>NZ_CP173154.1:0-1396100 GCF_044986265.1 Lysinibacillus sp. S1
ATGAAAAACTATTTAAAACTTGTTAATTTTGAAGTAAATCGATTTTTTAAATTGTATTTGATTTTAATAGGCTTGACYATGCTCAGCCAGCTTATAGGAGCGGGAATTATCTCACAAACCTATATGAAAAATGCTAAACAGTTGATGGCAGAAAACCAGTTATCCATGAACCAGTATGTGGAGCAATACGGGACTTTTTCTTTCGATCGATTCACTGATTCAGAATGGTTTCTGCTGCCAATCTTTTTTTGTATCGCCATGTTGATGATTTATGTTTTCTTTATTTGGTATCGAGATTGGTTTGGTAAAAATACATTTATTTACAGATTATTCATGTTACCAACTGAAAGAATCGTCATTTATTTTGCGWAATTAACGACGATTATGCTTTTAGTTCTTGGCTTGWTTKCTTTGYAAAWCTTGCTAATTTTGATGGAAAAACAAATAGTGAATAAGATTATACCAATAGACCTCCAATCAAATTTCTCAATTTATGCTAGTTCTACTTTAAATATGTGGAGGTGGCTGTATCCGACTAGCTTTACAGAGTTTATCCTGGTATATGCACTTGGGTTACTTTTCGTGGCAGTAATATTTACCGCGATTTTAATTGAGCGAAGTTATGGTTTAAAAGGAGTTTTTTACGCTATTTTTTATGGTTTACTGTCACTGGGGGTATTTTTTGCTCCAATCCTATTAGTTAATGTTTATACAAATTACTTTTACCCACTTGAAATTTTCTTAATGGTACTGGTAACGAGCATGATCGTTTTAGGCAGTGCCATTTGGATTGCGAATCATTTATTAAAATATAAAATCAGGATCTAGAGGAGGTATAACAATGAAAAAATATTGGAAAACAATCAGTATTAGTTTCTTCATCGTGGTGTTTATCAGTTCTTACTATATCCAAAAAACAGCAATGGCTTCTAAAAATGATAGATCCTATAAAATTGAAACGATCAGCGGAAATAAGGAAGAAATCGAAAATCTTATTCTTCAAACAAGTTATCAGAGTAATGATCTTTATCATATGTTGTACATATCAAAGGATGGTTCCACGAATCCCAATAATCAGTCTTTTTTTAGAGATTTGATGGCACCGAATGAACCTATGAATCTTCGAAAATACATTGAGGAACACCGTAATTTTATGCGTGGGAAAGAATTTGATCCAAGAAAATATTTTGAAGACAAATCACGTTTGATTTACACAACGTTTTTAGATGATGGTCGAAAAGAAGCTAGCAATGTCGTAACGCTTCAAATTGATATACTTGATAAAAATACAAATGACAGTTCTTCCTTTAAAATCGATATACCAGTTAAAGCAAGCTATGATTGGATTAATGTGAATGACGTTTACGTGGGAAATGGAAAAATAAATATATTAACAACCAACTATTTATCAGCCAATTATCTTATAAAAGGTAGGGAAGAGTTGCATGTCTATTCGATTGATGAGAACAAGAAGGAATTAGTAAAGGATGCCATCCTTGCAGAATTAGTGTCAGAAGAAAGAGGCACTTCCAGTATCCGTATTTTTAATGAATACAATACTACTACTCAAAACGAAAATTATTATTTATATATGGTAGAAAAATACAGTGATCGAAAAGAAGATACTGAGCTAGAAGTTATCTCTAGTCAAATATATCTCTATAGTAATGCCAAGAATGAAGCAGAGGAATGGACTATGCCAGAAGAATTAAAACCCTATCGGAAGTCAATGCTGATTCATAAAGAAACGATATACATTCCTGTTTATTCAGCCAATGGTCTAACATTGAATCGTTATCATATTGAAAAGGAGCAGTGGGAAGAACCCTTAACCCTTCAATATTCAAGCATTGCGAATGAGAATGATGCTCCATATTTACGTATAGCAGAGGGAAAATTTTATTTAGTATATCGTGTTTCTGATGGACAGTGGTTGTCTATCGTTGATTTACGTACAGGTGGATTGATTTATGAAGGGAAAATCATTTCCGAAGACAAAAAAAATCAAGAGGCGGATTCCATTAGGATCGAACAATTATATACGATGCATTAAAGAGCAGGCATAAGGACAACCTACAATTTATATCGCCATATGTAAAAGAAACTCCATGTTGATCAGTCTTTGTTCAMCATGGAGTTTCTTTCTTTAYCRWTGAACTTATACACGAKCAKAGCCAYTCACAAMCRCGGMATCAGGATAATACWTATTTTTTAMAAKTACATTTKSMCCTAASCATTTGACTSMTRRAYAATGSCASTTAAKMKAKTTTGSCAAGTCGGTTGCMATCCATTTATCWMWWAWCARTGSTAKTTCGTCATGWACAATAWTGCCGAGGGCTRGTGTGTCACCAAAGTCGSTAACAATCACATCGCCTGTAAAGATATTGATATTCAATCGTGAACGACCGTCGGGGTCATTACGCATTGTGACATTCTTCGCAGTGCGGAGACGTTGTAACAGCTTTTGATCTTCTTCATTCATGCTACATGGGTAGAATGGTAGTGTACCAAACAACATCCATGTATTGTCATCTCGAATATCTAACAGGTGATGAATGGCTTCACGTGTTTCCTCTAGTGATAAAGAAGTAAGTGCACTTGCAAAGTCGGATGGGTACATTGGATGCACCTCATGACGTGCACATTTCATCTCATGGATGATTTGGTGATGAATATGTTCTAAGTATGGTAAAGTTTTTTTGTTTAACATTGTTTCTGCTGATACCATTACGCCATGTTCAGCTAGCATTTTTGAGTTATCAATCATGCGTTGGAATAAGGCTGCACGTTGGTCATATGTTGGTTTGCGTTCCATCATTGCAAAGCCCGTTTCCACAAACTCATCGATTGTTCCCCAGTTATGGGAAATATGAAGGACATCAAGATAAGGCGCAATCAGTAAATAACGTGCTGGTTCCAATGTTAGGTTGGAGTTAATTTGTGTCCGTACACCACGTTCATGCGCATATTTTAAAAGTGGCAGCACATAATTCTGGACTGACTTTTTACTCATCATAGGTTCTCCACCAGTAATACTGAGCGTTTTTAAATGGGGTATTTCATCTAATCGTTTTAGAATTAATTCAATTGGTAATGCCTCAGGGTCTTTATTTTGTAATGTATAGCCTACTGCACAG
Organism: Lysinibacillus sp. S1; assembly: GCF_044986265.1. Lineage (NCBI taxonomy): Bacteria > Bacillati > Bacillota > Bacilli > Caryophanales > Bacillaceae > Lysinibacillus > Lysinibacillus sp. S1. The sequence continues at coordinate 3,138 of NZ_CP173154.1, forward strand.
TGGGCACAGCGCATATTACAAAGTGTTGTTGTTGTAAATTCAATATTTGATAGTGTCATTTGTCCATGCTGTTCTACATCTAAATAGGCTTCCCAAGGATCATAGACAGGTGTTATTTTTTGTAAGGTCGTCATCTTTCGTACATCTTCCTTTCTAGCATTCTATTGTCTCATATTCAACGATAATTTCAAATATGAAATTGCAGAACGGGCTATTTTAGGGCTAGACGAACATTTTTTTCCATTATAGAAACAGTTCCCTAGTTTCAATGGACGGATAAGCATGTGTATAAAGCGCATACATGTTCTAATATTCTGTCATAGGACATTTTACTGTTATTTTTCATAAAAAACGTTATCATGATATAGAGTAAATAGTCACAATGCATCGAAGAAAGTGGGAATGAACATGACGAAATATGAGATATTATTGTTTGACGTAGATGATACATTACTAGATTTTGATTTAGCTGAAAATGCAGCACTTGACCGCATGTTCAGAGAGGAAAAGATAGCCACTACGCCCGAGATGATAGCGCGCTACAAAGAAATTAATGAATCGATGTGGCGAGCTTTTGAGCGTGGGGAAGTGACAAAAAATACCCTACATAATACAAGATTTGCGGTTGCTTTAAAGGAATTTGGGATGGAGGTCGATGGCGTCTACTTTGAATCGCTATTCCAAAAATACTTACAGGAAGCACATCATTATGTAGAGGGAGCTTATGAAGTCATCGCTCAACTAGCCAATCACTATCATTTGTATGTCGTATCAAATGGCGTAACGTTGACACAAAATAAACGACTAGTGGATGCCGATTTAGCACAATATTTTAAAGGCATCTTTATCTCCGAGCAAACGGGCTATCAAAAACCAATGCCAGCCTTTTTTGMTTATGTATTTGAGCGGATTGAGCATTTTGATAAAGCTAAAACGCTTATAATCGGCGATTCTTTGACATCAGACATTAAAGGCGGATTGCTGTCAGGCATTGATACATGCTGGTTTAACATCCGCAATGTTGAAAATACGAGTGATATTGAACCGCATTATGAAATTAAAAAATTGCATGAGTTACAAGAGCTATTGCATACAAAAATAGCACTATATTAAGACAGAAGGCACTTCCTTTGTTCCGTGGACAGAGGAGGTGTTTTTTTTATGTCTTTAAGATTTATTTTTGAATATCTACTTTACAAAAAGTCATGAATCATTTAAAATTCGATTTTGAATGATAATAGTAATCATTACTATTTAAGTGGAGGGGAAAGTATATTGAAAAAAATAATGAGTTTACTAGTTCTATTGATTGTGAGTGGAAGTATGCTTGTGGCCTGCGGAAATTCAGATGACAAGACAAAAAAAGACAAGGCAAAAGGTGAAAATGAACATGTTTTAACCATTTCTTGGCCAAAGGATATTGGAGAAGTAAATCCACACCTGTATGCACCAAATGAAATGTTTGCTCAGGCAATGTTATACGATCCGCTTGTACGCTATGGAAATGATGGGCAAATAGAGCCAGGATTAGCAACAGCATGGGAAATGTCTCAAGACGGTAAGAGCTACATATTTACATTACGAGACAATRTCTTGTATTCRGMCGGSTMTCAGCTTACGGCAGACAATGTTAAACGTAATATCGAAACTGTAGTGGAGAATATTGCACCGCATAGTTGGCTAGAAGTKGTGGCAGTCATTGATCGGGTAGAAGTCTTAGATAAGCTGAAATTACAGATTCATTTAAAAGAGCCTTACTATCCATTTTTACAGGAGTTAACGTTGATTCGTCCATTACGTATGTTAGGGGATAGTGGCTTCCCAGCAAGTGGGACAACCAAAGATGGCATTGAAAAAGCGGTTGGAACAGGTCCTTGGATTTTAACTGATTACAAGCAAGACAATTTTGCTGAGTTTTCACGTAATGAGCATTATTGGGGAGAGAAGCCTAAGCTAGAAAAAGTCATCGTCAAAATTATTCCTGATTCACAAGCACGTATGATGGCACTTGAAAAAGGAGATATTGATTTAATTTTCGGAAGTGGTCAATTAGCACCTGAGGAACTCCGAGCTTTGGAGAAAAATCCCCAATATCAAACGCTAATTTCTGAACCTTCCTCTACTAGAATACTATCTTTCAATTCAGACTATGGCGTGACACAAGATAAAGATGTCAGACTTGCTTTGCAGTATGCTTTTGATCGACAAACAATTATTGAACATGTATTAAATGGCATTGAACAAGAGGCCAAGTCTTTATTTGCTCCAGGATTTCCGTATAGTGATATTCCATTTGAGTCTTACAGCTATGATTTAGAAAAAGCCCAGCAACTATTGGATAAAGCAGGCTGGATCTTTGAAGAAGGGGCTCCATTTCGATCCAAAGACGGTCAAGCACTGACCATCACAATTCCATATAACAGTAATGACCAAGTGCATAAATCTATATTTGAATATTTACAGGGCGCATGGCGTGAATTAGGCGTAGATGTCAAGTTGATTGGAGAAGAAGATCAACTTTTCCGAACGCGAAGTAAAACAGGTGAGTTCAATGTCATTATGAATGATACGTGGGGGGCACCTTATGATCCCCATATGTATTTACGAATGATGACGGGGGAAAAGCAAATTGGCTATTATGCGTTAAAAGGCACAGCACATTCAGAACAATTAGCAGCGAATATTGCGAAAGTGATTCGCTCAACTGATGAATCAGAGAGACAGAGCCTGTATGAAGCCATTTTACAAACCATTCATGAAGAGGCGATTTTCATGCCATTATCTTATCGGACAAATTATTTGGTGGCCAATCAACGTCTAGCCAATTTATCGTTTTCTATGCAGCAATTTGAAGTGCCGCTGAATCAATATGAGGTGAAGTAGTCAAAATGGTGCCATTTTTTGTTAAACGGATAGCAAGTATGTTACTGGCGTTGTTTGGTATTACCATCATCGCCTTTGGATTAATTCGCTTTATTCCTGTTGATCCTGTTGAAGCTTATTTTACAATCAATCAAATTCCTGCTACTGAAGAGGCCATGACAAGTATGCGTGAAGAAATGGGTCTAGATCAACCTTTGTGGATGCAATATATTGCTTGGCTCAGCCATGCATTGCAATTAGATTTTGGAACATCCTTTGTATCGAAAAAGGCCGTGGCAACAGAACTATTTCAACGCTTTGAGACAACATTACTTTTAGCGGTAACAGCATTGGTCATAATTATTGTCATTAGCTTTTCTATTGGCATTTGGTCTGCAAGAAAAAACGGTGGATGGCTCGATTGGTTTACACGTACAGCTATCTTTACAATTGCCTCTATGCCAAGTTTTTGGCTGGCCTTTCTCTTCATTTATACAGTGGCCTTGAAATGGGGCGTACTACCTCTCATGGGGTGGGGAAGTTTTGCTCATGTCATTTTACCATCGATAACACTGGCTTTAGGATTTATCCCTTATTACATTAGGCTCATCCGCTCAAGCATGAGAGAAGAAATGAAGAAACCGCATGTTCTATTTGCCCGTGCTAGAGGTGTAAAAGAAACGGTTATTTTGCGTACACATATTTTCAAAGGCATTTTACCACAACTTATCACATCCCTTGCCATGACCTGTGGAGGCTTATTAGGGGGGGCAGCGATTATTGAGAATGTTTTTGCCATTTCTGGCGTAGGGCACTTTATTGTGGAGGCTATGTTAGCAAGAGACTACGCTGTACTACAAGCTTTTATCGTCATCATTGGGGGATTATATATCACCGTCAATTTTATAGCAGATATACTTTGTGCAGTTATTGATCCACGTGTCAGGCTGAAAGGAGGCGCTCTTTAATGAAAAAGCATCTGTCACTCATCATCAGTAGCTTGCTTGTACTCATGCTGGTGGTAATGGCKCTATTTGCTCCTTGGTTAGCGCCTCATGATCCTTATACAACAGATATAGCCAATAAATTACAGGGATTTTCTATGCATTACCCCTTAGGTACAGATCACCTGGGGCGCTGTGTGCTCTCTCGTTTATTATTTGGTACGCGCACCTCTCTGCTACTAGCCTCTGGCGTACTATTCATTACCTTAATCATTAGCATCATCGTAGGGTGTCTGGCAGGGTACATCGGTGGGCTGGTTGATCTAGTATTAATGCGTATTTGTGATGTTCTTCTCTCCATTCCTGATTTTATTTTTGCCCTTGTCATTGTAGGTGCGTTAGGTGGTGGCGTTAAAAATATGTTTGTGGCAATTTGTTTTGTGTCGTGGGTAGGTTTTGCGCGTATTATTCGCAATATGGTGCGTTCTTTAAAAGAAAGCACTTATGTACAATATGCACGGCTGACAGGTGTACCGAAACGAAAAATTATAAGGAGGCATATATTGCCGTTTGTCTTTCCACAAATATTTTTGTTAAAACTAATCGGGCTTGGCTCCACAATACTTTTAATTTCGGAGCTGTCGTTTTTAGGGCTAGGTGTTACGGCACCGATGGCAGAATGGGGCATGATGATTAATGATAGTAAAACCTATTTAATGAGTGAACCAACGCTTATGTTTATACCAGGTATCATGATCTCATTAACCGTTCTTATTTTTAATTGGTTTGGGGATGCCCTTCGTACGGCTATGGACACCAAAGTATAAGAAGAAGAGGTGACAATATGTTAGAGATAAGGGATTTGTCAWTTACGCTTCAAACAGCACAGGGACCTAAAAAAGTTGTGCAGCATGTTGATTTCCAGATTCCAACTGGTACAACGCTTGGTATTGTCGGGGAAAGTGGTAGCGGTAAAACGATGCTATGTTATGCCATCTTGCAACTGTTTCGGGAGTCCCGAAACTATGAGGGAGACATTTTATTGGAAGGGCGTTCCTTACTGGGAATGGATGAACAGCAGCTGCGAGACCTTCGGGGCAATGACGTAGCATGTATATTGCAGAATCCTATGGCTATGTTTAATCCTATTATAACAATAGGAGAGCATATGATTGAAACATTACAAGCACACCGGTCGCTCAGTAAAAAACAAGCATTGCACATAGCAACTGAGCAACTTGCTTTTTTTCAATTGACCGATTCAAGACTGTTAAAAAAATATCCTCACGAGTTAAGCGGTGGCATGCTTCAACGTGTCATGATTGCCATGGCTATGAGTCTTCGTCCAAAGCTTTTGCTTGCAGATGAGCCAACAACAGCCCTTGATACGATGACACAGCTCAAGGTTTTAGAGGAATTGTCTCATTGTCAGCAACAATATCAGACAACGATGCTGATTGTGTCACATGATCTTGGCGTCATTGCCCGCATGGCAGATCAAATTGTTGTTATGCGAAGAGGGAAAATCATGGAATATGGTCCAGCCGAACGGCTATTACAAAACCCTGTTCATTCCTATACCAAAGCATTAGTCGCAGCTAAAAGGAAGGATGATCAACTTGAAAAACTTGTGGATAGCTGGTCAGGTGATACAAACGGAATTCTATANNNACKAGACACGAACTATTGGGTAAGACAGGAGGAAAACCRATGTTAGAAATCCAACAAGTATCTAAAACCTATCGAAAAAAGAGATTGTTTGGGGAACATGAAACAATAGAAGCTGTGAAAAATATGTCATTCACCTTGAAGCAAGGGGGTTGCTTAGCCATTGTCGGAGAGAGCGGTAGTGGCAAAACCACACTAGGAAAGCTGATAATAGGTATGGAAAAGCCAGATAGCGGTACCATTCACTTCGATCATATTAATCTAGCAACGACATCTAAAGAAGAGAAGAAGCTATTACAAAAAAATATTCAAATCGTTTTTCAAGATTGCCATAGTGCTGTGAATCCGAAAATGAAGATTCAAGACATCATTGCGGAGCCAATGAATTGTCATTTACAGTTGACAAAACAACAGCAGCTAGAAAAAATAAAGGAGCTTTTAGTACAGGTGGGACTATCTGAGAGAGATGCTCAAAAATACCCTCATCAATTAAGTGGTGGTCAGTTACAGCGAGTGACCATCGCAAGGGCGATAGCAACAGAGCCTAAGCTCATCATCTTAGATGAATCCATTAATAGCTTAGATATATTGGTACAAATCAGTATCCTAAAACTCCTGAAACAATTGCAACAGGAGAGAGGCTTCAGTTATTTATTTATTACTCACGATTTACACGCAGTTAGTTTGTTTGCAGATGAAGTAGCTGTTGTAGACCAGGGTGAAGTGGTGGAGTTTCTTCAGGAAGTGTCTCGTATTCCATTTATGACACACCCGACCAGCCAACGCCTATTAGCCTCTAGATTACCTATAAATCGTCAAAAAGTTTCTTCGTTGCAAGGGGAGCAAGTATCATGAAACTTCAGCCTTTATCCCTTCGCATGATGCAATTATATGGGCTTGCGATTATTTTTTTTACCGCCAATGCCGTGTTGACAGTTATTTTTCCATTAGAAGCAGCGGATGGGGGGTACTTGGAGGGGGAAATTGGAGTCATGATGGCCATGTATATGCTTGTTTGTATGCTATTAAGACCTTTTGCTGGCCAAATGGTCGCCAAGCATAGTCCTTATACGATTATGCAATGGCTGTTAGTAGGCCATGCACTTGCACTGCTTATCTATGTAATATTTGGTATTGATAGTGTCTTTTTAGTACGAGTCCTACAGGGTATCATCACCGCTTTCTTTTCTATGGCGATGCAGCTAGGTATTACAGTTGTCTTACACGACCATGATCGGGGGCAAGGCATGTCGATGTATTCCTTATCCAGTGTTGTACCTGGTTTATATGGACCTGCAGTAGCGCTACTCTTGTGGACGCAATTGGATAGTCAGGATTTATTAATCTTTATGGTTATGTTGGCTCTTCTGCCACTACTGTTTTTTATTGGCTCCCCTTTACCAAAAGCAAAGGAAGACACAGAAGTTGTGACAACAAGAGAGCTGTTAGCCGCCATGAAGGGGGTAAAACAACACAAGGGGCTAGTCATATCAGCAATCGTTATGGTTCTTGGTGCTGCTATTTTTGGCGCCATCACCACCTTTTTACCATTGTTTATGCTGACCGAGGGGGTGGGGAATCCAGCTATTTATTTAACGTTACAGGCATTGGTCGTGGTGGGTAGTCGCTTTGTATTGCGACGCTCTATTCCTTCAGATGKACMATGGCATCCGAAMTTTATTGCATGTGTGCTTTACCGATCGCTATTGGGCACAACGTTGTTTGYTGTTTTACCTGAAATAGGATCTTTTGTCTATATTTCCGCTGTTTTCAATGGCCTTGCCTCAGCGATGCTATATCCGACAATTACTACATATATGTCGTTTGTTGTACCACAAGAATCGAGAAATGTTTTGCTAGGTTTATTTTTAGCTACCTATGATTTAGGCTTTGGGTTGGGTGGGTTTTTGATGGGCTTTATTGTGCAATTTACATCCTATATGGTCATGTTTATGGTTTGTACGGTTTTAGCGATTATCGCACTCTGTGTTGTATTGCGTAACGGTAATCCCGAGAGGCAAATTACCACTACCATACTGACAAAATAATCGCGTGCTTGCTATGTATAAAATACAATAGAAAAGGCAAAACCTTTTATGAGACTAGTTTCCATGAAAGGGGAAATATTCGATGAATATGGTTTTAACTGCCAGTAAACGTCAAAAGGGACAACAATCTTCTTTAACACAGCTTCGACAAAATGGGGGCATTCCAGGTGTGGTTTACGGCTTTCAAAAKGAATCAACGGCAATTATGTTAGATGCGAGAGCCTTTGCAAAAATGTTAGCTACACACGGTACGAAAAGTGTTTTCCAATTAGATGTTGAAGGAAAACGCATTAATGCAGTTTTAACAGAGGTACAACGTTGTGCADTAAAAGGGAATGTTAAGSATGTGGATTTAAAATACATCAAAATGTCAGAGGAAGTAGAAGTAGATATGCAAGTGACTGTAATTGGGGATGCAGTTGGAGTTGCTGATGGCGGATTCCTGCTCCAGCCTAATCGTGAAGTGCGTATTAAAGTGAAGCCAACTGACATTCCAGAAACCATTGAAATAGATGTTACAAATGTTGCAATTGGGACTTCTCTATACGTCGGAGATATTCGTCAACAGTTCTCGTTTGAAATTTTACAAGAGGATGACTACACACTTGTGACGATTACACCACCGGCTGCTGAAAACGTACAGGAAGATGATACAGTGGACGATACACCAGAAGTGATGGAAGCAACAGGACAAAATACTGCTGAACCAGAAGCATAAAGGAAAGAGGAGCCTCCTTACACTACGTAAGGGGCTCCTTGTTATTTGCTATAAAAATTGCTGTATGGATTTACGATAACGATAATAGAGTGTGATGTAAATACTACAAGTTGCTAAAAATAGCCATGGTGGAAGAAAGCGCATGATGGCAAAGGGTGTTTCAAATAAAAAAGCAAAAAGGAAGGCAGAACCTTCTTTATCCCATAAACCTGGGGTATAATATGCGCTTTTTATACTGAAAAAGGGAGCGACGTTATCGGTGCCATTAAAAATCATTAAGAAGATAAGGGAGAGTATTGCCCAATTGCTTGCATGTTTCATTAAACGTTTATATTTCGCAATGTGGGAATCATGATCTGAAAATAATTCATCATTACCATCTTTACTTTTTGTCCAATAAAATGTGCCATCATATGATTTTTCTTTTACTATACGCCAGCCAAAATCCTCATGTAATTGCTTATAGGTAGCTTTCTTTTCTTTGCGAAGATCCTGCTGACAATCAATCCGAATAACTTGTTCAAGATCTTCAGTAGGCTGAAATGTATAAATACCTGCTGAGTTTATGTGAGAGCATAGCCAACCCTTGGCTAACATTTCGTTTAACCAACGCTCTTCCTTTTCGATATCAAAAAAGATTTAAACTTTATCATGTTCGCCAGCTCCCTCGTATAAAGATAAAATGCGCTGCAATCTTTGTTGCTCTGCCGCTAATATTTCTAGACCCTCTTCTGTGGTTTGATAAACTTTGCGTCTTGTATCCTGGGTCTCAACAGGCGCGATCCAATGATATTTTAATAAATTTTCAATGGCTCCATACATAGTGCCGGCAGCAATCCTTACACTTCCTGCGCTCATTTCCTCGATTTTTTGCATCATGGCATAGCCATGTAGCGGTTCACGTAAGGCGAGTAGAATATAATGCATGGTTTCGGATAAAGGTAATAATTTATGTTTTTTCACATCTTCACCTCAAATATACAGTTGGACTATATAGTTTGATTATATATAGTTGAACTGTATATTTCAACTCTAAAAAAGACAATGCAAAAATGCATTGTCTTTAAAGTTTAGACAACAGCGCTTTTCACGCCTGTCCATCGCATAAATAATTTTTCGTTATAGGATAAGGCAAATTGTACGATTGGTCCAAGTCCAAATGCCATAAATACCGTACCGATGCCTATAGGACCGCCAAGTAGGAAGCCAATGATTGCAACTGTTACTTCCATTGTTGTACGAGAGCGAGTCACACTCCAGCCAAGCTTATGAACCATCATCAGCATGAGAGTATCACGCGGTCCAATACCTAAATTTGCTACCATATACATTCCACAGCCCCAGCCTAGTAACACTAACCCTGTAAGGTAAGAAATAAGTTGCATCCAAAAACCATCAATATCAGGTAACCAATAGTTGAAAATATCAATAAAAATGCCTGCCAAAAACATATCGATAAACGTTCCAGGTAAAGGGAACTTTTTCGTAATCAGCATATCAAACGCTAAAATAGCAAGTCCCAAAATAATGGACCATGAACCGATTGATAGGCCTACTGTTTTTGTTAAGCCAATATGTAGTACATCCCATGAGCCCACTCCAAAGAGTTGGCCTTTAATTGTTAATGTGATACCAAAAGAAAGTACGATAATGCCTGTTATGAAAAACAAACAGCGCGTAAAAAAAGCTTGTTTCATTTTTAACCCTCATTCATTCGAAAATTCCTGTTGTCCATCCAGTTATTATAACAATAGATTTTCAATATGCCCGAAGATTGTCATTTCACATTTTTCAAAAAAAGACCGTTTAGCTTTCTTGGGAGAGGGCAAAATAGATATATAGATGAAAGGATGGGATATTATGACTTCTGTACGTGATGAAATTCTAGAAGTGTTAAATCGAGAAAAGATTGGCACAATGGCGACTGTAGAAAATGGCAAACCTTACTCACGATACATGACATTCCAGCATGAAGATTTTGTATTGTATACAGTGACGAATAAGCATTCAGAAAAAATGGAAGAGCTGCGCAAAAACCCATATACCCATATTTTATATGGCTACGAAAATGGTGGCTTTGGTGATACGTATGTGGAAATAGAAGGCAAACTTACTGAAGTACATGAAGAAGGGATAAAAAATAAACTAGCCGAATTTTTTACAAGTATCTTTATTGGCAATCAGGATGAAATGGTGACATTAAAGATTGAGCCTATTCGTATGCGCTTGATGAATAAAAAAGGGCAACCACCTAAAGAGCTAGAATTTTCGAACGACCATTGATCAATGGTCGTTTCAGACTGTAGACAAACTCAATGAATTTTGAGTTTGCCTACAGTCTTTTTTCTTTTACAATAAAATAAAGTAAAGCCGTTGATTTCCACTACGGGCGGACGCTTTCCGCGGGCGGGGTCGAGCTGCTTCCCTCGCTTCGCTCAGTCCAGGATCTCGACTTTCCCGCTTTTCCCGCAGGAGTCGCCACCCTTCGTTCCAATCAACTTCTACATAAATAATTCCTTATTCATCTATTGATAAAAAGTACACTTTCGAGGTGATCAACCATGATGACGAAAAATCAAATCAATGAACGTGAACAATTAGAAATGCTAACGATTGATCAATTAGTTCCCCAAGATCATTTAGTACGAAAACTAGAGGCGGCTATTGATTTTTCATTTATCTATCCTTTAGTAGAAAACCTCTACTCTGCCAAAGGACGCCCTAGTATTGATCCTGTTGTTCTCTTTAAAATGACGTTTATTCAGTACGTTTTTGGTATACGGTCCATGCGTCAAACCATCAAAGAAATTGAAACGAATATGGCGTATCGTTGGTTTTTAGGATTTGGCTTCCAGACAGAAGTCCCGCATTTCTCTACCTTCGGTAAAAATTATGTCCGTCGCTTTCAAGACACTGATATATTTGAGCAGATATTCTATCGTATATTAAAAGAGATTATGCATCAAGGACTCCTCCATGCAGACCATTTATTTATCGATTCTACGCATGTGAAAGCGAGTGCGAATAAACGAAAGTATGATAAAAAAGTTGTGCGAAAAGAAACACGGGCTTATGAAGAGAAACTTCAATTAGAGTTAAATATTGATCGTGAGGAACACGGAAAAAAGCCCTTTTCCCCGGAGAAATTTGAAAAAGAAGAATGGAAAGAAATAAAGGAAAGCACGACAGATCCTGAAAGTGGATATTACGTGAAGGATGAACGTACGAAACAGTTTGCGTATTCTTTTCATGCAGCGACAGATGAAAAGGGCTTTGTCTTAGGTGCCATTGTGACTCCGGGAAATGTGCACGATAGCCATGTATTGCAGCCACTTGTTGAAAGAGTCATTCAAAACGTTCAAAAACCAATCGCTGTTGCGGCAGATGCAGCCTATAAAACACCAGCGATTACGAACTTTTTATTAGAGAATCAAATGTTGCCTGTTCTTCCGTATACACGACCTAAAACAAAAGATGGATTCTTCCGAAAGCATGAGTATATATATGACGAGCATTATAATTGTTATCTTTGCCCACAAGGGCAGATATTGAAGTATGCAACTACGACGAAAGAAGGATATCGGCAATATAAATCGAATCCTTTGATTTGTGCGAAGTGTCCAAGCCTTTCCCAATGTACAGAAAGTAAGCATCATCAAAAACTCATTCAACGCCATATCTGGGAGTCGTATGTGGAGGAAGCTGAACATTTACGCCATTCCTATGACATCAAACAAATTTATGCAAAGCGCAAAGAAACGATTGAGCGTGTCTTTGCCGATGCAAAAGAAAAGCATGGTATGCGATGGACAACCTTAAGAGGTCTGAAAAAATTGTCCATGCAGGCGATGCTTACTTTTGCTGCCATGAATTTAAAGAAACTGGCTACTTGGACGTGGCAGGCAGCTTAAGAAGGTATCTATGCTCGAAGAGTATGTTGAATTTGGTAGTATATTACCAAATGTTAAAGATAAAATAGGAAGAAAAATGACAAAAGCCCATCGAAAGTGAACTTCTCGATGGGCTTTTGTCTACAGTCTGGAACGACCATTGATCAATGGTCGTTTTTTACTGATGTAGCGATAAATAGTTGCAATGGCTAGCATCTTTTTGGCATGATAGTTCTTAAAAGAAAAAGGAGTATAAGTTATGTCGATAAAATTACAGCAGCTAACACAAAATGTATTATCATCTCAAGGAAAATTAGAGGCAGATTTTATACTGAGAAATGCGCAAATTGCGGATGTTTTTTCGTTAACATGGCAAAAAGCAGATATCGTCGTGAAGAATGGGATGATTGTGGCTCTAGATCGCACGAATAAGTTTCACGCTAAACAGGAAGAGGATGCGGCAGGAGGCTATGTCATTCCTGGTTTAATTGATGGTCATATACATATTGAGTCTTCTATGTTGACACCAGGGGAATTTAGTCGTGTTTTACTTCCTCATGGGATTACAACGGTGATAACTGATCCTCATGAGATCGCCAATGTCGCAGGAGCAGAAGGCATTCAATTTATGCTAGATGATGCACAAAAGGCAGATATGGATATTTTTGTGATGCTGCCATCAAGTGTGCCAGGTACACAGTTTGAAAATGCAGGCGCTACACTAACAGCTAAGGATTTGGCACCATTTCTACAACATGAACAGGTTCGTGGATTAGCGGAGGTGATGGATTTCCCAGCGGTATTAAATGGGCAAGAGGACATGCTTCAGAAAATTTTATTATCGCAGGAAGCAAATTTAGTCATTGATGGGCATTGTGCAGGCTTACAAAGCGAACAAATTACAGGCTATCGAGCTGCGGGTATTCACACAGATCATGAATGTGTAACGGCTGAGGAAGCCATTGACCGTGTAGAGCAGGGGATGTATGTGCTAATCCGAGAGGGCTCAGCCGCGAAAAACTTACGTGACTTATTGCCAGCTGTCCAGTCACATAATGCTCGTCGCTTTGGATTTTGTACAGATGATAAATATGTGGATGAGTTAATCGACGAAGGCAGCATCAATTATGATATCGCCATGGCAATAGCTGAAGGGATGCAACCATTGCAAGCAATCCAGTTAGCAACCGTTAACACCGCAGAATGCTATCGTTTATTAGATCGAGGTGTACTTGCACCAGGCTATAAGGCAGATTTTGTGTTAGTAGAGAATTTGTCAACAATGCAGGCAAAGGCCGTATGGAAAAATGGGCAGAAAGTGGCTGAAAATGGTAAAATGCTGACAAATCGTCAAGAGCCAGTTGTGCCTGCTCATATCCATCAATCTGTCCATTTACCAACCATTACAAAGGATAGGCTACAACTAGCATTCACAAAGGGTACAAAGGCGAATGTAATGGAGATTGTGCCGAATCAGCTAATTACCAATCATGTAATAATGGATGTACCTGTAAAGGATGGTTTTTTCGTCCCTTCTGTAGAACAAGATCTACTGAAACTAGCCGTCATCGAACGTCATCATCAGCTACACACGACAGGTTTAGGAATTGTTAAAGGCTTTGGCTTACAAAAAGGAGCAGTGGCTACAACAGTAGCTCATGATTCCCATAATGCCCTTGTTGTAGGAACAAATGATGAGGATATGGTCCTGGCGCTTACACGCATTCAGGAAATCCAAGGGGGCTTTGTGATTGTTGCGGATGGCCAAATTCTAGCGGAGATGCCATTAACCATTGGTGGCTTGATGACAGATGTACCAGCTCAACAGGCAAAGGAGCAGCTAGCAGGCTTGCACAGGGCATTAAAGACGCTTAATCCAACATTAGATTTCCATTTTCTACTAACGTTTTCTTTTGTGGCATTACCAGTTATTCCTGCTTTAAAGCTAACAGATACAGGATTATTTGATGTGACAACCTTCCAGCATATCTCAGTAGAAGCATAGATGAAAAAACGACCTAACTAGCTTTCATTAAGCTTTTAGGTCGTTTTCTTATATTGCTTATTTAGTGCTAGCTCTCATTCACCATCATTTACGAACTATAAACATGCTTACAAGTCATTGTAATATGGAATTAGTCGTAAAATTAAGGATTGCGTGTTGATTATTTCAACCTCTTATTTGTAAGATATTTTCGTCTAAACATCCCTACTAAAAATACATACATTAATATATAAAAGGGGGTGAGATTGACAATGAAAAATAATGATCGATTTATGAAAATAGTTAGTATTCCTACTCCTTTATATGAATCATTATTAGGTCAATATTTTGTTGGGCAAACCGAATTAATTACCTTAAAAAAAGGAAGAAATGCGTGGGGAAGCTTAAGTAATCCTAAATATTCTAATGTGGATTTGTTTGTAAATGCGTTTACCATTACTAATTATTCTAAACAACCTATTCTGGCTGAAATTTGGTTTAATGCAATACCTCCTGGGGATTCAATGATTTCTAAAAATGTAACGCCTACTAATACAGCCATTTATCCACCACCAAATCCAGACGTTAAAATTGAATTTGCTGAACTTGTTGAAGGGCACCCCTATAAAGGAGTAAATGCGTTTAAACGAATTGTTCCACCACAAAGTACTTTAGTAAGCGATGAAGATGGAAAATTTATTTTTCCATCTGGTGAATCATTTGTAATTTTTTTAGTTACACAGGACAATGAATGTATAGAGGCTGAGATAGCATTTGGGTGGTTTGAAAAAATGAAAAAATACCATTAAATAATAAGGATATTGTTAGTAGAATATAATTTATAGTGATATTAATTAGTTAGAAAAAAGAAGCTAAAGCTCTCAAATATCTATTGAGAACTTTAGCTGCTGTATTATTGACTAGTTAAAGCATTTTTTCGAATCTATCAATGGCTTTATTAAATTCATTGTGAGTTTCTGTTACAACTTTCTTCAAATCATGTGTAATATTATCGACCTTTTCCGTATCACTTTCTATAGTCATTACATTATATTCGATATTTCGAAGTGCATTATCAACATTCAGTGCTAATTTTCGTACCTCTTCTGCTACGACTTTAAATCCGAGACCTTTTTCACCAACACGTGCAGCCTCTATTGCGGCATTCAGTGCTAGGACATTTGTTTGTTTAGCGATAGTATGAATCACTTTTACAGTATCTCTAATTGCGTCAACTTCTTTAGCAAGTGATGCTACGGCTTTTATGTTTTCTTCTGAATTGGATACAACAATTTCTACTAACTCCTGAGGCATACTTTTTAGTTTAGCAATAATCTCTAAAGTATTGAATTCTCGATTTGTAATATCTGTTGAAATTTTTAATATGGAACTTACCTTATTATTGTCATTGAAAATGGGTAGGTAAGTTGCTTCAAGCCATATAGAATCGTTCATTTTACTTATTCTTTCAATTTTTCCTTCATATTTTTCTCCATTTAATAAACCTTGCCATAGGAGATGATAGTCTGGGCTTTGTATAAAATCCGGTTTACAAAACTTTTCATGACCCATCCCAATAACTTCATCCACCTGATATCCTAGAACCTCTGCAAATTTTTTATTAGCCCAAATCACTTTTCTATTCAAGTTAAACTCTACAAGGGCTAAATTTTTTTTCATTGAATCTACAATTGCATTTTCATTCATATGTTTTGTCTGAATATTCATATTTTCAAATCCTTATATTAGGTAGCTAAGCTAAATTTAATTCATACTTAATGATTATTAGATATGCAACATTACTTTTTCACTAGGTTTGTTATTGAGTTCCGTATTAAAGAGATCTATTTTAGGTAAAGGTTTCACTGCTAATTGTGCTAGACCATGCTTTTGTAGAATTCCATTAGAAGTAATACGTGCAGACTCCAAGATAATCGGTAAACCACTTCCTGGATGTGTACCACCTCCAACTAACCAGCTATTTTTTAATTCTTCAAATTTATTGTGAGGGCGGAATGTCAGCATCTGTGTAAGCTGATGACCTAGGTTAAAAGTTGCTCCTTTATATACACCTAAATTCTCTTCCCAATTTTTCGGTGAAATTATGTGTTCTTCTTCAATGTATTGCTCTAGATTTTCAATGCCAAGTTTGTCCTCAATTAACCCAATTAGCATGTTACGATAATCTTGTTCACAGGTATCCCACTCAATATGACTGAAATTATTAGGTACTGGTGCTAATACATATAGCGTTGATTTCCCTTGTGGGGCAACTGTCGGATCTGTTACAACTGCATTTTGAATGTAGATAGATGGATCATCCGACAACAATTTATGGTTAGTAATTTCTTCAACATTTTTTCGGTAATTTTTTGCAAACCAGATCGTATGATGGGGCAAATCAAATTTTTTATTGACACCTAGATAAAGCATAAAAGTAGAGCAAGAGTATTTTTTCTTCTCTAACTTTTCTTTAGTGTATTTTTTTAGAACACCAGGCTCGACTAAGTGAGTCATCGCATGACCAAAATCACTATTTATTATTACTTCATTAGATGCTATTTTTTCGCCATTATCTAAAATGACACCCTTTACCTTTCGACCATCCAACCAGAGCTTTGAAACGCCACAGTTCGTGTAGATCTCTCCACCATTTTCTCGTACAACCTTTGCCATTGCCTGTGTTAACTTATTAATGCCACCTGTAATGTGGTAAACACCATAAGCATGCTCAATAAAAGATAGAATGGAAAATGCACCAGGACTTTCCCACGGAGACATGCCTAAGTATTTTGCTTGGAAAGTAAAGGCAAGTTGTAATTCCTCTTGCTTGTAAAATCGTGAAAGCGTATCGATTAAAGATCTACCGATTTCAAGCTCACCCAATGCCTTTAAAACTTTTGGTTGTAGTAAATCTGTATAACGGTTCATGCTTGCTTGCAATACAGGTACTAACGCTTCTAATTTGTGATTAGTTTCCTTCATATATTTTTCAAAAGAGCCCTCATTGCCTGGAAATAGTTCATTTATTTGACGAATCATTTCCTCACGATCGCGAGTCATTTTAATTCGCTTATCGTGAAAATTAATTCATACATTGGATCTAGGTTTACTAGATCTATATAATTATGTATATTTTTACCTGCAAGCTCGAATATTTCTTCAATAATATAAAACATATTTAAAAATGTGGGGCCCATATCAAATTTATATTCTCCTAGCTTTATTTCACTTGTTCTACCACCAATATAGGGTTGTTTCTCGTAAACTTTGACATTAAATCCTTTAGCGCTAAGCAGCATTGCCGACGCTAAACCACCTGGACCAGCTCCTATAACAATAATCTCCTTTTTCATTGTGAAAAACCTCCGTATCTGCTATTTAGTCTTATAACACTACCTGTATTGAGTCATGATTTATAAATAGATAAAAATATTTATTTGTTGTACAAAAGTTATACAGTGATTATACAATTAGTGTACAAAAATGTGCAAACTATATATTCTTGAAATTTAAAAAATTATTTTATGGCTATTGCGTGCAAAAAAAAATCATAGACAAAAGCATGTGTAACCAATGCTTTCATCCATGATATTCTCGTTGAACTTCTCAATAAAATAGATTGTAAGAACAATGCCTTATTTAAACAGGGATAGCAGTATTAATAAACTTTTTAACTTTTGTTTATAGTACTAGTTCTAACCAAAAACGTTAAACTCCTACTAAAAATAAAGTTATTTAGAGTGAGAGTTTATAAGTTATTTATAACTTCATCAATAGTACTGGCAATAGCAATTGAATGTAAGGAATGTGTTTTTAAATACTCTTCAGAGCCAGCACCCCCCATATAAAATCGAATAGCAGGATGTTTTGCAGCGAAGTCATCTAATTGCTGAATGCTAGTAGGGTATAACTCAAATGGCCTTGTAGTCATAGCAGATAATAGAACCACCTTTGGTTTAAAATGTATGATTAAAGATTCAATTGCCCCAACAGCTGGAGAACTGCCAACAAGGAATGATCGCCAACCAGCCATCATTGCTTGCAACAATAAAATATGAAGTTGAACTTCATGATGCTCCCCTGGTAAGCATGCTCCCATTATAAGTGGTGCATCCTCTTTAGAGTGGTAATTCCTTCTTAATTGTACTAAATAATCTCTAACAATCATTGTAGTAACAGATTCTTGATACTCGGTCCATACCTGTTTTTCCCATAATCTTCCTACCTCTTGTAAGAAAGGAATAATCACATGAGATAGAAATTTTGCTAATCCTAATGAATGATTTGCTTGTTGCAGGAGTCGATTAAGTTCTACTTCATTGCAAAGTCTTCCTTCTTCCAATAAAAGATTACAGAAATGATCTACATTGTCGCTTTTGGTCAACACTGTGGGGGTAACTGCCTCTAAAACATTTTGATTGCTAAGTACAATTGTCACTGCTTGTTTTATAGAATAGCCTTGGTTCGAAAGGCTAAGTACTTTTAAATATAGCTGCACATCCTTTTCACTATAAACACGGTGTCCATTTTCTAATCTTTTGGGATGAACAAGTTGGTAGCGCTCTTCCCATTTACGTATCACTTGTTTGGAAAGTCCTGTGATTTCAGATACCTGCGTAATATTATATTGCCAATCTGTTGGTGTCATTATTTCCCTGCCTTTCTATAGCTATTAATATTCATGATTGTGAGTATTTGTGTGCCGTAGTGCTCTATCCGAAACCTTACAACTTTTCATATTATAATATAGATATTTAAAAGTTGTACAACAATTGTATAACTAGAGTGGTTGAATATTGAATAACAGGAAAATAAGGGTGGGGAAATTAATGAGACAATTTGTTGGTTTTTTCTTCCATACCATAATGAGTAGGCTATACGATTTTATAGATAAGCTAATGGCTTTAAATAATTTATTAATGTTATGTAAGCGGAGTAATTATAAGTTGGAATGGGTAATGAATATATTGAATTAGATGATGTAAATGAGAGGGGGAAAGAACATGAAATGGCTTGCACTCATAAGTTATTTCGCCATGGTTATTATTAATGGACTAGCTAGCACGGTGGGGATTAATGGGAAAAAGACAGGTGAAATTTCTAATCAGGTAGATGTATTGTTTATTCCAGCAGGCTATGTTTTTAGTATTTGGGGCTTGATTTATTTTTTATTATTCATTTGGCTTGTACAACAATTTCGATCTTCAACTACTAATCGTATAAATAGCAAGCTTGGTCTCTTTGTAATCACTGCATTTTTAAATATCGCATGGTTGTTGAGCTGGCATTATGAATTGTTTATAACGTCCATTGTTATTATGGTCGGCTTATTGGTTCATATAATTTTTCTATATGTAAGTTACCTGAAAGAGGATAATCGTTTTTCAGGGAGACTTCCGTTTTCTGTATATTTAGGGTGGATTAGTGTGGCGTTGATGGCTAATATTAGCTTTGTGCTTAAATATTATGAGTGGGATGGGTTTGGGCTCTCAGAGGAAATATGGGCACAGTTATTACTTATTCTTGCGACTGTGCTAGCTGCTTTTATACGTGTTTATAAGCAAGATGTATTTTTTCCATTAGTAATTATCTGGGCTTTTATAGGAATCGCTATCAAGAATGGAGAAGATGCAGGGAGTATTTTCTATATGCCATTTATATATAGTTTGTTCCTGGTAATTTGGATTTTCATTGGAAGGCCTAAAAGATTATAGTTAAAGTATCTATAATATTTGATAAGAAAAGAAAATTTATTTATAAAGAAACCCAAACTAATGAAGTGTTATGAGCTTCTGTGTAGTTTGGGTTTTTTGTAAAGATAGGTGACCTTTCATCCAATTCTTCTTATCCAATGATTAAAATGTATTCACTTTTTTGAATGTAGAAATAATGGAAATATAAAGGGAATAAGCTCTTTTTGTCGAATCTTCTTATGATGAAAGGAGTAATCAAGTTTTGCTTGTCACAAATTATTTTTATGATCTACCAGAAGAGACTAAAGAATCTATTTATTTATATGAATATAATCTTATATTGAGTAAAGAAGTTGAAATCATTCAATTACATCGAAAACGGTCAATTGTTTATGAAATGAAAAACAAAGGAATTATATTGAAAAAATTTTTATCTGAAGGAAAAGGGGATAACGATATATACGCATTGTTGGAGTTAAACAGTAGTCCTTATTTTCCTAAAATTTATGCATATAAAAAAAGAGAGTTTTTATTTGTAGAAAAAGTGAATGGTAAAACTTTATCACAGGTTTTAAAAGAAGGCATAACTAACAACGAATTAAAAGAAATTGTTTTGAAAATGATTGAAGCAAAAAAAGATATGATGAATGTAGACAGATACGATTTTGATTTTAAATTTGAACATATATACTGGGATACGGAAAATAGCACTTTGAAATGGATTGATTTGGGTGCGTGTGTAAAAAACCCAATAGGATATTCCGAAGAAGAAAAAAAGAAACGAATTAAATATTGCATTAACCAAGTCAAACAACAATTTGCTAAATATGGGTATAGTTTGTTGGATAATTTAGAGGGGTTATAACTAACTATTGATTTCATTTTGTATCCTAGTTTAATTGAACATATTTTTAAAAGTATGCATGCTAATTGTAATCACTTTTTTCGATTGATTTTATCGAAATAATCATCTTTATCGAATTGTAAATTCATAATAAGATATAGGTATACGGGAACAATAGTAAAAACTTCAAGGAAACGGGGATATTCTAAATGTCAATAGCAGTTATTTATGGTGGCAATCGGTCGAATGGGAATGTAGAGACTTTAACAAAATTAGCCACTCAAGGCCTAATGATTGAAGAAATTTATCTAAAGGACTGTGTTATTCAGCCAATAATCGATAAGCGTCATGCTGCGGAAGGGTTCACAGATGTCAGCGATGATTATAACGCCATCATTGACCGTATTCTTCCACATGACATTCTTATATTTTCTACGCCTATTTATTGGTATAGTATGACAGGAGCGATGAAGAACTTTATAGATCGATGGTCACAAACCTTAAGAGACCCGAATTATCCTGATTTTAAAGCATTAATGTCTTCTAAAAAAGCATATGTTATTGCAGTTGGTGGAGATGAGCCTTATATAAAGGGGTTACCAATGATTCAGCAATTTCAACATATTTTTGATTTTGTTGGGATAACCTTTGAGGGATATATTCTAGGAGAAGGAAACAAGCCAGGCGAGATCCTTCAAGATCTAAAAGCATTGTCTGCAGCTGATCATCTTAGAAAAGACTTACAATAAGTCGACCTTATTGCCTTTAGATGATATTGACTATTTTTATAGCACAATACAATGAAACGAATTTGGAGGAAAGAAGTCTCCAAATTCGTTTCTCTTTATATGATAAAAGGTTCTTTTGATGTTAGATATTTACTTGCGCTATTGGTAAATGCAACCATCTCTTTCTTTCAGCTACAAACTAGTGTATATTGAATTTTATTATCGAAAAGGGTGAATGTTTCAACAAAAACTATCGAAGAAATAGATGAAGGGGTTCAAGTGATGGATATTAAGCAGCTTCAAACGTTTTTTACAGCAGCTGAAACATTAAGCTTTACACAGACAGCCCAGCTTCTTGACTACGCTCAATCGAGTATTACAGCTCAGATAAAAACATTAGAACAAGAGTTAGGTGTTCAGCTTTTTGAGCGGCTTGGCAAGCGTATTATTCTCACAGAAGAGGGCAAGCGTCTACAGCATTATGCAAAAAAAATGCTTGAGCTAGACCGTGAAATGAAAAAAGCTATATCCAACGAGCAGGAGCAAGTCCTATTGAAGGTAGGGGCACAGGAAAGTCAGTGTGTCTATCGACTACCAAGTATTTTAAAGCAATTTCAACAAGCACACCCGCAAGTGAAAATCATTTTCAAGCCTGTGCATACAACAGCTATTGCAAAGGATTTATTACAAGCTGGTAAACTTGATATTGCATTGATAACGGACACTTATCAGGAAACAGCCATGCTCAAGCGAGAGCGATTGATTCAGGAACAGCTTGTTTTTGTGAGTGCCCCCAAAGAAATTAGTCAGCCTCTATCGGCTCAACAAATTTCAACTGAAACGATGTTGTTAACAGAAACAGGGTGCTCCTATCGTAATCATTTAGAAGCACAGCTACAGCAAGAGGGTGTCAATCCCTTACAAATGATTGAATTTGCCAGTATTGAAGCAATCAAGCAATGTGTGATGGCAGGGTTAGGTATTACATTTTTACCTAAAATGGTTGTAGAGAAGGAGCTGGAAAGTGGGCAATTAATGGAAGTACCGTCCACAATTGATTTAGCGCCAATTTATACAGATATTGCATGGCATAAAGATAAGCATATGCATCCCTGTCTCGAAGATTTTATTGCCATCGCCAAACATAGCTATGAAGCTTTTAAGGATGAAAAAAGAGCCTGAATGATTCAGACTCTGTTACAAATTATTGCTGCTTGAGGGTACCCGAAAAATTGGTCCCTTCATTACGTTCAGCACGACAATCAATCTCAGACACCTTTAGGGCATTATTAGATAAACGTTCAAACTCGACAACACAACGATTGCCATGCGAGGATGTATTCATAAGGGCTTTCGTATTGCTTGTAATTGTGGCTGTGCCATTTACACTACCTGAAGCGGAGCCATCATTCGCCGTTAAAGCAATAGAAAAGCTCTTGTTTGTGGCATTGGAGATTATAGCATCACGGCGGTTAAACTCATTTGTACCCTTACCCCATTTATAGTAATAAGTATACACACCTTCCCATGCGCTTTTACTAGGAGTAGCCTGCTGTAATGATTTGTCGAGCTGATTTTGAGCATTTTTTGCCCTATTATTTAAGGATACGTTGTTGGCATTCTCATGAATTGCTTGTGCATCCGCTGAAATTTCATAATAATTTCGTTCGTCCATACGATAGAGCATCGTGACAACTTGCGCACGGGTCATGTTGCTTGTCACGCCATAAAACTTTTGTAAATTACGCTCTTCATACTGTGGATTTAGCCCAGAAGAAATATAGGTATCAAGTAAAAATTGAATAGATTGATCTAAGCCCTTCTTACCGCTAGCTAAATGAGCAATAGCCTGTGCCACTACACCACGCTTCACAGTAGCCGCTCGGATTCGGTTGTCGAAATAGCCATTTAAAGGCACCCCATAGCTTGCGAGCTGGTTATAGAAATCATCCGACCAGTTTGCCGAAGGCGTTTGCTTTTTTAATTCGTCGATGGGCGTTTCGAGCTCATAAAAATTGGCTAATAATTTTGCTAATTGCTGTTCAGTAATGGTAGCATTCGGTTTAAATGTACCGTCTGTAAAGCCATTAACAATATCATATTCTTCTGCCCATAAAATAGCTTCATATGCATAATGATCCTTTGATACGTCTCGAAAGCCAGCAGCTTGTACATTGCCTGCACTAGCTATAATCAGAATAGAAAATAATAATGTACCTATTAATTTTTTCATTTGTTGTCTTCATCCTTTCTTGCTCGCTTTAGTAATAGTTTGCAGGAAATGGATAAAAACTGCAAATTTTTCTAGTGAAAAAATAATCGCTGCCCTTAGTCGGGGAGCGATTATTTTAAACGTCGTTATTGGGCTGTGTAGCCACCATCTACTGTTAATGTGTTCCCTGTCATAAACGTTGAATCGTCACATGCCATAAATAAAACAGCTTTCGCCATTTCCTCTGGTTGTCCTAGTCGTTGCATAGGTGTGATCTGACGTAATGGCTCCTTACTTTCTTCTGGGATAATTGGTGTATCAATAAAGCCTGGACATAGGGCATTGACACGAATCCCTCGCGTAGCAAATTCCAATGCTAATGAACGTGTTAAATTAATCACGCCTCCTTTTGCTGCATTATAAGCAGCTGATCCTGGCGAGCCAACCCAGCCATACATCGAAGCTGTATTAACGATTGTACCACCATTCGCTTTTAGCATTTCTTTGATGGCAGCCTGCGCCATTAAAAATACACCATCTAAGTCTACATTTACAGTTTGACGCCATTCCGCATAAGGAAGCTCCTCAGTTGGCGTAACACGACCAATCCCTGCATTATTAAAAAGGACATCGACTTTGCCAAATGCCTCAATAGTTGTTTGATAAATAGCTGCTACTTCCTGTTCATCCGTTACGTTTGCTTTGATAAACATGGCTTTTGCTCCTGTTGCCTGTAGTTCAGCTGCAAATGCTTGGCCTTTTTCCTCGTTTAGGTCCACAAGCACCACTTTTGCTCCCTCTGCTACAAATAATTGGGCTGTTGCAGCACCGATACCAGAAGCACCACCTGTAATAATTGCGACTTTATCTTGTAATTTCCCCATACATGACACTCCCTTAAACAAACTTTTTTCTTGCACACTGTGTAAATCACGGTGTACTTTTATTGTAAAACGCCTGAAAACGGAAACAATCATTAATGTCGTAGTAAATATCTAACTAGTAGACATATGTGCCTGAAATGTCTAAAAGGGGGAAGTAAAATTGCCAAAATGGACACAAAGACAAGAAAGAACCCGCCATCATTTTTATGAAGCGTTTGTCGATTTAATGAAACAACATGGTTTTCAAGCCATTACAGTGAAGGATATTGTAGAACGAGCGGGCTATAACCGTAGTACCTTTTATGTGCATTTTCAAGATAAATTTGAACTAGCAGAGAATTTGCTAGAACAAATGCTGAATGGTCTGGAAGTGGCAGTAGGTGAACCCTACCTATATGGAGAAAAGGTATACACGACAAAATTGAAAGCACCATCCTTTAATATTATTCATTACATTTATAAGCACCGTTTGTTTTTCGAGCTGCTGAATGTGGAAGATACGATTCCTGGGTTGCACACCCGAATGCCCTTAACGATCACAAAAATTTATCAAGAGCAATTTAAATTTGAGACGATCAATCAGCAGCCTGTCAACATGAACATGTTCAAACATTATACTTCCTACGGCTTTTATGGATTGATGATGCAATGGATTGCAAGCGGCTATGAAAAATCAGAAGAAGCTTTAATCAAGGATATTATTGAATTAACAAAAACACATATTTATGCATTTGAATTTATAGGAAAGTCGCTGGAAAAAGAAAGATGAAAGTATATTAACATAAATCTATGTATTTTTATAAAAAATCTCTAATGTCTGCATTAGGGATTTTTTTGTTTGGGCTAAACTAATTTTTTTATAAGAAAAAAATTTTTTTAAAGAAATTTTCATAAAGTAGTTGAATTTTCTTTGTATTAAGCATATATTTTTCCTAAGGGAAACAAAATATCTCCAAAGAAAGAAGAGTGCGTGAATGAAAGATTTAGGTGATTTCAAGCTGACGATTCTTCCAATGGCCATTTTAATTATTTTAGCAATCGTATGGAAACTGACCGATTCAGTAGGCGCAGGTATGATGTTAATCCTTTTCTGGATGAGCTGGCGCCAGCTTATCAGGAAAATGAATATAAATTAAGGTATTGTGTGGAAAAAGTTGGGGTATTGGTTGAATACGACTAGGGCGGGCATGACAAACAATTTACGGCTTGTCCGCCAATTGGTTACTTCGTAGTTTAGGCACTTTTTTCAAACAATTGCTTAATAAAGAGAAAGTTGAGGTAGGAAAATGAAACAATGGTTAGGTGTGGTGGTATTATCACTCTCATTTCTATTATTTGGCTGTTCAGCAGAAACAGAGGGTGAAAAAGAAGGCATTGTGGTTGCAACCACAGGACAAATTGCAGATGCGATTAAAGAAATCAGTGGTGATCATTTACAGGTATCAGCATTGATGGGTCCAGGCGTAGATCCCCATCTCTACAAGGCGACTCAAAGTGATTTATCGAAATTGGATAAAGCAGAAGTCATTTTTTATAATGGCTTACATTTAGAAGGACAAATGCTCGATATATTTGAACAAATGGCGAAGGATAAAACGGTCTTGGCAGTGGGCGAGACATTAGATGAAAAGCAACTGCTTGCCAGTGATACGGATGCCATGCTCCATGATCCACATATTTGGTTTGATGTTGAGCTTTGGAAAGGTGTTGTCAAGGCAATCAGTACGCAGCTTCAGGAAGAATACCCTGAATTTAAAGAAGATTTTCAAACAAATGAAGCAGCTTACTTGAAAAAGCTGGATGATTTACAAAGCTACGCAGAAAAACGTGTGAATGAAATCCCACAGCAACAAAGAATATTAGTAACGGCTCATGATGCATTCAATTACTTTGGCAGAAGTCAGGGATTTGAAGTACGTGGCTTGCAAGGACTGAGTACGGATTCAGAGTATGGTGTGAAAGATGTTCAGGAGATGGTTGATTTCTTAGTAGAAAATAAGATTAAGGCTCTTTTTATAGAATCCAGTGTGTCCGATAAGGCAATGAAAGCTGTTATTGAAGGGGCTAAGGAGAAAGGCCACGACATTGTCATCGGTGGGGAATTATTCTCAGATGCTATGGGAGCTGAAGGAACAACAGAAGGTACGTATATAGGTATGTATCAACATAACATCGACACGATCGTCGATGCATTAAAGTAGGTGAAGAATATGTATGCATTAACAGTGGAAAATCTATCAGTGGCGTATGATAAAAAAACAGTATTAGAAAATGCCTGTGTAACAGTGCCTACAGGTCATCTAGCTGCCATTATTGGCCCAAATGGTGCAGGGAAATCCACATTTTTAAAGGCCATTTTAAATCAGCTTCCTAATAAAGTGGGAAAGGTAGAAATTTTAGGGAAGGTGTTTGAGCCAAAGAGTTTAGTCGTAGGCTATGTGCCTCAGCGTAATGCGGTGGATTGGGATTTCCCAACAAATGCGTTGGATGTGGTGCTCATGGGGCGTTATGGCTATACAGGCTTATTTAAAAGACCGTCTAAGCAGGATAAAATTGTTGCTCGACAAGCTTTAGCAAGTGTTGGGATGCAGGATTTTGCAGAGCGTTCCATCGGGCAGCTTTCAGGAGGCCAGCAACAACGTGTATTCCTAGCTAGAGCCCTTGCACAAAATGCAGATATATATTTTTTAGATGAACCATTTGCAGGAGTAGATGCTGCGACAGAAAAAACGATTATTGATATTTTAAAGGATTTAAAGGCACAGGGAAAAAGTATTTTTGTTGTGCATCACGATCTTCAAACCGTCAAAGAATACTTTGACTATACGATTCTATTAAACAAAACGATTTTAGCATCAGGCGCAACGGAAGATGTTTTTACACCAGAGCAATTACAAAAAACATATGGTGGTAAACTTTTCATGATGCAACATGTGTAAGGAGGGACATAATGTTAAGCGGTAACTTATTGTGGGTACTGAGTGGAACGATGTTACTTGGCATTGCAGCAGGCATCACAGGCACGTTCTCCTTCTTACAGAAACAAAGTCTAGTTGGGGATGCTGCTGCGCATGCAGCATTACCAGGTATTGCCCTTGCGTTCCTGCTAACAGGTCAAAAGGAATTGCCAATTTTAATGCTAGGAGCGGGCATTACATCTGCATTATCTGTGTATTGTATTCAATGGATTGTGTCATTTTCAAAAATGAAGGCTGACGCTGCCATTGGATTAGTCCTCACCGTATTTTTTGGTGTTGGTGTTGTATTTTTAACAGTGGTTAACCGTAGCCCACTGGGGAATCAGAGTGGTCTGAATAATTTTATTTTCGGTAAAGCAGCGACGATGACCAAGGCAGATTTAATGTGGCTCTTTATTAGTGCAACCATCATTATTGTGGTTAGTCTCTTGCTTTATAAGGAATGGAAGTTACTGATCTTTGATCCTGTTTATGCAAAAGGGATTGGCTTACCAATAGAGGCTTTAAAGGCAACATTAACGGTTTTAATTGTCATGACAATTGTTACAGGTATACAAGCTGTTGGCGTTATTTTAATGTCAGCTTTATTAATTATTCCTGCTGCCAGTGCCAAGTTATGGACAAAAAAATTGAGCACAATGCTCATTTTAAGTGCTGCGATTGGAGGTATCGCTGGCATAACAGGAACCTTTATTAGTGCGATTCGAACAGGGTTATCGACGGGTCCTATAATTGTCTTAGTGGCAGCAGGTATATTCTTTCTATCGTATTTTATAAGTCCAACTGGTCAAATTAGTAAATATCGTAGGAAAATGCAATTTCGAAAGCAGGGTGATGTAGGATGATCGAATTTTGGGTTGTATTCACGGGACTGTTAGTTGGGGTAACTTGTGGAATTGCAGGTGTCTTCCTCATCTTGCGTAGAATGTCCATGATTGCAGATGCGATCAGTCATACAGTGCTCTTTGGCATTGTGATGGCTTACCTTATTACCCAAACGTTGAATGGTTTTTGGATGTTGGTAGGTGCTGCGTTTGCAGGGATTTTAACAGCCTATCTTGTGCAATTATTACATTCTTCTGGTATTCAAGAAGACGCAGCGATAGGCGTAGTGTTTACATCTCTGTTTGCAGCAGGTGTTCTCCTCATCACCTTATTTGCAGGCAATGTGCACTTAGATGTTGAGCATGTTTTAATGGGAGAAATTGCTTTTGTTCCTTGGGATAAATGGACATTGCTTGGGCTGGCAATGCCTAAGGCAGTATGGATGCTCTTACTCGTCCTCGTCATTAATATTGCGTTCTTACTCCTATTCTTTAAAGAAATGAAGCTTGCAACGTTTGACCCTGTGTATGCAGCAACCATTGGCATTCCCGTTGTCTTTCTTCATTATGGCTTTATGACATCGATTTCGTTTACAACAGTGGCAGCTTTTGATAGTGTAGGGGCCATTTTAGTGGTTGCCATGTTGATTGGGCCAGCTGCTACCTCCTATTTAATCAGCAAGACGATTAAGCAAATGTTCGTCTATAGTWTGCTCTTTGGTGCTGCTGCTTCCGTCATTGGCTAGTATTTAGHGAAATTTTGGGATACCTCTATWGCAGGHATGATGGCAACAACAGTVGGBTTCATTTTTATCGTGACGTTCATCTGTCAAAAAATCGTTKARCSTRKMAWAAAASTACTYKWTCATAAWMTAKWAAYTTCTTAATGAAAAACGTCGTTTGATACGCCCATCAAACGATGTTYTTTCTTTTGAGGACAAGTTCAAACTTTTGAATGAGTACTACTTCTAGGAAAAATAGTATACTCGTTAAGATAAACTAGAAAGAGAACGAATAGTAGCATCTAGCAAATTTTTCTATATTTTTATGTACGAATATTTAAAATTTTGTTACGATAAATTTTATGATAGCAACAAGGAGAACAGCATGTGGAGAAATCGAAACGTATGGATTATTTTATTAGGTGAATTTGTCGTAGGTCTCGGCTTATGGGCTGGCATTATTGGCAATTTAGCCTTTATGCAAGAGGTAGTACCTTCTGACTTTCACAAATCATTAATTATTTCTTGTGGTATTTTAGCAGGCTTAGTTGTTGGTCCAATGGCTGGACGTATCATTGACCAATCGAAGAAAAAAACGGTTGTCCAGATGGCGAGTATCGGACGCATCATCAGTGTTTTATTTATGTTTATCGCACTTTATACTAATTCGGTCATTTGGATGATTCTATTTTTAATCACGCTGCAAATAGCAGCAGCATTTTATATGCCTGCCTTGCAATCTATTATTCCCATGATTGCGAAGGAACAGGATTTAATTACATTAAATGCTTGGCAGATGAATGCGAGAACCATTTCAAGGATCATCGGTACAGCCGCTGCCGGGTTTATGCTCAGTTTTTTTGAGTTAAAATGGTTATATATTATTTCATTTATTGTCTATTTAGGCATGTTTGTCATTACKAGTTTATTGCAATTGGATGAAGCATCTACTGAAACGATGACAAASAAAGAAAAAGGGWATTTTAAAGAAGTGTTACCGATGATCAAAGAGCATCCAGTCGTCTTGATGACGYKTGTCKTAATGTTAATWCCTACATTATTTTTAGGCTCTTTTAATTTMGTGATTATKWAAATATCTGAAATTCATCAATCTACCACAATTTCAGGATTATTGTATACGGTGGAAGGTATCGGATTTATGMTTGGTGCAGCTGGTTTGAAAATKATTGCTGACCGTGTACAAATGGGTACACTGCTTTTTTCATTAGCCTTTATTATCGGCTCAATGGAGCTCCTATTATTACTGGCAGAGACTCCATTTTTCGCTTTAGTGGCATTTGGCGTTTTTGGCTTTTCAGTTGGCTGTTTTTTCCCAACGACAATGGTAATTTTCCAAAAACAAGTACCCAAACAGTTTCATGGACGCTTTTTCTCATTCCGCAACATGATTGATTCCGTCGTCTTTCAAATCGTGCTTTTATCAACAGGTATGATGCTAGATTTAATTGGTTTAAGTGGTATGGGACTTATTTTCGGAATCATAAGCTTAAGTTTAACCACTACTTTCTTATTTTACGCTAAGAAAAAGAATGTCGTTATGCATGCACATTAATATCATGTCCTTTATGCATGACACCAATTGGGGCATACGATAGAGGTATAAAAAGATGGTAGCATAGGAAAGGAACTGTCTAGATGGAGACGGTTCCTTCTTCATTAATTCAAGTAATCTTGTTTGATATACATAGAGAAAGAAGGTTGAAAAATGGTTGAAAAATCTCAAGAGTCAATAGCGTCCTATATTGAGTCACCAGAAAAACTAAAAAACCTATATAGGCGTGTACTGATAGTTGTTAGCTTATCCCAAATTTTTGGGGGAGCTGGACTTGCGGCGGGTATAACGGTAGGCGCTCTACTGGCACAACAAATGCTTGGAACGGATGCCTATGCAGGTGTACCCTCTGCATTATTTACGTTAGGCTCTGCGGGTGCCGCTTTCATTGTAGGAAAACTATCTCAGCGTTATGGTCGCCGCATAGGCTTATCAACAGGTTTTATAGTGGGTGGACTTGGTGCAATAGGTGTAGTCCTTGCTACTTTAATGAATAGTATTGTGTTATTGTTTGCCTCTCTATTAATCTATGGAGCTGGTACGGCAACTAATTTACAGGCACGTTACGCTGGGACAGATTTAGCCAATAATAAGCAACGTGCTACGGCGATTAGTACAACCATGCTTATGACCACGTTTGGTGCTGTTTTAGGTCCGAATTTAGTAGAATGGATGGGAAAAGTGGCGCTGTCTATCGGTATTCCAGCTCTAGCGGGTCCATTTCTATTATCTGCTTTGGCCTTTATTATGGCGGGGCTTGTATTGTTTAMTATGTTKCWTCCTWWCCCKCTMGAAATAKCKWAAKCCWTARAGGCAMMTAAGCAAAAAATGAACAAAGAAAATCAAACACCATCCATKMCTATATCTAKMAWTAMAARARGCCTAGMSRTAGRAGMMACAGTTATGGTCCTGACACAAATTGTCATGGTGGCCATCATGACAATGACACCTGTACATATGAAACATCATGGACATGGATTAGCCGAGGTTGGTATTGTGATAGGGTTTCATGTAGGTGCTATGTATCTGCCATCACTTGTCACAGGTATTCTTGTTGATAAAATCGGACGTACGGCAATGAGTATAGCTTCAGGTATTACGTTGCTACTCGCTGGCGTAGTGGCTGCATTTGCACCAAGCGATTCAATGGTGTTACTCATTGTGGCACTTTCTTTACTGGGATTAGGTTGGAACTTTGGCTTAATTAGTGGAACTGCTCAAATTGTTGATGCGACGGAGCCTTCTACCCGTGCAAAAACACAGGGGAAGATGGATGTTTTTGTGGCATTGGCAGGTGCATCAGGTGGTKCGCTATCAGGTATGGTAGTGGCGAATTCGAGCTATGCAGTGTTGTCCTTAGCAGGAGGGCTATTGTCGTTAGTATTGATTCCTGTTGTCATTTGGTCTAGGAGAGCAGCTTAAAAAGGAGAAGGGGAAATTGGACTCTAAGCTAATTATTATCCGAGGAAATTCAGGTAGTGGGAAAACGACAATTGCAAAGAAACTTCAGCATCATCTTGGACATGGTACACTTTTGATTGCGCAAGATGTTGTCSGACGTGATATGTTAAAGGTGCATGATCGAGAAGGCAATCTTTCTATTGAATTAATTCGTCAAATTGCAGAGTATGGTAAAGGTCGTTGTGAAGTTGTCATTGTAGAAGGAATATTATATGCCAGTCGTTATGGAGCTATGTTAAAGGATTTAATCCACTTCTATGATCAGAAGGCCAATACTTATTATTTTGATTTATCTTTTGAGGAAACCGTTATTCGTCATCATTCTAGCTCCAAAAAAAATGACTTCGGGGAAGATTCTTTACGTGCTTGGTGGAATCCGTATGATTATCTTGGGGTGGATGGTGAAACGCTGCTGACGGAAGAGATGTCACAGGATGATCTATTAAAATTAATGGTAAAGCAACTGTAGAAGTAACAAAAAACTTACCCTTTCTTAGGGTAAGTTTTTTCATAGTGTTGAAAAATTTCCGTGTAGGTTACATGCTTTCCTCTGGGCGAACACAGCTCCGTTTAGAGGTTACCTGTATCGCTATTCAAGAAGATTCAAGTAGCCTACCACTCCAAACAATTAAAATATTTCTCTTTTAGAAAAAATTTTCAAATAAAACAAAGGTGTTCACTACTCTTTATGGCGAGGGTAGTCACTCATCACTTCTCCACATTGGAAATAATCAACCTCTCGCCTTTTATAATTACCTTTTATGGCTTGGACAGCATATTTTTTCAATTGGAACTATTTTATTGAATAAGCGTTACAATATTAAATCGTTAGAAAGCAAAGAGTAGGTACATATGTGGATTTAATAACAGAAAAATTAATCATGATTGCTTTATTTATTTTAATCATTCATGCGATTGAAACGCTTGCATATGCAGTTCGTTTATCAGGAGCACGTGTCAAATTACTAGCTTCGGCTTTATCTCTTTTTAATGTAATGGTCATGGTGTCGAGGTTAGCAAATATGATGCAACAACCATTCACAGGGAGCCTTGTTGATACAGCACCTACGGATAATGCCATGACATTTGTAGAACATCAATTTCGACTAATTATTGGAGCGGCTTCGCTTGGAACAATAGTAGGAATCTTACTTATCCCCACCTTTGTAGCCATTTTTTCAAGAGCTATCGTTCATTTGGCTGAGGAAAGAGGCTCAATCCCGGCTTTATTGAAAAAGGGCTTTACATTTGACTATGTAAGACGGGGGATTAAGCATATTCATACACCAAATTTTAGTTATTTAAAAGGCATTCGTCTACAGGATATACCGATTAAATTATTTGTTATCAATATTGTTATTACAGCTATCTATACGATTGGCGTTTTAGCTGCATTGTATGCCACATTATTAGTACCAGAATTAAAGACTACTGCTGTTATGGCATCTGGATTAATTAATGGCATTGCAACAATACTATTAATCCTATTCATTGACCCGAAAATATCCATTCTAGCAGATGATGTGATCAATAAGAGAGGAAGCTATCTAGACCTGAAAAGAATGTCTGTTATGATGATGTTCTCCAGATTTTTAGGAACCATTGTGGCACAGTTACTATTGATTCCAGGTGCTCATTACGTTGCATGGTTTGCAAAGTTAATTGCTTGATTAGAACCACTTCCTTTATGTTTTTAGGAAGTGGTTTTTTAGGCCACAGCAATTAATCGTGAGGTGTGGTAGGGGAGAAGTAAAGAAATTATATAGTATAATGTGTGTGAATAATAGATTCGAAAAGAGGGGAACGAATGTATGCCGACGATACTTGTTGCGGATGATGATGCGAACATTCGTGAACTTGTTTGCCTTTTTCTGCGCAAAGACGGGTTCACTACAATGGAGGCAGGAGATGGTAAAGAAGCATTAGCCATCTACGGCTCAACACCTATTGATCTTGTTGTACTAGATATTATGATGCCAACGATGGATGGCTGGACACTATGTAAGGAGCTCCGCAAAACGAATACGGATCTTCCTCTCCTGATGCTGACTGCAAGAGGGGAAACATGGGAAAAAGTGAAGGGCTTTGAGCTTGGAACGGATGATTATTTAACAAAGCCATTTGATCCGTTAGAGCTAACTGTACGTGTAAAGGCACTTTTGAAGCGCTACAGGATTGGCCATTCGCAGACCATTCAACTTGGTCAAGTCACGCTGGACCGTCAGACCTATAAAATTATGAGAGGAAAAGATGTTATTTCACTACCGCTCAAGGAATTTGAATTATTATATAAGCTTGCCGAAACACCTGGACAAGTCTATACAAGAGAACAACTGATCGATCAAATTTGGGGGATTGATTATGCGGGAGATAATCGAACCATCGATGTACATATTAAGCGCCTGCGTGAGCGCTTCAACACCATCACTGATTTTCATATCGACACAATAAGGGGTCTGGGCTATAGGCTTGAGGTTGAGGAATGATTAAATCTTTATATACTCGCGTCGTTTTAATCTTTCTAGTTGCTGTCATTGGGGGAACGGTTATCTCTTTTTTCATGGCAACATGGGTATTTAAAGATAAATTAAATGAAAACTTACAAATTCCCTTATTAAATTTTGGACAAGACATGGTACAAATTTTTGACACATTGCCATATCATGAAGCCGATCGTTTTATACGTGATATGCATCAGCTTGAATCCTATCATGTTCGCATTTATGAAGAAACAGGGCAGTTTACGGCTTACGGGAAGCTTCATGGCAATCAGTTAGCCSCTGTAACAATGGAACAAGTACAAGSKGTACTGGATGGAGAGGTTATTCAAGTAATTCCAAGTGGTATTTCATCCATACTTGTCGGTATACCTCTAACAACTGAAATGGGAACGAGAGCGATGTTTATCCAAACGATTGCTTTACCTTCAACCTCTTTTTCCATCAAGTTGATTCTGAATTTTGCTACTTATGCCCTTGTTATTGGAAGCGTTGTGTTTTTAGTTGCAGCGATGTTTTTAGTCAAGCCAATCAAAAAACTAACACAAGCCACTAAACATATTGCTGGTGGTGATTTCAATGTCGAATTAAATATTAAGCAATCAGGGGAGTTAGGTACGTTGGCTAAAAGCTTTGAAGATATGGCGGAGGAGTTACAGCAGCTAGAGCAAATGAGGAGAGATTTTGTATCGAATGTGTCCCATGAGGTGCAGTCTCCACTTACCTCCATTTCTGGTTACGCATTAGCACTGAAACAAGTTGATGTAACGGATGACGAGAAAAACCGTTATCTTGATATCATCATTTCGGAGGCCAATCGAATGTCTAAGATGAGTGATAGCCTTTTAAAGCTGAGCTTACTAGAATCAAAGACACAGCCAATGCATCTCGATACGTTCAGTCTAGATGAACAAATTAGACGTGTCATTGTCTCCCTCCAGCCTCAATGGTCCTCTCGCAATATTGATTTTGAGCTCCAGTTGAAGGCTGTTCGCCTCATGGCTGATTACGATCAATTACATCAGGTATGGACAAATATTCTTACGAATAGTATTAAATTTTCAAGTCCTAATGATACGATTGAGATCAGCATGAAGCAAAGTGCAAATCATGTGATAGTCCGAATAACGGATAGAGGCATTGGGATTTCTTTAGAGGATCAGCAACGTATATTCGAACGGTTTTTCAAGGCCGATCGTTCCCATAGTCACAAGTATGAAGGCAGTGGAATGGGGCTTGCTATCGTGAAGCAAATCGTTTTACTACATCGAGGAGAAATTGAAGTCGAGAGTGAGCTTGGGCATGGAACGACAATGATTGTCAAATTACCTATTACCTTAAATTAAAGAGAGCATGTTACGACTCCTATACAGATGTCGTAACATTTTTTTGTTGTTCATCTTGTGTTCATATTGTCGTCATTCGGAAGACATCTCTCTCCTTTATAGTTGCACTAACAGCTCAAAAGAAGCTGGAATAATCGTAGTAAAGGAGGAGGCACGAGTAAAGGTGAATCCCTCTCGTGCATTAAACATGAAAAAATTTATGCGTGTTTTACTGAAATCAATGGCAGTCCTAGGTATATCCATTGTGGGGCTACTTGTCATTGTTTTTACAATAAACATTATTTGCAACAAAATAGAGCAAGGAAAAATAGAACCTTATGGTCAGCTCGTCTCCGTGAATGGGGAAAAAATGAATGTCACCATTCAAGGTAAGGGTGCTGAAACCATCGTATTACTACCAGGCTTCGGTACTGCAGCACCAACGCTCGACTTTAAGCCATTGATAGATGAACTAGCTCCCTATTATAAAATCGTTTCAATAGAGCCCTTTGGCTATGGCTTAAGTGAGGATACAGCTAAAGAACGAAGCACAGAGAATATTGTTAGTGAAATCCATGAAGCTTTACAGGAGTTAAAGATTGATCGGTATATGCTA
Source organism: Lysinibacillus sp. S1 (assembly GCF_044986265.1). Taxonomy (NCBI): domain Bacteria; kingdom Bacillati; phylum Bacillota; class Bacilli; order Caryophanales; family Bacillaceae; genus Lysinibacillus; species Lysinibacillus sp. S1. The sequence continues at coordinate 39,613 of NZ_CP173154.1, forward strand.
ATGGGACATTCGATAGCAGGCATCTATGGACTCGATTATGTTAATAAATATCCGAATGAGGTAACTGGATTTGTCGGGATTGATAGCAGTGTCCCTACACAGGGTGGTATGGACACGAAGTTTCCAATTAAGTCGTTACAACTGCTAAAAAAATCAGGGATTGCAAGAATTCTTATAAAATTTTCAGATGATCCCTATGCAGGTCTTCCGTATGATGACGACACAAAAGAGCAAATTAGGATGATTACACTCAAAAACTTTTATAATACAAGCACTTCAAATGAATTAGAGCATATTAGCAAAAATTTCACGGCAGCCAAAACTCTTACATTCCCTAAAGATTTACCTCTTCTCTTATTTGTCCAAGCGAAAAGTGGTGGAGTTGAAAAGAACTGGATACCGCTGCATGAAGAACAAGTCAAACATTCCGTATACGGCAAAGTAATCACACTGGATGGGGATCATTACTTACACCATACAAAATCGGAGGAAATCGCAGACAACATCAGATCGTTTATGCAAAATAAATAATCCATAGTTTCTTACCTCTTTGCTTTTGGAGGTAAGATTTTTTAATACTATCCTCTTCCTTACGAAATCTTATAAAATCTTTCAATTGAGTTGTAATCCATACTTCGATGAGCATTGAAATACTTCCTGATTATAATGTACGTAGAACAATTATTCTATCAGGTAAGGAGCTATTGGATGAAAAATTATCAATTTATTGCTTTATTAGTAGTAACGACCTTTTTAATGGGTTCATCATTTGCCATTGTTAAATTAGGCTTACCGTATGCCTCGCCTTTATTATTAGCTGCACTTCGCTTTATATTGGCTGGTATAATCATGGCTATCGTTGTTATCATCTTGAAGAGACCTCATCCTATTACAAGGAGGGAGTGGTTCAAATTATGCATGATCGGGAGCTTTCAAACAGCAGGTGTGATGGGGTGTATTTTTTTAAGTCTCCGCMCCATTACGKCAAGTGAGTCTTCTATTTTAACATTTACAAACCCATTACTAGTTGTAATTTTTGCCACCATTTTCATGAAAGTGTCCTACCGTTTCTATCAATGGATCGGGGTTTTGTTTGGCTTAATCGGGGTGATGATTACGATGGGGGCACAAGTTGAATTGAAAGTAGGCATCCTTTTTGGCTTGCTATCAGCTGTTTTTTGGGCTACTGCCACCTTGTTAGTGAAAAAATGGGGCGTGTTATTTGATACGTGGGTTTTATCTGCTTATCAGATGCTATTTGGAGGCTTACTCTTATTACTAGGAAGCGCATTGTTAGAACAGCCATTTTTTATTGTGAATCCACAATCGTTATTGATTCTGTTGTGGCTTAGTATTTTTTCCTCGATCATACAATTTGCAGGGTGGTATTATCTTCTGCAAAATAGTGATCCAGGAAAAACAAGTGCCTATTTATTTTTAGCTCCTTTTTTTGGCGTATTAACAGGCTGGGTGTTATTGGAAGAACCGTTAAAACCRTCACTAATGGTTGGCGGCTTATTCATCATCATGDGCATTTATTTAGTAAACCGAACTTTTAGTGGAGAAAGGGCTAGGAGATAACTCCGTGCCCTTTCCTAATTTACAAATCTAAATGAAAGACCTCTTTAAAGCCTATTTTCCCTTTCTCCGTCACTTTAATGGCGCGAATAGAGGGAACTCGTAAAAGCCAACCAAGGTTGAAAAATTGATTTAATAGCTCACAGCCTAGTGCACYAGMTAAATGATAACGCCGTTCACTCCAATCTAAACAGGCATGAGAAAAGGATCGTCGTTTTCTCTTTAAAGCAGTTAAATCGATTCCGAATGTCGTAAAAAATAATATGCCCTCATCTGTCAGGACAAATTGTTTACCCTCCAATGTAAGATAGCCTGCCTTGAGCATCGATTCCGTTAATTGGACACCCAATTTACCAGCAAGGTGATCATAGCAAGTTCTAGCATCCTGTAATAACTTGATTTGGCTCGATTGCTTTAATGAACGTACTTCAGGTGGTGGAGAGATGGCTAGGAATGACTCTMAAAATTGAKCAATGTCCTCACCAGCCAATTGAAAATAACGATGACGTCCCTGCTTTTCAACTTTTAKCAGCTTKCCTTCTACKAATTTAGCAAGATGAAAGCTAGCAGTTTGTGGTTTGATGGCAGCCATATATGCTAGTTCACTAGCCGTATGAAAACGACCGTCCATCATACTAGCAAGTATGGTTGCCCTTGACGTTTCACCAAGAAGTGCCGCTATTTCTGCCATGTTTGGATTAATTCCCATTCTGTCACAATCCTTTCAGTGTCCTATATTTAGATTTTAGTCAAAGTCATTATGGTTTACAATAAAAGTAATAGAGGAGGAGAAATAAATGGAAACATATTATGCAGTGATTTTTACATCGCAAAGAACTGAGCAAGATGGGGATGGCWATGGCAAGATGGCTGACCTAATCGATGCCTTAGCACAGCAACARCCTGGTTTCATTCGTGTTGAAAGTGTTAGAAATGAGGAAGGAAAGGGCATAACGGTGTCTTATTGGGAATCGCTAGAGGCTATCCAAGCATGGAAAGACAATGCCAAGCATTTAACAGCACAACAATTGGGTAAAGACAAATGGTACACAAACTATAAAGTGGAAATCTGCCAAATGATAAAAGATTATTCATTTGCCAAATAGCAAGTAAGAAGGAGGCTTATTTTTTATGACGATTGTGGAAGAATGGCACGAACTAAGACAAAAATTTAATCCTTCCAATCCGATAACCATTAATCAAATGCATATTTTTAAAGATCAATTAAAGCAGGTTCAACAAACAGAAGAAACATTAAGGATATTAGTAGAGGTCTACTGTTTACTTAGGATGTATCCTGAGGCATATCAGTTATTTACTGTCATTATGAATAAAGACGATAAAAAGGATCGAAAAAAGTATGGCGTTCTCCAGACCTACATAGATAAACCAAATTCGGTGAATCCTCTGCTGCCAAGAAAAATTAGAGACCATCAGCAGCTTAAAACGAAAATTCCAACGTTTAAATATCTACCAAACCCTCTAGAGGCTGAAATTTTTGAAACAGATGAAATCGTTGTATGTGATTGTTGCGAGCAAGAAGTGGATGTCTATTATACTGGTGGTATTTATGCAATTGAGGAAGTAGATTATCTTTGTCCTTCCTGCATCCATAGTGGGGAAGCAGCTCAAAAATATGATGGTTCTTTCCAGCAAGACTTAATGGAGGATGAACAGGTTACGAACCCCAAGTTTACTGAGGAAGTACTCTTTCGGACGCCTGGCTATGTAAGCTGGCAGGGCAATAATTGGGTGGCACATTGCTCTGACTATTGTGCGTTTATCGGCTATGTTGGTTGGCGTGATTTAGTAGAGTTAGGAATTGAGGATCAATTTGATAATTATACCGGCTTTTCAAAAGAAGAACTTTCTGCATCCTTAATGAACAATGGTCATCATCAAGGCTATTTATTTCAATGCTTGGAATGTGACCGTTATGTGCTTTATTCAGATTTTAGTTAGTCGTTGTTTGAGGGGGGTAGAGAAGTGGAACAATTTCTACAACGATATATCTATTCATGGCGTTTAAATGGTTGGCTTATCCACGATATTTTTTTCTGCATCGTGCTAGGTACGGGACTTCTACTATTTTTGTTTATCGTCATGAAACGAAAACGACTCGTTATTTCTAGCATTTTGCTCATTGCCTTTTTATTCGTCAGTAATCTATTAATGATTGTTTTTGGCTTAGCGGGGAGAGGCTTTCCCATTAAATCCGATTCGCCGATTTATACAGATGATTCACAAAGCATTGCTGTTCAAATGGTGCAAGGCTCAGAAAATAATGGGACATCGAATGGAATTACGCATTTAATCGCACATCATCTCCTAGTAGCTGTGAATTTACAAACAGGTGAAAAGCAATGGACAAAATCAGCTTCCTATAAAGAAACACTGCTTGGGGAAKTTATGGKGRGKGKTCTTGTCCATCATCGTGATGATGAGTTTGGTCAATTATCCTTGGTAGATATGGAAACAGGCAAAGAACTACTTTCTGAAAAAGATTTTCGAACGCAACATCCGTCATTAATAGCGATATTGAGCAATAATGCACATCAAATGGCTGTCCTAGAGAACCATTTATATTTGGAAGGGGTCGATGGCAAATTCTATCGCTTTGATGGTAAAACATTAAGTGAGGATGCGAAGGCTCAAGATTACCTATCTGCCCGTTTTTTCATCGAGACAGAGTTGCCGGGCTATTTTGCTAMACATCCACAGCCTGTAGAGGATTATCAGGCCATTCGCGATTTTAGTCAAGCTGTCCTAACCGAGCCAGCCATTCAAGCCTATGAAAATTTACAACCAAAAGTGGTGGATGTAGATATCATAGAAAAAACGGCTCTTGTTTCATATAGGCAAACACAGCGAGAAAGTGCTGAACACATGWTAKTGCKCTATGATATGAACAAACATCAGGTATTGTGGGAACGCAATATTGGCATCATTAATTCCCAACAACAACAGCCCACTGTTCGGACATTAGAGAATAGCTACGTCATTCAAGCTGGTGATAGATTACTAGTATTCGATAAAGATACGAAAAAGAGGTCTGTTCACTATCATCTACGTTGGAATCGTCCTATTGATGAGTGAAATCTACTGGAAAAATCGTTCTTTTTTTGATTCGCCAAAAAAGGAGTATAATTTAATAGGAAGAAACTCTTTTTAAAAGGACGGCGTGCAAATATGAATGAACAATTAGTAGATTGGATTATACGCTTTCAAAGGGATAAGGATATTGAAGCACTGGCCCATTTAAAAGATTATTGTTATGAGATGATCGAACCTTTGATGGAAGAATTTACGATGAAGTATGGCGAAGAAGCAGGCCAGTTATTACGCCTAAAGTGGGATAAACGATTTTATTTTATATTTACAAAATATCAAGTGAATGTAGGGCTACCTCTAGAGACATTTGTAAAAAATACGTATCGTTTTTATTTCATGCAGGTGTTACAAAAGGCTGGTTATAAGTAATAGAAAAAACCCTTCATTTGGGAACTGACTATCGTTTTTGAGACAGTCAATCCCATAATGAAGGGTATTTATTTTGTCTTTATACTCTTATAAGTAACTGATAATAAAGTTTTTTATAAATAAATGCGTTTAGATGAATTGGCTATGTTCAATTCTTTACGATATTTTGAAACTGTGCGTCGTGAAATTCGAATACCCTCAGTTTCTAATTTTTCAGTTAGTTGTTGATCTGATAAAGGAGTTTTTCTATTCTCATTTTCTACTAATTCTTTAATGCGACTTTTTATATAGGACACAGAATCAAGCTTTCCTGAATCGTTGATAATTCCTTTTGTAAATAAAGACTGGAGTGCAAAGATTCCATGTGGTGTACGGATAAATTTATTTTTAACCGCACGACTTATGGTGGATTCATGCATATTTAATGCTTGTGCAACATCTTTTAAACGCATAGGAGATAAGGCTTTTATTCCAAGTTCAAAGAATGAAGCTTGTAAATCAAGAAGTAATCGTGTCAGGCTGTATAAAGTTTTATCACGTTGAGCTATTCCTTGCGTTAAAGCTATAATATCGTTCATGCATTGTTGGTAATAGGCATAATCTTCAACGGACTCTTTTAATAGATCTACGTAATCTTGATTAATTTCTATTTTAGGTAAAAACCGATTATTTAGTTCTATTATCCATTCCCCATTTAATTTGCTAATGATTATATCAGGTATAATATACGCGCTAGTAGCATTATTATCCAATGAAGCTGGGATGGGTTTTAGGTTTCTTATATATAGAATTGTTCGTTGAGTTTCTTCTATTGAAATGTCGTAAGTTGTACTTAATAATTTAATTGATAAATTAGCTACTTGTTCTAAATGATGTTGAATGAATGGAGCTGCAAATGGTGGGGCTTCTATATCATTGTAAATTTGAATTAATAAATACTCTTTCATATTTCTAACGCCAACGCCAAGAGGTTCGAATGTTTGTAATAGATCCAACATTGTATTTATATGGTCTAAAGAGATGTTAAATGATTTAGCAACTTTGGATAAATCTACATTTAAAAATAGATGTTCATCGAGGTTATGTATGAAATATTTTAAAATTTCTCTGTCATGTGGTGTAAGATTTAGATGTAAAGGTATTTGATCGAGTAGTTGGGTAATATATGAATGTTGCTGTGTTAATCGAGTTTGAATGAAATCATACTGTTGCTTTTGCTTAGGTTGAATACCTTTTATGGACATTGTGGCAAGGTCTACAATATCCTTTGTGTGATTCATGTTTTTTTCAATGACAGTTAATAGTGGATTTTCATTTGATTTCTCATAAATATGTTGTTCTAATTCGGAGCTGGAGTATTGTAGTAGTTCCAATTGATGAATGAGTTCAGTTGTCAACGTTTGAGTAATTTGTTGTGAGACGTTTAAATTCATTTTCAAGGGAATCACCTCATTTTCTCTATGTAATGTTATTATTATCTAATCTACATATTTTGTCTATAATGGATCAGATATTTAGTAAAAAAACATAATGCTTAAAGGTAAATAGTTCTTACAATGAGTAGCAAAGCAGATAAAGATCAATGACGTTGTTGAATGAGATAAACTTCTTATTTAGAGGATGTTATAGAATATAGACATAGTTATAAATGTTAGCTACAGGAATGCCCCATTTAAAGTTAGATTTTCCTTTAACTTTTATGGGGCAATTCAATTTTGCATGGCATTTCTCATGCTCTATAATCCTAACTTGAAGAAAATTATAAAGGTAAGATGTAACTTTTGGCGAATTAAAAAAGATAAGATAATTAAATTAAACTTCCGTAAAAGGTGTAATTTTCATGAAACCTAATCTATTAACTATTTTACGGACTATTACGAGCTATTTTCACTATAAACAATTTGGCTATATTACTTTTTCGATTTTTGTGGGGGGAATATCATGTTGAATGCCGAAAAATTAGTGCAATCTATGCTGGATGCATTTGGTGAACTATTACAATTGGAAATGGCCTATTTCACTTCGAATGGTGAAGTTTTTATAGCAACGGAAGAATATAGAAAGCAAAAAGGGATTCAGGTACACCTTCCGTTCTTTCAGAAGTATTATTCTAAATCTGTTCAATATTTACAAAAACCTGGTCAAATGAAAGTGTGTTCTGGTTGTAGGTTCCAAAATAACTGTCCATCTAAAGTGGAAATGCTAATGAATTTAGTAAAAGGAGATCGTCACTTCGGATATTTGACATTTGTCAGTTTTACAGATGAGGGGGAGAAAAAATTTTCATCTGAGCCGAAGGAATATCAGTATTGGTTAGCTCGGTTGGGAGATATGATTATTAATGCCTTGAACAACGAAGGATCCTATTTATTGCTTGAAAATAAAAAAGGATTTGATACGAAATATGTATTAGGCAACGCACCTCACTTACAACTTATAAAGAGTAAGTTAAGTAGTATTGCGAATAGCCCATCTTCAATTGTCATAACAGGAGAGACGGGAACAGGGAAAAGTTTATTAGCGAAATATATTCATTCAAATAGCATTACACACAAAGGGAAATTTATAGAGTTGAATTGTGCAAGCATTCCAGAAAACTTGTTTGAAAGCGAGTTGTTTGGCTATGATGAAGGGGCGTTTACAGGGGCTAGAAGAAAAGGGAAAATGGGCTATTTTGAAGTAGCAGATAAAGGTACTTTATTCCTCGATGAAATTACAGAATTACCATTACATTTACAAGCGAAGCTATTAACAGTTTTGCAAGATGGGCTTATTTATAGAGTCGGAGCAATTGAGCCTAGAAAAGTAAATGTAAGGATTATTGCTGCGACAAATAAACCTTTAGAAGATATGGTGAGAAAAGGTGAGTTTCGTTCGGATTTATATTATCGACTAAATGTGATCCCTTTAACATTACCTCCTTTAAAAGAAAGAACAGATGAAATTGAATATTTGATTGTAAAATTACTTGAAAAGATTCAGCATAAAACAGGGAAATTTATTAAAGATTTTTCGCAGGAATTTTTGGAGGAATTGAAATCATACTCTTGGCCAGGAAACATAAGAGAGTTAGAAAATGTATTAGAGTACAGTATGGTAATGGAAAATTCCCTACAATTAACAAGGGAAAGCTTACCGAAATATATCATCGAGAATAATCAAGCACAAAATCTTTATAGCAATTCTAATCTATTGAAAGATACGGAAATGGAGGTCATCTACCAAATGCTCTCTATATATGGAAATGACACTGCTGGAAAAGAACGTGTTGCTGAAGAATTAGGCATAAGTACAAGAACGCTTTATAGAAAACTAAAAAGTGTAAATTTATAGTATAAGTTTGACACAAATACCTTGCTTTTAGAGATTTTTAAATTTCTCACCTCCTTAAGGGGAATTTAAAATGAACTTTCTAGGTATTTGTGTTTTTTTATGGCTAATTTTAATGACAAAAGTGACAACGGAATTGACAAAAATGGCAAAAAGGAAATTTAGTATATTTTTGAATCTTTTACTATACACATTTTGAAAATCCTTTAACATCAGAACTTTCTGACATTTCGTAGATTAAAATTGTAAATGGATTTGTGTTTCTACACTTGGCACGTATTTTGCTAGATATATAGTAAGCAAAGGGAAGGAGGAAGATTTATTTGGTAGATTATTTTGAATTGGAAGGTAAAGTGGCTGTGATTACAGGAGGGGCCTCAGGGATTGGCCTTGCAACAGCTAAATTATTAAGTGAGTTGGGAACTAAAACTGTGATTTTAGATATTGATCAACAAAAAGGTAAGGATACTGAAAAAAGCTTTCAAGAAGCTGGTTTAGATGTTGAGTTTTTTAAATGTGATGTAACGAATACACAAGATTGCAAAAGTGTGGCTGATTCTATACAGGAGAGATACGGAAAAGTAGATGTACTTTTTAATAATGCAGGCATTATCCGTAGAAAAACAGTGGTGGATTTAGAGGAAGCGGATTGGGATGCTGTTATTAATGTTTCTCTAAAAGGGGTCTATCTACTTTCGAAATACTTAATCCCACTCATGAGAGGAAATGGTGGCAGTATCATTAATACTGGTTCTGGGTGGGGAATCAAGGGTGGAGACAAAGCTGCATCTTACTGTGCTGCAAAAGCAGGGGTTGTAAATTTAACAAAGGCTATGGCTATTGATCATGGTCCAGAAAATATTCGCGTAAATTGCATTTGTCCTGGAGATACAGATACGCCATTACTTCGTGGAGAAGCAAAACAATTAAATATAGATGAATCAAGTTTCTTACGTAGTTCAGCTATTGATAGACCGTTAGCAAGATTAGGAACACCTGAAGATATTGCTAAAGGGGTACTATTCCTTGCAAGTAATTTATCTGCTTGGGTTACAGGAACGACATTAACAGTTGATGGTGGCGGCTTAGCCTAAAAATAATTATAGAGGGAGGCAAATTAAATGAGTAAAAAGGTCCATCCATATATCCCTAATATGGTATCTGAGGTAAAGCAAGAAATGTTAGATGAAATTGGTGTTCACTCCGTTGAGGAGCTTTATTCGTGTATTCCGGAGGATTTACATTTTAAAGGTACCATGAATATTCCAAAAGCTTTGAATGAATTAGAGTTACGACGCCATATTGAGGGTCTTTTAAATAAAAATGTAAGTACCAATGAATATATTAATTTTCTAGGAGCTGGTTGCTGGCAACACTTCATACCAGCCGTATGTGATGAAGTGAATCAACGTGCAGAATTTTTAACAGCTTATGCAGGAGAGCCTTATGAGGATCATGGACGCTTTCAAGCATTATTTGAATATCAAAGCTTAATGGCGGAGCTTGTGGATATGGAAGTAGTGAATGTTCCTACATTCGATTGGGCCCAAGCTGCATCTACATCAATTCGTATGGCGAGTCGGATTACAAAGCGTACGAAAATATTACTTGCTAATACACTTTCTCCTGAACGCAGAAAAGTTATTACAAACTATGGTACACCACAGTTATCATTTGAAGGAATAAAATTCAATCTTAATACAGGATTAATGGACTTAGCCGATTTAGAAGCAAAGTTGTCAAACGAAGTTGCAGCTATTTACTTTGAAAATCCATCCTATTTAGGTTTTATCGAGTCGCAAGGTCAGGAAATTTCACAACTTGCTAAAAAATATGGGGTACTTATGATAGTAGGAGTTGATCCAAGTTCTCTAGGGGTATTGGCACCACCAAGTCAATATGGAGCGGATATCGTCTGTGGAGATCTTCAACCATTAGGTATGCACATGAATTATAGTGGAGGGCAAGCTGGATTTATTGCAACATATAATGATCCAAAATTTGTTAATGAATATCCATCACGATTGTTCGGTATTATTCCGACTGTAAAGAAAGGTGAATATGGTTTTGGTGACATTGCCTATGATCGTACGTCCTTTGCAGATAGAGAAAACGGTAAGGAGTCTGTAGGCACACAAACAGCTCTTTGGGGGATTACAGCAGGTGTGTATTTATCATTAATGGGACCAAATGGCATGTACGAGTTAGGTCAAGCCATTATGCAAAACAGTCAGTATGCAGTAATGCAATTGAATTCTATTAACAATATTCGGGGTTCAAGAATTACCTCTCCATTTTTCAAAGAGTTCATTATAGATTTTAACGATACAGGATTAACAGTAGAAGAAATAAATTCACGATTACTTGAGCAAAAAATCTTCGGTGGTAAAGACTTATCGTTGGAATTTCCTGAATACGGTCAAGCAGCACTTTATTGTGTAACTGAAGTTCACACTAAAGAGGATATTGATAAGTTAATCAATGCTTTAGCTACAATTGTTGGATATTAAATAGGAAGAAAGGAGTTTTAACGTGGATAAGATTCTAAGAGAGAATGTAAATAAAGATTTTCATCAAGCTAAATGGAATGAACCTATCATTTTTGAGTTACATCAATCAGGAGAAGTTGGAGTAGAAGTTCCGCAACCTTCAAATGAGATTGTAGAAGCAGTCGGTGATGGTGTTTCATCCTTACCTCAGAAAATGAAAAGAGTAAATAAACCAAATTTACCAGAAATAGGACAAGCGCGGGTGTTACGACATTATGTAAGACTATCGCAAGAAACATTAGGCTCTGATTTTAATGTTGAAATTGGACAAGGCACTTGTACGATGAAGTATATTCCAAAAATTAATGAATTGCTTATTCGTAATCCTAAAATAATGGAATTACATCCTTTACAAGAGGGTAGTACTGTCCAAGGAATGCTAGAAATTATTCACAATTTGGACTTAGCGATGCGTGAAATTTCGGGGATGGATTGTTTCTCTTTCCAACCAAGTGGTGGTACACAAGCGTTGTTTGCGATGGCATCGATTGTACGCAAATATTTTGAAGTAAAAGGTGAAGCAGATCAACGTAATGAAATTATTACAACCATCTTCTCACACCCTTCTCAAGCAGCAACCGCAGTAGTAAAAGGTTATAAAATAATAACTATTCATCCAGATAAAAATGGTTTTCCGGATATTAATAAATTGAAAGAAGTTGTATCCGAAAGAACAGCTGGTTTTGTTGTAGCTAACCCTGAAGATACAGGGATTTATAATTCTAAAATTAAAGAATTTACGAAAATAGTGCATGATGTTGGTGGAATTTGTTACTACGATCAGGCAAATGCCAATGGACTGTTAGGAATCACACGTGCAAGAGAAGCAGGTTTTGACATGTGTTTTTTCAATCTACACAAAACATTTGCAGCACCTCACATGTGTGGAGGGCCAGCAACAGGGGCTCTTGGGGTCACAGAAGAACTAAAGCCTTATTTGCCAGGTCCAATTGTTGAGAAAGAGGGAGACCAATATGTGTTAAATGATCAATTAGAGCATTCGATTGGAAAAGTACGATTATTCCATGGGGTAGCTCAAACGATTTTGCGTTCTTATGCTTGGATTAGAGCATTAGGCACAGATGGACTTAAAGCTGTGGCAGAAACAGCCGTATTAAATAACAATTATCTGTATAGTAAAGTATCAAAAATTCGTGGTGTAAGTGTGCCGTATATACAAGGGCAAAGATTAGAGCAAGTTCGTTATAGTTGGGAGCAGTTGGAGAAAGAAACAGGTGTTACAACAGAGGATGTACAGCGCCGAATGACTGACTTTGGTTTACATTACTGGACTAGTCATCATCCTTATATTGTTCCACAACCATTTACACTTGAACCAACAGAATCTTATTCTAAGGCAGATTTAGATGAATATATTCAAGCGCTTGAGCAGATTTCTAAAGAAGCATACGAAACGCCAGAAATTGTTAAAGCAGCACCGCAAAATAGCACAATTCATCAGTTAATTGAAGCAGACTATTTAGATGAGCCTTCTAAATGGTGTATTTCATGGAGGGTATATCTACAAAAGGTGAAAAATAAAAAAGAATTAATTAATAACCATTAGGGAGGTGTTTGAATGAGAACCAATCATAGAAGTTTAAAAAATAAGAGAGTAGTTATTACAGGAGGTGCTAGTGGTATAGGATTAGCCACAGCACAACGTTTTATAGAAGAAGAATCGATAGTGGCTATTTTAGATATTAATAAAGAGGGTATTGAACAGTCGATAAAAGAAAATCCCGGAATTGCTAAAGGCTATGTAGTAGATGTTAGTAATCCTGAAAATGTAAACGCTGTTTTTGAGAATATAAAAAGAGATTTAGGTGGTGTAGATGTTTTTATTGCGAATGCAGGTATTAGCATTCGCAATAAGTTTCTTGATATTAGTCCTGAACAATGGAGTAAAGTATTAAACATTAATCTTAACGGGGTATTTTATACTTCACAAGCAGCCGCAAAAATTATGGTGGAGCAGGGCAAGGGTGTCATACTTATGACAGCGTCTACAAATGGAGTGACAGGACATCCATTCTATGCTGACTACAATGCTTCCAAAGCAGGGGTTAATCTTTTAGCACGAACAATGGCATTGGAGCTTGCTCCAAATATCCGAGTTAATACGATATGCCCTGGATACGTACTAACCCCTATGCAAATGGCTGAGTATACCCCAGATATGTTGGAAGTTGTAAATGAAGGTATCCCTCTGAAACGACATGCAGATCCTAAGGAAGTCGGAGCATTATACGCTTTCCTTGCTTCGGATGATTCATCTTATATTACCGGACAAACAATTGCTATTGATGGTGGAGAACTAGCTTAATTAAATGGAGGGGTTATTTGATGAAGAAAAATAGATTCTATTTATTATTGGTGTTGGTTATTTCGCTAATGGCGGCATGTTCGGAAAATAAAACAAATACACAAGTTCCAGCTACTGCGGATGCAAAAAGTGAGGATCAGGATAAAAGTGTAACAACAGAAATGAAATTGGTTAAGGATGGTAAGTTAACATTTGCAATGAGTGGTTTACTAAAACCATTAAATTATAAGGAAAATCAAGAATTAGTAGGCTTTGATGTTGAAATAGGGAAAGAAATTTCAAAAAGGATTGGGCTTGAAGCAAATCCTGTAACAAATCCATGGGAAACAATTATTCAAGGGTTACGAGGTAATAAATATGATGCCATTATTGGCAGTATGACAGCTACTGAGGAAAGGTCTAAACAGGTCGACTTTTCAATCCCTTATTATGTTTCAGGTGCTACAGTATTTATCTCGAGTGAAAATAAGGAGATTAAAACGGTAGAAGATTTAAAGGGGAAAACGATAGGCGTGATGCAAGCTAGTACGTATGTTGAAGATGCAAAGAAATATACAGATAAAATCAAAGAATTCCCTAGTGAAATCTATGCATTACAGGATCTTCCACCAGGTCGGCTAGATGCAGTAATTACTGATAGAATTGTAGGTATTTCAGCAATGCAAGAATCAGGATTGAAGATTCAAGCCCTAGGAGAGGTCATTAAAAGAGAAGAAATTGCAGTGGCGATTAATAAAGATAATGAAGTTTTATTAGAAGCGATTAATAAGGCGATTGAAGAGATGGTTAAGGATGGAACGTATAAAGAAATAAGTATGAAATGGTTTGGGAAAGACTTGTTAGAATAACTGTTAAAAATAGTGTGCCTAGTATGCTAAAGACGTACTAGGCATAGCTATTAATTGTTCTAAAATATTAAAATTGTAGACTAAATAGATTGAAAATTCTTTCTATTTTACTTCCCACCAAAATCTAATTTTATTAATAAATTTTAGCTATCTATAGGAGTGTTTGTCTTTTACGTCCACATACTTAAAAGAGGTTAGGTGATTAATATGGATTTTCTCACAAATGTAACATCAATATTTCAAAAGCATGGCATTGAGTTTTTAAAAGCGACAGTTTTAACGATTGAATTAACCATTGTTTCTTTATTTATTGCTTGTGTGATTGGGTTAGTGTTTGCCTTCTTCAAAGTATCCAATATAAAAATCTTGGAAAGTATTGCTAACGGCTACATTTTTGTTGTTCGAGGTATGCCATTAATAGTACAACTTATGTTCTTGTATTACGGTATTTCTAGTATTTTCACTTTATCAGACTTTGCAGCAGGATCCATTGCGCTCGGAATTCATTCAGGAGCATATATTGCAGAAATTTTTCGTGGATCCATTCAATCTATTGATAAAGGCCAAATGGAGGCTGGTCGATCATTAGGAATGACATATTTTAAAACAATGAGAAGAATTATTTTACCACAGAGTTTTAAAAGAGCTATTCCAGCATTGGCTAATCAATTTATCATAGGGTTAAAAGATTCGTCTTTAGTAGCTTATATCGCAGTATCAGAATTGTTTAACCATGCACTGTCAACTCAAGCATACAACTATATGCCTCTTGAAACATACTTTGTTGTGGGAATTTACTATTTAATTTTAGTCTTATTATTCACGCTGTTATTTAATAAACTTGAAAGTCGACTGGATGTTGGAAGGAGGAAAAAACGTGATAAAGTTGAAATCGCTTTCTAAATCATTTGGTGACTTAGAGGTTTTAAAAGGTATAAATCTTGAAATTAATAAATCAGAAGTGGTTGTTCTAATAGGGGCTAGTGGATCAGGGAAGAGCACTTTATTACGATGTATGAATTTTTTGGAGATATTAGATTCAGGTACGATAAGCATTAATGATGAGATTATTGATGTAAAAAGAACTAATTTAAATCATGTAAGAGAAAATATGGGGATGGTATTTCAACATTTTAATTTATTTCCCCATTTAAGTGTTTTACAAAATGTAATAGAAGCACCAATTCAGGTGAAAAGGCAAAGTAAAGAGGAAGCGATTAAATTTGCTATGAATTTGTTAACACGAGTAGGTCTTGCTGATAAAGCCAATTACTATCCTGAACAACTATCTGGTGGTCAAAAACAACGAGTTGCTATTGCTAGAGCACTGGCAATGAATCCAAGTGTTATGTTATTTGATGAACCAACATCAGCATTGGATCCTGAGTTGGTAGGAGAAGTCTTAGAAACGATGAAAAACCTTGCTAAAGACGGAATGACGATGGTCGTCGTAACCCATGAAATGGGCTTTGCTAAGGAAGTTGCGGATAGGGTGATTATGTTAGCAGATGGCAAAATTATTGAAGAGGGCTCTCCAGTAGAAATTTTTAAAGCGCCAAAACAAGAAAGAACGATTAAGTTTTTGCAACAAGTTTTATAATTATTATCTTTAATTAGGGGATGATGAGAGATGTTAAAAACGTATGAAGAAGTATTAAAGGTTACGAACGAACTTGTAAATATTGAAAGCATTGTTAATACTGAAGGAGAAATTAACATATCAAAGTCATTGGCTAAAACAATTTCTAATTTACCTTATTTCCTGAAAAATCCTAAATATGTGTTTACTTCACGAACAATAGATGATGAGGTTGAAAGGTACAATGTGTTTGCATTTGTAAAAGGTACTAAAGGAGATAGTAATAAAACGGTTGTGCTAATGGGACATACAGATACGGTGGGTATCGATGATTATAATAGTTTGAAAGAGAAGGCTTGTTTACCTAATGAACTTCATGAAGCGTTAAAGGGTGAAAAAGTTCCGCCGTTGGTTCGAGAGCATTTAGAATCAAATGAATGGTTATTTGGAAGAGGAACACTTGATATGAAGAGCGGTGTTGCAAGCCATTATTATCTATTAAAATATTATTCTGAACACCCAGAGGAACTGAATGGAAATATCGTATTTTTTGCTGAATGCGATGAAGAGGATAGTTCTCATGGAGTATTGTCTGGTTTAAATGATTTAAAAATGTTAAAAGTAGAGCATGGATTTGATTACGCGGCATTAATTAACTCCGATTTCGTTGCTCCTAAGTATGAGGGGGATGAAAGTAGATATATATATAAAGGTAGCGTTGGTAAGCTACTCCCTTCTTTTTATATAACTGGGGTGGAAAGCCATGTAGGCTCTAGTTTTGAAGGAATCGACCCTAACTATATTGCTGCGGAGTTAACTAGACAAATTGCATATAACCCAGAGTTATGTGATAAATCGTTAGGAGAAACACCGATGCCACCTGTAAGTTTGAAGCAAACTGATTTTAAAGAGACTTATACAGTTCAGACAGCTCTTGCTTCATATGTATATTATAATTTCTTTGTGCAATCATGGTCACCTAAAGATGTGTTAGAAAAGCTAAAAGTCCATGCTGAAATTGCATTTAATAATGCAATAGCTAATTTAAATAATCATTATAAGAGATATTGCGAAATTAGTGGGCAGGAATATACAAAATTGCCATGGAAGACGAGGGTATTATTCTATGAAGAATTAGAACAATCAATTATTGTTGAATATGGGGACAATTACAAAGAGCATATAAAAAATTTTAAACACGAATTATTAAAAAATAAAGAGTTAGATGTACGCATGTTTTCTGCAAAAGTGGTAGAAGAAGTTTGGAAGTGGACCAAGGATAAGAGTCCTGCAATCATTATTTTTTATTCTTCATTGTACTCACCATGTGTAGAAGTAACTGGTAAAAATGAAAAAGAAAAAAATTTACTAACCGCTTTAGATTATGCAGTAGAAAAAGTTCAACCATATTATGATAAGCCTATTGTACAGAAAAATTATTTCCCTCATATTTGTGATATGAGTTGCGTGGCTATAAATGTCGATGAAGATAGTGTGAATTCAGTTGTTAACAATAACCCTAGCTGGAGAACTAAACATTATGTAAATTATGATGCCATTAGAGAACTAAATATCCCTGCAATCAATATTGGACCATATGGATATGATGCACATAATAGATATGAAAGAACAGAATTGAAATACACTATGGAAATAATGCCTAATTTAACAAAGCTAGTAATAGATAAATTACTTGAAAATTAAAGAGTTAATATTCATTTAAAGTAGCATCATGAACATGCAAACATGCAAAGGAGATAACTGCTGTGATGAATTAATATGACCTTCAATGACCAGTTCTACATGCATCCGTTTTAGTGATTATAGAACGTTTCGGATCTAAGCGAGGGTTAGGTCAGAAACATCTCGATTGGAGGATGATTAATCGTGCCATTACGGGACGTCATTCCTTTTTTACTTCTTGTTGATAATACAAATTATAGAGTCTCAATTTATATGCAAGGTAACTTTTTCTGACAGATGATGTGACTGAAGAAGTGTACCTAAGATAAAAAAATGGAGACGCAATAATTTTTAAACTCTAATTTATTCTCATACTTGTTTGGCGGGGCTTTTGCTTATCTAATTTTTTTCTTCTATATAATAACTTATTCTTGTTCACATAAAAAACACCTTCACGTTGATTGTTCGGGATGCTTATCCCCTTATTTCAACGTAAGGTGTTTTCATTTGTATCAGTTTTTAGATTAGTGCATGGTAAAAAAACAAATCAAGGGTTAAATATAGAGTAGATCTTCTGCTAAATGAGTAAACACTTCACCGATTATCGACACTTCATCATAGACCGAGGAACCTGTATTTTCCTCAGGTTGAGCAAAAGGAATTTGAGCGATTACATCTGTCTGTAATAAATCTGCTAATTGTTCGGCTCCGCCTTGTCCAAATAGATAGTTTTTTTGACCGTCAGCACCTTCAAAATAGGCCATGTTTTCAACAACACCAAGAATCCTGTGTTTCGTATGTTGCGCCATCAAGCCTGCACGAGATGCAACATGAGAAGCAGCAAGATGCGGTGTTGTCACGATGATTTCTTGGGCTTGTGGAATCATCGCAGCCATATCAATTGCAACATCTCCTGTACCAGGTGGTAAATCGATGAGGAGGTAATCTAAATCTCCCCATAGCGTGTTGACAAGGAAATTGCGAATCCACTTATTGAGCATAGGACCACGCCACATAACCGGCTAGTTGTCATTTGTAAAAAAGCCCATCGACATTATTTTTACGCCGTTACGTTCTACTGGAATCGCCGTTTGATCAAGCATGGTAGGCTTTTGATCAATCTTCATCATGGCAGGGATACTGAAACCATAAATATCAGCATCTAAAATACCTACACGTTTGCCAAGACGAGCAAGTGCAACCGCTAAATTAATGGTCACCGTAGACTTTCCAACACCGCCTTTACCACTTGTAATGGCAATGAATTGAACACCAGAATTAGGCAGTAGCATGTTTGGCATTCCTTGATCAGTCACATTCTTTGCCTGTAGAGAGGCGGTTAAAGTGCGGCGCTCCTGATCTGTCATAGAGCCAAAGCTAATGGTAACAGTGGAGGCACCAAGCGCTTGTAAGGCCTCCTCCACATCTTGCTGTATTTTCGCCTTTAACGGACATCCTGGTATGGTCAAAATAATATCTAGCGCTATATGGTTGTCATGTATATGAATGTTTCGCACCATATTMAAATCTACAATACTCTGATGTAGCTCAGGATCATTTACCTGTTTCAATGCGTTTACAACATTTTCTTTTGTTAACATTTAGGAACCACCTTATTCTTTTAAGCCTTTGCCGAGTCCCTTTAAGAAATGAACCCCAAAATTGAGCGCACGATTGACATCTGGATCGTTTATCATTTTCATGAGCTTAAAGGCACTGACCTTTTCATTAGATTCAAGTGCTTTGCTTGCTTCATCTACGCCTGTATTTAAGCCTTCAATCAGCTTAGTCGTTGTTTCAGGATTGAGCTCCGTCAATGCTCCCGCAACACCCATTAAATTGTTAATGATATTGGTTACAGGCTTACGTGTTAATTGTCCAAGTGCAATATGTGCCACTTCCTCTTTGGCTTCAAGTAGCTTCATTGCTGCTTCTAGTGCACCGATATCATTTAATTCGGCCATAATACTAAACACCTGATTGACGKCTTCTTCATTTTCAGAAAGCAGTTCTTTTAGATTATCTAATTTTTGTTCTTTTAGTTGTTCTTCTGTTAATTGTTGTTTTTTAATGCCTGTAATGGGTACAGCCATGCTCTCACTCTCTTTCGTTTATGGTTGTTAAGTGAACGTAGCCAGGACGATTCCATTTTCGTTGTACCTCAACACCATTTTGAGGATGACGCTTTTTATAGCGTGGGTTTGTGCGAGGAAGTGGTGATTTACCTTTTGCTTTTAGCACTTCTACTCGTACTTTTGTTTGTTTATAAGCTGGTGTTGACGTATTCACATCTGCTGCAGGGCCAGTTAGGAAGTTGATGGCTGAATCTTTGCTAACAGAGTTCATTGGTAAGAATAATTCGTTTCCTTGTACGCGATCTGTAACAAGAGCATTTAGCTTCAAGGCACCATATRGAGACACTAAACGAAGTAGGGCTCCATCTGCAATGCCTCGTTCTTTCGCCAATTCTGGTGATACTTCAACGAAAATTTCAGGTACTTTCGATTGAATACCTTTCGATTTATTTGTTAGATTTCCTTCATGGAAGTGTTCAAGCATACGGCCATTATTAATATGACAATCGTATTGTGCTTCAAACTCAACAGGCTGCACCCAATCATTTAAAGCAAAACGAGCTTTCTTATCAGGGAAGTTAAAGCCATCTTCATATAATAATGGTGTATCTTTACCATCATGGCTACCCCAACAGAAGCTTCCCCAGCCTTCAAGAACATCATAGTTGGCTTGTGAGAAGAGGGGAGACAGGCTCGCCATTTCATCAAAAATGTCGCTTGGGTGATCATAATGCCAATCTGCCCCTAAACGATGAGCAACAGCTTGCAATATTTCCCAATCTGCTTTCGACTCACCAAGTGTTGGTAATACTTGATACAGGCGTTGAACGCGACGTTCTGTATTCGTAAATGTACCTTCTTTTTCAAGCGAAGGCGCAGCAGGTAAAATCACATCTGCATATTGTGCTGTGCGTGATAGGAAACAATCTTGGACAACGAAAAAGTCAAGCTGTGAAAGCACCTCATCTACATGGTTGGCATTACAGTCAACAAGTGCCATATCTTCGCCCACTAAATACATCGCTTTCATTTTTCCTTCCATGATCGCATCTAACATTTGCATATTATTTCGACCAGGCTGTGGTTGAATAGGGACACCATAGGCTTTTTCGAATTTTGCACGTGCCTCGTCATCTGTGACTCTTTGATAGCCTGGCAATAGATTTGGAAGTGTCCCCATATCGCAGGCACCTTGCACATTGTTATGGCCGCGAAGTGGGTAGGCACCAGCACCTGGACGACGATAGTTCSCAGTTGCTAAAAGTAAATTTGAAATCGCTGCGGATGTATATGAGCCACCAGTATTTTGTGTTACACCCATGCCCCAAAGAACACATGTACCATCTGCATCACGAATCATTTCAGCTACTTCCATCAATGTTTCCTTACTAATACCAGTCATTTCTTGTGCATAATCAAGTGTATAGGTTGCAAGTACTTGTTTAAAATCATCATAATGAAGGACGTTTTCTTGAATAAACGCTTCATCATGCCAACCTTGATCAATGATATATTTGGTAACAGCCATTAACCAAACTTGGTCAGTACCTTGCTTTGGACGCATAAAGATGTCGGAACGCTCTGCCATTTCATGCTTACGAATATCAGCAACAATTAATTTCTGACCATGTAATTTATGTGCACGTTTCACACGTGTTGCTAAAACAGGATGGCCCTCAGCTGGATTAGACCCAACAATAATGACAAGTCCAGCCTTAGCAATATCTTTTATCGTACCAGCATCTCCTCCCATGCCAACTGTACGTAATAAACCATCAGTTGYAGGAGATTGGCAATAACGAGAACAATTATCGACATCGTTTGTTCCAAATAATTGACGGGCCATTTTTTGAATTAAGTAATTCTCTTCATTTGTAATTTTAGAAGAGGAGATAAAGCCAACAGATCCTGGACCATATTGTTGTTGAATGCCACCTAGTTTTGTTGCAATTAAATCAAGTGCTTCATCCCACGATGATTCCACAAACTCATTATTTTTACGAATGAGTGGTTTTGTAATACGTTCCTCAGAATTGATAAAATCCCAGCCGAATTTCCCTTTGACACATGTAGAAATCGCATTTACTGGACCATCGGAAGGCTGTACTTTTAAAATTTTACGACCCTTTGTCCAAACTTCGAACGAGCAGCCTACACCACAGAAAGTACATACTGTTTTTGTTTTTTTGGTGCGCTTACTACGCATGGCTGCTTCCACTTCAGAAACGGCAAAAATACCGCTATAGCCTGGTTCAACTTCCTTAATCAAACTGATCATCGGATCTAACATATCCTGTTTGAGGCCAGTCATAAATCCAGCCTCTCCAAGCATGGATTTTTCCATTAAGGCATTACATGGACATACGGTTACGCATTGACCACAACTTACACAGGAAGAATCATGGATAGCAACGCCCGTATCCCAAATGACACGTGGTCTTTCTGCTTCCCAATCAAGGGACAATGTTTCATTTACCTGTAGATTCTGACAAACCTCTACGCACTGACCACAAGCGATACATTGGTTAGGATCGTATCGATAAAACGGATGTGACATGTCCACTTCATGAGGTTCCACTTTTGGCTGGTAGGGATATTTTTGATGCTCGATTTCCATCATTTCGGCAGTGTTGTGTAAAGCACAATTGCCATTGTTGTTATCACAAACTGTACAATACAGTAAATGATTTTCGAGTAGACGGTCCATCGCTTCTGTTTGTGCCGCTTTTGCTTTGTCAGAAGTTAGGAGTACATTCATGCCGTCTACTGCCTTTGTAGAGCAGGAACGAACTAATTGGCCATTCACTTCCACGATACATGTATCACATGTTTCAATGGGGTCAACAGCGGGCACATGACAAATCTGTGGATGCGGAATGTCATGTTGATTAATGGTATCAAGGATTGTAGCTCCTTCTTTTACTTCATACGGTACGCCATTAATATTAATTTGAGTCAAGGTAACTTCCTCCTTTTGCACTTTGAGACGAATCGGATAACATGGTACAGCTTAAGACAAAAGGGAATAACAAATCGAGTTGGTGATTGTTGAAAAGATTGTCTTGTTATCATTGTAATTCCCAATGGTTCTTGAAGCTACCTCAAAATAGGTAAATTGCTAGATCATAACATGTTATCCATGTCTCGGTTTTGAAAAAATAAAAAAATCCACCATGAAATTACATGTCCGAGACATGCTAATAATTCATGGTGGATAWAATTCTTAGCAGGTCTTGCTAAAAACTCAATCTACTTTTATTTTTTAATTACAATAGAATTCAACTATTAAAAACACTATGCAACATCGTAACATAGGGTTCAAAATAAATTAATTCCATTTGTGATATGAATATTATAGCCCTTTCCTTCAAAATGAACAATATTTATCATAAAATTTATTAAATGAGAATTATTATCAAAAAGTATTTTCTCTTTTATTTTTTTAAAAGTTGCTATATCATTAACAAACTGTAAGGGTGGCCTACATAACCATTTGCCTAAAAAAGTTTAATTATGATGGGAGAATCGTTGCTATGTCTAAAAAAATCCACGAATTTAATGACATGATTCGAAAGTTAAGAAAGGAAGTATTTGGTAAAGGTCCTGAACGTATTCATACCGTTTTTGTCGAGAATATGGCTGTATCTACCTTATACGGAAATATCACTCCGACAGAAAAATTTATTGCCAGTACACCAGAAGGGCTGAAAATGGTGCATGCTGCAAGGACGAGTATGATTCAAGATTTATATAGACAATCGCCACCAGAGGGTATGGAAGAATTGATGGGCAGCAAATTACTTCACTTATTTTCAGATATTAAAATTGAAGAGGATTTTGCGATTTCCGTCTTTGTTTTTGAAAAGCATATCAGTGAATAAAGGGGATGCCTTATGGATCGAGCAATGACAAGAAAAATTGTGCGTGTTGAAGGACAACGAGTGACAGAAATGGTTGATTTAATTGTTTCAGAATACGCTGTTACCGTAAAAATTAATCAGCAGGAATTTGTCACGATGGTCTGTACACCAGAGTATGTAGAAGATATGGTTATTGGCTACTTAGCTTCTGAACGAGTGATTCGTAGTTTTGAGGATATTGAGGAAATTTGGCACCAAGAGAAAGAGGGTTTTGTGCATATTAAAACAAAGCATATTAATCCTTATTACCAACAGACGCAAAACAAGCGCTATATTACGTCTTGCTGTGGGATGAGTCGACAAGGGTTTGTGTTTACGAACGATGCATTAGTAGCGAAAAAAATGGATCAAGTCCATGTGCAAATAACGACCGAAGATTGCTTCCGTTTAATGCATGCGATGCAGGATAGTGCCGATATTTTTAAGAAAACGGGTGGTGTGCATAATGCTGCACTATGTGATGTAAATGGCATCGTCCTAAGTCGCATGGATATTGGACGTCATAATGCTTTGGATAAAATTTACGGCTATTGCCTACGCAACAACATCCGTATGGAAGATAAAATTATCGTCTTTAGCGGACGAATATCATCGGAGATTTTACTAAAGGTTTCCAAAATAGGCTGTGCCATCGTGCTGTCTAAATCAGCACCCACAGAATTAGCATTGCAATTAGCAGAGCAGCTTGGTATTACGACGGTTGGCTTTATTCGGCAACAGACATTGAATATTTATACACACCCACAACGCATCCTATTACCAGCTAATGAATTGAAAGAAGGAGATTAGATGACGAATCTACAAGACCAATTACACAGACCGTTAAGAGATTTAAGAATATCCGTGACAGATCGTTGTAATTTTCGCTGTCGCTATTGTATGCCAGCAGAAGTATTTGGTCCAGATTACGCATTTTTACCGTCTGATAAAATATTAAGTTTTGATGAAATTGAACGATTAGTAAAAATCTTTGTTTCATTGGGCGTGAAAAAAATACGGATTACAGGTGGGGAACCCTTACTACGTCGTGATTTGCCCGAATTAATTGCCCGTATTCACCGCATAAAAGGTGTAGAAGATATTGCTTTAACAACCAATGGCTCGTTATTAAAAAAATACGCACATTCATTGGCACAGGCAGGCTTAGCCCGAGTTTCTGTTAGTTTAGACTCGCTTGATGATGAGCGTTTTTTCGAGATGAATGGTCATAGAGGCAAGGTATTGCCAGTGTTAGAGGGAATTGAAAAGGCTGCAGAAGCGGGCTTACAAGTAAAAATTAATATGGTTGTTCAAAAAGGGAAAAACGAACAAGATATTGTTACCATGGCGCAGTTTTTTAAAGAAAAACAGCATATTCTACGCTTTATTGAATATATGGATGTAGGGAATTCGAACGGCTGGCGTTTGGATGATGTGGTGTCCAAAAAAGAGATTATTGAGCAAATCCATCGGTTTACGCCGTTACAACCAGTAGCGCCCAATTATAAAGGAGAGGTGGCAACGCGTTATCAGTATCAAGATGCTCAAGGTGAGATTGGTGTAATTTCATCTGTAACGGATTCATTTTGCTCCAATTGCTCACGTGCTCGGCTCTCTGCAGAAGGGTCATTATACACTTGTTTATTTGCAACAGAAGGCACGGATTTAAGGGAATTGTTACGTTCAGGGCAAGATGATGCTGCCATCATCAAGTGCATAACGAACGTTTGGGAAACAAGAAATGATCGTTATTCAGATGAACGCAATGAACAAACGATGGCAAAAAGGAAAACGTCAAAAATTGAAATGTCTCATATTGGGGGGTAGCGTGTAAAAAACAGAAAAAAATCGGCACAATAATGCCGAATTTTTTCTGTTTATTTATGCACAAAAGTGCCACTTTTCCCACCTGTTTTTTCAACAAGGTAAGTTTCTTTGATGACCATCGTCTTATCAACGGCTTTGCACATATCATAAAAAGTTAGTGCTGCGACAGACACAGCAGTGAGAGCTTCCATTTCAACACCCGTTTTTCCACTGCATTTAACAGTGGCTTGAATATGGAGCTCATAGCCATTCTCTGCTTTTTCATAGTCAAACTGGAAATCCGTACCCTGTAGCATGATGGGATGGCACATGGGAATAATATCAGCTGTTTTTTTAGCTCCCATAATCCCTGCAATTTGCGCAACTTGCGTCGGATCACCTTTTTTAATGCCACCTTGTTGGATGGCTTCATAGACCGCATCGGATAAAAGAATCGTACTGCGCGCAATGGCTGTACGTGTTGTGATTTCTTTTGCGGAGATATCGACCATTTTAGGACGACCTCCTTCGTTCCAGTGTGTAAAATTATTCATTATTAAACTCCTTTTTACTTGTTTGTGACCAGTCTTGTTGTGCGTTGATATTGATAAATGTTGAGCTATTGTCATCAAAAGGGACATAACAAACACGAAGTTGCTCTAAAAGCACTTTCATACTCCGTTTATTTTGTGCCGTTAATTGTGTCGCCTTTGGTAAAGCAGTACGTCGATATAATGCAGCTAATGGCTGATCGCGTAGTGCTTGCGTCGGAACAATGGCATCATAAGTGTCATCAATCAAACCTACCATTTTTTGGATAAATTCTGCATTCATATAAGGCATATCGCTTGCTACGACAAAAAACCATTCCACATCAGGATAGGCTGTCATGATATGATGCAAAGCAAAAAGAGGGCCTTGATGTGGCTGCTTTTCAATAACCCAGTGGACATTTTCCTGTCCAAACTGATGTTGTAAGTGCGCATTTGTAGCGATAATAAGAGGATCCAGCTGATTTTTTTGCAGGGCTATGAGACTATGTTTATATAATGGCTGTCCAGCAAACATCTCAAACATTTTTGGCTGTCCATAGCGAGAGGATTGACCGCCAGCTAACACTATACCTGCAATTTTCATACGCGCTTCAACTCACCGACAAAATGTTGGACTGTAGGTACTATGAGCTTCGTCATAGCTAAAGTCACCGCATTTGTAGAGCCTGGTAAAACATAAATGGCTGTTTGCTGAAGACTTCCAGCGGTGGCACGACTAAACATCGCCTTTGGGCCAATTTCTTCATAGCTGAGCATTCGAAATAATTCACCAAACCCCATCATTTCTTTTTCAAACAGAGGCAGAATGGTGTCATAGGTTTGGTCTCTTGGTGTAAATCCTGTTCCACCCGTAACGATAATGGTATTAATTGTTGGATCGCTGCACCAATTTTTAACATAATGAGCGATATCGAGCGGTTCATCCTTTGTTAGTTGGTAGTCTAGAACTTCAAATGCAGCTTCCTGTAGTAAGGACTGAATACGCTGACCAGCATGATCATCTGCCTTTGTGCGTGTATCACTGACCGTTAAAATGGCAACTTGAATTGGTTGCTGCTGATGTGTGGGATGCACAGTAAGACCTCCTTCAAATGCGTTTTTGCTAAAAAACATTGCTTTTATTATAATGCTATAAATGAAAAGGTCAAACGAAAATTCATAGAAAGAAAGGCCACATACGTATGCAAAATAGATATTCTAGACAACAATTATTTCACCCTATCGGACAAACTGGGCAACAATCCCTTCAGCAAAAACACGTCCTTATTATAGGTGCGGGGGCATTGGGGAGTGCTAGTGCAGAAGCGCTTGTGCGAGCAGGTATTGGCAGGCTGACACTCATTGATCGTGATTATGTAGAGTGGAGTAATTTACAAAGACAGCAATTATATACAGAGCTAGATGCACAAGAAAAAATGCCCAAAGTTATCGCAGCTAAAAAGCGTCTCCAACAAATAAACACAGAGGTAGAAATTCATGTCGGCATTATGGATGCTTGTACAGAGACCTTGCTACCATTACTAGAAGATGTTGATGTGATGGTCGATGCGACCGATAATTTTGATGTTCGTTTTGTCATGAATGACCTTGCGCAAAAATATCGTATTCCTTGGGTATATGGCTCTTGTGTTGGTAGTTATGGTGCGACTTACACGGTTGTACCAGGTAAAACGCCTTGTTTGCATTGTTTATTAAAGGTGATGCCCCATACAGGGATGACTTGTGATACCGTTGGCATTATTAGTCCAGCAGTTCAAATTGTTGCTGCTTATCAGGTGGCAGAGGTTTTCAAGCTGCTTGTTGGAGATGACAAAGCCTTACGAAAAAGCTACTTAACGTTTGATGTTTGGCACAATCAACACTATGAAATCAATGTGGAGAAAATAAGGCAAGGTGATTGTCCATCTTGTGGCGACAAGCCGACCTATCCTTACCTATCCTATGAAAATCAAACGAAATTACAGATCCTTTGTGGCCGAGACGCGGTACAAATTCGACCACCAAAGCCCATTTACTATTCGCTTGATCAGCTGGCAAATCAGCTCCGTTCCCACGGAGAAGTCCAGGTTAATCCTTATTTGCTATCTTGCCAAGCGGACGATTACCGAATCGTTATTTTCCAAGATGGGCGAGTTGTGATACATGGTATACAAGATATACAGAAAGCCAAAAGCATTTATTATCGTTTATTAGGTTAGGGAGTGTACCAAATGGTAGAAAAAAGACAACCAATTCCTGTGGCAGAAGCCGTTCATCGTGTAATGGACTATGCCTTTCAAGCAAAAAAGGAGCATGTGTCATTAACGCAAGCACATGGACGCTTTATAGCACAAGCTATTAGAGCCGATCATGATGTACCTGCTTTTGATCGTTCACCGTATGATGGCTATGCCATTCGCTCCGTCGATAGCCAAGAGGCATCTTCACAGCATCCAGTCCGCTTTCAAGTCGTTGGAGAAATTGGCGCAGGCTATGTCTATGAAGACGTAGTTGGCGATCATCAAGCAGTCCGCATTATGACAGGGGCGCCGATACCGCAAGGTTGTGATGCAGTGGTCATGCTAGAATTAACCCAAACATTCGAAGAAAATCATCAAAAGTATATGTCGATTAAACGACCTTTTGAAGCAGGTACTAATATTTCCTATAAAGGGGAAGATGTGCAGCAAGGCGCAGTTCTCATTGAACAAGGCCAATATATTAACCCGGGTGTGATGGCCTTACTTGCTACTTTTGGCTATGAGCAAGTACCTGTTTATCGTAAAACAGTTATTGGTGTGCTTGCCACTGGTAGCGAATTACTAGAGCCAGGTGAAGCTTTACAGCCAGGTAAGATTCGCAATAGTAATGCCTATATGATGATGGCGCAAATTGAGCGTGCTGGGGCAGAAGTGAAATATTTCGGCAAGTTGAGTGATGATCTTACATTATGTATTGATCGTGTTGAAAAGGCCCTACAGGAGGTTGATATTTTAATTACAACGGGTGGCGTTTCCGTAGGTGATTATGATTATTTACCAGCCATTTACGAAGCGATTGATGCAAAGGTATTGTTTAATAAAATAGCGATGCGTCCAGGTAGTGTGACAACGGTTGCTGCTCGCAACGACAAATTATTATTTGGCCTTTCTGGTAATCCTTCAGCCTGCTATGTTGGCTTTGAGCTATTTGTACGTCCGATTATACGTTCTGCATATGGGCATACTCAACCACATTTACGCAGAGAGCAAGCTATTTTAGGGGCTGATTTTACAAAGCCAAATCCCTTTACACGCTTTGTACGAGCTCGTATCGAATATGAAGAAGGGAAGCTCGTAACTGTCCCATCTGGGTTCGATAAATCGAGTGCAGTTTCATCTTTAGCGACAGCCAATGCATTCATTGTTTTACCAGGTGGCTCTAGAGGCTATGAAAAGGGTATGCAAGTGGATGTCCTTTTGCTAGAAGATCTACAAGGAAGTGAGTGGCCTTGGGACAATATCGAAAAATCTTACAGATAGTTGGCTATCAAAATAGTGGGAAAACAACATTGATGGAGCAATTGATCAGGCAGGCTACAATGGAAGGGCTAAGGGTAGGAACCATTAAGCATCATGGACATGGTGGAGTACCGACGATCGAAACTTCCAAAGATAGTAGTCGGCATGAGCAAGCAGGTGCGGTTGTTACAGCAGTGGAGGGGGCGGGTACTTTACGTATGAGTATCCACCAAAATAGCTGGCAATTGGCTGATATACTAGCGATTTATGAGTCCCTTCCACTGGATATCATGCTAATTGAAGGGTATAAAAATGAACATTATCCGAAGGTTGTGCTGCTGCGCACTGCACAGGATCAAGTACTACTACAGCAAGTAACCAATATCCTCTGTGTGATTTATTGGCCAAGCTGTCCGCTTGATCTATCCCTTGCAATCCCTGCTTTTTCGATTTATGAAGAATCACAATATATGGAATTTTTGTTGACAGAAATGAGGGGAAAACTATGACGACAGCGTTATTTGAAGTTATCGATCAACCAATAGATGTGGAGGAAGTAAGACAAAAAGTCCTTAGTCGAAATGCTGGAGCCATCACATTATTCATCGGTAYAGTGCGTGAAATGACAAMTGGTAAAAAAACGATGCATTTGGAATATCAAGCCTATCCAGCGATGGCGATTAAAATGTATGAACAGATTGCAAAGTAATTACAAGAAGAGTGGCCAGAAGCAAAAGTGGCCATCACCCATCGTGTCGGTCATTTAGCTGTTTCCGATATTGCCGTAGTGATTGCTGTGTCATCACCGCATCGTAAAATAGCTTACATGGCGAATGAATATGCAATTGATCGCATAAAACAAATCGTGCCCATATGGAAAAAAGAACATTGGGAGGACGGGACAGAGTGGATTGGTGATCAATTAGAAAATGTTCCCTATCCGCAAGGGAAACCAGCCATTCAGGAGGAGGAAAACCTGTGATTAACATTTTATTATTTGCTCACCTACAGGAAGCACTAGGTGAATCAAAGCTATCAGTAGAGCTGTCAGATGTGACAGTTGCGCAGTTAAAAGAGTGGATGGAAAAGCGCTACCCTCAGCTATCATTACAACAGATCATGACAGCGGTTAATGAGGAATTTGCAACGGATACGACGATTGTCAAATCTGGCGACACAATCGCCTTTATTCCACCGATCAGTGGGGGATGAGCAAAAAGAGGTAGTTGGCTTGAGCCAACTACCTCTTTTATACTTTCAGGATATGGATACTAAGAAGTAAAAGGAAGGAAATGGCGATCATACACAGAACCCATGTCCAGGCAAGGGGCATGTTTCCAGAATCGATGGCCATATATATTGCTAGTGGTGTTGTTTGTGTTTTCCCTGGAATATTTCCCGCAAACATAAGTGTCGCTCCAAACTCACCCAAAGCTCGTGTGAAGCTTAGAATCCCACCAGAAACAAGTGCCTTTAATGCAAGGGGAATGGACACGTAAAGAAAGACCTGCCATTCATTCGCTCCATCCACACGTGCTGCATTTTCAATATCTCGATCAACAGAGGCAAAGCCAGTTTTAGCTGATTGATACATTAATGGAAAGGCAACGATTGTAGAAGCGATGACGGCCGCCCACCATGTGAACATGATAGGTTGATCGAATAGCCAGATAATGATATCTCCTAACATACTATTTTTCCCGAAAATGACGATAAGCAGGAAACCGACTACTGTAGGAGGTAATACTAATGGTAATAGCAATACCGTTTCTAGCACTAGTTTGCCTTTGAAATCATGGGTTGCCATCCATTTACCCATTAAAATACCTGCTATAATAGCGATGATCCCTGCAACAAAAGCAATTTCGATCGAAAGCATAAGTGGAGACCAAAAATCGGTACTCATCTTTTATTGAGCCCCTTTAAATCCATACTTTTCAAAGACATCCATAGCTTCATCACTTTGTAAGAAGTGATAAAAATCCTCCGCCTCTTGCCCATGCTTACTAGCTTTTAGAACACCTACAGGATAAATAATCGGTGCGTGCATAGCATCATCGGCAGTTGCCACGACATTGACCTTATCAGAGACAAGGGCATCTGTTTTATAGACCATACCCGCATCCACATTTTCTGTTTCTGTATAAGTAAGTACTTGACGTACATCTTTTGTATACACTACTTTTGATTCGAGTGAATCCCACAGTTGCATATTTTTTAATGTGTCCACACCATACTGCCCAGCAGGAACCGTTTCGGGCGTACCGAGTGCAATTTTTCCTGCTTGTTGTAAATCTTCAAAGGATTGAATTTGCTTTTCATTGCTTTTAGGCACGATTAATACTAAATCATTGGCTAAAAGATCCGTTCCTAGCTTTTGATCGATCATTTCTTTCTCTACAAGCGCATCAAATTTATCCTTTGCTGCTGAAAAGAAAAGGTCTGCAGGAGCCCCTTGTAAAATTTGTTGCTGTAAAGCACCTGAACCTCCAAAGTTATAGAGGATTTTGATTGTATCGTGTTGTTGTTCATAAGTTGTTTTCAGTTCTTCTAAGGCATCCTGTAGACTAGCTGCCGCAGAAATTGTTAGTTCAACTGGTTCGTTTGTTGCCGCCTCTTGGTTACCACAGGCTGCTAATAGTCCGACTAGTACTAACATTGTCGCAAATAAACGATAATATTTTTTCACGATGAGTATACTCCTTTTATAACTCGTTATAACAAGACATAACTAATTATAATCAGATATAAATAAAAAAGAAAGTTAGTAAGGGGGAAAATGTCAAGATGTTCATAAGGCTATAAATACGTTACCATGTAAAATAGAGGCTTATAGGAGGAGAACTTTTACATGTCACAAGAACAATCCTATACGATTGAAGAGGTTGCACAATTATTAAAGGTTTCAAAATTAACAATTTATGATTTAGTGAAAAAGGGTGATTTGCCAGTTTTCCGCGTAGGACGGCAAATGCGGGTAGATCGTGCTGACTTGCAAACCTATATACAAAAACGAAAAACAGGTAGTATGCCAGCTGTGGCACAGGCTTCCATAGCCACTCCGACTAAAAATCATGCGAAAATTATAGTGAGTGGGCAAGATTTAGTATTAGATATTTTAGCAAAATATATCGAGAAACGACGATCTACGAAAGTATTACGCTCACATGAAGGTAGTTTTAATGGTGTAATGGCGTTGTATCACGGAGACTGTGATATTGCGAGTTTACATATGTTTGATGGGGATACAGGAGATTATAATACTCCTTATGTAAAAAAAATCTTTGTCAGCCATGCCTTTGTTCTCATCAATGTTGTATCACGTAAAGCAGGTTTCTATGTTCAAAAGGGGAATCCGCTGGAGATACGCACATTTGAAGATTTCCAAACAAAGACATTCACATTCATCAACCGTGAGAAAGGCTCAGGTGCTCGTACTCTGTTAGATGAGCAATTGCGCATTCACGGTATCGCTCCATCCACGATTGCAGGCTATACCCATGAAGAAATGAGCCACCTCGATGTCGCCTCTGCAGTTGCCAATGGACGTGCAGATGTTGGGATTGGCATTGAAAAAATTGCCAAGCTTATTCAGGTCGATTTTATACCAATGGTCACTGAACGTTACGATATTGTGTTATTAAAAACACCAGAAAATCAACCGCTCATCGATATGGTGAAGGAGATTTTAAATACACCTGATTTCCAATCTGAAGTAGCTGCATTAGGAGATTATGACATCTCTTTAATGGGCCAAGTCATGTATGAAACGCTATAATCAAAAATTCATATTGAGTTTAATAAAAAAATCAATTACAATTCTAACTAGGAAATTTTATGGTCGTTGTGTCAATTAGTATGGCACAGCAGCTATATTCTTTTATGATACATGGTGAGATGGATAAATTAGTAGGTACTACTGCTAGGATATTAGCCCACCATAAAATAGCTTGCGTACTCAATGCGCAACTATTTTATGGTGGGCTTTTTTGTATAGTAAAAAGGAGATGGATGATGTGACATGGTCAGTATTACATATCATTGGCATTATTGCCTACGCCATTAGTGGAGCATTTGTTGCGTTACAGGCCAACTATTCTTTTATTGGCATATTTGTGCTTGGTCTGACAACGTCTTATGGTGGTTCCATTATCCGCAATGTTGTACTGGATATCCCTGTGTCAGATATATGGGAACGGCAATCCTTATTAGTCGTTTTAGTCACGCTGACGACCATTTTATTTGTCAAAAGGAACTGGATTCATCATTGGAACCGCTGGGGCTATTTCTTTGATTCAATTGGCCTAGCTTCTTTCGCAATACAAGGCGGATTGTTAGCAAAAAGCTTACATCACGACCTAGGTATCATTATTATAGCGTCGATGTTTACTGGTGTTGGTGGAGGGATGGTTCGAGATTTGTTAGCTGGTAGAACACCGCTTGCATTAAGAAAAGAAATCCATGCTGTCCTAACATTTGTATGTGCCCTTTGTATATGGTTAGGGTGGGACAGCCCGCTTGAATTGTCAGTCATTGTTATTTTTATAGTAGTGATTCGCATGTTATCTGTGAATAATAAATTAAAATGGAAGCCTCCTTTTAAACATTCCTATAAGAATGCAGAGGAAAAATAGGTTGATTGTCGAAATAGGTGAAGGTAGTTTTAATTCGAAAAAAGGAGGGGGAAAATGGCAATAGAACATTTACGTGAGTGGTTACTATCCTCAAATAATACAGTGATTCTAACAGGAGCKGGCATGTCAACGGAAAGTGGAGTTCCTGATTTCCGTTCAGCATCTGGTTGGTGGAAACAAATGGATCCAAGAACTGTCGCGACAACGGAAGCATTAACAGATCATTACTCATTATTTCATGAATTTTATAAAACACGTATCGAAAACCTAGAAAAGGTGGCTCCCCATGAGGGACATCATATATTAGCTGATTGGGAACGAAGAGGTTTAGTGTCTCTAATCGCTACTCAAAATGTGGATGGTTTTCACCAATTGGCAGGAAGTCAATCCGTCGAGGAGTTACATGGTTCGATCCGGTCTATTCGTTGTCATCGTTGCCAGCAGGCGGCTGTCATGGCAAGCTTCTTGAATAAGGCTAGTTGCGCCCATTGTGGTGGGAAACTTCGTCCAAATGTTGTGCTCTTCGGAGAAAGCCTACCACAAGCAAGCTGGCACTGTTCAATGGAGGCAATTAAAACAGCTGAACTTGTCCTTGTCATTGGAACGAGTCTTGAGGTATATCCCGTCAACCAACTACCTATGATGACAACAGGAAAAACCGTGTATATTAATATGGATATGTCACAGCAGACAACCCCATTTGATCTGACAGTGAGGGGAAAAATAAAAGAAGTGTTGCAAAAACTTCAAATTTAAAAAAGGCGCCCTTGCAATTTCAAGTGGCGCCTAAAACATTTGAGGTAGAAATTCCCTCATGAATCGTTGATTTTTTCTTAACCATATCTTCAAAATCATGCGATGTGTTAACAGTTTATGCCTTTTATTTGGTCTCGCCTTTGCTTCTATGAGGCTCTGTAAAAGAATACAAGTTTCAGTTGCAAAAGCTTGAGGTTCAACGAGAACATCCAGCTTGTAATTAATTAACTGGGCTGTCTGAACCTTGGCAAGTAATTGCGCAAATTGTGTATTCATGGTAGCGTAATTTTCCTCTAATTCTAGGTCAATCAATGCATAGAGCGTTTGCTCTATTTCAACTTCTAATTCCTCCAATAACTCTTTTGACGGCTGTGTCACTAGTTCACCCTCTTTTATACGACTAGATAACCAATAGCTGCACAAAGTACGCCAATTAGCAAGGTACTGGCAATATAGCTTATGGCTTGTCTCCATTTTTGTTGTTCTATAAGCTGTAGACATTCAAATCCAAAAGTAGAAAAAGTTGTGTAGGCTCCTAAAAAACCTATGCCCATTAATTGCCATAACCAATCACTAAGATGTAGGGCAAATAAGAAACCAAGCGCAAAGGAGCCTGTACAATTAATAATAAAAGTCGCCCATGGATAGGGATGTACAAGTAATTTTCCTAAATAAAATCTAGAAAGAGCGCCAAAAAATCCACCAATTCCGACTAAAATCATGCAATACGCCCCCTAGCAAGTCGTATTCCCAGCCATGTGCAAGCTAATCCACCTAAAACACTTACTGTAACATAGAGTACAGCCTGTAGCCACTCGCTATTTTCTAGGAGTAATAGTGTCTCTAAGGAAAATGTCGAAAAGGTAGTAAAAGCTCCACAAAACCCTGTACCTACTMCTAGTACAATAGGTGTGCGTTTTATAAATGAAGTAAAAAACCATGCTAAGCAAAAGCAGCCCAGTAAATTAATAAACAGTGTTGTGAATGGAAATATTTCTGTATTGGGAACGGCGAGACTCAGACTATATCGACAGATGGCACCAAGAATTCCACCAATTCCCACGGCTAGAAATGACCTCAACATAAAAACCCCTTACTGAAAATGACTATAATGAAAGTGTATCATGAGACAAAAATTTTAGAAATATTTCAATTCGAGTTATGTCCCAAAATCGATTGTTGAAATGTATATAGTGTATAGAAAGTTATAGATGCGCATGAAATAATATTTCGAAATATTATATGTGGAAAATGAAATATCTTTTATTATAAGGACAATTCTTTGTCCCTCTTATGTGAAGCCGTTGACGGAAAACCCGGTGACGGCTAATCCATAAACGGAAATCCAGACACTACTAAATAATAAATAACTAAATAATAATTAACTAAATAAAGATGATGAGATAAGCATATGGAAGGAGTGCAACAGACGCAAAAAGAATATTCTAGTGTCTACTACTGGGTATCAAAATCACTAGTCGTGTATTTCAGTCTTTAGGTTAATGTTTGTGCCGTAGAATTATTGTAAGGTTATAGACAACACTGTAATTTTAAGCATGTTCTCCCTTTGATTCCTTAGAGCATTTCAATGCTTTAAAGCGCTAACTATTTCCTGAAAATGATAAAAAATAACAGGGTGATAGTTGACAAATATTTCTATAGTGTGATAATCTTCAAGAACACTATAACAAATAAACTAAAGGAGGGCATGACAATGTTAATTTTATCAGTATCAAATTCAATCACAGTTACATACATTGTCCGTGCCTAACGCTTTATTTACTATTGCAGAACTAGGTATGGAATTATCCTGCCTTTTATAAGAGACACTTACTCTTTTAGGGTATGTGTCTTTTTTTGTGCAAAAAAGKWWGTAGTGCAARCAAWAAAGGAGTGTATGTATATGACAAAAACAGTTAGAAGAATGATTTTCAAAAAGGAATTTCTAGAAAGTGGGTAGTCATCCACAACAGCACGGAGGAAAGAAGGTTATGATGTATGTTTGATGTGTTAAGTAAATTAGGCTGGTTCTTTAAAAAATACTGGAAGCAATATACGGTGGCCATTGTTCTACTAATGGTTGCCAGTGGATTAGAGGTTGTCCCTCCCTATTTACTCGGTTCTATTATAGATCTATTGACAGCCGGAGAAATGACCCCAGCTATTTTAACAAAATATGTCTTGATTTTTATTGGGATTATTATTGGGGGCTATTTATTAAATTTTGTGTGGCAATTCCGACTATTTGAAGGAGCTATCAACCTTGAGAAAATTTTACGTCGTAATTTAATGCAGCATTTTTTACGTATGACCCCAACATTTTATGAAAAAAACCGTACCGGTGACCTGATGGCGCGTGCAACAAATGACTTGAATGCCGTATCCACGACAGCAGGTTTTGGCATTATGACGTTGATTGATTCAACGATTTATATGGGTTTTATCATTTTTGCGATGGGCTATATGATTTCGTGGAAGCTTACATTTTTTGCTATGTTACCAGTTCCTATTATGGCGATCCTCATTCAMTAWTTAGWGAAAATTGTTCATGAGCGATATATGAAGGCACAAGATGCTTTTGGGGAACTAAATGATAGTGTGCTAGAATCTGTAGCAGGAGTGCGAGTGGTGCGTGCCTATGTGCAGGAAAAAAAGGATGAGGCTAATTTTGCAGATATGAGTGAAGTTGTGTATGCGAAAAATATTCATACAGCGAAAATCAATGCTTTATTTGGTCCAATTACAAAAGTCGGAACGGGCATTAGCTATGTTGTAGCACTTGGTTACGGGGCTCATTTAGTGGCAACTGAGGCGATGACGGTTGGGCAACTGGTCACGTTTAATGTTTATTTAGGTTTGGCTGTTTGGCCGATATTTGCGATTGGTGAGCTCATCAATGTTATGCAGCAGGGGAATGCCTCACTAGATCGCGTGCAGGA
Organism: Lysinibacillus sp. S1; assembly: GCF_044986265.1. NCBI lineage: Bacteria > Bacillati > Bacillota > Bacilli > Caryophanales > Bacillaceae > Lysinibacillus > Lysinibacillus sp. S1. Next base: position 77,128 of record NZ_CP173154.1, read on the forward strand.
AACCTTGAACTACGAGGCGRATGTTCAAAATATTCCGAATCCACAAATGATTGCGACACCAAATGCGATTGGCTTTGATGCCTTAACATTCCAATATACGATGAGTCAGGTGAAAAACCTACAGCAGATTTCACTTTCCTTGAAAAAAGGCCAAACGCTTGGCATTGTTGGTAAAACGGGAGCAGGTAAAACAACCTTCCTACGCCAATTATTGCGAGAATACCCAATCGGTCAGGGACAGCTTTCCATTGACGGTATCGATATTACCGCTCAAACGAAGGAGCAGATCCTCGATTGGATTGGTTATGTGCCACAAGATCATGTGTTATTCTCACGAACTATTCGTGAAAATATATTATTTGGGAAAGAAGATGCAACACAAGCAGAGTTGCAGCAGGCGATACGTGCCGCGTATTTTGAAAAGGATTTAGACAATCTACCAATGGGCCTTGAAACACTTGTTGGAGAAAAGGGTGTCTCTCTTTCAGGCGGTCAAAAACAACGTGTATCTATTGCTCGTGCTTTAATTAAAGATCCTGAAATTTTAATGCTGGATGATTCACTCTCCGCTGTCGACGCGAAGACAGAGGCAAGAATTATTGAAAATATTCAGCGTGAACGTCAAGGTAAAACGACGATTATTACGACACATCGCTTGTCTGGTATTCAGCATGCCGATGTCATCATCGTACTGGATGATGGGCAAATTGTAGAGCAGGGAACACATGAGGAACTTCTTGCGCAACAAGGATGGTATAAAGAGCAATTTGACCGTCAGCAGCTAGAAGGAGGTGCCTCATGAGTACGAGTCAACGTTTAATGCGCTATGCGATGTATTTTAAAAAGCCGATACTATTAGGCTTATTCTTCCTAACAATTGCCGTATTCACGGAGCTTGTTGGACCGTTTATTGCGAAACATATTATTGATAATTACATGACAATCGGTCATATAGAAATCAAACCGATTACATGGTTGCTCATTGTGTATTTACTTTTAGCCATTGCAACAGCCATATTACGTTATTTTATGTATATTTATTTGCAAATTGSGGCAAACCGTGTCATCCAAAAATTACGTAAAGATGTCTTTGAACATATTCAAACTTTACCGATCCAATACTTCGACAATTTACCAGCGGGTAAAATTGTTGCGCGTGTAACAAACGATACAGAGGCAGTTCGGAATTTATATGTACAGGTACTATCGAATTTTGTAACGAGCTTCATTTCTATTTTTGGGGTGTATATAGCGCTCTTTATTTTAAATTGGAAAATGGCAATGCTTGCTTTAACCATGATTCCAATTGTTTATGTATGGATGATTTTATATCGAAAATTTGCCTCTAAATACAACGATGTCATTCGTACAAAAATTGCAGATATTAATGCCATGATTAATGAATCCATTCAGGGCATGACAATTATTCAGGCGTTCCGTCGTGAGCAGCAAATGACGAAGGAATTTGATGACATGAATAATGAGCATTATGCGTATGAACGTAAGCTGCTGGTGCTTGATTCAGCTACATCCTTTAACCTTGTGAATACGCTAAGACTTATCATGTTTACGGTCTTTATTTTCTACTTTGGTACACGCTCATTCACATCAACTGAAGTGATTACAGCAGGGACATTGTATGCATTTGTTGATTACTTAACAAAGCTATTTAATCCGATCACGAATATTGTGAACCAGTTTTCACAGCTTGAGCGTTCACTCATTGCAGGTAAACGTGTCTTTGAGGTGTTAGATACGAATGGTGAGCCTGTTTCTGAAAAGAGCATCCCACGATATAAAGGAAATGTGGTTTTCGAAGATGTTTCCTTTGCCTATAAAGATAATGAATATGTGCTGAAAAACCTGTCATTTGAAGCACATCAAGGTGAAACAATTGCCTTAGTTGGTCATACAGGTTCAGGGAAAAGTTCCATTATGAACTTGTTGTTCCGCTTCTACGACCCATCAAAAGGCAAAATAACCATTGATGGCATTGATATTACTTCTGTTCCACGTCAAACGATGCGTGAACATATGGGTATTGTGCTACAGGACCCTTACTTATTTACGGGTACGATTGCATCCAATGTTAGCTTAAACAACCCGCGCATCTCTCACGAGAAAATAGTAGCTTCCTTAAATGCTGTCGGGGGAGAACGTGTTTTAGCTAATTTACCAAATGGCTATGAGGAGCCAGTTATTGAGAAGGGCAGCACATTATCTTCAGGACAACGTCAGTTGATTTCGTTTGCACGCGCCCTGGCGTTTGATCCAGCCATTTTAATATTGGATGAAGCGACATCGAATATTGATACGGAAACGGAAGAAATTATTCAGCATGCGATGGATGTCCTGAAAAAAGGACGAACAACGTTTATTATTGCCCATCGACTTTCTACCATTAAAAATGCAGATCGTATTCTTGTACTTGATCGAGGAAAAATTGTAGAAAACGGCACACATGATGAACTGCTAGCGCTTGGCGGAATTTATGACAAGATGTATCAAATGCAGGCGAACTCCTTACAATAATAGCTTAAAAGCCCCACTTCAACTGTGAAGCGGGGCTTTTCTATTTATCTTACATATTTGAAGACATTGATAAAGAATAACAGGACAGACAGCGCTACAGCAATTCCACCACCAGACACGAAAAGCTCAAATAACCAGCGTGGTACATCCCAATACACCATCATCATGCCAACAAAAAGGAAGGGTAAACCGAGATTGTAAAGCCAGAACTGTGCTTTGGCGAGACCTGTCTCCGCAGCATTTTTATAAGTCGAATAAATTAAACCAATGAATCCAGTAGTCAGCCAACCTACCACACCAATATGAGCATGTGTCGCTTTCCATTGAAGTTGAACCGTATAATGCATAAACAGGCCAAAAGCAAAAACAATTAATAAATAAAAGACTGAAACCTTTATCCATTTAGCACCCATTATCCACAACTCCTTTCTTGAAAGTGATTTTAGCTAGCTGCTACAGTATATTCTTGTCAAATTAAAAAGATGCTTGTATGTATTTGAAAATAAATGTTGTTGGTTTTCACTAAACTAAAATATTTAATGAGAACTTTTTGTAATATGTAAACTTTTCATGGAGTTCTGCGTTGTATAGGCAGAAGGGGGGTGGACATGGTAAAGCAATCAATGAATGCGTTTCTACAGCAAGCAGGAACGCTGCTATATCGTTATTTGAGAAAACGTGGATTAGCCCATGAGGATGCAGAAGATATCGTCCAAGATACATGTTATAAATTTTTATTACATAAAAATGGAATTCAGTCAGACAAAGTAATGAGTTGGTTATATCGTGTAGCAACCAATCAATTTTATGATCTCAAGAGAAAAGAAACACGTCATCCAACAACAGAATTAGAGGAAGTTCAATTGACTTCATTCATTCATATTCCTGAGATCCAGATGCTAAAGAAAGAAAAATTAAAGGACATACAGAACACACTCGAAACGCTATCCATTTTGCATCAGGAATTATTAATCCTGAAATATGAGCTGGGATTATCGTATAAGGAAATTTCAGCCTTGATGAATAAGAATGAAAACACACTAAAAACGCATGTCAGACGTGCTAGGGAAGAATTTACTGAACGATTTAAGGAGGATGCTCATGATGAATAAAGAAGAAAATGAATTTTTGTTTGATGATAGACATACGAAAAAAATAATGAGAAAGGCAAGGTTTTGGTCAACAGTCAAAATGATTGGGATTACATTGGTCGTTACCCCAATTGTGCTAATAGCATTATGGTATGGGCTGAGGGCTTTATCGTTAAATAGTGCGCAAAAAGTAATGGATGATATTCATTTATTTAACGAAATAAGTGCGCCCAATGTCCAAATTAGTAATCAGGTTTATGACGATCATTTGCTGGGAGGGAAAATAACAACAACAACCTATAAGGTGCTTGGAAATCAGCATCGGCCATATATTTGGCAGCCTATCAAAAGCGATTATAATTTATTTGGAACGCTTACACGAACGGCCATTTCTAGCCCCATCCAAATAGAAGGTTCAGAATCACTGGCGGAAACATCTCAATTCGAACGGTTTAATGACTACACAGGTGACCGAGAAATGTTTTTTTATCATCCAAGGATTTCCTACGACCATTATCAAGATAATATTAGTGAACTGCATCAATTGGAGAAAAATACTTTAGTAGAAATAGCTATTTCTTTTGATGATGCCTATGATTTTGGTGAAATTAAAAGCAAGCTACCTTCTGAAGTACAAGTAGATTGGTGGTGGGTGGATGCCTATACAGATGATACACTAGATTTTTTTAAGCAAGGACAGAATACTATTTCAGCCAATGATCCATACATTTATGGCTTTCAATCAGAGCAATCCAAACCAAAACCTCGACGCTCTTCAATCGATGAGGTTGCGACCTTTATTCGAAACATTGAGCTTCTGCGTAAAAGCAAGAACTTTGAGTGGGAAACAAACCAGGTTTATCAAGCTTTAGTAGGGGGAAATGGCACCCTGGAGAAAAGTGATGTGAAAATAAGTGGGGCTGTAGTAACTGGTACTCCAGAGCAATTGCAGTCTTTACAAGGACAAACCTACATTAAAGGGTCTATATTTGGGGTAATATCAAATCAGAAATAGAGCGCTGGAAAAGAGAATCGGCACAATCATGTAGGAAAGATCAATTTTAGAAAAAGCTTATTTTGGATGAACCCTTCTCCAGAATAGGCTTTTTTATCTGAAACAATTTAGTTTAAAATTAAATAGTTTAATGTTAAACTATTAACAGATAAACAAGAAGGAGATGTTGTTGCAATGGGTAAACTACAAAACAAAGTGGTCATCATTACTGGTGGTGCAGGTGGTATTGGTAGTGGAATGGCAAAAGCTATGGTAAAGGAAGGGGCGATTGTTACAATTGTTGACTTAAATGCAGAAGCAGGCGAGGCAATGGCAAAAGAATTACAAGAAATGTCTCCGAAGTCTATGTTTTTACAGGCTAATCTAATGGAACGCGACCAATTACCAAAAATTATTGATACAGTCGTAGAAAAATACGGTAAACTAGATGTGCTAGTTAATAACGCTCATGCTGCTAAACAAGTTACAATAGAAGAAACTACACAAGCAGATCTTGATTTGTCATTTGGAACAGGTTTTTATCCAACCTTTTATTTAATGCAAGCAGCCCTACCGCATTTAAAAGAAACTAAGGGTAATATTATTAACTTTGCATCTGGAGCAGGCATTCAAGGTCATGAAACACAGGCTGCTTATGCCGCTGCCAAGGAAGCCATTCGTGGTATTTCCCGTGTTGCCGCAAATGAATGGGGACGTTTTGGTATTAATGTCAATATCATTAGTCCGCTTGCTGATTCACCAGGTGTACAAGCATGGGCAAAAGCACAGCCAGAGTATTATGAAGCGGTGAGAAGTAAAATCCCGTTAGGCCGTTTTGGTGATATTGAGCAAGATATTGGTCGAGTAGCTGTTTTCTTAGCTTCTGACGATTCTCAATACATTACAGGTCAAACGATTATGGTGGATGGAGGCTCACTAATGCTTCATTAATTCTCAGCGTTTGAGGAGGATTTTTTTGAAACAGACAAATATTTTTAAACTGATTCATATGATTGAACAGGTGAACAATGCGAATATTATACGTTTTACAAAAGCGTTCCCATATCCTTTAGGAATTTCACCAATTTTAGTTTTAAATGAGCTACATGTCAAAGGCCCTCAAAAACAAGCCGAATTAGCTGAGACAATCGGCTATACAAAAGGTGCTATGACGAGCATTGCTGAAAAGCTGGTCAAGCTTGGATTAGCAGAAAGACTATATGATCCATCCGACCGCCGCACCATTCGCTTACAAATTACAGATGAGGGTCAAAGTGCTTTAGCAAAGGCTCAATCTATCGGAAAAGAGGTCTTTGTACAGCTTTTTGAAGTATTAGATGATGAGGAAATTGCCCAATACTTGCGGATTCAAGAAAAATTAGTACAGGGTATCCAGCAGAAATAACCATGTAAAAAGATCAACCTACCTTTTAAGAGGTGGGTTGATKTTTCGTTGTTTAGGCGGATAACTGGCGGATAAAATTCRAAATGTGACGGATAAAAAGAGGATTCTGGCGGATAGCCTTCTTTTTTTGCATGATAGAATGGCTCTAAGTGGATAGAATGTCCAAACTGGCGGATAAAACTCAAAATGTGACGGATAAAAAGAGGATTCCAGCGGATAGCTTTCCTTTTTTAGGTGATAGCCATGCTCAGCACAATCCGAATGTCCATATGAACTGCTTGAAATGAAATAGTTCATTTAAAATCTAATTGTAAAATAGTTGAATTTATTGAAAATTGTCCGTCTTCATTTTATAATCAAAATACGGTTCTATTATAGAGACATTTGAGGTGTGAAATGACATTAAAAACATTAGATAACTCATTGGAGGTACTGAAATATTTTAATAAGGAAAATCCTACATGGGGTGTTCGTGAGCTAGCAAAAGAGATGGATATTAGTCACTCCATTATTTATCGGATTTTAGCAACCTTCGAAAAACAAGGCTTTCTTATTCAAAATCCTGAGACAAAAAAATATGAATTAGGGCTTCGCTTTCTAGAATATGGCCAGATGGTTAAAGATAAATTAAATCTTTCTGACTTTGTTTTACCAATTATGATCAACCTTGCAGATACCATCAAAGAATCCGTATTTTTAACATGGCTGGATGGAACAGATGGTGTCACAGTAGAAATAGCTGAGAGCTCTCAAACCATTAAGTTTTCAGTGTCGATTGGCACGCGGACACCACTACATATCGGGGCATCTTGTAAAGTCATCATGGCGTATCTACATGAAGAGAGACAAAAGGAGATCATGGAGCATGGGATGAAAAGATTAACTCCTGAAACCATTACTGACCCTGATGAAATGTTAGCCGATTTAGAAAAAATACAACAGMAAGGCTGGDGCTTTTCAACAGGAGAGTACTCTCATTCAGTATTTGGGCTAGGTGTACCTCTTTTTAATAGTAAAAAAGAAGTCATTGCCTCTTTAACAATTGCTGGCCCTATTTATCGTAAGCCAACAGAGGAGAAATTACCTGATATGGTCAATGTTCTTCAATATGGAGCGATGAATATTCAACGGTATTTCGATCAATACAGCTTTAAATTATATCATGAATAAGCATGAAAAAGAGGCTCAAGATAGACATTAACTATCTTGAGCCTTTGCTTGGATTTTTTTCATGATGGATACGGCCTTGTCAATTTCTTCAAACGTATTAAAATAGTGTGGTGAAAAACGGGCCATTTTAGAAATTTGATTGCGTTCCATAATGGTATTCGCCATAAATGTGCCAGCTTCAATGATGACCCCATGTTCTGCTAAAGCATTGGTTAGCTCATCTGGTGACAGCCCTTCAATGTTAAACGGCGTAATCGATAATCGATGAGCACTATTTTGAGGACCATATAAGACAATGCCTGGAATGGTTGCAAGCTGTTCAATTAAATAGTTTGTTAGCTGCTTTACACGATCATATATGTGATGGATACCGATATTGTTCGCATAATCAATAGCTGCCCCTAAGCCGAAAATACTTGGAATGATCGGACAACCTGGCTCAAAACGTTTAGCTGTTTCTAAAAAAGAATAGGCATTGTTCTGATAATCCCACTGGGTGCTGCCCCAGCCAATCATAATAGGCGTCAATGTTGGAATGAGTGCTTCTCGTACATATAAAATACCTGATCCTTCAGGGCCGCGTAGCCATTTCCGCCCACTAGCAACTAGAAAGTCACAGCCAAGTTCGGCAACATTAATGGGTGTTAAACCAAGTGTTTGATTGGCATTCATCAATGTTAGTACATGGTGTTGCTGGGCTAGCTGACATATTTCTTTGGCAGGCTGGAGTGCCCCAGCAGCGTTAGACATATGGGCAAAGGCAATTAATTTTGTTTGTGGTGTGATGAGTTGTTCAAGTGCATATAAATCTACCATATATTCATCATTGGTTTTTAACACTTTCAGCTGAACCCCTTGTTGCTGAAGGGCAAGCCAAGGCACATAGTTACTCAACATTTCTGTGTCGAGCACTATGACCTCATCTCCCTGTTTCCATTGCAAGCCACCTGCGACATAATTAATCGCCACTGAACCGTTTGGCACAAAGGCAATCTCCTCTTTTGTTGCGCCGATGAACAATGCTGCTTTTTCTCGAATACGCTCTACTTGCGCATACGTTTCTTGACGAAAAGAGGGCAAGTAGGGACCAATACTTGCTTGTTTTTGGAGATAGCTAGTCATTTCATCCACTACTGGCTGTGGCATGGCAGATGCAGCAGCTGTGTTTAGATAAATATAGTGTTCAAGTAGCGGCATATCCTGTTGTATTTTCCTCATATCGATCATGTACACACCAACCTTATAAAATGATTAATTCTTTCGAATAGGTCATTAAATTTTCGTAACCATTTTCTGTGACGATTAAATTATCCTCGATACGAACACCACCAACATCCTGCACATAGATACCTGGCTCCACGGTAAAGGCCATGCCTGGCTTTAACACTAGCTGATTACGCTGCATCATATAAGGCTCTTCATGTGCACTTAAACCAATGCCATGGCCAAGTCGGTGTGTGAAAGAATTGCCATAGACGGCATCGCGAATAATGTCTCTGGCTAGATCATCAATGGCATGAGCTGTCATACCTGGTTTTATGGCTGCTATGGCTGTTTCATTTGCTTGCTTCACAATGCTATAAATTGTTTTGAGCGTTGGAGAAACTTCTCCTAAAGCAACTGCTCTAGTCCTATCCGCCACATAGCCCTTATAAATCGCGCCAAAATCTATGACGATTAATTCACCTGTCTCTATTTTCTTTGTGCTCGCTCTACCATGAGGAAGTGCACCTCGATAACCAGAAGCAACAATGGTTCCAAAAGGTGTTCCCTCTGATCCACGTCGTCTCATTTCATATTCTAATTGGGCTGCGACTTCCATCTCTGAAATACCAGCTTGAATAATCGGTAATGTGGCTGCAAGACTTTCTTCGACAATCTGTACAGCCTGACGCATGAGGGCTATTTCGTGTTCATCTTTTTCCATACGTATATCACGAATGGTTTCACCGATATCACATAAAGTGTCATATGTAAGGTTTTCGATAGCTTTCTGTTCCTTCACGCGCATGGTGTCAAACTCAACGGCAAGTGTCTGCGCTGTTTCTAGTTCTTTTTTTAGTTGCTGGATGGCCTGTGACGGTCCTTCCTCATCCGAATAGGATAGGATTGTCCCTCCATTACCCAAGTCAACTTTTGTTAATTCTACTTGTGGAACGAGAAAGTATAATTGATGATGAGCAGTAATAGCGACTACTGTTAGGCGTTCACTTTGCTTTAACTGAAGACCTGTAAAATAATACATGTTTGACCCTGGCACTAGCACTGCTACATCAATTGACTGTTGCTGCATACGGGAAACGAGCTGCTCTCTTCTTTTTTGAAACATTGAGTGATTCCTCCTAAAAACGTTTCTATTATAGAGACGTTGTATCTGAAAAATAGTATATATCAACAATAATGAATTTTCAATAAATTAAGATAGCACCATTTTGATAGAGGGGAATGAATGTAAAAGGAAGATAATTGACAAATGAGGGAATAGTATGTTGTAAATTTAGTAAATACTAGTGTACGTCTTTTTTTCGTTCATTATGCATATAAGTAGACTAGATAAACTTTTTTCCAACTTAATACGTCAAAAAGAGGGGCAAAATTGTTAAGCAAGAAAGGACTTATGTATGGAAAAAAACATGAAACGCTCAAAAGAGAAAAAGAGCAAGAAAAAATTATGGCTGTGGATTGTTGGTAGCCTATTAGCAATTTTTTTAATTTTTATAGGTACTGCCTACTTTACCATCCAAAAAACTATGAATAAAATAAATACACCACTTATTCAAACAACAGATGCAGCACAACCAGAAGAAAAAACAGTGATTAAAAAAGATCCCTTTTCGGTTCTAATGCTTGGGGTCGATGAACGTAAAGATGATAGTGGACGTTCCGATACCATGATTGTAATCACTGTAAATCCTGAAAAGCAGACGATGAAAATGCTTAGTATACCCCGTGATACTCGAACAGAAATCGTTGGTCATGATACGGTAGATAAGATTAATCATGCCTATGCCTTTGGAGGCGTCCCTATGGCTGTGGATACGGTCGAAAATTTTTTAGATATACCCATCGATTATTATGTATTTATTAATATGGAGGGCTTTTTACAAATTATTGACACGCTGGGTGGCGTAACAATCGATAATGATATGGATTTAACCTTTGACGAATACCATTATCCAAAGGGAGAAATCACATTAGATGGTAATGAGGCCCTTATTTTTTCTCGTATTCGTTATGAAGATCCTCGAGGTGATTTTGGACGCCAAATTCGACAACGTCAAATCATTGAAGCGGTGATGAAAAAAGCCTCCACACCATCAACATTATTAAAAGCAACTGATATGTTGAATGTACTAGGCGACAATGTTCGCATGAACTTTTCGGTGAAGGATCTTATTCAGCTGCAAAGTATTTATAAAAAAATGGATAAGGATATAGAGCAGTTATCGTTCGAACAGGGAGACGGTGAAAGGATTAACCGCATTTGGTACTATATTCCGAATGAGGCAGAGCTTCAAAAAATACAAACAGATTTACAAAACCATTTAAAAAAGTAAGTAAGCAAGTTGCTTACAAATGTCGCATACTAGTTGTAAACTTTTTGGCCACGAAGGGAGGGAGATGAATGAATGGGAGGACCCAGGTGCTGAGGTATACAGCGCTGAATCATTGCATGCAAAGCTATGTACCTAAACGTAAAGTGCGAAAAAATCCAGTCCAATCAGCAATTAGAGGCCTACAAGTATTATGTTTAAAATTATTTATGTAAGGGATAAAAAATCATTCAGGTAGGGTGCATGCCTAGTTGAATGATTTTTTTGCTGTTATTCATCATTTTTCGATATTTCTTGAAATATCAGAAAATTAAGTGTATACTGACATTAGAAATGGTTAAAGGAGTGATTGTGATGATTGTAGGCACAATTTTATTAGCATTTGCATTACCAGTGGGTATCGTATTAGCAGTAGATTTATTAAACGAGCAGCATCACTCTGCTACACAAACTAACCATTCATAACGTTGAAACAGTAAAATATCAATTTCTAGACAATGTTACTTTGTAGCCTTGTCTATTTTTCTATGAATAGGAAACAATTTGTGTGATTCATTCGTCAATATATAGTGAGAAAATGTTATACTATTAAAAAAACAGTATCGGGGAATGAGCATGCAAGCGGAAAAAACATCCAATCTTAAAAAAGAAATATTATCCTACATCAAAATTATTGTCATTACAGCTGTTGTTGTTTTTGGCTGTAAGCAATTCTTATTTGCGCCGATTAAAGTACAGGGAGCATCTATGTATCCAACTTATCACGATAAGGATATTATTATTGTAAGCAAAACAAGTAAAATTGAGCGTTTTGATCAAATTGTTTTCCAATCTCCTGTCGAAGATGAGTTATATATTAAACGTGTCATTGGGCTTCCAGGGGATAAAGTGGAAATGAAAGATGATGTATTGTACGTCAATGGCAAAGCATATAAAGAAGATTATGTGAACCGTCAAACGGATGATCCTAATCAATTACGCATTACGGAAAACTTTACATTGGAACAATTAGTGAATGAAAAAGAAGTGCCAGAGGGCATGTATTTTGTGCTTGGTGACAATCGCCTAAAAAGTAGTGACAGTCGCCATTATGGTTTAATTTCAGAGGATGCTGTATATGGTGAATCGAAATTAATACTATATCCATTTAGTCATTTTCATATTGGCTCAAAATGATGAAAAAAGAGGTCACTCCATTGAGTAGCCTCTTTTTTATTGTTGGGGTAAATCGGTACAGCTTTTATAAGTGGGATAATAGACACAAATCCTTGAATTTTCAACGGTTTCCTTGATGGGCGATGGCTTACTTTTCATGGGAGATTGCATTGCTGGTTCTTCATTTGTGAACGCTTCTTCTACTAATTCTACGCCATAAAATAGTATTAAAAAATAGCAGACAAATCCTACTATACGCAAACAATCACCTCGTAAAATAGTTATTGTATGTTTATATATATGWTCAAATTCGTCGAAATATAAGCAGAAAATCGAAATTTTCTCTTGCCAAAAAGATTTTTAGAGGCAATGAATTCTATGAAAAAAGCTATTGTCAATGAAATTTTGATGTGCTACTATAGCTAAAGTAAATATTTGATCTGTATAACCTCAATAATATGGATTGAGGGTCTCTACCAGGAACCATAAAATCCTGACTACAAAACTTTGCTTCATTTTTGTAGTCAGGATTTTTTTAGTTTGTTTTAAAACAATCTCCTACAAAAATGAACGGTATCGAAGGGGAGATTACGATGAATTGGAGAGTTTATATTCTTGCTGTGACTACCTTTGCAGTAGGGTTAGTTGAATTAATTGTTGGTGGAATCCTGCCAAATATTGCAGAGGATTTAGATGTGTCTTTAGCGACAGCAGGACAATTAATTACTATTTTTGCACTTGTTTATGCGATTTCTGCGCCTGTCCTACTATCCTTGACAGCCAAGGTGGAACGCAAGCGCTTATTCCTTATTTCTTTATTTATTTTTACGTTAGGAAATTTAATGACCTTCTTTAGTACAACGTTTATCATTGTGCTAATCGCACGTATTTTCACAGCTATGAGTACAGCGTTAGTGATTGTTTTATCATTAACGATTACAACTAAAATCGTAGAGCCTCGCCATCGTGCTAAAGCACTGGGGCTTGTTTTTATGGGGGTAAGTTCTGCGCTGGTGATCGGTGTGCCAATGGGTATTTTTATTACAGAAGCGTTTGGCTGGCGAGCTGTATTTTTAGGTATTAGTATCCTATCAACGATTTCAATGATATTAATTGCTTTATTACTTGAAAAAATGCCAATTGGAGAAGTAGTGMCACTCAAGGCGCAAATTAAATCGCTGGCGAATTTAAAAATCCTGACAGCACAGTTAACTACCCTATTTATGCTAGCGGGCCATTACATGCTCTATGCCTATTTAACACCATTTTTAGTAGAGGCATTTGATATGAATGCTTCATGGATTAGTATCTGTTACTTAATCTTTGGTATTGCCTCTGTTAGTGGGAATGCTGTAGGTGGATGGGTGAGTGATAAAATTGGCACAAGTAAAGCCATAATTTTAATTGTCTCAGCCTTTGCCATTGTCTTATTTAGTATTCCTTATACAATTATTGCCCTTCCACTGTTTTTAGTATTTACGGTTTTATGGGGTGCGTTGAGCTGGGCACTGACACCGCCATTACAAAATTACTTAATTCAGGCGGATCCTCAATCATCGGATATTCAGCAAAGCTTAAATACAGCTGCCCTGCAAATTGGTATTTCTATCGGATCAGCAGTTGGTGGCGCAATGTTTGCTTGGACAGGGTCCGTTATGCACCTAGCTAGCTTTGGTACGATTCTAGTTCTTTGTGCATTAGGCTGCGCGATCTTTTCTATTAAAAGGGCACCTCTTGGACAGGAGCAGCACGTAGATTATCAGTCAGCACATCATCATTCATAATCGAACGATAGCCCTGAAAGGTATTGGGAAAGCCATCCCAATACCTTTTTAATTGGTTTGATGAATCTATTTTCGTACACTTCCCAAAATTAAATTCTCTATGGTTTCTTAGCATACTCTAATTACCTATGGAATAGATTGTTGTAGTTAATGAATTTACAGATTTGAGGAGTTTGAGATTTTAAGAGCGAATATTATTTTTAAGAAAAATAGTAGGAGACTTTCAAATCTTGTAAATGGAAGGAGAACTCAATGACTGAATATCATCAACAATCAACTGCTGAAGTCATGAAGATATTGAACGTCACCACGCAAGGTTTGACTGATGATGACGTCCAAAAGAGGCAACAAGTCTATGGCTATAATGTATTAGAGGAAGGGAAAAAGACAAGTACGTTGGCTGTTTTTATGGGCCAATTCAAAGATTTATTGGTCATCATTTTACTCGTTGCTGCCTTCGTTTCTTTTCTACTAGGAGAAGTAGAAAGCACCATTGTGATCATGATCGTGGTTATTTTAAATGCCATTTTAGGTACAGTGCAGCATGTGAAGGCCGAACAATCATTAGATAATCTAAAAGCATTGACCTCTCCCATTGCCAAGGTCATGCGTCATAATCAACTAGTAGAAATTCCTTCTGAAGAAATTGTAGTAGGGGACCTTCTGATGTTGGAGGCGGGAGATTATATTAATGCGGATGGAAGACTACTAGAAAGCCATAATTTACACATCAACGAAAGCTCTCTTACAGGCGAATCAATTGCTGTGGCAAAAAGTACAGACCCCATTCGGAAGCAGAATATCACCATTGCGGATAAGAAAAATATGGTGTACTCAGGAAGCTTTGTGACCAATGGACGTGGCATCGTGATGGTTACGGCAATTGGGATGCAGACGGAAATCGGAAAAATTGCGAATTTACTCGATACAGCCAAGGAAAAGAAAACGCCATTACAAATTAGTCTCGATCAATTCGGTGAAAAATTAGCCTTAGGGATTACGCTGATTTGTTTAGCAATCTTTACGATTGATCTTATCCGAGGACGAGCCTTAGTAGAATCCTTTATGTTTGCTGTATCTCTTGCTGTGGCGGCTATCCCTGAGGCTTTAAGTTCTATCGTGACCATCGTATTAGCTTTTGGCACCCAAAAGATGGCAAAGGAAAATGCGATCATCCGCAAGCTTTATGCTGTGGAAAGCTTGGGGAGTGTATCGGTCATCTGTTCTGATAAAACAGGTACTTTAACAGAAAATAAAATGGTGGTACAGGAAGTTTTTGTGGACCAGAAGAAAATTCCTCATGATTGGCTCAATCCAGTAAATCCAGTGGAAAAAGAACTAATGGTAAAAGCTCTTTTATGTAGTGACGCTGTCGAGCGTGACCACAAAGAAATTGGTGATCCTACAGAAATTGCGCTCGTGAAATTGGGGAAACAGTATGGGTTAGATGAATTGAAGATACGTGAGCAATATCCACGATTGGCTGAAATTCCATTTGATTCGACGAGGAAGCTTATGAGCACTGTCAATCAGATGGACAAGCAGCCCATCATGATTACCAAAGGGGCTCTGGATGTACTCTTACCAAAAGTGACACGAATCAAAACATCAACAGGTATTTTTGAGATAACCCCGCAGCATCGCCAGAAAATCGAGGCGGTGAATCGTGATTTTTCTATGAATGGTTTAAGGGTGTTAGCCATTGCTTATAAGGAGGTATTGCCTCTACAAAAAGTCGATCCACGAGCGGAACGAGATTTAATCTTTGTCGGCTTAGTAGCGATGATGGACCCTCCAAGAAAAGAGTCGAAAGAGGCTGTGGAAAGCTGTATAAAGGCATGTATTAAACCCGTCATGATTACAGGAGACCATAAAATAACAGCAACCGCGATTGCCGAACAAATTGGTATTTTGCAAAATCCAGCTGAAGCTATAGAGGGACATGCGCTCGAAGGCTTAACTGATCAAGAGCTGCAAGAGAAAGTACAGGATTATTCTGTTTATGCCCGTGTTACACCAGCCCAAAAAATTCGAATTGTTAAAGCATGGCAGGATAAAGGACATGTGGTTGCCATGACAGGAGACGGTGTCAATGATGGACCTGCTTTGAAGCAAGCAGATATTGGGGTGGCTATGGGCGTAACAGGCACAGAGGTTGCAAAAGATGCCTCATCCATGATTTTAACGGATGACAATTTTTCAACAATTGTTAAAGCAATCGCCAATGGCCGTAGCATCTATACAAATATTAAAAATGCCATTCTGTTCTTATTATCTGGAAATGCAGGCGCTATTTTTGTCGTGTTATATGCAACGGTTCTGGGCTTACCTGTTCCTTTTGCACCTGTCCATCTTCTATTCATCAACTTATTAACAGATAGTCTGCCTGCTATTGCCATCGGTTTAGAGCCAAATAATAAGAAAACAATGAAGGACAAGCCTAGAAACATTCATACTCCTTTATTAAATAAAAAATTTACCACACAAGTTGTGCTTGAAGGGATATTAATCGCCATCTCCACCATTATTGCGTTTCAAATCGGTTTATCGACAGGCGATACGTTAACAGCAAGCACGATGGCCTTTACAACACTATGCCTGTCAAGGTTAGTGCATGGCTTTAATTCTCGATCCAAACAATCCATCTTTGCGATTGGTGTATTTTCGAATAAATATACGTGGTTCGCCTTTATCATTGGTGTGCTAAGTTTACACATGGTCTTATTTATGCCGATGCTTACAACGGTCTTTGAGGTAGCTCCATTAACACCAGCACAGCTAGGCTTTATTTATAGCCTATCGGTGTTACCATTCCTAGTCAATCAATGGTATAAGCTACTGTTCGTGAGAAATCGATAAAGATTAAAAAAAGAAGCTTCCGTTAGTTATTAAAACGGAGGCTTCTTTTTAGTGTGTAGAGGCTAATAACCAGCCTTTACTCTTACTTAGGTCAATCAATCTCGCTCCAAGTAGCGCATAACGCATATGGAGTTCACTATATTTGGTTAGATGTGTTTTCTTTACTGCCAGCTCTAAAGCTTGGCTTACGGCAATCAAAGAAGAGGCAATATTCATCGATAAAATAGCACTTATTTCGCCATCATTAATGAAAGATTTCCCACGAATATCCGT
The DNA here is from genome assembly GCF_044986265.1 of Lysinibacillus sp. S1. Taxonomy (NCBI): domain Bacteria; kingdom Bacillati; phylum Bacillota; class Bacilli; order Caryophanales; family Bacillaceae; genus Lysinibacillus; species Lysinibacillus sp. S1. Next base: position 93,945 of record NZ_CP173154.1, read on the forward strand.
TATTTTCATTTTACTGTATTCTATTGATGCTGTTGGTGCCAGCACACCGTTTTCCTTTAATAGCAGTGTTAGCTGTTTATTTTCCTCTTTTAAACATTGAATAAATTCCAATGTAAGGATTTTTAAGTTTTTATCACGCGTATGCTTAAAAAAAGCATGACTGGAAGCAATATAGCCTTGATTGATCCCAAGCTGTGACCAAAGCTTGAAAACCTCCTTAAATCGTAGCGATGCTAGATTTTCATTTATCATTGTCATCCTGACACTTCCTAACTCTTAGGTTGATTTAAGATTAGGATGTAGCAGTAAATGACATTCTATTCATCTTTTACAATAAAAAATGTATAAGAGGTCGCTAATAGTAGGTGCCATAAGGGTACATAGGAGGGTAACGATAGGGATAAGGATATGGACATGGTTTCATATATTGCTGTGGCATGGTTGGTTTATAAGGGGCTTGATCGGTTGCTGATTGGACACGATTGCAGCCTTTTGCTGGTCCGATATAAGTCGTAGGAACAATCGGTGCAATCGTTTTCTTCCATTGTTCTTCATCTAAACAATACGTATGGGCCATAATATTGGCTGGTGTGAATTTTAAGATATCAGAGCCTAAAATGACCTCTGGCGTTGGCGCATCAAAAATAGCAAGTAGATGCGTGTCATCTTCTGTGGCTACTTCATAATGCCACCAGCCCTGTGGTACATTCGCAACCTGCCCAGGCTTGATAGGATAGTTTTGAATTTTCTTGGTAAAGGGATTCAATATAGAAACCGTTGCTGCTCCTGCAATACAATAGACAAGCTCTGCAGCATTTTGATGGTAATGTGGCTCGATGACATTGTCTTTACTTAAAAAAATATCAAGCAAAGATGTATTTTCTAATGTATTTAATTGTTCCACACCGAGAATATTAATGTAATTTCGGGAGTCTTTTTTAAAAAGCGTACTTTTATTGACATCAAAAGTGAACGCTGCAGAAGGGGAGTTATAATCGATATTTGAGCTATTCATCATCATAGATTATGTTTTAGGTACTTCTAGACTTACACAAATGCCTAGCTACAGTCAGCCTCTGTCTGGATAAAAAATTAGCTAAAATTACCACTTCTATTTCAGAACATACGTGCGTATAATAAAAACACAAACGTTTGTTCTTAGTTATCAAAAACTCTGTTCAACATGAACGCAAACAGAGTCAGTAAAGGAGCATTCAACATGAAAGAACAGTTGATAAAAGCCATGCATCGTCACCAAATCGTTCACATGATGTATATAGCGAAATCAGGTGCCATTACGAAAAGGCGCGTGAAAATCATCCACATTAAAGGTGATTCCTTTACCGCCTTTTGTTTTACAAGGCTAGCGAAGCGTACGTTTCATATTAACAATGTTCTAGCACTTCTGCCCATTCTCCAACGGGAGTCTGAGGTGATATGAATTACAACGACTTCCCACAGAAAGATATTTTTTGTATTGATATGAAGTGCTTTTATGCAAGCTGTATTGCCATGCTAGAAGGGCTAGATGTGCTGACAGATCCAATTGCTATCATCGGTAATTTTGAACAACCTGGTAGTATTGTGCTGGCTGCATCACCAGTGATGAAAGAAAAATTTAACATTAAAACAGGGAATCGGCGTTATGAAATTCCCAAACATCCAGATATTAAGTTGTTTGAACCAAAAATGTCCTTTTTTCTAGAGATGTCCATGGCCATTACGCGTCTGATTGCACAATATGTCCCTCCAGAGGCGATCCATGTTTATAGTGTGGATGAAAGCTTTATAGATCTAACAGGCACGGAGCAACTTTGGGGTTCGCCTGAGCAGGTAGCCAAATTGATTCAGGAAGACATCTATGAAAAGTTTCGCATTCCGTCCGCCATTGGCATGGGACCAAACATGTTGATGGCTAAATTAGCATTAGATTTAGAGGCAAAAAAAACAGGCTTTGCCAAATGGACCTATGCCGATGTCCCAACAAAGCTTTGGCCAGTGCGTCCTTTATCTGATATGTGGGGGATTGGGAAACAGATGGCAGCCAATTTAAATGCGATGGGCATTCAAACAGTCGGTGGATTAGCCCATGCCGATTTAGCCGAATTAGAAAAGCGCTTTGGTATTATGGGTAATCAATACTATTACCATGCATGGGGCATTGATCTCTCCACATTAGGTGAGCCATTGGTGAACAATGCGGCATTAAGCTTTGGGAAGGGCCAAATGCTCATGAAGGATTATCACACACGAAAGGATATTGCAGTTGTACTCCTAGAAATGTGTGAGGATGTGATGCGACGTACACGGGAAGCAGGCTATGTCGGGCGGACTGTTAGCTTGGGGCTCTCTTACAGTCGCAATGCGATGACGAAGGGGTTCCATCGCTCAAGAACCATCGAAAGTCCAACCAATGAGACCCTTGTTATGTATCAGACTTGTCTGGACTTACTAGATGAGCATTTTGCGGGTGAGCCAGCGCGTCAATTATCTGTTAGACTGACAAATTTAGAGGCAGAGCGTAGTATTCAGCTTGATTTATTTGATGAGCGTAAGGACCAGCGACAGGTCATTGGTCATGTCATGGATGCGATTCGTAGAAAATATGGAGTGGTGGCCTTATTACGCGCAGCCTCCTATACCAGMGCTGGTACAGCTATTTCACGGAATCGCTTAGTGGGCGGGCATTTAGCATAAGGAGTGGAAAAAATGATAAGAGATAGAGGAACGATGAAATGGACAGCGATGATGCTACCAGAGCATTTAATGCTTTTGAAGGCATGGAAACAAGAGGTGTTGACAGAGTTGCCTCGGGAACATGCTGAATGGGAGCTTGAAGAATTACAGCAAATAATCACACAAGCATTCACACAGCATAACTATATTATGTTAACTATATGGGAACATGGTAACTATGTGCAATGGGGAGGTACCATTCAAGCGATGAACGAGGACCAGCTGCTACTAGAAACCATTACCACAACGAAGCACATCCCGTTAAGATACATTTATGCTGCTCGTATAGAAGATGATGGATGTGATTAATGGAGAGCAACGACGATTATTACATCAATATTTGCTGCTTGATTTAGCTGTGAAATCCTTACAGCACGATCTAACAGTGGCGGAGCATTTTAAGATGAAGCGTGTATTTTTACCTGCTATGGATGCTTTATTAAAGCAGCTACACAAAGATTATTTTCAATTAAAACGTCAGCTCGCCCAACAAAAAATACGATTAGTTGGCTGGCATCGAATTGATGATTATTTTAGTGATGTGCAGGTGGCTACCGCAGGCAATGATGAGGTACTACGCTATGCCAATCAAGCGTTAAAAACACAAGTCGAAGAGCTAATGAATAAACATTTACACAATGCCTAGGCTTACGTCTACGACGAAAAAGCCAAAAGCTGATGACAGGAGTGGTCAGCTTTTGGCGGCTTTATTTCTCGATAGGTTTCACATCAATTTGCTCAACAAGAAACTCATTGTTAGTACGATTAAATTGATAGGTAATACGAACATCGGCTACATAAATAGGTGAGATGCCAATCGATCCAGGGATGTTTAACATTATTTTTTGATTTTCTACTGTATAAATAACCACACCACCGAAAGCAAGTTGCGCTTGCTTGATATCTGGTGCTGGATCAAAGTCATAATCAAATGTAGATTCTTTTCCCTGTGCTTTCATCGTAATCGCTAATGTGCCATCATCTTTTTCGTAATCGTTGATTCAATAGTATGTGCAACGATGTCTTCATAATGTTGGACATTCATCTCCGATAAATCCTCTCCATTTACCACATGAATCTCATAGTGATTGAGGCCTGTCCCTCGTCCAGTTTGGATAATAATAGCAGCCTCTTCCTTATGATCATTTGTCAGATCTGTATAGAATAACTGAGGTTTAGTTCCTGTATCAGGGATTGTCCAGTCAAAATTTTTCCGCTTACCATCAATATCTAAAGTTACCTCTGTAATTTCATTTTGTGCTTCATTTCGTGCAAATAATCTCACCTTCTCATCATCGGAAACGGCGATCAATGGAGCCTCATGCTGTATCTCCAGCTGTGATGAGACCTGTTCAGCAGGGGTGTTTACTGTCTCGTTTGGAACAGTAACACTACATCCAGCTAGTAGAGAAATTCCTAATAACCATAGCCACATCTCTTTTTTCAATGTCTAGTTCCACCTTTTCTATAGCTAATTGACTTTATTATACTGTACAAACATGCCCCATAGCAGTTGAATTCGTGAAGGAAAAGCTTATATGCCAGGGAGTGGAGGTGTAACAATGAAATTCTTAGAGATGGTAGGGGAAAATAGAATTTCGTTGTTTGTAAGGTACGTCTCGCATTTTGAAAAGCAAATGAGTGACGATTTCTTTACAATGGCAAATTCATAACGATTTGCTCACCAATAGGTCCCATTCTTCTTTCTCCATGATCCATAAAGCCCACTTTGACATATAAATTCTGTGCAGCTATATTTTTATGATTGACGACTAACACTACTTCATTACATTCTTTAAACTCCTGCTTCACAAAATCAGCAAGTGCAGACATAGCCTTTTTAGCATAGCCCCTACCTTGCTGCTGATGGTCGATGGACAGGGCAGTTAGTAACATTGCCTGAGGATTACTAGAATATTGTTGGACTCTGTCCGTTGCATGAAGCACAAAAAAGCCGACAGGTACGCCACCACTTAAAATCACAATTGGATACTGTCCGACCTTCTCGATTGAAATCTCTTGAGGAAGTGCCGTAAATTGGTGTTGTTCTTCAGGTAATTCAAAACGATTTAACTGCTCTACATAGCTTTCAGAGAAATGTACTAACTCAATATTCGTTGTTTCTTGCATAAAAAAGCCTCCTTTTCTAATAGTTTAACCATAGAACAAACGTTCGTCAAGGAGGCTTGTATTAAAATAATGTGGGGGTAGGTCATTTTAACTTAAAAGGGTACCAAAAAGTAAAATAAAAGAAATACTAATCATCACAATAAGTGTAATGACCATTGTTAAAATTCCTCGAAGCAAGGTCGTTAAATTTTTAACATTTTTCATACCGACCAGGCTTAGGTAGAAACAGGCAATAGACAAGAGTAGTGTCAACAGTAATGGATGGAAATGAAGATAGGTGTCAAAGAAGTCTTTCATTGAACCTGATAGAAAAAATAATAGAATACAGCCCAAAGATAAGATAAATGACCAGAGATTTAAATTAATTCCCATTGTTTTCCTCCTTCCTATAAAAACGAATTTGTTGTAGGAATGTTCCGATGATTCCGCTTGATAGGGAAAAGGAGAAACTAAATGTGTGCTGCTAGAACAGGGTCACTCGGACGAAAGTGACCCCAAGTACCAAAAAGGAGTGTAAAGTAAAGTTACAAGAACTTTACACTACTATTATTATGTGAAGCTAGCGGTTTAAGATAGTTATCTATCTAAATTACTAACTTTTAATTGTGAGTAAAAATAAATGAGCTAGAAAAAAACGAAAAGGGGAGGAGATTTGAATAGCTGTGGTAGCGATTCATGGTAAAAAGGCTTTAGCTTCTGTAATGGAACAGAGGCTAAAGCCTAAGACGATCAATTAACACATGAAGCTAGCACCAACGATAATAAGAAGGATGAATAGTACAACAATAAGCACGAATGTAGAGCTATTGCCGCTTCCATTGTCCCCGCCACAGTAATTATTGAAATTACAGTAACTCATGAAACACACCTCCTTTCTTTCTTTCTTTTAAAGTATGTATTGGACAAAAGGGGGGTATTAGCGAGTAGAGAAAAAATGAGTTGTCCCTTCATTCGGGAATAAAGCGGTGCAAGCTTTACTTTATTATTATGATGGAATAGTAGCTTGAGTTAGTTGTTAGCCTGTATAGCATCAAGAATAATGAAACAAATACTACTAATTGTTTTGGTATTCAACACGATGTAAAAAAACATCCGTTCTAGGATGTTTTTTTAGTATAACGGCTGCTGCGTATGACAAGGGGGGAAGCCGTTCACATCATGAATCATATGAAGGTCGTATTGCTTTAAGGCAAATTGACTTTGATACAAATATTCAAGAACAAGCAGTTTTCCTCCTGATACGCCACWGAGGACACCAGAAGTTCCTTGACCATTTGTAAAAGAAACACCAACAGGCTGACCGATTAAATACGGAATTTTATGTTGCCAAGGCACAATAGCCACTCCTTTCACTATAATATATGAAAGGCGTAGCTAGAGGTTCTTACCTTCACAAAATCGTACACTCCGTTTGTGGAGATGCTAACTAAATACTGACAAATCAATCATTCTTTCATTACTATTTTTATGGTAATATAAGTTATATATGGGGTTATAAAGAATTTTTAGTTATTAACGATTGGGAGGAGAATGGATGAAATTTAAAAAGGGAATCACCTTTATTCTAGGTCTCTTACTACTTATGCTTGCTGCCTGTACACCAACAGAAAAAAGTGAGAGCCAACTTCATGAGAAAAAGCAAATAACAGATGATGAAGAGATGGTGCTCTCATTTGAGCACCCTCAAACCAAACAAAAATACAAAATCATTCATGCCAATCAACTGTTTTATCCGTATATGGAAAAGGTCAAAGAGAATCCGAATCTTTCAAGCTCGGAAACTCTGGATCTGTATAAAAAGGAAGTTATTCAACCGATCTACCAGGATTGTTTTGAAAATGGGGAATATTATCATATGGCAGAAACTCTGCTTAATACGGTTCCTAGCAGGCTAACAGAAATACAAATGGTGAGTGAAAAAATGGAGACGCATAAAGCAGAAATCAATCAACTCATTCAAGAATCGCTATTGAAATCCGCAGACCTCTTACCCTCTCAAAGCGATGTAGCTGTTTGTGTATTCCCTTCAGCAGCCAATAATAGAATACCCTTCGCAGTTGGAGCGGGCAAAATAATCCTCCCGCTTAATCTAAATGTTTTGGATGATGGTATAAAGTCAACTGTTGCCCACGAATACCATCACAGCGTTTGGGCGGAAAAATATTTCAATAAAGATGTCGGAGCTTCGGTATTGGATAATATCGTCTTTGAAGGAAAAGCGGTCATGTTTGAAAAAACCGTTTATCCCGACTACGGCTATACAGCGAAGAATGTAACTTACAACAAGGAATTATGGTCTAAAGTAGAACCTGATTTACATAAGTACGACAGTAATCGTACCTCAGACATCTTATATGGTGGAAAAGGGTTACCGAAAAATTATGGTTACAGTGAAGGCTATAAGATGGTTAAATCCTATCTTGACTTGCATCCTGATCAAACACCAGAGGATTGGACAGCCTTAAGTGCACAAGAAATTTTCGAAGAAGGAAAAWACCTGGAACACTATCAATAACTATTTTGATGACACTTATTTGTGAAAATTAAAAATTAAAGAGCACTTTTACTGATTACAACATGAACTAGTAAAACATGCAGCATAATGATAGGACTTTCTCAATCGAAAATACAAACAAAAAGTCACAACGGTTTTAAATCGCAGTGGCTTATGTAATGCCGCACAGTCCTATTAGGATGATTGGAATGAGGAGAACCTTCCCAAGAACAATGCAACGGCTTTTAATGAATTAAAACTTGGGGAAATCTCCAACTAAACAGAGTATGTAAAAAGGGATAGCATTGTACAAAAACATCTTGGGGGCGATGTTAAAGGTGCTATCCCGACATTAATGTATGTGAAAGAACTTAAGAACATTACCACTGTAAGTAAATTGAAAAGTAATTGAAATAAGGGTGTAAAGCTTTTATTATAGGTATAATCCTAGGCATCATGGATAAAAAAGGTGGTTTTTCCTTGTCTGCTATGAATGAATTTATATTTTCATTTAATAGAAAATTTTTAGTACATATTTTAAATATAATGTCGATTATGAATTGGTTGATTCGCCACCATCTACATGCAAGACTTGCCCTGTAACATGCCTCGAATCATCTGATGCTAAATAGACAAAAGTAGGGGCGACTTCAAAGGGCTGAGCCATTCGGTTAAATAAATTAGTTCCATGTAAGGCGTTTTCATCAGAGGAAAAGCTAGAAGGAATAAGTGGTGTCCAAATACGGCCAGGGGCTATCGCGTTGACACGAATCTGTTTTTTGGCAACGCTTTTAGCTAGGGAACGAGTCCAGCCTACGATAGCCGCCTTTGTAGCAGAATAATCGATGAGTAAAGGTTCTCCAGCATAAGCCACAACGGAGGCAGTGCCAATAATGGAGCTTCCTGCTCGTAAATAAGGGAGAGCGGCTTTTGTCGTATAGAAGTGAGCATATACATTTAATTTAAAGGTTTCATCAAACTGTTCATCCGTGATGTCTGTCAGCTCATTTTGCTGAAATTGAATCCCAACATGGTTACATAAAATATCCAACTGACCAAAAGTGTTCATCGTTTCGGAAACAATGTCTACACATTGTTTTTTAAAGCGAAGATCTCCAGGAAGCAGCAGACATTTTTGTCCTAATTCTTCAACTCTTTTTTTCGTTCTTAGCGCATCTTCATGCTCATCTAAATAAGCAATGGCCACATCGGCCTCTTCTTTCGCAAAGGCAATGGCAGCAGCTGCACCCATCCCGCTATCACCCCCAGTAATAAGCGCAACTTTTCCCTTTAATTTACCACTCCCTTTATAATGAGGATTTTCTATGATGGGCTTAGGAACCATTAAGCTTTCCAATCCCGGTTGGCGTAATTGTCTTTGTTCAGGTTGAGTCAGTGGCACTTCTTTATATTGCGTAATCTTTCCATAGACAGGATATTGCGGGTATGGATCTTCCTTTTTATTGTCCTCAAACCACTTTTGATAAAAGTGGATTTGTGCTAATAATTCACGATAGTCCTTGTCATTCGGATTAGTAATAACCAATCCCTCCTTTTCAACATATACTATGAAAGCTTAGCTTTTTGTGTTAAACATCCAAACAAGCCGTGAAGGAAACAGGAGGACTGAAAATGGAGGTTGAATTTTTCCCAGAAGTTACGCGATTATTAGAAAATGAAGCGTCTACACTTGAGATCCATTATTTGAATGACACCTGGTTAACACCAACCATTGGCGTAAGACCACCTTATTATAGCTACCCAATCTACGAGTCATATTATCCGATTTGGGACAATGAATAAACTGTAAACGAAGAAGCCATCTGGTGTTGTTATTTTTTCAACATCCGATGGCTTCTTGTTGCAGTTAATTCGGGAGTTTTTTTATTCTCAAAACTATTCGCAAAGACAGGTAGGTGATTCACTAAAAAATGAAACGAACGTAATTGTATAAAAGCTTTCTTTTCAGCATTCACCTGCTTTAACCACTACCCACAAAATGAGAGCATGTTTAATCAATAAATTTTATTGGTAATGACTAACAAATGTAAAGTAGAGATTGATGAAAAGTAAAATAAGGTTAATTTTTCTAAAAATATGCTGTGTAACTGTCACTGCTGTAGGTTCTCTTCACAATAATTTTCATACAACAATCGTAAAAGAGGCAGCGGCAAGTTCAAGTGATAAAAAGAGATTAATAGCATTAAATAGGTTAAGATCAAATAAGGTGAAAGTTATTCATTCTTTTCAGTTAGTAGCGATAATTTTGAAAGGCAGAAATTCCTTTCACTTAAGGATATATTGATCAACAACATTTTCATTACATTTTGTCATGAGAAAGGATGGTAATATGAGTAGGAATTTTATTATCTTTGGAGCTAGCCAAGGATTGGGAGATGCATTTGTTAAGGGGTTACCTGTCAAAGGAGATACAGTATGGATGGTAGCACGAACGAGACCCAATAGTTTAGAGCTAAATGATGGAGTAAATCGTCACTGGTTATCCATCGATCTGTCTAGTCAACAACAAATTTCCACTTTAAAAGAAGTGTTACAAGGCATTCCGCTCGATGTATTAATTTATAATGTGGGTGTATGGGAAAAGCGTGGTTTTGAAGATGATTATACATTTGATAAGGATGAAGTAGAGGATATTTCGAAATTAATCAATATCAATCTAACTTCTACTATTACATATATTCAGGCACTTTTACCCAACTTAAGACAAGCGAAGCAGGGAAAGGTTATTTTAATTGGATCTACAGCAGGCTTAGATCACACAAACAATGCACAAGTTTCATTTGTCACATCTAAATTCGGCGTAAGGGGCATTACAAATGCACTACGTGAACATTTAAGGAAAGATAAAATTTCTGTCACATGCATTAATCCTGGTGAACTGGCAGCAGAAGTACCCTATGAAGAAGGAGCGGAAAAAGCCATTCATTTATATGAAGGTACACGAATCCCCGTACAAGATATTGTCTCTCTTGTGCAATGTGTAATTAATCTATCAGCAGTCTCCTGTGTAAAAGAAATTAATGTCCCAGCCATAACGGATTTAAATGCATGATTACTCAGTGAACACTACTCAATATTGAGTAGCGTCATAGTGTTGAAAAACAAAACCATCCATAGCATTTTTGTGAAAAGTGAAAGTGGTTTCCATTGCAGGCTACTTGCTTTCCTGTGGGCGAGCGTAGAGCAGCTTCCTCTGTTTAGTGGCTTGCCTGTCTCGTTATCCCATGGTAGTCAAGTAGCCTTTCACCCCAACCCACAAAAATGTTTTTTTTAGCAAAGGTTTTCATTCCTCTTTATGGAGGGGTGTTGTCACTCATCACTTCTCCACATTGAAAATAAAAATCCTATCCTCCTAAGAATACAGATATTGGACTATTTGATTGCTATGCAAGGATGAAAAAAGTAAAGACACTTTTGCAGAAGGGTTGATTGGAGTGGAGCCAGCGTCACTCCTAGGGTTTTTAGCGTCACAGATGAGACCCTGGAGCGAACGAAAGTGAGTGAAGCGGCTCATGGGACGCCCCCTGGAAAGGACGCTGGCGGAACGGAAATCAACCCCTTGCCTTTCAAAATTACTTTTTCTGCCGTTGACATCACCTTTTTTCAACAACAGGACGTGAGTAGCGTCTTTTAATAAAAAGGACAAATAGATTACGTGCAGTAGAAAAAATTTTCACGACCCCTTCACACATAACACTACAATTAAGCTCATATAAATAAAGGTAGTAAAAAAATCAACATCCTTTCATCGTCATAACCAAATTCTAAAAATACTTCCAGCCTATTAAATCTTAAGAAAATCTTCAGGTTCTACTAGGAAATATTTAAGATTCGCTGTGTATAATTATAAAAAAAGGAAATTCACGAAACCATTTGAAGATTTAAAACGTATTGGTAGTAGGAGAGAGAATATTAAGTAGGTGAAGATATGGCACATACGATTTACATAGTATTAACCAAAACAGGGACGTTATTATCAAAAGCGATCGGCATGTATACGGGCAAGGAGATGAATCATGCATCCATAGCCTTTGATGAGGGGCTATTTGAAATGTATAGCTTTGGTCGAAGGCAATTGAACAATCCGTTAAGTGGGGGCTTTTTACGAGAGGATGCAGAAAGAGGGCTATTTGAGTGTGCGGATTGTGTTATTTATCGCTGTCGTATATCACATTATCAATATTTAGACATGATGAAAATTGTCCGTTATATGTACTGGAATCGAGATCGCTATAAATATAATTTTATCGGACTTTTTGGTGTGGTGATGCAAAAGGAAGTGAGACGAGAGCGTGCTTATTTTTGTTCCAAGTTTGTAGCGACGCTACTAAAGGTGGGAGGGCTAAATATATATCAAAACCCAGCATTAATGACGCCTCATTGCCTATCGCAATTACCGTATTTAGAGAAAGTATTTGCAGGGAAATTGGCAGATTATTTACAAAMGGTTCGTGAGCCAGCTATGCTATATGGTTAAGATGCACTACCTGACGTTTAAATAGTAAAATAGACACTCATGCGACAATCTTCTATTTTGTAAGAGGATTGTCTTTTTATCTTTCAGCGAAAAACACCCTTCTTTATCAGTGGTGCGATAAATGTACAAATTGTATTTTTTGATTCAATGGTGTCCCGATACTTTTCGAGCAAGCTCGAAAAAAATGAACGCAATTACGCTAAGGCGTCATCAATATTAGTCATATTTACCCCATATAGAATGTCAATAAACCTAGTTGCTGGAAACTGGAAAATGAGTCCTATTCCTGTTAAAAGAGTCACCATAAAATTGCTATCATAAATAATAGATACGTACGTTCTACGAGTGATATCAGCAAGGAGGATATGGAAATGAGTGATGAAATAGCAGCAGTTGGCTGGGATGCGATTGATCAGGCATTAGCACAGGTATATGGTGAGCAGGAGCCAAAGCATTATGGAACTTTGATTCCCTATTCACTGGGAGGACAAGATCCTTTAGATGGAATTAGTGTTTATAAAAGCGAAACATCCATTCCGCATTGGCATTTTGTTACATATGGCTTCTCGGAACTATATGAAAAGGAATTTGAAAACAAGGACTATAGTGGATATGGATTTGAATTAACATTTCGACTAGTACGTCAACTAGATGAGGACGAGCCACCTGCTTGGGCATTGAATTTACTACAGAATATGGGCAGATATGTGTTTAATAGTGGTAATGTATTTAGAGCGGGAGATTATTTGGATGCAAATGGTCCGATTTGCCTCGATGCCGACACACAATTAACGGCACTAGCCTTTACACATGATCCAGAGCTTGCTGAAATCGATACACCAAATGGCAAGATGGAGTTTATCCAAATGGTCGGTATTTCAGAGGATGAGTTAGAAGCGATGCAGACATGGAATACACTTGGTGTACTACAGGCTGGCATGAAGCAAATACCAAGCTATACTACGGATTTAACAAGAACTTCTCTCCTACAAAATCCTGAAGTTGCCGAGGCAGTTGTGCGAGGAATGGAGGAAGATGGCTCTAATACGGGGTTTCTTTTCGTAGATCAACTTGCTTGGGAAGTAGAAAAAAAGAGCTGGTTTAACAAACCGTCTAATGTTGTTCAACTTGGAGCAAAGCAAGCAGCTGTCATTAGTAAATTATTACGTGGACGTATTCTGAWAGATAAAGATCTTACCTTAGTCGGTCAACAAATAACGATAATATTTAAAGCAGGCCCTCAAATAGGCTATTCAGAGAATGGTCAAGAGATTACGATCACATTGAACAAGGCAGCGGTAGAAGAATTAAGTCAGAGGCTGATACCGCAAGAAAGTCAATTCACTATTTCTTCTTTAGTTGGTGTAAGTTTTCAAATTTTGAAGACACATATTAAAAATCAAGAAGGAGCGGTTGTGAAAACAATCGGATAAGATGGATCTCTCGCTAAGGCTTTAGCGGGAGATTTTTCTCTAATCCATAGAAAGGGAGGATGTAAAGTGAAGCAGTGTGTAGAGCATTTTCTAGCGGCTGTGTGGGAGCAAATCACGGCTGTTTATCAACAAGAGAGTAAACGAATAACAGGGCTGAAAGAGCAAAGTAGGTTACAAGCAGGCATCCTTCAATATTTGAAAGTTGCCTGGAAAAAAGGAAAAAGTCCTAATGGCACAATCTTTATAGATGTTTATGAGCCATTTAGTTGGAGTGATAGCTCCTATAAGGTGGAAGCGGGTTCATACATACAAGAATTTACAGATGTCCAGCATATTGAAGAGCTTTTTAGTGCTTTATGTACTAAAACAGAGGAAGTATTTCAATCTGAGCAATACGGTCCCCGATTTTTTGATTACTGCTTTGAGGTTGTGCTGGAATTTGAACATGATAAAACGGTGCTTCATTATCAAAAGGAGCTGTTGAATAATCGTAAACTAGCGTCAACGAAACAAGTGCTGGCAAGCTTTATAGAAACAAAGGTGATGGCAGAGCTACCAGTAAGACCAAGTGACAATGATGAATTTTTCCTTGCGAAGCATTTGGTCAATCCACATTTTTTCCATCAAACAGCTGAGGAAGTCGAACCATTTATTCATCGGCTTCAAGAAAAGCATCGGGCGAATAAAGAACGTTTAGACAAATGGATTTATTATTATACAATGGCCTTTAAGCAGTGGGCAGAGGAGCATTTTTTAACGCACTATTTTGAACAAGCAGGCGATTATAGGAAAGAGTGGGTATTGAAAACAGAGGACTCGGTACAACAACTAGAGCAGGAAAAACTAGATTTCTTTCTTTATGTCGCGTTGAAGATTGGTCAAAAAGAGCCAGCCACTCGATTAGAATACTTGGAACTTGCGAAGCAGCTTGGCTCGCTGCAGGCAGCTAATTATTTGGAAAAAGGAAGCGGTCGTTTTGAAAGTATAAGAAAGCGGGATGTATTCGAAGGACAGGCAAATGATATTTTACAAACGATTGATATACGAGTGATGGTAGAAGAGGAAAACGCTTATCGTGAAGCCCTTTACTATATCATTCAACTGCTACAAGAAGGTTGTACAAAGGGCTATAAGCTGATTTTAAAGAGTAAAGCGAAAAATTATCTGCCTATTAAAAAGTTAGCTAAATCAAAGCTTCATCAATTTTTCGCCAATTGCCTACAATATCCAAATCTTTTCCCTTTATTAGCGGACTATGCCCAGCTTGCTATGGAGGAATTTGCTTGGTATCAGGATGTTGAGCCGAGTGAAAAATCAGCTATGCCCAGCACCTATGCGGTTTTTGGATTAGGGCTTTATAGCAAGGATTATTTTCCACTTGTTCAACGATATATGTTACTCGTTGATACAGAGCATCAATCCGTGCAAGATGCTTATGCGGACGCCTTTCTTGAAGCACATGGCTTATCAGTAGAGATGATGCCTGTGTTTGTAGCTATTTTACTTGGTGCAAGTGACTCAGCTAAGCCAATAAAGAACATTGACATCATGGATTTAGATTTGCTCGTGGCACTCGGACAAGAACTTGAAAAGAAAGCAGATTATCAGCGTCCATTTGTTTTATATCGAATATTCGGTAGTTCCAAGAAGCTTGCTCAGCGACTAAAGCAAGAATCAGCACCAATAAGGGATGAACTTGAGAAATTACTGCAATGGATGGATTCCTGAAGGGGGTAGACGAATGGAATGGACGGAAGTGAGTAAATCCAAGGATTTAGAGGTCGTTCGGGAGGCCCTTACTAAATTAGATGTAAATGAGCGAGATGCACGTGGGAGAACACCATTGATGCTTTTTATAACAAATCGAATGCCACATGAAGGAATCAAGCTTCTTTTGGCACAGCAWATAGACTTGGAGGYAYGARATAAGCTTGGTGATACAGCACTGAAAAAAGCGGTAAAGTTTAAGCAGAAAGAAGTGATTTCTTTACTACTTGCAAAGGGTGTAAATTTATCTGAGCCAGAGGGGATTACCGCTMCAGCTTGGTTTGCGGCMAGGGAGCATGCAAGAATCGCTGATATATTGGTAGATACACCAGGTGCAATCCGTCTAACTTTGAATGCACAAGAACAACAGCAAGMTGATGCCATTTTATACGAGGATTCTCTCAATACAATGTGCCAGCGCATAAGCAAGGTATCATCAGCTGTTATTTTACATGCCATTGTCAATAGCTATAACTGGGATGATGGCCCCGAGCCTATGCTCGCAGCATTAGCTAATCCAGTTTGTGCCCCTATTACCATGATAGACATGTTTGAGCTAATGGAAGGAGAATATTGGCTAGCACTAACAGAGGAAGAGATAGCGAGTTCCGATTGGAAGCGACCATGGAAAGAGATGGCACTAGCCTTACAAGAAAAATTAAAGTGCTAGCTAGGAGAGAATAATGGACCAAAAAGCAAGGAAAATATTAATGCAAACCTATTGGCAATCTGGTGGATGGCGTTCAGGTGGTTATACCTATACAGAAGAAGATTTTCAATATGCTAAAAGTAAGGGCTTGATGTTTGATCGATTAACGATTTCCCATGATGAATGTGTACAAAGATTGCAACAGCTTCATGAGAAATTCTTAACAAAGGAGCTTGTGGTAAAGGCATTTTTGCATAGCTTATCGACGCGCAAAGTACATTTACGCAGTGCCTTATCGAGCTGGGCTCTTACGCATGATTTACCAATGCATACGTATGATGAACAACCTGTGGCATTGGTCTCCTATAGTGGCTGTGGCTACTGTAATGAGCGGAAAATCATGTCCAATGCTACGTATGCCAATGAAGATTTAAATGTGCTTAATTTTGAACGCATCAAGTGGGGAGGAGTTCGCCTCAATTGGCTCATCTATTGTTTACTAGACTTAGAATGCCTAGTGAAAGAACAAGAAGCATTGAATGTAAGTGAGGATGACGTAGCCATCTTACAACAGATGGTAGCAGCAATAGAATCCTGTAACGACACAGATGCAGCTAGACAGCTTGAAAAGCGCTGGAAAGATGTTTTCAAGTCCAATCAACATGAACGAGATGTGGTCATGGAAATCTGGGGTTATGCGGGACTACTCGTATCAAAGGATGATTATCGCAAGGAGCGTGGACGTGGAACTGATTTTATGTCAATGGCGACTTGGAGAGGACAGGATGGCTATTCACAGGAAAAGATGAAGTTTTACTTTGGCTCCTACCTATAAAGCTGAGGATTATTGATATAGCAAAGGAATTTTAAGAGCGGCTACTATAATGAACAGCTGTCATGGTCATGCGTGCAGATTTTACTTTTACCAGAGCTTTACTAGAATAAATAAGAGAGGTGCAGTGAGATGGGGGCTTGGGGATACAAAGCATTGGAAAGTGATGAAGGTTTAGATGTAGTGGCGTTTTTGCGGGAGTTTATGGAACAGCATAAGGAATCCAATCAGCTAACATTATCGGATATTGTACAGGCTATGAAACAGCAAGGCTTTTTTGGTAAAACATTGGAGGATATAGATTTTTTCTACGATATAAGTGCCCTGGCTTTGGCAGAGCTTTATAGTCAATATCTGGATAAAGGAACCATTTATGGTCAAGAAAGTAAGGATGAACAAATACAATGGGTAGTAGATGAAAGCTCTTTGACCTTTATATTGCGGTATTTACAGGACATTAGAGATGAAGTACCTGATCAACATGGTAGTAGAGAGATTGTAGAATTATGGCAAGAGTCCAAGAGTTGGCCAGAATGGCAGTCCAACTTAGCCTATCTTATTCAGACGGTGGAACAAGCGATTAACCGTTTGCCACAATAAAAATAAATGGAGTGATTGGAAATGACCTATGATTTTTGGATGATGGCTTCCATCATGGAGTTGGTTGAATATCCAGATGAGACAAGTGATGACTATATAGCACATCCAACTTTACAGACGATCATGGATGTGCTTGAAATCCAAGTACCGATAGCAGAGATTTACGAACGTTATTTTGGTCAATCCATTCATACAGGACATGTTTTAGTATTTGCGAATAAGCAGCAACCACATGTCTGTGTGGTACTTGATACTTATCGAGATCCGCTCGATCAGCTGGATTTAATTCAATTTGGCTGGAGAGTGAACACAAAAGATGTTCACCTAGTAAGACAGCTGACACGAAAACTATTTGATAATTGTGATGAGGGGATTCGCTATGAGGAAGGTCAATCCATTCTCTATCAGGTATTACAAGAACAACGCTATCCTCGAAAACTTTACTATGAGACATTATATGAACAACAGCTGAAGAAATTTTGGGTATGATAGCATCAAAAAGGATTCGTAACACTTTTTATAAAAAGTGTACGAATCCATTTCCTAGAACCTATACAAAGAAAAAGCTGAATAGAGATAGCGCAATCGAAATGATTACAATAGGTCCAATCATTTTCATATGTCGTTTTCGTGCCATTACAACAATCGCTACATATTCACGAATCATCGCATTTGGCCAATAATAAAAGGCTGTCTTAGAGCCAATGCCCTGACTATCTAAGCCCGCAAGTCTTGCATAAATACCCGCACGAAAAAGATGGAAATTATTCGTGGTGAAAATACTGTTATAGGCCTCACCCTGTTTCCGATCATCCATGAGCTGCTTAGAAAATAACATATTTTGATAGGTATTCACAGAGCGGTTCTCCTGAAGTGTATGCTCAATGGGAATGCCTTTTTCTATTGCATATCGTTGCATCGCTTCAGCTTCGGGTAGATTTTCATCAGGACCTTGTCCACCAGAGAAAATAATGGTAGGTGGAGTAGTCACTGCTGCTTGCTTATGATAGAAGTCAATTGCCTTTTGAATTCTACTAGCTAAAAGTGGAGGCACCTTATCATTAATTAATCCACTGCCTAGTACAATAATAAAGTCTTGATTCAATCGAGGGCGATTGAATTGGTAGAGAAAATAAGCAGATAAAAAATTGGATAAATGGATAAAAAAATAAAACGTAATGAGTGAAATTCCACCAAAAATGGGCTGGAGGTGGACTGAAAACAAACTCGCTGGATTGATAATCGGTAATAGGATAAAAAGTAAAATGCCAATCGCCACAAGTAATGTTAAGGAATTGGCTAAACGTCTACCTTCTCGCTTCATTAATACTCTCGCATTTAAAAATAAACCAAACATTAAAGCAACAATACCAAAAGGAATTAAAATGAAAAGAGCAATCAGTGGAATAATGACAATAAGCCTTAAAAAGTAATGGTCAGATGCTAAAGATAGAATGACGCAGAATAGCAGAAATGAACAGACAAATAGATTAAATAATAGTCCGTTGATCATTTTTCTTGGGTCTTTAAAGTAAGAAATAAGAAAAACGATGAAAAGAATCAGTGGAATAATGCCAAAATACATACAAAATGCACCTCTAGTGATGGAAGTTGGTTAATGATATCTCTATATTATAAGTAATTATTGGATKAAATYAASCATSGATGAAAAAGTGGAGGGGGAGCATCTAGAAGCTCCCTCTATTTTTTGTGTGTACGATGATAGGTTTTATTGAGGTAATGAATATATTGGGTGCGGGTCAATCCACCCGTTTGGCGATTAAAGTCATCGTAGGAGATATCTTCTGGAAAACTAAATTCAGCGAGTGCCCGCTGACGATCTTCGCGGAAGTGTGGATGATCTAGCGACTCTGTTACAATTCCTTCCTCTTGCTTCAACCAATCACTGGCAACGCCTGCATAGACACCATGATTGGTAAAACGGCTAGCTGTTTGATAGGAGGTGGAAGGTGCAGGTTTACTAATTGTTCCTGTCCCCCAGGATAGACGATATCGAGGCTCTTTCCCATAGTTTAGTGTCACGCCATAGCCCATTGGAAATACAATATCGGATTCTGTTAACATTTTATGGCCTATCTTTTCATAGCATCCTCGCATAAAATGGTCATCCATCACAATATGGGTTTGAGGGGCCAATGGAGCAGATATGATTTCCTCAAGAGAAGGCAGGCGCTCTGTCGTTGTCAACAAATAGGGCCGTACAAACAATGGCATTGTCATTACATTATGCCAAATACTATCTTCTCCAAAAAGATGATCCTTTTGCATTTGACGTAAATCGCCAATGACAAGCACATAGCCATCTACAAATAAATCGATTTCTACACGAAAAATATCACCTGGCACAGTCTTATAGCGTAGACTTTTCATCTTGGTTAGCTTTTCTAGCTTGTCTGAGTAATCAGCAGGAAGCTGGGAGGGAAATTGCTCTAACCAATTCAAGAGAGCCGACTTAGTCGTTAAATGCTCAAAGCCTGTTAATGGTAGCTGGTAATATGTTTTAGTGTTACGAGCTGTGATATAGCTAGATGGATGGTTTTCATTACCTAGACCAACAGAAAAAACAACGCCTGCAGCTTTCACAGCGGAGATATTGGTATAATTCAATTTCTTTTCTTTTCCACGCGCGGTTTGAGGGACAATGAGTTCACGATTACGTGTTAAAATGTCGACATCCGCTTCTTGGTAGCTATGCTCATTCACGAAAATTCTTTTTTTAATGAGATCGCCTTCAAGGCAAATAAAATAATCCTCTCGAATCGGAATCGTTTCCCAATGTGCTTCTAAAGTATGTAGGCCGAAATAGGGGCGCAATGAATTCGTTAACCAACTAGTAAATGGTGTCAATCGAATTTCCTCCTAGCTATTGTTTTGTATTTTGGTCAAGTATACTGAATTTGGTGGGTGTCGAAAATAGCTTAGATGGAAAATAGTTACTTTTATGCAGTGATAATAATTGCTTTTGGAGCAGATGCCTACCTTTTTCTTCAGGCTATAGAACTGCTATAATGACAGACAGAGGTGATGAATATGCATATTGTGACGATTGAAGGCATACCCTATGCTTGGCTTGAACAATTACAGGAAATCCACGCTCACGTTTTTGATGGAGCTAATTTGCCACTCGAAAAGCTAGAAAAGAAAGAAGGCCTTCTTTGCATATTGGCAGTGGAAGCTGACACATTGATCGGCTTTAAACTAGGCTACCCACATCCAGATGATATATTTTATAGTTGGTTGGGTGGCGTTCATGCAGCACATCGAGGTCAGGGAATTGCAAGTCAATTAATGAAACAACAGCATGAATATATCAAGACTTTAGGCTTTCACAAAGTTCGTACATATGGAAGAAATACATTCAAAGCCATGCTCATTACCAACCTCAAGCATGGTTTCGATATACGATCAACATTTATTGATGAAAAAGGCAGACATAAAATTATATTTGAAAAAACAATTGATTAAGGAGTTTTATACATGAAAGCATATTTAGCAAATGGGTTATTTTCGTTAGGCGATCGTTTTGTAAATGAACAATTGGCAGCAGCTATTCGCGAGGCAGTACCAGGCATCGCATTATATGTACCTCAGGAGAATGAGGCCATCAATGATAAATCTGCCTATGMAGATAGMTTAGNGATTGCCCAAGCAGATTTAGAGATGCTACAAGATAGCGATGTTCTGATAGCTGWATTAGATGGGGTGGAAATTGATTCAGGCGTTGMCGCAGAGATAGGTGCGTTTTCGATGCTGAATCGTCCCATTATTGGTGTGCTAACAGATGTTCGTCAGCAAGGGCGGGACAATATGCAAAAAATAGAGGCACTGATCCGAGATGGGCTAGAGAATCAGTTTGTTTATCGTAATTTATTTGTTGTGGGGTTAATTAAACGCAATGGCGTGATTACATCTTCTATTGAAGAGGCTGTGAAAGCCATACAAAAACTACAGAACGGGGAGGCATCATGATGCTATTAGCTACATCAGACATGGTGGCAGGAAAAGATATCATGGAAACATTAGGGCTAGTGAAAGGGAATTCTGTTCAATCTAGAAATATTGGTCGTGACATGATAGCAGGTCTTCGCAATATTGTAGGTGGAGAAATGAAGGAGTATGCGGAGATGCTTGTGCGCTCTCGTGAAATTGCCACAGAGGCAATGGTAGAGGAAGCCAAACAATTAGGTGCAGATGCAGTTGTAGGCGTTCGTTATGCTACTTCATCTGTCATGGATGGTACATCCGAAGTATTGGTATATGGAACAGCTGTAAAATTCAAATAAAAGAGTACAAGGACTTTCATTCAATGGAAGTCCTTTTTCAATGGTTAAAAAGTGACGCATTCATCTAAAATGCTGTAAAATTTTAGTTAATTATGTHAAAAATACAGTCTATTGTGCTGCTTGAATGGTGATTTATTATAGGATGCGTATAGTACAAATTATACCAATAAAGTAGAAGTTTTATCTTGATTCTGTTTATAGATAATGAGATGAATGCACAAATGGAGTAGGTGTCAAAACACCAACTGAATCAAGATAAAAGCCCAAGCGGAGGTCACAGATTTTGAAGAGAAAGCTTTTTGAGCAACTCGCAAAAAAATCTGGACGCAATCAGTAGAAGGGCTATTTATGGCCAATATACTGCAAGCTGGGCATGATAGAAGAAAGAGTGGGATATATGGTAGATTCACAACAAGGCAAAGGCTACCGCGTACTATCGATGTTTGATCGATTGATGGATGGCCAAGGAATCAACAAGAAGCAAGAAGCATTGACACATCAGGTTGGTGAAAAAACCATACAACGGGATATCGATGAAATTCGTACGTATCTGGAAAAGGCTAAGCTAGATTACCATTTACAATATGTACGTACAGAAAAAGTGTATAAATTAATGCATACAAAAAACAATCGTTTATCTAAAGAACAGGTACTAGTCATCGTTAAAATACTGATTGCCTCAAAAGCTCTCGTAAAATCGGATATMGGTGAGATCGTTAATCAACTTCTCTCACGTGTAGCAGACGATCAACTGTTATTAAATGAAAAAATTGTATATGAAGATATCCATCAAAACAAGTCATTATTGTCCTTGATATGGGGAATTTCAACAGCTATTCAAAAGAGAAAGGTCATTACAATTGATTATTTACAGGAGGGTGAAGCGATTCCAACTGCAAAAATTTTAAAGCCGCTCGCTGTTATCTTTTCAACACATTATTTTTATTTAATAGGAGATAATCAAGACACCCCAACTGTTTACAGAATGGATCGTATTCAGCATTTTCGTGAAATGACTATCCATTTTGAATTTCCATCTGTCCATCCATTACAAGTAGAGGACACTAATGACCTTACTCATATCCGTCTTCTCTATAAAGGCCGTTCTCCTCAAATAGTCTACAGTCGTTTCCCAACAGCCCACCTAGTTTCACAAAACAATCATGAATATGTTTTTGAGGCAGAAGTGTTAGAATATGGCGTGAAAGAGTGGTTGTTAAGCCAAGGAGCCGATATGGAGGTATTAGAGCCAATTGAACTGAGAGAAGAGATCATTGAGATCTTACAAGCTATGCAGCAAAATTATCGTTACATATAAAAACCCGTGCGTACATGCACGGGTTTTTACGCTTACTGAAACAATTGTTTGATAAATGTCGTATCGATATCCTTAGTGAGCTTATAATCTTTCATGTAATTTTCCTCATATAAATACACGAATAAATGCTGGTCATCATCTAAACGCAAGCCAATTTCCCTGTTGTCATTAATTGAGAGTGTTAGCCAGTATGCTTCATGAGAATCAGAATTCGAAAACCACACCTTTTTTAAAGGTAGGTCCTTGAATGGCTGCATAATTTGATTGATTTCTGCTGCGTCAGTAATCGTTACTGTTTTTTCATCTGAGGAACGAATAATTTCAATCTCATGAATTTCCTCCATTTCGAGACGTTCTGTTACCTCTGTTGTAAAATCAGTGTCTCGTGTTAACAGCATTGTCGAGATATACAGAATAAGTAGTGGTAGTAAAATGCCTAGAAGTAGTTTGTATCTTTTTTTCATGCTTGTCTCCTTAAATTCTAAAAATTCACACATATGTATTCTTTTCCACGCTATAATTGAGCATATACTGAAATGATGAAGGAAGGCAATTAAATGACACATAATCATGAAGAAAAAGAACTATTTTACCCAAGTGGAATCATCATGTATCGAGGTGGCGTCAAGAAGAATGATTTCGGTCACGATATATATGACGGCAAAGGCTCGCTATTTGATCAAGAGGGACAATTATTATTCGAGGGTGAATTCGTCAATCATATGAAGCAAGGCAATGGCATTATGTATTTGAAAGGACAACTCATTTATCAGGGTGAATTCATACAAAATAAAAAACAGGGTCATGGCATTTTATATAAGGATGGTCATATCCATTATGAAGGTCATTTTCGCAATGATTTAATGGATGGCTATGGTGTTTTATATTATGAAGAAGAAGTAATTAGCCCTTATCAAACACTACGAGCACAGTATCCACATTTAAATCAACCGCAGTATGAGGGTGACTTTGTCCATGGCATGAAAAAGGGAAAAGGCAAGCAATACTATCCAAATGGATTTTTACAATATGAGGGTGATTTTATTTGGCATCATATGCAAGGGGCAGGGAAGCTATATTACCCTACGGAATCACCAACAGCTGAGGAGCTTGCACGTGGTGTAACTAATCTCCACTATGAAGGTCATTTCTTTGAGGACCTAAAGCATGGTAAAGGCAAAGTATATTCTAGGGATGGAATTTTAGAAGCGGAAGGGCAATTTAAAGAGGATATGATGACAGGGCAAGGAACGCTCTATTATGCCAATGGGCAAGCTTCCTATATTGGTGACCTCGTTCAAGGCAAAAAACATGGACGAGGCGATTATTATAATGAAGAAGGCAAAATTATCTATAGTGGTGAATTTATTAACGATGAGCGGTTACGCATTACACCTGAAGTCGAGCAAGAGATTGCCAAGCTACAAAAACAATTAGATAGTCTTGTAGGTCTTCCGAATGCAAAGAAGGAATTACATAATTTAATAAACTTTATTAAAATTCAAAGTCTGCGTGTGGATCATGGTTTAACAAGCTTTCCTATTACGTATCATCTTGTCTTCTCGGGCAATCCAGGCACAGGTAAAACAACAGTGGCACGCATTATTGGCCAAATCTACAAGCATCTTGGCGTCCTTTCAAGTGGGCATTTTGTGGAAACAGATCGTGCAGGTTTAGTCGCTGGCTATGTTGGACAAACAGCGTTAAAGGTTCAGGAAGTCGTTAACAAAGCAAAGGGCGGGGTACTTTTTATTGATGAAGCCTATTCATTAATAAATGATAAACAGGATGCATTTGGGAAGGAAGCTATTGATAGTTTATTAAAGGCAATGGAGGATCTACGTGATGACTTGGTAATTATTGTTGCGGGCTATACAGAGCTAATAGAAGATTTTTTACAATCTAATCCAGGCTTTAAATCTCGCTTTAATCATTTTGTACAATTTGATAATTTTAGCACGGATGAACTCTATGATATTTTTGCGATGCTTTGTCAAACGAACGATTATCAATTTGGCGAAGCATTTGCCCAACATATGAAAACACAGCTACGTCATATGCCGATTGAAACCATCCCTAATTTCTCGAATGGTCGTTATATTCGAAACTTGTTTGAGAAACTAGTGACAATCCAATCAAACCGATTGATTCAACAGGCAACAATCTCGAGAGAAGAACTCATGACATTTGAGGAGCAGGATATTTTACAGGGCATTGCAGAAAAGTTGTTTGACAATACTTTTTAAGACAAGGAGTAGACGCATGAAAAAGCTATTAGTGBTDATTTWAGDGKGTGCABGTATTTTACCACGACTAGTAACAGTTCATGTTACAGTGAATAATCATATTAATGTACGCCATAAAAACGATAAAAGTTGATGAGTGATGTATAAAGTGGTAATATAAGACAAAACATACGCTAACGTATTTTTTGGAGGGCAATTATGCAAGTAACGAAAGAGGATTGGATTAGAGCGGGTCTAGAGCAATTAGCAGAAGCGGGGATTCATAAAGTACGTATTGAAGCACTTGCTCGATCATTAAACATTAGTAAAGGTAGCTTTTATCATTATTTTCGTGATCGTCAACAACTATTAGATGCCATGCTAGACTATTGGGAAANCCACGCAACAAAGGCCATTATTCAAAATATGGAGCAAGTTGATGCTAATCTAGAGCAGCTTTTACGGATAAGTTTTCACAAAAATAAAAAGATGGAGATAGGCATTTATGCTTGGGCCAAATATGATTCAGATGTCGCAAAGCGTATCGTTCAAATAGAGGAGCAGCGAATAGCCTGTGTGGCGACACTCTATCAAAAAAGTGGTATSAGCATAGACGAATCCACTGATCGTGCAAGATTAGCATATTTAACCTATATAGGCTGGATGACACGATTTGAAGCCAATCCTCATTTCGATCTCGAAAAAATGATTAAGCTGTTAATACAGTAAGAAGGTCTCTCAGAGCTAACATGGGCTTTGAGGGACTATATTTAACGCCAGAACATACGGTAGCGTATGTAAATGAAGAGGAGGTAGAACATGTTTATTTTATCAATTGTCGCAGTGGGACTATTAGGGCTCATTAGTATCCTACATATTTATTGGGCCTTTGGTGGTCGATGGGGTACAGAAGCTGTTATTCCTATGAAAGAAGGCAGCCAACAAGCCGTTTTTACGCCTAGAAAATGGGGAACGCTCTTTGTTGCAATGCTGTTGATGCTAGCAAGTGGTATCATCCTTGTTCAAGGAGGCTTCATGCCATTTTTTCAAGCCTCTATTTTTTCAAAAGTAGGAAGTATCGTTTGTGCGCTAGTATTTTTGCTACGAGCAATTGGTGATTTTAAGTATGTTGKTATTTTTAGTACGATTAAGCATTCCACATTTGCTCAAAATGATTCAAAATGGTATAGTCCTTTATGCTTGTTTCTTAGCTTTGTTTATGTGCTGGTGTTAGTTTAACAGCAATTTTACTTTAATAAGGGGAGCAGAATGGGGGATATAAAATGGAGCAAATGATCTACTTACTTCGCCATGGTGAGACAAATTATAATACACAAGGGAGATATCAAGGACAGCTTGATTCACCACTCACTGAGCGTGGTCGGGAGCAGGTTCAGCAAAATGCGCGCATGCTGAAATCACTCATTGGCGATGCAGATGAATGGACCATCCTATCAAGTCCAATGGGAAGAGCCATGCAAAGCACAGCCATACTTTGTGAAACACTGGGCTATGACAGCAACAAGGTGAGGCAGGATCCACGTTTAACAGAGGTTGCTGTGGGACAATGGGCTGGATTAACCATGGCGGAAATACAGCAACAATGGCCTGCCTTGTTAACGAACACAGATGCCTTCAATTGGTATTTTCGTGCACCAGATGGGGAAACCTATGAAGCTGTTGTAAGCAGATTAACTGCTTTGCTTGAAACGATTCAACCACTTTCAAAAGTGATTATTGTCTCGCATGGCTTAACTGGTCGTATTTTACGCGGCGTCTATGCAAGTCTAAGCAAAGAAGAGACGCTCAAGTTAGAGGTTTCTCAAGATGTAATGTTCAAATTGAAAAATAAAGAGATTACAAGAATTAGTTCAAATTTCGATGATGATTTTTACCTGTGAAAATATTTGAGCGCATCCCATTTTTCTCAAGGAATATTCAGAAATGCCGCCTCTTATAATGTGTAGGAGGCGTTTTTTATGAAAAAATGGATGTTAGTAGGCTGTATTTGTATCATGGTTTTCTTATTTTATTATACAAGCAAAACATATGAATTCACGCATCTAGAACTGCCATCATTACATAGTCAAAATGCTTTGTTACTCAATGAACAGGGCGATGTATTATACGAAAAAAATGCGGATGCTATTATTTATYYTGCAWSTWKAASAMRGMWYATGASAGSCAYMGTWGYCWTAGRGATKMSRGATAAKTTACAAACACAAACCATTGTAGAGCCCCAAACGATTGCGAACTATACGGCACAAAATGCTTCGATGGCAGGCTTTCAAGCAGGAGATTTTGTCACGATGGAGGATTTATTGTATGGTACACTCCTTGCCTCAGGTGCCGATGCAACAGGAACACTTGCAGATGCTGTCGCTGGCAGTGAGGACAAATTTGTCACGTTGATGAATAACAAGGCGCAAGAATTAGGCATGCATGACACACATTTTGTTAATACCAGTGGCCTACATGATGAGGCACATGTATCCAGCGTGCGGGATATCAGCAAGCTTCTGCGATATGCATTAGAAAATCATACCTTTTATCAAATATTTACCTCAAAAAACTACACAACCTATGTTCCCAATCAATTAATCATCACAAACTCATTATTTACAAAATTACCTGGTCTAGACAGTCCGATAATAGGTGGAAAAACAGGCTATACCCCAGAAGCAGGACTGTGTCTGGCGACCATAATCGAGAAAGAAGGGAAATCTTTTTTATTCATTACAACCAATGCTCCTAGCTATATATGGAACCCACCCCCACATATTGAAGATGCCCTAACGGCCTTCGAAGCTTTATAGCAGGAAAAATAATGAAAAAACCTCAACTTTTTCATGGTTTTTAACGTCTTAATAGAAAGGGGAATTATATAGCTGAGGTTTGGTGGTGGATAACCAGCTTTTTATAGGAACCATCAAATACGGGGAGAGCTGCTTCTCAAAGTGAGGGAGCAGTTCAAAAAGAGAGCGGAGCCATCTCCCAGTAAGGAGAAAGTCACTCACTTAAGTCCGTAGGCCGTTTAGCAGCATGAGATAAAGGAGCTAACACAAAATCTACAAAATAAGCCACCATCATTTAATTATCATAACCTATGCATAGTTTCTCAGTAAAAAGGGAAGGAGGGATGTATAAGTATTTACTAAAATATGAATTTTAGCAGCATCGTAAAAGGGAATCTAGTTGATTATTACTATTTTATGGCAGGGTTGTTTACTCTATAATAAAAGTTAAATCTTAGCAATTTTTTAGCAAACAGACATGGAAGACATCTAAGGGCGGTGTAGAACAATGAAAAAATTTTTACCCTTTGCCATCGTTTTTACGTTTATGATGTGCATCTTGGCAGGGCAACTTTCAGTAAATGCTGAAGGGTCAGTGGTGATTCACAAGGTAGTCAAAGATACGGTTATTTTTGAAGAAGCTTCTACGAATAGTGCGGAGATCGGGGAACTTTCGAAAGGTAGCTTTGTTTCAGTAACAAAAGTAAGTAAAGGTTGGACACATATTCAAACGCCAGAGCACGAGGGCTATGTCACATCTGATGCTTTAGTCAAGTTGAAGTCTGAGGGATACCTAGTGATTCAAAAGGGCAGTACAACATTATTTACAGCCCCAAGTCAACATGCCCAGCATGTAGGACAGCTCTATGAAGGACGAATAATTTATGTATATGGCACAGCACCTGGTGGTTGGTCTTTCGTTCAATATGGCGAGGAGATAGGATATGTAGCGACAAACGCATTAAAAAAACCAGCTCCAACGAAGAAAAAAATTAATGCTGTTGCTGGTGCTGAATTACGATTAACAGCTAGTCCAAACGGAGAAGTTCTTGGTACACTTCCCAATAAAACAACTGTCCAGTATTACATAACACTTGCTGRTTGGGCTTATGTAGAMGCAGGCGACCAAAAAGGGTATGTCAAAGCTTCTGAGCTAGCTGATATTCAGTTAATAGATAATAAAGTTTATAATAAAGGTGTGCCAGTAGCGAAAGGCGCAAAAAAACGGGTAGCCTTAACATTTGATGATGGGCCAGATGCTAAGGTGACACCACAAATTTTGGCAACGTTAAAGAAATACGATGCCAAGGCTACATTCTTTATGGTAGGTAAAAATGTGTCAAGAAATGCTGCAATCGTTAAACAAGTCTATGAAGCAGGACATGAAATCGGMAACCATACCTTGAGCCATAAAAAATTAACGACCTTATCAATAGCAGGCGTTAAACAAGAAGTCAATGGCACAAGTAATGCTATTTATGCAGCCATCGGGCAGTATCCAACTGTTTTCCGCCCACCCTATGGGGCGACCAATGACCAAGTACGTTCTGTCATGACAATACCCTCGATTTTGTGGTCGATTGATACACTGGATTGGAAACATCACAATCCAGATAAAATTTTAGCGTATGTCAAAGCCTCTGTAAAAGATGGGAGTATTATTCTAATGCACGATATCCATCAAACGACAGCCAATGGTTTAGAAAATGTTATTCTTTATTTACAAAAACAAGGCTATGAATTTGTTACAGTAAGTGAGATATTACAATAATAGAAAAGCTTTGCAATCGTCTACTCAGAACGAATGCAAAGCTCTTTTTTATTTAAATAAATTGATAGTCGTAATAATAATAGGAATCCCAAATACGTCAATTAAAAATGCGCCGACAATCGGTACGACAAGAAAGGCTTTTTTAGAAGGACCGAAGCGTTGCACAACGGCTGACATATTGGCCATGGCATTTGGTGTTGCGCCTAGACCATGTCCTGCAAAACCTGCTACCATAACAGCAGCATCGTAGTTTTTGCCAAGTAATTTAAATAACACAAAAATACTAAATACAACAATAAAGAATACTTGCGCAAAAACAATGATGAATAATGGTAGTGCCAAATCAGCAATTTCCCATAATTTAATACTCATGAGAGCCATGGAAAGGAATACACCTAATGTGACATCTCCAATTAATGAGATGCTTTTCATATTAATGGCTTCAGGTTTGAATTTATCCATAATATTGCGCACTAATACAGCCACAAACATTGCTCCTACATAGCCAGGTAGAACGAAACCTGTTGCTTCTGAGAATAGTGTGCCGACGTACGTACCAACAGCCATACAGAAAGTAATTAATAAGACTTGTGTAAAGAACGAATCCGATGTAATTTGCTCATGTTTATTTTCATATTGGACTTCTTCCGATTCTTGTTCATCTGGTGTTAAATTATATTTACCTACTAAATATTTGACAATTGGACCACCAATTAAGCCACCAGCAACTAGACCACATGTTGCGGCAGCAGCACCAATTGTCATAGCTGAAGAAATCCCTAAATCTTCTAAGGTTTGGCCAAATGCAGCTGCAGCGCCATGACCACCCTCCATAGAAACGGCACCCGCCATCATACCGATTAAAGGATGGATCCCCATAAGTGAGGCCAGAGATACCCCAATGACATTTTGCATTAACGCTAGGAAGCCACATGCTAGCCAGTAGATAATCAGTAATTTACCACCGAGCTTTACAAGTTTAAAGCTTGCACCTAAGCCAATTGTCGTAAAGAAAGTAATCATAAATAAGCTTTGTAAAGAAGTATCAAGTGATATTTCTAAAATACCCGTTGTTTTTAAGATAGTGGCAAGAGCAGCGAACAATAAACCACCAACCACTGGTGCTGGGATACAGAAACGCTTTAAAAAGCCTATTTTATTGATAAGAAAGCTTCCTAATGCAAAGAGTGCAACAGCTAGGAATACCGTTGTAATTTGATTAATTTCGATCATGAACCTTGCCCCCTAAGTAAGTTGTTCAGTGCCTCATATACAAAATAGGCACCTAATTTCACTGTACGTCCATTTTCATCTAATAACGGATTGACCTCACAAATATCAAATGAATGGGTGTGAGGGTGTGAAGTGACTTGTTGCAAAATGGAGCGCACAGTCGATGGGTCAAGCCCAAACGGTGATGGAGCACTTACACCTGGAGCAAATGCTGCATTCAATACATCCATACATAATGTTAAAAGAATATAATCATGCTTATCCATAAAATGTTGTAATGCATCCGTTAATTGTTGTTGGTAGGCTACCGTCATTTGATCCTCATAAACATACTTCACGTTTAATTCATCAGCTTTTTCGAAAAGTTCTCTTGTATTGCCGTAGCGTTGAATACCAACAACAAAATAGTCAGCGTGTGGATCCTGCTCTAAAATTTGACGGAACATCGTACCTGACGAAGGTTGTTCATCATATGGTCGTAAATCAAAGTGAGCATCTATATTGATGATGCCGATTTTAGCTTCCTTTGGTAGAGCAGAACGAACGCCTAAATAATGGCCATACAGCGTTTCATGCCCGCCACCTAGCACCACACATGATATGTTTTTTTGTAGTACTGTTGCTACGACTTCACCAAGCTCACGTTGCGCCTCCTCTAAAGCATGGTTTAGACAAACGATATTGCCAACATCAATWATTTGCTGATCGTCCTCAAATGTCCACGGTAAACTGGCTAAGCCTTCTCGTAGGGCGTTTGGACCATTTGCTGCCCCTACACGGCCTTGATTTCGACGTACCCCTTCATCGCAGATAAAGCCAACGAGAGCAGCACTTTTCTTATCTGAAGCGCTTACATCATTAATCGCAACTCTTTTTACTTGTTGATGTAAACGAAAGCTGCTTGTATTTGTCGTTGAATCTATTCGGCCTTTCCATTGTTTTTGATCTGTCATTGTGTACATAAACTTATCAACCCCATTGTKAATATTATTGTAGAAAAAGTATTGTTGTAATTCATTATATATTCACATAATTATAATTACTAATATATAATTAATATTAATCTATAGCTTTTAACTATAAATCTGGGAGGTATCTATAGGTGGACATTAAACAATTACACTATTTTATCGCTGTTTCAGAACAGATGAATTTCTCAAAAGCCGCAGAAAGACTGCATATTTCGCAGCCTTCCTTAAGTAATGCGATCAAAAAATTAGAACAAGAGATTGGCTCCCCTTTATTAGAGAGAAATACTAGAAATCTGCAATTAACAGAAGCTGGAGAGTTACTTTTTGAACGAGCAAAAGTTATTGTAAAAAATATGGAAGTGCTAAAAATCGAAATGGATGAAGTAATTGTTCATGGCACGAGAGACATCACCATTGGTGTCATGGACTCTATTAAGCATTGGCTGCCAAAGGTAATCGCCAACTATAAAAAAGACTATCCTCACATGAAAATTCACTTAGTCGATATTTTAGGTAGTAAGCGGGTGAAAAAATCCTTGAAAAGCTATAAAACACATTTAATCATCACCAATCAGCTAATGGATGATCCAGAGTTGGAAGTTCAAACTTTATATGAAGAACGGTTGGTCGCAGTATTACCTTTACATCATCCGTTAGCCCAAAAGGATACTTTAACCATCTCAGATATTTGTGAAGAACCATTTATTATTAGTACCGAGGGCTTTCAAACAAGACGAGATATCTTAACGTCATTTGAACAGGCTGGTAAAAACATCAATATTCAATTTGAAATTGAGCGTTTTGAAACCGCTGTATCGCTTGTACGAGAACATTTAGGAGTGACCATATTACCTGAAAATTACTTGCAAGGACCGACTGCTAAAACGATTGTAAAAAAAGAAATAGAGGGTCTGAATTTAAGTCGCAATGTCTATCTAGTGTACTTAAAAAACCGTCATTTACCATTAGCCATCCGACAATTACTGAAGGATATAGTACAGTTTTTTGAAAATAAATGATGTAAGTCCATAGTAATGAATTTTCTCTTTTATTAGAAAATTCAAAAATAGAACATTGCTTTACTAGAAAAATAGCGGTAACATTTATTGTAAGAATGAAAATGAACATTCATTCATTTTGCGAAGTTCAAGCAAAGGGGGTATCTTCTAATGAATTTTTCCTATAGTGAAAAAGTTGAGAAGTTACAGGACAAGCTGAAGAATTTTATGGAGCAATACATTTATCCAAATGAGGCCGTTTATGCTGCACAGGTTGAGGCAATGGAGGATCGTTGGGGAGCGATTCCACCGATTATGGAGGAGCTGAAACAGAAGGCGCAACAGGCAGGTTTGTGGAATTTATTTTTACCAGATAGTGAATATGGGGCAGGTTTAACCAACTTAGAATATGCACCTTTATGTGAAATCATGGGCCGTTCACTTCTGGCCCCCGAGGTGTTTAACTGTAATGCACCTGASACAGGCAATATGGAAGTACTTGTACGCTATGGAACGGCACAGCAAAAAAAACAGTGGCTAGATCCATTATTACGAGGTGAAATACGGTCCTGCTTTGCGATGACGGAGCCAGCCGTTGCATCCAGTGATGCTACAAATATTGAGGCAAGCATTGAACGCGATGGAGATGAATACATTTTAAATGGCCATAAATGGTGGACAACTGGTGCTGGGGATCCTCGCTGTAGGGTGGCTATTTTTATGGGCAAGCATAAAGATACAACGGCTCCTATCCATGAGCAGCAGTCTATGATTCTTGTACCGATGGATACACCAGGAGTAAAAGTGGAGCGTATGCTAACGGCTTTTGGCTACGACCATGCGCCAGAAGGACATGGTGAGGTTACATTTACCAATGTGCGTGTACCGGTGGAAAATATTTTATGGGGTGAAGGTAAAGGCTTTGCCATTGCGCAAGGCAGACTAGGACCAGGTAGAATTCATCATTGTATGCGTCTTATTGGTGCCGCAGAGCGTGCATTAGAGGAAATGTGTGTACGTGTACAAGCGCGACAGGCATTTCATCGACCACTAGCAGATCAAGGGGTAATGCGGGAGCGCATTGCAGAATCTCGGATGGATATTGAGCAAGCAAGACTTTTAACATTGAAGGCTGCTTATATGATGGACACAGTAGGCAACAAAGAGGCAAAAGCTGAAATTGCTATGATTAAGGTAGTTGCTCCAAATATGGCACTCAGAGTCATTGATCGAGCTATCCAAGCATTTGGTGCTGCTGGGGTAGGTCCCGATACTACGCTTGCTGCACAATGGGCGAATTCTCGTACATTACGTTTAGCGGATGGACCAGATGAGGTGCATCGTAATACCATTGCTAAACTAGAATTGAAAAAGCATGCCAACAAACAAGAGGAGCTGGTGAAATGACGGTCCTAGAGTTATTTAGCTTAAAAGGTAAAACAGCGATTGTGACAGGTGGAGGACGTGGACTCGGTGCGCAAATTGCTCAAGGATTTGCAGAGGCTGGAGCCAATGTGGTCTTATGCTCACGAAAGGTGGAGGCATGTGAGGAGGTTGCCGCAGGACTCGAAAAGCTTGGTGTTCAAGCATTAGCTCTAGCCTGTGATGTCACAAAGCCTGAGGATATTGCCAATGTGGTAGCCCAAACGATTACAACATTTGGTAGAATTGATATTTTAGTCAATAACAGTGGCGCATCATGGGGAACACCTGCCATTGATATGCCCTACGAAGCCTGGCAAAAAGTATTTGATGTCAATGTCAACGGGACATTTTTATTCAGCCAAGCCGTTGGCAAAATTATGCTAGAGCAGAAAAGCGGCAAAATCATTAATATTGCTTCTATTGCTGGACTAGGTGGGACGCTACCAGCCTTTATGGATACGATTGCCTATAACGCGAGTAAAGGGGCTGTCATTACTTTAACGAAGGATTTAGCCGTCAAATGGGGGCCACATGGAGTCAATGTCAACGCTATTGCACCAGGTTTTTTCCCTACGAAAATGTCCAATGTCTTAATCGAACGTGGACAAGACTATTTGATGGGTGTTACACCGTTGAAACGCTTAGGCTCCGAAAATGATTTGAAGGGCGTAGCTTTATTTTTAGCAGCACCAGCTTCGGACTATGTAACAGGGGATGTCATTGTAGTAGATGGGGGCATGAGCTCCATTATTTAAGGAGGGAAATAGAATGGATACGATGCAAGTAAGGTCAAGTGAACGTTTGGATGTTGATAAACTACATGCCTTTTTAGAGAGTTATTTCACTGAGCTTCCACAGGGGAAGCTTGAAATAGCACAATTTAGTGCAGGGCATTCCAATTTGACGTATTGTTTAAAAATAGCTGATTTTGAAGCTGTTCTACGTCGTCCTCCGCTTGGACCAGTTGCCAAAAAAGCGCATGATATGAAGCGGGAATTTACGATTTTATCGGCACTGCATCCATTTTTACCATCGGTTCCAAAACCATATGTCTATGTAGAGGATCGAGACATTATCGGTAGTGATTTCTTTTTAATGGAKCGCAAAAAAGGAATCGTCCTKDADAMACATTTTCCAAAAGGCACAGAACCAACAGAGGAGCTAGCACGTCAATTGTCCGAACTGATGGTTGATTCTTTAGTTGCATTACATGCTATTCCTTATCAGGACACTCCGTTAAAGGATATCGTGAAGCCTGACGGATTTCTTGAAAGACAAGTGTATGGCTGGATTGAGCGTTATGAAAATGCGAAAACAGCAGAACATGCAGAAGTAGCGATGTTAACAGATTGGTTAAAAAACAATCTTCCGTCCAATCATGAGGCAACCATTATTCATTACGATTATAAATTGAATAATGCAATGTTCTCCGAGGACTATACCGAAATGATTGGCCTTTTTGATTGGGAGATGGCAACAGTAGGGGACCCACTTGCTGATGTTGGTGTAGCAATGAGTTATTGGATGCAAGCGGATGACCCGAAAATGCTATTATATGCACTTGGTGAACCACCAGTAACTGTATTACCAGGCTTTTATACCCGACAGCAATTTATTGATCGTTATGCAGAGAAAAGTGGGCGAGATGTGTCAGCTATTCATTATTACTGTACATTTGCTTATTTTAAATTAGCCGTTATTTGTCAGCAAATCTATTATCGCTATGTTCAAGGACAAACGCAGGATGATCGCTTTGCTCAGATGGATAAAATGGTCGCTGCCCTCATACAACAAGCTTCTCAATCAATATGATTTTATGGAAAAACGGTTACTTTTAATAAAGTAGCTGTTTTTTATAGCCCATTATAACAGATTATCCGACATTAATTTATATAATTATTTATACTAACTCGCACAAAATTTACTCAAAAAACATAATAAATCACGTACAAGAAATTAAAAGAGGAGGGAACGTTTGTTCTTTTGTCTAGGATTGTTAATCAATAATAATTTATTGTTTTTCGATAAAAAATAATTGGCTTGCAATAAAAATAACGCTATCATCAATAACAACAAGGATTTAATAAATGGAGGAAGAAATAATGGGGAAATATTTACTTGCCACAATTCCGATGATCATGGGGATCGTATGTTTATTTATAAMAGGCCTTATAGGAGATGAGATACTARCAGATGGTACGATAGTGGAGAAAAACTTCTTTTTAATTCCATTGAGCTATTTATTTTTCTTTAGCGGTATACTTACATTCTTGATTGTGGCGTTATCTTCTTCATTCAAAAAACATAGTTCCGTATAATAATGCTAAAAACAGGCCCTGAATAGGGCCTGTTTTTTATAACCATGTTTGATCTAGTTTATCACTATAGTAGTGAATAGCTTTTTTATAATCTTGAATGCCTTGATGATTGGCTGTGCGTAATATCGTGTTCAATAATGTTTCCATTGATTTTGCATGTTCGCCAAGATTATAGAGTGTCATGGCATAGAAGACCTTGATATGCTCAGCCTTGGGGAACTCTTGAATGGCTTGTTCAAAGATCCGTTTTGCTTGCTCGTATTGTCCTATAGTCCGATAGGTGCTCCCTAAACCAAGATAGGCATCCACTAAAACTTCTGGTTCTAGCCCCAACTTTATCGCTTCTTCATAGTGCGGAACAGCCTCTTTTTCCTGCCCTAAAGAATCAAATGTCCAAGCACATTGAAATTGATAATAAGCATTTTGAGGCTGTTCCTTGACCAGTGCCACCATACATTGATTTGCTTCCTCAAGCTGTCCGTTTTTTCTTAATGTAAGTATGTGTTCTAATTGTTTGTCCATTATATTTAACCTCTTCTTTACTTAAGTAACTTACCATTCATAAAAACAATCTTCTATCAGCAACTCAAATGAATCAGCTATTCGCTTAATTTCTCCACAATCATGATCGCAAATAAAAACATGGCCTGATGGATCGATGAAAATGGGATTACCCACACCAWCCATTGAAATAACATAGCTCKTTTCTAAAACATTTGGWGATAGGAACTCTTTATATTGKTGACGGAAATCCAGTGTTAAATCGACAACGGTTTCGTTTCCTAGACTTGAGCCRTTAGAAAAAGCATGGATTGCTATACCTGCATATGCCCCACCAAACGTTTCAATGAACGCTACGTAATCGCTGTGAAATTGTACATGAAGTTGTTGCTGTGCCTCTATTATTTCTCTTTGACTTGCAGGTTTACCCACTAACGTTTGATGCTTCTCATTAAATAAAAATAACCGCAAACGCTTTAGTAGATCTTCCTTCATAGACATTCTCCTTTTATTCAGTATACACGATCCTTCATTGCTAGGAATCTGTGGGAATGATATTGTTAATGTAAATAATAACATCTACTGGGGTGATAGAATGCTAGAGCKTTCAATGGAAAAAACACKGGAAAACCAAGMGGGAAGGGAGYRATGATATAAAAATAGAAAAGAGGATGAAGATAATGACATATCAAAAACTTATGTGTGATGGATTTGAATTAAACTATTGTATAAAGGGGCAAGGCCAACCAATTTTAGGGGTGGGGAGTAGTGTTTATTATCCACGTCTGTTCTCAGAAGACTTTTATCAACATTTCCAGGTGATTTTTTTAGATCATCGAGGTTTTGGTAAGCCAGCTCAAGCATTTACGCAAGAAGATTACACATTAAACAAAATAGTGAAGGATATGGAGTATGCGAGACAAATCCTACAGCTAGATAATTTAATAGTGTTAGGACATTCAGGACATGCATTTATGGCAATGGCGTATGCCAAAGCCTATCCTCAGCATGTTCAAAAACTCGTACTCTTAAATTCAGCAACATCGAATAGTCAAGAAAGACAGCAACAAAGCTTGTCTTATTTTGAGGCACATGCAAGTATGGAGCGTAAACATCAATTTGCGCACGAAATAGCCTTATTGGAGCAGGATCTAAAGAAGGAGCCTGAACGACGCTTTGTTCATATGTGTATTCGTATGGGGGCGCATAGTTTTTATGATTTTATGTTCAATGCTACCTCTATGTGGGATAACGTTCATCCGAATATGGAAATTATTGATTATCTATGGGGAGTAGCTTTTGCGGAGCAGAACCTTTTACAACAAATGCTACAAGTTAACAAGCCAATTTTTTTAGGTCTAGGCAGGTATGATTATTTAGTAGCCCCTATTTCATTATGGGATGCAGTAGATCATATTCCCCATGTAAAGAAAGTCATTTTTGAAAAAAGTGGTCATAATCCTATGTTTGAAGAGCCTGTATTTTTTAAAGAACAACTAATTCAATGGATAAACGAGGGGTAGTCGAATGGCTGGTTATGCTTGTATAGCAATTAACCAGCCCTTTTTAATAATAAAAAGAAAAAAGCCAAAGCATCAACTACCTCAACAAGTTTTACGTATCGCATCMATKTTTTGACAGKCCATAATGACAGGCCGTGCCATATCATCGATTTGAAGGAAGTACCCGCAGCAGCTTTGCGGAATAAGATAAATAAAGTATATTCCTAGAAATTGGCTGCCATCTGAAAGGTATACATCTACTAAAGTCCCTGGTTCAAAACATTCTAAGTGACTACAAATACAGCTTTGACAATGCTTTTCAATTTGATTTTGTTTCTGATATTTTTTTTCAAATTGGGGACTATTATAATATTTTATTTTATAAGAATCTTCCTCAATAATWGGATGATCTACGCTGGGAGAGTGACYAAGGTAAACATTCTTTGATTCACAATAGCATTTAGAAAATTTATGATAATTGTTAAATTCCCAATTCATTCGTGTTAAATATCTGTTTCCATCCATTTCTAAAACGCTCCTTTATGATTACAATGTCATGCTAGCATGAGTCATCTATTTCTAGTCTATGTTAAAGAGCCCTTTAGGAGATGGTAAAATGTCCATTTATCTGTGCAATATAAGAAAAAGACTAAACTCATTAGTAGAGTTTAGTCTTTCAAGTTGTAATCGCCTTTCAATAAGCCATATATCTCTAAATCAACAACACCCTTACCAGACCATAATGAAGCTTGTCTCAGAAGACCTTCCTTTAAAAATCCATTTTTTAACAGAACCTTTTTCGAGGGTTCATTTAAAGGCATGACTTCTGCCTGTATTCGATTAACATTTACCTCTTCCAATAAAAATTTTACGATTGTTGCAACTGCCTCTGATGCAATGCCTTTTCCCCAGGATGCTTCAGCTAAATAGTAACCGATTGTTACCATATCTACTTTCTGATTAAAGTCCATCGCTTCGATAATCCCTACTAGTTTTTCACGCTGTGATATTTCGAAGATCCCCCATTTAATCCTGCTTTTCTTCGTATAATCACGTTCAAAATGGCCAATCATTTTTTGAACAGTTTGAAGGTTATGTTTTGGGATGATGCCACAATACTCAAATACCTTGTCATTATCATAAATAGCAAATAGCTCTTGTATATGTGAGTCTTCAATTTTTTTAAATTGTAAATTAGCTGAATGTAGGGTAGGGAACTGCTTAAATACTTTCTCAATAATCATCGACCTTGCTCCTTTATTATTCTTTAATGGGAATGTAGATTTTCATTTTCATCTCATGAGGGTAGATCGATTGCATGACATCCGTTATTTCAAAATCAGGACCTGTATCGCGCTCATAATTAGAATTCGGCAACCATACTCCGTAAATGAAACGTCTTGTATTTTGAATTCCTTCCGCAGTACAATTCAATGTAAATTCTGCATATTTACCAGCAGGAATTTCAAGGTGGGTGAAGCCTTTCTCTAATTGCTCCTCAAAGATTTCGACTTCCTCTCCTACAATAAAAGAAAACCGGCCATCCTCCTGAAAGTTTGTAGAAATGCCATACGCCATATTAGGGGCTACCTTATGGGAGATTCGTTCATAATATTGCTGCTGACCAAAATCCAAATAAAAGCCAGGGATTTCTGCATAGTATTGTTCGTCTTGTAAGGACGTTTTGTATTCATAGCCTGTAATACGTTTTTTAGATAAGTGAAGTATTTCCGGTCGCTGCATAGGGAGTTCTCCTTCCAGTTTATAATCCAAAAAGTTTATTTTGGTTTGAAATGGTATGGAGCTGGCTCCTTTTCGGTATTTAGCAGGTGTGACACCAAAATACTGAACAAATGCCCGTGTAAATGCCTCCTGAGAACCATATTGAAAGTTGATTGCAATCTCAAGTATATTCTGCGTTGTTGTTGCTAATAAGGAAGCTGCTTCAGAAAGTCTCCTGTTGCGAATATACTGCTGCACAGAAAAACCTGTAATGGCTTGGAAAAGTCGTTGGAAATGAAATGCTGAAAAGTAAGACTGAGAAGAAATATCTGTAATCGTTAACTTTTCATGTAGGTTTTTCTCAATAAACTCTATGGCGTTTTGAATTCTTTCAAAATAATCCATACCATCATCCTTTCTTAACTCAATGGTACCGTTTAATGGGAAGGGTTTTTTGATAATTTGTGCTAATTTGTRCATTAAATTGTAATGTATAGGAAATCAATAGAAACATTGATTAAAACAACAAATAAATGTATAATTTAACTAAATTTACAAGAAAGTGAGTGATAGATGATGATAGTCAGCTCTGTTTTCCCATTGAATATAATAAAGGTGCGGGAGAATAAATAGATTGGTTGATTTCTTCCGCAAACAATCGGAGGAGAATATATGTACAAAAATTACGGACCGTTAAGCACAGCACTTTATGATTTTACGAAACCAGTTGGATACTCGCTTGATGGAGATATTGAATATTATCTAGAACGACTGCAAGGTGTAAAGGGGAAGATTCTAGAAGCAGGGGTTGGTTCTGGACGTTTCTATATTCCTTTTATGGAAAAAGGCTTTGATATAGAGGGAATTGATCATTCCCCTGAAATGCTAGCATCCTGTCGAAAAAGATGCCAAGAACGAGGATTGACGCCAGTGCTGTATGAAGGGAATGTTTGCCAATTCACCTTAGGGCAACAATACGAAGCCATTGTTATGCCTACAGGCTCATTTTGTTTAATTGAAAATCATCAAGAAGCACTATCAGCTTTAACCTCTATGTATCAGCACCTTGTCCCTGGTGGGAGACTCCTAGTAGATTTATTACTTCCTACAGACTGGAAAACAGGAGAAATTACGACATCTTACCATCAAATTTCACAAGATGAAGGAATTGCCCTTGAAAGAAAATCGATTGCCATGAATTGGGTGGAGCAATATACGCTGATGGTTTTAAAATATGAGAAGTGGCAACAAGGCACATTAAGTGATACGGAACTACAAAAGTTTTTATTACGCTGGTATGGGATTGAAGAATTTAAGCTTCTATTACAAAGTATTGGCTTTTCTGCAATAACTTGTTCTGCGAATTATAAGTTCCTTCAACAACCAACTGAAGAAACGTCACTCATAACGTTTGAAGCGGTACGTTAATTAAAATGACCAGTACTCCTTAAAAGAGTACTGGTCATTTTTACGAATTAGTCAAGCTTTAATTTTGTTGCAGTTCCTACTCCTTTTGTATGCACATCGACTTCAATTTGAACTTCAAGATTAGGGTAGAGGGTTTGCCAGTTCTTTTTAATTCGATTCCATGCTCGATAGTCCTCTCGATGTAGTACATTACTAAATTTTAATAAATCGGCTTGATAGGTTTGTTGAATTGTTTGAAGTGTACGTTCTAATCGTTCCTTGATTTGTCTGCTCGTTTCTTTATTTAAAGCATCGATGGTTTTTGATTTTGTTAAATCTAAAGAACAACTTACCTCTGCAACGTTTTGCTCAATATCAAGTTTGATGGAAATCGAAGGTATATCATTTTGAAAATGACCTGTCACTTTAGTAGAAGAATTAATAATTTCTGTTGAGATTTTCCCTTCTTCAGGACAAGCAATAATTTCAAATGTACTTTTTATATTATTAGTTAAAAAATTATAGTCTCTGC
Organism: Lysinibacillus sp. S1; assembly: GCF_044986265.1. NCBI lineage: Bacteria > Bacillati > Bacillota > Bacilli > Caryophanales > Bacillaceae > Lysinibacillus > Lysinibacillus sp. S1. Next base: position 136,106 of record NZ_CP173154.1, read on the forward strand.
TTTCTTGTTCTGTTAAATAGCCGATGAGCTTATAATTTTTAAAAATAGCCAGTCCACCATATTTTAATTGTGCAGGGCTATCAATTTTTTCTATATTTGAGCTAAAATCTCCAGCATCCGCATCACCGTGTATATGAATAGAGGGTAAGACGGCACTATGATCAATACTGCCTAAAGATTGGATTAAATCATCAAGAATAACAGATTCTGTTGTCCCCCATACTGCTTCAGAAACCTTTAATGATTTAAACATTTTGCTAGCAGGCACATCCTCTAAAGGGGTTAAAACACTTAATATTTCTTGTGCAGTCGAATCATGAGAAACAATAAAGTTAAAATCACTTCGTCCTTCTGGGTCTCTTTGAAATAAATCTAAAATGCTATTCATACCTTCCTCAGCCATTTCTTCACCAATAATAATAATTTGGGCATGCGCATAATAAGGCTTTCTAGGTGTTAGCGCTGTTAATTTTCGAATGGCATCAAATAATGATTTACCTTTTGCATGGTAGGTAAAAACAGGGACCTGAATGCCAGATGCTTTGTTCGAAGCCACTTGACTTGGATTAACAATCTGAACAGAAATTTCGAATTGCTCGTCCGATTTATCCACACCAACAGCCGTAACAATAGCTAGTTCGTTTAACTCCCGCTTATTCCAGCATCCACCTAGTAAAAGAAGTACTGACAGCAATAGGATGAATGATACCTTGTGTTTAATGGTGGACACCTCCTCTAGGAAAAGAAGACATTTCCGATACTATTAAGGATAAGCAAAAGACAGGTAAAATAATCAATAATGAAAATCTCAATGAATTTTTTTGAAGGAGAATAAAATGAAGAAAACAAACTGTGAAATGGAGGTAAGAAAAATGAAACAATCCTTATTTAAAGGTGTAGAGGCCATTTTTATTCCAATAAAAGATCCTAAATTATCGTCTAAATGGTATGAGGAAATACTCGGATTTAAGCTTCAATATATAGAAGAGGGCGCAGCAGTTATGAAAATCACTGAACAATCCCCCACGGTCATTTGCTTAGTAAAAGCTAAGGAGCATCAGCCATGTCATTTTCCAGACAATCACTTTGGTGTGGGGAAATATGTAAACTTCCTCTCTCAAAATATTGAAGAGACCTATTTATTTCTAGTAGATCATCATGTTCAAGTCGAGGCTTTAGAAGGAGAAGGGGACACCAAATTTTTTACCTTCTATGACCCTGATGGGAATCCTTTAGGTGTTTGTCAATCATTATAAGCGGGTCACTGCGTTAACAGTGACCCTAGTAACAAATCTAGGAGGTGTAAGGCTAATTAGCTTTACACTACTATAGTATACTAATTCTCTATATTGAAATAGTTAATTGCCTGGGTAATAAAAAGAAAATTTAGAATTTTATAAAATTAAATGGGATGGACCTATTTTTTAACAATATGCATATAATGTATAGTTTCAAAAGCACATAAATAATCTGTTCGATTTTGAAAATACAGCTCTTGAATCGCTGTAGGAGATAGATGTTCATATATAAGCAAACCTAATCGATCTAGCATCCTCTCCATGTCCTCATAAGCATAGCATGATTTCATTGGTTCACCACCAACTGCGGCCATTTTGACCATGTTTTCTACTCTATTGGAGAGTCCTTTTTCCGTGAAGAGTGTTTCATCAGCATAATCCAAAACAATGGAACTACCTGATGGAACTAAGGCAAATAGATGATTGAGTAAACTTGCTAATTCATCTTTTGTTAAATAATAGGACACACCTAACAGACTAAAAAATGTTTTTTTAGATTGAAAGCCTTGCTCTGAAAATAATTGAGATTGAAATTGCTTTGTAAAATCCATCGGTACAAAATGCAGATGATTCAAGAGGGGGAGAGAAGCTTCCTGTAATCTTTTCATTTTGGATGCCTGTGTTGCGGGATAATCCACCTCAAAAATTTCTAGCATGGTTTGCCCTTGCTGCTGACGATACGGAAAAGTATCAAAGCCAGCACCTAAGATGACATATTGCTCGACACCAAGCTGTATTTCGCTATGCAAGACCCTTTCACAATAAGCAGCACGTGCCAAAGGAGTCGGTGAGAGTTGAACTTGTGTAATCCATTTTATTAATTMCTTTGAATTGTCTTTAAACTTTGTAGCGATATCTTTATTAAAAAATGCAATGCCTTGTATCAAATTAGCTTGGATATTTTGATATTCTTCTTGTGAAATCAATTCCTTGGCTATATAATCATCAAAAATTTTCGGTGTATCAAATTGGCTATGGTAGGCTCTACTAAAGGCAGCCACTAATGAAGTGATACTAGATTCCTGTTGATTCATACCAACACTCCTTAACAAAAAATAGGATTCCCCTGGCCAGGAGAATCCTATTATATATAATATTTATTTAAATGTAAATTTTATCATAAAAACATTTTTTTGTCAAGTTTTAGATACTGAGAAAGAGGAGTAATATGAAAAAATTTAAAATAGGCTTATCTTTACTCTTAGCAGTAATTGTTAGTGTTATGCTCATTACATGGAAAGATCAAAGCTATTCTGCTATTGATCTATTAGAAAATGCTAATTTTCATGTGGAAAATTCCACTGTTATGCTACATCGTATAGATACAGATACAGAAGATATCTTTTCTGAAATGAAAATATCAAAAGAAACACAGCAAGAATTGATACAGTCTTTTCAACAGGCAACATTCAAAAAAACAGCCATAAAAACTAGTGATTACGATTACCGAATGACAATTTCACTCAATACAAGCTACCCGATGTTCATTGATTCTAAAAATAAAATATTGGTTCTCCTTAACACAAATGAAAGCTTTGAACTGATAAAAGATCACGCTTTTTTTAGTCTTTTAGAAAAAGCAACGGAAGATTCACAGAATTAGTTAGTATCCAATACAAGCTAAATAAGTAGGGATACAGCATAGATATTCCCTATGAATTATGTAGATGAACCAACTGGAAATGGTGAATTTCACACCTCCTTTTATAGTGACCATTCTGATGAAGAACTCGGTATCTGATATGCGGTGAAAAATAAAGGCACACAACAATTTAACTGGAGTGTCACGGCTTCGGGGGAAAGATAGGGTAAAGGTAGAGTAACAAATATCTTTACTGGAAAAAGACCTACATAAGTCAGAGGAGCGTGTGCTATAGATGGAGATGACGGCGTGTTTGATTTGCCATTTAATTAGTAGAGTAAAAAATTTTTAAGAATGTGTAACTTTTTAAAACATCAGCCGTCTAACTCATCGGTAGAATACAAAGAACTAAAGCAAACTAGTAACATTCACTTTTCACAAAAGGGCCAGGATCCACATTTTTTCGTGTTTCCTGGTCTTTTTGTGGTGGTAGTCCTATAATTTAACGAAAAAATAAAGAATTTATGAAACCTTTAGCCTGTTCATTCGTATTGTAATTTGAATCTAAAGCTAGACAAGATTTAGTAAGATTCACTTTCACTTAAAAGACTAGAGCTTACATCATCATGTGAGAGTCTAGTCTTTTTTGTATGGTTGTTCAGATATTGTTCAGTATAATATGTTAATCTATGAATGAAGATATTTCATAGTCTTCAACCTAAACGCAAAATGGCCAGTTCTCTTTAAAAGAGTGACTGGTCTTTTTGTTTAATGTTCCTTTACAGACTTGATTCTTCAGCATATTTTATGAATAGCACGAAAAATTAGTAACTTCACCTATCATAGTTAAAACCATAGAGACCTGTAAGGTTGTAACAGCGCATGTCTTGCTTGTACTGCTTTTCAATCACTATGCGAGAATGATGAAGTGGATTTCATGCTTTTAGCAGAAATTTTTCAGTTAGAGCTGGGGGAGCATTGTTATCAATTTCAGTTTGTAGAAACATACTTTAAATTATGTGAAAATAGCAAATAGTCACCCACCTATACAGTGGGGCTGTCATTGGTAAATGACCCTGTGTCATGAGCTATCGTTAGTCAGTCATGAGATTTCATTATTTCTTATTTTAATGAAACTAAGAAAGACTTAAAATTTGATAGAATGATTTATTTTCTCGAAAAAGCATTAATTCCCCCTAAAATCCTATTGGAAAATATTTTAACTTGTTCAGCGCCTCAAGTTGTCGTAGTATTATAACGAATCAAAACTAAGTAAGTTAGTAAGATTCACTTTCACAATAAAACCAGGTGCTCCCCAAAAGAGAGCATCTGGTTTTTTGTTTATATACGATATAGCTGTATACTTAGCGATACCCGATCCATATTGCCTAAGCACACAGTGATTATTTTTTCTCAGCTGCAATGATTAAAAACATAGGTCTCCGTAGTTCATCCTGCATGTCCGGAATATTTTTTAGCATTTCCTCTGAAGGCATAGGTTCCTTCACCGCACTTATCGTAAATCCAGCTTGTATTAAGACATTCATATAAGTAGACAGTGTGCGATGGTATTTAATAACATTTTCGGTAAGGAAGGTCGTTTCTCGAATGCCTTCTGTCTGATAATGATCAACTGCCCAATGCAGGCGGTTGCCATTCTCATCGTATACCCAATCTTGTTCATTGCGTGATGTGTATATAGGATGCTCTACAGAGAAGACAAATGAACCATTAGGTTTTAGATAAGCATAAACCTTCTTACAAAGTGCTTCGAAGGATTGTACATAGTGAATCGCTAATGAACTAATTACTACATCAAATTGAGAAGCGGAGAAATGGATATCTTCGATCGGCATCTTTAAATAGGTAATAAAAGGATCATTCGTTTTTTCCTGCGCTTTTTGCAGCATTTTTTCTGATAAATCCACACCAATTACTGATTTTGCCTGTTGTTCACGGGCATAGCGACAATGCCAGCCGAAGCCACAGCCTAGATCAAGTACGGTCTTATCCTGGAAATCTGGAAGAAGTGCTTTTAATACGTGCCATTCACCTGCCGCGTCTAGTCCTTGAACAGAACGTGGCATTTTTTCATATTCGGAAAAGAAATTGATTTCATCATATTTATTTTGTTTCATGTATAGAACACTCCTATCAATTAAGTTCGCCCCCTAAATCTACTGACAACCTAGGAGGCTAGCTATCTTCTTCTAACCATTGTTCCACCTCATGTAACTATTTTTTTTACTATAACACATGATCATKCAGGCGTACCTAAAAAATAGGAGAAGAACAGACTTGGCGTCACTTGATTATGAGTAAGAAATAAATAATAAGTATTAGAGGAAGCCGAATACACTCCTCGTCAAATCAAAAAGATCCCATCTCTAAAATTTAGAGATGAGAGCTACTGTCCTTTATATACTTTTAATCTAACTACTCAATTGAACAATCGTTAAGGAGCGGTTAGCATAACTAGCGACGAAGGAATCTGAAGCTGCACTGGCTCCCACCAAATCCCCTGCGGCTAATGTAGCTTGGACCACATAGGCCGAGCTACTTCTATTGACAACATTAAAGACTGCAATGCCGTTTAGAAAAATCGGTTGACCATTGACGGTAATGCTAACTGTGAAAAATGGTTGATCAGGATCAGGGGCTGCTGTTGCTTGCGAATTAATCGAAATGGTGATTTGATAGACACCGTCATTTTGAACGACCAATTCATTCCCAGATGGGCTAACCGTAACATTTGATAGCGGACCAACCACTTGGAAAGTGACGGGTGTTGGATCAGGTGATAAAGGGCCCAATGTATCTCCTCTAAGGGATCCGTACGCTAAAACACTTCGATCTGGTGAAGGRACAGGAACAACAGGACCAGGAAGCGCAACAATTTTTGGAAAATATTTCATTTCATTTGGACAACAGTTCTGACATGTATGTTTACCGAACATTCTCTAACCCTCCTTTATGCTCTCAATATAAATATTATATTCAACTCTCTTATCTTTAATTGAACGGACACCTAGGCTACAGATTAGATAAAATCTAAAAACACTAGTATTTTTAAGTAGTTATTTGTTGWTGGTGTCCATTTTGTTAGAAGTATTCCAAAGTTTGAGATGTTATTTCAACTCATATAAAAAGAAAGCCCAGTATCAAGTCTGGGCTTTCCTTAGTTAGCGGTATCAAAAAAGCTACTTTCTCGCCTGAATCAAGGTGAACCAACTTTTTCCATTGAATGTACCAGAAACTCTGTATATGGGTTGATAGAAATCTTTTGTATCATACATATACGAGAGCTCTATTAAATCGACAGTAAGCTGATCGCCTTTTTTTATCAACAGTTCTTCTTCTGTTACGAGTGCATTATATTTTATCTGTGGAAATTTGCCATTTTTAATTCGCTCATACACCTCTGCAGGTGACAAAATATTTACTTCACGGATCAATTGATGCTCATGAATATTATACGATAATGAATACAAACTACCATCTGGCTTCAAACCGAGCTCTACCTCACCAAGCCAATAATCTTGGTTCAATTCAGCTTGGTCAGGAAGCGTCCATTCAAATACGCCATTATCCAAAGCTGTAAACTCCCCATCTTTAGGAAGGAGAGAAAGCTCATGCATCATACTCTTTGCCTTCTTCACAAGTGTCTCTTGCACAGCTAAAGAAGGTTGTACGGGCGTATAAAGATCTTCTGTTAGCGACCAATTACCCTCTGAATTAATAAATAGCGTATACGAGTTCTCGGCTTTATCTTTCAATAAGAGCTCACGATCACCACTAATATCCTGCCGACTTAACTCAGATAAATCCAATTTCTTTTGCAACAAAGTCTCAACTTCATCTGTATGAATTATTTTTTTATACACGGGGGCAACGGTAGATGCTGTATGTAAATCTAATGAGGTTATTACATCAACATCCGACATATTTGATTTTGTGTAGGCATTAATTGCTAAATGACCAAATTCCTGTTGAGCGTAGACAATCATCATGCCAATAAAAATCAAACCCATCATGAGAGGAATGGCTAGGTTTCCGATCAAACTTTTCATTTTTATTTTTTTATGCTGAACAATAGAAGATCCTAGTCTATATAACTGGTATCCAATAATCCCACCAAGCGAGTTGTTGATTAAGTCATCAAGCTCGAAAATCCCTGCTCCAGTAAGTGTTTGATACGTTTCAATGGATAAGGTTGCCATCACCACTACAGGAAGAATCCATTTAAACAATTTAAATTTAGAGAAAAGTAAAGGTAAGAAAATGCCTAGTGGCACAAACATTAAAATGTTAAAAATACAATTTTGAAGATCACGTAACGAGTATTTCTTCCATGCATCTATATAGCCACTAAATGGTTGGAGATTCATTTGCATGAAATGGGAAGAACCACGTCCAAAAATCGTTAGTTCACACACAAATACAATATAGCCGATAAAGAGTGCTACAAGTATCAGTTGCTTAAAGTTTATTTTTTTTCGATTTGACTGTTGTTTTTTATGATAGAGGAAATAATAAAGTCCAATAAGTAAGAACTCAGCACCAACTATAAGGATGACTGGCAACATTAAAATTCGAATGTTATTCATAATATCTGTAACGCCCAAGACAAGATGCTCCTAACTATGKTAATCTATTGTCGACTTTTCTTATTGTAAATGGTAATTATTAATAATTATTGAGAAAAATTATGAAGATTTCTTAAGATTTTGTAGCATACCTAATTGAGGGAAAATGCTTTTATTTTCCGTGAAAAAGGGGAGGAACAGTCTAGGGATTATCAACAAAGTTTGTGAAAATTGCACGTTTAGAGGCAAAGATAAACCTTGCTGTTTCGATTTATCAGCATAATTTTATGGGCAATAAAGTATAGGTAGGCATTTTTTATAAGACTTCCGTTGTATTGTCTTGTCAGTCCTTGTAATCAAAATTGACATAAACAATTGTCAGAAAATATCAATATACCCTATAATAAATAAAAAAGCTGAGAATAAGAGGTGAACTTATGGGGAAACCAGTAGATTACAATCTATTTCCGGGTTATCAAAACACACTTGACTCCAGACTTGATGAACGTAAGGAAGAATTTATTGAGGAACTAGAAAGAGCAAAAATTGATGGACATATACTTGAATTTGAGAAAACACCAGAAGAATTGCCCCAATAGTAAGAGCAAAGCATCTTGAAAAAAGATGCTTTTTTCTTTTATTTGGAGCTTGTTTATATGTATAAATTGGGCTTTTCACTGCAAGGAACTCTGCCTTTTTAAGCGATAATAATTGAGAGAAATGTCAATAATCAATAGGATGTAGAGTACACTAAATACATTTAAAATTAACGAAGGCAGAGGGAAAATGACCTCTCTAATCAATATTAACCAAATAGTGGTTGATACTAAAACAATCGCATCCAATAAAATAACCATAGTATGTTTGTAGGCTTTAAAAATAAAATTAAATACAACTAGCCTTACTATAAGTGGCGTTGTTAAGAAAAATGAATAGATCTGTGTAATTTCTTCTAGGCTCACATGCATCTCCCTTTGGTGTTATTTGAGTTAAATAAGCGGCAACAAATAAAAATAGGACTATTAACAGTAGTCCTATTTTAAGAGTATAGCATATAAATGTCTATTTTTCCATTTTACGTAAATAGGCGAGCTGTCCAATATGATAGGCATTATGGGTAGCGGCATTAGATATGATGGCCCACCATTGCGCTTTCACAGGGAACCCATTTACGATAGATAAAAGTTGCTCTTCCTCAATTAATTCTTGCCACGTAAGTAGGATATGTAATAACTTTTCTTTTAATTCATAGAAAGTTACCTCCTCTTTAACTAGAAACGTATTCGCATTATTTGTTTGCGAAGGAGCCTTCACTTGATTTTCTCGATACCGTATTTGCCAAATTTCATTCCAGTAGATTAGATGCTGGACAATTTCAGCCATACTATGGCTAGAAGAATCGGGTTTCCAAAAGGCTTCTGCTTCAGATAACCCTTCTACGACTTCAGAAAATGAGATATACCAACTTGGGTCATTTGCATTAGCTAAAAGTTGATCTAACAAAATGGTCTTAGCCTCCATCATTCACGTTCCTTTCTTCAAAGTAATTTATTGAATAGTATAACATTTTAAGTTTTAATATACCGATAAAATAGTAGTTCTGACTAGCTTTTATGAATGCAACAATAAAAAAGCTGCAGCTTATTAGAGCTACAGCAAATATAGATGCGGATTTTAACACTAGTTAAATCAGGCAAATCAGCTTCTATTTTCAGCTTTTTCCGATTCTTCTTTTTTACTTCTAAGTAGTAATGCCATGAATAAGAAACTGGCCACCCAAAAGGCAAAGAATAAATTTTCTAGCAAAGCCCAATGACCATTTTTAATATAATTCCAAATGGTTGTAAATAAAAAAATAATGATGAAGAATGCGATATATAAGCATTTTCCGAATGTAGTCACTTCAAGCACCTCTATTATTAATCATCACACATAAGAAAAGAAGAACGTAATAAAACCCTCTGTTTCACTCGTTATGGGTAATACACTCAAGGTTAGTGTGTGTAAATTTTGGTTACTTATACATCCACCGAAAAAATAGAAGGTAACACTTACCATATAACAACTTTTTTAAAAAAAATTTCAAAATTAGCGTATTCGCGTTATGTTAGACTGAACTTAAGAAATAGGTGGAAGGGACGGAAATAGAGTGAGACAGTATGCCAACAAAGAAGAATTGATTAGTACGATTAACGAAAAGTATAAAAAATATATTGCCGAATTTCATGATATACCAGAAATCTTGAAAAACAAACGGATTAAAGAAGTTGATAAAACGCCATCTGAAAATCTTTCTTATCAACTTGGTTGGATAAATCTTTTGCTTCACTGGGAGCAAAAAGAACAAAAGTGCGAAGAAGTACATACACCTGCAGAAGGCTATAAATGGAATAATCTAAGTGGATTGTATAACTCTTTTTATAAACAATACGGAGAGTACTCTTTGAAGGAACAACAAGCAATGCTTAATGAAGCTGTCAATCATTTATGTGAGTGGTTAAATACCCTTTCAGAAAAGGAATTATTTGAAGTTGATCAAAGACGATGGGCAAAAACACAAGCTAATTGGCCCGTTTGGAAGTGGGTTCATATTAACTCAGTTGCTCCATTTACAAATTTCAGAACCAAAATTCGAAAATGGAAGAAGATGAACCTTTAAAAGATTAGATGTTCCTTACTATAACAAACCAAACGAATTGACTTTAGCCTTCCACAAATGGAGGGCTTTTTATTATCCACTATGACAACAAGTGCGATGGGTTATGGTACGTTTTACTGTATCTCGATGCTTCATATGAAGGAGGTGGAAGGGAATCAATCAAGCAACAATCTTTCAGCGAGCTGCTATTATGGTGTCATGTCAGTCCTTCTCTACAAAAGTAGTGAAGTTTTTTTATGCCGCCGGAACTGAGCTGGTACATTAGCTCATACGAAAATGTAATTACATAATATAAAACTACTATTCGAATGACTATTGTAAAAGATAAATATGTACTATTTTACATAGAATTTAGAATATTCATATTAAATAACAAAGTATTTATTATTTTTCTGTTAAAATTATTATGTTAAACAATATTTTGGTATTGTTTGATAATTACCGATAATTTTGTTAAGAGGATTTAAAACTTATCTTTACTAAACAGGAATAGGGAGGGATTACGCAAAGTATGAGTAGGTGGGGAAATCCAAGTATTTGAACGCATTAACAGCTTCAGCGGTTGTAGTAACACCGATTGCACTGGTAGTACAGGTACTATTTCGGGAGATTTAATCATTTATGCACCGAATGTAACCCTCTCTTTAGATGGGTTAACCGTTGTAGGGAACACAGTAATTGAATAATAACTTCCATGTAAAACCTAAGGAAAAGATTATTTTAGACTAAAATCATAAGGAGCTAAGCGAATGAAGAAATATGAATGTAATGTCGTTACCAAAATAGCGTTATCATTTTTACTTGTAATCTCTATGATTTCACCTTACTTCACAGTTGTAAAGGCCGAAACGACAGAAGCAATTGGAGTGGGGGAAGCGGTCAATCAATTTGATCCAACCGCAGTAAAGAGTAATGTTACTGTAGAGGGATATATAGTAGGGTTCGCCAAAAGTGAAACTTCTTATTCTGTGATAGCAGATAGTGACACAAATATTGCGATTGCTGATACACCAGATGAAACAGATGTCACGAAAATGCTGTATATTCAATTACCAAGCTCCTATAGAGCCAATTTTGGATTATTTACTAACCCAAGTAATCTTGGGAAAAAAGTTAGAATAACAGGTTCACTGGAAAAATATTTTGGCAACCATGCAGGGCTAAAATCACCAACTTCAATGGAGTTTGTTGGGGACGATACTACTGAACCAAATCCTCCCGAGACAGCAACAATTGCCGAAGCTCGTGCAGCTGTTGGAACAGACCGCACAGTTCAAATTCAAGGGACGGTTACGACATTACCTGGTAGCTGGGGAGGCAAGGCCTTCTATGTACAGGATGAGACAGCAGGGGTATATGTCTTCTCTAGTTCTGCAGAAGCAGGGAGCTTAGCTGTTGGAGATATTGTCGGCATCACAGGGAAAACTAGTTTATATAGTGGAGAAGTTCAATTTAATTCACCGACAATTGAACGGATTTCTACAGGGACGGCACCTACACCGCAGACAGTAAATTTACCGATTGCGGATGATAGCACACAAGGAAGATTAATCACACTTGAAAATGTGAAGATTAAAGATTTAGCGCCATCTGGTACGTATGGTACATTTGAATTTAAAGCAGTCGATGCAGCAAATAACGAGCTGTTAATTCGCCATGATAACCGTACAGGCTATCAGTTCTCTCAGTTTGAAGCAGATGGTTTCAATAACAATGATGTCATCACAGTGACAGGGATTGCGTCAATTTTTAACGGGACCTATCAATTAAAAACGTTAAGCGCGGAAAGCTTCCAATTAGTATCAAACTATGAGCCAACACAAGTAGAGAATATTAAGGCTTTACCAGCAACAGGCGAAGTTTATGCAGGAACGAAAGTAACATTATCTACAAATACCCCAAATGCAACCATCTATTACACAATCGATGGTTCTGAACCGTCAGTAGCTAGTGAGGTTTATGATGCAGCAGCGGGGATTGTTATAAATGAAGCCATGACTATAAAAGCATTTGCTACTGCAACAGGCCTAGACGATAGTGACATTGCATCCTTTGATTATACGGTTAAAGAAGAGCCAACTGTTATATCTATTACGGAAGCTCGTAATAAAGAAATCGGGCAAACTGTTATCGTATCAGGGATCGTGACAGCAAAATTAGAAACGGCTACAGCGCACATTCAAGATGAAGATGGGGCGGCGATAGCCATTTATCCTGTGGATAGTCTTGCCGCAAATGTCGGTGATCGAGTGACGGTGCAAGGACGAGTAGATGAATATAGCGGTCTAAAGCAATTAACGAATATTTCACTTGTTGGTATGCCTGTTCCTTCGACAATACCAGAGCCACATCTTATTAAAAGTAATGAGGTTGCGGAAGACAATGAATCGAAACTAGTTACAATTAAAAATGTTACTATTACTGGTTCGGGTCAAAACTTTACAGGTACTGACGAAGTAGGCCCATTTGCTATTTACGATAAAACAAGAGATTCTGGTTTAGTGAGTGGAAAAACTTATGGGGAAATTACAGGGATTGTTGGTCAATATACAAACCATCAATTGCTCCCTCTTCGCGTTATTGAAGATGTAACAAAGGTGCAGGATATCAAAGCTTCTCACGTCGGGGGCGTAACAGCTGGCACGAAAGTCTCCCTTTCTACAATGACGGAAGGAGCAACGATTTATTACACAGTGGATGGCTCAACGCCAACAACAGCTAGTGCAAAGTATACAGAGGAAATCCTTGTTAATAAACCAATGACGCTTAAAGCGATTGCAGTGAAAGAAGGATTAACGAACAGTGCAATTGCTACATTTGTTTATGAAATTATTGATACTAAAAATGCCAAGATTAGCGATATTCAAGGGGCAAGCCATAAATCACCATATGTCGATTTAACAGTAAATGATGTGGCGGGAATTGTAACATTCGTTTTAAATTCAACTAGCTTTATTATGCAAGAAAACGAGTCGTCATTTGATGGCGTAAAATCAACTGCTATCAAAGTAAATAAGACAGGACATAATGTAGCAGTAGGGGACGTTATTAACGTTTCAGGAAATGTAGTTGAGGCGGGTGGCAACTCTCGATTGACAGATACACAAATTGCAGCAACAAATATTACAAAAACAGGTATAGCAGGAACTCCAGAAGCCCTTGTGATAGGGGAGGATCTGTTGCCACCAAATAAAATTATCGATAATGATAGTTTTGCAATTTTTGACCCACAAGAAGATGGCATCGATTTTTGGGAATCTATCGAGTATATGCTGGTATCATTCCCGGATGCGAGAGTAATAGGACCGATTTATAATAATGATTCTCCAATTGTTGTACCGAGCACAACTAATAATACATTCAATGTGAATGGTGGTTTAAATATAGCGGCCGATGATTATAACCCAGAAAAAATTATGCTTGAAGGGGTAGCTGGTAAAAATTATGATTCAGGTGATCGTTTTAATGATGCCCTTATCGGATTTGTAGAGAATTTTACAGATGGCTATCGACTGAACACAAATAAAGTCTTCCCAGAAGTGACAAAAGCGAATCTTCAGCAAGAAGTGACGCATCTTGAACCAGTAGCGGACAAGTTAAATATCGCTTCCTATAATATCGAAAACTTTTCAAATAATCCTGCCAATACAACAAACGAAAAAGTAGCCAGAATTGCAGGGACATTTGTGAATAATATGAAATCACCAGATATTATTACATTAGTCGAAGTTCAAGATAATGATGGACAAACTGATTCAGGAAATGCGGATGCATCGGAAAGCTATATGCGATTAATTCATGCAATTAAAGCTGCGGGTGGTCCTGCGTATGATTGGATTGATGTCATGCCAATTAACAATACAGTAGGTGGTGCACCTGGCGGTAATATTCGTGTAGGTTACCTATATAATCCAGAACGTGTTTCATTAGTGTCAGGTATAAAAGGGATGGGTGACCAAACCAATACGTGGACAGCAGATGGAAGTCTCGCTTTAAATCCTGGCTTTGTTGATCCATCAAAATTTGTAGATACACGAAAACCAATTGCAGCCGAATTTGAATTCCAGAAAGAACGTGTAGTGATTATCGGAGCTCACCTAAACTCTAAAGGTGGAGATGGTTCACTTTGGGGACCAACTCAGCCACCAGTGCTAGAATCAGTAAAGAAACGTATTCAGCTTGCTCAAGCCATCAATGATTTTATCGATGAAGGACTTGCCATTAATCCAGATTTAAATATCATTGTAGCAGGGGACATGAATGACTTTGAATTCACACCAGCTCTTCAAACGTTAAAGGGTGATGTTTTAACGAATATGATAGATAAAGCCCCGGAGCAAGATCGTTTTACGTACTTCTTCCAAGGAAACAATCAAGTGTTGGATCATATTTTAGTTTCGAATAAGCTTGCTGACGTTACAGAAATTGACTTGATTCATATAAATGCGAACTTTACAGAAGCACAAGGCCGTGCATCAGATCATGACCCAGTATTAGTTCAAATTGATTTGAAAGCAGACAATGAGGAAATACCAACACCAATAACACCTGAAAATGTATACAATTTTGATAACTACAAAACAGGTAAACTGATCATGAATCGCCCAAGCATTTCGCTATCGTTAGGGAAAAATACGAATATTAAAAATGGAATTGCGGTATTTAGTGAATATGCTGAATTCCATGGGGAAGGATTTGCGGATAAAACAGTAACGATTAGTCCAAAAAAAGGAAATGCGATTATTGACTTTAAAGGTACGAAAATTGGTGAAATTATTATCGAAGGAAAAAATGTAAAAGAAATACGAAATTTACCTGATGGAGCGACCATTACGTATACTAAAGGGGCTTCGGCAGAGGAAATTGAATTTAAGTAGTATCTAAAAAACAATCCAGCACTAGTCTATATTGATTTGGTGCTGGGTTGTTTGCTAATTAACCTATAACACTGAAAAGTTGTTCATTAATCAAAAAATAACCAAGTGTCCATATGATTACTTGGTTATTTTTTACTTTTTATAAAGCCCATATTAGGAAAAATAAATTTTAAACCGATAATTAAAGCAAAGAACCCTGAAATCCTTAATGTTACATTTGTAAATGTCTCTCCATTTTCAGTGATATTCATTAGTAAACTGCCAAAGGAAATAAAAATAAATCCAATCAAAGCAGAAATATATTTCAATCTATCATCCCCTTATTTAAATAAGCACTAATTTTTACTCCACTCCCAAAGCAGTTTCTTTTTATCAAAGATTAGCATCCAACCTTTCTTTCAATACAATTATTTCAGTTGGAGGTAAATGAGGGACGCATTGTATCTATAAGAGTAACTACTCATGCTTAATGCATAAAACTATTTATAAGTATACCCCACTTAAAAGGATTTATAGAAGTTTAGATGGTAGTGAATATATTAGAAAAATCACTATTTATCTTAACCATCAAGAAAAGGATCCCTCTTTTTTTCAACGTTCCAATTTCCTTAGATCAAAACTCGACCAAATCAATATTTTGTGCAGATGAAAGAATGAATGACTATGGGAAACGAAAAAAGCATTGCAACGAAGCAATGCTAAGTACGTGGAGTTTTTGACAACCTTACTACATTAAAAACAAAGCCTATAACTCCACAAATAAAGAAAATATAGGCTACTAGTATGGACATAACTTCTAAGTTGTTAGTGAATATCCTGTATCCTCCTAAAGTAAATAAAGCCAAACTGCCAACCGAACTAAGTAATATTTTATTTTTGTCAGTCAACACACACACCTCCAAATAATGGTATGTATATAGGTTAACACAAAATGTATTTTTAGTTAACCTATTCTATGTTTATTGGTGAGTGTCATAAAAACAAAGAAACTTTACTGTACACTTTGAGTATTATCAAGACTAAAATCGAAAAAAATTAAATAAATTAATGGACCAAACATATTTTATATGACTAATATGTTTGGTCTTTATCTATTTAAAATATCGAATCTTAATGTACTTTAATAAAGTCTTTTCAAAAATAATAAAGACCTTTATAAATGTTAGTCATTTTATTCAACAAAAGGGCTGTATAAATAGTTCTCAGAAAACGTGCAACGGGAGATTTACCTATATCGTCTTTCTGGAGCTTTCTTCTTCTTATTTGTTGAGTTTGGATTCCTTTTTCATTCAACCAAAATATATACTCTCGTTCTGCTTTTTCAATATCCAATTCCAACATTGATGATAGTTTGGGGTACTTTTCGTTTATGAACTCCGTCACTCGTCTTAATGGCGGTTGATTTACAAAGGCATACGTGATTGACCAATAATCGTTAAATAAATGTTGGTAATAGACATATTTCACTTCTAAGTTAACCAAAGGATTATTGAATCGAAAATGAACATTTTGGTTTGAATGCTTATAGTTCTCTACCTCTTCTTTAAATTGTTTAATTTTACCTATATCGTTGATTTTCCATTTGTCATTGACGAGGAAATAGGGATTACTTATTTGTTCAACCAAAACCGAGCCATCCTCGTGTATTACTTTATCAAAATAAGTTGAAAGTTCACTTTCTAAGCCTTCATGAAATCCTATTTCTTCTGATCCAATAATCTTCATTTGTTTCATCTAAGTAACTCCTTTTAGTCATTTTTCTTTAGGTTAAATGCAGATTGTGCCTTATTCCAATCTTCTCGAATATCTTCGTCAGAAGGATGTAAATATAAGTTCATTGTTGTTTGGATATGAGCGTGTCCTAATCGTTCTTGCACTTGTTTGATATCCTTTGTTTGCTGATAGTAAATTGTAGCGTGTGTATGCCGAAATAGGTGAGGGTGTAGCTTTTTTATTCCTGTTTTCTTTTTTAAACGCTTAAATAGAGATTCTACATCCAAATAATCCATTGGTTTCCCGACATTTCCACCTCGTATTTTCACAAAAACAAAGTTTGAATCTAAATCTAATTCATCCAACACTTCGTACAAATAATCATCGTATAAATCCATTAAGGATTGTGACACGTATATCTCTCTTTCTCCGGTTTTTAACTTAGCGCCATTCTCCAATTCCCCTCGCTCAACAAGGCGAATTCGATGTCCTTTTTGAAAGTCAAATTTAAAATCCTCCATAAAGAGACCTATAGCTTCACCAATACGAAATCCCGTTTCATATAACAATTGAATCAGGAACTTATCTCGGATATTCGTAGTTGCTTGCAATACTTGTTGTACTTGTTCCTTCGTTAGTGTATTTACTTTTTTACGTGGTTCATTTAATTTAAGTACGTTTCTTGCGGAGGGCTTATCTTTAGTAATATGGTGTAAGAAGCTTTTGTAACGTGTGTTACCTCCAGTGAACACTTGTTTCATTAACTTTTCCATCATGTCATTTTGTACTTCTTCATTTCGAAATAAATAGTCATAAAAGTTTGCTATAACTGTGATGGTATGGTTAACAGTTGTTTCTGCTCGTATTGCTATTTCTTGTTTAATCGGAGCGACTTTGGAATTTCCGTAAGGACTTCTTAACCACCCCACAAAGTCCACCAAATCCTCTAATCGAATATGTTTATAATCTTTGTTCACTTCTTTCAAATAGGTAAAAAAATGCTTTAAGGAATAACAATACGATTTCTGCGTATTAGAGCTTTTCCCCGTCTTATCTAAATACTTTATGTATTTCATGGCTACTAGTACGGGAATTCCTTCTTGGTCGAGTAATATATATCGCTTAATGTTATTTTCTAAAATAACCTCCTGAACTCTCATAGCACTTCCCCCTAAAAAGTAATAGTAACGCTCATTTTCTAACAGATTATATTTCGATATGGAATATAATAACCACAAAAACAAATGTATGTTCACTTATATTATATACATATTAGACTAATATTTTTAAATCGAGTTAATAAATCTAATATGTATTGAAAAAGAGGATATATGCTCATATATTGAACATATTATCCTCTTATTAGTTTAGTCTATTTAATGAATAAAATGTTCAGCAAGGAAGAGGATTCTTGCTGAACATTACTATAAATATAATAATTTTTTTATTAATTAATAAAATTTTGAGGAATACATTCACGAACACCAGAATTTCTCAATGAGTTAAATAAAGCTGCACTGATTCTTAAAATAACAAAGTTATCAGTGCCATTTTCTAATTCATAGATCACAAAGTATGAATTATCGACTGTAAAAATACATTTTCGTTCTAATTCAAATCCAGGTGGTACAGGAGGAAGATTAAAACGTGGTACAACTAGAGGTGTATCTCCTTCATCTCTGATAAAATCGAAAGTTTGTTGGTCAATCTCATAGATATTAACTGGATCAATCTCCACACCTTTTTCTGGAATTGTAATTTCATCTTCAACTAATACGAAAAAGCGTTCGTTTCGAAAATTGAAAAGACCTCTCGCCCCTATTTCAAATGATGCCATTTTATATTCACCTCCTATTCTCTAAATATCTTATTCATATCAAATACAGTTGTTTGGACATTAAGGAGGGGGAGTGAAGAATAGTTTCTGGTCTGAAGTCATTAGAAGCTAATAGTAGGGTGAGATAGATTTACAATTTCGGATATGAATGGGGATTAGCTGGACAATTTGAAGTTCATGTCAGAAAGAAAATGTGCTGTAAGGAGTGATAAGCTGGAGGTAAATGAATGAATATGGAAAGCCCTATACACTGGTATAGGGCTTTTATAATCTTAACATTAAATTCTAAAGAATCTGTGTTAATTCTGAGTTCACAAACCGTTGGGCAGCAATAATTACACCTGAAGCTGTTCGTCCATAAACACTATATATTCCACCATTTTGATTTGGAATAATTTCAACTTCATATTGAGCTCCAACTACACCAGGCGTTACAAAGGTAGAACCATTCGCAATAGCGGCAAAAGGAGTTGTTGATAATAATTGTCTTGACCCATCTAGTCGAAAAACTCTTACTACGCCAGTTAATAAACCTCCCGTAAGGTTAAGAATTTTGACACGAACACTAGCTGCATTAGCTGGTTGATTTCCTGTATTTTCAATTGGGCCAGTAGTTAAACTCATTTATTTCACCTCCAAATAAACAAAATTTGTATAATCTGCAGATTATATTTTCATAGTATGAAGTATTCTGTATACTCTCTAGTCTTATTAATCATATCTATAAATTTAAGAAAAGTGTGGATTGGTTTAGTAAGTAATGCGAAGTATGTAAGTGAAGGTTAACCTATATCTCATGACATAGCACCTTAGTAGAACATTGAATAGTGGAGCTATTGAACAATCTGAGGAAAGAAACTAGTGAACTAGTGTCACTGGATTGGTAGTGACTCTAACATGAGAGAGGCCGTGACGGTCAACTAGCACCACAAACGAATAAGGGTGTGAGATACACTCAATTATTAATTTGCAATTAAAGATACATAAAAAAGCCGTAGTGTTTGCAGACGCTACAGCTCGAATTGGTTGATGCCTTTAAAGTCAATCTAGTAAACGTAGTATATCGTAACTTAGGAGGACGAAACTATGTAACAGGGCAAACAACAGTTACAGTTACTAAAGATGGCTGAAACAATCGAGGAAGCAAGGTAGCCAATAACGAAAGCTGATAACAATAGCTAAATTGGAGTGATTGAATCAACATTACCAAAGGCATGTGGGCACAACCGTTGTATACAGGAATTACAATGTCGTATATATTCATTAAATTATCGAATTAAGGAAAAGGTGCAAAAGCAAATTTCGATAGTGCATGGGGATTGAGAGGTTGAAGTACTTCAGAGATTGCTTGATGGGATAGCATACGCGCTATTGGAAGCTCATGAAATTATCCAGTACGACAACAAATGATGAAGTAGCCGAGAGACTACTTCTTATAAGTTATTTCTAAAAGTATTTTTAAGCGGAATTATTTTAGTATGAGATCTGGATAAACAATGTGCTTTCAAATAAGGTCATTCAGTCTAAAGCTCTTTATTTTTATGCCATTTCATTGTTTTTTTCAATATCCTCTACTTTGATAAACTTTAAGACAACAAACAGGAGAATAAATCCTAATACACCTGCCGTAATATAGCTGGCATTGAGATAATTTTTCATGACGAGAGACATAATAGGAGGGCCTGCTGCAACGCCTATAAATCGTGCTGAGCTGTAAAAAGAGGATACGGTTCCTCTTAACTCTTTTCTAATATTGTCAGTAATAATTGTGTCAAGTGCGGGCAATAGTGCACCAATAGCAATCCCCACTATACTCGTAACTACTAATAAAAGAATCAGTTTTTTACTTGTAAACCCAACAAAGACAATACTGACAGACATTGCAATCAAGGAGGCAATGATTATTTTTTTAATCCTTCCTATGTTTCCTTTAATTTTTCGACCAGATATAAATGAAGCTATACAAAGTAATAAAAGTGGGATGGCCAGGACAAACCCTTTTTTAATCCCTTTTATATCATGAACTTTTTCCAGATTTTCTGACAAGAAAAATAGCATACTAAATAATATGAGCATCACAAGGACCCCGTTAAGGAATACGGTATATAACCATTTACCTTCCTCCTTGAAAACTTTTTTTGTATTCCGTAAAAACTCTTTGAGCTTCAATGGTTCATCATCATCTTTAGGAGCTTTAACGAAGAAAAAAATAAGTACAATCGAAATCAAACTAAGCGCTGAAATGGAAAAGAAGGGAAGGAACCATAAAAACGCAGCAAATATTGATCCTAAAATGGGACTTAACACTTTCCCAAACGTATTAGACGTTTCAATTATCCCTAATGTAGAACTTATTTTTTCGTCATCATCCTGGTAAAGGTCACCTACAAGAGGCAATACGATTGGCATTGCACCAGCGGCCCCAATTCCCTGAATAATTCTTCCAGCGATAATCATTGCGTAGGGGTCATCCATTTTCCATGAAGCAAATCCAGCAATCAGACCACCGATTAAAGCTAATATTAAGCTTGGTAATATGACCATTCTTCTGCCGAAGCGGTCCGATAAATAGCCAGCTACGGGGATCAGAAAAATAGCTGCGACTGAATAGCTTGTTATGATCATGCTCGACTGAAATGATGTGATCCCGACCTTATCCTCCAGTATAGGGAGCACGGGAATAAGCATTGAATTTCCAAGTGTCATGATGAGCGGAATAGAAGTCAAACTTACAATACACCAGACACTTACATTAACCTTCTCTTGGTCCATTACCACACCTCGACTAATATTCTTTTAAAGGTATGGTTTCCTTTCGTGTTTATTTTATGCGCTGTCGGTGAGTTTATTGGAATAACACTTGGTAAGCCTGCATCCCAAAGTAGATCCCGAAGCCAATCATTAATAAGGCTGAGATAAAAGAGACCGTTTTCAAAAGCTGTATAGATAATAATTTTCGAGCGACACTGGATAAAAAGGCATAAATAAAATCTACAAAAATAATGCCCATTAAAATGGCAATACTCACCAAAATGATTTCATACCCTGTTGAGATACCAGCCGTTTTTGCGAGTATGGAGCCGTATATTCCCAGCCAGAAAAGGATGGTTAGCGGATTCAAAAAAGACATGAAAAATCCAGTCATGAGGGATTGTCTCAGTCGTGTCCTTTTCCCTGTTTTCGAATCCATCTCAATTTTATGTAGCGACAGTAAATTTTCGATACCGGTGTACAAAAGAACAAAACAGCCGAAGGACCAAAGGATTGTTTTTAACCAGATGGAATTGATAAATTGGCCAATTCCAAAATATACGATAAACATATAGATAATGTCAGTCGCTATGGCACCAAGACTAAAAAACCATGCATGAAAAAAGCCATTTTTTAAACCTGTATTCAATAGGACAGTCTTAACAGGTCCAATTGTTGCAGCCATTGATATGCCTAAAAAGATAAAAGTAAATATAGAATCCATAAAATAGCCTCCAATAATCAAATGTAATTGCATTTTATTCGAAGGCAATAACTTTTAGGACAATCTAAAAGGGCATAAAAAACATGCGGATTTAATATGTCCTTATCGCACGCTAAACTAATTATATATAGCATATTTATCAAAGAATATAGTTTCGTTTTTGTCTTTAAATTTATCCTTTAAAACAAATAATTCAATCAAATTCGTTCATAATAATGAAAAGGACGTGATGACTATTCTAAATGAGAAGAAGATATCAAAGCTAAAAAATATGTTAATTGAGCAAAAACACTCGCTCCAACGAAGAATGGATACAGATGATGAATATTTAGAACGAGGTAGTTTACGGGATTCTGTTGATGAGTTGTCCACAATCGATAATCATCCAGCAGATCTGGGTACCGAATTATACGAGCGTGAAAAAGATATGGCGTTAAAAGTCCATGACAATGATGAGTTAGCAAAAGTAAATACGGCCTTACAAAAGATTGAGGATGGTACCTATGGCGTATGTGAAGTTTGTCAACAAGATATCCCATATGATCGATTGGTGGCACTGCCTTATACCTCTTTTTGTATTGAACATACTGCAAAAGACGTTCCAACAGATCGACCGGTTGAAGAGCAAGTGATGCTTCCTCCAGTTGACAATTCTTTTGCTGGCCGTGATGACAAGGATGATATTCATGATTATGAAGATATGTTTCAAGTTGTAGCAAAATATGGAACTTCTGAAACACCTTCCGATTTTGAAGGAGATTTTGAAGATTATGATGAATTATATGAAGATCCTGAAGAAATTGCCGTTAATGACGAATGGGATTCATACCATATCTCTGAAACAGATGAATTAACACGTCAAGTTTCCATTCAGGAAGTAGAACACGCGAGAAAGTTTGATTATTTAGAGGATTAAATGTGGGATTCAAAAAGATAGGCGCAATTGTTATAAATGAATGCTTTAATAAAATGTTTTGAACAAATGCAAAACTTGCAGCATGTTTTGTAATAAGAAAAATAGGATGTAAACTCGGAGGTAGGTCATGTGGTATTTTCAATAACCTCAATATTAGGGAAAGACAGACCAACGATCGACCTGCACTCCATAATTCTGTTTGGAGTATGGCATATAACGTGGTGTCGCTCTATCACGAGTTACAAGTGAGCTCTTGCCAAGAGGATTACTATAATATTTAAGCTTTCATCTTATGATGGAGGCTTTTTCTTTTGCTTTGAAAACTGCGTCATACAGCCAAAACACTTCGAGTCGAGAGGTCAGTGTTTGGTGTGGTTTTGAGAGCAAATTATTACCAATGCTTAAAGTTGAAGCTAGTGCTCAGGGAACTTTACTTTCTTATTTGGAAATTCGACCAAATTTTCCCCCCCTTTGATTCAACGGTGTTCTTTGAGCATAGATTATTATTATTGATTCACAACAACTACGTCTAAATGTTATTAGGTGAAAAGATTTACAAGATATTAATATCTAATTAAAAAACAAATGTTATTTTGTTTAAGTAAAAAAATTAATTACCTATAATGAGAGGAGAAGAAATAATGGAAAAAAACATTGAAGTTTTAAGAACAGAAGGGGACATTAATTTAACAAAAACTCGTACTTTATGGCAAGGAAAACACTTGAGCAAAGAATCATTTGAGCTTTTAAACGATGATTCCAAGTATTATTTACATCAATCTCTTTCTACTCCTTGTTTAAATATTATTGAAAAAAGCTATGGAATTTACATAGAGGATATAGATGGAAGAAAGTATATGGATTTTCATGGAAATAATGTTCATCAAATAGGTTATGGTAATGAATATGTTATTCAAGCAGTAAAAGAGCAGTTAGATATCCTTCCATTCTCACCAAGACGTTATACAAATAAAGTTGCGATCCAGCTAGCAAAAAAATTAGTTGATATTGCACCAGAAAGTTTAAATAAAGTACTGTTGACTCCTGGGGGAACTTCAGCTGTTGGAATGGCTTTAAAACTTGTTAGAAAGGTAACAGGCAAATTTAAAACTATTTCTATGTGGGATTCATTTCACGGTGCTTCTTTAGACGCTATTTCAGTTGGAGGAGAAGCACTTTTCCGTAACGGTATGGGTCCTTTAATGCCAGGGAGTCTGCATATAGCTCCTTACAATTCATATCGTGGTTTGTTTGATGATGACAATGGTAGATTTAAATCTCTTGACTATCTTGAGTATATACTTGAAAGAGAAAATGAAATCGGTGCAATTATTTTAGAGCCTGTTCGTTGTACAGACGTGCATATCCCACCAAAAGAGTACTATCAACGTTTACGTAATATTTGTGATAGGAACAATATATTATTGATTTTTGATGAAATTCCAACAGCTTTAGGGCGAACAGGTAAAATGTTCACTTTTGAAAACTTTGGAGTTATTCCAGATATTGTATTATTGGGAAAAGGATTGGGTGGAGGCGTTTTTCCAATGGCAGCGATGCTGGTAAAAGGAGAACTTGATGTTGCCCAAGATATTGCACTTGGTCATTACACTCATGAAAAAAGTTCATTAGGTTGTGCAGCAGCATTGGCTACTCTTAATTATATCGAGGAGTTTAAATTAATTGATAAGGCTAATCAATTAGGAAATTATATGAGGATACGTCTTGAAAAGATGCAAGAACAGTATGAAATTATAGGTGATGTTCGAGGAATCGGTCTTTTATACGGAGTAGAATTAGTATTAAACCGAAATTCGAAAGAAAAAGCTATATCTGAAGCAGAGCAAGTAATGTATAAATGTATGGAAAAGGGATTAAGCTTTAAAGTATCCCAAGGAAATGTGCTTACTCTCACTCCACCACTTATCATTAAGGAACATGAATTAGAACTGGCTATGGATATTTTAGAACAATCTATCCAGGAGATTTTAGGACAGTAATATAGATTTATGAAGAATTTATACAATTTACTAGATTGAAGCAACTAAACATCTCATATGAGGTGTTTTTATTATATAAAGAAACTTGATGTAAACATTCCAAAACAAACAAATGACGATGGAGGTGGGGGTGTTCAAGGCTGTTCTTGCGATTATAAGTGAAAATAGTGTATTATAGCTTTCATGTTGTAAATAAAAAGGACGGATGTAATGAAATATAATAAGACAGTTATGCTAAAGCTTATAAATGAACATCGAACATTGCATGATGAATTAAAAAAGCTAAAATCTGAAATGGGTTTAGAGAAAAATTTCGCAGTAAAGGCATTGTATCATTCATTTGTTGCAGAAGATGGTCCTTATATGAAAGAATATCAGGATTTAGAGCGATTACAATAAATGTAGTGCCACTAACAAAATTGTTGGCAAGATAAGTAATAATTTTTAGTCCGAGAATTTAATACTAAGTTTGTGATTGAGCCATTCATTTTGAGTGGCTTTTTATTCTGTTTTTTTACTGGCAGACGCTATAAAGAACGATAGGAAATACACGTTTGAACAGTTTAGGGATTCTTACAGATCACTAAATTGGGCAAGCAGGAAAATACAAAAGAATAAATACTTGAAATGTATGAAAATGAAAAGGGTAACCGCCTGAAAGTTGAAAGGGAATTGGAAAACCTTAAAACAATGATTGGCTATGCGAAAACGCAGATGCAAGGAGCATTGAACTCAATTGGTTAATCGATTACTAGAAAGATATTGTTCAGTAACTTGAGTGGATATAGAAGGAAAGCAGAAAGACAATAATCAGATACAAGGAACACAAAATAAGGCACATAATACTACCCTGTTTTCCTACAGGTTAGTAAAAAACACCAACTAAAAGAGATTAGTCAGTGTTTCGTGTTTTCTTTATATAAGAAACTCTAGTTTATTTTCTACAAGAGTCTGAAATCTATCCATAAATAGAGCTGCATGGTAACCATCGCAGACAGAATGATGAACCTGCAAGGATAAAGGTAAATAAATATTACTAGTTTTATTGATAAACCTACCTGCAGTGATTATCGGCAAACAATAATTTGGGCTATTATTCACGTTTAAGTTAAAACCAGTAAAAGAAGTCCATGGAATCATAGAAATATTGACGACATTTTCAGGTATCGGTGTTTTAGGAAACAGTTTTCCTGTACCATTGTACTTCTCTGTATCGGAAATATAGTTCTCATAAAACTTTTTAAAACCTTCATCTGTATTTGTATAAATGGCTGAAAATAACTCTGATGTCTTATCAAAGATAGTATACATTGGGACTACCTTATCCCAGTAGCCAAACTCTCCAGCAGAATTAAAGTTCATTCTAAAATGTTTATTTGAATTTGCCACGTGAGTAATTAAAAAGATGAATACAGGATAGAATTTATATCCCTTATCTTTTGTAATTTTATAAAGTTCAGTAATATCAATATTTCTGGTGATGCTAAAGCTCGTTTGTTGATTTAAGAAATGATTGAAAATTTCTTTTCGTTCCCAATTATTAATATCAATTTTATTGAATTTCATCTTATAAAGCCTCCTAAAATTTAAAATCTAGATAATTTTAGGAAGCTAATTTGACTGCTTTTTTCATAAGATCATTCCTTTAATTTTATATAAGTTAATCTTAACATATTATTACGGTTTCGATTATTAATTTAGATTAGCATAGCGAGCTTAAACTGCTAATCAAAAAACTACTGCACAATATGAGAAATCGTCTTCAGGAAGGGCATCTTTGAAAAATTCTAATATTTCTTCGCCGAAAAACACAATAGATAATAGTATTAGTACAATTAAAACGGCTCACTAAAGTCTGGATGTCATCACTTGATACAAGGGTTCGTAAGTCACATAGAAAGCTAGATGGCTACTAACATTATGGTAAAGGAAACAAACACCAAGGTATGGGGCATTGMATCGATGGATAGTCAGTGTCGATGGCACAAAATATATATGGAATGGCAAGTTACCAGAGTATCGATGAGGCAGAGACTACATGGACGATACCTACCAAAAGCAATTGGCTGTTCGTATTGATGCTTATATGTCTGATTTAGGGTTAACTTACAAACAAGCTTTTAATAAGGCGTACAAAGAGGTGAAGCCTCCACGTGTTGTAGTACCATTCGTAAGTTACGAGGAATGGAGTCAACAATTTAGGATAGGAAGTAGTTATTCCTAGGAATAAGTTTTTAGATATTTATGTTAAAAACGATATTGAAAATTAACGCTTAAAATCGTAAAGACATGTTGGAAATGGTACGCTTGACATAACAGAAATATAGTAACTATTTCGTACCGTATTGTTAAAAAACAAAATGTAACTTCGTAGCTTAGGAATGGATGTGTGAAATATGGACAAAAGAAATTCAATAATGGAAATATATTTTAATACAAAGGATATAGCTAAACGTAATGTATTATTAAAACAAATAGTATTTGACTTGCCTGAGAACGGAAAGGACTTTTTTCTCAAAGTATATAAAAAAGAGAGATATTTGGATATGCGGCTAACTGCGATTAGAGGATATGCTGCCTATGCAAGCGAAGAAGAAGTTGCGATTTTAATGAAAAAGATGTTGGAAATCTTAAAAAGGCAACCAGAAAGTACACCATATAATTATCAGGAATACGAAATCTTGCGTTCATCTTTTCTAATACCTTATTTATTGGAAAAATATCAATATGACTGTTTCAAAAAATTTAATGAACAGTTAAAAAAACAGTACGACGTTATGCCTGAAGTTTTCAAAGGAATTTTTACATGTGACGATAAAGGGGAACATATTCAACTAATTTCCCCAGCAGTAGTACGGAAAAAGATTGAAGATTTCATGCAAAGTGAAGGATGTATCTAATGGATTGTGCACCCAAATGATATATTGGAGATTTATGGATTTTTTTCTATGTTAGTCTAATAACTATTGTAATTATATCATCTCGCATTGCACATTCAACCTTTGCAAAGAAGGAAGATTGGGTAGGAAAGCTGTTAACAAGTGTGTTTGCTAATATAGGTATGTTTACTTTTGTCATGGGTCTATTTAGAAGGATGGAAAAGTGCGAGTGAATTGCTGTCATATGGAAATGTAGTAATTGCTATAGGTTCTTTCGCAATGATGTTTTTTATTGCCTTTTTTACAATTTTTGGATAGTCAATAAAATAATAAATGAATAAAAGACAACTCTGTGTGTGAACTGCCCCGTAAAGTTAGATTGATGTTTAATTATTACGGGGCAGTTCTAATAAAGTGGTGAGTGGTTTTTCTCAATCATATTTATCGAAAACTTATAAACTAAAACTTTTTTTGCTTCGAATTCCATTGTTAAAAAAAATTACATTTTTGATTTCCAGTACCTGCCCAGTATCTTTTATTTTTAAATTTTTGTATCCCAGTGTACCCCAAATAAATGGGGCACAACGGGTAAAAACGGAAACCAACATTTTTTACTAAATATTTTTCTGAATCTAATTTCAAATTTTTTCAAATTACAATTTATTAACTTTTTATAATCAGTAGAGCAAAAACCCCACCAAATCAACACTTTTGCGCTATAATGTAGGACGAGGTGAAGAAAATGTTTGTGAGTGAGAAACAGATTGAAATACGGTACGCAGAGACAGACCAGATGGGCGTGGTGTACCATGCGAACTATATTATTTGGATGGAAATTGGGCGTACCCAGCTTGTAAGTGATGCAGGCTTTGAGTATGCTGCCTTAGAAAAAGATGGCTATGTATCGCCAGTGATGGATTTATCGATTTCGTATAAAGCAGCCATGCATTATGGACAAGTGGCGACGGTGCGCACTTGGGTAGAAAAGCATGATCGTTTACGAACGACGTATGGCTATGAAATTTTACATGAGGATGGCACGGTAGCAGCCACAGCTCAATCCGTACATATTCTTGCGCATAAGGATACATTGCGACCGGTATCATTAAGTAAGATTGACCCAGCTTGGGATGCCAAATATAAAGAAATTGCCGTCGAGGCAAAATAGGAGAACAATAGATGGAAATGTTTATAGCTTTAGGCGCTATTTTGGCAGCTCTTGGTGTTGTTTTAGGTGCTTTTGGTGCACATGCACTCAAGGATAAGTTTGCCTCACCGCACTATGCAGCCATTTGGGAAACGGCTGTGCAATATCAGATGTATCATGCTTTAGGGATTCTAGCCCTTGGAATACTATCCAATGAGGCATTTTTAGGAAGCTCTAGTTTGCTTTCTTGGGCAGGTTACTTAATGTTTACAGGGATTGTATTCTTCTCTGGTAGTCTATATGTGCTAGCTGTGACAGGTGTGAAAAAGCTAGGTGCGATTACGCCAATTGGTGGCATGTTATTTATTATTGCGTGGGTGCTTGTTATAATAGCTGCCTTATCCTAATACAGAAAAAGTAACGAGAACGTTTTGATGATTTATATCATTGGCGCTTCTCGTTTTTTTGTTGATAGGAAGAAAATGAAACAATTTGTCTGATTTTGCGTATTACATAGTATGAAGAGATGTTAAAATAAGCTAAACATCAATGTGAAGGTGGGAATATTTATGGGTTTATTGAAAGCAGGCGTAGGGGCATTAACAGGTGTTTTAGAGGATCAATGGCGTGAATATTTTTATTGTGAGGCATTATCCTCAGATGTTCTAGTAACTAAGGGTATTAAACGCACTTCTAAACGAGGTTCAAATAAAGGAAATGACAACATTATTAGCAATGGCTCGATTATTGCCATCAATGAAGGGCAATGTATGATGATTGTTGAACAGGGGAAGGTTGTAGAGTTTTCTTCAGAAGCTGGGGAATATGTCTATGATACATCTACAGAGCCTTCGATTATGTATGGCTCAGATTTATCTCATGGCATTATGGAAACATTTAAACAGATAGGCAAGCGTTTTACATTTGGTGGAGAACCTGCTAAAGATCAGCGAGTTTATTATTTTAATAAAAAGGAGATTGTTGGCAATAAATATGGTACTCCCGCACCAATTCCATTCCGTGTTATTGATCGTAATATCGGATTAGATATCGACATTGCCATTCGTTGTCATGGTGAGTATTCTTATAGAATCATTGATCCATTATTATTCTATACAAATGTATGTGGAAATGTAGAGCGTGAATATACGCGAGAGGCCATTGATAGCCAGTTAAAATCAGAATTAATGACAGCGTTACAGCCAGCCTTTGCACAAATTTCAGCAAGTGGCGTTCGTTATAGTGAAATACCTGCGCATACGGTTGCGTTAGCAGACGCACTCAATAAGGTATTATCAGAAAAGTGGCTTGCTACACGTGGTTTAGCTGTTGTGTCATTTGGGATTAGTAMCCTAAAGGVKTMTGAGGAAGACGAAGCMATGATAAAASAACTACAACGCAATGCGGTTATGCGTGATCCAGGTATGGCTGCTGCCCATTTAACAGGCGCTCAGGCAGAAGCGATGATTGCAGCTGCTAACAATGATGGTGGCGCTATGGCAGGCTTTATGGGGATGAATATGGCTGCACAAGCAGGTGGGGTCAATGCTGGTCAGCTTTATCAAATGAATGAGCAAAATAAGCAAGCGCAAATGGCTCAGGCTGCCATGCAAAATCAATCAGCCAAAGCATCTGGTACATGGACATGTGCATGTGGTCATGACAACACAGGGAAATTCTGTTCAAATTGCGGCGCAGCAAAACCAGCGGAAGAGGGCTGGACATGTACATGTGGAGCGGTGAATAAAGGAAAGTTTTGTAGCGAGTGTGGCTCTAAAAAACCAGCTGGTGCTTTACTCTATGCATGCGATAAATGTGGGTGGGCACCAGAGGACCCTGCCAATCCGCCTAAATTCTGTCCAGAATGCGGCGATGTTTTTGATGAAAAGGATGTCAAGTAAGGAGATGATGACCTATGTCAACGCAAGAAGTTGAACATGTCAAACAAGTAAAGCTTGACTTKGATGCGGAATGTCCATCCTGTAGTGMATCAATTGAGTTTAATCCTGCTACAGGTAAGCTGACTTGTCCGTATTGTGGATTTGAATCTGAAATTGCAACCCCTGAGCAAGAAGAGGAAAAGGTTGCACAGGAAATGGACTTCTTAAAAGCAGAGGAACGTGGGAATTTCAATTGGGGCGTGGAGAAGAAAACAGTTATTTGTAAAGCTTGCGCGGCCGAGACAATTTATGATGCTCTGCAGGTCGCTGACAGTTGTCCTTACTGCGGCTCAAATCAGGTCATGGAAGCGAGCGCTGAAAATACGCTTGCTCCCAATGGCGTATGTGCTTTTGAAGTAACGGATAAGCAGGCAGGAGAACATTTTCAGAAATGGATCAAAGGTCGATGGTTTACACCAAAGGCTGCCAAAATAAGTGCAAAGCMTGATGCCTTTAAAGGGGTATACCTCCCGTATTGGACGTTTGATTCAAAAACAAGCTCCAGATACTCCGCAAGATATGGACGACATCGAACGGTTACGGATAAAGATGGTAAAACGCATACTGAAACGGATTGGTATTCAACAAGWGGGTTTTATCAGGAATTTATAGACGATCATTTAGTGAGTGCCACAACACGCTATGATCGAGATATGATGCGAAAAATTGAACNATTTAATCTTCTTAATAATAAGGCCTATAAACCTCAATATGTAGCTGGATTTTTATCAGAGCGTTACAGTGTTGGTTTGMAGGATGRCTGGAGCCAAGCAAAAAGTGAAATCCATGATCACCTCCATGCGCAGATTACATCCAAMATCCGTTGGGAAAATAGGGCGGATGTAGTATCCAATCTACGCTTTTCCACAAACCATGATGATATTACATACAAATATTTAATGTTACCGATTTGGTTATCTTCTTTCCGCTATAAGGAGAAGATTTACCGCTTTATGGTGAATGGACAAACGGGTCGAGTTGGTGGTAATGCCCCTATTTCACCGCTTCGGGTGACAATTGCAGTTATTTTATCATTAGCAGTAATCGCTCTGATTTGGTATTTCTTTATGTCTGAATAATAATAAACAGTATGCCAGTAGGAGCCTCTTATTGTCCTTTTGGGATACTGTTTTTTTCATAAAATTGTCCTTAAATACTGGGTAAATGACTGAATTAATTGACTGGTATAGGATAATCATCATCCATTATCACGGCTGTCATTGCGTCAAGTTGCATAGATTAAAGGGAGAGTAAAATATCAGAACAGCCTTGGTTGGACAAAAGCATAACGTTGCAAGATGGTGTAACAAGCAACCTACTATGTAGGAAAGTCGTTAGAAATAATGCAATTATGGTGGTTAAAAATTAGGACGGATTTCCATTAATGATGAGAAGTGAAGTTGCGATTTTACTTTAAACAACTTATTATACAGTCAGAGAGCATTTTTTAAGCTAGTCATGATAAATGTAATGTTATTTTTGAATAACAATGAAAACGTTATTCATATTGGAGGTTTCGATGATGGACGCAATTGAAGTGTTAACAAATTTAGATCAAATACATGGGTATTATCAACCGATATTTAGCGCAGATGCGCATACGGTGATTGCCTACGAAATTTCCGGATATCTACAAATTCAAGGTCAGCAAATTAATTTAAAGGATTTTGTCAACAATGAAGATATTCCAGAAGAATATCGAATTGATATGGAACATAAAATTTTACATGCGGCATTAGCCAAAATTGATGAAATTGCACCAGAAATTGATATTTATATCCCAAGCAATCCAAATTTATTGATGCAAGATTTTGGTGAAAGTCATTTTAATATTATCCAACAATATATAGAGGAAAAAGATTTACAGCGTATCGTACTTGTGGTATCAGAGCATCGTTTTATAGGGGATATTAACAAATTACATCACGCCCTACGCTATTTTACGACGTTTGGGGTAAAAATTGCCGTTCAGGAAGTAGGAGCCGAAAGTCATTTAGAGCATATTGCGCTATTGGCACCACATATCTTAAAGGTCAATACACGTGATTTAAATTACGATTCTTGGTCCGCTCAATCGGACATGATTTCTGCCATTGGTAGCCTAGCTTATAAAATTGGAGCGAATCTATTATTTGAAGATATTGAAACGGTTTATCAGCTACAATTTGCTTGGAAAAATGGCGGTAGATTTTATCAAGGGCCATACCTAGCAAATCCAGCTATGACTTTTGTCGATAAGGATATATTAAAGGAACGTTTTAAAAAAGAATGCCAGCAATTTATTACTTCCGAAAAGAAAATGCTGGAGGCGCAATATTTGCAGTTGAAAAAATTAAGGGAGGAATTAGAGGCGATTGTTCACCGTGTGAAACCAACAAGCGACAATGTCTCCCATTTAGAGTATTTAGCTGAATTATTGGATAACTACTCCTTCCGTCTCTATATTTGTAATGAGGATGGGTTCCAGTTAACGCCTAACGTTATGCGAATTGATGGGAACTGGGAGCTACAGCCACGTGCCATCAATAAAAATTGGAGCTGGCGCCCTTATTTCCTTCAAACGATTATCAAAATGCGCAACGATCAAAGTGGGGAAATCTCTGAATTGTATCGGGATATTGAAACAGGAGAAATTACAAGAACATTCTCCATTGCCATCAACGAGCATGAATATTTGTTTGTTGACCTTTCCTATGACTATCTTTATGAGCATAAAATCTTTAGATAATATTAGTAATTTCTTTAGTGACAACATTTCATGGGTACAAATTGCAATTCGATCTATTTATTTTAATTAAATGTATTAGGTATTATGGGGGAGAATCCTAAAAGCCTAGTAAAATACTGAAGTTGCCTTCTATATTTGCAGAAGGCAATTTTTTTTGATTTCAATCAAGAATGCTATTTAAGTTCTCATAGAAAATTAACTTTCTCTATCGAAACAAAAATGGCAGTCTATACATTTGTTAAATTTGTAATGAATGATTTTGTTTTTTCAGTATTTTTTCATTTAGCTTAATTAAGATGGAAATATCATAAAGGAGCTGAAAAAATGAGGATTATCAAAATACTGCTAATTATTAGTTTAATTTGGCCATTTCTTGATGCCAACATAGCAAATGCGGATGATGAAGAAGATTATAAAAAATACGAGGGTGATGTTCATAAAAAGCACAATGATGATTATGATGATGACGAGGAAGATGATGATTATGATTATTATAAAGAAGAGGATGAATATGAATATTATGACCAAAGAGACCCTGAAACAAATAGTAATACATGGAATATTTGGACAAGATCGACTTATGTAAATAAAGGAGAGTTACCCCTAAAAGAAGCAAAAGAAATTCAATTAAAACTAGAAAATAATAATAATACAGTGTCACTTTACTTGATTCCTTTAGATGGTGAAATATATGTGCCAGGTAAAATTGTTGCTGAACTTTT
Source organism: Lysinibacillus sp. S1 (assembly GCF_044986265.1). Lineage (NCBI taxonomy): Bacteria > Bacillati > Bacillota > Bacilli > Caryophanales > Bacillaceae > Lysinibacillus > Lysinibacillus sp. S1. Next base: position 170,465 of record NZ_CP173154.1, read on the forward strand.
AGGTGCAAAAGTAGTTAATTATGATGATAGTAAAATATTAGAAATTAATAAAGCTGGTACAGAACTAATTTTTCGTGCGGGGACAAATGTAGTGTACTATAACGAGATAAAAACACCGATACCAGCTGTTACATTTTACTTGAATGATAATATATATGTTCCAATTAGTGTAATTTCAAATGGTTTGGGCTATGTGGCTGAATGGCAAGAAATGAATAACGCTGTTGTATTGAAGTTATTAAAATAAAAAAGGGAGATGATTGAATGAAAGATCAAAAGAAAGCTAAATGGATATTAGGCACTTCTGGAGTAATATTATCTTCTTTACTATTAACGCAATTTAATAATTTTCCATCAGATATAAACATAGCTGATCTAAATTTGACAAATGAACAATCAAAAAAAATGTCAGACCGAGAAAAGGAACTTGTTCAATTAGATTGGACAAATTTTGAAATTGTTGGAGTGAATCAACTACAACAAAATAAAATTCGTACCGATCGAACTACCAAACGATCCTAAACTTAGTTTGAAGTGGAGTTGAAGTTGCTTGGATACCCTTTCATTAAACACGATGAATACAAACTTTTATATTGAAATTGCTGGAACGCAAAAAATGGATTGGAAAGACAAAGTGGTGAAATGGTTGCAACACGTTGCAAGAGAGTGGTCGAGATTTGAGCCAAATAATGAGTTAAATCAAATTAATCAACTAAAGGTAGGAGAAATAGGTAGAATTTCTCCTGCATTATATGATTGTTTAAAAGCAGCAGACAACTATTATACATTAACTAATAATATATTTTCTCCGTATTTAAAATTACATTTAGAACAACATGGGTATGATCGATCCTTTCCTTTTCAAGAATCAACGTATAAGCCAATACAAATAGAAAAAAAAACAAATAAGCCATTTCTTTTTTTGGATCACAATGAAGTTTTAAAAACGGATAATCAATTAATTGATTTAGGTGGATTTGCCAAAGGATACGTAGTTGAAAAAATAGCTGATTGGCTTAGACAGGTTTCTCCAGAGTTTGGAATTGTAGATGGTGGTGGAGATATGAAAATGTGGTCGCCAGGCAAAAAGACATGGACCATTGGGATTGCTCATCCATTTCATATACACGAAGAGATCAGTTCAATTAGAATTCAAAACGGAGCAATTGCCACATCGAATCGTATATTCAGAAGTTGGAAACAGCAGGGGAAAGAAAAGCATCACTTATTAGATGGAAGAACCGGAGAGGTAATCATTAGCCCAATCCTTCAAACAACGATAATAACAAACTCATTATGTCAAGCAGAAGTGGCAACAAAACTGGCTTTTTTATTAAATGAACAAGAATTACAAGTATGGTTTGACAAACTACAGATGCCTTGTGCTTGCTTAATAGCAAAAGATGATGGAAGTATATATTGGCTGAAAGGAGGAGAAAAATTAGATGTTATTTAGTACTTGGGAATGGATTCGATTATTAGGGCTTTTAAGTTATTTTTACTTCAGTATGTCAATTTTTTTTGGTTTACTAAGGAAATCTTCTACTCTCAAGTCCAATAAAAACTTATACTTTCAATTACATCAAATGAGTGGATGGATGGGATTTATAACTGTTATTGTACATTTACTTTTACTAATGATTGATCAATACGAACCCTATACTATTTCTGAAATCGTATTACCTTTTAGCGCTAACTATCAGGCATTGTTGTCTGGGCTAGGAACCATAGCTTTTTATTTATTTTTAATAGTTCTTTTAACATCAGATATATGGATAAATAAAATGAACTTTTCACTTTGGAAGAAGATACATTTTCTTGTTTTACCTGCTTGGATATTATCACTTATTCATGGGCTATTCATTGGTACTGACTCTAATCAAATGTTGGTAATTTTATTTTATAGCAGTACGGTAATGGTTATAATTACCGCACTACTTGTAAGATTGATGAGTGATGGATTTAAGAAGAAAGATCAAAAGCAAGGGGTTAGCAAGTAAGCGGTGCATGAATGGATGAAAGGCAGTTTCTCCATGTTAGCTAGACTGCCAAAGTAGCTCAAAAAAATAAACTAGTTGAATGGCACTACTGATACATGTAATGCCATTCTATGGTTTATCCATCATGTAACGATTTAGTATAAAGAGGAAATTGAATACAAAATGTTGTACCTTTTTCCAATTCGCTTTGAACTGTGAGTGTTCCTCCGTGATCTTGAACAATAGAATCAGCTATAGCAAGTCCTAGTCCTGTTCCGTTTCTGTTTCTCACAGCATCACTCCGGAAAAATCTATCAAAAATAAAAGGGAGGTCTTCCTTAGAAATCCCAATGCCTGTATCTTCAATGTAGATATATATCATTTTATCAGTTTGTAAAAGCTTTAGATAGATTGATCCTCTTTGTGTGTACTGAGCGGCATTATCTAATAATATATAAATTAATTCAGTTATATTATTTGAATTTCCAATAAATTCAACATCAGGTTGGATTTCTGTTTCGAAAACGATTGATTTCGGTAACGCTCTTTTAAACTTCCTACTAATCGTTAGTAGCAACTCTGTTAAGGAGATTTTTTCTTTAGTTGAATGAATACGATTTTTGTCATGTCGGGCTAAAAATAATAGTTTATCTAATAGCTCTTTCATTAACTCTGCTTCATGCTTTAAATCTTCAATCAATTCTTTACAGAAATCACTCATATTATTAGCTTCATCAGTTTCTAAAATATCGAGTGAACTATAAAATACACTTAGCGGTGTTCTTAACTCATGAGAAGCATCTGAAACAAAGCTTTTCTGTTTTTCAAGTGCATGTTGAATGGGAATCATGGCTTTTCCTGCCATGTAGTAACTTAAGAATCCAATTATTATTGTAAAAATTATAATTAAAACAATAAACAGTAAGATCATTTTTTGAAAAAAATGATATTGTGATGTGGTCGATTTGCCTATAACAATATATCCAAGAAATTCATCGTTCGGCTGAATGGGTTTCGATAAAATTAAAAGATGTTTATCGCGCCACTTAATATTTTTTACAAAACGTTTAGAAGGATCTTCCGTTCGAATGATTTTTTCTAGGTCTTTAAATAAACCTTGATAGTTTTCGTCACCGTGGACTAGTATCTGGTCTTTTGTATAAATATAGTAAAAATACATACCATTTGGGTTAAATTCTAATTTCCCTTCATTATCATTTTTGTGCTCAAAAAAGTCATGATATTGTTCTTTATAATAAGTTTCTAGTTCTTCTATTTGTTGATAATCCATTAGTTGAACTAATGAAAAATATAGAATAATAAGAAAAGCAAAGAAAAAGCCTATAAAATAAATGGAGTTAAATAAAGTTAGTTTTTTACGAGTTTTCTTAAACATGCTACCTCACTCTGTATCCTATTCCTCTAATGTTTTCAATAATGGATTTTGGACGATTATGATCGATTTTTTTACGAACTAATTTTACTAACGCATCAAGGTTGTTGTTTGTCATTTCATGATCAAAGCCCCATACTTGTGTGTAAATTTGTTCTCTAGTAAGAATGATGCCTTTGTTGATAAAAAGGTACTCTAACAATAAAAATTCGTTTTTAGTTAATAGTATTTCTTGATTATCTTTAAAAAGTGTTCTGGAATCCAAATATAACTTTAAATCATCAATTTGAATGATTTGATGAATGGATTTATTTTTTCTTCTTAAAATGGCACGTATTCTAGCTAAGAGTTCTTCCATTTTAAATGGTTTAACAACATAATCGTCAGCACCTGCATCTAATCCGCAGATGATGTCATTGCAATCATCCTTTGCTGTTAGTATTAAAATGCCACCTTCATAACCATTTCTTCTAGCTTCTTTGCACACATCAATACCGCTTATTTCTGGCATCATCCAATCTAAAATGACTAGATCGTATGTATGAAACAGTATGTATTCTAATGCATGCTGACCATTATCTACAGCATCCACCTGATGAAATTCTTTTTGAATGATGTGAACAATGTTTTTTCTTAATCGATTATCATCTTCTGCTATCAGTATTTTCAACGAAGCTCCTCCTACCTTTTTTATATTCAATATAACTAATTTATAACAACATTATGAAATCCACCTGAATTTTTTGTGCGACCAATCTTCTACTTATTCTAAGCCAAAAAAGAAATTTAAATTAAATATCGTAATTTTTTCTAGTACCGTTTTTCAGATTTTTTTCATATTGGTTGCTTAGACTAATGTTGAACCTCAATATGGAAGGAGATCTCCTATGCGATATTTAAAAATGTTTGGGATAGTATTGGTAGTTATGTTTTTTTTGTATGATGTAAATCCCATTTATGCAGATGATATTTTTGAAGGAAAAGATGAGTATGATGAGGGTAACGGTAGACAACAACACGAAGAAGGGCGTTATGAGGACCTTGGTGAATTAATTGGTTGGTGTACATTCATAGGAATTGGTGCAGCGGGTATGATTTTTCCTATTAGAACTTTCTTGAAGTCTGTAACTCGTACTTTCCCACAATCTAAAGGGCTATATTTATACGTAGCAAAGTTAATAGGTAGATATCATATTCTTTTTGGCACAATGGCATTGTTGTTAGGTATTGGTCATGGGATAATCATGTACTTTAATGAGGGTGAATTGGAGAATGAAGGAATTATTGGCTTAATTGCAATTATTCTTTTATCAATTACTGCTATTATAGGAATGAATTTATTCAACTATAGAAAAAATCGAAGCTTGCGAACAATCCATATCTCAATAGCGGCATTAAGTGTTATTACAGGAGGGATTCATATTTTTATCTCTTAATTATGTAAACATGACTCGGCTCATAATTACTAAGCTTAACATTTTTGTTGCATACTGCATTCATTTTCTATATTTGTTGTATAAACAATGCTTAGACAAAGAATCTCTAGTATTTGAGCTTAAAGCAAAAGGATCGCATTAAGGAAGTGTGCGGTGTAATTATATTTAAGTTTATAGTTCTTGTATTGGCAATGGTAAATTTCCGTATAAGAATTCTACACCTCAGCATTACTTGCAGATGAATTAAAACTAGCTGTAATGCAGGTGGACAAAACTTAGCCAACATAAGTGCGACTCGACCCCAAATAACAAAAAAAACAGGTACCGCCAAAGAGGGGTACCTAGTTCTTTTATGCAAAGGGACACTTGGGATGGAGTGACCCTAGTAACAATTTCGGAGGTGTAAGGCTAATTTAGCTTTACACTACTATATATATGTTGTGATTGCTATGGTTGAATAGTTAATTGCCTGAGAAATAATCGATGAAATGCAAAAGAGTTTGGGTATTTCATTGATTGTCTAGGATAGAAATGGTAAAGTGAACATAACTTTAGGGACAAGGAGGAGAATTCATATGAAAAAAAGAGCTATTCGTTTTTTAAGCATGGGTATAGGGTTCTCCACAGCTGTTTTTTTCTAAAATCAACAAACAAGGGATAAGTCTGCCCTTTTTTAGAAAAAAATACAATCCTAAAGGAGAAAAGAATATGAAAACTAACATAGTACGTAAAAATCCAATGCAGGTACCTAGCCCTGTTGGGAAATATAGCCACATCACAATCATCCCGAAAGATGCAACAATGTATGCATTCTCTGGACAAATTGGGGTTGATCAAGATGATCAACTGCCAGTAGATTTAATTGAACAAACCACCAATACATTTAGAAATATTGAAGCGCTTTTAGCAACTGAGGGATTGGATGCATCTCATGTGGTAAAGGTGAATATATGGGCGACAGAGGAGATTGATTGGCATCATTTCTATCAGCAATGGGAAGTAATGTTTGGTCATTCCTATCCCTCTATGACTATTGCTTATGTATCTGCATTGGGGCTACCAGATATAAAAATAGAGATTGAACTTTGGGCTGCTAAATAGCCTAAAAAACGACAATATCCATGTGGTATTGTCGTTTTTGTGTACAGACGGTATTAACGTAACATCCTTTTTAATTGTTTCATTTCATAATTTAATTCGTCAATTTGCTTTTGTAGTTTGTCAATATCATTGCTATTACTTTCAATTTCCTTCAACTCATCCTCTAGAGCAAGACCAGCCGCAATGGTCGCTAGAGCGTCTCCAAGTGTTGTAATCGCCCCCGCAATGACAGCCAACTTAGCTGCTTGACTCACGGATTCCAATCCCTCATTATTCCGATTACCTTTATTTTGCTTCATATAATCCTCCCTACAAAAAAGGGTATTATTTGCATTGTATGCTAAGAATAAGAAACAGGTGAAGAATTTATGGGCATCAAATAGGTAACAAGGAAAAGTTGGATTTTATAAGGCGTTTTTTAGAAGTTTATGGTCTAACAGGATTCTAATGACATTCAGAGAATAAATAAATATTTTAACTCATGTAAAAATGTGTTGTCAATAATAAATTTGTAATTTTATTAAAAAATGTTATAATAGTCTTACGATCATTTTTTTATAAACGTATTTCGAATTCCGATGTCCTATTTTGCAGAAAGAATTTGGATACGTTTTTTTATTTTTAAACAGAAGAAAAATTCGAAATTGTTTTAAAGAAGTTATTTGAAATTTTACTATCTAATAGTAACTTAATTTTTATTCCATAAGGAGGACTAGATGAATGAATCTACTTAATAAGAAAGTTACACACAAGCGTTTTGGCATAGGTAGTATAGTTAATCAAAATGATTCAAGTRTTGAAATACATTTTGCATCAGAAAATAAAAGGTTTGTTTTTCCAGATGTATTTGGAAAGCACCTAACAATACATGATAAAAGTGATGCTAAGTTACTTGAGGAAATTATACAAAAAAAAGAAATTGAACGAAAAGAAGAAGAATCGCGGATGGAAGAGGCCAAAGAACTTCAACGGAAAGAACTCTTGCTTCGCTTGGAACACGAAAAACTTATGAGTAATCATAAACTTCATCCCGCATCACAGATGGTTTTTTGGTGTGATTCAGAGGAACAGAATAGTTCTGTTTCAGAGTGGAATGTTTTTTCAGGTATATTAAAGAGTGGTAATAATAAAGGGAAGCCAAACAAGCCGAGCCGCTTGCACCAAAATAGCGCTGTCCTTTTAACAGCAAGGGATTCCAGCCAGCCTGAAAGTGATAGACGCATCTTAGGTGTCTATATGGTGAATGAAAAATTCGTCGGCAAGCTGTGTGAAGATGGACATATTCCTGCTCATTCAAAATACAGAATTCAACTGACAGAACAGGAATCGGATCAGTTACTTTTCTGGCAATATTATATCAATGAAAAATTCCCCGAAAAAATGACATGGAAAACAGGGAAATATCGTTATTTCGAAAATTTATGGATGGCTCAAATTTTACTTGATATCATTTCGTTGAAAAGTGACCCAAAAGAACTGGAGTTGGCACAACAATTCTTTAAACATTTTTGTAAAATGAATCAGCTAACAGTTCAAGAAATTCCCAAACCTGATGGCGCATTAACCCGTATTTAGTACAGTGAACCAATTATCAAGATGAAGAGCTATACTTGCTTGCAAGAGAAAAATAATGGTAATGAATACAAGTCACTGGATTTTAAAATCCAGTGACTTGTATGTTTATGTCCCAGTAACTTTATTAGCTTTTAATACCTATTCCCCACAAAGTAACCCCAATGATTCACTTAGGTTAGATGTAATAAAAGTAAAAAAACAGCGTTAATAATGGCTTAACGCTGTTTTTAAATTAGTCACTTTGGTGACTAAATAAAATGGGGATGTGTTTCTTGCTGAAGATATGAGCAAAGATGGAAAGCGAGTAGGGTACATTACCAATATATGATGTTTACCACCAAGCTGATAGGTGTTTATCCTTTACGATAAATAATCTTTCGTACTTTGTCGTAGGGGAGGAATTGTCCAATATGTCCCGATTCGCCATAGCCATTCCATAGGGCCAAAGCGGAAAAAGTATAGCCATAGCTTACTAAAGAGCAATTGGCAACCATAAATGCCTAGACAAATCCACAAAGATTCAAGATAGCGAAGTTGTCCAATTAAACCGAAAGTATGGCCAATTAAGAGAATGAGCGCTGTTTGCCCCAGGTAATTAGTCAAGGCCATGCGCCCATATGCTTTTAACGGTGCCAATAGTCGCTGGAACAAAGTGCTTTGTAATAATAGGATGATTGTTCCCATGTAAAAGGCAGAAGCGAATGGGCTAAACTGTAGTCCGATTAATGAAAATTGCTCAATATTTGTAATATGAGCCGCTAGCTGATCCTTGGGCAAATGCTGGATATTAACAAGAGGCTCAGGGACATACTGCCATTGATAAAACCAGCTAGCCATGCTTATAAAGCCCATTACAATCGTCACGAACATGATTTTATTTCGATGTAACGAGATATTTTCAAATAAATGATATTGACCAGCAGCTAGACCAAGCAAAATCAGTGGAAATGGCATTAAAATTTTTAGACCAAAATAGGCAGTGATGGCTAATAGGATGAATCCAAGGATGAGATTGATGTCTTTGCGCATTTTATAAAAAGGTAAGGCTACAAAGCCAAAGATAGCATAGACAGTTAAGGCTTCACCTGGTTGGAAATAAAAATGCACTAGCCCCATAAACAGTAAAATCAAAAGCCTACGACTAAATAAGGCATAGGCTTTTTCGCCACTTGCCTGTGCGCGTGAAATAAAGAGATAGAATCCTATTCCAAATAAAAATGAAAAAATGATAAAAAATTTACCCTCTACAAAAAGTGTTAGAAAGCGGCTATAGGCAATATCGTTTGCCAATTCAGGTGGTTCAATCCACATTAATGAGGGGATATTGACTAAAATAATGCCCAGTAAGGCGAACCCTCTTAAATAATCTAATGTATCAATTCGTTTATTACTGTTGGTCGGTTGCAACGTATATCTCCTCCTTCAAGACCAATTATAAGGAAGATCTTTTAAAAGTAGTAACGATGAATGTTACGTGAATCTAACAAAATTGTCATCTTATAGAGGCTCTATTGGCTCAGGGTAAATCGCTAATAGCTCATATGCATGCTGACGTATAAGCTGAATTAGTGCGTACGGTTCTTTGACAATCGCATGTTGACCAAGGCGAAAGAATAGGGAGCTATTAAAGTGGAGCTCATGTTGATCGATAATCGTATCGATATAGCCTGTTCCATCACTATGTCGAACAACCGCTTTTTCAAGATGGGGCTCACTTAAACATTGACGAACGCCCTCGCTTGATAATTCTACATATAACGGAATAGGCTGCTGAGGCTCATAGTCAGTTTCAAGCCATTGCTGCAAATTCATCGTCGTTTTATGGTTTGCTTCACTAATTTTTATCCCTTTAATTCGATCTACACGGAAGAGTAATATTCTTTCATTTGATAGCAGTAGCGCAGGCATATACCATAAGCCATCATGAGCGTACACGCCAATAGGCTGGATATGCTTAGAGGTGATACCAGACTTCGATTCATACTGGATATGCAATTGTGATTGGTTAATGATAGCCTCTAAAACGTCCGTTAAGAGTGGTGTTGTAATGGCTCTTTTAGGGTTCCAAAAGGCAATATAGGATTGCAGCGTATCCACCTTTTTCTTGGCTTCCTTCTGTAAGGATTCATACAGCTTTTGAGAGACAGACTTCATTTCAGTATTAAAGGGTAAATCACGATAATAGTGCAAAGACTGGAATGCAAAGAAAATGGCGACCGCCTCTTCCTCAGTAAATAATATCGGGGGGAGAATGGCATTGGATAGCACCGTATAGCCCCCATGTCTTCCCTGTTCCGCGTAAATGGGTAGCCCCATATCACTTAAATCCAAAAGGTAACGATGCACCGTTCGCACGGAAATATGGAAGGTGTCGGCAATTTCCTGCGCTGTAAATTTCTTTTTCACACTGACGAATAGCAAAATATCAATTAATCGTTTAGCTTTGKTCATATTTTTTCACCTTTTTATTTAATCATGCCAATAGTTGTCATGTTTTATATTTAGTATAGAGATTGTACAAGAGATTTTCAAAAGAAGAGGAGCTGACGTAATGTCACGAGAAATACTGGTATTTATTGCAGGGAGTTTAGATGGATTTATTGCCAAGGAAAATGATGATCTACAGTGGCTAGAGGAAACAGAGGGAGAGGGTGATAATGGCTACGCTGATATGTATCAAACCATTGATACCGTCATTATGGGCAAACGCACATATGATTATATCCTAGAACATCTTAAACCGTTCCCTTATCCTGATAAAAAATGCTATGTGTTTTCAACAACTCAAACTGGGGAAAATGAGCATGTGACGTTTATCCAAGAGGATGTCATCACATTTACTCAACGTTTAAAAGAGCAAGAAGGCACAAAGATTTGGATGGTAGGGGGAGGGGACCTTCTAGATGCTTTTTTACAGGAGCGGCTAATTGACGAATGGATTATTACGATTACACCCCATTTACTAGGCTCAGGGATACCCTTGTTTAAATCTCCCCGTCCATTCGAAAACTTAAGGCTATTGGAAACAAAACGATATGGTCAAATGGTACAACTACATTATGAGGTAAGGAAAGAGGCTTGAATCAAGCCTCTTCTTTATTTGATAAAGGAACGATAGACTTCTCCTAAGAGACCTTGCATTTGATGGACGCCTGTATCGGTGTTAGTCATGGCAACAAAGCCTTTGTCTAGGTGGGGGTAGGCCACTAGCATACATTGATAGCCAACGCCCCAGCCAAGCGAGGATATTTCAAGCTGCTCACCAGCACCATCAAGAAATACACCAAGGCCCATCCATTCTTTACAGCCCTGAGGACGAATTAGCTCATGGATTGAAGCTAAACCAAGTGTACCCTTTCCCTTTAAGGCCTGCATTACCTCTTGTAATAATTTTGCTAGATCTGACGGTGTTGTCCATAATCCACAAGCTGCATCATACGGGTAAATAGGGTATCTTTGTGCTGTTAGGGTGCCATCTTTCTGATGACCACTTGCTGTATTGGCAGTTGGGACTGCGGAAGAAAAAAAGCTATTTGCCATGGCTAGTGGTCGGAAAATCACGTCTGTCATAAGTGTTGAAAAACTTGAGCCTGTTGTATTCTCAATCAGCAATTGAACAATGCAAAAGCCAGCATCTGAATAGTGAAATTCTTGCTCGGCCTMAAAAGTACTATCGATTGGTATGGAACAATAAGGAGTTGTACCTTTTAATAAGTCGACCATCGAAGGCCTCTGCCATAGTGAATGTAAGGGAGAGAAGCTGCCTTTAGGGTCAATAATTCCGGCCTGATGACTTAACAAATGTCGTAATGTTACTTTTTTTCCCTGAGTGTAGCTATGCTCTGGCATCTTCCAAGATGTGAGCTTTTGATTAATATCCTCATCTAAATCTACTATACCTTGCTCGACCAGCTTCATCACTAAAATGCTTGTAACTAGTTTACTAATTGAACAGGCATTGAAGATGGTTTCGGTATTGATTCTGTTAGTTTTCCCGACCTCTAATAGACCAAAGCACTCTGCCTTCTGAAGCTCACCATCCTTTATATAGGCAATGCTGAGGCCAGCTATTTGTTGTTGCGACATTTGCTCATGTATTGTCATGAATAAAGATCTCCTAGTTTTTCCTTTATTATACCATAATTAGGAACGAATGTTCTTGGAAAWMTATCGTTATGTCAKCTGAAATCTATTGTATAATAAAGGAATTATTTCTACAAAGGTACATATAATGGAGGGGTTCTGTGACAAAAGCGTTTCCACAAAAAATACATATCATTGGGTCCGTTGGCAGTGGGAAAACGACATTGGCGAGGAAGTTATCTAAAACCTTGCAGATTCCTTATTATGAGCTTGATAATGTGGCATGGATGCGAAAGGAATCAGGGGATATTCTAAGAACAGATGAAGAAAAAAAGGAGCACTTACAAACCATTCTCCAAACGAACAGTTGGATTATAGAGGAGATCCATCAGGAGGAGTGGGTTGTTGATAGCTTCCAGCAAGCTGATTGCATTATCTTTCTCGATACGCCTTATAAAATTCGAGTCTTTCGTATAATAAAAAGATTTATAAAACAAAAAATGGGCTTCGAAAAAGCTCACTATCAACCTACTTTTTCGATCTTTTTTAAAATGTTTCGTTGGAATAAACGCTTTGAAAGGGTAGGAAAGCCTAAATTCTTTATACAGCAACATGCTGTATTGGCTAAACTTTTAATGATTCAGCGCAAAAAGGATTTAGATTCCTATTTTCGACAATTCTAAAGCGTATCCCGATGTCAGGATACGCTTGTTCTTAGGCATTTTTCTTTGTCCGTGTAGTCCGTTTTCTTGTAGCGGGCTTTTTTGTTTTTTCTAAAGAGGCCTGTAGAGCTGTCATTAAATCCGTGACATTTTCAGGAATTGGACGTTGTTTATCGCTTGTAGATATCGTATTTGTAGCTTTCTTTTCTTCAATTAGTTCTAATAAAGCATTGCGGTAATCATCTGTATATTTTTCAGGGTTGAATGTAGTTGTTAGCTGTTCCACTAACATGAGGGCTGTATCGAGCTCCTTTTGTACTACATCCTGTTCACTTGGAATATTAGGGACATCGCCAATGCTTCTTACCTCATCTGGATAGTGAATTGTTTCCATCACAAGGGCATTTTGATAAACACGCACAATGGCAAGCTGCTCTTTAGAGCGGATAACGATTTTGGCAATGCCAATTTTCCCTGATTGTTCTAATGTTTTTCGTAACAATGAATAGGCTTTGGCTCCCGTCGAATCGGGTGATAAAAAATAGGTGCGTTCAAAATAGATTGGATCGATTTCAGTTAATTGCACAAAATCAATAATTTCCACAGCCTTATCTTCATTTTCCTTACGCAAGTTTTCTAAATCCTCTTGATCCAACACAACAAATTTATTTTTGGCATATTCATAAGCCTTCACGATATCCTCATCTGTTACCTCTTGGTTACAGCCCTCACAAACCTTTTTATAGCTAATCGGCGTATGGCAGTCTTTGTGAAGCTGACGCAATTTGACATCTTTATTTTCAGTTGCAGCATGTAGTTTCACAGGAATATTAACAAGTCCAAAGGAAATACTGCCTTTCCACACTGTATGCATTGTTGTCACCTCGTTTTTCTTACTATGATGTATTTTGAGGTTTTTTATGTATCTTAAAATGAAATCTTCAAACACTGAATATAAAAAGCAAAGTAGGTATAGCGGAATGAAACCAATGCTTTTATCCGAAACAAACGATATTCCTAGTGGAGATGAATGGCTATTTGAAACGAAATATGATGGTTTTCGCTGCTTATTAGTTTGGGATGAGGAGCCGAAGCTCATTAGCAGAAATGGACGACATTTAAATCACTTGTTTCCCGAAATTTTAGCTTTTTGTCAGCAAATATATACATCCATCCAAACCTTTTTACCCCTAACCTTGGATGGGGAGTTAGTTTATTTACGCAATCATTATAAAAGTGATTTTGCCGTTGTTCAGAAGAGGGGGAGAATGCAAAATCAAGACGTGATTCAGGAACATGCTCATTCATGTCCTTTTCACTATCTAGCATTTGATGTTTTAACCCTTAAAGGAGAATCTCTCCAAAACCACTATTTAAAAACGCGTAAGGAGCAATTGGGCAAGCTTGCGACGAAGTTCAAATGGCCAAGCGTAAACTATGAGAATCCAACGCCTATCCAAGTCATACATGGTAGTGAGGAGCATGAGAGCTTATGGCAGTCCATCAAACTTTACAATGGGGAAGGCATTGTTGCTAAGAAGAAAACAAGTAAATGGCTTGAAAACATACGATCAAATCACTGGTTAAAGATAAAAAATTGGCGTTATGTCACAGTCATTGTCACACAATATGACCATAGCAATAGTTATTTTCATGGTGCAGTTTTTGAGGACAATCAATTACGAGAAGTTGTTACGTTTAAGCATGGGATGACAGAGGAAGAGCATCAAACACTTGTCAAATTCTTTCAGACTAATGGACTGCGTAAAAAGGAGCTATGGGAACTTGAGCCTTCGATTTGTGTTGATATTGCCTGTATTGATTTTGATGGTAGTAAGCTTAGGGAACCTAGATTTCATGCCTTTCGATTAGAGATATCACCTGAGGAATGTCATTGGCTGCACATGCAACGTCAACTGTATCCTATCCCTGATTCAGTTGCTATCACACATCCAGACAAGCCTGTATGGTCGAATATGGGTATTACAAAGGATCAATACTTGTTCTATTTGCAAAATATTTCGCCCTATGTAATGCCTTTTCTAAAGGATCGTCCTCTAACGCTAATACGCTATCCACATGGTGTTCCAGGCGAAAGTTTTTATCAAAAAAGTAAACCAGAAAAAATGCCTAATTTTGTGGCAACAGCTGTGATGGATGATATTGATTATATCGTGTGTAATAACTTGGAAACGTTATTGTGGCTTGGAAATCAGCTTGCATTAGAGTTCCACATTCCATTTCAAACACATCATTCTTCGTACCCGACAGAAATCGTTTTCGACTTAGATCCTCCCTCAGTACAAGATTTTTCATTAGCCGTTTCAGGAGCACTTGATTTAAAGAACATTATTGATTATTTTCAGCTCCAATCCTTTGTCAAAACATCAGGTGGAAAAGGTTTACAGCTGTATATTCCTTTACCCGCAAATACATTTACTTATGAAGAGGTACGTATATTTACAGAGTTTGTTTGTCGCTTTTTATGTGAGCAAAAGCCAAATTTATATACAATTGAGCGTTTAAAAAAGAATCGTCATGAAAAATTATATTTAGATTATGTACAACATGCAGAGGGCAAGACTATCATTGCCCCGTATTCCACTCGTGGCAATGAAATGGGTTTAGTAGCAACACCGCTTCTATGGGAGGAGGTCAATGAAAACCTAGCGCCAACACTTTTTACGATTCCCTTTGTCATGGAGCGCATGAAAAAAATGAGTAATCCCTTTCAATTATTTCGTGAAATAGGGGAGGAACAAAATTTTCAAGCAGTTCTAGATCAATTAAAGGCATGAGGACACTTATGGAGATAGGGAAAGCTTGGACAGGCATAAGCGCAGTGCGATGTAAAGCGAGCGGTTCACCTGAAAAAAGAGCGCCTTCCGATGTAAAAGGGCAGGTTTTACAAAAAGCTTGCATTGACCAGTACTATAAGCGCTTCTAAAAAAGAGGTGTCCCCAATGTCATTGGGAACACCTCTTATTGCCGTT
The DNA here is from genome assembly GCF_044986265.1 of Lysinibacillus sp. S1. NCBI lineage: Bacteria > Bacillati > Bacillota > Bacilli > Caryophanales > Bacillaceae > Lysinibacillus > Lysinibacillus sp. S1. The sequence goes on from NZ_CP173154.1 coordinate 185,687, forward strand.
AAAGTGGAATCTGCGCATTTGCTTTTTCGAGATAATCCAGTATGCCCATTGCGGACACAATGGTATCGAATGGGATGGTTTGATAAACAGGATGATCGGACGGAATGCCGTTTTCCTGTAGATAGTTAAATAAAAGTTCCTTTAAGCGAGCATCTAAGTAGTGAACTTGTTCTTGGAACTGGCTGGATGCTGCTTGCGCTTTTCTACCTTCTTCTAAAAAGAGTGGTGTCCAATAGCGCACCTGACGATAGGCTTCAGCTGGATTTTTATAAGCCCCATAGTGACCGAAGTATAATTCACTTGCTTGTAGCTTTTCGTACAATTTTAAGGATTGTTCCATTGTTTCAGGGTTGTATTGATTTGGAGAGGTGGACGGAATGATTAAATCAATTGCTTCCTCATCCATTTCGGGATAGCGAACACCTGTTGTATCTCCTACAAACAAGCCATTTGTTGCGGAATAAAGCATTGAAACATGATGCTTGGCATGTCCCTCAGTATGATAAAACGTTAAATGATGCTGACCTAATTGTAATAGCTGTTCGTGTTGGACTTCAATAATTCTTGTAGCGTCAATGGGCACAATTGGATCAAAAAGGCGGTCAAATTCAGCGCCATAAACCCCTTTAGCACTGCGGATAAGACGACTTGGATCAATCATGTGGGCTGCGCCTCGTGGATGAACCACTAATTTAGCATTGGGACAGCTTTGCAAAAATAACCCTGCTCCGCCTGCATGGTCTAAATGAATATGTGTCACGATGACATAGTCTATATCCTCTACTGCAATATTTAATTTCTGTAACCCTTCCATAATATAAGGTACGGATGGACTGGCCGAAGTTTCGATAAGAGCAATCTTTTCATCGATTAATAGATAGGAGCTTGTTCGCTGCTCTCGACCTAAATCATGTGTATCGATACAGTAGAAATTTGGTGCGATTTGTTGGACGCTAGTCAATTCAATTTCCCCCTTTTTTTCAAAAATAAGCTAATTATGCTTACAAATGTAATATTTAGCTACAAAAAGTAGTTGTTATACTATATAATMATAGAAAATTAAACTGAATGTCTATTCATTTTTTTAGGGGGATAGTAATGGAGMATAAAATTCGTTATGATACACGAAAGGTTCATCGTGTAAATTTGGCTATTAGCTCAATTTTGGCCATTCTAATATGTGGACCTATGATTCTATCAAAGGGCATCCATTTTTTATTTATTGGGTTAGCTGTCATTGCTTTGGCGGTATGCAATTATTTTTTACCTATAAAGACGTATGTCAAAGGCTTTATTTTTGGTCTCATTCCATCAAGTGTTGTGTTTACCTTATTTTTGCTTGATAGCTTCTCATTAAATAAACATTATATTTTACTGTGCACAGTGGCCATTATTGCCTTGTATTTTAAAAAAGAATTGATTGTTTTCTTTGGAATTCTAACCAATCTTAGTTTTTTCATTTTATATATGGTCAACTCATCATCATTGTTAGGACCATTTGATGACACCATTGTCTTTGTGACACTTCTGGCAATGATGAATGGGGTCATTATTGCTTTTTATTTGCTGGCAAAATGGGGAAATGAATTGATTCAACATGCAGAAATCCAGCAAAATGAAGTGCAAGCATCCTTCAATCAACTACAAAATACATTTCAGGAAATCGAAAAGAGTAGTCAGGCATTGGACAAACATGTCACGCAATTCCAACAAACAATGCAAAGGATTTCTGGCTCTAGTAAGCAAATTTTAGTAGCGACAGAGGATATTTCTGCAAGTATTCAGCAGGAGGCATCTAGTTTACAAATGATTCATGGCACAATGGGTGACTCGGTTCATTTTGTCAATAAAACATTGACGATTTCGAAGGATACGGTCGCTAAATCTACTGATCTACAACAAGAAGTATTAGCAGGGTGGGATAAAATGCAGGATGCAATGACTCAAATGAGCGTCATGAGTCATGCGATGGGCTCAACTGCGGAAACTGTCAATGAGCTGCAACACAGCCTGCAAACGGTGGATAGTCTATTAAAGGGGATTACCCATATTGCAGAACAGACTAATTTATTGGCCTTAAATGCGGCGATAGAAGCAGCTAGAGCGGGAGAACATGGAAAAGGATTTGCCATTGTAGCAGATGAAGTGCGTAAGCTAGCAGAGGAAAGCGCTGCAATTACTGTCAGTATTACCAATGTCACAAAAACCTTGTTTGAAAAATCGACAGAGGCTCATCAACGCTCTGATGACGGTGAAAAGGCACTCCTGCATGGGGAACAGATTTTACAGGATGTCAGTCATTTCTTTAATAGTTTAAAGGATTCTTTTACGGAAACGAATACAGATTTAACAAGAGGGATGCATGAATTAAGCAGTGCCATCTCCCAATTCGAGGTAATTCAAAAGCAAATTGAAAAACTGAATCACATGACTGAGCAAAATGCGGCTTCTACTGGTGCTATTCTACATTCAGTGGAGGACGAAAATCAGCTTCTAGTAAGCATGACGGATACGACAAATCATATTCAGGCTTTAAGTAACACGTTAAAGGCATTAGTGATGGCAAAGGTATAATAGAACCATTGATATTGAAATAAATGGTAGGGTAAAATAAGAGTAGGATTAACCTTCCTAGATGGAGGGTATAGAGATAGTATTCATCGACATTGTTTTATCCATATCTGGTTGTGGTGATTGTTTTTGAGTTTGTATGAGCCTCAGCACAATAACTTAAATATGCATTTGTAGTGTGTTATGTTATGGTGATTGTCACCATTTATATATTAGCTGTAGATACATTCAGACCATAAATCTGTTGTATGACTTGAAAAGGAGGAGGGATTCCATGAACATTCGTAGTGTACAGAGTTCAGATTACTATACTTTATCTCCATTGATTAATGAGTGGTGGGGTGGTAGGAATATGTCAGACAAGCTGCCTAAATTATTTTTTGATCACTTTACAAATACAAGCCTTATTATGGAGAAGGATGGCGAAATTATTGGCTTCCTCATTGGCTTTTTATCGCAGTCCAAAACAAATGAAGCGTTCATCCATTTTGTTGGGGTCCATCCTGATTACAGAAAACAGAATATTGCAAAAAGATTATATGATGTATTCTTTCATGTGGTGAAGCAATACCATCGAAATATTGTGAAATGTGTCATGTCGCCTATTAATGAAGTATCCATCGCCTTCCATACGAATCTGGGTTTTAGAATGGAAAAAGGTGACAAAGTGATAGATAATATGTCCATTCATAGTAATTATGGTGGTGAAAATCAAGATCGTGTGTTGTTTTATAAAATTCTACCGTAATTTACTTTCGATAGTTGGCATATAGTCCCGAATAAGGGGGCTATACATGTTTATTAAAAGGTTATTTACGTTATGGTTTCTACTTTTAAGCATTGTTTGTGGTGCATTTTTCTTTTTGGCAAATGCACCTAGTCAATATGCTGAAAAAACCAATGTTTCTATGCCACAGCCTAGTAATGATGAATTATTGCGTTATATTCAGCAATATCAATTTTTAATTAGTGAGATTTCCTATACATTGCGCAAAGAATCCTATAGCTTTCTATTAGATTATGGAATTTTACCTAATGGAAAAATAGAGCTCCTTGTGTCATTACCCGACAAGGTCGATCACAAGACAAAGCAACATATAGAAGAAACAATGCTGGACGTTATCAAAGCTAATGAATTAAACCCCATCTCTTTTCAAATAACGTTAAAGCAACTCTATGAGCCAGTAGAAGCGATCTCAACTCGGCTAAGTTATAATGATGTCATGGCCAATCTATTTGAGGTGATGTTTGCAGAAAATTTTGGCACTTTCAGCATTGACCATAGTATGACGTCTGAGGAAATTCAAGTAAGAATTAATTTAACTCAAGAGAAAAATCACAAGGCTAAAAAGAAGGCTCAACAGTTAGCGGAAGATACGATAAAGCAGCATCAATTTGATGTAGAAGCCTTTTCTATTGATGTTCAAAATACGATGAAAACTTTAGATTAAAAAATAATTCAGATTAGATGAAGAGGGGAATACATACTCTACATGTGACAAACTCTGTATCTTTTTCCTTTATAGGTGTGTGTCAAGGTATGATGGTCATTTTCAAAGAAGTGCAGTGTAAGGGTTTTGATTTCTAAAAACGGAGCGGACCATTATGGTGATGCTCTTTTTTTATTAATAATCTCAATAACCATGGGGGTAAAAAGAAATGAATAAAACACAACATAAAATAGCAATCATTACGGGTGCAAGCCACCCTCAAGATATTGGAACAGCTATTTGTAGAAGATTGGCTACGGATGGTGTCAATGTTTTTTTCACACACTGGCATGCTGATCGTAAGTGGATAGGAGAATTCAAACAGGAAATTTTGAGTAAGGGTGTTTCATGTGAAGAATTGTCGATTGATTTATCAGATTCCAAAGCTCCTAAAACGATACTCCAAACGGTTTTCGAAAAACTAGGTGTACCTTCCATTTTAGTGAATAATGCTGCCCATTCAGCACAAGATGGTTATCTAGCATTAGATGCTCAAACATTAGACGAGCATTACGCGGTGAATATAAGGTCAACCCTACTACTTTGTGTGGAATTTGCACGTCTTTTTGAAAAAGCTAATTTAAACTCAGGGAGAATTATTAATATGACTTCTGGTCAAGATTTAGGTCCTATGATGGGAGAGCTAGCCTATGTGGCAACGAAAGGGGCAATTTCAGCCTTTACTAGATCATTAGCACAGGAGCTAGCACCGCTGGGCATTACCGTCAATGCTGTCAATCCAGGGCCAACAGATTCTACATGGATGAATGATGAGATTAGAAGTTATCTGTTACCCAAATTTCCAATGGGGCGGATTGGGACACCAGTGGATGTGGCCAAGGTGATTAGCTTTCTTGCTAGCGAGGAGGCTACATGGATAACTGGTCAAATAATCCACTCAGAGGGCGGATTTTTACGAGGATAATTGATTAAAAGCCTTGCTACAGTTGTGGCGAGGCTTTTCTACGTGCTTATATGTACGTAAAAAGGGTCACTCCCGAAATTGGAAATGACCAAGGTTTGTTAGGTGTGTTCGTTGGAGGAAAAAATCTTAAAGAACAGATACACTACTATTTTATTCGGTTAGTATAATAATTTATAGTCTTTAAACCAGTGACTGCGTATCTTCCTAAGGGCTTTATTTTTTCCCCACATCAACACTTTTATAGTCCTCCTACTTATGTATAGCAAGGCAAAAAGGTTGCTGTAGACCCACTCGATGTTGGGTTGTTATGATGATGATGTACGTAAGTGGGAGGTAAGTGAATTGGAAGCAGAAAGATATAATAATCTTAAATTAGGTGAACGTGGTGCCATTATCAGTATTATTGCTTATATAATTTTATCCATCATAAAAGTTGGCATTGGTTACTTGAGTGGTTCAGAAGCTTTAAAAGCGGATGGTTTGAATAATACGACAGATATTATTGCCTCTATTGCAGTACTTATTGGACTAAAGCTTTCACAAAAACCAGCAGATCATGATCATCGCTATGGTCATTGGAAAAGTGAAACCATTGCATCAATGGTCGCTTCATTTATTATGATGGCCGTTGGTATTCAAGTATTGGTCGGTGGGTTTTCTTCCATTTTTCAAGGTGGAAAAGAATCGCCGGATATGGTCGCAGCCTATGTAGGGATAGGATCAGCATTGGTGATGTATTTAGTCTATCGTTACAACAAACAATTGGCTAAAAAAATCAATAGTAAAGCCGTTATGGCTGCAGCTAAAGATAATTTGTCAGACGCTTGGGTAAGTATTGGAACCGCTGTAGGAATTTTAGGGTCACAACTACATATGCCTTGGTTAGATACGGGTACTGCGATTGTCGTAGGTTTCATCATTTGTAAAACAGCTTGGGAGATTTTCAAGGAAGCCTCTCATGAACTATCGGATGGATTTGATGAGAAAATTCTTCAAACATACAAAGAGATTATTTTAAAAATAGATGGCGTTAAAGGATTGAAAGAAATCAGAGGAAGAAATTATGGRAATAATGAGGTAATTRATGTCGTTATACTTGTAGATGCAAAGTTAGATATCACGAAAGCGCATGATGTTGCTTCGGTTGTTGAAAAAAATATGGTGGAAGAGCAAGGGGTTTATGAAGTGCATGTCCATGTAGAGCCTAAGGATGCATAGGGCAATTAAGTCCTAAAATGTAATATTCAGCTTCAAAAAATATACGAGGTAATGGGAGGAAGGAATGTCGCTATTGAAATACAAAAACAATTGCCTCTAGCTACTTAATGCGTTGAAATGACTAATTTTAACCTTTAAAATTGGTGGTACGTGCAGGTTTTAGCCTTCATTGATAAAAAAATTCACTTTTCACTGGACTAATACGATTTTTTATCATATACTGTATGTAATAGAATCTTTCTTAAAGAAATAATAAATTCACATATTACAAAGAGTAATCGTGTTTTGTTAGTTACTTTTTGTAATATGTGAATTTTTTTCTTTGGAAGTAGTATGATTTTATTTAATAACATTATTGGAGGTCATTTAAATGACACAAGGTACAGTAAAATGGTTTAACGCAGAAAAAGGTTTTGGTTTCATCGAAGTAGAAGGCGGACAAGACGTATTCGCTCACTTCTCAGCTATCCAAGGTGAAGGTTTCAAATCACTTGAAGAAGGTCAAAAAGTTGAATTCACAGTTGAAGAAGGTCAACGTGGACCACAAGCTGCTAACATCGTTAAACTTTAATTTTTAAATGAAGAAAAACATTCTTAAATAGAGTGGTTTCAGTAGACAAAGTCGATTTTTTCGACTTTGTCTTTATTTTTTTCTCATTACATTTCAAATCAAAATACATTTGTTCCTTGCCTATTCTCGATGAAAGAAGTGAGGATATGAGGTTTTACCAAGAAGAATGTACGAGGGAGTTTGTTCAGTATGATCTGTTTACAAATCAAAACTACCTAAAATCATAAAATCTACAATCACGCCACTTACTGGATTTTCCGATCCTAATACATTAATTCCCAATACTGTCACACCACTAATATTTGTAATATTAGCAGAGACATATTTCCCACTAATATTCTTCTCTCTCATTTGAACCCTCGGTCTTAAGTTTATCGTTGGATTTGTCGAGTATACACTTGCCACTGCATAGTCAATAGTAGATAAGAGAGGATTGCCATTCGCTAATGCATTGTCTGTAAAATATAATGTGGCTATTCCATTTGCATCAGAGGTAGCTTGTCCATAAACAATGCGCTTTACTTTTTTGGGATTTGCATCTCCTGCTTTAAACACCTGCATGACTGTTGGGGCAAGTGTAATAAAATCAATGCTCATAGGCATTCTCCTTTGTTATTTTTAGCCCAAATTATGCTTGATATATTTTATGAACTGTTTGTTAGATTAGTACACTAAGCAACAAACTTCCTACATACATTCTTCTATGCAACAAAGTAAGTAGTAAAAAAGGGTCACCAGGGTGTAAGACGACCCTTTGATCATAGCATGAATATTTGAGGATAATAGAAGGTAATTATTAATGATATAAGAAAGTAGCACCAGCAATAATTAAAAGAATAAAGAGGACAACAATTAGAGCGAATGATAAATTATCATGCTTGCCATAGTTTGAACCGTATACTTCATATCCCATATGAAAGTCCCTCCTTTCGAAAATCTAGAATATGTAAAGTATAGAAAGCTTCAGGCCAAATAATCTCCTTTAAAACGAGGTTTATATAAATGAATAAATATTTAAGGGTCACTCGGCTGAAAGTGACCCTAAGTAACAATTCGGGAGGTACATGTTAAACTAGATTAGCTTAACACTACTATTTATATGAAAAGTTAACTCATTGTGCATAGTTTATTGCCTTTAAAATAAAAATAAGACTATGACAACGCCACAGCCTATGAAAGTTTGTGCGATACACTTATTAATAGTTTGTGTAAATATAGGGATTTATACATTCAAAAAGCCGCAGCGTCGACAAACGCTACAGCTAAAAGTATTTTAGTTATTCATATCCTTCAGGCCAGGACTGTGTTCATTTGGCATCTCTGGCATAACAGGTACGGGGAATCCTTCTGGTGGAGGGGTCACATTTAATTCTCCACCATTTCTACTTGGAGTTTGTCCTTGAAAGATTTCCCCGATACGAGTTGGATCTAATCTAAAGTTAAATTGAGCATTGTGATAACCCATTTCAACAAACTTTCTACACTCTGGGTATTTGTTGATATCGTAGTTCGGTACAGGGAATAATTTTCCCCAATCTACCCCTAAAGTTTCTAATGCTTTGGCAAATGCATTTTGATGAGCATTGTCACGAACAATTAGAAAAGCAAGTGTTTCTCTAAATGTCTGATTAGAGCTCATCTCATATATACGTGTCTTTTGAAGTACACCCGTTGACTCCAATACTAAATTATCCAATAAATCTGCAATAAGGTTTCCATGTGCATAAACCCACGAACCATTCCAGGGATTACCTGCTGCATCTACAGGCAAAGATGATTGTGCACCCACAATATAATGGTGTGGATTGGCATGTTTAACTGCCTCATCTAAAGGTGCTTGGTCCATGCCGTTATTTCCAGGAGCAGAGGATTCCCCAGAATCATTTAGTAATTGGTTGATTGTATTTTGTACAAGTTCAACGTGTGCAATTTCTTCTAAGAAAACACCCCGTAATAAATCACGATATTGGGTTTCTTTGCCTCTAAAATTAGAGCTTTGAAAAAAGTACTGCATCATGGTTCTCATTTCACCATAATGACCACCAAGTATTTCTTGCATTACTCGTGCTGCTTGAGGATCTGGTTTGTCAGGTTTAATAATGTTTATCAATTCTTCTTTATAATAATACATTTACTTTCCTCAATTCAGGGGAATAGTCTTTATTTTTCAGGATAATTAACATGTAATGGTGGTGGTACAAGCCAGCCTTTATTTTTGTTTAAACGTAAAAGCTTTGCACCAAGTTGAGCTTTAGCCATATGGAATTGCCCAAACATTAATGCGATATCTTCACGAGTAGAAGTACCCATTGCCTGACTACATGCAACTAATCCAGCTGCTAGGTCAGCACTTAGAGCAGCGCTTATTTCTGGATCATTAAACTTTGCACCTGGAGGAATATCTTCCAGTCTTGCTACAGGTCTTTCAGGTGATGCAGGAGGTAGTGCGATCCCGTTTGTTTTTAGAATTTTTTCTAATTGCTTTACTTCTTCCCTGCATGTTTCGATGATATCTTCAATAATTTTTTTAAGATCTTCATCACCAGCATGATTATAAAACGTTTGATAGCCAGAAATCATGCCATAGTCTGCAATTAAACCCGACCAAACACTAAATACCTCACCATAATGCAACGGTTCATCTTTTGGATTTCCACCAAGAATACCCATCTGTACACATCCTTTTCTTATTTTTCGCCATTAAAGCCATGTTAGTATGGCTGAAAAAATAAGTAAAATTCACTTTTAATAAAATTTTTAATGTAAAAATTAAAAGAAGCCACAGAGAAAGAAATCTCTGCAGCTCTTTAAGTAGTGAGACACTACGCACTTATAGAATGGATGTTTTTTGTTTAGTTATACGTTTAATGTAGCTTTGAAAAAGTGAAAAGTATAGATTTTCTTAAGAAAGGCCACTTTAAAGCATATTGGAGGTGAGTGTTTTGACAAAAGAAAAGCAAAAGAATGAAGTAGAGCAAGAAGAAATAGCAATGGAATTTAATCCTGAAGAATTAGAAGCAGTAAAAGAGGAACAAGAGCAACAGAAAGAACAGCCCTTCAATAAAAAAGAAAAGAAGTAAGAAGGTAAGTATGCCATCATCAATGGTTGTGGCATTTTCATATAGTTAATGCTTGAACCTCCAATGACTTAATTGAAAGAAGATGATTTAAAATGGACAAGAATTTGAATTACGGGGAAGATTATAAATTTATCCCAGCAACTTCTGTTGGAAGCGGTGTAGGTATAGACATATTACCTGATTTATATCAATACACGATTCAAATTGTAAATATTGTACTTTATGGTGAACCGCAGATGAAAGATTTTGTGCTAATAGATGCGGGGATGCCCAAAAGTGCGGATGAGATCATTTCAGTTGTTGAAGAACGTTATGGTTCTAAGTCTCGACCGAAGGCAATCATACTGACTCACGGTCATTTTGATCATGTCGGAGGAATCATAGAATTAATAGAGCGGTGGGGTGTTCCTGTCTATGCGCATACATTGGAAATACCCTTTTTATCTGGAAAACAAAATTATCCCGAGCCTGATCCAACGGTAAATAACGGCTTGGTTGCTAAAATGTCACCTATTTTTCCAAATGAAGCTATAAATTTAGGTGGTAACCTCAAAGTTTTACCTTCTGATGGTAGTGTTCCATTTATGGCAGGTTTCCGATGGATTCATACGCCAGGCCATTCACCAGGGCATATATCTTTATTCCGTGAGAAGGATAAGGTGCTTATTGCTGGAGATGCATTTGTTACGGTCAAACAAGAATCTCTTTATAAGGTGATTACGCAGACAAAAGAAATCAGTGGTCCCCCTCAATATTTTACAACAGATTGGCTGGCTGCTCGAGCATCTATCGAAAAATTAGCAATACTAAAACCTTCAGTTGCCATCACAGGGCATGGATTACCAATGAAGGGCGAAGAGCTGACAAGCAACCTAAAAAAACTTGTCGATGATTTTGAACAAATCGCACTACCCAAGCAGGGGAAATATTTAAATTAATCATGTAAGGAAAAAACAAAGAAAAAGCCGCAGCGTCGTCACACGCTACAGCCATTGTCTTGCCAATTTAGTCAGATGATTCATTATATCATAAATTATCAGATTGCAACTGTAGAATGAACATATTTGAATGACAAGACACAATGAATGGCAAGTTGTTAATAGGGGCCTGTTTTGATAATAGCTATCAAAACAGGCTCCTTCTTTGTATTTGAATGTCATAGATCTTTTCATGGTATAAAATTTCCTTTTTAAAAAAAGTGGTTGAACAAATTTTTTATTTGTGTATATAATGTTTATATAGTATATATACAATATAATTAATTTGTGGGGGGAATTGTTTAAGTGATAGGCACTGAAAAAGCGGATGAAAGTAATCTGTTAAAACGATGGATCATCACTATTGGTATATTTTTAATTGTTCAATTGATCTTTATCGCGGTCGATGGCACTGCTCTTGAGCCGAACATGAACGATAGTAATAATTTAGTTGCCAGAATGGGAAGATGGATTTTGGATTCGAGGCTTTTCACCGAATGGATAACGCCTTATTCCTTTCCTTTTTTTAATATGTTCATCACAATCCATGTTATTGCTATACTGATTGCAGCACTAGGGAATATTATTTCAACGATATTCTCAAAAAAATAAAGAAGAGGGATTGGCATGCAAATAATTATTTCGAACAGTTCAAAGGAGCCAATTTATGAACAAATTACGAATCAAATTAAATCACTTATTTTAGCAGGTGAACTACAGGAGGGCACAGCAATACCCTCCATGCGTAACCTCGCAAAGGATTTACAAATTAGTGTAATAACGACAAAACGGGCTTATGAAGAATTGGAGAAGGCGGGCTTTATCTATTCCATTGTTGGCAAAGGATCTTTTGTAGCGGAGCAAAATTTGGAGGTTATACGGGAAAAGAAGCTGAAGGTTATTGAGGAACAGCTAAGTGCGGTCATTGCGAATAGCAGAGAAATAGGCCTGTCTCTTGATGAACTAAAGGAATTATTGAAGATTTTATACGAGGAGTGAAAGGTATGGAAAATGTAGTCGAATTAAAGAATGTCACAAAGAGGTTCAAAGGCTTTTCCGTAAATCATATAAATTTACAGGTAAAGAGAGGCTTTGTAACGGGTTTCATTGGGGCAAATGGAGCTGGTAAGTCTACAACGATAAAAACGATGATGAATCTATTAAGGCCAGATGCTGGAGAAGTAAAGCTTTTCGGATTAGACTACAAGACGCATGAGAAGGAGATTAAGCAGCGCATTGGGTTTGTATACGATGGCAATATATTTTTTGAAGGGTTGAACTTAAAAGATATAAAACGTATAGTTGCACCTGCCTACAAGCGCTGGGACGATACAATATTTTATCAATATGTAGAACAATTCGAATTACCGCTTAACAAAGCAATAAAAACATTTTCTAAAGGGATGCAAATGAAGGCTTCATTAGCAATAGCCCTCTCACATCATGCAGAGCTAATCATTATGGATGAGCCGACAGCAGGATTAGATCCCATTTTTAGACGGGAGCTGTTAGATCTATTACAGGAATTAATGGTTGATGGCAATCGCACTATTTTCTTTTCTACGCACATTACAACTGATTTAGATCGTATCGCAGATTACATAGCTTTTATACAGAAAGGGGAATTAGTATTTAATCAATCTATACACGATGTAGCTGAAAACTATGCGCTCGTTAAAGGTGAGTTGAATCTACTTGATAGAGACACTGAAAAAGCATTTGTTCATGTTCATCGTGCATCCACAGGATTTGAAGCATTAACGGATAATATTAAAGCAGCGAAAAATATTTTTGGAGACACAGTTATTATTGAACGTGCCTCTCTGGAAGATATCATGTATTACTTTAAAGGAGGCATCCATCATGCTTAACTTAATTAAACGCGATGTCATACTACAGAAAAGGCAGCTATTGCTTTTTATTCCTTTTATCTTAGTTTTTATTTTGTTGGGGGCACCACCCGTTTTAATTTTTCTGGTCGCCAGTATTTTTATTCCCTTTAACACATATGCATACGATGAAAAAGTTGAGACGAATATATTATTAAACTCCTTGCCATACACACGTACAGAAATTATCGCATCCCGCTATCTTGGAGCGATTGTCTATATGATTTTATCCATAGGTGTTACAAGTCTAGCGCTGCTAGCTTTCAATAAACATTTTACGGTATCTGACATTGCCATTGGTAGTGGCTTATTCTTACTATTTGCTGCGCTTACCTTCCCATTATTTCAGATATTTAAACAGGGTTATATTACAACGGTTATACTTATTAGCTTTATCCTCTTAACTTGGATTTCACGACCAATTGCATTGTATATGAATGAACACTTAACAACAATTATTGATTTTGTAGATAATACATCCGTTACGGTTTTATATACAGGGGCGACACTTTTTATTATGCTAATCTATATTATTTCTTGGGGGATTACACATATTATTTACCAACGAAAAGCCTTCTGATTGTGTGCTTTTGTTGACTTCTAGAAGATTACTCAAGGAAAGTGGACAATTTTAGAATGGTGCCCACTTGATAAAATTTCATTGGGAGCTGAATGTAAGATGAATTTAAATGTCTTTATGCAAAAATGAATGAAGTAAAAAGGTTATGTTGCTTAATATAAGGGAAAGAATGAAAGCCTCCATATGCCTACAAATCGACATATTGAGGCATGTTTACTTAGTATTTCGAAAGTGGTTTTATAGTAATATTTGGTATATAGTCTGTAGGAGGTTTTATATGCCTGATTTATTACTCGTTCTTTTTTTATTTAACTTTTCTTTATTTCTTTTGCACGAAATGGATGCAATAAGATGCTCTGAGTGGCGATTGTTTATAATACTTAAAGATATGGAAGATTCAAAGGCTTATAAAGTATTCACTTTTATTCACCTGTTTCTATACGTATTAATCCTTTCCTTACTTTTCAGTCAGTATCAAACCATCATTTTTTGGGTCCTTGATCTATTCTTTATCATTCATGCAATCCTGCATTTATTTTTTGAAAGGCATCCTCGAAATGAATTTAAAAATAGCTTTTCAAGATCCATTATTTATCCAATGGGGGTCCTTTCTGTCATACATTTAGTATTATTAATTAATATTTCGACTTAATTGTATTATAAAGGAAGTTTTCAGCTAGTAATTTGCAGAAAATTATTCCAATTTGTTGGTTTTCTGCTTATTATAAAGATGGAGGTGATTATCAGATGTATAGTAATACGGCAAATATGTTGAAGCAAACGAACAATCTTATCAATGCATTGAAAAAATTGAAACAAAATCTATCTTTTGTGAAATTGTATATTAATAGCGATAGAATACTGGCTATCTATTTTTTAAGTAATGCGTATAGTGATTTTAATTTATTTAAAACAATTTATTTATCTGTAACACCTTGTGATCAAACGATTGATAAGTTTTTACAGGAGTATGAAAAATTCTTTGTAGAAGTGAATAAATACTTAGAGGTCTTTAATGATGATAGCGTCGTCGAGGATAGACTTCATAAGGAAGTTTTGTTTGCGATTAATGAATTAGAAAGATATTTGTTAAATCTGTTAGATGTGTATAGATAAAAAGTTAGACATTCCTTATTTCTGAGGGGTGTCTTTTATTTTAAAGAAGCTTCTTAGATTAAGCTTCTCTGGTTGTAGGGAGAAATGAATAAGAAATGTTAAGGGATAGGAGAAAAATATGATTAGAAAAATTGAAATGGGTTTGTTTGTAATTGGAGTAGTAATGGCCTTAATAGGTATGCCTTATTTATTGGGGTATTCAACGAATGAATGTTTAAAATATCCTCTCTATCTAGGGTTAATATTAATGGTTGCCACTCTCCCTGTAACAATATCCAAGAGAAAGTAATCCATTGAGATTTAAATACTTGGTGTCTAGAGATTGTAGAGACACACTTGTGATATTGATCCTAAAGAGTAGTATTATTCATAAGTAACGAGTTATCTTGCTGATACGTTCTATAAAAATGATTTTAAGTAATAGAAAATTAAACAGTCACAAAAGTATTAAACAAAAATGCTATCTTGCTTTGAAACCTAATTTTAAAGAGAGACAACACTAAATGATGAAGAAATAAATACATTGTTAAAATAACAAAATGAATGCAAGAAAATAAGAAGCTCCATATAACTAAAGAAATACTACTCAAATCCCCTGGATAACTTTCTGCAGCTGTAAATCAAATACCTCCCATAAAAAGCACAGTCACCCATTGGATACAATAAGTTAAGAAAAGTACGATTACAAAATAAACAATATACGATAAAGTAAGAAAAATGTCTTATGCACCATTTCAGTCTTCTCCAATATTTACATTAACGTTTCTTAGTTAGTTGCACATTTCTAAAAGTAATGCTCCTTCCATTTATGAAGAAGGGAAGTAGAAAAAGGAAAATATTACATATATAAAATTAGGTGAGACATTGTTAAGATTTGATAGGTAAAGTATTCGATGGAATTGGAATGGAACGCTAATTAGTCATTACAAACTTTAAAAAATGGTACATAGGTCTAAACTTAGGGACAATTAAAAAAGTAGTCAAAATAAAATATAGGAGCAGAAATGGCAGTCCTTACGTAATAAAGAAAGGAAAAACAGAGCTGATAATTGAGAATAGAGAAACTATTGTAGAGAAATTATCCGAACTTTTCTTAGTGCGACCATAGCTTTTAGAGGGTTTGTAAAAGGAAGGGAAGTATTTTATGAAAAATCAATTGATACGAATAATCGCTATCGCTCTACTTGGTGTGTGTGTATATATTAATATGTACGAAATAGATGAATTAGGGTTGATGCAATTTTTTGCATATATTGGCTTATTAGGTTTTACTTTTGCGGTGGGTATTCCAATCATCTTTATTAAAAATAAGATTAGTTTATCCAAAAAATTTGGTTTGTTGTTTTTAAGCATGATCATCGCAGCAATAATTCCTTTATTGGGATTTGGAAATTTAAAATATATCCTTGAAGAACATTTAATGAATAAAGAGATGAATAAAGTTGTAAATCAATATAATGTAAATTTGCAAACTGATGAGGTGTTTTTAACCTTTCAAAATCATCTTCTCGTTGGAAAAAGAGATGATTTGCTTGGAAGTATAGACAAAACACTATTGGTTTATAATGCCGTAGGGAAAGAAACGAAAAGAATAAAAATAACGGAATTAGCAAAAGCGGCCGTTCCCTATCTGCCCCTTACTGATAAAGAAAAGGAAACAACTTATTTTGATGGTATGAAGACGCAAGGAAATACATATGACCTTTGGAAAAAAATAGATGATAACGACATACAACTATTTTTTAGATACGTTACAACGGAAGTTCCTGAGGATTATCAACCTGAACCAGATATGCCAGCCGATGCAAAGGACATAAAGTTCCATTATGATATCACCTATTCACCGGTTTTAGATGAGAACGGGGAATTTGTT
The DNA here is from genome assembly GCF_044986265.1 of Lysinibacillus sp. S1. Taxonomy (NCBI): domain Bacteria; kingdom Bacillati; phylum Bacillota; class Bacilli; order Caryophanales; family Bacillaceae; genus Lysinibacillus; species Lysinibacillus sp. S1. Next base: position 201,977 of record NZ_CP173154.1, read on the forward strand.
TTTAGTTCGGATACTTTCCATTTATATAAAAGCAACGACTCAATTCGAGTTAGCTACAAAGCTTCGGGCATTGAAGCGATTGTTGCTCCAAATACGGCAGTGTTAGTGAACGAAATCAAGTAAAGATTACATACATTGCTAACAAAAGTACAACATGAAGCCAGTAGAGTGTTAGCGGCAAATCCACAAACGTAACTAGAATGAATATACTAAGTAACAACAAAGCCTAGGTACTCAAATTAATGTTGAGCCTGGGCATTTTTTACGTGATTTATTTATCTAACGAACGTGTTGTTTTTCGAAATTTCAAATAAATGAATGACCACAACCTAATAAAGTGGTAAAGTATAGAAAAAGTGAATGGAGAATTATGTAATGGAAAAACTGAAGAAGGTTGAATTAAAACATTTTTCAAGTGAATATATGCAAGGACTGAACGCTTTTGTACTTACTGAAGAGCAAAAACAATTTTCTGCACTGCCGAGCAATTTTGAGGAAATTAATGAAGGACAGCATCGCATTGTAATTCTAAGTGAAAATACACCTGTTGGTTTCTTTCTCCTAAATGCAAATGAACGAGTTAAGAAATATTCTACGAATAGAAATGCGATGCTATTATCTGCATTATCAATTAATCATACAGAACAAGGGAAGGGCTATGCAAAACAAGGAATGACATTACTAGTTGAGTTTGTTAAAGCAGAATTTCCAAATTGCGATGAAATTGTTTTAGTTGTAGACAAAGCTAATATTCCAGCACAGAAACTATATGTAAAAGTAGGTTTTGAAGATACGAATGAAAGGCTAATAGGACGCATCGGCGAAGAAATAATCATGAGGCAATTCATAAAATAAAGTTAGACCACCATTGTCACCAGAGTTTATGCTACATTTTGTAGATGAACTCTGGTTTTATGTTTTGGGGAAATGTCGCATCCATTCTTGAAAAAGAGTTTCATCGATCAAAATTAGCAAAGAAAATTATTTAAAATATCCTGATTAAAAATACACCGGCTATCATCACCATTAAACCAATTATTTGTAATGGTTGAATTCGATTCTTTAGCGAGTTAAACAATCCGAATTGCTGTACCAGCAAGCTACCAGTGATTTGACCGAATAAAGCAAGAACTACAGTTTGGCCATTTCCAATTTGATTGACAAGAAATACATTGATGAGAACATAAGATCCTCCTAAGATCCCGCCAATCCATATCCACCAAGGAGCAGCTTGTTTAAAAGGCTCTTTAATACTTGTGTAAGATCGATCTTTTAACCCAACAATTATAATCAAGGTAATAGTACCAACAAAGAATGAAACAAGGGCAGCATGAGAAGAAGAGTGAAGAACTTTTCCTAATTGTCCATTAACAGCGATTTGGATAGCTAGTAACATTCCTGCTAGAATCCCTACTATGCGCCAAATCCATAGATTCCGCACACTCTCCTTATTTGTTTGGGGAGAATACTGTTCATTTTTCTTGCTTCGTATAGCTGTAGCTAAAAGGACGCCTAGTAAGACTAGTAATATGCCAAAGATTCGATTCCATCCAAAGGAATATTGTGTTGCATTAAACCAGCCATTATGATCGATTAACATACTCATGAGAGTCATTCCAAAGATCGGTAGGATAGTTGTTTGCACACTTCCCAATTTAGGAAACAAGAGAATGTTAGTAGTTATCGCAATAGCGCCACCAATTCCCCCCAACCATATATAGATAGGTTGGTTCAACAATAAATCTAATGGAATCCCCAGTGATGAACCACTACTTACTAATGTAATAGTTAAGAAGATGACACCAACAGCGAAGGAAATCATTGAAGCTAAAAAAGGAGAAATCACAAACTTTCTTAATTGAGCATTAATGGCTGTTTGCACAGCAAGAATAGCTCCAATACTTATAGCCAAAAGTACTGCAAACATAAAAATTCATCACAACCTTTGTTGAAGAAAATGTAAAGAAAAAGAAATGTAAAACAACGCATGATTGATTATATCAGAGTACGTGTTGAATTTTATAAAATTAAGCACTGAACACTAAGTAAGAAATAGATTTTATTTATGATGTGGAACGTCACCAAACACATTAAGATAACGATAATCAGTTTCTCAAAAAAGAAATGATTTTTCATGTATAGAAGCGGTTAAGAAATAGAGCTTTATGTTAATAAAGTATAGTGTAATATCTTTATATTCTGTATATTGGTGTATGAGGAGGAGATTTAATGGCAAGAAAATGGATGCTACCATTATTTATATTACTAGGTGTTTTGAGTTCTGGTTGTAGTGAGGGTCAGGAAAAAGGTAGCAAAGATGGTGGTGATGTAGAAGTAACTATTCCAGCTCTATTTTTTGAGGGTCAGGACATTGATTCTGTTATTTCAAAGGCAAAAAGCAGTGGGATGAAGGAAGTCAGTAAGAATGAGGATGGTTCTTTAACTTATAAAATGTCTGAAACAGAACATAAAGAAATGATGAAAGGTTTAAAAGAAGGCATTCTAGCAAGTGTAGATGAGCTTAAAGCAAGTGAAGAGTTCAAATCTATTAAAGATGTAACCTATGACAAGTCTTTTTCAGAATTCACTTTATCTGTAAACAAAGAAGAATTTGATAATAGTCTTGACACAATGGCCTCATTCGGGCTAGCTTTAACAGGTATGTACTATCAATTATTTAATGGTGTGGATGAAAAGGATTATAAAGTCAAAGTAATTTTTAAAGATGAATCAAATGGAGATGTAATTAACACGATAGTTTATCCAGATGATTTAAACAAGAAAAAATGATCGGAAGAGCACCTAACATAGGTGTTCTTTTTAAATGCTTTGAGTGCAATCGAGTTGGGCAGTAGTAGTTGTTCCTGATTCTTGATGGCTTTTTATTTTTGCAAAGGTTTTGTGTTCAAAGTAGAATGTCAGCAGCAAATTCTTAATGCAAACATGGATAGGCATAATAAAATGATAGAATTTGTTTTGAGAAACGACTGACGATAGCATAGTTGTAAGTAGAGATAGAACTAAATGATTCCACAAAGCCCAGATACTCATTAATTTTGAGCCTGGGCTTTATACTTATTTAACTTGTAATCCCTTTTATTATTCTCTAAATCGGCTGAAGGAGCTATCTAAAGAAATTTTTAATAGCATCCATACGAATTTTGCTGTAACATTCTTCGCAACGAAAAATCTTATCGGTTCTTTCCTTTAACTGTCTAAATCTCAGTGACCCCTCGTATACTCTGAATTTATTTCTACAACTAGAACAAATTACCTCATAGTAATGCATAGCTATCCTCCTCAAGTTTTCTGACATATTACTTTTTAGTTGATTTATCGAATATTGTAATCAGTTCTCTCGTATATTCCTCAACATTTAACTGGGGATTTCTCATTAATTCAATAGTGAATCCGTCAATAGAATTTCGTATCGTTAACGCCATTACTCTTGAAGCCAATTTGGTGAATTCTCCGAAGACACCCGCGTGCATTCCTAGTGTAAGTATGTTTTCAATGGGTAGAAAAATAGTATCATCATGATCCGCCGCAAATCGAAGTTTGCCATCAGCAGTTCTTTCATTAGAAACAATTTCAATGACAGCAAATACATGTTGCCGATTTTCATCTATGAATCTAAGGTTTGATTCAATATAAATGCTAAGCATATCTATAGGAGATTTTTGATTTTCGATTAGAGGAGCAGTATAAGCTTGACATGCCATATAGTAATCATAAATTACTTGCTCTAACAATTCCCCCTTACTTGCAAAGTGATAGGAGATAACCCCCTTGCTGATTTGTGCCCGTTTTGCAATTTGACCTAAAGAAGCTTGAGCGTAACCCACCTCTGCAATGGTTTCAATAGCACATTCCACAATTTGAGTTCTACGAGCTTTTTCAATAAATGACATTTCTTTTTGATTAGTTGTTTTATTTTTTTTACTCATGTATTTATTTTAGCACGGTTGTACTAATTAAGCGAATAAAAAAACATTTAGGGAGGTTCCTAAATGGAGGCTTTTCTTTTACTTTGAAATGTCAAGGGCTAGACTAGGGCGTTTCGTGAGGAAGATTAAGATACTTGAGCTTGGAACTATTTCTTATCTGTTGACATGGAGTCGGCTCCATCTTTTAAGATGAATGAAATCAAAGAATGGAGTGATGGGATGGTAATTTTGACAACTATACTAATTGTGTTATATGCGGTTTTAATAGGAGTGGCAGGGATAAAAAAATGGAAAGAAGTTGGATTTGAAGTACGAACATTCATATTTGTTATCATATCAATTAGTATTCTCTTAATATTATGTATACCAAGCAAAGGTTGGTTATTTATATTACTGATAATTGCGTTTATCTTGTTACATATACTAGCAGTTATAGAAGGGAAGTTAACAAATGGACGAATTACTTTCAGCCATCATATCATTCGCTTCATTTTCCATTGTATAATTGCCCTAATGGTTTATAAATTTATATTATAGAAGGAGATTTTAATGAAAATTGGTGAATTTGCAATATGTACTGGTCTTAGTAAAGATACTATTCGTTATTATGAAAAAATGAATTTATTGCAACCGGAAATTAAAAATAAGCACCGCTATTATAACAAGAAAGACATTGATACAGTAGAAGCAATTCTTAAACTTAAACAAACGGGATTTTCTCTCCAAGAAATCAAAATGCTTTTTGATTGGTCGGGAAATATTGATCAAAATAAAAAACTGACAAAAGAAGAAATACAAAATCTACTTGAAATAAAAGTTATATTCCAAGAAAAGTATGAGCAGATGTTACAAAGAGAACATCAGCTTAAACAAATTAAACAGGTTTTATTAAATATAGATAATAAAATAAAGCACCTTTTAGAGAAAAATAAAGAAGAAAATTGCTGGTTTTAACGATGTGTTTAGAAAATAAAGAAAAAGAATGTACCAATAATTAAAGCTGTTTGACGTTCTAATTGAACGTTTGAAACGAACGTCTGAAGGTGAGAAACAATATTTTAAGCTGCTTCTATTTAGTTATTTCTAAAAGTGTTGTTTCTTCAACTTATCGAGAAGGTGTGCAAGAAGGAATAGTAGAATATCACGTTGAAATAGAAGTAGAAATAAATTAGTAAGGAGGATGTATTTGTGACTAGCCATGACTATAAATCACCAATAAAAAACAGAATCGGCGGTGTATTTGTTCCAGTTCGTAACCTAGAGAAAGCAAAAGAATGGTACAGAAAAATACTTGGTTTGGAAGGGGGAGAAGAATATTTTGGACATTTATTCGTGGTACCCATGAAAGGTACAGCTGGATTAATTTTAGATTCCATGCCAAAGTGGAGAAAAGAAGATGGTGATATTACCACTTATCAAGTTCCATCAATTCAGCTTTTGACCGATGATATTGAAGCTTCTTATCAATTTATGAAAGAGAATAATGTTGAACTGGTTACAGAGATTCAGGATAATTTTTATTTTGTGTTCAAAGATTTAGATGGCAATTTACTAATGATTTGTAAAGAAACTACTTAAAAAAATGCGAAAATTGCTCTTTGGACTACTGGAAAGAAAGTGGGGAGTCAATAGCAGCTGAATGTGCATTGTACAAAGTGATAAACGATAAACAATTCAAGATTGATGATAAATTTATCAAGTTTTACTTGACATCAAAAGCGTACTAGCGAGGAGAAGGTAGACAATTAATTAAGTTTATCGAGGATTAATCGAAAGAAAAAGGTCACTTCTATTAAAAGTGACCAGGATGCTTAGTTATGCTTTATTAAAACTCTAGGGGATTAGGTGTTTATTCAATTTTATTGAATTGTAATATTTCCTTTATATGTTGCAAAGTAAATACCTGCATCAGGATCGTATGCATAATCAAATCTTGTTAGGTATCCTGCGTATTTAAAATCTCCATCCCATTCAACATGATAAATTTGTCCAGGTGGAAACGTTGAAGTTCTTGTATTAACTGTGACATATTTAGTATACACAGCAGCTGGACTAACATTGTCTATACTAGTAGAGTTTTGAACAACGTTGATTTCGGCTGCTGAAACATTACCTGATGGATAGATGAAAAATGAAACAAGTAAAGCTGAGAGTAGAGCAAAACCAAAAATGCGACCTTTAATTGTTTTTACCATTATTATTCCTCCATTCTAGTATAATCCCCTAGTAATTTACATTTAAACATATATTGGTATTTATAGCAACGGATGGTGGCTATTGGTTATGAAATTGATTAAAAAGTAGGTGTTACACATGCATTATGAGTGGTTAAAGAACTATCAATAATTAGCAGATTAATTTGTACATAGAATAAGCGTTAATCTCAAAAAAATCTACATAACATACTTTTTATATTTTCATAAATTTCTCCTTGCTAAAGAGCGAATGTTTGTTCTAATATAAATACAAACAAACGTTCTGTGGAAGGAGAGGTCAAAATGGCGAAAATATATAATTTTCCAACTAAAGCATTTCGAGATATAACAAAAGAAAGAGTCGATGTTGTAACTTTTGCTTCTGGTTTTATGGGTGGTGTTGTAAAGGTATATGAATGTGAAGGGACAGTCATTATTCATAGTGAAAATAAGAAATCCAGCCATGCTAGTATTTCAAATGATCTTGGTCAAGTTAAAGAATGGGAGATTAGATATGCAATAGAACATATTTTAAAAAGAGGCATTACAGAAGTGAATATAAAAGTTAGTAATACAGGAGTTGTTCATATTCGTAATAAAGATATTAATTCACTTTCTCAGTAAAGTCAGGTCACTTATAAAATAATATGAGTACTGGTTATATCGTTAATGGTCTTTTTAAAACGTAGTTTGCAACTATCCCTTCGACTGTTAGAGGCTTTTAAATTTGTTCCAGCTAACTCTGATAGCAAGTAATTATCAAATTGCTTGGAATGATCATGTACAAGAAATAACAGGTCAATTGGAGTTAGATATTTAAAAGATATTGTTCTGTAAAGTTATTTAACTTTTAGAGGTTTTACAAAGAATGAAATGAACATAACAGAAACCCCTATAGCAATGAATAGTATTGTAACAGATTTATTTGAAATAAATGAATTGTATTCTAGGGCAHCTGTTAATCTCGCTGATCCGATTGAAAGCGATAAGATGCCTAAAACAAATATGATATGTCCAATTTTAGAAGGTGTTTTCATTTTATAACAACTCCTGATATTTAGGTAATAACTTACAAAAGGATAACATGATTGGGTAATATTTGAAAATATGGTTCGGTTTGATTATTGCACAATAGGAGTATTTGAGGTTGATGGAGGAAGTACAAAAGTCAATATGGGCTGTCAGTAAATTATATGAATTTATAATAAAGGGGTATGTTTTATGAAACCATTTATGTTACGTCATAAACTGGGTTGGCTACCTAACAAATTAGAGTATCGCAGAACCTATATCATAGGTTTTAAAGGAGAAACAGACGAAAGTTAAACTTTCATGCTAACAAAGAATAGTATGTAAGATTAGTAAATAACAATAAAGAAATGGTTGTTAGGAAAAGAGAATTAAAGAGATATTTCAAGGATGGTTGTTTACAGTTTCTAACTACACAATATGAGGAACATGCTTGAAAGATCTGGAATGGTAAACTTTTAACTTTTTTCTTTTTTGGGTTTAACAAAGTAAGAAATGAACATTACAGAAACGCCCATAGATATGTATAGTAGTGCAACAGATTGATTTGGAATAACTGAATCATATTCAAAGAAACCAGATAATCTTCCTAATCCAGTTATCATCAAAGTAATGCCAAAAATAAATATGATATATCTATTTGTAGAATGTATTTTCAACACAAAACAACCCCCGAGGCTTCCTAATAATTTATATAAGGATAACATAAACTGGTAAATATTTCACTATTCAGATTGAGTCAATATACATTATGAATATGTAAAATAAACACGTTCACTTGTACGTGTATGTCAGAAACGAGCAATTGATACAACTAATCATAAAGGCTTTCAAATCAAAGTGACAATAATGTTAGCTTAAGCAATTAATTGTCACCTTTTACGATGGTTTAAAGATACATTTTTTCTTAACATAGCTTTATTAAGCTATAAAGGAGAGATTGTCTTGAATATATTAGMAATAAATAATGATTTATTTAGAATGCTTAATAGTTTAGGAAAAGAATTTCAATTCTTCAATTTACCAATGATTATTATTGCTGAATACACAGTTATTTTCTTAGCTATTTTTGTTATTCTGTTCTGGTTTACCAAAGATAGAGAAAATAAAATAATGCTTATGTGCGCAAGTATTGCTTTCGTTTTGGCTGAAATTATAGGGAAATTTGCAGGGTTATTACATTTTAATCACCAACCATTTGCTGTCCTTTCTAATACAAATCAGTTGATAGAAAAAGCAATAAATAATTCATTTCCAAGCGATCATACCATTTTATTTGTTTTTTTCTTAAAGCAGAAAACGGAATTTACGAGAGGCTAGTGGATTCTATGGATTTTGCTTGCTATATTAGTCGGAATTTCACGTATTTGGGTAGGAGTTCATTATCCATTAGATGTAATGGTAGGTGCTCTTATTGGAATTACTTCTGCAATAATAATTTACTTTACACTTCCGAAATTAACACTAATAGAAAATGGAATTACCAAATATGAATCCATTGAAAAAGTAATTAGAAGAAAATTCCATAAAACAAATCTAATGTAAAACAATATTAAAGGTCACGTCTAAAATTAAAGTGTACCCTTTACAAAGGGTACACTTTAAAACAGGTGTGACTTTTTCTTTTGCTTTGAAAACAGCATCAAACAGCCAAAACGGTATGAGTTGAGATGGCAGGGTTTGGTGATGTTTTGAAAGTGGAATTTGTAGAAAATTGTTCCAATTTATTATCTCTCAGATTATGATTTAGTGGGAGGTTAAATAATGTCAGATAAAATTTAAAACATTTTTATTGGAATCATATTTTTTGTTGTCCTAATTTTAGGGACATCATTCGTAATTGATACAATAATGATCGATGGATTAAATGTTGATAATGGACTTATAGGTAGTATAGTGGGTGGGATAATAGGAATGGTAGGAGTAATTGTAACTACTTATTTCATTATCGAAGCAAACAAAAAATCAGTGGAGGATTCGTTAAAAAAACAAGATAAGCAGGCAAGGGATAGAGATTACATTGCATTAATCCTTACCAAAGCAGAGGAGTTGAACCATGAAATTATAAAATCTACTCAAATCTACAAAAAAATAATGGATAATTTCAGAATTACTAAAACACACCAAAWCTTAATGAACAYATATKAGGATWKRTTTTYTTTWWRWSGTRWAGRTSACKGWATTTATGAYAKGGCTAAAAGGGATTTGGTCGAAAACAATCTGAAACTCGAAAAACTGCGAAATGAATTAACAATTTGTTTAAATACTTTAATTATAAAAAATATTTACATCGGAATTTTATCAGACCAAATTAATGGTTACGAACATACAGTTAATCGGAATGTCGAAATAATAATTAATAGTTTAGATTCGATAGGTAATTTAAATGAACTAGAAGAAACGTTCCGATGGCATAATAAGTATTACATAAATGATTCAAATAAATTACTAAAAGATTTGAATGATTTTATTGTAGAAAAACTGAGCGAATTAAGAAAAGGCGTGAGTTGAATACTTTACTAATCAATAAAGGGTTGATTTCAAACAAATTTTTCTAATAGGAGCGTGTAAAATGAATTTAAAAGAAAAGTTGATATTAATAAAAGAAAATGGGTACCAAGCACCTCCCGATAGATTTCAGTTGATACTAGAAATGATAAATAACATTGGCTTTATCGATCTTCAACTACGTGATGAGCTAATTTATACAACCTTATCACACTGGATTCCTGATAAATCTCTCACCGCAAACGAACTAGAACAACTTTTACCGGTTGTTTTGGATAAAAACCATTTGCTTTTTAAGCTTGGTGAAACAAATACAGACTCTGTCTTCACTCGGTCTTTCTCCATGCTAGTCATACCGCTCCTCTTAACGAGGCATAGAGAATCACCATTTCTCTCAAGAGAGCAAATTCATCACATAAAAGAGAAAGTATTTTACAATGTAMAAGAAGAGCKAGATTACMGTGGRTATKAYGMASAAAAAGSCTGGGCTCATGCCATAGCCCATGCAGCAGATGCTTTAGATGATTTGGCTCAATGTTCCGAACTGGATAAAAGCGACCTCTTAACTATCCTCGATTTGGTTTACGAAAAGATGACTATAACAGAGCGAATTTACTCCGATGGGGAAGATGAGAGAATGGTCAAATCCATAATTAGTGTTTTAAATAGAAAAATACTTAGTCAGAMKWGTGTAGAGCWGWGRATTSAAAGTTTTGGTGWTGTGGAGAAAAATTCAGAATTTCTTCCTGMCTTTAAGCAAAAAAATAATATAAAGAACTTWTTGAAAAGTTTATACTTTCGAGTTAAATTTYACAAAKTGGATGCCGTTCTCTGCTCCACTATCGASCKGACATTATATAAAGTAGAAAAAGTATACTATTCCTRATTTTAAAAGTGTCGAATAAAAAAAAGAATATCTTCATAATGAATTACTCTCTTGGTAGTTATTTGTAATCATAAAAAAGTATTAATATAGTAGAATGTTGTTTGTATATTAAAAAATAAAAATGCCACAGATTGTGGCAAAGAAATAATATTAACTTTAAAGGAATTTATATCGTTCTTTCCTTATAAGAATACCTGTCCAAACCTTCATTTATTACATTTTACGAACTGGGGCACACATTTTAAAAAAAGTTCAGGTGCCCCAGCAAGTGCCCCAAAAAGTGCCCCAGTTAAATACATTTAGATACACTTCGTTAGACAGGTATAGAAACCCTCATTAATACAAAACCTTGATATTATGCACATCAAAAAATTAAAAACATCAGGATAGAAACCAAGGTCATAAGTTATGCTTATCAAAAAAGATAATATTAATGTAATTTACTTATGAATATAAATGCGCTATCATGGGTATTGGAGAAAAGATGCTACACATTTTTAAAGCCTTTTCAAAAAGATATATTAGGGGGATCCGCAAATGGCACAAGGTAATTTACACAACAGCCGTGCATCATTCGAAGTGAATGGTAAAACTTACAATTACTATGACTTAGCTGCGATTGAAAAAGCTGGCGTTGCAAAAGTTTCAAACCTTCCTTACTCAATTAAAGTATTATTAGAATCTGTTTTACGTCAATATGATGCGTATGTAATTAAAGAAGAACACGTAAACGAATTAGCAAAATGGGGTAACGGTGCTGACCCAGAGGCAGAAGTACCATTCAAACCTTCTCGTGTTGTATTACAAGACTTTACTGGTGTACCAGTAGTTGTTGACCTTGCATCTCTTCGTTCTGCAATGAAAGAAATGGGCGGCGACCCAAGCAAAATCAACCCTGCTATTCCAGTTGACCTTGTAATTGACCACTCAGTACAAGTTGACAAATATGGTAATGCATCTGCATTACAAGCAAACATGGACCTAGAATTTGAACGTAACGCTGAGCGTTATAACTTCTTAAAATGGGCTCAAACTGCTTACAATAACTTCCGTGCTGTACCACCAGCAACAGGTATCGTTCACCAAGTAAACTTAGAGTACTTAGCTCCAGTTGTACACGTAAACGAAAATGCTGACGGCACATTCGAAACATTCCCAGATTCAGTAGTAGGTACTGACTCCCATACAACAATGATCAACGGTATCGGCGTTCTTGGATGGGGCGTAGGTGGTATCGAAGCTGAAGCAGGTATGCTTGGTCAGCCTTCATACTTCCCAATTCCAGAAGTTATCGGTGTTAAATTAGTTGGCGATCTTCCAAACGGAACAACTGCTACTGACTTAGCATTAAAAGTAACACAAGTATTACGTCAACGTGGCGTAGTTGGTAAATTCGTTGAGTTCTTCGGACCTGGCGTATCTAAATTACCACTAGCTGACCGTGCGACAATCTCTAACATGGCTCCTGAATATGGTGCTACATGTGGTTACTTCGCAATCGACGAAGAATCATTAAACTACATGCGTTTAACTGGTCGTGACGAAGAGCACATTGCGGTTGTAGAAGCTTACCTAAAAGCGAACCACATGTTCTTTGATCCAACATTAGAGCCAGTTTACACAGACGTTTTAGAAGTAAACTTAGCTGAAATCGAACCAAACCTTTCTGGTCCTAAACGTCCTTAACAATTAATTACACGCTCCCCACTGCGTTCTCGTTGTAAAGAAGCAGTAGTTGCACCACAAGCTACACACTGTTTCGTTTTAACAGAAGATGAATTCGAAAAAACTTCTGTAGCGATATCCGCTTAAAGAGATTTTGGAATTCCAACAGGTGTTTTTGCGATTGCTGCGATCNCCCAACGTACAAATACTTCTAACCCATACGTATTAATTGCTGCGGGCTTAGTGGCGAAAAAAGCTGTAGAAAAAGGTCTAACAGTACCGAAATGGGTAAAAACTTCTTTAGCACCAGGTTCTAAAGTTGTAACTGGTTACCTTGAAGATTCAGGTTTACAAACATACCTTGACCAAATCGGTTTCAACACTGTAGGTTACGGTTGTACAACATGTATCGGTAACTCAGGTCCATTATTACCTGAAATCGAAGAAGCAATTAAAGCAAATGACTTATTCGTAACTTCAGTTCTTTCTGGTAACCGTAACTTTGAAGGTCGTGTACACCCACTTGTAAAAGCTAACTACTTAGCTTCTCCACCACTTGTTGTTGCTTATGCACTTGCTGGTACAGTGGATATCGATCTACAAAAAGATTCATTCGGTAAAGACAAAGATGGTAACGAAGTATTCTTCGCTGATATCTGGCCTTCAACTGAAGAAGTTAATGCAGTATTAGGTACTGTTGTTAACCGTGAGTTATTCCAAAAAGAATACGAAACTGTATTCACAGCGAACGAAAAATGGAATGCAATTGAAACATCAACTGAGTCTCTATACACATTTGATGACAAATCAACTTACATCCAAAACCCACCATTCTTCCAAGGTCTTGCAAAAGAGCCAGAAGCTATTAAAGGCTTAGACGGCTTACGCATTATGGCGAAGTTCGGTGACTCAATCACAACTGACCATATTTCTCCAGCTGGTGCAATCGGTAAAGATACACCTGCAGGTAAATATTTAATTGAAAACGGTGTTGCAATCCGTGACTTCAACTCTTACGGTTCTCGTCGTGGTAACCACGAAGTAATGATGCGTGGTACATTTGCAAACATCCGTATCCGTAACCAAGTTGCTCCTGGTACAGAGKGTGGATTCACTACTTACTGGCCAACAGGCGAAGTAGAGTACATCTATGACGCATGTATGAAATACCAAGAGCAAGGTACTGGCTTAGTCGTACTTGCTGGTAACGACTACGGTATGGGTTCTTSTCGTGACTGGGCTGCGAAAGGTACATKYMTACTWKGMGTGAAAACTGTTATCGYACAATCTTACGAGYGTATCCACCGTTCTAACCTAGTAATGATGGGTGTTCTTCCACTTCAATTTATGCCAGGTGAATCTGCTGATACATTAGGCTTAACTGGTAAAGAAGAAATCTCTGTTAACATTACTGACAAVGTAAAACCACGTGAAATCTTAACAGTAACTGCTAAATCTGAAGACGGCACAGTTAAAACTTTCCAAGCTTTAGCTCGKTTCGACTMAGAAGTAGAGGTAGACTACTACCGCCATGGTGGTATCCTACAAATGGTTCTACGCGCAAAAGCTGCTGAGTAATCATCACCATAAAAACCGATCTCTTAGGAGGTCGGTTTTTTTATTTATTAAGAGAATGTTGGATAGAAGTGACCAAAATATGTATAAATAGCACCAAATGACGGATTTAATGGATAATTATAATTTAATTTCCAATGAACCTAGCATTTTTCCAATTCTTTCGCTAAAATTAATAGGTAAGCATTAAATTTACATAAACGGGGGACGATTGATTATGACAAAGAAAAAACATAAGTTTTATACAGCGGCAACAGCTGCAATGGCGGTTACTGCTGTTGCAGTAGTACCTGTATCGGCGGCTAGTCCATTTTCAGATGTGAGTGAGGATTATGCGCATTTTAATAGTATTTCTACATTGCATGCAGCAGACATCATTAATGGTTTTCCAGATGGTACATTTAAGCCTTCAAAGGATGTGACACGTGGACAGGCAGCAAAGATGATAGCAAGTGCTTTTCATCTAACTACAACGGATACGGCTGTCGAGAATCCGAATTTCAAGGATGTCGACTCATCTAGCCCATACTATAAAGCGATTGTTACATTAGTTAATCTTGGCGTTGTACAAGGCTATGAGGATGATACATTCCGTCCAGATGACACAATTACTCGTGGTCAAATGGCAGTAATGGTTGCAGAGGCTGCAGGTTTAACAGCAGAAGGTAAAAGTCCATTCACAGATGTACAGCAAGATAGTCCATTTGCAGATGCAGTAACAGCTCTGTATGAGGCAGGCATTGCGAAGGGTGTTACTGCCAAAGAATTTGGTGTAGATAAAAATGTTACTCGTGGTCAGTTAGCAACATTTATTGTGAACGCATTAGGCTTAGCTGAGGATACAAAGCCTACAACAGAAGTAAAAGAGGAAGAGCCTAAAGAGGAGCAAGTAACAGAAGAACAACCTACTACAACAAAGGATAGTGCTTTGTTAGAGGAAGTATTTACGAAAACATTAGCCAAGCAAAAAGAGCTAAAAAGCATGAAGGCTACCATGACGATCTCTCAGACAGTAGAGGCAAACGATGGTAAGGAAACCATGAAAATGGATTCTAAAGGCAACATGAAGATGGAAATTGTTACAGAGCCAATGCAATTCTTTGCTGATGGTTCAATGGCTTTAACAGATCCAACAAGTGGTGAAGCGATTAATTTGCCAATTAAAATGTATATGACGGCTAAAGATGGTATGTATATGTATGAGGCAGAACAAAAGGCCTGGGTAAAGTTCCCGAAACAATTATTTGAAGATGTACTGAGCCAAACAGGGATGCAGCCAGATGCAACTGAACAATTGGAGATGCTACAAGCATTTGCCGAAGATTTTACATTAGTAGAATCAGCAAACCGTTATGAATTAACATTAAAAGGCTCTGGCGATAAATTCACAGAGCTAGTGAAGCAGCAGCTTGGCGCAATGGATTTAGGAATGGAAGCGGATCTAGAGGCACAATTAGGCAATATTTCCTTTGATGGTCTCACATATAAATTATTGATTAATAAAGAAACATTCGATGTAGAAGAAATTGCTATGGACATGACATTAAAGATGCAAGTAGAAGGCAATTCGATCAAAACAAGACAGCAAACAACGATCAAATATCATGATTTCAATGCGGTAACGACAATTACGATTCCAAAAGATGTGCTAGACAATGCAAAGGAAATGGATTTGAGTGCATCAGAAACAGCACCAGTAAGTAAATAATACAAAAAGTAGGTTTATGCCAAGTATATTGGTGTAAGCCTACTTTTTTTATGCTTTAGTGGAAGCCCATTAATTCTTTTACTTTCGCTGTGTTTGGAGCAGATGTTAGAGTTTCTAGTAAGCGAAAGGCAACATCAAAGGCTGTTCCTGGATTGGAGGAGGTGATGATATGATCAGTTTGCACAATGCGCTCGTTGACAATTGCTGCACCATAGCCCTTTAGCTGTGCTAAACGTTTACTTGTTGGATGATTATAGGTTGTTGCTTGACGATGCTGAAGAATTCCACTGTGGCCTAAAATAAGAGAAGCTACACAGATTGTTGCAATCGGTTTTTTGTGTTCATCAAAGTGACGAACGACTGCCTGAAATTCCTCGCTAAACGCATCCTCATAAAAACCGGCTTCCTCAAAGCCTCCAGGAATCGCTAATGCATCAAAATCCTCTAATACAATTTCATGAAGCAATTTTTCAGGAGTGACTTTAAAATTCCAGGTGCATTGCAGCTGTTCATGCAGGCCGACCGTAACCACATCTGTTGTACCATCACCTTCCCACTTATTCCAGCCGAGCACATCAGTAAAGACGCTTGCCTCTACCGCTTCAAAGCCATTTGCTAATAGTAACAATATTTTTTTCATGTTTGATTTGCCTCCTTTATTGATATTATTGTAAACAAAAGGGAGAAAAGATTACATACGTTGTATMMTGGATTTTAGGTAAAAAACTTTATTTGAAAAGGCATTCTGTCATAAATAATTTATTTAGAAAGTTGAAGGACCATGGATCATATTGATACACAAATATTACAGMAGTTACAGCAAAAYKSCAAAATYTSTATRAAGGAATKAGCCACTACCGTTCATTTATCCTCTCCTGCCGTTATTGAAAGAATCAGAAAGCTAGAGGAGCAGGGTGTGATTGAGGGCTATCATGCAAAGGTAAATCTGAAAAAGATGGAGCGTACGATTGAAGCCATTATTTTATTTAAGTCCATTGATTGTAAAAGTCTTTCTTCATTTTGTAATGCTCATCCTGATGTTTTGGCATGTTATCGAGTGGCTGGGGAAATTAGCTATATTGTTAAATTAGCGACCTATTCAGTAGAAACATTAGAACAATTTATTGATGCGGCTATGCCCTATGGCACACCTTCTACTAATATCGTGTTATCTTCAACGGAAAAACAAGTGATTACACCATTTGCTGACAATGATTTGGAGTAAATGACAAAAAAAGCAAACCTCGAAGCCGTGAGCACCGTTTATAGGGTAGAGAGGAGGAAGAATGTTGCTAATTCATGAACTGGAACGAATAATGGAACAGCATACAGAGAGGCTTATTCGTCTTGCCTTTTACTATGTGAGAGATTTACAAAGTGCTGAAGATATCGTACAGGATGTCTTTATTAAGTTCTATGATAATCAGCAAAACTATGAGGAACGTGGGGAGCTAAAGGCGTATTTATCAAAATTAGTTAGTAATCGAAGTAAAGATTATTTACGTAGCTGGACCTATCGGAAAATTCAAGTGCAACAGAAGATTTTTCCGCAGCAAACCGTTATGAGAAGAGATATGCTTGTACAGCAAGATGAACGTACTTTGATTGAAAATGCGATTCTAGCTCTCCCTTTCAAACAGCGAGAGGTCATTATACATTTTTATTTTGAAGAAATGTCTGTGGTAGACATTGCAGAGCTGTTAACGATTCCTGAAAGCWCMGTCAAAACAAGGCTACGTCGTGGKCGAGAKTTATTGAAGCTACAATTACAGCATGTTGAATGGGAGGTGCTCCTGCATGAGTAAAATGGATGCACGCGTAGTAAGGGATTTATCAGAAAGTAAAAAGCGTGTGATGACAAATGTGGTTCAGCATTTACAGCAACGCCAAGAAAAAAAATCTGCAAAACGCTGGCCATATGGTGTTTTGGCTATGATTTTAAGTGTCTGCATAGGGCTGTTTATATATCAGCAATATAATGAACAACAACAGCAAGCTTCTACTATTCCACCCGTATTAGATGAGCGGATTTTAGAGCTATATTTACAACTTGATTCTTTTATGAACGGAAAGAATCGTTTATATAAGGCAAGCTTTGATAATTTTTTATATTTTGAATCGACCTTTGCTTATGCGCAATCGAAAAAACTAGTACCTACACAAGAGCAAATAGATAAGACACTCGAACAGTTCATGGAAGAGTGGAGCTATGAGGATGATACTCGGCCAACTTATGATAAGCTTCTGCAAATGTTGCAAGTCACAAACGAAGGGTTTATAGAGAACTATGGCAAGCCAATTGCCTATAAAATGGCTACATTTGACTTGTTATGGGAGGCAAGCCAAGCCGATTATAAGGATGTAAGTAATCCCATTCGTACATGGCTTGTCGAGCAAGAAGCCATGAATTATTTAGAACAACATTATCATAAAGACATTGCTTCCTTACGAGAAAAATATAAAATCCCTGAAAAGGACAGCCAAATGAAGCTCATCAGAAGTGGAACGGTCTTAGCGATCAAGGAACATGAATTTTTAGTTGTCTCAGGCGTCTTGGCTAGCGAGGTTGGGCAAAAATCTGTCGATGAATTAGTGCAAAAACATAGTAATGGTACATGGTTCCCTCTAGTGGATGTCCCGCAAACACTATCAGTTGGTGATCGAGTAGAAGTTCAATATAGACAGTCGATTGGGAACGATGACGCTCAGCCATTCATTGATTATAAGGATATCGTAGAAATGAAAATAGTAAAGGAATCTCACTAACAAGAAGCTAGACATTCTCGTGCTATTCAATAGTAAAACATTGCTGAAGAGCTTTTTGATTCAAACCATTCAACAGCCACAATATGCTGATCTCCATTAAAGTATTGCCACTTGTCTCAACGAAATTTTTTAAGATTGTCCACCGTTGACAGACAATTGGTAATTTGCTAAGATGAAGGACAATAAAAGCATACAAATTCGTTGATGAGAAAGAGTAGTGTTTCATTTTGTTCTACAGAGAGCCGACATTTGGTGGAAGTCGGTGTGCAGGTGTTACATGAAAATCCTCTCTGAGAAGATTAGCTGAATGGAGTAAGCTAATCCGGGTGTCTACCGTTAAAAAGAACACGTATGATTGTACGTTGCTGAGTGCTATTGGCCATCGTGTCAATAGAATTAGGGTGGTATTCGCGGTTAACCCCGTCCCTTTTCCTTGGGACGGGGTTTTTTGTATGCCTTTTATACAAATTTGCTTGTATAGGAGGAACTAATATGCAGAAAGTACAAAAGAAAGAAACAACGGTTGAACGAGAAACAAGGATTCGTACATTATGGGCGCAAGAAGGGACCTTCGCCAAATCCGTAAGTAATCGTGCTGAACAGCAGCCCTTTGTATTTTATGAGGGACCCCCAACAGCGAATGGTTTACCACATGTTGGCCATGCATTTGGTAGAACCATAAAAGATGTGGTGGCACGTTATAAAACAATGCAAGGCTATTTAGTTGAACGCAAAGCAGGTTGGGATACACATGGGTTGCCTGTGGAATTAGGGGTAGAAAAGGCATTAGGAATCTCAGGAAAGCAGGAGATTGAGAACTATGGGGTGGAGCAATTTATTCAAGCATGTAAGAAGAGCGTTTTTACCTATGAGCAAAAATGGCGTACTTTTACAGAGCAGCTTGGCTACTGGCTTGACATGGATGATCCTTACCTAACATTAAGTAATGACTATATTGAATCTGTGTGGCATA
Source organism: Lysinibacillus sp. S1 (assembly GCF_044986265.1). NCBI lineage: Bacteria > Bacillati > Bacillota > Bacilli > Caryophanales > Bacillaceae > Lysinibacillus > Lysinibacillus sp. S1. Next base: position 221,229 of record NZ_CP173154.1, read on the forward strand.
TTTTAAGCCATGTTCACAAGGAAAAACTGTTATACAAAGGACATCGCGTTTCACCTTATTGCCCTAGCTGTCAAACTTCCTTAAGCTCTCATGAGGTGGCACAGGGCTATAAGGATGTTAAGGATTTATCCGTTACTGCAATGTTTAAGCTAGAGGATCGAGACGAATATATCTTAGGTTGGACAACGACGCCTTGGACATTACCAGCCAATGTAGCCTTGGCTATGAATCCTGCTCTTCGATATGTCCGTGTAAGGCATGCAAACAACATCTATATACTAGCCAAATCGTTGGTATCAAAGGTTTTTTCAGAGCCTGTAGAAATATTAAGTGAGCATGACGGACAGGAGTTTGCAGGTGTTTCCTATCTATCACCATTTTCCTATGTAACCGTCGATAAAGGGCATATCATTGTCATGGCAGATTATGTGACAGAGCATAGTGGAACAGGAATTGTACACATAGCACCTGCTTATGGAGAGGACGATTATAAAACGGTGCAGCAACATGGCTTGTCCTTTGTCAATGTAGTTGATCTTAAAGGCTGTTATACAGAAGCGGTAGCTGAGCTTGTTGGACGATTTGTGAAAGAATGTGATGTCGATATCATTAAAATGCTTGCAGCAAAAGAGCTTTTATTTGCTAAAGAAAAATATGAGCACAGCTATCCGCATTGCTGGCGCTGTGATTCACCATTATTGTACTATGCAACAGATAGCTGGTTTATCAAAATGTCGGCATTAAAAGAGCAGCTTTTACAAAATAATCAGCAGGTGACATGGTACCCTAGCCATATTAAGGATGGACGATTTGGCAACTTCCTAGAAAACTTAGTGGATTGGAATATTAGTCGTAATCGTTATTGGGGAACACCACTCAATGTGTGGATTTGTCAGGATTGCAATCATGAGGAGGCACCTAACAGTGTTGCATCGCTACAACAATTAGCCAAAGGAGCTGTCAATGAACAATTAGAGCTGCATAAGCCATTTATAGATGCCATTGTCTTTACCTGTCCTGTCTGCCAGGGCAACATGAAACGTACGCCTGAAGTTATCGATGTTTGGTTTGACAGTGGCTCGATGCCATTTGCCCAACAGCATTAYCCTTTTGAAGACGTGACGAACTTTCATCATCTGTTTCCAGCAGATGTGGTCATTGAGGGCATCGACCAAACGCGAGGATTTTTCTATAGCTTATTAGCAGTATCGACCTTGTTTACAGGAAAACCACCTTATAAAAATGTGCTATCGTTAGGGCATGTACTCGATGAGCATGGACAGAAGATGTCCAAAAGTAAAGGCAATGCATTAGAGCCTGTTGAGTTAATCCAGGAGTATGGAGCAGATGCTCTACGTTGGGCATTTTTAGTTGATAGCTCACCATGGAATCCAAAGCGTTTTTCGAAGAAAATTGTCTTAGATGCGAAATCTAAGCTAGTGGATACACTCGACAATACGTTTAAATTTTATGACATGTATGCCCAAATCGATAACTTTACGTATGATGCTACAAATACAGGTACCGGTTCACAGCTAGATCATTGGATATTGTCCCGCTTACATCACACTATCCAGCTTGTCACAACCTCTATGGATGATTATCAATTTACACAGGCTACAAGGGAAATTGGTCAATTGGTGGAAGAGTTAAGCAATTGGTATATACGTCGTTCACGTGCTAGATTTTGGGCAAATGGAATGACAGCAGATAAACGAGGTGCATTTAGCACACTTTACGAGGCACTGACATCCATTTGTCAATTAATAGCACCGTTTACACCATTTATAGCAGAGGATATCTACCGTCAACTATCTGGAAAAAGTGTTCATCTTGAGGAATATCCACTATTCGACGATCAACTAGTGGATGTGAAGCTTGAACAAGAAATGGCAACGGTCTTAACAGTTGTGGAACTTGGACGTAGCATTCGCAATAGTCAGGGAATAAAGGTCAAGCAGCCTTTAAGTGAACTCATTGTTGCCCTAAAAGGTGAACTGTCGGATTACCAAGCCTATAGCGAACTCATTCAAGATGAGTTAAACATCAAAGCTTGTAGATGGACACATGATTTTTCAGCCTATGAAAGCGTGCATTATAAATTGAATTTTAAAACAGCGGGAGCGGCATTTGGTCCAAAGGTTCATCAAGTAAAAGAGTATGTGTTGGCATTAACAGAGGAAGAGAAACAAAGGCTACAACATTATGAAACTGTGGATCTCATGATGGACGGTCAACAGCTAACATTATTAAGAGAACATGTAATAGCTGAATCAATCGTCAAGGACCATTATATTTTAGCGGAGGATAGCACTTGCCGTGTCTTGATGAATGTTCAACTTACAGAGAGCTTACTACAAGAAGGGCAAATACGAGAATTAATTCGTACAATACAAGATGCACGAAAAAAATGGCAGCTACCAGTGGCGCAATATGTATCGATTGCCTTTAATGGTAGTGCAGGGGTACTTTTCATGATTCAGCAGCACGAAGCTTTATTACAAGAAAATGTATTAGTCAAAGCTATTCATTATGGTGAGCAATGGTCTCATGCAAAATCCATTGAGACGGCATTGTTTAATGAAAAKCTCACTTTATTTGTTTCTCTATAAAAGAAAAGCTCAGGGTTACCTCCTGAGCTTTTTCTATGTACGTTAAAATAAGCCACTTGCCAGATAACATGCTGTGGCCCAAATAAAGACGGCGGAGCATTTATTAAATAGTCGCATCAATTTTCCAGAGCCGTCTAGTTTTTTGAACGAGGCGCCAGTCAATGTGAGACCGAAAAACCATAGCMAGGAAATGAACACACAAGCAACAGTGAACATTATTTGCTCGGTTCCACTATATTTTAATKCGCTTGTACCAATAACACCGATTGTATCTAAAATAGCATGTGGATTTAGAAGTGACACAGAGAGTGCGAAGAGAATTTGTTTTTTTATAGGCAATGCTTCGCTATTTTCAGTGTTTGCTGGATTTGAACGCCAAATGCTATAGCCCATGTAAAGTAAAAAGATGATACCAATAGTCATTAAAGTGATACGCAACCATTCAAACTGTAGAACAATTAATGACAGACCGAATACCGCAAGTAGAATAAGCAGTGTATCACAGATCGCAGCAGTCACACCTGCTGACAAAGCGCGTAATAAACTTGGTTGTGTAGCACCTTGTGAAAAAACAAAAACATTTTGTACACCTAATGGCAAAATGAGTCCAAATGCTAAAATGATCCCATGAAGAAAAGCTTCCAATGACCATTCCTCCTTTCTTTACTTATTTKAGATATGGTATAACTAAAAGAAAACGACCAATTGGATGGTTTTTTATCCACCCAATTTCATTGCATGGAAGGAGAAGGAACATGAGCTGGCAGCCGAATAGACGAAGTGATAATACATTACAGCAGCAGATTGTACAGTGGATAACAGCCAATGTGGAGCGAGGAGACTGGGCAGCAGGGACAAAACTACCTACCCAAAGACAGCTGGCCATGCAGTTCGATGTGAATCGTAGCACAGTTCAGCAGGCTTTGGAGGAATTAAAAGCAATGGGCATTCTTGAAGCAAAGGTAGGCTCTGGTGTTTATGTTACGCACAATTCCTGGCATGCATTAATCCAACAAACACAGCCGAATTGGCAAACTTATATCGAAACAAGCATCCACAAGCCAAACTACCACACCATCCAATTAATTAACGAATACGAACAGCGCGAGGATGTAATTCGTTTAGGAACGGGAGAGCTAGCACCCAGTTTGTTGCCTACCGAGGAAATAGAAGCTTCACTGCGAGAGCTATCCTTTCAACCCAAAGCATTAGGCTACTCTTCGCCACAAGGTAATGATCAGCTTCGTAAAGCTATTTGTAAATATGTTCAAAAAAGAGGCATTCCCGCTGAGCCTCAAAACGTCTGTATTGTTTCAGGTGCACTTCAGGCACTACAATTGATTGCTGTTGGCTTATTAGAGCAAGGGTCTATTGTGTTTCAGGAGCCAACCTCCTATTTAAATTCTGTTCACCCTTTTCAGTCAGTTGGCATGCAAATGATTAGCATTGAACGTGATGTACAGCTTGCTCAAACATTAGCGCAAAGGAAACGAAAGAAACAAGCCGTGTTTTATGCCATTCCTACTTTACATAATCCAACAGGTTATGTATGGACAACACAAGAAAAAGAACAGCTGTATGAAGCTTGTCAGGCATCACGGATTCCGATTGTAGAAGATGATGTTTATCATGAATTGCTTTTTGAAGAGGCATCACCGCCGCTTAAGGCCATGGATAATAGCGGGCAAGTTCTTTATATTGGCAGCGTCTCTAAAACCTTAAGCCCAGGGCTACGCATTGGCTGGCTCATCGGTCCAACCACTGTGATTGAGCGATTAGCCGATATAAAAATGCAAACAGACTATGGCTCAAGTGCCATTTCTCAGGAAATTGTCCTACATTGGCTGCAATCAGGAAAATATGAAAAGCATCTCGCAGGATTACGTCAACAATTACAGGAGCGAGCCGATTTTACGGAACAGCTTTTAAAGGAGAAGTTTACAGATGTGGCGAATTGGAGCAAACCAAGGGGAGGCTTTTATATTTGGCTCAAGTTTCATGAGCCGCTTGTAGATAAAGACTTCTTTATGAAGCTGTTGCAGCGGCAAGTATTAATCAATCCCGGCTATATCTATGATCCACAAGATCATCATCATATTCGTCTATCCTACGCCTATGCAACCTATGAAGAATTMANGGAAGGCTTACAAATCCTACATGAATGTGCGGWGGAGGCTATTGGACGAAAGAGTAAATAAGGGCTTGTCCTGAAGTTAGGGAAACGAGAGAAGGTTGCTCTACATAGGTTGAGAAGTGATCAAAGAAGTGAGAAACCCGCTCTAAAGTGGTTGAGAAACGATTAAACAAGTAAGGAATCCACTCCAAAGTAGATGAGAAGTGATCAAACAACTGAAGAACCCGCTCGAAAATTAGCGAAAAGTGATCAATATAGCAAGCTCCTCTCTCAATAAAGTATCTATGCTTAGTCAGCCAACCCACTGCCAGAAAAGAAAGTGAATAATCCAAGCTGTGTATCCATACATTTTAGAAGAATAGAAGTATTTTATTTTGATTACAAACATAAAGAGGTGAACGATTGGAAAATTTGCCACCGGGTTATTTTCAGGTGCCTCAGCCTATTCGAGGTGATGGGGCTGGAGGGGTGGATAAGGGACCACGGGATATTATGAGGGACTTAGAAAATCCTGATATGCTAGTGCCACCAACGACTGATGCGGGTTTGATTCCAAATTTACGATTCTCGTTTTCAGACACGCATATGACCTTAAATCAAGGTGGGTGGTCACGGGAAATTACGGTTCGTGAATTACCGATTGCTACGACTTTGGCGGGTGTGAATATGAGTTTGACACCAGGGGGCGTACGTGAGCTGCACTGGCATCGACAGGCAGAGTGGTCTTATATGCTGCTTGGCCATGCTCGCATTACAGCTGTCGATCAGAATGGTTGTAACTTTATATCGGATGTGGGACCCGGTGATTTATGGTATTTTCCACCTGGCATTCCTCATTCCATTCAAGGACTTGAGGATGGCTGTGAATTCTTATTAGTATTTGATGATGGGCATTTCTCCGATCTGAACACACTGTCAATTTCAGATTGGTTTGCTCATACGCCAAAAGAAGTGTTATCAGCGAATTTTGGGGTTCCTATTCATGCTTTCGATCACATCCCGAGTGAACAGGTATATATTTATCAGGATCGGGTTCCGGGGCCAATTGATTCTCAGAAAGTGCAATCTCCATATGGGGAGGTTCCGCAAACCTTTAAACATCGTCTGTTGGCACAGCCTCCATTAAAAACACCTGGAGGCAGTGTGCGCATTGTCGATTCGACTAATTTCCCAATTTCTAAAAATATCGCGGCTGCACTGGTGGAAATTGAGCCAGGGGCGATGCGGGAGTTGCATTGGCATCCTAACAACGATGAATGGCAATATTATCTGCAAGGAAAAGGCCGTATGACAGTTTTCACAGGGAATGGAACGGCTCGAACATTTGATTATCGGGCGGGAGATGTTGGCTATGTCCCATTTGCGACGGGGCATTATATTGAAAATACTGGAACAGAGCCATTATGGTTTTTAGAAATGTTTAAAAGTGATCGATTCCAGGATGTATCCTTAAATCAATGGATGGCGTTAACGCCGACAGAATTGGTGCAAAGTAATTTACAGGTCGGTCCTGAGCTGCTTGAGGCTCTCAGAAAAGAAAAATGGCCGGTTGTAAAATATCCTGGTTTTTCCTATTATCCGAAATAATTAAAGCAGGTGGGAAGTTCTCCACCTGCTTTTTGTTTAATATTGATATTTTTTGCGTGTCATTAGCAAAATAGCGATGGCTGGTATTGTACAAATGAGCATGGCTGCGAAGGACAGACCTGGTGATATTTCGTATAAATAGCCACCTAAAAATGTAAGGATGGCGGTACTTAAGCCCATAGCTAATGCAGAGTATAAACCTTGTGCATTGGGGATTTGTTCCTTTGGTAGCGCTTTTGTTAAGTAGCGAATAAAGGCAAAATGGGCTAATGCAAAGGATAGTGCGTGCAAGGTTTGAGAAGCGATAAATACCCAGACATTTGGGAACAAAAAGATAAGTAACCAACGTAGGGAAGAGCCGCTCGCTGCTAAGAGTAATAAGGATGATGAGCGCCATTTCGTCAATAACGTATCAGCCTTCATAAAGTAAAGAATTTCGCAAATAACAGCGATATTAATAATCATACCCATATAGAATGGATCAACCTGTAAATCTTCTAAATAAATATAACCGTAGCTATAATAGGAGGCATGTGCACCCTGTAGCAAGATTACGATGAATAAAACAATCGGGAAGCCTTTGATAGTCCATAGTGTTTTCATCGACAATGATTTTGCACGCTGTTCTTTTGTTGGTACTACGAGTAATTCCTTTGGTGTTGCTAATTGTTGCATAAGTAACATGCCCACCAACCCTATAATCATGCTCCAGAAGATGATGTTCTTTCCAAAAACGCCTGTCAGCATACTAATAATTAAAACAGCGATGACAAAGCCAAATGAACCATAGGAACGGCTTTTACCATAATGAATATTGCCATACTGCACAAGCGTAGCGGCACTGCTTTCCACAGCAGGTAATAGTGCTGGGTAAAAAACACTAAATAAAATGGTCACGATTAATAATGCTGTAAAGCCTGTGCTTGGAATATAGAGCAAGGCAGTTAGCAACGAGCCTATTGCTAAAATTGTAATGAGTCGTTTATTGTGTACGTATTTTGCAAGTGTTGGGAAGAAGAAGAGATTGGATGTGGCACGAGCTAGGAGCCCACAGCCCATCACTACACTTGCATGCGAGACGGTTAGATGTTTCGCATCCACCAGCCAACCTGTCCAGTAGGGTAAGAAAATGCCCCAAGTGATAAAAAATGTAAAGAAATTCTGAGAAAGCCATCGTTGATTGTTCATATAATTTCCGTACCTCCATTAACTATGTTGAATAATAGCATGTTCATCGCTACAATAATGTGAGATATCTCATATTTTTTATAGGAGAGAGTAAAAAATGCATATTTTAACAGCTGAAGCCCGTACCCATTATCTTGAAAAATATCCGATTGATGATTTTTTCTCATTTGATATCAATCCCTATTTAGAAGTCCGCCAGTTTGACAAGGGGGAGTGGATCTTCCAGGAAGGCTCCTTTCCAGACACCGTGTATTACATGATAGAAGGAAAGGCGAAGCTCTATATGACACATAAAAATGGGAAGGTTTCACTTATTGAATACCTAGAGGCTCCTCTTTTTATGGGGGAAATTGAATTGTTAAACGAGGCTAGGTATACAAAGGGGATACAAACCGTCACCAAAACAATTTGCTATTCGATTACACAGTCATGTAAGGAGAAGTTACTTGCGGATGCTTTGTTTTTACGTAGACTTTGTGTATTTTTAGGGGAAAAAGCGACAAAAATGACATCTAAATATACACAAAATCAGGCCTATCCGCTGGAAAATCGCTTAGCAGCCTTTATCCAATTATCAGCCGACCAAGGTGTCTACAAGGAAAAACATACGGAAATCTGCGAATATTTAGGGGTCTCTTATCGCCATTTACTATATGTCTTGGCACAGTTTTGTGAAGAGAGGATATTGGAAAAGCGTAAGACAGGCTACCAAATTATTGATAAAAATCGTCTCGCACAACTGGCACAGGAAGTACTATGAAAACAACCATTCCATAAAGGTTGTCTATTAGTGCAGATCAGCTGAGGGAATTAATTCAATTTTATAAGTTATAAATTAAAAAGGATTTGACTTCTTTAAATGAAGTCAAATCCATTTTTGTTGTATTCACTTTTTTTAATTAACCAGCGAGCGATATCCTTACCACTATGGTAAAAGTCCACTTCATTTACCTTGTTTTTTTGGATGGAGAGGTCAGGGATGTTTTCTAAAACGTCAAAAGGTAAAACACCGATACATAAATGATTATTTGTTGGAAAATCTCCTTGTTGCTTACTGCCACTTTGTATCGATTCACTATGCTTGTTCATTGAGTTTTGTGTCATATGGAATGCAAGTAGTTCTCCTTGTGCCAATGCTGTGCTTGATGAGTAACCAGTACTTTTCATTCAACATGCCCCCTTTTGTCGTTACAGTTATTGTACAAGACTAAGTGGGAAAATAGCCGTTATTTACAAGGCTTTTACAATAACTTTAAGGTTCATGGAAAATTTAGTGATTTGTAACCGTATTCATACCATTATGGGATAAAAACCATAGAAAACTGATATAAATTCTTTTTAAAAAACTCATACTCAAACTATTGTGAATTTTTCTAACACGAAGTATTATTGTAATTAGATTTAACGTGAAAGTTTTCACAAAGTCGCGAAATCGTTAGGAGGAATTTTTAATGAGTGCAATTCGAGTAGGTATTGTAGGATATGGAAATTTAGGACGTGGTGTGGAGTATGCCATTTCACAAAATCCAGATATGGAATTAGTAGCAGTGTTCACACGACGTGATCCTTCAACAGTAAACGTAGCAAGCAATGCAAGCGTATATTTAGTAGATGACGCTGAAAAATTCCAAAACGACATTGATGTTATGATTTTATGTGGTGGTTCTGCAACAGATTTACCAGAGCAAGGTCCACATTTTGCACAATGGTTTAATACAATTGATAGCTTCGATACACATGCGAAAATTCCTGAATTTTTCGATGCTGTAGATGCAGCGGCACAAAAATCTGGTAAAGTATCTGTTATCTCAGTTGGTTGGGATCCAGGTCTATTCTCTTTAAATCGTCTACTTGGAGAATCAGTATTACCAGTTGGTACAACATATACATTCTGGGGCGATGGCCTAAGTCAAGGACATTCAGATGCTGTTCGTCGTATTGAAGGCGTAAAAAATGCTGTTCAATACACATTACCGATAAAAGAAGCGGTAGAACGAGTTCGTAACGGTGAAAACCCTGAACTAACAACACGTGAAAAACATGCACGTGAATGTTGGGTTGTATTAGAAGAAGGTGCAGATGCAACAAAGGTTGAACAAGAAATTGTCACAATGCCTAACTATTTCGATGAATATGACACAACAGTGAACTTCATTTCTGAAGATGAATTTAAAGCAAATCATACTGGTATGCCACATGGTGGTTTTGTCATTCGCAGTGGTGACAGTGGTGCAAACGATAAACAAATTCTCGAATTCTCATTAAAACTGGACAGTAATCCAAACTTTACATCTAGCGTATTAGTGGCTTATGCACGTGCAGCACACCGTTTAAGTCAAGCGGGTGATAAAGGGGCGAAAACAGTATTTGATATCCCATTCAGCCTACTTTCGCCAAAATCAGCTGCTGAATTACGTAAAGAATTACTATAAACGTAGCTAATAATCCCGATTATCATTGAGTTGATAATCGGGAATTTTTTTAAGCCTAATTTTTTGCTAAAGTAGGTTGCCAATGAAACGATTCATCTACATGTCTAATGCCAAATTCTAAGACTGCTTGATCAATAAAAATGGAGGCGTATTGTGTGGGAAAATGAAGTAATGCTTCCTTTATAGCAAGAATAGCCTTGCTAGTTGCCACTGTTAAATTTTCTTTCATAAATGGTACTAAGTCTTTTGGAATTGCAATAACCACATATCCATACTTCACTCAAATTCCTTTGCTCGGTAAAGCAGTTCCATTATAATCGGAACTCGTATAATCTCTATATTTAAAGGCGGTTCATTTAGCCACTTTCCTTCTAAATTTTAGTAATATAACAGGATACTAAAATTGGGAAGAAAATACCCACTAAATTCTACTTCCATCCCTCAAACAAAAAATGGGGATAAAATCTATAAAAATACATAAAAAATATGGTAAACTGTCAATAATTTAATAATCTGAATTTTTGTAGAAATTTTTGTAACCTTACAAAATATGGAGGTTATGTTTATATGACAGCAGATATTATTATTCAATCAAAATGTATGGCCCCCAATCCATCCACGCATTGTATTAATAGAGCAACACTAATGCGAACGCTAAAGAAAAGTCATCATCATACTTGTACTTTCTTGCATAGTGGAGCAGGGTACGGTAAAACAACCATTCTAACTCAATTTCTTGCAACCGAATCAAGTACGTTTTCTTGGTATAGTATTTCTGATGAAGATGATAATTTATTACCCTTTTTGAGGCACCTCTTTTTTAGTATACAGCGCGTCGTACCGAATTTTGGTCATACATTTGATGGGTGGAACCAATTATCGCGCTTTCCAAAAATGGATGAGCTCAATCGATGGTATAAGCTTTTTGTCAATTGCCTCTGCGATCTAGACGAGCCTCTTCTCATCGTGATTGACGATTTTCACCTAGTAGATCATGTTTTTCCTATTAATTATTTCATGGAAAAAATCATTGAATTTGCTCCACCCAGCATTCATTTTATTTTGGCTTCCAGAATACTACCCAATTGGGATATTATGAGGAAATTAAAACTACAAAAAAGATGGCTCGTTATAAAAGAGGACGAACTGGCATTTTCAACTGAGGAGATTGCGGTGTTTTTTGAAGAATATGTAGATGTACATTTATCCGAGGCTGAAATGAAAAAAGTATTAGAGATCACTGAAGGCTGGGCCATTAGCATTTCCTTATTGGCAGAGCAATGGCATCATGCTTCGCTAGATCATTGGCTGACGATTCCCACAAATGAGCTATTCACATATTTATCAGAGGAAGTTTATAGTAGGATGACTGCTACTGAGCAGGAGACCATCTTAAAATTAGCGATTTTTCCTACCTTTTCTGCGGAGCTATTGAAAGCGTTTTATGGCGCTGAGATTGCGCAAATGCTGAATGTATTAACTCAGCGTCATTTATTTATCCAACCTGTGACAACAGATGGCTTCTATCGTTTTCATGCATTGTTTAGTCGATTTTTAGAAATGAAATGGCGACAGTATCCAACACAACATGCGGACCTTCATAAACAAGCAGCATTGTATTATGTAGAACATCAAAATATTCAAGCTGTCCTGTATCATGCCTTTAAAACGAATGATCATCATTTTTGCGGAGAGCTCCTACAGCTTCATGCAGAATCAATCGTACGGGCTGGTCAATTTGAATGGTTGCTCGAAAAAATCAATCGATTTAGTGCACGGGAAAAAGATAAATTTTATAAATTAAATTATTTTGAGGGTGAATGTCATCGCTACCGAGCTTATTATGAGAAAGCGAAACAATCCTATGAAAAATGTGCAATCCTCGCACAGCAGCAGCGGGATCACCTATTTATGACAAAGTCACAAGCTGGGATAGCCCATATTTACTTAGACACCATTCAACCTGCTTTAGCAGAGCCATATCTCGAGAAAGCATTAGAGCTAGCGAAACATACACCATTGCGCAAAGAGGAATTACTAGAACTTCAACGGCAATACGCTGAAAATTTAGTGAATCTAGGGAAGGCCAAGGGTGCACAGCTCTTTATGGAGGACGTCGCATTGCCAGAGGATGTCATACAGCGAGCAAATGTTGATGTACGTGTTTTACTACGAACAGGACAACTACGGGAGGCTAAGGAGTTATTAGCGCAGCGTCTTGAATTACCGCCTCAGCTTGTTGCAACCCATCGAGAAAGTGAACTGCTGGCAGCTTTCGTTTATGCACTGTTAGGTCAAGGCAAAGAAGCCTGGTATGCTGCCCAGCATGGCATTCGAAGAGGAAAAAAAGAGAAGTCTATTTTCATAGAGGCGGTTGGCTATATCAGAAAGGCTCATGCCCTGCTGTTAATGGATTTTCCAGATCATTATGGGGCATGTCAAGCCTATGAAAAAGCGTTGACCCTCATGAATGCCATTAATATTTCTCGTGTGAAGGCGGAGCCATATATGGGGTTAGCCATTGTCAAACATTTGTTAGGAGATATGGTAGCGGCTAAAAAATACTTAGCACTGGGCTTACAGGAAACGGAGCAAGTTCAAGATGCTTGGATGACAGCGCTTATTCTTTTAGCAGAAGTAAAAATAATACTTTCTGAGCAAGAAATAGGGAGAGCGAAGCAATTATTAAAGAAGACACAGCAACTATTTCAGGAGTGCGGTGATCGCAATGGCTTGATGCATGTCTTATTTTATCAATCAATGATTGCCCTGAAAGAGTGTAATAAGAAGCCGTTTCAACAGTATTTTCAACAGTTTGCACAACTATGTGTCTCAAATGGCTATGAATACTTCTTACAAAGGCCAACGATACTTGGTCCGAGCAATCGAATGGTTTTTTACGAGCTATTGCAATTTAGTCAAAAATGCCAGATGAAGCATCCAGCTATATTAGCATTGCAAAATTATTTTCAGGTCGAGGATAGTATTAGTTATCCGCATGATGAAATACAGATAAATCTTTTCGGGAGTTTAAATTTAATTCGTTCACAACGAAAGCTAGAAGACAAAGAATGGCAACGTGATAAATCAAAGGAATTATTCGTATATCTCTATTGCCATCGCCATCGCTTTACACCAAAGGAAGAAATAGCACAGGCATTATGGCCAGATCGTAGTGTCGAGTCCTTGGATCGTGATTTTAAGGTGGTGTTAAATACGTTACTTAAAGTGTTGGAGCCGCAACGACATGCAAGACAAGAGAGCTTTTTCATTCAGCGGAAAAATAATATGTATCAGTTACAAAATATTGCTTTTCTCCAAATTGATGTTGAACGTTTTCACTATTATTACAGCTTAGGAATCGACGAATTTGATCCACAGCTGTCCAATGAGTGGCTCTTATTAGCGGAAGCGAGCTATACGGATGCGCTCTATGCGGAAAAAAAGCAAATCGACTGGCTAACGCAGGACCGTGAAAAGCTACAATTTTTATATATCGAAGTCTTGGAACGACTAGCACAAAATGCAACAAGGCAACAGCAATATAAAAAAGCCATTTTTTTCGCAGAAAAGATGCTACGTGAGGATGCACTCTGGGAAGAAGCGTATCGCCTGCTCATGTACAGCCACTACCAACTCCATAATCGTTCTCTTGCCTTAAAATGGTATGAAAAATGTGTCCAGCAATTACAACAGGAGCTAAACACAACCCCGATGGAATCCACCATGACGGTCTATGACTTGATAATGGGTTAGTCAGTGTTGTTTAGGCTAAGCGAAGTGATTCGAACTGCTCCTAAGTAATATGAAAGTGCTCCTATTGAGGGGAGGCCCGCTCCTAAGAGTAGACAAAGCGCTCTAATTAAGGGAATAGCCGCTCATAAACCATGTCAACTCGCTCCAACAGTGGCGTAGTCTAATATAAACTAGAAAAAAATGTAACCTATTTGGAGGAACAACAATGCCATTTTGTCAGACAAATAAAGCGAAAATTTACTACGAAATAATTGGAACAGGGATACCTATCATCATGCTACATGGTTTTTCTCCTGATCATCGTTTGATGAAGGGCTGTATGGAGCCTGTTTTTAAAAAACGTGAAGGGTGGAAACGTATTTATCTGGATCTTCCGGGAATGGGAAAAACAACAGACTATTCATCAATTCAAAACTCGGATGAAATGCTAGAAGCGATTATCGAATTGATACACACAATCATTCCACAAGAATCGTACTTGTTGGTTGGTGAATCTTATGGTGGCTATTTAGCGCGCGGTATTATGAGGAAATCAGTGGATCAACTTTTAGGTACTGCCTTTATTTGCCCTCTCATCATTCCTGAAAAAGAACAACGTACGGTGCCACCGCATTGTATTGTACAAGCAGACACCGCTTTTTTATCAACATTAAGTCAGCAGGAGCAAGATGATTTTATGGCTAATCAAGTTGTCTTAAATGCCTATAATTGGGAGCGCTATTCAACAGAGGTGTTGGTAGGGTGTAATCTAGCAGATCAGACATTTTTAGAAAAAATTCAGCAAAGCTACAGATTTTCCTTTGCCGTTGACGAAAAGTCCTTTGATAAGCCAAGTCTCTTTTTGCTGGGTAAACAAGATTCTGTGGTTGGCTATAAGGACGCGTTTTCACTTCTAGAGAAGTTTCCCAGAGCAAGCTTTGCCATTTTAGATAGAGCAGGCCACAATTTGCAGATCGAGCAACCTGAATTGTTTACCGAGCTGATGAGTGAATGGTTGAATCGTGTAGAGGGAGCGATGGATTAAAGTGATACTTGCAAATGATAAATTATTTTTAAGAGAATTCAGGCAGCAAGACTGGGTTGATGTGCATAAATATGCCTCTCAGGAGGTTGTTTGTAGGTATCAAACATGGGGACCGAATTCAGAAGAGGATACAAAAGAATTCATTCAGGATGCTCTCGATGAAGCAACACAAACACCAAGGGAACGATATGTTTTTGCTATTATTCATCAAGAAACATTAATAGGTGCGGTAGAAATCATGATTAGGGATTTTGTAAATGAAGTCGGGGAAATTGGCTATATCGTGAACCCTGATTATTGGGGTAAGGGAATAGCAACGCAGAGTGCTAAATTGATGATGACTTTCGGCTTTGAAACATTAAAGCTCCATCGTATTTATGCAACATGCGACCCTCGAAATATTGGATCATCCAAAGTATTAGAGAAAATAGGAATGTCAAAGGAAGGAATATTACGTGAAAACATGTTAATGAAAGATGGCGTTTGGCGAGATTCATTATTGTATAGTATGTTGAAACAAGAATGGTTATCATGAAGCGTACGATTAAAAGTCATCTTATTTAGGGGTATAAAGCTATGCGGAAGGAAAAGAGCAACAAGAATCCGATGTATCACTGCAATTAAATGCAGTAGTGAATGAGAAAAAAATTATAAGAAAAATAGATGTGGACTCTAAAAAGCAAGAATGTTGATTTCTAAACATTCTTGCTTTTTGTTTTAAGAAATGTTGTTTAGTTGCCATTCTGCTTCGCTCCATTTTCGGGACAGAGCTAGGTGGCTCATATTTGAGCTATCTAGCTTGTAACTAATTTGTAACTGGACTTTTATATAGTGTTGTCATAGCAAGAAAGCGCTTTCTAGGGAGCTTATTTTGAAGGGGGATATGGGATGAGGAAGCAGTGGTATTGGTTTCTTTTAGTGATGTTGGCTGTGGTGTTGGTGGCTTGTAATGGGGATACGAAAGACGGCGCAACGGAAGCGGATTCTTCTGATGGGGAGGCGAAGGCGGTTACTGCGGAAGGCGGCACAATTAAGATTGGTGTGCTTGCATCGTTAACTGGGGCGCTTGAGTCATATGGGAAGCAGACGCAGCGAGGATTTGATTTAGGAATTGAGTATGCAACAGGGGGCACGATGGAGGTCAATGGTAAGAAAATAGAAATTGTATATGAGGATACCGAAACAAAGCCAGAGGTGGCTGTGCAAAAAGCGACAAAGCTTTTAGAAGATGATCAGGTTGATTTTTTAGTGGGCTCTTCAAGCTCGGGTGATACGCTCGCTGTTCTACCGCTTGCCGAGGAGTATGAAAAAATTATGGTGGTAGAGCCTGCAGTGGCTGACAGTATTACAGGTTCAGAGTTCAATGAGTATATTTTCCGAACAGGTCGTAATTCATCACAGGATGCCTATGCGGCAGCAGCGGCTATTGCAGGCAAAGGTGTGAAGATTGCTACATTTGCGCCAGATTATTCGTTTGGCTGGGATGGTGTGAATGCCTTTAAAACGGCAGCGGAGAAATTAGGGGCTGAAATTGTACTAGAGGAGTATGCAGATCCTGCTGCAACAGATTTTACTTCCAATTTGCAAAAAGTGATTGATGCGAAGCCAGACTATTTGTTTGTGGTTTGGGCAGGAGCAAATTCACCATGGAATCAAATTGCAGATCTTAAAATTCAAGAAAAGGGCATTAAAATTTCGACGGGTGCACCGGATATTATTGCGCTTCAATTTATGAATCCATTGGTTGGGATGGAAGGCTTCTCGGTGTATTATCATACACTTCCTCAAAATGATGTCAATCAATGGTTAGTAGATGAACATCAAAAACGTTTCAATGAAGTGCCCGACTTATTTACGCCTGGCGGCATGTCTGCGGCGATTGCTATTGTGGAGGCATTGAAACAATCGGATGGGGATGCAGACGCCAACAAGTTAATCGACGTTATGGAAGGTATGTCCTTTGAAACACCAAAAGGGACAATGACATTCCGTGAAGAGGATCACCAGGCTCTACAATCCATGTATTCGATTCGCTTAGAGCAACAAGATGGTGTGGATTATCCAGTACCAGTACTTATTCGGGAGCTTAGTCCTGAAGAGACAGCACCGCCCGTTATGAATTAAAGAATTGAGAGGCAGCATAGCTGTCTCTCTACATAAATGTGAGAAGGAAGGGAGTAGAGAATGGAGCCTATATTATATACAGATAATTTAACAATTCGTTTTGGGGGACATACGGCTGTAGATGGCGTTAATTTTCAAATGCCTGAGAAGCATTTAAAGTCCATTATTGGGCCGAATGGTGCTGGGAAAACAACCTTCTTTAATTTGATTAGTGGTGAGCTAAAGCCAACTACGGGTGATGTTTATTTTAAAGGGCAATCACTTGCACAAAAGTCGGCCATTGAAAGAACTCGAATGGGATTGGGACGATCTTTTCAGATTACCAATGTTTTTCCAAACTTAACGGTTCTCGAAAATGTTCGTTTAGCCGTCCAATCCAAGGAGAGAATTCGTTATCAGCTATTCCGCCATTACAAAAGCTATCAGGCGATTACGGACAAAGCGGAGGAGTTATTGGCACTTGTGTTACTCGACAATAAACGAGATGCCCTGACAACAATGCTATCCCATGGAGAGAAAAGAAAGCTTGAGATTGCCATGCTACTCGCGTTAGATACAGAAATTCTACTGCTCGATGAACCCACTGCAGGGATGTCATTAGAGGAAGTACCTACGATTTTAGAAATTATTCGAAGCATAAAACAGCAGGGGGATAAAACCATTTTGCTCATTGAACACAAAATGGATATGATTTTGGATTTATCGGATTCTATTATGGTGTTGTTCAATGGTCAGCTATTAGCAGATGGCTCACCAGAGGAAATTATGAATAATGATACTGTGCAACATGCATATTTAGGAGGGCTGTACGATGACCACCTTACTGACATTAAATGAGGTTCACACGCATATTGGTCAATATCATATTTTGCAGGGCGTTAATTTTGAAGCGAAGGAGGGGCAGGTTACTGTACTGCTCGGACGCAATGGCGCAGGGAAAACGACCACCCTGAAAACAATAATGGGTTTAACGCCTGCAACAAAGGGTGACATTGCCTTTCGCTCCCAATCGATTAAAAAAAGTCCTACCTATAAGGTGGCGAAATTAGGAATCGGCTATGTACCTGAAAATCAAGGGATTTTTGCAGATTTAACGGTAGAGGAAAACATGAAGGTAGCGATGCGCAAGGAGGATACAGCCACATTAGAGCGACAGCAATATGTGCTAGAGCTGTTTCCTGACTTAAAGAAGTTTTGGAAAAAGGCTGGTGGGCATTTATCCGGTGGTCAAAAGCAAATGCTGTCCATGGCTAGAGCCTTTATCAATGATAGCCAATTAATATTGATAGATGAGCCTTCCAAGGGACTTGCTCCGATAGTTGTGGAAAAAGTGATGGAATCGATTGTGGAAATGAAAAAGAAAACGTCCATTGTTCTAGTGGAGCAAAACTTTATAATGGCTAGTC
Organism: Lysinibacillus sp. S1; assembly: GCF_044986265.1. Classification (NCBI taxonomy): domain Bacteria; kingdom Bacillati; phylum Bacillota; class Bacilli; order Caryophanales; family Bacillaceae; genus Lysinibacillus; species Lysinibacillus sp. S1. The sequence continues at coordinate 239,492 of NZ_CP173154.1, forward strand.
GAATTGGTGATACCTATACATTAATCGATGATGGTAGAACAGTAAATTCGGGCAATATGCAGGATTTGATTGATGATGAAGAGCTAAAACGCAAGTATCTTGGCATTGGATAGAGGGGGGTGACTATCATTGGAGCTATTGGTCAATTTAATTATTAATGGCTTGGCCACTGGGATGTTAATTTTTCTGTTAGCAGCTGGTTTGACATTAATTTTCGGTTTAATGGATGTATTGAATTTTGCGCATGGTGGGCTCTTTGTTTGGGGGGCCTATGCGGGCATCTTTACCTATATGTTGACAGAAAGTTTTATCGTTGGGATTATAGGCGCGATTGTGACTGGAGCGTTGCTTGGACTGCTGACAGAGAAATTCATTATTACGCCTGTTTACGGCAATCATATTCAGCAAATTTTAATTACCTTAGGGCTGATGCTCGTTTTGCAGGAGCTTATTAAGGTGGTCTTTGGACCAAATGGGGTGGCAGTAAAAACACCAAGTTATTTAGCAGGAAGCTGGGAAATTGGTGATGTGATCATCATTAAATATCGTTTATTTATTATTGTCATAGGGTTTGTGATTTTTGGTATTTTCCAATACATGCTGAAGCGCACGAAGATTGGCTTGATCGTTCGGGCTGGGGTGCAGGATAAGGAAATGGCGCAGGCTCTCGGTATTCATATTAAGCGTGTATTTTTATACGTCTTTATGGTGGGCGCTGCTCTGGCGGCACTTAGTGGCATGTTGATGGCTCCCTATTCAGGTGTGATTTATGCGGAGATGGGCATGGAGTATGCCATTTTAGGCTTTATTGTTGTGGTAATTGGCGGTATGGGTAGTTTTTCCGGCTCCTTGCTTGCAGCGATTTTAGTAGGGCTAGCAGGTAGCTTTATGGCTTATTATGTCCCTGTGCTGTCACTGGCGGTCAATATGATTTTAATGGCCGTCGTTTTAATTTTCCGTCCTCAGGGGCTGTTTGCGATGCGAAAGGAGCGGACATCATGAACAACAAAATATCTTTACGTACTTTCGCTTTTTTCCTGTTACTTGTCATTTTTATTATCCTTCCTTTTGTCAATGATTCAAGGACACTACTTATTTTACTCACACAAATCTTTATTTTTGGGATATTGGCAATGAGCTATGATATTTTACTAGGCTATACAGGCATCGTCTCCTTTGGGCACGCCATGTTCTTCGGCATTGGTGCCTACACAACAGCAGTCATGCTTAAGCAGATGGATCACACACTCTTGATCTTTGTACTGTCCATCGTGATTGGTATGCTACTAGCAGGCTTCATTAGCTTTTTAGTAGGTTTATTAACCTTACGCTTAAAAAGTCATTTTTTTGCGATGCTGACGCTAGCCTTTTCGGGGTTATTTTTAGTCTTAGCTGAAAAGTGGCGCTCTGTTACGTATGGCAATGATGGCTTTACATTCAGAGCACCTGATCTATTTAGAGATCGAATGACCTTCTATTTCTTTGTGCTAGCAAGCTTGGTTGTCATCTTTTTGGCGCTCTACCGCTTTGTTAATTCACCAACAGGTCGTATTTTAATTGCCGTTCGTGAAAATGAACAGCGGACGAAATCATTAGGCTTTAATACGTTGCACTATAAAGTCATTGCCTCAGTTGTGGCAGGCATTGTAGCAAGTTTTGCTGGCTCCTTATATGCAGTGTCATTGCGCTTCGTTAACACGAGTGTGATGGCCATGGATATTACGCTGGATGCATTGTTAATGACGATTATCGGTGGGGTTGGTACTTTAGTGGGGCCGTTATTAGGCTCGGCGGTCATTGAATATGCGCAACATGCACTGTCAGGGCTTGCACGAGATTATCCTATTTTTGAACGTTGGATTATCTTCTTCGGGATTCTCTATATTTTAGCCGTTATCTTCTTCCCAAAAGGTATTATTGGCTCATTAAGATTGCTCTTTTGGAAGTGGCGAGGAAGGCTAAAGCAACGAAAAACGACAGGTCCCTTGCCTCAGGAAAAGGAGCGATTTGAATGACAGTTGGTATTGTTAGTACAGGTATTTATCTACCTCAACAGAAGATGGCATCGCAGGAAATTGCGGCTCTTTCCAATATTCCTGAGGCCATTATCCGTCAAAAAATGGGCATTCATGAAAAGCCAATTCCTGATAAGTCTGATCATACCGTGCAAATGGGTATCTGGGCAGCACAGGAGGCGATTCAAAAGGCAAATATAGACCCTAAGGATATTGATGTTGTCATCTATATGGGGGAGGAACATAAGGAATATCCACTCTGGACAGCCTCCATTAAAATGCAGGAGGAGCTTGGTGCTGTTAATGCATGGGCATTTGATGTGCAATTACGCTGCGGCACTACAATTATGGCGCTGAAAGTGGCGAAAAGCCTAATGGCCTCAGATGACACGATACGAACCATTCTGTTAGCAGGTGGTTATCGCAATGTTGATTTTATCGATTACAGCAATCCACGAACGCGCTTTATGTACAATTTAGCGGCTGGTGGAGGGGCCATGTTATTACAAAAAAACTATGAAAAAAATTTGCTACTAGAGGCAGATATTATAACGGATGGTTCTTTCTCAGAGGATGTAGTCGTGCCAGTCGGGGGAACGAAAAATCCATTAACCCCAACCCATTTAACCGAAAATTTATATAAGCTTGACGTTTTGGACCCCATTGGGATGAAGGAGCGGCTAGAACAAAAATCTTTAAGCAATTTTTTGAAGGTCATTCGCAGTTCTTTAGCGAAAAGTGGATACAGTGACGATCAGCTAGATTATTTAGCGATGTTGCATATGAAAAGATCTGCACATGATTATATTTTAACGGAGCTTGGCTTACAGCAGGAGCAGTCTATTTATTTGCAAGACTATGGACATATAGGTCAGATCGATCAAATATTGTCCCTACAGCTAGCACAGGAGCAAAACCAAATTCAAGCAGGCGATATTGTGATGCTTGTTAGTGCTGGCATTGGCTATGTATGGGGAGCTATCACAATACGTTGGGGATAAGGGGGAAATGGCATGGTAAAAACGATTCAACTAGCAAATGGAGAAACAATGGCCTATCGCAAGCGATCAGGTGGAGGTCATCCTTTAGTGTTGGTACATGGCAATATGACATCTTCTAAGCATTGGGATATTCTGATGGATGCTTTAGACGAGAAATACACCATTTACGCGATAGATTTACGTGGTTTTGGTGAATCATCCTATCTTAAGCCAATCACTGCTATTAAAGATTTTAGTGATGATGTCAAACTATTTGTGGATGCACTGCAACTGCAAAGCTTTGATATGATTGGCTGGTCAACAGGTGGAGCTGTCTGTATGCAGTTTGTAGCAAATTATCCAGGACACTGTCAACGACTAATTTTACTTGCGTCTGCTTCTACACGTGGTTATCCATTTTACACGGATTTAGGAACAGGCGATCCAGCCTCCTTTAAGCGAGCCTATCATTATGAGGAGGTATTGGTGGATACATCCAAAACAAAGCTTATTCAAGGCTTCTACGATGAAAAAAATGCGGAAGGCTTACAGTCTATATGGAATGCATTAATTTATACGCATCATCGACCAAACGAGGGAAAATATCAAGAATATGTAGAAGATATGCTTACACAGCGCAATTTAGCAGAAGTATATCATGCACTCAATACATTTAATATAAGCGCTGTTGACAATGAGGTGGCAAAAGGCTCTCGGGAGGCCATGCTGCTTCATATCCCAATTTTAGTGCTCCGAGGGGATCGTGATTTGGTGATTACAGAGGAGATGAATGCAGAGATATTACATGATTTAGGCAAAACAGCACAGTTTGTAAGCCTAAAAAATTGTGGGCATTCGCCTTTGGTCGATGATTTAGCACAATTGACAGCTGAAATTGAAGCTTTTTTAGAAATTGGAGGAAGACAGTATGCGTTTGAACAATAAAGTGGCTATCATTACAGGCGCTGCAAATGGTATTGGCTATGCGGCTGCTGAGCGTTTTATCGAGGAGGGGGCATGGGTGTTTATCGCCGATTATGACGATAAAGCAGGCATTCTAGCAGCACAACAACTAGGCGAAAATGCTGTATTTATACAAGTAGATGTTGCAAGTAGAGAGAGCGTTAATCAGCTGGTGACGGCAGTGATCGAACAGGCAGGACGGATTGATATTTTAGTGAATAATGCGGGGATTACAAGAGACGCGATGCTGACAAAAATGACGGAGGATCAATTTCAGCAGGTACTAGATGTCAATTTGACAGGTGTCTTCCATTGTACACAGGAGGTCATTCCCTATATGGTGGCAGCAGGTGGAGGCAAAATTATAAATACATCCTCAGTTAGTGGAGTATATGGCAATGTTGGTCAAACCAATTATGCAGCGACAAAAGCAGCGATTGTAGGTATGACAAAAACATGGGCGAAGGAATTAGGGCGTAAGGGGATTAATGTTAATGCAGTGGCACCTGGCTTTACAGAAACAGATATGGTCAAAAAAATGCCTGAAAATATTTTGGCTCAAATGCGATCAATCGTCCCCCTACAACGCCTAGGGACACCACGTGATATTGCCAATGCCTATTTATTTTTAGCATCTGATGAGGCCTCCTATGTTCATGGGCATACTCTGCATGTGGATGGCGCAATTATGATGTGATAGGGGGTAGTCAAGATGTTTGTTGAGCAAGAATGGATTTTAAAACGTGCAGCTTTAACACCTCACCACATCGCCTTGATTAATTTAACATCAAAGGAACAATGGACCTACCAGCAATTATCTGAGGAAATCGGCAAATGGAGTCAATTTTTCGAACGGCAGCAGCTACAAAAGGGAAGTAGAGTCGCTGTTTTTGCGAAAAATCATATCCAATTGTTTGCTGTTTTATTTGCCTGTGGGCTACGTGGGCTCATTTATGTGCCGTTAAATTGGCGCTTAAGCAAGGAGGAGCTAACACAAATTTTGGAGGATGCGACTCCTGCTATCCTATTATACGAAGAGGATAGTCATTGTCCCTTAGTTTTAGAAAAAATGTTTTCACTTTATGTTAGCCAGCATGAGAAGGAGATACAACCAAGTAGGCAAGACGTGGATGTGAATGATCCATGGTTAATGATTTATACAGGAGGCACGACGGGTCAGCCAAAGGGGGTAGTGTTATCCTTTCAGTCGGTCAATTGGAATGCCATGAATACTATTATTAGCTGGGGTTTACATGCTCAAGATCGGACATTAAATTATATGCCGATGTTTCATACTGGTGGCTTAAATGCTTTATGCATCCCCTTACTGATGGCGGGAGGAACCGTCATTATTGGCGATAAATTTGATGCAGAAGAGGCACTACAAGCAACGAACCAATATCAAACGACAATTTCTCTTTTTGTGCCAACTATGTATCAAGCAATGATTGCTACGAAGTATTTTCAGGAAAATCAATTTCCTTCCATGAAGGTATTTTTATCTGGCGGTGCCCCGTGCCCTCATCCTATTTACGATGCTTTTTATAATAAGGGATTATTTTTTAAAGAGGGATATGGTTTAACAGAAGCAGGACCCAATAATTTTTATATTGACCGAGAGCGTGCCTATGCAAAAAAGGGGGCTGTCGGGAAAAGCATGCAATTCAATGAAGCTAAAATCATCAGTCATACAGGAAAAAGTTGTGCACCTGGAGAAGTAGGAGAGCTATTGGTAAGAGGGAAGCATATGTTTCGCTTTTACTGGAATAACAAGCAAGAAACTGCCAATATCCTGCAAGATGGCTGGTTGAAAACAGGGGATTTAGCGATGATGGATGCGGAAGGCGATTTTTATATTGTTGGGCGTAGAAAAGAAATGATAATTTCAGGTGGTGAAAATATCTATCCTCAGGAAGTAGAACAATGTCTACTACGGCATCCAGATGTGCGGGAGGTGGCCGTGATTGGTGTAGGTGATGACTATTGGGGTGAGATCGTGACAGCTTTTATTGTTTGTCCCCACCAAGTAGCCTCTCTAATAGATGATCTTAATGAGCTATGTCATCAACAATTAGGACGTTATAAGATTCCAAAACAAATGATTTTCTTAGACGAACTACCAAAAACAAGCGTTGGTAAAATCGATAAAAAGGCATTGTATAGGCTTGTCGACTCATCGATCTGTTAAGTATGATGAGAAGGAAGAAACGCTCGTCTTTCTAAATCCGAAATAAGAGAGGGACACATAAATGGCCCACGCATTAGTTATTGGTGGAACAGGGATGTTGGCTGACACATCCTGTTGGTTAGTGAATGATGGCTACCATGTCTCAGTAATTGGACGTAGTGCCCATCGAATGGAAGATTTGCGAAATAGAACAACCAAACCCGCACTTCTAACGCCGATTTTAGTTGATTATTGTAATATAGCCTTATTAAAAAAGAAGCTAGAAGAAACGCTTAAGCATAATGGGCCCATTGAATTGGTCGTTGCTTGGATTCATTCCTATGCGGATACTACATTAGAGAACATCTCCAATGTAATTTCAATAGAGAATAACGGGGAATGGAAACTGTTTCATGTGTTGGGGAGTAAGGCGAATTTAAGTGAAGTCCAAGAGAAATTGAAGCTCCCTGCTCGTTCGCAATACAGGCAAATCCAGCTAGGTTTTATGATGGAAGAAGGTCATGCGAGATGGCTTACGCATGAGGAAATATCGCAAGGTGTCGTTGCTGCTATTCAACAGGATCAACCTATCCATATTGTCGGGACGCTACAACCTTGGGAAAAGCGACCATTATAAACTAACTAACCTTCGTCTAACTAGATGGACGAAGGTTTTTACTTATCTCCATTATCAGTTTGTTGTAGATGTCTACATAATTGTGAGGGATAGTTAGGTTTGTGTGAAAAACGTCAGGATCAAGCAACTTTCTTCTCCTTACCTTTTACTTAGTATAACAAAATCATTTCCATATAACTTATCCTTATTTACTCACATCTCTTCCCATCAGACCGACATATCAGTAAAATAGAGTAGGTTAGGGGGATTACATGTGAAAGATCAACGCTTTAAAATAGCGCATCGAGAGGCGCTTATCGGAATTGGACTCGTCCTAGTCAACTTTGCGATTTGGTTTGGCTTTGCCTATGGATTAGGTTCAGGAGATCCAAGAAATTATACGTATGTATTTGGTTTTCCTGCCTGGTTTTTCTATAGCTGTATCGCTGGGACAGGCTTTATGATCCTTCTTATCTGGATTGTGATGAAACTCTTTTTCAAAGAGGTACCATTCGATGATGAGGAGGTGGATCGCTAATGCATTGGCAAGTTGTATTTCCATTGCTATTATTTTTAATTATTATTTTTGGAATCGGTATTTGGGCCAATAAGCATGTCCGCTCCTCTAATTCATTCCTGCAGGAGTATTTCCTAGGTGGTCGTGAAATGGGTGGTTTTATCCTTGCAATGACGATGATTGCTACATATGGCAGTGCGAGTAGTTTTATCGGAGGACCGGGTGTAGCCTATACAAAAGGACTTGGGTGGGTATTACTGGCAATGGCTCAGCTACCAGCAGGTTATTTTGTACTCATGATTTTAGGGAAAAAATTCGCCATTATTGCTCGTCGTTACCAGGCCATTACGTTAATCGACTTTTTACGTGAACGCTACAAAAGCCATGTCATTGTTATTTTATCAGCCATTAGTATCATTGTTTTCTTATTTTCGGCTATGATGGCTCAATGGGTTGGGGGTGCACGCTTAATTGAGTCATTAACTGGCTTAAGCTACACAGCAGCACTGTTTATTTTTGCGATTTCCGTGTTAGTATATGTGATTATCGGAGGCTTTCGTGCGGTTGCACTTACAGATACGGTCCAAGGTTCAATTATGGTGATTGGTACAATTATTTTATTAATCGGCACGATTGTGGCAGGTGGAGGCATCGACAATATAATGGCCTCACTGGTCGCTGAAAATCCTGACTTTGTGTCACCATTTGGCGCACAAGGAGATTTAACGCCTCTGTATGTCTCAACATTTTGGATTCTCATTGGTGTAGGGGTTGTAGGACTTCCGCAAATTGCGGTTCGTGCGATGAGCTATAAGGATTCCAAAAGTATGCATCAAGCGATTCTTATTGGCACGATTGCCATAGGGACAATCATGTTTGGCATGCATTTAATTGGGGTGTTAGCCCGACCTGTCTTACCGGGCATTGAGATTGGTGATAAAGTCATGCCGCTCCTGACATTGAAGGTATTACCGCCATTTTTAGCAGGAATCGTTTTAGCTGCACCAATGGCTGCGACAATGTCTACGGTTAATGCTTTACTAATGCTTGTCAGCTCTACAGTTGTCAAAGACATCTATTTAAATTATATGAAGCCGAAAGCTAGTGATGCAGAGATAAAGCGTGCAAGCTTTATTGTAACAACAGTCATTGGCCTAGCCGTTGTCATCTTTGCACTCAATCCACCTGATTTATTAGTGTGGTTGAACTTATTTGCCTTCGGTGGACTAGAGGCTGTCTTTATTTGGACAGTCGTTTTAGGATTGTATTGGAAAAAAGCGAATAAATACGGAGCGATTGCGTCAATGATTTCAGGCATGTTGTTGTATATTATGATTGATCGGTTTTATCCTTCTGTCTTTGGTATGCATACAGTCACGATACCAATTGTCGCATCCTTCTTTATTTTTGTGATTGTCAGTTTGTCCACTAGTCATAAATTTAAAAACGAAAAGCTTATGATTTAACGCCAAAACGCCACAGATTTCAAATTCTGTGGCGTTTATTTTAATGCATCATAAAATCATAGGCATTTTTCGCAAGTAATGTCATTGTAACGACAATAAATAGTGTGCGGACAAAGCCACTTCCTTTCTTGATTGCCATCCGTGAGCCAAGCATAGCCCCACCAATTTGCGCAATGCCCATGACTAGACCATAAACATAATGAATTTGACCTAAGTAGGCAAACATACAAACACCAGCCACATTACTCGCCAAATTTAAAAACTTTGCATTACCAGCCGCCTTTAAAAAATCAAAGCCTACCAGTAAGAAGCTAAAGATTAAAAACGACCCTGTGCCAGGACCAAGAAATCCATCATAAAAACCAATAGCAAATAATAGCAGCATAAATAAAAACAAATGTTTTTTAGATAGATTTTTTACGGTAGAGACGGCACCCCAATCCTTTTTAAAGATCGTATATACCCCAACAACCGCCAGCATAACAAGCATTAATGGCTTTAGTAATGCTGGATTAATCAGATGCACAGTCCAAGCACCACATAATGATCCGATAAATGCTAGTGGAAAATATTTGAGGACAGAGCGAATGTCCAGCTGGCCAGAACGATAGAAAGAAATAGAGGAAGTGAGTGAGCCCATAGCTCCTGCTAGTTTGTTCGTGGCAACAGCAGCGGCTGGATTAGGCCCAACAAATAGTAAGGCTGGTAGTGAAATTAAACCGCCCCCTCCCACTACTGAGTCAACAAAAGCCGCCAGAAATCCAAAAGAAATTAATAGTATTAGAATATGTACATCGATTTCAAACAACATATGACACCTCTTTAAATTTAGTTACTACTGAAATAGTAACTAAATTTATTTGCGCTGTAAACCCCATTTTTTCATTGGCAAATCTTCACATTGGTAGCCTATAATAAAGATAATGGAGGGATTACATGGAGGAATTAATCACCCAGCTGAAAGAAATGGGTTTTACAGAATATGAAGCAAAGGCCTATACGGCACTTGTTCAGCAAAGTCATGTCAGTGCTTATCAGGTTAGTAAAAATTCTGGCATACCACGTGCAAGAGTGTATGATATTTTAAATATCCTTGTAGAAAAGGGCATCGTGTTAAAAGAAGAGACCGCAGAACAAACGACCTATTCGGCAATGCCTGTGTCTGTGTTCTTACAGCAAATGCAACAGCGCTGGGAGTCGAATTTTACGTCTATAAGCGGGAAATTAGAGAAATTAGAGGAAAAAGTACAGGAAGCTGAGCCTAAAGTGGTCATGCTGAAGGGCAAGGAATCCATTATCAACTATTGTCAGTCACTTCTAAAGAAGGCGAAGAAAAAAGTGATGCTGTCGATGTGGGAAGATATGTATGATGCCTTACGTGAAGATTTGCAAGAGGTGGCGCTGCATGTTCCTGTTCATGGCATTACGTTGTATGTAGGAGAGCATCTCGCCTCAATTGACCAGCATAGAGCCACACATTATACAAAAAAAGCATCTACACCGCATTGGTTTATCTTATCGATAGATGGTCAGGAAATGATTTATGGTCATTCTCCATCTACCCAAGAGACGGCCTTTATCACCAATGATCCGGTTCATATTTATTTGTTAGAGGATTATATATGGCATGATGTGCTCATCAATCGGTTAGTAAAACGTGATGATCAGGAGTTAGAAGACTGGATTGCTAAGGAGCGTAAAGCTTTTTTCTTAGAATAGTCGTATAAGGAAGGGGAGTTACTTGAAAAAATTCGTGTTGCTAGGTTTAATGAGCCTACTAATGCTAGGAGCCTGTAATGCTACACCACCTACCGATCCACCAACGATTCATGAGCTAACGGTTGTCCCAGATAATGTCCAAAAAAATATCGTTTCTAATGACAGAATACAACTATTGCATGAAAAGGATGCTCCATATTACCTTGTTTATTATTCAAAAGGGAATGTATTGGCAAGTATTACAGCTGAGGGAAATAGGCTTATTATCCAGTTAGAAGAAGGCAGCGAGCAAAGGAAAGAGGCACAACCCTATGTTTTTAAAATCACCGTCAAGAATCCTGAGCTTGATACCATTGATTTGCGAATAAACGGTCAGAGTACGCCAATTGATCGTATGACCATTATGTGATAAAAGAAACCGAAATCCCTTTGATGAGATTTCGGTTTCTTTACGTGATGCCTAATAAAAGACTTTGTCTACGTTATATTTAGAGCGGAAAGTATTAATCGCATATGTTTCGTAAATTTCACGTTCCATTGGATCTTCTACTTCATAGACTTCAATTTTGAACACTTCATCACGATGGTTTTTCATCGGAGATACATTATCCTCGAAATGTTTTTTAATACGTTGACGAATTTTACGTGCTTTCCCAACAAACAATAGCTCATTCTTGTCATTATAGAATAAGAAAATGCCGCCTTTATCTCGTGTGATTTTATGGAAGTCAATAAAACCAAAGTAAGGTGTGATCGGCACATCACCTGGTTTTAAGTCTTGTTCACGTTGACGGATTACTAGATCTGGTTTTGGAAATTCAATTTTAATCAAACTATTCACGTTCCTCTCTCTTACTAAAAGTATATGGTAACATAATTACGGCATGTTTACCATAAATTTTAAATGCAGAAACACCACATATAGCAAGCTTAGTGTACATCAAATGACCAAGGAACATGCACATGAATCACAAAATATTCTATGAATTATTGATATTCTAACTAGTTCGTGTTACAATTCAAGATAATTAAATAATCTTATCAAGAGAAGCTGAGGGATTTGGCCCGATGACGCTTCAGCAACCTCTAACAATTGTTAGAAAGGTGCTAATTCCAGCAAAGGATTTTTTCCTTTGAGAGATAAGAGTGGACGTGAAAAAAATCCTTCTCATTCTATCTCGTATGGAATGAGGAGGATTTTTTAATTTCGTTGCATTCTACGCAAGCAAGGTTTGCTAAAAGAGAGTGATTATAGAGAGGGGAAAGCAAGATGCCAATTAATATTCCGAAAAATTTACCAGCTGGAGAACATTTACGTGAGGAAAAAATCTTCGTCATGGAAGAAGATCGTGCGAAAACACAGCAAATCCGTCCATTAAATATATTAATATTAAATTTAATGCCTGAAAAAGAAAAAACAGAGCTCCAATTATTACGTTTATTGGGGAATACACCATTACAAGTCAATATTACCTTTTTGAATACAGCCACACACGAGTCTAAAAATGTGAGTAAATCCCATTTGCAGCTTTTCTACACAACGTTCAATCAGATTCGACACCGACGCTATGATGGTATGATTATAACTGGTGCGCCAGTAGAAAAAATGGCTTTTGAAGAGGTCAACTATTGGCAGGAAATTTCAGAAATTATGGATTGGTCTAAAAAGAATGTGACATCCGTGCTACATATATGTTGGGGGGCACAGGCTGCATTGTATCATCATTATGGCATTGGGAAGGTTGAGCTTTCTGCTAAATGCTCAGGCGTCTATTCCCATGTGATTACAGATTTAACTGTAGATTTGGTACGTGGCTTTAGTGATTTATTTACTGCGCCCCATTCACGCTATACATCTGTTTCGATTGACGAGGTTCGCAATCATCCAGATCTACGATTATTATCCTATTCAGAGGATGCTGGGGTATTTATTGTACAATCAAAAGATAATAAAAATATTATGATTACGGGGCATCTAGAGTATGATGCGACAACGCTAGCCGATGAATACAGTCGCGATGTGGCGAAGGGCATAGATATCGCCGTTCCTGTAAACTACTTCCCGAATGACGATCCGACACAAGTGCCGATGAATACATGGCGTGCCCATACGCATCTATTATTCTCTAACTGGTTGAACTACTATGTTTACCAAGAAACACCATATGAATGGGATTTTGTAGATGAAATCGAATATCATATTTAATTAATAAAAAGTCTAATTTCTTTTCTAGCTTAGAAGAAATTAGACTTTTTGATTGTCATTTTCTGTTTCCTGCTGAGGTGTTTCGTTATTTTGAGCCTTGGATTTACGATTGCGAATAACTACCACAATCAACAAAAGTATAGGTAATAAAATGGTGAAAATAAAGGAAAAGATTGGCCAAATTTCATTATTATAATTAGTAGAATGCACAATATCTGGATGAACAATTTGAGAAAGTCCAATAACAATTATCCCCATCGGTATAATGAGTGGGCGATGATCCTTGATCTTTAAAATTTGTGCGAGGCCAACAACGGTCGTATAGAAATACATAAATGTACGAATATATATAGACGTAATCCACATAAATGCCATAATGATTTCAATGCGCTGTAAAAAATTCCCTATAGATATTCTTTGCGCTAAGGCATAGCTAGGAAATGTCCTTGATGCAGTGTTTTCAGGACCTAATACAAGAATTGATAGGACAATCAACGTAACTAAGACGATTCCGCCAAGGATTGCCCCAATATATAGCCCTTTCTGTGCAGACGGCTGTACATTGACGCCAGTAGGATAGAGCATCAATAATACAAGTAATGGAAAGGAAAAGATACTCATAAAGCGTGCAATACTATAAAACATAGATGCTTTGGTCGCTTCTAGTAGAGGCTGAATATTCTCAAATGTAATTTGAGGGGTAATACTAATGACGAAAAAAATAAAAATAAAGATAAACAATGGGAAGAGGATTTCTGCCGAACGGGCAAAGGTCTCAATCCCTAAATAAGCGGCATACATAATAAGGATACTGAACAGTAGGGCAAATGCTAATGTCGGTGTCTCTGGCATAACTTCCGTTTTCATGAAAATACCGATAAAATAAAGTAATTCTCCAGCCGAAAGAAAGGTCATAATCAGGAAACAAATCGCTGTGATTTTCCCGAAAAAACGCCCAAGAATTTTTTCATTGGCCTCGATAAAGTTTAGGGACGGTGTTTGATTGGCCAGTGTTAAAAATAATTTTAGAACCAGTAAACTGAGCAGAACACCAATGCTTGCCGCTATCCAAGCATCTTGCTTAGCGGCACCAGTAATACTCGAAGGGATAATTAAAATCGCTGTACCGATAGAATAGAGAAAGGTAACGATTGTAAACTGTCTTGAACTAATTATCTCTTTTTCCATCAAGCTACCCTCCGTTTCTCAGTCCATCTTTCTATTTTGTGAATGACACAATGTAATCCCTAATCGGTGTGAAGATAAAGGTAATCAAATCTAATGGGCTAGGAATATGGATTTTAAGGGCAATCCCCATATTTAAAGCCGTTCCAATAAATAGCAAAAAGGAGAATACAATAATGGCTTTTCTATCCTGTTGCTTTTTTAGCTTTGGAATAAAAACAAGAGCAACAATGATTGCAATAATCAAGATAGCTACTGCTAGTACCATCTCATTACTCCTCCTTTGGCTTGTTTAATAATGAATTTTGCATCGTACCTGAACCTTGGGTTGTTACCTTTACATGAACAGCCACTGCTAAATCTGGAAAAATGGAAGTCCAGTCATCCTTAATTTTTTTCCACTGCTTTGGATCTGCCCGATGTAGGGCATCCCCAAATCCAAAAACATCGACTTCATATTGCTGTTGAATTTTCTCTACTGTTTTTTCAATGTGGTCATCAATACCCTGGGCTGTTTTTTTATTAACGTAATCAATCGATTTATTTTTGGTAAGATCGATATCACATTCGACCTCTCCAACATTCTGCTCTACATTAATATGGACATCGATTTTCGGTTTCCCGTTTTTAAATGACCCTTTCACCTTTGTAGTGGATTGGGTGATTTCAGTAGACAAGGTCCCTTTATTAGGACAGGCGATGATTTCTATCGTACTTTGAATTTTGTCATTAAGAAAACTAATACTTTTGCTTTCGCTTTCAGTCAGTAGCCCTATATATTTATCCCCTTTAAATACTGCTAAACCTGTATAACGTAATAGCACAGGTGTTTTAACACGTTGCACATTTGTTTGATCTACCCCTAATTTCTTATCGCCATGAACTTCAATAGCAGAAATTAACGCCCCTTTATGCTTATTGGTTAACGTATTGACTAATTCATCAATATTAACAGCTATTGTGGAGCCCCAAGCCTTTTCAGAGACATCAAGGGAATTCAAGATTTTATTAGCAGGAACTTTTTCGATGGGTGTTAGTACATTTAATACTTCCTTCGCTGTTGCTTCGTGAGACATAATGACGTCGAAATCCTTACGAAATTCATGGTCCCTTACAATTAAATCAAGTGCATCACTAATGCCTTCTTTCGCGAGATCTTCCCCTAATACAACCACTTGAAGGTGGGCAAAATAAGGTTTTCGAGCTGCAATAGTCGTCATTTTCCGAATGGCTTCAAAGATGGTCTCGCCTCTCGAATGATAGCTAACGACAGGAGAGCGTTGAGTGGAAGCTTGGCGCACTGAGACTTCACTAGGATCAACAATTTGAACTGTAATTTCATATTCCTCATCTATTTTGTCAATGCCAAATGCTACGACTATGGCCAATTCATTTAATTCACGCTTACTCCAGCAGCCACTTAACAGTATTGTGAGGATACATAGTAAGCAAATCCAGTTTATTTTTGCCATATTCCATTCCTCATTTATCCAGTTGTTATTTCCTGCTTTTTACATTGATATATTTATGTCCTCTAACAATATTTTTTTGATTGACCAAACGAGGTCGTGTAAGTAACTTTCTACGCGGGAACAGCAGAAACGCATCCTTCTGATCCTGTAATACCAACGGTGCGAATGGGCTTAAATAAGGTACACCAAATGAACGAATGCTACATAGATGAAGAATAATTAGCATAATGCCAAACATTACACCGAATAAACCAAACATAGCAGCTAAAATCATTAATGGGAAACGTAGTACACGAATCGTATTCGATAAGCCATAGGCAGGGAATAGAAAGCTACAAATCGCTGTTAAGGCTACAATAATTACCATTACAGCGGAAACGACGCCTGCATCAACTGCTGCCTGACCAATAACTAAAGTACCTACGATGGATACCGCAGGACCGATTGTTCGAGGCATACGAAGTCCAGCTTCCCTTAAGACCTCAAAGGCAACCTCCATAATAAGCGCTTCTACTACTGCAGGAAAGGGTACGCCTTCCCTTTGTGAAGCAATGCTAATTAACATGGGGGTCGGTAGCATTTCCTGATGAAAGGTAGTAATCGCCACATACAAGGATGGTGCTACTAATGCTAGACTGATACCAAAGAAACGCAAGATACGTACAAGTGAGCTAATCATCCAATGCTGATAATAATCTTCTGCTGATTGTAAAAAGGATGTAAATAGCGCTGGAACGACTAAGACAAAAGGTGTGCCATCAACTAGAATCGCCACTTTGCCATCTAATAATTCACCTGCGATGACATCAGGTCGTTCAGAGTTGTAGACGGTTGGAAACATAGAGTTTTTTGAGTCTTGAATAAAATCCTCAATATAGCCACTTTCCAGAATGCCATCAATATTAATACGATCTAATCGAGCCAATACCTCTGCGACGATTTTGTCACTGGAGATGCCATTTATATACATCACTACTACATCTGTTTGTGTCACATCTCCGATAACGCGTGATTTTATCCAGAGATTCGGACTTTTTATTTTGCGACGAATGAGCGCTGTATTCGTTCGCAAGGTTTCCGTAAAGGATTCCCTCGGTCCGCGAATTACGGATTCCGTCGATGGCTCTGTGACAGCTCGATCCTTGGCACTTCTAGTACTTGTCACAATCCCTTCGGCAAAGCCATCTAATAAAATAACCGTTTCACCATTGAGAATGGCATTGTAGAGTGTTGTGAAATGCTCAATATTCGTCACATCGCCTACCGTTAAATAGGAATTCCGAACATATTGATTAATGGTTGTTATTTCAATATCTTGTTCTTCTTCAATATTTGCCATCAGTTTATCGATAACAGAATCAGAAATAGTCGTTTTATCCGATAAGCCATCAATGGAAATAATGGCGAGGCTATGGGGATCAGTTTCTCCAATCGCAATTTCACGTATGATAATATCATTACTATGCCCTAGTGATTGTTGAATGATTTTTATATTTTTAGATAGGGAAGTATACAATAAATCGTTCGTTGTATGGGATGGGGAGGTCTCGTTATTGTTAGACATGGACATGTGTTTTCCTCCTCAAATGGTCGTTCATTACCTTTAGAATGGACAATTTTTTTGAGAGATAAACGAAAGAGATATGAAAAATCTAGCTATTTGTGGCAATATCACATTCCTTGCAACTTTCGTGTGTCTTGTTTTGTAATAAATAAAAAAACAGTCTGTCCTTTCATGTATGGAAAGGACAGACTGCTTTATGTACGATAGTCGTATTGTAATTCATCATTACTTGTATCAACATCAACATGTAAATTGTGATCGTTAAAGAACCAAAGATCTTTCTCATCAATGTAATAGATAACACCATCAATTTCTGTTTGCACACCTATGGCAATAGGTTCCTCACGTGTCATGCCTAGTGAAAAGCCTTCGTGAAACGGACTTGAGCCACCATAACGTGCATAAAAACGAATTGTATCACCAGGTTCAACTTCCATTTCATGTTTGAACCATTGTAGGGCTTCATCTGTCAATGCAATATTCATTTCAAATGCTCCTCTCTTCCTACAGCCATTTTACCTTTGGTTCGGTGCCGTTTTTAATACGAGCAATATTGGCACGGTGACGATAAATAATAAAGGTAAATAAAAAGGCTACCAAGATGCCTAATGCAAAGTCACCTGTAATAAAATAATAAACGATTGCATAGATAAGCGCTACTAAAGCGGCTATCATTGATGTTAAGCTGACGATTTTTGTGATTTTTAATGTCACAATAAAGGTAATAAATAGTAGGACAAAGAGTGGCCAAGAATAGCCTAATAATACACCAGCTGACGTTGCCACAGCTTTCCCACCACGGAAGTTGGCAAAGATCGGGAACATATGACCGATAACAGCGACAAGACCCAGTAATAAAGAGTGGAGTGTAGTATCAGAGAAAACAGGAAGTGTCACGAGTAAGACAGCGGCAGTTCCTTTTAAGACATCCATCACCGTAACAATAATACCAGCCTTTTTCCCTAATGTTCTAAAAGTATTGGTCGCACCAAGATTACCGCTCCCGTGTTCACGAATATCGGTATTATAAAAAATTTTGCCTATCCATAATCCAGAAGGTATAGAGCCGATTAGATAAGCACATAAAATAATAAGTCCATTGATCATAGTTGGACTCCTTTCATTCATAGTCCATCACTTGGTACTAATAGTTTGTAACAAGTATTTTACACTTTTTCTTGCTAATCTACAATGTTATGAAGGAGATTTCATCCGAAGTCTTGAATCAATACAAAAGAGAATCTATTAGTGAGGACTAGGCTTTTAGACATAAATTTGTAGGAAGCACTAAAACCTTTATAAAAATATAGGCAAAATGGCAATTTTGTCAATCGCTCATTCCTTTGGTAGAATAGAAGTCTAACTTTATCCTGTTTAATCGCAAGGCACGAGTTAGTGTGCTTTTATTTGCAAGCATCACAACTTTATTTTGCAACTAAGTAGGCTTCAATGCGTCAAATGATGATGGAAGCTAGAAGCAGTCTGTCTTGCTCAAATACCAATTTTAAGCAACTGTTGAAGATGTTTACTATTAATAAAAAAGATCAAAACTGTGAGCAAATTTTAAAATTTTATTGGACCTGTCGCTAGCTATTGACAGGAAATGCTATTATTATTAGGATGAGAACATAAATAGAACATGTGTTTGTTTTTTGGAGGGGAATTTTTTTGACGAATAAACAGTCACCTAGCGTCTATAATGATGACGCTATACAAGTATTAGAAGGATTAGAAGCGGTACGCAAACGACCTGGCATGTATATCGGTTCTACGGATGGCCGTGGACTTCATCACCTTGTGTATGAAATCGTAGATAATGCGGTGGATGAAGCACTGGCTGGCTTTGGATCTCATATTATTGTCACAATTCATAAAGATCAAAGTATGAGTGTGCGCGACTTTGGCCGTGGGATGCCAACCGGTATGCATAAAATGGGCAAACCGACACCAGAAATTATTTTTACAGTGCTACACGCTGGTGGTAAATTTGGTCAAGGTGGCTATAAAACAAGTGGAGGTTTACATGGTGTTGGTTCTTCCGTTGTGAATGCGCTCTCAACATTTTTAGAGGTGACAATCCATCGCGATGGTAAAAAGTATCGTCAACGCTTTGAGCATGGTGGACAGCCTGTCACAACACTTGAAAATATTGGGCAGACCAAGCAGACAGGAACGCTTGTTCATTTCCTACCAGATGAAACGATCTTCTCTGTCACAAAATTCAATTATGATACGTTAGCGGAACGATTACGTGAATCAGCCTTTTTATTAAAGGGCTTAAAAATTGAATTAATTGATGAGCGCGAGGAAGGCAAGAGCGATGTGTTCTTTTATGAGAATGGCATCGAGGCTTTCGTTGCGTATTTGAATGAGGAAAAAGATGTCCTTCATCCAGTAAAATATGTAGAAGGCGTACAGGATGAAATCGAAGTAGAGTTCGCTTTCCAGTATAACGATGGTTATTCGGAAACGATTTTATCATTCGTTAATAATGTCCGTACACGAGATGGTGGTACACATGAAACGGGTGCAAAGGCAGCATTGACGCGTGTCTTTAATGAATATGCAAGAAAAATTGGCTTGTTAAAGGACAAGGATAAAAACCTTGAGGGGACAGATATTCGTGAAGGCTTAGCAGCCATTGTATCTGTTCGTATTCCAGAGCACTTACTGCAATTTGAAGGACAAACAAAGGGTAAGCTTGGGACAAGTGAGGCTCGTTCTGCAGTAGATAGTGTAGTGTCTGAGCAAATTTTGTATGTGCTAGAGGAAAATGCAGAATTATCAGCTTCTCTTGTTCGTAAAGCGATTCGAGCGCAGCAAGTGCGTGAAGCGGCTCGTAAAGCGCGTGAGGATGCACGAAATGGCAAGAAAAATAAAAAGGGTAGTACGATTTTATCTGGAAAATTAACGCCAGCTCAGTCACGTAATGCGGCAAAAAATGAGCTGTATTTAGTCGAGGGTGATTCTGCGGGTGGCTCTGCTAAACAAGGACGTGACCGTACATTCCAAGCGATTCTGCCATTGCGCGGGAAGGTAATCAACACAGAAAAAGCCAAGCTACAGGATATTATGAAAAACGAAGAAATTTCAACGATTATCCATGCGATTGGGGCAGGTGTTGGTACGGATTTTGCGGTGGAGGATTCTGCCTACAATAAAGTAGTCATCATGACCGATGCGGATACAGATGGGGCACATATTCAAGTCTTGCTATTAACATTCTTCTATCGTTATATGCGTCCGCTCATTGAGTCTGGGAAAGTCTATATCGCACTACCGCCGCTTTATAAAGTATCAAGAGGTACAGGGAAAAAAGAAGTCATTGAATATGCTTGGACAGAAAGTGATTTACAAAAGGCCATCAAGAAGGTTGGAAAGGGTTACATATTACAGCGCTATAAAGGTCTTGGTGAGATGAATGCAGACCAACTGTGGGACACAACGATGAACCCTGAAACACGGACATTGATTCGTGTCACAATCGAGGATGGTGCACGAGCGGAGAGACGTGTCACGACGTTAATGGGTGATAAGGTGGAACCACGTCGTAAATGGATCGAAGCCAATGTAGACTTCGGTATGGAGGATGATTCTAACATTTTAGAGAATGAATTCATCCAACAAGAGGAGGACCAAGCATGAGTAGTACAGAAAAGTTTCAAGATTTACCGTTAGAAGAAGTAATGGGTGACCGTTTTGGTCGCTATAGTAAATATATTATTCAAGACCGCGCGTTGCCTGATGCACGTGACGGTCTTAAACCAGTACAGCGCCGTATTTTATATGCGATGTTTACGGAAGGCAACACACATGATAAGCCGTTCCGTAAATCCGCAAAAACAGTGGGTAACGTAATTGGTAACTATCATCCGCACGGCGATAGCTCTGTGTATGAAGCGATGGTACGGATGAGTCAGGACTGGAAGGCACGTCATATGCTTATTGAGATGCACGGGAACAATGGCTCGGTAGATGGCGATCCTCCAGCTGCAATGCGTTATACAGAGGCGAGACTATCAGCTATTGCCGCTGAAATGCTACGAGATATTGGCAAGAAAACGGTTGAATTTGTGCCAAACTTTGATGATCAGGATATGGAGCCAACTGTATTACCAGCACGTTTTCCTAACCTTTTAGTCAATGGCTCTACAGGAATTTCCGCTGGTTATGCGACAGATATTCCGCCACATGCCTTAGATGAAGTACTGGATGCTGTGTTGATGCGCTTAGACAAGCCTAATGTTACTGTAGATGAATTGATGACGGTGATTAAAGGACCTGATTTCCCAACGGGTGGAATCATTCAAGGTGTTGATGGCATTAAAAAGGCGTATGAAACAGGTCGTGGTAAAATCATCGTCCGTGCACAAGCAGTTGTTGAACCAATCAAGGGTGGTAAAGAGCAAATTGTTATCACTGAGTTACCATATGATGTAAATAAAGCGAATCTTGTGAAAAAAATTGATGAGCAACGTGTAGATAAACGATTAGAAGGCATTGCGGAAATTCGTGATGAATCAGACCGTACTGGCTTACGTGTCGTAATTGAGCTGAAAAAGGATGTACCAGGACAAGGAATTTTACAGTACTTGTTTAAAACAACTGATTTACAGGTAGCTTATAATTTTAATATGATTGCCATTCATAATCGTCGTCCAACGATGATGACATTGCCATTATTGCTAGATGCGTATATTGCCCATCAAAAAGAAGTGGTAACAAACCGTTCCATTTATGATTTACAAAAGGCAAAGGATCGTTCTCATATTGTAGATGGATTAATCAAAGCTCTTTCCATTTTAGATGAAGTCATTGCGACGATCCGTTCTTCTAATGATAAGAAGGATGCGAAGCTTAATTTACAAGCAAAGTTTGATTTTACAGAGGTACAAGCAGAGGCCATTGTAAGCCTGCAATTATATCGTTTAACGAATACGGATATTACAGAGCTACGTCAGGAACAGGACGAGTTAAATAAGCTAATTGCGAAGCTAGAGGGGATTCTGCAAAGTGAGGCAAAGCTAGTGCGTGTTATTAAACAAGAGTTGCTAGATATTAAGAAACGCTTTACAGAGCCTCGCCGCTCGAAGATTGAGCAAGAAATTGAAGAAATTAAAATTACATTGGATGTCCTTGTGCCAAGTGAAGAGGTTGTCGTAACAGTAACGAAGGATGGTTATATTAAACGTACATCCACACGTTCTCATGCCGCTTCAAACGGGCAAGATTTTGCCATGAAGGATTCAGATTATTTATTGTATGAAGCAAACTTGAATACACAGCACCATCTACTGCTTTTCACAAATCGAGGCAATTATATTTATCAGCCTGTTCATGAGCTGCCTGATATACGCTGGAAGGATCTCGGCCAGCATATTTCAAGTATTGTACCAACAGGGGAAGATGAATCGATTATTGCGGTTTATGGTTTCGAAACATTTGACCAGCCAAATACGTATGTCTTCACAGCCACAAAAGATGGCCAAATTAAGCGCTCACCACTCGCAGACTATGCGGTAACGCGTTATTCAAAGCCAATTAAAACGATGAATGTCAAGGCTGGTGATGCGATGATCTATGCATCATTTGTAACAGATGACGTGGAGCTGATGCTCACAACGGATACAGCCTATGCGATTCGTTTCCCTATGGAGGAGTTACCAGTTACAGGTGTGAAAACAGGCGGTGTGAAAGGGATCACACTAAAAGATGGAGAAGCCTTAGTTGGAGTCAATGTATTACAGCCTGATGTTACCCACTATGTAGTGATTGTGACACAGCGTGGGGCCGTGAAGAAAATGAATGTCGCTGAAGTTGAAGTAGCAAGTCGTGCAAAACGTGGACTAAAAGTATTAACAGAGTTAAAAGCAAACCCTCACCGAATTGTGGCAGTTGTTCAAGCAACAGACGAGGAGCAGGTTGTGATTGAAACTGAAAAAGGTGTTCAAGAGATGATTGACGTACAAGCATTGTCTCGTGCGGATCGCCATTCCAATGGTTCATTTAAAGTGGATATTGCAACAGATGGAGCAATTTCTCATGTTGTAACAGCCAAAAAAGAACAGAAACCAAGCTAAAAGCATGCCCAGCCTCTTAGGAGCGCTGGGCTTTAAGCTCTATTCAAAAATAGCACCTTGTCATTTAAGTGAAACTATGGGTATAATAATCATCGAAAAGTTCATAGCGAAAGAATGTAGGGGGGCTAGTAATTGCTAGCTGAGATTGTGTCCGGTAGACGCTGACCCTTTGAACCTGATTTGGCTCGTACCAGCGTAGGGAACATCTATTCAAAAAGCAAAGTTTTGAAGATTGATTGCAATACGTCTGGGAGGAATCCTAGGCGTTTTTTTATGTTTTCAAGCAACAGCTTGCCAACATTGTATACGCTTTCTTCTGGTGACAACATTCATTCATGAACACTTTCATATTACAAACTGGGAGGCTTTCGCATGAAAAAATGGTTTTTTATTTTATTGGCAGCACTATTGACATTAGTAGGCTGTAGTGACAAGGATGACAAGCAGACTGCAGACAAGCTGAAAAAGGTGTCTGTGGTACTGGATTGGACGCCGAATACAAATCATACAGGACTATATGTTGCCAAAAAACTCGGTTATTTTGAGGAACAGGGTTTAGATGTTGATATTATTATGCCTGGTGAGGCGGGCGCAGATCAGCTTGTTGCTTCTGGAAAGGCGGATTTTGGCGTGAGCTATCAGGAAGGCATAACACAGGCACGAGTACAGGATGTGCCGCTGGTCTCCATCGCAGCAATTATACAGCATAATACATCTGGCTTTGCTTCTATTGCTTCGAAGGGCATTACATCGCCAAAGGATTTTGAAGGTAAAACCTATGGTGGTTGGGGCGCGCCATTAGAGCAAGCCGTTTTACAATCACTCATGCAAAAAGAAAAGGCAGATATTAATAAGCTAGATATCGTCAATGCAGGGGATTTAGATTTCTTCACAATGATGGAAAAAGATATAGATTTTGCTTGGATTTATTATGCATGGACTGGGATTGAGGCTGAGCTGCGTGGGGAAAAGATTAATATGCTATATCTTACAGATTATAGTGATCAATTGGATTATTATACGCCAGTTTTAGCTACAAATGAAAAAATGATACAGGACAACCCGGATGTAGTCAAAGCCTTTGTGGCAGCTGCATCGAAGGGCTATGAATACGCAATTGAAAACCCAAGTGAAGCGGCTGATATTTTAATCGAAGCGGCACCTGATTTAGATCAAGCATTAGTGCATAAAAGTCAGGAATGGCTGGCTGATAAATATCAGGATGATGCCAAGCAATGGGGAGAGCAAAAGCTTTCTGTGTGGGAAAATTACGCGAAATGGATGTCTAGCAATCAAGTACTAGAGGGCGAATTTGATGCGAAAAAAGCCTTTACTAATGATTTCTTACCTAAAAAGGAGGCCAAATAAGATGGCAAATTCATTAATCAGTGTACAAATCATTCCGAAGACAGAGAAATATGAAGATGTTATACCATATGTCGATGCAGCAATTGCGGTGATCGATGCTTCTGGGGTGAAATATGAGGTACATCCATTGGAAACAACGATGGAGGGTGAGCTTTCAACATTGCTCCAAATCATTGAAAAAATGAATGAGAAGATGATTGAACTTGGTGCCATTAATGTCATTACACAAGTGAAAATTTTATATCAGCCAACGGGTATTACGATGGAGACATTAACGGGGAAATATCAGTAATGAAACGTGCATTACAGAAGGGAAGGACGATAATTTTTATCGCCTTCCTCTTGTTCATATGGGAACTAATCGTGCAGTTTGCTGAAGTTCCTCATTGGTTAGTACCCGCACCAAGTAGTATTTTGTCGGTAGCCATCCAGTCGTATCAAACCTTTCTACCACATGCATTCGCTACAGTACAATTAGCTCTACTAGGTTTGGCCATTGGCATCGCTTGTGGGCTAACGGTGGCAATAGTGTTGCATCGATTTACATTTATTCGAGAACTGTTTTATCCAATTCTTATTATGTCGCAGAATGTTCCTATTCTTGTCTTGGCACCGCTCCTTATTATTTGGTTTGGCTTTGGCTTATTACCGAAGCTTATCATTATTTGTCTTGTGTGCTTTTTCCCGATAGTCATTGCAGCGATGGATGGATTTAGACAAACAGCTCCAGAATTAAAGCATTATTTTGCCATGATTGGTGCTACAAGGGCACAAACCTTTTGGAAGCTGGAATGGCCTTATGCCTATCCTGCTATTTTTTCAGGCATTAAAATTGCGGCTACATATAGTGTGATGGGTGCTGTGATTGCGGAATGGCTTGGTGCAAAAAAGGGTATTGGTGTTTACATGACCCTAGCCCAATCCTCCTTCCGTACGGATCGCGTATTTGTGGCAATTTTTGCGATTGTTCTCTTGAGCTTACTATTGTTTAGTGGTATTCGTTTAATTGAAAAATTCATGGTGAAGGGAAGAGGCTATCATGCTCAGCATTCAAAACATCGCTAAATCCTTCGATGCGCTCAAAGTCCTTGATCAACTTTCTTTTGACGTCAAGGATGGAGAGTTTGTGGCCATCGTGGGTCCTTCAGGCAGTGGTAAAAGTACACTTTTTCAATTAATTGGTGGTGTTTCGCCAATTGATCAAGGAGCCATTTTATTGAATGGAGAGGATATCCAACAAAAAAAAGGAACGATTGGCTATATGCCACAGCAGCCATGTCTATTACCCTGGCGTACAATAGTAGAAAATGTCACGCTTGTAGAGGAATTACAACATAAATCAAATGTTGAACGTGCCAAGGAATGGTTAGAAAAGGTTGGTCTTGCCTCTTTTATCCATGCCTACCCGAACGAACTGTCTGGAGGCATGCAGCAGCGTGTGTCCTTTATTCGAGCAATGGTCAGTGATAAGCCGATTTTATGCTTAGACGAACCATTTTCTGCGATGGATGAATTTACTCGACTGGAAATGCAAGCATGGCTTTTATCTATCTGGGAGGAGTACCGCAAATCCATTCTATTTGTTACACATAGTATTGAGGAAGCTCTCTTTTTAGCAGATCGCATACTTGTTTTAACCAAACGTCCAGCTACCGTTAAAAAGGAAATCATCGTGCCGTTTGAAAGACCTCGGAAAGAGGAAATTCGACATTCTGCAGCATTCACAGCGTTAAAGCAACAATTATTTATGTATTTACAGGAGGAAAAGGGTGATATGTATGTTGATTGATGCGCATATTCATTTGGATCAGTACACCGATGAGGAAATTCCTTCCTTATTAGAAGAAGTGAAAGCTGTAATCGCGGTTAGTATGCAACTTTCCTCTTGTGAAAGAACTTTGCGTTTATCGAATAGCTATCAGCAAGTAAAGGCTGCTTTTGGCTTTCATCCTGAACAGCCTTTACTAAGTCCAAATGATGAGACAGCTTTATTTGATTGGATTCATTCGCATCAGGATGATATGGTTGCTATTGGTGAGGTGGGTCTACCTTATTATTTAAAACAAGAGCAAGCGATTGATGAACGTCCCTATGTGGCGCTATTAGAGCGTTTTGTTGTATTGGCGAAGGAGCTGGACAAGCCAATTGTGTTACACGCAGTATATGAGGACGCCCATATTGTGTGTGATTTGCTGGAAAAACATCAGCTTCACGAAGCCCATTTTCATTGGTTTAAAGGGGATGAAGCTATTGTGAAGCGCATGATAGAGCGTGGTTATTTTATTTCCATTACGCCAGATTGCTTGTACGAAGAGGAAATTCAACAGCTAATTCATGCTTATCCCATTGAACTAATGATGGTAGAAACGGATGGTCCTTGGCCGTTTGAGGGACCGTTTACGAAGAAGCGTACATCTCCCTGGATGATGCACTCAACGATTGAGGTGATTGCCTCCATCAAAGGGCTATCAACACAGGAAGTGGCCAAAATTATTACGCAAAACACGAAAACATTTTATCGGCTTTAATAAGAAAAAGCAGTATAGGGTACGAGTTATTCGTCCTTATACTGCTTTTTATATTTCGTATAATCATGCTCCAATTTTTCGTTTTTTGTTTTCGTTAGACGTTCATGTGTACTAAAAGAGATAGATTGTCGTTTTTTTTCAACATCTTTACCAACTGTGCGTTTAATGTGCATCCGTTTCTTTTTAGCTTTAGATTGTGACATGAGCATCGCCTCCAATTCATTTTTAATTCTATAGTAGCGAATAGGGAAGAAAAAGTAAAACCTCGTAAGCAAGATACTTACGAGGCTGTCGAGTGTATTAGTGAGATACGTCCTGTACAGAAATACCTGTGTTTGCTTTAACGTCAACTTCACGATACTTCGCATCATCTGTTTCTTTAGAAAGTAATGTGCCGATGAAACCACCAAGGAAACCAAGTGGTACAGAGATTAAGGCTGGGTTCGTTAACATAATTAAAGGATCACCAACGAAAATTGCCTTACCTTCAACTGGATTCCAAACGTTTGGAGACATAGCAACTAATACTAACGCAGAGATTAAACCTGTTAACATCGCAGTAACAGCACCCGCTGTATTAAAGCGTTTCCAATAAATTGTGTAGATGATAACTGGAAGGTTAGCAGATCCAGCGATACAGAATGCTAAAGATACTAAGAATGCAACGTTTAATGTTTGTGCACCAAGTGCTAATAGGATAGAAATAACAGCGATTGTAATCGAACCGATACGAGCTGCAAGAACTTGCTCTTTTTCTGTAATTTTACCCTTTTTGATAATTTGTCCATAAATATCATGAGATAGGGCAGATGCACCAGAAAGTACAAGACCTGCTACTACCGCTAAAATTGTTGCAAATGCTACTGCACAAACGAATGAGAATAGAATGTCGCCACCAAGTGCTTCTGCAAGAAGTGGGGCAGCCATGTTACCAGCAGCGTTTGCTGCGATAATATCTTCTTTCCCAACGAATGCTGCTGCACCGAAGCCTAAGAAAATTGTTAGAACGTAGAAGATACCTACGATCCAAGTAGCCCAAATAACAGATGAACGAGCTGTTTTCGCGTCTTTTACTGTGAAGAAACGCATTAAGATATGTGGAAGACCCGCAGTACCTAATACTAACGCAATTAACATAGAGATTGTATCAAGTCCATTTGTATATTTAAGACCTGGGTTTAAATAAGCAGCTCCACTATCAGTAACCGTTGTCATTTCTTTAAACATTGTAGAGATACTGAAGCCGAACTCTTTTAATACTAAGAACGAAATAATAACTGTACCCAACATTAAAAGACAAGCTTTAATAATTTGTACCCAAGATGTTGCTGTCATACCACCGAATAGTACGTAAGTAGTCATCATGAATCCTACGATTAATACGGCGATCCAATAGTCGATTCCTAAAAGTAATTGAATAAGTGCTCCTGCACCAACTAGTTGTGCAATCATGTAGAATAAAACAATTGTAATAGTGCTTAAAGCAGCTGTTCCACGGACTTTGGCGTTATCAAAACGCGCTGTAATCATGTCAGCTAATGTAAATTTCCCAAGGTTACGTAATGGCTCAGCAACGATATATAATACCACTAAGTAAGCTACTAAATAACCAATAGAGAAGAAGAATCCATCAAATCCAAATAATGCTACAGCACCAGCGATACCCAAGAAGGATGCTGCTGATAAGTAGTCACCAGCGATAGCTAGTCCATTTTGCCAGCCTGTTAAGCCACCACCAGCAGTATAGAAATCACTTGCTGAAGATGTACGTTTAGATGCCCACCATGTAATAACTAATGTTAAACCAACAATGGCTACGAAGAAGAATATGGCTGTAAGACTCATTCCGTTACTCATCGGCGGCCACCTCCGTTCTCGTATTCAGCGATAATCGCTTTTGCTTCTCTATCGAAGCTGTTTGCCTTTGCTACATATAAATGACATAACCCCCATGTCATGATGAAAAGACCTGCTGCATAGATCCACACCCAAGTAATTTCCCCAAATGCCTTTTGGTGTAGAATTGTCGTGTACGATGTCAGAATTGGTAACAACATGTATGCCGATAAAAATATGGCAGTCATTGACCAAAGAAAAGAGTTCTTTCTTCGTACAAGAGACTTAAATGATTCTTGATTTGCAATTGAATCATAGTCAATCACGATACCTTTTTTTGCTTGATTGTTCGCCATTAACATTCCCCATTTTGTGTATATTTTTTCTACCTCAAGACTTGATTTTGCTAGTTTAGTGAATTCACATTTTCATTTTATGTAACAGTTCACAAAATTGCAATACATTTCAGAAAAATTATGTAAAAAAAATTTTTCAGAAAATACTCCTAAGAGAGAAAAAATGGCGCAAAGCCAAGAATATAAAGGGTTTTAGAAAATTCAGATAAATAAATGAAGTGAAGAGAAATCTAGATTCTTAACAAAAAATGAAGGGTAAATTTACAAAAAAATCTTGTTTTTTCAATTGAAAATAAACACTATTTACCTAGTGAAAATTGGATTTTTTCTGTTTTTTGGAAGTGAAATAATATTGTTCGATAAATAAATTGGTAGATATTGAATAACAAAAAAGGCGAAAAACTCGACCAAAAATCGAATTTTTTGCCTATTTTTTTGCATTTTTTGAATTGAGATTCATTATGCAGGAGGTGTATAAATATTAATGTGAAATATCAGAGACAGACACGCCTGTATTTGCTTTCACACGAATTTCTTTATAAATACGTTCTGCTTCTTCCTGTGGCACTTTGTTAGATGAAAGAACAGTACCTAAGTATCCAGCAATAAAGCCTAATGGAATTGTAATAATCGCTGGAACAGCAAGTGGCACAAGTGGTTGTCCAACAAAGATAGCCGCACCTTCAACAGGGCTCCACACATTTGGTCCCATTGCTCCTAAAATTAAACATGATACTAACCCCGTTACCATCGCAGTTACAGCACCTGTAGAATTAAATTTCTTCCAATAGATTGTATAAAGGATTACAGGTAGGTTTGCAGACGCACCGATACAAAAGGCGAATGATACTAGGAATGAAACGTTTAAGCTTTGTGCAAACAGAGCGAGAATTATAGACACGATCGCAATCGAGATAGAGCCTGTACGAGCTGCTACTACCTGTTGCTTCTCTGTTAATTTACCACCCTTAATGATTTCTCCATAAATATCATGAGAAATGGCTGAAGCCCCTGTTAGTACTAAACCAGAAACAACGGCTAAAATAGTCGCAAATGCCACTGCGCCGATAAATGCCATCAATACATCTCCACCTAAGTAGTGCGCAAGAAGCGGAGCAGCTGTATTACCAGCCTTACTTTCAGCAAGAATCTGATCTAAACCTACAAAGTTTAATGCACCGAACCCTAAGAAAATTGTTAATGAAAAGAAAATAGCTGTAATCCAAGTTGTCCAAGAAATAGAGGAACGTGCTGTTTTTGCATCCTTTACAGTAAAGAAACGCATTAAAATATGTGGTAAACCAGATGTTCCTAAAACTAAAGCCATCATCATCGAAACGGAGTCGATTGTGCTTGTATACTTAATTCCAGGTACAAGGAACTTTTCGCCATGATCTACTGCAATTGTGTCGAACATCTTCATAAGAGAGAAGTCAAATTTCATTAACACTAAAACCGCTAATAAACCTGTCCCGAATAATAATAGACTTGCTTTAATGATTTGCACCCAAGAAGTCGCTGTCATACCACCAAACAATACATAAGTTGTCATCATAACACCGACAATTAAAACGGCAATCCAATACTCAATACCGAATAATAGCTTAATCAATGCACCAGCACCAACTAGCTGTGCAATCATATAAAGAATTACGATAATAATGGTACCAGACGCTGCCACACCACGAATTCGCTTTTCATTGAAACGAGCCGTTAACATATCTGCTAACGTGTAGCGGCCTAAGTTTCGCATTGGCTCAGCAATGACATAAAGCAGCACTAAATTCGCTACTACATAGCCTACAGAAA
This sequence comes from Lysinibacillus sp. S1, assembly GCF_044986265.1. Lineage (NCBI taxonomy): Bacteria > Bacillati > Bacillota > Bacilli > Caryophanales > Bacillaceae > Lysinibacillus > Lysinibacillus sp. S1. The sequence continues at coordinate 270,339 of NZ_CP173154.1, forward strand.
AGAAAAAACCATCAAAGCCAGTTAAGGCAATTGCACCAGACACCCCAAGAAAGGCTGCCGCAGATAAATAGTCACCAGCAATCGCAAAGCCGTTTTGCCACCCCTTTAAACCACCACCAGCAGTGTAAAAATCAGCCGCAGAAGATGTACGCTTTGCTGCAATATAGGTAACAACAAGTGTTAAGCCAACAATAGCTAAAAAGAAACCTATAGATACGATATTCATTTATTTTCCACCTTTCGCCTGGTACTCTGCAAGAACAGCAGCTGCAGCTTTATCGAATGAAGCAGCTTTTTTTACATATACTGTACAAAGCACAATGGTCATGATAAATAATCCTGCAGAATAAACCCATACACCCGTAATATTTCCGAAGAATTTTTGTTGTAGTACAGGCTGGAAAGCAAGAATCGGAAGCAGGATATAAAGAATTAAAAACACTGCTGTAATCGAGAAAAGAAAGGTGTTTTTCTTTTTTACAAAGCTATTAAACGATTCCATTGCTTCAATTGCATGATAATCAATTGATTGGGCCTGTTTTTTGCTTGAAACATTCGCCATTATTATTCCCCCTAAAGTTATATATTTCTGTTTTAAACGACATATTTCTTTTTCGTTCGTCGTTATATTCATTTATTTTATGGGGGAGAATCCTATAATGCAATACTAAATTTTGAGTTTTTATAATTTTTAGTCACTTCTGTTTTGTGGAAATAACATAGAAATAATAAGGATTTATTAGAAAAATTCTGTTTAAAAGAGCGTGCAGTTTTCTGATGAAATAATATTGTTAAAATAGTTTGTTGTTGATAAAAATGAATGTAGGAGAAAATACAAACATAAAAGAGAATTTTCTGTATTTTATTATTCTGCTATTAAATTCCATGGGAGCTTGTTAAGTAGAAAAAAATTGTTATATAACAATTATCTGAGGTTTTGGGAAATAACGAAAATGATAAAAAAAAGCTATGAAAAAATTTTTAAAAAGGATGTGTCATTTGGAAGAATTAGTGAGGAGGAATTCCAGAATCAGTTAATGTTCACATGTTATACAAATAGCCATCTGGGTGTAAGTCCATTATCTTGTGTTTAGCTTCTATAATGAATAAAATAAGGTGATGAAATGAAGGGAAGTGGGCACCACTAATGACAAAGAAAAGTATATTGCTAGTTTTAGTTCTAGCATTTAGTAGCATTCTAGCTGCTTGCGGTAGTTACAAGTTTGAACCAACATTAAATCTCGAGGTTCAAGATTTCACAGTAACAAATCAAAAAAATGAACAAGTGACCCTAGATGATCTTAAAGGTAAGCCTTGGCTAGCCATGTTTATTTTTACAAACTGTACGACAATCTGTCCACCCATGACATTTAATATGACAGAAGTTCAACAAGCACTACAGGATGAAGGCCTTGAAGATTATCAAATTGTGGCATTTAGCGTCGATCCAGAAGTGGATAAGCCTGATGTTTTAACAAATTACTTAAATACGTATAATGTTGTAGATGAAAGCAAATGGCAGCTACTAACTGGCTATCAACAAAAATTCATTGAACAATTTGCACGTAAATCATTTAATTCATTAGTTAAAAACGATCCTAACTCAGACCAAGTCATACATATGTCGAGCTATTATTTAGTAAACGCAGACGGCACAGTTGTAAAAGACTATGATGGCGCGACAAACGTACCAGTTGAAACAATCGTTGGAGATATGAAGGCTCTTATTAAGGAGAGCAAATAACACAGAAGTCCATGTGACTTCTGTGTTTTTTTATGGAAAGAGGGGAAAGTAAGATGTACGCCTTTAAAAATCATTCGTCTCGATTTACTTTCCCAATATTGCAGCGAATACGGCAATATTATATCGTTGTATGCAGCAACGGTTCATTAACTTAAACTATTCAACTGATTAGTAAGAGGAGGGATTTTAATGAATAAACAGGACCAGCTTAACTTGATTAAGGACGACTTTATAAATTCTCAAAAGGTACTATTAGCAATTGGTGATGAAACCAGACAAGCTATTTTAATGGTATTAATGAGCACAGATTGTCAAACGGGATTGCGTGTAGGTGAAATCACAGAACAAACACATCTATCTCGACCAGCTGTGTCACATCATCTTAAGATTTTGCGAGATGCTGGTGTTATTTTAATGCGCAAAGAAGGTACAAAAAACTTTTACTATATAGATATACGGACAAAACTAGGTTCGTTAAAAAATCTGGTGTTGGATATTGAGACGTTGTTAACGGAATTTTATTGACAATATAGTAGGTTATCTGGAGGAATGAACGATGAAAGCAATGGTGATCGATCAATATGGCAAAGCTCCAATGCACATGGCAGAATTGCCTACACCTGAAATTGATGAATATGAGGTACTTGCTGAAATCCATGCAGCAAGTATTAATCCGATTGATTTTAAAATCCGTGATGGGAAAGTAAAGCTGTTAATCCACTATAAAATGCCACTGATCCTTGGAAATGATTTTTCAGGGGTCGTCGTAAAGGTTGGCGAAAAAGTGACGCGCTTTAAAGTAGGAGATGAAATTTATGCACGTCCAAGGAAGAGTAAAATTGGTACTTTTGCGGAATATATCTCGATTCATGAAGATGACATAGCCCTAAAGCCTAAAAATTTGAGCTTTGAGGAAGCTGCATCAATCCCACTGGTTGGCTTAACGTCATACCAAGCTTTACATGACATCATGCAATTACAAAAAGGTCAAAAGATTTTAATTCATGCTGGCTCTGGTGGTGTAGGTACCTTTGCTATACAACTAGCAAAGGTAATGGGCGCCTCAGTGGCAACAACGGCTAGCGAAGCTGGTGCAAACTTAGTTACATCTTTGGGTGTAGATAAAGTGATTAATTATAAGAAAGAAAACTTTGAAGCTATACTGAAAAATTATGATGCAGTCTTTGATACGCTTGGAGGAAAGACCTTAGAAAAATCTTTCGAGATTATCAAGGATGGTGGAAAAATTGTCTCCGTATCAGGCACGCCGAATGCTCGTTTCGCCAAAGAATATGGTTCAGGATTTTTCAAAACATTATTATTTTCAGCAGCAAGTCATAAACTGACCTCACTTGAAAAGAAATATCATGCTCAATATTCCTTCTTATTTATGAAACCAAGTGGCGATCAATTACGCATAATCGCCGATTTAATTGAATCTGGTAAAATCAAACCAGTCATTGATAGAACTTTTTCATTTGAAGATGCTCAAAAGGCGATGGAACATGCGGAGTCAGGTAGAGCAAAAGGGAAGATTATCGTAAAAATGAAATAGCCTTTATATTGTATTTTGTTTGTAATAACCGCAAACCTCAAGGCTTCTCCTTTTATAGGATAGATGTAGCCCAATATTGAGATGAGCGATGGTTCACCACTTGCGTTCTTTGAAGGTAAATATAGCAAAGTTAGTCAGCCAATAAGTTTATAATTACCTATCTCCTAAACAATAGAAACCATCGTTTGAGCATTATTTGTTCGAACGGTGGTTTTGTCTTTGGTTCAAGTTGGAAAATGGATTGCTTAATTGCTGTAATTATGGACGTTTTTATTCAATCCAAAGGTTGATAAAATCACATCATACTACAAGTAGGAGTGATATCAATGGATAAGGTACGTTATAAAGTAAGAGAAGTGTTGGATAAGAACAAAATTGAGGCATTTTTGCAGCAAGCTCGCATTGGGCATTTGGGTATGGCTGATGGTCATTTGCCGTATGTTGTCCCCCTTAATTTTGTGTGGACAAATGGAGTGCTTTATTTCCATGGAGCCACTGGCGGGAGACGAAATCAAGTGATGGAAGAGAATCCAGAGGTTTGCTTTACGGTTTGTGATGAATATGGAACCATTACAAATCCAGTACCTGCAAAGACGGACACGGCTTATATGAGTGTCATGGTTTTTGGCAAGGCTCAGCCTATTTTCGATTTGGATGAAGCGACACATATGTTGCAAGAGATGATAAATAAATATGTACCTGGTTACTATAATCGCCCCTTATCCCAGCAACACGTGGACAAATATCGATCAGCCGTTTTCGGAGGGCCTGTTCAAGTTTACCGTATTGATCCTCAACATATTACCGCGAAAGAAAATCCAATTGCCTTAGGGGAGATGTTCAATATTGAGAAAATCCCACATACATAGTATTGGTTTTCAGAAATTAGTACATCAAATCACTGCAAGCACCACTAACTCTAGTCAGATGTAGCTTTGGAATAAAGATGGATTAACAAATAGCTCTTAATCCTTATCTAATAGCAACATCAAAAACTCCATTTTGAAAAATTGATCAAAATGGAGTTACTCTCTTTAGATAAGTATGAGATTTTTATAAAAAAGTTTGATCATTTTTCAGCTATGTTGTTCCACAATTGCGCCCGATTGTTGAATAACGAGTGCCATTACAAGGTTATGATCTGCAATACTCACAATAGTCGCTTAGGGAACTTTATTATTCCATTTTATGTCTATATTGAAAATTGAAAGTTTAATGGGGGCATCATTATGTGGGTCATATTAGGTCTTATCGCAATAATAGCAACTTTTATTAACCTTTATATGTATGCAACAGGCAAAGACTACAAGCTTGCGATGGCAATGGGATTATCATTTACAGCATTAACGCTATGTGCAGAAAATAGTCTAATAGCTAATTGGGTAAAAGTAGAAGATTGGACAGCTTTATTGGATGTTGTACCTACTATGGAAAAGTCGTTATGGATACTTACAATTATTTCCATCCTACTTAATATAACACCGATACTTTTAGATTGTAAAAAGAAAAAATAAATTCCCTAAATGAATTCAATGGTTTTAGTAGATGCACATAGCGAAAAGTTTATCGATTTATTTGCAGTATTTAATTAAGCAGGGGCTATACAACTCTATACAAAAAAACGTTTCCAGTTTGGGCATACACCAAAAAGGCACGAATGTTGTTAAATAAACATTTGTGCCTTTTCGATAGAACAATTAATTATACAGTTTTCTATACATATGGCATAAACAGTTGAAGTAGCAGCGTTTATACTTGCGGAGCTTGTTCAAAAATTTGCATAAAAACTTGAATAGCATTTCTTATCGTCAAAAGTGTTATTCAACAATATGGCCCTTTAATGGCAACGAGCGCTGAATCTTTGTTACAGAATTGCGCCCGAGTGTTGAATATTGAATGAAATGATAACCAACCTTCAGTCATCTTTCTCTATATATTTTATTTCGCATCAGAATTGAATCGTATTAACGTTAAAATTGAGAACAATGGGAAAATCAAATATATAGACATAAAACCACCAAGAGTAAAGAACCAAATATCAATGCAACCCACCAAAATTAAACCGATAACATTTGTTAGAACAAAAGAAAGTATTTTGTTTTTTATTCTATTAGTTAAATAAATTTCAATAGGGACTACAAGGATAATAGTAAATAAATAGATTCCTAAATAGAGCAGTACAGAAAGCAGTATTTTCTCAGCCGTCGAAGGAGGCATTATATCCGATTGGAATATTCTCTCGATAAACACGATACTTAATGTGGTAACTAATGCTACTATTATCGGGAAAAAAAGTATCTTTGCTATAGAAATCTTTCTCATTCAGTCACCTCTTTTGTTTATTATAATCCAGTCTTTAAGATGACGGCTAACCTAAATTTCTTTAAAGGCGTTATTCCACAATCTGGCCCGATTGATGAACGTTTGTTGAACATCCTTTTTTTAATAGCCCCTAAAGTAAACCTCAAACTTTTATTTGGTAATGAAATATTAAAGCATGATTTATTCATGAATCTTACCTAATAAGTAGTCTCGATGCTTCAAACTTAAATCAAAGTATTTAAAAGTACCTTCGTGTATTTGTTTCAACACTTGATAAAAAACTCGATAGGCAAAATCGTATTGTGATTTTGTAATCCAATTATTGTGTAGAGCCTCTTCTAATTCATCTTTATCTTTTTCAATGATTTCTCCAGTTCGTAATACAACAATATCTAAAAATAAGTCCAACATATAGGGTTCTCCATTCTCAACGCCATTTTCATATGTGATATCTATGTACCACTGAATAATTTCTCCATTTTCATTAAACATTGATGTAATAGCGAAATTTTCATTGAGTGGTAGTTGTTGTAACCATAAGTAATTGTTATCAACAATACAAAGCTTTTTAATTAAATATTCAGTTATTAATGGTTCTTTTACTTCATTCATTTTTATAAGAGCAATAAATCCGTTAAAATCTTTGTGATTTATCTGCTCTAAAGAATAGTCGCGTTTTATAATTCTAGTCCAATCGTTTCTATGTAAAAACCGCTTTTTCAAAAGATAATCGCTCCTCAATTAATGTTATTGGTAAATTATAACATACTAGTGAGTTTAAAATATATATAACATATCCGTAGAGTTTTGCACCATTGCAAAAAAATGTTATTCAACAATCTGGCCCGTTTGTTGACAAATCCTGCATATCAACACAGGATTTTTTTATCAAACTTAATATGAATGATCAATCTTTGTTTTTAACGATTAATCATTTTTATAAAACTCCTTAGAGGTTATTTTATTGTACCTAATTTTATGGACTGCTAAAATTCGCAATTTTGGATGTTTTTTATCAATCCGTATTACGTTATGCTAAGACCGTTCATTTATTAGCAAGGAGGGGAAGTGCTACTGTTTAGTTCAGGTAGATTGACATTTTATCAAATAGCGGCAAGTAAGGCGTTACTTGGAATCAAGCAAATTGAAATTTTACTGGAATGACACGTTACATATAGAGGGCTAATGACAATAGGAAAACGATATTCCACAAGGGAACAGTCCTTAAAGGACGAGAATACGTGATGAATTCCTAGTATGAAGAAGAGATTAAAATAATTTGTAGAAAGGTAGGAAAGTGTATGAACTCAACATCCGTTTCACTGAATGTACGTGATTTCCTGTCGCCCACCATCGCTGCTTTTATATCTGTCTTAGTTAACTATGGGGGCACTTTTATCCTGGTGTTTCAGGCTGCCAAGGTTGCTGGTCTAAGTCCAGAAATGACTGCATCATGGATATGGTCGATTTCCATTGGTGTGGGGGTAACGGGTATCTGGCTAAGTTACCGGTATCGTGAACCCATTATTACAGCTTGGTCAACACCAGGCGTGGCGTTTCTTGTTTCGGCTTTAGCTGTTACCCCATATGCTGAAGCCATTGGAGCTTATATTATTTCTGCAATAGCATTTGTTTTGTTAGGTTTATCAGGTATGTTCGAACGTTTTGTCCAACTTATTCCTCCAGGTATTGCTTCAGGTCTACTGGCAGGTATTTTATTACAATTTGGTATTTCAGCCTTTGGTGGTGCGAAAGTGGAACCTTTACTTGTCATCGTCCTGTTTACTACGTATATCGTATTAAGAAGGTTTACATCTCGCTATGCAATTGTCGGTATTCTAGTCATTGGCTTGATTTATTTAATAAGTATGGGGCAGGTAGATTTCAGCCATATCGAGTTAGCCTTCGCGTCTCCTGTATTTGTTACGCCAACATTTTCTCTACATGCATTATTGGGTGTTGCTTTGCCGCTTTTTATTATTACCTTAACAGGACAGTACATGCCAGGCATGCTAGTGTTGCGAAATGATGGATTTAAAACGAGTGCCAATCCGATTTTGGTTGTAACAGGATTGGGATCACTCCTGACAGCACCCTTTGGATCACATGCTTTTAACATAGCAGCAATTACAGCAGCCATCTGTACGGGGAAGGACGCTCATGAGGATTCAAGAAAACGTTATATTGCAGGTATTGTCTGTGGCATTTTTTATATAATTGTCGGAATTTTTGGGGTAACATTGGCTGCATTGTTTTTAATTCTCCCAGCTACGTTCATTGCAACATTAGCGGGATTAGCGTTGCTAGGCACAATTGGTAGTAGCCTTGCCAATGCTTTAACAAATCCTGTTGGACGCGAAACAGCACTCATTACTTTTTTGGCAACAGCCGCAAATGTTACTTTACTTGGAGTTGGCGGTGCATTTTGGGGACTTGTAGCTGGTTTGGGCGCACATTTATTAATGAATGTTCCATTGCTCAGAAAACAGCATAGCATAAATGAGGGACAACAAATTAGAAAAGATAATATCACTACGAAAGGTGGTTTTTAACATCGATACGACGAAATCAATAGAAGCCTTCGAAATAGCAAAAAAGCTTATGCCTGGTGGGGTAAATAGCCCAGTGAGAGCATTTCAATCAGTTGGGATGGAGCCAATTTTTATGAGTCACGGGAAAGGCTCAAAGGTATATGATATTGATGGCAATAGCTATATAGATTATGTTCTATCTTGGGGGCCATTAATTCATGGACATGCAGATAAGGAGGTTTCAGAAGCACTTCTTGAAGCCATCAATAGAGGGACAAGTTTTGGATTGCCAACTTTACAAGAAAATAAGCTAGCAACATTAGTATGTACTCGCATACCTTCCATAGAGAAGATTCGAATGGTTAATTCGGGTACAGAAGCGACAATGAGCGCCATTAGACTAGCTAGAGGCTTTACAGGCAAAGACATCATTGTGAAATTTGATGGAAACTATCATGGGCACAGTGATCATCTATTAGTAAAGGCAGGCTCAGGTATTGCCACATTCAGCCTTCCTGATAGTCTTGGTGTGCCTTTAGAGATCACTAAGCATACAATCTCCATACCTTATAATAATATCGAAGTCCTGAAAAAGATCTTTGATAAATATGGCTCACAAATAGCAGCAGTCATCGTAGAACCGTTTGCAGGCAATATGGCGGGAATACCAGCTAACCCTGAATTTCTTCAAGCAATACGTTCTTTCACTACAAAGTATGGTGGACTATTTATACTCGATGAGGTCATGACTGGTTTTCGTATAGATTACCACTCTGCTCAAGGGCTTTATAACATAAAACCAGACTTAACATGTTTAGGAAAGATCATTGGTGGAGGGATGCCTGTTGGAGCATATGGTGGAAAAAAAGAAATCATGAATCACATTGCACCTGAAGGTAGTATTTATCAGGCTGGAACCTTATCGGGTAATCCAATCGCTATGGTAGCAGGGTATACCACAATCAATAAATTAAATCATAACAGTTATACGTATATCGAAGCGTTAGCAGAGCGGCTTATTCAAGGCTTATCAAAAGTAGCTCATAACAATCATATTCCACTTAAAACAACGAAAGCTGGGACAATGATTGGCTACGCATTCATCGATCATCCCTTACAAAATTTTGATGATGCTCAAAAAATAGATGCTGAGATGTTTCGCCGTTTTTATAAAGAAATGCTTAAACAGGGTATACTTCTACCTCCTTCTCAATATGAAAGCATATTTATCTCGACTGCTCATTCCATACATGATATTGATAGAACGATTCATGCTGCAGATGTAGCCTTTAAAAGGATGTCGTGTAATTAGATGATGCAAAGTGGACTACAAACATCCTATATCTATAAAATGATCGATTTGATAGTATAATAATTATTGACTGTACAAAACTATTAATTTTCGCATATTTTAACAATCTCTATTCTAACTGGAAGTGAATTGAATGTTACAAGTTAACCGAGACGATAAAAATCCTATATGGCAACAGTTACTTGACCAAGCTATTCATCATATTACAACAGGCAAATGGCCACCAGGGGAGTTACTTCCTCCATCCCGAGAACTCGCCTTATTAGTAGGTGTTTCACGCTCAACCATACAAATTGTTTATGAGGAATTATTTAGTCGAGGGTATACTGTGACAAATTGGCGTGGAGGAACAAGAGTAAGTGAATGGGGGTTTAAAACCAACTTGGCAGAAGAGGTGATTCCTCAAGGACCATCTACGCCAACATTACCTTTATTAAACGTGGCAGTTGATGAATTAAACAGTTGGTTTAGAGGCAAAGAAAATGGAAACGTCGCAATCGATTTTTGTCCCCATGAGCCGTATTTGGACGAGCATTTCCGAAAAACTTGGCGACAATCGTTTTTACAGGCTTCAGCAGAAACAGATCTGACCAATTGGGGCTATGGCGATGCCTACGGTTTCACACCGCTCCGTGAACAGATTCAACGTTACCTGACATTTGAAAGAGGTGTACATGTAGAGATTGACCAAATCATCTTAACCTCTGGCGCACAGCATAGCATCGATCTGATTGCCCAAGCCCTTCTTAAGGAAGGAGAAACGGTTTCTGTGGAAGATCCAGGCTTTCCTGCAGCCTGGATGACCATGAAATATCGGCGTATGAATGTTGTTGCTGTACCCGTGGATGAGTATGGCGTACAAGTAGAGCAGATTGATCCACAAACCAAGCTTATTTTTGTTACACCTTCTCACCAATGTGCGGTTGGTGTCATAATGTCTGAGCCACGCAAACAACAATTGCTGCAAAAATCCGCGAAAAATCAATTCTGGATTGTAGAAGATGATTATGATGGTGAGTTTAGGTATCGAGGTGGCCCGCTTCCTACCTTGTTTAGCCAACAACCTCACAACACATTATATATGATGAGTTTTTCTAAAATGGTTGCTCCTGGCATACGAATATCGGCTGTTATCGGCCCCAAAGATGCTATTCGCCAGCTTGCGCAAGTACAACAATTAACCTATCGGCATCTTCCCATTATGGAGCAATTAACGCTTGCTCATTTTATTGAGCACGGTCATTTTATGCGTCATATGAGGAGAGCCAGAAATGTCTATCGACGTAGACATGAAGCGATGACAAAGGCAATTATGGCGACAGGACTAGCCGAACGTTTCAAGCTAAGTGGCATTGAAACGGGTTTGCATATGCTTCTTGAGGCGGAAGAATCGTTTGATGAAGAAGCAATGACGAACCTCGCACTCGAAAATGGGATACGTGTTTATCCACTGAGCAAGTACTGCTTAGAAAATAATCGAAAAGGATGGGTACTAGGCTTTGCTAAAATTGATGAGCAAGCCATTGAGGAAGGCATTTTTCGTCTTGCAAAGATCCTCTTGCAAGAAACGTAATCATTAGCCGGGCATAAAGGGAATTGGGGGTTGCGATACTATGCCATACATTCATGAGTTTGGAATCATTGCTTGTATAGAAAAAGACAAGGAGTATGCTGCTTATGAACCTGAAAAATACAATTGCATTGGTGTAGATGGTGACCTCTTTGATGAACTGCTTTCTAAGGATTTTGGCAAAAAAATACATCACCTCGAAACTTTTGCACACAACACAAATAGGCCATTTAAAAGTCTCGCCTATTGGGGGATAACCTTGATACCACCAAGCTCTCATAAACAATTTTTAAATATGGTGAGTGAAGCCAATGTCGAGTACCAATCTGCAGAACTTGAAGAATTAATCAAAAAAATAGCTGATGCAATAAAACAAGATAAATGGATGATTCATTATGGTGTTTAATTTTTACCAATACATACAGGTAAGGGGAAGAGGCGATTGTTCAATTAGAGCAATCGCTTCTTATTATTAATGGGGAGATGAATGACAGTTCCCTGAAAAGTTTCAAAAATTTTGAACGAAATGCAACAATGTTGAGTCTAATGAGAGAAGGAGGCGAAAAAGGATGAAATTTGAATTAGAGCAGCGTGCTATACGTGGAGATCAAGAAGCGATACTTTCACTGATTGAAATGGATGAGGATATTTTATATCGCATGGCCTTTACATATATGAAAAATGAGCAAGATGCTATGGACGTGATGCAGGAGCTTGTTTACAAGGCACTCAAAAAAATGCATACCGTTCAACAGCACGAATATGCCAGAACATGGCTTGTGCGCGTCTTAATCAATTGCAGTAAAGACCATTTACGAAAACGTCCGCCAACTGTTCAAATTGAGGAACACCATTTATCTGAATGGGTCATTTATTCAGATATGGAGAGATTATTGGAACATTTATCTTTGTCAGAGCAGCAACTCGTCTATATGAAGTATTTCCAGCAATTAAAAAATAAAGAAATTGCTGAGCTCAATCAAATTCCTGAGGGTACTGTGAAATCGAAGCTTCATCACATTTTAAAGAAGCTTAGAAGCTTTGCTAGAGAGAAGGAGGACTGGCTATGAGTAAACCATTAATTGACGTTCCAAAGGAGAAACTGCAACAAGTTCGCATGAACATGTTTCGAAAGGTTCAACGAGAAAAAAGAAGAAAGAAGCGTATTGTTTCGGTTGCATGCATCTCCATACTTTGCTTAAGTCTTCTCTTTTCAATTCGCGTTTCGCCAACGATTGCTAGCCAAGTTGCCAAAATACCCGGTTTTCAAGCAATTGTAACAGCGATTGCAATAGATAAAGGAATAAAAGATATTGTAGACCATGAATACTATGAAGCAATCAATGTGACGCAATCTAGAAAAGGTCTAGCACTTACATTGCAGGGCGTGATTGCCGACAATTTAGGATTTGTCCTGTTCTATGACGCTGATGCCTCATTTGATATTTCAAAATTAAACTTAGAGAAAGTTCAATTGTTTCAAGGAGATGAGGAGATTGAATGCGGCTGTACGTTTACCATGAATGCTAGCAATCAAACATACATCTCTTCATCAGTGAAATATAGTTTTTTAAAGCCTATCGCCTATACTTCCAAGGATTTTAAAGCAGTTTTTCACTTTCATGATGAAGAGAAAGGTAACATTGTAATATCTTTACCGTTTTCACTGAAAAACGAGATCGCAAAGGAGAAAATTTTTACTGCAAATCGTACGATCGATGTCAATGGGCAGAAATTTACGATTACACAAATTCGCCGTTCGCCATTAAAAGTGGCACTCGATATTGAGGTAGCCAAAGATAATACAATGCAACTATTAGCGCTAGATGATGTTGCCATCATGACAGAAAGCGGTGAACGTAGAGAAAGTATTAGAAATGACATTTCAACAGACGGGAATATTCGCGATGGCAAATTTACGCTCTATTTGCAAAGTAATTATTTCGATGATCCAGCGTCATTGACGGTTATGATTGGCGCCGTTCAAGCTGTGCCAAAGGGTGAGGATTTTATCGAAGTTGATTTTGGCACAAAAGAGATAATCACGAAGCCTACTTATTTTAAGGGGGACATTTCAATAGTGCAGCAAAGCGTAGCAGTTAAGATGAAAAAAAATAATGAAGGCAAATTATTAATGCTCTCTGACGCCATAAAAGAAGATGGCACGCCATTAGAATTCAAAAGTTTGACTATTTCAAGGGACGAGCAGTATGTAGTGGAGACATCACAATTTGAAGAATATAATGGAAAAGCTAAGCTATATTTAAACTATTACCCTAATCCAATTGGTGAAAATATTGAAGTAAACATTCCATTGCAATAAAATGCAGCAGCTGTTCAAAAAGACGAACCTTTTTGAATAGCTGTTTTGCTATTTTGACTGCAAGGGTTGGGGGCTTCTTTTTTGAACAACTTGATAGATGATAGATTAAAGAGGCACTTGATTTAGTCATAACAGGGGTAACGATATGTTTAGATTCGAAGCGGTTATCTTTTCTAGAATTAGTTACATAGCTAGCTCTTTTTTCTTTTTGAACTTACAATGGTTGTAGAGCGATGATGGTATAATTACTTTAAACGGAGGTGGAAAATGGACTCTTTAGAATTAAACAAATCAAAATATATGGTCTCTAATATCAAAGACATTTTGCATAATAAGCTTATTCTTGCAAAACCGTTGACTAAAGATGACATCAATAAAATAAACCTAGTCAATCCCCCTGTATACAATAAAGAAAAGTATCTTATTCAGGAACAGTGGTAGCGGAAAGAATTTTCGATGAACTCCATTTACATATAAGCTGCGCATTGGCGTATTTACATAAGTTTTTTCCTAATCAAGAAATAAACAGCTATTATTTATCCACAATAAGCTTTGGAAATATGGCTAACTTTGATAGTTATATATTTTCAGGCTTTAGTTTAGCTTTTATTTATGAGGGTCACTTTGAGTTTCAGTATAAAGTGAAATTTAAAGAAAATGGTTGGCCTATTGGTTTTGAGGGAGGACCACTTTAATTCAAGGGGAAGAAATAGTTATCCCATGACAAAATCGTTTTGAAAAGAGGGAGTTGAATGGAAGGTTTTTTCTTCATACTGATAGGCTTTTTGATTGTTACCGCAAATGTGATTGGGTTTGTATTCTATAAAAAAAAGAAAAATCTATATAATGCTGCTTTTATCATTTTACTACTGGCAGGTGTATTTGGTGGACTAGGAAGTGTATTAGCACTAATTATTATTCGTGATCCCTTTGCGTTATTCTATGGATTGAACATTGCCTATTATTTACTCATTAATAGTTTGATTGTATTTATTCTGGCGATTTTAGTTACGATCATTAAAAAATATACTAGTAGTAGAACCATATAATTAACTATCGTGGTACGTGAGCATTGAGTTGTTTATGAACGAATTACTATTAAAAACGTTAGGTGGGACGCTATGCATAACTTGTTAGGAAAGGTTATTCTTATCACAGGTGCAAGCTCAGGTATTGGATTTGCCACGGCTGAGCTAGTGGCAAAACACGGGGCTAAAGTAATTATCAATTATCATACAAATGTGGAAGGTGCCAACGAAGCTGTCCAACGAATTCAAGAACAAGGTGGAGACGCCATTGCTATTCAAGCTAATATTGTGAATAAAGAAGAAGTGAACGCAATGATTGAGCAGGCTATTTCTACATTCGGCACGATTGATGTTTTAGTGAATAACGCTGGAGGCGGCATCCGTCAAAGTACTTTTATGGAGATGAGTGAAGAGCTATGGGAAGAAACATTCAAGCTAAATGTCAATAGTGTGCTCTTATGCTCTCAAGCTGTATTAATACATATGATTCCGAAGAAATGCGGAAAAATTATTAATGTCTCTTCTGCAGCTGCACGTATTGGTGGGGCAGGGGAAAGTATTCATTATGCATCTGCTAAGGGAGCTATCAATACAATGACGATTGGTATGTCCAGAGAATTAATTGAATATGGAATTATCGTGAACGGGGTAGCGCCTGGAATGGTCGAAACACCCTTTCACGATAAATTTGCTCCTGGTGACAATCGGCTAGAACGGATGGCTTCCGCTGTACCAATTAAACGAGCTGCAGCGCCTAAAGAGATAGCAGAAGTAATTGCCTTCCTTTCTTCTGATGCCTCAAATTACATCCTTGGAGAAATTATACATGTGAGTGGCGGTAGATAAATAAAAAATAGGTAAATTATTATTGTTTTCGTCTATTATACTAACAGTCGTAAATTGCGGATTCTAAACAAGCTCTACCATAGATGTCCTTAAATTTTGGGGCAAAAAAGGTAGGACTTGTTTCGCTTATTTTATTAAATCCGACACTACTTGAACAATTAAGAACAAAAAAACGATTGGTAAAATAATTTGAATCCATTTTGTTTGGATATACGGAATGATCTTTAAACCTAAGAAAGAGCCAGCAATAGAGCCAAGTGACACAGGGATAGCAATTCCCCAATTAACAATGCCAGTAAAGTAATAAAAGAGAAAAGCACCTGTACAGCTTGATAACGAGAGCATTCTCGTTAACTCGACTGCTTTTAAATAATGGTATTGTTTTTTCAAGAAATAGGTTATATTCATTAGAGCTGAGCCTGGTCCAAAACCACCGTCATATATGGAAATTACAAATGGAATAAGCTTGTTCAAGGGTTGTTCCTCTGTTTCTTTTACATCTTTGACAATCCATTTATTACTGCAAAGGACAATCAGAAATGCAAAAATTAAGCTTATACAAGCGACGATATTCATGATTTGTTCTGATAAGAGGATTGCGAATAATGCCCCAAATACTCCACCTATACTAGCAACAAACATGAAAGAAAAATACTTTTTTACAGATAAATGTCCTTTTATGACAAATGAAACAACATTTGATAGGGCTGATAAGCCTGTCGCAAATTTATTAACAGCAACGGTTGTATGAATTGGAATGCCGACGAGCAACAATGAAGGCATCAAAATAAAGCCTGCTGCACCAAAAAGAACGCCTATTATGGCTGCGAGTAAACCAATTGTAAATAAAATAACTCCTTTTACTGTTAACCATTCATGTAGTAAAATTTCCATTCAATCACCTCAATACTTAAATTACTGGTAAACTATACATAAAACAAATATATAATTATTGCTTATTCATAAATATTATTTATGGATAGAAAGGTTGGAATGGAATGAATTTACATGCATTGAGGATCTTTACGAATGTAGCCAAGCTTGGGGGAATTACTGCAGCGGCGAATAGTATGCTACTAAGTCAACCTGCTGTTACCATACAAATTCGAAAATTAGAGAATGAAATAGGGGCAAAATTGATTGAAGGTAAAGGGCGTGGAATTCAATTAACGCCCGAGGGGAAGTTTTTATACGAGCAAGGCATGCGTTTATTTTACTTAGAAGCACAAATCGATGAGAAGCTTGGTAAGTTTTTAGCAAAGGAAGACAAAATACATATTGCGTCCTCTTACATCCCTATTAATTATATACTTCCGCCTATCATAGCTAAATACAAGCTTGCGCATCCTCAAATTGAATTTTTTGTATCGTTAGGCAATGTTCAATCTGTGGAGGAGCAAGTTCTGAATTATGAAGTAGATTTTGGCTTTGTCGTTCAAAGTAAATTTGGTCATGAAGATTTACAATTTGAAAAGGTATTGGATATCCCGTTTTGGTTTATAGTCCATCCTTCACATCCTCTAGCAAATCAAACTGTCTCCATCTATGAATTATCGAACGAGGACTTTATTTATCGGGAACGTGGTAGCTCGACACTCGATTTATTGGAGTCCATTTTTTACACATTTAATGCGCCATTACCTAAATTAGGGCTTCAAATGCAGGGCTTACACGAATCCATAAAAGTAGTGGAAGCGGGGTACGGCATGACTTTAGCTCCGTCCTATAGTGTAGATGAAAGTATAGCAAACGGGAAACTTGCTCAAGTGTATGTTGAGCAGGCAGCTATTCAGCAAAGTTTATTTATTTGCTCTCGAAAAACCGATCTCATGGAGCAACCATTTTTGCAATACTTAAAAACGCATTTAAATGCATTAAACTAACCACTTTATTTGCCATAAATAAGACTTCTATAAATTTAAGTGAAGAATTTAGAGAAGTCTATTTTATTATGATAATTAACACAGAAAATTCAGAAAAATATTTTTATAAAAGTATTTTTCCCTCTATTGAAACAACTGCTGCTCCTGCTACTTCAATAACAGCATTCTCCCCATCAGGTGTGATCGTGACATAAAGAGTCCCAGGTCTATTAATCGTATGTCCTTGCCCAATTACTAATTGATGTTTTTCTTGTTGAGCTAGTATATTTTCTAGATATAAATAACCGCCTAATGCACCGTTTGCTGCCCCTGTAACTGGATCTTCATCGATCCCTATATTTGGGCAAAAATCTCTTGTATAAATATCAAATTCCCCATTTGTGTCAAAGGTAAAGAGGTGAGTGGTTGATATGTTAAAATGATTGTTCATCTTTTTAAGCTCATTTAATTTAGGTTCTGCTTGATCAATTGCTTGACGTGTTTTAACTGGAACCATAAGATGTGGGACCCCTGTGTTCGCTATTTTTATCGGGTATCGATCATCAATGTCCGTTTCCTCTAAACCCACAAGGTCCGCAACGACTTCAGGGCTAATGTCTATACTTTTTACATGGGGACGTACTTGAGTCATGGACACGCTCTTTAAGTGATTGTTTTCCGTAATCCATTTTACAGGAATTAGTCCAATGTTTGATTCAAAGATTATTTTCTCGTCCTTATCAATCCAATTGTACTTACTAGCCATTAACCATGCTGTACCTAACGTAGCGTGACCGCAAAAGTCAACTTCTTTTGTAGGAGTAAAATATTTTATTTGATAATCTGCATTGTCATTTGTTGATGGTAAAAGAAAGGCCGTTTCCGACAGGTTTAATTCATTGGCTATGTTTAGCATTTCCTCATCTGTTAAATTTTCAGCATGAGGTATGACGCCAGCTGGATTTCCTCCAAACGTTTCTATGGTGAATGCATCCACATAAAAAAACTCTACCACTTTTTTCATTGCTATCTCCTCCTTCATTCTAAGATTATTGTAGTATGATAGAATTGATAAGTAAAATTCATGTTTTTAATCTTAAACATGAGGAAGTCGAATGGAAAGTTAAATCTTATACGGAGGTTAACTTGTGAACCTTTTGCAAATAGAAATATTCGTCAAAGTAGTCGATATTGGGAATTTCACAAAAGCAGGAGAAATATTGGCGATGACACAATCGGGCATAAGCCATAATATCGCTTCATTAGAGTCAGAACTCGGTATTAAACTTTTGAATAGAGGAAGAAACGGTATCTCATTAACAGATAGTGGAGAACGTATCATCAACAATATGAGAAATATCTTATCAGAAGCAGAAAGCATTAAACAAGAAGCGGCATCTATTTTAGGAATACAAAACGGAAAAATAAATATTGGCAGCTTTTCAAGTTTCGCTTCAAAAGTGTTGCCAACGATCATATCACGGTTTAAAGGAGAGTTTAAGGGAATTGAAATAAATTTTTATGAGGGGAGCTATGACCAAATTACACGTTGGGTAGAAGAGGGGAAAGTGGATATAGGTTTTACATCTTTAAGTAACCCTATGGATCATTTTGAGGCTACCACCATAGTAAGAGATAGATTAGTAGCAATCGTACCGATTCATCATCATCTTGCCATAAATGAACAAGTAAAAGCGGAAGAACTTCAAGGGGAGGCTTTTATTATGCCTCAGCTAGGATGTGAAGTGAGTGTTAAGAAGTTTTTACAGGAACAAGAGGTATCCCCAAACATAGAGTTTAATGTGGAAGAAAATCAAACAATCATTGCAATGGTACGTGAAGGATTAGGCATTACAATCATACCAGAACTAGCTTTACCCTATAATTTAGCTGGTACCATTGTAAAACCTCTCTTACCCGAACCTTTCCGAGAAATAAGCATCATTACTCGCTCAAAGAAGCAACCCCTTCCCGCTGTCAAAGAGTTTATAAAAACAACCATGGATTGTATTAAAGAATTA
This sequence comes from Lysinibacillus sp. S1, assembly GCF_044986265.1. NCBI lineage: Bacteria > Bacillati > Bacillota > Bacilli > Caryophanales > Bacillaceae > Lysinibacillus > Lysinibacillus sp. S1. The sequence continues at coordinate 289,453 of NZ_CP173154.1, forward strand.
CAGCTATAAGAATTCTGTGTCCATTGCGATTGTTCATCATCATTGTGCTTTTGTAGAAGCATAAAACATACCTACGTAAGAGCATGTTTTGGTTCATTTTTTCAAAACATGCTCAAATCAAGGTGATGATATTTAGTAAAGAACACGCCATAAATAGAAGGTAGCGTAGGATTCCCAGTTTTTCCATGGTATCGAGAGCGCTAAAATTTCCTCTTTCGTAGGCTTTTGGTTCATATTACGTAATGTTTTTATTGAATTAATCAGACCTACATCATCGATTGGAAAAGCCGTCTGAAACCCTAGGCAGCGCATTAGCACGTAATTGGCTGTCCAAGGTCCGATTCCTCGTATTTTGATTAAGCTTTTTTCTGCCTCTTTAAAATTCATTTTCATTAATTGTTCCTTCGATAATTCTCCGCATGCCATTAATCTTGCAATGCCAATGATATATTCACTTTTTTTAACCGTCATTTTAATAGCTGCTAGGTCAGTAGGTTCTAACTGTGCAATTCGTTCGTATGGAGGGAATACCCAATACTTTTTACCATTCCATTCGATAGAATCGCCAAAGCTTTCTACAAATTGTCTCTTTAAAGAGTAGGCAAAGGCAAGGTTGATTTGTTGCCCTAAAACGCCCCAGCATAACGCTTCAAATAAATCGGGAATGCCGATAACTCGTAATCCATAGAATTTTTGGGCAGGTGTTTTAAGTAATGGATCTGTATTTGCCATTTCATAAAATGGCGTTAAATCGTTATCAAGATCAAACCATTCAATTATATATGTTGCAATTTTTTCCCGCTCCCTCTTTTCAATAGGCCTAGAACCATTTAGGAATTGAACAACCATTTGTTGATTATCGATTACGCTTATCTGTACTAAAGACTGCATTTCTCCAATGGCTATCACTTTTGTGATGATATTGTTCTCTATTTCATACAGGCATTCATTTTTTTCTCTTGTTAAATAGCCTAGATTTGCATTCATATCAAAATTTGCTGGTAAGGTAATGATCATCACATCGTCAACGTCATGCCATATCACTTTTTCATTCTCCTTTTCAACATACACAGTTTGTTAGTTTACTTTATCATAAAAGTAGCTTTACTCATTTTGTTATCTTGCTATTCCATTCTAAACGCCTTATTTTTTTCTATTGATGAGGTTATAGTGTTAGTTATTAAGAAGGCTAAGGAGGGAATAAAAATGGTCCAAGATATTCAAACACGTGTTGGCGGCTTGGAGTGGGATTCCATTCAACATGAACTAGATAAGCAAGGATTTGCAAAGCTTCCAGTAATTTTAACAAAAGAGGAATGTGAATTTTTAATAGGGTTGTATGGTAAGGAAGAGCCATACAGAACGACCATTAATATGACGAGGTATCGCTTTGGGGAGGGGGAATACAAATATTTTTCCTATCCATTGCCTGAAATCATCCAAAGTTTAAGAGAGTCCTTTTATCAAGAATTGGCCAAAACAGCTAATCGATGGTTAGGTTATTTAAAGAAAACAGCGCAGTTTCCAGCTCAGCTTCAAGATTTTTTGAACACTTGTAAAGAATATGAACAAACTAGACCGACACCGTTACTCTTAAAGTATGAAACAGGTGGCTTTAATTGTTTGCATCAAGATTTATATGGCGATGTGTTTTTCCCGTTTCAAGTAGTATTTGTATTAAATCAACGCGAACAAGACTTTTTTGGTGGAGAATCACTCCTAGTGGAACAAATTCCACGTGCTCAGAGTAGGGGACATGTCATTACGTTAGATCAAGGCAGTGCGCTCATCTTTCCTACAAACCATAGACCTGTTCTAGGGAAAAGGGGATATTATAAACATACGGTTCGTCATGGAGTAAGTACGATTACTGCTGGAGAACGATACGGTCTTGGCATCATTTTTCACGATTCTAAATAAAAAAACTTCAATATCTTGCTATTCCATATCTAGAATTGTACATTGTGAATTTTTAGGGAGTATATTGTAAGGAGAGGTGAGATAAATGCTGGATCCTATGAATGATGAAAATGATATTTTGAATAATGTAGAAATGATGACAGATGAAAAATGGCAAGCCATTATCACGAATGATACAGCGTACAACAATCAATTTTTCTATGCTGTCAAGTCAACAGGGATATTCTGTAAACCATCCTGTAAGTCTCGCGTTCCGAAAAAAGAGAATGTATGTATTTTTGCAACCGCAGAACAAGCACTCCACGCAAAATTTCGCCCTTGTAAACGTTGCAAGCCTACTAATGAAAACTTGCCTGATAGCGAGTGGGTTGATATTATCACAGCATACATTGATCAAAATTTCGCTGAAAAATTAACGCTCGAATCATTAGCAATGATTTGTCATGGGAGCCCCTATCATATGCATCGAACATTTAAAAAGATTAAAGGCTTGACGCCCATTGAGTATATACAACAAGTTCGCGTACACGCGGCTAAAAAGTATTTGATTGAGACGAATAAAGCAATAGGCGATATTGCCCTATGTGTGGGTATGGCGAATGCACCCTATTTTATTACTTTATTTAAAAAGAAAACAGGTGAGACCCCAGCGCAATTTCGTCAAATGAGAAAAATGGAGGAAATGAATGATGGAAATAAAAAATAAACCAACCCTTTTTTGGTCTTTACTCAAGTTTGAGGATTGGCATTTTTATATTGCTGCTACCTCCAAGGGCCTTGTGTTTGTTGGTTCACAGAACAAACCAATCGAGGAAATGTTTGAATGGGCGAAGAAACGCTTTCCAGGAAGTCCTTTTGTTGAAGATGAGGAAAAGCTTGAACCCTATGTCAATGAAATCATTCAGTATTTAGCAGGAAAGAGGCAAACCTTTACTATCCCATTTGAGTACGTAGGTACGCCATTTCAGCTAGCAGTCTGGCAAGCACTTTGTGAAATTCCGTATGGGCAGACGAAATCCTATTCAGACATTGCCCATGCTATCAATAAACCAGCAGCTGTTCGTGCTGTTGGAGCGGCTATTGGGGCTAATCCAGTGTTACTTACTGTACCGTGCCATCGTGTAACAGGAAAGAATGGCTCTTTAACAGGCTATCGGGGCGGATTAGCAATGAAGAAATTGCTCTTGGAACTTGAAAAGCGAGGTTCATCTAGCAATGCGTAATACCTGCTTTACATGGAATGGAGGTTTCGTATGAAAAGCGAATTATTCTATAAGCATCCAAAAACCATTTTGAATAAAGGAACTGGCTTTCTTTCTGGCTATACGCATTCGCTCAATCCTTATACAGGCTGTTCATTTGGATGTTCTTATTGCTATGTACGTCAAATGCCTGTATCTCTTTTTCGAGAAGGGGAATGGGGTAGTTGGGTCGATGTTAAAAACGGTGCGGCGAAAGTATTAAAAAAGGAGCTTCATCGTGCTAAAGCCAAAGGGCCTGTAACCATTTTTATGTCCTCAAGTACAGACCCGTATCAGCCAATAGAGCATAAGGAAAAAGTGACGCGATCTTTACTAGAAGTTATGCTAGAGGATCCCCCCTGATTTCTTATTTGTACAGACGAGAAGTCCACTTGTCAGTCGAGATATTGATTTGCTGCGACAATTTAAAGAAAAAGTGCGGGTAAGTATGACAATGGAGACAGATTCGGAAACGATACGTAAACATTTTACGCCAATGGCACCTCCAATCCAAGCGCGTTTTAAGACATTGGAAAAATTAGCAGCTGCGGACATTCCGACCCAAGTTGCTATCGCTCCCATTTTACCAAGTGGGGAATATTTTCCTTTGAAATTGAAGCAACTCGTCGATCGGATATGTATAGATGACTACTTCATGGGAGATGGCAGTGGTGGAAAACGCACAAGAAAACTTGAGATTGAGAAAAAATATGACCAACTTGGTTTAGAAGAATGGTATGGACCAGATGTAATAAAAAAAGTATACAACCGATTTATTGAAATCTTTCCAGAAAATCATGTTTATATAAGTCAGGCTGGGTTTGAGCCGTAAAATGCTGTAATAGATGGATTATAAAAATAGCCCCAATAMCCATCTTTACTGAAGTGAGTATTAGGGTTTCTTCACATGATAGTATGATTAACGTTTGTTTTCATTTTGAATTTGACTGAWATCTACTTCTTCAGCAATCTCTTCTCTGTTTTTACGCTCATTGTTAGCATTTTGATTTTGATTCTGCTGTTTTTTGTTGTCTTGCGTTTTATTATTTTTATGTTTATTATTTCCCATTTTCATCTCACCTCCACCATTAGTGTGAGTGGAAGATGTTTTTTTATCCGTAGAACTTACATTTAATTCTTCAAGTAATGTGCTTTACTTTATTAAGGAGTATAGTATGAATGAAAATTATCCAAATTTAAATCTACGGTTCAAACTATGGTAGGAAGTAATTGATAATGATAGCAGGTGGTTTATAAAAGGGCTATCACGCTGTTTGAATTACGACATTGACAAGACGAGAAAATAATTATTATAGTCGATTAAAAATTGAAGCATACAGGAATGTCTTATATTTTTCCAGAAGATGTGAGGAAATACAAACTACATAGGTTTAGTCTTGAATGTAAAATATTTGATTTAAAGTATATTGCATTGCTAAAGTCGTATGCAATCAGGATTTAGGAATCCAACCAAGTATTTTTCATAAGATCTATTTTTTACATTATGCTTAAGGAGGCATCGTAGTGAACCAACACAAAATAATTATTACGCAATAYACCCCCCAATAYGCCGAACAAACAGTTACTATGTGGCGAGATAGTAAGGAGCAGGCGATTGGTCAAAAAGAAATTCATACCTTTGAAAGTCATGTATATTTCTTAAATCATCTATTAGCTGMGCAGTTTCACATCGATTTAGCGTTAATGGATGAAAAAGTAGTTGGCATGATTGCCTATAACGAAGAAGAAATAAGCCAACTATATATTCATATTGACTATCAAGGGATGGGCATAGGTCATACATTACTAGATAAAGTAAAAGCACAATCAAAAGGGCGATTAACTTTATACACATTTGAGGTTAATGAAAATGCCCAACGATTTTATGAAAAACATGGATTTAAAATCATAGGGAGAGGACATGAAAATGAAGAAAATTTAGCTGATATTCAATATGAATGGATAGCCAAATAAAAAATTTCACTAACGAGCTACTAAAAAGCGTTGTACATTTTGTATATACGCTTTTTTGTTTTTGATAAGATCTAAAAATGATGAAGAGGCAAACAATTTCCTTAACAGAGCTAAGATCACTCGAATGAGTAGTAGTCGAGCTTAGTTGCTTTAATGCTCTTAAGAAGTTAATCAGTATCATCTGGTATAATAGAAAATAGATTTTTTTAGAACGGAGTAATTGATATGAATGGAGCGCAAAAAGCATTTTTTGAAGAAAAGGAGCGTTCACTTGGCGTTTATCTAAATGATGTGCAGAAGCAGGCCGTATTGCAGACGAATGGACCGCTGCTACTATTGGYATCTCCTGGTTCAGGAAAAACGAMGACGATTATTATGCGTATTGGCTATATGATCGAGGCGCTTGGTGTCAAGCCTGCTCGCATAAAGGCKKTTAYGTTTAGTAAGGCATMAGCAAATGATATGAAGGCACGTTTTGCAAAGTTTTTTCCGCATTTGCCACCAGTTGATTTCTCGACGATTCATAGTTTAGCATTTCAAGTTGTGCGGCAGACACTTGAACGTCAGGGCATTTCGTACGGGATTATCGAAGAAGCGGACGGGCCTGGTGTAATGTCAAAAAAACGAGTGCTTCGTGAGATTTTTGAACAATTAAATGGCTCCAAAATTACGGAAGATCAGTTAGACGAGCTACTGACGTACATAACGTTCATCAAAAATAAAATGCTGCCAGAACAGGAATGGGCAATTGCAGAAGTAAAGGTGCCAAGAAAAGTCGAGMTTTTACAGCATTATGAGGAATATAAGCGCACAGCTAGTGACCGATTGCTCATTGATTTTGACGATATGCTGTTAATGGCGAATGATATTTTTACGAAAAATCGAGAGGTGTTGGCGCAATTTCAACGTCGATACGATTTTTATTTAACGGATGAAAGTCAGGATACATCGCCTGTTCAACATGCGATCATCGAGAAGCTTGTCGCTGTCCATCAAAATTTATGCGTCGTTGCCGATGAGGATCAGGCCATTTATAGCTGGCGCGGTGCAGAGCCAGATTATTTGTTGAATTTCCAAAAGATTTATCCAGAGGCACGTGTTTTACTAATGACACAAAATTATCGTTCATCTGCCTCGATTGTAGAGCCAGCCAATCTTTTCATTCAGCGAAATAAAAAACGATATAACAAACAAATGTTTACGCAAAATCCTGCAGCAGAGCCAATCTCGTTTAAAATCCTAGAGAATTACAGCTTACAGGCCAAATATGTAGTGAATCAGTTAAAAAGCTTGTCTAAGCGTGGCTCAACGGCTGTTTTATATCGAAATWRTACGTCAGCCATTCCTCTTATGGACGCATTAGACAGAGCGGGCTTGCCTTTCTATATGAAAGATTCCACCATTCGCTTTTTTACGCATTGGGTTGTGGAGGATATAATGAACTTCATGCGTCTAGCGTACAATACAAAAAATATCTCGATATTTGAAAAAGTTTACAGAAAAATGAATGCTTATATTACACCAACGCAATTAAAGGCACTGCAGAAAGTACCGGAGGATGGCTGTGTATTCTCACTATTACTAGAGCATGTGGAATTAAAGGATTATCAGCCTGAATATATTAAGCGAATTCGCCAAACGTATGATAGCATTCAATTTGATCAAACAACACCAACAGCCATGCTAGAGCATATCCGTTATGACTTTGGTTATGAGCGTGCCTTAAAGAAAATGAGCGAGGACCTCGGTTTTAATTATGAAAATTTACTAGATATTGTGGATGTACTTGGACTGATTGCTCGCCATACGTCGACGATGACTGAATTTGCGGGTCGTTTGAAGTACCTTGAAAATTTAGCACGTACATCTCATCTGAAAAATGAAATGAATGCCATTACATTAACAACCTTACACAGTTCAAAGGGCTTGGAATTTGACCGTGTGTATTTGATTGACTTAATTGATGGGATTTTACCTACTGAGACGGAAGAAGCAATAGAGGAAGAAACAAGACTCTTTTATGTCGGTATCACACGTGCAATTCGCCATTTGGAATTAATTTCGTACAGCAAGCGCTTTAAAGCAAGTGTGGTGCCATCAATATTTATGAAGGCGTTAAAGCAAATCGTTTCACCTCAGGAATTACCAAAGAAAGCGTCGAAAAGTCCGAGGAAAGCATTAAAGCAATACCGTAATGACAGGACAATTACAACGGAGTCAGCGTTAATCGTTGGCTCAAAGGTGAAGCATGTGATGTTTGGAGAGGGAAAAATTTTGGAGGTCACAAGTAGCACGATCAAATTGTCATTTGATGCAGGGATAAAGCAGTTTATGACGGATACATGTTTACAGCAAGGCTATTTAGAAGCGGTGGAAGATTAATGCAGCGTATTCGAGATTTTTTCGAATACGCTTTTTATAGTGTGCAAAATAATAGCTAAACTTCTTATTTTCTCTTTCTATAGGATAAATATTCTATAAATCTCTTTGCTGCAAGTGACAGCGATTTTTGCTCTCTCATCGCAATCCCAATAGTTCGAAAAGCAGGGATCTCAAGCTCTTTCGCGATAATTTGGTACGGAATGCGTTCKAAAWTCAGTTCAGGTAATATACTGATTCCCAACCCGTTTTCCACCATTGACATAATGGCATAGTCGTCCCATGTTGTAAAAGAAATGTGCGGCGAGATATTGTGCTTCTCAAAAATTTCGGAGATTTCAGCTTTTGCGCCTTTTTCTAAAAGCATGAATGGACTGGTCAATAGTTCACTTATAGGAAATTTATCGCAATCAGCAAGAGGATGATTCTGATGAATGACTACCAACAATCGGTCTTGCTCTACAAAGATTGTTTCCATTTTAGCTTTTGTTGGTAGTCGCAAAAATCCAAAGTCGACCCTACCTTCGATAATCCAGCTTTCGATTTCGGTGTAATCTCCTAAGRGTAAYTCKAMWTCAATCCCTGGATAATCCTGCTTAAAGAATTTGATSATATAAGGTAGCYAAHGTGTTGMTACAYTAGAAAATGTACCAATTCGGATGATTCCTGATTGGATATCATGTAAGTCTTCGATCTGCATCATTAACATTTCATGCTCATTACATATACGTTGTAATTGGGGCAGTAACTTTAAGCCATCGGATGTTAAACTGATTCCAGCACGACCTCGTTCAAAAAGGGAAATTCTCCATTCTGATTCTAAATCGTTGATCATACGGCTGATACCAGACTGTGTATAGTTTAATGCATCGGCAGCACTTGTAAAGCTCCCATATTCTACTGCTTTGACAAAGGCCATATATTTTTGGATATTCATTGCGCTATCCCCCTTGCATGCTATTTAGTTATGTGTAGCATGACAAACATKCAAWTYTGTAAYASABATAAGTATGCTATGCTATTCCCATTACAAAAGCAAGTTGAAAGGGAGTGGAAGGAAAGGACGGAAAAAACACCTAATAGTTCCTATTAAAATGCGGTAGGTTAGGGGAGTAGACCATGAAATCTAAATTTCAATTTATCGTATCAATGATTATTTTTGGCACAATCGGTTTAGTTGTACGTTACATTGATTTAGCGGCGAGTGAAAGAGCTTTACTAAGTAGTTTACTAGGGTGCTTATTTTTATTCTTCATCTTCTCCATAATGAAGAAAAAAATATCCTGGAATTTAGTGAAATCGAATGCTTTATTTTTGTTTCTCTCAGGCGTTGCATTGGGAGGAAACTGGATTTTTCTCTATCAATCCTACGACCACACATCACTTGCCAATGCCACACTAGGATATTACTTTGCACCAGTATTTGTAATGATTCTTTCACCTGTTGTACTTAGGGAACAATTATCCATAAAGAAAATAATATGCATTGTCATAGCAATTATCGGTATGATAATGATTGTAGGAGAAGGGGTGAGTGCAACGGAATCAGATGATTTCCTTGGACTTACCTTTGGATTGATGGCAGCTGCGTTTTATGCGGCATTGTTACTTTTAAACAAATTTATTAAAGAGATGGACAAGCTAGAGATGACCATTATTCAACTTGGAACAACTGCATTATTACTGCTGCCGTATGTTTTTTTGACAGAAGGCTTTGGGATTTTTGGATTATCAAGCGCATSTATTCCTTTTATTTTAMTTTTAGRTATCGTTAATACAGGGATTGGMTTTTGGTTATTTTTCTCGGGAATGGAAAAATTGAAAGGGCAGAGTATTGCGATGCTAAGTTATGTCGATCCTTTTGTAGCAATATTGATTTCTGCAATGATATTGCAAGAACAAATGACCCTAGTGCAAATTATCGGAGGGGTATTTTTATTAGGTTCTACATTTGTTAGCGAAATTCGATTTTTTAACTTTTCAAAACAACTCATGAAAAAACAAATAGAGTAACAATTTATCACGGGAGACTTAAATCGATACATGGTATTTAACATTTATAGGGTTGTTCAATTACTAAGACAACAATCAGCCAATTCAAGTTGGCTAATTGTTGTTTTTTAAACTCTTGATAAGATGCTTGAGCTTCTTGATGAGTTTCTCCAAAACGTTAACTGCTAGTTCAGCTATGCCCTTAATGATTAGCTAAGAGAGTTTAAGAACTTCAATATATCTATACATACCCTTTAACATAACAGATTCATCTCTTATAATTCTGAGCCTTTGATCATTTTGTTTAAACAACTCCTCAAAACTTCTACCAATATCTGTTCCTAACATACTTATAAATGGCCTTACCAATTTTTTTGWTAGCGTTAGTTTTTGATTTTTAGGAGCAAATTTATCAAAGATAAGAATTCTACCATCCTTCTTTAAAACTCTTATCATCTCTTCAAAGCATTTATTTTCATTAGGAACCACAGAAAGTATTAAACTAGCTACAATATAGTCAAATGATTCATCTGCAAAAGACATTTTTTGAGCATCCATTTCTAAAAAATTGATAGAAGAGTGCTCGAATTTATGTTGAGCTTTCGCTAGCATATCAGGAGAATAATCAATGGCAGTTATATCATAATCAACATAGTTGATTAATTCTAAATCAGCCCMAGTACCAATTCCTACATAGAGGATTTTTTGTTTACGCTGAAAAGGCACTTCTTGMAAAATMCTCWTTCTAGTCTTTAAAAAAGTACCTGTATTAAAAAATTTATCGTAAAAGGAAGAGCCAATTTTATAGATAATTTTGTTCCACGTATTATTCAATGCTACATCCAGCCTTTCTACAGAGCGTATGAACTTCTAAAATCCTGTGTCCCCTCCGAAAATAGGAGTGACCCACGCAATAATCTTTGTCATCATGTCAAAATATAATAAAATCCCATTAAAATCAATAATCAYAAATGYTTTTTTTKKAMRAAASGYAATTTRAGAMAGCTTAAGAAAGGAAMTTGAWAAAACCAGTACATTAATAAGTATGTATAATAAGCCTTTATCAGGGTYTGTTAGCMCTAAAGCCATTATTACAAGTGTCCAGCCAGTTGCGAAACCTGTCCCAAATTTAATCTAATATTCCTTTTCAGACAGTAAAAAATCTAACTTGAGGATGCCTACGTTTATTAGCTGAAGAGAGACCCATATTTTTTAAAATTTTGACAGACATATTAGGTAGTGCTAGTATGTTTGACACACATATTAGTGATATCGAATATGATCATATCAAAACATATTAGCTAAGTCTAATATGTATTGGAGGAGATTTTGTGACAGAAAAAAATATTGACTTAAAAATTAAACTAATTCATGGATTTTCAAACAAGGTAAGACTTCAAATTTTAGAGTGTATCAAAGAGAAAGAGAAGACAGTATCTCAAATCGTCGAGGAATTAAAGGGGAATCAGTCTAATATCTCTCAACACTTAGCCTGTTTAAAAGGGTGTGGCATTATTGTTGGTCGTAATGAAGGAAAATATTGCTACTATAGTTTGAGAAATGAGCGTATTCGCGAACTTCTTGGAATGTTTGATACGGTTTTAGAAGATGTTCATTCTGATGTTGCGTGCTGTGCAAACCACGTAGATTAAATATATATATAAATAAAAGCAGATTCCATAATATATAGGGAAGGATGCAGGAGATTTGAAATTATGAGGAAATAGGTGTTCCGTAACTATATGAATGAGCTAGTACAGAAAAAATCAAAGATAGAGGAACATCTTTACTAATACGGTTAGTGGTCGTAAAGGTTTGATTAAAGTTAGCCCAAAGTAGAAAACTACCTGATCTGAATAGAAATTATAAAAGGGTTACTGAGATAATGTAACCCTTATTGAGGGAGGTCGTGACGGTCAACCAACGCCACCACCGTATAAKTGCKKGCRAYWCACTCAANATAAATWYSTGCAAAWAAAGGCTAATTATACATAAAAAAAAGCAGCGTCGTCACACGCTACAGTAAGTTAATGAACATGTTAGGTGATTCATAAAAGAGTTTAACAAAGATTATGAATGGAACCATGCTATAAAGATACAGAAGATAACTTGGATCCAAAAGGTTGTGAAGATTATTTTTTCGTCAAACTCAAATTCTGACACTTGTATGTTTTTGCTGAATTTTAGTAATCTTTTATTTTTACTTAATATGTGAGCTAATAATAATAAGTGTTATACCCGTAAATAAGCAAACGATTCTTGTCACAGGTATTTTATCTGCTAGTCCAAATAATGCAATTGCTGTCGTTACGATTAATACTGTTGGACCAACCAAAGCAAGCATTGTATTAATATAAAATGCTTTTTCTAGATTATTTAACTTTAGCATCAACAATCCAGCACTTACTTCAATACTCCCAGACAATACACGTAAAATAACCATAGCAAGAACCGACTTTTCAATAATTGTCATCATCCTATCTTTATAGAAAATTTAATATAATTCCATCATGAATAGAATAATAGATTTTTGTTTTAATGAAATATTAAAATCAATATATGTATGATTCGTATCTAATATTCTTGTTAGATTATGCTTTAATCCTTAGACTAGGAATATAATTAAAGATTTTTCCAATGTTTAGAATTAGCATAATAAATGAGCTGTGTTTCTAAAGTTGAAACACGGCTCATTTTTTATTTTTAATCCCTATTTAGATTAATGAAAAATTAGAAAGCTATCAAAAAAATTCTAATTCTTATATCACGCTGCATATGCATATATTCTCCATATTTATAGTCTATACTTTATTTTCAAATGGACTATAGAAAGGTTGAGTGAGCGTATTTGTTAGAGCATTTAAATTTACTTCTTGCATTTGGTGCTGGATTATTATCATTTGTATCACCTTGTTCATTACCATTGTATCCAGCTTTTCTATCTTATGTAACAGGAATATCCTTTAATGAACTAAAAGAAGAAAAAGGGATTTTGAGGCGAAAATCTCTGATACATACCCTGCTTTTTTTACTTGGTTTTTCTATTATTTTTATGGCACTAGGTTTTTCAACTTCTTTTATCGGACAGATTTTTATTCAGTATAAAGAGTTCCTAAGACAAATTGGAGCAATTATCATGGTCTTTTTTGGATTAGTTATTCTAGGTTTTTTTAAAATCGATATTTTACAATCTGAAAAAAAGATTCATTTTAAAAAAAGGCCCAAAGGATATTTTGGTTCGGTACTTATTGGTATGGGTTTTGCAGCTGGATGGACACCTTGTACTGGACCAATTCTTGCAGGAGTAATAGCTTTAGGCGTGTCTGATCCTGGGAAGGGCATGTTGTACATGCTATTTTATGTGCTAGGTTTCTCTATACCTTTCCTAATAATGTCTTTATTTATCGGAAAAATGAAGTTTCTTCAAAGAAAAAATGGACTGTTTATGAAAATAGGTGGTGCAATAATGATTGTGATGGGGGTTTTATTATACTTTGATATGATGACTAAAATTATTGCGTTTTTAACACCGATTTTTGGAGGATTTACTGGTTTCTAGTTTTACATATATAAGAAAGGAAGGAGCCTAACTTCATTATGGATAAAAAAAAGAGAAGATTTCTTATGCGTTCAATTATATTAATTATATTATTTGGGGCAATATTCTTCACAGTCTATTCAACTTTAACGCAAGATAAAAATGAAGTATTAAAAATAGGGGACGATGCTCCAAATTTTACTCTAGTTGATATGCATGGTGAGAAACATAATTTGGAAGAATACAAAGGACAAGGCGTCTTTTTAAACTTTTGGGGTACTTGGTGCAAACCTTGCGAAAGAGAATTTCCAATTATAGATAGATATTATAATGATTATAAAGAAAAGGGTATACAGGTATTAGCTATAAATATAGCAGAATCCGACTTCGTGGTTCAAAATTATATTGACCGAAAAGGTCTAACTTTTCCGGTTTTAATAGATAAAAATAAAAGTGTAATGGAAGCATATAATATCAATCCATTACCAACGACTATGCTTATTAATTCTGAGGGGAAAATAGAAAAAATAATCACTGGAGAAATGAAAGAACAAGATATAAAGAATTATATGGAACTAATTCTACCAGACTAAATAATGATTCTTAATCTCACTAAAGTCAATTTTGGGTAATTCAAAAATTGTTACATTGCATGTGCAGCGAAGACAAAATGAAGGAGATGAAAGAGGAATTAATTCTGCAGAGGAAACAACTGTGTATATGGTTGACTACACTTCTACTCCTGGTGTAAAAGTAACAATTCATAAATGGCTAACGGAAAGTGATGATCTACTCCGTAAAAATTAAATACTCAGAGATGTTCGACGAGTCAAGTCAATTTTGACAAATGGAACATCTTTTTTTTATGAAGAAATTCTAAAAATCCATTTTAATTTTAATCCATAATTATTCGTTATATCCATTTTGAATCATGTAATAATAACGGGAGGAGGTATGGGGCATTAGAAAGTGGGGAATTATTTTCACTTTAGGATTATTAGCAGTTATTTTAGAGGGTTGTACAAATGAAAATACAAACTTGAATACCATAACAGTGTTAACCGTTGAATTTTTTAGTGGAGATCCACTTAATGATCTATATGTGGTGTTACTTAATGAAGAAGGGAAAGAAATAGATTCAACAATTAGTTTGAATAAAGGTGAGGCTCAATTTAATAATTTGCAACCGAATGAAACCTATACAGTAAAAGTAGGGAATCCAAACAATTTTACAACAGGAATGTATTTAACAGAGAAAAAATTTACGTATACGTCATCTACACAATCCATATTAGTGCAAACATATGCAGTAAATCATAATAAAGGATTTGGAGTTCCTGTAATTCTACAAAATCCTGAATTACCAAATGGGTGTGAAATAACTACTCTTACAGCAGTACTTAATTACTATGGTGCAGAAACATCTAAATTAGAAATGGATCAAAATTATTTACCTAAACAATCGTTTGAATACAAAATGAAAAAAAAGTATGGGCCAAATCCTAATCAAGCATATGGCGGCGAGCCAAGCAATCTAGAAACGGGTACATATGTTTTTGCAGAACCAATTGTCAAAGCAGCTAATAATTTTATCACCGAGAGAAAGTTAGATTTACATGCAAAAAATAGTAGTGGAAGTACAATAAAAGAAATAACAAATTATATTAGACAGGGAATACCAGTTATTATATGGGTAACATTGGACCTCTCACCACCAAAGGTTAAAGGGGGATGGATTATGGAAGAAGCAGGTGAGTACCATCAAATGTATCAAAATTTACATACAATGGTACTATTATCTGTGGGAAATACGACTGTGGAAGTAATGGATCCACGTAAGGGATTGATAACATTGGATAAGGGAGCATTTTTTAATAGCTATGAAGCATTAGGCGAACAGGCAGTTGTTGTTTATTAACAATAGTTCATTATATGCAAGTAATAGGTTAAAAAAGATAGCGTTTAATCATGGAAGAAAAATTACTTCAATTACTTGAACAATCTGGATTATTTGCAATTTTGGTTAGTTTAATGATAAATACTTTGGTTAGTATTATAGGTATACTACCAAGTGTTTTTGTTACAGCTACTAACCTTGTGTTTTTTGGCGTATTCAACGGTTTGTTGATTTCTATTATCGGTGAATCACTTGGTGCAGTTATTAGCTTTATTTTATATAGAAAAGGAATCAATAAATGGAAAAGACCGTTCGTATTACACCCTAAACTTTTAAAATTAAAGGAGTTGGAAGGGTCTGATGCATTTTGGATAATTGTCAGTTTAAGGATTTTACCTTTTATGTCATCAGGTCTTGTGACTTTTACTAGTGCATTTTCTAAGGTGTCTTTAGGCACATTTGCGCTTGCTAGTACGATTGGAAAAATACCAGCCTTAATCTTTGAAGCAGGAGCCGTATATGGTTTTATGCAAGTAAATTTAATAGGGAAAATTGTAATAAGTATCTTATTAATGTCAATTATCATTTTGATTTGGAAAGTTAAGAAGTAAAAAAGTCATATCAAAGTTTTCTTAGATAGAGTGGTTAATACTTGTCTTATTTAATTACAAATCCATAATTTCTCCATACTTCTTTGTTATAGTGCCTATGTAAAGAATAAAAGGAGGAAACATAATGAAATCTAAACTTTTGATTGCTTCATTATTGGTAGGCGCTATTATAATGGGGGGATGTAGTGCGGGTAATTCGGAATCTAATAATAATTCAAATATGGACCATTCTACTATGTCTAGTATGGACCATTCCAATATGAGTGATGAAGAAATGAAAAACATGGAGGGTATGGATAATAAAGATAATAGCATGGAAAATGGTCATGCGAGTCATAACAATCCATTAGCATTAAATAATTCAACTGGGGAAAATGAGCTTGCGCTTCCACCTATTATTGAACCTAAAAATGGAATTGTTGATATTACTGCTCAACAAGGAACGACAGAAATCCTTAAGGGAACTAAAACAGAGACATATGGATATAATGGTTCTTTTTTAGGGCCAGTCATTCGTATTCATAAAGATCAAACGGTAACGTTTAGAACTAAAAATGCTTTATCTGAACCAACAACATTTCACTGGCATGGATTAGAAATTCCCGGAAATGGTGATGGCGGTCCACATCAAGTCTTAGAGCCAGGTGTAACAGAAGATGTGAATTTTACAGTTAATCAAGGAGCATCTACGCTGTGGTTCCATCCACATCCAGAAGGTGCTACAGCAGAGCAAGTATATAAAGGTTTAGCTGGCTTAATTTATATTGATGATGAAAATTCGCAAAAAATCAATTTACCGAATGAGTATGGTGTGAATGATTTTCCGTTAGTATTCCAAGATAGACAATTTACTGAAGAAAAGCAATTAAATTATCAAGCAGTCCTTAATGAGGATGGTACAATAGGAGATACTTTGTTAATTAATGGTACTGTGAATCCTAAACTTACTGTCGGTAAAGAAAAAATAAGACTTCGATTATTAAACGGTTCTAATGCTCGTAATTATACGTTTAAATTGAATAATGGAGCTACATTCCAACAAATTGCTACTGATGGAGGTTTCTTAAATCAACCAACTGATATGAAAGAAATTACCTTAACACCAGGTGAGCGAGCAGAGGTAATAGTGGATTTTTCAAAGATGGATGACAAAACTGATATAGCATTAATAAATGAAGAAGGAATTACCCTTTTACCATTTAAAATTGAACAAAAAGCTGCAAGTACAAGTAACATTGCACAAAAATTAAATGATTTTGGTGTTACGGAAGAGGAAAAAACCTTACCAGTTACAAAGAAACTTGAACTTTTTGGTATGGGCACAATGGTTTCAATCAATGGTTCACAGTTTGATATGAATCGCATTGATTTCACTCAAAAACAGGGAGATACTGAAATTTGGGAAATTTATAATAAACCTGATATGATGGGTGGCATGACACATCCTTTCCACATACATGGCACTCAATTTAAAATCGTGTCGATTGATGGGAAAGAACCTCCTTTAAATTTAAAAGGGTGGAAGGATACGGTTTCAGTTGAAGCTGGTCAAACAGTTAAATTAGCAGTGAAGTTCAATAATAAGGGCATTTACATGTTCCATTGCCATGTCCTTGAACATGAAGAAAATGGGATGATGGGTCAAGTTGAAGTAAAATAAAATAGTTTAAAAACCTCCATATATTTGGAGGTTTTTTAGATGTCATTCAAGAGTGGATTTTAAACGACTTAAAACACCAGATAAAGCCATTTCGAGCCATTTAAATGCTTTCTGTTGCTTTAAAGACTTCTAGGATACGACCTTTTTGTAACTTAACAATTAAATAAGCTACCATTAGTCTGAAAACTAATAGTAGCTAATTGTACAACTTCAAGCATCTGTCATATTTTTATTCTTTAATCAATTGCTTAAGCTGATTGTATTTTTCAACCATTTCATTTAGATTCTGAGTTCGAGTATCCTTTTCTCTTAGAGTAAGATAATCATGTGCACTTACAACTACTTCATTAATGAATTCATTTTCTTCACAAACTCCTTTTAACCGACTTTTCATACTATTTTTTGAAGAAAAAACCACTAAATTATTTCGTTTATTTATAATTTTTTCTAAGGTCCATTCAATGTTATTCTTAGATAAATTAGTTTCTGATATTAGGATTAAAAAGAGTTTTTCCAGTTGATCCTGTCCAATAAAGTGGGTGGTGATTTTGTAAAACACGTACCATACTACTTCTTTGTAAAAGGACCGTATTTCCATTCCCAATGCTTACAGTAGCAGACTTAAATTTGCAGTTGCAGTTTCAATTTCTGCTGCAGTAGCAGGTTTATTAAGCATACCGATAATTTTATATTTTATTACTTAACATTATGATTATCTTGGGAGCGAGGTATTTTATCGGTGAGTGTATACAAACCATGTAATGCTGGCTGTTAATAATGCTGACGAAATCAACGCTGTAAGAATACTATATGTTTGCCAAATAAGTATCGTTGACCAATCGATAGCATAGCACAGTATACCAAGGACAATCGTAGCCATCAGGAAAATAACTGTTATGATTATCCTCTTTTTTGTCATTGGCTGTCTCTTATTCATTWTYTWTTTTCGTAATCCTAAGAGAAATAGCAGAACAGCCAATAGGCAAAGAATAATAGTGATAGACGACAAAATGATATCCAAAAGCTGTGTGCCACTTATTTCATATGACTGAGTTAGATTACCGTCTAATATATCTTTAACTTTTAGTACCAAGTTTATATTGGTATTTGCGCCGTTGCTCAGCAAGCAGACGGCTGTTCTGTCATTTAGCAGTATGGCTACTTCGGTTCGGAAATTTGGATTGCCCCCAGTATGTTCGATAATTGTTTGGTCGGCGTTTACCGACCAGCCTGCCGCATAATACATATCGTTGACAGCCGAGACAGACATATCACCCCTATGTGATTTTTCGATAACCGTGTGAAATATTTCGGGTATGTCCTGCACAATACCCATCTGTATGCCCATCCAACGTGCCATATCTTTTGTATTAGAAATGATGTAGCCTGCGGGTTTGTTCCCAGCATAATCCGGAGCTTTAAATGGAGTTGTCATAAAAAAGGAAGAACGGTAGCCTTGTGCCAACTGTCCAGTGGCTTGAGCATCTTCTTTATAAACATACGTCTGGTGAAGACCTAACGGCTGAAATACTTGTTCCTTCATAAAGTCTTCATAGCTTTGTTGCGACACAATCTCAATAACCAATCCCAATACGTCATAATTAACGGTTCCATAGTTATACTGTTCACCAGGAGGGAACGCCAATTCAGCATCTACGAGCATTTCCACAGTCTTTTGCAACATATCCGGTGTATTGCCTTGTGGAATATTTTGAGTATGCCTAATATTTGTTAGACCACTGGTATGGTGAAGAAAGTTATTTAGTGTAAGGCTTTGCGTATCAACAGGTTTTCCTTGATACTTTAACGTAAACCAAGGTAAATATTTTTGCACAGGGTCCGTCATTGAGAGCAGCCCTTGCTCTTCCAACAGCATAATACCCATACCAGTAAAAGCTTTACTGACAGAAGCTAACTCATAGAGTGTATTTTCACTTGCAGTCAACCCCTTTTCACGGTCAGCATACCCTGAAGAAAAGTAGAACACTTCATCATCGACAATTATTGAGATTGAAATTCCTGGAACACCTGATATTCGAGAGGCATCATCTAGCAACGCTTGTATTGCCGCAGATTTCGAATCTGACAGTGCATAACTTTGTGTTGTGGATCCTAAGAATAATATAAATATCATTAATACAACAACAATAATCTTTTTCATAAACACTCCTTTTTGAAAAATTATAAGAGAATAATATAAATAACATACTTTTACAACTATTAAACTAAATTATAACTTATCTTTCTATTCACCTTTATAATAWKAAGTAATATGTGAAGAGTTACCTTTAACGAACAGATACGTTAGTTCAATAAGTAAAACGATCTTCAACAAAAGGGTGCATTCTGTAATAAGGATCAGCGCTTGTTTGCATTAAAGGGCCAGATTGTGGAATAAAAGTTGTAAAACAAACAAGAAATCTATTACCATGAGGGAGGCTTTGCTGATAAGACTTTTAAATCTACTAGATGACGAGAACTCGAATAAGAGTCAGAAGCCTCATTCTTTTAAACGGACCAATATGCAAATTCCAAATATATTCTATTGGCATAAGAATGGTTACTCGTAATATATTCTACAATTGATGCAACATAAAAAACGTATATTTACCACGTTTTAAAATCTATTTCCGGTTTGTTGTATAAGAGGGATTTTTGAAACAGTGTAGAAAGTTAAAATTAGGTGATAAATTGCATTTAACAGGAGATGGGATAGATATATGCAGACGATTTTTGTAGACTGGGGTGGAAATAATGTGAAGCTAACTTGGATGCCTCGAATGAAATTAACAGAATCTTTAATAGTGACGAGTGTTCATGCAGTGTGCTTTAGAGATGGGAAAGTGTTATTATCACAAATAAAAAATCGAGGGTTTAATTATCCAGGTGGACACGTAGAGATTGGGGAGAACGTAGAAGAAGCTATACTACGCGAAACATATGAAGAAGGGTATGTAAAGGGAACAATTAAATACATAGGTTCTATTGAAGTAAGCCATAAAGAAAATCTGTCCTTTGATTCAAGTGGAAAATATCCATTGATTGCTTATCAGGCATTTTTTAGAATGGATGTTACCGAATGCTTACCTTTTCTCCGAGAACATGAATCATCTGCTCGAATTTGGGTAGAACCCTCTGAAATACCATTTGTAATTAATGACCATAAACTTTCAAAATTAATCTTAGACGATGCGTTAACCTTTTGTTCTTCTTAAACTAACGTGTGCTTTAATTTAATAACAACGATCTTCAACAATCGGACTCTTTCCTGGAAAAAGGAAAGCTCATTTTTCAGTTTAAGGGCTATTTAATTGAATAACATTTTTAAAGGAATTATGTTGAAAATTAGGTTAGTTGGAAAAGTAATGTACTTAACTAACTGGGAAGGTTAAAGTAATAAGGATTTAATGAATTTCTAAGCAAGAAGGGTTATCACTGTGTAGTCTGGAATAGTTAGTTTATAAGTTTCTTTTTAACTTAATTAACATTGCGATTGGAGTAAGCAACCCGTCCTAGATTAGAAYGGGTTAGCTCAACTGAGATTATAAAATTAGCTATATTATCACTTTATATTACTTCATCTGGTGGTTGTGTCTTTCTCCAGCCATAAAACTGCATGACGTCTTTTGATCATATAATACATTTCAATTACCACCTTTCATGTTTTTTAATTAACAAGATTAATATTGACGAATACGAATATAATCGTCAATTTTTTTTCGGTTCTCTTCAAAGATTTTTTTCACATATTCATCATGAAGTGCTTTCTCAAGAGAGACCTTACGTTTTGTAATAGTTATCGTGAGCGCAAAAAAGTTTAATATCATATAGTATCACCTACTTAAATTGTCATGAAAAATGAAAAAAACCGTAGAGAGACTCCTCTACGGCGAAAAAAGGCACAAAAATACCGCAGGGGCACACTTCTCCCTGCGGTATGGGTATGCTTATTTACAAAAAAACCTTAAGCGATCCATTCCGATGCGGTCGAATGTGTGATTTTCATTTTTAATGAAGTTGTAGCTACCAATGACATCAATTTAACGATAACGATCATTTTATTCGACCTCCTTAAGAATTTTTTGTTTACTTTGTAAGTATATCTAAATTTAAGTTGTTTGTAAACATCTTTTACAAAGCTTTCCTAATTATTGAAGTGTGAGCCGTTATGGATGCTACGGTACATGGGGGGAATCCAAATCCAGTAATTTCTACAGGGATATAATTACAAAATGAATAAGTATTAGCAGATCATAAAGTATGGTATCCCAACTATAAATACGAATACGAAAGAAAATTACAGTTTTGGGTGGTGGCCATTCTGTTATTGCTAGCACTTGCGGAATTACAAGTAGAGAATTCTGCAACAAAGCTAGTGTGGAATGCGTAAAAAGTCTGTAGAAAAAGCCTATAGGTCGAAGAAAAAGATGCTTTGGCCAGCACATGGCGCACTCGGTGTTTACTTTCACGGGTTGAATATGCAATTTTTAAGAGAAGTGATTATGGATATTGGCAGGGATTAGCTGGTGCTGAAGAAGAGGGTAAGACTCCTACTAAACGAGAAGCATTTGAAGAGGCTGGCTTTACAAGAGATTATCATATTGCATTAGATTCTAGTTCTTCACTAGCAGTAGAAGATGTAGTTGGGAATTTCCTTTGGGGACAAGACGTTTAAGTATTAAAAGAATTTTCATTTGGTGTTAAAGTTCCTACAAAAGATATATCATTATCCAAAGAGCATGTTTTGAAGAGGCAGTAACACTTTTAAAATGGGATAGCAATAAAACGGCGTTATGGGAGGTTATTAAATCTGATTAACACCAAACATATGAAAGAAAATATTTAAGCTAGAACGGGTGCTTTGCTTGAAGAACACGGAGTTGCATAGGCAGCTCATTTTTAGGGATACAGCTTCAATATTGCTTGCTGTTATTCAATTATTGGGCAAGTACTGTAATAGAATGCTGAAATTGTGGAGGAAAAAAATGAATAAAACGGAGAGGCAGCTTGCGATCACGCTTGAATTACAGCGAAGCAAAACATTGAGAGCAGAAGATTTAGCTTCTCAATTTGAGACAAGTGTACGTACGATATATAGGGATATTCAAGCACTAAGTGAGGCTGGGGTTCCCATTTTAGGTGCCCCTGGTCAGGGTTATTCCTTAATGGAAGGATATTTTCTACCCCCGGTTAGGTTCACAGCAGAAGAGGCYGTCTCCCTGCTCATGGGAGCTGATTTTATCGAGCAAAGGTTGGATACAGATTATGGTATTAATGCAAGGTCCGCTAAACGCAAAATCGAGGCTACTTTGTCGGAGTCAGTTCGTAACGAGTCAAGGCTTGTTCGGGAAACAATGCGACTGCTTCATATAGGTGAGCAGTCAACTGAAGAGCGGGTAAAAACGTATCTTAATCAAGTTCGCGATGCAATTTTGAAACAGTGCAAAATCAGTTTTATGTATATTAAAAAAATGCCAGGAACAGATGGGAATCGGAAAAATAAACGTGTCGTCTCTCCATATGGATTAACACTTGTCCATGAAAATTGGGTTTTACTAGCATACTGTGATATGAGGCAAGAAATGCGTCATTTCCGCTTGTCCCGGATGTCCGAGCTTTCTGTGTTGGAAGATCAATTTCTTCTACCAAATGATTTTGACCTAAGTAGCTATCGGCCACCTGACAATCGAGATGAAAGAATAATAATGAGGGCAAACCCCGAAATTGCCGACAAAATCATTGAGGCAGTAAATTTTTATATTGAATCTATTGAGGAGCGGAAGGAGGATGTAATCTTTCAATTTCGTGTTCGGTATCCAGAGGAACTATTACAGCATTTACTTGGCTGGGACGGAGATATCGAGGTGATTGAGCCGAAGTCTTTACGCTTCAAGATTCGGGAAGTAGCGAAAAAAATTCTAGAACACTACTGACATACACCTGTCAGTAGTGTTCTTTTATACTGTGACTATACCAAGATGAAGAGGAGCTGCTATGAAGGATGAAAAGTACAAAGGAAGTATTGAAGTCATTTGAACTTACAGTAGAAAGATATTTGGCAGAACTGACAAAACTCAATATTGATAAAATACATAGAAAGCTGAACGAAGAAGATTGGTCCATAGGACAGATGTATGTACATTTAATTCAATCAGCTTTCATGCATCTACATAATGTCGAGCAATGTTTAGCTGGTAGCGAATCGACATTGAACCCAGCGAAGGAAAAAACTGAGCAGGGTAAGATTGTTTTTAAACTAGAACAATTTCCTGCTGTTCGTATTAAGGTCCCTGCTTCGCCAAACTATACTCCGCAACCACCAGAGAGCATGGAGCAATTGGTAGAAGGACTTCACAGTGTAGTGGAACGGATGAGGAATACGGAATCAGTTCTACTTCAAGTGCCTGTAAGTAACAAGATACTTCATCCGGCGTTCGGTGCTTTAAACGCGCAGGAATGGTTTATGTTGATTGAAATGCATTACAGACATCATTTTTTACAACTGGATCGGTTGAAAAGTTTAGTATTTGAAGAGTAGGGGGGATGCATCATGTCGAATATAACAAGTCAGAAAAGCAGATATTGGATTGGCGTTGTATCCGCTTCTCATGTGAATTTAGCCATAGAAGGTGGTTTTGCACAGTTATGTCACGGTAAGGTAGCACCTTTGCGTAAAATGTCTCCAGGTGATTGGCTGATATACTATTCCCCTCGCACAGACATGTCCAAAGGGAAGCCAGTTCAAGCATTTACTGCTATTGGTCAGGTTACGGATAACGGTGCTTACAAACATCAAGTGTCGGAGTCGTTTGTGCCATTTCGCAGAGATATGCGTTATATTCCTTGTCGAGAAGTTAAGATTGCACTGTTGTTAAACCAGCTCACTTTTACGCGTGGAAATCGCAATTGGGGGTTACCATTCCGTCGAGGTCATTTTGAAATTGGAGCTGAAGATTTTATGACAATCGTTACTTCGATGTTAGATGGTGAGGAACAGGCATTATCCGAGATCCTTAAACACTGATTGTAAGTTGTGAACAGTTTCACTTAAACTTTAGAGTGCTTTAGTTAGATAACAATATTCAACAATTGGACGCTATTGTTGAATAGCGTTCTGTTCTTCTGAATTCACGAGACGAGGATTGTTAAGTAAATAAGAACAAATTAAAAGCGGTCCTCCACAGATTAGTTTGTGGAAGTCCGCCTTTATTATAAAAACAGTCACCATTTATAATTGTTCATCTTGGTTCACTTAACCATATAGCTGTAAAATAAAAGATCTATTTAGCTTACGGAGCTTTGCGCAATGATTGCACGAATCAGAAATCAGAAAATTTATGACTTCACCATACAACAAGCATTCCACCAATCCATGCGAACTTGCAGCGGAATACAAGGTACTTGAGATTCATCATTCTCGATTGATTATTCATAGTTAGCGATATTAAGTAATTCAACTAAATCGCCTTTGACAAGTTCGTATTCTCTTGAGTTAATGTTAACCATACCATCTTTTGAAATTAATATATTAATTGGATTAGTAGTATCGTCGTTATTAGTGAAAACTATTTTGTAATAAGAGTTAGAGACATCCATACTTTTGAATAAAGTTCGTTTTGCTTCCCAATTATTCAAAATGCTGCGTACTTCGTTATATAATTCATCGTCTTTGTTTACGATAAATATATTTTTGTTATCTACACCACCGTTCATTTCCCAAACGGAAATGCTATCAACAACTTCTTCAAATTTATCAGTGTTTGTAATGAGTTCATCTCCAAAATTCTTTGTTCCATATTCTGAATAAAATAGAATACCAGTTATACAAAGGACAAGAATAATTGCGACAATTGCTAATTTAATTCGTTTACTTCGCATAATATAGCCCCTCCCAAGTTGTAAAAATATGTGTCTTCCGTTTTATTTTACAAAATTTTAACATAAAAGCAAAAAAAACTTATTTACATTTTAACAAAAATCAAGGGATTAGTTTTTAAAGTTGTCGCGTTTTTATCGACTTTTAATCTCTAAAGCTCAATGTTTACACAAAATATAAAAGCAAGATTTTTTCTTGTTCCACAATCGTGCCATATTGTTGAATAAGGGTTTTGGAGAAATTAGGAGGATTAATATTGAGAATAATCTAAAAAATTAGTTTATTATTAGTTCAAATTAAAGTGCTTGAGTCGTGGTGGTAATAATTGGTGTGTGATATGAGTAACAGAATATTGTTTGAAGGTTCTATAACCGGGCGCATTTCTGCAGAAAAAAATGCGTCTACGAAATAAAAAGGGCCATGTGTTTATGGATAAAGTATAAATTATAGGGGGTATTTTATGTTTGTAGTAAATGTAGAAGGGGCTATTCGTCGCAATGAGAAATGGCTTTTAATCCGTAGAAGTGAAAAGGAGGAGCATGCTGGTGGAGGTCTCTCATTAGTAGAGAGGTTCTTGCACATACGGAACTACCTTTATTTCTAAAAGAAAACATTAAACTTGCAGAGAAAATACTACAAGATAATATGCAGATGAAATATTAGTTATACATTTTCCATTATAGGGCGCCATTGTGGAGCAACAAAGTTGGAAAATGATCAGACTTTTTTATAAAAACCTAACTTAAAACTGCTAAAGAAAAATCCCTTTTGATCAATCTTTTTCAAAAAGGGATTCTTCTTATTTAACGTAAAATAAAGGTTTGTGAGGTGTTTTTGCTCAATCTTTATTCCAAATCTACAAAAATCTGTTGCAATTCAAAACATTAAATCATAATATAAGAATATAGTTATATATGGATTAATTCACCTTTCTTTAACGAGGTGATTTTATTTAAAATAATATATAAGCAAATAATTATATAAGGAGTGCAGATAAATGGAAAATACACTAATTGAAAAACAACTAAAAGCAGCTGCAGATTTAAACCGCATTAAATTACTTGCATGCATGAAGAATGGGGAGGTATGTGTATGTGATTTTGTAGATGTTCTCGGAATATCGCAACCAGCTGTTAGTCAACATCTTCGAAAATTAAAGGAGGCAGGCATTATTACAGAACGAAAAGTAGGGACTTGGAAACATTACCGTTTAGTAGAGGATCAAACTCCACTGATGAAGGGCATTTTAGAACAAATTCAACCTTTAAACGGGTGTAACTGTGGCACAGATTGTTGCCATGTAGGAGGAAATATAAATGAGTAATGATTCTTTAACCAAGCAGCTATCTTTTCTAGATCGTTACCTTACCTTATGGATATTTGTTGCTATGGGAATAGGTGTTTTATTAAGTTTGACAATGCCTAATATTGGAGAAGCATTAGAGGCCATGTCTATTGGCACAACATCCATACCGATTGCTACCGGGTTAATTGTCATGATGTACCCACCATTAGCGAAAGTAAAGTATGAAGAAATGTGGCGTGTGTTTAAGGATTGGAAAGTGCTTTTACTTTCTCTTTTTCAAAACTGGTTACTCGGACCGTTCTTAATGTTCTTTTTAGCCATCATTTTCCTGCACGATTATCCAGAGTATATGGCTGGACTGATTATGATTGGTTTAGCTCGTTGTATTGCAATGGTCATTGTATGGAACGATTTAGCACGTGGAGACCGTGAATATGTAGCTGGTTTAGTTGCGTTTAACTCCATCTTTCAAATCGTGACGTATTCAATTTTTGCTTACTTTTTCTTAAATGTATTACCTGGTTGGTTTGGTTTAGAGAATTTCCATGTATCCATTTCTATGTGGGAGATTACTAAGAGCGTACTTATATACTTAGGTATCCCGTTTGCTGCAGGGTTCCTCACACGTTGGATAGGGATTAAAACAAAAGGGAAACATTGGTATGAGGAAAAGTTCTTACCGAAGATTTCACCACTGACACTAATTGCACTGTTGTTCACGATTGTGATGATGTTTGCTTTAAAGGGTGAGCAATTAGTAGAACTGCCACTTGATGTAGTGCGAATTGCTATTCCATTATTTATTTACTTTGTGATTATGTTTGCTGTGTCATTCTTCTCTTCCCGTAAAGTTGGGGCATCTTATCCTGTCACAGCAGCTCTTTCTTTTACAGCTGCAAGTAACAATTTTGAGCTAGCGATTGCGGTTGCAGTGGGTGTGTTTGGCCTGCATAGTGGCGTGGCATTTGCTGCTGTTATTGGTCCACTTGTAGAAGTACCTGTTCTCATAGGACTTGTATGGGTTGCCCTACGTTGGCAGAAAAAATACTTTAAAACCATTAAATTATAAGGAGCAATTACTATGACAAATACACTTTATTTCCTATGTACAGGGAACTCATGCCGTAGTCAGATGGCTGAAGGATGGGCAAAGAAATTACTACCTACCAATTGGACAGTTAAAAGTGCGGGTATTGAAGCACATGGTGTAAATCCGAAGGCCATTAAAGCGATGGCTGAGGTAGGGGTTGATATTTCAAATCATACATCCGATTTAATTGATTTAGAGACACTAAACAACGCCACGTTAGTTGTTACTTTATGTGGGGATGCAGCTGATAAATGTCCAATGACGCCTCCTCATGTTCGTCGTGAGCATTGGGGATTTGAAGATCCAGCGAAAGCGACAGGTACTGATGAAGAGAAGTGGGCTGTATTCCAAAATGTTCGTGATGCAATTGGTAAACGCATTGAACAATTTGTAGCTGAGGAGCTGAAATAAATTGAAAAAAATTCATATCTATGAGCCAGCAATGTGCTGTTCTACAGGCTTATGTGGACCCTCTATAGACCCAGAATTATTGCGTATGTCATTTATTATGAATAATTTAAAGAAAACAAACATAGAAGCTGAGAGATTTAATCTTACAAACGAGCCAAATGCTTTTGTAGAAAATGAAGCAATTAATCAACTATTAATGTCAGAAGGAATGGATGCCTTGCCTGCAACGTTTGTGGATGGAGAATTACTTTGCAAAGGGATCTATCCTACAAATGAACAATTTTCACAGTGGTCAGGACTTTCAGAAGACGAATTACTACAAAAGCCAAAAGTACGCTTGTCACTAAAAGGAGAAGCCTAAGATGGAACGTTTTACAAGAAGTCATTTCCCTGACACCCCATTCCTGTTTTTCACGGGGAAAGGGGGCGTTGGGAAAACATCGGTTGCTTGTAGCCTATCAATAGCCATTGCAAATGAAGGGAAAAAGGTACTTTTAATTAGTACAGACCCCGCATCCAACTTACAAGATATTTTTGGCCAAACGTTTTCTAATAGTCCAACAAAAATTGAAGGCATAGATAATTTATTTGCGATAAATTTGAATCCTGAACAGGCGGCACAGCATTACAAAGAACAAATGGTTGGTCCGTATCGTGGAAAGCTACCTGAAGTGGTATTACAAAATATGGAAGAGCAACTTTCTGGTGCTTGCACAGTAGAAATTGCTGCTTTTAATGAATTTGCAACATTATTGACTGATACTTCAGTCATAGGGAATTTTGACACTGTCGTGTTTGATACAGCGCCAACAGGGCATACGTTACGATTATTACAACTGCCTTCTGCATGGTCTACGTTTCTAGATGATAACACGACTGGTACCTCATGTTTAGGTCCTTTAAAAGGGCTAGAGCCACAACGTGAAATCTATAAAGAAGCAGTTGAACGTTTAAAGAATGCCAAACAAACGACGTTAATGTTAGTGACGCGTCCTGAAGAAAACCCTTTAAAAGAAACTGCACGTGCTTCTCACGAATTGTTTGAAATAGGCATTCAAAATCAGACTCTACTAATTAATGGATATATGAGCAATACCGATTCTACTGATGATATCGAAGAGGCTTTCATTGCGTGTCAAGCTAATGCATTAGCAAGAATTCCTGAAGAACTAAATCGATTTGAACATTTCTACTTACCATTTGTACCGTACTCATTATCAAGTATTGAGCGTATGCAAGCATGGATGACTGACCAAGAAGTTATACAAGAAGATGAATCAAATGAAGAAACTAAGATTCCAGAGATAGAAGAAATGATTGCAGATTATTTAGAACGTAAGCCGAAACTCATTTTTACGATGGGTAAAGGTGGGGTTGGCAAAACAACTGTGGCTTCTTATATTGCATTACGATTAGCAGAAGAGGGTACTCATGTACATTTAACTACAACCGATCCTGCCGCACACCTCGATTGGACATTTGGTGATGACAACGTTAAAAATTTAACAATCAGTCGTATTGATCCAAAAGTAGAAGTGGAAAACTATGAAGCAGAAGTGCTTGCAAAGGCAAGTGAAACGATGAATGAGGAAGGTTTAGCATTTGTGAAAGAGGATTTGGCTTCTCCTTGTACAGAGGAAATAGCTGTATTCCGAGCATTTGCTAACGTTGTAGAAAACCATCAAGATGAAGTCATTATTATTGATACCGCACCAACAGGGCATACGCTGCTGTTATTAGACGCAACAGAAGCTTATCATCGGGAAATAAGCCGTTCACAAGGGGATATTCCTCCGGCTGTTTCTAACCTGTTACCAAGGTTGCGTGATGCCTCTTATACGAGTGTTGCCATTGTAACTCTTCCTGAAGCAACACCTGTCTATGAAGCTTCGCGCTTACAAGAAGATTTACACCGTGCTGGATTAACTGTTGATTGGTGGGTTGTTAATCAGACATTTTCATCTATCTATACAACAAGTCCAACATTAATTCAAAAACAACAAGCAGAAACGAAATGGCTAAAAGAAGTTAAATCCATCAGTAATAATCAATTTGTGGCCATTCCATGGGTAAAAACGCCACTGGTTGGAGCACAAGGCTTACATGAATTAAAAGGAGAGAAAATCAAATGAAAATGAGTCCAGAAGGTAAAAATTATTTAGAACAGGTATTAGCTGATTCCGAGGTTAAAACACTTCGTTTCTTTGGTATTACAGGCTGCTGTGGGGTTAATTTAGGTGTAGGCTTAGAAGCACCAGCAGCAGAAGATGCGATTCAAACAATTGAAGGTATCGAAATCGCAATTCATCCTGATATTGCACCGCAATTAACAGATGTTACGATCCATGCAGAAGAAGAGAATGGTGAACTAGGTTTAGTATTAGTTGGATACTCTCCGACATCTTGCTAACCAGATACCTTAAATACTGTCTTAGCAAATATTCAATCTGTTGAATGGAGGATACGATAATGACAGTTAACCATGCTAGCGTATTAACTAAAAATTATTTTATCGCTTATTTAAAGTTAATTATGAATAGTAGAGAATACACATTGATACAGGCTAAAGAATTTGCTTTTGATTTCTTCTTTAAAGGAGATATGGAGCGTTACGGCCCTTCTACATGGTTGCAATTTGAAAAAGCTATAAAAGAAATTGATAAAATCATGTGTGAAATTGAAGTGTGTTCATAACTATTACAAAAGCTTAAATAAATTACGTCTAGCTAACTGCTAGACGTAAAAAAATATATTTTATATAAGAAAATGCTTATATAGAGAAAAGAGGAGAAATTTATATGAAAACACTAAAAGTAATCAACCAAAATCAATCTTGTTGTACTACAACTAAGGATATTGAAGTACAGGAGAGTGTTAATATCCCAAATAAGAATTTACCGATTGTCATAATTGGTGCAGGTCCTATAGGGTTAGCTACTGCAGCTCATCTAGTAGAGCAGAACCAGTCATTTATTTTACTTGAAGCTGGCAAAGAAATAGCACACAATATTCGTACTTGGGGGCATGTCACATTATTTTCTCCATGGCGTTATAACATCAATAAAGCTGCTAAATCATTATTAGAGGGGTCTGATTGGATAGAACCTAACTTAGAAACAATACCTACGGGGCATGAGTTAATTGATCTTTATTTAAAACCTTTGGCAGAGTTAAGACAAATAAAACCAAGTATCCGATTGAACTCAAAAGTAGTAGGTATTTCACGACAATTAAATGATAAAATGAAATCAAAAAATCGATTCAATCAGTCCTTTAATATATATGTTGAAAAAGAGGATGATATCGATATTATTGAGGCAAAAGCAGTTATTGATGCAACAGGAACATGGGGGAACCCAAACCCAGCAAATTCTACAGGTGTTTGGCTGAAAAATGAGAAAGCATTAGCAGATCACATTGAGTATGGTATTCCAGATATAAATACGAATCCTAAGAGATATGCAAATAAGAAGGTTGCTGTCATTGGTGGTGGTCATTCAGCGATCAATACCTTATTAGCTTTGGCTGAATTACAAAAAGATAATCCTTCAACAAAGCTTGTGTGGATTATGCGTAAAAGATCTGTAGAGGAGGCCTATGGCGGGGAGGAAAAAGATGCGTTGGCAGCACGTGGCGCATTGGGTATTCGCATCCATGAATTAGTAGATACAGGAAAAATTGAGGTAGTAACACCTTTCTATATTTCACAGGTGAAAAAAGAAGAAAATATCCATATTGTAGGTACTATTAATGGAGAACAAAAAGTACTTACAGAATTCGATGAACTTATTGTTAATGCAGGAAATCGACCTGATTTTACCATGAACAATGAACTGCGTTTATCTATCGATACAGCAACAGAAAGTGTGCAAGCATTAGCGCCACTAATTGATCCTAATGAGCATAGTTGTGGCACAGTAAGAGCGCATGGTGAAGAAATACTACGCCAACCTGAAACGGACTTCTATATAGTAGGAGCTAAAAGTTATGGACGCGCACCAACATTTTTAATGGCAACCGGCTACGAACAGGTTCGTTCTATAACAGCTTATTTATCAGGTGATGAAGAAGCATCGAAACGTGTGGAATTAGAATTACCAGAAACAGGCGTATGTAGTATTAATCTTGTCAATCAATCAAATACAGGTTGTTAATAATTTGACTGTTAGCGAAAGCTAGCAGTCCTTTTAAAAATTCAAGGGGGAAATGGAATGGACACACTTATTATTCGTAAAATGGAAAATAAGGATTTACAAGAGGTATTAAAGATTTATAAAGAGGGAATCGAAACAGGAATGGCAACTTTTGAAACAATAGTGCCAAGTGAACAGGTATGGGATGAAAGACACCATGCGACCTTGCGTTTTGTTGCAGAAGAACACAATAGAGTGGTTGGTTGGATTGGCATTTCACCCGTCTCTACACGCTCCGTCTATTCTGGAGTTGGAGAAGTTAGTGTTTATATATCGAGTGAAAGTAAAGGGAAAGGTATTGCCTCTAAGCTATTTAAAGTACTAATTGAAGAGAGTGAAAAGGAGGGGTTTTGGACACTCCAATCATCCATCTTTGCGATCAATTCATCAAGTATCCAATTACATAAAAAGATGGGCTTTCGAATTGTTGGTACAAGAGAAAAAATTGCTCAATTAGATGGGATATGGCATGATACATTTTTAATGGAAAGAAGAATGTAGCTGGTAAAGTTTCGATTTTTATAATACTTTGGATTAGATGGGTTTGATTATAAATCAATGAGGTTAATATATTCTAATGTAAAATTTTACAGGTAAAAAAGGATGGAAATTATAAACCTCATCCATTTATACGAGCTTTACTAATTGTTGCATATAGTGATTTTTACCTTCTTCAACAATCAGGCGCGATTCTGTAACAAGGATTAGAGCTCGTTTTCATTAAACGGTCATATTATTGCAGATTTCTTCACAAGATCTATCAAAAGATATCCTACGGTAATTAATTCAGGAGGAAACAAAGTACAAACAAGTAGCAGTAGTTTAAGTGCTCCTCCATGCTAAATAATTTTAGTTTACATAATATAAATACCTTGGTTAAAACTTTCTAATTATCGGTTGGTTCCTATAATTTATCGTTCAAAAGGGAATTATTCGTTTAAATAATGCAAATTATCGTTTAATGTAGATCTGTCCAATATTAATAAGAATTATTCATAAGAGTGAACAAATAAGCTGGTTGATACTATATCTTAACAAAAGATAAAAAGTTGATATGGAGTATATCTCCTTATCAACTTTAAAGAAAAAGATTACTGAAGGCTTGGTGTCTTCTTCCAAGCCTTCAGTAATCTTTAAATTTGACACTTTAAATTTCGATAATAAGTATTTTGAAAAAAAGAGTTGTGTATGATTATGCAATATCTAATAGAAGACAAAGTGAAACCGAAATACAGATTGTATTATATATTGCTTATGAGTTATTTAATACATACAAATATTGAAGGAATAAGGAGAAGCTGTAGTCTATAGTTATAGAAAATCAATGAGGTGTTCATCCTGGATTACGTAAAATAAGGAAACGCGAAATACTTTTATTGTGCGCTGTGAGGGCGATTGAGATGAGCAACAGTACAGGTTACTGAATCTCGATACGTTTCATAGCGTTAAAGAACAATAAAGTAAAGAACCTTTTAAAGATTTGGAAATAGCTTAGAAAGAATCTCCTAAAGTAGATAATATAAGTGAAAATTAAATTATTTTATTTGATATAGTATATGTGCCGTTTACTTTATGTTCATTTTAATCGTTTCCTCTTTTATAATGTGATGTATATTCTGATGAACTTTTAATATGGATAAATAAGGAATAGGTGAGGCAAAAAATTGTAAAGGGTACTCAATTTGTGTTTTTTATGTTTATAATAGACTTAGGTGATATTTATGCAATTAACTTTTTTTGGTGATATTTTGGATAATAATAGTGGGGCAATAATTGATGATACTGAAAGGTATCGTTATTCTCTATGGAGAGTTTGGGATGATACTTTACCGAGGGTTACGTTCATCATGCTTAACCCTAGTACAGCCGATAGTAGAGAAGATGATCCAACTTTACGTAGATGCATTAAGTTTGCTATGAACTGGGGTTATGGGTCACTAGAGGTTGTTAATCTATTCGCGTATAGGTCAACTAATCCGGAAATGTTACTTTCAGCTAATGATCCGATAGGAAAAGAAAATAATCAATATATTGTTAATGCGCTAACAAGGTCTGAAAAGGTCATACTGGCATGGGGCACTAAAGGAATTTTGTTTGATCGTGATAAAGAAGTATTGAATCTAATCAGACAAAACAGTATTCCACTTTTTGTATTAGAATTAACAAAGGACGGTCATCCACGTCATCCTCTTTATGTTAAAGCAAATAAGATACCAGAGCTTTATAAATAAAATAAAGGGTAACTTGTCATTTATAATGAATCGACGAGTTACCCTTTATTTTTAGTTACTTATATTTTTTAAATTAAAGTTATAAGGACAATTGTTATCTGATAAATAATTTATTTTTTTGTCTTTGAGTTTAGCATACTCAATTTCACTACGAGTACTACTACCTATATAGCCGTTTACATCAATTACAAATATTTCATCTGATAAATCAATTTTCTTTTTATGTATTTCGTCCAATAATACTTTTTGGCTTGGCTTTATTTTTAACTCCTTAGAATGAACAAACACACCAACACTTAATATTACATGACCAAGGAGTGTTAAGGCCTCATTTACTTCTCCAAATTCTTTTTTAAATTTCGTAGAGCCGCATAAAGTAATTATTTTCATTATTTTATTCCCCTATTTATTTAGATTGAGTGTCTATATAATGAATATTACGTTATTATTCCCATCATTTGTAACACAAATTTATTTTTTTGTTAAAAACATGTATTTTTACCTATTAAAGACCTGTATAATATAACCAAATTAAGAATTAGAGGAGATTTGGTATGACAGGAAAATGGATTACATTTGAAGGTATTGGTGGCTCAGGGAAGACAACTCAAATAAATTTATTATATAAATATTTAAAAAATCAAACTTGTGATGTGATACTTACTAAAGAACCTGGAGGTACAGCTATTGGAGAAATACTAAGAGAAATATTAGTAAATAATTTTGAGTTAAAACTTGAAAGTTTATCGGAATTATTTTTATTTGAAGCAGATAGACATGAAACTGTAAAAAAGGTCGTCAATCCCAATATTGAATTAGGTAAATTAGTTTTAAGTGACAGAGGAATAGACGGATCAGTAGCATATCAGGGATTTGGTAGAAAATTAGAAATAGAAGTTATCCATTATCTAACTTCTTTAGCAACAGAAGACAAGGCTCCAGACCTAACAATTTTAATAGATATAAATCCAGAAATAGCACATCAGAGAATTATAAATCGAAATAATGTTAATATAGATAAATTTGATCTAGAAAAAATTCAATTTCAAACCAATGTACGCAATGGTTTCTTATATATGGCCAAACAAAATCCAAAAAGGATAATAATAGTTGACGGATCTCTTTCTGTTGAAGAATTACATCAAACGATAGTAGATATAGTAAAATGCTTCGCAAAGGGTGAAGTTATTTATAAAGGGTGATTTATGTGCAGGAAAAATTAATGAGTGAGATAGCGGAATATTTAGAAGATTGGTGTGGAGATAGTTCAGAAAGAATTATTAATGAGATAACCGAGTTCGGTGACACAGATGTTGATTCAATATTTTTTATGGAAATTATCGGTGTAATAGAAGAAGAAATGGGTATTAAAGTACCAATAAAAGAAGTTCATAAGAGAGTTAAATCTTCCTTTAAAGAATTTTGTGAACTAATAAGTGAACTATTGGAGGCTAAACGATGAATTCGAATGTCAATGATAGATTAAAAGATGCTAGAGAATATTTAGGGTTAACAATAGAGATAGTCTCTAATTTTTTAGATATATCCATTGAAAAACTCATGAGTATCGAAAATGGTCAAGAAAGACCAGACATTGATGAAATACATATGTTATCAAAATTATATAAACATCCAGAAAGTTATTTTCTTGAAGGTGTGTATAGCGAAAATGAAGATGTAGAACTACTCGCTAGAGCAAGTGATGACTTATCTGAAAAAGACCGTGAGAGTATTCTTAGATTTTCAAAAATACTTTCGGAAATGAAATAATGTAATTCTAGGGGGAGTGTGAAAACAATGGGTTTATCCAAAGCTGAAATAATAAAAACTGCAACCGCAGAGGCAAATAGAGTGTTAAGTAAATTTGATTTTTCATATACAGAGCCAATCGATATTTTTAGAATAATTGAAGGAAACAACATTATCATAAATTTCCAAAAAATAGATAAATTGGCTGGGGCATATATTCCAGAAACACAAAAAAATCGTCCGGGAATTCTTATTAATGAAAACTTACCAATTACGAGACAAAGGTACACTGCTGCACATGAGCTTTGTCACTATATTAGGAAAGATCCTCCTAGTCTAGATACATCTTCTGAATTGTTTATGGAGGAATATAAGCGAGATGAAAAGGAACAGATTGCTGAAGTGTTTGCTTCTTGTATTCTTATGCCAAGGAAGTTAGTAAACAACATTTTGAAACAAATGGGAGTGGTTGAGCTTACTCCATTCTCTGTATATGAACTTTCATTAAGAATGGATACAAGCTATCAAGCTACTGTAAATAGATTAGCAAGTTTAAGAATAATTAAATCTGGACGCCAATACCAAGATCTAAAAAGTTACAGTCCTAAAGATGTAAAAAATCATTATGGCAAAGATGGTTTAGAAACCAATTGGAATAATATTTGGAATATAAATGAGCAAGACAACAATATTATTATATACCCAGCTTTAGGAGATGAGGTACGTATTAAACTAGAAGAAAACCCTAGTACAGGTTATAAGTGGATGGGGATTCCTGAAATTAGATATATTAATTCTAATTGGAGTCCATCCGATGAAAATATACTTGGAGCTGTTGGTGATAGATGTATTAAACTCCAAATTAAAGATATAAAGGAAATGAAGTTAGAATTATTTTATAACAGGCCATGGTTGCCAAAATCAAATTCTATTAAGGTATTTAAGATCAATATTATTACACAGTATAAGCGACATGGTATAAAACTAGAACAATTGATTGCTTAAAGGAGTCTATTATGATTATGAGTGACAAATATAATTTGATGGTGGATTTAAGAAATAATTTTTCAATAGTAAGAGATCAGGGAAGTAGAGGAACATGTACAGCATTTGCAGTTACAGCTTGTCATGAACATCATAGAAATTTAGATGTTAGACTATCTGAAGAATATGTATTTAGTTCAGCAAAACACTTAGACGGGAAGGACGACTCAAATGGAATAAGTATTCCTAGTGCTTTTAAAGCGATTCAAAGCTATGGTCATTCTAAAGATTCTATTTTCCCTTATAATCAACATTTAAAAACACCTTTTAAATTTGCAGATATCGATACAAATGTTAAGAAAGATGCTTTAGGGAGAAAAATTTCTTCATATCAATTTATTAATGCTGATGTTCAAGAAATAGAGAATCATTTATCTATGGAAAGACCTGTTATTACAGGAGTTGAAGTTCAACCAACATTTTGGCTTTCAAATGAAAATGTTTTTATAGATGTTCCACAAGTAGAAACCTTTGAAGGATTACATGCTATTTTAATAATGGGCTATGGTCAGAGAGATGATGGAAAAAACTTTTTTATCATTAGAAATAGTTGGGGTCCTGAATGGGCAGATAATGGATATGCATATGTTTCTTATGATTATTTTAATAAATATAATCGTGGTGCATGGATTATACCAAAGGGGGCATAAATGTGAATACTGTAATTAAAGGTAAAAACATCTCTGATGCCTGGAAGAAAGCAATAGAGCATCTCATTCGAAACGGAAAAGATGATTATAATCTGATAGTAGAAATAGAAAATCCAACATCAGACGATAAAATGGTTAGAGATAAATTCAACCAAATACTATTTAGTATGGATGATCAAAGAATCGAAACTGTTGCTAATACAATTTTCCCTTTTGAAATGAAAAATAAAAGTAAAAATCGATTTGATTTTTATAATAGATTTCAAAAAGTTTATCCAATTTTAAGAAAAGTAACAGAAAATAATAAAGGTACATACTTTGGGAGATTAGTAGAGTGGAACTATGGCAAGGGTACAACTTTTAATCAGGTTGAACATACTATCTTTAAATTGGATAGAGAGAGAAACAATGGTAGAGGAATTAGGGTCATGTATGAAATGTCTATTTATGATCCTTGTTTGGATAAAAATAATCAGATGGGTTTTCCTTGTATGAGCTTTATAAGTGTCAAAATTCGTGAAGATTTTATAGATTTAACTGCAATTTATAGAAACCAATATTTTGTTCAAAAAGCTTATGGAAATTATTTAGGGTTAGGTAGGCTTTTGGACTTTATCGCTAATGAATCTGGTTATAAAACTGGAAAACTTACATGTATTGCTACTCATGCGGCACTCGGAAATATTAAACCAAAAGCAAATTATGAGAAAATGTTACAAATTTGTAGAAATGAAGAACAAGTTGAATTTAATTTGGATATTAATGAATAGAAAATTAATTTTATTAAATGATTATCAAATATTCACTTGTATAAGGGAGTTTTCTATTGACGATGATAGATATCTTAGTGATATTGAACTCAAAATTTGGAATAATGAAAAGAAATTTTTGAGGAATGGTAAAAATTGGTTTTCTGGTAGAGTAGCAGCAAAATACGTAATAGCTGATTGTTTAAATATAAACTTAGAGGAAATGAAAAATTTTCATATAAAAAATAAAAGCAATGGAGCACCTATTTTGGTGACTAAAAGAAAAGATTATTTAGCATTATCTATTTCTCATTGCAATGAAATAGGATTTGCTTGTAGTAGCAAATTTTTTAAAAATATTGGATGTGATATTGAAAGTGTTAGGAATAGGCATCCAAAATTCTCAAGCTACTATTTAAGTAGTTCTGAAGAAAAAATATGGACAGAGAAGATTGCAGATGAAGATAAAGACACTATTCTAACAATAACTTGGAGTTGTAAAGAAGCCAGTTTCAAATGTCTTACTGGTCTAATGGGAAATTCTAAAACAATTAAAGATATAAGGATTTATCCTATAGTTAGTAATTTTTTTAATTTCTATTTTATTTATAAAAATAAAAAGGGACTAGGTTACTGGAGTAAATATAAAAATTTTATTATTAGTATATCTGTTCTTTTGTAATATTATATTCGAGTTTTATAAAAGGTGGAA
Source organism: Lysinibacillus sp. S1 (assembly GCF_044986265.1). Lineage (NCBI taxonomy): Bacteria > Bacillati > Bacillota > Bacilli > Caryophanales > Bacillaceae > Lysinibacillus > Lysinibacillus sp. S1. Next base: position 328,676 of record NZ_CP173154.1, read on the forward strand.
TATATTCTTGATAACAATAACTGGTGATAACTTCTCAGAGATTTATTTAAAATTGTTAAATGAAGCTGTTACGCAAGAAGTAAAAGTAACTAATTCGAGAAATGGACCTGTAAAAGATTTAGGGCCTGCTTATTTTGAAATAACGAATCATGATTTAATTAGACTTCCATTTTTGAAAAAAAGGGCTTTTAATCCGTTTTTCGCATTGAATGAATTCTCTTGGATTATAAGTGGATCAAATGATTTGAGACCACTAAACTATTTCATTAATGATTATGATAAATATTCAGATGATGGATTTACTCTTAATGGAGCATACGGCCATAGGCTAAGAGAACTGAACAGAATAGATCAAATTGAAAAAGCCATAAAATTATTACAAGAAGACAATTCTACTAGAAGAGTGGTTTTAACAATGTGGCATATAAATGATTTAGGGAGTTCTTCGAAAGATATACCCTGTAATATCTCAATAATGCTTAAAATTAGAAATAACCTTTTGGATATGACCGTGATAAACCGTTCAAATGATCTTTATTTCGGTGTTCCATACAATGTAGTTGTTTTTTACTTATTACAGTGCTATATTGCAAAAAAAATAGGATGTAACATAGGTTCTCAAAGGCATTTTACGGACTCACTCCATTTATATACCAAACATTTAGAGAAAGCAGAAGTCATTATAAAAAATAATGATATAGATAAAATTAACTCCGTTTTTGAACAATTCGAAAAAGTGGATCTATCAACCTATGTTGATGAAAATCAGGAACACATTCTTAACCGTGAATATGAAAAAATAAAAAATCCCTATAAAGATTTTTTATTTTCATATGAAATATATAAAGCAGACAGAAATTATTGTCAGGCTATCGACATACTGCCAAAAAACTTACTTGGTTACAGTGGATATTTATGGTTTAGCGAGAAGAGTAATTTCGAATCATTTGAAAATTATTTCTATTTAAAGAATAAATAATAGATAATCATAGTGAAACGACTCAGAAACGGTTAGAAGATAAAATAATTTATTCAATAAAACAAAATCAGCCTCCGTAAATAGAGGCTAAATTCATATGTGACTCACTCAATGTTTACAATAATGTCAAAACCTAATATAAACTTAACTGATATTTTGGAAACAAGACCTGATGTATATAAAAAATAGTTATCCCAGCACATTTAAAACTAGAATACGTGATAAGTTAGATCAAGCGAATATAAATGAAAGAATGATTTATCGTGGTTTAGAGGGGATTAGCCCCTGGTTGAAAAGATATTATTCAAATTTAAATCCTAATAAATAACTATAAATTTTTTTGAAGTTTAGCGAATTTAGTTTAGTTAATGGGAATATATAGGGTAATTTACTTAAGCCAACAGATTCAGGGGGATAACTAAGTATATTCAAAAATGGAGAAAATTGAAAAGCATTACGAAAACGTGAGATAACATATGCTGAAGCAAGCGAAAAAATCTATAGTTCAACTACAAAACCTTGGCAAACGGCAGACCGGAAATCTCCTGTATTCATACGTGCACCTTATTATTGGTTGGACGTAATTCCGCCATTTTTTAGTTATTTTCCAACAAATGTATATAATCGTGTGATTATCATTTATGATTGAAATAATATTCCAAAGGAGAGTGGTATGTACAATGAAGAAAAGCGTATCTATTTTATTAGTTGGGAAATCAGGGGCCGGAAAATCTGAATTTATTAACTCATTTGCTGCGCATCGCGATCAGATTCAAGCGAGTGGGGAAGGCCAGACAACACGTACGATTGTAGAGTATCATTTTTCAATAAATGAACCATCACCGAAAGTGACAGTTGAATATTTAAGTGAAGATGAGTTTGTGGAAAAGCAATTAGCAAAAGAGCCGGAAGTCCCTAAGGAGAAATACGACGAATCCATTTGTGAGCAAATTTTGGTTACAGAAGGCTTTTTTAATTATAAGGAATTCGATTTTGTTGACGATGCTAATTCTAAAAAGATCGAAACGTTGTGGACAGGTATTTTACATACGCTTAATAAAGAAGAAACAGCGCTAACAAATGACTATTCAAAAGAGCAGTTGTCAGCAGTTGCAGACTACTTAAAGAGTCAATTCGCTGAAGGATTGACGTTAAAAATTGCAGATAAAAAGGTATACAAACTCAATGATCTTGTGGAGTTGTATTTAAAAGCAGTCTATAAAGTGTGCAAAACGGCTGCGGGATCATTTCCAAAGGAATTTGATTTAAATACGATTACACCTGAATTAACGGAGCAGTTAAAGTACTTTTTAAAAATTCATGACCAAAAATCTGTGACAGGACTACTTAAAAAAGTAGTGATTAAAGACAGAGTTTTATCACAATTTGAACCGATGTTAAATTTATTACAGGTTCAAACAGTGAAATTCATTGATACGTATGGTTTAGATCATAGTGAGCAACCTGATACTAATGGACTGACAGATCGTTACCAAACATTATTTAATGAATACCCAGAACTTGATTCTGTTTTCTTTATTCGCGCGCTTAACACGGATTCACCGTCAGATTTAAGTACAGCCATTCCAGCGATTTATGATGCTAATCCATCAGCAGTACCGTATTTAGTTTGTACAAAAATCGATGAAAATCAAGCAATCCAAATTTTAGCGAACAAGACTGAAATTGATTTACTGGCGCTAAATAGCCAATATCATTTTAAGCCGGTTAGCCATATTACCGGTTCAAAAAACGAAAAAGACTTAAAGCGCATTTTATATAAAGCGAAAATTCCAGAAACATTAATTGATAGCCGTTATGATGTGCTGGTGAAAAATATCATTTCGTATTGTTCAAAAAATGTTGCTGAGTACCAAGAAAATAACGCTTATCAAATCAAAAAGCTGTTCACTTCGATTGTGAATAAAGAGCATTTAGGCACGGCAAATATCGATACCGAGAAATTACGTCACCATATTCCAACAGCTGAGGCGCAAATTACCGAATTAATGAAAGAAATGTTTGTAAAAGCATCTAAAGATTGGGACCCATTGAAAAAAAGCACGAGAACGTTATGGAAAAACAAGGAATATTTAGAATACGGTCTTTTAGGCTACAACGGTACGTACTATGACCGTTGGTATAACCGATTCTTAACGGGGTACGCACAGTCATTTTCAAAAATGAGTGAAAACCAAGTTCAAAAATTATTCAATGTAACACCTGGCAGTAACGAGGCCATTGCACTTTTAGAGATTCTCAACAAATTCGCATACAGCTTTATTAAATTCACTACAGATTACAAGTTAAATACTGGTGAGAATATGACTGACTTCATGAAAGAGGTTGTCTCGAAAAATCCAATGTTTGTTGATGGCGAGTTTATGCGCGATACGAACTTACAAGTAAATGAATGGCTAACACAGGTATATAATTTCGAGGGCTATTTCGATAGTGTTCAAATGAATATGCACATTCTATTTGTAGACGCATTCTTGGATAGCTTCATAAAAGAGTGTAAAATGCATAATGCTCGCGTTGCAGCACGTTCAGCGCATATCTAAAGTTTAAACTAGCTACCTGAAATTGATCAGATAGCTAGTTTTTTCATTATAAAATAGAGTGGACTAAACCCAAATTATAAAAATATCGAAATTAATAGGGTGTAAACTTTTTGTTATTTCAAATTTTAATATCAGTTGTTATTACTAATATCAGTCACAATGCAATGATGATTGTAAAGAGGAAATGGATAACTCAATATCGAATCAATATAAAAAAACTGATGATGAGGATTCCTTCCTTCAGGATGCAATTGAGCTAGTTATTAAAGAGCAAACAGCTTCCGTTTCAATGTTACAAAGAAAATTTAGAATTGGTTATGCAAGGGCTGCTAGATTAGTTAATACTTTAGAAGAGTGAGGTGTTGTTTCTCCACCTGATGGTAGTAAGCCACGAGAAGTATTAGTAAAAGATCTTGAAAATATCCGAGATACCATAGTAGGATTAGAATTCACTAATAAGTAAGGAAAGGCAGAGGTTAGTCTCTGTGTTTTTTCTGTACTGTGAACATATAAGACAATCCATATTTGCCTTAATTGACACGCCGAATGTTACATCAGAAAAAGAATGGCAGATAAGTAAATATTGTTCAAATTGTACTAACCAGTTTGTTGAGATAGGACCATCATTTTGATGGTCTTTTTTGCAGGTTTCACTTACAAGGCAAGAAAGTACCCATTAAATGAAGAGTTCTTTGAAAAGTTAGATACGTTGAAAAGCTTTATATAGTATTTAAAGATCAGCTAATTCGTTTTACTTTTTCGAAAATGGAAGATACGATGTTATCGAATCTAAGTACTTACCAACTAATTATTTTACTAGTTCAGCAGAAGGTAATTTTGATATGATCTTAAAGAAGCTTTATAGGATGCCAGAAGCGGCATTAAGTGTGGATGAAGGGGCAATATCCGTTCTTTTTTTCCTTTTCCATCAATTCGAATCGTTTCATTTACCAAATCCACTTGTTCCCATGTTAATGAAACAAGTTCAGAACGTCTTATACCTGTTGTTGCTAATAATTTAAACATTAGCTCATTCCGCATCGAAAAACGTGATTGGGAGCGCTCTAAATAGTCAAATTGCTGTTTTAGATCCGTTAGTGTCATATAGACAGGAAGTTTATCATCGGTCTTTGGCGATTCAATCCCGTGTGTAAAATCATTAGTAAGGTATCGTTCTATTAAACAATATTTGGCGAACGATTTTAAGGAAGAAATTTTTCGGTTCACCGAACGAGGTTTTTGTTTTAATGATCCTAATAGATATTGGATAAAGCGTCGTACTTGAGTCTTGGTAATCTCATTTAAACAGGTTGAACAGCCATGATCCGATAAAAAGGTCAAGAAGAGTTGTAAATCGTATTCATAACTAGTGACTGTATTAACCGAGTAATTTTTTTCAATCTCAATATACAATACAAATTCGTCAATGGCAGCGTGTAGTTGCAAGTATAAAACCTCCAGATATCGTATTAAACAATAATTATTATCTGTACAAAATCATCCCATTATCGTAAAAAAGGAGAGTTATCGTTCACATGAAAATTATAAGGAACTTGAAAATTATTATGGGTAGTTGACGTATCTAAGCCCTCCTCCACGCAAAATAATTTTAGTTTACATAATATAAATTATAGGAAGTTATATTTCATTGAAAAGTATACTAATAATAGTGAGACAAAATGAATGTAAAAGGTCACATAGGTTTTGGACACCAAAATTTACCTTTCTAGCTTCAAAATTCTTTCTGCTGTCCTTAAAAAAATAAAATAATTTTCCTTCTTGGGTTTTGGACTTCTTATATTTTTGAAAATTTTAGGGACAATTCTAAAAACTTATCATCCTATATAAACATCTATTAACAAAATAATTTTGATTACATTTGAGATTGTTTACCTATAGCTTCAGCTTCAACTTGATTTATTGTATGATTAACTACTTATAAAATAAACAACATGGAAGTTCAGTATAATTTCTTCTGAAGAACAATATTAAATAACCAGTCGTCAAATAAATTTCGACAACTGGTTAGGTGTATACTTTTTCGGCTGTAATATCAGTAATTTTCACTGCTACCTGTAGAAAGGACACTAAATAGTAGTTTTACCGAAGCAAGATCTCAGCTTATTTTGCAAATTCATTACTGTTTTTTATGACCAAATTAGCCGTTTCACTCGGATGGCTAAGAGGAAAATGATGACCATATGGAACAAAATCAACCTTACCCAGATGTGAAGGAGCAGAATAGCCTCTGTCAGAATCCCCCCAAATAATGTGAAGATTATACTTTGTTACTTCATTGAAATCACCTTGAACGTTTTTCGATAGTAAACTATTAAGCTGAACCGTAGTATTTAAAATTCTAGGAGAAGTAAAACTTTTACTTAGTTTTTCAATATAATGTTCAGGGATGCTCTCTGTACTTTCAAATAAACCATTACTTAATAAATATCGCTCTATCAAATTAGTAGTTGCCAATTTCAATGTCCATTTGTTCATAAATTGAGGAACATTTATCGATTTAGCATTTTTTTTAGTAATAGGTGGCTGAAGTAAAGTAATTGTATACTTCTTATCTATGTACTTTTGTACTAATGCTTCCAAAAGAATATACGCACCAAATGAATGGCCAATTAGATGGGCGCCGTTAGTAGCTTTCTCCAATAACTTTTTTACTACATTCAAATAGATATTTAAAAGATTTTTCTCGCGTTTAAAAGGTGAACGTCCCAAACCTGGAAGATCCAAGATCCATACAGGTTGACCCGTTTTTTCATGAAGCTCTAGCGCTAAAGGAAATAAATCCTCCCCATCACTCAATAAACCATGTAATAAAATAAACGGTTTTCCCTCTCCGTGTAATTGGTAAAGGGTATTGTTATCGCATAATGTTCGCTCAAATAAATGATGATGCTCCCCATTTTGATACATCAATCGATAATCCAGATCAGCTACTACGGCAGGGAAAAAGTTCATGACACTCATCTTCTTAAACCAATCTCCCCCCCTCATGGTTTTCACCGAACCATTTGAAAATGTTCGTTTTGTGATAAAATTCAGTCCATCAGAAGGAATGTTTGTTATTTTACTTACTCCACTTTTCATTATTGTTTTCATAAGCGGCATTGGAACAGAGATTTTTGGTGCCCTCATATTCATACTTTCCGACATAACACTTAATAATTCAGCAATGTTCGGATCGTTCTCTTTGTCATCAACAAGTGTATATGTTTGAATAGCCGGCTGCTCCAATTTGAAAACCTGCACAATAAACTTCGCAAACTCATCGTTTGAAATCAGTGGCAACCTATATCCCTTACCTCCCGGAATCACTGGCATGAGCCCTCTTCGCATACTTGTCACAAGCAAACCTAATCCTGCTATCTGCTCTGTACTCCCTGTTTTACTACTACCAACCACAGTTGGCGGATTAATGACAGACAGCGGATAACCTACTGCTGATGCCTGTTGACGGATATAAAGATCAGCTAAAAATTTTGTTTTCTCATATGGATTTTTTATTTTTAAAAATTTGTTTCCTTCTTTAAATACATCTATCGTAACCTTGCTATTATTATCATCAAAGGGACTCATGTAACCTACAACATGAATAAATTGCTGCAAGCCCTTCAAGTGATGAATACTTTTAGCGAATTCACTAATATGTTTGGCGCCATTCAAAAATACAGAAGTTGCCTCTTTGTTTGTCGCTTGAATATCCATGGAGCCTCCTGCGTGAATAATCACATCCGTTTTCAATACCAACTCCTTATCTTCAGCACTTAGACCTAAGTCTATTTTCGTTAAATCACCTTCAATAAAGTGCATATTTTCCTCTTTTAAGATGCCTCTTTCCTGAAAAATGTGTGTTGCTTTACTTTTCGACCTCACTAAAAGAAGAATGTTCACATCCTCTTTGGCTAATTCCTTCACTAATTGCTTTCCAATAAAACCTGTTCCACCCGTTAAAAATACTGTTCTCATAAAAATCCTCCTAGTAGTACCGAGCAGTACTAATTTGATGTAAAAAAAATGCTTCTTTTACCGAAGCAAGTTAAACAAATGATCTGCTGTTTTCATGATTACAGTTGCATCCTCCAGTGTTTCTGAAATAAATAGCGCTCCTTCAAGATTTGTAATAAAAAGAGATGCAACCTCGTCAATATTTATTGTCTTTCTAAATTCACCATTCTCTACCCCTTGTTTAAGGAATAGAGAAACTTTCGTTTGTAAGCCTTTAAAAAAAAGACCTATTTTTTCTTTTACTTTTGTGGCATTTGTAGGACTTTGAATATAAAGCGTAATAAATGGACAGCTCCCCTTATATTCTCTCGTCTGAACTCCTTGTGTTATTTGCTTTAAAAACAGTTTGATACGATCTTCAACTAATAAATGGTTTTGAGATAGTAAGTCATCTATTACAGATTGATACATTTCAATCCAATAATCAACGACCCCTTCCAACAATTCTTCCTTATTAGAGAAGTGATAATACACATTAGACTTTGAAACTTTGCTTACACGAACTAATTCATCCATGCTTGTATAAGCAAACCCTTTTTCTAAAAATAATGTTGCAGCTACTTCAATTACACGTTTTTGATTCATTAATTTTACCTTTGTCATAATTAGTACTATACAGTACTACAATGGGTGTTGCAAGTATTTTTGTTAGTTTAAAAAAATTTTGATTAAAAATGCGAAACTTTAATTGATTTTAAAAATGTCATTTTGAACAAAGTTGAACGGATCCTCAAAACTGTTTTGGATGGCTTGTAATGTTATTTTGTAGTCAATAAAGTAGATGCTTTTATGCTCATTAAGGATGATTGACAAAATTGATTCATTAATATCCTTTATTCAATATAAAAACTCCATTTTGATTGATGATGATCAAAATGGAGTGTATTTACCATAATTTTTTATTATCCCTAGCTGTTATTCAAACAATGGTATTATATGCTTTCTAATCAATTCAACACGATCCTTGGCACGTGGCATAAAGCGCGAAGCAATCGAAATGACCATCTTCTTTTGAGGATTTATGAATATTACATTTCCACCATCCCCCAAAGCTGCATAGCAATCATCAAGTATCCACCACAAATAACCATAGGTCAGCTTTCCTGATCGACTTTGTACTTTAGTGCTGTCCTCTATCCATTGAGAAGAAAGAATTTGGCGACCGTTCCATACACCCCCATTTAAATAGAGCTGACCTATTTTGGCCATATCTCGGGTTGTTAACGTAAGTCCCCAACCAGCGGTATTTACTTCCTTAGGATCTACTATCCAGCCAGTGACATATTTATCCTTCAGAAAAGCGAAATAGTCTTCTTTATTTTGTATAGTTGTATTTGTGGGAGCTTTGATTGAAAGAGGTTTAAACAAGTTTTCTGTAGCGAAATCAAGAACAGATTGACCAGTGGCAGTTGTAAGAACACCTGATAAAATATGTGTGCCAACGGTAGAATAGTTAAACACCCCAATACTACCTTTGCCTCCTAGCAAATCCAATGCAGCTTTTACCCAGTCATCACTTGAATATACTTTCGTATAAGGCTCTGACTTGTATTTATAGGGTGCAGTCATTGACAACAAATTTGCTATGGTGATGTTTTGAATGGTTTTTTCGCCACGTTTCACTGTATAATCTGGAAAAAAATCTAACACATGCTGTTCTATATTTTTCATATATCCTTTATCAATTGCCATTCCAATAAGAATGGAGATGATACTTTTAGTGACAGATGCTATATGCAAAGCATCATCTTGGGTGTACTCATCAAAATATTTTTCGTAAATTAAATAATTATCTTTTCTAATAGCGATGCCTGCTATATTGGAATACTCTTTTTCTATTAAATCTTCAAAGTTATTCATCATTCTGATTGTTAGGGTTTGACACATTGACGTCAGCTATATCAATCCCCATCCTTTCGCTAAAATGAATCATCAATATTGATGTAATAAAGAATAATTTATTATAAAAAATTATTCAATTCTTTTCTTTTTTCCAGCTAGTGTGATAACAAAAAAACGTTAATCCTTGTTCGATTAACGTTACGGTTTCTTTTTATCTATCTTCATTTTCATAATATGCTTCATTCGCATGTTTCTGATCTGTACCTTTAAGGTATGCTAGGATCATTTTAGGACGTTTAAGTAAAACCCAGTCTCCATGCTTATCAAATTTTCTGCTTGAAGTGATCATTCCATTTTGAATTGTTCCGTATTTTTTTTCGTTCTTTTTTCCCCAATCTTTTAATCGTTTAGCAAAATCGGCATCTTCTGCCATGAGCATATTTTCATTAAATCCATTAATTGCTTGAAAATCTTTTTTGTAGCACCAAAAGATGCCTACAGAAATTGCACCATATTTTAAAAATATTGGTCCGATTAACAACAAAGCTGAAACAAAAATTCCTAAGGACATTCTTTCAAACTTTCCTGTAACGCCCCCGCCAATGTACTTACCTGTGATTAAGTTCTCCACTGCCTTCGATAACACATGTTCGTTCATCTGTGTATCGGCATCAATTGTGACGATGATTTCCCCTCTTGCTATATCAACGCCAGCGTTCCTAATCTTCGAAAGGTTCTTATCGCTATTTTTTAGTAGGATACAATTATACGATTTTGCAATTTCCTCTGTTCTATCTGTACAGCGATTTAAAACAACAATAATCTCTACTTGATTTTCAAAGGATTTGGAAGCCTTTAAAATAGATTCTAAGCATTTTCCAATGTATTTTTCTTCATTATGGGCTGGTATGACTATTGAAATTTTTATATCCTCTTTCTTTTGCACTTCTAAAGAGTTCTCCATGTCGTACATACAGCTCCTCCCTTTTAAATGTCTTCTGCATTTATAAAATAAACCAGCTGATCAGTCCACTTGTTGTCCTCGTATATGAATCCTTTCCTCGTGCATTCATAAAGCATTCCAACATTTTCTGCTAATTTTATAGATGCCGTATTGTCGAGGTTTATATGAGCTTCTATTCGATGATAATTTAATTTTTCAAAAGCTAGATCAATCGCTGCCTTTACAGCCTCTTTACCATAACCTTTTCTCCAAAAATGGTTATGAATGGTATACCCGAACCTAGCCCATTGAAATTCTTCCCTCATAATTGTGGAAAAGTCTACAAAACCAATATGCGTATTATCTGTTTTTCTAAATACTCCAAATACATACACCTTATCATCCTCAGCCATCTGATGATGCTTAGTAACTAAATCACGAAACCATTCTTTCGTACAGATGCTCATATCTAATTTACCTTCATCGTATTTATGCTGGGAAGGTAAACGATTTTCATATTGCGTAAGCCAAGAAGAGTAATCTCCCTCTTCCATTAATCGAATAATTAATCGTTCTGTTTTCGTCATTATCTTAGTCAATCGAACACCTCATACCTTTCTAAATAGCGATTCATGGAAGTAGTTTACTAGGCTTCTTCGTCTGCAGAGGGGCCGTAGATGCCTGGTACTGGAATATCGAGAAGTCGCAAGTATACCCCAAGCTGCGCCCGATGATGGACCATGTGGCTTAATCCGAAGGTGCGGAACGCAATTGCTCGAGGCTCTTGGCGAATAATATGGTCACCGTGACGTAGTGTCCATTCCTCTCCGAGCGTTTTCTCATCACATCCAATAAGCATCATTTCCACTTTTCTTACGTTTGTATCGAACTCATCCAGAATGTCAGCTCGCTTTTCTAATGCCTCTCGTCGCAACGGAACGGCGGAAAGATCAAAGTCTAAGTACTGTAAAATAGCCATTCGCCAGTTTAGCAGATTGATTAGGTGCGTGGCCAGACCTCCTAGTGTCATTGATTTCTCATGTGGCCTCCATGTCATATGCTCGTCAGGCAAGCGTTCCAGCATACGACGAGTAGAAGCCAATTCCTGTGTTGTATCCCCAACAATCAATTGTTTAACCATAAAATCCCTCTCCTCCCTTTTAATCAGCATACTATAAATTCCATTCAAGGGGAAAGCTCTCAGATAAGTTTTTATGCTGTGGTTAAAGCTTTTTTTAGACTGTTAGAATATGTAAATACTTTGAGGGTTTTGCAGTTTGAAGAAATGTTCATAAGGGAATATACTAGATTGAACAAAAAGGGGTGAAGACAAGGTGAAAATAAAAACAATTTTGTTGTTAATGATTTGTTCTTTAGCGTTAGTTGCTTGTAACGATCAGAAAGAAGCATCGGAGGTGATAGAAATTCAAGAATTAATTAATTTCGATGAAGTGCAACCCGATACTTTACAACAAATCTCCGATGCGAAAGATATTAAAATTATAGAAAAAACATTTAAAAAAGCTAGAGAATTCGGTGAGGTCGATAACGAAATTGCTCCGCAGTATAAGATCAAACTAAACGATGATGAATACTATCTATGGATTGATAATACAATCACTGGGACAATAGCAAACGTAAACAGTAGAAATATGTTCTACAATATCCTAGCTACCGATGAATTTAAAGAGGCCATTAATTATCAAGAGCAAAATAAATGATTTTTAGATAATTGTAGCAACGATCTGTAAGAAACATAGATTGTTGCTATTTTTTAGGGTATGTTTCATATTTATCTGGCTTCATGTAGCGGGAAATGTTCACTCACTTTTTCAACGAATATAGAGCCCCTCCGTATTAGCAACCTTTTCTAATAACTCAAGATTATGTTGGCTGTAAATTAAAAAGGCTAAGCCATTCCCACTAAATACAATATTCTCCTCAGGTAAAATAAAATGTAAATGGAGATGGTCCGAAACAGCTAATTTTATTAGTGAATTTAACATTGTGTATTCATCAATGTTTACAAAAGTTCCTTCTGTAAGATCTTTAGGTATAATTTTACCCCACTCATTCTCGTAGACTTTATAATACAATTGATCCTTATATAAAGGATCTGGTAAATAATAAAATGCATAAAATTCAGATGATTTTAACCACATCAATTCAAAAAATCTCTCGAATTTTTCAAGGCTTTTCTGGTACGAATGATAATCCTGCGTTTTTTGTTGGAAATCGACCATCTCTAATTTATCGAAGAATACTTCAACTTGACTATATTTTTCATTACTTTTTATCTGATAAGGGTAAATATCAAGTATTTTAGCACTTTCATAATCATACAATTGCTCTAGTAATTCTTCTAATTTTTTACTGTCTTTATTAGTTGCTTCCTTGCAAATACAATCGATTATATTTTTTAATGACATACCTTTTGACTCCTTTAATTCCTTCTTCAGCACAGCAATGCAACGATCATAGTATACCATCTTTCTATTGTTGCACCATGCCAGCGTTTTACAAGCTATGCAGCTTTTCCTTCTTCCTGATACCAGCCCTCCCCATCTGTCACTAATAAAATTTGTCCAACTTTATGGTAGTGCTTTTTTACATAGTTTAAATAGATGGAATATTTAGATTTTTATTGATGGAATGGAAATGATTAATTATACTTAAATGATTAACGTTCGATTAGAAACTAATAATACTAGAGTATTGGGGAGAGAAGAATGGAAGAATTAAAAGTGGAAAAAGCAATTCAAGATATTTATCCAGATGATATCGCTTGGTGTTATGGGTGTGGCCGTTTGAATGATGATGGTCATCATCTTCGCACGGGGTGGCATGGTGATAAGACGATTACAATCTATACACCTGAATCAAAATATATGGGTATTCCAGGATTTATCTATGGTGGTTTAATTGCTTCATTAATTGATTGCCATGGAACAGGGTCGGCAGCGCTTGCCTTGCATCGTAAAAATGGACATGAAATTGGTGATGGAGCGGAGCCACCTCGATTTGTAACGGCTAACCTTAATGTAGATTTCCTAAAGCCAACACCCCAACATGTTCCCTTAAAGGCAATTGGCACTGTTGAAGAAATTCATCCGAAGAAATGGAAAGTAGAAACTGAAGTTTACGCGCAGGATACGCTTTGTGCTCGTGGAACAGTTGTCCTTGTAGTAATGCCTAGTACTTTTCTAAATAAAAATGATTAGCATTTTTTATCCTCACTAAAATAAAGAAGAGCACATCTTATTCATAGATGTGCTCTTCTACTGCGTTTTTAATGGATTCATAATCAAGGAACTGTATTACTAATAACTGTCACAAAGCCATTTCTCGTGGCAGTTTCCATTAACGAATAAATAGAGTCACTGGCAGTTTTGTTAAACTTATACCATTGGTCAACAGCTGCGTCATAAATCAACACGTCTGGCTGTCCAGTCAAAGGTTTATCTGAAGATTGCACCAACGAATAGAGATCATAACGTGCTATGCTACTACCTTCCTTGTTCAGGAAATCATATTGGCCCATTTTATAATAGCCCCCAATTACGGTGCTATGGACAGACCAGGTGTAGTCGTTAGGCTGTTTTATCTTCTTGCCCATATTTTTAGTAAATATACGGTGCATTTCTTCCATATAGGCATTGCCATTGATTTGCTCGACTACTCCCCCCATTGTCATGTGGTATTCATGAAGTAATGCTTTCACTTCCACACCCTTAATCATCAATGGCTCTGTATCGATAGAGATCGTTAAATGATCGTATTGAACTTTACAGCCAAAGGTTTCTGCTAGAAAACGTAATGGTACAATGGTGCGTCCATTCTTTAAGTATGGCTTTGCATCCAATAATACCGTTTTTCCATTTACTGTGGCTTTACTACTGTTTAACTTTAAACTGACTTTCATCTCACTTTGGGTCAGTATCACTTGCCCATCCGACCAATGCACCTTAGCCCCTAAATTTTCACTAATCACGCGTAAAGGTACCATTGTTCGATTGTTTTTTATTTCGGGTTTCACATCCGTTTGTACTGTCATACCGTCCACTTTTAGTTGACTACTAGCTGCTGTAGCAGTTGTGATAGATGTAACAATGACAATCAACATAAGGAAAATACCTGAACATATTTTTTTCATGATTATTAGCTCCTTTACTTCGCTATCATTACTTCATTCCATATGAACCCTATTATTTCCTTCGGCTATTAGCAACGGTAACAAAAAAATCCTGCATTTTAAGCAGGATTTTTAAGTAAACTTTATGAGGTTTATATATAGGTACGCTATTTCGTACCACTTGCACCAAATCCAGATTCTCCACGGACCGTTTGAGATAATTCATCTACTTCCACTAATTGAATAGAAGGAACAAATTGAATAACCATTTGAGCAATGCGCATTGATTTTTCTACGATAAATGGTTCTTGACCATGGTTGATTAAAATAACACCGATTTCGCCTCTATAGCCTTCATCTATAGTGCCTGGGCTATTCAGTACAGTTACACTATGCTTTAATGCTAATCCACTTCTTGGTCGAATTTGGGCTTCCGTTCCCTTAGGTAATTCAATCTGTATACCTGTCTTAATGAGTTTGGCTACGCCTGCTGGGATTTCTACTGCTTCTATGGAATAGAGGTCCATGCCTGCATCACCAGGGTTGGCTTGTATCGGTAGCATGGCATCAGCGTGAACTTTTTTAATTTTTACTTCTAGATTCATTGTTCTTCATCCTTAACGATTAAAATTGAATGTGTCATCTGTGATTGGCGCAACTTTTGCCTTGGCATAGGTAGCACCTTTTTGTGAAAAGAAATCATATGTGGAGCCTTCATTACGAATACCATTCATCACAATTGGATTAACTTCCTCTTCTGGGAACATGGCTTCAAAGCCGACATTCATTAAAGCTTTATTTGCATTATAACGTACATATGCTCGCACTTCAGGTGATAATCCTGTTTCCGCATAAATATCATCTGTATACTTCATTTCATTTTGATATAAATCTAATAATAGCTCATAGCCCCATAAATGTAGCTCTTCTTGCTTTTCCTTTGAAAATTGCTTGAATAAATTTTGAGCAAAAAATCCAACTGCTACCCCATGGATAGATTCATCGCGCAAGATGAGTGAAATAATCTCGGCACTGTTTCGTAGGAAGCCTTGTCCTCCTAAGTATAGTGGATAGAAAAAGCCAGAATAAAACAGGAAAGATTCAAGCATAACGGATGAAAACATCGCTTTCCATAAGCTCTCTGGATTGCCTTCTTCAATACTATTATAAATGTCTGCTATTTTATTGGCCTTATACTGTAGAAATTCATTTTTCTTAACCCATTCAAATAGCTCGTCGATTTCTTCGTTTGTACAAAGCGTTGTGAAAATATAAGAATAGGACTTGGCATGTATCGCCTCGAATGCATCAAAAACGGTTAGGACAGCCTTTTCCTGTAAATCGTCTGTATAAGCAGCAACACGATTCATCCCGATATTTGTTTGTACAGTATCCAGTAAGGTTAATCCTGCAAATACTTTTTTATATGTGTCCTGATGCTCAAAGCTTTTCCATTGTTTAATATCTTTACTGACCGCAATTTCTTCTGGAAACCAAATTTGCTTCCATTGCTGGTCCCAAAATATTTGGGCAAGCTCACTTGTTGCCTTATTCCAATTGACTGCCTCATAAATTATATTTGACATGCTACACACTCCTCTAAGCTTTGTAATCGTTGACGAACATAGTAAACAGACTTAATGCCCTTTATCCACGCATAAATGTATACTTTAGCCAATTGTTCGGTTGTCCAATTGTCCTTTACATAAAGCGTCATGGAAATACCTTGGTCAACGTGCTTTTGAGAAGCTGCATATAAATCAATTAAATCATAAGGATTCACATCATACGCCTCCACATATAAATGACTATTGTCATTTGTTAAATGAGGCATTGGATAAATGGTTCTACTATCGGCGTAATCACGAACCTCTACGCGCTCTGTACATGGTGCGATTGAAGCCGTACAGCTACGAATATATGAAATACTACCAGTTGGGGCAATAGCCAAACGATAGGAATGGAATAGACCGTACTGCATTACATCCTGCTTTAACGTTTCCCACATCTTGTTTGTGATGATTGGAATATTGCCAAGCGCCTTCAACACAGCAGGCGATAGTTCTTCTTCAGTTTTATTGATATATTGGTCAAAATAGCTACCTGATGCATAATCACTGTCCTCAAATCGGTAGAAGGTTGCAGCTTTTTCTTTCGCCATTTCCATCGAAGATTTCAGAGAATAATAGTTCATCGCTTCCATAAAGTGATCCATGAAATCAATGGAATCTTTTGAGCCGTACAGGATGCCTTCTGTCACGAGATGCCCATGGAGGTTCATACAGCCAAGCCCTACTGAATGCATTAATTGATTGGCTTTTGCAACAGACGGTACATTCTTAATGTGCGTCATTTGCGATACATTCGTTAATAGGTGCATGGCTGTATCGACTAATGCGCCGAAATCATTGACTTTACTTGCTGCATGGATATCGATGGAACCTAAGTTACACGATACATCTAATCCATAGTCATTTGGTTGATCCTGGTCCGTAATGATACTTGTCTCTTGTACTTGTAAGATTTCTGTACATAAATTGGACATTTTGACACGTCCAATATTTTTTAAAGGATGTACCTTATTGACATTATCATCAAAGATTTCAAACGGATAGCCTGATTCAAATTGTGCTTTTTTCACCTCTGTGTAAAGCTTACGTGCATTTAAACGTTTAATTTTACGAATTTTAGGGTTATCAAGTAGCTCGTAGTACATGTCTGAAATGGAAATTTCAGACATACGTTTGCCATATTCTTTAAAAATATCATATGGGCTAAACAAAACGATATCCTTATCACGTTTCATCAGTTCGAAGAAAATACTAGGTATAATAATCCCTGTTGAAAGGGTAGCGAGGCGAATTTTATCATCAGCATTTGGTTTTTTTGATGAAATGAAATTTTCTATGTCTGCATGGAAAATATTTAGATAGACAACACCTGAGCCATTTCGTTGCCCTAACTGATTAGAATAACTGAAAGAATTTTCTAACAGTTTCGCTACTGGGATGACACCACTTGCACGATTTAATATCTCTTTAATTGGATCACCTAATGGACGTAAATCTGTTAAGTTGACCCCAACTCCACCACCAAGGCGTGATAGCTCTAAACAATAGCCAATATTTTCAGCAATACTATTCATGGAGTCATCCATTGATAATTTAAAGCAGCTTACTAATTCACCACGTGCTTTCTTGCCACTATTCAATGCAGTTGGTGTGGCAGGTTGATAGGCTTCCATCATCGCTTCGACAGAACGTTCTGCTAAAGCTGTGTTGCCTTGAGCTAAATACAAAGCAATAATAACAATACGATCCTCATATTTTTCTAAAATCTCTTCGCCGTCACGACTTTTCATAGCATAGCTATCATAAAACTTGCTGGCGCTCATAAAGGATGGGAAACGGAAATTATAATCATAGGCTTTTTTATACAACTTCTTAATAAATTCCATTTCGTACATGTCGATAAATGCTTTCTCATAGTAGCCCTCATCAACTAAATAGCGGATTTTTTCCTCAATATCTATAAAATAACGCAAACGTACGTTGACATACTCTAAAAAGTAGCGGCGCGTAGCTTCACGATCTTTTTCTAACTCAAGTAATCCAGTTGTACTATAACGATTCAGTACGTCATTATTAAGCTTTAAATAGGTTTTCATCTCATTACCCTCGTTTCATAAAACGTTTGTATTGCTTCATAATCTGTTTGATTGCCTCGTAAATCTAATTTCCTTACTAAGGGTACATGATAGGTAGTAGCAATTTTCTCACCAGCAGCGCCAAATACATGATGGCCAAAGTTACTATTGCCACTGGCAACTACTCCTTTACAAAAATCTCTGTTTTTTTCTAAAAAGCGTTGCACCTTCGCTGGAATGTCACCTAAACCATCTGTGTAGGTAATTAAAAGATACGGCTTATTCAGTCGCAATTCTTCAGAGAGCTCGATAGCTTCTGCCTTTAATTTGGATACAACATTTCGGACATTGCCTGTACGACTTGCATAAACGATCATAGGGTAATCAACTCAATTTGAGAAACAATTTCCTGAACATCTCCTATAAAGGTTTCATTCATTTCTAAAACAGGCACACTTAAAAAACCTGCATCTATAATGGTTTGCTTAGCTTGTTCATCGTGATCAATGTTAACAATTTCTGCTTCAAGTCCTGCACGTTGTAATTCAGATTTTACCCACAGGCATTTTGGACAAATTGTTTTCGTATAAAGTTTCATAGAAATCCCTCTTTTCATAAAATAAAAAGGCTATCTCTTTAAGAGAGATAGCTAAAATGGAAACGTTAACATACTAAAAATACCGACGTTCCCATCTCTTAATCCCCGAAGAAATGATTAATTTGTTTTATAAAGGCAGGTCTCCTGGCTTTGCTTCATTCTCTGATTTCCTTCCCATGCGCATGCACAGTGGATGCTATCATCGTCAGCTTAACAGTTGCGGGGACAGCGTCGGAATTGTACCGAACTTCCCTTTTAAACTACATATAGTAGTACCTTAGTAAAACGAACACAATATATTGTTGTTGTTCAATAGTTTTAAGTTTACCATCCTTCAAATGAAAAGTAAATCTAGATTCTAAACTTCTTTATTTTTGGATTATTCAGTATTTTTAATTATGTAGTTCCAAATAGATTACCACTAATCACTTATACCCAAATCAAAAATCTATTTTTAACGATGTACGTGATTTTCTATTAAAATGGATCTAGAATTCTAATTTGAGTTTAAAGAAATCTTCTATTTTATGTACCATTGAAAAATAGTTGTCTCTATCGTAAGTCCTGAAATAATGATCATCTCTTACCCATTTCAAATGATGCTCATTACATTAATAAAGAGCATGCTTTTATCATAACATGCTCTTACCATTCTATCATTGGGATTATAGTCTAACCTTAACCTCAGTCCCGTCCTGAGCTTTGACATCGACTAGCACAAGTCCTTTATAATTTTGTAGTTCCTTGATAATCGGCTTTAACATTTCTTTGTCGATGAGGGGAAAGGTAAAGTCTATTTTCTTTTTATCGAAGTATGCCTTTGTCCACTTATTGGCTTGTTGCTGAATCCATTTAGAAGTTAAAATGGAGAGGACAATGGTTAGCACAGTATAGGGAACAGGGACGGTAAAGCGAACGTCTTTTGCTTTCACTTTTACATGCATCATTCGTCGCCTCTACTCAATGAAGACTGCAACGGAATCTCCGTTTGCTGATTTTATATCTACAATTTGTCCATCTAGTTCATTTTCAATTGCTTCAAGAAGAAGATTGATGTCGATATCTTTTACGTATTTTTCAGATTGCGGAATACTTGCAGCGATGCTGTGTCCTGCCATCAATACGGCTTTGACAAGTTTAATTGGTAAATTTACCGTGACATTATCATTTTCGGTGGATACAACACGGACCTTTAACGTTTTATCTAAATACTTTGTTTTTTCCACAAATTTATTCTCTGATTCTTCTTTCTGTTGTAGCACTTGAATCAGCTCTGATCCTTTATCCGCATCAATTTTGCCCTCTTGAATCATCGTTAACACTTTTGTAATTTCCTCTTTCATGGTCGTTCCTCCCTATTCGTCTTTTAAGAGCTTTATGGCTTCATCTGTTGTGATTTCGCCATTTTCAAGCATGCTTACAATTTTTTTCTCATCTACTTCATTTTTCTTCTTTTGAGCATAGCCAAGGGATGAAATAATATCATTTAGCTTGCCTCGAACTGTTGGATACGAAACCCCCAGTTCCTTTTCAACCTCTTTAATATTTCCTCGGCAGGTTAAAAATACTTCCACAAAATGAAGCTGATCCTGTGATAAGGATGCTAGCTTCGACAATTCAAACTCATTTTCAATGGTCGTGTGACAATGAGAACACTGTAACTTCGTAATTTTTAATGTTTTACTGCAGACAGGACAATTTGTGATTACTTGATAAGCCATAGTGAACTCCTTCCTTTAAGTTAAGCTGATTATATAATAAAGAAATTAAAGATGTAAATAATAAAATTAATAATTTTAATTAAAAAATAAATAAAATTAATATCTTGATTAATTTTATTTATTTTTGTTTCTATATTGCTTTAAAAATTAAGAAAACGCCATTTTTAATTTCTCAAAATGGCGTTTCTGTTTAATTGGGTCTATCCTTCTTTTTTCTTTCCCGCGGGTGTGATGGCAAAATTGCATTGTATAACGCTTGTGAAGCGGGGTGCTGATATGTCCCATCCTTGCCTATCTCCTCCACTAGCTGACCATGCTGCATCACAAGGATGCGATCTGACATAAAACGTGTGGCCTGTAAATCATGTGAAATGAATAGATAAGCAAGCTGTAGCTCTTTTTGAAGTCTTTGCAGTAGCTCTATAATCGTCTTTTGCAAAATCATATCAAGACTACTAATGGCCTCATCTAAAACAATCAGTTTCGGCTTTAATGCAAGAGCTCTAGCAATGTTGACTCGTTGCTGCTGTCCCCCACTTAGCTGTGAGGAATAGTTTTGAGCCATTGCCCACTCTAACTCTACACAGTCTAGTAATTCCCTTACTTTCTGTTGTCGCTCTGCTTTGCTAAAATGCTCGAAATTCAAAAACGGTTCTTCGAGTATTTCGAAAATCGTCTGTTTTGGATTAAATGAATGATAACTATTTTGAAAAACAGCCTGTAAATTTCTTCGTATCATTTTTTTCTCTTTGCTGGGTGCTTCGTATAAATTGACACCTTGAAAGATCAGCTCTCCGTTTGTTGGTCGTTCAATCCCTAAAATAATGCGCCCTAATGTGCTTTTTCCAGAACCACTTTGACCGACGATGCCAAGACATTCTCCTTCCTGAAGTGAAAATGTCACATTCTCTAATACAGGGGCTTCCTGTCCTCGTTTGAATAGAAATGGTCTTTGCGCATAGTATTTCTCAATATTTTTTACTTCTAGTAGCGTCATTTTATCACCTCATAGCATTCTCGCTTGTAAAAGTTTCTTGGTATAGGGATGCTGAGGCGCATCAAAAAAATCAAAAACATTTGCTTGCTCAACGATTTCTCCTTGATACATCACAGCCACATCGTCCGCAAGCTCAGCAATGACACCTAAATCATGCGTGACAAGGAGTATGGTAGCATCTGTTTCTGAGCGAATTTGATTAAATAGTGTTAATACTTGTTTCTGATTGATGGTATCCAGAGCAGTCGTAGGCTCGTCTGCGATGTAGAGGGAGGCCTGTATCGCCATTGACAGAGCAATCATCACTCGCTGTAGCATGCCTCCACTTAACTGGAAAGGATAGTAGGACAAGAGCTGCTCTGGCTGAGGTAAATGAACTTTTTTCAAAGCATCAAGGGCGATCTGTCTCATTTCTTTTTTTGTAAGCTTAAAGTGTGCTTTTAATGTTTCTCGAAAATGACTTTCAATCGTTTGAATATGATCAAATGCAGCGGATGGGTTTTGCAAAATCATCGAAAGATGTCTGCCACGATAAGCTCTCCATTTAGTAGCTGAAACGTTTAATAAATTTTCTTGCAGATAGAGTACGTCCCCTTGGCTGACATGGGCAAAGGACGGTAATGTTTGCATGATGGCATGGCAAAGCATGGACTTGCCACTGCCACTTTCCCCGATAATTCCTAGGACTCGCCCTTTATAAGCTGTCAGGTTGATAGAGGTTAATATATTTTTCTCCCCTATTTTGACTGTGAGGTCTATCACTTCTAAAACTTTCTCCATAACTTCCCCTTTCCTAGTCAAGCCTTTTTAAACGATTTGCTAATTGATTAAACAATAACACAACAAGGATGATGGCAAGTCCTGGATAAAGCATTAATTCAGGATGCTGTCTCATGTATTGCTTTCCTTCATTGATCATCATGCCCCATTCTGGGATCGGTGCCTGCACCCCAAGTCCGATAAACGAAAAGCCTGCAATTTCTAAAATCACCTTCCCGATATCTAATGCGACAATCGTGACAATAGATGGCAATAGATTGGGTATATAATGGCGTCTAATTAATTGGATACCTGTAGTGCCCGTTATCCTAGCAGCTTGAACAAAGTCTTTCTCATTGATGCCAATAAACAAACCTCGGATCATTCTTGCATAATAAATAAGCTGTGTGAAAATGAGCGCTATTAAAACATTTTTTAAGCTAGGACCTAATATACCTAACAGTCCAAATGCAAGTACGAGTGTCGGAAAGGCTAATAAAATATCACATAATCGAATAAAAAGAAAATCAATTAATCCTCTTTTCAACGCTACAAAAGCACCCAGTAGGATAGCTAAAACAATAGCGACTAGCTGAATGATGAGCGCTGAACCTAAAGAATAACGAATACCTAAAAGAAGGCGTGACAAGATACACCTTCCTAAATGATCTGTACCTAATGGATAGTCCCAAGACGGGACTGAAAATTTCTTAGCAATATCGACAGCAAAAGGGTCGTGTGGCATTAAAATTGGCGCCAACAGTCCTAATAAGCCAGTAATGACAAGGAGGAATAGACTGATTAATCCTGTTAAGTTGCCACTTTTTGTTCGTACAAATTTCATTTTTAATCTCTCCTACCCTTCATCATTAGATGAGGGTCCAATAAACGATGCAATATATCTGTACATAAATTGGCAAGCACATAGATAACCGCAATAATTAACACATAGCATTGTACAACTGGATAATCCCTGTTCATAATGGATTCTATTAAGTACCTGCCGAGTCCGGGCCAGCTAAAAACCTGCTCCACAATCACGGCTCCACCTAAAAGATTGCCAAGGGTCATGCCTAGCAAGGAAGTCAAGGGAATAGCAGCATTTCGCAAAACATGACGGATAAGAATCACGGAGCTTTTTAATCCTCTTAGCCGTGCATATTGAACATATTGCTGCTGTAATTCTTCTAGGATGGTTGAACGGATAAGCTGAACGAATAATCCAATTGTTGGTAACGCCAGTGCGAAGGCGGGTAAAACTAAATGAGCAGGTGTGCCCTTCCCGTTTGTCGGAAAGAGTCCTAATTTTAAGCTAAATAAATAGAGTAATAGGAAACCTAACCAAAAGGCTGGAATCGACACACTCAATATGCTAAAGAATCGTATGATTTTATCGATGATGGTGTGCTTATACAATGCGCTTATTACTCCGAATGGAATACTTAGCCCTAAAATGAGGATAAACGCAGCAATAGCTAATTCAATGGTTGCGGGTAATTTCACGAATAGTTCATGTGCCACAGGTAATTTACTAACAAAAGATGTTCCAAAATCTAGCTGGATTATGCCCTTTCCCCATAGCAAATATTGAAGAAAAAACGACTTGTCCGTTCCCAGTTCCTCACGTAATGCCTGAATGGCTTCCTCTGTTGGCGCAACCCTTGCCAAACGTAGTATGACTTCAGCAGGCTCTACAGGAACAAAACGAATAAATACAAAGGTTAGGATGGAAACGCCTAATAAGACAAAGGGCAATGTTAAAATTCTTTTTAAACAAAAGATCCATGTTGATTCATACATGCTGTCACTTCCTACTCAATCCTATGATAAAGAGAGAGCTGTCTCTGCTAGACACACTCTCTCCTCCACTTTTATTTTTCTTTAGCCATTTGTGCATAAGGTATATCATATTCAGATGCACGTGGTGCAAAATCCTTTAGAGATGGTTGATAAATCACATTATTTGTTTCGTAAGAAATAGGGTAAAAGAGTGCCTGGTCATGAAACATCGTTAAAATATTCGTGTAAAGCTGCACGCGTTCCTGTTCATCTGTTCCTACTAATAATTGGTGAATTTTCGTATCGATTTCTTTGGCGTTTGCTAGGCCTAATTTCGCCTCGTACACACCACTAGCATTTGGTGTAGCTGATTCATTTGCAAAGCTATGTGGATCTGTAGGTGGTCCATTGGTACGCCAGAAATTAATATCCACCTGGTCATCCATCAATTTTTGAAGACCGACCATTACATCTGCCCCTTCTAAATTCAACTGAACGCCAATTTTTGCGAGTTCACCTTGCATTAATTCTGCCATTGGTTTTTGAATTGCATCAGATGCAATGTAAATCAAATCTAAAGACAACAGCTGTCCGTTTTTTGAACGAATTTTTTCACCCTTAGGTAATAACCACCCTGCCTCATCTAGCAATTGTTGGGCTTTTTCTGGATTGTATACAATAGGTGCTAAATCTATATTGGCATAAGGAATCGCATCCCAGAACAATGTGTTCGCTACTTTTTCCGTACCATGTGTAATACTGTCGACCATTTGTTCCTTATTAATAGCATATTGAATGGCTTGACGTACCTTTAGCTCAGATAATGGACCAGATTGTGTATTGAATAGCAGTGCTTTCGTAGATAAAGGCTCAGAGGTAGCAGTTTTGTATTTGCCACTGTCTTTTAAATACGTATAGTTATCTAAACTAATAATGCCACGCCCATAAATTAAATCTAATTCTTCGTTTTCAAATGCTAATGAAATAGATTCTGAGTCAGGAATAATTTTTACTTTTATTTGTTCAACTAGTGGTTTTTCTCCCCAATAGTTTTCATTGCGACTAAATAATGCATATTCGTCCTTTTTGTATTCAGTTAATACCCAAGGGCCTGTTCCAATCGGTGCTTTGATAGAATCTTGCGTCATATCATCCTTTGGGAATCCGTTATCCCCTAAAAAACGGAAAGGTCTGACGAAGGCAAGTTCGTTTAAGACTGGATAATAAGGCTCATCCAATTGCAGACGAATTGTAAAATCATCTACTTTTACAACCTCTTTCATGTGGTTAACCATGCCCATCCAAGAATGCATGTCTCGATTCGCTAAAACGGCGTCAAAGTTACGAATGACATTATCTGCATTAAATGCAGTGCCGTCTGAATATTTCACGTCTTTTCTTAGATGGAAAGTATACGAAGTTTTATCCTCAGAGATGTCCCAGCTTTCGGCGAGCTTAGGCGTAACAGTACCATCATCATTGTATTCCACCAAGGATTCATAAACCATTGCTTGGGCAGTCATTTGATTCGGTAAATATGTATGAGGATTCAATGGACCGACATCTAATGGCCAGCCAATCGTTATTATTTTTTCATCTGTTTGGTTTGCTGAGGTCTTTTCCTTTTCTTCATCCGTGCCTGTACAGCCAGCAAGTAAACTGAACGTCAGGACAAGCAGGAAAGGAAGTAAATACTTTGTCAATCTCATTTTCTGTCTCCTATCTCTATTCGTAGTACAAATACATCTACTTGTTGAAGAAGAGAAGGCATAAAAAAACCTTATTCTAAAAAAGAATAAGGACAGAAAAACCCACGATGAGCAAGTCTCCATCCATCTCCCTATCTTTCGTAGATCATCAATGAATCTTCTTACAAGCAGGCATTCTGGCTCATGAATCATCATTTTGTTTCACCTTCCCAAGTACTCACTCAGTGGTATTTGAAACAAAACTCCTCATTTACAGCTGCGGGACAGCATGGGATTTTCACCCATTTTCCTTTTAATTGAATGAAAGACGATTTCACTCAAACTTGTAATGATTGCTATGAAATTAGTAATAAACATAACATGCTCGCATGTTCACGTCAATTTTACTTTCTGAAGATAATATATATATCGACGTAAGATAAAAAGACTAGGGATTTACCCTAGTCTTCGTTATTGGAGAGTAGATGTAGTAGATTAAAAATCATTTCGTTAGCTTGATGTAGATTGTTGTACAGCTTGACGCAACGTTTTAGTAGCAGCAACCATATTCGCTAAAGCTGCAACGGTTTCATCTTCTTTTCTCGTTTTTAAGCCACAATCTGGATTCACCCAGAATTGATAACGGTCCAGCACCTGTAGACTATCTTTCATAATAGCGAGCATTTCATCCTCGCTTGGTACACGAGGGCTATGAATATCATAGACGCCTAAGCCAATTCCTTTTTTATAGGGCTGTACTTGTAGTGAGGTAATAAGTTCCCCATGACTTCGTGATGTTTCTATGGAAATCACATCTGCATCTAGTGCGCTAATTGGTTCGATGAAATCATTAAACTCACAGTAACACATATGTGTATGGATTTGTGTTTCATCTTTGACACTAGATGTCGCAAGCTTAAAGGAATTGACAGCCCACTCTAAGTAAGCCCCCCATTCCTCCTTTCTAAGCGGTAAACCTTCTCTTAACGCTGGCTCGTCCACTTGAATAATTGATATACCTGCGTTTTCTAGTGCTTCCACCTCTTTACGGAGTGCTAATGCAATTTGATAAGCGACATCTTTACGGGACAAATCATCTCGCACAAAGGACCAATTTAATATTGTTACTGGCCCTGTCAGCATGCCTTTTACAAATCGCTTCGTTAGGCTTTGGGCATAGGCGGATTCTTTTACGGTAATTGGTGAAGCCCATGCAACATCTCCATAAATGATCGGAGGCTTCACACAGCGTGATCCATATGAAACAACCCACGCTTTCTTTGTAAAGGCAAAGCCAGTCAGCTTTTCACCGAAATATTCAACCATATCTGTACGCTCAAATTCACCATGAACAAGTACATCGATATCTAATTCCTCTTGTATGGAGATCCAGCGCTTTGTTTCGTCTTCTAAAAATGTTTCATAGGCTTCATTCGATAATTGTTTCTTTCGCCACGCATTACGATTTCTTTTCACTTCATCTGATTGCGGGAAGCTACCGATTGTAGTTGTTGGAAACAGCGGTAATCCTAAGGCTTGTTGTTGGATCGTTTGTCGCTTCGTAAAATTACTGTGTCGTTCAAAATCTTGCTTTGTCACAGTTTGAACGGCTTGATGAATTAACTTATTTTGGCGGATTGGATGTTTTTTTAGAGCCTCAATCGCCTTCATACTTTCTGAAAAATTATGTTGTAAGGAACCATCTTTATCTCGTCTATATTTAGTCAGCCCCGTGATTTCTATGATTTTCTCATCTGCGAAGGCCAGAGACTGCTTTAAAACAGGGTCAAGTTCATTTTCAAGAGAGGTTGTGATTGGAACGTGCTGTAGGTTACTTGATGGTTGAATCCATAGTTCAGCAGCATGACTTAGCTGTTCAATGGCTTGAATCGTCGCATTGACTTCCGCCAGGTTTGAACGCCAAATATCACGGCCATTCACTACCCCTATTCCTAATACTTTATCCTGCGGGAAACCAAATTGACGAAGTGACGCCATATTTCCTTTATAGCCATGAACAAAGTCCAAACCGAATCCTTGAACAGGCAATGTACTTAATGCTTCATAGGCACTTAAAGCTTCGAAATAAGTCTGTAGCATTATTTTAGCCTCAGGAACGGCAGTGGCTAACTGGTCATACATTTCTTTCACCAGCTTTATCTCTGCTGGATCAAGTGTTAAGACGAGGGATGGCTCTTCTAGCTGAATCCAAGTGGCACCTGCATCCACTAATTCTTTTAATACCTGCGTATAGAGTGGTAATAAAGCTAATAAGTACTCAACCTGTGTTAATTTGTTGTAGCCTTTCGTTAACTTATAAAATGTATAGGGACCAATTAGTGTCGGCTTCGCAATGATACCGAAAGTTTCCTTCGCCTCTAAAAAGTCGGCTAACACTTTATTTTCTGTTAGTTGTAAGGCTTGTCCCTCATACTCTGGAACAATGTAGTGATAATTTGTATTAAACCATTTTGTCATTTCACTAGCTACGGCTGTTTTGTCTCCTCTTGCTACACTGAAGTAGGTATGAAAATCGACTTTACCACCTTGCCAGTTAAAGCGCTTTGGAACTAAACCAAACATCAAAGCTGTATCTAACATTCTATCGTAAAACGTAAAGTCGCCAACTGTCACCATATCGATTCCAAGTTGCAGCTGCTTGTTTATTCTTGATAAACGGATTTTCTTTAATTTTTCCTCAAAGTCCTCCTCAGAAAGTTCATTGCGCCAAAATGCTTCTAGTGCTTTTTTCCATTCGCGTTCCTCCCCTATATAGGGATAACCGATCAATGTACTTGTATAGTTCATGTTTTTAAGCTCCTTTTTTAGAAAAAATAAAAAGCCATTCTCCTATTAGGAAAATGGCTGCATGTTAAAATTAATAATGCTAAAACAATACGAAAAAGTATCTACTTTCGCATAAACGTTATCGCACAGTGCCTATTTGGTCACTTTTCACCACCTATTTCCACGTAGGTATTTGGTGTGTACTAGAAATTGGCAGGTCTCCTGGCTTTCCATCAACACGCCTCACAGCCTTCCCAGTTTCCCCAGTGGCATTTGTGATTTGCTCCGAATTACAGTTGCGGGACAGCGTCGGATTTGCACCGACTTCCCTTTTAAGCCAAACTTTCATTTGGCACCAAGTCTTACACAATATTCAATTATGCTCCTACTATAGCACATATTTCAGAATAGTAGAAATTATTTTTCAACTATTATATAAATTATTTCTATAAATATTATAGGAATTGTTGTATAGTACTAAATGAAAATAAGGTTACATTGTATTCTGTAAAAAAATTTGTTACTATAAAAAGACAATTATGAGAGGACTGATGAATGGACAATGAAGAACTAAACTATATTTTTATTTGAATTGAATGATTTCAAACACAAAATATAGGGTTAGTCTATCCATTTTTAACTATCAGTTTGCATTTTATTTGTCATGACACAAATGGCAAATCGCATTTATTCAGAGAAAGACTAATCCTTCCAATGTACAATTGGAGGGTTTTTTTCTTGCTTTCATAGTTGATTTTGTACCTTTCATTTACCCATAAAGGAGAGGAAAAAATATGAGCGATTCAGAAACTATTGTAACGCATGTAACACTCCGTATAAGTCGTTAATATCCATCTGCTTATACGGAGAAATGAACCATAGATGGATAGACCGACTTTGTATGAAAAGTAAACTGTTGCAATACAAAGGAGGAATTATCATGTCCATGATACAAGTACAAAACCTAACTTTTTCTTATCCAAGCAGCTTTGACAATATTTTTGAGAATGTCAACTTTCAAATCGATACGGATTGGAAACTTGGATTTATCGGTAGAAACGGACGAGGTAAAACAACATTCTTTCAGTTGTTATTAGGAAATTATGAGTATAGCGGAAAAATCATCTCTTCTGTAGACTTCACTTATTTCCCCTATCCAGTTTCTGATCCAAATAAATATACCCATGAAATATTTGAGGAAATTTGTCCTCAGGCAGAAGATTGGGAATGTCTACGTGAAATAGCTTACCTACATGTAGATGCGGAGGTCATGTATCGTCCTTTTAAAACATTATCCAATGGCGAACAAACAAAGGTGCTGCTTGCTGCGTTGTTTTTGACAGAGGGTCAATTTTTATTAATTGATGAACCAACCAATCACCTAGACACGGATGCAAGAAAGACGGTTTCCGATTATCTTCGCAGGAAAAAAGGATTTATTTTAATTTCACATGACAGAAGCTTTTTAGATGGCTGTGTTGACCATATCCTATCGATTAATAGAGCCAATATTGACGTTCAAAGTGGAAATTATTCTTCTTGGAAGTTAAATTTTGATCGTCAGCAGGAACACGAAGAAGTAACCAATCAACGACTGCAAAAAGATATCGACCGATTAAAACAATCCTCAAAGCGTTCGTCAGGTTGGTCTAATCAAGTGGAAGCCTCCAAAAACGGCACAACCAATTCAGGTTCCAAACTGGACAAAGGCTTTGTTGGACATAAAGCAGCCAAGATGATGAAACGAGCGAAGAACCTGGAATCCAGACAACAAAGAGCTATTGAGGAAAAATCAAAACTGCTAAAAAATGTTGAAAAAACCGAGTCATTGAAAGTAGAGCCATTGGCATATCCATCAAAAGAAATGGTTGTTGTCACGGATGTATCGATTCGGTACGATGACCATATCGTGAATAAGCCTATTAGCTTCAAAGTGGCACAAGGGGATCGAGTTGTTTTAGATGGCAAAAATGGAAGCGGAAAAAGTAGTATGTTAAAACTTATTCTAGGTAATCCCATCCAACATACAGGCTCGATAAAGTTAGCTTCAGGTCTAGTCATTTCCTATGTTCAGCAGGATACATCCCATTTAAAGGGATTGCTATCGGAATTTATTGAAGAGCATGGTATTGATGAGACGTTATTTAAATCAATCCTGCGCAAGATGGATTTTGAGCGTATTCAATTTGAGAAGGATATCTCTCATTATTCTGGTGGGCAAAAGAAAAAGCTGCTGATTGCTAAAAGCTTGTGTGAGAAGGCTCATTTATATATTTGGGATGAACCACTCAATTTTATTGATATCTATTCACGCATGCAGATTGAAGAGCTCATAAAAAGCTCTCATCTCACAATGGTGATTGTTGAGCATGATCAGGCATTTCAACAAACTGTAGCAACGAAAACGATAGCGATGTCATAAAGAGAAGAATCCATTTATGGATTCTTCCTTTTTAATGATATTGAAACCAATGGATCCATTTAGAATTTGTCTCTTTTACGATATATAGCTCACCTAGTGATGCACTTTGCGCTGGCAGTAATCTTGGAAACCTTAATCGAACAAACCAGGAGTGATTAGCCACATTTTCTCCACAGAAGTTCACCGCCATTTTATAGTAATTCTCCTCCATGCCAGTTAATATGGGCATGGGCTTTATCACCTCAATTTGCCACTCCTGATAATCAGGGCTTGAGCCATATACTTTTGGAATGATGTCAGCTAATGCTTGACTAAGCTCGTCTTTGTCTTTCTCCGTTGTTCTCATCAATACATCTGGATTTGGACATTTTAAGCCTTCAGGTTCTGACCCCGAAGTAGCTGTTGGAAATAACAAAAGCATACATAAAAAGGGCAGTATTATTTTTCCCATTGTTCAATTCCCTTTCTTTAAAAATGCTCGATAATTTGCTGTGATTGGTGCACTCTATAAAGTATCATCCTGCAGAAAGGTCACTATTCCATGAAAAAATTTGCTTATGTTTTAATGTTTATCTTCACTATGTTCATTCTGCCATGTAAGATTTATGCGCAAAGTGAACAAGCTGATGAGCAACTAATCAGGGACACATTCATTACAATCCTTAATCCATTTATCGAAAAGGAAATTGATCATTACTATGGCTATCCTAAGCAGTATGGCTTGTATGATGTGAAAATTTTAAAAATTGTCAAAGAAAGTCAGTTTAGCTTTAAAGTTAGCGTGGAAGTTACGACCTTTGAGCATGCGCATTCCCCACCCTACAGTAAGGAAATCATTACGTTTGAAGTCAGTCCAACTGGTGTCAGCACACTTCGCTATATACATGAGGCAGATGATGTAGAAAAGGCAATAAACGCATTCTATAGGGCAACACTGTTAGATATACAGCAGAGTTTTAAACTGGACTTAGCATCGTATACTTCCTACCGATACGATCAATTGCAATATCAAGCTGAAATTAATAATGATATGAAATCCCTTGCTATGATTGCAGAGGAAATAGTGACCCATATTTTATTTCCTGAGCGAAAGATTCCCTACAAAAATGTCATAGACCCTGTCACTTTTATTAAGGGTAATATAGGTTATATGCTCTTTAAAAGGGCGGATGGTACAAATGTAAGCTATCAGTTGCAAAAGAAAGACGGCACATGGATCGTAAAAGATAAAAAAAGTAAGCCAGGTAAGAAAATGGAGGATCTGTTACCATGGTATATATAGAAAAATGAAGCCAACTGATTCCATCAGTTAGGCTTCATTCTTTAAGAGCGTTTGCATCATACTTTTTATAATTCCCATGTGAAAATTTTCATGGTTCATATGAAAGACAACCATATCACCTAATGTTTTCATACCTAAAAAAGGTTCTTTAAGCGGTTCATGTAGATGTCCTGCACAAGCTTGTTCAATAAGAATTGGTTGTTCCTCTAGGAGCATAATGATTTGATCCATTGTTGGCGGTTGCTCAGTCCAGTCATCTGGTTTACTGCCACTAGGAAACATTACATGATAGGATAGGGGCAAATGCCTTTCTTGTGTAACAGCTGGAAAAACGGTATGATCCCAACCAACTAATAGATGACCAGCATTCCAACGAATATTGTTATGATGTCCAGCGGGTATCTGATCAGCAATATTCTCAGGGATCGTACGTAGAAATTCAACAGTCCAATTACGCCACATTTTCATTTGCATAAATAATTGCGCTTCGTTCATATACTAGCTCCCTTTCTACACGTTTTCAGTTATATTCGATATCAATTTATAGTAAATTACGGTTGCTTCTAATTCTCTATCTGGTGAAATAGTATATTGCGGAATTTTCCCTACTTCTTGGTAGTCTAATGATTTATATAATTTATTGGAAGGATCCCCTTCTCTCGTATCTAAAACTAGCAAGGAACGGTTTTCTTGTTTTGCTCGTTCCTCTGCTTGTTGCATCAGCGCTCGTCCAATACCGTTGCGTCTAAAGTTGGGATGTGTCATTAACTTGCAAATTTCAGCACGATGAATGCCATTTGGTTTGCTAGTTAAATGCAATTGAATACTACCTGCAATTTCATTATTTATTTTCGCAATGAACAGTAAGACATCTGACGCTAAGACAGATTGCCAATATTTTATCGCTTGTTCTTGTGTGAGTGGAGGTAAAAAACCTACGGATGCTCCTTCATCTACGACCATAATCAATAATTCAGTAAGCTTCTCCAAATCTTGCTCAATATGGTGAAGCTCAATTATTTCAATCTTTTGCATGCCGAAAGCATCTCCTTTTTATAAAATTATTACCTACTATTAAAACAGAAATTACTTTTCCGAAATCGTTTCTAAACGTTGAGTAAGAACTCGTTGTATTTTCTATAAAATTTTTCTGGCACAGGGAGATCAATTTCAGCTAATTTTGCCTCTATAGATTCAAAGAATTTTATACATTCTTGTTTCCTATTTTGTTGAATTAAGAATTCTAACAATTGAAACATATACTGTTCATTGTATTCGTCTAGCTCTAAAAGCTTTTGTAGGCAATTATACTTTAATAAAGTGTGGGCAACGTCTGTACGTGCAATATACTGTTCAAGCACATGTAATACAGATTGCTTTAAGCGGAGCCTGATTTGATTAACCCATAAATACTCCTCATCTATTAAAAAATCACCCTCATAGCAATTCAATAACTGCTGAATGGATTTCTCATCATGTTGATCCTGCTCCAATAGTTGATTCAGCTCATCATAATCAGTTTGAATTTCCGCATTTAATTTATAGTGATTATTGACCAAGAGTATGGGATCTTGAATACCATTGTCCTTTAATATCTTTCTTAAATGATAAATAGTTGTATGTAAATTACTAGCTGCCTTTTCAAAGTTCAAATCTGGCCACAATTCCTCTAAAAGAACTGCATTTAACATAGGCCGTTTTTGGTGAAATAGTAAATATAAAAATAGTTCACGTACTTTTCTTGTTCGCCACTTAATCACATTATGTTGAACATCCAGTAGATAAAAGCTGCCTAATGTATGCGCATATAATGAGTTTTTCTTCTCATCCCTCGGCGCCACCGTCACGACCATTTTTTTCTGTGCTTTTGTTAACGCATTAATCAGTCGTTTTTCCTGTACTGGCTTTAATAAATAATCTGTTGCCTCAACTTCAAAAGCCTCCACGGCAAATTGTGTATGAGCTGTAACAAAAATGATTTGTAAGGATGGTTGCTTGTGTAGGAGCTGCTTTGCAAGTTGCATACCGTGTGTGTCAATCATTTCAATATCTAAAAACACTACATCAATTATTTCTTTTTCAAGAAACTGGAGGGCCTCAGTTGAATTTGTAAATGTTCCCTTAATGTTAATCTGAAATTGGGCAAGTTGTTTAACCATAATAGATAAAACATCAATGGCCAATTTTTCATCATCAACGATCATTATATTCATGTGACACCACCCTCTGGTAATAAAATGACAATTGTTGTTCCCTTTCCTTCTTCGCTGTAAATTCGTAAAC
Organism: Lysinibacillus sp. S1; assembly: GCF_044986265.1. Lineage (NCBI taxonomy): Bacteria > Bacillati > Bacillota > Bacilli > Caryophanales > Bacillaceae > Lysinibacillus > Lysinibacillus sp. S1. The sequence goes on from NZ_CP173154.1 coordinate 363,118, forward strand.
TAGCATTTTTTATTAATTTAAATTTCTTTAATGGATTCATAAAGCCAATTCTTGTACTTTCTTCATTTAGCAATTGGTGCAATTTTTCTTCTGAAATTCCTACACCATTATCATAGATTTTAATTCTTACAAATTGTCCCTCTCTCTGTAGGCTTAATTCTATGGTCCCTCCCTCTACTTTCTTAGAGATACCATGGAACACTGCGTTTTCAATTAAAGGTTGAATGGACAATGCAGGGATTCCTAATTGTATCGATTCGTCAATATCATATTTAATACGTAAACGATCTCCAAAGCGCATTTTTTCAATTGATAAATAGGCTTTTACAAGCTCCATCTCCTCATCAATGGGGACAATGCTATTTCGATAATGAACATTCAGTTTTGCACGGAAATAAGTGGCTAAACAATAAAGAGCTTCACGTGTGTTTTCCATATCTGTATAACTTAAACCAATAATCGTATTAAGTGTGTTATATACAAAATGTGGTGTGACCTGTGAATATAAATAGTTCATTTCTACTTCGATTGCATCGATTGATGATTGTCGAACAGCCAATAAAGATTCAATACGAATAAAAAGTTCATCGGTAGAAATCGGCTTTTGTAGATAATCATTCGCCCCTACTTTTAACGTTTGCAGTAAGTCAGATTGCTTCATAACTGTAGTTAAGATAATTATTGGTAGTTCCAGCATATCATATTGTTTACGTACACGTTTACATAACTCATAACCTGACATGCCATTCATCATTAGGTCGATTAACATACAATCTACATGATTGGTTTTAATATAATCGATCGCATCAAAGCCGTTATCTAAGGCGATCACTGTATATCCCTTTAAACTTAGTGCTTCCGTTAAAGTTTTTATATTGACATGGTTGTCATCTACCACCAGTATTTTTTTATCGCTTCCTTTATAAATAAGGGGCAGTCGAAGCTGTATTTCTGTATCTGTATGTGATGTAATGATAGCTTGTTCATTACTTACGTTTTCTAGTGTTGAGAGGGGCATTGTAAATGTAAATGTTGTCCCTTCCCCTACAGTGCTTGTCACATAAATGTTACCATTTAATTTTTCAACAATATTTTTAGTAATACTTAGTCCCAAACCTAGCCCTTCTTTATTATGATGATTGTTTCCTTGATAAAAGGCGTTAAAAATACGATCTAATTCTTGTGTCGGAATTCCACAGCCTGTATCACTTACTTGGATGACCATCTGCTCCTGTTCAACATGCGCAGTGACTATGATTGTTCCATTTTGTGTGAATTTAATTGCGTTATGCAGCAAGTTATATAAAATTTGTTTAAAGCGTAATTCATCCGTGTAGATCTTTGGCAAATCTAAGTTTATCTCTGCTGTTACCCTTACCTGACTATTTTTGGGCATAAGACTACGAATTTCGGCTACTACCTCATGTATAACAGATAGAGATACACTGCGTAGACTAATCCTTACTTCCCCTGTCATTTGATTAGAAGAAAACAATAAATCTTCTACTAAATGACCTATGCGCTGTGTAACGCTGTGAATTAGAATAACTTGCTCCTGTTGAGATCGTTTTAATGGTCCTTGAGCACCTTCCATTAAGGATCTGGATATATTTAATATTCCGTTTAGGGGGGCACGGAGTTCATGCGAAGTTTTCAGAAGAAATTCATTCTTCATTTGATTATGTTCAAGCAATTCCTCTGACAATGCTGCTATTTTTAAAACAGCTTGATTGGCACGATAATTTAATAATGAGGCAAAGCCAAATAATATTAGTAAAAATAACATGAATTCTGTATAGTCAAAAGGCATCCCAAATAAAAAGTTACAAATGAGTAAAATAGAATAACAACTAATCGCTGTAATAACTATTAGCACATAACACACAGCCTCTAAACGTTTTAGCATGACCTTTATAAGCAACCATATATTATAGAAAATAACTGGAGCCGTGACACTGATATAGATTATTTTTCTCATAATCATTTCAAATTCTGAGGAGGCCCTTTCATTTTTTGTAAAGGGATTATAGATACCGTACATAACAAACACGATACCAAGTAATATGGCAAGCGTGTATAAAATTTTTCTTTCTAGTAATTGTGGATACATCGCATTTATAAAAAATGTTAAAGCAAGCAATGCGAGTGGAATGATTCCTAATTGCAGACGTATTTGATTGACCGTCGATAGATCAGTAAATAACAGAAAAAACACTTTTTGATTGATAAACGACATATAAAATCCTAATGAAATAGTAAAAAGACCAAAGAATAACTCTTCCTTACGCTTGCGATTCTGTAAAAATGTAAAGACATAGATCGCACCAACTATAATATGACCTATACTCACTACTATATCTAAAAAAACTTTCCAGTGATAATGCTTTTGAATAGCCTTCATTGTACCAAATTCAATAGGATAAACAATTCCAGCCTGAGGATAATTGTAATTTGCAACATGGATGACAATGTCTAGTCTTTTATTGACACTAGGAGAAAAAACGGTATATTTATCATCATTTTCAGATGCATATGCGCTTAAAACAGTACTTGGATTTCCTTTAGCCCCCACCTCAACGCCATTAATGAATACACGACTAGCTTGACGAATGGTTCGAATATATAGGCCGTAAACTCCATCTGATGGTACTTCTATGTTGACGTGATAGGTTCCCACCGAAAGCCCCTCTTCATTTGGCTCTACATATGCTTGCCAATTAAAGGGTACATTTAAATTCAGTTTTTTATGTTGATAGCTATCAAAATTTTCCCCCAAAGAAATTAATACATTTGGATAAAAGGCCCATTCTCCTTCTAGCTTTACAAGCTTTAATAATTGCTCTTCCTCTAATTTTCCTACACCTTTATGTATAATTTTTGGCTGATTAGTGGAGAAATAATGCCAATTACCAATAAAAAAAACAATCACAAAAAGCATGATTATACTTACAATAATTATGATATTTTTTTTCATTTTCGTGCCCCCAAAGATCGATCATTTATGATGTATCTTTACATCATATTGCTCACTGTTTTTACAATCAACCCCTTTTGAGATAGTAGCATACTGTGTTTGAACAAAATCTAAACAAGCAATAATAATACCTTTCTTGATGTTTTGTTTGTTGTTATTTTAAAAAAATGATTGTGAGCGGATTAAAAAATTTTATTAGCCTCTGGAAACATGTGAAGTGAATTGTTTTCAATAAATTACTATTGTCTAAATAGACTTTCCACATTATTGAAGGAAAATATTAATCATTAAAATTTTTCTAAAAAAATGTTATTATCAGAAAGTATTTTGATTGATGGAGGATTTTGATGAAGGTTGATTTTGAAGAGTTATTAAATGGTGTTTTTTCATCTTTACAAACTATTGATGGAGTAAAATCCGTGAATTCCATTCTTGAAGTACTAAAGGATCGAATTATTTTCCCTGAGATTACCACTCTAATATTGAACACTAGGTTTGAACTGGTTTATTTATTTAACGAGCAGAAAGTAGTGTTTAAAACATTAAAAGAAGTATTGATTGATTCAAATTATATAGAAGAAATTAATTTAATCAATCAACATTGTCATTCAATTGAAAGTATTCTAAATGACTTTGTTCACACAGATACACTTAAAAATTATTCTTTAAGTCTCCTTTCCTTTAAATATAAGGAGAAAATTCCGAATAGTTAATATTGTGATGGTGAAAACGTCCAAAAAATGGAGTGTGGCAAGTGTTTTTTCTCCAAACTCCATTTTCCAGACGCTAGACCTAGTATTTCTGTTGATATAAAATGGTTTGGGCAATTCCGATAAAATATTCGGATTCTACAATGATATGATTTAATACAACTTTAGCTGTAGGATTTGCGCTTATCGGTTGACTTTCTTGCATAAGCGTTCGGCAAAACTGGATAAATTGATCACTCTGTTGCAAACAGAAGGAAGTAAGCTGTAAAATATCCTGAAACAGAGCTGGAGAAACTTGTCCCTGGGAACGATTGACGGTTTCTATATATCTTACAACTTGCTGATGTGTTTGAGCAAAAGCTTTTTCCCATTCCTTTAACGCATCGACATATTGCTGCTCCAAATCTTTCACAAGCTCTCTTATTACTACTGTATGCTCCTCTTCTTGATGTTTCCAAAATTCAGCTTCATCTAATACACGTAATGGCATTTGATGGCCATAGTAAAATTGCATAAAAATCCCCTCCCACTTATCTCTATTATGTATATACAAGAAATGTGGAAATAGAACTTTGAAAGAGATTCACGTCATAGTAGAACTTTTAAACCAAGCATTGTTTAATAGCTTAATGCCTGTGTCAATCTCATCTTCCGCTAGATTAGCAAATCCAAGTAATACCTTTGCAGGCTGAACAACCAAGGGATTTGCATAAAAAATAGATGTTGGGTAGACCTTAACACCAGCCATTTTTGCTGTATCAATCAATTCCTCTTCAGTCATCTTATTATTTGGTTCAAGTAAAATATGTAAGCCACTGCTGGCTCCATAAATTTTCCCATTTTCCCCGAACGTTTGTTGAATGGACTTTAGTAATGTCTCATATCTTCGCTTATAACTATTTCGTGTTTTATTCAAGTGTCTCTCCCAATGCCCACTCTCTATAAATAGCTGTAACGTATGCTGATGGAGTCTAGACCCAGTTTGAACATAGTAATTGTTTTGATGAAATAAACCCATTAATTTTCTAGGTAATATCATATAGCTTAGCTTAATGGCTGGAATCAAAGATTTTGAAAAGGTGCCCATATAGATGACGCGATCACTTGAATCTAATCCCTGTAGTGCAGGAATTGGTTTTCCAGCATATCGAAATTCCCCATCATAATCATCCTCAATGATATAAGCATCTTCTTCCTTAGCCCACTCTAGTAATGCTAATCTTCTTGAGATAGGCATAACCGTTCCAAGGGGAAATTGATGGGAGGGTGTGACATAAACAGCCTTGATGTTATTGTTTCTTAACGGATCGATATGAATACCATGCTCGTCAAGTGGGATTGGTTTCACCTTTATACCATTATCTTTAAACAAGTAACGAACGCGATAATAACCTGGATCTTCCATAGCAAAAAGCTCATTCCGTCCAATTAGGTTACATACGATACCAAGAAGAAACTGCAAGCCTGCTCCTATAACGATTTGCTCTGCACTGCATTGCACCCCTCTTGATTCATAAAGGTAGCTTGCCATATAATTTCTTAATTCCAGCTCTCCCTGTGGATCTCCATATAAAAGGAGTTGAGCCTGTTCTTCATCAAGGCTCTGCATTGATAATTTACGCCATATTTTAAAGGGAAAATCTTTTAAATTAATATCTCCATAATTAAAATCGTACTTAATTGCTGGTCGTTCTTGTTTCTGCTGAGTCGCTAATTGTGGTTCAAAATGATGAGGGCCTCCTTGAAAATAACCTTTTTCAAGATCAACCACATATAGTCCATCTCGCTCTTTACTTATCACATAGCCCTCTGCAAGGAGCTGCTGATAAGCTGCATCTACAGTGTTGCGACTAATCTGTAAATGTTTAGCTAGACTACGCTGAGACGGCAATTTGCTTTGAGCCCTTATCTTTCCATTTTGAATTTCTGCTTTTATATAGTTATATAATTGAAGGTAAAGTGGTTCCTCATTATTCAGGTTTGGTGTCATTTCGAGCATGATTCTTGGCTCCTTTAGAAATAGCGTTGTTGGCACTTTTATGAGGTGCCAGTGATTGATTATAATAAAATCTACATCGTTGAGCAGAAAATGTAAATACGTGCCTACATAATTATTTGTTTATTCGAAAAACTCACGATGATTTTATGTATAAGGAGAGGTTTCCATGTATGTTCCTAAGTATTACAAAGTATCGGATTTAGAAGAAATCAAAGAATTTATTCAACATAATTCCTTTGCAACAATCGTTTCAATTCGAAAAGGTAAGCCTATTGCAGCCCATATACCCGTGTTGCTGAAAAAAATCGAGGATGACTTTTATCTGACAGGTCACTTAGCCTATGGTAACCCTTTATGGAAGACCTTTGAGGAAGTACAAGACATTCTCGTGATATTTAATGGTCCACATGCCTATATCTCTTCTTCGTGGTATGAGCATGAAAATGTGCCAACCTGGAATTATCAAGCTGTCCATGTATATGGAAAGGCAAGTCTGATTGAAGGAATAGCTTTAGAACAAGATTTGACTAGCTTACTTGAAAAATATGAGTCATTCCGTGAAAATCCTGTGTTGTGGGATAAACTATCTCCTGAGCTTTTGCAGCAAGAAATGAAAGGAATAAAAGGGTTTAAAATAAAGGTGGAAGAAGTGCAGGCAGCCTATAAATTAAGTCAAAATCGAAATGCTAGTGATTACGCCAACATAATAAAGGAACTTTATAAAGAGGAAAATCCACATGCTGATGCGTTAGCTGAGGCGATGAAGAAAAATAGAAGCCATTAAAATAGCAGGCAGAAATGTTGTGAATCAACGTTTCTGCCATAAAATTTAGGCAAGTGTTTTCGTCATGATAAGATCAATTTGTTCTTCATCACCCATATAAAATGAATGGGCGCCTGTTTGGACAAAGCCTATTTTCTGATAAAAACCGATGGCACTGTCATTTTTCTCCCAAACCCCTAGCCAAATGCTTTTTTTGTTTTGAGCCACAGCCTCCTCTATTGCTTTATTCATAAGGTATTTGCCAAGCCCTTTTCCTTGATATTGATGTCGAACATAAATTCTCTCCACCTCTAATGACTCATCCCCCATTAGTTCGGATTGTGCTTCGTTGACATTTACTTTTAAATAACCAGCTATTTCTTCCTCATAATAGATAAAATAGAATGCTGAATCCAAATTGGCCAATTCCTTCTCTAGCTGTTGCTTATGAAAGGCACGCTCTAAATAAGCCTTCATATTTTCAGGGGAGTTCTGGTCTTTAAATGTATCATTAAATGTTTCAATACTTATTGCTTGAAGCTGTTTTAAATCTGCGTGCTCACACTTCTCTAATTTAACAGACATTGATTCCACTCCTTTGTTGTAAACTCTTTCTGGATTTTATATTGCAAATGCAATAAAAAGAGTATATAGTCAATTTAACGCAATTTTGTTGTATTTGCAATAAAAATAGTAGGAGGAGGTCTTTTTGTTGAAATATGTCTTTTATGTAGTGGGCATTTTAATTTTAACGCTAGGTATTTCGCTCACGATTCAATCTAAACTCGGCACATCACCTTTCGATGCGCTTCTAGTAGGATTATCTAAAAATGTGGGGCTAACTGTAGGTAGTTGGGAAATCATCTTAGCTCTCCTATTAATAGGTAGTAATTCCCTATTAGCTAGACAAAGACCTGAAATTTTAGGGTTGGTTACTGCATTGATCACTGGCATAGGGATTGATATGTGGTTATTTTTATTACATGATATAGTATCCCCAGATCTTTGGTTTAGCCAAGCTGTCTGTTTTACCACTGGATTAGTTGTGGTTGGGTTAGGAACGGCAACTTATTTACATACAAATTTTGCACCAATTCCTGTAGATCGACTTACTTTGATCATCAAAGAATTAACAAGAAAAACGGTTTTCTTCTCAAGAACCCTTATTTATATTTTATTTTTAATGTTAGCTATCATTTTTAATGGCCCCATCGGTGTCGGGACATTATTAACAGTTTGCTTAGGTGGTTATATCCTCCATTTTTTTATGCCGATAACTGGAAGAATACTAGATAATATACTGAACAACTCCTAAAATATAAAACCAGATTCTCGTTCAAGAATGAGCTCTGGTTTTGATGACTAATTTTCCCCAAATTCCACACCGTATTGATTGAAAATGGCTTGGTATTTATTTTGAAAAATGGACCACCTCTGTTCGGTTCCATGCTTCTTCTGCAATGCATTATAATAGAGCTTTGCTGTTGTTACATCATTGGCTTGTAATAACAAATGAAAACTTTCTTCGCCCAAGTGCAAAAATGGCCCTGCTATATAATAATCAACAATGGATCTTGCAGAAGTCATGGTTTCATAGAAATTATGAACCTCCTCTAACCCCAGCAGCAATATTTTTGTTAATTCGTCCAAATTTGTAGTGGCTGTGATGGAAAATCGATCAGGTGCATCTTCGACAATGGAGTTAATCCTTGCTCGGAAGTGACATTCTGCTTCTTTGGGTGCTGTCACCATTTCTCTTGATTGTAGTCGTGCTAGCTCTGCCGCGTATATCCCACAGTTCACATAAAACATCATAGTATCGACTGTATTACCAGAAGATTTTTGGAAATTGATCAGATAGATAAGGTTTTCGGTTTTTCGATAGAAATTCAATCCTTTCTTTTTAAAGCCTAGCTTGATTAGAAATGGCTTGATGTCCTGTTTTATTAATTCATTAAAAATTTGCTGCAATGGAATACCTCCTTCTCGTTTAGTATTCATTCGATTTATGTTTCCTTATTATTTCATTAGCTCGCAGCTGTATTTCTTCATGTTGAACCTACTTATTTTATTATAGTTTAACGTATCCATTGTTCAAAAACATAAATTAAGGCTAACTTTTCCTATCTAACAGTAAACGACTTTGCAGTTACGGGAGCTACATAAAAGCAGAATTTTCTACCACTATCCTTAGTGTCATAACGTAGTATCACCTAAAAATAATAATGTTTAAATAACCGTTATGATGGAAAGCCACTATTACAATAACGATTTTTCAATTGGATAAAACGTTTAAATTAACACTTATGTCCCTATAAATCCATTAATTTCATATATTTTTAGTAAAATTGCCCATTATTATTGCAAAAGTTTTACACAATTAAAATTAAGGTTTCAATTTTGGTGATTAGGGGTAATTGGTAATATTATTGAAAAATAACTCTGCCCTATTTCATGCTATTCTTACTTTAGTTCAAAGGCGAAAGCTTTTTGAAAGGAGTAAGATTGATTTGAAGAAAAAATGGTTACTACCCATTTTCGCATCGTTTATGTTCTTTACAGGTATGGGTATTCATGATGCGAAAGCGGCAACAATAGCAGATATAACAAATACAGCCAAAGCATATATTGGAGCTCCTTATAAATATGGAGGAACGGATATTAAGACAGGTGTGGATTGCTCTGCATATACACAGTTAGTTTTTTCTAAGCTAGGCATTTCATTAGAGCGTACATCTAAAGCTCAATACCAACAAGGTACTTCGATCGCAAAAGACAATTTAAAAACGGGTGATCTCGTATTTTTTAATACATCTGGAAGCGGTGTTTCACACGTTGGTATATACATAGGTGACAATAATTTTATCTCAGCTACTACAAGTTCTGGGGTTAAGGTAGATACAGTGAATGACCCATACTATTGGGGTTCACGTTATGTAGGAGCAAAACGTATTGCCAACTTCTCTGATTATGGAGAAGTAAAAGATGCGGAAATTGACTTTAGCATATATGCATCGCGTGGTGAGGTAGCTCTTCGATTAGCTAATAAATTACATTTAGATACGAGTAATACGAATTCAAGTTTCCCAGATATTAAGCCTTCGTCTAAATATGCAGGTGCTGCAGAGGCACTTAAAAAAATTGGCGTTTTTACGGGTGATGATAATGGAAAGTTCAATCCTGGTTCTCCAATGACACGTGGCCAACTATCTAAAGTCTTAGTGGAAGCATTTCATTTAACACAGCAAGGAACAGCTGAACAATTTATTGATGTTCCAGGCTCACATTGGGCAAATAATTATGTAGGGATCCTTGCTTCGAATAAAGTAACCGTAGGTAAAGGTGACGGCACATTCGGTGTGAACGACAATGTCACATTGGTCCAATTAGAAGCCTTTATCCAACGATTAGCTCAATAACTACTAGAATAGGTATTTCATCTATAGATGAAATGCCTTTTTTTAGTCTTACTAGGTTTCCCCACCTCTATATAAAATTTCTTAAGAAAAAACGGGCGTTGCTAAACTGAAGCAACACCCGTCTACTATTATTCCTCTACCTGTTTTCCAGCAACTTCCCCACCTGTGTGATTATCATAGTTAGGCTTAACTCGCTTTATAAAGAAGGCAAGTATGAGTGCGATGGCCGCAATCAATGTGGAAAGGAAGAACGTATAATTGATGCCATGCAGCATGGCTTCGTTTAAGATTTGCTGTTTTACTTCGCTGGCAGACTGTGTCGTAGCCTGTGCTGCATTGGCACTCATATTGTTCATCGCACCTGCAGCCAGTTCCTCTGCCTTGGCAGTTGTTTTATTGTTCATAATCGTAATCAGCACCGCAGAACCAATCGCACCAGAAACCTGTTGTAATGTGTTGTTCATAGCTGTACCGTGTGGATTATTGTGTGCTGGTAGCTGATTTAAACCATTTGTCATCACGGGCATCATTACCATAGACATCCCAAACATACGTAATGTATACAGCAGCACCAATGTCGAATAAGCTGTATCCATGCTAATTTTACTGAAGTAATATGTCGTAACAATGGTAATGATCAAGCCAAATACAGCCAAGCTTCTTGCCCCGTATTTATCAAAGAGCTTCCCTGTAATCGGAGACATAATTCCCATCACTATGGCACCAGGCAGCATGAGTAGACCTGAATCCATTGGGGAAATACCACGAATGGTTTGTACGTAAATAGGCATTAAAATCATAGCCGAGAACATCGCCACCGAAATAACGATGGAGATGGCTGAGGATAAGGCAAACATTGGATATTTGAAAATCCGAAACTCAAGCATGGGCTCATCCATTCGTAGCTGACGAAGGGTAAACGTAATTAAAGCAATTGTCCCAATAATAATTGTTCCATATACAAGGATATGATCCCATCCTTTTTCACCTGCGGAACTAAAGCCATAAAGCAAGCCGCCAAATCCAATGCTTGATAGAATAAGAGAAATCACATCGAGCTTAATGGCACGTTGTGGTGTCACATCCTTTAATTTAAAGGCTGCAAAAATTAAAGTTAAAATGGCAATTGGTAGCACAAGATCAAATAACATTCTCCAGCTATAATGCTCGATTATCCAACCAGAAAGCGTCGGCCCGATCGCTGGAGCTGTAATCATGACAAGACCGAACATCCCCATTGCAGCTCCTCGCTTTTCAACTGGAAATGCAGTTAGCATCACATTCATTAATAAAGGCATCATGATTGCTGAGCCTGCAGCTTGGATCATACGTGCTGCTAATAACACACCAAATGCAGGTGCAATACTAGCTAGAAATGTACCTAATGTAAACAGAGCCATCGCTGTAATAAATAATTTTTTATCTGTAAATCGTTGAATGAAGAATGCACTGGCAGGAATTAAAATACCGTTAATTAGCATATAGCCTGTTGAAAGCCATTGTACTGCAGTGGCTTTCACATCGAATTCGTCCATAATGGCTGGTAGTGCAATGTTGAGTAAGGTCTCATTTAAAATAGCAACAAAGGCCCCGATAAATAAAATGGCAATCATGCCATAAGGCGCTTTTGTCTCAACTGAAATGGTTTTCTCTGACATATAGTATCAGTCCTACTTTCTTTATCTTTTTCAATTTCATTCACATGTTTAGGAAGCCATTTGATTGTCTCAAACAATGGAGCTTCTTCGTGTGTTTGTTCCCCCAATCTGCTGATTTCATCGCAACCACCCCTCAAAAAAATTAAAATTAAAATTGTTGACGACACAATAGATTGTATTGTATAATTAAAATAGGGATAATGCGCGGTATAATAATTATACAGTGTCTATCTCTATAAATTTATCACAAGACTATACATATTTCAATGTATTTCTCATAAATTTTTTCCCAAAAAGTCGATCCCTGAACTACAGGAATGCGACTTTTTTTGTTGTCGTTATTTTTTAAATATTCCTTCCCTAGTGTTAATTCATAATGTAGTGGCGGCTTCTTGTAAGTGTAGCGGCGATTATGCAAAACACTAATGATAGCTCCACCAAATTGTCTTCTTGCACTACTCAACTACTTTTAATGAAAAAAAGCAGCCACCTAGTATCGATTGAATATCGAGACTAAGTGGCTGGATGGTGTTTTTTTAACTAAGATTTAAGTGTCCGTATAGAAGGGGTGCCTATTTCCCCACTATACCTTTGTGGGAATTAAAATATAATAAGGTGTGACTGCCTTGATGTTTTCTCATCAGCAGCCTAAAGCTAACGATTGAGACTGTTTGAACAGGTAAAACTGAGAAAACCAACGATACTTGTTGTGAATTTTTTAAATCTCTTGATTAAAGTGTTTGCCTATTTTTATAGCGAATCAAGTGAACTACCTCTTCACTGATATCTTTCTCTTGCTACTAATAGGTTTGTCCTATCACCTTCCAGATCATAAAAAATTTCATTACTTGTGTGAATAATTGTGAATCAATCCACACTGCCATGATAGTAGTTAGCCTTGATGGATAGTTGTTATCCATGACTCTATCTTAAATACTTTCTAGCGAATTTAAACCATCCACTTAAGCACTTTCTTAGCCATCCACTTGGCTATAATTTACAAAATTACTAGAAGCTATTTAGAGCTTGTGCAAACCTTTTAATCCCCTCATTGATTGAATGAACATCCTCCCTCGCATAAGTGAAGCGTACAAAACCCTTTTTGGAGCCCATCGTAGATCCAGGAACATAAATGACGCCTCGCTTAATGGATTCCTCAAGTAATTGCGTTTCGTTATATTCCTTGAGAACATGACACCATAAATGTATCCCACCTTGAGGAATGGAAAACGTCACTTCGTCCTTTAAATACATATTGAGGCTCTGTACAATGGTATCTCGTCGTGTTTCTAATTCCTTCACTAAATGCTTAATATGCAAATTAAAATTAGGGGATTCTAAAAAATCATTGGCAATCCATTGCGTGAAACTAGAATGCCCAAAGTCAATTTGTTGCTTGGCATCGGATAGTCGTTCGATTACAGATGTAGGACCAACAATCCATCCGATTCGTAAGCCTGAGGCTACAATTTTGGACAAAGAGCTAATATATAAAACATTCCCGTTCTTATCGAGCGATTTAAGCGTAGGCATTTTATCCCCCGAAAAAGCTGTTAGGCTATAGGGGTCATCTTCTACTACTGGTATACCTAGTTTAGAGGATATGTCTAGAATAGCTTCTCTTTTCTTTAAATCTAAGGAAGATCCCGTAGGATTATGAAAATCAGGATTTAGAAAAATCATTTTTATTCGATGTTTTTTATATAATACTTGCAAATCATCCGGGTTAATGCCATCCTTATTGACAGGAAGATAATGGATTTGTAAGCCTGCTGTTTTAAATATAGGCAGATTAAAGTTGTAAGAAGGATCTTCTATGGCGACTGCATCTCCAGGTTTTAACAGGCATTGGACAATCAAATGTAGGGCTTGCTGTGCTCCTGAAGTAATCAGTATGGAGGAAGGCTTTGTCTCAATTCCTCTGCTTTTTTTAATATGCCGTGAAAGAGTTGTCCGTAATATGTCACTCCCTAAAGGATGGTCATACCCAAGGCTACCGATAAATGAACGCGTTGCGGTAATTTCTCTCAAGGCGCTTTTGGGAAAAAGATCCTCGGATAATTCGCCAGTAGCTAGATTAATTAATTTATGTTCAATAGCCTCTTTTCTAATTTTTTGGGTAACAGGAAGGTTCGGTAAAAAGGAACCTGCCTCAATATAGCGATTCCAGCTAGGAATTCGTTTCCTCGTAATGCCCCAGATGTCTTTGCTAATGGTTGTGCCACTTCCACGATTTCGTTCAATCAGCCCCATTGCTTCCAATTCATCGTATGCATTAACTACCGTACTTCTGTTTACACTCAAAGCGTTTGCTAAATAGCGCTCAGATGGTAAGGGTTTATCGGGCGGGAATGTCCCATCTGCAATCCCCTTTTCAATGTATTCTGCGAGCTGCTTATAAATCGCTTTTTTTACTGTTCGATCAGGTTTCCAATCCATGTTTACTCACCTCAGTTATGCCTTATCCTTTCTTAGCTCTAGTAAATAAGCTAAAAAGACAATCATACTATAACAATATTTGAAACTAACCATCCATTTCCTTATTAATTTTACCATCCYCTTTCAATTTCAATCCATTTTTTTTGATAAAAGCCCTTATTTGATGCGCATTTCCCTCTATAAAATTATACTGAAATTATTTTTCTCGTTTGAGAACATTCTGTGTTATCTTGGAAAACGCCTTGTCTTTCAAAAGAAGTCCCCCTATTATAAAAATCAATTGTGAATCGAATTCCATACAAACCCGTAGTAGCCTATAGCACTTCAATGAAACAGTTAAAGGGGTTTGTTTATGAAAAAAAGTTGGCTCAGATTAATTGGTCTTTCCACTATTGTCACTATGCTAACAGGCTGTGACCCATTGTTARYMTTAGATCCAAAAGGACCTCAAGCTCAAGTGCAAGCCAAAGATATTATGCTTTCGATAGGGATTATGTCCTTTATCGTACTCATTGTTTTTGTGTTGTTAGCTTATATGTTAGTGAAATTTCGTGCATCTAAGCAAAGCCCTGACTATAAGCCTCCCCACATTAAAGGGAGTACAAAGGTGGAAATCATTTGTGTAGGTATACCCGTTTTAATTGTAGCGTACCTATCCTTTATTTCTGTTGAAAGTAACTATAAGGTGGAATCTACACCAGAGAAATACAAACAGGAAGAGCCGTTAATCATTTATGCTTCAACATCGAACTGGAAATGGCATTTTAGCTATCCAGAGGAAGATATTGAAACGGTGAATTATTTGTATATTCCTGCAGAGCGTCCTATCGAATTTAAACTTTATTCTTACGGACCAATTACAAGTTTCTGGATTCCTCAACTGGGTGGTCAAAAATATGCAATGGCCGATATGGTGAATACATTGCATCTGGCTGCGGATCTACCTGGGGAGTATATGGGGAGAAATGCAAACTTTAATGGTAAAGGGTTCGCTGAAAATACGTTTAACGTAACAGCAGTGACTCAGGATGAGTTTGATGATTGGGTGAAGGAAGTAAAAGCAACAGCTGAACCATTAACAGAAGAAAAATTTAATACGTTGCTAGAACCAGGACACGTTGGCCAATCAACCTACACTGGTACACATTTAACATTCCTGCCAGCCCCTGAGGGTGAGAATGGTGGACATCAGCATGGCACATCACACATTAAAGATCATGCTTCTCAACAAAACGATCATTAATTAAAAGGAGACATAGTCATATGGAGTACTTCGAACGATTTGCTATACCCCATCCAAGCCCAGCTATCTATGCATCGATGGTTGCGATTGGACTGACGGTGATAGCAATTATAGTTGGCTTAACCTACTTTAAAAAATGGGGCTACCTTTGGCGTGAATGGTTAACAACCGTTGATCATAAACGTATTGGTATTATGTATCTAATTTCTGCCCTTCTGATGCTTTTCCGTGGTGGAGCAGATGCGATTATGATGCGCGCCCAAATGGCTGTACCTGACAATACATTACTTGATGCGCAGCATTATAATGAAATCTTCACAACACATGGAACAGTCATGATTATTTTTATGGCCATGCCTTTTATTATGGCCTTTATGAATTATATTGTGCCCTTACAAATCGGTGCAAGAGACGTTGCTTTCCCGCGATTGAATGCACTAAGCTTTTGGCTATTTTTCATGGGGGCCATGCTACTAAATATATCCTTTGTTATAGGTGGCTCCCCTGATGCTGGCTGGACGAATTATTTCCCTCTAGCAAATAATGAATTTAGCCAATCTGTAGGAACAAACTATTATTTATTTGCCTTACAGATTTCAGGTCTTGGCACATTAATTACTGGTATTAATATGATTGTGACGATACTTAAAATGAGAGCACCAGGCATGACACTTATGAAAATGCCGATGTTTACGTGGTCTTCATTAGTAGCAAACGTAATTATCGTTTTTGCCTTTCCGGTTTTAACGGTTGCCTTAACGATGGGAACTTTTGACCGACTATTTGCTACTAATTTTTTCACAACATCCGATGGTGGTATGGATATGCTGTGGGCAAACTTTTTCTGGGTCTGGGGGCATCCTGAGGTTTATATCCTGATTTTACCTGCCTTTGGGCTGTCTATTGATACTATCTCTACGCTGCCAAGACGCAATCTCTATGGCTATAAATCAATGGTCSGCTCCATGGTAATCATTTCCTTCCTTTCGTTTTTAGTATGGACACATCATTTCTTTACGATGGGACAAGGTGCTTTAACAAATAGTATTTTCTCGATTACAACGATGGCTATTGCCGTCCCAACTGGGGTTAAAATTTTTAACTGGTTATTCACCCTTTGGAAAGGAAAAATTGTTTTTACAACGCCAATGCTTTACTCCATGTTATTTATTCCTACCTTTACAATAGGTGGCGTAACGGGTGTAATGCTTGGCATGTCAGCCGCTGACTATCAATACCATAACACAATGTTCTTGGTTGCCCACTTCCATATGGTGATTATTCCTGGTGTTGTCTTTGCTATGCTAGCTGGCTTACATTACTATTGGCCAAAAATGTTTGGCTTTATGTTGAATGAAAAAATCGGCAAGTGGACGGCTTGGATTATTGCCGTCAGTACGCTGCTAGCCTTTATGCCAATGTTTGTCTCTGGCTTAGATGGACAAGCACGCCGTATGTACACTTATTCTGCCTCTACTGGTTTCGGGCTGTGGAATATGATTTCGTTTATCGGTGCAATTGGCTTAACAATTGGTTTTATCTTAATTGTTTACAATGTTATTTACAGTATTCGTTATTCACCAAGGAATGTTGGGTCGGATCCATGGGACGCTCGCACATTAGAGTGGGCTACACCAAGCCCTGTGCCTTATTATAATTTTGCCAAGGTTCCACACGTGATTTCAACAGAAGCGTTATGGGATGCAAAATATCATCAGCATGAACTGTTCCCAGAGCCATATGAAAAGATTCATATGCCGAATAATAGCGGTGTACCTTTCATATTAGGCTGTATTTTCTTTGCATGGGGCTTCTCCTTTGTTTTTGGTATGTGGATACCAACAATTCTCACAACCATTGGTATTTTTATCTGCATGGCTCACCGTTCATTGGAAAAAGATCCAGGACACTATGTACCTGTCGAAAAAGTGAAAGCAACGGAATCGAAATTGCGAGGTAGTCAATTATGAAAATCGATCAATCACTTCCTTTAGAATATAGTACTCAGCAAAATCAATTGAATATATTAGGCTTCTGGGTGTTTATTGGTGCTGAAATTATGCTTTTCGGCACATTATTCGCAGGTTATTTTGTTTTAGTAGACCGTACTGGGAATGGTCCAACAGGAGCGGAGATTTTTGAAATTACACCTGTTTTATTTGAAACGTTTATTCTTTTAACAAGTAGCTTTACCATTGGCTTAGGTATACATGCTATGCGTAAGGGCTATACGAAAGCAATGATATGGTTTTATGTTTTGACATTAGTACTCGGTGTCGTATTTATTGGTTTTGAAGTTTACGAGTTTATGCACTATATTCATGTTGGTGCGAGCTTACAGACGAGTGCCTTTACGGCTGCCCTTTTAACAACATTAGGAACACATGGTGCACACGTTACCTTTGGGGTATTTTGGGGAATGTTCATCGTCTATCAGCTCATCCAACGTGGTTTAACACCAGAAACAGCCAATAAATCGTTTATCTTCTCTTTATACTGGCACTTTTTAGATGTGGTCTGGATTTTTATTTTCAGCTTCATTTACTTGAAAGGAATGGTGTAACATGAGTGATTTATTCCCGATGAAGCAAGTCATGGGGTTTGGTGTGTCCATAATCCTTACGATCATTGCGGCATGTGTATATTTTTTCAATCTATCTTTTCCAATTACCATGACTATTTTATTAGTCACAGCATTTATTCAGGCAGGCTTGCAGTTAGTTGTCTTTATGCATGCTGGTGAAACAAATGATAAACCAGCCATCTATACCAATATTTATTATGGCTTAATCATTGCGCTCGTGACCATTTTCGGAACATTATTATGTATGATTTGGGGTTATATCTAAATAGAAAAAAATCGTCCTTACTTAACTTAGTAAGGACGATTTTTGTATGGAAACGCATGATATATAGTCAAAAGACAATGAGGGTAAACAACAATTCTTTGAAATTTTCACCATCAAAGTAAGAGTCCACACTTTCATTCATTGTGATATCAAGTAATCATTGTGAGATTGATTGAATGGGATAAATATAGGATTGCCTTTATCAATGTTTATTTTTATAATGCCAATTTTATCGATTTCTTCTTTTAAATGATTGGCGTATAGCACATCCTTTACAAGCTTTTATTGATATTCATGAAAATAATAAACAATGATGAAATCGATAATCAGAATTATTTTTTCCTCCCCAAAATAGGATCATCTTCTGCTTGATTATTGTAGAACAATCATGGGGTTGTATATGTTAATGACAGCATTAAATGTACTTTTTCATCCGAGTGATTGATATACGTGTGAAGTTCTTCACCCTTGAATTTAATGACATCCCATTGGTTTAGCTGATGGGTTTTCTCTCCGACCTTTAGCTCCAATTGCCCATTTAATACAAGCACAATTTCCTCGGAACCTGCTAGGTGACACTCGCTGTATTCACTATTCGGTTCAAGACGACCTCTAAACCACTCAGTTCCATTTGCTTTGAATAATGGATCAACAAACCAGTCGTTATTATGACCTGCGAATTGGTAGTCTGAGCCAAAACGATGAACCTCTATATTTTCTTCAAAAGATAGTAAAGCGACAAGCGGAATATTAAGCCCTCTACAAATTTTCCAAAGAATATTGACAGTCGGATTCGTTTCCCCTCGTTCAATTTTCCCTAACGTCAATTTACTAACATTGCTGACATTCGCCAGCTCCTCTAAACTCATCCTTTTGCTTTTTCGAATTTCCCGTAAATTTCCTCCAACTTGKCCAGATAAGTCGATATTTTCCTCCTGCATTCTGCGCACCCCTCCCATTGACTTTGTATAAATAGTATATTATAGTATACAAGTCGATTAATTATAGTTTATTTTTTTAATTTAAAAGTTAACTATAGTATATCAAATAATAACTAAAAGAGGTGWTTTCAGTAATGGCGAAATCAAAAAACTTTCCGATTATTTGGAGCGTTTTTTCTTTGTTTATACTATCTATGAATTTACGAGCTTCGATCACATCTATCTCGCCGGTATTGAAAAATATTCAAATGGATTTGCAGATGACAAGTGTTGTTGTAAGTTTATTAACAGCACTTCCCGTATTTTGTATGGGGATTTTTGCACCATTGGCTGGCAAGCTAAGTGAACGATGGGGTATCGAATGGACGATTGGGTTATCCGTTTTATTAATTGGTGTATCAACAGCTTTACGGCTAGTGGCAACTTTTCCTTTATTTTTATTAGTAACAGCTATTCTTAGTGGGATAGGTATTGCTATTACAGGTCCACTGATTTCAGGCTATATCAAAAAGGAATTTCCTAAATATTCTTCTACGATGATCGGTGTATATTCTGCGGGTATGGGAATTGGAGCGTCATTAAGTGCTGGTTTAGTTGTGCCTGCTATGCATGCTTTTCATCAATCATGGAACGCAGCTTTAGCAATATGGTCGGTATTTGCTTTTATGGGTATTATTGTTTGGATTCCAATTATCAAAAAATCCAAGCAAACTCAAGAGTCATTAGAGAAATCTACAGGTCAAAAAAGTCGACTACCTTGGGGAAACCGATATGTTTGGCTCCTTATGGTCATGTTCGGTTTACAATCTGGCGTTTATTATTCCCTCGCGACATGCCTCGCTCCAAAAGTACAGGATATGGGATATAGTGACGCTTACGCTGCAACAACGGTCACTATTTTTTCTGTCATGCAAATGATTTGTAGCTTTATCATCCCCATCTTAATAAATAATAGTTTCAAGAGAAAGCCTTGGATGCTACTTTGTGCTTCAAGCTCCTTTATTGGCATTTTGATGTTAATTATGGGCGGCATCTCGCCAATTTTCTGTGCGACGTTGACAGGGATCGGTGCTGGTGGTTTATTCCCGTTAGCAATGATTTTACCTTTAGATGCTACGACTACACCAAAAGAGGCAAGTGAATGGACAGCGATGATTCAATTCGGTGGCTATATCATTAGCGGCATCATTCCTATGCTTGTTGGTGTCATCAAARATATGACGAATACATTTGACGTCGCCCTTTTCACCTTATTATTGATCATCATCATTATCATGGGTCTGACGTTAAAGGTTAAAACAAAGACGAAATCAGCTACTATTCGCGTTCTTCCTAGTAGATGAAGTAAGGCGTCTTTAAACCGTGTTTCAAACAGTAGACATTCTATTTTTGAAGATGTCAGATGCTAAAATAGTTTGTCTCTTGCTTTTTAGCAAATTTACCCAACAACATTTTTACGTAGTTCTTTTTATGCTACAATTCACTATAAATGAGGAAGGAAGATGTTTTATGAAAATATCCGTTTATGTTGCAAGTGCATTTAGCAAGGATCATCAAGGCGGGAATAAAGCAGGAGTGGTATTTAATGAGGATACATTGACCACTACTCAAAAAATGGCAATAGCCAAAGAATTGGGCTATGCGGAAACCGCATTTATATCAGCATCGGAAATGGCTGATTATAAATTTGAGTATTTTACACCTAAGGAAGAAGTAGATTTATGTGGACATGCCACAATAGGCGCTTTCACGATACTGATGCATTTAAATAAACTTTTCAAAGATCGCTATACGATTGAAACAAACAGCGGTGTTCTTACTATTACCATAAAAGATGACATCATTTTCATGGAACAAAACAAACCGATATTCTATGATGTTATATCTCCAAACGAGTTTATCGACTGTTTTGACATTAAAGATATAGACAATAAATACCCAATTCAAATTGTTTCCACGGGCTTAAAAGATATTTTAATTCCGATAACAAGCGAAACACAATTACATGCACTGCAACCTAATTTTGACAAGATTAAAGAAATCAGCGAGTATTATGAWGTTGTGRGGATGCATGTATATACGTTTAATGACGATCGAATCATATGCAGAAATTTTGCTCCACTATACGACATCAATGAAGAAGCAGCGACTGGAACTTCAAACGGTGCATTAGCTTGCTACCTTTATGAACAGCATCACTTGCAAAAAGAAATCTATGTATTTGAACAAGGTTATTCTTTACATTCGCCTTCCGAAATATTAGTGAAATTAGCAACCAATAGCAAGAATGAAATAGAAAAAGTTTATGTTGGCGGCAAAGGCTATTACTGTGAAACAAAATATTTAAATGTAGAAGATATGGTGTGAACAATTAATTTCTCAACCTCAGACTGTAGATTTTTTGAATTTTAATTTAAAAATAGAAAAATAGATAAAAAGACAAACACATTTTTATAATTGAACAATGTGTTTGTCTTCAATTTCTGCTACCTTTTATGAGCTTGTGGGACGTAACCGATTCGTTTCCATTGCTTAAGTGGTACATCCTCAATGAATGCCTTGCCTTTTTTCCACCCTAGAAGCCCGTCATGCATTTCAACAAAGTCGTTTTCCCTGCTTCATTATAATAATAAACCTACTTTAATCCCCTTATTTAAAATATTTTGATAGTCAATATAGTCATAGATATCGTCATCGATGAACGAACTTAATTCTTTCAATTCATCCATTGTTAAATCTTCAATGGCTTTGTCATGATCTTCACAATAAATAACGATGGAACCCACGATGCTGTGTGCATCTCTGAACGCAACGCCTTTGCTCACTAAATAATCAGCGACCTCTGTTGCATTCAGAAAACCTCCTTTGACTGCTTTTTTCATGTTTTCACTGTTCACCTTCATCGTAGCAATCATTTTTGACATAATTTGTAGACAAGATAATACGGTGTCCAATGCATCKAAAMATGGMTSMTTATMTTCTTGCATATCTTTATTGTAAGCAAGTGGTAAGCCCTTTTTTGTTTTCAAGAGGGAAGTCAGTGAACCATATACACGTCCTGTTTTGCCTCGTATCAGCTCAGCGGCATCAGGGTTTTTCTTCTGTGGCATAATACTGCTGCCAGTAGAATAGGCATCATCAATCGTAATAAATCTAAACTCTTGACTACTCCACAAAATAAGCTCTTCACTTAATCTACTTAAATGCATCATAATGATTGAAAAATCTGACATTAACTCTAATAAATAGTCGCGATCACTTACTCCATCTAAGAAATTATCTACAGGCTTAGAGAAGCCTAGCTCAATAGYTGTCATCTCACGGTTAATCGCATGAGTAGTTCCTGCTAATGCTCCACATCCAAGCGGGCTTTCGTTCATAATTTCTATCGCTTTCACAATTCTTTTTTTATCGCGGTTTAACATATGATAATAAGCCATCAAATGATGTTGAAACGTTACAACCTGCGCACGTTGAAGATGTGTGTATCCTGGCATCATAACGTTATTGTCTTTTGCTTTTTGTTCTAAGCTCTGTTGTAACGCTTCAATTGAGGCAATCACCTCAAACGCCTTGTTTTTTGCATAAAGTCTAATATCTGTTGCTACTTGGTCATTACGACTTCTCGCTGTATGAAGTTTTTTCCCTGTGTCACCGATCCVTTGAGTVAAATTCRACBCTACGAAACTATGAATATCTTCATAATTTCCTTCAATTTGTAATGTGCCATTATCAATATCCTCTAAAATGGAAAGAAGTGCATTCTCAATATCTTGTCCTTCCCTCTCAGTCAATAAATTGCATTGTACTAGCATATGGACATGGGCAATACTGCCTTTAATATCTTCTTTGTAAAGTCTTTGATCCACCTTTAATGAACTATTGAAATCTTCCATTAATTTGTTTTCTTCTTTTCTAAAGCGACCGCCCCAAAGCTTCATCATTCATTCTCCTTCAATCAATCTATTAAACGTTATGATATTTCAGAAATGCTTTCCTGTAATTCCTCAATATTTCCTCTTTTACGCATATACCAGACACCATTGTAAACAGCAAAATAGTAAAAGGCTAAGCCAAATATAGCGACAATTACGGACATATAAGGGTCAGGAATGATACCTTTCCCACCGAAATTCCCTAAGAAAGACATCAATACAAGCATTAAAATATAAATAATAATGTAGATACCACCAAAAAATTCAACTGATTGGTGTTTTTGAATAAAGAAAATTACTAAATAACAAACAATACCTATTATTAATCCAGTAATGGCTAGCTGTWCCTTACTCCAATTTGTCCAATAAATAAGCAGTGTGGCAAAAACGAATGCCATTGGCGCAATGAATTGCATACCAGGTAGCCCATTATTTTTTGTCAGMCCTACTCTACGGAAAACCATAACCGTTACACATGCTGAAGCATATTTAAAAATACCGATAGCTCCTACAATCGCAACGATAGCTGTCCAGCKTTTSAGTGGGAATAAAAATAATAATCCTACTAGGAAATTGAGTGCAAGTGCACGTGTTGGAACACCGAATTTTTTATTAATTGTTCCAAAATAAGATGGTAGGAATCCACTTTTCGCCATACCAAATACATGTCTTGACGTACCAGCTGTATAAGTAAGAGCTGAACCTGTTGGCGAAACCATCGCATCAGCTGTAATAATCCAAGATAGCCAAACCATATTAGCCATCATTGCTAAATTAGCAAATGGTGAATCAAATTTAATGCCACTCCAACCATTCGCTAACATTTCTGTTGGAACTGCGCCGATAAATGTAATTTGAAGTAACACATATAATACTGCCGCAACACCTAATGATGTAATGAGGGCAAGTGGAATATTTCTTCTAGGGTTCACAACTTCCCCACTCATCATGATGACGTTGCCAAACCCAGTATAAGCAAAAAATATTCCGGTTGTTAAAATGGCACTTAAACCAGCGCTATAGCCATTTGGTGCAAATCCTTGGCTTGAAAAATTCTCTGGATGAAAGCCTGTCATAAAAAATGCAATGATTGTTAGTACAGGGACTATAAACTTAATTGTTGTAATGATATTGTTCGTGACTGCGAATAATTTCACCCCAAAATAATTGAAAACAACAAAGAATATCATTAAAACCATCGCTGCAAGAATACCTGATGTTGTCAGTTGTTCTTTTCCTACATCATATAACCCTGGCCAAAACTGATTGGCAKATKGAATAACACCTGATGATTCTACGGGAGCTGTAGCACAATAGCCAAACCAGATTGAATAACTAGTAACGGTAGCAAGCATTTTTCCGTGAGAATAAAGCGGATATCTTGCTAGGCCCCCTGTTTCAGGTTTTACTCTTCCTAATTCAGCATAAACAAGCGCTATGAGTGTGATAACAAACGCACCAATAATCCAAGAAAGTATGGCTGCCGGGCCTGCTAATTTAGCAGCTACCCATGGTCCAAAGAGCCAACTAGATCCTATTATTCCCCCTAGAGATAATGTTGTAAGTGACCAAAACCCCATTTTCTTTTTCAAATATTGTTCTTGACTCATGAATGTTCCCCTCTCTGAAAAGAGAATATTGGTATGACCCTTTTAATTTGGACGCTTCAATAAAATGACGTTTTGACAGAAAAAATTTACATATTTTACTCTGCAGTGCAATGTAGTGTAGGTGACTAATATAGATTGTGCTCCTTTCTAGATGATGAAACATTGCACACATTTTTCATGCACCATTAATTAAAGGTTATTAAAAGGTGTTTACCTTAAAATGATTTTATTTTAATCGTTTGAATTTTTCAACACTTTTTTACAAAAAAAATAACCATCTCACTTAGATGGTTATTTCAAAMGATAAATTTTACTTGGTCGTCCTCTGGATATTTGTGCGTCTTTCCTTGTGTATTCGACGAGATCAACCTCACATAAACTGGCTAAAATGCGTCTAGCATTACTTTCATCCCAATAGAGATGTGCTGCTAAATCTTTAATGGTGAATTCCTGCCAATTCATTTTTTTAATAAGTGTGTATAATTTACTGTAATTTTTTAAACTAATTTTTGCTTTTTTTAATTTCTCTAATAAAATGTCATCATTAATACGGTATGAAAAGCTCACTTCATCTTCTTCACCAGCCGATTCAGTAATCGTTCCATTTTCTTGGACAATCACGATTGGTTGCTCCGATTTCTCTTTGGAGAGCTGGATGGCTCGCTGCGCATTGATTTCCGCAGAGTGAACAGTTACCCCATAGCCAATTCCGACAGTGACTGTTGTATGGGATTCATGTGATAGCTGATAGATGGTATCCTGTAAATCCTTGATTTTACGTTCAATGGCTCCTCTCGAACTAAAAATGATATAGCGACCATTTCCTTTTTCTAACAAGGAGCCATCTAGTTGCTCACAAAATCGCAATAACGTTTCCTTCAATTTTAATTCTAAATACTGTAAATGATAGGAGCTCTTCGCTTTTTCAGAGATTTTATCAAAATGTTCGATTTCGATAATTTGCACACCGATCTGTGTATCCTTAAAATAGAAGGCTCTGAGTTTTTCTTCCAGTATTCGTAATGTTTGGCGGATTTCCATATCTGTAGTGGAAATGTGATAAGCAGGGACACCTGCCTCTTTCAGCCCGCGATAAACAGCTTCAAAGCAAGTCAAAGCACCTGCTGTTTTTTGTTGATTCCATAAGTCGATATGAAAATCCATTAATTCTTTTGTACTGGTATTTACATCAAATGTTTTCACATAGATTTCTTTAGGCGCAAAATCTAGCTGTTTGACGGCTTGCTCCAAGTGTGAAGTCGTGATTTCATCAATGCTTACCTTGTTCAAAAATTCTCCCTGATAAAAGCCCATATGCAATAGACATTTATAAATGCCGGATTCAGTATGTTGAATATAAACTAAGTTTTCACCTGATTGTAACGTATTTTTCGCAACCATATACGAAATTTGGCCAGAAAAAAACCATGCATCAACAGCGTGATGATTATCCTTTACGATATTTACGGTTTCATGAAAATCATGATAGGGAAATGCTACGAAATTCATAGTCATTTCGTATTCTTTGCCTAATTGAATGATGCGCTCTACAGATGAATTAGGGCCAATGACTCCAACTGTATACATTTTTTCCTCCTAGTAAAATTACTTTATATATACCATTCTATAGAGAATTGCCCAATATTTATAGTGTCAATTAAAAAAGTCTGTTTTGGTAAAGGACAAGGGGACAGGAGTTGCTCATATTTTATTCAAAAGCGCGCTCATTCTTTAATTCACAACGCTCCGATACAGCCTTCTGAAACCCAACCTAGCAATGGGATGTTAAAGGAAACATAAAGTGCCCTTGTAAGAAGGGCTTTTTCGAGAGAATGAATAAGGCATCGTCATCATTTGTGGTGATGGTGGCTGTCATGCCTTCGATTGTAAAGTCAGGTGTAAAATAGAATACTACTTTTTTTGTTGTATCCTTAATAATGCTTGCTAATATAGTCTCTGCATTTGTTGCCTGTAAAGAGATGATATCATAAATATTTAATACCMCTTCCTCCTCCTCCATTAATACTATTGTGTCAAATTCTTCTAAATAGTAAATAGCATGAGGAAAAACTAACGTAAAATAAAACATTAATAAACTTTCATTTTCCTCAACAGCAATCATACTAGAATGGATATAACGATTTTTTGCATACTCTTCAAGAAGTGCTAGATTCTGCTCAATTGTCAGCTGTTGGACGCTGGTCTGCTTTGGTTGAATAGGTCTTGTGGTAAGATCTAAGCTGTATTCACTTTCATGGATTCGCGTAAAGCCAAACTTCGGATAAAAATCTAGTACTGTTTCATTGGCAAAGAGATACATGAAATCACAGGCATCTTCGTACTCTTTCATGAGATGCAGCATCAACTGCTTTGCCAAGCCTTGATGACGATAATGTTCATCCGTCATCACTGTACCAATCTGAATTCCCTTTAATCGCTCATCATTTACGCGAATCGACATCTTATAAATAGAAGCATTCGCAATTACTTTTCCTGCTTGTACAAATGAGTAAGGAATATATTGGTCATTCCAATAGCCTTTGTTATACCAGCCTCGAAAGTCCAAACCAAATGTTTTCATAGCTAAATCATTAAAACTTGCCTTTAATTTTTCATTGTGACGATAATCACTAACTAATTCATATTTTGCCACGTCTATTCCCTCCTATTTTMTGTTTCAATCGCTAATTTTTGTGGGAATCATCACCTCCTAAAAACAGAAAAAGACCCTATGAGAACAAGCTCATAAAGTCCTTTGTTATACAAAATATAACTGTGGATTAGACATCATTATGCTTCTCTTTTATCGCAAAAGGGCATTACTAAATAGACCCTATAATTTTAAAAAAAATTATAGAATAACCCCTWTAKTAAATTCATTRAATTTAATTKGCGATAATTAGTTTTAGCATAAAAAAGCTARTCTCCCTTMTGTTWTTAAGATTACTATWATATTACCGTTATTTGTTRGATATGTCTACATGATGAAAATAACTGAAATAAGTATAGAATGCCCCTTTAAAGCCTATTCTATAAACGAAGTTAGCAATGAAGGGAGCCTACCATTTATTATGAAATTTAAACTACCTTTCAACAAACAACAACAACAACCAGTTCAAGAGGCGCCTAAAGAAAATCTTGTGAGAGTTGCACATGCCACAGATCATTTTATTCAATCGATTAAAAATGCTACTAATCATCCGGCAGATTTAATTATTAAATCTCTTCCACCAAACGTCACCCTTATTTACATCGATAATTTGATCGATGATCAGACTTTAAATAATGATATTATTGCTAATTTACAGTGCAAGCCTCACGATACACCCGAGGCAATTGAGATGGCCCTTTCTATTGCAGAAGTCAGTCAATCCAGTCTACTAAGGGAAACCGTAGAATTGATGGTCAATGGTCATGTTGTGATTCACATAGGTGGCTTCCCGCAGACTATTTTAGCCAATATCGCTAGCAGAGAGTCTAGAGCATTGTCAGCGCCTGAGAATGAATCGCAGGTAATTGGTACACAGGTTGGATTTAATGAGAGTCTATCTACCAATATTTCCTTGATTCGTCGCTACATAGTGAGTCCTAATCTTTGTAATGAAAAAGTAAAAATTGGTACACGGACAAGTACCTCTGTTTCTCTTTTATATATGCGTGGCATTGCCAATGATCAAATGGTTCAAACAATGCGTCAACGAATCAAAGATCTTAATATCGATGAGCTTATCGATAGTGCCGTATTAGCTGAAATGATTGATGATAATTCACTATCTGTCTTTCCACAAATGCTATTGACAGAAAGACCTGACAGATTTTGTGATGGCATTTTAGATGGAAAAATTGGGGTTCTCGTAGATGGTAGTTCAATGGCTATCGTTTCCCCTCAAGGATTTACTGAGTTTTTTCAAAGTCAAGAAGATCAAAATTTAAGATGGCAAATTGCTACTTTTCTTCGTTTATTACGACTGGCTGCCTTCTTTTTATCTGTTTATTTAACACCATTTTATGTGGCAGCTCTTACCTTTCATTATGAAGTGATTCCACAAGCCTTTCTCGTACCATTAAGTGAATCAAGGGCTTTAGTTCCTTTCCCGCCCATATTTGAGGCTTTGCTGCTGGAATTTATTATTGAACTACTGAGAGAAGCAGGAGCCAGATTGCCAACTAAAATAGGACAAACAATCGGTATCGTTGGTGGTATCGTTATTGGAACAGCAGCTGTACAGGCAGGGWTTACCAGTAATATATTGCTGATTATCATTGCGTTAAGTGCTCTAGCCTCTTTTACGTCGCCAAGTTATATGATGGGCAATGTGATTCGTCTTATTCGCTTCCCTATTATTATACTTGCAGGATTTTGGGGTTTTTATGGTATCATGTTGGCTTTTTGTTTTATTCTGATTCATTTGTTACGTCAGTCAAGCTTGGGTGCTCCGTATATGTCTCCCTTCTATCCACCGAGGTTGAAGGAAATGCGGGATAGTATTATTAGAATGCCTGTCCCATTAACATCAAAAAGACCTGCTTTGACAAGACCAAAGGATGAACATAAATTTGTGCCAGAGCCAGTGAAACCTGATAAAAGTTGAACTGAAGGTGAAATAAATGGCAAAACCTATACAACTTAGCCCTAAAGATATGATTAATGCTTATTTGCKTTTTTTTGTGGTACACGGTGCTCAAATTGGGGTTGGTATACAGGGATTTCAACGCATTATCTATCAGGATGCTAGACAGGATGCATGGATTTCTGTTCTACTGGCTGGGATTGCTACACATCTTGTTACGTTTTGTATGATTAAAACGTTAGAAATTTACGGCTCTGATGATCTTTACGGAATTCAAATTGATATTTTTGGTAAATGGATTGGCAATTTTTTAAATGCAATTTATGTCATCTATTGCTCCGTAGCGTTCTTTTCAGTTTTACGAAATTATATTGAAGTTATACAAGCATGGATTTTTCCTAGCATTGAGACCTGGTTCCTGTCAGCAACTTTATTAATTATTATTATTTATGCCTTTACGGGAGGGCTTCGCGTCATTGTAGGCGTGTCTTTTTTTAGTATCATTCTCTCCTTATGGATTTTCCCAATGCTAGCATTTCCGATGAAATACGCTACAGTAGAAAGTCTTCTCCCTATTTTAGAAAATGATATTCGCTCCATTTTAAAAGGGGCACAATCAATGACCTTTACGATTATCGGCTTTGAAATTCTAAACGTGATTTACCCCTTTGTAAAAGACAAGAAAAAAATCAGAAAACCTGTTCATTTAGGACTATTAGCTACAACCATCATCTATTTAGCCGTGATGCTGGTGTCCATTGCTTATTACAGTGAGGGCAAGCTATTGAAAACGATATGGGCAACCTTGACATTATTTAGTTTTATTAGCTTCCCCTTTATGGAACGCTTTGAATTTGTAGCTGTTTGTTTTTGGATGCTAATCATTTTACCGAATCTATGTCTATACTTATGGGCTGCGTACCGCGGAGCAATTCGTTTATTCCCGATAAGTGAAAAGACATTTGTTTGGCTCTTTTCATTCATCGTTTTAATTGGAACATTATTGGTTCAAACACGGACACAGATTAATACAATTAACACGGTGTTTGGACAGATTGCTTTTTACGTAATCTTTGTCTACCCTATTTTACTTTGGCCAATAGCACGACTAAAGAAGAACTTCACATCAAAGAAGGTGAAAAAGAATGAACAAACTTAAAGGAAGATGGATGATTTTTCTATCCTTTGTTTTTTTATATGGATGTGCACAAACCAATATTTTGGATAAAGTTGGATTAACTACTTTAGTCGGCTATGATGTAGGAACAGAGGATAAAATAAAGACAACAGCTGTTATTCGTGAAGTAAACCCCGAATTTCAAAGTAATGTGGAAGTTCTGTCTACAGAAAACGATACGAGTAAAGGAAATCGGATGGAAGCCAATCGTAAGCTTTCGAAAAAAATCATGGTTGGTCAAATGAGAGTCATCCTATTTGGAGAGGAATTGGCAAAAAAAGACCTTCGCTATTATATTGATACAAACCTAGAAAATGCTAGTGTCAGCAATGGGATCTTTATGGCTATTGTGGAAGGKGAAACAGAAACATTACTGAAATACGAATATCAAAATATTGAGGAKAKTKGGCAGCATATTTTTARGKTGATTKAACAAAATGYCAAGCAGGAATATATGATTTCCTCTACACTTCATCAAATTGCCCACGATTATTATTCATCTGGAAAAGAATTTGCCATGCCTATTATTAAAAGAGATGACGAGCTGGTGGAATTAAGTGGGATAGCACTTTTTAAAGGCAGCAAAATGGTCAGTACCCTTCCAGCAAAAGATAGCTTTTACGTAAAGATTGTCAGAGATACCTTTAAAGTAGGTTTATATGAAACCGTTCTGGAAAACGAAGATGTACCTTCCGAAATTCTTCAAAAGCCTGCCAATAAAATAACGGTAGCCTTTGATGCAATCCAGTCGAAACGAGAAATGATGTTAGTTGATGCGGATACGCCAACATTTGACCTGAACATCAAAATCAAATCGAGAGTATTAGAGGTGTACCCTGATATCAATCAAGGGGACCCAAAAAGTGTGGCGGCACTGGAAAAAGCAATCGAGAAAAAATTGTCAAAGGAAATACGTAGAGTGATTGCTCATAGTCAGGAAGTTGAGTCTGATATCTTTGGCTTTGGTGAGAAATATCGAAGCGAAGTAAGACATTCTAAGCTAACAAAGGATAAATGGCAAAAAATATATAAAGACATGAAGGTAAATGTCCATGTTGATTTTACAATTTTAAGGGATGGTGTTTTTGAATAACTAGTGAAATGGTTGCCCTGTCATAACCGATAAAAAGTTTTGGAAAAAATGTTCATAATGAATATCAAAGGCAATACGATGCTTTTTTTCGCCATTATTATTTTCATAAGGTCTTGTCTCGGCAATACTTTGCCCCCTTGCAGGTCCTTCTAACTTGTCGACAACGGTTACAGGATAGGACTCATAAATAAACATGTCAGGATAAATGACTGCCATTAGTGTTAACGCATCATGCACGGGACTTCCTAGAAGTGAGGGGTCCCGTTCTTTATAAAAACGTGTATAGTATTCCATTAAGGGCTTTAGAATTTTTGTTTTGCCAAAGGAGTCAATATAGTCCACCATCCCAGGTGTGACAATGGCCTTTTGTGTCGCATTTAAAGGGATGATTGTCACATTCGTTGCATAGGTAAGCACAATATTAACGGCAAAGGGATCACCATGGAAATTCGCTTCAGCCACTGTCGTTACATTACCTGGCACCCAAAATGCTCCACCCATAATATAAAATTCCTTGATATTTTTCATAAGCTCTTTATAAAGGATAAGCATCGTGGCTAGTGAGGTCAATCGCCCAATATTAACAATAATTAGCTCATCATGCTTATACCTTTCAATAATGTTGACGATTTCAAAAAAGTTCTCAATTTTTAATTCGTGATTATCATTTGGGATGATGGGTCCAAGACCTCGTTCACCATGAATTTCTGGGTAATAGGTCGGCTGCTCTCCTGTTAAGGGTACTTCTGCTCCTAAGATCACAGGAATACCTTGAGGGAAGTCGAACAATTTCATGACATAATAAATATTGGATACCGCATCCTCTCGCGATACATTGCCATAATCTGCAACGAGTCCCACAATTTCTATTTCTTGATTAAGCCGTGCATAGATCAATGCCACCGTATCATCAATACCAATATCCCCGAATAACAGCACTTTTTTTACCAAACCATGTCCTCCCTTTTACTACCATTACTGTTATCTTTATAGTAATCAAAGATGACACGAATTATGAATTTTTGTGGAAAAATGAGTGAGTAATTCTAGTCCAACGAAAGAAACCCATATGCCGAAGCACATGGGTTTGATGATTTAGTGATTTGATTGAAGGAACTGATAGACTGCCATCATTTCCTGCTTATTCAATTCGCGTATACGATTAAAAATAGGAATATTGGCAACGGCCTCAAGATGGGAGCCCTCTGTAACAACATCGCTTACAGTACCAGTTAGCCATGTTTCCACATCAATGCCATCAACGATTTGCTGGCGTCCCTCCTCATTAATGCCACTTGCGCCACAGCTTACACAGGGCACGGTTAATTTATGGACTCCATCATGCAGTCCATCTTCAGAGAGCACCTTTTTCCCTTTACAGAATGGACAGGAATGACTGGCTTTGACTTTATTGATTTKGGTTACGATTTTCTTGTAGCCAAATGCTTCATATACATATGTTRGTTTTTTATATTTACCATTCGTAAAATATTGATCGWTGAWGGTTTCTCTTGTCTCCTGTATATTGGCAAAATCACAGATGGTCACTTGATTTTTATGGCTGATGCGCTCTAGATTATCTTTGATTTTGGCCMAAAAAGGAAAAGCATTTTGTAGTACGATTTCATAGCCGACAAAGCTTGCTAGCTCTAATTCCAGCATTTTTAGGGATACCTGTGTTTCCCTTGGTAATAAGGAAACATCCTGTAGCAGTGACATGTCTCCGCCCACGATGGCTTTGATTTTTTCTAGCTGTGGTAAGTTGCCTACAATGTTGATGACTTCATCAAGCGGCTGGCGAATTACGTCACGAATATCTGTGTCCCCAAATCGTAATTTCTTTTGGTGGTTGAGCACAGTCCCATGGCAAATTGGGCATGGCACCATTTCTCTTGTTTCCTTCATTTGCTCTTTAATAATGGATTTTGAAATCACGATATAACGACCAATGATAAAATTAAAGCCCTCCCACTTTTTCGAGGATTTCGTTGCCTTATCATAAAAGGATTTGTCCCAATAACCATATAAAAATGTATGCTTCTCTTCCTCAGTCATATCATGATAGCTTTTACTAATGTCCTGACCCAGCTCTATTTTAATCTGCTCAAAGAGAAATTCTAATTTAGAATGTTGATAGTATTTTAAAACCTCCATTATATCGGGATGTAGTAGGCCGTCCCAAAATGGCACGTTTTTGTCTTGTACCACAAGATCAAAATCGAATTTTTCAATTTCCAATCGACCAGAGCAGCTAGGGCAATGATTTTCTTGGCTATAAAAATCGAAGCTTCTCGTATCCTTATTTGTTGGATGAGCAGCCACAATATGATTGATTAGGCCACCTATTWCATACAKGAAGCTATATTGGCTATATAAATGTCTTTCCAAATCAATGGCAACAACTGGGGCAATTTTGTTTGATTCATATTCACCGTAAATCAGACGAGCCATGGAAGATAAGCTTTTTAAGATGCCACCCTTATATATATTTTCCGCATTTTTGAAATAGCTAATATGGTTGTCTTCTAAGTATTGAATGCCCTGCCTTAATGCGAGTGTAGATGTGATTTGTAATGGAGTTGAACCCATTGAATGATTATCCTGATTAAAATAATCTTCATGGCTAACTACATTTAGATGTGTTACAGGCTCCTGCTGTCTTTTGCCAAAGTCAACAACAAAATCAGAGCTTTCCAGCATATAGGCATTATGCTCAATCATGATGATGGAGATAGATTCATCCTCTAGGATGTCCCTGACACTATCGATGAATTGGTTTAAAATGTTCTGAGATAGCCCTTTAGAAGGCTCATCAAAAATAAATAATGTATGGGAATTACGAGCGTTGGCAAATAACTCTGAAACTAGATGCACACATTGGAATTCACCAGTCGATAGAGATTGCGTTTTTCTCTCAAGCGTTAAGTAGCCTAGTCCAAGCTTAATCAATAAGCTTAAGCGTTTATGTGCGATATCCTCATTAGGTAGTTCGTTGATTATATCTTCAATCGAGCGTTGGAAAATATCATCAATGTCCTCACTATATTTTGTTAGTTTCTTTTTAATATCAAGGAATGTCGCGACAGTGGAACGACTCGTAATGGATTGGTTACGATCTTGCCCAACCATCACGAGTTTGTCCTTTGGATAGCGTTTGATAAAATCTTTAGCAATACACTCATTAACAAGCGTTGATTTCCCACAACCAGACTCTCCTGTAAAGGTAACAAGTCGATTTTGTGGAATGTCTATTGCATCCATTTGGATATTACGGCAATATAAATCTCGGAATTGATAATAGGATGTTGGTGCTGCTGGATTTCGTTCCCAATAAATAGGCTTTGGTCGTGGAGATTCTTCAACGATTTTTCCTCCGTATTTTCCACTACCTGGTCCAAAGAATAGATGCTCGTCTGCCGTGTCTAACACAGTATCAGAATGATCAATCAACCAAATTTGGTTTTTAGCACCTAGCTGTTGTATTTGCTCTAAAATTTTTAGTAAGGTGTTATGGTCCAGACCCACAGAAATTTCATCAACAATAATCACGGTGTTTTCGCTTGTTGCCATAAATTCTGCTAAGTACAGCCTTGTTAATTCTCCACCTGATAAAGTCCCCATAATACGATTTAAGGTTAAGTAGCCAATATTCATTTGCATAATATTATGCAGAATATGCTGTTTTTCTTCACTGATATTTAATTCTTTTGATAAGGAATAGATGGCCTCTATACTTAAATGATGAATATCAGAAATACTATAGAGTTCATTCCATAAAGTGATTTTATACTGCTCCACTTCTGGACTATAGCGCTTACCCAAACATTTTTTACATTCTACATTTTTTGTTGTGCCTCGCCCCTTACATGCAGGACACCAGCCTAACGCATTGTTAAAGGAAAACATCTCTGGCGATAGCTGAAACTCATCTGCCAATCGATTACGAATTTCTTTAAAAACACCTGTATGCGTACCAATTGTGGAACGTGGATTGCTAGAGATTGAGGATTTTCCTAGAAAAAGTACAAGGGGCATGTCCTCCATTTTGATGGCACTGAAGTTCGTTTCCATAATGTTTGGAAACAAATATTGATATTCAGCCTTTGGCAATAAAGAAACAAGACGTTTTTTGGATTCTTCTCCAATCGTTTGACAAAATGTCGTCTTCCCTGAACCAGACAAACCTGCTATGGCTAAAGATTGATCGTCGGATAAAACGACATCTAGACGGTTAATATTATTGGCAATTAGTTCATTAATTTTCATTTAGTTATCCTTCCATTTAAGAAAATTAAAAGATGAGACTGAACATGAAAGAACACAATTCTTGCTACGGAATTGCGCTCTTCTTGCTGTTATTTTATTTATTCTACGCTAATATTTTTTYWAGCTGTGCACTCATATTTGTCCAAGCATATTTTGCTCCCTCGATTGCACCTTGACGTGCCTTTGTTTCTTCGCTGAAGCCACCTTGATCAAGATGAAGCTGAGTCGTACCATCTGCTACCTGTGTTAATGTCCATGTAACTGTTGTTGTTTCGCCAGCACTTGTCCAAGTATAAGATAATTTGTGAGGCTCTTCCACTTCCAGTACCTCACAGTCTACAATACCGTCCCACCATTCATTTGGTTCAGCACGGAATTGGAATTTATGTCCTACGATTGGTTGGAAGTCATTGTTCCAGATCCATTTTGCTMGTGTATCTKAGTCTGTTAAAGCATGCCATACTTGTTCGATGKAACTTGTAAATTTAAAATCTAATGATACATCTGGTTTCATTTTTTTTCCTCCAATAATAGATGTAATTTCGCGATTCTTTCTTTCCAAAAACCTTCATAAAACGATACCCAATCTTGTATTTCTTTCAATGGAGCTGCATTCAATCGATATCTCGTCTCCCTACCTTCCTTGCGTGCAAGAACAAGGCCTGCATCTTTTAGAATGGCTAAATGTTTCGAGACAGCAGTACGCCCCATATCAAATTGAGCGGTTAATTCGTGAAGCGGTAACTCATCTACCTCTGCCAATAAACGGATCAACTTTCGTCTTGTTGGGTCAGCAATGGCTACATAAACGTCACGCTCTTGATGATTGTTATTCAAAACCACCACCCTTTCTAATAGGACACTGATTGGTGTCTTAATTATATGACACCAAATAGTGTCCAGTCAAATACTATTTTGGTCAAAGTGGTAGGAGTTCTATACCTACAAGGAAAACTAGCTAAAATACAAAAAAGTACAGAGGAGGAGCCTATGTACTTTCGGGTAATTATTCATTTGTTAACTTCAGTTGTTATGGATTCATGTAACAGAATAACAATACGCCTTAAAAGAAAAACCCTTATTGACATGAATTGCGCATCCCAATAAAGGTTTTCTGATGTGAATTTATGCTAGCTCTAAGGGTAAAAAGGCGTAGTCTCCATCTCTTATAACGGAACCTTTACGCACCTCAATTGACTGCTTGAATAGAGGGCCATCAATGACGGTCGTATGGAATTCGCCGCCTTCTCCGCATGGGTCAATGCTACGGGCTTCAAGCTCCTTTACATATTCAGGGGTAAGCACTCGCCCTAAATCGTCCTCCGTCATGCCCAAGGATAGGTTGACCGTGACAATCATTGTAATAAATCCTAAGTGAATAAATTCATCGACAGCCTCACGATGGTTCATCTCCCACAATGGCATGCCTAGCTTTAAACCTACCTTTTTAGTGACTTTATCGTGCCAGCAGCCATGTGCAGGCATATCTAAGTCTCCTGTTACTAATACTTCAGCTCCCTGCTGCTTTGCCTTTACTAATAAACCTACAAATACTTCTTCATAATCCGCCCAGCTTGCTGCAGCAGTATAGACTGGTAGCCCAATAGAGTCAGCTTGTGCCTGGATAAGCGCAGGTGGCATCCCGTGGGACCTTGAACGTTTCCCTTCTTCCTCTAGCATCACTATGAGCCCCATTGCTTGGCCCACCTGTGATGCTTTATATAAAGCTAAAACACTATCCTTGCCACCAMTAAATGAAGCAATAAATGTGCGATTTTGTGCATTCTGTTTCCAGCCAGTTGTGTTGGTCATTTCCTTGTCTCCTTTTACTGTTCATCAAGATATATGCTTCTAGCATCCTCGTCAAAAAACTCTATGATCGTTGGATAA
This sequence comes from Lysinibacillus sp. S1, assembly GCF_044986265.1. NCBI lineage: Bacteria > Bacillati > Bacillota > Bacilli > Caryophanales > Bacillaceae > Lysinibacillus > Lysinibacillus sp. S1. Next base: position 400,655 of record NZ_CP173154.1, read on the forward strand.
TTATTAAGGTTAATATTGGCCTCTTTCAATATTTTTTGCATAAAGATGGTATCGACAAAAATTTTATTGATAATCATCCTACCTATTGATGGTAAGTCATGGAAATACGCTAYTAACTGAATAAGGTCATCAAAGTGAAAAGTCAAAATATAAGTGACATAATTCTGTAATAGCATACTAAAGCAATGCTCACGATAAGGATTCGATTGATGATCGAATAAAAAGCTATGAAGCAATTGATAGAATGCCTTATTATTTTGATTAAACATATGTAAAAAATCATCTACATTATTAATTAGATGTAGGTACTCTATGCCATCTTCAAAAGGCATAACGAGTCTHTTTGATTTCCCTTCGATGCTTCTCAAAAGTTCGATTGTCAGCTTTTTGCAAGCATTTATCTCATGTGGTGTTAACAATGCTCTGTCMTGCTTATGYTGACAWATATAATCATGATAATGAGAAAAATATTGCTCCATATTGATATTCGTTTTAGCATGAATTAATGTTCCTTCTTTGAACGAAAAAGCATAAAGCGTTTCCTCGTTCACTGGATGGCTATACAGATAGAAAAAGAATAAAAAGTCCTTTAACTGTTGTTTCTGCTCTTTGCTGAGTATCGTAACATGCTCTAATTGAGCAAGTTGAAAGAAGCAATAGTTTTTCATAAAATCATTCATTTTGTTATACGGGTTCCGTGGAATTATTCTAGTCGTTGCATTTATTGTGTAGAGCAAATAATAGCAAACTTGCTCATCATAAACATCTAGCTGCTTGAAACAAGATGTAAGCATAGGCTGCCAGTCTGGCTTTTGAACATAATGAGGATTTTGTGGTTGAAATGCCTCTGCCCATTCCAAAAATGTCCCCTGTTCGTGATCAATAAAAAAGAGCTCTGCGCTAGTATCTTCTAATAAAACATATTCGAAGTCCTTCATTTGAACGGCTGGTAAACCCCGATTAAACTTGATATTTAGGTAGTGATCAAATACTTCTTGTAATACAGTCATTCATATCCCCATTTCTTTAGGATTTTTCAGAAGCAAACGTCCCTTTATTTTATCACTCATGATGAGAACTTGGCGATAGATGCTAAGGTGGAACACCATTATGAGTGATTAAGACAGCTCGTTGGATCAATGCCTATTTGGAGGTTATCTGGAGGAGCCATGGAGAAACAAGAGTGAGAATTTTGACTATCTAAATGGAAATAAAGTCTTTTTAGCAGAACATCAAAAGCCCGAACTAAATTATAAAACAACCTAGTGTGCTTCATAATTGTTCGGGCGTTCTGTTCATGCTTTGTTAATTAATAAGCTTGTGCAAACCAAACTGTATGTTTTGCTTCATTTCCACAGCCAATACATGTGGTTTTCGTTGTTGGTGGATTGAAAGGAATATTGCGAGATGTGTATTTCGTTTCTTCCTTTACTTTTTCCTCACATGCATCCTCGCCACACCAGCCAGCAAGCACCCAGCCTGGGATTGTGCCATTGTCTTTTGCTGTGTCAATGTGCTGTTGTAATTGTGGAAGTGTGTCAATTGTTGTGTGAGCATTTGCTTCACGGAATTGACGAGCTTTTTCTAATAAGCGCGTTTGCATGGTTGTTAATTCTTCTTCAATAGCTGTGATGATTGTAGCTAAATCAACAGTTCGTTTTTCTTCTTCATCACGCGCTTTCAGTAAAGCTTGCTTGTTTTCTAGGTCACGCGGCCCTAATTCAACACGCACAGGCACGCCCTTTAGCTCCCATTCATTGAACTTATAGCCTGGCGATTGGTCTGAATCATCCAAACGTACTCGAATACCCTTCGCTTTTAAGGCTGCAAAAATCTCATCTAAATGCTCCATGATTTGAGGGTTCTTTTTCCATGGTCCTACTGGAATTAAAACGACTTGCGTTGGTGCGATGCGTGGAGGTAAAACAAGTCCCTGCTCATCACCATGCACCATAATAACTGAACCAATTAAGCGTGTAGATGTACCCCAAGATGTTGTGTGTACGTATTCGTGCTGGTTCGCTTTATTTAAATACTTGATATTAAAGGCTTCAGCAAATTTTGTTCCTAAATAATGGGATGTTCCTGCTTGCACAGCCTTGCCATTTTTCATCATTGCCTCAATAGAGTACGTATCGACAGCCCCTGCGAAACGCTCAGAAGGTGTTTTTTGTCCATCATAGACAGGAATTGCTAGCACCTGTTCTACTACTTCTTTATAAATGTCTAGCATTTGCATTGTTTCCTGCCGAGCATCTGCTTCATCCACGTGCGCTGTATGCCCTTCTTGCCATAAAAATTCTGATGTCCGGATAAAAGGCAGTGTTTTCTTTTCCCAACGGAAGACATTTGCCCATTGGTTGATTAGCACTGGTAGGTCACGGTAGCTTTTAATCCAATTAGAGTAAAGATGACCAATCATCGTCTCAGATGTTGGACGAAGGGCTAGCCGTTCTTCTAATTGTTCCCCTGCTGCCTCGGTTACCCAAGGAAGCTCAGGTGAGAAACCTTCGATATGATCCTTTTCCTTTTGAAAGAAGGATTCAGGGATAAGCATTGGGAAATAGGCATTACGATGTCCTGTCTCTTTAAAGCGACGATCCATTTCCTCCTGAATATGCTCCCAAATTTCATAGCCGTCTGGCTTAAAGGCGATACAGCCTCGAACAGGTGTATAATCCATTAAATCGGCTTTTTGGATGGTCTCGATATACCATTTCGAAAAATCTTCTAGTTGTTTTGACATGTGTTCTCCTCCAATTTTGTTAAATGAATACTTGTTCAACCCGTATAAAGATTTAGCTGAAGCAAGAAAAAAGCACAAAGCTGTCCTCTGAATAAGGACGTCTTTGTGCTGGAATGACGTGGTACCACCTTGATTTAGCTTTACGTAGATTATAAAGCCCTCTCACGTTTGGTAACGAAAACGACTCGGTTATGTTTGCATAACATCTCCGTGGTAGGTGTTCAGTCAAGAAGCGGTGATATAGCTCTCAGCAGGTGCTATATTTTCTGTTTCACAATTCTTACTTACTTGGCCACATCATCAAATGGTTTATCATGTTAACAGTTTTACTTTATCCCACTTTAGCAAAATCATTCAGGAATAGCAATTAATAACTGGATTTATTTGTGACAGTATTAACAATGAGATTCGTAAAATCTTCTACAGATAAAGGCTTACTAAAATAATAGCCCTGCACATACTCACATCCATGCTCACGCAGAACATTTAATTCAGCTTCCTCCTCTACACCTTCAGCTACTACTTGGAGATTTAAGGCATGTGCTAATGAAATCATGGCTGAAATCATAGCGATTCCAGACTTCTCAGGTACGATATCACGGACAAAGGCACGATCAATTTTAAGTACATCCACTGGGAATTTTTTTAAATAATTTAACGATGAATAGCCTGTCCCAAAATCATCTAATGAAATAGTTATACCTAGTTCTCGTAATTGCTTGATAGTATCAATTAAATCTTCCGTATAATCAAGCATACTCATCTCGGTAATTTCAATTTCTAATAAATTAGGGTCAATGCCTGTTTCTGCAATGACACTACGCACCATATCTACAAAGCCACCTGTACTAATATGAATTGGTGAAATATTTACAGCTACCCGCAATGATAAATCATGTGATTCATTCCACTGACGAGCTTGAGCACAGGCTTTACGTAAAACCCATACACCAATATCATTAATCAATCCACAATCCTCTGCAAATGGAATAAAACGATCTGGCGGAATATGACCTAATTCAGGATCATACCAGCGTAGCAATGCCTCCATACCAATAACAGAATCCGTTTTTAAGTCGATCTTAGGCTGATAATGTAATTCTAGACGATCTTGCTTTAATGCTTGATGTAATTTCGTTTCCAGCAAAAGCCATTTATCATTGGCCTCGTCCATATTATCACGATATAGTCGATATTGATTACCTCGTGTAGATTTTGCAGCATACATAGCAATATCCGCATTTTTCAATAATTCTTCCACAGAGTTTGCATGATCTGGGAATACACTGATGCCGATACTAATACTCGCATAAAATTCATAGGTATCGACAATAAAGCTTTCATTGAAGACGCCAATAATTTCCTTAGCCATTTCATCAATGCGATTGACATCATTTAGAATCATGACAAATTCATCGCTATTGTGGCGATAAAAAGAATTCGAAGTATGATCAATATTGCGCAGACGATTGGACATTTCCACTAAAAACATATCACCAATAATATGACCAAGTCCGTCGTTAATGTGTTTGAAACGATTCACATCAATGAAAAATAACGCAAACTTCTCTCCTGTACGTCGAGATTGATGAAATTCATTTTCTAAACGCTGTTCTAATTTGCGACGATTTGGTAGCCCTGTTAGTTCATCGTGATAGGCAATATGAGTAATTTTTTTAATGTCCTTTTGCGCTGTAATATCTACGCGAATGGCAATATATTGATAAGGCTTTCCTCGTTCATCTAGGAACGGAAAAATCGTTGTTTTCACCCAATATAAACTGCCATCCTTTGCACGATTGCACACCTCGCCATTCCACATATCGCCATTACCGATTGTTTTCCACATCTCTCTAAAGAAAGATTTGGGATGAAAGCCTGAATTTAGTAAACGGTGATCTTGACCAACTAATTCTTCACGCGTATACTTCGAAATTTTACAAAAATGATCATTAACAAAAGTAATTTTTCCGGTACGATCTGTAATCGCTACAATGATGGAACTATTCATGGCGGAAAAGATATCTTGTAATTCTTTTAGACTGTAGTTCATTTGATTAACACTACTAGGCGTGATATTCATCATTTTCATTCTCCATTCATTAAAATATGAAGGGTTTGGTACTTTTGCTTTATCTTACAGCGAGGTATAAAGTTGTGGTATATCGCCCTTTTTTATGTAATTATATTATAGTCTTAGAAAAGCAGTTAATTCAACCCAAATCTCAAAAACATTCAAAGCTGCATTTGATAGTTTTTAATAAAATAGACAAAAATTAGTGGATATAACCTCCTTGTAATTGTCTAAATATATTGTTATTCAATACTTTTGAACTATATTAAATAGTTTATTTAGGCTATTTATCTTTTTAATACAAAATATAAAAGTTTTATATAATATGTTTGAATGTCTTGTAAAATTTTTGTTAAAGTAAAATGCCTTACTGTCCCACATAGGAAGTAAGGCATTTTATATGTTAAGAGACCTCATATTCTATTGAACCCCCTATTGATTTCGCCTGCATGTTGTAGGCATCTAATTGCTCTTGGGATAAACTTGAAATGTAATAGTGAAAATTAATAGGCTCTAGCCCATGCTCCTCACATACTTGACGATAAAATTCATAACCTTCTCGATAATCTGTCATCCTCATAACTTCCTTTCACATTCCCTATTTTACGTCTGATTTTTTTGTTATATAACAGAAATATTATTTGTTTAAAAATATATAACAGACTACTGTACTTGTCAATGAATTATCTGAAATTTCTTGCTGAAATCACGAAAGCCCAGACCATTTTATTTAGTATGGCTGGGCTTTTCATAAAATATTCACGGCGGCTTCCGTCATAATCACTCCTTTTAAATTCCTAATTGTTTTGCTTGCATATTGTAAGCCGAAAGTTGTTGCTGTGATAATTGTAATACATAGTAACGGAAAGAAATTGGCTCCAATCCATAGCGCTCACACATTTCACAATAAAATTCATAACCATCACGATACTTTGACATTTAAATTTCCTCCTCTAACTAAATCTGTTTTATAACAGTTGTTATTATTTTTATTTAATATATAACAGATTATGTAGCACGTCAAGAGATTATAACAGAAAAATTGAATAACAATAAAAGGAATTTAGCTCGTCTCCTGTGCCAAATTCCTTTCATACATGTTATTCTCTAACGATTTCTTGTAATTGCTTGATATGACGCTGCTCGTGCATATAGACCATTTCAATCCATTGGTCGAGTGGTAATTCTCCTAAGGCTGGGTGCTTCACAGCGCGCTTAGTTAATGCTTCAGGTTCCTCGATTGTTTGCAAAAAGGCGAGGAGGTTCTTTCTTGTTGTAGCTAGTAAATCCAGCATCGCTTGAACAGTGAAAGGCTCTTCTGCTGGCTCTACAATAGGCGGTGCTTGGAACTTTCTTGATCGATCTAAGATGAGATGAACATTTTTTCGAGCGGGTGTTGACTGTTCCTCTGCCTTTAATCCCCATGTAATGGCTTTCTTTGTTGCTTCCTCTACTAATACGAGATGATGACAGATTTGTGCCACACTCCAGCTTTGTGCATCTGGTTTCTTATTAAAGGTTGTATCGTCCAATAAGTGAATTTCCTGAAGCAATTGTGTTCTTGTGGTATCGAGATGTTCTTTGACGTTTGACATCCTTGGCTCCCCTTTCATTAGGTCTTCTACTATATATTCGATATGGAGAGGGGAAAATCATCTTTCACGAACAATATTAAATGGATTATTCTCTAAAACTTGCTGTAGCTGCTCATCTTCAATATGTGTATAAATTTGCGTGGTTGCGACGCTAGAATGCCCTAAAATGTGCTGCAAACTACGGATATCTGCCCCTGCTTTATACATCATCGTTGCGGATGTATGGCGTAGTTTGTGTGGTGTAAGTCGTTCTTTTTGAAGACCTGACTGCTGATTAATGCGTTTAACGATTTTGGCAACGGTTTGACGTGTAAAGCGTGTTCCCTTCTGAGACACAAATAGGGGCTCCTCACCTTCGCCTTTATAGGGTGTCTTCCCACTGTTTTCATAGTCAGCAAGTGCCTGCATACAGCTATCATTTAAATAGACGGTGCGCTCTTTGTTGCCCTTCCCAATTACGGTTAAATAACGTCCTTGAATGGATGTCTTATTAAGCTGACATAGCTCGGTGACACGTATTCCTAAATTTAAGAAAAACATCATCATGCAATAATTTCTCGGGGATGCCTGATTGCTTTTAATCCCATCTATAAATTGTGTAGCTTCTTGTAGGTTCATATAAATGGGTCGTTTTCTGCCTATCTTTGGTGTCTCTAATTCATCTGCAGGATTTTCCTCGATAAGTCGACGTTTGCCTTTTAAGTATTTAAAAAAGGATTTTAATGTGGCCACTTTTCGTGCTCGTGCAGCAGCTGAATTGCCTCGCTGTACTTCGCAATATTCCATGAATAAATAAAGATCCTCTAATGTCATTTCGCGTATTTCTTCTATTGTAATAGTGCCAATATCAATGGCGGATAAATTCTCTATATCCAAATCCTCCTGGACAGCTTTGTGGAAGCGGAAAAATAAGGTCAGGTCATATTCATATTCTTTTCTTGTGCGCTGAGACTTTCCTTTGATGGTTGTTAAATAGACAAGAAAATCCTTCATGAATTTTGGTTGTTTTGTTTTTTGCATGCTCATCACCTCTATTTGCTCTATTTTACCATGAAAAAACGTTCCCAAATATAAATTTGGGAACTTTATTGAAAAAAATGCCCTTTTTCGCACGTAAGAACAAACGTTCTGTTCGAAGGTAATAAAAAACCCCTTTTTAAAAAGAGGATTTTTGTTACAACTATTTTGTGACAGTTATAGGATTTTAGGCATAAAGTTCTCGGTAAATGAATATTAAAATCTAGTAGACTTTATTTGCTGTGTGAGACGCTTCGAAAAAACAAGAGATGGGTAACTGTCCATGTCGATTCGTCTCACAACGCGCATGGGATTATTTTACAAAAACTGAATAATTCCCATCCTCTTGTTTTGTTAGTGACCAGTTTGTCGATAACATTTGCTGAAGTCTTGTGACTGTTTCCTCATCACACGTTAAATGCTGGATACCTGTTTCTAATAGTTGGTAATCCTTCCCTTCTTCTAATTGAAAGCGTAGCTGCAATAAACGTTGGATGCCTGGTAATGTTACATACTTGATTCGATAATGGCCATGGTATGCCTTTAAGAACTGTTGTTCCCCTTCCTGATATAGAGCCATTGTCTCGCTAAATTCATAGTTTGGCACTTGTTCTTGCCAAGCTGATACATCCCCCGAACGCAAAGCTCGTAAAATTTCCTCGTCTGATAAATTTAATTTGGATAGTTTATCTAATTCATACGCTTGCATTAAATTAATGATGGTCATGGTTGTTAGCTCCTTTTATGTATTTATTCACAGTGTAACATGTTTTCACTACTACTTGAATTCGGAGGCGATCCATATGATGAATTTATATGATTCTAGTCTGTTTTTCGATGAAATGTTTGATGGCAATAAGCCAAAGCCTCATTATCGATCTTTTCATCATAAGCTAACCTTTTTTTCGCGGGAGCAACTTGAAGAAAAATACCGACAAGCGCAAGCGAGCTTTCTCAGACAAGGGATTACTTTTACGGTATATGGTGCACAAGATGGAACAGAACGTACCATGCCTTTTGATTGTGTCCCAATTATTATTCCTCAAAGCAAATGGGCCATGATTGAAGCAGGTGTCAAGCAGCGCGTGGAGGCACTCAACAAATTTTTACAGGATGTTTATGGACAGCAAAAGATCTTTCAGGACGGTCTTATTCCGAGGCAGCTTGTTGAAAATAATCCTTATTTCAAACCAACCATGAGAGGACTTCAAGTACCAATTGCGAATCATATATTTTTAGCAGGGATTGATTTAATTCGGGATGAAAAAGGTGATTATCATGTACTCGAAGATAATTTACGCAACCCTTCCGGCATTTCCTATGTCTTTGAAAATCGGGATGTGATGAAGGAAGTATACCCTGAATTTTTCTCCAAGCATACGATTCGACCTCTTGATAAACAAATGGCTTATATGAAAAAAGCACTTCTTGCCCATCGTCCACCTTCCATGCAAGCAGAAAGAGAGCCTAAAGCTGTACTTCTGACAGCAGGCATGTACAATTCTGCGTATTACGATCATGTTTTTTTAGCCCAGCATTTAAACATCCAGCTCGTCGAGGGCCGTGATTTAGTTGTACAGGATTTGAAGGTCTATATGAAAACCATTTATGGCCTACAGCAAATCGATATTATTTATCGGCGGATTGATGATGACTTTCTAGATCCTACTGTCTTTCGTGAGGATTCTTTATTAGGTGTTCCACATTTGATGGCTGCTTATCAAGCAGGTCATGTATCCATCTTGAATGCCGTTGGGAATGGAGTGGCAGATGATAAAGCAATGTATGCCTATGTGCCTGAGATGATTCGCTATTATTTACAGGAAGAACCTATTCTACCGAATGTGAAAACCTATCATCTAGGAGATGACAGTCAGCGTGAATGGGTGCTAGAGCATATACACGAGCTCGTTATTAAAAACGTAGGAGCCTCTGGTGGCTATGACATGTTAATTGGTCCACATGCGAGTAAGGAAGAGATTGCTTTATTTAAGCAAAAAATTGTTGAACAGCCCTATCAATACATTGCACAACCAACGATTAAATTGTCCAGAGCACCTGCCTTCCAGAATGGGCGATTTTATCCTTGCCATGTTGATTTACGTGTCTATGTCATGAAGGGTGAGGATTGCTATGTGTTGCCTGGTGGTTTATCCAGAGTGGCACTACAAGAAGGGTCTCTTGTGGTAAATTCCTCTCAAGGGGGCGGTGCAAAGGATACGTGGATTTTAAAGGAGGAATTGCAGCATGCTAAGTCGAGTAGCCGACGCGTTGTACTGGATGGCACGTTATAGTGAACGTACACAAACAAATGCACATATATTACAGGTACAGCTGTTGAATATGTTGGAGCAATCTGGGCAAGAACATGATTATATTGATCATTGGGAGGCTGTTTTAAATATTTGTGCCTCTAAGGAGGAGTATTTAGCAAATTACACAACGATTCGTGTTAACCCTTTGATTGATTATCTTCTGTTTTCTGAGAAAAATGGCAATGCCCTTCATGCCACATTGCGTGCTATTCGGGAAAATGCACGAGTTACACGTGATAGTATGCCAACGGAACTTTGGGAAATTCAAAATTCCTTTTATTTAACAAAGCAACAGTCCATACTAAAAAGAGAACGACCGATTCCACTCATTGCCCTTCAAGATTTTTTACAGGATGTACGAAAGACTTTATGGATGGAGACAGGGTTAATTGAGGGCTCGATGGATCGCGATCTTCCTTTCTATTTTATGCAGGTCGGCAAATGGCTTGAACGAGCAGAAAAAACCATTCGGATGATCGTGATAATCGTAGAACAACAGAAGCGAACAGGTACGTCACTGTTAGAGGATGATGGTACCTTTTTATTGGATCTTTCCGCAGCAAGAGAATCTTTCATGCGGAAGCATCGCCAGACCAATTTACTAACGGTCATTCGGTATTTAGTCCAAGATGCGCATTTCCCATGTTCTGTGATGTTCTGTGTAAAGAAAATAGAAGAAGCCATAACGGCTATTGAACATGATTCTTTATCCCCACGATTTTTAACGCTTCAGTCGGATATTAGTAGCCTTGTTCTTGCAATCGATCATATCGATTTTTGGCAAATGACTATTGAGGAAACCCTAAAAATGATGGAGGAAAGATTGTCTCAATGTATGGCTTTTAGTGATGCCTTTTCGACAATCTATCATTTATATGAACCCAGCGTACAACCTTGAAAGGAATTCACCACAGCTCCCTTTCAACAGGCAAGTCAGTAAGCAGAAGGAAGCGGACACGATGAAATTTGAAATTCAGCATACAAATATTTTTCAATATGAGTCTGAAGTCGATCAAAGCTTGAATACTATTCGTTTAAAGCCGCGTAGCGATGAGCGTCAGCGATTATTATCTTATCGAATTGCCATAACGCCATCCTCCCTAACCCGTGAGCATACGGATATTTGGGGCAATACTGTTGGTTCCTTTTATATACCAGAGCAACATCAAATACTAGAAATTCATACATCTTCAATTGTAAGTATTCAGCGTGCACCATTTATTCATCGTATTCAATATTCGCCCGAAATGCAGACCATCTTTCACTCACAGCTATTCTATGAGCATTATTTACCGTATTTAAAAGCAACACATTTTACATTTATGACAGAGCAGCAGCTAGAGGAAGTTTATCATGCGATCGGTCATGCTGAAAATCCTGTGCTCTTTTCGCTTAATTTAATGCAGTATTTATATTCTAGCTTTGAGTATGACCCGACAGCGACCAATGTAACTACAATAGCAAGTGAGGCATTTGCATTAAAACGGGGTGTTTGTCAGGATTTCACCCATGTCATGCTTGCTGTTTTACGGGCGAAAGGAATACCAGCTCGCTATGTCAGTGGCTATCTATATGTCGATGAAAACTCAGCCCTCATCGGAGATATCGCTACACATGCCTGGGTAGAAGTCATGATTCCAGGTATTGGCTGGATCGGTCTTGATCCCACAAATAATGTGGAAGTATTAGAAAACCATATTATTTTATGTATTGGACGCGATTATAGTGACATTAGCCCTGTGGAAGGGGTATATACAGGAGGCAAGCATGATTTAACAGTCAAAGTAAATGTCAAAGCATTGAATCATTTATAAAAGGCGTGCAGTAATGGTGATAAATCGCGATTACTGCACGCTTTTATTCTAGGCGCTGCTGTCTTTCTGTTAGCACCCATTTCCGTACATAGCCCATTTCTTGTTGAATGTGCTCCAGCGTTTTTTCCTGTTGAAACGCCCGTTGCATCACAGTATAACGCAAGTCAGTGGCTCTTACATTCTTCCCTATATCTTGTGACATCGTTTGAAAAATGCGTTCAACTGTTTTCGTAGTAATCGGCTTCGCTAAACTCGCCTCGCTTACCCAAACCCATTCCCCTACCTCTTGCTCATGTAAATGGGTCGTCTCTTTTTTATACTGTGTTAGCATGTCCATAAGGATGGGCGAACACTTAATTTCTCGACGGCCATTTCGATTGGCTATAAAAAGGGTCGCTTTCTCTTCATTCAAGTGAGCCCATTTCATGCGGACGAGCTCAGCGGGCTTACAACCCGTTTCCATCAACACTTGAACGATACAGCCATTGCGTCTTGCCAGCCATGCATGCTCCTGCGTTTTAGCATATTGAAAATAGGTTGGCCATACGTTGGCAATTTGCATAACCTGTTTATTTGTCAGTACTTGCAGTGCCTCTTTTTGTCTTTTTTTCGGCTGCAAAATATGCTGATAATCAAAAGGCTCCACCCATTCTCGTAAAAAAATAAACTCTACAAATCCTCGCAATGTCGCTATTTTATGATTAAACGTGTTGATATTATTGTAGGTTTCCTTTAAATAGTCGCAATAGAGCTGTAATAAATTTTTCAATTGATGGTCCACATACAGGTAGTTTTGCTCATGGGCGAATGTTAAAAATTGCTGCCCATCCATATTGTATTGTTTTTTTGTGGCAGCACTTTTTTTCAATGATTGTAGCAGCAATGCGTAGCTATTCCATGCTTCCTTGAGTGTGACCATATTGCCCCTCCTTGATTGCTTTGCGTGTGTTGTTTCTATTTTACTATATTTTGGGTGCGTAGGTTCAAATTCATTTTATACTATTGTAATGTCGGATAATCTGTATTTTCACAACATGAACCCGCTTCTACCATTCAAATGCCCCTTACGTAATGAAGAAACATATGTTCCTAAAGTAGTTTCTCATAATTTTTACTTTCTTACAATAGTAAATTCCGCTCCCCTGTTGTAGTACAATAAATGCTTACTATTCCCTACATTCTTGTATAACAACGCAATTTTATGTGAAAATTCGTATCATTTCGTGTTTATCGTTGATTGTGTTATATAATAAAGATAGACACTAACATGTAGGAGGCTTTCCGATATGCAAGTAAAAACGACTCGACTGGAAGCAGAAGATGCGAAAATTATTTATCAAGAAACAGCTGGGCTAGCGATTATTACGATTCATCGACCACAGGCAAAAAATGCATTAACGGCAAACATGTGGGATCAATTAGCCAAGATTGCCCTACAAGTATTAGATAATCCGAAAAATAAAGTACTGATTTTACGAGGCTCTGGCCAAAGCTTTACAGCAGGCTCTGATATTAAAGAGTTCAATGCCATCTCTCTTGAGCAAGCTGAAGAAGCGTTTGTACATATGGAAAAGACCATTTCAACCATTGAGCGCCTACCGATTCCAACGATTGGCGTCATCAACGGTCCGGCAATGGGCGCTGGCTTGGAATTAGCCTTAGCCTGCGATATCCGCATTGGCTCCGACAAGGCCAAGCTCGGCATTCCTGTCGGTAAATTAGGGATTACTTTAAATAACAAATTTGCGCAGCGTTTAGTTCAGCTCGTCGGCCCTGCCACAACCAAGGATTTAGTCTTTACAGGACGAATGTTTAAAGCAGAGGAAGCTTTCAAGCTTGGGCTGCTTAACTACCTAGTAGCTGAAAAAGATTTAAATAAATACATGATTCGAATGGGTAAGCTGGTTGCAGGAATGTCGCCTGAATCCTTACTTGCCGTGAAGCAATCTGTTCAAGAATGTCTCGATAGTGCGCCGACCTTATGGCAAGGCTCTTCACCATTTGTAGGCAGTGATTTCGCAGAGGGTTGTCGTGCCTTTGTGGAAAAACGCCAGCCACAGTTCACTCGCCAGCCTAAATAAAAAACAGGTACTCTTAACGCCAACGTGCGAGCGGAGTACCTGTTTTTTACGCTTTTTTCTTTTGCAAAGCCGTTTTTACATGTACATGAATAGCATCTAATTCATAGCCAAAATGTAGATAAAAATCTTGTTGCACAGCTTGTTGTAATTCCACTAAACGCGCTGCTAATGGATAATCGATCGGCAGCTTTACTTGAATAGTGAGGATAGCTTGAACCTGATCCCCTAGCACAAATTGTGCTTGCTCGACCTTTTGTACAATTGCCTGTTGGCTACAGCAGTATGTCAGTAGCTGTACATAAACATGCTTGCTGATTTCTATATATTCCCGCTGAAAATCAGGACGTACAATCGTCGTTTCCCCGATTTTTTCTCGTTTCGAAGAAAAAATCTCCATGCCCTTTTGCACCAATCGTTTAAAGAAATTTTGCTCCACTTGTCTATATGGAATCGGCATAACATGCTTGCCCTGTGTTTGACGGATAAAGCGTGCTTTTTGAATTTCTTTCAATGAACGGACATCTTCTACATTATAATAGTGTTCAATCGGACCCAGCTCTAGCTGCTTGGCAATACTATTCGTCATTTTAGTCGATGTACCTATCAGTAAAATAGATTGTACCTGATGATGAGCTAGCGCCTTTTGGACAGCCTCACGATGAACTGGATCTGTAAAAATGGCACGTCGTACAGCAGTAATTGTATTCTTTTCGAATTTAGCAGAAAGACCTGCCACTCTGACGCCATTCACAATGAGTAATCCATCATCAACAATGGCCTCCACCCCTAATTTATGGGCAAAGGCCAGCGCACTTGTACTTTTGCCTGTGCCGCTTGGTCCACTTAATGAATAAACCTTCAATGCCCTCTTCCCCCTTACAAAATCGTTTTCGCATCTGGTGGTAATGTACATACATGCTTCAAATAGGCTGACATACGAGCATCATCCTCGTGAGGGTACGAGAACTGGAAGTGATGGGCAACCTCCTTTGCGATGCTTCGAAAGAGTGTACATGCCGCAAACAGGGCATTCCACATGTTAGCATAATCAGCGTCTGCATAGGTTTTTACGTACAATGCCCAATAATTAGCTGGCACATAGTTTTTTAAATACTTTCCCATTTTGCCTGTAGATATCTGAAAATGATGATGCTGACCAATCCACCAATTAAGCATTTGATGTAAGGACTGCCTTGTCGTTTCCTCAAACATTTGCTTGGCATATGGGAGTTCGTCTCGCCAAATGCCCTTGGCTATATTTTGTAAGCACCACCAAAAATCATTGGTACAGCTGGCAAATTGCCCCACAGTCGGTGGACTAATATGATAGCCACAATCTGAAGATGGAGAGATAGATGGCAAAAGCTGATCCTTATCGAGTAAAGGGACTGTCAGCTTGTCTTGTCCATATTCATCCAGCATAGCTTGTGTCGATAATAAGCGAAGGTCAATGCGATGCCCATCCTTTAATAACATTAAATATGTATAGCTATAAGAAAAGTCTTTGTCCAAGCCAAGCCCCTTATCCAATCGATCAGGCTCCTGCACCATCAGCTGCTCACCAAATACTTGAATCCATTTATCATCTTGTAAGAAAGAGGCTATATCTGTTACGACATACACAACATCAAAATCCTGAAACATATCCCTTGGTACATTCGGATTTGCTCTTGAGCCATTTAGGTAAACAGCACGAATTCTAGTGTCCTGTTGTGCAGTGGCTAGGATTAAATCATACATTTCTTGCTCTGTTCTCATAAGACTCACCCCACCTGAAAAGCTTTATACTCAGTATAATACACTTTCCTCTTTGAAGGAATTTATAGTAGCTTCTCCCAATGGCAGAAAATCTTTTTTCGCTAGTCTATGCACACATCCTCTCCATTATATAAATATTTTCTTTTTTCAGAATATCTGTCCCTTTCTGCGCTTCAGTATGATAAAATTTGAACTACTATTCTGTTATACAACTACAAGGAGTGTACTAGTTTTGAAAATCGTACCATCTAAAAAAATGTCATTATTTACACCAGCAATTTTCGGAGATTTGAAAAATTTTGCTCGAGAGCAGCAAGCAAAGGGCATGACCTTAATTGACTTAAGCTTAGGCAGCCCTGATCTTCCTCCGCATGCCAAAATACGTGAGCATCTTTCCTATCGTGCAGGTTTAGCCGAGTCTTATGGCTATACACTGACTGGCACACAGCGTTTTTATGACGCGGTGAGTCGCTACTATAAGCGTCGTAGTAATGTTGATCTAGATCCCGCGACAGAAATTATTCAAACAATTGGTTCGCAAGAAGGCTTAGTGCATTTACCAATTGCCTTTTGTGATCCAGGAGACATCGTCTTATCCACAAACCCAGCTTATGTAGCATATGACGCAGGGATTCACTTAGCTGGCGCAACACCTTATTACATGCCTCAAACAGCCGACAACGATTATTTACCTGATTTAGACGCTGTACCAGAAGAAATTGCACAGAAAGCAAAGTTATTGATTTTAAACTTGCCAGGAAATCCTGTACCAGCGATGCCGTCATTAGCATACTTTGAAAAAGTCATCGCCTTTGCTAAAAAGTATAATATCATCGTCCTCCATGATGCTGCCTATTCAGAGTTCTATTTTACGGGAGATGGCCCTATTAGCTTCCTAGCTGCACCAGGAGCAAAAGAGGTCGGTATGGAGATTAACTCCCTCTCTAAAAGCTTTAGCCTTGCTGGAACGCGTATTGCCTATATCGCAGGAAATGCAGAAATGATCGCTGTTATTAAGCAATTAAAATCAAATTTAGATTTCGGTATTTTCGAGCCTATCCAGGATGCGGCTGTCGTAGCACTGGATAACGCAGAGGAAATTACGGAAAGCTTACGTGCCACTTTCTCAGAGCGCCATAAAACGCTGATGAATGGCTTACAAGCTTTAGGCTGGGAAGCAGCACCCTCTGATGGTGGAATGTTCGTATGGGCTAAATATCCCTATGCTATCGATTGCACAGAATTAGCCTTTCAATTGATTGAACAAGTAGGCGTTGTCACAGTTCCAGGAACCGTATTTGGTACAGCAGGACAAGGCTATTTACGTTTAGCATTAGTTCAACCAAAGGAACTTCTACAAGAAGCCGTGGATCGCTTAGCAAAAGTACAATTATTAGCAAAGCAATAATTAGTCAATGTAAAAACCCTTCTAACATTTTGTTGGAAGGGTTTTTCTATGATGGTTAAATCCACACATCATTTTCAGCGGTAAGCTCTGATTGCTCCTCACCTGTATTCACGACACCCATTGGCTCTACAATCAGAATTTTACACTCCGAAGCTGCAAAGGGTTTATGTTCCACATTGCGTGGGACAACAAACATCTCTCCTGCACGCAAGCTTACCTGGCCATCTCGGAATTCGATGATTAATTGCCCCTCAAGGACGATAAATACCTCATCCGTATCCTCATGCTTATGCCAAACAAAATCCCCCTGAACTTTGACGAGTTTGAATTGATAATCATTCATTTCAGCAATAACCTTTGGAGACCAATGCTCTTGAAATTTAGCCAGTTTCTCTTGAAAATTAATCGGTATGTATGCCATTTCCTTTTCCCCCTTGCTTTGACTCTACTACTAGAATAGCATAATGCCGTTTTCTACAGCAAAAACCAGCTACTGCGTTGCTAGCAGTAGCTGGTCGTTTATTAGATATCATATTTTTGATGAACGTCATCTTCGTAGCGATTATAGCGCTGCTTAAAGAGCTTGAATAAATGCGTGACAAGTACCTTAAAGATTGCATAGCCCGGAATCCCTAAAATAACGCCTGGGACACCAAATAACGAGCCTGCCGTTAATAGTACAAAGATAATCGTAATCGGGTGAATACTGAGTGATTTCCCCATAATTTGCGGTGAAATGAACTTTCCTTCGATTAATTGAACGATTGTCCATACAATTGCCAGCTTAATCAGCATCAATGGGGATGTAACAAGAGCGATAATGACTGCTGGTGTGATCGCAATAACGGGTCCTAAATAGGGCACCACACTTGTAATCATGGCAAGGAAGCCGAGCAATAAAGCATACTTCATGCCAATAATTAAGAAGCCAATCGTTACCATTGCCCCAATACACATGGATACTAAAATCTGTCCCTGTATGTACGAACTAATTTGCTTGTCCATGTCATGGAAAATGTCAGTTACCTCTTTACGCATACGTGGTGGGCACACTTTCAGCATAAATTTCGGTAATTTTTCGCCCTCTTTTAGTAAATAAAACAGGATGAATGGCACCGTTACAAGTGATAGCACAATACCTGTTAACGTTGAAAGGAAGCCGGTAATACCAGATGCCACACCCTGTGCTACATTGGTCGCCATATCCTTCACTGTTTTTACCATATCCGTTGTGAAGTTATTCAAAACTTCATCAAAATTAAAACTAATTTTATCTAAGTACTCATTAAAACGTGAATGATTTAGGAATTCTACAATGTTTTGTGTAAATGCCATGAAGTACTCTGGGAATTCCTGTGCTAAATTCGTGAACTGATCGCGTAAAAACGGATAGACTAGCACCACAAGTAACGTAATGACACCAATGACCGCAATATAGAGGATTAAAATACCCCATATTCTTGGTATGCGCCATCGTACTAGAATCGCCAGCAATGGGCGTAATAAATAGTAACCAATGACGGCTAGTACCCCTGGTAAAATGACTACTTCAAATAAAACTTGTAGCGGGGTAAAGATAAAGGAAACTTGATTAAACATAAAAATAACACATGCCACCAGTAATAAAATTACCAGTGTAAATAATAGGTTTCTACCACCTAAAAAACGAATAAACTTGGTTGCTAACAGGCTTGAACGCTCTTTTGGTCTCTCTTTTTCCATATATCCACCCCAATCCAAATGCTCTCCCTTTATATTACAGGATAATGCTGGTTTTTGCGAAACATCACTCTAGTGAAATACCTAAAAAATCACTTAAAAAGGCTTTGTTTTGCTCCACATCGATGACAATAGAATCGCCCGCATGGCTAAAGTTTTGGAATTGATAGCTACCCTCGATAGGGATGGTTGCTTTCTCAATGTTTACCTTGCCCTTTGATAGMAATTTAAGTACTTGCTGCATTTCCTCAGTAGATGAATAATCTGTTGTGATATAGCCCTGTGCCGCACCAACAAATTTTGGTAAATGCAACATATTCGTAGGCGTTAATAACTCTGTTTTTAATGCCTCAATCACTTTTTGCTGACGTGCAACACGCCCAAAATCTCCTTCTGCATCATGACGGAAACGCGCATAACCTAGTAACTCCTGTCCATTTAAACGATGAACACCTTGCTTTAACTCTACCCCAATATTTTCAGACATGTCCTTTTCAACATCCATTTCCACACCATTTGGCGCTAAAATATCCACTAAGGATTCAAAGTTTTTAAAATCAATTAGTGCATAATGATGAATCGGTAGGCCAAACATATTTGTTAATGTATCCTTTAATAGCTGAACACCGTCTAGGTAGTAAGCTGTATTAAGCTTATAGGATTGATAGCCTGGAATATCCGCGTAAATATCGCGCATAAAGGATACGAGTTTAATGTCGTTGTTTGCTTTATTCCAGGATAATACCATCATTGTATCAGTCCGTGATTTTTCCTCTCCACGTGTATCGACCCCTAAAATCAAATAGTTTTCGATATCCCCTTTGATGCTATCACCAGTAAAATCCTCCTGTGCAACTTTGGTGTCGTTGGCTAGCTCAAGCCCGCTGCGATATTGCATGACCGAATAGCCGACAATCACAATGATACACAATAGTAATAGTGTAAAAAATGCTCTCCCTTTACGTAATCGACGCTTTTTAGGACGTTGGGAGCGTCTCGTATAATCTTGCTCTTCCATAACAACTAACTCCTCTATTTTGATATAGTTAATGTAACGATTGATTAGCTAGAAAGTTTCATTATAAAAAGGATCTATTCCATGTTTTTCTATCTAAACGTTATTTTACACCCATTTGCACAGTTTGGCGTAAAACAATGCTATAATATTTTCACAAAAGAAAGGATGATTCAAATGATAGAAAAAGCGACATTTGCTGGCGGCTGTTTTTGGTGTATGGTCAAGCCATTTGTCGAGTGGGACGGTATACATAAAGTCACTTCAGGCTATATGGGTGGCCACTTAGAAAACCCAACCTATGAAGATGTCAAAAAAGGAACGTCAGGTCATTTAGAAGTAGTCGAAATCGAATTCGACCCTGCTATTTTTAGTTATGAGCAGCTCCTTGATATTTATTGGATGCAAATTGACCCGACGGATGCGTATGGACAGTTCCATGACCGTGGCGAATCCTATACTACAGCAATCTTTACCTATACAGATGAGCAAAAGCAAATCGCAGAGGCATCGAAAGAAAAGCTTGCCAATAGCGGACGCTTTGATAAACCTATTGTAACCAAAATTCGCGATGCTGAACGCTTTTATCCAGCAGAGGATTATCACCAGGATTATTATAAAAAAGAGACAGCACACTATCAGCAAGACCGTGCCGTTTCTGGGCGTGATACGTTCATTGCAAAGCATTGGGAAAAATAATATAAAAGAGGTGTCTCCAGCTTGTGGGACACCTCTCTTTTATACAATAGCAACAAATTTATTAAACAGAGGCTTCTAAAAACGATTGTAGTGCGTCAAAGAAGCGTTGACCATACTTCTCAAATTTTACTTCGCCTATACCACTCACCTGTCGTAAATCCTCCAGTACAGTTGGTCTCTTATCACATAATTCACGTAACGTTTTATCAGAAAATACAACAAATGGTGGGACCTTTTCCTCGTTGGCAATCTCTTTGCGTAATACCCGTAAGTGTTCAAATAATGGATCATTATCCACCAGCTTCTTCACTGTGACAGCTTCCTTACGCATGACCTGTCGATTGCCAAGCAGCACTTCCTTGCCTTCAGCAGATACATAAATTGTAGGGAATGTACCGTGCTTCACGGCCAGCAAGCCCTCTGCAATTAAAAATTCGATAAAGTTGGAGACATCCTTTGAGGTATATTGTCCTTTTAAAATGCCATAGGTCGATAAACGGGCAAAGCCAAATTCAGCGATCTTTTGATTTTTAGAGCCAATTAGCACCTGTGCCACCATGGTCTTCCCGAATTTTTGTCCCATACGCACAACACAGGCCAGCACCTTTTGCGCATCCTCTGTCACATCTGTCACTGCTCGCCCGTCAATACAGTTACTACAACGCCCACATGGCTCCTCCTCAACTTCTCCAAAATACGCTAAAATCGCATTCTGTAGGCAGCCCTCAGTATGGCAATAATCGACCATTGTTTGTAGTTTAGCTAGCTCCTGTGTAATACGAGCCTCATCCTGTGACTGTTCGATAAGAAAACGCTGTGTTTGAACGTCCCCTGAAGCATACAATAAAATACAAGCACTTGGCAGACCATCTCGACCAGCACGGCCCGCTTCCTGGTAATAGCTCTCCATATTACGAGGCATTTGATAATGCAACACAAAGCGCACATTACTTTTATCAATACCCATACCAAAAGCATTCGTTGCCACCATGATACGTGCCTCATCTTTTAAAAACCGCTCCTGCTCAGCCATTCTTAAATTCTCTGATAGACCTGCATGATATTTCGCAACGTCTTCACCAGAGCGACTCAGCACATCATAAATGGCATCCACAGCTTTTCGAGTAGCTGCATAAATGATGCCCACTTCCTGTTTATTTTGTTGAACATAATTTTTTACATAGCGTTCTTTATTTTCACCAATTAACACCGAAAGTGCCAAATTCTCACGTGAAAAGCCTKTCATGACCGTTGCCTGCKCATCAATCGCTAACAATTGACGAATATCATCACAAACCGTTGGCGTTGCAGTAGCTGTCAGCGCTAAAACAGTGGGTTTTTGGGGCCATAGCGTAAAAAGCTTGTGGATCGAACGATAGCTTGGTCTAAAATCATGCCCCCATTGCGATATACAATGAGCCTCGTCAATCGCAAGTAATGGGACAGATAAATACGACAATGCTTGAAGAAACGTAGTACTTTCCAGTCGTTCAGGTGCAATATAGAGGAGCTTTAAATAACCCGCACTAGCAAGCTGCATGGTTTCATCCACTTCCTGTGCCGTCAGCGTACTATTAATATAGGCTGCTGGAATATTTGCTGTACGTAAAGCCTCCACCTGATCTTGCATCAGTGAAATCAGTGGCGAAATCACGATGGTTAACCCCTCAAGCATTAGCGCTGGAATTTGATAGCAAATGGATTTCCCTCCACCTGTTGGCATGACACAAAGACTTGACTGCCCTCGTAATGTTTGTTCAATAATCTGGGCTTGTCCTTGCCGAAAGGTATCATAGCCAAAATGATGCTGTAGCATTTGTCTAGCTTGCTCCATGCAAAATTCACTCCTTGTTTGTGAGACCAAGTAGCTTGTACTCGCCCTGTTCATTTTTTTCTAACTCATACAACATGTTGGAGTAGGCAAGTGCCTCCTGTCCAGCAGCATTCGTCAGGATATATTCCGTTTTAGCCTGTACGATAAGACGCTGCCCTTCTACGCGAATTGCCTGAATATCCGTGTCTGAGAAATGAATTTTGGCTTGCTTGGAAGCATAATAGGCAACCATACTAGCCAAGGTTTCCTGTATAGCCTCTGTCCCGACAATCGGTTTCAAAACACTTGCATCCTGGGTTGTCACTGCCCCCTTTAAATACTTGTGAAACATATCTAAAAATAGCATAATTTCATCGGTATTATACGCAAATATATTTTCTCCATATTGTTCGATTGCTTGCTGTACAGCTTCTTTATCCCCTTGTTCAATATAGGGGTATAAGTTTTTCGATTGGGAAAGTCGTACACTGGCTGTCATGCCCTCCTCAATCCATTCATCGATGGATGCTTGGAATTCCTTTATAGGCAATATGTATGGCTGCGACGCTCCTTGCTGTTGTCGATTAACATATAATCCGACAATGGCTCCGTTTTCAGCCTCCATGACAGGGCTTCCTAGAGGTATCGATTGTTCCGCTTTTATATAATAAGCCGCTACTTTATCTTGGTATTTTTGAATTGTATAGGGTAAGCCATTCACATAAACAGCCAGTTGATTTAGCTCACCTTCATATAAATTAGGCACTTGCACATCCGCTTGATAGGTTACTCGTAGCAGGGCCATATTATAGGCTGTTGACATGACATGAATAGTCGCTACTACCAGCTTGTCCTGACCAAATTGAACGAGGGCAGTTGGTTTGGATGCCACTAGTGCACCATTCGTTAAAATATACAGTTGATCATCCTGCTGCCTGATAATAATGCCTGCTCCAACACCATGCTCTCCAATCACTTTGACCTCTGGGACAATTTTTTCCTGTTGCTTCGTCACAGCTCCTTCTGATTCTACCTCTGCCTTTTTATTTTGAAACCATCCTGTCCCTATTTGTCTGTCGCAGCCTGCTACAAGAAAAGCTGTCGCTCCTAAAATGAGCACTTTTTTATACATACCTTCACCAAAACTTTCTATTCTACATTCTCTCTTCTCTATCATAATCAAGGACTAGTAATGTTTCAAGTTTACATAATATTATTATTGAATAATTGATATTAGAAAAATGCAGCAACTTCCCTAAAGTCATTTCTTTCTACCCATTAATATTGATGGAAGACAAAATTTGCTGTGAGGATGGAAGGATATTATACCCTCAAAATAATTTTCACATAAAAAGACATGTGCAACCTGACACATGTCTCTTACAATCATTTTTTTCTTAATAGTCCAGTCGTTACTAGAATGCCGAGCATTAATAATACAAAGATCAGATACGTCCATGTATGGTTGCCCGTTAGGTCATAGCAAATGCCTATTAGAATGGGGATAATGGCACTTACCATAAAGCCACCTGCCAGCACCATAGATGACCAACTGGTGGCCTCCTGATCATTTTTGGCTTCATCAAGAGGCAGCAATAGTCCGATTGGAAATAGCCCGCTTAGCACAATGCCAATTAATAAAACAGCCAGCCATAGGTAAATACCCGCTGTCAGCCAGAGTAGCATAAATCCAATCATGCCGACAAAGCTAAACACTAGTAGCCAGGCCATTCGACTTGGCCATTTTTCCATGAGAATTGGTACCGCCATATTCCCTATCATTTGTACAATAGACATAATTGTTAGCATAGCACTGGATGCCTCTAATGACAGGCCTTTATCCTGCAATAGCGGCGTAAGCCATGACATGATTGAGAAAAAGAGTGATGTTTGTAAACCAAAGTACAGTAAAATTACCCAGGCACGTCTAGATGTCCACGGATTACGGACTTCTTCTGACGTAGTTACTTGTTGGAGCTGCTCGTTGTGTTTGGATGGAATTGCCGCTAGCCAGATAACGAGAGCAATTATAGCAAGGATTGACCACATACCAAGGGCGATTGTCCAGCTATTACTGAAACTCTGATAAAAAGTCACGGTTAAGGCTGCACTTAAAGTAGCCCCTACGCCTATACCGAATGAATAGATACCGACTACTGTCGTAAAACGTTCTGGAAACTTTTTCTTAATATAAGCATTTAGGATAGGACCAATCATTGCAATCGCTAAGCCTGCCGCAAAGCTTGTCACGATGAGCAAGAGATAGCTTGCTTGGAAAAAGCGTAGCCCATTCGCGATTACAAGGATGGCCACTAAAAGGGTGATAGCTGATTTCGTGCCCATTTTTCGCTGAAGCGGGACAGCCAAAGGTGCGAATAATCCCATACAAAAAACGGGGATAGCTGTGAGAAAGCTCATGCTTGTATTCGAGACTTGTAAGGATGTCATGAGGACATTAAAAAGCGGTCCTATTCCCGTGACAGCTGGCCTCATATTAAGAGCGACAAAAAATATACTAATGACCACGAAGGTGAGTGATAATGTCCAATGTTTTTTAACCAATTGTTTGATCCCCTCTGTTATTACGCAGCCTTCATTTATGAAAAGCTTGCATGGATTCCTCTATCCTTTTATCATGTTTTCGATGGTTGGTCAATGATTGGACAGTTTACCTTTACATGGCTAAGGCTTCTTACATATTTTCAGGTGATTCAATACCTAATAAGGCTAATGACTCTTTTAAAACAATAGCAACACTCTGACATAATGCAAGACGGGATGCTTGCTGTTCATCTTCTACTAATATTTTGTACTGTGCATAATATTTATTAAATAAACGTGCCAGTTGTAAGGCATATTTCGCTATTTGGGACGGATCAGCCTGCTCAAAAGCTATAGCTACCGTTTTAGGAAACTGTTCTAGTAATGAAATAATCGGCCAAGCCTGCTCTCCTAAAGATTTGAAGAGCATATCTTGAGTCGGAGCTTTCTTTTTATCTAAAATAGAGCAAATACGTGCATATGTATACTGTACATATGGCCCTGTTTCGCCTTCAAAATTCATCATTTGCTCGATTGAAAATTCAATATCGTTGAGACGATGGGATTTTAAATCATTAAAAATTACCGCTCCAACCCCCACTTGCTTTGCGACTTGCTCTTTGTTAGGTAGAGAAGGGTTTTTCTGCTCCATATTACGCTTTGCAGTCGTTATAGCTTCTGCTAGTACATCTGCTAATAACACCACTTTGCCTTTACGCGTCGACATTTTTTTGCCATCCTTCAGTATCATGCCAAATGACACATGTTGCAGATTCTTTGCCCAAGGATAGCCCATTTTTTCGATGACCTGAAAAAGTTGTTTAAAGTGGAGGGACTGCTCATTGCCAACAACGTAGAACATCTTATGGGGCTGGTAGTGCTGTTGGCGATACAGGGCTGCTGCTAAATCACGCGTCGCATAAAGCGTGGCTCCATCCGTTTTCGTTATTAAACATGGAGGCATCTCCTCCATCTCCACAACATACGCACCTTCTGATTCCACAAGGAGCCCTTTTTCTTTTAATTCTGTTACAACGGACGGCATTTTGTCATTGTAAAAGGCTTCACCTATAAAGGCATCAAAATGAATTCCTAATAGCTCATATATTGTTTGAAATTCTATGAATGACACATCTCGGAACCATTGCCATAATGCCTGCGCCTCTTCATTACCGTCCTCCAATGCTTTAAAGGCGGCACGAGCCTGTTCATTGAGCGTTGGGTCTTGCTCGGCCTCTTCATGAAACTTCACATAAATCTTTAATAACTCCTCTATCGGGGAAGCCGAAATAGCTTGTTTATCACCCCAAAGCTGATAAGCAACAATAAGCTTGCCAAATTGTGTACCCCAGTCCCCTAAATGATTGATACGAATGGCTTGATAGCCATTTTTTTCTGCAATATTTGCTAAGGCATTGCCGATGACTGTTGAACGTAAATGTCCCATCGAGAAAGGCTTGGCGATATTAGGAGAGGAAAAATCCAAGACGACCGTTCCCATCTTTGTTGGCGTAGTACCATATTGTTGCTTGTCGCGCAGAATCTTGCGTAACACCTGTTGCGTCACCTTTTGTTGATCAAGAAAAATATTGACATAGCCACCAACAGCTTGCACACGCTCGATACTGTCATGATTTAATTGACTTGCTATCTGTGCTGCGATACTTTGCGGTGATTTTTTCAACACTTTTGCTAGAGTAAAGCATGGAAAGGCTACGTCCCCTAGCTCCAAGCTTTTGGGTTTTTCTAATAATGACAATATGTCCTCTCCTATTATTTGCTGCTTTAATGTGACTGCTATACTGTCGGCGATTTGTTGATTCATTTTGCTCCTCCTCCTGTTCAAATAAAAAAGCCCTCGCCTCTATAATTAGAGACGAGAGCATGATAATCCCGTGGTACCACTCTAGTTGCCATGTAACATGACCACTTTCCGTTGTTAACGAGGTGACGCCCCGCTATTCTCTACTATTTGTTCGAGAATCTTCTCCAAAGTGCGCTTCGTTCATGGTTCCTGCATTAGGCTCCCACCATCCCTAACTCGCTAGCCAGTCATTCCATCAATTACTCTCTTTTTCATCGAATTTTTTTATGATTTTGACATATATTACAGGACTTTCTAATTGGCGTCAACCCTTTTTTACGTTGCCGTTTCAGCAAAAAACGCTCCTCACAAGGAGGAACGTTTTTTTTCTACATAATGAATCACATCAGCCATAATCGCATACATCTCTTTTAATTTTAATTTCTTATTATCAGAGACTTTCTTCGCTACTTTCTCCGTGACAATTCCTTTTTCTACCAATGTATCCCAGCTAGTCGCATTGGATTCACCGATGAGGACGTCAGCCAAATATTGAGCTAACTCATCTCGCTCAATAGCTTCATCGCCTTGATTATAAACTTTATTGATGACAATTTCGAGCTGGTCCTTCATTCCTGCTGCACTTTCTCCACCAGCACGTAGCATGCTCTCTTTTAACATTTTAGCAAACTTTATTTTCGTCGCCTTACTGTCTACTTTTAGGTCATTATCATAGCCGCCCACAACAAGGCCGTAATTAATGAGGGTTTGAATGGCTTCATCATACCATTCTCCTTGATATGGATACTCAATTGAAAATGAATCAACATAGGCACCTTGCTTAGCCAATTGCTTTCGTAATGTAGCGATTAATGGTTTATCCTTACTCATGTCTCTAAAGGTTACATCGTGCTTCTGTGCAAGAGCAGCTGCAGTCCCAGCCGCTTCACCTGTCACCATCCCTGTTGGAACAATACGTGCACTACCAGCTGCAAGTGATGAATAACCAGCAGAGCGTCCGACAACCAATAAGCCATCAATATCCTTCGGTACTAACGACCGGAAAGGAATAGCATATTGCTTGGGTGAAGCGATCACATAGCCGTAATCATGAGGCGTTTGCGCTTGCACATCGACTGGATAAGAGGCAATGCCAATGCTATCCCACTGATCACTATTTTTCCACAGGTCTGCCATTGGTAATTGATACTCTGCCCAAATATGTCTCGTTTCTCGGACGTAGAGCTCTTCTGGATAGCTGACAATTTCAGCTTTTTCAAACCCTGGGAAGTTTGTTTGTAAATATTTTAGAATGTGTAACGTTTCTTTCTTCCCAGCGACAATCGCCGCTTGTTTTGAGGATTCATTCAAGCCATCAATACCAAAAATCTGTAAGGCATTGATGAAATATTCATCATCTACACGAGCTAAGTTTAACCCTCGTAATCTTGTACCCTCTTGTAATGGCTTGTATTCATCATGTAGCTTTGTAAAGCCCCACATCACCGTATGATTTAAATTAGCACCGCCAAATACACCGGAATTAGCCGCTTTTTTGACTTCATCCCAATTGACATTTTTTAAATGTAGCATTAAAGTCACAGCCATACGCTTATCCTTTATGCCAATATCTTCTCCGCCCACAAAGAAAGGAACGCCCGACAAGGCTGCAAAATCAGCATCCTGTGTAGCATCTATGAATGATTTCCCCCTCACAACATATGTACCGTACTCATTTTTTAATTCCACAGACGTTAATTGTTGTTGTTTAACATTTGCTTTCACAACCTCGGTTTGCACGGATAACGTTAAGTTGGGCTCTTCATCGATCAGCTTTTTAAAGGCTGCCTTAGCACCTACAATACCAAAAGCGTCATTCCCTCTAACAAGTTCATGCCATTCCTTAAATATTCCCTCACTAATCGAGTTGTTATGGCCATCACGAGGAATGTCGAGGAAATTCAGCATACCATATGTAAATAATCCACCTAACTCTTGTCGTTTTTCGACCAGCAATGTTTTCGCACCATTTCGAGCAGCAGCCACAGCCGCAGCCACTCCCTCTGGCTCACCACCGATGACAATAACATCATATTCTTCCTCTATATGTTCAATTGGTTCTGGCTTTTTATACTCATCTACTAATTTATCGTATGCCATAGAGTTTGTTATTTCTTTAATAAAATAGTAGCTACCAAACCCAACTAAAACTACTATTACACAAGTGGCTGTCCATAATAAGCCCTTACCCATAATATACCTCCAATTGTTAAAATTTCCATTGATGTGTTTATTTAATCATCATTCCCGCCACAAGGGCTGAATGTCCTAGTTGAACGCAGGCATAGCATATCATTACCACAAACGAATAATTCTTTAGCTTACAGCATTCTTCTATGAAATTATCATTAAGATAAATGAATGAAATCATTTATGAGGATTGTGATGTTTTTCGTCTAACTTTAGCAACATCTATCTAGTATAAATGAAAGAGCCACGAATAGCTGGCATTCAAAACGGGGATGGGCTTGTGGGCACCAGTGATGATTTACTTGATATATAAACAGTCAGAATCATTTTAGACGAAACCTTTGTGAATAAGCAACTAAAATCCCCGTGGTAAATGATGTCATTTTTCTATTCTTTTTCAAAAATAGTTAATCACACTACAATATAGACGCTCCACTCTCAAAGAAAGTTACACCAAATTTAATTTTTTTATTGTATCTTTATTCAGTTTATGTTTAACAAAAAATGTGGAAAGAACGCCAAACCTTGATTTAATAATGTTTATAGACTATGGAACATATTTCATGCTATACTAGAGCCATTGTGAAAAAAGGAGGAACTTGCATGATTCAAGTTAGTAATGTAGGTCTTCGCTATGGCGATCGTAAACTATTTGAAGACGTAAATATAAAATTCACACCAGGCAATTGCTACGGTTTAATTGGGGCAAATGGTGCTGGTAAATCAACATTTTTAAAAATCCTTTCTGGTGAAATCGAAGCGCAGGA
This sequence comes from Lysinibacillus sp. S1, assembly GCF_044986265.1. Lineage (NCBI taxonomy): Bacteria > Bacillati > Bacillota > Bacilli > Caryophanales > Bacillaceae > Lysinibacillus > Lysinibacillus sp. S1. The sequence goes on from NZ_CP173154.1 coordinate 430,071, forward strand.
AGGAAATGTATCGATGGGTAAGGACGAACGTTTATCTGTCCTGAAACAAAACCACTTCGAATACGATGAGCATACAGTGCTCGACACAGTTATTATGGGGAATAAACGCCTATATGACGTGAAAACAGAAAAAGACGCTATCTATGCAAAGGAAGATTTCTCAGATGAGGATGGCATGCGTGCTGCAGAGTTAGAAGGTGAATTTGCAGAGCTAAACGGTTGGGAAGCTGATTCAGAAGCGGCTACACTATTAAACGGTTTAGGTATCTCCGATGATCTTCATTACATGCTAATGGGCGATCTTGAAGGTTCTGACAAAGTTAAAGTATTACTGGCACAGGCACTGTTTGGTCAGCCTGATGTACTATTACTCGATGAGCCTACCAACCACCTTGACTTAAAGGCAATTCAGTGGCTGGAAGAGTTCCTGATTAACTTTGAGAATACAGTTATTGTTGTATCCCATGACCGTCACTTCTTAAATAAAGTATGTACACATATTGCGGATTTGGACTTCTCTAAAATCCAATTATATGTAGGGAACTATGATTTCTGGTATGAATCTTCTCAATTAGCACAAAAAATGGCACAAGATCAAAATGCGAAAAAAGAAGAGAAAATTAAAGAATTACAAGCGTTTATCGCACGTTTCTCTGCCAATGCCTCTAAATCGAAGCAAGCAACATCTCGTAAAAAAATGCTGGATAAAATTGAACTGGATGATATTAAGCCATCAAGCCGTAAATATCCATTCATCAACTTCCAAATCGGCCGTGAAATTGGGAACGATGTCCTAACAGTAGACGGTCTAACAGCAAGTCATGAAGGCGAAACGCTATTCAAGGACATGCGCTTCTCGATGAACAAAGAAGATAAAATTGTTTTACTTGGTAGCCCAATGGCGAAAACAGCACTTCTTGATATTTTAATGGAAGAAAAAGAAGCGGATGCTGGCACATTTAAATGGGGTGTAACGACATCTCAAAGCTACTTCGAAAACGATCATGACAAGTACTTCGAAGGTTCTGAAAAAACATTAGTAGAATGGTTACGTCAATATTCTCCAGACGATGAAACAGAAAGCTTCCTACGTGGTTTCCTAGGACGTATGCTGTTCTCTGGTGAAGAAGTGAAGAAATCCCCTGCTGTTCTTTCCGGGGGCGAAAAGGTACGTTGTATGCTATCGAAAATGATGCTTGCGACAGCAAATGTTATTTTATTAGATGAACCTACGAACCACCTTGACCTTGAATCTATTCAAGCATTGAACGAAGGCTTAATTCGTTTCAAAGGCGCAATGATTTTCACATCACATGACCATCAGTTCATCCAAACAATTGCTAACCGTGTCATCGAAATCCGTGAAGACGGCTCTATTTTAGATAAGCAGTTAACATATGATGAATTCCTAGAGTGGAAAGATAGCCAAGGCTTAAGCTAAGCTTTACAAAAATCCTCTACCCATAGTGGGTAGAGGATTTTTTTGTCTTTTGTGTTTATATGGTTTTTAAAGGATTAAAAGGATTTTTATTGAATGATATAGTATAGCATTAATGAGGGGGTAATCTTCGTGAAGAAAATTGCAATTATATCAGATATTCATGGGAATAAAACGGCATTAGAGGCCGTATTAAAAGACATTCGCTTAAGAAAGATTGACAGAATTTTTTGTTTAGGTGATTTAATCGGCAAGGGCCCTCAAGGATCTGCCTGTATAGAACTTATCCAACAGAATTGTGAACAAGTCGTACGAGGCAATTGGGACGTATTTATTCAATCCCCTACTGACAATGATTTTCTCCAATGGTTTAAAGATCGATTAACAGCAAAAGACTATCAATATCTCGGGTCATTACCCTTCCATATTGATCTTGAATTAAATGAACAGCTCATAAGATTTTTCCATGCGTCTCCAAGAAGTGAATTTGAACGTATCCTACCAAATCATCCACTTGAAAAGCGTTTATCTATGTTTGAGAATACGGCAGTAACCAATTCAAGCCATTACAAGAAACATCCTGATATTGTGTTCTATGGCGATATCCATACAACTTTTTTACATACATATAAACAAGGAATTCTTTGTAATGTAGGGAGTGTTGGTAATTCACTTGACCTAACTTCTGCTTCCTATGCCATTCTAGATGGAACACAGTCAAACAATGCCATCCAATTTATTAGAGTAGCATATGACCGAGAGGCTGAGCTAATGATCGCAAAAGAACTAGGTATGCCTCAATTAGATCAGTATTATAATGAAATTATGTTTGCCAACTATCGAAATGCTTAGTACCGTCATAATTAAAAAAGAATCCATTTTCATGCCAACATGGATTCTTTTTTATATTCAACGCTGAAAATACCATTGTAGCGCATTCTTGTAGAGGATTTTATCAGCAGCCTGTTGATCAAATAGCTGTTGAATCAATTCCACATCCCCATAATTAAAAGGTCGTTTAGCTCTTGTAGACGGGCAATCTGTTCCAAACATGAGGGCATCTGGATTAGCATTATAAATCGCTTGTAAAGCATGCTTCACATCCAGCTCCACACGACCAAAGCCAGTCGCCTTGACACGTACTCCCTTATCAACAAGCTTTAATAAATGTGGCAGCCCTTCTTCCGACAACCCTAAATGATCGATGGAGATGGCTGGTAATGCTTCAATTGTCGAGGCTATCTCCGGTATTTCCTTCGCATCGATATATAATTCACTATGCCAGCCCACCAAATCATAAACCCGTCGTGCAAAGGTTTCTAGCTGTGATAAATCCTCTGAGCCACCTCGTCTACTATTAAAGCGTAATGCCCGTACCCCATTGTTATGTAAATGTACAATTTCATCATCCGTGACCGTATTAGGTAATTGCGTTACCCCACAAAACGTGGGACCAAGTTGTTTCAATGCTTTTAAAAGATAGGCTTGGTCAAATCCTTGAAAAGATCCTGATACAATGGCGCCTCCCGCTATCTGGAGACTCACTGTGTCCTTTTGATAATCCTCTACTACATAGCTTGGTGGCGTATAACCTTGATTTTCGATAATCGGAAAATTAAAGTCAATGATATGAAAGTGTGCATCAAAGATTCGCATCATTTATCCCCCTTTTCCTTTGAATTTACCATACTCTAACTATAAGTTATAATACGAATTTCTAGCTATTTCTCATAAGGAAAACTTATTGACTTGCAATAGCTTAAGTTCCCTCTTCTCTTTTCAAGTTGATAAAACAAACATAAAAAATGGTATGAACAATTAAATTCATACCACTCTTTTTAGCTAAGCTAATGCCTTATTCCTCAAATTTTTTAAATGCTAGCACAGCATTATGACCACCAAAGCCAAACCCATTCGATAGCGCAAAGTTAACGTCTTGATGAAGTGCCTCATTAGGAACATAGTTTAAATCACATTCGGGATCTGGTGTTTCATAATTGATGGTTGGTGGAATAATGCCCTCCATTATACTTTTCAATGTAATAATGGCTTCAATTCCACCGGCCGCGCCAAATAGATGTCCTGTCATCGATTTTGTGGAGCTAACCTTTAGTTGATAGGCATGGTCACCAAAAACGTGTTTAATAGCCTTTGTTTCAGATTTATCTCCCTCTGGAGTACTTGTGCCGTGTGCGTTGATATAATCGATAGCTGCCCCATCGATAGCACCCATTTTTAATGCCAGCTTCATGGCATTGGCAGCACCAGTAAAATCAGGAGCTGTAATATGATAAGCATCTGTTGTCACACCATAGCCAACAATCTCACCCAGAATCGTAGCACCCCTTTGTTTGGCGTGTTCATACTCCTCTAGGAATACGATGCCAGCTCCTTCAGACATGACAAAGCCATCCCGCTTGCTATCGAATGGTCGACTGGCCTTTGTTGGCTCTTCATTCCTAGTGGACATGGCTTTCATGCGGGAGAATCCTGCAAAGCTAAGTGGATTGATCGGTGCCTCCGCTCCGCCTGCTAAAATGCCATCCGCATAGCCATGTCGAATCGCTAAGAAAGCTTCTCCAATCGCCTGGTTTCCTGTCGCACAGGCAGAAACAGGTGAAAAGCTTGGTCCTTTAAAGCCCGTTTTGATTGCTAGTATTCCTGCAGCCATATTGCTAATCATCATCGGCACCATAAATGGTGACACCTTCCTAGGCCCTTGMTTGAGCATCGCTTGATGATTTTCTAAAATCGTTTCAATGCCCCCAATGCCAGAGCCAATGTAAACGCCTAAACGCTCCTTATCTACCTGATCCATATTTAAATTGGCTTGTGTCAGAGCTTGCTGGGCAGCGGCAACAGCATATTGCACAAATAGATCATATTTACTGATTTCTTTTTTATCCATATACAGCGTTGCATCGAAATCCGTACTCGTCCCAGCAATTTGCGTATTAATGCCGCTAAATGCCTCCCCTTGAATTTTTTGAATCCCTGATTTTCCTGCCTTAATATTCTCCCATAAGGCTGATACCGAATTACCTAACGGGGAAACAACACCATATCCAGTAACAACGACTCTTCGTACCATGCACATCGCTCCTTCTCGTATCATGTCTTACTTTAACAGTTCCTTTAATTGCTCCAGCATCTTTTGAAAGAACGCTTCTCCTACAACACGTTTATATTGTAATGCCCCTTTCGTACTTGAAATAAGTAATACAGCTAGAGCCTCCAAATCATTAGTAGCTTGGAGTGCGCCCTGTTGTTTAGCATCTTTCAATAGCTCAACAAAGACATCGATTTCCATTTGACTAAGCTGCTGAAGCTTTTCTTGCATTGGTTGCGGTAATTCTTGATAATCCGCCTGTAAAGCTGATATAGGGCAAATGCCGTCTTGCTCTAGAAATTTTATTCGCTGCATAATAAAGGCAAATGGCTTTTCCTCAGCTGGCAAAGTGGACTCCTTCATCAATGTAAAAGTTCTCTCTAATCCTTGTTGAATTCTTTCGCAAACAGCAATCCCTAAGTCTCCCTTCTTCTCGAAATGATAGTGAATACTGGCTTTCGTGACGCCAAGCTCCTTTGCTAAATGCTCATAACTAAATGATGTGAATCCCTTTTCCTGAATATTCTTCAATGTTAATTCTATAATTTGCTTTTTTCTATTTGTCATGGCTTTATACTAACTTACTAGTAGGTAAGTGTCAATCTAAAAAATGCAGCAGATAAACGATTTATCTGCTGCTTGCGTGATTATTGCATTTCCTTTGTTGGTCCCATCACGCCAGGTACTGGTAAACCTGCTTGACGTAGTAGGACCGTCATTTGTCCACGATGATGTGTTTGATGGTCAATTAATACACGTAATAAAGCCCCTTTTGGCATCGGCGCTTTAAAGCCTGTTACTACCTCTAGTAACTCTTCATTCGAAAGCTTAGCCACTTCCTCTTTAATACCATTTGCTACGCTTTCATAGGCTGTCACGATCTCAGCCGCAGTCGTTGGCACAGGATCTTCTTGACGAATCATTGGTACTTTTAATCCTGCTAGATAGCTAAAATAACCTGCTGCTCCAACTAAATGCCAGCCTAACCAACCAAGTGTACTGTGACCCTCTACAATGCTTTGCTGAAGCTTGTCATCTGTTAAAGCCTGTAATACCTGTAGTGTCCCGTTTGATGCATTTGACCATTCTTGTAAGAAATCATCTACATGTCTATACATGTCTTTGCCCCCCATTTTTTCACTTCATTTCTATCATAGATAATTTTCCATGCTGTTACAAGTTTTCATTAAATAGTTTACATAATAATATTATTTATACAATCTCATATTATTCGTATAACACTCCTCGTTCACGTATAATGAAAGAAAATAGCGAAGGAGTGTGCCCATGAGATACCCTGTTCTAGTACTTTCTGTAGTATTTTTGCTGGCTGGCTGTCGTGAAGAAGTTCAGGAAGAGCCTGTGCCAGCTCCAACACCATCTGTGGAAGACAAGCAAGCAGTGGAACAAGATCAAACGTCACTTCTCTCCTATTTTCCACCTGATGGATCTGTTGCTTCTTTTCAAGGGGAAGGAAATGAATTTGCTAGCTTCACACTAAAAACTACCTACCTCGATACACAGCATATCGTACAAATAGAGGATAATGGTGGTGTGACACTATTAAAAATCTACCGCATAACGGATACAAGTATTGATCTTGTCTATCGAGAACCTGTTGACAGTAATCCAAGCATGCCAAGTGCAGCTGAGGCAGCATCTTATCCTGTACTGGAAACCGTACTTCAAAAGCCTTTACAAGTCGGGACAAGCTTTCAAGGTTGGACCATTGAATCAACGACCGCTACTGTTGATACTGGTACAACGGTCTATCAAGATGTCATCCAGCTAAGTCGCTCTGAAGATCAAATGACCACAACCAAATATTTTGCAAAGGACATTGGTCTAATTCGCAAAGAGGATACGATGGAAACAGAGCAAGATGAGCCATTTGTTGTGACATCAACCTTGCAAAAAATAGAATAATTGAAAGTAAACAGGCGTCCTGCTTGGGCGTCTGTTTTTTAGCAAAGGAGGCCAATCAATGAGTGATATACATAATGCAACACCAAAGCAAGATGAATTAACGGAAGAAGAATTTATTGAACTTGTACTCGAGGAACAGCAAAAAGCATTAGCACAGGCGCGAGAAGAACGCATTTATGGAAAAAAGCCAAAAAAACAAAAGCCTCTTGTACGCTGGATCATGTGGGGTATGGCACTAGTGCTGTTTTTCAATACATTTGCCCTCATTTTTCAAATCTACTCCATACCCGCGCTTGAATTTATCAAGGTTTCAACGCGGCTCTCTGCACAAGAGGATATACAAACCTATAAAAAGGCAGTCGTTGAAATTTCAACAGGCTCCAGTAAAGGCACTGGTTTTGCCATCTCACCAGATGGTCTGATTGTCACCAACGCCCATGTTGTCGAACATGCCACAACATTATCAGTTGTCTTTCCTGATGAGGGACTGATGGAAGCAACATTAATCGAGAGCTATCCAGCCGTAGATTTAGCCTTTGTACAGGTGCAAGCTGAGCAACTTCCCTATCTACCTCTTGCAGAAGATCCACCTTACACTGTTAATGAACATGTCTATTTTATTGGAAATCCACTTGCTTTCACCGGCATCGCTAATGAAGGAACATTGCTAGAAGCCATTCAATTAGAAGATTGGCAGGAGCCAGTTAGGATGCTAAAAGCTCCTGTTTATCGGGGCAATAGTGGTAGCCCTGTAATCGATCAACATGGTGAGGTCATTGGGGTTATCTTTGCCACGATGAAATATGAGCCCATTGGAAATGTTGGCCTATTTGTACCTGTACAACAACTCCGAAATTTATTAGAAGAGCAATAAAAAATGAACCTGTAATAAGCAGGTTCATTTTTTATAGGGCGCCTTAGGTTTACATAATATTATTATTTATCTTTACTTTCTTGCTTGACGAACTGAGCAATTGGTGATTTTACAGGAATTTTACTGACTACCTCATCACTTACTTCTGCAACCTTTTGTAGCACATGTAAAAGCTTGTCATCCCCTGTCCAGTGCTTTTCCACTACATCTGGACCCAACTTATTAATAATGGTATTTACCACAAAAGTTGCTAGTACAACATCATCTAAATAGCCACCAAAGCCTAGCAGTCCTTCTGGCATTAAATCCATTGGTAATACAAAATACGCAATGGATGCCCCAATTAATGCACGACTCTTTTTATCTACACCCGCATCGGTTACTGTTTTAATTAACAAATGAAATAAATCAGGCACAAACATTAAATACGGAGTAAACTTGTTACTTTTTCCCTTTTTCGACCCAAGGAAAGCTACTAATTTTGTACGTAGTTTCTGATAAAAATCCTGTTGCTCCTGTTCTTCAGGCAATTTTTCTTCATTATTCACATTCATCTGCCTCCTTCTTTACAGCGATGCGCTATTTTGGCGGGGCTACCCTCCATTTTATGGGGTTATCCGCTACTTTTGTGCAGCTATCCTCCAGTTTCACATGGCTATCCGCTACTTTTATAGCGCTATCCTTTACTTTTGCATGGCTATCCGCCACTACTATATATTTAACCTAAAATAGGATTTGTAATCCTTAAACTTGCAAATGATACAAAAAAGACATCCTATTTACATAGGATGTCTTGGGTTTAACGAAAGTAATTTTAATTACTGAGAATTAAAGTTTAGTTACGTTAGCAGCTTGTGGTCCGCGGTTGCCATCTACAACTTCGAATTCCACTTTTTGACCTTCGTCAAGAGTTTTGAAACCTTCGCCTTGGATAGCTGAGAAGTGTACGAATACGTCGTTTTCACCTTCAACTTCGATGAATCCAAAACCTTTTTCTGAGTTAAACCATTTTACTGTACCTTGTTTCATTTAAGAAAACCTCCAAAAAATAAAAGTGAACAATATGTAATTTCTTCAGCGATTGAAAAAAATTCACATATTACAAAGAGTACCGAACTAACGCGATCACTTTTTGTAATATGTGAATTCATGTTTCCGGTGAAGCAATTAAATTGTTAAGTTAAGTATAACTGCCATCCATAATTTTGTCAAATAAAGAAAAAATCTTTTTTACTTTTTTTCAAAATTTTTTTACTTCTCTTCTATTTTACACGCAATTATCCCATGATATACTTGTGCATCATCATCGCAAGCCTCACAGTAAAAGCTTTCATCCTCAGACCAAAAAGCCCAATACTGCTCCTCTTTCGCTGCCTCATTATCGTAAGAGGAACGAAAATGCGCTAATTTTTGCTGTAATGCACGTTCAAAGAGCTCCTTCGTGTCAAATGTATCTTCAGTTTGAATATAAGCTTCCCAGCCTTCAAATTTCCACCAAGGCTCATAGTCCGCTTTCATGTAAATAATTGTATACATATTTGCCCATTCCTTGCTGTCATAAGATAGTTTCATTTTAGCAAACACAACTGAAATGTCTATTAAAACCACCTGAATTATGCTATTATTACCTTATTATACATACTTTTTGGAGGTATTTTTATGTTTTCAAGTATTCGACCTAAAGCAGAGCTAGAAGAACTACTCAAACGTGGTACAGATTTACATGCAACAGGCCGATTTTACCAAACACTGGCATTCAATCATTTCACTTCACAAGATGAGGAGCACTTAAAGGCACTCTATCAAAAGCTCAAAGACATTACCCCTTCCATGAATGCCATTTTTCATCATTATTTAAGCGAGATATCCCCTACCTCTCAATTAATCATTAGTGAAGAAAATATTAATCAATACTTAACACAGTTTTTCTTAGCAACTCGTGATGATCATTATGTAGATGAAACTGTCAAATTTTTCAATCTATTCCGCAAGCATCAATACGAGCCTGGTAAATTAATTGTTGTCTTCAACCAATTTGCCTTCTATATTACTACATATATTTTATACAATTTTGGTATCAAGCCAAATAAAGCATTTCAATATATGAAATCCTTCCAATCCGCTGTCAATGTCGATCAAGAATTATTAGTGGAAGTGTTAACTGAACGCATTATTGAAAATGTGGTAGGAGAAGTATCTTCTTTAATGGATGTCAATGCCAAAATTATGTACATGAAAGATTTAGTTTTTAGCCTAGATAAACAAAATGAAGAGATTCAATCCTCTACTGCTGCAACAGAACAGATTGCAGCTTCTATCAATGAGGTTGCACGCATGTCTTCTCATATATCAGAGAAAACAACTGAATCTGTTGACCATGCTACAAAAGGTAAAAACGCTATTGAGCATGCCCTATCGGAGATTTTTAAAACAGAGGAGACCTTTACATCCATTGTTGACTCATTTTCAGAATTACAAAAAAGGGTAAATGATATTGAACAGGTTGTCACATTAATCAATCAAATCGCCGATCAAACGAATCTACTCGCACTTAATGCCTCCATTGAAGCAGCGCGTGCAGGTGAACATGGGAAAGGCTTTGCGGTCGTTGCACAGGAAGTACGAAAGCTTGCTGAAAACACGGTAGCTGCGCTAAGTGAAGTATCCGCAAATGTTCATCATTTAAAGAGTTATTCGAATGATGTTTCTAACTCGATTACCGATACGACAGCTATTATTAAAGAAGCAACCGTTGAAGCAAAAGATTCGTTACCATTATTAAATGCCATTGTTCAAGCGATTGAGGGTATTAATTTAGATGTGACAAATACGGCTGCCATTTCCCAGGAACAAGCAGCCGCGATTGATGAAGTTTCAGCAAGAATGATTGAAATTTCAAGCTTGCAGGAAGATATTCGTGATTATAGTCATAATACATCCAGCGATATTCATTTATTAGGGAAAGAAATTAACCGTTTCCGTAATGATCTTATTGCTAACAATAATGTACAGCTTTCATCTATTGCCCTACTACAATTATCGAAGGCTGATCATATTTTATGGAAATGGCGCATTTATAACATGTTCCTTGGCCTAGAAAACGTTGATCCAAGCGATGTTTCTTCTCATAGAGACTGTCGACTTGGCAAATGGTACACTGCGTCTCGTACAGTCGAACGTTTCGGTCATTTACAGGACTATCATGAATTAGATGGCTATCATTTACGCGTCCATGAATCAGCGAAGCTTGCGGCTGAAGCCCATAAAGCGGGTCATATCGAACAAGCTGATATTCATCTAAAAGAAGTCGATGAGGCATCTAAGCATGTACTTTATCACATTAATAACTTAATTGCCTATTTAGAAAAAGAACGTGTCATGCAATAAAAGGAGAGGTTCGCCCCTCTCCTCTATTAAGTAGGAGGTATTCCCTTGAACAAACGAGCAAGTATAAAATTTTTTGGTGATGTCTATGGCACAGGCTACCGATTCTTCATCAAGCAAAAAGCTATTGAATTAGGGTTAAAAGGATACTGTCGATTGAATGACGCAGAGCAAATTGAAGTGGAAGTGGAGGGCTCAGAAAAGGCACTCAATGAATTTCTCCTTTTTGTCCAAAAAGGCGTTAGTCCCCAAGCCGATTCCAATTCATTTTCTTTAGAATTATACGATGATTTAAAAGGCTATATACGTATGGAGTCAGACATTGTTTAATGTCTGGCTTTTTTGTAGTGTTGTTTTAGAGAGGGGTTCAACAATTTTTAATCTTAACACTGCATTTTGTCATATAGGAAGTATGATAAAATTATCGAAAAATATTTGGGAGTGATTATAATGAAATTTACTTGTCCTTGTTGCGGATATAAGACAATGAAAGGAAAACCACCAGGTACATACGAGATATGTGAAATTTGTTTTTGGGAAGATGACGGCGTTCAATTTTATGATTATGACTTTGGAGGTGGAGCTAATACGCTATCCTTAAGGCAAGCACAGAAAAATTTTAATATATTTGGTGCATGCGAAGAACGATGTATTGCGTTTGTAAGAAAACCAAACGAAAAAGACGAAAAAGATTCAAATTGGAAGCCGTTTTTCAAGAGAGCTGACACTGGGCTATGGGTTCTTTGAATGATGCCTCCTCTCCTAGTTATTGAAAGCAAAAAAGTCATGCTCTTAAGAACATGACCTATCATCATTTTTTGATTTTTATTTTTTGAATGGCAGCAACTAATATCGATTCATCAGTGATTTTCACATATTGATTTTTAGATTCCTTCATATAGCCTTCTTTGTTTAAATAGGCTTTTAATTTTGATTTTTTCTCAAAGACTTTTTCTTTCACTTTCTGTTCACTTACTGGTTCATCCATATTTTTTGTAATAGACACCAGAAAAATTTTCGTCATCCTATATCCCCCTTTGTATCAGTTACGAATTCATTTGGAAAAATTTTCATACAAGACTCATTCATTTTGGATGAAGATGCTCTTCTTAGAGAATAAACCGCTCCTTTTCGAGTTGGAGCCGCTCATGGATCTCACTTAACCGCTCGCTTTGAGGCAGAAGCCGCTCTTGAATCAAATTACGCTCCTCTATTCAGGGACCGAGATGCAAAAAATCGTCATTCCCATGTCAGAATGGCTCCTAAGGATAACAAAACCGACTTATTCATCGAAACAACTCACTTATTCTATGTATTATCATTGAGAAAGTTCACAAATAGCAGTAAAATTTATGTAAGGGATTAATTTTCAATGAAACTTTATGTCGATTATTTCGTATAAGAAGATAGACATATTGAAAAGCAAGGAGGATGAAACAATGCTTAGTGTCGGACAGTTTTTCTCTAGACATAGTGCCAGCTTTCTTATTTCGCTCACAACTGTTTCTATTGCAGCAATTGCGGCAAATCCTGGATTCTTCCTTGGTGGTTTACTGTTTGCGGGTTCCTATGCGACGAGTACATCGTTGCTGAAACATAGACAAAAAAAGAAAGTCATGCAAATAGCAGGCATCACAAAAGAAGAATTCAAACACATTGAAACACAAGTATTAACAGCTAATAAGCATATTCAAACATTGAGTCAAAACTATTTACGTGTACGTTCTGTTTCAGCGTTTAAACAACTACTTGAAATGACGCGTATCTCCAAAAATATCGTCAAAATCGTCAAGACAGACCCACGTAAATTTTATAATGTGGAACCATTTTTCTATGCACACTTACCTTCTGCTGTAGAATTAACGGATAAATATACAATGCTTTCCAAGCAGCCAGTGAAGGATAAGGAAATTCAATTAACTTTATCCAAAACACGAGAAACCCTAACTGATTTGAATGACACAATTCAAATTGATTTAAAGGATGCACTTGCAAATGATATCGATCATCTGCAAATGGAGATTGAATTCGCAAATCGTTCCAATCTTAGACGTAGAGAACAATTGGACTGGCGAGGCGATGATAAATGACAGCAAACGAACACGCATTTCAACTAAATACCATACCAGGGCTTTCTCCACTAGTCCAATCCTATTTAGAAACAACTCCGCAAAACGAGGCGATGGCGACTTATGAAACGCTATCGCCTCTTGCACAAAGTCGTGCATTACTGTATGCCAGTCAAATCGATTTGACTGATTTTGAATCATTGCTGTCCCTTGGGCAAGATTCACAGCGAGCTCTGTCTCAATTTGCCGACCGCATGCTTGCTCAAGTAAAGCAAAAGGATGTCACTAAAATTGGTCAAATGCTGGATTCTTTAATGCAGACGTTAGATCGAGTAGATCCAACTGCTTTGGAACCAAAAAAGCAAACCTTTTTCAAAAAAATCTTTGGCAAAACCGAGCCTAATGTGAAGCAAACACTCACAGAATTTGAACGTATTAGTATACAGGTGGAACGCATTGGCGTTCAGCTGGAACGTGCACAGCTTCAGCTGATAAAAGATGTTGAAAACTTAGAGGCGCTTTATGCCCATAATCGAGGATTTTTTGAGGAATTGGCAACGGCGATTGCCGCAGGACAAATGAAAAAGCAGCAAGCCATTGAGGTAGAGCTACCTGCACAAATAACGAGTGTCCAAGCTACCAAACAGCCACTTGCGATCCAGCAATTAAATGACTTTGCTGCTCAAATCGAAAGACTCGATCAACGTATTTATGATTTACAAGTATCACAGCAAGTCGCTCTGCAAACAGCTCCTCAAATTCGTATGATTCAGCAGGCCAATCAAACATTAGCTGAAAAAATTGAGTTTTCTATCGTTACCTTGATTCCGCTCTGGAAAAACCAACTGGCGATGATGCTATCGATGCATATGGATCATCATTATGCACGTTTAGAGGAGCGATTATCAAGGGCTCATGATCGCTTCTCAAGTCCCACGTTTGAACAGCAAGTTTCGAAGTTTAAAGAAACACAGCAAGAGCTGCAAACAGCAATTAAAGATGTCTTTGCCCTGCATACCGCAACTGAACAAGAGAAACAACAGCTACAGGATGTGGCGGGTGCTAGCAGCTATCAGCGAGATTAACAAAAAAATGGGTGGCTCAGCAAATGTTCTGAACCACCCTGTTTGTTTTTATTCAAAATAATCTTTATAGTAGCCACCGACATTACCTGTGTTGTCGATGATAAAAACGAACTCTTCTGTTTCATTTTTCACTTCATACTCTTTTCCTACTGTTAATACGTTTGATACTAAGTATTTCGATGCATTTGTATGTTTGCAAGTAACCGTTCGTAATGTTGGCGCATCTTTCCATTTTAAATGTAACATATTCTCTCTACCTCTCTTTACTAGCAAAAGCTAATGTCTATTGCTTATTTTATAATATTTTTGGTCTTTTGTGGAGAAAAAAGAAATACTATACCTATTCTATCCAAAAAAAATGAACATTTGAGGTGTTATGATGAGTTTTGGTGGTGTACCGCAATGGTTTTTTATCATTGCTGTAGCATTCGCAATCTGCTTTGTACTTTATGCAGAATGGAATTCTAGAAAATAAGTGAGTCCAACAGGTTGGACTCACTTTTTTGTGCTTATTTTAATGTACGCTTTAAAAATTCCTTCGTACGTTCATGTTGTGGATTGACTAATACTTGTGCTGGAGGGCCTTCTTCCACAATTACACCTTTATCCATAAAGACAACACGATCTGCTACTTCTTTGGCAAATTCCATCTCATGTGTCACGATGAGCATCGTATTGCCCTCGTTTGCTAGCTGACGCATTACCTTTAATACCTCACCCACCATTTCTGGGTCTAATGCGGATGTTGGCTCATCGAATAGCATTACATCAGGATTCATTGATAAGGCACGAGCGATGGCCACACGCTGCTTTTGTCCGCCTGAGAGTTGACGGGGCTTGGCATTCACATATTGATCCATGCCAACGATTTTCAAGTATTTAAGCGCCGTTTCTTCTGCTTCTTTTTTCGAACGTTTTAACACTTTGATTTGGCCCACCGTGCAATTACTTATGACATTGTGGTTGTTAAATAAATTGAACTGCTGGAACACCATGCCTAAATGTGTGCGATATTCTTGAATATTGTGCTTTTCATCTAGGATGTCTTCCCCTTTATAAATAATTTGACCGCCACTTGGCGTTTCTAATAAATTTATGCAACGAAGCAATGTGGATTTACCAGAGCCAGAGGAGCCAATTAAACAAACTACCTCCCCTTTTTCCACTTGGAAATTCACATCTTTTAACACTTGGTTACGTCCAAATGATTTACTTAAATGCTCGATTTTAATGACTGCCATTTGTGCGTCCCCCTATACGGCTTCTTTTTGTTCTTTTTGATAGGCATCAGGACCATCTAGACGTTTTTCAACATACAGAAGGATGCGAGATGCGGTAAATGTCATGATGAAATAAAGAACACATGCAACGAAGAATGATTCGAAATAACGGAAGTTGTTACCCGAAATTGATTTTGTTTGGAAGAATAATTCCGTTACTCCAATGACATTTAATACGGCTGTATCTTTAATATTCATGATTAATTGGTTACCTGTCGCTGGTAAAACATTACGCGCTACTTGTGGTAAGACAACATGAAGCATAATTTG
Source organism: Lysinibacillus sp. S1 (assembly GCF_044986265.1). NCBI lineage: Bacteria > Bacillati > Bacillota > Bacilli > Caryophanales > Bacillaceae > Lysinibacillus > Lysinibacillus sp. S1. The sequence goes on from NZ_CP173154.1 coordinate 445,506, forward strand.
GAAGTGATTCATGCCAATTGCTGATGCTGCCTCGTATTGACCATTATCAATGGATACAATACCGCCACGAACAATTTCTGCCATATATGCCCCAGTATTGAGGGAAACGACTAAAATACCTGCTGTAATAAAGTGCATATCGATACCGAATGCGATATCTAATCCGTAGTAGACAACCATAGCTTGTACAATCATTGGTGTACCACGGAAAAATTCAACATAGCATGTTAGTATAAAATTAATGAGCTTTAAGCTATAAAATTTCACACCTTTTTTACGAACTGGAATCGTATGCATAATTCCGATGAAAAATCCGATAAATGCACCAATAATTGTACTAATACTCGAAATCAGTAACGTATAATACGCACCTCGTAAAAACATTTGCCAGTTGTTTTCAATAATTGAAAGTATCCATTCAAGACTCATGATGTTCCTCCTAACAATGTCATCTTGCTCGCTTATTTCTTTTGTGTCCTAGCTCTTTCTACCATTCTATGATTTGTCACGCTAGGACATTATCATTATGTAGAGAGGTTCTCATTTTGATAATGATGAAATGATCATGCACGGACTAATTGCTAGTCCGTGCCATGTCATTATTGTGCTGCGGGTTGTTGAGAAATAGCTTCTTCCATAATCGCTTGACGATCATCTTCTGAAATGCCTTTTAGGATTTCATTGATTTTTTCACGATTTGCATCATCTTTACGTAAGCCTACAGCAATTGAAGTATTTGATAGGTCTGTATCAAAGCCTTCTTCAAATGCTACATAGGTGAATTTATCGTTGGCAGCAGAAGCGGAAATGCCCTCTGGACGTTCAGCTACATAGCCATCAATTTTACCTGCTTCTAACGCCACACGCATTGCTGGGAAGCTCTCCATTGCTGTTTGCTTTTCTACGCCTTTAATTTGATCGATAACTGTGTAGTTTGATGTATTTAATTGTGATGTAATTTTAGCACCTGAGAAGTCTTGAATCGATTTTGCGCCTTCATATTTGCTACCTTTTTTAATAACCATAACAAAATCAGAAGTATAATAGTTTTCTGTAAAATCAATTGTTTTCTTGCGTTCTTCTGTTGGTGACATACCTGCAATAATTGCATCAATTTTGTTTGATTGTAGCGCTGGAACTAAACCGTCCCACTCCATTTTAACAATGACTAACTCTTTGCCTAGACCTTCAGCGATTTTCTTTGCCATTTGTACATCATAGCCACCTGCATACTCTGCATTATCCGCAATTTTCACTGCACCATTTGCATCGTCTTGCTGTGTCCAGTTGAACGGTGGGTAGCCAGCCTCCATTCCAATTCGGAATTCACCGCCACCTTCTTCTTTGTCAGTTCCAGCATCACTTGAACCGCCCTCTTTTTTGTCACTTGTGCCACATGCAGCTAGCACAATTGCCGTCATGATAGAGATCATTACTAACAACCATTTTCTTTTCATGAAAAACTCCCCTTTTCTGTAAAAAAATAAGACAACTGTACTAAAAAAGACCTAAGTTTATTGAACTTAGGTCTTACCTTTTATGACAGTTGCCCAAATCCTCACTATAATTTCCATGTTTCCGAGATAGCACAACCTAGTAAATCTGGAAATCCATTTACTAGGACAGTCCTGCACTTATTCACTGCAGACCCAGTATAAAAGTACGAGCTCCTTTTATACTTCGGCGATATTTCCTTCTTCATTGCGTCTTCGCTTGCTTTTACTCAACAATGAACTAATAAATACCGCGCCTCTACCTCACTGGTAACAATTCGTGAGGTTTGTTTATTTAATTGATATTTAGATACTACTATAAAACTAATATGTTCGTCAAGACGATTTTAACATTTTTCTGACTAATGACAATATTAGGATATTGTGCGTTCTGCTTCCACTTTAAATCGTTGAACTTTTGTTGATATTTCTGAAAATTACAACAAATATTTATTATAGAGTATGTTCTACATATGAGAAAAGTTGCGTTTTTTTCTTTCTTTGCTCCTATAAACGATGTACCATTCGTACTCTTTCAAGCATAGAATCGCTCAATACCTTTCGTCATACAAAAAAACCCTGCTGAACATTGTTCGCAGGGTTTAATGGAATTATGAATTTAATAATAAATCTTCAGGATTTTCGATTAATTCTTTAACTGTTTTTAAGAATCCTACAGAATCTTTACCATCGATGATACGGTGATCGTATGAAAGTGCTACATACATCATTGGACGGATTTGAACTTCACCATTTACTGCAACTGGACGGTTTACAATTGAGTGCATACCTAAAATACCAGCTTGTGTACCGTTCATAATTGGTGTTGACATTAATGAACCGAATACACCACCATTTGTGATTGTGAATGATCCACCAGCCATGTCATTTAAGCCTAATTTTTTATCACGAGCTTTTGTCGCTAAGTTAGCAATATCTTTTTCGATTTCTGCAAAGTTTTTGCTATTAGCATCGCGTACAACTGGTACGACTAAACCTTCTTCAGTCGATACAGCAATACCGATATCAAAGAAGTTATTTAAATGAATCTCATCGCCAGAGATTTGAGCGTTTACGTATGGGTATTTTTTCAGTGCTGCAACAACAGCTTTAGTGAAGAATGACATGAAACCAAGTTTGATGTCGTTTGCTTTTACAAACTCTTCTTGTTTACGTTTACGAAGTGCCATGATGTTTGTCATGTCAATTTCGTTGAATGTTGTTAACATTGCTGTTGATTGTTTAACTTCTAATAAACGTTTTGCAATTGTTTGGCGACGACGGCTCATTTTTTCAATTGTTACACGGTCAGAATTAGCTGCTGGTGTGAATACTACTGGGCCACCTGAAGTTGCTACGGATGTAGGTGCTGCTGCTGGTGCTRSWGCTGTACCATGAGCTGCTACATCTTGTACACGTACACGTCCTTGTGGATCTACTGGAGATACCGCTGCAAGGTCAATACCTTTTTCACGTGCAAGACGACGTGCTGCTGGAGATGCAACTACACGCTCACCAGAAGTTTCTTCTACTACTGGAGCTGCTGCAACTGGTGCAGGTGCTGCTTGTGGCGCTGCTGGTGCAGGTGCTGCCTCAGTTGGTGCTGCCGCTGCTGGAGCTGCCGCTGCTGGAGCTGCTGCTGCGCCTTCGCCTGCTTCTACTACTGCGATAACTTGACCAACTAGTACAGTATCGCCTTCTTCAGCTAAAATTTGTGTTAATACACCTGCTTCTTCAGAAATGATCTCAGCGTTTACTTTATCTGTTTCAAGTTCAACGATGAATTCACCTTTTTCAACGCGATCGCCCACTTTTTTTACCCACTGTGCGATACTACCTTCTGTAATCGATTCTGCTAATTCAGGGACTTTAATTTCAGCCACTTTCATTTCCTCCTTTGATTAACGTGCATGACGCACATAGAAGGGCTACTGCTTAAGGGCAAGTAGCCCGGTTTCAAAAATTGATATATGTTATTTAACCTTTACTGGCTCAGCAACCGCTTCTTCAATAAGAGCTGCTTGTGCTGCTTTATGAGAATCTGCATCCCCTTCAGAAGTTGAGCTCATTGCAGGACGGCCTACATAGCGAAGTTTTTTACCTTCTGAAAGTTCATATAATGTTTCTAATGCATAATTCCATGAGCCTTGGTTTTTAGGTTCTTCTTGTACCCAAACAATCTCTTTTGCATTAGGATACTTAGCAATGATACCAGCAACTTGCTCTTTTGGGAATGGGTAAAGTTGTTCTACACGAATAATGTGTAGGTGATCGAAGCCTTCGCCGTCTTTCACGCGCTCTGCTAAGTCGATCATCACTTTACCTGTACCTAAAACGATACGCTCTACAGCTTCTGGTTTAGCCCCTAAGCGTGGTTGTTCAATCACTTCTTGGAATGAACCATTTGCTAATTGCTCAGCATTCGCCGCAGCTAATGGGTGACGTAATAATGATTTTGGTGATACGACTACAAGTGGACGTACTCCTTCTGTACCTAATAATGCTGCTTGACGGCGTAATAAGTGGTAGTAGTTTCCTGCATTTGAACAGTTCGCTACAAACCAGTTATTTTCAGCTGACATTTGTAAATAGCGTTCCATACGGCTTGAAGAGTGCTCTGGACCTTGACCTTCATAACCATGAGGTAAAAGGATAACTAGACCAGATTTTTGACCCCATTTTGAGCGTGCCCCTGAAATAAAGTTATCAAACATCACTTGTGCCATATTCGCAAAGTCACCGAATTGTGCTTCCCATACTGTTAGTACATGGCTATTTTCTAGGTTGTAACCATACTCAAAGCCTACCACCCCAGCTTCAGTCAGTGGAGAGTTGTGTACTGTAAAGGATGCGTTCGCACCAGAAATATGGTGTAGTGGTGTGAAGACATTGCCATTGTTTTTATCATGCAGTACTAAGTGACGTTGAGAGAATGTACCACGTTGTGCATCTTGACCTGTAAAGCGTACTGGTGTGCCATCTTGAATAATCGTTGCATACGCTAAAGTTTCAGCATGACCCCAGTCAACTTTTGCAGACGCATAAGCATCACGGCGTTTTTCTAAGATTTTACCAAGCTTTTTCTGTGGTTCGAAGTTTTCTTCAAACACTAAAAGCTCTTCATTGATTTTTTCTAAACGTTCCGCACCTACTGCTGTATCAATTTGTGGGAACTCTACTTTTAATTCTTCTGGCATTTCTAAATGATGATGATCATCTTTTTCTGCCATTTCTTTGACGTGGTCATAGGCTGCTTGCATTTCTGCATAGATAGCTGTATCTAGTGCAGCTACATCATCAGCAGTTACAAGACCTTCTGCCACTAATTGTGCACCATATAATGCACGCACTGTTTCATGTTTAGACACTAATTTGTATGTTTCTGGGTTTGTCACTGTTGGGTCATCTGTTTCATTATGACCATGGCGACGGTAACCTACTAAGTCCACAATAATGTCTTTGCCAAATGTTTGACGGTAGTTTGCCGCAAAACGTCCAACTTGCACTACTGCCTCTGGGCTATCTGCATTGACATGGATTACTGGTACTTCATAGCCTTTTGCAGGGTCAGAAGAATACACAGAAGAACGAGAATCATAATGTTCGGTTGTGAATCCAATCATATTGTTTGCGATAATATGGATTGTTCCACCTGTTGTAAAGCCTTCTGTTTTAGCGAAGTTTAACACTTCTGTTACAATCCCTTGACCTGGGAATGCAGCATCACCGTGTACAAGAATGCCTAAGCCCTTTGTACGGTCAAAAATAGGTTGCCCTGGTTTAGATGTATCATCTTGTGTTGCACGAGTAGCACCAAGTACTACTGGATTGCCCACTTCTAAGTGAGATGGGTTGTAAGCCAATTTCACATTCATACCGGATTCACGGTTGTAAGAAGCACCCATGTGGTATTTCACATCACCTGTCCAACCTTTTGTAATTTCAAGGCGGCCATGCTCTGGCATAAATAAATCATTGGAAACATGTGCAAAATCAGAGAACATCATGTCATAAGGTTTATTTAAAATGTGTGTTAAAACGTTTAAGCGACCACGGTGTGCCATACCAATACGTACGTTTTCCACATTTTTTGCTTCTGCCGTTTTAATAATTTCATCAAATAGAACGATTTGCGTATCTAAGCCCTCACCAGAGAAACGCTTTTGTCCTACAAAAGTTTTATGAATAAACTTCTCGAAATTTTCAACGCGAGTTAAACGATCTAATAAGGCTTTCTTCTCATCCGCAGATAATGCTTGTTTGAATGAGCCTGATTCGATTTGCGCTTGAATCCAATCACGTTCTTCAGTAGCTACTACGTGACCATATTCAAATGCTACTTTATCTGTATAAATAGCTTTTAAATAGTCGATTGCATCCTTACCATTTTTCACGTTTGCTGGCACATCTTTGAAGAAGATTGCTGCAGGAATTTCAGCTAAATCTGCAGCGCTTAAGTTGAACGCGCTTTCTTCAATTTGAGCTGTTTGTAGTTCACGGTTTTTCAGAGGATAGATATCTGCTGCTAAATGACCGCGTGAACGAATTGCATCTGCTAGTTTTACAGCGGCTAACACTTTTTTGTAATCGCCAGCAGGAGCCGCTGCTGTATGACTAGCTACAGCTACTTCACCTTCTACTACTACTGGTGCACCAAATTGTTGGAATAAAGAAACTAACTCCGGTTCTACTTCTTCAGGAGACTGTAAGAATAAGTCGTATTGCTCCATCACATATCCTAGGTTAGGACCAGAGAAAGCTGACCATGGAGAACTTACAGTTGTAACGTTGTTCGACATGAAAAATGACCTCCAAATTTTGCCTTTCGGCAGTTCCATTAATTAAATTGCAATTAATTATATAATATTTAGCCGTTCTTTAAAAGAATGTTTCTCACTACTTTTCCATATTTTAAAGAACGTTTTTTCCATCTCAATCTTACTACTCTTCACAAAAAATACAACTCTTTTTAGCAAATTAAGCAATTTTTTTCGCAAAGGATAGAATAATGAAATAAAGCGTGTATTTTTCTTAATATTTTAGCGGGATTTTCAGCGAGAAAACGGTTCCAATATTAACCTCACTCTTGACTTCTACTGTGGCATTGTATTTTTCAAGTAACATCTTCGAAATACTAAGCCCTAAGCCTGTTCCACCAATTTGGCGATTTCTTGCTTCATCCACTCGATAAAAACGATCAAAGATAAACGGAATATTGTCTTGTGCTATTCCTATACCATTATCAGTAATTTCTAAACATGCATAATTTCCAGCAACAGAAATAGAAATTTGTATCTCAGGAATTTTTTCACAATAACGAATGGCATTCTCTATTATATTACGAACGATTTGACTTAGTGCATTTTCGGTGATAAATAACGGACCAATTTCACCATGTTTCGACAGCGATATTCGCGCTTGTGGATGAACAAGCTTTACCTCATCCATCACTGCTTCGATGACCACTAATGCATTGGCCTCACTTGTTTCATCTTTTTCCTCACGCCGTGCAAGTTCTAATAATTCCTCAATCATTTTGCGCATACGAGCAATTTCTGTTAAGGAGGTATCAATGGATTCCTCTAATATGGCAGGATCATGTTTGCCCCATCTTTTTAAAAGAGAAAGATGCCCTTCAATTGCTTGAATCGGTGTACGCAGCTCATGAGAAGCATCGGCGACAAATTGCTGCTGCTGGGTAAATGAGATTTGCAGCTCGTTCATCATGGCATTATACATCTTTAGTAAATCACCAATTTCGTCATGTGATGTATAGGTTAGCTGTATAGGCTCCTTAAATCCTTGATCCATCACAGTTTTCATGGATGCACGCAATTCGTGTAGTGGCTTCATTAAATAGTTCGCTAGATAATAGCCAATAGAGCCAGATAACACTAAGGCTCCTAACCCTGCAATCAGCATGGCTGTCAAAAGATAATGCATGAGAGATTGAAAACTAGTTAACGGATGAATCACCTGAATATAGCCTTGGAAAAAGCCCATCCGAATCGGTTCATTGATGACCAGCACATCCTGCTTATCAATGGTCATCTCAAAAATTTCTTGCAACGAATTAAGTGGTGCAGCAGCAGAGGTATCATTGATTCGTAAAATATCCACCCCATCAGCATTAAATATTCGGACCGTCTCATCACGATCCGCAATCGATTTGAGCAAGCCTGTATTTTGCTGAATTTGCTGAATGGTAATTGTAGGACCTTGGGACTCTAAAAAAGAGATGATATCCTTACTTGTCCGATTGACCTTACTCTCCTCATCATTTAATAACCATGTATGCAGAGAAACATAGACGACTACACAAATAATCGTAAAGCTAATAAAGATGACACTGCTTGAGGTCAGCATCCATTTTTTTTGCAGGGACTGCTGACGTAAATAATTTCTTAACTTATTCATTCTCGCATCACATACCCAACACCGCGAACGGTTTCAATATAATCATTCATCGCCCCAGGGAGCTTTGTACGTAAATGTCTGATATAAACATCTACCACGTTGGTTTCGATATCCGTATCATAGCCCCAAACGGATGTTAAAATATGCTCTCGTGTACATACTCTATTTTTGTGCTCGATTAATAGTTTCAATAAGTCATATTCTGTCTTTGTTAGATCAAGTTTATTCCCCTGAACGAAAACTTCATAGGCAGCTACATCTATTTCAATATCCCGTAGGCATAAAGATTCACTGCTTGTCTGCTCTGGCGTGACACGACGTAAAATCGTCCGTATCCTAGCCAGCAGCTCTTCTATCGCAAAAGGTTTGACGATATAGTCATCAGCCCCTGCATCGAGTCCTGCTACACGATCCATCACAGCATCTCGTGCCGTTAATAAAATGATTGGTACTTGTGATTGTGTTCGGATACGACGGCAAATCTCAATCCCATTAATACTTGGTAACATCACATCCAGTAAAAGTACATCAAAATTTTCCGATGTTGCCAAAGCCAATCCTTCTCGACCATCAAAGGCAGTTTTTACTTCATAGCCTTCGTGTTGTAATTCAAGTTCGACAAAGCGAGCGATATGCTTTTCATCTTCTACCAACAATATCTTCTTAGGCATCATATCACCTTCTATTCCAAAATAACGATGTAGGATTTTTATCCCTATACTGTTATAGCATAACATCAAATAAAAAGTCTGTCTCACAAGGAAAACCTTGTGGACAGACTTTTTAGTGTATATCTGAAATGGAGAGGTTGTTTTTCCCCGACTCTTTTGATTTATATAATGCTTGGTCAGCTAAATCCATTAGCTCATCCAATGTTCGAGCATGGTCTGGGTAATAGGCAATGCCAATTGAAGCAGTTGGTGTAAAAAGATGGTCCTCTATCATCCAGCCTTCTGCTAATTCATCGCGAATCCGTCGAATAATATGCATAATTTGATGATGTCTTTTTTCCTGATCTCTTGTTAAGCCAGTTAAGATGACAATAAATTCATCGCCACCTATTCGAATAACCATATCATGGCTTCGAACTGTTTTGTTCAAGGAACTGCCGAATCGCTGAATAAACGCATCGCCCGTCTCATGGCCAAAGCGATCATTTACTTCTTTAAAATCATCACCATCTATATAGAGCATCGCCACACAGGTTTGATTTTCATTTGCTTCTGCTAGGATTTTAGGAAACTCCTTTTCTAAAAAACGCCGATTAGGTAGCTGTGTTAAAGCGTCGTGATAGGCTAAATACAGCAAATCATTTTCCCTTTCTTTGCGATGGGTAATTTCACGAGACACCATCATAATTTGAGAAACTTTTTCACGTTCAGGGTCGTGCACAACCGTGACATTTCCTTCTGTCCATATCGGTGTTCCATCTTTCGCCTTCAGTAAAAGCTCAAACTGTGAATCTGTTTGCCCTGTATAATTATTCAAGAATGTTTGCCATTCGCCTTTACTTTCTCGATCAATAATGTCACTGTAAAACTGTCCTTGTAGCTCTACATTTTCATAACCTAAATAAATACCATAGGACGGGGAAGCATAGATAATGATGCCATCCTCATTTGTAATCACAATTAAATCATTTGTATTTTCTGTGATGAGTCTGAAAGTACGTTCAATATTTTTTAATTCTGTGAACATTCTTTTCTTATCCGTAATATCATAGTTAATGGTTAAAATTTGTTCGATTTGACCAAACTCATCTTTTAATGGAACGATGGTAGTTTCTACCCAGTAATCTGCATGATATTTCGTTCGATAGCAAAGTTCTCCACGCCACATTCCCATCGTGTCCAGCTTATCTTCAATTATTTGAAAAAGGTCTTGCCCACGGAATCGTGGTTCGATCAATGCGTAGGGCTGACCGATTAACTCCTCCGCCGTGTAGCCAGAAGCCTGTAAAAACATCTCACTCACTTCGGTAATGTTACAATTATGATCTAATACAGCAATGGCTGTAGCTGAATTTAATGCAGATTTAAATACTTCTAGCCCGTGAGACTTCGAGCGTAATTCTGCTTTTTGTAAAGTAAATTGTGTAAAATCTTGCATGATAAGAAATATGGCAAAGGAATTATCATCCTGCATCACTGGTGATAGTGACAGTAAATACATGCGTTCCTGCTGGTCCAATGTATGCAATTTAATAAACTTCTCGCCAACGTTTTCCCCTCTTGCAGCTTTCTGCAAACAAATTTTTATTTGTTCAACTTCTTCCTTTGGAATAATCGGTAAATCCACAAACATTTTCTGTTTGACGGTTTCATTATCTAATTGAAAATCTTCCATAAAGCTTGAATTCACTTCGTATATCATTCCTTCAGCCGATAAAATGACTGTTGAGAAAAAGGCATGGTCAAACATGGACCGCATAAATAAAAATTTATCTTCAATACTGCGGTCATAAAGTATTTCCTTCGTGATGGCTAAAATATAGTCTTCGTTCTTATATTTCAACGGTCTGACGGATGTTTCATATTTACGAACCTCCGACTGAACATATGCATAATCTACATAGTCAACCTGTTTATGTTCTCTAATGGCCTCATGGTAATTTTTCTGAATGATCAAAAAATTACGCTTTGAGGTAACGGTCGAAATCATTTTACCAATCGCCTCATTCGATAACAGATCCTGAGCTGCTTGATTTAAGCGAATATATTGATAATCGTCCCCTACTTTTTTCACGAGAAAAACAAAATCCTTGCCAATAAATAATGAGTTAAAGAAATCTTCGCTTAAAATATACTCCATGCTGTCACCTCCAGAAAAGCCATTGCCATCATGATAGAAATGTTCGTATGTATGTGTTGTTAGATTAAAAATAATACTACTATTATAACATAAAAATAAAAAATTACCTTTCTAGAATCGTAAAAATTATATCCTTTTAAGGATAATATTTGATATATTACCTATTATAACAAGACAACAATCCTACTAAAGATGTAGATAAATGATTAATATTAGTTAAAATTGATAGGTTAGTCTTAATGCTAAAAAACAACAATATTATGGATAATCACATTTAATTTATCAGAATTTACTGACTATTAAACTCAAATTTTGTTTTTTTACGAGCAAAATGATTGCATCAAGCAGTTTATATGTTATATTATATTTAAAAAACTAGCCTTTTTTCGGTATGGTCGAAATCAGTAAGACAGCGGGAGATTATGGAATATCATAGTTATAACGTCTAGTTCTTTGGGTTTTAATTCCAGTACGAATTTTAGTTTTCTTCTTTATGCTTCAACGGAATTGTTTTAACTACCCTAGTAAAGGAGGCGTTTCGTATGCTTAAACATCGAGACCTGCATGAATGTACAGAGCTTTATGAGCTATTATCACACCCTTCTGTATTCCCTTTTGTCCGTCAAAAAGCCACATCCGCTGATGAATATTGGTTTATGACAAAACAACTGATTGAAGAGGAAGCGAGAGGACTCGCTATCTCGAGGACCATAACTGATGATTGGGGTCAACCAATCGGCACCATTAGTATTCACGATGTGGAGGACGGTGCAGGCTTTCTAGGAACGTGGATTGGACTCCCTTACCAAGGTAAAGGTTATAATCAAAAAGCAAAAATGTTATTTTTGAACGAGTTATTTTTTGACTATAATTTTCATACGGTCTTTCTCCGTATACGTGTTGAAAATTTAAAATCACAGCGTGCTGCTTTAAAGCTTCCCTATGTGGTGAGTGCCAATGAAAGTCATCCAACATTATTAGCGCAGGTTAATAGCGGTGAGGCACAATTTAATTTATTTAAAATTCCAAAAGATTTATTCTACCTAACAACGGCACATCAAATGCAAGAAGGCGAAGAGCAAGCAATGTAGTGTGTATATATAAAAGAGAAGCTATAAGGTTTTGTCATTTCGACCTACCTCATAGCTTCTTTTCTTTTTTCAAATAGCACTTATTTCTTGTACCGTAAAATTAATGACGCCATTTCATCTGGTGTTTTTGGTTTTTGCGTTTTTGCCATTGTCTCCACCATTTCCACTTTACGCTCTGTTAGTGTATGAACAGACTTCATAAAAGATTCCTTTGTCAACTCGTCTTCCTGTAACACTTCTGCGTAACCTTGTTTTTTAAACAAGTTGGCATTTAGAATTTGATCTCCACGGCTTTTTTGCGCTGAGAGAGGTACTAATAGCATCGGCTTGTGAAGCGCTAAAAATTCAAAAATGGAGTTAGAGCCTGCTCGTGACACAATAAAGTCTGCAGCATGCAATAAATCAGGTAACTCTGTTGTCACATACTCAAATTGCTTGTAGCCTGGCATTGCCTCCAGTGCTTCATCATAATTCCCCTTCCCACATAAATGAATGATGTGAAATTGCTTGAGGAGCTCTGGTAAGCTTTTACGTAGTGCCTCATTTAAGACAACAGAGCCTAAACTCCCTCCCATAACAAGTAAAACAGGCTTTAAAGTAGAAAAGCCGCAGAAAGCTAGCCCCCTTGCTCTTTCTCCCTCAAATAACTCAGGACGAATAATGGAGCCTGTGCAAGTAGCCTTCTCTTGAGGTAAATGCTTCAGAGTTTCTTCAAAAATTGTGAATACATGTGAAGCAAAAGGTAAGGCTATTTTATTAGCAAGACCAGGTGTTACATCAGATTCATGGATGACGACTGGCACACCTGCTAATTTCGCTGCCATCACAACGGGTACAGAGACAAACCCTCCCTTTGAAAAGACAACCTGTGGCTTCACTTTTTTAATAATACGAAAAGCCTGCATCATTCCAGCAAGCACTTTAAATGGATCTGTAAAATTTTTCATGGAGAAATAACGACGCAATTTACCACTCGCAATGCCATAAAACGGAACATCGGGGAACGCCTCGCCAATTAATTCTTTTTCAATACCTTGCTCTGAGCCAATATAGTGGACATCATAACCAAGTTCTAGTAAAGACGGGAGTATCGCCTGATTTAACGATACATGGCCAGCTGTCCCACCACCGGTTAAAATGATTGTTTGTTGTTTCACACAAATTCTCCTATTCCTTAAAAACCATTGTAGTTAGCACTACTTTTTGTTTACAGTGTTCTATTTTACTATATGCTGACGAAAAGATATAGATGAAGCATGAAAATTTCAGCTTTTCTCTCTTTACATATGCTATACTTGTTCATTATGTTCATGAAGGAAGTAGAAAATATGTATCAAACATCCACAATTAAGGAAAAATACGTGCTACTCTTAAAAATGATTGTCCCTATTTTAGTGACACAGGTAGCTATTTATCTTATTTCATTTTTTGATATTTTAATGTCCAGTCGTTACGGGACGGTTGATTTAGCAGGTGTTTCGATTGGTTCCTCTATCTGGATGCCGATTTATACTGGACTTTCAGGTATACTCCTAGCTATTACGCCAATTGTCTCACAGCTTGTGGGAGCGAAAAAAGAGATGGATGCAAAAAAGGCAGTCCAGCAAGGCATTTATGTGGCCATATTGCTGGCGATCCTTATTTTTACAGGACTCTTCTTTGGCATTGATTGGATACTTAGTAAGATGAACTTAGAGTCTGCTGTACATAGCATTGCAAAAGGCTACATCTATGCGATGTGTGCGGGTCTTTTGCCACTTTTCTTATTTTTTGTTATGCGTTGCTTTATTGACGCCCTTGGTCAGACACGGGTCACGATGATCATTACCTTAATGACAACACCCATTAATATCGTGCTGAACTATATCTTTATTTTCGGCAAATTTGGTGCGCCTGAGCTTGGCGGCATCGGAGCTGGTGTAGCGACAGCAATAACGTACTGGCTAATATTCATGATTACAGTATGGATCATCGCTAAACGAGTACCGTTCGAACGATTCCGTCTGTTTCATGATTGGCCTAAGCTTGAATGGCTTCGATGGAAGGAAATTTTATTGATTGGAGTACCGATCGGTATTTCCCTATTTGCAGAAACAAGTATTTTTTCTGCTGTGACCATGATGATGAGTAATTTTAGCACAGAAATCATCGCAGCCCATCAGATTGCCATCAATTTCACTTCCCTGTTATACATGGTTCCGCTCAGTATTTCTATGGGTGTCACAATATTAGTAGGTTTTGAGATCGGCGCTGGTCGCATGCGAGATGCTCGTATGTATAGTTATCTATGTGTAGGCACAGCCATTTTATTTAGCTTTATATCAGCTTGCATCTTGTTTATTTTACGTGAACCTGTAGCACATATGTATACGACAGATCAGATGGTACTTGAGTATGCCGTACAATTTTTAGTCTACGCAGCCATTTTCCAGCTATCTGATGCAATACAAGCACCAGTACAAGGCGCATTGAGAGGCTATAAAGATGTTATGATCACGTTTATCATGGCCATTATATCTTATTGGGTAATTGGCTTGCCAGTTGGGTATACCCTTGCCACACATACGGATTTCGGTCCATTTGGCTATTGGATTGGCCTTGTGGCAGGTTTAACAATGGGCGCAATTACTCTTTTAATCCGTCTATTGGTTGTTCAAAAAAGAGTCACTGTTTAACAACAAAAAATCGCTTTTCTCTAACTTGAGAAAGGCGATTTTTTTAGCGTAAAACACCTGTACGAATGATTTTCACTTGAACAGACGGCACTAGCTGTAAGGATGCATAGACAGCATGCCAATCCTTCTGAAACATTTTGGGGTGATAGGCACGAATATATCGACCAATCCCCAACGTATCCGATTGCTGACCTTGAAGAATCCGCAAAACCTCCTCAAACTCTCCCTGCACATGATCTTGAATCAACTGCTGAACCTCCTTGAAAACGGGGTCTTTATATAAATGGTCATGTGCAAATTCCTCAATTTCTACCTCTATGAGATAATCCATGTCTATTCTTTTTAATTCCTCATTCACCGTCCATTGACGCTTGATATGAATAACATCAGCCGTGATTGGCATCGATTTTCCATCATGCTTCCACATATAGCTCATCCGCGCTTGTTTGCTAGGTTGATTCATGAAGAGAAGCATCGTGAGAGATTGTTTTGGTGTTAATATTGTACCCGTAAACGTTTGACCTGAGAACAAAGCGACACCTGCCGCAACAGCATGCTTTTTATCCTCACTTAACTGAATATACGGAAGTGCTATATCAATTGTCTGTTCAAATAGCATGGAGCCAACCGTCTGTAAATCTAATTTCGGAAAAATTGTATTTTCCTCTGTGCTTTCCATAAAACGTTCATAATAGCCTCCTGCCCCCCCTGCTAAATCCTTTGTTAGCTCTATAAACGGCTTGACATCCCCTTCTGTTACAGCAATTTTTATCGAAATCGGGTTTTGGGGATCACGAAAATAAATATCCAAAATATCATAAAGAGGCTCTCTTACCGTTTGGTCCGATACAAGGATGGTCGATAGCTCAGATAAATCAAGTGTTTGTTCTACTTTTAAATTGGCTTGATTCCGTACATCTCTTGGTGAAATGCCGTCCGCTTCAATCACTTCATTTTGCTGAACTGCTGTATTCGGATAGGCATAATATCCCTTGTACGCCCCTATATATCCGTCCACCCCAACGAGCGTCACAACGGAAGCGTTTTTATAAAGTCGTTCATCCCAACAGCCAGCTAAAAGTAACATAGACAAGAGGAGCATAATCCCTTTACGATACACGTTTTCCCCTCCATTTATTCCAACAAATTATCATCATTGGTAGTAGAATCGTAAACACAATGAGTACGTAGTGTATAGAATTTTTGATAAACTCAATGCGCTGAAATTGCATGACAAATAGCGGCAGGATGGCTAAGAGAAGATGAAAAAAAACAATACTTCGTTTCGGATGCTTCCGTTTTTTTGACAAATAAAGCACACGAAAGGACAAACCGTAGATCATGACCGTAACAATGGACCAAGAAAGCCAAATATAGATGAAAAAAATATCCAGCCGTTTTACAAAATTCACTTCCTGTGATTTTAAAATATACATAATAGGCTCTGGTATTAGTTGAACCTCCTCCAAAGCAAAGAACATTTGTGTAAAGACAACCGAAATAAAATAAAAGATAAAAATGACGAGTTGATAAATCAATAAGGGCTTTCCCTTCACCTGTAAATCCTGTTTGAGAAATGGACGATAAAGGAGGTACATTTCAATCCCAAAAAAGGCATACATGCTATGAATCATGCCCGCCATGATTTGCCTAGTATTATTCCACTCAACGGGAAAAAGATTACTCCACGTTAAATCTGGAATAGCCAGCATTAAAAAAATGACAAAGAGGAAAATGATAGGAATTAGCATGACACCAATATTGATGATGGTTTCTGGTCTAACTAAATTGGCATACAAAGATAGCCCTACAATCATCATGACAACAATCCATTCAGGTGTTCGGGGCAAGACCCATGAGGCCAGAACATACCCCATATAGGCAATTAATACAGCTGTTATTAATAACCAATAGATCAGATAGATCCAGCGAAAGAACCCATTTAAAAAGAAAAATTGATAATAGCGTTCAAAAAATAACAGCAAGCCGTAATGGAAGATGCTAGCAAGGAAGAAGACATACCATGCACTATGTTGACTGTATATGATTAACGGTGTTTGAAAGGCAATGTAGACAACACCTGTCTGAATGATAAAGAGTAGTAAAAAAAATTGTGCCTTTGATAGAGAAAAATTCATGGTGTATCCTCATTTTTTCCCTTTTCATCCTTCGGTGGTTGAAAGGAAGTAACTTGGACTGTCGGTCTAATAAATGGCCAGCGTAAAAAAATTTTATAAACAGCTTTCGGTTGAAATGGTACGATAGGTGAAAAATACGGCTGTTTCAATGACGTTAAACTAATTAAATGAATTAATAGGATGACAACTCCTACCACAATGCCTAAAAACCCAAATAATGAGGCAAGTAGCATAAACGGAAAACGGATCATGCGAATCGTGCTATTCAATTCAACGGACGGGACAACATAGCTTGAAATGGCCGTTAAGGCGACAACAATGACCATTAAGTTCGACACGAGTCCCGCACTTACAATGGCATCTCCTATCACTAACCCCCCTACGATCCCAATCGTTTGCCCTACTGATTGTGGTAAACGAATACTTGATTCTCGAATGAGCTCCATAATAATCTCAAGTATCAGTGCTTCAATTAACGGTCGATAAGGTATATCATTAACATCATTTTTTACTTGATTACTTAATTCTAAGGGTAATACCTCAAAGTGAAAGCTAATCACAGCAATATAAAATGCTGGTAAAAAAACCGCCGTTACAAACGACAGTAAACGCACTATTTTATAAAAAGAGCCAACCACTACCCGACTATTATAGTCATCAGGTGTTTGATAGAAAGAGAAAAATGTTACAGGGCCAATCAAGGCAGACGGCGAAATATTGGTCATGACCACAACTTTACCCTCCACTAAGTGGGCTACCACACGATCTGGATGCTCTGTATTTAACAATTGTGGAAATGGCGATAACACGGAATCCTCTAGTGCATCACTTAACTGGCCAATACTATAAAAATAGTCGATTTTAATGTCTGCAATCCGCTTTTCCATCTCTTGTAAGKTTTCAGGCCGTATAACCCCATCCATATAGAGATAATACGCTTTAGTGTTAGTTTGTTGTCCAATTGTAAAAGATTTGACCACAAKAGCGGGATTATTCACTCGCTTTCGTATCAATGTTAAATTGGTATCCGCACGCTCCACAAGACCTTCATGGGAGCCTCGCAGAATATGTTCATTGTTTGGCTCCTCAAGATTACGACGAACTTCATTGGTAATCGCTAACGTCAGCATTTTTCCCGTATCAGGCAAAATCACGAGCGTTTCACCTTGGCAAACCCGTTCAATCGCTTGCGGTAGCGCAAAATTATCGAGTGTTGTAAGTAGGGTTTCACTCCAAAAAGGTTTTTCTGTATCTAAACGTGCATAAATGGTATCCAGTATTTTTTGGACTTCCTTCGCATCAACAAGAGAAGCGTAAAAGCATAAAATAGCCGTGTCCCCTTCATGCCAATCTATTTGTCTGACGGTCAAATCCGAGGAATGGTAGAATGCTTTTTGTAGGCTTTTGATCATATACTYCACTTTATCCATAAAACGCCTCCTCTACTGGAGAGTATAAGCATTTTTCGTGTATTTCAAACGCTTAGTTCGTGTGATTCCACGCCATGAAAAAAAGATGCCCTCTAGAACATTTGGGCATCTTCATGATCAGCTATTTTTTAAAATAAGCTTCAATATCCTCATACATAAAGGGCGTTCCCTCTATTTTTTCATGGTGATTATGCAAGGCTGTCATTCGATTGATGATCGGGGCTAATTTTCCTTCATCCTCCTGCGTCAAATTAAAGGCGACGCCATAAGAATAGATTTGGTATTTTTCTTCTAAGGTCCATCTAAAAGTACCCTCTAGGTTAAATGATTGATTCATTAAAATAAAGCTAAATTTAAATTTCATCGTTTGATTAACGGGTAGCTTCAAAGAAGAGCGAATCTTCATGCCGCCTAAGCTAATATTTTCAATGATGATCGGGGTATGACCGATATTAATTTTTTGCTCATTCATTTCGATAATTGTCATGAAGCCCTTCACATAGGCCGGGAATTGAAAACGATAATATTTGCGTCGCTCCACCACAGGTTTTTTATGAACAATGGCTTTTTGTGGTGTTAAAATGCCTTGTGCCAGCATTTTTTCAAAGGCTTTCGCGGGAACAGCCTTCGTATAAATACTACCTTGCAAATAATCACATTCTTGCTGCTTTAAAAAGATAAATTGCTCGTAACTTTCAACTCCTTTTGCCACAACCTGAATACCAAGCATTTTGGCTAAATAAATCGTTGCTGAAATGAGTCCATTTTCAATCGGACGGTCATGACGAATTTCACGGATAAACGCTTCATAGATATGGAGTGTCGTTGGTTGGAATGTTCGCAATGATTCTAAGGAAGAGTAGCCTGTTCCAAAATCACCAATAGCAATTTTGACACCGATGTCTTGTAATTCTTTAAGAACGGTCATCACACTTGTACTATTTTTTAAGATGGTACTTTCGCTAATCTCGAACTGTATATAGTGAGCGTCAATTGAATTTACCTGTAATTGCTCTTGGACAAACTGAATAAAGCCCTTTTTCATCAGACGGATTGGCGATATCTTAATACTAATTGTTCGCAGCACATGCCCTTGCTGCTTCCAGTGCTGTAACAACGCACATGCTTTTTTAATCACCCAATCTGTAATGATGTGAATCATATGGTTTTCTTCCGCTAATGGAATAAATTCACCAGGTGACACAAGGCCCCATTCTTTATGATGCCAACGAATTAACGCTTCTGCACCGTTGATAACCCCCTTTTGCGGCTCCACCATTGGTTGGAAATATAATTCGAATTCCTCATTTAACATGGCTTGTCGCATATCTCGGTCTAACACATACTGTTTATAGGAAGTAATATCCTCTGTAAAGGCATAAATATGAAAACGATTCCTTCCCTGCTGTTGCGCATAGCATAAAGCTGAATATGCATTTTCTAATAAAATGTTTCTCGTTAAGCCCTCCTCTGGGTAAAAAGCAATACCAATGCTAGCAGATAGGTGCAAGCGATAGTCTTTTATCGAAAAAGGTGTATCAAAGGTTTTCAGTATACGGCTAGCCAGCGCGTAAATATGTTGCTTGCTCACATATTTTTTCATGACAATGATAAAATGCTGATTGTCTAAACGTGCCATGTAACTGTGATCATCTGTTAGTGTTGAAAAGTAGTTGGTCACCGTGCGMAGAAGCTCATCACCGATTTTCGTACCTAGCGCATTATTTAAGATATGAAAGCGGTTAATCGAAATATATAATAGTGCGAAGGGTTCGCCAGCTAAGCATAAGGTATCAACTTTATCATGTAAGCTCAAGCGATTTGGTAAACCTGTCAATTCATCATAATACACTAAATAATTAAGCTTCTTTTCTCGTTCAATCTCCTTTGTAATATCAGTTACTAAGCCGAAAATATGGTTGACCTCCCCTTGCTGATCTAGTCTCGGCACAATTTGCTCCAGCAACCACTTTGTCTGATTCTCCCCCGTTAGGATACGATAAATCACTTGATAGCTTTTGCCTGAAGCGAGATGATCTGTATACGCTAATACCTCCTCACGATGTGCAGGATGAATCATATTAATCCATACTTCTGAGTCATCATAAAGCTTAGCTAATGGAATACCAAGAATTCCTTCCAATCCTTTAGAGGCGAACAGCATATTGCCACGAATGGAATCTCGCATCCAAATCCCTGCATCTAAATTGTCAAAGATAGAATGATAGTTGGCTAATGTATCATTTAGTGTTTTCTCAAGTAGTTTGAAAGCCGTTTCGTCTTTGACAACCCCAATCATCTTAAAGGGCTTGTCATCCTTCCATATGACTTCGGCGGCTGCCTGTAGAAAACGCAGCTCATTGGTTTTACCGTGATAAATTCGGAAGTCACTGTCAAAATTAGTCCCTTTTCGAGCATGATTAAATGCATCATATGTCCTTTCATAATCATCTGGATGAATGAACTGGAAAACGTGATCAATACCATCGTTATCTGAACGTGCAAAGCCAAAAATATGATAAAAGTTATCTGAGCAAAACAGTTTGTCATGCTGAATAAAGTACTCCCAGCTCCCAACTWCCGCAATATGCTGGGCGTAATTTAAATGCTTCTCATGTAGCATTAACTGATGCTTCATGGCTGAATACGTGGACATATCTTCAATGATTAAATAGAGCCCCTCCGCCTGATTGTCGTCATTTTTTATTGGTATAAACGTCAGTACGAGGCTTAGGTTTTGTCCTTGATGCTGGAGTCTTTCAATATCAATCTTGACCGACTTTCCTCGTAATGTTCGATTGAACGCTCTTTTTAATCGTTTATAATCTGCATCAGTCAGAATTTTCTTGAAATCTTCTGCATGACTAGGTCGATATTGTAATAGTTCATAGAGTGCTTCTTGATTGACGTAAATAATTTCGCCATCTGCCGAAAACACAATCATCATATCGGGGTGATACTTGGCAAAGGACATGGCATATGAAAATAAACGATGATCTTGAGCTGTTGCCAGCGCAAACGTATGCGGTCTTTCTTCTTTTGTAAAAAACTGCTTTAATAGATTCGGCTTTTTCATCCATCTCACCTCTCCCTACTTTTTACCCACTACTTATTTATCAATTCCCCCAAAATACAGTTTAAAAACTACTATTTATAAAAGAGAAAGAAAAGTTTCATCGACCGTTTTTCGCTGGAGGAGCGCTCTTTTTTATTAGCGGATGCCCCTATCCAAAGAAATAGTTCATATGTTTTTCTTAAGGTACTACGATTAATTCCATATCCAATAGCCAGCGATCAATGGCTTGCTTTGGATAATAGACTTTGTCCCCTACCTTCACATGAGGGATTTCGCTTATGTAACTATTAGATCCGTCTGGCACTTCTGTTAATTTTAGCACTTCCACTACACTGATTCCTAAATAATCAGCTGCCTCTTGTTGTGACAATAGCTGGTGTTGCACGGATTCCTTTGGCTGCTCTTTTAAACTAGTGGCGATGAGCCAGCTTCCTATTAAAAACGACACGGCTAATGAGAAAACCGCCATTGCTATGCTATATTGTTTCAATTCTATCCTCCCTTTCTCATCAAATTTTACCATTAATTCAATAAAAAAAGATGCTCTATAAGCCTTTATAGACTTATAGAGCATCTTTCTATTAATAAATGATTATTTTTGGATAAATTGTTGTGTCCAGTAGTTACCTGATTTCACATAACCTACACCGATGTGTGTAAATTTACCGTTTAAAATGTTCGCACGGTGTCCTGGTGAGTCCATCCACGCTTGTACTACTTCTTGTGGTGAACGTTGACCTTGAGCAATGTTTTCACCTGCAGCTTTATAAGCGATACCTAAAGCTTTCATACGATCAAATGGTGAACCAAATGTTGGGCTCGTATGTGAGAAATATTTATTTGTTTGCATATCTTGTGATTTTTCACGAGCTGCAGCCATTAATTTTGCATCTGTTTGAAGTGGTGATAAACCAGCTTTTGTACGCTCAGCGTTTGTTAATTTTACTACTTCTTGTTCAAATGCGTCCACATCTGAAGTTGTTGTTGATGGTGTTGAAGTAGTTGGTGGTGTTGCTGGCTTTTCATTTTGTGATGATTGATTATTATTTGGCTTTGTTGGTGTTGTATTATTTGTTGTTGGCGTCTCATTAGATGGTGTAGATGCCTGTGGAAGTTTAATCGTCCACTTATGATTATTGTTTGACCATTTATAATAATAAACATTACAGTTTGTTGATTGCTGTACGGAATTCCCCTCTGTTGTATTTGCAGCAGCAGAAGCTATTTGAATTGGAGCTGCTAAAAGAAATGTTGCACAAATTGCAGTTAGTGTTTTTTTCATGTTTGCAATTCCTCCTTCTCTGCCACTAATCGTAAGGGATGATTTTCATTAAAATCTTACCAACATCTGCTAACTACGCCAACGAAGAAGAAAATGCGCGAAAAATCACGTTTTTTTCGCGTTATTTTTTAGCAGGTTTCACCAATCTATGAAATACTTACGTTTGAAAGAGGGTTGACACCCCTCCTAAACTCGTAAATATTTTAGAAAATAAACAGCTGATATGAATAAAAAATGTATGTTTTATACACTCATTTTTTAATCGCCTTTTTTCATTACTTTCTTTGCATCACCCTAGAGACGGCTAGTGTCGTAGCCTCATGTTAGCCTAATATTACAATTGTGTTACAAGATCGTTACATTTCATTTACATAAAAATAAAACAACCTGTGTAAAGCTACACAGGTTGTTCACGTGCAGAAATTCACTGGTTGCTTTATTCTTCAATTCTCCCCAATAACAGGTAAAGCACTAACATTCTCTCCAATAATAACAAGTTTTGCTGGMATTTTTATATATTCTGGGAGCCATTGCACCATTCCATAAGCATATTGGAACAACATTGGGTTTTTGATGCCCTTAATTGGTACATAGCCTTTCATACGATAAATCGTTTCAGGTAATGCACGCACCCAATCTTCAAACTGCTCCTGTGTAAATTCCTGATCTGTAAAATCTACTAAGCGAGAGCCCAGCTGCATTGAGGCTATTGGCGCTTTAACTATATCTGCTTTATCGACCTGTGTTGTTGCCTTCAGCCCCTCTAATAAGCTGAGTGGTACGCGTCCATTTGTCGTTTGCAATATAAAGGCATGAGGGTTCAAGCCCTGCAGTTCATAGACGACCTGACCTTGCTCTGCCTCTGTTAATAAGTCTGTTTTATTTGCTAACAATAGATGTGCATGGCGAATTTGCTCCAGAAATAAAGAGCGCACTTGTGGTGTTAATGTATCACGGTGTAGCCAGAGCTTAGAATCCGCCACCGTGATAATGCCTTTCACATTGAGCTGATCTGCAAAAAGCGGTGAAAAAACGGCATCCAAAGCTTCTACAGGATGTGCTGCACCTGTTGTCTCGATAATGAGCATATCAAAATCACTATCTAATAGAAGAGATTGAATTTGTGCCTCTGTTTTTTCAGCACCCGAACAGCAAATACAGCCCTCTAGCATCTCCTTTAGCGGGATATCCTTTTCCACTGCCTGCGAGTCAAATGGCAGCTTCCCGAGCTCATTCATAATAACAGCAGGCTTTAATTTCTTTTCTTTTAGCTGGCGAATGACATCTGTCAGCATGGATGTTTTGCCACTCCCTAAAAAGCCACTAAATAGGTACACATCTTTCATATTAGTTCCTCCCATAAAAAAAGCTGTCGCAGATGCCGTGAAAGACAACTGTTGCGACAGCTACATTGTTAGTTTGTTGTTTCCTCTGTTTTTTCGGCTGTTCCTACAAGAAGCTCTTTCGCTTTTAGTAACTGAGGATCATCGGCTTTCATTTTTGCACGTAACGCATCCATTAAAGCATACGTTGTATTACCTGTTAGAATGCCTGTTTCTTCAAGGTTGTTCGCTGCTTGTAGTTTTTCTACTGCCTGTGCGGTATTGTCATCAAAGATCCCATCTACTTCACCAGGCTCATACCCTAGCACCTGAAGCATCTCCTCTGCTGCTTTCACAGAGTCAGATTGTAGGCCTGTCTTCATTTCTAAAGAGGCATTCAAGTATGGTAAAGAGGCATAGGATGGATACGCAACTTTGACATCAGGCTCAATTCCTTTTTCATTAATCCAGTTGCCCTTCGGTGTTAACCATTTACCTGTCGTAAATTTCAAATTAGAGCCGTCTTTTAATGGTGTAACATTTTGGACAGTTCCTTTACCGAATGATGTTTCACCAACAACTTTAGCACCAACTGACTCTTTTAATGCTCCTGCCAAAATCTCAGAGGCTGAAGCACTGCCACTATCAACTAGTACCGTAATCGGTAGGTTATATTTTTTACCTGCAATGGCATTTGTAATTTGAGGCTCCGCATCTTTTTCTTGTACCTGCACAATCGCCTTTCCTTCTGGTACAAAGAAATTAGAGATATCGACTGCAGCCTTTAGGTAGCCACCAGGATTTTGACGTAAATCTAATACAATGCCCTTCATTCCTTTGCCTTCATACTCAGTAAGGATTTTTTCAAGCTCTTGGGCAGTTTGTTCACTAAATGATGTAACTTGAATATGGGCAATATTGCCATCCAGCATTTCACCATAAACGGTTTCGACTGGGATGTCATCACGAACAATCGTCATTTGAATAGGTTCCGTATTTTCACCACGTTTTACCGTTAATTTTACTGGTGTTCCTTTTTCGCCACGAATCAGTGCAACTGCCTCTGTTGCACTTAAGCCCTGAATACTTTTCCCATCAACTGTTAAGATAATATCTTTTGGTAATAAGCCTGCCTTTTCAGCAGGAGAATTTTTGATAGGTGACACTACTGTAATATAACCATTACGTTCTTGGATTTCTGCACCAATTCCTTGGAAGCTTGAAGATAAGCCAGAATTAAATTGATCCGCTTCTTCCTTTACCATGAAATCGGAATAAGGATCGCCTAATGCATCAAACATACCATTGATCGCACCATCGACCACTTTTTCATCGTCAATATCTTGGTAATAGTTATTTTTCAGTAAATCAAATGCTTCATATAATTTTGTAAATTCCTCTCGTTCAATCGGAACTTTCACTTCTACTACTTTCTTATCACCAAAGGTTAACGCAAATATTGTTAAACCTGCCGTAATAAGAATTGTAAAGAACATTAGCATGATAAATTTAAACGGTTTCAGTTGTATAAATTGTCCTGCCGGCTTTATTTCAGCTGGAGTCGGCTCCTGCTGCTGTTCTGTACTTTCTTTTTTCTGTTCATCCATCTTGATTGTCACCACTCTCATTTACACTAACTTGTTGTCACACTACTACCATCTTAACAGGTTATCCAGAAGACGAAAAGAAAAAGACTGTCAAAATTTCATGACAGACCTTGTCCGATCATGCTTCATTCTAACTAGCATTCCAGCACCTATTCAGCCATCATACTACTAAGTTTAGGCATATTATGGTACTGCCTTTTAATTTTACTCATTTCCTAGTAGCAGTCAACAAAAAACTCAAAGAATCATAGAAATGCTATAAGAATATAACGTGCCAGTGTCCAAAAAAGTTGCATCCTATCAGGAATTATTCATGAGTTTTTGCAGTTTTTTATATACGGAATGTACGGTTAATCGATGAAAGGCAATCAATTGTCCTTTATAAACTACTGAAAAAATACCATATGGTGTCGGTGATTTCTCCATCAGCTCTTCTCTCGTTTGAAGATCCACCAGCACTGGCTGCAATCCTAATTTTTCGGCAGCTAATTGAATATTTTCCGTGGCGACGTCTACATATGGACATTGAAAGGAACGTAAAATCGTTAAATGAGGAAATCTCGTTAATCGTTCCTGCCAATTATCAGGAAAGTATGGCCGTTCAACGCTTTCATGAAATGGAAAGGCCCATAATTCAAAATCATTGAGTGCTGTTGCCATATGCTGAAACTGATGCTGTAAAAATAAATCCTTGCTTGGCGTCCAGGAAGTTTGGTCATTTGTAATGACCACCACTCCCTTTTTCCCACGTTCCTTGGCATCCTTTAAGCACCTCTTCAGTAATTGTGTACCATAGCCCTTACCCACTGCACTTACCCATAAACAGTGAATCACCACATAGCCATCTGCATGTACAACTCTTGAAGAGTATTCCGCGTCTGTATATTCTATAAAACCTACTTGTTTTTGATTTTCAAGTACTTGTATGTAATGTAAGCCCTTTTCAAATTGTTGATTAAGCCATTTGTTTTTGTTCTGATAGCCCTCTGTTTTTTTCTTGCTTCGTAAACAAAAGCTGCCCTTCCCCTCTAACAGCTCACTATTCATTTCAATCAGCTCTACATGGTGTGTCAATGCTAGTCCCCCCATCCGTTGATTGTACTAATTTTACCATTTTTAGTGAATCATTCAACGATCATCGGAATCGCCTTTTCACTTGTTGTCGCATATGATGCAAGTAATGACAAATGTAAGGAGGAAAAACAATGGGGAGAAATAATAAACCGAGCCAAGGCAATGAATCCATAGAAATTTATGCGGCTAAGCTATCCTATATTGGCASAGCCATTTCAACATTAGGGGATGGTTTACAACCCATTGCAGCGGGACTCGCATTAGAAGCGCTCCAAAACGCAAACAATGATTCTTCTCTAACACATAATGGCCATTGAAATGGGCATCAAACAGTTAAAATAAATAATATGCAGAAACAAATTGATTATTTAATTGCTGAGCTTAAACACATCAAAAAAATGTTTAAATAACCTTTACATAAAGAAAAGTGTTGAAGACGTTTCTGCTTCAACACTACTGTTTTTTTTCCATTTTCTTATGTGTCCTTTGGATTTCCAATAATTCAGAAACCGTCACAAACTGATAGCCCTGTTTTTCAAGCTCCGGTATGATTTGTTCCATTGCCTGAACCGTTTGTGCTCGATTTCCCCCACCGTCATGAAATAGGACAATATTGCCTGCTTTCACACCTTTTAAAACGGTATTCACGATGCGATGAACACCTGGGCTTTTCCAGTCAAGCGTATCTAAATGCCAAGACCACATAACAACCTTATAGCCTTTTTTTGAAATTGCATCAATCATCGCATCGGTATATTGTCCTTCAACTGGTCTAAATAATGTTGGCTGATAGCCTGTAATCCCTGCAATCACTTCATCTGTTTGCTGTATTTCTTTCATTAAATTGGTAACATTTGTTCTTAAAGGGTGTGTATAGGTATGATTGGCCAATTCATGTCCTTCTTCGTACATTCTTGTAATCAGCTCAGGATTTTTTTCTGCATTTTGACCGACAATAAAAAAGGTTGCTTTTGCATTATATTTTTCCAATACATCAAGGATATTCGCTGTATATTTGCGATGTGGCCCATCATCAAATGTTAAGGCAATGATTTTTTCATCTGTCTGAATTTCCCAAAGAATTTGACCTGCTTCCTCATAATACTTTCTTCCTTTATTTTCAGAAGAACTCACTTTTACATAAAAAAGCGACACCGTGATTAGACTAAGTGGTAGTAAAAGCAATAAATACTTTTTCACATTTTCACGTCCCCAAATAATTATTTTCGTACTTTATTATTTGAGGATTTCCTAAAAAAATGCTTATGTTTCACATTCATTCATTAAAATTTGGTGGTGGATATGATGTGCCAGATGTTGCATATACTCCTCTATCAACCATCCCAATGTCCTTTGTAGTTGATTCATCACACATGGCTGGGCCAATGTCTCTTCATCAAGGTGGTCCAGTACATACATGATTTTTTTGTTGATGCTTGTCWACAACATTAAAATATCTTCTATTGGTAATTCCTGATAGCCCTGTAACGCGACCCATTGTACTTGGTCGTATGTAGTCACTACATAGGGTGAAGCTTCATTCTGAATTTGAAGAAATCGTTCAAGATTGACAATAGCCGAATCACATAAATGACCGATTACTTCTTTTTTGGACCATTTTTTTGGAGCAGGTCGTTGTGTTATTTCCGCTTCTGTCATCACACGAAATACTTCTGGTACTTTTATAAGCCAATAATGTAATTGTTCAACTGTCTTTTGCATGAAGGTCACTCCCTTCTGAAACAATTGTTACGTAATAATCTAATAATGCAATCACTGCCTGCACCCGCTTATGTTCGATTTCAATTTTAAAGGAAATCCATATAATGGCGACATTAAAACTCAAGACGGCTAATGCAACGATTTGGACAAGCGACATGCCTATCATGAGTTTGCTATTGATGGTTGTAGCAAGCAATGTAAACATGGATAAAATAACACCACTCATGGTAATAAACATGGGCTTCATGCGTATTATCTCATTTGCCTGTACCTTTAACAGATGGACAATAAATCGCAGCTCTTGCCTTGTATATTGTTGCTGAAGGATAACAAAATAGGACTGATACACATCCTCATCAAGCTTTTTATGCAATATATTTTTATGCATCTTTTGCACAAATTGATCACAGAAATCGTGCGCCAACGCTTGCTCTGGCTGTAGCTGTTCTTCTTTATGTTCTATAAAAGCGACCCTCAAACCCCCTCACCCTCTCATATTAAAACTTTCACTCCATTTACTATATGAAGGAAAGAGAGCCGTGTAGTACGAATTGAAGCAAAGTCGTTTATTTTTGAGTGTCTTTTTGCCGCGCTCTACTTAATCCAAAAATAGCTGTTGCGAAAACAAAAACTACCGTACAAAGCCACATTGTCACCCCATTCCAAGCGCCTTTAGCAATCGTAATATTCGTTAATAGCGCTATTTGCATGATACAAACGGCGATATAAAGCATAAATGTGTAATTCAACCGAGAACCTCCATTTTCTAAGATCCAAAAGCGAAAACAAGATCCGTCTCGCAAACTATTTCTCCATCTACCATTGCAATCCCTCTGCCTTTCCCAACAGCGCCCTTCACACGCGTAATCTCCACTTCTAGATGTAGCTGATCACCAGGCTTTACTTGCTTTTTAAAGCGACAATGATCGATTCCTGCCAATAAACCTAATCTTCCCTCATTCCCAGCCTTTGTCAGCATAATCACTGCACTAACCTGTGCTAATGCTTCAACAATTAGCACACCTGGCATCACAGGATACTGTGGAAAATGACCTTTAAAAAACTCTTCATTAATCGTTACATTTTTCAACCCCACTGCGCGCTTGCCCTCTTCTAACTCCACAATACGGTCTACCAAAAGAAATGGATATTGGTGTGGCAAAATAGCTTGTAATTGTTGACTTGTTAACATATGAATTCCTCCAACGTATTTTTTATAATCTTATTCTATCACTAAATATTAGTACTAGGTAATAAAATTTCATTAGTATTATTCATTAGTTTTCTGAATTATTTTTCATTATTTTTTCAATATTTCTTTATCGACAGCCACACAATAGCTAGAATATAATATTCCATGCATTCACCCTAGAWTGATTAGTTTATTAGAATAGGATGKTTTCGCATGTTATCTTTTATCGCAATAGTTCTTTTATTATTTTTCATTCCAGGTCCTGCAGTTATTATTACCATTACACAAACATTAAAAAGCGGAAAAAAGAATGGTATTTATACAGCTTTAGGTATCGGTCTTGGTGACTTGGTTCATACATTAGCGGCTGTTTTAGGTCTCTCTGCTATTTTAATGAAATCTGCCACTGCCTTTGAAGTGGTGAAATATATTGGTGTGGCATACCTTGTTTACTTAGGCATTCAGATGCTCCTCACAAAGCCAAAGAAAATTGAGCAACCGACTGTCGAACAAAGTCCTGCTAGTACTTCATTCCGTCAAGGCTTTTTAGCAGAAATCCTCAATCCAAAGACGGCACTGTTTTTCCTAGCCTTCCTACCGCAATTTGTTCAGCATAACGAGCAATCTGTCACAAGCCAATTGCTAACACTCGGTATAACATTTGTCGTGATGAGTGCTTTATATACAATCCTACTCGCAGTAATTACAAGCTTCATTGGCGAAAAAATCTTTACAAAAACAAGCGGTAGCTCACGCTGGCTCGAAAAGACAGTTGGCTTCGTTTATATCGGTCTCGGTGTCCGTTTAGCATTACAGACACAAAGTAGATAAATTGGAGAAGAACACAAAAAGTGTTCTTCTTTTTTTGCAGGAAAATGGAGTTTTAATAGCCAATAATATTAAAAAGGAGGGTTACATTTGAATCAACGTCAAGAAAATCTATTTCAGCAGCTAACCAATTATCGTGGCGAGCTGCTTCACTTACTCGAGCATGTATCAGAAGAAAAAGCGAACATCATCCCAGCTGGATTTCATAATAATATTCGCTGGAATATGGGTCATGTTTATCTCGATCAATATTTATGGATAGAGGCATTAACAAAGGGAAAGGATACAGATTTAGAAGCTCTCAAGAAATGGTTTGGCTTTGGTACATCGCCAAAGCATTTTGACGACGAAACGCCATCCTTCGAGGAATTAAAGAAGTATTTAGCTCAGCAGCCTGAACTATTAAAGGAACAGTATAGCCATCGATTGTCAGAGGAATTCCCTCCTATTGATATGGGTATGCAAACCATTGAACAAGTACTGTTACGCCCCATCTTTCATGAAGGTATGCCTTTACAAGCTATTTTAACCATTTATCGATGCCTAAACGAAGAAACATACCGAGTTTGATACTGGGTCTGTTGTTCTTGTTTTAATAGAACAAAAATCTTTACATAACTCATGCTTTTCACCCGTCCTTTTCATCACGCGATATGCATTTGTTTTTTGGTATCCTTTCCGTTCAAAAAATGGTCCCGCTGTAAGACCAGCATCCGTGTAAATATGTGTTAGACCAAGCTTTTTTGCGTCTGCTTCTATTCCCTTGTCCCTGAAAATCCTTATGTGACATGAAGGCTGATCCAAATTTGTCAATTCGATGATGCTCCCTTGCGACATAGGTCTTATTATTTCTTAAAGACTGTTGCCAAAGCCGCTACTTTAAATGGTTGCATTGCTAACGGTGCACAAGCCTACAATTTGGCCTGTGAATACCTATGTACAGTTCCGTAAAATAATTACAAAATTTCTTCCAAGCCATCGTCGTGAGCGTTTGTAAAATTGAGTTCTTCTCACCATCTATATGCCAATAATAGTTATTTATATAAAAATATAGCAAGCTTATAGATCCCTATAATCTATAAGCTTTTGTTCTACTGTTTCGGTGTATTGGCTGTCAGCGGATTTGCATTGGCTACTAATTGTACAGGCGTAGTTGTTTGTTGAAAGCTATCCTTTTGTCCTTGATTCGATTTTCCGTAGCCTTTCATCACAGCAAATAATGCTGCACCAACAATGCCCCATGTCAAAAACTTCATTTAAAAAACCTCCTTTCAGCATTAGTATTCGAGAACAAATACAGATTATACACTGTCAAAAAGTTGCTAATAGCGGTGGTGATTTTGTGTTTTATTTCAACTTCTTTACTTTGATATCTAGCAACACGATGGTTTTAATCTAAATGACACACTGCGAAATCAAGTCCAAAATATTGATGATGATACACAACCTTTTCCAGCCAAAAGAAAAAATAGTAAAGTTTTTATTATATACATAAGAATATTATGGTAAAATTTCCGATGGTGGTAAGTGTTAAAGTATAAGGAGGTTATATACCATGAAAAAATTTTTTACAGGGCTATTTTTAACATCTACATTATTTGTAGCAACACCTGCTGATGCCGCAACGACACAAATCAAAATCGACGATGTTGTGGTAAAATCTGATACAGCACCCGAGCAAAAAAACAATCGAACAATGGTGCCATTACGAGTGATCAGTGAAAATCTTGGTGCGCAAGTTCATTGGCAGGATTCACAAATCACCCTTTCAATGGATCAAACAACCATTAAATTGAATCTTAATAACCGAACAGTCATTAAAAATGGTCAAAAAGAGCAATTGGATGTACAACCATACATGAAAAACAATCGCACCTATGTACCAATTCGCTTTATTGCTGAAACATTCGGCAGCCAAGTGCATTATAATGATGGCACAGTGAATATTACGACTGAACCATTGCTAATTGAAGATGAAAAAATCAAGGTACTACGCTATGAATACCATATGACAATGGGTGGTGTCATTCAGGACATCAAGGGCAATGCCTATCACCAAGCACTTTTCAAAATTTTCCAAGAAAAGAAAGGCGACAAAGTAGAGGCTCCGAAAGATTATTATTGGCACCTCAATCTAGAAACTCCTGGATCTTATTACAAGCTTGGTCAATTTGATTTTATGAGCCATGATCAAAACAGTGTTCGACAATATGATATCTATACATTAAATCAACCTTTCCCAGAGGAATTATTACAAGGCTATCCTGAGTATTTACTCCATGATTTCGATGGCGATAACTGGTATATTTTCTCTGAGCAAGCAGTGAAGTCAATACAGCAACTGATTAATAGTGCATATAATAATGGCTTTAGCAAAATAATTAGTAATACAGTCGCTTAAAAAAATTTTTAATGGCAGCTATACACAACATATTCTGTAAAAAGATGTGCAAAATATTCATATCAACGATTGATTGATGGAGGTTTGCCTCATGCAGAAATTCCTATCATTAAGTATAGCGCTACTATTCCTTTTATCTGCTTGTTCGTCGGAAGAAGCTCCGCCCAGCGAGGAAGCAGAAGCCAAAGAACAGACCGTAAATGCGCAGCCAAAAGAAAATCTAAACGTTTTGAACGATGATCAAGGTTGGGTAATGGCTGAGTAATGAGAAAAGCGTGTTTGATAAAAAATATCAAACACGCTTTTCTACACTATTTTTGTATAATCTGAATAAGGTTGCCACATGTATCATTAAAAACTGCTATTGTGACTTCTCCCGCTTTTGTCGGCTTAAGTGTAAATTCAACGCCTTTCTCCAATAAACGGCTATACTCCTTTTCTAAATCAGCAACTCCAAACATTGTTGCTGGAATGCCTTCAGCGAAAATCCTCCTTTGATAGTCCTTTGCTGCAGGATGCTCATCTGGCTCAAGTAATAGCTCAGTGCCCTCTAAATCATCAGGCGACACAAGCGTTAGCCATCTATGTTTTCCTACTGGGACATCCTCCTTTTTTACAAACCCTAGCTTTTCCATATAAAATGCCAGTGCCTTTTCCTGATCTTGTACAAAGATACTGTTGACAATAATATTCAATTGCTTTTCCTCCTTTTAAGTCGTTTAAGAAGCATCCTTCACACGTAAACTTTATTCTACCCATCCTTTCAGTAAATCTTTAAGTGGTTCCTTATTGAAAAGAATGACTCTATATTTTCCCTTTCGCTGTGATAGGACGAGTCCAGCACTCTCTAAGACAGACAGATGCTTAGCAATCCCCTGCCTCGAAATGGAAAGTTCATGTTTCATTAGAAGACGCACCGTCAATTCATACAACGTCATCTCATCACACTCAGCCAGTTCATCTAATATAAGTCTCCGAGTCGAGTCCCCTAGTGCTTTAAAAACAGCGTCTTTATCCCAATTCATAGCTTGATTATAGGCAACTCTATGGTTGCATGTCAACTATAAGCAACTTGTGGGTTGTATGATTTTTGTACGTGTGGTCTCCTTATTTGAACAGGGTGAATCTTTAGGAGCGGGGCTCTACTCATTTAGAGTGGTAACTAACTTTTTAGGACGACTTTATACTCGTTTAAAGCGGCTGCTTACCTATCATGAGTAAAAAACAGCAAGCCTGAGTTAGCTTACTCAGACTTGCTGTTTTTCTTCGATCGGTAACACTGTAGAATATTTAATTTCTCGTAAGGATAAATTCGTTTGAATTCTAGAAACGCCAAGCTTATTTAATTTTCGAATAAATTGATTTAAGTCTTGGCGGTCTCGAATTACGACCTTTAACAAATAATCATAGGCACCTGTTAAGCAATGACATTCCAAAATTTCGGTCATTGTTTTCAAGCTGTTTTCTAACTCCTCTATTTCCTTCTCCTGATGAATATTTGTGCTCATAAATATATAGCACAATAAATCAAACCCTAGTTTCTCCTGATTTAAAATTGCGACTTGTTGATCAATATAGCCTTCATTTTCTAGACGTTTCACCCTTGTATGGGTTGCTGGTGGGGACAAATTCACCCGTCTAGCTAATTCCGCATTGCTAATCTGAACCTCTCGCTGCAAAATCGCTAATAATTGCAGATCGACATTATCTAATCCTTTATTTTTTATATCCTCCATTGTTTTCTCCTCTTTTGATTATTTTTAGACAAGGAAGTTTTTAATGCGATTTCAAAATATTATTTTGATATTCATTAAATAACTTTCGATTATTTTGATTTTATTCAATTATACAAAATATTATACTGATAAATCACTAATAGTGCTATGATTCTTATTATACATAAAAGCAAAAGGAGTGTACCTATACTGTGGTTAAATTTTATATGGGCTTAATGCTTGTCACGAGCTTACTATGGGGAGGCAATTTTGTTGTGGCTAAGACGCTAGTGGCTCATGCCTCTCCAATGACCTTAACGTTGGTCAGATGGCTGATCGCAGTGATCGTCCTGCTACCGTTAGTTTGGTGGAAAGAGAAGAGATTGGTTCCTGCTAAAGCCGCTCTTGTGCCATTATTCCTGATGGGCATTACAGGTGTTGCCTTATTTAATATATTTCAATTTTTAGCGTTGGAACGAACAACATCCACGAATGCTGGTCTTATTTCTACAATGAATACCATGTCCATCGCCCTTTTTTCCTTCGCCTTTCTGAAAGAAAAAATAAATGGCTGGCAACTTCTGGCGATGGTACTCTCTTTAATTGGTGTTTTTCTTGTCCTTTCGAAAGGAGATTGGCAGCTGTTATGGCACTTCCAATTGAATACAGGAGATTTATGGATGGTGGCAGCCGTTTGCGTATGGGGACTTTATTCTGTATGTAGTAAGTGGGCTATGCAAACAACCTCTCCGTTAATGGCGACATTGTATGCAGGTTTGTTTGGGGTACTCATCCTAGTCCCATTCACGATTACGGATTTTACCTTCTCCGAAATCGACTCCTCTTTCATCCTTTCGCTTCTTTATACAGGGGTCATCTCTACAGTAGTTTGTATGGTATTTTGGAATATTGGCGTTCAACAATTAGGTGCCACCACCTCTGGTATTTTTCTAAACTTTAATCCTATTTTTACAGCATTGCTCGCCTTTTTATTTATCGGTGAACAGCTAAGCTGGCTGCAAGGCATTGGGGGAATCATCGTGATTTTGGGATGCTACTTATTCACACATTTTAAAACGAAGACGCCTCAGGCTGTGCTCTAAATTTCTATTTTTCAAACTTGCAAATAATAAAAGATGCATTCCCCCTCTTAAAACTCATCGAGAGGCAATGCATCTAATGATGTAGATGTTTTTTTGCTACTACCACAAATGAAACACCGTTCCTTCGTGAAGCTTGCTTGTCATACGTAAACCTTGCCCATAATGGTGTTGCAATCTTATATGGATATTGATTACTGCTGGATGAGCGTTCTTGAGGCTGCAGTAGTTTTGCCAATTGTCTTCATCCATTCCAACGATTATCCGCTTCGGTGATTTCGAGATGGGTATCAAAATTGATAATACGAATATGTATCGTTCCCCCGTCAGAACGCTTTAACATTCCATGCTTTAATGCATTTTCAATTAATGGCTGGTTAGTCATTGATGGGATGAGGACAGTTGTCTCCGACTCTAGTTGCCATACAACCTGAATACGCTTGCCAAAACGCTCCTACTGTATATAGAGGTAGACTTGAACCAACCTAAGTTCATTTTCTAGTGGAACAAGTGCTTCCACATTTTGAAAATTACAGGACTCTCTTAAAAAATCTCAATGCCTCTACTAATTTACTTGTCCGCTCACTATTTAATTCACTAAACCCGACAGGAAGTGGGTCTTTTTAATGACGGTCCTTTTTTGGCTGAAAAAGCAAACCAGTATTCATGTCTATCCACACATCTACAAAATCTGAACAATCAAAAAACTGAGTGAGATTAACCCTAGACTACAGGTATAATGAAAGAAAAACCAAAATTGATTGGAGATGCCATGAAAATTCGATTAGAAACATTAACACAGGGTGATTTTGAAAACTTATATGCATTTGAGGTTAAAAATAGGGCCTATTTTGAAAAAACAGTCCCAAGTCGAGGGGATGACTATTACGAATTACCAAGTTTCATAAGAAAAAATGACATGCTTTTAGAGGAACAAGCACAACAGCTATCCTATTTCTATCTAATAAAAAATGAACTTGAAGAAATTATAGGAAGAATCAATGTAATCGATATTGATAAGGATCAACGATTAGGCCATATCGGTTATAGAGTAGGAAAAGATTTTAGTGGGAAAGGGGTTGCCCATACAGCCTTAGAATTAGTATTAGACCTTATGCGCCAGCAAGGCATGCTCATCATTGAGGCACAAACAACAACGAACAATATAGCCTCTCAAAAAGTATTAGAAAAAAACGGTTTTAAACAATTGGATAGAAGCGGAGAATCATTTGAAATGAATGGTCAAAACTTCACTTTTACTTATTACCGGTGGATTAATTCCTAGGATGATCTGACAAACCGTATTGTCAGATCATCCAATTTAAAAGAATGTGCCTAATCTAATGAGACCTCTTTAATCGCTGTTTTCAATTCCTCTAAACTCTTAATCATTTGCAGTAAAGAATGATATTCAGCTGCATTCAAGTGATCACCATGCACTGTTATGTATCTTTTTATGCTACTTTCCATTGTTTGAATCTCTAGCATAGCATTATACTGAACGTCAGGTTCTTGGTGTCTACTCTTCTCTCTATTTTGTTGGTTTCGATTTTGGGGCACTGCGGTTTGATAGCTCCTTTAACATCTTGTATACCTCCATAGATATACATATTTTGCATGACAAATTACTAATAACGAAGGGTAATTATAGTATAATAGTTACCTTTTTATCCCTTTATAATTGTAAAAATACAATTATCGAAGCCTATTTTATAATATAGCACTCTACAAATTCTATACAACGCAAAAAAATCAAAATGAGCACCTAGCCATCTTGATTTTTTGCAGGTGGAAGCCAATAACTTTCACACCTTTTGTGGTGGAATAATGCCTGTTACAAGTAAAATAAAGAATACCAATCCAATAAGGAAAAATATCAGTGACGCTATAAATACGGGCCCAAGTTTAACCTTGAACCGTTCTCGCTCATGAATGATCCCTGTTTGTGCACTCACTTGGGATGTATAAAGCCTTGACATCGCTCCACCGCTACTCGAAAAGTAAAACGTTCCTAAGGTAAAGGCAATGCCGGTGAAAAACATCACTTCGATAAATCGCACAGAGAATATTGTGGCAACCCAGTACGTCAACGATATTTCTACAATCCATGCAATGATGATAATAATCATGTGTTTCCGTGGCATTAAAGGAGCCCCTTCATTTTTTCTTTAGCTACTTCTACGCATCTTTTTAGAAAAAGTTTCATTTTTCTAAATATATTGTCTATAAGACTTATTTTGTTCTTAGAGATCATCAATCAATTGTATTAATTGTTGTTGAGTGAGTTCGCCTTTCACGCTGTGCTGTAATTTTCCTTCTTTATCAAAGATAAAGGTACTAGGATAATTCACCACTTCAAACGTTTTCTGTAGTACTCCCTCTTCGTCTAGGAAGATAGGAAATGATAAAGCATAAGTATCCTTAAATGCTGCCGCCTTCTTATAGCTATCATAGGCTGTGGCATTGATGGCTAGCAGCTCGACATCCTTTGATTTTTGTTGATAGAATGCCTCTAGTTCAGGTGCTTCCTGTTGACAAGGCCCACACCAGGACGCCCAAAAATTCACTACTACTATTTTGCCCTTATATGCTTCAAACGTTGTGGAGGATTGATCTAGCTTTGTTAAAGCAGTTTCATAATTAATTTGTTTGGTGCCATCCTCCAAAACAGTCATAGATGGTGTAAGAGATGCTTGGAAAAAAACATTTTTTAATGCCACACCAATAAAGAKTGCTATGATAAGTGCAGAGATAATGAAACTTATTTTTTTACGATTCATACTAACTCTCCTTTTAAAATATACAAATATTTGTATATTTTACCATACTATCAACTAACAGGATATGAACTTTTTATAAAAAATAGCCCCTACTCTAAAAGTAAGGGCTACTCTTTCTTACGTGAATGATGTTTTATTTTTATAGGCAATCACACTTACGAGAAGTAGCATACTAGCTGAAAGCAAAAAAACAACTCGTATCCCATACCATTCTGACAACATGCCCATCATTAAAGATGAAAGGCCGAATACCCCTGTCACAATGACATTCAACGATGTATACACCGTTGGTAATTTCTCCTTTGAGACACTTGTTTGAATGATGGTTTGCTGTGGAATGTTTTTTAATTGTCCACATAAGCCAATCAGCAAAGAACAGAGTAAAGCCATCAATGGTGTGATACTAACCGCAAAGAATAATGTAAAAATAGCGGACAACAGCGCACCTCCACTTATGAATATAGCTTTCTTACGCTCAATAAATTTGGTCCATTTTAAACAAATCATACTCCCTATAATCATGCCAATAAAAAAAATGCCGTTGAGATAACCCCACCATTGAGAAGAAGCCTGCAATGCTTCTTCTACAAAAACAAGTAAAATCGCTGCGACCCACACTGCACCTGCCATTGATTCCAGTAAATCCATTCGTGCAGCTACCTTTAGTACAGGTGTTTGATGGATGGATTGCCACCCTTGCATAAATAACATCCATTTCTTTTTTTGTGGACGTTCCATACGTGCCACATCTGGTAAAAGCTTTAAAAGCAATGTTGCCATGAAAAAAAGGACGACAACGCCCCATATAAGCTGTGATGGTGTCAAGAGAAGCAGCAAGGAACTGCCAACAAACCAAGAACCCACCTGAATGGATTGGATAACCGTTTCTGCAATACTATTTGCTCGCAATAAATCCTTTTCTTCCACATAATGAGGCAGCAAGGATTGACGAATAGGATTGGCACAACCATCCAAAAACGCAACCATCGCAATCAATAAAAACACAAAGCCTATCATCGGCTGGTCGCCTACCCATTGTACATACAAGGCAAGGCCCAAAATGACAGCGGTTTTAAAGCCTTGAGAAATAGTTAGCAATTGATTCAACGACACTTTTGTCGTAATAAGAGGTGTTAGCAGACTGGAAATCAACATACAAGTAGTAATAATAAACGGTACGAAGGAAGTAGCAATCGCCGAGTTGGTGAAACGATAAATTATACTAATCACGCTTACTATATAGAGAATATCACCAATATCCGCTAAAGATTGACCTGTCAATAAAAGTGAAAAAGATCGGTTTTTAAACACGTTTTATCCCCCAAAATTAAGATTTTATTTTTTCTTGGGAGATTTTTAAATTGGACGAACCTGCATGTCTGAACTCCTTTTTACGCCTAGTTGAAAAAACGATGGGGGATTTCATTTTTTTCAAATTTCTATGCGTGATTTTGATTAAATTTCATGAAAATTCTAAAGTATTTATCTTATTTTAGCATTACTTCCACTTTGTTGCCAGCACGCAAAAAGACCAGGTGTTCTCAAAAAATTTGAGCCCTGGTCTTTTTGTGAAAAGTGAAACCTACTAGTTTGCTTTAGTGTTTTGTATTCTACTAGTATAGTAGTCGTGCCAGCTTGGCAAAGGTTACACATTTTTGAAGAAAAATTCACGAAAATTATTTTTCTAGTTTTAAGTTGTTCGCCTTCAAAAATGCATTGATAGAGATTCGGTTAATGCCTGGTTGAATGGGGCAACTTTCGACATACGCTTTGGCTTCACCTATTATAGTTTTTATGAATTTAAGCTACTGCTCACATTTTCCTTACAATATAATGCTACGGACAATGATTCAAGCTATCCTATTATTTCACAAACAGTTTTGATATTTCTTCAGGTGGATATGGTTTGGTTAAGTATTTTTTAATTTGAAATTGGTCCACCATTTCTTTTACCTCATCTAATGCTGAGGATATAATAATCGGTATCTCTTTTGTATGCTCTCTTTCCCTTAGTGCACGGACTAAATCCCAGCCGCTCATTTCTTCGCCCAGCATTATGTCAATCACAATACCAAGTAAAGGCGTATTGAGTGTATCTTCAAAAGCTTTTTTAGGGTCATGATGATGAATCACGGTAAAGCCCTTGCTTTTTAGCTCTTCAGACAACAATAGAGCTAAGCTTAAGTCATCCTCAACAAGCATAATGTTTAAGCCGTTGCTATCCTCCATTACATCCTCTTCATCGAAGGTGATAGTGTTATTTGCGAGTGGTAAAGTAAAGTACACAGTAGTACCTTGTCCCTCTTCTGACTCTATCCATATTTCTCCCTCATGCTTTAAGATGATTTCTCTACAAATGGAAAGACCCAGTCCAGTTCCTCCTATTTTACGTCTTAAACTATTATCGATTCGTTTGAATTTTTGGAACAACTGAGCAATATCCTGTTTAGATATGCCAATCCCCTCATCTTTTATACTCACTTGGATGCTATTATTTTTGTTTTCTAACAAAATCTCCACATCCCCACCTTGTGGAGAAAATTTAATCGCATTTCCTATTAAATTAATAAATAATTGGACGAGTCTATCTTGATCTGCATTGACATAGACCTCTCTTGCCTTATCAATTAGATGGACATTATGCTTTTGCTCATGTCGGAAGCGATTGACAATTTCAAAGGCTATTTCATTTAATTGTAGTGTCTCCATGTTATATTGCTGCTTGCCTGACTCCATTCGCTGTAAATCCAAGAAGTCATTTATAAGATTGGTTAGTCGTACCGCTTCTCTATGAATTGTATCGATATATTTATTTTGTCGTTCGGGTTTTATATTTTTCGTTAACAGAAGCTCTGTAAAGCCAAGTACGCTCGATAAAGGCGTTCGCAGTTCATGACTTACCGTACTCACTAATTCGGATTTCATTTGATCTACTTCATATTCTCTTGTAATATCACGATGCACAAAAATTGTGCCTACTTTTTCCTGTCCATCAAAAAGACAAGTTGCATACACCTCGACAAAGATTTCATGTTCAGCCGTCATACAATAGCGGCATTTTCGTGTCTCCTCAAAGCTCTCCATAATAGATGCCTCTAAAAATTCAATTAATTCATCAGGTTGGGCACTACATTTTTGAAAATGCTGTAGCCAATCCTTTTTAGGGATACTTGTTTCTGTTGTCAAGTTAAGGAGGTTGACAATACCACATAGCGCTCTATTGATAAGAACGGTATCGCCTGTAGCAGAAACTAATTGGATTCCTTCGTTGACATTATCAATAATCGTTTGATTTAACGTCCTCGATTTTTCTACCTCTTCATACATAAGAATACGTTCAAATGCGATGGACACACGATTTAATAGTCCGTTTAAACTATCTATATCCCGATCATTATGAGGATGCCCCTCTCGTGTCGCCATTAAAATAGCGACTAGCTCCCGTTTAGAATTAAACACGGAAGAATACAAGTCATAGGCATAATAAGACTCTTGTGCAATTCCTTTTTCATTTGCTGTCAATTGACGTGTAATAACAAAGGATTTTTCCTGCTTTAATCGTGCTTGTTTATCCATGCCAAAATTTTCAACTAGGGCTGCAGCAGATTGGTGTGATAAACCTTTTGTCGCATAAACATTGCCCTCCATCCAATACAGCACACTCGTATCATATTGATAAATGTCGTTTAAATAATTATGGAGATTATCGATTAGTTTCTGTTTATTTAACGTAAAGGTTAGTACATGATTTAATTGATTATACTTTTCTAAATAATTTAATGAATTTTGTAATTGTAGCTGATTTTCTTGAAGC
This sequence comes from Lysinibacillus sp. S1, assembly GCF_044986265.1. Taxonomy (NCBI): domain Bacteria; kingdom Bacillati; phylum Bacillota; class Bacilli; order Caryophanales; family Bacillaceae; genus Lysinibacillus; species Lysinibacillus sp. S1. The sequence goes on from NZ_CP173154.1 coordinate 487,474, forward strand.
TCGTCCTGCTGCGCTAAAAGCTCCTCATTTTGAGTGGTCAGTACCTCTTCCTTATCCTGAATGGAGAGTATCATTTTAAGAAATGAGTTCGCTAGAATGCCTAACTCATCCTCCTTTTGTACAAGATTACCTAAATCAATGGATTTCCCTGACGCCAAAGCGTTTGTCGCAAGTGTTAATTGTTCAATTGGTCGAATCATATTATTCAGCACTCTTCGTAAAATGACCCCAACAAATAGTAAAATGAGACCGCTAATCATGAGCGAAATAAAAGTAAATAATTGCCCCTGCTCCACTGTCTTGCTAAAAATTTGGTTTAAGGAGTGGTCTGTTTTTTTCTTATAGGATTTTGTATAGGCAATAAATTTATTGACAAGGTCATTTGCGCCACTATTCGAAAGCTCTCGCAAAGCCTCATAATCCCCCATCTTCGCAAAGCTTAACCCTTTTGGGAGAGTAACCGTTTTATAATTATAATGAAAATCAACTAGCTCATTATAGAGCCCTCGTTCTTCTTCCGTTAAATCCAGTTGCGAAAACTTCTGTAATAGAACTTCGAAATTCTCCAAATTTTCATACAATAACTTTAATTCCTGCTCATTTTGAAAGGCATAGTAGCCCCTTGCTCGAAAAAATATGCCATTAAAATTTTCTTCCAATTCATCCACAAGCATTGATTTTTCATACATTTGCTCTCTCTTCTGCTGTAAGGCATTTTGACTTGCATTGACTACGACAAGAAAGGCAGCAATGATGATTAAAAAGCTAACAACTAGAAAAAGCAGCATTTTAAAGAATTGGCTGCGTATACTTTTATTCAGCAAGGGTGTCGACTTAATCATTTAAGATGTCCTCCACCAGGTTCATTAGCTTAATGGGACTAAACGGTTTGGACATAAAGTAATCTACCCCTAAGTCAAATACCTTTTGACGATCACTTTCCTGTGATTTTGCTGTCAGCATGAGAATAGGCATCGACATTTTAATCTCTTGTGGGAGAAGCTCGATCACCTCAATTCCTGTTAAATTCGGCATCATATAGTCGAGTATCATTAAATCATAGGAGCTTTCCATCATTTTTTTTAGGGCTTCTTCGCCATCCTCTGCCTCATCAATATCAAATTCTAAATCTTCTAATGTTTCACGTATTAACATGCGTAATATTTCTTCATCATCTACTACTAAAATTCTAGCCATCCTGTCTTTTTCTCCCTTTCCCATTAAAGAAACATTTGATGAATTAAACGAACAATACGTTCCGATACTTCAGCCACATTAAACGGCTTCACAATATAATCATCCGCCCCATTAATGAAAGCCTTCATGACGTATTCTTCCCCCACACGTGAAGTTAGCATGGAGACGATTACATTACTTGAAGCATGCTGCTCTCTTATCTTACTCAGCACCTCGATGCCGTCCATTTGCGGCAATATCCAATCTAATAAGATAATGTATTTGCATGCAGGGTCATACCAATTGGATTCCAGAAAACTAATGCCATCAGGAAATGATAATGTTTCAATCCTATAATCGTCATTTTCCTCCAAATGCTTAAAATGATTGGTAATCAGATCACGAATAATATACACATCATCAATGACAACGATCTTAATTTTCACCTTTCTTTTCTCCACAGCAGCTACATTATCAAAGATGATCGTTTGATTTCTCCCTAATTGCTTGGCCGTATAAAGTGCTTGATCTGCCTCTTCTAGCATCTTTTTAGGATGTAAATTGGTAGAAGTGGCTTCCGCAATTCCACTCGAAAATGTAACATGGAAGCTAGTTCCATTTGCTGTAAATGTCTTTTTCTCCATGGAGGTACGAAGTTTTTCAATAAAAATAAATGCCTCTTTTTTAGTTGTACGAGGCATTAAAATTACAAATTCTTCTCCACCATAGCGACAAGCAATTTCTTCAGCTCCTTTTAGCTCCTTCACCAATGAAGCGAAACCCTTAAGCACCTCATCCCCCACTAGGTGACCATATGTATCATTTACTTTTTTAAAATAATCTAAATCGATCATCGCAATTGAAAAATGTTCTTTGTTTTGCTGATGGTGTTTAATGAAAAGCTTCATTTGCGATTCCATAAATTTACGATTATAAATTTGGGTTAATTCGTCAATGACGATAGCCTGTTCTAATTCTCTTTTATAGGCTAAGCGATTGGAAACATAAGCGATTAATAGCTCTTCATCAATGGGCTTTGCCATAAAATCCATAGCACCCATCTCCAATGTGCGAATACGATTTTCTTTACAATCATTACTACTAATCACTGTCACAAACATAAGCTCTTTTTTCGTCTTTTTAATATTGTCTAAAATAGAAAAGCCATTAGAATCTGGAAGCATGATATCTAGAAATACGATGGATGGTTGCAATTCATAAATTAACGCTAATCCTCGTTTACCATTATGAGCTGCAATGACAGAGTAGCCCTTTTTCTCTAAAACATTTTTTAAATAGGAAATAAATACAACATCATCATCTATTATCAGAATAAAATCTTGTTTTGCTGGATTTTTAATGATGGTTGTAGGATGTTCCATATGTTGTGTCATTGAATCATTTTCTTTATAAAAATGGACACTTTCAATAAATGGAGCAAGAAACTTTTTCCATTCTGATTGGGTCCATTGCTTGTTACTATCTTCATTCAAAAGCTCTAGCTTTTCACGAGCAATCGACGTTAATTCATGTAAACCGATTGATCCAGCGGTGCCTTTTAACGTATGTAAAAATGAATAGAGCTCGTCTTCTCTAACAAAGTCACTATTATCCCATTTTTGTAAATTTTCACATATACGTGTATAAACCATTCGGTGATATTTAGCTGTTTCCATCCTATTTCTCTCCAATCAATCATACTTCTATAAATTATAACTTACTATTTTGTAAAAACCACGGCAGATTTTGAACGTTTATTGTAATGAATCCCTTACTCTTAAGCCTATCTTAGCTGGTCTTAAAAGAAAGGGTTCTAACTTTGCTCTTTTCGATTGACTTATAGAAGCGTTTAATGCTAAATTTACTAAAGCAGTAATTTACTAAATTACTAAATTCGAAATGATAAGGAGTACAGATACATGAAAATTCCAACACATTTAAAACATAAACCTGTCATCGTGGCAGAAAATTATGCCAATATTGATGGGCGCACGGCTTATCAAACAGATGCACAAGGGCTTTCCCTTGGTCTGGCACAATGGAATGATCGAGGAAAGGTTGATATTTCTGCGAAGGTTTGGCGGCATACAGGTGGCAAGTGGTCTCGCCAATCAGAAGAACTTCCCCTACACCGCGTACTTGATCTCGCTATTTTAGTGTGTGAAACGGAACTTTATTTTAAGGAGGCTTATCGTCATGAGCATTTATATGATGAAGAAAACCCTGTAATTAATCGTGTAGGCTTACAGGGAGATGCCATGACAGTGGAAGTTTGCACAGAAAATGAACAGATTAAAGAGGATATTCAGCTTTTTCAGCAAGCACTTAATAATGATGGTGAGCTAATTGGTGAACGCCTACGCACACTTTCAAGAATCTTAAAAGAAATGGGTTATTAAAACTCAAGAGGAACTTAATGATGAACGAACAAATGTTACAGGATGATCAACAGCTACGCAAAGCTTTTTTTAATTTCTTAATTCCCGTGATGCTAGCGAACGTGCTGCAATCTGTTGGCCAAGTTTTTGCTATGTTTATCGTCGGACGCAATTTAGGGGTCGATGCCCTAGCAGCCATTTCGGCATTTTTTCCATTTTTCTTCTTTTTAATGGCCTTTGCAATTGGCATTGGTTCAGGAAGCTCTATTTTAGTCGGGCAAACATTTGGGGCTGGTAATCATGCCAAAATGAAAGAGGTTGTTGGTGTAACACTCGCCTTTACAACTATTTTATCCATCGCTGTCGCGATTTTTGGTGGCTTTTTCATCGAATGGATTTTACGTTTTATGCAGACACCTGCGAATATTTTAGACATGAGTATTAGTTATGCCCAAATACTTTTCTTCACGTTACCAATTATGTTTTGGTATTTGGTGTATACAACCTTTATGCGAGGAGTCGGCGATTCCAAAACACCTTTTCTATTCTTAGTAATTAGTGTTGTGTTAAATATCGCCTTCCTCCCCCCTTTAGTATTCGGATGGTTGGGGTTGCCTGCGTTCGGCTTAAATGGGGCTGCCTATGCTTCTGTGTTATCAAACCTGGTGACAATGATTCTGTTGTTAGCCTATTTGCATAAGACAAAGCATTTACTACGTTTTGATAAAACAATCTTACAGCATTTTAAATTAAAGAAAGATATTTTAACGTCCTTATTAAAGCTAGCCATTCCATCCAGTATTAGCATGGTTGCCATTTCAGTAGCCGAAATTGCCGTTATTGGCTTTGTGAATGGCTATGGTTCGGATGCTACTGCCGCTTATGGCGTTGTCAATCAGGTAGCTAGCTATGCACAAGTCCCAGCAATGAGTATTGCCATTGCAACATCTGTCTTTGTAGCACAGGCGTTAGGGGCTAATTCTACAGAGATGATTAAAAAAATCCGTCAAATGGGTGTGCGCATTAATTATCTTCTAGGTGGCGCGATCATACTCATTATGTATCTGTTTGCAGAGCCTATTTTGGCTTTCTTTATCGATTCACATGAGACTGTGCTTATTGCCAAGAATTATTTATATATCGCCTTTTGGAGCTATTTAATTTTCGGACACACACAAACTGTTTCTGCTACAATGCGTGCCACTGGTGTCGTATTATGGCCAACTATCTTCTTAGTCATTACGATTTGGGTTGTACAGGTACCATTAGCGTTCCTATTATCTCACCATACGTCACTAGAACTAAATGGCGTTTGGTTAGCCTATCCAATCACCTTCTGCGTCCACTTCATTATGCAATATGCATACTTCAAGCTAGGCTGGCAAAAACGAACATTAAAAGCTATGCTGAGCGAATAAAATGGAAGAGGGCATGCCATATGTGCGTGCCCTCTTTTTATTATGGCAACAAAATAACCAGGCACTCAAAATTGAGCCCTGGTCATTTTGTGAAAAGTGAATGTTACTACTTGCTTTAGTTCTTTTGTATTCTACTAATAGAGTAGTCGTTTAACATTGAAAAAGGTTACAACCAATTTCGAATTTTTTTCTCGCTTTTTAGCAGTTACCAAAATAAGGCGAAATATAGAAAACGAACTGTATACTTTGAATACAAATCTCCTTCTAAACCGTATCTAGATGTTTAATTCTCCTTGCAATGCTGTAACTGCTGCGCCTGCAATCAATACCTTGTTGTGATGAGGGGCCACATAGATTACACCTCCACGTTTAGAAAGCTGCTTGCTGACAAGCTGTTGTTTAGATAATTTCTCACACCAATAAGGGCCTAGTGCGCCATGACTTGATCCATTTACCTGATCCTCATCAATGCCTTGTGCTGGAGAAAAAAAGCGAGATACGATATCGATGTCTTCTTCCTTCGATTGACTAGTTAGGCATATACCTCGAACAGGAAACTGCTTCATCGCAGAAAAGTCAGGTTCAAACTGTACAATTAGGTCTTCATTGCCTACTTACACGATATAATCCAATTCGGTCCTCCCTACAAAGATGGGCTTACATCCTAACCAGTCCTCCAATGCTGAAGGACATTCCATTTCAGCAATTGGATACGTTTTGATGGCGATTTCCACTCGTTCATGTTGCCACTTGGCATGTAAAGGACCACTTGCTGTATGAAATGTAATTGTGTGCTCCTTTGGAACAATTCCTTGTTGCCAAAGGACAAAGGCACTAGCAAGGKTGCCGTGACCACAAATGGGTATTTGCCTATTTGGCGTAAACCATTTCAGCGTAAATTCAACCTGTCTTTTTTCAATAAAGGCTGTTGTCGGGACAGGTATCTCCTGTGCAATTTTTTGCATGGTCTCCTCAGAAACTTCTTCATCTAATAGACATATTGCTGCAGGATTCCCTTTATATAGCTCATTCGTAAATGTATTAATTAGCCAATATGAAATACTAGTCACCGTTCTCCCCTCCTTGCCTCATCATACCTGAAAATTGTTTCATTGGATATAATTTTCCAAATACTATTTCCTCAGCTAGCACTTTATAAAAAAGCCATCTTTTGTCTAAGCTAACACTATAAAATACAACTGAAGAGCAATTCGAGTGGAGAAACCATGAAAACTTATTTCAAATTTTTATTGATCATCGGATTGACGACATTACTCGCAGGATGCTGGGATATTACGGAGCCGCAAAGAATGTACTATATAAATGCAGTAGGTGTAGACTACGAAAACGACGAGTATATTGTCTATTTACAAGTGATTAATTTCGCTGATGTCGCGAAATCTATACAACCTAGCGCAACGGTGGCGCCTGCTGAAGTAGGACGTGCCACTGGTAAAACAATAGAAGAGGCAATTTACAAATTATATCGCTCCTCGGATCAAGAAATTTTTTGGGGGCATATGCGATATATGATTTTTTCAGAGCAGGCTATGGAAAATGAACACATTATTCCTGTCATCGATACATTCATACGCTTTCGTGATACTAGGTATCAAATCTGGGTGTATTGTACAAAAAACCCAGTTGAAGATATATTGCTTGTCACACCAATCTTAAGAAATTCGTTATCCTCATCAAAATTAAGTAACCCAATCAACCCAACAGAACAAGAAACATTTATCGAACCAAAAGACTTAAGAGATGTTGTCATTGGCTTAAATGAGCCAAGTTATGAAGTAACAATTCCTTATGTGTCCATTAAAGACGATTGGGAAACAGATGAGGAGCAAGTTGAGGAAACCTATTTTTCAGGGGTTGGTGTCCTATCGAAAGATGGCTTTAAGGGGTTCGTGCAAGACACTGCGGCTCGCGGCAGTCAATGGATGCATAACTATACTAATCGCGGGGAGATTACCTTTCAATTAAACACAAGTGACCAGGAAGAACTAACGGTTAGTATTGAGAAAATACATGTCGATGTGGAACCACTTGTCAAACAAGAGGCTGTTACATTTGAAGTCAAATTGAGAATCAATGCGACCATCAATGGTTTTAAAGGAAAAGTAACCGAACAGGAGCTGAGAGAGCTTATTGTAAAAGAAGTGAAAAAGGAAATTCAGGAAACCTATAAAGAAGGTCTAAAATTAGATGTGGATATCTATCGATTGTCAGAATATCTCTACCGCGATAACGTCAAGGCTTGGAAAAAGCTTGAGAAAGATGGAAAAATCCCATTATCAGAGGATTCAATTAGTAAAATTGATGTGGATGTAGCCAAAATCAATCCAGGTCGAAAAACTTTTACAGAAACAATAAAAAAATGACCAGATGTCCTCATAGGAATCTGGTCTCCCTATTATTTTATAAGTGAGTATATATAAGTATCATGGGGCACATTATGTTGATGCATATATTTTTTTAATAATCCTTCTTGTTCGAAGCCTATTTTTTGCAATAGTAGATTGGAAGCTTCATTTTCTTTAAATACAATGGCTCCAATACGTACTAAATCCATTTCTTCAAAACCATAGGAAATAGCTCGTTTAACAGCTTCCTGAGCATAGCCATTTCCCCAATAGTCAGGAAAAAGGGCGTAGCTGATTTCCGCTCTTCGATGCTCTATTGACCACTCTTGAAAGCCGATTGTACCAATAATTCCTTCTTGATCCTTTAATGCAATGCCCCATTTAATACCACGTTTTTCGGCAAAATTGTTGGCAAAATTTTGAATGATTTGCTGCACTTGAACTAAGCTGGTTAAAGGTTGTTGTCCATAATGGCGCAAAACTTCAGGATTCGAAAAGCACGCAAGAAGAACTTGTCCATCAGAACTCGTCAATTCCCTTAACACTAATCGTTCAGTATGTAAAATTGGAAACATCATATACCTCTTTTATTGTAGATTTATTAATCAAATTTTACATTTGTCAACTAGCTATTGCAATCCCTATTTCCATTTGATGCCACTTTGTTAAAAGGACAAGGCTAGTTGTCCTACCCTTTTTGTGCGTGTTAGTTTGCTTGTGCATCCCGACAGAGTAAGTCTACCAGAGCTATCTATACACTCTCTCTACAAATCCCCAATGTTGCACACTACACTACTGTATAAAACTTCCCTATATGTTCACAATAAGTTCAAAATAGTCAATGAGAGGTGAACTGAATGGAACACTTTCCACTCATACATACAAATTTTTGGGATGCCGTCGTTGCAGTCCCTGTAGTTATGATGATTACCCAACTCATTAAGAAAATGTGTCATATAAAGCCTTTTTGGGTTCCAACCATTGCACTAGTTGTCGGCTTATTCATTTCTATTTTCATCAGCCACCGACATAATCATCTTGCAGGACTATTCATGGGCTGGTTTTATGGCTATGCAGCAATTGGAAGTTATGCCTCCTTAAAAACTTCTTATCTTACCTATAAGCAAAAGAAGAGAAGAAAACAGAAGTATACTGCTCCTTAATGGTGACTATTACACCTACATGTACAAAAGCTTATACTAAATTTCAACAAAAATACTTTATAAATTTCATACTTGTTACATTACCTTTTGACAAACAATGAATTGGAGAGGAGGAAAAAATATTTCTGAACGAGATCTTACACCTAAAGAAAACAATGCTATTTGAGCTAGACAGAAAAAATTCAAGCGCCCTGCAAGCCAATTAGATATACTAAATATGACGGCAGCAATCACTCTTGAGCTAGAAAAAGAAACAACTCAAATTCAGGAAACATTTCATTTGAACAATTAGGGGTGAATGAGCAATTACCTAGCGATGAAACAAAAAAACAAATTGATCAGGTATGTGATCGTTCAACGTGTCCTCTTCTCAACGTATCCTCTAGCATCGTTTTAGAAGAGGATAAATGACCGTTGTATCACCTTTTACTTTAGAATTTCATTACTTGTTCTCGCAAAGTGGTAATGAAGACTCGGATTTGTTCCATCGTCACAATAATACATAATGCAGGCCCACATTCTCTTGCACCATGATGATTCTTCTCATAAGCATCTAGTACAAACACTAATTTATAACGTTGCTCTGCTTCCTCTCTCTCCTCTTCAGGAATTTGAAAGATACCGTATCCAGGAAAAAAATATTCACCATAATGAGGGATATGATAGATGCATAGGCCAGGATCATGCGGCTCCAGCATACTTAAATAAGCAGGCTCCAATTGTGTTATGTCTTCTAATAATTGAAGGAAATCTCTTTTTAAACAATAAATCTCAGTATTTATCGCTGGGAAAGCTGGCCCAAAGCGAAATTCAATACGAAACTTTACACTTTCCTCGTTCACCATTAAAATATCTAGCTCTACCTCACAACTCGGATGACTCGAATCATCTTTTAAAATTGCCACTATACCGCCCCTTACACTTGCTTAATCGTTGTTCTCTCTACAATATACTAGGAAATTATCATTTTACCAAAAAAACGAAATTATACATATTTATGTATGGTATAATAGATTTTATTCATTTTTGGGAGGTGAAGGTGTTGAAAAGATATTTGGTGACAAGCATTGTAGTAGGAGCCATCTTCCTAACAGGCTGTGAAAAGGATGACAAAGCAGCCTCACCACTATCTACATCAGTAGATAAACAAATAATAGCAATGGAATCTGTCATGGCACCTGTTCCATTAGTTTTAACGCTACCACAGAAAGAATACTACTATAAAGAATATTCGGCTATTGTCAATAAACTAAATGAAGAGTATGGTACAGGCTTTAAGCTAGATCCCATTACAACATTTTCAGCAAATTATTGGCTTGAATTAAAAGATTTTGAAGACATGTTAAAAGGCAGAATAGACACTTCTTATGTCGTGGCCGATAATAAGGAAGTTTTTTCTCCAGTTAAAGTACCAAAATTCGTTGAATTACATATGGGGGCACATCGAACAATCATTCGTGTTGATGGTTCATTTGACACCCAACTAAGCATGGACATTCCTGGTGGAAGACAGTTATTTTCGGTTATGCATTCCTTGTCTTCTAAAATTGAACAGGGTAAAGGCTACTGGACGCAAACGGGGTATGACCCTTCCATTAAAGATCATGGCAGTGCTTACAATATTGCAATCGGTGGTTACTATTCATATAATGGTGTATCCTCACCTCATATTATTGAGATCGAGTATTATTGTAATATACATGGTGGCATTACTTAATAACTAGCAATAGGCTTGCCTGTAATCTTTTTCACAGACAAGCCTTATTCTTTTATAGGATAGCCTCTATTCCTTTCATCATATCAAGAGCGCCCTTAGATTTATTGGAACATACGACAACTTTGATGGAAGAAGCAGGATAATAGGCTGAATGGAAGCACACGCCAGGATCATACCCCATCACATGGTATTTCAGTATTGCTTGTTCACTATTCTTCTTAATCCATACACCATAGCCATAACAATCATTTTCATTCAGTTCGACATGAGGCATTAACAGTTGATTCGTTAACTCTTCATTTAAAAGTTCGAAATTCATAAGTGCACTCCAGAACTTTGCCATATCCTTCCCTGTTACGAATGCTCCCCCATCAGAACCCCCTTTTACAGGTAAAGAATAGATATTTGTTTTCCAAGTTCCATCTGGGTTGTCTATGTACCCTAATGCTGTATTAGCTGGCAAAGAATCTAACGAAAAATAGCCTGATTCCGTCATATTCACCCGATCGAAAAGATGTTGTTGAATGTAAGCGGAAAAATCCATACCAGTTGCATGCTCTACAATTAACCCTAATACAATATATCCTGCATTATTATAGTGAAATCGCTCACCAACTTTATACTTCATTGGACGATTCTGAAATAATGGTAAAAAATCTCTCAATGTTCGAAGCTGGTACATCGGATTTTCAACCCATAACGCTTCAAAATTCTCCATTTCTTCCTCATCAAAATAATCGGGTATTCCTGACGTATGTGTTAGCAGATGAGCGATGGTTACTTGCTTATCAAAGTGCTTAAATAGTTGAGGCAAACAATCGCATAATTTCGTATCAAATGCTAGCTTCCCTTTTTCAATAAGCTGACAAAKAGCGACTGCAGTAAAAATTTTAMAGCCAGAGGCAATGCCAAAACGAGTTTTGGCATGATTGTCGATTTGTTCTGAGCGATTCGCATAGCCAAAACTTTGGCTGACTAAGGCAACCTTCTCCTGATTTTCCACTAGCACCGTTCCTGAAAAATTAACCTTCTCTTGTATGTCGATAAGAATATTTTGTAATTTTGTTTGCATAGATATTCTCCTGATTTTCTTAAAATTACTAAATAATAGTTTTTTTATTTTAACAATATCGTTTTGAACATATTTTTACAAGTCTATTTCGTTTCAATCCAGAAGATCCGCATAATCATGTAACGGAAGGAAACAATAAGAAAAAAGGAGATGTGTCGCTGTGGAATTTTTTCATAGTCAAGAATCACTTACTGCTATTCAATGGATTCTCCGAGCCATTGTCGCTTTTTTCTTCCTACTTTTCGCAACAAAAATTATGGGACAGCGCTCTATTTCTCAGTTAAGAATGCTGGATTTTGCAATGGCTATCACACTTGGGAATATTATCGCACATCCCTTATCTGATGAAGGGTTAGGAATGAAGGGTTCCATGATTACCATGGCCGTTTTAGTTGCGCTCTACCTCATCGGTGTTTTTTTGAGCCTAAAATGGGTTGCCTTTCGTCATTTGATAGACTCCCCGCCGATTCCCCTGATTAAAAATGGGCAAATTATTAGCGCCAACTTACAAAAGGCTAGAATATCTGTTGATTTACTTTTATCAGAGTTAAGAAAAGAAAAAATTGAAGAAGTTCAAAATGTAGCACTCGCTTTATGGGAACCAGACGGATCGATCTCTAGTTTTTTGCATACACCCTACCAAACACCAACACGAGCAGATATAAGTGTACAGTCTAATCCTTTTTTTCTTCCCACGGTTCTTATTAAAGAGGGAAAAATTGATTACCATGAGTTGAATAAAACAACGCTAACCGAGAGTTGGTTAAAAGACCAACTATCAACTTATAACATTGATGTAAAGGATGTCCTATTAGCAACAATCAACCAGAATAATAAATTGCATATCTTTCCTTATTAACTTCCCCTCAAAAACTCACAAATTAAAACGCGTAATTAAACTGTATTAAAAAGTATCGTTGCTGAAACACCGTTTGAAAATGCTCCTCCCGTTGTACTTACTTGTACAGAAAGAAGTGTACAACTATTAACTGGGTAATTTGCAATCACTTTTGCACAACAATTGGGTGTTGTAGATGAATTTGGTCCTGATACGCTCGCAATGATACCTGTAGCAACGCTAGTAAATCCGCAATTTGTGCTGATAAATATTTGTGCTGAAGCCGTTTGACCTGCACTTAAAGCATGGTCGCGAATATTCAATGTTAAGCTTCTAATTGTAGCATTTTCAGGAATAACAATTGAACTTCTCACGAATGAAGCTGACGAATTACCAGTACCAAGAAAATCATTATTACCAACTGATTGATCTGTAGAGAGGAAAACTTCCATCAAACCTGAACCACTTGGACCTGTTGTTCCAGTAACACCTGTAGTCCCTCTTGCGCCAGTCGCTCCTGTGCTTCCTGTTACGCCTTGGACTCCTGTTGCCCCTGTTATTCCCTGTGAACCTGTTGCTCCTGTACTCCCTGTTACGCCTTGGACTCCTGTCGCYCCTGTTATTCCCTGTGAACCTGTTGCTCCTGTACTTCCTGTTACGCCTTGGACTCCTGTCGCYCCTGTTATTCCCTGTGAACCTGTTGYTCCTGTACTTCCTGTTACGCCTTGGACTCCTGTCGCCCCTGTTATTCCCTGTGAACCTGTTGCTCCTGTACTTCCTGTTACGCCTTGGACTCCTGTCGCCCCTGTTATTCCCTGTGAACCTGTTGCTCCTGTGCTTCCTGTTACTCCTTGGGCTCCTGTTGCCCCTGTTATCCCCTGTGAACTTGTTGCTCCTGTACTCCCGGTTACGCCTTGGACTCCTGTCGCCCCTGTTATTCCCTGTGAACCAGTCGCTCCTGTGCTTCCTGTTACGCCTTGGGCTCCTGTTGCTCCTGTTATTCCCGCAAGTCCTCGAAGTCCAGTGGCCCCTATTATTCCCTGTGGACCCGTTACTCCTGCTACTCCTTGGAGACCCATTTCTCCCTGCGGACCGGTTGCCCCCGTTACTCCTGCTACTCCTTGGAGACCCATTTCTCCCTGTGGACCCGTTGCTCCCGTTACTCCTGCTACTCCTTGAGGTCCTATTTCTCCCTGTGGACCCGTTGCTCCCGTTACTCCTGCTACTCCTTGGAGACCCATTTCTCCCTGTGGACCTGTTGCCCCCGTCACTCCTGCTACTCCCTGAGGGCCTATTTCTCCCTGCGGACCTGTTGCCCCCGTTACTCCTTGGAGACCCATTTCTCCCTGTGAACCCGTTGCTCCCGTTACTCCTGCTACTCCTTGGAGACCCATTTCTCCCTGTGGACCTGTTGCCCCCGTCACTCCAGCTACTCCCTGAGGGCCTATTTCTCCCTGTGGACCTGTTGCCCCCGTCACTCCTGCTACTCCCTGAGGGCCTATTTCTCCCTGCGGACCTGATGCTCCCGTTACTCCTGCTACTCCTTGGAGACCCATTTCTCCCAGTGGACCCGTTGCTCCCGTTACTCCTGCTACTCCTTGAGGGCCTATTTCTCCCTGTGAACCCGTTGCTCCCGTTACTCCTGCTACCCCTTGAGGTCCTATTTCTCCCTGTGGACCCGTTGCTCCCGTTACTCCTGCTACTCCTTGGAGACCCATTTCTCCCTGTGGACCTGTTGCTCCCGTTACTCCTGCTACTCCTTGAGGTCCTGGTGCTCCTGGGGGACCTTGTGCTCCTGTAGCACCAGTAGCTCCTGTTGCTCCTGTTACACCGATTGGATCCTCAATACCATAAACATATGGGTAGCCATTACACCCAAATTCATTACATTTATATTTCATTGGATAATTACATTTTGCATCACATTTAAAATTATCAAAATTACGATTGTAACTAAACCTCAATGCGACTTCACCTCCTGTCCCTTTTTATCATATTCAAAAGTCTACTTATTGAGATAATTAATGTACCTAGAATATTAGAATGAATTAACTATGTATCTTAAAATAAAAAGAACATTAGGCCATGTAGAACCCAATGCTCAATAATATGTTTCAACCTTATTCATTTGTCTTTGCCATTTCTCGGTAAGCTGCAAATTTAGGTAGTTTATGCTGGATATACCATTCCATCACTATTAAATTTGGCACCCAGCATAGCCAAGCGATAGAGGCATAACTATACTCAAAATTATCAAAGCCAAATACTACCGTAAACAAAGGGAGTCAAATTCGCAATGTGACAGCTGCGAAGGTTAAAGCATAATTTCTTAGCATCCATTTCTGATGGCCTTGGATATTTCTTTTTTTAATATGGACCAGCGCTTGAAACATGATGAAGAGCCACCCTATGGCTAATAAATCAAAGCCTAGCTGTGCTACCCATCCCCCTGTTGCGTTCAGCGCTAAATAAAGTCCTGCCAAGCCCACCAAACAAAATACTAACTATATAGATATTGCCTAGTAGTCTATGGCGTTTCACATTTTTCTCTCGTAACTTAGATGACAACGTAAAAGGACCAATGACGAGGGCTAATATACCGAATACCATATGTATATAGAGCATGATATACCAAAATGAATGCAATGTTGCACTAAGCATAAGCTTTAATTGAACAAATCCCGCCTGCCGTGCATCGAATAGTAAATATTGAACAACCGAATAGCCTGCTATGAACAATGCCAAGCCACAAACAATCCACCACAATTTTTGTTTCATTTTTATAGCTCCTTTATATGTTAGCGTACCATTCAAATCTCCGATCTTTTAACACAGACAAATAACAGGGCGTAAAAAGCATATAAGTGGACGTTTATCGACAGTACAACGAATTGACCATTAGGTAGTGCAGGTTAATAGACAGCCAAAACGCTCCACTCCAGGGTATTTTTCTCCTAAACTTGTAATGTGAAAGCCGAGATTTTTATAAAAAATCACTGCGTCTTGATCTGTTTCTGCATAAATGGAAGAAAAAGCATGATGTTCTTCTACATACCGAATCATCTCACGTCCAATGCCTTTTCCACGAAAAACGGGCGATACGGCAATATGTTTAATTTCACAGCGATTTTCCTCTCCTTTAACGATTCCTATACAACCGACTAAATCTTGCTCGATGGTATAGCCATACAACACTCTTTCAGGATTTTCGATATACAATGGATATTCCCTATCCACTTTCTTTTCGGAAGTAGCATAGGATAATAATGTTTTCACTTCGGGTTGAATCTTGCTTGAATGGATCATTTTCATGGAATTATACCTTTCTTGCGGTTCATTTTAACTTACTAATAATACCTTTAAATTACTATATTTGTAAATAATACTTTGATACTTCCATAATATACTAAAACATTATCTTTTATGTTATGATCACTTAAAAGTTGAGGAGGGGAGTCCCTTGCTGGTTAAAGGCTATAAATTTAGTTTACCGCCCTTTTATTGGCTACTTTTCATACCCATCTTTTTGGGGACGAGTTACAAAGCATTATTTTTTGATTGGCACATACAAACATATACTTTTCATGAGTTAGAAGATTTCGGTCGTTATGTAATGATACTAGCAACAAGCTTGATTGAAGCTTTTATTTATCTACTCATTTTTCGATTGATTGTCTATTTGCTTCAACTAGTATTTCGACAGTCTAATAGAAATCATAGCTAATGAGTAGGAGGAAGAAATTATGACATTTAAGGGTAGCCAACTACTCGGCATACCCTATTTCTTTTTCCACCTCAGCTAGGATTGAAGTGATTCCATGTAATGATTTCCGCTTCATCTACGTTGACATTGCCTAAGCTGAAGAGATGCGGAATATACGCAAAAAGCCCAAAGTTCTTCCCTTTTTCTTTCTCCGTTTGGAAATAGTCTACAGTTGCTGATGGTAGCTGTTCTAGTTCTCTATAATCAGGTAACGACAGTAGTTTTATATCCTCTGCAGCAATTGCCCCTGCTGGCCCTTTATAGTGTTCCTTGGAATACAGGTACATCGCATTACGATTAACCGCTAGTTTTTGGATTGGAATTTGATAAAACATTAGGCTTTCTCTCGTTTCAATACCAAGCTCTGTTAAAGCCTTATATAGATGACTAGGATGGATTGGTAGGAAATGAACAACATCATTCCACAAGCAATTTAAGTGAGGAATTTCTTTCATGAATAATTTCGGTCTCTCAGGATGATCAAAATATTTTTTCGAATATCGTTCATATAAATGTGGAAATAATGCCCCTAACCTATTTAGTGGCATGAGCTCATGACCCACCATTTCCCTTGGAACCATATGATAAACATATCTCTGCATGACAAGCACCTCCACCTAACTAATTCTTCGAACATTTAGAAATTCCTGTTACAATCATTGTATAAATAGAAAGTAGGTGCACAATGGAATTATTAGTTATCATTCTTATTTTTGCGGGGATTTTTGCTATATATGATTCGATTAGACGAGTTAACAATTCTATTTTGGAGCAAACGGAGGAACTAAAGAAATTACGAGAGGAACTGAACAGTAAGAATAAAAATTAGAGGGGCTAATACTTTTGCTTTGGATAATCAATTGAATTAGCAATATCAATCAAGACTTCAGCCGTTACTTGATCTGCCACATCTCGATCAATACTAAAGACATATTGCCAATTGTCTCTTTCAAACACGAGTAAATGAAAACCAATTCGTGGATTTTCAATATAGGCTGCCTCACTGCCATTTTTCAACTTAAATACATCTATTTTATATTTTTCAAATGACATTTTATGCTGAACTGGTCGAACCTTGATTTTGAAATGATTTTGTGGCAATTGATCACTGATCATTACCACCTCCAGCTGATCATTCATTTCTCCTTCTAAATCACTAAACCTTCCAAAGTGATGCGTAAAGCTGATTGGCGGTACTCGTAGGGGTAGCTTCAGCTCTTTATTATAGTGGTGTTCGAACTCTTTTACGGCTATTTCTACTGTTTTATAGCCGATTTCAGGAAGAAATTCTTCAAGAGGTTGTGGCGAATCACTGTCCTTTGCAAAAACCAAATTAAAAGTGGAAACATACGTAAATAAAGCTAGTCCAATAAGAATACGCTTAGTCACATTTTACCGCTCCTCTAACCTATTTAGATATAGGTTAACCTACAGAATCAGAATTATGCTGACATAACACTAACATGGCGTAGTCTTATCGTTAAAAATGGACGTAAAGTAGCGAAGTGTCGGTACTACGTTATTCGCGTGAAGCATCTTTTCAAGCTCTAGCTTTGTGACCCATTGAACTGCTGTCACTTCCTCCTCCTGAAGTTTTGTGTCACTAATTTCAAAGCTTTGCTCAAATAACCAAACGTCATAAAAATCATTGAAACAATCACGTCGTTCACTCTTTACTAATTGTCCATTGGTCCTCAATAATGATATCCCTATTTCCTCTTCTACCTCACGAATAGCCCCGTCCAAACTGCTTTCACCCGTTACTATAGAGCCTCCTGGACATTCCCATAAATGAGGATAATGTTTATTGGGATGGCTTTTTGTTAAAAGGAATTCTCCCTTGTTATTGCGAATCCATACGTGCACAACGATATGGTAATCTTCAGCTGCTAATGCTGTCCCACGTACATGACGCTTATGTGTTTTTTGGAGATTTTTATCATAGAGATCCCAGACTTCCATAGAGCACCTCATTTCTGAATTTGAACAAGCACATACTGCTTCGTCCACATTTCCGTTGTCACAATAGAACGTTCCCCATTTTTTTCGAAAAATAACCCGCTCCCCTCTTTTTCAAGAAATGCCCATCCTTCATTAGCCATCATTTGCTGAATGTCCTCGTCCACCTTCTGTATGCCCCTAGCTGAAATGGCTGCGAGGTACCAAGTTGCCTTCTTATCATTGGAGAGCGCCACTAAATCAAAGGGGGATGCATTTAATTTTTGTATAGCTTCCTTTGGTGTAAGGGAATCGATTGGCAAAGGAGGGTATAATAATTTATTGCTATCAATAAAGACCCCACTTACTACGAAAAGAGCTGCTATTAGTAAACCTATTTTTTTCAAAGTTCACCCTCCTCCTTGTCTGGTTAAGAATCGGCTGCTAAAATTTATCTGTAAAAGAGAGCTTCTATTTTGAAGCGGTCATACTTTATTTTTTTTATTCTATATGAATTGGAAAATCTCCTAAAGCATCTTTCTAAATTTATTTTATCCTTGTAGCGAGTATAGCAGACGATTAAGTTGTTACGTATATCTCTGTAGCCATTAAATGAGGGTGATTTAACCAAAATTCTCGTACCTTATCGGGCTTTCCTTTCTACTCTTCAGGAAAATGCTCTTCAGGTGTAAAATCATCCATTAATAACATGCCACCCATGCCTAGGATGTCAAATGAGCGTTCAGCCTCAATCGTTTTGGCTGCTGCCGCATCTGCAAAAATAAATTGAAAGGGACCACTTTGAATCATCTCTTTCCAATCCCCATAAACAAACTCTGCCTGGGCATGATGGATATTTTGACTAATAAGCTTTATCTTATCCTTTGAATGATCGACGGATATAAAATGTATAGATCGAGGAATGCTAGAGAGTATCCAGGAACTGCCTACACCATAACCAGTACCTATCTCCAATATTTTTCCTGTTTTTATTTGTCCAACAAGAACTGATAAGAGCCTGCCAACCTCATCTGTACAGGAATGTTCAAAATGATGTTTTTTTGCCAAAGCCTTACTCAATTGCACCAATTCAGGTATTTCCCTATTCGACAACTATGCTGATCTGCTTGAATGGCAATGGGCTCTGTAGGAATGAGATCATTGGAAACGGCCCTGTCAGCATAACAGGACTTATTGTTCCTTCATCAGCTAGTAGCCTTGTATCCAAAAGTTCATAGGTGAGCATGCTATTCAATCCTCTCCTAATTTCTTCTCAAAGCTGAAGATTCCTTTGCCTTCGTAAATTCTTTCATCAAATTGAATAAACCCAAGTGAAGTCCAGAAGGTTAATGCTTGCTGATTTGTGGAATGAACCGCTATTTGAATACAGTTAACTTTTTGCATTCTCATTAATTCTTCATAGGTCAAATATATTTTTTTAGCATAGACGAGGACTTGACATGCCGTAATCCAATATGGCTAGATATTCTTCCCCTTTTTTACTATGTATCTCTCAATCTGTAATTCCTCAGCGTCTTTAAATATATCTAAAATATCCTCATTTCCTAGTGCTTCTTTATCATATGCGATTAAATTATAGTCCCTATTTGAATTCATAATCTCTTTTTCAATTTCAATGAATCTTATATCATTTTTAATCAAGCTAAACATCTTCATGTCTCCTATGCTTTTTAGTTTCATCATACTGCATTTTTTAGAAGAACCGTACTCAGAAGTTTAGAACTATTCCAATAACAAGTAAAAATGGTAAAAGAGAATGGCTAGGTAAACGTACAACAAGCCTAGCTCTTTACGCATAAAGTAGCCATATATGACTGAAAGGATGTCCTGTGTGGGGAAAGAACATAAATATTTTCAAAAATTCAAGTTTACGTCAAATCCAAATTGTCATTGTCGCTGTTGTTGTCCTTGTTGTCGTTGTAAATGTAAGCCGCCATTTTACCCATACCACCAAGTTGTCATTATCTAGTCTATGTGACAGATGCTGGACAGCTCGCAACGCCTGATAATAGAGTTTCTGTAATCGATACCGCAACAAACACAATCGTCGCTACCATTCCAGTAGGATCTGCTCCGCTAGAAGTAGCGATTACACCTAATGGCGCTTTTGGCTATGTTCCAGCGCTCTTCTCGGATAATGTAACGGTTTTTAGCACTGCCACAAACTTGCCAATCGCTACCATTCCTGTAGGCATTGACCCCCTTGGTGTCGCCATTTCACCAAATGGAGCACTTGCTTATGTATCCAATCACGGATCGAACACTATATCGGTCATTAATACAGCCACCAATACCGTAACAGCCACTATTCCAGTAGGGCTACAACCTCAAGGTATTGCCTTTACGCCAAACAGTGTCTGTGCTTATGTTGCCAACGAGAATTCTAATTCAGTATCTGTTATCAATACTGCAACCAATACGGTGATTGCTACAATCCCTGTGGGAATTCGTCCTAGATCCATTGTTTTGACTCCAAGCGGGCAATTTGCTTATGTGACAAATGAAAATAGCAATTCCGTATCGGTTATTAATACCACTACCAATACAGTAGTGGCTACCATTCCTGTTGGTACAGGACCTGTAGGAACAGCGATTACCCCTGATGGAACGCTTGTTTACATTGTGAATAAAGGCAATAATACCGTATCTGTCATCAATACAGCCACCAATACGGTGATTGCAACTATTCCTGTAGGTGCATCTCCAGACCAAGTAACCATCTTGCCAGATGGTACTTTTGCCTATGTAACAAATCAAGTAGACAATACGGTGTCTGTCATCGACATAGCAACAAACATGGTAATTGCCACAATCCCAGGATTTAACGGGCCGACTGGTATCAAAACTGGAACAATCTGTCTATAATTACACCAAAAAAAGCAACCGACTACTTCCACCCCATCTTAGAAAATGGGCTGTTTTTTGTCGGTTGCCTGCATTCTTTATAAAGTTAATTATRGCTWARSTTAGCTTAGTCTTGAATTGCCGCTTCTAACGCAATAACCATCATGTCATTGAATGTTGTTTGACGTTCTTCAGCTGTCGTTACTTCACCAGTGATGATATGGTCACTTACTGTTAGAACAGCAAGTGCTTTACGGCCGAATTTTGCCGCTAATGTGTAAAGAGCTGCTGATTCCATTTCTACCGCTAGTACGCCGTATTGAGCTAATTTTTCGTTTTGGTGTTCATCTGAGTAGAATAAATCCGCTGTGAAGATATTCCCTACTTGTAAGTTAAGACCCGCATCTTTACCTGCATTGTATGCTTTTAATAAAAGATCAAAGTCAGCGATTGGAGCGAAATCGATAGCACCACCCCAAATAATTTGGTTCATACGTGTATCAGATGTTGCTCCTTGCGCTAAAATCACGTCACGTACTTTTACATCTTTTTGAATTGCACCACAAGTACCTACACGGATTAATTTTTGAACATCATATTCTTGCATTAATTCTGTTGCGTAGATTGAAATAGATGGCACACCCATACCAGTTCCTTGTACAGAAATACGTTTCCCTTTATACGTACCAGTGTATCCAAACATATTACGTACTTCGTTGTAGCAAATTACATCTTCTAAAAATGTTTCCGCAATGTATTTTGCACGTAATGGATCTCCTGGAAGTAAAATTGTGTCAGCGATTTCACCTTTTTTTGCATTAATATGAATACTCATACTGCAATCCCTCTTTTCTGTCAGTTATCACTATAAATAATACTGT
Source organism: Lysinibacillus sp. S1 (assembly GCF_044986265.1). Classification (NCBI taxonomy): domain Bacteria; kingdom Bacillati; phylum Bacillota; class Bacilli; order Caryophanales; family Bacillaceae; genus Lysinibacillus; species Lysinibacillus sp. S1. Next base: position 509,049 of record NZ_CP173154.1, read on the forward strand.
GTTTCTGTCATTTACGCAATGCTAGACGTCTAGCAACTACAAAATTATTTATAGTTTTCGTACAATTATGCTTGTTCCTCATAAAGTGTCCACAAAGTATCAAAGGTCTGGATTGTTAGGTTTTCCGTTGCATAGGTTTCTATATAGTCGGACAACTCATTAAAGTCTGTGCTCTGCTTTGGAAAATTATGCTCATGAAACACTTCCTCTGCAAAGCGTACTTTAGGGTCAGACCAATCGCCACCTCGATAGGTTAGGACATATAAATAAAAACTTTTCTTCATCGAACAAATTCCCCTTTTTATGCATTGGCTTTTCGCTAGTGTATCAAAAAAAATAGCATTCGTCATAAATTCCACTACTACTATATTTTACCCACTTATGATTTTAGAACTATTTTCATGGTCGATACTGACTTTTGTCATAGTTATTTTATCTGAAAAATTTTAATTTTTAGAAATAAAGATAGAAAAATCTAGCAAAATAAGATAAAATTGAAATCGATTATTTAAAAAATAGGAAGGTGATGGCGATGAAAAAGACTAAAAAAACCCATGGTACAGCGAAAAAACGCCCGTCTCTCTTTACTTTTAGCTTTTTTAAGAAGAGGAAAGCTTCTACACAAGGGGAAACTGGGAAAAATCCCCCTCCTATTAAAGAAAAACGACAACGTTTTTACCATTTAATTCGGGGTAAAGTGCTTATTATGTTTGCACTTCTTATTGTAATTAACGGTATTACGGGTATATTGTCCTATGTCAATATACAAAACTTGCAGCACCAAATGGAAGATTTCACAAAGAAAAATGTGCAGGAGCAACTAACGGTGAATCAACTTGCCTATGAAATTGCTAGACTGACCAATTTAGAGCAATCGTATTTAATTACGGGTAACGGCATTTATTCTACTTCTTATCATTTAAAAATAGATACCATTAATAAAAAGCTAGCCGCTTTGCAAGATCAATTTCAAGATCGCCAAGTGGAACTCGGTCATATGCAGGCAATCGAGCAATATTATAAAAATTACCTTGATTATTCAGATAAAGTCATGACAATGCGTGATGAGCTCGGTCTTGAGCAGGCTCGTAAACTGATGATGGGTGCTACTGGGGAAACAATGAAAACACATATCGATCAAAACATTGAGACCATTAATACTGTCATGGACGATTCCAATAAAACAAAATTAGACAAGCTTAACCAGCAGGTAAATATTTCTATCACTACATTCTTTCTCATTTCAATCGTTGGCTTTTTAGCGATTGTAATTTTTGGCTTTATGCTATTTAAATCATTAAAACGTAATACACAAGCGATTAATGACTCTATCCTTGATATTGCACAAGCAGGAGGCGATTTGACAAGACGTGTAAATGTGCGTAATCGTGATGAATTTTCGATTATTGCAGCCTCGACAAATACGTTAATTGAGTCGATTTCTAACTTAATTCGACGCGTAAGTGAGTTGGCGGATCATGTATCAAGCAGCAGTCAGGAGCTAATGTCCTTAGCAGATGAAAATGCGCGTACAATTCAGGATATTGCGGATGCGACAGCAGATATTGCGAGTGATAGTGACAATACGATTTCCAGTATGAATAGTGCGCAGCAAAAAATGAGCGACTTAGAGCATTCAATGCATCAATTAAATGAGCAAGCAAGTGCTGTCCATCGTGCCTCTATCGCCATGCAGCAAGCAGCCGATGAAGGTAGCCGCTCTGTGGAGCAATCATCACTCGTCATGCAATCCATTGAAGAAACAATGGCTTCTACAACATCTACTGTGGAGGCGTTAGGTCGTAAATCTGCGGATATTACCTCTATTATTGGTACGATCACGGCCATTTCTGAGCAAACGACTCTCCTCGCTTTAAATACGGCTATTGAAGCGGCAAGGGCTGGTGAGCATGGACGAGGCTTTGCTGTCGTAGCCGATGAGGTTCGCAAACTGGCAGAGCAATCCCAAAGTGCAGCGAAAGAGGTCACATCGATTGTCACATCCATCCAAGATGAGGTCACATCCATTATTGCTCAAAATCATGAGGGTGTGACAACGGTCATCCGAGGCGTTGAAGTAACAAACGAAACAAATCAATCCTTAGCCAACATTTTATCGCATACCGAAGAAACAACGTCAATCATCGCGGCCATGGTAGATAAAATTGCAACAACGCTTGAAAATAGCAATGCGGTGGCAAGTGACTTCATTCATGTCAATGCCTACGCAGAACAATCCGCGGCCAACACTGTGACATCTGCGGCAGCAGCCACACAAGGCTCCGCCTCCATGCAGGAAATCAACGCTGCTGCCACTGAGCTTGCCCAACAAGCAGATAGCCTACGCAACCTCGTGAGCGAGTTTAAAGTTTAAGCGAACTGAAAGAGAGAGGGAGAACCAATTTTTTATTGGTTCTCCCTTAACTTTGCGKGGCTATCCTTCTAATTTGCAGGGTTATCCCTCACTTTCAGCATGCTATCCSCTACTTTTTCAGGTTTATYCTCCACTTTTAGATTTCTATCCTTCTAACCTGCTGTTTCTCATGACCATAAAAAAACCCTAGCAAGGAGCTACCTTGCTAGGTTTTTACTATTTAAATAGTGCTAGGTATTCGCCATAGCCTTCTTTTTCTAAATCTTCTTTTGCGATAAATCGAAGCGCTGCTGAGTTAATGCAGTAGCGTAAGCCACCTTGCTCACTTGGGCCGTCTGGGAAGACATGTCCTAGATGCGAATCCGCTTCTTTGCTGCGTACCTCCACACGACGCATACCGTGAGATGTATCGAAATGCTCGGTTACCTGTTCTTTTTCAATCGGCTTTGTGAAGGCTGGCCAGCCACAGCCTGAGTTGTATTTATCGAGTGAGCTGAATAAAGGCTTGCCAGACACAATGTCTACGTAGATGCCTTCTGCAAAATGGTCATCAAACTCATTACGGAATGGTGGCTCTGTGCCATTTTCCTGTGTGACATAGTATTGCATCTCTGTTAGTTCTTTTAAACGTTGTTCCTTATTCATGTTTGTTCCCCCAGTGTTGCTCCTGAAACGCTCGACGACCTGATCCAATCGAATAGCGCTCATAGTGCATTGGATTTTTCTTATAATACTGTTGATGATAATCCTCAGCCGGATAAAACGTAGTGGCTGGTAAAATTTTTACCATAATTGGTTTATCAAACTTGCCAGACGCTTGTAAATCTGACTTTGAACGTTCAGCTAGCTCACGCTGTTCTTCGTTATGATAAAAAATGGCCGTTGTGTAGGATTCTCCACGGTCGTAAAATTGACCCCCTGCATCTGTTGGGTCAATTAAAGTCCAATAAATCGCAAGTAGCTGCTCGTAGCTATATAACTCATCATCAAATGTGATTTGTACAGCTTCCACATGCCCTGTTGTTTCCGAGCAAACCTGTTCATAGGTAGGATTTACAACATGTCCACCTGTATAGCCTGAGATTACGGAATCAATCCCAGGTGTTTCGTCAAAGGGCTTGACCATACACCAAAAACAGCCTCCCGCAAATGTTGCATATTGCTTTGTCATTTATTTCACTCCTTATTCACCAGGAACAATAATTTCCAATAAGATTTTATCCTTTGGTAAGTCCAACTCTTTAGCACGTACACGTGAACCAGAGGCAATGTTAATGCGCGATAAATCAATATATATTTCTGCTTTATTCGGATTCACGGTAATCCATGAGGGAAATTCCACCGAATCGCGCATGATTTTCATTGTCGTTTCTGGTGGAATGTTTAATAACCCTACATTCATGCCTGTCTGTTTTAAAATAATATTCCCCTTGTCATCCACAATAGGATCAAAATTCATGGAAATGGGGATTTCCGTATAGAATACCGTCAGTGTGCTACGTAGTTGAATATCATCCCCAATTGTGAAATCAAGTGGTAAAGGTGAGCCTTTCGCTGCATCCTTTAGGTATTTTTTTGAGATCGATTCTAATTCCTTTGTTGTGGTTTGCACCACGAGTACATTTCCTTTGCTTTCACTTTCACCTGCTGAACTCTTCGCAACATGGACGCCATCCACTGGTCTAGTTGCTAAAAAAACGACGAGGAGGATTCCAAAAAGCACTGTGCCCGCTAAGGCGAAAAACGCGACTTTCCATTTATTCATTTTGTCACTCCTCGAAGCCTATTGCCTTGTTAATCTTTTTTTCCATACCACACTGCTCCATTGCTGCTAGTATACGCTCTGTCATTTTTTCATACCCCTTTGCATTCGGGTGGAAAAAGTCTGTATGATAGACGAGCTCTTCATTTGAATCAAACAAATCTTCTACTGATACGTAACAAGCATTGGAATCCTTGCTGGCTACTTCCTCTATCACATTATTCCATTCTGTGATAATCGTATCAAATTCATTCGCCTCATTGGTTACAATCGAAAACGGATTGTAAAAACAAATGAGTAATAAGGGCACTGTCGGATTTTTAGCACGAATGCCTTCTACGATTTTGCTGTAACGTTCCTTGTATGCCAGTAATTCCTTATCAAAAGCATCACGTTTCAGGTTAAATAAATCCTGCCTGACGACCTTCATGACATCATTGCCACCCATTGTTAAGGAAATTAGCTGTGCTTCTTGCAGCTCCTCATCATAATGCCCTTTTTTCACTAATTTTAGTAGCTGATCGCTGCGTCTGCCACGTTTGCCCCGATTATCAACCTCTACATCCGAAATCGAAGGCCATGCGAGCAATGAATCTGCTAATCTTCCAACATAACCGTCTTGACTATACTCATCACCGACACCATCTGTCAACGAATCTCCCAGTGCCAAGTAATGTAGTTGCTTTGCTTGTTCTTCATCAATTTGCGATAAATCCTCTGCTGATGGCTCAAAAAAATGTTCAAAAATTTGCGTCAACATATTCTTAGATGTTTTTTCCTCATCTTCTGTTTGTTGCTCATCCTGCGGTATATCTTGCTCCGTTCCTGCTTGCTCACCTTCAGGTTCTGCTTGCGGATTCGGTTCATCGATTGATATTGCACAACCACTTAGTACAAAGACGGTCAAACATGACAATATAAATCGCCAAATGTCCATTTGACCACCTTCCATCCCTTTCTATTACTTCTATTATAGAATAGTTCATGCCGCAATGAAAAGTGACTTCCCCTTAGTTCTCCATAATTTTGTGTGCTTGCCAAATTTCCTCAGGTGTATGTATGGAAAAATGTGTGTTTATACAGTGTGCCTTTATGCAGAAGGGATGATAATTAGTAGGATGTCTGATTATTTTTGGTGGCAACGTGATCACTGTTTGATTGAAGCTACTGTTCAACACGATCACTATTAAATTGAAGCCGCTCACGCTCATAGTTAGTCGAAAACTGATCACAGCTAAACAAAAACTGCTCATCTTTGAATAATCCGCTCATCCTGCTAGTAGATCCACGTATAATAAAAAAGCCACTACATTTACTTATGTAGTAGCTCCTTCCTGTTATTCTGCAAAATAAATAAAACCAATTGCTCCTGGACCTGTATGTGTCGAGATGATTGGAGATGTAAAGGCAATTTCAACATCGTTAAAGCCAGTTTCTTCGATCAGCGCTTTTAATGGGTTGCCCATCGTTACTAGGCCATCTGCATGGGAAATGCCGACTGCCTTAACTGTTTTTCCAGCTGTATCTGCTTGGAATTGTTTAAATAAAAAATTGACTACTTGTTTATGACTACGTACCTTTGACACAGGATTGTATACGCCACCTTCAAGATTGGCAATGACTTTGATGTTTAGGAGGGAACCGATAAAGCCTGTGCCTTTACCAATTCGACCGCCTTTGATTAAGTTTTCGAGCGTGTCTACAATAACGTATAAATGTGTATTGTCTCGTACCTTTTCTAAACGTGTCACGATGTCCTCCACAGTGGCGTCTTCATCTCGCATGCGGATGGCCTCTCGTAGTTGGATAGCTAAACCAATCGCGATAAAGCGTGAGTCAATGACTGTCACATCGGCATCTGTCATTTGAGCTGCTTGACGAGCTGATTCTACTGTGCCACTCATACCACCAGTCATATGGATGGAGATAATTTGATCGCCATCTTTACCGAGCTCATCATATAATTCCTTAAATTTACCTGGTGCTGGTTGTGAACTTTTCGGTAAATTTTTTGCATTTTTCATTAAGCCTAAAAAAGATTGTGGCTCTAAGTCCACTCCATCTGTATATGTTTGACCATCAATTTGAATCGTTAAAGGCACGATATGTATGCCATGTTGTGCTACTTCTTCTTTTGTTAAATCACAAGTTGAGTCAGTTACTATATGAATTCGTCTCACTTCGACACATCCTTTTACTTCATTAAAATTTATTATATAGACTAATGAATCATTATGTAAACATGACATTTGTCATTAGACAAAGCTCTGTCCTAGCTAGCATGTAAACGCTACCTTGGATACTATAGCGTTTTCACCTACCTCTTGTCTATCAATGCCCCTCAAAGAATATGACAGGCTTATGACATTTTTGATATGAACTATATGACTAATGTAAATGTTCATCTATAAATTATTGGGGTATAGTAAATGTATGAACGAAAGGAGTGTTTCAAATGGTTGATTCATTTGACTATAAATCATGGAGGGAAGAGCTGTGGAATGCCATAACACACGGTATTGGTTTCATTGCTAGTATTCCAGCACTGGTTGTTCTACTGTTAGCAGCCGTACAAACAGGAAATGCCCTACATATTACAACCTTCAGCATTTTCGGTGCGTCTGTCATCATTCTGTTTTTAATGTCTACATTACTACACAGTATGCCAGAAAAATATAAACACTTTTTCGCTATTTTGGACCATTCGTCCATTTATATTTTAATTGCCGGCACCTATACGCCGTTTTTATTAATTGCCGTTGGTGGTTCCCTTGGATTGACGCTACTATGTACTATTTGGTCATTGGCTGTGCTTGGTGTATTGTTTAAATGTTTCTTTATTAATCGCTTTGAAGTACTTTCATTAATTTTTTATATTGGTATGGGCTGGTTAATTATATTTGCCATTAAGCCCGTTTATCTGTATTTAGGTTTACATGGCTTTGCTTTACTGCTAGCAGGTGGGCTATTCTATACGATTGGAGCCATCTTTTATGCATGGCGCTCTCTGCCCTATAACCATGCAATCTGGCATCTCTTTGTGCTAGCTGGCTGTGCCTCCATGTATGCGTGTGTTTATTTTTATCTATAATAAAAGCAATCGCTCATTGTAAAGGGAGCGATTGCTTTTTCGTTTATTTACGTTCAAAAATTTGATATTGGAATGTATAACCTTCTGGTGCTGTTTCAGGCTCCTCTGAAGAGACTTGAACAAAATCTTGCTCATAGCTCGGGAAATAGGTGTCTCCCTGAAAGGCATGATTAATTTTGGTGATATACAAGCGATCAGCCATCTCCATCACTAAACGGAAAATTTGCTCGCCGCCAATAATCATCACCTCAGGTACATCTCCAGCTAGCGCTAAAGCACCTTCCAAGCTAGTCACAATTTCAATACCTTCTGCCTGATAGTTTTCGTCACGGGTAATGACGATGTTGCGTCGCCCTGGAAGTGGTCGACCGATGGATTCAAATGTTTTACGTCCCATAATCATAGGCTTGCCCATTGTTTTTTGTTTAAAATACTGCAGATCCCCAGGTAAATGCCAAGGCATCCCATTGTTATATCCGATGACGTGATTGTCATCATGTGCCACAATTAAAGAAATCATACTGTCCCTCCAAATACTTTCGTCCCTTTTATTATAAACATAATGCGCTTATTTCACCTATTTTTAAATAAATAAACATTTGTTACACCTAAATCCTAGTAAAATTATATGAATAGTTTATAATAGGAATAACAAACCTCTCAATAAAGGAATGATGAAGATGATAACTTTAAGAAAAGAAGCTGTTCAATATCTAGAAGCTCAGCGTACTGGTACACCTTATTACAAAGTTTCACCTCAGGAAGCGAGAGCCATGCGGACGGTTACACAATGGCAATCTGCACACAAACCGAAGCTAGCATCCATTGAGGATCACAAAATTACAGTGCGAGATGGCGAACAAATTAAAGTTCGGCTTTATACGCCCGTCCTCGGCAAAACTTTACCTGTTATTGTTTATTATCATGGTGGAGGCTGGGTCTATGGCAATCTAGAATCTGTCGATGCAGGCTGCCAGTTATTAGCAGACCAGGCACAGGCGATTGTGGTATCAGTGGATTACCGCTTAGCACCTGAATATCCTTTCCCAACACCCTTACATGATGCCTACGATAGCTTAGTATGGGTGCACGATCATATGGAAGCCTTAGGTGGCGATGCAAGTCGATTATCAGTTGCTGGGGACAGTGCTGGCGGAAATTTGGCTACTGTAGTTGCATACTTAGCTACTGCACTCGAGGGACCATCGTTACACGCTCAAACACTCATCTATCCTGTCACAAATGTCGATTTTTCAACAGTATCTTATCTGGCATATGGTGAAGATTACGGCTTAGATACACAAGCCATGCAGTGGTTCTCTCATCACTATACAGAGGAAGCAAACTTCACAAATCCACTTGTGTCCCCTCTTCAGCTAGAGGAAGTCCGTAACATGCCGAAAACATTCATTATAGCTGCAGAGGCAGATGTTCTCTTTGATGAGGGTCTAAGCTATGCACAAAAGTTAAAGGCTGCTGGTGTGGTAGTGGAACATATTACAATGCCAGGTTTAATCCATAGTTATTTCAGTAAAATGAATTATTTTGAAGAAGCAACAATTGAAACCGTGACAAAAATTGCGCAATTCCTGAAATAAGTTTGGCTATCCCGCGCAAACAGTGCGATAATAGAGCAAAACGTTTTTTAAAGGATGACACTATGACACAAACAATAGCTCTACAAATACAACAGCCCTTTTCTGATCAATTAAAAAAAGGCTTCCCACTTATTTCAAAGGATGCGGTTGATGCACGACGTTTACCTGCTGAGCAAGGAACACTCCTCAGGCTCATGGATCATCATAACCGTTTTATTGGAACAGGTTACTACGGCATCCAAAACAAAGGGATTGGCTGGGTGCTAACGACCGATACGAATGAAACAATTGATAAAGCTTTTTTTATAAAAAAATTTAAAAAAGCCATCGACAATCGTGCTGCATTTTTTAGCAATGAAAACACAACAGCCTTTCGTGTGTTTAATGGTGAAGGAGATGGCATCGGCGGTCTTACGATTGATTTTTTTAACAGCTACTACATGGTAAGCTGGTATAGTGAGGGCATTTATTCATTTAAAGAAGTGGTGTATGAGGCGCTTGCTGAGACAGTAGACTACCAAGCGATTTATGAGAAAAAACGCTTTGATAGCAAAGGACAATATATCGAGCAAGATGATTTTGTAATGGGCACGCCAGGAGAATTTCCTATCATGGTGAAGGAAAATGGTATGACCTATGCGGTGCATTTAAACGATGGCGCCATGACAGGGATTTTCCTCGATCAACGTGAGGTACGATTGGCTATTCGTGAGCGTTATGCCAACAATACAGACATGCTGAATACATTTTCCTATAMAGGAGCATTTTCTGTGGCAGCCGCTCTAGGAGGAGCCATCAAGACAACGAGTGTAGATGTGGCAAAGCGCAGTCTAGCCAAAACGATTGAGCAATTTAGTGTCAATCATATTGATTATGAGGCACAGGATATAAAAGTCATGGATGTCTTCCATTATTTTAAATATGCACAACGCCATGCTTTACAGTTTGACCTTGTCGTATTAGACCCACCTAGCTTTGCACGTACGAAGCAAATGACCTTTTCAACGGCAAAGGACTACCCTAAATTACTAAAGGACACGATTGCCATTACCGCTAAAAACGGCATCATCGTGGCTTCCACAAATAATGCCAGCTTTGGCATGAAAAAGTTCAAAGGCTTTATTGACCAAGCCTTTAAAGAGACTCGTACACGCTATAAAATTGTCGAGGAATACGGTTTACCGAAGGATTTCCGTGTACCACGTGAATACCCTGAATTTAATTATCTGAAGGTCGTGTTCATCCAGAAAATCGACTAACCAATCGAGAATCACACCAAGGTGTGATTCTTTTTATGTAAGGAAAAGTTGATTCTACCTAAGGAGGTTCGGTATCTCTACAATAAAGACTCCAAAAGATTGAAACGTTATAAACAAACAGAGCCTTTCTATTAAAAGTAGCCTAAGAAGATGTTCTCTTCTTAGGCCACCCGATTATAGATATTTCACAAACCAATCACGGATATATTCAAGTCGATTAATTCGTAATGTAGGCTTTCCACTTCTTGAAAGTTCATGATTCGCCTCAGGGAAACGCACGAACTTTGTTTKTTTTTTACGATATTTTAAGGCGATAAACAATTGCTCTGCCTGCTCAATTGGACAACGATAGTCTTTTTCACCATGTAAAATCAATAATGGTGTCTCCACTTTGTCTACATACTTCAGTGGCGAATGATGCCATAGCTTCTCTATATCATCGAGTCCTGCTTGAATTTGCCAGTCTGTAAAGTAATAGCCGATATCACTGACACCAGCAAAGCTAATCCAGTTCGAAATGGAGCGCTGCGTCACAGCTGCTTTAAAGCGATTTGTATGGCCCACAATCCAGTTGGTCATAAAACCACCGTAGCTTCCACCAGTTACACCTAGACGATCTTGATCAATAAAATCATAGTGCTCCAGAGCGTAGTCTACCGCTGCCATTAAGTCCGCATAATCATTACCACCATAATCGCCACGTACTGCATCCACAAATTTTTGGCCATAGCCATGACTACCACGCGGATTCGTATAAAGCACTGCAAAGCCTTGTGCAGCAAGGATTTGGAATTCATTAAAGTAGGTATTACCATACATTGCATGCGGACCACCATGGATTTCAAGAATGAGAGGATATTTCTTCCCTGCTTCATAGCCAACTGGCCTCATAATCCAGCCATTGACCTTCCAGCCTTCTGCACCTTCAAATTCGATACTCTCTGGAACAGCTAATGTTTTGGTTTTTAAAAAATCTTCATTAATGGACGTCAACTGTTCTTTGTCACCTGTTTTTAGGTTCACATAAAACAGATCGCCTGGATGGGTCGTTGTGCTAATAGCCGCAATAGCCTGATCGTTTTGCGCATCAAGTGAGAAGCCATAGACATATTGATCATCATGGATAGCTGGGTAAATTTCGCCATCTACATTTCCGTAATAAATCGCCGCATTGCCGTGATCTGTGACTTGGAAGTAGAAGCTATGATTATCATTCATCCATTGCACACGTGGTGACGCTACACCTTGCAGGAAATCACCGATGACATAATCACCAACAGGCGCATCAAAATCACTTGTTACACAGTTTAGTAGTTTTTGCTCCATGTCATAAATCCAAAGCTTTGCTTGTGTGGCATTTTCAAATTCACGTTCTCCACCTACAAAAGAAAGATAGCGACTATTCGGAGACCAAGCTGTTTGGTAATATGCACCCGAACCTTCTGTTAGCTTGTGACTCTGCTTAGATTCTAACTCCAATAAATAGATATCCACATTAAATGAGAAATCTAAATCCTCCGCTTTATCTGCTAAGTACGTAAGGTATTTGCCATCTGGCGACCAAGTACCCAGATGGCAGTACTCTTTGCCTTCTGTCACTTGTTCTAGCTCTCCTGATGCCACATTGACAATGGCAATATGGGTAAACTGCTCCATATCAATAAATCCACCAGCATCCGATTTGTGTTTCATTTTCTCGATTTCTAGTGGCTTTAGTTCTTTATCCTTTTTCTTCTCATCCTCCGCTTTATCTAGGATGGTTTCATCTTTCCCTAGCACGACTGAAAAAGCAATTTTCTTGCCACATGGTGACCAGACAGGGGAGGTCGCTCCATTTTTACAATGTGTCACCTGTTTTGCCTCTCCACCTGCTTTCGAAAGAACATAAATTTGCGACTTACCTGTTCTCGTTGACAAAAATGCAATTTGACTGCCATCTGGTGACCAAACAGGGGAACTCGTTCTATCTTCACCAAATGTCCATTGCTGTGGTGTTTTGTCCTTCAAGTTTATGTAAAACAAATTCGATATATAGTCATTTTTCTTCTCGTCCATACGAGTCTCTACATAAACTACCTCTGTCCCATCTGGTGAAAGCTGTGGATCTGCTACTGATTTTAAGTGATAAAGATCTTCTGGTTGAATCCCTTGTTTCGATGTCATGTTCTTGCTCCTTTGTATTGTAATTTTCTGTCTTACTACAATACTTCGACACCCTAAGTAATATTCCTCTATTTAATTGAATTTTTTACTAGTTCCCAATATTCTGCTGACTTTGTTCTGCGATAAAATTTATAAAAGGGCTCATTTGGGCGAGCATGCTCCTTATAAAGGTTTATCAGGTGCAGTAAAAAATCTTCAATTTGTGTGACGTCTACCCTCTTAGCGAATAATGTGCCAGCCTGTGCCTTTGCTCCCATTGGTACTGCCCCTAAATAGACATCAAAGCTTTCTTGTTGGTAAACGAGTCCAATATCATCATAGACTGCATTGTAGCAAGCTGATGCACAGCCATTAATATTGACACGCACTCTTGCAGGTACCTTCATCCCCTCTATGGCATGATAGAGCTGTTCGGTTATCGGAGTAGCCTCCATTTTCTCCCCATCACAAAAATCGCAGGCCTTCATGGCTATGATTGAACCAGAGGGAGCAACATAAAGACCTGCTTCCTGTAAGGCTTGCACCGCTTCTGTGGCATCGCACGTTGGTATGGATACGAGTATACTATAGGAAGCAGAATATTTTATCGCCCCCTTTTCGCCAGCAATTTCGGCTATTTTTTGGAATTGTGCAGGAGTATAATGCTTATTAATAATGCCAGGGCTAACGGCTAGACGGGTAAACTCACCATGACGGTTCAGTGTTTCAAATGTTTGATCTGGTACATTTTTTTGAAATGCGTTCATTTTTATCGCTCCTTATAAAAAAGGAGCTAGCAAAAACGCTAGCTCGAATGGATTAAAAGTTTTCAGGATAGAAGCCCTTTGCTAAAATTTCAATGGCCTCTGCCGCACGAACCCCTTCAGACGCTGCTGAAAGTGGCAGGATGACAAAGCGCTCATTTTTGACGGCTTCCATCTCCTTTAAGGCTGGATCATTTTTTAAGAATTGGATCTTTTGGTCTGCCGTTGTTTCACCGTAATCAATCACGACAACTACCTCTGGGTTGCGGTCTACTGCATCTTCCTTCGACACAGTTGTCCAGCCTGATTCCACATCACCAAAAATATTTTGTCCACCCGCGATTGTCACAAGCTCATTCATAAAGTTTTGACCAGCTGTAAATACATCCTTTTCACCGCTATCAAACACAAGAACACGTAATTTTTCGCTATCTTTTGGTAATTTAGCTTGTACTGCCTCTACATCTTTCGTCATTTGCTCAATTAAAGCTTCGCCACGATCCTCAATACGGAAAATCTTCGCGATATTGCGAATATCAGTGAAAATATCCTCTATTGTTGGCTTTGTCATGTTGGAAGCCGTATGTAAATACGTATGGATGCCTAATTCTTCAAGCTCTTCTGGTGTGCCTACACCCTTTTCGCCAAAGCCACTTTTCCAGCCTGCATATAGGAAATCTGCCTCGGCATCGATGACTTGCTCCTTCGTTGGGTATTGATCGGAAAGAACAGGGACCTTATCGTATGCCTCTTGCAGTGGCTCATAGATTTTATCATCTAAGTAAGCTGTCCCTACCATAGAATCCTCTAAACCAAGTGCTAGCATGATTTCTGTCACATGTTGATTTAAGCTAATCGCTTTTGTTGGTGCTTCCGTATATGTTTGAGTTGTGTCATTATTTTCAATGGTTACTGCTGCTGCCGCCTCAGATGGCTCAACCTTTTCACCTTGTGCAGCTGATTCCGTTTTGTCCTTTGCGTTACAAGCCCCTAAAACAGCGACCAAGGCAATGATCATCATCAACCATATACTTTTCCATTTCTTCATGTCCTTTTCTCCTTTGCTGTTAAAATATAGAAAGAAATCAGAGACTTCTTTACTACTAAGGTAGTTGGAAGGGCATAAAAAAACCCTCTTGTCGCCAAGAGAGTAGCATAGTGAAATAACGGTATCATTACCTTCATCACTATCCCCATCCTCGTGGTTCTTAGTCAAAAAATACATACTGGCAGGTATCCTGGCTTAGGTTCATCATCTATACGCCTTCCCATAGTTTCACTACAGTGGCATGCTGTATAGACTCCCCATTTACAGTTGCGGGACAGCATCGGAATTGCACCGATTTCCCTTTTAAGCAAATGACAAATGCCATTTGCACCAATACGTTCTATAATGGTCAATACTATTGATAGACTAGCAGAAGAAAATTTATCGCGCAATCAGTAGTATGACACTAAAAGTATAATCATCATTATATTAGCACTATTTCGACATAAAGACGAACTATTTTACAAGAAATATAGAAGCTAGTATTCTGTTACAATAAAAAGATAGCATTCTATAGAAACGAGGATTTCTTATGTACAAAACGATCGGTGTACTTGCGCACGTGGATGCAGGAAAAACGACCTTCTCTGAGCAAGTGCTTTTTCATACAAATAGTATTCAAGCACGGGGGCGTGTTGATCATCAGGATACCTTTCTTGATCATCATGAGCTAGAGCGCAGACGGGGCATTACGATATTTGCCGAGCAAGGGCGCATGAATATTGGCGATGATACATACACATTGATTGATACGCCAGGGCATGTCGATTTCTCCCCTGAGATGGAGCGTGCCATTCGTGTGATGGATTATGCCATTATTATCATTAGCGCTGTCGAAGGGATACAGGGCCATACAGAAACAGTGTGGCAACTTTTACGTCAATACCATGTCCCTACCTTCTTCTTTATCAACAAAATGGATCGTGAGGGTGCCAATATGGAGGCCGTCATCAGCCAGCTTCGCAAAGATTGCTCTCAGCATGTATTGCTCATCGATGAGCCACTGCGAGCAGACTATGTATCAAATAATATTATGGAATGGCTGGCGGAGCGCGACGAAAAATTGCTTGATGCCTTTCTAAATGAGTCATTGGAGCATGAACAGTGTCTTGCTCAATTAAAGGAAATGATTAAAAATGAAGGTGCCTTCCCTTGCTTTGCTGGCTCGGCCTTAAAGGATGAGGGCATTCAGGAATTTCTTGACCAGCTCCCGCTGTTAACGGCTTCCCATTTTGACAAGGATGCCCCATTTGAGGGCGAGGTTTTTAAGATTCGTCATGATRGTCACCAGCGTTTAACCTTTATGAAGGCAACCAAGGGCTCGTTGCATGTACGAGATGAATTTTCATTTGACGAMGTAACAGAAAAAGTGACCGAAATTCGACTTTATAACGGAAGWCGCTTTGAGACCGTTCAACAGGTAGAGGCAGGAGAAATTTTCGCTGTCAAAGGACTGAGCCAGGCAAACATTGGGGATCGAATCGGTACAACGATGCTATCACAGCCCTATGAGCTTGTCCCAACCTTACAGGCAAAGGTTCAATATGAGGGTGATCAGCATATCAAGGAAGTGCTACAGATTTTCCGTTTACTCGAAGCAGAAGAACCGTCCTTGCGTGTGGTCTGGCAGGAAAAATTTCAGGAAATCCATGTGCATATTATGGGTGCCATTCAATTGTAGGTCCTTACAGAGGTATTAATGACGCGTTTTTCATTAGCTGTCTCCTTTGGTGAGCCGCACATTTTATACATCGAAACCATTGCGACGACCGTAACGGTCTATGGTCATTTCGACCCCCTCAAGCATTATGCAGAAGTTCATTTATTAATGGAGCCAAATCCACGTGGAACAGGTAATACCTTCACCAATGCCTGTCATGCCGATCATTTATCTGTAGGCAATCAGCGCCTTGTTGAAAAGCATCTGTTTGAGCGTGACCATCATGGGCTACTGACAGGCTTCCCTGTAACAGATATTCATTTTACACTTCTAACAGGTCGCGGGCACAATGAACATACATCGGGGGGAGATTTCCGTGAAGCCAGTTTCCGTGCCCTGCGTCAGGGGCTGGAGCAGGCACAAAATGTCCTACTTGAACCCTATTATCGCTTTAAAATGAAAGCTTCAAATGACTTTATCGGTCGTATGATGACTGATATTCAGCAAGCAGCTGGCACGTTCGATGACCCGATTTTATCCGAAACGGATGTTATCCTAACAGGTCGTGCACCTGTTGCCACTTTAATGAGCTACAGTACAACCTTTGCCGCCTATACAAATGGGAAAGGTGCACTCACACTCCAATTTGATGGCTATGATGTGTGCCATAATACAGAGGATGTGATTGCACAGATTGGCTACGATAGAAATGCCGACCCTGAGTATAGTTCCTCTAGTATCTTTTGTGCTAAGGGCAAAGGATATTCGGTTCCATGGCAAGAAGCACAGGCAGCCATGCATTGCCTGTAGGATGGGATGAGCCTGCTCGCTTCGGGTATTTCCGCGGGTATTTCTTGCTTGGGCATCAATATATCTCTACCCTGCCATAAGATATTACAAGCCCTCCAAAAAATGGAGGGCTTGTTTTTATAGTGCACCGACAGCTTTCTTTGTTGGATTGTCCAACAAATATGCGGGTTCAACTATTACATAGTCATGCTTGTTCGTAAAATCAATTAGTACCTTACCAGGTTGACTTTTTAATAGTTGTAGATGATCAATTAATTGCAGTAAAAGCTCGTGACCGTTGCCACGTGGATGCCAGTTGAAATGATAATCATTTAACGCTTGCACCGCTTCAATAAATTGGGCATATTCCTGCTGCACAAATGCAATGAGTTTGTCATGATGAGATGCTAAATCATATAAATATGTTTCGTAAAAGCGCATGACARTCGAGCATAATAAGTCATTGACACGAGCGGCACTTAAAACAGGCTTTGGCTCCAATGATAGACGGTCGAGGTTGGGCTTTGCGCGTGTAGAATCAATGCGCGTAATTAAGTGATACGCTTCTCCGTTGACCTCATAGACAATCGGATTGGTCGGCATGTACATCATAAAACTATTCGTCTTTGTTTTTAGTTCATCTGCTATGGCTGCTTTCGCTAAAAGATGACCGTCCACATCCCCATTTTGTATCCAAATAATTTCTTTATTATATAAGATTTGCTCAAAGAAGCGATCATTGCGAATCAGCTTCGTTGCTAATAATTGATCGATCAGTGACTCGACCACCATTCTTGTTTTCGCTTTCTTGGCAACTTCTGTGCGTGGTTGCTTACAAATGTTCAGATCTTCATAAGGCGTTTCCAACGTTGTCGTTACATGAATATTTGTCATACGTGCATCCCCTTTGCGTACATATTTTCAAAACAAAAAGGACTCCCTACTTTTGAGGAAATCCTTCATTTTATCTTCTTTCATCACACAATGCCAAACAAACCCTAAGTATGTGTGAACGAGTTCGATTATGAACCCTTTCATTTACTATGGGCGTTTGACGTACTGTGACGAACAGAGCATTCTGTTTTGTCAACATGCCACCTCCTATTCCTCGTAGGTTTATGGTGTGTACTCGTAACAGGCAGGTATCCTGACTCATGATCATCGCTTCTTTTCTCCTTCCCGTCCAAAGACAGTGGATACTGAAAAGTCGCTCACATTTACAGTTGCGGGACAGTGTCGGATTCGCACCGACTTCCCTTTTAAGCAAATTGCACGCAATTTACACCTATTACTACACGCTATTCAGTTGTCATAGGAATGAGTATAAGCACATTCCTATTAGATTACTAAAATCAATTGTAAAGTAGTGTTTTTCTAAAGTCAAATATCACAATATTTTCCAAACTACTAATAAAGTTATAGCGGGATATAAAAAAGGTGAACTGCGTATTTTTTATCTTTCATTGACTTTATAATAAAAGATAGTGTACTTCTAATAGTGGAAGGATGAAAAATATGAAAACAAGTCAACAATTAGTAACGAGTAATTTAGAGGAAAAAATGAAACTATTTACTCGAGCCGTTTCTGGACAAATTATAGAGGAAGCTCATTTTGTCATAGCCAATACAAATATTCCAACTGATACATTTAATTTGTTAGTAGCGAAATCGCCTATAATTCATAAGGAAAATCATCTTAAACAAAGGATTAATCATTTCATTGTTAATAAACTTCCCTTCAGCACGTGGGTGGATGCCAACTATCTAAGCGATGATTGGCTACAACTGATAAAAGACTGCAATTTACAGGAAGCTGAACGAAATATGATGATGAAGCTTGACCATACACTTCACACAGGTCCACGAATTTCCAATTATCTTACCATCACAGAAGTAAGTAACAAGGAAGAGCTTCTACRATATAAGGAAGTTTTTCTAAGTTTATTTGGAGAAACAGCAGAAAGAGATGCATTAGAAATTTACTTTCATAAATTCTCACAGGAAAAACTAGCATCAAATGCTCGCATGTTTATTGGTTGCATAAAGGAAGTACCTATCGCTACGGGATTATTAATCGACAGTAAACATAGCTATGGGATTTATGATGTGATGACAAAAGATGCGTATAGGGGCAAGGGTTATGGCAGTGAGATGTTTCAATTCCTACTCAGTCAAACAATCGATAAGCAAAAGCCCGTAGTCTTACAGGCATCAGAGGATGGAAAAAATATTTATAAACGCTTCGGGTTTAAAGAAGTCGGAGAAATGATTGTATTTGAATAAGACTTCGCCAATGCGCTGTTATTTACACTTGAAAGTATTTTCGAGCTTACCGTAATCATGAAGCTGATTTAAAATCCGTTACACCGACCCCTTCCTGGCACGACAGAAAAGCCTCGCAAATCTGCGGGCTTTTGGTTGTGCACACGTACTATTAGCACCTTCATTACGTCCCCAAAACATACTGTGCTAAGACGCTTTGCACCTTATAAATATTTGTCGCCTTATTGAAGTTTTTTTGAATCGGTAATGGACTGCCAGACACCCATATTTTAAGCTCTGCATCTAAATCAAATGTTCCAGCTGTCTCTACTGAAAAATGAACGATATTTTTATAGGGAATGGAATGATACTCCGTTTTCTTGCCAGTCACTCCTTGCTTATCAATGAGGATTAATCGTTTATTGGTAAAAATAAACGTGTCTCTAATAATTTTATAGGCGTTTTTGACTGTCTCGTTTGGAATTAATAAATTATGGACCTCCTCCTGTAGTTTTTCTAAATTCACCTCGCTTGCATTGCCGATCAATCCATCAAATAAGCCCACTATCTGTCCCCTTTCACTCTCGTTTATTTAATGTATTACAAAGAAGTGAGAGCTACGACAGGAAATGGTGGTATTATTTAGCCTATAGAGGGGATGAGTGGTTGCGAATAATGATAGTTGCCTTAGTGTCTCTACTAGCCGTTGTTTTACTAGGATGTAATGAAAAACCAGATGATGAATTAGCTAAGGTCAGCATTTCTATTGGTGCTAAATTTAACAAGGTGAACACTGATTTTTTTAAAGAATATACGGATGAAGAATCACTTACACTATTCCAACAAGCCATTGCAACAACAGTCAAAAACGAGGGTGTTGTCAATATGGCTTCGCCAGAATATGATGTACAAATAGTGGACAAGGCAGGAAACAAATATGGCTATCATCTTTGGTTAGGTGATAAAGGGCAAAACAGTAGTTTGATGCATGTCGAGGATACGCATACGATCTACACAATATCTGAGGAGTTCACTGAAAAATTAGCTGCGCTAGTTCACTCATAAAAAAAACACTTCCCATTCAAAGGAAGTGTTTTGCCAAATCAATGATCCATTGCCTGAAACAGCATTTTTGCATAGCTGTCCGTGAAGGTAAAGCCGTTATTCTCTTTGTTGCTCTCATCAACAATGGTTCCAGCCTTCATCACATAAATGCGGTCGCATAAATAGGAAACAGCCTTTAAGTCATGAGAGATAAAGAGAATGGCCATTGCCCTTTCTTTATTCAAGGTCTTTAATAAATCAACGATTTCTCGTTGAATCAAGCGATCTAGGCTTGAAATAATTTCATCACATACGATTAATTGTGGCTCGACCAAAAGGGATCGTAATAAATTAACTCGCTGTTTTTCTCCGCCACTTAGCTCAGAGGGCAAGGCATGTAAGATATCTGTTGGTAGCTTGACCTTCTCCAGCATGGTCTGTAAATAGGTGTCCGTTATAGGTTGCTTATGCTGAAGCGGCTCTCTTAATAGGTCCCTTACAGTCCACATGGGATTTAAAGCGGCTGTTGCATTTTGAAAAATAATCTGGCAGTTGTCATAAAAAGATGCGCGACGATGCTTGGTTATTGGTTGCTGTTGAAAGTATACTGCCCCTTTTTCAGGAGCTTCTAGCTGCATAATTACTTTGGCCAATGTGCTTTTGCCACTGCCACTTTCTCCTACTAAGCCGACTATTTCCCCTTTTCCTACAGTAAGATGAATATGATTTAATATTGGGCGTCCCTTTCGATAGCTTTTACAAATATTGTGAACCTGAAGTAACAAAGCCCACACCTCCTCCTAAAAATGATGCGCAACTAGCTGCCTAGTGTATGGATGCTTAGGCTGCTCAAAGATTTCTGTTACTCGCCCTCGCTCCACAATTTCTCCATTTTTCATGACGAGGATAAAATCCGCGATGGAAGCAGCTACATCTAAATCATGGGTAATTAAGAGTACGGTTGTTTCTAGCTGTGTATGAAGCCTTTTCAATTGTTGAATAAATTCCTGTTGATGCAGCATATCTAAGGAAGAGGTTGGTTCATCCGCTAATAAAACAGCTGGCGCCAGATAGAGAGCACAGGCAAGCATACAGCGTTGTAGCATCCCTCCTGAAAGCTCGAAGGGATAGCACTCCAACACATCTGCTGGTAAATGTAAATCCTGTACAATATGCTTCATTTTAGCTAGAAATACTGCCTTTGTCTGCCCCATCCGTAAGGCAGTTAATCCATACAATTGCTGTTTCATTTTTTGCGTTGGCGAAAAGCTATTAGCAGCATCCTGAAAAATCGTAAAGAAGTGCCTTTGGCGTAGTACAGATTGATCCTGTTTTGCTAATTCCACTATATTTCTTCCATTAAAAAAGATTGAGCCTTCAACTGTTGCTTGCGCTGGACGCATGCCTAGAATGGCAGAGAGCATGGTGCTTTTTCCACTACCGCTTTCACCTATCATCACGGTAATCTGACCTTTTGGCACCGTAAACGAGAGATCGTTCAATATAAATTTTTCGTTTATTCGAACAGTAACATGCTCTATTTTAAACATGGGTCTGTCCCCCTCTCTGCTTAAATCTACTACCAATAGCTTGCACGCATAAAATCGTTACGAAAATGAACATCCCAGGAAAAAGGCCCATCCACCAAGCCCCGACAAGTAAATCATTTTGTGCCGTATAGAGCATCGTCCCCCACGATGGAATGGACGGTGGAACACCGATACCTAAAAAGCTTAAGGATACTTCCGTAAAAATAGCACCAGCAAAATTAAATATCGTCACGACAAAAATGGCGGGAAGACTATTACGCAATAAATGACGAAAAAGAATCTTCCACAGCGGAGTGCGGAACATCTTCGCCATGTGGATAAACTCTAATTCCTTCAACCGGATAAATTCAGAGCGCACGATACGGGCAGTGACAAACCAGCCTGTGCACCCCATAATCATTGCCATGCGCCATACACTTCCTTGCATAATCGCTTGAAGAGCAAGCACAATCACTAAAGATGGAATTGTTAAAAATGCCTCTAGTATACGCATCATCACTGCATCAATAGCTCCACCGAAATAGCCACTTATACCGCCATAGATAATGCCAATTATGCTGGATAGAACAACCGATAACGTAGCGATAAAAAGGGTCACTCTACCACCAACGAGTAGGCGGGAAAGAACATCTCTACCTAGCTGATCTGTGCCAAGGAGGTGTGTTCCATWAGGTGCTTCATAAATATGATTCATATCCATCGCGTTTGGCTCAAAAGGCACTAACCATGAGGAGAATAGGGTGAAGCCTACTAAAAGACCAAGAATCACTAGCCAAAAGATGAGCATTTTTTGCTCTTTTCTCATACGATTCCCCCTCTTCTTAAGCGGGGATTGAGACAAATCATGAGGACATCAATCACAAATAAACAGATAACGACTACTACGCCAGTGATTAAAATGGCACCCATCAGCACAGGAAAGTCCTTTACCATCACTGCTTTCACTAAAAGCTGACCTAAGCCTGACCAGCCAAATAATGTTTCAACCACGATGGATCCTCCAAAAAATGATGGGATGGTCACACCGACATAATTGATATATGGAATAATGGCATTGCGTAAAATCATCTTACGAATAGCTCGCTCTGGTACTCCGTTGGCACGTGCCACCTCTACATAATAACGATGCTTCTCTGCCTTCACATTTTCCTGTAAAAAACGTGCGAATACCCCGACATGTGCCAGTACAAGGACCGATAAAGGAAGAACCATATGGTATAGTCGGTCCACAAGGCCGCCATCCCCTCGTACATCCTTCATCCCCGATGAAGGAAACCAGCCTAGTTGTACAGAGAACACCATGATGAATAAAATGCCAAAATGGAGGAATGGCTGAGCTAGCAATACTTACAAAGGAAAGTCCGCGATCTAATAACGAACCCTCCTTCATGCCTGCCTGTAAGCCGAGCCATGTTGAGGCAATGGCTACGATGCCTAAAGTTCCAACAACGAGCTGTAATGTATTTGGTAAACGTTCTTGTATAATTGTCGCTACTGGTCTGCCTTCTTTTGCCGAGTAGCCTAAATTTCCTTGCATCGCTTCACGGAGCCACACACCATATTGATAGAGTATCGGTTGATCCAGACCAAAAGCTGTTTCAATGCGTTCTTTCTCCGCTGTCGATAACGTTTGGGCATTGCCACCATAATACGCTGCAGCTGGATTACCAGGAGCCGCATGCATCAGGAAAAAAGAGAGGAAGCTCACGATAATGAGGACAATTGTCCCCATTATCACGCGCTTCCCGATCCATTTAGCGATCATGCCATTTCCACTCCTCGACATTCCAGAGGAAGCCTGCCCCATGATGACCTAAAATGCGCTCTTTGACGCCACTAATCTGCTGATTAATACCATACACAGCATCCACATAGGCAAAGTAGGCGAATGGTGGATCTTGTGCTAGCTCCTCCTGTAATGCCCCATAGACTTCCTTACGTTTTTCAGGATCAACGGTTGTACGCCCCTCCTCTAGCAATGCATCCACTTTCGAATTGTTATAGCTACCGTAATTGTAGCCAGCACTTGTGAGACTGGATTCACCAGAATGGAAGAGACTATACGTATGATGGTCAGCATCATACGGGCTTCCCCAGCCAACCATAAAGGCTTCTGTTTCTTCAATGACAATATTGCTCCAATCGAGTGCAGCTACTTGCACATCTGCCCCAATCTCTTTATAGCCTTCTGCCACATAATTAGCCATGTTCACACGCACTGTGTCAGTAATAGGTGCCGTAACAGTAAATGCTAATTTTTGATCATTCTTATAGCGGAAACCATCCTCAGCTAGTTGCCAGCCCGCTTGGTCGAGTAGCTCGTTTGCTTTATCAAGGTCATATTTATAATGCTCAATGTTGGCGTTTACAAAGGCATGCTTTTGTAGCGGTGAGTATGCTTCTGTACCGTATCCATGTAAAATGCCTTTGACAATACCTGCACGATCTGTCCCATAGCTAATGGCCTTGCGAACAGCAACGTCTTGCCAAATAGGATACTTCATATTAAAGAGAACACCACGATAATCTGCTGATTCCACCTCGTATAGCTTTAAATGCTCAACCTTCGATAGCTCCTCTACCTGATTCGGGTCTAGTAACGCTATATCGACCTCACCCGATTTTAGCTGGAGCGCACGCACATTACTATCGGGGATAAATTTAAAAATTACTTTCTCGATAGAAGCTTTTGTGCCAAAGAAAGATGGATATGCCTTTAGTGTCAGGCTTGTCCCTTTGTCCCATTGTTCAAACATATACGGACCCGCACCGATTGGCTGCTGGTTAAATGTAGCGGTTCTCATCTCTTGCCCTTCAAAGGCATGCTTTGGTAAAATTGGCACCGTTAATTTGTCTAATAGCGGTGTAAATGGCTCATCTAATTGGATAGTCATCGTCATGTCATTGACCTTTTCCATTGACACAACATGGCTAAAATCAGACTTTAAATAGGAACCGTTTGCATCATCCAAAATACTGTTAATGGTAAACATAATATCGTCCACCGTTAATGGGTGCCCATCATGGAAGGTTACATCCCTGTGAATCGAAATGGTAAACGTCATCTGGTCATCTGATATTTTAATACTTTGAGCAATATCATTGATGGGTACATTATGCTCATCAAAGCGCATCAGACCTCTAAATAAAAAGGCATCTAAATTGGTTTCTTCCAAAAGAGGATTTAAGCCTGCAAACTCAGACTCTGAGGCAAAAACAAGCTCATTTGCCTGGGCAGATGATGTAGCTGTCGGTTGTTTCTCTCCTCCTTGATTAGACGAGCAGCCCACAAAAACTACCGCTAGCACCATCAAAAGTATCAATACGGAAAACTTTTTCAATTTAATATCTCCTTTATCACAACAGAAATTACAGCAATGCTGCGATGTACTCGAACATGCGGTTTATTTCTTTGTGAAGTGTTCGTTGCTCCTTGGCAAGCCATCTACAATGAATGGCTTGATCTGTCAATTTTGTCACACTCGCCTGAAGGGACTTTTCCTGTTGGATTTGATCCTGTAAATCCCTTATTTGAAGTTTGTTAACCGATGGAGAGACAATCCACAAAGAACCAATATAGCGTGCCTTTTCAAGCAAGCCGATTTCGGCAAAATTCATCTCCTGCGGCTTAAACTGCAACGAGTCATAAGCTATCAAAGTATCCTCTACATAGATCTTGTATTTGGATTGGAATGTTTGATAGTCAAAGATTTCTCCTCGCATTTCTCTACCTGGAGCAACAATTTCTCCCCAGATCAATGTCGAGCTTTCCTTCATACGAATGGTTGTATGTACCTGAAATTTTGCTCGTTCAAATGGAATCGTCACTTCAGGGAGCCATTCTAATCTCGCCTGCTCTGCAAGTTCCACCTTTATAGCTTGTGTACAAAACTCACCATTGTGAGAAGGGTAAATTTTTAATGCTGATTGTTGCTTGAGCTTCACCTGACTATCTGGCGCTAGTGTAACCGTAATTTCATTGCGATCTCCCGCAACCATGCCCCCTGGGGATTCCAGGATAAAAACGGTGGCTGCTGGATGATTGCCTTCGTAAAGTTCACGACTGGCCTTTAATGGGGGTTGCTGGTACACATGAACCAGTCGTGTATAGCCCCGTCTCGGTTCAAAGGCCATCTCTAATTTGCCAAAATGATTAACTTTGCTAGGGTTAAACATCTTCTTCAACTGCTTCGGCACCTTCAAGTAACAAATGGTGCTGAATCCATTCAACCACCTTATCTACATTCGTTTGGGAGCGAACATCTGCAAAAATATATGGACGTCCARCACGCATTTTTTTCACGTCCTGATCCATTAGCTCAAGATCAACCCCAACATGAGGAGCTAGTGATGTTTTAYKAATMAGCAATAAATCTGAACGTGTTAGCGCTGGACCACCCTTACGTGGGATGTCCTGTCCCTCTGCCACATCAATCACATAAATATAGCCATGCACGAGCTCAGGACTAAATGTTGCCGATAGATTATCGCCACCGCTTTCAATAAAAATAATATCTAAATCTGGAAAGCTTTTATTCAAATCATCAATCGCAGCAAAATTCATCGAGGCATCCTCTCGAATGGCTGTATGTGGACAACCACCTGTTTCTACCCCAATAATTCGCTCCTCTGCTAACACGCCGTTTGTGATTAAATACTGTGCATCTTCTCTTGTATAAATATCGTTGGTAATCACGGCTACGTTGTAATGCTCATGCATTACCCGTGTTAATTGATCGACTAAAGATGTTTTGCCTGATCCAACAGGCCCACCGATACCAATACGTACTGGTTTCATGTATATCCTCTCGCTTTCTATGAAATAAATAATCTCGAAAATAAAAACTCATGCTTCATGGACGCCAGTTCAATACCTAGTGCATTGTTGGCTAGATCATCCATTGTTAACGTCAACACCGTTTCGGCTGCTTCCTCCACAGAGGCTAATAGCTCATGTAATGCTTGCACACCTGTATTTTGACCAAAGGGTACAGCACGGACAGCATTTTGCACTAAACCACTAATTGATGCGTACATAAAGGTCATGATTGCATGAAAAACGTTCACACCTAGTGCTTCACAATAAATCCCATAGAGAACTGCATAATGGCCTTTTACTTCTTCATGGTCAATCTTCTCTTTCCATTGCAATAAAAAAGGACTCTCCATTAGAGGGGCTACTGTTCGCATAAATTGCTTCCCTACATTGACACTAGCATCTCTAGATTCTTTCGCTAGCTTCATTGCCCCACAAAGTTGGTCGAGCTCAATAAGATGAGCAACATCTCGTCTTTTAGCTGCATGGAATGCCTCTTGTATTAGAATTGCATCACCGTAAACTACATTGTGAAATAAATAGACCTGACAAAACTCAACTAATTGTTCCTTTGTGCGAATGATATCTTCCTGAATATACGTTTCCATACCATAGGAATGTGTATAGGAACCGATTGGAAATGCGGAGTCATGAATTTGCAATAATTGTAATAAGGATAAATTAGTGAGCGTGTCCACGGTATTTGAACGGTTGCTTGAAGCGTCGTTCAGTTGTTTCATAGTGCACCCCAATTTCATCTAATAATGGATTAATCGTATGATCTGCTCGTACGATGATTTCATTGTTT
Source organism: Lysinibacillus sp. S1 (assembly GCF_044986265.1). Classification (NCBI taxonomy): domain Bacteria; kingdom Bacillati; phylum Bacillota; class Bacilli; order Caryophanales; family Bacillaceae; genus Lysinibacillus; species Lysinibacillus sp. S1. Next base: position 536,016 of record NZ_CP173154.1, read on the forward strand.
GCAATCAAGCTAGGAGTATGACGGTTGCCCAATTCAAAGGCAGCTTTCCCCATTTCATACATATCTTTTGGTGTAATGACGATAACTGGCTCCAATTTTGTACGAATTGCAATTCGTCGTTGCTCATCCTCGAATAATAGGCACCATATTGTAGAGGCTCTTCACCCTCTATACGTAAAGCGATATCTGTTCCTTGATCCGTTGCTGTGCGAAGAATGCGTTTGCTTAATTCCTCCCACTCTAGCTCAATCCATTCCGTTGCCTTTTGTGGATGTTCTTCTTCATTCGCTATATTGCCAATAATTTTTTCTATTAACATATGGTTTAGCTCCTCTTTTTCTTTGTATTCGCTGTTACACTCATATCATGTGCTTAGAATAAGAAATAGCGTTGTGCCATTGGAAGTACATCCACTGGCTCACATGTTGCTAGCTCCCCATCAATTTTCACTTCATAGGTTTCTGGATTAACATCAATCTKCGGAGTGGCATTATTAAGCTTCATGTCATCTTTACGATTATTTCGGCAATTTGAAACCGTGCCAATCATTCGYTTTAGGCCTAATTTTTCTGGCAARCYTTCKTCCACAGCAATTTTCGGTAAAAATGTCATGCCGCAATGCTGTGGCCCTTGACCGTAGAAGCCATATGTTCGACGGCCTTTCATTGGCTGTGGTGTAGGAATGGAAGCATTTGGATCACCTGTTATGCCATACACAGCAATACCAGCCTTAATGACAACTTCCGTCTTCACCCCAAAGAACGCTGGGTCCCATAAGACAATATCCGCTAATTTACCTTCTTCCAGCGAGCCTACTTCATGGCTTATGCCATGGGCAATAGCTGGGTTAATATTTAGTTTTGCTATATAACGCTTAACGCGATAATTATCGTGATCCTTGCCTTCATCCTGTGGTAATGGACCACGCTGTTTTTTCATTTTGTCTGCTGTTTGGAACGTTCGGATTGTGACCTCACCAACACGTCCCATCGCTTGTGAATCGGAAGACATGATGCTCAAAATCCCTAAATCCTGCATAATATCTTCTGCTGCAATAGTTTCTGGGCGTATGCGTGAATCTGCAAATGCCACATCCTCTGGTACATCATGCTTTAGATGGTGACAAACCATCAGCATATCTAAATGCTCATCAATCGTGTTTGTCGTAAACGGTTTCGTAGGATTCGTCGATGCTGGCAAAATATTAGGTAAGGAAGCCATCACTAATTGGTCTGGAGCATGACCGCCACCCGCACCTTCCGTATGGAAAATATGAATGACACGGCCATCAATCGCATTGATTGTATCTTCTACAAACCCTGCTTCATTCAATGTATCGGAGTGGAGGGCAACTTGAATATCATATTCATCTGCCACCGATAGACTTTGATCGAGTGCAGCTGGTGTGGCACCCCAGTCCTCATGTATTTTCAACCCGATCGCACCTGCACGAACCTGCTCGATAATAGGCGCAGGATCAGATGCACTACCCTTTCCAAGCAAACCAACATTGATGGGGAATCCCTCTACAGCCTGTAGCATGCGATGCAGATGCCATTCACCAGCCGTTAAGCTTGTCGCTTTTGAGCCTGCTGCTGGACCTGTTCCACCGCCTATAAATGTCGTTGTCCCTGCTAATAATGCTGTTTCCACCTGATCAGGGCTGATGAAATGGATATGCGTGTCGATTGCTCCTGCTGTTGCAATAAGCCCTTCGCCTGCATAAACCTCTGTTCCCACACCTATGATCATATCCTGATCCACACCATCCATACTGTTCGGATTGCCTGCTTTCCCTATACCGATAATGCGACCATCTTTGATACCGATATCTGCTTTTACAATCCCTGTATAGTCGATAATCATGACATTGGTAATAACTGTATCCAGCACACCTTCATTGCGTGTATTTTTACCATTTTGCCCCATTGAGACGCGTAGTGATTTACCACCACCAAAGACCCCCTCATCACCGTATGAAGTATAGTCCTTCTCAATTTCAATCCATAAATCCGTATCGGCTAAACGGACTTTATCGCCCACAGTGGGGCCAAACATTTTCGCGTAAGCTTCATGTGTTACCTTCATTTTTCTTCCGCTCCTTTAAAGCCACCTTCAATTGCCTTGTCCAAAATTTCGTCCTTATGGTGGGTAGAGCCCTCTGTTAGCATATTTAAGCCAAAGACATGTTGTTTACCACCAAATTCGACAAGCTCCACCTCTTTTTCTTCCCCAGGTTCAAAACGCACAGCTGTTCCTGATGGAATATTGAGATGCATACCAATCGCATCTTGTCGATTAAACGCTAGAAATCTATTAACCTCAATAAAATGAAAATGGGAACCTACTTGTATCGGGCGGTCACCTGTATTCGCCACCAATACCTTTTTCGTTGCTCGTCCCACATTGATTTCAATCACTCCGTTTTTCGGTCGAATTTCTCCAGGAATCATCCACAAACACTCCTTTTACTGAATTGGACGGTGAACTGTGACAAGTTTCGTCCCATCTGGGAATGTACATTCAACCTGCACATCTGAAATCATGTCCCCGACACCTTCCATCACATCTTCCGCTGTCAGTACATGCTTGGCATCACTCATAAGCTGTGCTACCGTTTTACCATCTCGAGCACCTTCCATAATAAAACTGCTAATTAGAGCGACAGCTTCTGGATAATTCAGCTTTAAGCCCCGAGCTTTTCTTTTCAGCGCAAGTTCTCCTGCCACATGGAGGAGTAATTTTTCTTGTTCAACTGGTGATAGCTTCAATCCAATCTCTCTCTTTCTTTTATTCAGAATTATCTTTCAATAATATTTTTTCGAGGCATGACTTCCTTTCAATTTTTTGTAATGGTCTTACGATTCAGTTTTAGTTACATTTAGTTGTTGTCTTACAAATTATGATTTCGCAAGGGATATGCGAAGAGAAATAGAAATGACTTGTTGACCCGGCGAGTGCGGGTTGCAATAGTTGAAGTGAGTAATAGAGGTAACAGCTAGTCCATTATAAGAAACTCGATTAGAAAATTCAACATTTTTATTTATCTGTTAATTTACAAGTTTACGAAATAAATAATAAAAAAAGAGGCATATTTTACAGAAAATTTGTCGTCTGTAAAAAAGCCTCTTCTCGAATGTGTGACAGGAAGATAAAAATTATACTAAAAAACTTATAAAATTATTAATATGTGATAGTTATTTCAGGGCTAAAAAATCTTGAAAATATCAATTTCTTACCTAGACATGAAATTGATTTGTTAACTTTTGTAAGTTATCCGCTTGGACACTTAAATCCTGTGTGACATGATTAACTGCTTGCATTGAGGCTGTTTGCTCATCCATTGAATGTAAAACAGCTTCTGTATAATTCGATAGCTTGCCCATGCCAGCTGCGATGGTTGTCACAGTGGATGCCACTTCATTGGCGCTACTTGAAAGCTGCTCAGCTGTCGTCGAAATATCCTCTAGCTGACTTGTCATCTGACTAACATGCTGTGAAATTGTGCCAAATGATTTTGTCGCTTCGTCAATTACATACACTCCTTGTTGAACATTTTTCAAATCATCTTCTACTGATGAGGCTACTTGTTTTGTATCACTTTCTATTCCTACAACTAAATCCACAATTTGCGTAGCAGAGTGCTTTGATTGTTCTGCTAATTGACGCACTTCTTCAGCTACAACGGCGAAGCCTTTACCATGCTCCCCAGCGCGTGCTGCTTCTATGGCCGCATTTAATGCTAGTAGATTTGTTTGATCTGTAATGGTAGTAATCATATCTGTCATTGATTTAATATCTGACATTTTAAGGGATAATTGCTGCATCAATCCACTTGTTTTTTCTGTTGAAGAGGAAATAAATTGCATTTGCTCTTTTGCCACATGTAAAATATTTGCACCATTTCCTGCTATCTCGCTAGCATCTTTTGCATGCACAAACACATCTTGTGTGGCTACTGTAATTCGCTCAATGCCATCAACGGTTTCTTGCATAGATTTAGCACTATCATTAGCCGATTGTGCTGCTTGCTTCAAGCCCTCTGACGTCTTCTCCATTTGTTGATCTACTTCTTCCACAGCAAGCGTAATTTCATTCGTACTCGCAGATAATTCCTCGATGCTTGCTGATAAATCTGTAGAGCTGTGCGCAATTTTTTGTGTCATTGTTCGTAATTGTTCCTGCATCTCTAAAAAGGATTGTGCTAGTTGAGAAATTTCACCATTATCACGAACCTCAATGACAACGGTATCTAATTGACCTGCCGTAATTCCTTGTGCAGCCTCTGTGATTTGTTTGATAGGCTGTATCACTTTGTAATGGACATACACTGTGTAAGATAGTGTAATAGCAATTCCTACAATCGTTAACACGGTAGAAAACCAATCCAATGTCGTTACATTGGCTAAATCGATAAATAAAATAACGATCATTAAAACATTTAAAACGGAAAAGCCAAGTAAACTCTTTTTTCGTAAACTCATTACAAATTCCCCCAACTAAAATATGTCTTCCATACCATTATTATAGTTGAATAATCCTAAAATACATAAGGATACGCTCTATTTTATATGAGAAAAGGTCTACAAAAAAAGACTATAGACAGCCTTTTAGGGCATGTCTACAGTCCATAATTGCTCGTTTTATTTTAATTTCATGATACTAGAACCCGCAATACCTGGGTGTGTCATTTCATATGGATCTAAAATCAAGTCTAATTGTTCTTTTGTTAGGACGCCTTCTTCAATGCAAAGCTCACGAATTGAACGACCTGTTAAAATAGCTTCACGTGCTAGACGAGCAGCTACTTCATAACCGATGTGAGGGTTAACTGCTGTTAGCACGCCTACACTTTTTTCTACATATTCTTTCATGCGCTCTTCATTTGCTTCAATATCTTTTAAGCAGTTTTCTGTAAACGCACGGAATACATTATTCATAATGCTAATCGATTGGATTAGGTTGAACACTAATACAGGCTCCATTACGTTTAATTCTAATTGACCAGCTTCCGATGCTAGAGAAATTGTATGGTCATTCCCAATTACTTGGAAGGCTACTTGATTCAGCACCTCAGGCATAACTGGGTTAACTTTACCTGGCATAATTGAAGAACCTGGTTGACGAGCTGGTAACAGGATTTCTCCTAAGCCTGCGCGAGGACCAGAAGCCATTAAACGCAAGTCATTAGCAATTTTAGACATATTAATCATACAGATTTTTAAAGCGCCTGATACTTCTGTGTAGGCATCTGTATTTTGTGTTGCATCCACTAAATGCGTTGCACCTTTTAATGGTAAACCAGAAATTTCAGCAAGATGCTCATCAACAGATTTAATGTAGTCTGGGAAGGCATTTAAGCCTGTTCCAACAGCCGTTGCACCCATGTTCACATCATATAAATTCGGACGAGTTTGACGAATGCGTACGATGTCACGGTTGATCACGCGGCAATAAGCTTCAAACTCTTGTCCTAAGCGGATTGGCACGGCATCCTGTAAATGCGTACGTCCCATTTTAATGACATGAGCAAATTGCTCTGCTTTTTGATGGAAAACGGATTGCATATAATCCATCGTTACTAATAATTCATCTATTAAATTTAACACAGCGATATGAATAGCTGTTGGGAAAGCATCATTTGTTGATTGTGACATATTGACATGACTGTTTGGGCTTACTGTGTGATAGTCACCTTTTTCTTTCCCTAAAATTTCTAGGGCACGGTTAGCGATGACTTCATTGGCATTCATATTGATGGATGTACCTGCACCACCTTGAATTGGGTCTACAATAAATTCAGCATCCCATTTGCCATCAATCACTTCTTGCGCTGCTTCGACAATTGCCTCACCAATTTCTTTTGATAATAGGTGTACTTCCATATTACTTAATGCAGCTGCCTTCTTCACAATCCCCATTGCTTTAATAAGTGAAGAGTGAATTGTGTAGCCTGTAATTGGGAAGTTTTCCGTAGCACGTAGTGTTTGAATTCCGTAATACGCCTCTGCTGGTAATACGCGCTCACCTAAAAAATCTTTTTCTATTCGTTGTGTTGACATTATTGTCGTCTCCTTTTATGTAATACTCACACTTGATAGTAGCTAATAAAAGTCGTATTGTAAACAGTCATTTTTCTGTAAACGAAAAAAATCCTTCAAAAAAGCAAAAAAATCACAAAAAACCGAGCGCATTTCCTACGCTCGGTTGCATTTTATTATTTATTTGACGTTACTGTGAAACGGCTATTAACGTGCTGAGGGTTTTCTAATTCATCGACGACAGCCACTGCGTAATCGGCATAGCTGACATAGCTTTCCCCCGCCTCATTTACTAATAAGTGGTCGACTCCTGCTGTATAGTGACCTGTACGTGGTCCTTCTGGATCGAAAAATGCAGATGGACTAATAAATGTCCAAGTAATGGATGATTGTTGTAAATCCTGTAGGTTTTGTCCTTGATTTTGCGCTGTTGCTAAATAAATGGCTGGGAAATCTGGTGTATCCATCACACGCACTTTTTTCTCTGGGTCCACAAATAGACTGCCCGCTCCCCCTACAACCACTAATTTTGTAGGAATACCTTGGAAAATCGAGATTAAATGACGACCAGCTTTGACATGTAAATCTTCTTGTCCAGCTGGAGCACCGAATGCATTGACAACGACATCGAAGCCTTTTACATCATCTTGCGTCACATCAAACACATCTTTTTCAATTACTGGAATAGCAGCTGTCACTTTTGCTGCTGAACGAACGATGGCTGTGACCTCATGACCACGTTGTACCGCTTCCTCTACTATTTTTTGTCCAGCTTTTCCTGTTGCACCAATTACGGCAATTTTCATGATTTATTCCTCCTAAGGTTTAGTTGTAACCATTTTAGTTACAGGTTAGATACAAGAAGACCATCTCCGTCTAAGTACGAAGCTGATCTAGCACATCCTGTAGCGTCTGTGCTTGTAATTGCTCTTCCATTGCCAGCCACACAGATGTATAGACACCCTCTAATGTATGCTTGATTTTTTGACCTACTGCACACGCTGGATTGGGCTCATCATGAATGGCAAATAACTGCTCTGGCCCATCAATTGCCTGATAAATCGCTAGCAGTGTTAAATCCTTTGGCTCTACTAATAGCTCATAGCCAGCCATGCCAGAATGAGAAGAAAGTAAGCCAGCTTTTTTTAGCACACCAATCATTCTTCTTACGACTACTGGATTGGTATTCACACTACCAGCTATAAAATCGGACGTAAGGAGACTTTTATCAGAGGTTGTAGCAATGAGCGAAAGAATATGGATCGCCACCGAAAATCGACTGTTCACCATATGTATCACCACCWGTTGTAACTATTATAGTTACAGGTGTACAAAAAAGTCAAGCCCTGTCACCTGTATATATTGTTCCCCGTTATGCTGTTGCTAATGTATCGCTTATATTTTTTTTACGTAAATGACTAATTCCTGTCGTATTTGACCGTTGTCCTCATAAAAATCTAAATTATGAAATTCATATTTAAAGTGACCTACAGGAAATGTCACACTTTCTCCTTGCGCTGCTGCCAAAATGCCTGCTACATCTTGTGACACCATATGTAGCAGCTCTTCCCCAGAATAAGAATCGATAAAAATAACGTTCATAAAAAATCACCTCCATAGCCATTATAGCTTAGGAGGCGCTTACATTTATAGTGTATCTTTATAACCTTTCAAACGAATCTCTTCGATGATTTGCATCATTTCTTGAATTTGCTGCTGCGACAATTCGATCTTGTTACAAGAATATGCATGTTGCACAGAACCCATGCTTTGTTCTGGCTCGCTTTGCTGTCGATCATATTCATCTACTAGAAGTACCATTGTATTTTTCACAACTATCACCCCTACAATATAATGGACTATTCCCATTATACCAAATAATGCTAATTATACCATAATAACTATAATTAATTTCTTTTCATCCAGTCATCCAACTACTTGCCTATTTCGTAAAACAAATAGTTAGACCTAGATCTTTGTTTGAAAAAAACAGCAACCAAAATGGCTGCTGTTAGCATTATACGGCAATTGGTGCTTTAATCGCAGGATGTGGATCATATCCTTCAATCGATAAATCCTCAAGCTCTATATCAAAGATGGATGCTTTATTTGGATTGATGTGCAATGTTGGTAGGTTTCTTGGCTCACGTGATAGCTGCTCTTTCACTTGCTCCACATGGTTTGCATAAATATGTGCATCCCCAATGCTWTGAATAAATTCGCCAACCTCTAGGCCACACTCATGTGCAACCAAATGTGTTAATAAGGCGTAAGACGCAATATTGAATGGACAGCCTAATAATGTATCAAGGCTTCTTTGCATTAACTGGCAGCTTAATTTACCATTTGCTACATAAAATTGGAACATCACATGGCACGGTGGTAATGCAGCTTTACTGCCCTTTGCGCCCGCATTAATGACATCCTCAGGATTCCATGCATTGACAATGATACGGCGTGAATCAGGTTGATGCTTAATCTGATGAATGACATCCTGTAGCTGATCAAGGCTATCGCCATCAGAGGTTGTCCAATGGCGCCATTGTTTGCCATAGACATTTCCGAGATCTCCATATTGCTGTGCAAAGTCATCATCTGTTAAGACACGTTCACAAAATGAGGCAAGTTCTTTTTGATACAATGCGTTAAATGACTCGTCTACTAAACAGCGTCGACCAAAATCTGTCATATCAGGACCTTTATACTCATCAGATTCCACCCATTTTTTAAATGCCCATTCATCCCAGATGTGGTTATTATGCTGCAATAGGTAACGGATATTGGTATCCCCTTTAATGAACCATAATAATTCACTTGCTACAAGCTTAAAGGGCACACGCTTTGTCGTTAGAAGAGGAAAACCTTTGCTTAAATCAAAACGCATTTGATACCCAAAGACACTGTATGTACCTGTCCCCGTTCGGTCCTCTTTCTTTGTGCCATTTTCTAATATATGTTGTAGTAAATTTAAGTACGCGAATTCTGGATGCGTCATTTTTCTTCAACAGCTCCTTCAAGTTTGCTGTTGATCATTATACCATTTCACAACGAATTATTGTTGAGCTCCCTTGAAATTTCATTCTCTGTTGTGACAAAAAAAGTGGGCAGCAGGATGATATTTAATAAAACAGGTCCAACAATCACTAATAAATCAATGCCAGGACTAAAGTATAATCCAAATGCTGTAATCAGACCCGATAATACAAGGAACACGATTTGTGCGACAATGATCAAAATCGGCACCAATTGATACAGGTAATTGAGTTTACGGAACTGATGCATATTGTCTGGGTTTTTAATGATTTTCCTTTTTAACCGCCTGGATAAAATAAGACAAGCAAGCAGTTGGATAGCCATAAAGCAAAAATAAATGACACTGTATAAAAGCAACTGACTTTTTTGAATGGTGCCATCAAAATGGCCCACTCTTTGGTTTAATAACTCTTGGACTGCCCCCTCATAGACATATTCACGTTCACTTAAAAAAGTAAAGGGCTCCATAAAGCCAAGCGCTGTCCAATCCTTTGTATTGACAGTCCACTTGGATAATTTACTTGCTAAAATACGCAATTGAATAGGATCTTGCTCGCCAAACATCCCTACTAGATGACGATAGGGAATGGCTACTTTTAGCTGACCATCCTGCTTTTCTTGAAATAAATCCTGAATATAAAAGGTATAGGCAACATCGGATTTATTGGCCTCATAACGAGTCTCACCAATTTTCCAATGATTAGCTAAGGAAGCTTGAATGCCATTTTTCATTTCTGTATAGGGCATATCCTTATGTAAATGCTTCGGAATCTTATAGACAAAATGATGATCACTACCTATGAGACCAATTTCTACCTCGACTTTATCCTGATTCACCGTTTTGGCCTTCGTGGTCAATGGTTCGTGGTCAATGGAATGGTGATCATAGCGATGAGAAAAAAAAGTAAAAGTGTTAAAATGCCTTTTTTCACGCAGAAGTCCCCCTATTCGTCACTAATGATTAAATTTACCCTATCATAGCCATGTCCGAAAACACTATTTCGTTATTCCGAAAAAACAATAGTGGTTTTCCGAAACTCGTTATTTCGGTATTCCAAATTTATCAATAATTAGCGATAATATATAGGAGATTATGATCATAAGCAAATTAGAGGTTTAACAATGAAAAAATGTACTTATTGTATTTTTCTTACATACTTAATACTCGGTATTTATGTGTTAGGTATTACCATCAAAACACCCTTTGTGAGTCTCACTCTCGATACGACAAACGGTCAGCCTGTTTTTGTGGATAGCTATTACCCTCTATGGGCAGAGCAAAAAAATATTGAAAAAGGGGATATTATTGTGGCTATCGATGGGCAGCCAGCCATGGAGAATCGCTACGTTCAACAGCAAATGATCGTTAGAAGCGCCAATGCATTAACGATCCAAAAGGCTGATAAGAGTATTCAAACCATTGCTGTCAAACATCGAGACATGCCAGAAGAATTATATTTGCAAATTTTGTTCCCTATCTTTTATTTTTTCCTAGCTTTTGGTGTCGCACTTTATGTTTGGCGACGCAATCAAAATAATCTTTCAACGTTTTTATTGATCCTATTTTTATTAACTTGTTCGACCGCCTATATCAGTACTGGCGCATCAGCTAGAGGAAATATGATTGGGATGTTTGTCATTAGTAGCTGTATTATTTTATGCATGGTTCTCTTTATTCACTTTTTACAACACTTTTTCAAATACCTACAAATTAAGTGGACCTACCCTCACAGCAAATGGCTGTACTTATTAATACTGTTCATCCCTGGCTTTTATCTAATGGAGGAAATTGAGCCATCATTACGTGAGTTCACACCTATATTGAACCTAAGTTTATTTGCTGTCCTGGTAGTCTATGCAATTTTTATTTTAGTAACGAGTTATTTACGTACTAAATTGGCCAAAATTCGTTTAATTGCGCTTGCCTTTATCGTGCCGTTTTTACCCTTTTTATTATTCTTCGTTACACCTGAAATATTAGGACATAAGCCGATATTACACGCTGAAATCGCCGCATTATTTTTATTATTTATTCCGTTCTCTTTTCTGTTCATTCAGGTGAACGAACGATTATTCGATATTGAATACCAATTATCACGATTACGCTATTATTCAACGCTAGCCTTTTTCAGTGCGCTTCTGTTGACAGCAGGGATTGCCCTGTTATTCATGGGGGAGCTATCCATCGTCCATGTCACAAGTATTTTTTTACTTGTCTTTATGGTGATCATTGCAAGCTTTTATATAAAAGAACGCATTGATTTTAAGTATCGAAAAATTATCTTCTCTTCTACTGGAAATTATGTACATAATTTATATGCAGCCGTTCAGCGTATGGGCAAAGCAAAAAACCAACAAGAATTATTGGATCGTTTTAAATATGAAATCACCGAGAAGCTTGGAACCACAGCGTTTCATATCCGGACAATAACAGACGATTCTCCACAGCATGTAAGCTACTATCCGCAATTACTGTTACATGATGCTGGTGAGGAAAAGATTATGTTAGAAATACGCCATGCTCTGCAAAAGGAAGAGCTGCTTTGGTTAGAATTGCTTGCACTGTATGTGTCCATGTTTATCAATAACTTACAGCAAATTGAGGATTTAGTGCGTGAAATTCAGCATATAAAAAATACCAGTGATACACCGCTTCCTTGGCTCGATAAATTGCTATGGAATATTATTGAGAAGGAAAAGAGTATTTTAGCACAGGAATTACATGATACCATTTTGCAGGAGCAGCTTCATTTAGCCAGAGAGCTTGATGTCCTAGCTGGCTCCCCTACTATTCAGAAGGAGACCGTGCTAGCTATACGCGAGCAGTTATTGAATGCAACGAAGGACTTACGAGAATATTGCGAGAACTTAAGTCCCCCACTATTGGATACCTTTGGTTTACAAATGGCATTAAAAAAACTCATTCAAAAGGTAAAAATAAGGGCTGATTTTTTATTAAGCGCCCAAATTGATCGTGTAGAATTTCAGGATGTCACCCTGCATCTCGTAGTCTATCGTCTTGTTCAGGAGCTGTTAAATAATGCAATCAAGCATGCCGAAGCAACAGAGGTTTCGCTTCAATTACAAGCAATCCCTCAAGGCTTTATCCTTCGATACGATGATAATGGTATAGGCTGCGACATTGACGATTTAATACAGTCCTCTGCATCAATGGGCATTAATGGCATTCGCGAACGTGTCCGTGCTTTTAATGGTGACATTACCATTCAATCGAGCCTTAACGAGGGCATGCATATTTATATACAAATACAAGAGGACGGGGATTCATATGATGAACATACTTATTATAGATGACCATCCTGTCGTTTTAGATGGTACGAAAACATTGTTGCAGGATTTAGCCAATGTTCAAATCGAAACAGAACAGGATTGCGCAGCCGTTTTATCAAGAATGGATACAGCTACCTTTCAGTTGTTTCTCATTGATATCAATATGAAGCCAATCAACGGCATTCAACTATCAGAGATGATTAAGAAAAAACAAGCAGATGCATTGATTATTCTTTACACAGGCTACGAACTTTCCGATTATTATGAGCTATTGATTGAGAAAAAAATTGACGGTCTATTATCAAAGCTAGCGACAAAGGAGCAAGTAATCCAAACCATTCAAGCAGCCATAAGAGGTGAGATTTTACTAGCAGCCGATTTCTTAGACTTTGTTCAGCAACGCACCAACCTGCCGAATGTGCAGCAGGAGGTTCTACTGAGCGATAAGGAACAGGAAATACTACAGCTCGTTGCCCAAGGCTGTACAAATAAAGCCATCGCCTCTGCAATTGGTGTCACCCAGCGCACGGTGGAGAACTATTTATCGAAGCTATTCGTCAAGCTAAATGTAGAATCGCGGGCAGAGGCGGTCATTGTTGCGAAGGAAAAAGCATGGATTAAATAATGAGGAAATAGCGTTTCTTTACTATTAGATTACAAATGTAAATTTTTCCTTACTAAAAACGGAATTTACTGGATATACAAACAATTCTGTACTATAATAAGGGTAATAATTACATTACTTCATTGCTATGATTAAAAACACGTATTCAAAAGTAATACGAGCTTTTGAATACGTTTTTTATATGTGATAGAAGCAATTGATTGTTGAATTTTTTTGGGAGGGTGTTTACATGACACAAGGTACAGTAAAATGGTTTAACGCAGAAAAAGGTTTTGGCTTCATCGCAGTTGAAGGTGGCAATGATGTATTCGTACATTTCTCAGCTATCCAATCTGATGGCTTCAAAACTTTAGAAGAGGGCCAAAAAGTTGAATTCGGCGTAGAAGAAGGCAGCCGTGGACCTCAAGCAACGAATGTAGTGAAACTATAATCTTCACTTAACATAGACGTGCATATAAAAAGAGACATTCGTAAATGGATGTCTCTTTTTTCCTGTGTCAGGATTTATTCATCCTATCAACTTGCACAGGTAGCCCCACCGTATGAGCCATTCCATCCTGACTAATATAAATGAATTTGATAATACTTTTTTGGGCGTCCACGTGTGGTGGACGTGTTGCTTGGTAATTCGTGTGCTAAATTTTTCTCATGGAGCTGCTTTAAAATGCGGTTTGCAGAGCGTACCGTAATGCCAAGATGTGTGCTGAGCAGTTCCCCACTAACAATCGTTGTCGTTAGTTTTTCCAGCATCGCTTCTATTTTTTGTAATTGTAATAAGGGAATATCATATGTCGTACTTAAATTTTTTAGATGCTGTTGTTTTTCATCGTCAAACTGTAGCATCGTTCCATATAGTAAAGGCCCGATTTCTCGTGAATTTTCAATAATGTATCCCTGTGTTTCCTTTGAGGAGCAGAGGGTTGCGGCTTTTTTAGCAAACTCCTGACTTTCAATTAGAGAGTCACCAATTCCCCACCCTATTCTGACAGGAAACGATAGCTTCTCATTTAAAAAATCAACTAAATGACAATGTGAATAACGATTCGTTGTACTTAAAAATTGCTTATACGTCGTGATAATTGCAATAAACGATGCCTCACGATGTACGATAAATGAGCTAGCATACAGTTGTTTGAAATCTAATATAGTTTTATATAAGGCAATTTGCCGATATTCTAGGTCTTCTATATTCGATTTATCTATCGGAATTAAAATATGCACTACCACTACTTTATTTTGGTTAAGCTGTCGAATTCGCAGTTGATTGAGAAAATGATCTAATGTTAATTGCATTGCATATTGAGACGGGTAAAAAGCGATAAATGGTATATTTTGATCAGCTAAGCGCTCACGTATTTCTGCAATGCGGGTAAAGCTCAAATCAACCTTGTTTTCCTTATGCAATTGTAGATGCCATTCAGCAGCTTTATCGACAATATCGCTACTTGCGTACTCGCTCATCGTTTGGCTAAAAAGATAAGGTTTTTTTCCTATCGACCATTCATGAATGCCCAAATAGCCGTTTTCCTCATAGCAAAAGTCGATGGCAATGCGATTCATAGCAATCTTTTTCTCATAAAAAAGCTCCGTAACGGTACGGTAAAAATCACGCTCTGAAATATCAAAATAATGCATGGGTACCGTTGCTTCTTGAAAATGCGTTTGAGCATAAAAATATGGAATTTGTCCGCTAAAAAGCGCTCCATCTCCCCCTTCCAAATACTTTTCTAAAAGCTCATTCAAATGTTCAAAATCAGTATAAGCATAGTAATGAAATTCACAAAAAGAGGGTTTAATTTTTTCAAGCTGTTGAACCCATGAAAGTGAGCGTTTAGCGGTAAAAACATTAATTTTATACATACATATAGCTCCTTAATAAAAAATAAATATTGAAAATAGTCAGAAAATATGGTTTCTTTGTATAAAGGACATAGATTTTCGATGTCTTAAAATAGAGACATTGGATTTTTAAAGGTTAAGTCTAATAAAGTATAAAAGGAGATGAAATTTATGCAAGGGAATTCACAAACAATTAAGAAAAAATCTTGGATTGACAATATGTTAGATAAAATCGAGCGTGCAGGTAATAAGCTACCGGACCCTATCACGTTATTTATTATTCTAGCAGGTATAGTACTAGTTTTATCATGGGTTTTATCCATGCTCGGTATTTCAGCAGTTCAACCTGGGACCGAAGATGTCATTCAAGTAAAAAATCTGCTAAGTCAAGAAGGACTTATCTTAATTTTAACGCAGATGGTTTCAACATTTACAGGCTTCGCTCCATTAGGGCTAGTAATCGTGACAATGATTGGTATTGGTTTAGCTGAGCAAACAGGCTTAATTTCAGCTGTCATGAAGAAAATTGTGATGTCAGCACCTACAAAATTAATTGTACCTTTTATCATTTTTACAGGTTTAGTTGGTAACTTAGCGGCTGACGCGGCATTTATCATTTTACCACCAATTGCAGCCATGATTTTTATGAGTATTGGTCGAAATCCATTAGCAGGCTTAATTATTACATATGCAGCTGTAGCTGGAGGCTTCAGTGCGAACATATTAATTAGCTCTCTAGATGTATTATTATTAGGGATTACAGAATCAGCAGCACAAATAGCAGACCCCGCGTACACTGGTCGTGCAACGATGAACTACTATTTCTTAATTGCTTCGACGTTTTTATTAGTCATTATTGGTACATGGGTTGCAAAGAAGTTTACAGAGCCTCGCTTTGGTTCGTTTCACGGTGAAATTGAAAAGCTAGAGCCATTGACAGCTTTAGAGAAGAGAGGATTAAAATGGGCTGGAATCGTAACGCTAGTTTATATTTTAGTCATTGCTTTTACAGTCATACCGTCGAACGGTCTTTTACGTGATCCTGCCACAGGTGGCTTTTTAAACTCACCTTTCATGGCAGGCATTGTACCTATCATGTTATTCTTCTTCCTATTACCTGGGCTTGCCTATGGGATAGCAGCGAAGGAGGTTAAAAACGATAAGGAAGTTGCGGAGAAAATTTTTAAATCCATTGCAGATATGGCGCCATTTATTGTATTAGCATTTGCCGCTTCACAAATGATTGCCTTTTTCAACTGGAGCAATATTGGTTCTATTTTAGCCATTAAAGGTGCAGAGCTTTTACAAGCATTGAATTTTACAGGTTTACCAATGATGATAGGTTTTGTTTTAATATGTGCCTTTGTCAACCTATTAATCGCCAGTGCTTCTGCAAAATGGGCTTTACTTGCACCAATTTTCGTACCAATGTTCTTATACTTAGGCTATTCCCCAGCGGTTACGCAGATGGCCTATCGTGTAGGGGATTCGATTACAAATCCAATTACCCCTATGTTACCGTATTTCGCGATTTTACTATCTTTTGCAAAGCGCTATGATAAAAATATCGGAATTGGTACGCTTATCTCTTCTTTATTACCGTTCTCGGTGTTTTTCGCAATCGGTTGGATTATCCTCTTCGCCATTTGGTTCCTACTAGGTTTACCGCTTGGCCCTGGAGATTATATTTACTTAAAATAAGGAGTGTTAGAGAATGACAACATTACAACAACAGTTAGCAGATTTATTAAAACAATATGAAGAAGAGACAATACAGCTTCGTCGTCATTTCCATGAAAATCCTGAGCTTTCCTTTGAGGAAGTTGAAACGCCAAAAACCATTGCTGCCTTTCATCGTGCATTAGGTCATGAGGTTCGTGAAGGTGTAGGTGGCAATGGAGTTGTGGCAAAGTTAGTTGGTGGAAAACCAGGGAAAACAGTAGCGTTACGAGCAGACTTTGATGCTTTAGCCATTACGGAAGAAACCGGCTTACCTTTCCAATCGAAAATTAAAGGGCGTATGCATGCTTGTGGCCATGATGGACACACAGCTTCCCTCTTAATCTTAGCGAAGGCGTTTAATCAAATGAAGGATGATTTAGAAGGAACAATCGTCTTTATTCATCAACATGCTGAGGAGCTTGCGCCAGGTGGAGCTATTTCGATGATTAGGGATGGCTGCTTAGAAGGTGTAGATGTTATTTTTGGGACACATTTATGGGCACCCACTGATCTTGGCAAAGTGCAAACAGCTAAAGGACCATTAATGGCTGCAGCAGATGGTATTTATATAACGATAAAAGGCAAGGGCGGCCATGGTTCAAACCCAAGTGACACCAAGGACTCCATTGTCCTTGCAGCTCAGTTTATTACAAATTTACAGCAGCTTGTGGCACGTCGCATCAACCCATTACGTCCAGCAGTAGTATCAATTGGCCATATTGAGGCATTAAATCCATTCAACGTCATTGCTGATCAAGTGTACATGAAGGGTACGGTGCGCACTTTCCACGAGGAGGAGCGTAGTTTGTTAGAGCATGAAATCGAAGAGCTTTTAAAGGCAACTTGTTATTTAACAAAAGCCGATTACGAGTATGAATATGTGCGAGGCTATCCGCCTGTTGTGAACCATGATGCAGAGACTGAGCATATAATGGCGTCCGCAGAGAAAATTGCAGATGTTGAGACTGTTGAAATAGTTGATCCAAATATGGGCGGTGAGGACTTTGCCTATTTCTTAGAGGAAATCCCCGGTGCGTTTTTCTTCACAGGGGCGAAAAACCCTGATTGGGAGGAAGTCTATCCACACCATCATCCGAAATTCGATATCGACGAGCGCTCATTACGAATTGCCGCCAACGTTTTAGGTCAAGCAACGCTAGACTATTTCGCAAAAAATAATTAATAAAAGGCATTACGAAGTGCTACATGCATTTCGTAATGCTTTTTTCGGTTGAATATTTTAATAAGAAGAAAAGGATGGCCAAAGCTAAGAGGTTCTCTCACTAGTTGGAGCAGTTACCTGACTAGTTTGAGCGCTCTCTCCTCACTTTAGAGCGGGCTCCTCCTCACTCAGTCAGGATCACTTAGGAGTCAAGACCCCCTACCTTTAACTAGGCATAGGAATGTAAGCCGGCAATGACTAGATTGACAAATACTTGGTTGAACACAATAATGCCGAAGCCGATGATGGCCAACCAGGCTGTTTTTTCTCCTTCCCAGCCTTTGGATAAGCGGAAATGGAGGAAGGCTGCGTAGAATAAAAAGGTAATTAATGCCCACACCTCTTTCGGGTCCCAGCCCCAATAGCGACTCCAGGCAATTTGCGCCCAAATCATGGCGAATAGCAGGCCACCTAATGCAAATAATGGGAAGCCGATAACAACTGCGCGATAGGAAATCTCATCCATTAATTGTGGCTGTACGCGGCTTGTCCATGGCTTTAATAAGGCACTCACTGATTTTCTTGTGATGAATCGAATGACACCATATAAAATAGTACCCACGATAAATGCCCAGACAATCGAGTTTAATTTCTTGGCATCTATTTTATTTGTGATTTCGACACCACCGATTGCTTCACCCTTCTCGGTGACGGCTCCTTTACTGACAATCAGGGGCATCATGGAGTAAGTGGCTTTTTCTTGCTGTCCCTGTGCATTATCGAATTGTACCTGCACATCTTCTGTGGCAAGGCTGAAAAACGTCGATACGCCAATAAAGCCAATGACAACCACCAAACAATACAACACAAACTCAAGACCGTATGTACTGATAGATTTTTTGGAAACATCCAGCGTTCTTAATAAGTAAATTAAACCTGTAGCAAAGGATACAGATAAAATGGCACTAGAAAAGGCCACGGTCATGACATGAATTGTTAACCAGTGACTTTGTAATGATGGAACAAGCGGCGATACTTCCTTCGCGAAAACGCTTCCATAACCAAGGATGATTAAGGATACAGGAATCGTGAATAAGCCTACCACGATTTGCTTATATAAGAAATGGATAATTAAGTAACTTCCTGTAAGCATGATGCCAAAGAACGTCATAAATTCATACATATTACTGACAGGTGCATGGTCAACCGCCACCCATCTGACAACAAAGTACACGAGCTGTAGGGCAAAGGCTATATAAGTGAGCAATAGTCCTAGCTTACCGAATGTTTTTCTCTTTGATTTGACTGCTAGCCCTAATGGCACAATAGCAATGAGTAGTAGAATAAAGGCAATAAATAAGGCATTGCTACTAATGGATAATAAACTTTCTTGATTCAATAGAATCCCTCCAACGTCTCTTTTTCGGAATATGCCTCCAAATAGTAAGAACGTTATAGCGTGTAAGAAGTGCCATGTTTTCCCTTTAAATATTTTTATTTTTTCAAATTGTTACATTTTTATGACATGGAAATGGGGATGTGCTTGGTAGGTTCAATCATTATGTAGAGGGAACGAGAAAATATCCCATTAAATGGAAGATGACTGTATCACAAAATGGTATGCCTCTATCTACATCTTACAAAAAATTGTAATAAAAGTCTATTTCTTTTTCTATCTACATGGGACAATAATGATGCGCACAAATAACATAACGTTATGTTTCATAAACTGGAGGCTTTTAATGAAACAAAATATTTATGATAATCCGATATTTTTTCATCACTACAAGACATTGAGACAAAAAGCATCTAATTATAACCGTCTTTTGGAGCAGCCCACGATGAAGGCTTTACTTCCACCGTTGACAAATTTACAGGTACTCGATATTGGCTGTGGTATGGGGAATTTCGCCAARTATTGTATCGACCATCAAGCCAAGCACGTAACCGCATTAGATGTTTCGAGCAATATGCTGTCCGTCGCTAAACAGGAGCATGCCCACTCACAAATTGACTATCAGCTACAGGCAATAGAGGATTATGAAGCTCCTTCGGCTAGCTTTGATTGTATAACCAGCTCCCTATCTCTTCATTATGTCAAAGATTTCGATGCGGTCATTGGTCAAATTGCTCACATGCTACGTCCTAACGGTGTATTTATCTTCTCTGTGGAGCATCCTATTGCTACAGCTCGTCATACAACAGATGATAATTGGGTATATGATGACAATCATCAACGTCTGCACTATGCTGTGGATCATTACCAGGAAGAAGGCTTGCGTGAGCAAACATGGTTGGTGGATGTTGTTGTCAAATATCATCGCACTATAGCGACACTGGTCAATACATTGATTACCCATGGGTTAACCATTGATAAAATCGTAGAACCAATTCCAAGCACAGCAGCCATTCAACAACTTCCTTCTATTGAAAAGGAACTACGCAGGCCATCCTTTTTATTCATCAAAGCAAAAAAATAAACGAAAGCCTCACCCTAGATTTGTGGTGAGGCTTGTTTCATATAAATAATTTCTGGGTCTCCCTCATCCAAGTTGTCGATAAAACCGCTTTTGATAAAGCCTAGGTTATGAAAAAGCTGGTGCATACGCCTATTGGATTGATTTGTAGAGGAGAAAACCTTTGCTGTTTTAGCCATTTGGATATAAGCGGTCATTAAGGCAGATGCGATCCCCTTTCTGCGCTCGGACGGCTTGACAATGACTAAGGAAATAAAGCTATAGCCAAAAAAGTCATTGCTAAATAGCAAAAACCCCCCAATGGTATCAGCGGATTGGTATAGCAAACAGCGTTTCTCTTTGATAGCTTGCTGAATTTCTTCCGCTCTGGATGAATCTCCAATTACTTCTTGATCGATTGTACAAAGTGCTTGTAAATGCTCCATTCTTGCTTCAATTATATGATGGCTCAATTTTCAACCTCCTTCATATAGTAGCTCATCACCTTTAGCTCATTTCGAAGTCCCATCGCCTGTCTGCCTTCATCGACAAAGCCACATCGCTTATAAAGTTCTTGAGCAGCTCTATTTGGTACATTGACCCCGAGCACCAGCTCATTGATGGATGGGAAATGCTTGCGAACAAAGTCAGGCAATAATTGGAGTGCTGTCTTGGCATAGCCTTTGCCCTGCTCATAAAAATCAGTGGAAAAGGAACGGATTAATAGCGCCTGTTCGTTGGAGGAGTAAGGCGTCACCCCCTCTTTTTCATGTAAGACAAAGAACGTGACTAGCTTGTTACCATCCATTGCTAAAATGGCATGCCGACTATTATCCTGCTTAGCAAGTGCAATGCTTTCTTTTGGAGACTTTGTATAGCGTAGCTGCTCTTCTGTTAGGGTATATTGTTCTACTAAATTTTTTGCTTTGTCCTCATAGAACATGAGCTGCATAGTCACTCGAATTCCTCCTCGTAAATAGCGGTGAATTCATAGTCTCCCTCTATAAGTTGCTGTAAATAATCCTCAAACGAAGCTGCAATCACCTCAAAGCTATCAGGATCATGGACATAACGAACCACCTGGCCAACTTGTCCCGCTTCATTTGGCGTAAAATCAATATATAGGCTTGATGTGCCCCCATTATTCATACAATCTGCAAAGCAGAGCCGTTCATTTATCGGGACATGCATATTAATCTTTTCATCTACTTCCACATACGCTAAAAATTCCTGATAGCGCTCATAAATTGTTTCACGCTTGTCATGATAATCTTTCACGATTTGCTCCACCGATTTTAAATAATACGGATAATCCCCTAAATCAGAGCCTAGAACTAAAACACAGATCGTTTCTTGCCCATGCTGACAATAATATGTACCATTGACATCCTGTAATAGATCCACCAAAGCTTGTGGGCAGTTCGGAAATACTTCTAACAAGGCCTGAATTTGTGTCTCTGAAGCACCAAAAGCCTGTTGTAATTGTTGCTGCTCTTCTTGTGGTAAGTATTGTAATAAATTCGCAAAATATGTTGTGCGCATCTTAATCCCTCTCTCTTTAACTATGACATATTTTAACATAATTTCTTCCATTCTCTTAGTCCCTCATGCTACTATGGAAGTATGCACAAAAAAAGGGGTGGATTTATGAGTGTGAAAGATGCAGTAGACGTGAAAATATTACCAACAATCGTAGGGTTGTAACGCTACTTGCAGCCCTTATATAAGGGAGAATACAATAATGGAACATTATTTGAAAACATTTTTAACAGGTAAATCGATCACTTTACAACAAATGACTACTGCTGACCTAGAGGCTTTTATAGCAATCGAAAGCGAAATCACCTCTTTGCTACTTGCTAATGATGAGATTCCCTTTCCACAAACTGTAGAGGATCACACCGCTTTCTTTAACAGTATCAGCGGAAAGAAGGAGGAATACTTTTTCGGTATCTATGAAAAAGCGTCACAACAGTTAATAGGCTCCTGTGGCGTTTATGCAGTGAATTGGCAAAATAGCACTTGCTCAGTGGGCATTTCAATTGSGAGAGRGTGGCACGGCAAGGGCTATGGCACGGATGCAATGAAAACGCTTATTGATTTTATCTTCCAATATATAGCTGTTCAGAAAATCAAGCTTCAGGTTTTTAGCTTTAACCCAGCAGCTATTCGCTCCTATGAAAAATGTGGCTTCACAAAAGAAGGCATTTTACGCCAAGAAATTTTCCGCTTCGGTACATTCCATGACGTAGTTTTATTTGGCCTCTTACGCTCCGATTGGGAGAGGAATTAACAGAATAGCACAAGAGAGATACTATGATTGCTGTAGTATCTCTTTTTTTGTTCAGTCCTCTTGCCACACGCGTGTTACTTCCTGTAAGGATAGCCCTTGAAAGGCTAATCGATAGATATCTGGCATACTTAACGTTTGCCAAAATGCATAATCGTATTGGGCATCAAAATATTGCATCATCAATGCCATGATATTGCCATGTGTACCGATAACGACAGACTCCTGTGGATGCGTGAGAAGGATGTTTCGCAAACTTGGAATAGCGCGAGCCATTGCCTGTTGATTGGACTCCCCACCTGCCCATGCAAAGCTTGGCTCCTGCCACACCCGTTGAACTGCTGCATGAAAATCCTCCAGCTYCCCCTTAGAAAGTTGTCTTTCTTTTAAAGCATCTATCGTTTGAACGGGTAAAAGACGCGCCTGTGCAACCCCCTCCACTGTTTGAATAGCTCTTCGATAGGGACTAGCATAAACGGCATCGATTCGATGATGCTTCAAAAGATTTGTGACACACTCTGCATCCCTTTGTCCATGAGCAGATAGTGGACGATGATATTCATCCTCTGAATAATGAGCATGTGCGTGTCTAACAAAATAAATTTCAGTCATCTGTTTCTCCTCTTTGATCTTTAGCTAAATGAACCTTCCAAATCTCCTCTTGCTGTTGCAGAGCGTATGTTTTTATGTAGAGCTGACTCCCAACGGAAATTTCCAGTTGAACGACCTGTAAATCAGGGGTGCTCGATTCATTAATCACTATTCGATCATAAAATCTATACTGAAATACGTAAGTTAATTCGCTCAAACAATTCTTTTGTGAGGAATGCATCATGGCTTGTAAAGGACGAATTTCACCTGCGTTTAAGAAAGCTTGAAAGGCCTCTCTTTATTCCAACGATCAATCCGCTTCATCACCTCTTCTCTCACCCATTATTCCATTAATTTCAAAAATTCTCAACATTTCACCATAGACAATGAAATGTCCCCATTTCTAAACAACAAAAAAGGGAATTTGCTAAAATGTGACAAGATATGAATTCTGCAATTAATTATCGGAAAATTCAATCTCTAATCACAACTTTTTTCTTAGTATAAAAGACTTAAGACTTCTCCATTTTCCCCTTAATATTTTCTAAAACAAAGAACGTGAATAACCCTATTCAGCACACGAACAGGGTTTTAAGTCATATATTAAATTCTATAAAAGGGGAATTTTACAGTAATTTTTATCTATAATATATAAAAATTTTCAACCAAGTTAAATAGGATGAAGTACCTTATCTATGACTAAATTACGAATTTAAGAAACGATACACAATGTGACATTTTTTTTAATATAAGTGATATACAATGAAAAAGTTGAATCGAGGTCATAAAAATTTATTTCAAGAATATGGATAAAAAATTAGGAGGAAAATATCTTGGTTAACTTATTACTTAAACAATTCTTGAAGGCGGAAATTGAGATCAAACGAAGAATTATGTATAAAAAAGCAAAGGATCTTGGTTTCACCCACCCTATTGTAGTAGATTACAGTCAAGAATTGGATGTCTTACTTAATAGATATTTAAAACAAGCACAAGCTTCCTAATCATAACGAGGCATATAATAGAAGAAAGTATAGATATGATAAAGCCAGGCCATGTTTTATTGGCTGGTTTTATCGGGGATGATACATGCATTCACCTAGCCATTTCTCAGAATGTATAGAGAATGAAAAAGTAGGCGATGTTTTTGATAAGAAAACATTTGGAGGTTGAATGATGCACGTATTCATCTTAACTTTTATGGTTGTTTCCAAAATATTATTGCCACCTCAACATTCAGTAGACCATACATCACCCACACTTTGCACACCAACTGAAATAAATACACTATATCAATACCCAAACAACCAATTTCAATCGTTTCGTGATGAGGACACATTTTATCAGCAGCTTAATCGTGCGATTTATGAGGAATATACCAATGCTTCATTGAATATTCGTCAAAAGATGGCTTTTAAAGATGTAGCAAATGCGACAAAACGTTTTTATTTACAAACAGATGGTAAACAGGAAACAATAGACCTCTCTCAACATACTTTTATTCATCCCAATCGACAAGTTTATTTTTTAGCATCCTTTCAGCACAATACCGATGAATCCTATCGCAAATTTCTTGTCATCGACGCTGAAACACAAGAAGTAATACTGGGACATTCGCTTTTTCAAGAAAGTTCCAAGCACCTTTAATTCATTGTATGCACACCATGTAGATTCTAGTAGTCATTTCAAAAAAATAGAAGTAAAAATTTCTTAACAATTAAAAAGCTTGCGATGAATGACGAACATTCATCGCAAGCTTTCTTTACTTAAATTAAGCTAAACTTTTTTGTTGAATGGCTGCTGTGACTTCTTCTATTAATTGCTGTAGTGACTTATCAGTGGAATTTTGCTGACCATGTCTGCGAACAGCTACAGTTTGGTTGGCAACCTCACGATCACCAATAACCACAATATATGGTATTTTTTGCAATTGGGCTTCTCGTATCTTTTTGCCGAGCTTTTCTTGACGGTCATCTAATTGCACACGGATGTCTGCCTGTTGTAAAGCTTCAACAACTTGCTTGGCATAGCCTTGATGTGCCTCAGCTACTCCAATCACTTGGACTTGCTGTGGTGCCAGCCAAGTTGGGAATGCTCCGCCAAAATGCTCGATTAAAATACCTAAGAAGCGATCAATTGAGCCAAACACTGCACGATGGATGACAACAGGTCTCACCCTTTCATTGTGCTCATTAATATACGTTAAATCAAATTTCTCTGGTAGCTGGAAATCAAGCTGAACCGTTGCGCATTGATGACTGCGCTGAATCGCATCTTTAATATGGATGTCAATTTTCGGTCCATAGAAAGCCCCGTCCCCTGCATTAATTGTATAGGCAATACCTAAATTGTTTAGGACATTTTCAAGTGCTGCTTCTGCTTGATCCCACAGTGCCAAATCACCCATATAATCATCTGGTCGTGTCGATAATTCAATCGTATACGCAAATCCAAAGACGTTGTACACTTCATCTATAATCTTTAAGGCCAGTGCAATTTCATCCTCAATTTGCTGTGGTGTTGCAAAAATATGGGCATCATCCTGACAAAAAGTTCGTACACGTAACAGACCATTCAAGGCGCCACTAAATTCATGTCGGTGCACTTGCCCAAATTCTGCCATACGTATAGGTAAATCCCGATAGGAATGTAAGGCATTTTTGAAAATCAGCATATGCCCAGGACAGTTCATCGGCTTTAAGGCAAAGCTTTGGTCATCCACCTGTGTGAAATACATATTGTCCTTATAATGATCCCAGTGACCTGACTGCTCCCATAAGCGTTGGTTCATCATCAGCGGTGTTCGTACTTCCCTATAGTCATATTTTGCTTGTAAATGTCGCAAATACGATTCCAGTTCATTGCGTAAAATTTGACCATTGGCTAAATAGAAGGGCATGCCAGGTGCTTCCTCTGAAAACATAAATAACGATAGCTCTTTACCTAGCTTGCGATGATTTCGCTTTTCTGCTTCCTCCAAGAAGATAAAATGATCGCGCAGTTCCTCTTTTGTAGCAAAGGCAACGCCATAAATACGCTGAAGCATTTGATTCTCGCTATCGCCTCGCCAGTAAGCGCCTGACACATGCATTAATTTAAAATGCTGTAATTTGCCTGTAGACGGGACATGTGGACCACGACATAAATCATAAAAATCTCCCTGCTCATAAATCGTAACTAGCTCATCTACAGGAATTGCCTCCAACAGCTCTAGCTTTAACGCATCATGGGCGAATAATTGCTTTGCTTCTTCACGTGAAACCTCGCGTCTATGAATCGGGATATTTTCCTGTACAATTTGTTTCATTTTCTTTTCAATTTGCTGTAAATCACTCGGTGTCAGTGTATCAGCAATATCTATATCATAATAAAAGCCATTTTCAATGACTGGTCCTACTCCAAATTGTGCATGTGGATAAAGTCGTTTAATTGCCTGAGCTAATAAATGGGCCGTAGAATGGCGAATGACCTCGATCCCTTCCTTTGAGCTTGCATCGTACAATGTAATTTGTGCATCTTCCATAATCGGGCGCGTCAAATCAATGATGGTTCCGTTAACACTCCCTGCGACTGCCTTTTTACGAAGCTCTGGACGAATCGCTTGTGCAATATCGGTTAGTGTCACACCTTTAGTAAATGCTTGTTGTTGACCATCTGGAAATTGAATGTGAATACGTTGATTTGACATGTTTCTCTACTCCTTTTAGTAATAAAATCAATTACACCTTGGCATAATTGTGTAGATAAAAAAAACACATATCCGCCCCTAAGAAGGGACGAGTATGTGTTGATTACCCGTGGTTCCACCCAAATTCCCACTAGTTTATAAGCTAGTGGCTCATTGATTTTGCTGTAACGCCGCAAAAAAAACGGTGCAAGTTTCCAAGCACGGCTCCAAGGTAGTAAGATGGGAGTACGACATTAGGAAGCTTGCAGCCAAGGCCTCCCTCTCTATAAATGGTTAATCGCATCTCTTGTCCTTATCATTGCCCATTTCATTTTGTATGAAATTGTTAATTACTATAACGAATAGTGAATTCTTTGTCAAACACTAAAAAAGAAAAAAATTTAGCGATGGACTTGCAATGGGCGTTCTGGACGTTGAACACAATAGTGACAATGCGGGTCATCACATGCCTCCTCTTGCCACTCATTAAACATCGCACAAAAATAACTATCAAACGTGTCATCATAGATGATGGAATTTTGACAACTCGGGCATTGTTGATTTTTTTGAATCGTACCGCTGATTTCTAGCCCATCAATAATCACTATATCTTCGCGCTGTTCAATTCGCATTTTATTATTATCTCCTAATGATTTTTCACTTCTAAGGTCTCATCTTCAGATTGCCATTCTACATGGATCATTGGCTTTGTTTCTCGTTTAAAGATTTTCTCACTTTCTTTTTTTGTGAAGGAATAATAGCCATCTTTATTTAACTGAACATCACTTAAATTTTGGGATTCTTTTGTCCCCTCAATTGTAATTTCTAAAGGCCCCAAATCATCATCATCTCCCAGATAAAATAAGCGTAAGCCCACCTCACCATTACTATGATAGATGGCTTTCCAATGCTCACTTTTGGCGATATAATGTATCTCCTGCTTGGGACTTTGACAAGCTGTCAATAGGATGATGAGGGCAAGTGGAAACATCCATTTTTTCATTAAATATCCCCCTAACCTTGTATGGTGATAGCCCACCCTGTCGGCTTTTCTTCAAAGGCATCCTCGTATTCTGTAAAAACAAAATGAAGTCCACTTAAATCATCTGGCAAGGGTGGTGTCACCACATACGTACTGCTTTCATGTCCATTTGAGCCACCTGTACCTTTACTTCGGCATTCATAGGACGCATCAATGTATAGACCAAAATGTTTTCGTTCTAATTTTTGCTGAATCGTTAGCTGAGGTTCTTGCTGCTCATCCCAATCGATTAATAATTGCACTACACTTGCATTGTCATATTGACGAACATAAGAAACCGTATACAAACGCTCTCCCTTTGCTACCGTTTTCAATACAGGGATATAGTGACGGAAGCCTGAAGGTTCTACCTTTGAAGTATAGTATTTTTCTGATTTAATCAACTAGAAGAACAACGCTAAAAAAGTATCATCGAAACCATATTGCTGTGCCCATTTCGAAATGGTATCATCCGAAGGCAAGCCTGGAGTAAGAGCAGCTTGCTCTTTTCGTTGCTGCAAAAGTGCACATATTTGCTCATCTATTGTGACAAGCCTTGAATCATTGTATTTGCTATGTTGTTCGGACATCTATATCCTCCTTCCTCCTGCAAGTCCTTCTTCTTTCTATACGTTATTTTCCGCAATTGGTTCCATAAACAGCCTATTTTTACTTGTAAATACCAAAAAAGCTATCCAATACATTGGATAGCTAGTTCGCTAGCATATCATTGTGCCAGCTAGTCGAGTCTGATAATTGATATGTAACCATATTGGCTGTCACAGCGAGAATAACACCCGCTCGGGACATATGAGAGGTATTTGGCTTTTCTAATACAAGGACCACGTAGCCCTCTCCACGTCCTTGCTCGTCAAGCGCATTTGTCGCGTTGATTTCAAAGGTGGAATACGTTTGCTCATTCGTTGCATACAGAAGTCGTTCTTCATCATACACGCCATGTTCTTTTAAATTATAGCTGACAGGCATCCACCCTTCAGACCATTCAATACTGCCTATCATTTCTCGTTTCCTTCTGGCAAGACGTCCAATGGAATACCTAAAATATATCTTCATAATCGCTTGATTGTCTTCATTTTTTCCTTCACAAGTGGCTGTCACTTCAAGCATAATATCATTTTTTAAAAGCTTTTTCATAAACACTAATGTCACAGTGATAACACAGATAAATAGTACTATACCCAAGATGATAAATGCCATTAGGTCCCTCCTAGTATCACAATTGCTGTTAATACAATATTACCATGTTCTAGGAGGGATAGGAGCTTTTCACCAAACAATCTTAGAAATTGACACAGGCATAAAGGATAAGACAAAAAGTGATTATTTGTTGGCTTGAAGCTCAACTGTAAGCGTAAAAGGTATTTTTAAGTATTCATAGTGTATCGTTACTTTCTGGTTGTTAGATGCTAGAACTTGTACTGCATAATGCTGTGGCTGCTCGCCAATAGCTTGTTGATTTATGTATCTTTGAGGTACGATCGTTCGCTGTGCTAATTTATGAAAAGATAGTTGATCATTTCCCTCTAGCTTTGTTTCCGCCTCAAAAGGTTCTGACTTACTTATTATAAGCTTCGCGTTATCAGGACGCTGATCATTCACCAGTATTTGCTTTAGCTTAATTTCACGCAGCCCTGTATTTTCAAGTGCGATGATTTTGATTGCTTCATTGCCTTGTTTGCTGCTATAGCTTTGAATAACAAGTGGTGGATTGCTCTTGAGATAAATCATAAAGATTGCCCCGACCACAAGCACACTCAGTACTAAAATAAATAGTATTTTTTTCATACTTTCCCTCTCTTTCCTCCCAACTAGTATAACAAAAACAACCTGACTTATTGACAGTCAAGTTGTTTTTGTAAACGTATTTCATCTCGTATTGGAATACCATCATTACCAATGAGTGGGATAGAAGGCTTATAGGCTCTTGCTTTTTCCACTGCATTACGCAGTATTTCTATTAAACAATAGCCTCGTTTTTGATAGAATTTCAATGCATGCAAATTATCGTTTGTTGTAATAAGTGATATGCTTGTACAGCCCTGCTCCATTGCTGCTTGTTCTACTGCTTTCACAAGAGCAGAACCAATACCTTTCCCCTCAACCGTACTATCTAACGAAATGATTTCACAGTCCTCTTCCCGCATGATATAGGTGATTAAACCGATCATCATTTGTTGCTCATTCATAAAAGCAAAGCCCGCTAATTCACTACAATCATAAATGCCACTGGAAATGACCATCTCTGTCGTACCCCAATGTTCCTGAAAAAATTCGCTTACAGTTTGTTTTGGTAGTTGATGTATGGCAATAATCGTCATTTTATAAACTCCTTCTTAAATGGAAATATGAAAAACCCCTGCAATCGCTTTTTGTATGCCTAAAAATACAGCCCAGGATAGCACACCAAGTCCAATAGCTAGTACAATATGTACGGAGGATTTCATCGCCATGTAAATCACAAATAGCATGCACATCGTTGCAGGCAAGCCAACGATAACGCCTACCGTAAAGCGTTGAATATGCTCACTCGACTCACTTTGCACTGTCAGCCAAATAATGCTTAAAATACTCACCAAGGGCAACGCAGCAATAATGCCTCCATAGGTAGGAAATCGTCGTGCAACCTCCGTCACAACGCCAATGATGGCTGCTGAACTCAAAATTTTAAAGAATGTATACATTATTTTGCCACCTCACTTAGACGTCGAAACGCCTGTAGAATGGCTTGCTGTTCCTGCTCAGTTAGCTGATTAAGTGCATGCTGTAGCTTATCATCATCTAGCTCCGAGTTTTTCTTCAACACTTGTAGCCCTTCTGCTGTCAAATGTAGCATGACCTTACGCTGGTCGTCACTTGCACGCTCCTTCATCACCCAGCCATGACGCTCTAGCTTTTTCACATGCTCTGATGCCGTATTAGGAGAAATATTTAGTAACCCTGCTATATCACGCA
Source organism: Lysinibacillus sp. S1 (assembly GCF_044986265.1). Lineage (NCBI taxonomy): Bacteria > Bacillati > Bacillota > Bacilli > Caryophanales > Bacillaceae > Lysinibacillus > Lysinibacillus sp. S1. The sequence continues at coordinate 566,727 of NZ_CP173154.1, forward strand.
CCGTCACTTCCTCTTCCTTTTGTATCATTTGCAAAATACGCACACTCTGATGGGAAATAACATCTTCATGGGTTGTATGTAGATGATAGAATATCGTTGTAAAATAATCATTTATATCTTTAATCATTGTAATAACTCCTTTAATATATCGTTCAAAACGATTATATCGTATACAACGATATATTAAAAGTGACCTCGTTAAAGTTTTTATTTTCAGATATTTTTCTTCAGTAAGCTTAGCATCTGATAGCCATCTGAGGGTAAACCTGCATAGGGCTTATACCAGTTTGGATAAATTAGCGGGACTGCTGTTGCAAGAAATTGAAAAGTATTCAAATAAAAAAGGCTATTGAAAAAATAGTGTATCCCTGCATAAGCAGCAAAATAACGGGCTAGATAGCTGGCAAAAAGTAATACTGCTAAAGTCATGATAGGACCACCCGCTATAAATCCGAGCGACTGCTTGCGCGTTAAGCTACTCCCTTGTTGTGGGGTACAGAAGCCAAACAATCCCCATCGAATATGGAAATGTATACGACCTATACGCAAGTTTTCAGGAAGATTTTTTGCACCTAAATAAACATGGGCTCGTTCCTTTGAACATACTATAACACCCAATGCATGCCCAATTTCATGCAGCAGCGTAGAGATTGGTATGCCTACTACATATAAAAGCATAAAGGATAGAATGGACATTACTACTCACCCCCTCCCAAAAATTCTATCTATTTTTCATAAACATCTATCTTTCTGCGCTTCTTGCTAAATAGTATCAATGGGTACTTGTGAACACTTACGTTCTACAGTATTATTACTCTATTCTGAATTTAATTGAGGGCATCCCATGTTATACTTTCTCTATTTTTTAGTAGGTGGCACAATCATGGTGCTAGCGCTACTACTTAGCCAATCTAAGTATTTATTTTTATCAGGTATTATTACGGCCTTACCGATATTGACGCTCATTAATATGGGCATGCAAATGAAAAATATGAAAGAAGATACCTTTCATACTGTTCTTCAAAACACGGTATTTGGAGCGGTTGGCATGCTATTATTTACTGTGCTCACGTTTCTCCTAACAAGCTGGTTTAAACCAGGCATCTCTGTTATGAGCGCGCTCGCTGTCTATGCCCTATTTATGCTTTCTGGCAAATATATTTTATCCATGTTTGCCTAAAGAAAAGGAGCTGCCCTATGACAGCTCCTCATTGATTATTTTCACATAAACACCCTGCTCAAACCTTTCCAAAGCAGAGACATTCATTGCTTTGACATAGTTAGATACCTCGCTCGCCTTCCATAGTCGCTGTTGATGATAGATAGCTGGATCGATGAGTCGCACTTTATTACGAAAATGAATGTCATGATTCTCTTGTTCTTCTCTTACCTCTACATTTTCATGTAATTGTTGTAAAAGAGCTTGAACGTCTCGATCATGTGAAGCCTTCATCTGCTGCATTACCTCATGATCAGTCTTTAGGAAATCTTCAAGCGTTAGAATTTGTTTTGCTAGTGACAGCTTTAATACATGCGCTAACGAACTTGTCGCATAGATATTTAAAGGGTGCAAGAAAAAATCTAACACTTCCTGATAATAAATTTTTACAAACCATTCTGCACGCTCAATCGTTTTAACACACAGTTTCCCCTGAAAAACGAATAAGTCCTGTAAAAATTTTTGGATATCTTCCAGGGCTAAATTTCCATAAAAATACATATCTCTTAATGTATAATCGATACGATCTGCACACAATGCTGGAGCAGGTTGTTCAAGTAACGACCATCTGGATGTATCTAGTATGTTCTCTACCTCGTAGCCATATTTTTCAAGAATCGCAGGTATCGAAGACTGTTTGATAACATCCATGAATATCGCTTCATGGTAATCTTCCGCCTCATTTTCAAGGACAACATCCACCACATGGGAAAAAGCGGTATGGGACACATCATGTAATAAGCCTGCCACCTGCTCCTGCAATGAACCGCCAAGCTGTCTAATAAGCAGCATGACACCTACAGTATGCTCAAATCTTGAAATAGTCCACTTGCTATTTACTAGAAAGCCTGCCCCAGCCTGATGAATTTCCTTTAAGCGTTGAACTGGCTTACTTACAATCAATTCCTCTAACAAACCATCTATCTCGAACTCCCCATATAAAGGGTCACTAATCAGCATTTATATTCTTCCGACTAATCACAAAGACTCCACCACAATGCGATAGTGGGTAAAATGTTAACTCACAAATTTCCTGTAAGGCGACCTTTAGCTCCTCATGGACAAAGTAAAATTCATCCTCATCCCAGTATCCCTTGCTATCTTGACGACATTGCTCCAGCTGCTCTCTTGTCTGGAAAGCTACATCGCCAATTAAAATTTTCCCTGTTGGTGATAGGTGCTGTAATAATTGTGTGATATACAAAGACTTTTGCTCATCTGTAAAATGATGGAGCGCATACGTACTAATAATCGCATCATAGGGCTGCTGTAATAGCTCCTGTGGCAAGCCATTCATTAAATCCCACTCCATTAAGTGAGCCTCTGGCATTTTTTCCTTGGCAATGGCAATCATGTTCGCAGAAAAATCAAAGCCATAAATCGAATGCCCCTGTTCATAAAGCTTCGCCGTTAATACCCCTGTTCCAAAGCCAATATCTAAAACTGTGGAAGCGGGAACAGCCATCACTTCATTGAAAATTTTATTTAAAATCGCTTTATAGCCTGCAAATGGGTATTGATACTTTTCCTCACTGTGTTGTACCGTTTGGTCGTATCCATCGGCCCATAAATCAAAACCTTCTTTATTTAATAGCATAGTGCCTCCTACAATGTATAAATTCTCCAAGCATTCATTAATTTACGTTCAGTCATCTGTTTCATCATAAATCCCCCTTCATTAACCAATTCAGTCCATTATACCAATTTATTACCTTTCCAACAATTCAGAAAATAAACAGTGCTTTATCAATTTTCAAATTTTCATAAGCTGTTATAATATCAATATGTATAAAAATTACAATAAACATTCTGGATAATATTTTATTATAAATTACCAAAATATTACCACATTCAACTTTTTACGATATAATAATACTGGGTAGTTAAAATATAAAAGGAGATGACTTAATGCAAGGTACAAACAAAAAGGCGTTGTTATGGATTAGCATTATAATGAGCTTAATGTCCATTTTCTTTGCATCTTTTGGTTCTAACAAATTTGGAGCCCCATTCCCCTTTATAAGTTACATCGGTGAGAATGAGTTATCATCCGCAATTGCTCTATTTACTAAAAATGGCATTACTCAAATTAACTTTAATATACTTTATTTCTTTATAAATGTTACACTAATTTACTTTATTCTTTTTTATGGTAGAAATATAATTAGTTCATTAAAATTAATTAAACAATCCTAATTCTTATACATCAAGATTACAAAAATTAGCCTATCAAAAGAAAAATAAATAGTGTCCTACATATAATGAAGATGGAAATGTTGATTATAGACAAACAATTTCGTCTAATAAATTTGCATGAACCTTTGCATCTTATACCATTGTAAAGGGAGTAATTTCAAAACAATTCAAGAGCAATTAGGGCAATCACATGTTACTATATCTATAGACACTTATAATTTTTAACAAATTAATGTAAATTGGTCGCCTGTTTAATTCAACCTATTATAAAACCTTATGTAAAACCCATATAAATCAACGTTTCCTTTAAAGGAGGGATCTAAATGATCGCATTCACTTGTAATGCATGCTCTAGAACGACTTCTTTAGGTCAAAGAGGTCAAGATTAAGTTATAAACTAACAGAAATTGAATGATCTCTTTAGGCCAAAAAGTAATCAAATAGCCTAATAAACAGGAGAGATTTCAAATGGAACAACAAACAATTCAGCCGTTTTTAACGGTTGCCAACTATCATTTACTAGAACAGCAATTAAATAAAATTTTACATGCACTGACAACAACAAAGGATAAAAACGTTATCCTAGCGGTACGTGGCCTTGTTGATACGGAGGTAACAACAAAATTAGCATTATCAGCAGCAGAAACAATGCTGATAGACCAGCTTTTTGCTGTCACAGATCGTGCACAAGGTGATGCATTTTTAGAGCAATTAAAACCATATGTCATCCCGTTCAAGCCGGTGACCGCTAGTACGCTTAAAGCCTTATTTAAAAAAGAAAAGAAGCTCAAGCTACCAAATCTAGAAGCACTCGATTTTCAGCAAATTTGTTATCTTGCTTGGGATGATGCTGGCACACATCGAAAATATGTTGTCCTTGAGCAAAATGGGCAGCTAAAAGGGATCAAAGGGATATTTGCCAATAACACGGTTCGCGGCATTTGCGCTATCTGTAATCGCCATTCAGATGTAGGCCTATTTACTACGTCCATTAAAGGACAGGTGGTTGGCACGTTTACCAACCACAGTAATTACATTTGTGCAGATAGTCAAACATGCAATGAACATGTTACGGATATGAACAGAACACTGGAATTTTTCGAGCGTATTACACAAAAATAAATGAACGAAGGCAGAAATGTTGTGCAAACAACATTTCTGCCTTTTAACTTTAAAAGATTAACTTTTCGGGTTTAGAAAAAAGTTATCGGTTGGGATTACGATCAATAAATTCCTCTATTTCATCGGCTAATCCGTACACAAGATGGAAATAGTGTTTCTCCGTCATGACACCCTTTTTTCGCCATTTTTGCATTTCTTCATAATGAAATTGATAAAAATAGCCTTCTACATCTCTTCTAGCAATTCCTTTTTTCTCCGCCATCTCTGCAATCGAAAGACCTTTCCTCCACTCTTGGTCGTATTCCTGCACGGTCATGCCCAAAAATTTACTTATAGCTTCATAATCATATTTCACATGGTATACAAGAATACCTTCCTTATTTTCTTCTGCATATACGGTTGAAGAAAATGAGAAAACTACGATAAATAAAAGCACATACACTCTATTGGCATTTTTCATTTAGGAACCTCCATACTTTTTGGTTAATGTGTGAGGTTCTCTTCATTACTATGTATGAAGGAAAACGTGGAAGTCATGAAGAATGCCAGCGAAGAAGAGAAGATTTTTTATTCTTCCTTCGTGAATGATTTAGTCCAAAATACCAGGGCTTGTCATTAGTCATGTAATACAAAATGAAGCATGATACTATTCACGCAAATTTTCAATTCTACGTTCTTATCGATCGATATCTCTTGTCTAAAATCGATTAAGTCCTTTTCCTCTACATGAATCATTTTCGCGACACTAGCCGTTGAAAACATGTATTCCTTAATGAGGTCATTCAAAAGCAATGCGGCTCTTTCCCTTGCATCAAAGCCTTCAAAGCCAACACATAACATAACTATTTTTCGTTCAATCTTATCTAGCTGCTCCGTCGTGATGCTGCCCTTGTTATTCAATAAACTATCCAGCTCATTCATTGGTAAATCAAATATTTTCGCAAGTTGCTGATGATTGAAACTGAATTTTTCAGCCACTTCTTGAATTTGCTGTCTCAGGTAATCGAATCGGGAAATATCCGTGACAAAAGATACTTCTGCCCTATCCTTCCATTCTTTCACAGTAGTAACCCTCTTTTCATTCTTTTTTATGTATCAAATGAAACTATATTAAAAATGAGGACGCCAAAAAAGTGGCAGTATTAATAAAAAAACGGAAATCGTAATAAAAATGGTAGTGGTTGTAGGGGATAATTTTTGGCGATATGGACCATTATAAAATCCCGAAAACTGCAGTTTATTACGATAGAGGAAAAACAATAAACTATATATAGCGATTCCCCCCAGCCACCCAGCGTAAGAACCAACAACATTTATATCAAAAGAGGTATAAATAAGCCTGGCGCCTCCCCACATCACGCATCCAATAATGGAAAAAAGGATAATAATTCTTATTAATTCTAAAAATATTTTAAATGTAATCATCCATAGTTCTCTTATTTCCTTCACCAGCTCTCTCCACCTCCACAATCTGTAAAATTATTATAACACTTCCTGAATTAGTAATTCACTTAAACCGAGAATGTATTGTCGTCTATGGTGAGCTTACTTGTTGTGTCTTAATACGGTTTCAACATGAATTGGGTAGGAATTATAGAACAAAGTATAATTGGTGGGAAATGTATACTTTTATTATTTCCGCTTTATGAAAAATGACACGATTCCACCAAGTATCGAATATTCACTGACAAAAGAATGAAAAAACTTAATGCCCTCACTAGTATTAATAGCCAGCGAATACAAAAGAAAAAACCAACTTTATGCTAAAAAGCTGGTCTAGTTATTCAATCATTCATTTATGACTTGCTGTTTTCATCTTCATAAAGAGCCAGAAAAGGTTGGCTATTTCTTCAGCTTCATATTTATAAATCGTTTCAGCAAAAGAAGCACGAAATGGCTGTAGCATGATCTCTAAAACACTCATGCGGGGTGTTTCTCTCTTCATTTCATCCAAAAGCAAGCTAGAGAGTTCGAGTGATTTTTGTGGAAGTTCGATTGTCGAGATTTTTTTACAAAATTTCTCTAATTTCTCCTGTATTTCTTTACTAGTAATGGACTTATAGGCTAAATCCTTTTCTAATAAAAACATTTCCTGAGGCTCTAATAGAATTTCTCCACTCTTAATCATTTCTGGCAGAAAACTTTCTACATATTTCAATGACCGAGTAACCACTTTTTTTAGATCTATCGTCATATTAGTAGCCAAATTCCAATAAAAAGATAAATATTGGAAGGTGCCAAAAAAGACGACTGCACACTCATAATAATAGTGCTTTCCTTCTTCTCCATAAATATCATAGAATCTGTTTTTTAACCAGGTGATTTCATGAAAGCGATGTTCCGCAAGAATTTCTTGCAGCTCTTCATCATGCAAAAAGGAGATTTCTCGAAATAAAGGCATTAAATTATATTTTTCTTTAATTTTTAATGTGGCGATTAATTGTTCAATTAAAACGTCTACATCATCTTTTTTCTTACCAACTAAAATTTCCTCTTTTAAAACATTTCGCTCTTGACGATTTTGCTCTAATACGGCTTTCAGGCATTCGTTTTTAGATGAAAAATAATTATAAAATGTACCTTTCGAAATATTTGCCTTATCTAAAATATCCTGAACCGATGTATGCTGATACCCTTTTTCAGTAAATAATTGTAATGTTGATTCGATAACGATTTGTTTACGATCTTTCATACATTTCTCCAATCTCTAAACACAATAACGAACTAACTACAATTATACTAGGAAAACTAGATTTCTTAAACTATGCAAATTTGATACTAGAGTTCCTCACTCTGTAGTGCCAGTCCAAATCGGTTAGGTTTTTCTAAAATGTATGGATAGTAAAAAACCTTCTGCACACACTACTTTTCAGGAGGTGATATTTAATGGCGAATAATAACAACAACCAAAATTTCAACTCAAAAATTCCTAATGCAGCTCCAAACGCAATGAATTCAATGAATGTTGAATTCGGGAACGAGACTGATGTTAATCAAATCAGACAACAAATTCAACAAGCTGAAGCTAAAAAGCAACAGGCTTCTGGTTCTATGAACGCAATGAAGTCAACRAACGTTGAATTTGGGAATGAAACTGATGTTAACCAAATCAGACAACAAATTCAACAAGCTGAAGCAAACAAAAAATTTGCTTCTGGTAAATTTGCTAACGAAAATAATTCAAAATAGCTTTCATTCAACATCCGCAGCCGGCATCCTTGCCGGTTTTTTGTTYTTCACCATTTTGGTTAATTCCTTCAGGATAAAATTCCCGCTTTAGATTTTCATTCAGGTAAACCGAATTTACATACATCCAAAATGATTCGATTCAAGTTATCAATTTGTTTTTTTAAAAAATTTTTTTGCTTCTTCTATTTGCTCCTTTGGTAGAGTCCGCAGTAATTCTTCTTCTAACCACGCTATCGTTTTGCTTCTTAAATAATTTCGCATGTGTTCTTCCGCTTCCAGCATGACACTATTGATCGTACAGTTCGATTGACTTGAACAAGACTCACACTTTGGTTTTTTATTTTGATAAGCAAAATTCGCTTTAATATTCTTACACTGAAATATCGGATCTTCACCTTCAACAGCTCGCACAACATCCCAAAATGTAATATCTTCAGGTTTTCTATTGAGTCGATAACCCCCTTTTACACCAGATACCGAGCTAACAATGCCTTCCTTGGACAATTTCCCTAAAACTTTTGAAAGATAGGTCTCCGATAATCCTTGAAATTCTGATAAATCCTTTATTCCTATACTTTCATTTTTTGGTACATCAATTAAATAAACAAGACTGTGTAGGGCATATTCAACCATCACACTATATTTCATTATTCCACCCTCTTAAAACATTTTGCTTACCATGATAGTAACACATTTTAGCTATACATAAATGAATCAGTTTGACAAACGAAAATGAAAAGTGTATATTGTAGACAAAGTTAATCAACGATTAAATTAATCGACGATTAGTAACAACTTTATTTAACTGGAGGATTTTTATGCGTAAACTACTTGTGATAAATGCACACCCTGAAGTGGAGTCAAAGACATCTTTGAGCCTTCAAGTATTAGATCATTTTCTAGGGACATACAAAGAAAATAAACAGGATGATGAAGTAATTGAGCAAATTAATCTATATGAAGACGTTGTTCCGATGATAGATAAAATTGTTTTAAGTGGCTGGGAACATTCACGAAATGGAGATCCTTTAACACACGAAGAAAATGAAGTTTTGGAACGCATGAATGAAATTTTAGTTCAATTTAAAAGTGCCAATAAATATCTAATTGTAATGCCTTTGCATAATTTTAATATTCCTTCAAAGCTAAAGGATTATATGGATAACATTCTAATTGCGCGAGAAACATTCAAATATACGGAAAATGGTTCTGTGGGCTTATTAAATGATGGAAGGAGCATGATCCTCATTCAGGCAAGTGGTTCAATTTATACAAATGGCGATTGGTATACCGAAGTGGAGTATTCTTACAAATACCTTAAATCAATGTTTGCCTTTCTTGGAATAGAAGATGTTAATATTCTTCGTGTCCAAGGAACAGCCTTATTGAATACAGAAGATGTCTTGCAAAATGCACTTTATCAAGCGGATCAATTATCCGTTGAATTAGCTAATAAATAATGGAGGGATTCACAATGACACAACGTATGAATTATTATGAAATTGCACCAGATGCTATGAAGATAATGATGGAAATGGAAAAATACACGAAGACAAGTGGTATTGATAGAAAACTACGTGAACTCATTAAAATTAGAGCTTCTCAAATTAATGGCTGTGCCTATTGCATCAACATGCACACTGCTGATGCGAAGAAAATGGGAGAGACTGAACAGCGCTTATACTGCATTAGCGCTTGGAGAGAATGTACTTTTTATTCAGATGCTGAAAAAGTAGCATTAGAATTAACGGAACATATTACGCATATTCCAGAAAAACGCGTTCCTGATGAATTATATGAGCGTGTTCGCAAGCATTTTGATGAAAAGGCTTATGTCGATTTGGTTATCTTGATTAATCAAATTAACAGTTGGAATCGAATTTCTATTGCTATGGGCAATGTTGCGGAATAATAAATGGCTGCCTTAACAGGTAGCTATTTTTCTTATAGTAGTTTGATATCAATTTGAGTCGTACTTTCATTTGGCAGTCCCCCCTATCTCCCTTTAACAAAATGTTCAAATGTTTGTTTAGGAAATAAAAAAATTTCCCGGGTAAGCGCAAGAAAAGACAAATTCAATCCCACATTCCTCCATCAAGCGACTGATTTCTTCATTTTCCTTGCCTTTTGAAATACTGGCAGAAGGCATTTTGGGATGGGACAATAATTATTTCCTGTTGAGTAGGTTGATTTTAAATACCTTCAATGACAATGCAATCCTAGATATCTAAGTTATTCGGAGTACATACTTTCCCTTGTCTCTCTCAGTATGTATTTTATTTTCGAAAAAAACACTCGTCATGTAAACGAGTGTTTCATACTTATTATGACAACCACTTAGGTGGTGTGTTTTTTTCCCAGAGTCTAAGTGGGTTGGTATCTTTTAGTTTTTATTTATTAGATTACTTTAATATCAAGTATTCATAGCTTATCGTGCTTTTTAGATTATAATATTTTTGTATATTTTTTAATATTCCTTTGGGGAACTTAACTTAAATTCATTTTATTTCCCTGAATGCAGTTTTTTCCTCTGGCTTGAATCCAAATTCTACATTTGCGAGTGGTTGATACTTATCGTTACTTAATTGTTTGCCCACCAGCATAGTAAACGGGTTTTCTTTTAACCTAAGATAACTGCATCTGTGATTTTAAAGTGCTTATATTTATCCAATAATTCGATTTATCAAGACCTAATTTCAATAAAGATAGAAAGTTAAAGGGTTCTACATATTAGATATGACTAATATGTAGAACCTTTTCTTCATTTACTAAAGCATCTGTTAGTTAAAAAACTGAACAATCCGTTGTTTGGTATAGTGTAACATGTTTACAAATGTTTGTGTAGAGAAGTGTAAGCTTATAAAAAAGTTATGATGAGATTGTGGTAGCACATCATTAGTAGGTGTGCTTGTTCTCTTGTCTACCTTCTCAGAACAGCCCTCAGACGAACCGAGTATTAGATAGACGTACTACTTGGTTACATGGACTGCTCTCAGGTCGGTTCTCAGAGGAAATACATCTTCCGCAGATGCGGCGTAGATATAGATTTGGCTTGGGCTTGTTTCAATGAACTCACTATTTACAACCCTTTCACCAAATCAATATATGTTAGGGCTATCATTTATCACTCTACCCTGTTAAATGAAAGGAACATTGAATATTACCCCTATCCCAAATATTGGGTTTATGATAACATATATCTGAATCTTTTAACTTTGGAAAATATGAAAGGAAGTGTAATAACCAGATATGAAAAAGATATTGAAACCATTGATTAGTGGTATTGTCATTGGTGCCCTCTCTCTAACTATAAATATAGATAAAAATGTATTAGCTAATGATATTGCAAAAACATGTAAGTATGATTCGGCATCGAAGGTCAACCCTGATTATTCCACAATGAACTGTTTGTTAACCGAAACAGCACTGAGTTATAATGTTCCTCCTGAAATTGTGAAGGCAATAGCGGAAGGTGAAAGTGGAAATTGGCGTCATTTCGATATGAATGGTAAAGCGATTGTGACAGCTGATAATGGAATTGGCATTATGCAAATTACCAATCAAGCAGGCTACAATCAAGATAGACTAAAAAACGATATTGTCTATAATATTCGAGCTGGTGTGGAGACTCTAGATGATATGTTTAAGCGGAAGGATTTGCCTAGCATCAACGGTGGGAAAAGAGATATATTGGAACATTGGTACTTCGCTATCATGGCTTATAACGGTACTAAGCCGGTAAATAGTCCATTTGTCCAAGCAACTGGGGAAAGAAATGCAAATGCCTATCAAGAAAAAATTCTCCAAATTATTGAGAGATTAGAATTAATAGACTTAACAGAGCTGCCTTTTACACGCGAACATTTTCAATATGACTCTAACAGCAGGGAAAATATTAAATTTTCAGTGATGAACTACGATTTTGATTTACCATTAACAAAATCAAAGTACTTTTTTAAAACAAATCAAAAAGTTAATGCAACAACTAATGTAACAGTTAGGACAAAACCTACTACGGATAGTCCTTCTATGGGTACTTTACGTAAAGGCGAAATTGTTACCATTACGGGCCCTTTTGAATATGAAGCCGTATCAACTAAGAAAAACCATTTTGTTTGGTATCCTGTGAAAAGAAATGACGGGACAGAGGGGTATGTAGCATCAAGTTATTTAAACTACTCAGCTTCAACACCTACAACTCCTACAACTCCAGTAGGTAGTATAGATGTATCAAAGTTCGCTGATTACAAGGCAGACCAGTACTGGGCAGAGGATTTTCAATGGGCAGTAAACAAAGGACTTATCAGCGGTTATCCAAACGTATACAACCCTGCAACAAAGAAATACGAAAACTTACTGAAACCAAACACGAATTTAACAGAAAATCAGATGTTATCTGTACTTTTCCGTTACTTTAAGTCTGATGAATTAGCTTCAACAAAACCTAGTTCTTCATGGAGTGCAGATGTAAACTATCAACTAGCAAGTAAGTACGCTCTACCAACGCTTGGTGGTATATCAGCGTCTAAACAGGTATATGCAGTCAAAGACATCACACGTGGTAATTTTGCTCGTATCCTAGCATCTATGCATTATGGAAAAACAGTATCTCAGCCAGAAGCCATCCAGTTTCTACGTGACTTCGACTTAACAACTACTAAAACGGATGCAGAGTTTAAACCAAATGATTCTCTAACAAGAGCGCACGCTGTGGCATTCTTCCACCGTTATGAGCAAATATTCAATAAATAAATTGCTATCTATAAGTGAAAAGGTGACTATAAAAGTCACCTTTCTTTTATATGGTTCTCTAAATGGTGCTATAAAGCCCTATGTGGAGTTACGGGAGAGGCTGTGAAAGCATAACAAAAGGACTTGCATATAGGGTAATCAATCATAAACAAAAGTCCTGTTTATATTGATGGAAAGCACCTTCAATCGAGAGTGCTCAATGTAGCTATTGATATCAGCTATCGCTACAATTCAATTGATAAATCTAAGAAAATCAAAAACTTAAGAATTTGGGGTACTTTTTAGGGTACATGCTTTCCCCTACCTCCCCCACTCTGAAAAATTAAAAGTTATAACTCAATGACTTTTTACAAACGCTGAGATATTCACAAAAAAACACTCGTCATGTAAACGAGTGTTTCGTACTTATTATGACAACCACTTAGGTGGTGTGTTTTTTTCCCAATAGATATCGCCAAGGTTGTTATGTGCCATGAAGTTGTCCTCGACACTGTGGTAATGGAAGTTGTAGTAGTAGCCTTCCTGCGGTCTTTTTTCTGTGCGCACATGGAAGCGAATTAAATCTGTGCCTGTTTCATTGTTGATGACATTGAAAATTTTCTCACCGTAATTACCACTTGGTCTTTCAGAGATGGTTAAAGATGCAGCAGTTTGATCATCAAGATTAGCCACTGTCATTGCAATGGCTTCCTCCATTTTAGGGAAGATGATGCTGTCGAATTCATTGCTAATTTTTGGACCAATTTTTGTGCCAAATTTTATGTACGATTGTTCTCTAGCTGCATCCACCAGTAAGGCATTATAATCAATCGCTTCCTCTTGTATCTGTAGCTGCTCGTCAGTGCTGCCATCATGCTCAGCAGCTAAAGCAGTGCTTGTCCCTGATGAAGGGCCGATGGATGCACGGTTCGAAGGATTTTGATCAAATGCTTCCCAAATCTCATGTGTAGGCGTTATTAAACCAAATGTTAAAAACGCAACCATGATGACTATACTTTTCTTAACCCACGTTTTCATTTATTGTCACCTACTCTTTATGTACAAATTGGTAATTCTCCTATTATTATATACGTTCTCGCCATTAAAAGGTTTCATATTTCTATAATTCATTGTACAATATTTATGAATAATGTGTCGTTTTTTTAAAGGAGGTACAAAGCATGAGCATCGCAATGGGTATTGGTCTTTTATTAATGTTAGGTTACTTATCATCTTTATGTTTCACGGACTAATTTTTTTATTTTGTAATATGTACCCTACAAAGCCCTAAAAGCCTGTTATATGCAGCTTTTGGGGTTTTTCATTTTTCTTTACAATGCATAGTAACGCAAAATAATGCACACAGTTGGGGCTCGTTTTGGGACTATGTTGGGGCTTGTTGGGGCTAATATAATATTACTAATACTTGGCAGCGCGTTAAGCAAAATTTTAAATTAAATTAGTAAATAGCTAAAATAAATAAAGCTAATTTCTAATAAGGTAAATTAATTTCAGATAAGACTATTATTTTATATAGGTCGAAAAACATAAATTAAGAAGAAGAATTTGAAAAGTTATTTAAATTATAAATTTTTACTGTACAATTTCTTTCAACTAATCACTTTCTTCCCTAACTCCCCCAAAAATAATCATTTTACACCTCACTACTTAAGGCGCACTTTCATGACGATACAATTATCTAATAATATTCCGATATCTACAGTTGCTGCTTTAGTTGGCGATATTCCAGAGACGATTTATAAAGTTTATGCACATTCATTAAAAAAAGAGGAGGTACACGTATCTAATCGTATGGATGAAATTATCACTTTAAAATAATTTGAAATATCTAATGATTGGGAGTACATGCTTTACCCTATTTCCTCTTGGTTAAACCACAAAAAAACACCCATATTGTAAACGAGTGTTGTGTTTCTTTTATAAAACCACTTAGGTGGTGTGAATCAGTACTGATATTTTAAAATATCGTAGGTTATACTTTCCCACTTCATTGTAAATACGATTTGAAATTTTACTAAATTATTTGAAATGTTTAGGACTTAGCAAGCCATTCCGTTAAAAATTGTTTCAACAGTAATTTTTGATGTACTGAAAAAGGATTGAATTTTGTTTCAGTCCTCACCATTATATTAGATATGATAAAGTCTTTATTTCGGTTAAAGCAAATATACTCACAAATAAACCTAGTTATTGTATGTTTATCGTTTATTTGGATTATTTCAGTCCATAGCCAATAAAGAATATTTGAGACTAAATCTATCAAAAATTCTACCTTTAAATCTTCATTTTTAAAATAATTAAAAAGTAGTTGCATTTCATAATCCGTAACGTAATTTTTCTCTTTTATATAACAAGTGAAAACTTCATCTGTAATTGGTATTAATGTATAACCAGCCATTATTAGTTTACCCATTAAGAAATTTTGTTCTTCTTGCGTTTGAATTTTTCTGAATTTTAATAAATTCATTATATCTAGCGTAGAAATACAGTTAATATTAAATTCATTTTTAGCTATATCTCTTACAGTTGCACTATCAATTAACAGATTTAGTGATTGATTTTTACATATTTCAAAAATGTTTTCTAAGAATGGAATGTCTTTAGGATTAGAAACTTGATCTTTAATAACATTACCAACCATTATGCAATTTTCTTTAATCCAGTTAAGTATATACTCTTGATTTTGTACTGCTTCTTTTACTTGGCTTGGAGAGTATTCGATTACTTGTATTTTTTCATTTTCATATGACATTGTCTTAATACCATTGTGAATAGAAAGTTTATTATTGTAATATTCATGTAAGGCTGAATCAAATTGTTCTTGTTGAATATATAACTTGAATTCTGATTTAAGCATGTCAAGTAAATTTAAATGATTTAACATTAGTAAGGTAGTAAAATCACATAATATTCCTTTTGAATATAAAGCAATTTTTAAACCTGACACTAATTCCTCTATAGACCCATTTATAACCTTTATAGGAAGATCCTTATTATTAATTACATATGCCCATGTTTCAAAGGGGTTTCGATTTAAGATATTGACTAGAAAATTTATAGGTAGTTTATACTTAATAAATAATGTAATAGGTTCTTCTGTAGATTCCTTTGGCTGTTTTAAGTTAGAAATTAATTCAGAAGATACTTCATCATTTTCTAATACTGTAATTTTTTTGAAAATAGGATCATCATCTGGAAATGTACTTTCAAAGTTTTTAATAATATTTTGGTATTCTTTTATCCAGTTTTCTTCAGGATCATTAATGAACTGATTCAGCGTTGAAAAATTGTAAAAATAAAATCCCCATATTTTTGCGGAATTTTTTCCTACCAGGAGAGCTTTATACGCATATTCCATTGATTTCCTATATTCCATTGCTTCTTTATAGGCAAAACTTATTAACTGGTAATCTTCTATATTTCCACGTTTATTTACTTCATTTTCTGCAGCAGATAAAATTTCAAGGCAAGTTTGGATCTCCCCTTGTTGATAAAAGCAATTTGCGTAACTTAATTGGTATTTTAATTCTCTAGTTTGTTGATATAGTGATAAATAATTAAGCTTTGCCTTTTCATACCATCCAAAATTGAAATAAATAGTTGCAATTACCTCAGATAGGATAACAGATTTAAAAGGCAATTTCTCCTCAAAGTCAACTATTGTTTTGTATTCACCAAGTTCATAGAGAGTTTGGATATAGCGACTAACTATAGATTCGTGTTGTATCCAATTAGGAATTGTAATTATAATTTCTTTTAACTTTATATAATCATCTTTAGTGTGTTTATTGTAATAAGCTATACTTAAGATTACTTTTATAGATACCTTATCTTGATAATTGAATTTATCTAAATTGGGTTCTAAAAGAGATATCGTCTTTTCCCAATCTTGTTTTTTAAAGGCATAATATCCATTTAAAATGTCTTTGAACGAACTATTAAACTCGTCGATATTAAATGTATTAATTAATTCTATAATTTCCGCATGCTTTAATTTTGCAAACAACGCATCAATATATTTAAAATAGTATGAGAAGTTAGTATCGTTAGGCTCCCCCAGTAATTGGTTTTCTTGTAGAAGTTGTACTGCTTTAGCAGGAATGCTTGAATTTATATATGAATCAGCTAAGAGTAACATTTCATCTAAGTCTAAACCATCGATAGTTTTTTTCTCTTCTAATAAAACTATAGATTTTTCCCATTCATTAGAACCAATAATATTAAGAAGTAGATTGTCAAATATTTTACTTCTGTAATTTTTGTCTTTTTGAAATAATTCTTCATACAGTATCTTAGCTTCTGAAAACCTATTTGTTCTAAAGTAAAGACAAGCTTTTAACTCTTTTATTCTATCTAAAATATAAAAGTTCTCGGTTGTTTGCTTTTCAATACTTTCAAGAAGTGGTAGCACCCCTTTAAATGTAAGTTCTGGATATACAATTTTATTTCTAGACAGATTAGTCTCTAATTGTAATACTAATGCTTCAGCTTTTATTAATAACCAAACTATATTAAATTGATTATCTTGTAGTTTTTCACTTGCAAGATTAATGACTTTTTCAAACTCTTGCAAAAGAATCCATATACTAGCTTTTGTTTCCTCGAATTTTCCGTCTGATTCACTTTCAATAATATCAATAGCTTCTTTATATTTATTTTGGCCTATTAATACATTTAATAAGACACTAAGGTTTTCAGAAGTCTCTCCACCTATTTCAATAGCTTTTCCAATGTGAATTTCTGCTTTATTAAAACGTTCTTCAAATATGTTTATAAGAGCTAAAAAACGTTCTTTTCTAGCTTCGTTTTTGCAGTGTGTGATGGCAGTGTAGAGGTGTCGAATAGCCTTTTCAAATTCTCTAGTTTCAATAAAAGTATTTGCTATTACTATATGTAGCTCTAAAGTTTCGTCGGGCTTTAGATTTGGTTTATTTAATCTTTCAATAGCTTTTTCTCGAGCACTTTTTAAGAGACCTTTTTTCATTAGATCATTTAAATCATTAAATTCAGTAGGGGTAATTATTTCTTTTAAGTAACTATTATTCTCTTCAACTAAATTAGTAGTTAAAGCTTGCTTTTCAATCACTGTATTAAAGCCTTCTTTAATTGTTTCTTCTAAAGTTCCGATTTTGTATAGTAGTTCTAAAAATTCTGGATCCCAATTTTTTGTTTTATAGTCATTCATACAAAGAGCTATTAATTCAAAAAAGGGTTTTATTAAATCTTGGTACTCTCGATACGATTCCATATAGGGGTCGAGATTTAGTTCGTGTGTATTAATACTTGCTGGTGCCTCTTCTAAAATCCAGCGGAATACCTCATTTCTGTTTATAGAATCGTCTAATAAAGCTACTGCTAATTCATCAGGAATATTCAATACTGCTTTTGCGTCTTCAATAGCTGCTTTAAAAATAAGTGTAGTTTTTTGCGTATAATTGTCTCTTATCCATTTATCTTTAATATCACGAAAAATTTTTGTATTTGTAACTTTAGGAAGCAGATAGGACATAAATTTAGGAGCAATAGTTTTTAAAAAGATAATCGATGATGTAGTATTCAATTATATTCACCTTTCATACATGATTTATTTTTCGTATTTATTAAGTATATGGTCATGGGGCAACTACTGAGAATATTGAGTGACTGCTGATACACCACAGGAGTGAAGTAGTAGGGAAGAATGACAACTGTCTCTGAAACGTGTCCTTTAAAATATAAAAATAATGGATCCAATAGGTAATTTTATTTTAAAACAAAGTAGACTAGAGGCAAACCTTCCAGTGAAGTATTATAAGGTAAAGCATTTCTGAAAACTACCTATAAACCATCTTTAAATAATCTCCCTTTCTTATACCGCCTTTATATTTCTTCTGGATTATGGTAATAATCATTTGGACATCTAGCTGACTGATTATATGTTCTTCTGCATTTCAAAGATAGTTTGTAAGAGGTAATAAGTACACATTTTACATACGTCTACAGTATATCAGACATCCATGCAGTGCTATTGTTCTGCTGGTTTTATTGAAATTAAATAAGCTAAAATATTCAATTTTTTACTTTAAAAGGAATTTCAATTTGTCCAGATCGAACTTTTAGGTTCCTTTGGATATCTTAAAGTAACCAATTCCACTTTTCATATTTCAGTTCCTTCCTCACCTTTCACTTTAAATGCTTCAAGTTGTTTGTGTATGCTGCTTATAATAGCTTCATAAGAGAAATTAAAGGTGTTTTTATTTAACTTTAATTCCTGTTCCCTTTTATTTGTATCTCTTAATTCTCTTACACACTTATGTAAGATGTGTTAAAATTTTTGGAATTCAAAGTAATTTCTTTTCGCACAAATTAAACAACTATATTTTTAGCCCCGTTCTTTTCTTAGAACGGGGCTATACTTATTGAAGGTTTTGAAATTAATAACTTTAATTGTTTAATTCTTTTGCCTTATAGTAAATAATCATTCTGGATAAAAATATCTGTCAGGTGAACACTTTGTATTAACCATAAAATCTGTATCCCTAAGAGCTTTAATTGTATCTTTTCATTGTAGTTCCTTTTCAGTTTAATTTAATTTATAACCAAAATCCTATATAAAGTTATAAATATAAAAAGTAATACATAAAATAGGAATATAATATTATATAAGTAGTTCTTTTTAATATATCCTCCAAAATATAATAACCATATTTTCTCATAAAATCAATATTAAAATATATTTTACATATATAATCTATTTTCAACGCAGACTATATAGAAAACTATTTATAGAATTCTTTTAACCATCAATATTCTTATTATGGTTTCAAATAATTCAACATCTCAGCATTCAAAAATTTCAATCCTGATACTCCCTTTAAGTATTTTAAATCACATGTGTTATAGCTTTATTCTTTTGAAATATGTCAGTGCCTTATACAAAAGAAATACTAATTCATCATTTATCCAGTTAACTCAAATTAAAAGGATTCATCAAATTCGATGAATCCTAAAAATAACTAATAATAATTAAAATATAACTTTGCCATCCATACATTATGTGATTAAAAATAAGAAATTCTAAATCACCTCCTTAAAACAAAAAAGACTCACTATATAGTCAGTCAAAATAAAGCTTATCAAATATTTTACCCATCAAGAAAATAGCTAAAATAAAGCTAATAATTCCACCACTGCTTATAGCCAATAACGAAAACATCAGGTGTGGCACACCATATAATGACCATAAACGTAAAAAGACCAGGTAACTACCTAAACATCCAACTAGAGCAGCAATTATATAACCCAAAATCAAAGTAGGATTTTTTATTTTTTGTCTTGCCTTAGTTCCTAGCACGATTAGTCTCCTTTCTTACGGTCCATTTTCAAGAAATGACTCCCTAATAAAATGACCTATTTAGAAAATTCAAATGTCACTTTGTCACCAGTTACTTTTAGTTTTGCATCAAACGATTTATCAGTTTTCGATTTAAAGCCTTTTATGACTGACGTAATCCCTTTTTCTAATAAATCATTGATATTTTTTTCCGTAAGCTTTTTAGTTGCAATTATTTTATTAATCGAAAACTTACAACCATTTTTATACTCGCTGCACCCTAAAAAAGTTTTACGATCTATCATTTGACCTTTCTTACAACAAGGACAGTTACCTTTGTTATTGTTTGCTTGTTCTATCTTTATTGTTTGCTCTATATTACTAACTTGTCCTATTTTTTTCGGTGCTTCCTGAATTAAATTCATGATAAAAGCTTTAATATTAGAAATAAAATTCTCAGGTGAACTTTTTCCAGTTCCGATTTCTTTTAGCTTTCCTTCCCATTTAGCAGTCATTACTGGACTTGCAAGTAAAGTACCCTCTATTGCTTCACATAAAATTTTGCCTTTATTCGTCACAGAAACAATATTTTTCGTTACTGTAATATACCCATTTTTCTTAATGGTTTCGATGATACTAGAACGTGTGGCCTCAGTCCCCAACCCCTCTACCTCGTTTAAGATTTCCTTATCACTTTCATCATCTACTGTTTTCCCAGCGTTTTTCATTACTTTAACTAGATCACCTTCTGTATAGGGCTTAGGAGGCGTTGTATGCCCTTCTTTGCTTTGAAGGATACTTAATACTCTTTCATCTTTTGAAACGCTAGGAAGCACCTTATTACTGCCATTTTCCACATGTTCTTCATCATCTGATTGTACAAATAAAGCTTTCCAACCTTTTTCAATTTCTACCTTTCCAACAGTTTCAAATTTCACATTATTTACAGCTGTGACAATTTTCGTTTCCTCATACAAGTAGTCACTATGGAACATAGCAAGTGTATTACGCAAAACCTCATCATAAATATGCTTTTCTTCAACCGATAAGCTGTTTAATGTATTAGCACTAGGTATTGTCTTAGTTGGTATTATGGCATAATGCTCTTGAACTTTTGTGCCATCTACATATCGTTTATTAGCAACTTTATTAGGGGTAAAATCGACATTTATTAACTGCATATAATTTTCAACATTGTTTGACAAGTAAACAAATTCATTTTCAGTAATGAAATTTATACTGGTACGAGGATAAGTGACTATTTTTTTCTCATACAAAGACTGCATTATTTCTAACACTTTAGAAGGGCTGTACTTCCATCTTTTATTAGCAATCTTTTGTAGTGTTGATAAAGAGTGTAATCTTGGTGATTTTATATGTTTCTCTTTTGTCTCTATTTCTAAAACTTCACCTGTAATTTCTTTATTTAATACCAGGTTTTTTTCTTCTAAAAATGAAATTAATTCTTTAAGTGTATCTGTCTTAACCTTTGCCTTACCTGTATATTGGCCATTTGTTGATTTAAAATGGCCAACTAATTCGAAGAATGGCTTAGATACAAAGTTCTCAATCTCTTTTTGGTGTTGGTAGATCATATAAACTAATGGGGATTGTACACGGCCAATACTTAAACTTGCATTAAGACCTTTATTTTGCAAAAGCAAACTATACAAAGGACTAGCGTTCATTCCTACAAGCCAATCTGATATTTGACGAGTTTTTGCTTCGCTGTACATTAATAAATCTTTCTCATTTGATTGTAAGGATTGAAAGCCTTTGACAATTTCATCTACTTCAAGTGAGTTAATCCAGAGCCGTTTAATCGTTTTATTTTTTGCACCTGTCATGTTGAAAGTAGAATAGAATATATTGCTACCTTCACGATCAATGTCACATGCGTTGATTACTACATCAGCGTTATTAATTAGCTTCTTTACAGCATTAAATTGAACTTTTTTATCCTCAGAAACCTTATACTCAAATTGTGCTGGAATGATAGGTAAATTTTTAATATCCCAGTTTTTCCATTCTTTTCGATATTCCCCTGGCATTTTCAAGCCAACAAGATGTCCAATTCCCCATGTGATGACTGCTCCATCTGGAAATGTGCTACAAGGTTTTAGTTCAATGTGTGTTTTTTCTCTTTTTGCTACTTCAAAAGCTTCGGCATAAGCTTTTGCTTGTGAAGGTTTTTCGGCTAATATGACTGTATTCATTCTAATAACCACCTTTTATATATTTTTGACTTTAATAAACAGGCTACATATTCAAGTTAGATAACCTTGCAAATAGTTCACTTTCTTCTATATTTTTAGATGATTCTAAGTTTCTATAAAGTTCTTCATTTTGAAACTGAAGCTTATCTAGTAACTGGTTCAGTTCATCATAAGGTAAATATATTTCTAACTCAGATATATCGAAAATGCTATTGAATTTTATAGTGAGTGCGGTATAGCTAACACCCCATCCTGAACAAGTTTGAAACCAAAATTCCCACTCAGTTAAAGCTAACAAAGTTATAAGTTCGTGCTTGTGAATAGATTTCCTGATATAAGGTAATGAAACAAATGCACTTGATGACAGAATAAGTGAGTTTAATATATTCATCTTTTCGCTGTTAAGGACTGGTTCAGAAAGGCTTTTTATTTCTTCTAATCGTTCCTTAATCAAGGGAAGAAATTCATTTTGATAGGGCAACTCTAATGTTGTTAAATCTACAGCTTGAATAATTTCATCATATGAAATTTCATTTTTAAAAAATTCATTTAAGATTTCTTTATTGAAGAGTCGTCCATATCCACCCCAGTACATAGGCATATAGAGATTTTCAAAGTGAGATTCTTTAAATAACAAAAAATGTATAGGATTTGCAGTGATTGTTTGATCAATGTTTATTTGGTTCAATAATTTAATTAAATTCATTTTTTCACTACCTCCTCAAGTAAGCAATTCCCATGAAAAATCAATTCTTTATGTTCTTCAATCCATTTATTCACATAACTTTGTAAATCTTTTACTAAAACAGTCATCGTATTAAAAACAAAGAATACATTTTCCCCTGTATCTCCAACGTACTTTATGGTATTATCATCAAGCTCAAAAACCGCAACCTCAATCATATTTCCTATATCAAGTACAACCTCAACTAAATATTTTTCACCGTTGTATTCATAGCGATATTTTGAAACAGTTTCTTCTTTACCAAGCCCATAATTTACAGGAACGTTTTTTAATTTGTAATCGTGCAACATGATTATTTCTTGTGTAAAAAACGAAGTTGTTTGAGCTGGGTAGTTATCACGAATATCAAATAATTCCATATTATTTTTCATCAGTTCCATAAACTCAACTTCTGAAACATCTTCAGGATTTAGAACACCATTAATCAAAATATCTTTTGTATATGACGTTTTCTCCCATTGCAAAGTATAAGAGCATCCAAATTCTCTTAAAAGTTTTATATTGGGTTCAAAATTCAAAACATTTTCTGTATCAATAAAACATCTAATAAATTCAAATAAATAACATGAATTTCCATTACCAAAATCAATTTTTTGTTCATTTAATTCATTTTCTGACTCAAATAATTTTTCGTTTCCTTTAGTATCAAACACTTTAAACAACACATTTACGCTTGTGGCCCCAATATTAACGCCTTTGTACATAAATGGCGTATCTGCTAAAAATACATAATCATAACCTAATCTATATTTTTTCATTTGTTATACCTCTCTTCAATTAAGTGCCAAATGGCAAAACTTATCCCGCAACTTTCACATTTATGCGATGTACAGCCTACTGTTTGCTCTTGTTCATATATTTTTTGCTCCCTCTCACACCAGGGACATTCTACAGAAAATGGTTGAATAATATCTTCATTTGTTTCTTCTGACATTTCAAACTCCTCCTTTATCATTAACAATTAAATTATGTTGTTTCTGCTTTTTATGAATAATTATTTTCTGAACTAAAAATAGAACCGCATTTAAAACAAGATAAATTACAATTATTAATGTTGTACTTTCCTGGTTTCCTAAAAACGATAAGCCTAACAATGTACATAAAGATAAACAAAGCAAAAAGGATTCTAATATGGTTTTTGACGTCCGAAATGTAAATTTCAAGCTTAGTGACAATGCGAAGGAAGTCGTAATTAAAAAAACCATAAGCCCCTCGATACCTTCACGTACATTGTCACTACTGATAAAGGTTGTTAATACACACACTCCATCGATACTTAAATAAAGCATTGTTAATATCAAGAAACACTCACTCAACCTCTTTAAAGGCTTTAAAATTGCCATATTACACACTCCTTCCGTTCTAAATAATTAAATTTGATCTACAAAGCCTGAAAAACTCCCTTTGATAAGAAAAAGGACTCACCAATTTTGATGAATCCTTAACCTTTGAATATTTGTTAGATTTTAAAAATCTTTTCACTAACGTTCATAAAATCCTTTGTCTTGTTTTCTAATTGTTTTTTTCTCTTTCATTAGTTTATTTTCTTGCTGCAGATCATTTATATCAAAATCAGGAGGAACATTCACAAGATTTCTTAAAAATATACCACTATCAACTAGCCATTTGAATTCCTCTTCAATGTTGTAATTGTGATCTTTCGCTATATTTTCATCAACTTCTATTACCGCAATCATTTTTATTTTTTCAGCCATAGACACATCTCCCTCAATGATAATAACAATAGTTGTTTAACTGCTAAGACTCACCAATTTTGATGAGTCCTGATCTCTTTAAAATTAAATATTACTTTTCACTTTTTTAAGGACAAAATTTCAACTGGTTTTAAACCTAACTTTTGTCTATTTTCGTTTACTCGTTCTCTCCCCCCTTCACAGTATTCTGAATCCAACTCAAAACCAATCCAGGAACGTTTTGTATTGTCACAGGCTGCAGCTGTAGTAAATGCTCCCACACAGTTATCTAACACTGTGTCACCTGGATTTGTATAAGTTAGGATAAGATACTCAAATAGTGATAATGGTTTTTGTGTCGGGTGCCAAGTTTTGCTGTCACGTGGAAAATCAATTACTGACTTAGGGTAGTTTTTCCTTTTCACGATATGTGGTTTACTTAATGTTTCATTTCTATCTCCTAGTATTTTCATTTTAGGAGAATTTTTTATTAATACAGGCTTACAATATATAACTCCTTGTGGATTGTATGTCGGCAGTTTTTTATAAAAGACACATACATTTTCATGATTTTTTAGTGGCATCTTATTGGCATTTGGAAATCCTGTTGTGTGCTTTCCTTTCTTCCAAATCCACTCATATCTGAACAGTTTGAGATTGGACATAATTAATTTACTAGTGAATGGCTGGCTTGCCGTTAATACAATAGCTCCGTTATCTTTGATCACTCGCTCGTACTGCTCCCACAAAAGCTCAAACGGAATAATCGTATCCCAACGACAGGTAGTCGTTCCATAAGGAAGATCTGTCAGGATTAAATCAACCGACTTGTCTGGTATGTACTGCATACCCTCTAGGCAATCCATGTTGTAAATAGTATTTTTGTTAATGTTCATAGCTTTTTTCCTCCCGACATATTATAATTAAACCAGGAGAACAAGCGTTCTTTTACATACTTTTTAAGAGGCTTGAAGGGACAAGCCTCTTTAATTTTTCAATAAAAATAACGCTAGTCAAATTGACTGCGCTTCCTTAACGTTCATATGCAATACTTCTTCGCTTGTGTTTGGTACCCACTTCATTTTTCAATACTTCATCATGAGCACCAGGTATTTTTTGTTGCAACTCTTTCTCTACCTGGACTGACTCAGTTAATTGGCCACCACGCTGCTTTTCATCAGCATACAAAGCGAGTTCCTTTAAAATTTCCTGATGTTGCGGATCAGTTAGCTTATTTTCTGCAATGAGTTGATCATATGGACTCTTGTACTCTCCATCACCAATATCTAATCGATCTGGATTAACTAGATCGATTGTATCTCCGTTTGGAATTAATACATGGTATCGAGTTTTGAGATAACTATATGCTTTTTCTTTATCAGAAAACACTGCCTTTTCAAGCAGCGCCATGCGTTCATTTCCTTCAGCAAACCCCATTAATTCATTAGACATTAGTTCACTTTCAGACCATTGGATTAGGATCTTCGGATTAGTCACTTCTTGCTGATTAATGAGGGCAAAATTATCTTTAAACGTATTATTAAACACCTGGATAAAATCTGCATTTACTTGCTCAAAGGTAAGTAAATCATCACTGACACTCCTAAGTTGATCCAATTCCTGTTTAAATGCTGGATGTTGTAATTGCTCAACCTTATTAGTGATTATGTCATGAATAATTTCTTTTAAGTCCTCAGCTTCAATTGCACGCAAGCTGGCATTCGATAAGGCCCCATACTCGATTAATAGCAGCTGCACAGGCTTCATTAATTCGTTCTCTTTTGCACGTCGTATTTCTAAAAAATGATTATCGATGGTTTCTATAAATTCACTCGCTGCTGTTCTCACACCATTTAATAACATCTCTTTATCTTTTAATTCTTTACCTTGTTGTGTCCAGCTGGCCAAATAAGAAAGACTAAAATTTTCAGTATCAATTCCATATCGACTGACCACGACATAGGACACCATTTCTGCTTGAAATTCACGTTCTGCTGTAGTAAAGCTATCTCGAACATCAGGAGTGTGCAGCCTAGCATGTGCTAACTCATGAAGTAACGTAGTAACATTTTCGTAAGCTGTATTTCGTGGGTTTAAGGCAATTATTTTTTCATATGGATAAGCAACTCCTTTCGCTACTCCTAATTCACGTGGAGGTACTGGTAATATTTCAAACCCAATATTTTTAGATACTTTATGCAAGGCTGCTAACATTTCACCTTCATTTTCTATCACTCCATCCTGGTGATACTGGCCAAAGATTTCAGAGACAGGCATCCCTTTCTCTCTTGCATCTGTTTGGGTATATTCAAATACATGGCCAATTTTAAAAAACAACTTTTTTTCAGTTTCTAGCACGCCATTTTTAATTTGTGCTTTCTCTCTTGAATTAGCGAATTGCATCTGTATCCATTCATCATCCCGTTTAAAATATGTGACAGGTGTAGGGACAAATATTTGAATCCCCTTCTCACCTTTTTTAACAGATACACCCTTGTCCTGCCAAAACTTAAATGAACCTACTGCTTTTGCACCCATGAACTGATTTTGAATCAAAGCCATGTTACGCAAGGAATAGTTATAAAATATTGACATAAAAGCTAAATGCTCTTTTAAAGCATCCTCAGTTATAAAATAGGAGCTTAGTTGATTGGTCATTTTCTCTGATAATTCTTCGATCTCTTTTTGCTTTTCCTCTGCTGTTTTTGCTGTATATTTTTTACGTGTCATCACCATAATCTCTACTCCTTTAAAGTTCTTCAGGTACCAAATGGGCATCTGCTAATTCATGACGTTCTGTTTCAGGAAAATATTCAAGTAATGAGGTATCCATAATTATTTCATGGCTTTCTTGATTGAATGGCACAATAAATGTACCTTGTTGAATTGCCCCAAAGATAAACTGTCGATTATCCTCTGTTAGATCTATTTTTAGATCTACACTATTTACTCGAAGCGTAACATGCTGTTCTTCTAACTCTTTAATAAACGCATATTGAATGTTGTTCATTTTTGCCATCCCTCTTATTTTCAAAATTTTTTAATTCATTAAATGCATTCCACCAGCTTTTAATGATTTCTTCTGCAGCCTCTTTCGAGGGCATGTTTGTAAGTTCTTTTAGATATTTTTGTGATCGATAATAAAAAGTTTGGTCATCATCGTACTCACATAGTTCATCCAAAGCCAGCTCTCGATGTATAAGATAATTTTTTCCATCAAGGTTCTGAATTAAATAGTTCATGGGGGAAATCCATCTACTATTTTCGTCAAAGAAACCAATTTCTTTTGGAGCAGACATCACAACAATATCTAGATTATTATCAATACACGACATACACATTGCCCCATGATAAGGTTCTCTAATTACATCAAGCACTTTATTACATGATTCACATTTGACTTGGTAGGACATTTAACAACCTCCTCTAACGCTCGTATCCATCTAACATGCGGTCAAATTCTTCCATGTTTCGTTCTTTTTTAAAGTCGTGGTACGTTTTTCGTAACCGATAATTCAAATTATTTAGTGCCTGGTTTAACCCTTTAGAAACATGTAAATTTTGACGATACATAGGAGCTTGATACTTCCTTTGGGATTTAGATAGTTCAAACCAACGATGATCGGCTTCCTTTTGATAGGCACGCATTTCAGTTAAAACCGCATTACCCATACGTTTTTTTAAATCATCTAATTTTGTTTGTTTATAGTTTTGATACTTGCTACCTTCTCCATACTTTTCTTTCATGACTTCAACTTCTTCATCCAGTAGCCGATGAAGATCTATCATTTCATTTTTATAGTAACGTTTTAAATATATATCAACGATCTGATCAATATACGGCCTTGCCCCATCAATTGACTGATAACCATACCTCCATTGAGAACGATCTTGCGGTAATCGTTGAAGTGCCTCTCGAAAAAGCCTTTTCGTTTGACGATGTGTAGATAAATCGACTCCCTTTTCCTTTTTTAAATTCACACTACCTCGTATCAAATCGGTTATAAGATTACGTTCTTTTGTGCGATCCATAATAAGGTTGGCCACTTTCGACTTCATTTTATCAAGGGAACCTTGTTTTCGTTTGGCACGTAGTTGTTCTTCCCATTTACCTGTTTCAAAATTCTTTGTCCACTTTTTAACCCGTGTAGGTATCGGCTCAACTGTCGCTATATGAACATGAAGGTTGTCTGTGTTGTAGTGAATAGCTGCAGACCATACCGCACTATCGATCATATTCTCTCCTTTTAACATTTCGTTTACTGCAGCGCGCACAATATTTTTCATTTTCACTTCATTAACCTGTCCACCCTCATCCATTAATCCATACTTTTGTAGCCAAGTGTTATCAAAACTAATCACATCTTGCCATAGTGGAGAACCATTTTCTTGAGCCTGCTTGAACAAATCTTTTAATGAATTTTTTTGATCCATATTGATAATATCTTCAGTAGATGAAAACAATGCACCTTGCTTGTTTTCATCTCCCATATAGTCCATATACTGATAAAAAACAGAAAAGGAATCATTTTCATCAGTAATAATTTTCTCCTTCACTTTCGCAGCATCACGATCAATATAACTAATAAAATCCTGATACTCCTCGCTGGATGGCATAACAAAGCGACTTTTTAAAACAACGCCAGGAGAATTATTCATCTTTATCTCCCTCTATCCATTAAGAACCTTGATTATCTGGCAAAGCTCTTTTGGTTTCCTGATCGATTTTCTTTTGACGATTATGTGCAATACGATTTTTTATTAATTCCTCAGCTTGAGTAAAAGGCACTGTTTTTAATCGATCAGTAGAACCTAACTGTTTTGCATCTGTCATAATGAAATAGTGATTCCAAAATTCAAGCATCATCTGAGTATTACGATCAATAACATTCCCTGTTATACGTACTCGTTTTAAGTCTTCTGTAATTGGCTCCAATATACTGTGTAAATGTTTGTGCATCATTGCTTCTACTTCTGCTAAAAGGGCTTGATTTTGAGAAGTTTCATGAGCATAAAGAGTCTCAATTAGGTACTCTATAACACCACCAAGAGTTAAATTTTTTTCAGTTGCTAACTGTTCGAGCTTTAGTATTGTAGAATCCGTTAACCAGAAATTTTTTTTATTTTTCGTTACTGTCACTTAACTTCACTTCCTTTCCTACTAATTCTGTCAGTTGTTGATTTATTTCTTCTGCATCACTATCTAATAATAAGTACAGCATGGATTCAATTCGCAATACACTTTCATATAGTTCACTTTGCTGTAGTAAGTATTGTTCCATTTGTTTCTGTGAAGACATTACAACCTTTTCAAAGCGATCTCGTTCTTCAATGAACACATCAAAATATGCAATTCGTTCAAGCAAGGATTTTAAATAAACCTGGCGTGACACCTTTGCTTTTTTAGCAGCTTTATCAATTTTATCTATTGCTAATTCATCGACATCTCGAATTAATATGTCACTCATTATTCGTTCACCTCTTGCTCAAAAACCTTTTGAACTTCTTGGTTTAAAATGCCCTCAATTGAAATCAGTTTCTTCAGCAACTCTTCATTCGATTTTGCAAATGTTGCAAACACTTCTATATGCATCCCCAGCATTTCTTCGAAGCGATTTTTTTCTTCTTGAAATAAATTTGGAGTCGTTATTCGTTTCAAATGAAGATTAATAAAATCATTTTGTGTCATCTTCTTTTTTTTGGCCATGCTTGTTATTTTTTTCTTTAATGCTGGATCAACCCGTGCCTTTATTTCGGCCATTGTGCAATCTCTCCTTTACTTCAAAGTCGCTAGGGCGTTGAGCGTTTCGTCTCTAAAAGAGGCGAAACTGAAAATAGCCTGCGAGCGCAGGCTATTGAGTGAAAGAGCATAAGGGAAATCTGCTATCACCTGGGGTGATAGACTAGGCAGAGCCTAGTATTTCGGTGTCCCCATAAAAAAGAGCAATTCTTCCTGTTTTCTTCCTGAAATTTCTTACGTTCTTCCTGTTTTCTTCCTAGCTTTTTTGCTAAAATCAATCCATTTACTACTAGTATTATTCGACTTCAACTACATTCTTTTTCATTTCATCGGAGCCAATCATGTCAATTTTTTCTTGCAACTTCTTTCGCTTATTTTGTAATTCTATTAGTCGATTTTGATAGTCTTTTTTCTTCTCATTGACGTTTTCAATCGCTGTTTTTTTCTTTACAAGTTGTAGACGTACTTCTTGTTTTTCGTCTTCCGTCTTATAGGCAAGCTCACTTTCTAGATGCTTCATTTCGTTTTGTATTGATGCAATAATGTCATCTTGTAAGGGAATCTGTTCTCCTTCCAATGTACGAATCTTCTTATCAATTTGGTCAATTTCAAGCGCAATAAATTCTTCTTGATAGGCGAACTGTGTCTTTTCTTTCAAGGTTTTATCCTCACTTATTTTTCGATAATCGCCAACAATAATCTTTTCTTTCGGCTGTGGTAAATCTAAAACAGCTGATGGATCGACAGCGCCTTTTTCAGCCAACAGTTTGTCCCTTGCCTCACTTTCAAGTATTTTTTGATCACGAATTTCCTTAACAAATAAACCAATAACAGAATGCTCTTCAGGCACTTTTGAAATATGAAGAACGTACTGATTATCTTTTTGATAGATAATTTTCACAGGGTAAGACTCCAATGATTTGGACGCTTTGGCCGCAAATGCAAATGTAGGTTTTACGTTATCTGAACCTGTGTGTCGTGTTTCCAGCAATACTTCCATGAACCCTTTTTCGGGATTATAGTGCCATTTTTTTAAGATTAATGTCGTTTGTTCTAAACCAACTATGTCTTTGTTAAAAGGTGTTTGTTTAATTGGATTATCATCATACATCCACAACTTGGATGTGAAGATAATCAAAAAACTAATGATGAGAAACGACATCAGACTTACATAAAATTTGTTTTCTAAGCCTTTATTTATTTTTAATTTCACAATTTAACGCCCTCCTTTATTCAGAGAAATCGGCCACTCTTCCATAACCCACAATGACAGATCCCCAATAACCTGTTAACGCGTCATCATAACGCACACCATCGTTTTGCGAGTTAAACATTTTTCCGTTTCCTACATACATACCGACATKTGTAACTGGTGCGTAATTAGCACTTTTAAAGAAAATTAAGTCGCCTGGTTGCAATTGATCCCGTGTTATTGGTTGAGCAAATTTGTATTGTGTATAGGCTGTACGTGGAAGTWGGWTGCCTGCTTTTTCGTAAGACTATTGCATTAATCCTGAACAATCAAAGCCCATATTTGGATTGTAACCACCCCAAACATAGGACCATCCTTCGTACTTTAACATCTCGTTTAAAATCGTTTTAAAAGCTTCATTTCCAACAATTTGAGAACCCATAGGCGAACAATTCATCGTTAATCCACCCAACTCACTAGCAAATTTCGTGACCGTTGGTACCCAATGTGCATTTAATCCGTTCGGATCATTTGCTGCCCCGATGGGTGCATAAACACTCCCTAATGACTCAATTGTTGAGAGTCCGTCATCAATAATGCGACGCTTTAAATTCGCCATTGTGTATGACAACCCTTCCTCTAATGTGGAAAAATGCATCAACTTAGACCAACCTGTAGCTGGGTCCATGATGCCTCCTGGATTGTTTTTATTTACAACCGCATTGGATGTACCTCGACCTGTTTCGTGAAAAGCAATTGCTGCAGCCAATACAGGATCAATGCCATTTAATCTAGCAAGTTCTATAAATAAATCTCCTTTTCCAGTGAAAGCCCCTGCATTTGAAAAGGCTGCATTCCAGCTTACTTCATCGATTTCTCCTGTCACAGAACAAGCTGATAAACCATTTCCTCCAATAGAATGATTGTTTGTTGAGCCTCCTACTGCACCTATTATCATGATGATGGCCAACAAAATGACAGCTACAATCGCAAAGAATGAAAACCCTAACGACCCTGCAATCCATACCAAAATCTTTTTACCAATCTGCTGTCCAATAAAATTAATGAGTTGCTTCATACACGACTCAACTCTTTTACAAACCATTCTCCCGACTCAGAAAGTGTCAAAGATATTTTATACATGTTGGATTGTTCTCTAACTTTTTTACCTGCAGAAAGCACATCCCATGTGGCATAGACCATGAATTGTATTTCTTGATCTCCTGAAGCCTTTGTAGGAGAAACATCAAGTGACTGGACTTTCCTTGTTAGTTGATCCTTCGGAGCCATTACTTCATTTTGTACAACAATTAAAAAAGGAGCTGTAGAAATTTCCTTCCACATCTCCATATCTGTATTATTTTCTAGCCAAGCTTGCATAACTTTTTCCGCTAATTTTTCTGCTGCCTGTACCTTATCTTCACCGAATTTAGCCCCATACTCAGCGTCATAATCGATTTCCGTATTCCCTACAGGTACTTGTTGATCTTTATCGGTTTCCGTCTCTGAGTCTGTTCTTTCTTCCTCTATTGGTTCTGTGTAGCTGTATTCATTTTCTCCCTCAAAACCTGTATCATCTTTATTTTTACCATCATAGAAGAACATTTTTATCATGAACCCTAACATGACCAAACCAATGAATAGTACCAAGATTAATTTTGACATTGTAGAACGTTCCACGTTACATTCCCCCTCTAAACATTGCCAACTCTTCTTCTGATGCTTCTACGCTGAACATTAAATTCCCTACTCCATTAATAGATAGTAGACAATCTCCTTGTTGGAACTGCGGTATTTGCGCCAATTCACTTTCGCTGATTTGACCCTCAAAAATCGTTCGCATAGCATCTAATGTGTTGGCGTCTTGTCCCATGATAAATTTGTACTGTGTTAATTCAAATAAAGTACGAATCTTTGTCACAACTTCCGAATCTGCATGGTCAGGTACATAATCTCGAATGGATTGACTAGCTAATACAATTCCACCAAAATACTTACGGGCTTCTCGTTCATAATCAATTAAATAGTCCACAGCTAACAGATTATTGGCATTGATAAAACGATGAGATTCATCGATAACCAGGAAAAACCGAATAACATCCTCTTCATTGAAATTACTATCTTCATAAATTGCTCGCATTTGAGGTGTACCAATTTGAATAAGATTATCCCATATCAACGTTAATGCACTATACATTTGTGCATTAAATATATTTTTCTCTAACCTTGTTAGATTACGGACAGAAAAGAAAATCACTTGTTCATCTGTAAAAGCTGGAATGGATGTGTGTCCATCGAATAAATGACCATAACTGTGTACTAAATTATCAATTACTAATTCAATTTTTTCTAGACGATTGGCTCTAGTCATAGACAACTCTTTACGAATAATACGTTGTGGTAAATCCTCATATAATTCATTCCGCACATACTGTAAAAATTCACTGAATGTCGGATATTCTTCATTCGCTAACTGGGTTACACCCGTACTTTGAATCCGTTCTTGAAAACCTAAAGATACATAAAACAAACGTAATATTTTTTTAAATTCTTCTAAGTCTTCCGTTGAAGGATTATTCGTTAAAAATTGATAGAAGGTTGTAACTTTAGAAAGGTGCTGCATAAAGCTAAGTTCTTCACTTTTTTGATCTGTGCCGTCTGAAATACGATAAATTTGCAAAGGATTTATGATACCTTGACTGCCATCTAAACTAATTAATTGGCCATTCAAAGATTCTTCTACTAACGTGGCAAATTCGCCTGTTACATCAAAACCCCGTATCACATTACTACGACAAGCATTATCCGTTGTCAGCTTTTTCAACAGTGTCGATTTTCCTTTCCCCATCGTTCCAGCAACAACGGCATTAAAAAATGTACGCTGTTTGTCTCGATGAAACAGATCAAAAATAACATTACCACCACTAAATGTCGTGCCTAAATAACTGCCTGTGGGATCGTTAAGCTCTGAAAAATGAAAAGGCAAACCTGCAGCTAATGAAAGCGCTGGTATGCCTTTACTTTCTCTTTTATTTGGAAATGTTTGTTGCTCTTGATAAGGAACAAAAAGGGACTGCCATTCCCAACTACTTTCATTAAGAAATATCGTTCCCTTATATCCATAACTAATTAAATCCGTTTCAACTGCTTGTACTTTTTGTTCCAGCTCATGAATCGTTTTTGCATGTACAAATAAACGAATGTCGACAAGCTTTACGACCTCACCCATTTGTGAAATTTCCTGATAAAGCCTTTCTAACTCTTGATAACTATTTTGAGCATCCATTTTTTCAGATTGATGTTTTCCACTTGAATAACGTACGGTCTGCTCTAACATACTTTTATTAATCGCACTAACGGTTTCATCTTTAGGCATTGTTGCATTATCCATCGTTACAATGACATCACGCATGGAGAATATTTTTTCTAACCATAGTTTTGATACATTCGTTGGATAGTCCCATATGTGAATACAGGCCTCATAACCGTCTCCTTTTTGAATGTATTTATCTTTAAATTGAATACCGCCTTGCGGTTGTATAGCAGCTAAAAAAGTGGGATTATACACTTTCTCTTGTTTCTCCTCTTGCTTCATTTTATCTGGCTGCTTCATCTTCATAAGAGAGTCTAATAGCTTCATTGTTAAACATCCCCTCCTCTACTTATAATTTAGAATTTTGATTAGACATCATAAATAAAATGTCTTGCTTCTTTTCTTTTGTTAAAGCTTGCAAAGGGAATGATTGTCGCATCCCTCGCACTACTTGTTTTTTTTCATCCTCTAAAGTCTGAGTTGACTTCGCATAGATAAACAAGAAAAATTCACGGTTTGTCCGTTCGCGTTCTAAAAACTCTAACTCAAATAACTTTCTGTTGATAAAACGTAAACGTAATGGATCTGTCGTTTTCTCTTTTTTTCTTTCCCAATACAGCCTTTGCTTTTATGTATTGGCTGGAAAGTTTAACCCTACAACTTTGTGCTGAGATGAAAAACTACGATAAAAGCGTGCATTTTCTAAAAGTTTTACTGTTATATCGTTATCCGTTAGTGAGTGTAAATCACTAGGCATAATTTGAAAGATGTCCATAAAGTACCCTTTTTTCATCACAATGTACTCGTCAGTTATATCGATAAATGGCATAATCATAGGCGTTTTCCGTAAAACATGAGATTTTCTTTCAACCTTCTTTTTTGCCTTTTTATTCTTTAGAAAAAAAGGATACTTTTTAAGGAAGCTTTTTTTAGACACTTTTTCCTCGGTATAAGAAGGGACAATAATTGGCTTAATTTCCTCTTTATTCACGATGATCCCCCTCTCCATATAAATAATCATTCATAATTTTTTTGACATCTAATGCATGATAAGTGTATTTATTACGCTTGAAATATAAATACAATGACATGTAATTTTTGAGTCGAGGGTTATTCCTAGAAGGCAATACCATCCAAAACAAGGTACCACTTGCCATCAATATATAAGGAATAAACAAAATACCATGTACTAAATCTTTTAATACGGTGAAAAAAAGAAAGAAGCTAACCAACAAAATGATTAACTCCTTTACTTCTAAACCAACAATTTTAGGCTTTGCCTTAATTTCTTTTGGAATGTCATACATTATTCTTGGTCACTCCCTTGTCTTTTTCCTTTTCCTATATTATTGGTCATACGACGAATATTTTGACCAAGTGTAAAACCACTATTACCAGCACGTGTCACGCTTTCTTTCAGTTGTTGTACAGATGGATTACCACCAAGAATGGTATTTGTATGCACCACCTGTTTATGTCCATATGTTTTAGGATCAATGGTAGTTGACTTTTGATTAGGCTGAACAGTACCACCTTGTCCTCCTACAGTCGAAACAACTGGTCCTTGCTGTACAACGTTTGATCCTCCTGTTGATTGACTAACTACTTGTGCCTGTGTCGAATTTTGCGGTGCAACATGTTGGACATTTCCTGATGAACCTTGTTGAATTACTCCACTAGTAACAGTTTGATGCCCATTTCCTATAACCGTTGGAGCTGTCACTCCTGGTGTATTTTGTTGTGGTGCAACTCCTACAGATGGGATTGTTTCATTTGTTTGACGTTCGTTTGAACCTGTCGAAACATTTCCTGTACTTGATGGTGTTATTACTCCTGGTGTGCTTGCCTGTTGTGTAACCCTTCCAGGTGGGATTATTTCACTTGCTTGTCGGACGTTCGACCTCATTGGAACATTTCCTGTATTTGCTGAACTTGTCATGCCTGGTGTACTTGACTGTGTTGAGATCCCTTCAGACGGGATTGCTTCACTTGTTTGACGAACGTTTGAACCACCTGTTGGAATAGTTGCTGCTGTATCTACTTGTCTTGTCACGCCTGGTGTACTTGGCTGTGGTGAAATCCCTTCAGACGGGATTGCCTCACTTGTTTGACGAACGTTTGGACCTCCTGTTGGAATAGTTGCTGCTGTATCTACTTGTCTTGCCACGCCTGGTGTACTTGGTTGTGTTGAGATCCCTTCAGACGGGATTGCTTCACTAGATGGAATTGGCTCATGTTCTTGTCGCTGAATTGGGCCCTGGTGCATGTCGCCATCATGACCAGTTACACTTTGTATTGAAGAATCAACACTAGGACTTCCTGATATAGGTTGACTTTCTTGACGTTGCATAGCACCCCGTTGTGAAACATCACTTGTGCTTGTATTTGTTGGTGGTTTAGCTGGTGTTGTTACTGTCTTTGGTTGGATTGGTGGACTTCCTTTTTCCTTTCCACCTTGACTTGGTATTTGATCAGGTTGAACACTTCCCATACTGCCTGGCATACCCACTTGGTTACTGTTATCACTAGATGGAATTGGCTCATAATCTTGTGAAGTTGCAGCTATCTGATCATGTGCATTCAATCCATCACTTTCAACCGATGACGGGATAGAATCTGAAGTACCCCCCATAGTAGAATTTGAATGCTGTTCATCTGATTTTGGCATGGTTTTTACATCGCCACTACCAGGTATCGCTGGCACAGAAGTACGTTTTCCTACCTCTGACGGTGTTTCTGTACGCATTCCTTCGACAGTTCTCTTCGCCATATTTGCGCCACCTGCTACAGTAGCAGCACCTTTTTGAGCTACGTTTTTAAGAGCCTGTGCGCCAGCTGTCAATGCTTTACCTCCTGCATAAGCTCCCATCATCGCTTGCCATCCATTGCGTAAACCTGCGTCAATACCAAGCATACGTTGAACAATATCAGGAGCATCAATCAATGCCCAAGCACCAGCAATCATGAGTATGACGACACCAAACATCCCAATATCCGTCTTTAATCCGTTTGCCCAATTAACAAACAAAACGAATAGTTGGAGGAGGCCCGTCATTATAAAGATCACGACAAAAGTATTGACCATTTCCACCAATACTTTTTTTGTCCGTTGTCCACCTGTAAGGTCACTAGCTGCAATGAACATACCAAAAATTTGATGGAACGCTAGATCAAAAATTGCACGGCCAATTTTTAAAACTGTGATACCTAACGCAATAGACGTTACCAGTAAGGACACAATTAAAGACAGCCAATTGACATGATAACGATAATAAGTTTCTCGACCTATTTTCGTCATAGGGACGGCATTATCTTGTAATTCTTCGACTTGATAACTGTCGCCAACACCTGTCGGAACTGATTTCGTTTTTAAAACCTCTTTTGACTCATCACTTAATTGCTTTACCCAATCTTCTTTAAAAAGCCAGCCATCATCTTCGTGCAAGTCAAGCTTTTGTAAAAAGGGGATGTGCAACGCTGATGAATCCGAAAAACGATTTGCATAGGTATAATCTGTAGTTCCTATGGAACTATTTTCTTTACTTGCAGGTCTTGGAGGTGAACTTTCATCCCCACGTGTACTACTGGCAAATTGAAAATCATGTTCGGCATAATACAAAACGTCAGCCACATTACTTTTGATCATATTACTAGCAAGCGTCTCATTTTCAGGATTCATTTGTTCAATTCCGACACCAATAATCTTCTGCATATTAGACATTAAATCTGGAATGATGACGATAAAACATACGGCCATCACAATATTCAGTAGAATTTCATTCCGTTTTTCCACTTTATTTAACATAAATTGAAAGCCCAGAACCACAAGAGCTATAAAGAATACAATCCATATTAATGGTCTTGCTTTATCCATAAACTCTCCCATTGCGCCCGTAGCATAAAAATCATTGAGTGTAATAATTTTGGTCACTATGTCTTCTAATAATTGATTCAACCAGCTTAATGTGTAGATAATGCCACTTCCAAGCGCCCTAAACACATCTTGCCAAAGAAAGCCATCACTCACATGCAAAATGGATTCCAGTATCTTATGTTTCTCGATAATTTCATTATCTTCCATGAACGAATCCTCCCTTCTTATTTTCTACATTCAAACTTTTTAATAGAAAAAGGACTCACCATTTTTGGTGAATCCTCTTTTTGACTAATCATCTTAAAAATTGGCCATACGACATATCTTGCACAAAAATATGAAATAACAAAGACTAGGATAGGAGTGATTATCAGATAAATCATAGTCATTTTATCGCGCGCCTCGGATTTCTCTTACTTTATCAGGAAAAGTCCGATCCACAAATCGGAAGTTATGAATTTTGTTATTAGAGTGTTGTCGTTCAGCTTTAGCAAGTTTTTTCACTTGTTCATGCGTTAACTCCACCGTCTCAAATTCTGTCACAGGTACCCTCGATTCTGGCTGCTCAATAATCCAGGCATCATCATACCCCGAACCAAATAAGAAATGTTCAAAGCTAAAGGATTGATCAAATGTAAAGCTCAGATCGCTTAATCCCATATCCACTAATTCTAATTGATTTTTGTACGTTTCATTCGGCATTAATTGAGAATACGGTGTAATAGGTAAAGAATAACGTTGTAAGTGAGGAAGATCCTCTTCTGAACTTGTAAAGACCCATTCGTCCTCAAATGGCACGTTTGTGTATTGAACAAAGTCTGCTTCCCCTTTAGCTGCACCCTCTTGTACTACTTGCGCGAAACTCGGTAGTCCTTGATCGCTCTTAATAGCTTGCTTCACTTTTTCAGCATATTTATAACCTGACATAAAGCCAGTTCCTGAAGCCGTGAAAAACAAATCAGAAACAAATTCCCCTTCGAACTGCCGTTGATCACCTTTCATCCCCATATCTTTCATTACTTTTTGTTGAAGCTGTACGCCATCCTCAAACTCAGCTTGTAGGCTTTCGTCTAATTCAGCTGCTTTATAAGTACCCGAACTTTGTGTTTTCATAAGTGGATAAAAGTCACCGTCTTTATGTTTACCTGAAGGTAGCTCTACGCTATACAATAATTTTCCTGGTGTCATAGGCAAAGTAGTTTGTGTTTTTAAATTTATCTCATCCTGCCATTCATTCCCTTCAGCACGATGATATTGTTCATAATACGCTTTTGATTCTTTCGATGGACCATACTTATCTTCTCTACCAACGACCCATTTTTTTACTAAAATGTTATCTAGTTTATCCGATTTTTCAGTTTTCTTTTGTTGATGATCAACTGGTATAGAACCGTTCAACTCAAATTTTTGGACAGCTCGCCAATCGGGACGATCATCCCAATGACATTCTTGATCTTCGCCTTTCCCTGTGCAAACCCACCCAATTTCTTTGTTGGTATACTCATATTCAAAGCCATACTGCATGTCCTTGTTTTGGACTTGTTTTGCGTTTATCGTAAATTCAATCGCTCCTTCTTGTTCAACATGTTTCGTATCAAGATTTACTGTATGTTTAATGTTTCGAACTGCAACATGTTTATCATATTCTCCCTTAAAGCTACTATAGACAGCTACTTCACTGAGGTCATTTTTATCCGTTCTTTCTAATTCCCAATATGCTCTCCCTAAACCTGTTCCTTGCTTATCTTCTGGCTCTTTCCACTCAACATCAAAAGTTGTTGTGACAAAGAAATCATTATTTCTATAAAAATAAGCCTTTTCTCCATTCTGGCAATGACTATCAGTATAGGTAGTGTCTTTATAATAAATCGAATAGCGACCTGTTGTACCGTTTACTCGTCGGTTATAGTCCCCTATATCTCCTGTAAGGAAACGAGCAGGAATGGGTGTTGTGTCGTCATAATAGAATACAGCGCCTGCAGCTTCTGCTAGTTCGTACATCTCTTCTCCATACTTTTCAACGATCTCTTTTTTAACTTCAGCAGGCTGATGTGGAACATGGCTATCTTCTGTGCTGTAGTCTTCCTTTTGTCTCCAACCTGACACTGTATGAACATCCCATATAGGGTTCCCATAGTAGTCATAACCAGCAATGTAATCTGTATCTGTTCTTACGCACTCATATTTAATAGCTCCCCATCCTGTACGGTGTGGGTGCGTTTTTCCTTTACTATCCACCATCTGATGAATTTCTTCAGGATCAGTGGGTTCTATTCCAAACCCTTCTCCAACAGTATCAGGAAACTTCACTGTAAGAGTTATAGTGTCCTTAATGGGGGCTGTGGTAGCAGCAGCCACTTCTAGGGGCTTATTACCTTCAAAGTTAAAGATAGAAAATAATAAAATAATTAAGCAAAAAATAGAAATAACCCGTTTTAACACGTATATTCACCCTTTCTCCATACAAAAAAGACCTTTAAAATAAAGGTCTTTGAAATTTGATATTTTATTACCGAGCTTGATCTGTTCCAGATTCATAAATCATTCCGTTTTGATAATTAAAGTACATTGCAAAGGTTCCACCATCATAAACCTCTCCTGTTTTAATCACTTGATTAATAATGGAGACGTATTCCTCGTAAGTTACACCAGCATATTCGGCATTGAAACGTAATTTTTCTTCAAATGTAAATGAAGAAGAATTCCAAGATTTGGACTCTATATTAAAACTCCCCTTACCTCTATGTCCATTTTCTATGATAAGCTCTTTTAAAATTTCAGCATTCTTCTTCTCATGTTCACCTGCTACATAGCCAGCTGGACGAGGGATTTTTGTTTTAATATCCTGATAGCTCCAATCGCTATACTTAACTGGACTCTTAGTTGTTGGTTTAGGATCAGGTTTTGGTTCTGGCGTTGGTTTCGGTGTTGGTGTTGGAATTGGCTCTGCTACGAAATCAGCATCTATATTCATAGCACGGTGCATGAAAAGGACATAGTGAACACGCGTTAAAGAACCATTCAATTTAAACGTATAGTCCTCATAACCTGTCGTTACGCCATTTGAATATAATGCTTTCACGTATTCCTCATATTTTGAACCTTTTACATCCCCAAACACATAATCTGCCTTCACTTCAAGATTGAAAGCTACAGCAATAATTTTCGCCATTTCCCCACGTGTCAAAGGCTTATTCGGGTTTACATTGCCCTGGCTGTCTAATTCTAAAAGCCCTGCCTCTACTAAGTCCTTGATGTCATTGTAAAAAGGACTATCTGTACGTAGATCCTTTGGCTGCTTAAAATCCTTTGTTTTTTCAAGTGTTAAATCATTGATTTTCAGCGCACGGCTAACTAATGCAGCAGCGTGTTGACGGCTGATTGTTGTATCTGGACGGAAAGTACCGTCTTCATAGCCTTGAATGATCCCAGCATCTCGCATTTCATGAATAATTTTATAGTATGGAGAATTTACTTTTACATCTTTGAAAGGATTATTGGCCAATACTACAGTTCCTTTTGTTCCTGCAGCCTCAGCATAATGAGTCGGAATAGGTGCCACCATCACTGGAACAGCAATAGCAGCTGCTAATGTCGCCATAAATAATTTGTTTCTCATTTCATTTTCCTCCTTCAACAAATGGTATTTTTTTGCTCAATCTATATTTCAAACCAATAACTATTTAATAGGAAGTTTCTATAACTACATTATACCATATCTGTTAAAATAATCAATTTATTTCCATGAAAAAAGACTCACCATTTTTGGCGAATCCTCTTTTTTTATGTGTACTTTTCTCATAGTTTTAGGCTACCTTAGACTTGTGGCTTCAGAGGTATTTTTGGCTTTTTCTTTAAATCTTTCTCCACTACGTCTTCGAACCACTGGTCAATCGTTTCTTTTTTCCAACCTTTCGTACTCCCTATTCGTACATCGTGTGGAGGAAATTGATTTCTGCCTATTAAAACAGCAATTTTCCGACGATCTCCCCAGCCTACTTTTTCGGTCAATTTTCCAATATCAGTTTGGCTTAAATATACTTTTTCCAATGACATCTCTTCCTTAACGTTCAAAAACCTTATTTTTATTTACTTTATTAAATACTTTGTCTTGTTTCTTCTCATCGTCTTGGAAAGGAGAAATAGGTTGTCGTATCAGTTCCTTCCTCCAATGTAACAGATCTGGCACTTGATGATTGTTGTGTTTAGTCAATTGGATAATATGATCAATTTTATTAATCAATACATCTTTGGGTATTTCTTGATTTAAAGCTTCATAAATAATTTGTTTTGGACTAATAGAAGGCGTATCAACACTAGAATATACTTTTGTTCCTTCTCTTGTGAAAAGACTAATTTCAGCGAAGTAACCACTATTAAAAAGCATATCGAGGTTATCAGGCAAATTTGAAACTATTGTGTCATGGATAACCTTATCAGTTGATCTTGCTGTTTGTGGATCGATTAAATACATTGATTCATATCTCTCTATTGTACCTAGATAAGACAAATCTTTTGATACTGCCATTGCATAAAGGTTGACTTCATAGCCTTTTTCTTTTAAAGATGTAGCAGTCTGCATAGGCGTTTCAATTGTTCGTAAAGTGCCTTCAATAGTTAAATTGAAACCCTGGCTACTAAAATGTTCAATCAAGGCTTCAGTCATTTTGTTAGAAAAGGGCGTAACATGTGCCACATAATCTTTACCGTATTTTTCAACCAGTAAATCAAAATTAGGATGCATTTGTTTAAATGTATCATTATCGATGGTTATAACATCGTTGTTCAATTTATCCTTTATAATAGCATGTAATGTAGTTTTCCCTGCACCTGCTTGTCCCCCTAAAAGATAAGCAACTGGCTTTTGAAAAGGCTTCTTTTTTTTACTTAATCTATCTATGGTAAATTGCAAACGCTCCTGGAACTCATCTTCTGAAAAATAAGCGAGATCAAACTTATTCATGCTGATTTTTCCTTTGTGATTCCTTTAATGTAATCGTTCATATTCTCCCAATAAGACTTAACATTATCTAATTCAACATTTGACATTTTAAATAAGTCTACATTAAGCATTTCTGAGAACTGTTGTAACAGACTAACATAAAAGTTATTACTATCGTTTTTATCAACACCATTTTTCAAGATAAAATTTAGTAATCGAGCATAGACACCGTTAGAAAATTCGTTTAATACTTCGATTTTGAAAGTTTGTTCGTAATTTAAAGATTTCTCCATCGTTTTACACCCCTTTGTATATACTTCATTTGATAGTATTAGTATAACCCAATTTGTTGCTAATTACAACAAAACTAATTTTATAATTAAAGTAAATGACTAGGTATGAATGAAGTTGTCTAGCTCATCTTTAGTAATAAACCCAATTTTATAATAAATAATCGCTTCATCTTTACTCATTTGAAATGGGTTTTGCTTATTCATTAAAAATGACTTTGCTGAAAGGAATTGCGACTCGTTTAATACTATTAAAGGTTTATCCCTTGTTGTCATAGGTATTTTTTCAACACTTATTTTAGTAAAATCACTTTTCAACTTATAATAATCAGCGTAACCTCCTTCTTCATCAAAACGGTCAATTGAAATATAAATTTCATGTGTATCAAACGGCAATACCATTGTATAATCCCCTTTTTAAAAGGATTCCCCAAAATTGGCGAATCCCTT
Source organism: Lysinibacillus sp. S1 (assembly GCF_044986265.1). Lineage (NCBI taxonomy): Bacteria > Bacillati > Bacillota > Bacilli > Caryophanales > Bacillaceae > Lysinibacillus > Lysinibacillus sp. S1. Next base: position 610,973 of record NZ_CP173154.1, read on the forward strand.
TGTTTTATATATTTAGTAGCGAATCGATATATCCATACTTCTTTTCTGTAAAAAGTATAGGTTTAAAAAAGCAAATACTTGTGTTATTAGTAACACGCCTAGACCAGCATAACCAACGTTTAAAAACGTGTCCCATAGTTCCCCAACGATAAAACGCAGCATTAATGAGATCCCCATTACCATGCCTAGCAACATGTACACGGCCATCGCGAAACCTCTACGTTTACGGTATAATTCATCACGTTTCTTTAGCTCAAATATCATGTTTTTATGTATTTGGCTAAATAAGTCACCTGGATTACCGCCATGCTCATATTGAATCTTTAAATTTTGATGAAACTGATCTAAGGTAGGAAAATCATACTTTTCAAACTGTTTTGTATTTAATTGAGCCTCTTTTTCTAACTGTTGAATACTGATTTCAATTGCTTTTTGTATGTCTGGATGGACAGTTGCTTTCGTTTCCTTAAATGCATGAAGCACATTTTCACCTGTTTGTAGAAAGAAGATCATGTTCGTGACATACTTTAATAGCTCACTTAAATGCATTTGATATTTTTTTAATTGGCGATTTTGTACCGTAAAGACAAAAAAGAAAAAGAGAGCACCTATGCAGCCAACAATAATACTAATGGTGCGCTCTTTTGAAATGAGATAGAAAAACTGATAGTTGGCCAAGAACCATATTAGTAAATAAAACGCGATTTCCCAGCCATAGAACAAAACACGAGCTTCTTTTAATAATTGTTTCATGACAATTTACTGCCTCCCTTTTGGCAAAAATACGTCTGGAACTAAATGAATTAATTCTTTATCTTCTAGTTCCGCCAATGTTTTTTCTGATAAAGGATGATAACGTTGTTCGATACGATATTCACCTGTCTTTTGATCCCTTACTTTCACTTCTCTATACACATAATTTCCTACTGTTCCTTTAGAAGTAAACTCCGTATACTCGGCCAATTCTTTGATTCTTCGAACAGTTTTTCCTTCTTTGGTCCTTGTCCCTTGTAAATAGCAACCCCAACGTAAAAATTCTACGATTTCATTTCCAATTAATTGATCATCAATAATCGCATAAGCTGGTGATTGTCGAATCATCGGAATCAAGCGAGATGGGATATTCATGGCCCCTTTAGCGTGTAAAGTAGAGATAATGGCATGATCGGTTTTAGCACTATCTAATACATCTGCAGCTACTGCACCTCGGATCTCAGCGATAATGGTCCAATCAGGGTTATTTCGAAGTGCTGCTTTCACACCATCGCTCATTTCAAACACACCAGGTATTGTTTTCCAACTTGTAATATCCTTTTCAGGGTATAATGTTTTTATATGACTATCCCGTGTATCTTCAATTAATACAATGTTTGCATCTTCAGCTGTATATCCAACTAACAGTTTTTGAAATTCTGTCTTTCCTGAACCTGTTCGTCCACAAATGATAAGATTACTTTCGGCAAGCGTTAATACTTTAAACAATTGCTCTACGGGTTCATGATCTCCTGTCACTAAAGCAGCTATTGAACTAATCGCTAAATGAGGACGAGAAACACGAATGGCAAGATTAACACCGTCAATGCTAATACGTTGATGTGTGCCGCTGATCCGTAAAATACCGATTTCTGTATCCAATTGTGGCTCAGTGTGCGAAAAATTACCTTTTTGAATATCTGATATTTGTTTCACGAGTCTTTGCACGTCTTCTTTACTTGGCTGGTCTGGCGCTAAATATCGCCCTTTTTCATTATCTTGTATCCTCAATTGTGTTCCATTAAATCTAATATCTGTGATAGTTAATTGTTTCAAATAAGGCCCTAAAAAACTTTGTTCCAATATTTCATTAATTCTTTCTTCTAGACGTTCCTGATCGCTCATTACGTTCATTTTTTATACCTCCATTTGTTCAATAGACAAACATTTTTGCAATCCTTCCAACAATAGTTGGGCTTCTTCCATCGTAAGTGATACGCCTTTTCCTGCTTTTTCTTTTTGAGGAGACCACCACCGTATATCAATAGTAGTTGGTTTATGATACCAACTTACTTTTGACAATTCCCTTGTCCATCCCGTATCAGCAGTTCGCAAAAGGGCAACATTTTCAATAATTTCAAACGTTTCCTTAGACATTCACCACCATCCTCCTTTGTCATATTGTTTAAAGTCTATTTAGGCATGGTATTTAATGCATCTGTCACATTCGTCATGTAGTGCAAGAAAATGACACCAGCAAATCCACCCACTAAAAAAAGCGATATTAGAATTGGAAATAAACCAAATTTATCGCTTGCATTCATCTTATGTTGTATCAATTCATCAACCTTATTTTCCTGAAGGTTTTGGATATATCGCTCTAATTCCTGTATAGATTCCTTTTCTACACCTTGTTCACTAAATTGGTAAATCATATTCATAACCATGTAAGCCTCACTAGAACCTATATAATCCGCAAATTCTAAATAGGCATTTCGATCATTTCCATTCTCGATTTTCTGAATAAGTTTGATCAATTCTTTATCCAATGGATCAGGCGTATATTTCAACGCTACTTTCAATGTTTGATAGACATTTCCTGAACTCGGTAGTAATGCTATGAAGCTCTGCAAAAATTGCGGAAACAAAAAGGAATTTTTTACATCAATATTTTTTTTGGTTGCCAGCAATTTGATATAAGCAAATTTCCATCCTAGATAAAAGCCAGCTGGCAAACCAATTAACAATATTGGTTTTTTAATCACCATAATGATCATTGTATACAGCATGGTTACAACCACAGCGTATAAAATACGATGGATTAGAAATTTCTTTTTATCTTTTCCGAAAAATTCTAAATGAGCGTCAAGCAACCGTTCTTTAAGCAACTCGTTAAACATCTTTAATAACTCCTTCCAAGTAATTTTCTAATTTTATGGTGAGGATAAGATAGACTTGTTTTTATTAAAGTCCTTTGCTAAATACTCAAAACGAAATTTAGCTGCAGTAATGCCTCTATTAAAAATCGGTTTAAGCCCCTTGTTGGTACGAACAATTATTGACTCCCCTGCTTTTAAATGCATTAATTCATCTATAGACAAAAGTTTCTCACTTCGACTCACACCTATAATTTTTTTCATCCCAATGTAAGCTGATAGTTTTTCTGCAGTAGTTATATCATTAATTCCCATAAAAATTTGGTTGGAACAGTTACCAATTATCGTATCTGCTTCTTCTCCATACAAATTTTTTATTTGATACATTAATTGAAAAATCAAGTGAAATCTGAACCCCATTTTAGCACCACAAGCCACCATCTCACCCATATTTTCAATTGGTGGCATATTACCTAAATCATCTAGTAAAAAATGTACTAGGCGGTTCGTTTTACCACTAGGACTCATTTTCGCTTTCTCTACATTGACACGATATAGATGACTTATAAACTTACTCGCTAACATGCGACTTGACCAATCAGTTGAAACCACAAAAATAGCAATTGGCTTGTCGCCAAATCTTACATCAGTTAAATCTAAATCAATTTCTGTACAATGTTGACTCACATTAAAAACGTAAACATCATAACCCCGAGCAACTAAAGTTTCATAACTGGCAGCCGCAAGATCTCCTTTAGCATCATTGATGACTAAGGATGGTTTATTTTTAGCACGACTTTGTACATCAATCATTGGGAAAACAAAGGATTCTCCTTTGCCTGCGCGTGCAGGCCCAATAACCATCGTATGAACTGGTCTAGTATCAATCAGTAGACGGTAAGAGCGAAATTTTTCTTGCAAGGCAGAAATAATCACACCACCATCGCCCTCAAATTCTTTGGAGGTAGCTGGAATAATTTGATATTGTCTTTTTAATTCTTGTACCTGTTCAAACATGCTTTCATTCGCTTCCTTCCATAATCAATTTTTGAATATTTGTTATCTTTTCATCTTGAGCTGAAGACATTTTATTTTGCATCGTTTTTTCGCGTTGATTTCGTAAAATACTTGTCCATTCCCTCAAAACTTTATCTGGTAAGTATTTTTTTAAATCCTTGAAAATTCTACGTTCAATAGGTATTGATTCAATCGTTGATCCGTAAGTAAGATAACTAAAGAGCTGTAAAAATGACCAGGTAGGGATTTCATCTAAATAATCATCCGTTGATTGTAATAGTTGATACAAGGTACTTGTCAAATTAGAAAACTCTGCTGTACTCATCGCTGAAGACATACAAACAAAAAGGTCTCTTTCACTTTTTGAAGTGAAGACCATTTCAGACATCTTTAAATTGTGATACTTAGTGGACATAATGGGTAGAGATAATATGGACTTACTATTATCAAAGTCCTCTGCTAGATACTCCCAACGGAACTTAGCAGCTGTAACGCCCGTATTAAAAATAGGCTTAGGCACAATTTTTCTACGCTCATTATCTTGACGCTTATTAGCACGAACGACTACAGATTCCCCTTCTTTTAACTGCATTAATTCATCTGGCATCAGTAATGCACGTTCTTTCACGGATTCACTATGCGACTTATCTGTAGACAGTAATTTCCCACTACGACTCACATCTGTAATTGTTTTTGTACCAATGAGCGCGGAGAACTGTTCTGCTGTCGCTTTATCTTTCGTTAAAATATATATTTGGTTAGAGCAGTTACCAATGATTGTATCTGCGTCATCACCATATAGGGATTTCATTTGAGAATAAGCTTGTATAATTAAATGGAACCTAAACCCTCGGCCAGCCCCTACAGTAACCATACCGTCCATACCATCCACTACTGGCATATTCCCAAATTCATCAAGTAAAGCATGTACATGGCGTTTCATTTTGCCACTAGGACTCATAGTAGCCTTCTCAGCATTTACTCGATATAATTGACTCACAAAAATACTGGCCAAAACGTGGTTCGATTTATCATAGTCAGGCGTTACCATAAAAATCGCGATTGGCTTGTCGCCAAATCCGACTTCTGTTAAATCTAAACTGTTGTAACTTGTAAGTTTTGCATTGGGTTCTAATGTGAAAATTTGCAATTTATCCATCGCTGATGAGAAAATTCCTGCGCGTGTATTACCAGCAGCAAAGTTACTTGTTGCATACATCATACGAGCAGGATTAACCTCATCTCTGGCTTGGAAAAATAAATCTAATGCGTTTTCACCTGTTTCCGCATTAGTATCACTTCCAAGTGTAGACAGGAAATTAGCCACAGAATATAAGTTAATCGTATCTTCTTTACCAGTCAGTAACGCATCCTCAGTCAAAGCTAAAATGATTGCTGTCACCAAAGATTGAGCTGAGTTGGACCAAAACTTATCTTTTGCTGATGGATCATTGTATAGCATAAACCCTACGCTATTCGCATACTGTTGCGCTAAACTCGTATTTCCTGATTTCCACGCATCGATAACTACTTGTAATGGATTAAATCCCATTCCCATGTATTGTTGTATTAAATTAAATACATGCACTTCGTAACCACGAGCAATTAGCGTGTCATAACTAGCAGCTGCAAGTTCCCCTTTTGGATCGTTGACAACTAAGGAGGGCTTATTTTTGGCTCGACTCAGTACATCTATCTGAGGAAATACAAAAGTTTCCCCTTTACCCGATCTCGTAATCCCAATAACCATCGTATGAATGGGTCCTTCATCGATTAATAGACGGTACGGACGCCCTTTTTCCTGTAAAGCTGAAATAATGACGCCACCATCACCGTCATATTCTTTTTCTGCAGCAGGTATAATTTTGTATTGCTTTTTTAATTCACGCACCTGTTCAAATTCACTAGTGCCGTGCTGCCCTTTATTCAAATCCACAAAATTCAAGCGAATTTTATAGATAAATTTCACAAATCCTATCGTGCTTAGAATTGCAAACCCTATATAAAACGGAATCCAAGTTGACTGAAAATCTAAAAAGCTTCGCCAATCAATCGAAAAAGATACACTCTTGGGATCTGCCTGGAATTGATGAAATGATGCCAGTATAGATTGAAGGAATGCAAGCACAAAATTCGAAACAAAAAACATGAGTGACCAAAAAACTATAGAGAAAACAAGAAGTCCTTTAGGTTGTGCTAAACGTTGTAAATATTTTGTTTCATTCATAGACCTTACTCCTTTCTTTCAAATTCCAACAAAAAACACGCTCTGGATGTAGTAGTTACATCTGAACGTGTTWGATTTCTTGTTGCTCTCTTTGAGGGGCAATATTCCCATAGTCCGTATTTATATAAGCTATAGCAGCTACAAATACAAAAAACAAAAACCAAATTGACTTTTTGAGAAATTTTTTCATATATCTCACCTTATTTGTATTGGAAATTCAATTCATACTGGTAATAATCTTCATAAGTACGCGTATCAGAGGCTGGTCTTACCACTGTTCCTCGGTACTTATAAATACGTGTATCCATTTCAGGTCTTGTAACTGTACCAGTGTAATTTTGGACGTACTCATAAATACGTGTATCTGTAGCTGGTTTTGTTACTGTTCCCTTATAAGCATATACGCGTGTATCAACTGCAGGCTTTGTGACCATTCCTTTATACTTATCTACCAAAATATATCCACTGTAAAAGCAAGTTGTAGTATCCCCATCAATCGTGCGATTTACTAAAGTTAAAGATTGTCCATTTATATAATAAAAATGAGAACAACCACCCGTCCCCAAGTTAGGATAAACCTCGCTTATTGTAGTGAATTCTTCAACTTGATAACGTTCTAAATATCCAAAGTAACCATCTTGATGATAATTGGCTGAATTTTGGTCTTGAATATACTTAGTATCGCTTGGAGTATACGTTCCACTTACAAGATACTTTTCAAGCTTTCCTGTATAACCATTTTCATTGTATTCTTCAGCTGTAGCACCCTCTATCCATTTTGTATCTGAAGGTGTGTATTCACCACTAAAAATCGTTTTAACTGGATCTCCACTCTTCAACAAATTACCTCTATACCCGTCCGATCCATAGTCTATAGAACCTGGGAAAACGCTAGTAAATAAGGATGTTTTAGTTGTCGTGATCACCTTACTATCAGCTAGCATAAGTTTCCCACTATAAAGATAGCGTTCTAGGGTGCCTGTATAACCATTTTGGTTATACACAGCTGAGTCCTCGCCTGTCACATATTTTTCATCTGCCAGCGTATTTGTTCCACCTGTTTGTATCGTCTTTACAACTTTTCCACCTGATACTTTAACGGTCACTTTCTCCCCATCAACACGTACAACTTCTACTTTTCCCATATCTGCAGATACATCCAGCAGATTTTTTAACCCTGGCACCGTAAATGTATACTCTTTATCTGGCTGCAATGACTCAGGTGTTTTTGTAGAGTATGACTTTGCAATTTCAGTTGGCAGATTAGGTTCATTAGAATTACCACCATTTTTACCTGTGGTACGCTTCATAATCACGATTTTATCTTGACCATCTAGCGTTTTCATACCACGCACATTTTGATAGTTGTATTTATACCCAATAACAATCTCTTCTCCAAACTTAACAAGCCCTAGCTTAGAGAAAGTCACTGTTAAATCCTTTTTCTTTAATCTTTCAGCTACTTGTGAAACATGTTCAGACACACCGCCTTCTTCTTTGACAAGCTCCGTAACCTCTTCTGTCATCTTCAAAAAGGCATGTTGCTGAAAAGCATCGATAGACATCATAAGAAGAAAAGGAAAAACCACAGCTGCAAACAACGCTGTGGCCAGAATAGCACCTTTTAGGTTAGACATATGAAATCTCTCACCCCTTTCATTAAAAGAAGGTTCTACAGTACACTTGATTTAATTGAAGTAGTTGATCTGATCTAATCAGTTCACCTACCTATATTGGAAATTAAGATTGTACTGGTAATAATTCTCATAAGTACGCGTATCAGAGGCTGGTCTTACCACTGTTCCGCGGTATTTATAAATACGTGTATCCATTTCAGGTCTTGTAACCGTACCAGTGTAATYYTGTACATATTCATATATTCGTGTATCAGTAGCTGGCTTCGTTACTGTTCCCTTATAAGCATATACACGTGTGTCTATACCTGGTTTTGTTACTGTGCCACGATATTTGTTAATAATGATATTTTCAGAAACAGTATACTTGTAATAACATGTTTTTGCCCCCATTACATCCTCTGTGTAGTCATACAAAGGATAACTGCCACCTGGATATACCGCAGGACAGCTCAATCCCGTAGGTACAACATAATCAGCATAACGATCTACTAATACCTCTTTCCAACCAGCAACATATTGTTCTAACATACCTGTATAGCCATTTTGGTTGTAATAGGCTTGATCCTGACCCTCTACATATCTACTCTCGCTAGGGATGTATACGCCACTTACAACATATCTTTCAAGCTTGCCTGTATAACCGTTTTTATTGTAATCTTCAGCTGTAGCACCTTCTATCCATTTAGTATCTGAAGGTGTGTATTCACCACTAAAGATCGTTTTAACTGGATCTCCATTCTTCAACAAAGTACCATGATAGCCATCTGATCCATAATCAATAGAACCTGGGAAAATGCTAGTAAATAACGATGTTTTGGTTGTCGTGATCACCTTACTATCAGCTGGCATAAGTTTCCCACTATAAAGATAGCGTTCTAGGGTGCCTGTATAACCATTTTGGTTATACGTAGCTGTATCTTCACCTGTCACATATTTTTCATCTGCCAGCGTATTTGTTCCACCTGTTTGTACTGTTTTTACTACTTTTCCACCTGATACTTTAACGGTCACTTTCTCCCCTTCAACACGTACAACTTCTACTTTCCCCATATCTGCAGATACACCCAGTAGATTTTTTAATCCTGGTACCGTAAATGTATACTCTTTATCTGGCTGCACTGACTCAGGTGTTTTTGTAGAGTATGACTTTGCAATCTCAGTTGGCAGATTAGGTTCATTAGAATTACCACCATTTTTACCTGTGGAACGCTTCATAATCACGATTTTATCTTGACCATCTAGCGTTTTCTTACCACGCACATTTTGATAGTTGTATTCATACCCAATAACAATATCTTCTCCAAATTTAACAAGTCCTGGCTTAGAGAAAGTCACCGTTAAATCCTTTTTCTTTAATCTTTCAGCTACTTGTGAAACATGTTCAGATACACCGCCTTCTTCTTTGACAAGCTCCGTCACCTCTTCTGTCATCTTCAAAAAGGCATGTTGTTGAAAAGCATCGATAGACATCATGAGAAGAAAAGGAAAAACCACAGCTGCAAACAACGCTGTGGCCAGAATAGCACCTTTTAGGTTAGACATATGAAATCTCTCACTCCCTTCTTGTGAAATGACTCACCATTCTGCTAAACCTTTCGGTTCAAGCACTTAAAGGTAGAAAGTTTTATCGTCCTCAATTACTCATATACTCAAATTGTAGTTGATATTGATAGTAGTTGGCGTAAGTACGTGTATCTGATTCTGATCTTGTGACGTATCCTTCGTAATCCCAACTTGGATTACCTTTAGAATTGTCATAAACTATACCAGTAAATTTACGAATACCCTTAGTAGCTAAAATTTCAAGGGTATCTCCATTTTTAGGATTAGGGACAATGGAATTAAGATCAGGTTTATTTGGATATTCGACACCGTTTAATAATTCTAGTGATGATTCTCCAGATCTATAAACATACTTAGGTTCATCAAAGAAGGTATCCACATAATCAATTAAATCACCTACCCAAGTTACACCATTTGAATCTGTTTCTTTGTACTTGAAAACAGTGTTACTACACGCTGTTGTTCCGCTAGTACGAGTCCAATCCCCATCTTTATAAACATAAAATGAAAAGCTTCCAGCTACCAAATGTATACATAAATTATCACCTGTTACTTGTTTACTTGGTGCTGTTCCTGAATATCCAACGTATTGTAACTTACCTACATACCCATCTTGGTTATAATTCAAGTATTTCGCTACTCTAGGACTACTTCGTTTTTCTGTAACTCGAACAAATTTCGTATCAGCTGGAATAAATGCTCCACCTGTTTGAACTTTCTTTGAGATGGCTCCATTAGAAACTCTCGCTGTTACTTCTTCACCGTTAACACGCACAATTTCAACATTTCCAGTATTTGAAGTTACATTTAGTATATTTTTTAACCCTGGTATGTTAAACGTAAATTCACCATTGGCATTTAACGATTCAGGCGTTGTCACAGAATATGTTTGAGGTTCCTTTGGCGTGGTAGGATTACCGCCACCTGCGACTATACGTTTGTCTATTACCACTTTATTTTGTGTAGCTAACTTTTGTTTACCACGTACATTTTGATACTCATATTGATAATTAATAACAATTTCTTCTCCAAACTGAACTAAACTAGGTTTAGAAAAGGTCACTATGTAGCCTTTGCCCTTTAAATTATTCGCTACCTGTTGTACTTGTTCGGAAACGCCACCTTCTTGTTTAAGAAGCTCTGCTATTTTTTCTGTTGTACTGAGATAAGCACGCTGTTGCAAAGAGTCGATTCCAAAACTTAATAAGAAAGGAAACACTACACCAACCCATAGTGCCATCGCCAATATTGCACCTTTTAGATTTGACATGCCTGTGCTTCACCACCCTCCCCTTAAAGTAAAAGGCACTCACCAAATTTGGTGAGTACCTACTCTAATTCATTCAGTGTTAAGTGTCGTTCAGCAGTACCCTTCACTTTACCCTTTTCATCAATATATCGAATACGGTATTGGATACCGCGAATATCTTTATCAATGGATGTTACTTTACCTCCTGCATCTACAAATGCATAATTTACTTGGAGCTTGTAGGTAAGATTTTTTTGAGTTGCTGCAATTTCAGTCAACAAATTTTCTACTAATTCCTTTTCATCTATATACAAAGCGTCCTTCTCTGATCGTCCCTGCTCATTTAAGCCTGTTCGAATGGCTCCTACATGAGCAGTTTCCAAAACCACTTCAGTTTCGGCCATTGTACGTGTCGTTATATTCTGAACTGATGCCCCGTAGGCAATAAACCCTATAAAAGCTACGAACGCTAGTAGTGGTACAAACCATTTCAAAAAAGTCGTCATAATATCTCCTTCCTTGTGTCTTATCKTTCATATTGAAGTTTCCGCATTTGATTTTCTTTTTTGAAAAGTTGTTGATTAACACATTTCTCAAAAGACTTATGATCATCCAGAGAAAATTTTATTGGCGATAAGGCATCATCAGGATATTCAAAAACTTTGTACTCTAAATTCATTTTCTCAAAAAATCCAATCAACTCATGTGTTTTGTTCTGACCTTCAGCTGTATGTGGCATAGCTAGAATAAATGTTTTATGCTGTAAATCCCTGTTTAACATTAGTTTCTGGATAGGTTCTTTAAAATCAACATTGTCCTCTCCCTGTATAACTAATACGCCACATTCTGCATCAACACTTCGGAATGATAAAGCATCCATTCTCGAATTGCATATTACTACATGTTGCATGGACTTTTTAATATCAATATAATTTCTGCTGTTTGACTCAAATTTTTGATCAAAAAACTGAACATATCGCTGAAATTTTTCCTTTTCCTTTACTAAAAAGTCATTTCCATCTTTACACGTTTCAGGGTATATAAAAATTTGATAATCAGCATGTATTTCTTCCAGACAACTAGCGATTTCTTTGGAAGCTTTATAGCCAGCAACATCATCGTCCATAGCAATAAGAAATCGCTTATTCTTAAATTTTTCTGGATTTTCTTTTATATAGTTGCAGAGCGTTCTATATTTCCGAGAACCTGTTAAAGCCATAATTCCAAGCGTTTTATCGATTTCACGGAATGATAAACTGTCCAGAATAGCTTCACCAATAACAACGGTTTTTGCCTCTTCAGGAATATCAACAAAAAAATCCCTCGCTTCATTTGAGGGATTCACAACTAGTTGTATTTCTTTAGGTTCAATATTTGGATTGATGGAAGAACGTAATAAAATGCGATCTATACGACCATCCTCACTAAATAACGGAAAGACAAGGTTTCTTTGACACATCCAATGATTATCTGCATAATTTTTCGGTAATAATCCATTCGCATATTCAAACATAAATTTCACGCCTTCTGGATTAGAAAAATCAGCAATGAACGGGGAAGTAGTTGCACGTGAAAGTCCTCGATAACCCTTATCTAAAGTGTCACTTTCGATATTTTGTAGGACATGAGTCATTAATTTTGTAAAGTCGGCCAGCTGCTTAGACTCCTTAACGCTAAGTCCCTTTCTTTTATCTTGATCAGTAGAGTAAGAGATTTCAGCCTCTTTTTCTTCGTAGGATAAAATAAAACGCTCACCACAACTATTTTCTCGATTGCATTGAATGAAATTCATATTGTTTTTATAAATAAACGCTTCCTGTTGCTGGCACTCTGGACACGTACAAATGAAATATCTGCCTCGATCCTTTGCATTTAATTCGGCCAACATCTCATTTATATCTTGATAAAGTAATTTATTGAGGCTCATCCTCCTTCACCTCATCTCTCTGTAATTGCTTTTCAATATCCAACTTAAATTGTTGTAGAATTGGACTTAAAACAAGAGATTCAATCATTTCATCATTAGCAAGCGAGAAGCCTTGCGATAAAATAGCATCATATTTTTCTTTTAAAGCCGTAACCAGTGTTAAATGAATTTCGTAAGCTTCAGCAAAACTATTTTGTTCTACAAAAGTGGAAAAAAGAATCAGCTGAACAGCCTGATATAGTTTGAAATTGGGACATAAAGCCTCAATGCGGTGTTTTCCTACAGACTGAAAACTTGCACCAGTATATTGAGTAAATTGTTTGAAAGCTGCATCCTCTTGCAATATCAAATTTACCTTTTCCTCTAACAGTTTCTGCTGTTGAAGATAGTCTGTTTGCTCACCTTGCAAAGTCTTTTGAGCATCGAGGACTAACTTTTCTAAAGCAGTTTTTATAGCTGCCATCATTTGCTCAAGTTCTGCATAAAAGCCTGTTCTAACAAGTGGTTGCATGGTCCCATATACTTGATTTAGTTGTGAACCATCTAAATAAATAGGGAACGGTTCAAAAGCAGAAACACCGAATAGTTGATCAAAGCGAATCGCAAATGTCGCAAACTCTTTATTAATAAACAGCTGCTTTTCCTCCTCAACATACTCCTTTAGGGTGTTGACATACTTATGTCGTATATCTTCTTCCCAACTATCAAATGTTAGAATTGTATGCTCAAGCTGTTTTTGGAGGCTATCTTTTTTGTCAAAATGAACTTGGCTGATAACTAAACATTGGCCATCAATCCAAAACTCAAAAGACTTGGTAGAGGCTGCCCTTTTTTCTTTTGCAATTCTGTCACGAATCCTATCAATAATTCCTTCTGCTTCGGTAAAAAAATAATTCCGTTCTTCATCAATTTCTCGAAAGTAATCACCGTCATCCTTGAAACGAATCAATAATTTTCGTAACACATTGTTTTCTCCTTCCCTTGCTTTCCCTCAGTAAAATATTAGATCAGAATCCAGATACTTTTCCTGTCATCCAAGCAACGAAAGATGCAGCTAGATAAACAATGGCGAATCCGATAAATACGTTCATCATCCAAGACTGCGCACTTTCTTTCTTTTGAGGATCTTTTGCAAACATCCAAACAAGGCCAATAATAATTAAAACCAAGCCAGCTACTGCAGGCGCAAATTTTTGTACGTCATTTGCAATCTCATTTATAAGTGTAATGGCATTATCCATGCTTTATACCTCCTTTTCCTTAGCTAGAGAAGCTATCATTCCTTTATTTTCTAAGCTAAATTCAAGAATTAGAGCTTGATGTTGCTGATGTAGCCAATCAAAATAAGACTGTCCCTGTGCCTCAAATATTTCCTTTACTAAGGCCTCAGTTTCAGCAAATCCTTCTGGCTTTACTTTGCTTTGACGCTTTCTTTCTGATGGTGTCAATTTGTAATTCTCCTTTCGATAAAATAAAAAAGCAGAAGATCGTTATCTTCTGCTCCTCATGACTCCCTGCCCCTAGGGCTAAATTAAGCCTTTATCATACGCCAATTCCGCTAAATACGTTGTCTACCATTTTCGTCCATCCAGCACCGATTTTCGCCATTAAAGGATCGATTACGCCAGTGGCAAAGGCTACCATTCCACCGAATAAAACTAAAACGATGATGGCTAATGTGATCTCTGCTTTGTAGTTATTCAATTCCTATACCTCCCTTCAATTGAGTTAGAGCAATAAAAAAAGAAGAGTCCCTCACGATCTCTTCTAAAAGGCTGTCTTTTTAAACGCCAATTCCGCCAAATACGTTGTCTACCATTTTCGTCCATCCAGCACCGATTTTCGCCATTAGAGGATCGACTACACCAGTAGCAAAGGCTACCATCCCACCAAATAAAACTAAAACGATAATAGCTAGAGTGATCTCTGCTTTGTAGTTATTCAAAATTCTCCACCTCCCTTCAAGGGCAATAAAAAAAGAGTGGCCAACGCCCCCTCTCTTGAATGCATTAATATTTAGTTCCAGCCCCAAGCTGCCTGTCGAACATTAATAAACTATCAAACACATTATTTTTTAAATGGATTAGAACCATCTTTAAAGATACCTTTTGCCATAACATCAGGATGATTATATTTACTGTCAAAGTAATCTTTTGCTACTTCAGCAACACCATTTTCTTTCGCCAAAGTTACAGTGTGATTAAGTCCAATTACGTAAGGAACGATTCCAGGAGCTTCATTAAAAATAGCAGCCTGCTTTTTAATGTAGGCTTTCATTTCAGCCTCAATTACAGCGCGCTTTTCAAGGTCATTCCAGTTATCGGCCAATTTTGTTTTAAAATTTGTAAGATCATGTTCAATTAAATTTCCCCAGAAAATTTTATTGTACTCGTATTTACCATCGACAAGTTCAAAGTACGCTGGTGTTTTTTCAGCTTCAAATGCACGATATGGTTGCCAGTCATTTTCTCGAATGCCGTATTGAATTAACTCTTGGCGATTTGCATTTGTTGCATAAACTTTTAATGCTTTAAGTGCTTCGTGTGGTGTATACTCATGCTTATTTCCATACATATCATAAGTATACTCACCTGCTTTATCTGCCCAAATATCTGTGTCAGAAAGCTTCACGTTAAACGTTTCTTCTAATGCTTGTCGACGCTCACTATCATTGTTTGATTGTAGTTTTTGCTGCGTTGTTGTTTTTACTGGTGCTACTTCTACAATTGGTTCTACCTGGTTAACTGGTTTTGTTTCTGTTTCCGCAGCAAATGCTGATGTCATTAGCATAATAGATGCCACAGCAGCGAATGGCACAGCCATCATTTTACGTTTAAGGTTGTTTGTCATTTTCACTATAATCCCCATCCTTTTTTTAGTATCTTAGTTTTTAAAAATAGAAAGGACTCCCCAAAATTGGGGAATCCCTATCGTTCATGAGCTTGTGCAGCCATAGCTTTGTTTTGCTTTCTATCAAGTTGTACTGGTTCATGCTCGTACAACTTTTGATCAATAACAGTTGTAAAGTCCTTTAAACGTTCATTCATATAAAGAATGCTCTGCATCAACTTTGATTTAGCTGAATCTTTTACTTCGGAAATACTATCGCGAACACCGTCCCGTAGCCCAATTACCTTGTCATCCATTTTTTGTTTGGATGTTAATGTACGTTCAATAATAGAATCTTTGAAATGCTGGCGACATTCCTTTAGAAGATTTTTCATTTCATCACGATAGTCAGCGAATGTCTTCCTCTTTGATTGTGGATCCACAGAATTGAGCATTTGTTCGATACCTATTTCAATACGATTAAATTGCTCACTAATTAAATGTTCCACCTCTTTCTTGGTTAAGAAAGATTGGTCATTTTCATCATCAATTGCCTGTGTTTCGACAACCTTCATTAATTCAGTACCATGTTGTTCAATTTCATTTCGCATGTCTTTTGTGAATGTATCCTTTACATGCTTTCGTTTTTGATATTGTAAGAACATATCTGAATTAGTTAATGAAGGATTAAGTCCTTCATATGAAAAGCCATGTTCTTCAGCAATTTCCCTCGCATATTTTTCCGCACGCCACAGTTGTTTATAGGATTTTAATAAGAAAGGTTGAAACTCATCCTTTCCTTCACGACCTTTGTAGCTTACAGCTGCGTCAACATGCCATTTCCCATCATCTCCGTACATGCACAAAGTAACTTTTGGTTTATTGCCGTGTACTTCCTGCCTACTTTCTACAAAAGACAACATATCTGAAATGTCCACTGGCTCAAGTTCATACCCATAGATTTGTTGCTTCGAACGTTCTTCCATTTTCTCTTTGCCCTCCCATCAAAAATATTAATATTTCAAAAGCGAAAAGGATCTCTCCTATAAATAGGAAAGACCCTTTATGTATCCTGTCAAAAGTTTTTCTTTCTTCAGGACATAATCTTCTGATACTAATACTTTAGCACAGATTTTCCGAAAAAAAGTCCGCATTTTGTACGTGATTTGTACGCATTTTGTACGCGATTTGTACGCATTTTGTACGCGATTTGTACGCATTTTGTACGCGATTTGTACGAAGTATCGCTTGCCCTTGTTTTATCAACTGCATCCTTGTTGTTAGAGATGGTTTACTCATCCAATTCTAATTGCCTTTTAATTGAATAAATAGTGTTCCTAGCAAGACCTGTTTCTCGATGAATATTCACTACTGATTCATTTTGTTTTAATAATTGGACCACTACATTATAGATAAGACGATCCTTTCCCTTTGCTTCAGCATGATATTTTCTAGGCTTGCCTTTGAAAGCTCCACGCTCTTTAGCAATAGCGATACCTTCTGACTGTGCTGTTTTAATTCGATTTCGTTCTTCTTCAACCATCCACGAAAGAAGTGTCAAAACGAGATCGGACACCAGCTGGCCAACACCTCCTGCTAGTTCTTTATATTTTCGTGTATCAAGGATTGGCATATTTAAAACAACAATATCAATTTCATCTTCTGTTATTTGCTTCCATTCATTAAGGATTTCTTGTTTGTTCCGCCCGAAACGACTTAAATCATGAATGACCAGCACATCACCAAACCGCATTTTCGATCTCATTTCACGATAAACAGAACGAGCAAAATCTTTTCCTGACTTTTTTTCACTGTAAATTTTTTCACATCCGAAAGCTTCAAGCTCCTTCAGCTGGCGATCTAAATTTTGATCAACAGAACTAACCCGTGCATAACCAAAAATCATTATGTATCGACTCCTTTAATTGAACAACTTATAATGAACAATCTAATACATTGATATTACTACATTCTATTTTGTTCAGCTAGAGTCTACTTATAATGAACAGAAAATAGATTTAAATATACATACTATATAATTTTTTATATTAAGAGGATATTTTACAATATTATAGAATTAAATTAATAGCAATTAAAAAATTGGAAAAGGAGTAGTTTTATTATGAATAAATTATTTAGATTTAAAATTCTGTTATTAGTTTTTATGATTTCTTTAGCAACTACTTTTGCAATTCCTTTTTATACTTATGCAACAGAAATTGATAGTGATTCAAAGGTAAATCCTTTGGGGGCTGGAGAATGGGATTTTAAAGGACAACAAAATCCAACACTTGGAGCAGGAGTAGCATGGTTGACTAATGAATATGTTGCGACTGATGGTGGGAATTTTAAAATAGATATGCAAAGCACTTTTTATAGTTCAAATTATGTCCATACTACTTATTTTGTTAATGGGGTTAAAAAGTTTACTTTACTTAATTCAATAGATGACTATAAAGGAACTGTTCAAATTGGTAATCTTAATGCAGGTGATAGAGTACAATTCTCTATTTTAGTTGATAAGGGTGACAAGTTTACATTAAGCTTTTATGATTAAAGAAAAAAAACATCTTTTTATAAAGATATTTCAGAGTGTCGACAAACTAAATTCGTAACAAAAAGTTATCATAAGTCGGCATTTAACTTTAGTTTTCTATGTTCAAATATTTTTCTGAATCCTAGAAAATAAAGGGTTTGGAAAATCTGAAAAAATTGTACTTATAGCCGTTTAATTTAAAAATAATAGACAAAGTCGAAAAAATCGACTTTGTCTACAGTCTGAAACATCTTTTTATAAAGATGTTTTTATTTTTTCTTTATTCTTATTATAAATGTATATTTTCACGGTACTTTCTTTTAAAAGTTTATTAGAGGCTAACTTTGTCTACAGTGTAGTATATATTGTCCTTTCTATTTCCTTACCAATATCTACTTGTTTTTCCCCATCTAACAATGTACTTACTTCCACAATTAGTTCTTGGGGATCTTCCGGTGGAGGAATTCTCATATCTACTCCTCCATCAATTTTGTTTGGATAAGCATTAGATAATTCATTATTAATTTTTTTTGCGATCTCAACCAATAAATTATTTCTTTCTAACTCTTCTTCTGTTATCATTTGACGAATTTCACCTTTTTTTACATTAACATTATATTTTTCAAATTTAGTTGACCTAATCAAATTTCTCACAACATCTTTGATTTCATGTTTTACTGAATCATAATACTCTTGGCTTCCAAGAACATCAATATCTATATCCTTCGAATTGTTATCAACATGAGTATTAATACTATAGGTACCTATTTTATATTTCCCCACTAATTTTACTTCTATCTTTTCCAACATTTGAATTTCAGCACTTTTTGGTGGTGGACTAATGTTATTTTCAGCAGAACCATTTAAAGAAGCTAATCCGAAGCTTAATAATAGTACCCCCATGATGCTTAAGACTACAATAAGGAATTTCTTTTTAATAAATCCCACCTCCTCTCATTTTACGATATGAGCAGATATCATAATGTATTCGACCTTTTTCGTCTTATTCAACTTTTTAATGTAAAATCATGAAACACTAAAATTTTAAGAATAAAGCCACCTTTAATGCGGCTAGTTATTAAGCCTCTTTGCTTTGGCCAGATGACCTGCTCATCACTGGGGCAATCAATCCAAACATATTCAGCTGCAGGACCTGGTTAATCGGTTGACCATAAAAATACACTTGTAGGACCTAGTTCATCTTTGGTCCATTTAAATAGGGCAATACTTATTAAATCCAAAATCATTAGCCATAATATGACTAATTGCTACCGCGCTATGTTGACCGTTCAATACAAGTAATTATGTTACTTCATCGAAAGAAGCATTATAGCCGAGCTGTACTTTTACTGATTCAATTAGTTTGTCTTCTATCATCTATTTTCTTGTGCTGCTGTCTTTTGATTTCAGTTTCGCGTTGAGCCTTCCTTCCAGCCTCTAAAGTGGCCACAATTTCTTTCTTTTCCTTAAGTAATTCTTCAATTCATCTTCTTTCTTTCTGGCGTTCTTCTAGGTAAATAGAAATCGAAGAGACCTTTTCATAAAAATTTTAATTAATGGAAGGTATTTGAAATTATATGTATAAATTACTCTTATACCAACTAAAATTAATTTTCTTTGGAGGGAGGAATTAATGAAGAAATTTTTTTTACTTCTTTTCATTTGTGTATTTTTAGCAAGTTGTCAACAAAGTACAGACCACGATACAACGTTAGATTCGAGCAAAAAATCTGAAGTTGCTTTTTCTCCTGACATGGAAATGGGTTTAACGTTAAAAGAAGCAATTGAGATTGCCCAAAAAGAGGCTCTTCAGTGGAACAAAGAAGCAATGTTATATAGTGGAAATAGTGTTGACAAAGATAAAACGCCAACAGGAATGGAAGGCAGAAGAAAGTACTGGAGCATTGAATTTGGCATACCAAATAAAAAAGACTATTATTTAATAACTATTCAAAACGGAAAGGTACTAGATAAAGTACATGTTCCTAATGAATTAAACGCTATGCCTAAAAGTCACTTTATTTCTAGTGTTGAAGAATTTAAGTATGATACACCTGAATTACTAAAAAGGGCTCAAAAAATCACCAAAATTTATCCCGGAGACACTTTTGCTAAGGGATATAATTTTAGTTTTACTAAAGACTCGCAAAAAAACATTCCAATTGTGATGGTTATCGGATGGGACCAGTCCAAGGAAAATATGATTTATTTATTGTTCAATGCAGAAACGGGTGAGCTAGAAGAAGAATTTGAAAGAGAACAATATAAAAACTAAAAGGGGTTGTATTCATGAAGAAAAATGCAGTTATCTCGATACTTACTTGTTTTATATTTATTTTTACATTTTCACCGAAAACACAGGCCATCGAAACACCGGACATCGAAACACAAGCGCTCTCTGAACATATTGCAGGTGTAGTAACTGGTTATACAGGAAATAAAATAGGGCATGGTGGAGCAAGTTATCCAAAAACAGTATATGACTGTTGCTGTTCATCAAAAATCAACATCAAACCATGATACTATATTTCCTTTTGGTTCTACTATACTCATAAAAAATGCTTTATATGTAGAAGGTTATAGTAATAAAACTATTTTTAAAGTAACGGACACAGGTGATTTAAATAGAAAAAGAGATTTATATTGGTTTGATGTGTATTTTGGACTCAAAAATGCTACTAATGATAAAAACGCAAATGAATTTGGAGAAAAAAATAAAAATATTGCTTACACAGCATATTAATGCATGAAAATAAAAATCACACAACCTAGACTTGTCTGATGTGTGTGATTTTTTTGTTTTGAGTGCTTTTATAATCAATTCTTTTAATGTAAATTAACTATAAGCTGCTATTTATTTCAATTACTTCTACTAGAACTTGTTTCGGTTTAATATTTACTTATGTTTGTTTTCCTCAAACTTTACATCTAGACCACAAAACTCTAATATTTCATTTACACTTTTTTGATATTTCAAGGCGCTATTATCATGAACAGGAGGGCATAACCAAAGTTCCCTACCATGCTGATCTCTTAATATTACTTGGTAAACCTTATCATTACCAAAAAAATCTTTTGTGAAATATCCATGCTCAATAGCAGACTCTCTATTATTAAACAGGATAATATCACTAGGATTGGGAACAATCGATGAATATTCATATAAGAACTTTGTTTTATCATCCATATAAGACACGTAATTCTCTTCATCTTGCAAACAAACTATTTTTCCCTTGTGATAATATAAAGTTGCTTTACATTCTGATTTTCTCGTAATTGCACTTTCAATAGGATAAACTTCAAACTCCCCTTTTTCATTTTTAAAATACTTAACTATGTCATAACTACTATCTTTTACACATTTGGACTTGTCTGATGGTATACCAAGTTTCTCAAGTACTTTTTGTGAGTAAGATGGTCCTATACCGCCATAACCGCAATTCAAATTATTAAACCAAGCTTCGTTGCCGTTTATATCTCTTATTATAAATCTTGCTGATTTCAAACTTTTTAAATCGGACAAATCATTTTCTGAAACTAAGTAAAATCCATCAAGTATTGCATCAAAATCATTAAAATAAACAAAAATATGAGTTATCTCATCCAAATTATTTACCATTAAAAAAGTGAAAAAGTTTGTTGTTGCAACTCCTCGGATTCATTACTTCTATCTTCCTCACGGTAAGGATTCACATAGAAAATACAATCCACTATATTTGATGATTCATCCATAATAAGATATCCTTTATCCACTTGTTTCTTCAAAGCCAGTAATACATCAAAATAAATGAAGGGACGATGCATAATGCCTACAGAAAAATGCTTATTAAAGCCAAAATCATTAGCCATAATATGACTAATTGCTACCGCGCTATGTTGACCGTTCAATACAAGTGAATATGCTACTTCATCGAAAGCAGCATTATAGCCGAGCTGTGCTTTTACTGATTCAATTAGTTTGTCTTCTATCATCTTTTTTTCTTGTGACAATTTTTCTATACGTTCGTTTTCCTGCTGTTGTCTTTTGATTTCAATTTCGCGTTGAGCCTTTCTTCCAGCCTCTAAAGTGGCCTCAATATTTTTCTTTTCCTGAAGTAATTCTTCAATTCGTCTTCTTTCTTTCTGGCGCTCTTCAAGGTCAACTTCACGCTGAATTTTACGTTGTTCTTCCTCTAATGCTTCCATTTGTTTTTGAAAATATTTATTTAACCTATTGATTTGTCGATCTAAAATTGGAATATTCATTTCAAAATGCCTTTTAATGCTTTCAGAAACTACTGTTTTATCAGGGATTCTATTGTAGTATTCGTGGTAGTACACATTATTATTTAATTTCCATAAAAGTTCATCTAGTTCATAATCAATCTTATCTAACTCATTTATAACGCCATCTATTTCATTCACTTCAATATTTAAAAATGCACTCAAATGATCCTTCCCATATTGAATTTTTGTCCGAGTCACTTGATGTTCAACGGTAAACATATATCGTAGTCGTCGACCACAGGCGCATCGCCCATCTAGATTACCTGGACCAAAATCATTGTAATCGGAAATCAACCAATCTACGACATTCATCTCATCTTCTTGAAGAGTTATATCTATGGACTTGAGTGCTGTGATTTTTTCCTCTCTCATAACGTTTTCTAATACTGTCCGTCTACCACGTTTCATTTCGTTTTCTAAAAAATTCCGTTGTTTTATAGTTAATGCTGATAGCTGTTGCTCTCTTTCATCCGCAGAAAGCTTTTTATACATAAACATCCCTACTCTCTTTAGCTTAAATGTGGAACGAATTAGTTCTTGAATGTCACTTGACTATGTAGAATCAGTTAATTATCCATATTATTACTTATTTTATATATATTACTTAAATTATAACAAATAAAATTATGCTTTGTTCTATCGCTACTAGTTAGTGGAGAAACTGTAGCTTTGAATTAAAGTTTGAGTAAAATTACCTTGCAAACCCTTATTTTATGTTAAATTAAGAAGAATCCCTTTTGAAAAAAGATTGATCAAAAGGGGTTTTTCTTTAGCAGTTATAAGTTAGGTTTTAATAAAAAAGTTTGATTATTTTCTACCTGTGTTGCTCCACAATCGCGCCCGTTTGTTGAAGATCGTTTCACCTAAACCACCAGCAATTGTAATATAGGATTGAGAAGAATACAGATTTAGAAAGTCTCCATATACAGGTTTTTATTCATATAACACCCCTACAATGTTTTCTGCAATATTTTGAAAAGTCTTATTGTAAACTCTCTTTATATACCTTTGTATAAACAATATCCAATGAAAAAGCCAAGTAACGTTTGTTTTACAGCGTTTCTTGGCTTTTGTGTCTACCCAAACTTTTATTTGGGAACGTTATTTTGAATGGGTTTGTATAAAAAATAATTACTTAATTTTAAATTTTTAACCTATTTTTAACCTTTGTATGTTATTTTTTACTTTTGTATGTTCTGAATGCTAGAGAAGTTGACGTTATTCGTACATAGAAATCACAAGAAAGAGAGGGACTTACTATATGAAAAAACTAGCTAGTCTATTCCTAATCGTGTTACTCCTCAATTTACAATGGGGAAATATACCGGTCTATGGTGCTGCGAATAGTGAATCCGATTTTTTAACAAATCCAAATGGTACAGGCGTTACCATTAAAAGTTACAAAGGAACAACAAAAGACGTCACTATTCCACCTACTATTGATGGTCAAGCGGTGACCAGTATTGGGGATTCTGCCTTTGCGTCTAACCAGCTAACGAATGTGACCATTCCTTCTAGCGTGACCAGTATTGGGGATTCTGCCTTTCGATATAACCAGCTAACGAATGTGACCATTCCTTCTAGCGTGACCAGTATTGGGGATTCTGC
This sequence comes from Lysinibacillus sp. S1, assembly GCF_044986265.1. Classification (NCBI taxonomy): domain Bacteria; kingdom Bacillati; phylum Bacillota; class Bacilli; order Caryophanales; family Bacillaceae; genus Lysinibacillus; species Lysinibacillus sp. S1. Next base: position 634,681 of record NZ_CP173154.1, read on the forward strand.
CTTTGCGTATAACCAGCTAACGAATGTGACCATTCCTTCTAGCGTGACCAATATTGGGGAGTTTGCCTTTGCGTCTAACCAGCTAACGAATGTGACCATTCCTTCTAGCGTGACCAGCATTGGGGCTTCTGCCTTTGCGTCTAACAAGCTAACGAATGTGACCATTCCTTCTAGCGTGACCAATATTGGGGAGTTTGCCTTTTATAATAACCAGCTAACGAATGTGACCATTCCTTCTAGCGTGACTAGCATTGGGGCTTCTGCCTTTTATTATAACCAGCTACCGAATGTGACCATTCCTTCTAGCGTGACTAATATTGGGGCTTCTGCCTTTGCGTCTAACAAGCTAACGAATGTGACCATTCCTTCTAGCGTGACCAATATTGGGGAGTTTGCCTTTCAATCTAACAAGCTAACTAATGTGACCATTCCTTCTAGCGTGACCAGTATTGGGGCTTCTGCCTTTGCGTCTAACCAGCTAACGAATGTGACCATTCCTTCTAGCGTGACCAGTATTGGGGATTCTGCCTTTGCGTCTAACCAGCTAACGAATGTGACCATTCCTTCTAGCGTGACCAGTATTGGGGCTTCTGCCTTTCGATATAACAAGCTACCGAATGTGACCATTCCTTCTAGCGTGACCAGTATTGGGGATTCTGTCTTTTATAGTAACCAGCTAACGGATGTGACCATTCCTTCTAGCGTGACCAGTATTGGGGAGTATGCCTTTTATAATAACAAGCTAACGAATGTGACCATTCCTTCTAGCGTGACCAGTATTGGGGCTTTTGCCTTTCGATCTAACCAGCTACCGAATGTGACCATTCCTTCTAGCGTGACCAGTATTGGGGAGTTTGCCTTTTATAATAACCAGCTAACGAATGTGACCATTCCTTCTAGCGTGACCAGTATTGGGGCTTCTGCCTTTGCGTATAACCAGCTACCGAATGTGACCATTCCTTCTAGCGTGACTAGTATTGGGGATTATGTCTTTTATAGTAACCAGCTAACGGATGTGACCATTCCTTCTAGCGTGACCAGTATTGGGGGTTTTGCCTTTGCGTCTAACCAGCTACCGAATGTGACCATTCCTTCTAGTGTGACTAGTATTGGGACTTTTGCCTTTTATAATAACCAGCTAAATCAAGTTGAATTTAAAGGACAAATTTCAAGACTTAGTCAGACAGCATTTAATCACCAAGCCAAGCCAGGAGCTACTTTTCACGGATGGTTCGAGGACCAATCGTATACTACTTCATGGACATATACGGTTACAGCACCTATGATAATTTATGCAAAGTGGCCCACTTACTCAACAGGCATAGTTCTATCACCCAAAACAGGGCAACTAACTGTTGGAGGCACACAAAACTTCCAACTAATAGAAAACCTTTCGGATGGCACAACCCAAGATCAAACTGGGAATGCCCAATTTACAGTAGATGATTCAGCCATCGCCACGATGCAAGATAATGTCTTAACAGCGATTGCTCCTGGGACGGTGACCGTCAGGGCTACTTACGGCAGCACATCTGATACAGCAACCATTACGGTGAATTCAGCTCCTGTCACAACAACAGGCATTAGTCTTTCACCTAAAACAGGGCAACTAACTGTTGGAGGCACACAAAACTTCCAACTAATAGAAAACCTTTCGGATGGCACAACCCAAGATCAAACTGGGAATGCCCAATTTACAGTAGATAATTCAGCCATCGCCACGATGCAAGATAATGTCTTAACAGCGATTGCTCCTGGGACGGTGACCGTCAGGGCTACTTACGGCAGCACATCTGATACAGCAACCATTACGGTGAATTCAGCTCCTGTCACAACAACAGGCATTAGTCTTTCACCTAAAACAGGGCAACTAACTGTTGGAGGCACACAAAACTTCCAACTAATAGAAAACCTTTCGGATGGCACAACCCAAGATCAAACTGGGAATGCCCAATTTACAGTAGATAATTCAGCCATCGCCACGATGCAAGATAATGTCTTAACAGCGATTGCTCCTGGGACGGTGGCCGTCAGGGCTACTTACGGCAGCACATCTGATACAGCAACCATTACGGTGAATTCAGCTCCTGTCACAACAACAGGCATTAGTCTTTCACCTAAAACAGGGCAACTAACTGTTGGAGGCACACAAAACTTCCAACTAATAGAAAACCTTTCGGATGGCACTACGCAAGATCAAACGGCGAAAACCGGATTTACAGTAAGCGATCCAACGGTTGCGACGATCCAAGGAAGTACCTTAACTGCAATCGCACCCGGTACGGTGACTGTTACGGCTACTTACGGCAGTTCATTTGATACGGCTACCATTACGGTGAAGGCACCAACAACCGTACCAGAGACGACACCGGTACCACAACCAGACGACTCAGTGGAACCGATGCCTTCAGGTGTCATCCCTATTATTCGTACGGTTGAACAAGGAATCGTGCGTTATCATGCAAACGTTTTATTGGAACCTGTTCAAGTACAAGTACAACAAATGTCGAATCAAGAGGAACGAACAATTCGTCTCGTATACCCAGCAGAAACGGCGACAGTAGAAGCGATTTTACATCTCCCACGAACGGCTGGGCTCTATTTAAACAAGCAACAAACGAATCTTTTTATGCAAACAGCATTAGCACACTTGATGATGCCATCTACCGCATTTAATGGGATCACTGAGGATATATTCTTCCGCATTATGCCTGTAAAGGCACAACAACAGGAAATGATTCAGGCGAATGTGCGACAAAATGAACACATTCAACAGGCGATGCCAAATAGAGCAACCCTTTCATTGTTAGGGACACCGGTAACGATTGAAACGAATCTACAAAATCGTCCGATAACGATTACGTTACCAATTTCGGCTGCATTAACAGCAGAACAAATGGCCTCACTGGTTGTTTATATTGAGCATAGTGACGCAACAACTGAAGTAAAACGTGGTCGTATAGTAGAATTTGAACCAGGTGTGAAAGGATTCCAATTTGAAGTCGATCATTTCTCCACATTTAGCTTAGTGTATGCTTCAGAAGTGCAAGAAGAAGAGAAAGAGGAAGTAGAAACAAACCGATTAGTGCCCTACATTCAAGGGTACCCAGATGGCACATTTAAACCAAATGCTTCGGTAACACGTGCTCAAATGGCAACAATGTTAGCCCGTTTCTTAACAAATGGGAAAATTCCAACAGCCGAAGTAACTTTTGAAGATACGGAAAAGAATACTTCGAAGTATGCGATTGAGTTTGTGAAACAAGCTGGTTTATTTAATGGCACAACCCAAACCAAATTTGACCCGAATGGGACAATTACCCGTGCCCAAATGGCGGGTGTCATCGCACGCTGGGTAGATACAGTGTGTGCACAAGATGACACGAAAACGTATTGTCAAACCGCTAAGCCCGGAAAAGTCTTTTCCGATGTTGCAGCAAGCCATTGGGCTGCCTCATCGATTGAAAGAGTAAGTGCCCTCGGCATTATGACTGGAAACAGTGCGACAACGTTTAATCCGAATGGTGCGTTAACACGTGCACAAGCGGTAAAAGTCCTGAACCAATTATTTGAACGACCAACAGTAGAAAACATCACCGAATCAACATTCCGTGATGTACCGGCTAGTCATTGGGCAATCGGAGTCATTGAAGCAGCTGCAACAGAAATGACGATGAAAAAATAAGACAAAAAAGACACCTGTCTGATTGGGATTCAACTCCCATCAGATAGGTGTCTTTTTTGTAGGATAGAACGTTACCAAAGCGTCGTTTGGTAATATATCTTTAAAAATTGTTATTCAATAATATGGCCCGTTTGTGGAATACTACCTTTTTATAAAAATCCTTTGGTCTCAGTGATCCAAAGGGGTATAACTTCGCAACTTTTTTATAACTATCGCGACTTTGTTTTAAACATCGTGTCTTTTTTATAAACTTCGCAACTTTATTTCAAACCACACATTTATTAATAGGCTTTAAATTTAATATTTAATAGATGAATCCAATCACATACCACTTTTATTCCCATAGATATTTAAAGTGTTTCGCTATAAAACAAAAAACCCCGAATAGTTTTCACTTTTAAGTGTCTACAATTCGGGGCTTCAAGATGTATTCAAGGAGTAAGTTTTAAATAAGTGTAATCAATTCTAAGCAGATATTACCCAGACTTTATATCTTGTTTCCTTATCTATTGAAATCTCAGTAATTACTCTGAATTCTTTCATTTCAGCAAGTCTAAAAGCTAAGGAATAAGCTATTTTATAATCTGGTGTATCATAACCATCATATAGTCTTGCATAAATCTCATTTCCTATTGAGTCGGCCCATACATCTGCTTCATGTAAGCTATCGAAAATAATATTTTCCTTATTCCATCTAAGAGCCATCTATTTAACCCCCTATATGGAAAGTTTATGATACTCTACATTTCAGGTCAACCGAAGTAGCACTACTATTTGCACCGTTAGATGAATGTGCTCTAAAGAATAGAGTTACAATATCGTTGGCTTTAAGAGGTTGGCTTTTGCCTGTTAACATAATTTGATAATTTTTCAAACTACCATGGAAATTATAATCTGGTGCTGCTGTGTGATTTGAATACGGCGAATTAATCATAACACCATTTACAGTTGCAGTACCGATACCAACCGTTGTTGTAGGACTATATTTAGAATAAGCTGATGATCTTATGTGAAAACCCCACTGTATTGAACTGCTCCCCAAATGTTAGACACATCTAACATTTGGAGGAGCAGTTTTTATATGGCTAAATTTACATCGGAAGAAAAACTACAAGCAGCCTTACGTTACATAAAAGGCAATGAAAGTTCACATGAAATTGCTAAATCTATCGGAACAGATCACAAAGCAATTCTTAATTGGGCGAAACAATATGAGTATAATGGCGTAGAAGCGTTTATAAAGCGATATACAAATTATTCGGCACAGTTTAAACTAGACGTACTAAACTTTATGATTGAAAATGGTACGTCCTTACTTGAAACAGCAGCTATCTTTAAGATAGCTACGCCTTCTACACTTCGTAGTTGGAAAAAGCAATTTAAAACAAAAGGATTCGATGCCCTTCAATCAAGGAAAAAGGGGCATCCATCCATGAAAAAAGAAACGAACAAACAACMAAAACAAGCACCAGTAGAAGGGACACCTGAAGCACTTCAAGCAGAAATCAATCGTCTACGTATGGAAAATGAGTACTTAAAAAAGTTGAACGCCTTAGTTCAAGCCAAGGAAAAATCACCAACGAAGACAAAGTAAAGGTCATCTATGAATTAAGGCATAAATACTCGGTGACGGCGCTTGCGAAATTCGCAGGCATTCCACGTAGCACGTACTATGATTTAGTGAAGAAGATGGATCGTCCAGATCCAGATGCCGAGTTAAAGGCCGAAATTCGAGCAATTTATAACGAACACGAAGGTCGTYATGGTTATCGTCGTATTCGWGATGAGCTAGCAAATCGTGGGAAAAAAGTGAATCATAAAAAGGTTCAACGTATCATGAAAGAATTAGGTTTAAAGTGCTTAGTGCGTATGAAGAAATACAAATCTTATAAAGGGACAATCGGTAAGATTGCGCCTAATAGATTGGATCGTAACTTCATAGCAGAAGCACCGAATGAAAAATGGGTTACAGATATTACGGAGTTTAAGCTGTTTGGTGAAAAGCTCTATTTATCACCTATTTTAGACTTATTTAACGGCGAAATTATTACGTACACAATTGGTCATAGACMAACATATTCGCTTGTATCAGAAATGTTGGAGAAGSCACTARARAGGTTGCCAGAGGAACATCAATTATTGATGCATTCAGATCAAGGTTGGCATTACCAAATGAAACAATATCGCCACGCCCTTGAATCAAGAGGCATTGTGCAAAGTATGTCACGTAAGGGAAACTGTTATGACAACTCTGTCATGGAGAATTTCTTCGTCATCATGAAGTCAGAATTCCTCTACTTAAAGGAATTTGATAGTGTCGAGCATTTTAAAAAGGAACTTGAAAAGTATATAACGTATTACAACACGAGACGTTTAAAGGCAAAATTAAAACTGAGTCCGGTAGAATACCGAACTCAGTTTACCCAAGCTGCCTAAACGAAATAACCGTGTCTAACTTATAGGGGTCACTTCAGTTATATGCAGCTTTTGGGGTTTTTTATTTTTCTTTACATTACAATGTATAGTAATGCATGCACACAGTTGGCTTGTTGGGACTAATATAATATTAATAATTCTTGGCAGTGTGTTAAGCAAATTTATGGTTGCATTCAAAAGATGATGAACCATTGAGTTATATCCAGGATGTACTGGGCTTCATTCTCCTGTTTGTTGTCTTGAGGTTTACCAAAGTAGAAGATATTTTAAAAAACAAATGAAATAGTATAAAAAATAAGGACCTGACAGCTATAGAGACTGAAGGTCCTTTTTTATATCCAATTTTATATAAATTTATCTAAAAAAAGTGTTGCTCCCTTCTTTCATTAAATGACCCATTTATGAAAAAAAGAAGCTTCCCTTATTTCAGAAAAGCGCCCTTTAGGATACATCCCGCATTTTCTTTAGACAAAGAGAAAAACGCCTAAAACCAATTTTCATAAGGCTTCAAGCACATAAGTAATGTAATAAATGGGTTGAGTGAAAAGAATGGAGGAAATTCAACTTTAAATCAGATTATAGCTATCAATATAGTCTTAGAATTAATCCAATGCGAATTTGCATAAATAGACTTGCTACAGGGAAGACTTTTTAAAGAAAATTATGGAGGTGCGAATTACGTGTTTGAGAAAAAATTAGCACTTCATGAAACCATGGAATTTCATGAAGTCATTAACTTTATGACAACTAGTTTACTTAAATCGAAGCTGAGTCAAGGTGTGGTCTTTGATGATGATTTAAGAGCGTTATTGGACAAAAATGTAAAATTATCTACCCCGGCACTCACTGCTATGGTTAAGCTCTACTCAAAATCGGAATTGGAATATTAGGAGGACAATTGTATGCAAGACTATTTAGATCCTATAAATTCAGTTGGAATGCCTGAACTAACTGATTCGGGGATTGCTCTTGAGTTTTTACTTACAACTAAAACGGGTATTCGGAATCTTTCAATTGCCTTAACAGAAACAGCTTCTCCTGCTCTTCAGAAAATCTTGAGAACTCAGCTGGATGTCATGGTCGATTTATATTTCGAAATTTCTGAACTGATGGTAAAAAAAGAATGGCTAAAACCTTATGATCTTGCAGGACAAAAGGAACTGGATATTAAATCAGCAGAAAATGCGATTAGTATTGCCCAGTTGGATTTATTCCCTAAAGATATGAATCGAAAAGGAATGTTCCCTACCCCACCGAAAAAATAAACGAAAATGAGGGATTTTTTAAATGAAAGCTGTCACTTTTCAAGGTGTAAAAAATGTTGAGGTTAAAGAAGTACAAGATCCTAAAATAAAAAAAGCCGATGATATTATTGTTCGTTTAACCACTACTGCCATTTGCGGGTCAGACTTGCATTTGATTCATGGTATGATTCCGAATCTTGGACAAGATTATGTCATTGGTCATGAACCAATGGGTATTGTAGAAGAAGTTGGAAAAGATGTGACGAAGGTTAAAAAGGGTGACAGGATTGTCATTCCTTTTAATATTGCATGCGGGGAATGCTGGTACTGCAATCATGATCTGGAAAGTCAATGTGATAATGCAAACGATAATGGCGAAATGGGTGCCTACTTTGGTTATTCAGACACAACGGGCGGTTTTCCGGGAGGACAGGCAGAGTTTATGCGAGTGCCCTATGGCAATTTTATTCCTTTCAAAATTCCAGAGAAATCAGAAGTTCCTGATGAAAGTCTCGTTCTCCTTGCCGATGCAGCCTCTACTGCTTTTTGGAGTGTAGATAATGCTGGTGTGAAGAAAGGAGATACTGTTATTATTCTTGGTTGCGGACCTGTTGGACTGCTAGCACAAAAATTTGCTTGGCTGAAAGGAGCAGAAAGAGTAATCGCAGTTGACTACATCGGGTATCGTCTTAAACATGCAAAGAAGACAAATAACGTCGAAATTGTTAATTTTGAAGACCATGAAAATTGTGGTGAATACTTGAAAGAGATTACCAAGGGCGGTGCAGACGTTGTCATTGATTGCGTAGGGATGAGTGGAAAAATGACGCCACTAGAATTTCTTGCAAGTGGGGTAAAACTTCAAGGTGGTGCTATGGGAGCCCTTGTCACAGCTAGTCAAGCTGTACGTAAAGGAGGAACAATCCAAATTACCGGTGTATACGGCGGTCGATACAACGCCTTCCCACTTGGAGATATATTCCAACGCAATGTAGCGATTCGTACTGGACAGGCTCCAGTTGTTCATATCATGCCCCATGTCTATAACTTAATGGCTGAAGGAAAAGTGAATGTCGGTGATATCATTACACATGTCCTCCCCCTTGAAAAAGCAAAACATGCTTATGAAATATTCGATACAAAGCAAGAAGGTTGCATTAAAGTGGTTTTAAAACCCTAATATAGAAGTTTTCAGGTACTTTTGTCTCTGCATTGCAAAAGTACCTTTTTCATTGACCTAGGGGTACATATTTATATGTATTACATCTGAAAGTGATTCTTCAAAATGGCATTAATATTTGAGCACCAAGCCTCTTCGACTGGCGAACTACATTTTGATCAACAGAACTAACCCCTCCCTAACCAAAAATCATTATGTAGCGATTCCTTTCATTGAACAACTTCTAATGAACAACTCAACATCCCATTTGTTTTATTTCCATGAGGAAAGACGCTTTCCTTATTTGAGAAAAGCGCCAAATTTCTGAGTAAATAATTAGTTTGGCAAAACAGTTGAATAAGTTTTTGAACTACCTTAGATATCCACCATTATTAATATCAAATGTCGCACCTGTGTAATGCTTTGATCTATCTGACAAGAGGAAAATAACAGTATCAGCAACATCTTCAGGCATTACAGGTGTATCGATGAGCTGATGATTTAAATATTCCTCTTTTCTCCAAATAGGTATTGCATCCATCATAGGAGTGTTTACCATTGTAGGGGCAATGGCATTAACTCTGATGTATGGTGAGAAATTCACTGCACAGCTTTTAGTTAATCCCAATATAGCAGCTTTTGAGAGTCCATATATTGCATCTGAACTGCCTTCCATACCTGATACAGAAGACATATTCACGATGACTCCCTTACGTTCGCTCTGAAGTAGATATTTCCCGAACATTTGAGAAAAATAAATACATCCCTTTAAGTTTATATCTATGACTTTATCAATTTCCTCGGTTTGATAATCCAGTATATTCTTACCCAAATAAATCCCTGCATTATTAACTAAACTATCTACATCACAATGTTCTCTTTCCAAATTTCCAAAAAAATTGACTACTTCTTCATAAATACTTACATCTAGTTGATATGTATACAAATCTGAGGGGACATTCATTGATTGTTTTAATTCCCTTAAGGCGTCTTCATTAATATCACAAGCAAGTACTGAAGCACCTTCATCTAAACATTGTTTAACAATTTCTTTTCCTATACCAGAAGCTGCACCTGTTACTATTACTTTTCTATTTTTAAGCATCATCTATTTTACCCCTTTATTAAAAAGTTAGGATGTTATGAAAAACTCTACCTAAATTCTATATTATTGATAAGTATATCTTTGGCGCAAGAAGAACATTGTTTAACCTCTCTTTATAAAAGACCTGTTTTTTTAACTTATTACAAATTTGATTGATTTGTTGTCTTGGTTTAATATCCAACTTTTCAGAGAGACAATCATCACAATATATATCTTTTTGACTGTTAATAAAGTTTTGGACAATCTGTATATTAGATGTAAGCTAATTATCTTCCTTCCTTAAAAAGAAATCTTTGCTCACAATTATATAAGTCTTCCACTATACTTCCATTAGAACAGAGATAACGTCTGTTATGCATTACGTCGTGTTATCAATGTTTTGCTATTGAATTTCTTTGTGGCCAACTGAGGTAAAAAATGTGCGACACGCTTTAGAATATGTGTGCAGGAAAGATTGAAGTTTACATTAACTTCAATCTTTTTATATGTAGAGATTCCTTTAGAAAAATAAACTAATAAGTGCTAAAATAGCAGGTCCACCTTGTTTTAATAGAATCGATTTAGAGCTTGTTAAGCTACCATACAAAGCGACAATGATTACAAAGATTAAAAAAATGGCAACAATTTCAGTTTGCTGATGTGACAAAAATAATCCATACAATAAGGCGATCGCAATCAGACCATTATAAACGCCTTGATTTTTGAAAAGAACTTGAACATTTGCATTTTCTAACGCTTCTTCAGACAGATTAAATGTTTTTGCTGTTCTTTTAGAAGTAGTTGCAAACGTTTCTAAATACATAATATACAAATGCTCAGCTGCTACGACTAAGCTTAAAATAAAAGTTAATGAAGACATCCTATTCCCTCCTAAAAAATCTTTAAAAAAGCAATGTCCTCAAGTGTATCAAGGACATTGCTTGAAACTATTTATTAAAACGAACAATGCGGTCTATTGGTAGGCGTGAAGAACCATATGCTGGGGCTGCCGCTTCACCAATGGCTAATAATAAAATAGGAATTTCATTTGCTGGTAATTCCATGTATTCCGCGAATTTTGCTTTATCAAACCCACCCATCGGAACGGTATCATAGCCCATTTCCTTCGCTAATAGCATGATTTGCATCGATACTAAGCCAGCATCAAAGTGTACGATATTTTCTAATGTTTTTGTTGGTGCTGAACCATACATTGTCAGCGCATCTTGTGCAAGCTTATTGGCAATTGGTTCTGGCATATAGCCCAGCTCCACGTTTTTTGCATAGATTTCCTCAGCATTTACATACATCTCTATATCACCAATGACAGCAATAATGGCAGAGGCTGTTTCGATTTGCTCTTGATTAAATGAAAAGAAGTTGATATTCTTCTGAATTTCCTTATCATCAATGACAAGAAAGCGCCATGGCTGCATATTACTTGAAGAAGGTGCTGAAGTAGCATCCTGCAGCAGCTGCATGATTGTTTCACGCGGAATTTTAGTCTCTGCATTGTATTTACGAACAGATTTACGCATTTGCATAATTTGTTTTAATGGTGTAGTTGATAACATGTAGTTTCCCTCTTTTCACAATTTAAACTGCTTTTATTGTTACATTAATATTGCCCATTGTTGCTTTTGAATATGGGCATACCGTATGTGTGACCTCTAATAATTCCTGTGCTTCCTCCACTGCTAGTCCTTCAATATGCCCTTCGATTTCCACTGCAAGCACATAGTCAAAAGAAGCTTGCTCCATTAATTTCACTGTTACTTTAATGGTTGATGCATTTTTTAGTTTCTTTTGGCGTTTGATTAAATCTAATGCACTATTAAAGCAAGCACTATAGCCAGCCGCAAATAATTGTTCTGGGTTTGTAACATCCGCTAATTTGGAGCCTGGTGGTGCAATTTTTAATGATAAAGATTGATCTTCTGCATAGGATGTGCCACTACGGCCACCTTCATTAATCATTGTAGTTGCGTATAATTCTTTCATAACTGAAAACCCCTTATCTTTTGTTATTAATTAAATTGCATACAATCTAATTTTTACAAATTGAATTGTACACAATTTAATTGCGTTTGACAAGTAGGAACTTTATTTTTAATATAAATGGTAGTAGAAGAACTTTAAGAGGGGATTTTTATGCCTAATCATTTAGATAATCAGCTGTGCTTTCTTTTGTATGCAACATCTAAGGAAATCACTCGGCAATATACATTATTATTGAAGCCTTACGATCTTACTTATACAGGCTATATCACTTTATTAGCTTTAGAGGAAAACGAACAGATAACGGTGAAAGAATTGGGCCAACGTTTATTTTTAGATTCAGGAACATTAACACCGTTGTTAAAAAAATTAGAGGCAAAGAATTACATTTGTCGTGAACGTTCTAAGGAGGACGAACGATTAATGAAAATATATTTAACCAAGGAAGGCGTAGATGTAAGAAGGAAACTACCTGAAGTGTCCCGCCAAGTGATGAAGCAATCTAATATCTCAGAGCAGCAATTTGTACAACTGAAAAATGTACTTCAAGATATCGTTTATAACGATTGGAAAATAAAAGATGAAAACTAACACATAGCTATTCCATTAATAGGATGAATATGTAAATAAGAAGGATTGGAGCTACATTGGCTTCAATCTTTTTTTGTTTTTCTCTCCCTTATCTCCTCAAATGTTAATAATCATGTGGCTACCGTTAAAATTTAGTATACTTACATTTATTAATTAGTTTAATTTACAGCATAGATAAGTAATTTTGAAAGTAGAGGTGTTTGGATGAAAACATGGACAAAGACTATAAACATAAATGCCCCCATCGAAAACGTTTGGAAATTACTTGATGGCTCTTTAGCTGATATGCAGAAGATTATGCCACAGGTAATTGAAAACAAGCCTGTAAAAGTAACAGAAGAAGGGGTTGGCAGTATTTATCGCCAAAAATATAAAGAAGGAAAACGTATCGAAACGTATGATGTAGAAACATTGGAATATTCGAATACACCTGATAAAAAAATATTGAAAGTAGGCTTTGTACTCGCTAATTTGTTTGAAATTACGGCTTACTATGAATTAAATAAAATAAATGAAACAGAGACTTCCTTTACTTATTCCGTAACAAATAATGCGTTAAAATGGTTCGTCAAATTATTTTTATTGTTTGCATCGGACAAAGTAGTCGTACAATTTTTAGAACGGGTCAAAACAGTTGCTGAAGCGCAAGACTAGCACCTAAAAAATAAACCGTAGAACTCCCCTTGAGGTGAGCTTCTACGGTTTATTTATTACTAAAAGTCTGAACCTGTAATTTCTTTTAACTTACCGTTTTCTTTAATCTTTTTAAGGCCTTCATTTAACTTATCTAAAAGCTCTTTGTTCCCCTTTTGAACCATGAAACCATAGTATTCTTTTTCGAAGGAATCATCTTTAATTACTTTGATTTTGTCATTTGGATGTGCCTTGATATATTCATAAACAACTGAATTATCTCCAATCGCCGCTTCTACGTTGCCATTCAGCATCTCTTGAATAGCAATTGGTTGATTTTCGAAAGCAAAAATGTTGGGACTAGATTCACCCTGTAGCTTTTTGGCAGCCATATGACCAGTAGCATTAATTTGTACAGAAATCTTTTTATCTTTTAATTCATCCAATGATTGGATCTTTGAATCTTCTTTCACCACGATTAATAATTGAGATTCGTAGTACGGCTCAGTAAAATCAAATGTTTCCTTACGCTCGTCCGTAATTGTAATCCCTGCACCACCAATATCTGTTTCACCATTTTTAATTGTTTGGAATACCGGCTCCCAACCAATACTTTCCCACTTCACTTCAAAATCCATTTCATCCGCGATTGCTTGTAACACATCCACATCAATCCCTACAATATTCCCTTTATCATCAAGAGATACGATAGGTGCAAATGTAGCCTCAGTACCTACCTTATAAACTTTTTTACTATCTCCATCACCTGATGATGTATTGTCTTTCGAGCCGCAACCCGCTAAAACTAGCGTGAAAGCTGCCATAATTGTAAGCAACACCATTAAATTTCTTTTCATAGCCCATCCCCCTAGTATGATATTTTTTCCATAATGCGTATTATTTTTCGCAATTCGGAAATGTAAGACTATTACGTAAATTATAGTGACAATATTCTCTTTAGACAATACTTTTTTGTATAAAAATAATCATTTCTTTATAAATAGTATTATTCAATCTCGTTTTTAGGATTAAAAGGAATAAATAGTTAACCAGAAGCTATAAAAAAAGAATCTCCCCTCGGAAATTCTTTTTTGCGCATCTAAATCTTTATCGTATTGGATGTTCAAAATTCCAATTTGTATAAATGGCAGCAGCCTGAACTGGATTTGAGGAGGTATCTTCTGTATAGCCGCCAATTAAATTACCTACTCTAAAAGTAGGCTCAAATAGCTGTTCCTCCTTAGGTGGTGCTGTCGGTCCATCTATTCCTATTTTGGTTTTATCTGTCACGACTACTTCCATACCGTTATCCAATGTAAAGCTCAGCCCATCTTCTCCTACTTCCGTAATGGTCCCTTCGATATTTACTAGCGCACTTGCCGCAGGAGCTGAATGGTCCGCAACAATTCTCTCCGTCAAATCAATTGGTGTATCATGATTTATATTTACCATAGCAAGGACAGCAATCACTGCACAGGCTACTAAGCTTCCAACACTAATTCTTACTTTTTTCATAAAGGACCTCTTTTCATATTTCATCATCTCTTCCTGCATCTTACGCTTAAATTCCTCAGAAGCATGAATCTGCTTCATCACATTCTTATAAGCATTCATCATACTTTGCTCCCCTCTTCTAGAATCGTTTTCAGCTTCATTCGTGCCCTTCTGAGCTTTGAGCCTACTGTATTGACGTTGATCTCTAATAAATCAGCAATTTCTGCCGTTGTATAGCCCTCGTAATAATGTAAATAAACAATGACTCTCTCTTCTGAAGGAAGCTCAAAAATTTCAGTAAGAACCATCTGCTCCTCTTTTGCAATAAAGGCCATTTCGTCTGTAATGGGTACCGTCTTCTTCACACGTGAGGACTTAAAATAATCCTTGCACTTATTAAATGTCACCTTTATAAGCCAAGCCTTTAAATGTGCTTCATGAGCAAAGGGCTTGTTCTGCCTTATCAGTGTCATATAAACCTCCTGCACAATGTCCTCCGCCTCAGCCATATTTTTGGTCTGTTGCACAGCAATTCGTATGAGGGTGTCACTATATGTTTGGACAATTTCTTGCACACTTAAGCCAGCAAACTTTATCATATTTTTCACCTAACCTCCTTCATGACATAATACGATTCAACTTTATTTATTCGTGCAACAGATACACTTTAGCTACATTTTAATAAAAAGAAGAAACCATTCATGAGATATACAAATGTATCCCCTTAATAAATTACTGAATAATAGCCATGCAAAAACCCGCAAACCGTAGATGATTTGCGGGTCCCTCTCCTCATTGCCATGCTCGATTGTTCCATTGCTTGAAAAATTCGTCCTCAGCCAAAATCGCTTCATAAACAGGGATAAAGAATTGTTTCAGAATCCCTGTCATCTCGAGTGTAGAAGTTAGCTCGATTGTAAAATGATGACGATCAAATAAGTCCACAATATACGTCTGCAATCTTCGTCCTTCAATAGTTTGCGTGTGTAGCAATTGTTGTACTTCATTTATTGTTTTTTCAGTCTTTTCTAATGCTGGGTACTGGTAAATTTCGATAAATTTTTGTGCCAGTACGAATTCTGTTGGATATGTATTAACCACCGCAGCCTTATTGTCTAGCAAGCTTGGAAAATTAATGGTCTTTGGTGTTATTCGCATGTTTTCTTTAAAGGTAATCCTAACTTCTATGTATACAGTCATTTTGCCCAATGTAGCTGGTATGCTTAGTTGAATATTGTCATTCGATATGGACGATTCGATCAGCTGTGCATTCCATTCAATGCCATCCGCTGGTGTGCTAGTGAGCTAAATTTCATGTTTCACTATATCGTGTTGATGAACGCTTGCTTGCGCAGTCAGCGTGACTTCTTTGGAAGGCTTCACCAATCCATTTGTTAAAGCAAATAATAATAGATCCCCATCTAGATAAAATTGATCTTCATAGGAGGATATGGATAGACGATAAAGCAGTCTTTCTTGGCAATAGCGTGATACTAGCTGATCCATATTGTCTTGCCGTATAGCCATTTCTTCTAATTGTGTCACGACATTCGTCGATAGTGTGTCGATATTTCCCATTGACATCCCTCACCTTTTTGATTTTTCTGATTTTTATATGCAGAATTTAGATTTTTACTAAAATTCATGCTTTTATTATCACTTATTTATGGAAGAGAGTAAACGGTAATGTATACCAAAAAGGCCTGTCATGGTTGGACATGACAGGCCTTAAAATTAGACAAGGGGCAGCCTCGCTGTTGCGAAACTACCCCTTTAGTATTTATAGGTAACATTCTCGTAAATTGTAAAAGTCTCAACCCAATCGTCTGGGGAATATTATCTTGAAACCAGATTCGTTTCATCACCGCGGTAAAATTCCACTGTGTGCCTTCTAACTTAAGCAACGCAAACCCTTCCATCTTTTGCGTCCTTGCAGCCCCAAAGCATGCGCCAGTGTGAATAAGTATCTACAAAAACAAAAAGCAGAATGCCAGATTACGGAAATATGCTACCTAAAATAGCACGTGTTCTATTATAGCACCTTATACTACAAAAGTAAAGGTCTATAAAAAATTACCAAGGAATCTCCTTAGAGCATTTAATCTGATAACCCTTTTCAGCTGTCCATTGGAGAAGTGTTTGCCAAAAGTTTTCACAGACAGCTATGATTTGCTGAGGATTCGTTAGATTGCCCGTCATGACCATTTCAGCTAATGCTTTTAACCCATGTGGCTGATCATCCATCGCTAAAGCCTCAGGTAATACTTGTGCAGATGTTGTATAGCACTGCCTATGGTGTAATCCTACTATCATGGCACCTGTCATCGCTATTTTCATCGCCAGTATCGGCAAAAATGTAGTGGGACCCTGAACAGCTATGTTCCTTAATTTCCCCATGTATTCATACATTTCGTCTACAATGGTTTTGCAAATTGCTTCCTTAAATCGGGCATTCTCCACAGTGGCCGCTTTGTCTTTGAGTTCTAGAAAAAAGCCAGTAGGATCGTAAAGTGGCTGTAAATCGAAAAACTTCCCATTTGTTAATGGCCAATCTTCCTCAACCGTTATTGCCTCTTCGATAATCACTTCTGCTTGATCGAAATTAACCTCTGCCTTCCAATCTCCTGCTGTCCATTCATAGCTATAGCTGTGCTCTAATTGATGACAGACACACTTAAGCTCAATGTCAGAAAACGGACCATCTGATTTTCTAGCCAACGAGCCATAAATACCAATTGCTCGAACATTTCCTCCATATTTTGCGATAACTTGTTGCGCAATCGAATGGGCAATCTGCATGCGTTCATCACTTGTCTTTTTTCTTGGTCCAATCATTTACATCGCTCCTTTTATAAGTAAGATCGTTGTTATTGAACCAAGGTGGACCACGGGCTTAACGAGGGATTTTTGCTGGTGACATCATTAAAATCTCCTTTCATCACATTTCCTGCAATTTAATAGAGCATACAAAATCGATATGAAACGCTTCATGGCTTACAGATTGAATGTGACCCTCATATTTCATGTCATATAGTAAAATTATTGCATTATAAGCTTTCTGTAGTTCATTGCCCATTTTGGCTAGCACTTGATGTTTAAATTGCTGCGAATAGGAAAATTCATCACAAAGTAGTTGCTTAAGTTGGTTTGAAGCTGCTTCGTAAAATAGCGCTTCACAAAAATCCTCGTCGAAGGTTAAGCCGAAATCGTATTCAAATTGATTGTAGAACTCATCATAAAGTGCTTTAAACTCTTCCTCACAAGTACGGTGCTGATTTTCTGGTAAAAAAAGCTTTGCTAACTTTTGTGAAAAGGCTTCGTCCGTTTCATCTTCTCCCTGATAGACAGTGGCAAGATATGTATGTAACTGTTCTTCGCTTGTAAAATTACCAGCCCATATGGAAACATAGCCATTTTGTTCATCATCCATGACCTCATCCCTTTCTCGAATAAATCAATGCACCGCCTGAGCCCATTATTATTAAATGCTTGCCAGATGGCGAAAATCCACATTTAATCATGCCATCCAATCGCTGTAAATCAATAGCTGTCGCATTTTTTAAATAAGTATAATTAGTTGTATAAAGATAATCGAGTACTACTGTGGCACGTGGCCACCAAGGATAAATAACTTCAACCTGCCAGCCATCTGCTGTCATATGAATCCCATCCCCAGCTTCAAAGCCGAAAATAGATATTGTCCCCTGAGGTAATTGAAATGTTAAACGGTCATCACTCATTCTGTCGTAGGTTTCATCCACATCTCGTTCTCGATGAAGACGACGACCTGTTATAGGCTCAGTGATACTATAGCCAGAGCCACTAATTAGCACGATGTTTTCCTCATGATCCCAACCGCAAGCCAAAACACCATTGGCAGTAATGCTCGTTTCATACGCCCATGGAATAGGAGGTTTCGTGCAGATCAACGACTGTGCATTCGCCAGCAAGTCTAGCTCAAAGGGAGTTCGTTTATCATTGTTCACCATATTATTCCACCCTCCTCTTTTATTACCATATACTAAAAAAAGGCTTGTCTCAAGAACAAGCCTCTATACCTCTAACACACCATAATGAAATTTTGCAGTTATCCGTTCATGCTGCTGAAAGTCATAGGTCGCAAACCACTCTGAGCGAAAATGTGCCTTTAACACCACACGCTTTTTCGCTACACGCTTGGCTTCATAAACCCATTCATCGGTTAATGTGACATGCTCCCCTGCTAACCGTAATGCCTGAAAATTATCGGCCTCTTCTATAACCTTCTCAAACATTGGGTCCATATAAACCACATCAAATGCGTTGTCTGGTAGGGTTTTTAAATAGCGAACAGCCTCAGACTGTATTACCTCGATGTGTCGCATACAGGCAGTTAACGGTAGCTCGGATGTATCATAGGCTTGCATCCCCTGTCTAACAATAAACGCTACATTTGGATTTGCTTCCAGTCCCACAACACGACCTGCTTCACCCACTGTATAAGCCGCTAACATGGCATCTGCCGCTAAACCTAACGTACAATCCAACACCGAATCCCCCAGTTGAAGCTGTGCCGCTTCCAAAAAAGGCTCTGCCTCACCACGGGCCACACGCTTTAATCGAAACGCCGCAGAATTGGGGTGAAAGAAAAACGGCTCCTGCGCCCCATAGGCATAATACTCGAAGCGATTCTTCCCAGCGACCATCACATGTGCCTGCAACTCCTGCGAAATTTTGCGAACAGAGCGCTTGTTCCGTGGCTCAAACGCAGCACCTAATTCTTGACACGCAAAAGCAGCGAGCGCCATCGATACATCGTCTGGTCTGCCCGCTGTCGTCACAATCGTTTTTAGTTCTCGCATGTTTGCTCTAACACGCCAGTTAAATGAGAGACAATCTGCTCCACAGGGAATCCCTCAATTTGTTCACGTGGGATAAAGTAAGCCAACTCCCCATCCTTTAAAATCGCCATAGATGGTGAGCTAGGTGGCACATCCTCAAAATAACCACGCATCGCCGCAGTCGCTTCTGGATCCTGCCCCGCAAACACCGTCACAAGATGATCTGGCTTCACCGCTGCAATTGCCTCACGCGCCGCTGGACGAGCAAGCCCTGCAGCACAACCACAAACCGAGTTAATCACCACTAACGATGTTCCCTTCGTCTCCGCCATAAATTCATTCACCGCATCCGCAGTCGTCAGCTCCGTAAAACCAGCCTCCACAAGCTCCTCACGCATCGGCTTCACAACCTGCTTCATATATTCATCATAAGCGTTCATGCTTTTACCCTCTTTCATATGTATTCGCAAACCTTATTATAGCAAGGTTTTGTGTGAATGTACAAAGACATGCTTTTCGCCTGATTTCGTAGGTTTTCGGGAGAAATGTGACTTTTTTGTGATTTTGGTGACTTTTTTGTGTAACGGATAGTGGTTTTATTTAGGGTCGTTACACACCTAAAAAATGGAACTAAATCAAAAGCATCTTGAGAATAGAGAAAAAATAACCATGCTTAATAATAATTAAATACCTGATCACTTCTATTTAATTTTGGTTTAAAGCACATTCAATTTCAGTTATCCAAGTTTTCCCTCCATAAACGACAAAGGTTGTTTCATTACCTTTCCTATCAAAAATCTTAACTCTTTGAGAGATAAGAAGATTTAAACCATTCTCGGCTCGATCTAAATTCTTTAAACTAATTTCCCAATATAAATTAGGATTAATGTTTAAAGCATGAGCACAAAAAATAAGGCGTTGATTGGTTAGTAACAAACGGCCTCCATCCGATTTAGTTGCACTATAATAAATGTTCGCCATGCCAGAGCGTATAGGTAGCTCATTCGTACCCATCTCAATTTCATGGAAAAAAATCTTTTTATAAGAAGGTTTAAATTCATTTAGATCGTATGTAAATTGTTTCAAATCAGTTGTGATGATGTAACTCCCACAGTATTCACATGACTTATTGCTTGGGTTAAAACCTGCAGCACAGTTTGGACAATTCAAAGCTTTCACCATGCGTCATCTCTCCTATTATGGATTTATATAGAGTATACTTTGAATCCTAAAATATACCAAGAGTTTCTCAAAAAAAAGAGTGGTTCTCTATAAAATAAAAACCACTTGATATATATACCATTTGATTTGCAATTAAATAAAATTATAAAGGATGATGACATATGAAACTTACAGAAAAGGTAGAAGCAGTTATTAAGGCTGCACAGGCTGCTAAAGATGGTGTTAGCGACATTAGCTTTATGGGATTAGGAGTAGCTGAAATGCTTGGTGAATACTATGATAATCACTTAGCAAAATAAAAAAAAACTTTTATAAATCACTTGATATATAACATGAGTATAGAAAGGAGGTTGACAAAGTGATTATGATAAGGTTCTTGCTTATCTAGTAGCTATCGCAACTGCTTAACTTACTAACAAGTTCAGCAAAAAACATTAGTGATATGAAGAATAAGCCAAAACAAAAGCGACGCCCTCTCACAAAGGAAAACGTCGCAAGTAAGATGTAGAAGGAGGTTAGCGCCTCCTTCCCTATAATCTTATCATATCCCATCAATTATGAAAAATATCGGATATTTGGCTGCTTTAGCAATTGCTTTGTATATCTTAACTGACATGGTCAACTGGAAAGAACCAAAGTTTTTTGATTACTCAATGATAGTCATTTATTCATTATGCTTAGTATTAGTGATTTTTAACATCGTTGTATATTTTAAAAAGAAAAGATACAGCTAAGGAGCTTCATGTGATGAATATGATGAATAAACAAAAAGAACCAGGTACTCTATTTTATATGAGCGCCTGGTCTTTTTTGAGAAATTCTAATCGGAAAAATCCTTCTTTTCATTCTTATTCATTAAATATATTCCAGTGTCTGTTTGAATAACAAATTGATTTTTATATTTTAAAAACTCAAACGGTTTAGAATTCAGAGAGATATATTGTTCAATTTTCCCACTGTTTGGATTAAACGTTACAATTCGTTTATTTTCCATATCACAAATATATAATTTCTCATCGATATAAGAAATATATTCTGGGTAATTTAATCCTGTTAGCTCATTTTCACAATAAATTACATTGATTTCATTACTTATACCTTCAGACTTTCCTGGGAGTTCTTCATAAGGCATATAACGGTAGATTTTTTCTATTTCAAAACTCGGAAATTTATATTTTACAACAGAATTCAAAGTGGGAGATACGCCCCAGACTGCTTGTCCATCTGAACAAATTTTATACAATGTATCATAATAGTCAGAGGTTTCCAACAAAATATATTGAACAAGCTTATCATCCTCATTGAAGTGCAGTATGATATTATGAGGCCACAGAAGGCAAATCGTTTCATTTCTTATAGCACATGTCATAAAATTAGTAACATCAGAAAAAATATTGTGAGGTATGATATTAATATCATATTTATCCTCCCAATTTTCCCCAAATGTATTAATATAGTATTCACTAAGACTAATTAATTTTCTTTTTCCTTCTTCATTTATCCAACATTTCGCTATATTTTCGATGTATGAATAATTTGACTCCTCCAATTGACTAGATATATCATCCCATTTATCACCAAATTTACTTTCCACATACTCTTTTTTTGATATTTCCTTTAGATTTTCACCATTATATTGATAATAGTAAGTTTTATCCTCTTCTTCAGAAAAACTTACGAAAGATAGTGTATTTTCATTTTGTATAAGTGAATGTCCGTTCGAATGTAATTTTTTCATGAAATTTTTCATCCTCGCCTCTTAATCAATAATCAAATTAGCACCTGGTTTAGGCGTACTTACCGCACGAAAGAAAATATCAAAACTTTCTATTTGACCATCCTTACTCACAAAGCATCTTACCTCAGCTGGCTGGTTATTGATATTTGTCCAAATTTGATTATGCCCTTGTTTCAACTTTCCGTTGTCGTCATTTTTTGATATTATGTCAATCCCTCTGTCTACAATTTGCTGTCTATCTTTTCCTAATCTCAGTATACCTCCATCAAGATGCTTTTTTGAAAAAATATGAGCTTCTGTAGCTACAACATTTCTAGCAGTTTTTATTACCTTACCTGTTCTATTCATCGATGAAATATATTTCCCAGCTTGTAAAACCACTCTGAATATAGGACCTACCCAAAATTGTTGTACCGCTTCCTCACCATCACCAATTTTATCAATAGGAAGGGTATTATCTAATCCTTCGGGATATTCATAATTTTCATTGCCAGATCCTTCATTTATTTCTTGTGCAAAAGATATGCTTGGTAAAATCGTTGCGCATAATAAAAATGTAGATATTAGACTAATAATAAACTTTTTCAATATATTTACCCTCCATGAATTAATTGAATTTAATTTTCTGTTAATAAGCTGATTACTATAGTAAGCACACCCTCGAGTTATTATTATCCTATCATTGGAAACTTCCCCACTTCAATTGTTGAAACACGCCATTCTTCGGCGTAAAATTTACATTAAATTTACAATAACCGCCACATAACGCTATCAATCACGCCATATTTTGGCGGTATTTATGTAATAAGAAGGTCCAAAGTTACATTTATTTTAATTTCATCAGATTTTGTTTGACATTCTTATCTGATAGTATATTTTATTGTTTTTACAAAACCTTAACAATAATTACTATTAATTTCATTGTAATTTATTTGATTTTATGTTTGTGAAATAAAAAAGCCCATTACCAATTAAGGTAACAGGCCTTCGAATTACAAAAGAGTTAATATTATCTTTTTACTTCATACATTTTTGTTGTTTAACTTTCGTTGTTATAAACGAGTTTTAACCCTAAAAGATCGGCTAGCTCTTGTACTTGAAACGTGTGTCCTACCATCTATAATCACTGCTGGAATAGTTTTTGTATCACTAAGTATAACTTTCGCTTCTGTAATTTCAGCCCCTTTTACTTCCTCCAAGCCATTTAAAATGTCTAGCTTGAATTGTGCCTCGGAGATTCCCATACTCGCTAAATAAGAATACGGATCTCTATTGTTGTACCTTTTAAATTATCTGTATAATTCAGTTCTAATGCTGAACCTATCTGACGACAAAGGGCTATTACAAAAGGATCAAAAGAAGCGTTACCCACAACTTCTACTTCTAATCGGTCATCTTGAACATCAACTACAGCCGTCAATACTAATACGTCCTTTGGTACTTCGCATTCATAGCCAATATGTCGAGAAATAAGTTTATAATGGTCTTTAATCATTCGTCTTTTCTTCTCACGACTGTATTAACCTACGTTTTTAAGGTTTCTATACCTTTACGATTTGCTTCTTTAAATTCATCTAAAATCTTTGCCCATTTCTCCCAAGGAGATGCAAGGGCGTTTAAATGAAATCCACGTTTCTTTGCTTCAATATTTCGAGCAATCTTTTTCCCCAGATGTGATTTCCATTTAACTTCTGTATATAGATATTAAATAGTAAATATACGAGAATATTAGAAGTTAAAGGTACCTATTGCATCTCCCTACTCAATCGCTATTTGGCGAAAAAGAAAATAACCGCAATCACGTCTATCGAATTACAAGGATAGCTCAATCATCTATTTGATAATGGAACAGCCTATAATACGCTACGCGGTACTCATAATACAGCCAAAATGTTATTTGCCTATGCCAAAGAATCTGGATTGATTGAAATGAACCCTGTGGAAGCTAATTTTGTGCCGAAGAAGAAAATGACGTTAGAGGAAGCAAGCAGTGAGGACACAGCGAAGCTTTAACCAATGAACTGAAGGAATTTTTAAGTTACGTGGACAAACATCATAATATCATATATCGCACGCTAATCTACGCAATCGCTTTTACAGGAATGCGACCAGGCGAAGCTGTTGCCTTAAAGTATGAGGATGTGGACTTGGAGAAGAAGGTCATACACATCAACAAAACGGTGTATGCAAAGAAAAGTATAAGGGGTTACTTCGAGCTCACTCCACCCAAAACTGCAGGCAGCATCCGCTCCGTCGATATTGATGATATTGTAGTGGAGAAATTAAAGCAGCTTTACAAATGGCGCGAGTATCGAGAATGGGCTAAGTCCGACTTTGTTTTCGGCGATAAGGAGGGCATCCCCCCTATCGTCAAAATGCTCAACCAAACCGTCCGGCGCATCGGTGCACTCACCGACATCAACAAACAATTCCGCACCTACATCCTCCGGCATACACATATTAGTCTGTTGGCAGAGGCTGGGGTGGATTTGAACTTTATTATGAATCGGGTTGGACATAAGAATTCTGATCAACAACGAAGATTTATTTGCATGTTACATCTGGGATGCGCATGGCCGCTACTGAGAGGATGCATGATAAGTTTACTGAGTTGTTGGAAGTGTGAAGATAAAAATGGGGATACTAATTTCTTAAAGAGTATCTCCACATTTAAATTATTATGGTTTATTTATCTTTATTAGTGATAAATGATAAGAAATCAAATATATTATGTTTTTTAACAATTTTCTCTTCAACTATTTTAAGATATTTATGAATATAGATTTGAAATTTAATGCTATTTAAAATACATTTGCTAAATTTGTAAACTAAAAACTCATCGTTTTTTGAAAAATAAAACGTATCAAAGGATTCTTTTGTAATAAAAATACTTTGCAGTATTTCTGAAATTTCATTTTCATCCATTTGTTT
Organism: Lysinibacillus sp. S1; assembly: GCF_044986265.1. Taxonomy (NCBI): domain Bacteria; kingdom Bacillati; phylum Bacillota; class Bacilli; order Caryophanales; family Bacillaceae; genus Lysinibacillus; species Lysinibacillus sp. S1. The sequence goes on from NZ_CP173154.1 coordinate 659,676, forward strand.
AGAAAATTCTCTTTCTAAATCATAACAAACCTTATGACTAATCCCGAAAGTAAATAGTTCCAAATTGGAATTTTCGACTTTAAAATTATTGATTGCTTTTGCCAATAATGAAATTTCATCAATATCAAGTAAATTTTCTAAATAAAAAGCTTTTTTATGTATTCTATTTTCAATAAAATCCTTCTGATTATTAATAATATATCCTATATTTTGGTTAGCAGTACGTAACGCCCTATAAAATAACCCTTTATGTTTAAAATGAAATTCAATTTGCGTTTTTAAATTATCTTTATGAACAGCTTTTTTTGTAGTTCTTATTAATCCAGATGGGCTTAAAAAATAAAATGCTAGAACAATTATTAAAATTACTATTAGTGGTGAGGCTAAACTTATCCAAGTTTTCAACTCTTTGAATGTTGGTAAATTAATATTAAATATGTAACTAACTATCGGTATTTCATAAAATAATTGTAATATACATAATACTATTAATACGTTAAAAATATTAATAGGTAAGAACTTAATTAAATAAAATTTATAGTATTCTACATTTCCATTTATAAAGTATGTAGTTTCTTCATTTGTGTAATTCTTTACCTCTTTAGATGGGAAACCTTGAATAAATTTATTAAGTATATTTAATAAAAAAAGTTCTATTTTTATAGTTCTAATGAGATTTTTTAATTGTCTATTATTTAAGTAGTTCAGTTGTTTTCGATTTAAAAATTCTTTTAATTTATTTTGTACCTTTAGCATAACAACACTAATTTTTTTCAAAATAAGCAACATTATACCAACTGTTGCTAAATACATAATAATTCCATTTACAAGTATCATATTCTATCTCACTCGCTTCTTAAAGTGTTTAAATTAATTAGTAAAACCCATTTATTACATATATTATACTTTATTTTTAATGTTGCTCTAAATTTTTTTTAGACCTAAACTTTATTCAAAAAGAACTTAAGAATAAATGTTTACTTTCCGTGACTTTTTCTAAAAAACCAACCTCAAAAAACCCCTATAAACGTTGATATATCAAGACATAGAAAAAGCATGAACGCATACATTCATCATAAGCGTTCATGCTTTTACCCTCTTTCATATGTATTCGCAAAGAGGTTTTGTGTGAATGTACAAAGACATGCTTTTCGCCTGATTTCTTGGGTTTTTGGGGGGAATGTGACTTCGTGATTGCACAATTAGAACAATCAAAGCTTTCATTATGTTTCATCGCTTCTAGTATGTATTCATATAAAGTAATATTTAATTACTAAATATACCAATAATACAAAAGGAAAAAGCCCAGGCTCAAAATTATTGAATACCTGGGTTTATCACAAAATTATTTACTTCTGGACTTACTTATATTTCTTACATAATCCATTATGAGAAATACAACCATAGTGATAATACCGTACATTATCGTCTCTTTACTATCAAAATAGTAGTCCTCTTTATTATAAATAAACTTAGAAATGTTTATAATTATCGCACCGACTATAAAATAAATTAGAAAGTTCCTGATTAATTTCATATTTTATTTTTCCTTATTCACAATTAGAACTTCCTGGGAATAGTTTGTTCATCTTAGTAGAACAGCTTACTGAGATAACACTAAGATTTATTACTAAACCTGGAAGTGTTGCACCTGCAACTTTTTTAGGAAACTCTTTTAAAATTAATTTTGCAGCTTGTTTGAAATTAGATGCTCTAATTGCATCAACAATAATCGTTAATGATGTAGCAATACCAAAATAACTCGATAAACCTTCTTTAATACATTCATTTTCTGCTGCTCTAAATTCCATTGTTTCTCTTTTACCATGCCATTCACAAGCTACTGCAAATAGTGTAATTTGTGGTTCAGAAATTATATTAACGTCTTCAGAAGAAATTAGTAGGTTTTCTACTTCTAATCCCTCAATGATCGCCTCTTTCATAGAATTACCTTTTAATTCTGTCTCTATTATTTCTCTATCATAACCTACAATAACTTCTTTATTATTTTTTAAAACTGCTTTGTCAAAAATCAATTCAAGTGCTTCTGCTAAATCATTTTCTAATTTTTGTTCTTGATTCATACTTTCAACAGTACTAATTGCATACGAACTAGAGACCCCTGAAAAAAGTAACGTCATTGTGATCATTAAAATAGTCATTAATTTAAATTTTCTCATGAAATAAACTCCTATTGTAATCTATTTAGTAATAGTTGTTGAATTACTATAGTAAATATCCCTCGAGGTAATTTTATCCTAACATTCTTAACTTTTCTAAATCAACACTCAATCAACGCCATTTTTTTGGCGTTTATTATGTATATTTTGGCGTAATTTATAAATAAAAAACAAATCACGCCAAATCACGTCACTTATCCTTCCTTATTATTGGCGTACAAGTTATTACTTGTACATCTAAAGTAATATTTACTGTGAATTTTCTTCAAAAACCCTTGAAAACATTTTAAAGTTAGTTAGGTAAAACCATTCACATAATTGTCAAAATGAACAACTCTAAGTAGACAGGACTCAAGCCGTTCAAACGTTTCTGCTAACGGTATGCTTATAATATTTACATAAGTCATGCTTTTGCACCAAAATGCTTCAATCGGTTCGTATCAATACATCGACTAACACGCGACATGCTTTGTATCATATTGGCTTTGTTTTGATTCGCTTAATTTACTTGGAGGTTCACTATATATGAATGGCTGCTCGCCAAGCTGTGATGATTTTATTGCCGACTTTATGCTGAAAAAAGAGGGAATGATTAGTCAATGCCTCTTTTGAACGACACTATAAAAGGACACGTCCATAGACGCATCCTTTAGCTTGTAAAATTAGTTCTATTGGAAATTAAAAATCCATGTCATCGACCCAGTATTATTGTTAATATCTGTGTAATCAAATGTTATCTGAGCTTCTCCTGTACCAATCTTCTGCACATTTAAAAAAACATGTCCAGAAGGATTTGGACCCGTAATCGTTGCAGTGGCAATATTGTCATCATTACTTCTCGGATTACTGAAAGTGACATTTGAATTGTTTTCCCCTGTTATGGCAACCGTCAAATTCACATTAGTTGACATGGAATAAGGTTCACCAAATGTCCCACCATCAACATATGGTGGTGAAATATTAACTCTTGGTGTATCTGGAATTGTCACCGTTACGGGTGCTGACTTGTAAGCTACTACTCTAGTGTTATTATCTACTATTTTATAGTTTACCGTTACATCACCAGCTGTAGCACCTCTTATAGCCCCTGTACTTTGCTGAATTGTTGCAGCTCCTGTACCATTTGTTACAGTCCAGATGATGGATTGTCCGACTCCTGGAGGCGTAAAATTAGTTGCTGCTGAGCCCCAGCCAATAACTGAATAAGGTGCTGGCACCATGGGTATTGCTGCTACTGCTGCTTGTGGATGAACTGTCACAGTTGTCGTACCTTTTTCAATTACTACGCCATTAGCATCCATTCCTACATACGTAATAACTGAGCTACCTGCACTTATAGCTGTTACTTGGCCAGTTGTAGCATTCACTATCGCTACACTTGTTGGTTCAGCTACAAAACTTTTGTTTGTTGCTGTTGCAGATAAACCTGCTCCTACTGAAGCTGTTATTACTTCATCCATTTGCAGTACTTGCGAATATGTTGGGCTTTTTGCTGTTGCCTCATCATATACAGTGAGACTCACAGAATTCATTTTACCATTACTACTTGTATACGAAATGGTTGTGTTGCCTGGTGTGTGAGCAGTAATTTCACCTGTACTAGAATGAACTGTTGCAACACCTGTATTGCTTGATGACCACGTTATTGTGCCTGATTCGGTTGTTTCTGCTGTTCTACTAGTAGTTTCTCCCAGTTGTAAAACAGATGATGACGTTCCTACGCCAGTAATCGCTGCACCATTGCTATGGGTCACTGTGAAAGTAACTGAAGCCGTTTTTAGTCCATCTACCGTTGTTGATGTTATGGTCACAGTCCCTATACCAGTCGCTATTACTTTCCCCTGCCCGTTAACAGTTGCAACGTTCAGATCTGAGGAAGTCCATCTCACAAGTTTATTTGTCGCATTTGCGGGTACAACATTTACTGTTAATGTCTTTGTTTCACCAATTTTAAGATTTTCTATCACCTCATTCAATGTAATCCCGACTACAGGAATTACAATTGGTGTTGGTGATGGAACTGAGTCTGAGTCTGAGTTTGGTTCTGGTTTTGGTTCTGGCTTTGGTACTGGTTTTGGTTCTAGTTTTGGATCTGGCTTTGGTTCTGGTTTTGGTTCTGGTTTTGGTTCTGGTTTTGGTTCTGGTGTTACTTTATCAATCTGCTTTAAAAATCGAGAAGCAACAAGGGCAACTTGTTGTCTTTCAGCAATTCCTTGTGGATTGAAACGATTTAATGTATCGCCTGTCATTAGGTTTGATGCTACTGCAAAACCTACCGCATCCCTTGCCCAAGCAGAAATTTTATGCTGGTCAGCAAAAGTAAGTTGTTCGCCAAGGCCATTAGTTTCACCACCTAATGCTCTAGCAAATAGAGTGGCCATTTCTTGACGTGTTAAACCTGAGCCAACGCCGAACTTCCCATCACCTATCCCATTTATTAATCCGGCTTTAACTGCTGCTTCGATAGCTGGATAAGCATAATGAGTTGTTGGAATATCTGTAAATGTTGGAGTACTTGGAGAGTTAGTTAGATTCAAATTCAGTGCTTTCGCTAAAATTATAGCAAAATCTTGTCTTGTAATTGCTGATGTTGGTCTAAATTCACCATCTGGATAACCATTTATAATGCCTTTTTCAACTAACTCGTTGACAGCATTTTTTGCATAGGAATTCTCAATATCAGGGAAATCAACTGCAGCAAAGGTGACTGTATTTATTGAAAGAAATGAAACGACAAAGCTTAATAAAAATACTATGCTAATAATAATATTTTTCAAAATAACACTCCTTAGTTTAGTTTGGAATAAGTATCTTTCATCTTCACTTTTTAATTTTTATAGCCATTTAATGTCGTTTCTATTAACAAACGTTAATAGTACTGTTAATTGTTTAATTATTAACAGCTTAGAATTATTCTTTGCTTGTACAGCGACTTCTCACTTTACTTAGAGCCCTATTTTACATCACAAATTACTTGTTAAATTGTATCCCTCCTATCAACAAACTCATCTAGTTTTAATAGGGTCTTCCACAATAAATATTCTTTACCTATTACTTTTTTTCCTTCTGTAATTCAAACCATCCGTTCAATATATATTGATATTGCAAATTTTTCATATACAATATATGCTTCTTCGGCAGTGGTAGTTATGATAGTTTATATCCAACTGACTTAATACTGTGTTCTTGATAGTATTTCTCCACGTTTTTCAAAGCTTACTGGTGCCATCATCTGGTCTGATTAAACCCGAAAATCAATTACTAAAAAAAGTAAATATACTAAATCTTTTCAAGTTCAGTACGATAACAACTATGGAACTAAAAATGTGATTAGGAAGGTGATAATTTATCATGATGACGACCAATTTCTCTACTATGCAATATTTAATGTCACGAAAGTCCTCGTCTAAGTATTATGGGTTGACACGACAAATGAGCAAGGAAGTTAAAGCTACATCAAAAGAGAATCAAGAAAAAATAAATAATGTAAATAAAATTCTTGAAGAAAGTAAAACTTCTAAACTATCTAGCAAACAAATTGAAACGTTAAAAAGCGCAGTAAAGCAAGGGTTATTAGGATCTAGTTCTAATCATTTAAGCCCATTAGGTATGTATAACTATAAAAAATCAATCTCAAGTTCGAATTCAAACTTACATTCAACTTTGAGAGCTTATCGAAATTCTATCTAGTTTTTAAACACCCTTTAACCTATTAGAGGGTGTTTTGTCTTGTAAGACAGGTTTCATATCACGGTATTCAATTAACCAAAGTCGAACATATGTATGCTTTTAAATCCTTATCCCCTTTTAAACGTCCACTATATAAAAAGGATCACTTTCCTATCAGTGACCCTTTCAACGATTATTTAAAATTCTGTGGTTTTACCACTTTAAATGAAGCAACTTCCCCGCAGTTTTTACAAAAAGTCATTTGGAGTGGTGACCCTACCGCCATAATTGCGCCAATAGGTCGTATATTGCCTTGGCTTGTAGTACCACCCACCTGTCCAATCGTAAAGGTATCCTGCCCACAAGCCTTGCAAACTAATTTTTCATTCTCCATCATTTCACCTCATTTTATGTAATTTATGTAAATTATAACATATAAATATCTGGTATGAGCGATGAGCGGGTCTGACCCATCAAATCTATAAAATATCTAGGAACATAATGAAGAAAATATTCTTATTATTCATTTTGTTATTGCTTGTAGGGTGTAATGAAACAGTTAAAACGGAGGAAAAAACATTTGCATTTCCTGATGAAATCCTAAAAATAATAATGATGGGACAAGGGGCAAATCGTGAGGTAAAGACGAACATTTGAACATGACATCGACAGAAAAAAATGCCATGCAAATTTTAACTGAATCCCATCCAGATGAAGGGCCATTATATACTTTGGAAGTGATTTATGAAAATGTCTGGAAGGAATTGATCGATGTATGGTATTACGAAAATTAACAGTGGCTGCTTCCTTTATATCAAGACAAAGCTCTGAACGGACACATAGATTGAAAATACAGATACCCCCATTAGGAACCAACCATAAACTGTTCGCTGTTTTTGAAATTCTTGAATACCTAAAGTGAACATGAAAAAGCCTAAGAACAATATCATGAGGTAATTCAATTGGAAATCACGTGTGATTAGTCCGTAAACTGCGAGAGATATGCCTGTGATGGAAAAAATAATTTTTAAACAATTTAACATAATTCTCCACCTCCCCTTTTAGTTTATCATACACTAAATAAAGGATATAGCTAACTAGAAAGACATTGGCATAACTATATTTCCATAGAAAAAGGCAGATGCTCATCCGCTGATCGGACATATGCCTTTATTTCTTAAACTCTTAACGATCCACGGAAGCCTCTTGCTGCGTAGTAGGATTCTGCCCCATTGTGGTACATAAAGACCATGTCATAGCGACGGTCGCAGAAGATGGCACCGCCTAGTTTGCGAATGTTGTCAGGTGTTTGTACCCAGCTTGATGTTTTTAAATCGAACTTGCCAAGCTCCTGTAGTTGGCGATATTGCTCCTCTGTTAACAGCTCAATGCCCATTTCCTTGGCAACATCCATAGCCGTATTTTCAGGCTTGTGATTTTTTCTAGATTCCCATGCTTCACGGTCATAACATAAACTTCTGCGACCTTTAGGACTTTCCGCAGAACAATCATAAAAAATGAACTCGTCCGTGTTTGCATCATAGCCTACTACATCTGGTTCACCGCCTGTTGCCTCCATTTCGTGGAGCGACCATAGTTTCTCCCTATTAGCCTCTAGCCTAGCTTGGACATTTGCCCAATCAAGCCCTTCATGACGAGATGTATTTTTCTCGAAGCGAACTTGCAAAGTATTGATTAGTTCCTCGGTTTGCTCTTGTGACAATTCTTTCGTTGACATTGTTGTCTTCCCCCTCACTTATTTAAATGACAAGCCTTCTTCTTTCAATGATGATCTCATAATCGGTAAGGAGGCTGGTCCAACACCATGTAATTTTAAGATATCCTTTTCCGTATACATAGATAGTTTTTCCAACGTATCAATACCTGCGTGTACGAATGCATTTCTTGCAGGTGAACTCAATTTGGAAAGGAAGCCACTGCTAGGTTTATTTTCCTGATCACAGGTAGGGCAGCTTGGACAATTTGTGCTTTTGTAAAATGGATGTCCTTTTTCACAAACTTTTAACCTTTTTTCTGCCAACCTCATCCCTCCAAAGCCTTTACTTTTGTCCATTTTACCATATTTCATCAAAGGGATTGAAAATGGAAACTTTAATTTTTCTGCAATTCACGATCTAATGAAGTTGCTGCTACATTTACTGATATAGCAACTTCTATAGTTAACTTTAGCCAAATTCAATTATTCATCAAAAAACCTGTTAATTGAACAACCTAACCTCAAATTTTTTTATNNNNAATANATCNNGCAAAGGGGTNGCATCCTTGGATTTTAAATCATTGGTAAAAGAATATCTTGATATGATACAAGAAAGAGCTGAACGAGAAGTATTCCCTAATACGATAAGAACATACTACTACAACTTATGGTATTTCATTGTGTATTTGAAGAAAAAGGGGTTGGATATTTTGGATTTAGACGGTAAACCTGATGTTCTTACTAACTTCAAATTGTGGCTCAAGAACCCATATAGATTTCATGGAAATGAGGAGAGGTTAGATTACGAATATGTTGAAGATGACCTTAAAGTTTCTACTGTCAATGCCATCATAGATAGGGTAAGTTCTTTATTTCTTTGGCTTAAAGCTAGTGGAAGGATTAAAGAGAATCCGGTTGTGTATCGTAATGTCATGTTTACAAATGCGATGAGAGATAAAGATATATTATTTCCTACTCAGAGAAGCAAGTTGAAATAAGTTCGAGCAACACCTCTCGTAAATACTTGTTTTAAGATAAATAAGAAGAATCCATTTTGAAAGAGATTGTTCAAAATGGACTCTTCTTTAGCAGTTTTAAGTTTGTTTTTTATAAAAAGCTTGTTCATTTTCATCCTCTGTTACTCGACAATCGGGCCCGAATGTCAAATAACTTAACTCTAATTAAATCATTTTAAGTAAGTTCTAAAAGCACATTCTCTATTTCTTTATTGAAGGTAGATTCTTTCCAAAGTGTAACAGCCTCTTTCTCTTGATACTTTTCAATTAAGATTTGAATCACATTGTATCCAATAAAATACCCTAAACGTGTGAAACCAAAGTTGGAACCTCCATTAATTGAAAACCATTCATGGATAATTTCAGGTTGTGTACGTTTGTTCATATCTCCCAAAAAACTAGTGATAATATCTTTTTTGTTATCTTCTGCAAATCTTAACCATTCTTCTCCAGTATCATCGTATAAAAAATAGACCGATTTATCAGCATCAGCAACTTGTTCTGAAAAATACGTTGCACAACCTTCCTGAAACAGCGCTGTAAAGGGATGAAACCACTGAACTTTAGACCAATCCATACCCTCCTGATCTGATAAAATATTATGAAGCGTATGACCAAATTCATGAGCAATAATTACTTTTAAATGCTTATCATTAGAAGAGAGCTTTTCTAAACAAAAAGTCACTTCAGGAATAATTTGACGATGTGTAAATGCATTTGACCCATATGCTCCAACAATAATATGTACATCTTTAGTGAACTCGACATTATATTTTTGTCTGTAAGTTAACACAACTTGTTGAATTAGACTTTCGATTTTTCCACTCGATTCCTTTATCTCACTCATTTTGGAAGGATATTTTTGAATTGCGTTTTTAATCTTCTCATCTGCATTTTTACAATGATACACAAAATATTCCTTGAAGTGTTGGGAGAACTTTTCATGGTAGTGTTTTAAGAACCGCTCCGAAGGCTTGTAGTTTAATAAAAAATATGGAACTGTATTATAAATGTTCATAATTACCGTCCTCCATTATATAACAATCCTCTTCATTAATTTGAACTATACTTTTAAATTTCTCCAAATAATTTTTAGTTCCTGCTTATTTCATACAGTTTTTTCATCAAAAATTTATTATAACTAATCGAACTTAATTATTATCAATCTTTATTAAAAGGCCACAAAAAAAGCCTGTATCCATAATTACTTGGTAATTGAAGATACAGGCTTTATCTTTAAAAAATAATAGTGATGTATTGATTTGATAATACATTGTTCAATACTATATACCAATACACTATCTTCCTTATTCTAACTACCATTTTTAGGTATAATGTTTACAAATAGCTGTCTCTCTTATTTTACTTGAATAATTCCGTTTGGAACAAGCCTACATAGAACGGGTTTAGCTACACCGCACTAGCCCTTCTTACGCACTTATCATTTCCTTCTAATTTTCTGCATTTTAGCAAATACATAACCTGATAATCCAAATGACGCACTAATAACATAGAAAGGTCTCGTAAATTCCGTTATTTATATTTATTTAAAATTTCTGCGGGAATATGACAATAATCATTTGGACATCTGGTTAATCTATCTTGATGTTCCTCTGCACTTCTGACATAGTTTGTAAGGGGCAATATTTCAACCATTATAAGCTCGTAATCATTTTGCTCTCTAAGAAATGCCTTCGCCTCTTTTAAATGCTCAGGATTTTCACTATATACGCCCGTTCTATATTTCTCGCCAACATCCTGTCCTTGTTTATTCAAACTGTAAGGATCAATGATTTCGAATAAATAGCCCATTAAATCCCGAATGGTTACAACTGTTGGATCAAACCCTGTTTTTACACATTCAGCGTATCCATCATAATCGCCCTCAAGCGTACGACTTGTTCCATTCGCTCTTCCTGCTTCTGTAAACGTAACTCCTGGTAGCGTTTTTATAAAAGCTTGTACGCCCCATAAACATCCACCAGCCAAATATACTACTTCCATCATGCCCCTCCTTTTTTGTCTAAATACAGATCAATTTTATTATGAACCTATTCATAAAGGAAGGCACTCATCACATTCTTTACTAATGGCTAAAAATTATTAAACCTTAGATAAACGTAACGAATCGAGTATACCAAAATGATTTTTTAACAATTTGCGCAGTAGAAGTATCAGTATAAAAGATGTAACTACTTTTTAACATGTATTACTTTGTAGCCAATAAATAAGATGAAAAACCAAACTGGTGCCACATATAGGGCAACACGCATATCTGGAATAAACGCCATTAACACAATCACCATTAATAAAAATACAATAGCAATATACGTAGAAAGTGGGTAAAGCGGAATTTTGAATTTCAGTTTGGCTACTTCCTCTTTCGTTTTTGACTTCCTAAATTTCAACTGTGCTAATAAAATAATCATCCAGCTTGTAATGACTGCAACCGTCGCAACTGCAGAAATATAGATGAACACTTTTTCAGGTACTACATAGTTTAAGACAACCGCGATTAATAACACAGCTGACGAAAATAATATCCCTCGACTCGGACTACCGTTTTTGCTTACTGTTTTAAAATATTCTGGACCATTTTTTTGTACCGATAAGTTGTGTAGCATACGTCCTGAACCATATAAGCCACTATTAAAGGCAGACATTGCAGCTGTAATGACGACAAAGTTAATAATGTGAGCCGCAGCAGGGATACCAACGTAATCGAAAATTTGAACGAACGGGCTACCTTCTGAGCCAACTTCGTTCCAAGGATAAATAACCATCATAACGCCTAGCGCCCCAATATAGAAAATTAAAATACGCCAAACGATGTTGTTAATCGCTGATGGAATGGACTTGCTAGGATTTTTTGCTTCTCCTGCAGAAATACCCACTAATTCAACCCCACCGAATGAGAACATAACTAATACGAGTGACATTAAAATACCATGGAAACCATTTGGCATGAAGCCACCATGTGCCCATAAATTATCAAAGCCAATTGCTTCACCGTGATTGCCGACACCGAAGAAAATAATGGCTAATCCTAGAACGATCATCCCGATAATTGCCACAACTTTAATCATCGCAAACCAGAATTCGAATTCTCCATATGCTTTTACATTTGCTAAGTTTACAAGCGTCATCATAACAAGGACGACAAGAGCAGTTACCCATTGTGGAATATCTGGAAACCAGTAGTTAATATATACACCGACTACTGTTAGTTCTGCCATGCCCACGACAATCCACATGAACCAATATGTCCAACCAGATAAAAAACCAGCAAAGCGCCCTAAATATTTATTCGCGTACATACTGAATGAGCCTGATACAGGTTCTGCTACTGCCATTTCGCCTAATGCACGCATAATGGTGAAAATAACTAACCCGCCAATTAAATAAGCTAGTAAAATAGATGGTCCCGCCATTTGAATGGTTGAACTAGAGCCATAAAATAAACCGACCCCAATGGACCCGCCTAGTGCAATTAATTGCATGTGACGCGTACTTAATTCCCGCTTTAGTTGTGAATCTTGATGATTATCTTTCATAATGCTTACTCCTCATACGTTTAAATTTTCAAATACTTGCTCAAAAAAGGAATAAAAAAAACGCCCTTTTGGATTAACCAAAAGGACGATTCAACTCGTGTTACCACCTTTAATTTATAAGCAATTCACATTACTTACCTTAAGAAGTACGGTCATTTGACGATACTCTCGCACATGATTACGGGTGCTTACCGGCGTAGCCTACTTAGAAAAATCCTTTCGGTACACAGCTCCAAGATGAATTCTCAATCGTTTTACATGTACCTCTCATCGACCGGTAACTTTCTGTTCGTAAAAATAATTGATACTACTTCTTTTCATAGCCTTTGTTCTATACAAATATTTTTGAATTGTTTTTCATTTTACAGAAAAAAAATAGTTTGTCAATATAATTTTTAAAAATTCTTCATAAACCGCATAAATTACATATGACAATTCTATAGGCGGTTTAGTCCAGCTAATTTTTCTTGGTGCTATAACTCTGTGTTATTCTTTCCCACTAAACTCCCATATATTTAAACCCTCAGAAGCTTCTGGTGCTTCAAAAAATTTAGTAACTTCAATAAACGTCGCTTCCGTGTCAAAAGCTGCTCTTTCGGGTTGTTCGTTACGCCTTTGCGCAATTTGACGCAAGCATTGCTGGTTATTTAAATTAAGGTAGATTAGTTGATGGTTTGCATTGACGTCTGACGCTATATCCAAAAACCACTTTCGCTGTTTTTGAGTGTTACCTGGAAAATCCATTACTACATGCGTACCAACACTTAAAATGTTTTGGACATGCTTTTTCAACATCGGCTTGAGCTGTGCTGATAATTTTAGATAGTMCTCAAATGATGTGATCTGATTGGGATAAAGAGAGGAAAGCCATTCATCCTCAGATAAAAGTACCGCATTTTTTTCTTTAGCCAATTGTTTTGATTTTGTTGATTTTCCTGCTCCCATTTTTCCACAGAAAAAGTATAGAGTCCCCACTTGTTTCATGTTTTTCTTCCCCCGAGCTTTTTTTATTGGTTTTAGTTGTTACCCTACCCTTGTAAAACTTAAATTTTTGGAACAACAAAAACGGATTCTACAAGCAAAATCCGTTCTTCGTCATTTCTTATAGTAACTCTAACACAATATTTGAGAATACATTAGCTGATATGTTATTGCTAAGATCCTATTCCAAGTGTTTTGGCGTCATCAAAAGCGTTCCATCGTTAAATCAGTATTTACTGAAACAGCAGCTTTATTACCTTTGGCAGCTGAAATCATTAAAGTGGAAGGTTTAGATCTTTCGGTTTCCCCTGCAATATATACATTTTTTTGAGTTGTTCTACCAACACCATCTGTTATGACTTTTCCATCTTCGTCAATATCACAGCCAAGCTTCTCAGCAAACTGATTGGGGCGATAATAAGAGGGGGCCACAAATCCACCCGACCTTATAATGGTTGCTCCTGATTCAAACTCTATTTTTTGTAAGTACCCATCATTGCCTATGAGGTCTTTTATCTTTTCTGATATTATTTTGATATTGTGTTTTTGTAACTCCATTTTACCTTCTTTTGATAAGTGAGCTCCATTCGTTAAGACAACCAAATCCTGTGACCAATTATAAATCAACTTAGTCAAATGCAATACATGCTCTTCTTTTTCTGCCATCACCACTAATGGCTTATCCTTTTGCTCCCAGCCATCACAATACGGACAACTAAATAGACTTTTTCCATAAAATTTTCTTATACTTGTTATAGTAAATATTTCTTGAACACCGGTGGCGAGGATGATTTTTTCTGAAACAAATTCCTGACTCGTAGATGTTTTGACAGTAAATCGCTCATTACCTATATCCTTTATAATTTCAGTAACWGTCGCATTAAGATAGGAGACGGACGGGTAATTCACCAACTCTTTTAAAGCTATTTCTTTAAATGCTTGTGGTTTTATCCCATCACGCGTAATAAATCCATGTGACGCCTGTGTCACTCTATTCCTATTTGTCCCATCATCCATTAATGCAATATTTCTCCTAGCTCTTCCTAAAGTTAAGCCAGCACTTAACCCAGAAGGACCTCCGCCTATTATGATACAATCAAGAACAGTCATTTTTACCTCCGTATTGATTTGCTTTCTTTTGAATTGTAATTTGCATTCGAGAACTACATTATTTCCTACATCATGGATTTCCATTCTTTACACACTAAAAAATAACGCGCAGTTTTTGTTTATTTCGTATTAAAAAAGACGCATTCCTTTTTAAAGAAATGCGCACAATTGTGGAAGATTTTTTTAAGATAAATTTGATAATAGTTGTTCAATAGCTTCTGAGTCTTTCGGGTATGCATGAATAAATTTTGAAATTTCATTGCTATCCTACCAAGCAATTTCTTCATCTAAGTCTTGATATTGAATGTCTCCACCAGTTAGTTCACATAAAAAATATTGCGTTGTTAGTTTATATTATTTGATAATTTGAGTGTTTTTTCTTATTGCAAAATCTCGCCCGATTGTTAAATAACGTTCAACTCCTGTTTCTTGTTATTGTAAACATTTTAAATGATAAAACAATTAACTAGACTGTGTGGCGTCTACGGCTATGTAAGTATTGCTATAAAGAAGCATATGAATTCTCTTTACATTCCATAGTTTCTTAAATTCATTAATTGGAACTTTTCGATTATAGCGATTGTGTACATCATCACAATTCACCAGTTTCTTTATTGATTCTGAAAGGTAAATATATTCCTTGTCATAGCCTACTACTGGGACAAAATGCAGATAGTTACGATCCTTTTGTGTTTTAATAAAAACAATCACGGGAGTTCCTTTACTAACTTCATACTTTAATGTACTTACATTTCCTTTATGATATTTTGTTTTAAAACCCTTTTTTCTTAACACCGTTCGGATTCCCTTTGGATATACAGTACCAACCCTAGTTTTACTAGGAAAATGCGTATATAACCCTTCACCATCATCTTCCATGCCAAAATGACGTAATAGATATGCTGTTGAAAATGCTGCACATTCGTTATTCTTTTGAAAATCTATTCGATTGTTTTGTTGAATAAGATAGTTAGCTGGAAAATCTCTTCTCTGTAAAACAGGTATGGGTAATGTCATTAAATATGCATTAATAATAGTTGATATAATAATCCATAAAATAACTTGACTAACTATAAACATACACGACCCCCATATCTTTGTGTCTAATTAAATCGATATTCTAAGTCCTTTTTTCACTATCCGCTCCGTTTTTTAGTATATTTTATTTCTTCTTCATTTCAACATAATTATCCAATTTTGGTTTATGTTTTACTTAATTAAATGCCCGTTTGTTGAATAAGTCAAACGTTGCTTTACTATACCAGTTTCCTAGCATCTCACTCTTTCAATATTTACTTGCTACATATTTCATCACAGCCTGGATTGTAAGGACGAAACTAATGATCGTCGATAATAAAAGCTCCATTGCTTCATGTTGATTCCATATAAGCCCATATCGCATGAGCAAATAAAAACCGCTTGTCAATGCATGGCAGGCAAATAGACTTCCCCAGATCACTGCCTTTGACTTTTTATAAGCATTACTGCCCCATAAATATTTCATATACAAAAAACAAACAACACCTATACCTATAATAAACAGTGATGTCTGCGCAAAGGATGCTGTCACAGTCATCGATTCTTCGTGCGGCATATCCACATAGAGAAGGTTTCCAAGGTGAATTATGTTAAAGCTCAATAGACAAATTAACACATATAAAAACAATAGCCATTCGGCAATTATCATGAACCATTTCATTATTGCCTCTACCATCCTAGTCTAATAATCTTGTATTCTCTTTATTTGCTAAATATCTACAAAAGGGACAATAATGATCTCTCGCTATGAAGATCGCATGGTACATTTCTGACCAGGGAATGGTATCTTCACAGCTATCACATTCTACATAAAAATCAGGTAGTAAACCCTTATCTAACAAGGCATCCCACTGCGTGTTGGTTAATTGATAAGGTCCATTTTTTATAACATCTATAATGATTGCCAATACTTCCCCATTATAAATTCGATTTGACTTCACTAATTCTGTTAAATAAGCCATACATTCAGTTGGTTCACTTATGATTTTTTGCTTTAGCTTTTCCCGTAGCATGTAACGCCCACTTTCTTTTCTAACTTTACTTGAAACCTAAAACACCACTCTCTAATTATGTAAAAAAATCAAAATTAAGTAAATGAAAAACCTTCTTCTATAAAAGTAATTTACAAGAATGTTTTCAGCATTTTTTAGAACCATAGGGTAAATACCATTTCTCCTTTCTGCCAGCACACATATTATAGGTTGTAGAAAGGAGGGATTTTCAGTGGGATACAATGGAAACGTAGGTAACATGAACAACAGCTGCTATTATGGCGGCGACTCTGGCGGTGGCGGCTATTACGGTTCAACATTCGTATTAATCGTCGTTCTATTCATTCTTTTAATTATTGTTGGCGCTTCTTTCATGTACTAATCATCCCAATTAGCACCTAACCTTTTACAGACTCCTAAAGTTTGTAAGGTCATACTAGCTTTTTTATAAGGGTCACTTTACCAGCCTAGTGACCCTTTTCCTTTTCAGATAATCGTGCGATAATCAAATCTGAAATGGTAAATTTGAGGTGAATTCTACATGTTGAGAGTAATTAAAGCATTACTAGGCATCGCATTGATTATGGTTGGCCCTATGTTGATTGTGATTACGGTTGACGATACAGTATTTCTCAAAAATATATTATTAAGAAGCATTGGTGGTCTGTGCGTTTTACTGGGCGTTCATTTATTACATAGACAGTTTCATCCGAATTCATACACAAGTAAACCCACGAGCTCTGAATAAAGAGCACTTGGGTTTACTTTTAGAAAAATATTATTCCTTGGCAAAATATTTTGGATCTATTTGAAGAAGAATTGTATTCATATCATAAAAATTTCCTGATTTAAATTTTTCCTCATGAGTAAACCCTTGTTGTTGTTGAATAAATGCTAACCATTCCTTTTCTAACTCACTACTACTCTTTCCGTAAACTTCCTCTAATTTTTGCGCTAGTTCTTTCTCGTTATATATATGTTCAAACTTTTCGAGTCCGTAGGTATCAATTAAATATGTAACAAATGATGCCGCATGTGTGTAGCTCATCTCCATCATGACTCGATTCTGTTCTTCACTTGAAAGTGCTGGGCGAAAATAGACATCATCTTGATTTGGATCAATTAACTTACTAATAGGAATTAACTTATCTGAATCCAAATAATGCTTCATGTATTTTTCAAAGTATAATTTATTTTTTCCGTATTGTTCCTCCATATAACTTGCAAAACCCTCTTGTGTAAAATAGCCATGGTCTGATCCAAAATTGTTGCCATAGCCAAGTAAAGAATGGGTCATTTCATGGACAAGTGGATAGGTATCTTCTTTAACGCCAACTAGTTCGATTTTCGATGCAAACCCCCAGGATAGACCGTCTTCCATAAACCATACGTTGATATGCTCAGATGGCGTGTAGGAAGTATGTATAGAATTCTTTATGTGGTCGTATGCTGTCACAATTTCATCCTTTATAGCCTCTACTTTATCTTGTGGAACACCAATCTCATTCTTAATTTCAAAGGTTATTTTGCCATCCTTTGTGACCACAATATTTTCATCGTTTTTCCCTTCCAGTATTTGTTCCTTAGGTTGAACAGTTTCTGCTGTACAGGCTGTTAATAGCAATGTACAAAGAAGGATTGTGCCTCTCCATTTAGCCATAATTACCTTCTAAAAGAGTATTTTCCAGTTTATACGAAACTTAAAATCCAAAAGTTTCATTTTTAAAAGAAAAATAAGGAAAATTAGACAAAATTATTTATAATGTTAGTAGACATGGGAAAAAGGAGGTCGCAATGAACAAAAGTACATGTATTCATTACAACCCACGCTATGGCTGGGATTTAAATAGTGATGCAAATTTAGAAATGCGGTTATTCGCCAAAGCACAACGTAGACAAGTAACTATTCTCAGCTATGGATGTGACTTAGATCATCACACCATTAAAAAAATTGCTCGGCACTACCTCACTAGGAAAAAATCTACCGAAGCAGAAACAACAATCGAAATAAGGTATGATACATATGATGCTAATTCAAATAAACATGAAGAGAGTCAATACTATTGGAAAACCTATTTCATTAGTGAAAGAACATTAGCTGCTTTCCTACAAGCGCTATATCGATTACCTGGTACACATATTCACTGTGAATTTAATGTGCGAGGACATTTTGAAGTAAAGCTAAATGGTGTGGAATTTTCTACACGTGTATTAAAAGCCCTTGATTATCCATCTATGTATAAGGAAGATTTAATCGGACGCTATCTTTTATTTATCGATACAGAATCACCTGACAATGAAATGATACGTCATAAAATACACTTGCTCCCTAAAGAGCTGCAAAGTCTCTCTCTCCCCTTAGACAGTTCACAGCTCCAATGGGAACTATTAGTAAAGGACTGGATAAGAGCCATTCTTCGCTACGACGTGTAAATTTTAGCATATTCAAGATGATGGTCCATAAAACCAAGTAATCTTATCATATAAATAGAAGTAGTGTTAAGCGAATTCGTTTAACATGGCACCTCCCGATTTGTTACTAAGGGGCACTTCCATCCGTGCCCCTTCTATTTTTTTGCCATCGCCATCCAATATAAAATTAATTAGTTATGAGGGGACGTAGATTTATGTTAGTGGTTATTTTAAATTTTTTATCGAATGGTGGTCAAAATATAGCTAAGCTCCGTCAAAATGATTGGTTCCCAGCATTTATTATGTTGAACAGTATTGCAGCTTATTTTTTGCCAATCGTCATGTCAGAAAATATCTTCTATTGTTTGTATAGCCTATACTCGAACACCTTTACTTCGATCATACATACTTCACTCCATAAAGGTAACAATACAATGCATTAGACCACAAAGAGGTGTTTGGAAGAAAATGAAAAAGATATTACTCGTTTTTATATTCTCCCTTGTACTAGTTACTTCATTTCAAACAATACCCGCTTCAACAGCTGAACCAACACAGGATTCTAACGAGCTGAGATTGCAGGATATGCTCATGCTATTGCTTACTCCTTATATTGAAGAAGATTTGACCAATTATTATTCAAAGGTTAGAGAGGATGTTTCCCCTCATATTACTCCCTGGAAAATTGAAGTAATTGAAACAAAAAGAAATCATTTCCGAGGCTTTAACATGCAAATTACATTTGAAATTGAACCTACGGATGGCGGACAATGGATTCCTATTGGAAAGGATCGAATGACCTATGAAATTTCTTCAGGACCAGATGTTAAATTGATTCATCACACACATCTAAAGACGTATAAATATCCGCCAGAATAATACCTTCCCATTAAAATCATAGACTTGTCCCTTTATTTAATGTCGTGCGATTTTTCTTCTTTGACAGATAAAAACACCCCGTCAAAGTGAAGTGACCCCTATAAGTTAGACACGGTTATTTCGTTTAGGCAGCTTGGGTAAACTGAGTTCGGTATTCTACCGGACTCAGTTTTAATTTTGCCTTTAAACGTCTCGTGTTGTAATACGTTATATACTTTTCAAGTTCCTTTTTAAAATGCTCGACACTATCAAATTCCTTTAAGTAGAGGAATTCTGACTTCATGATGCCGAAGAAATTCTCCATGACAGAGTTGTCATAACAGTTTCCCTTACGTGACATACTTTGCACAATGCCTCTTGATTCAAGGGCGTGGCGATATTGTTTCATTTGGTAATGCCAACCTTGATCTGAATGCATCAATAATTGATGTTCCTCTGGCAACCTCTCTAGTGCCTTCTCCAACATTTCTGATACAAGCGAATATGTTGGTCTATGACCAATTGTGTACGTAATAATTTCGCCGTTAAATAAGTCTAAAATAGGTGATAAATAGAGCTTTTCACCAAACAGCTTAAACTCCGTAATATCTGTAACCCATTTTTCATTCGGTGCTTCTGCTATGAAGTTACGATCCAATCTATTAGGCGCAATCTTACCGATTGTCCCTTTATAAGATTTGTATTTCTTCATACGCACTAAGCACTTTAAACCTAATTCTTTCATGATACGTTGAACCTTTTTATGATTCACTTTTTTCCCACGATTTGCTAGCTCATCACGAATACGACGATAACCATAACGACCTTCGTGTTCGTTATAAATTGCTCGAATTTCGGCCTTTAACTCGGCATCTGGATCTGGACGATCCATCTTCTTCACTAAATCATAGTACGTGCTACGTGGAATGCCTGCGAATTTCGCAAGCGCCTTCACCGAGTATTTATGCCTTAATTCATAGATGACCTTTACTTTGTCTTCTTTGGTGATTTTTCCTTGGCTTGAACTAAGGCGTTCAACTTTTTTAAGTACTCATTTTCCATACGTAGACGATTGATTTCTGCTTGAAGTGCTTCAGGTGTCCCTTCTACTGGTGCTTGTTTTGGTTGTTTGTTCGTTTCTTTTTTCATGGATGGATGCCCCTTTTTCCTTGATTGAAGGGCATCGAATCCTTTTGTTTTAAATTGCTTTTTCCAACTACGAAGTGTAGAAGGCGTAGCTATCTTAAAGATAGCTGCTGTTTCAAGTAAGGACGTACCATTTTCAATCATAAAGTTTAGTACGTCTAGTTTAAACTGTGCCGAATAATTTGTATATCGCTTTATAAACGCTTCTACGCCATTATACTCATATTGTTTCGCCCAATTAAGAATTGCTTTGTGATCTGTTCCGATAGATTTAGCAATTTCATGTGAACTTTCATTGCCTTTTATGTAACGTAAGGCTGCTTGTAGTTTTTCTTCCGATGTAAATTTAGCCATATAAAAACTGCTCCTCCAAATGTTAGATGTGTCTAACATTTGGGGAGCAGTTCAAAGCTAGATTTTGTGTCTTACTTTGATGGGGTATTTCATCGTTACACTAAACTTCGCTGTTAGTAGATGATCTATTTATTTTCTATCTCTTATTTCTTCTAGTATTTCTATTATGCGATTGTTTTGCCTTTCAATCGATTTTAACTTTCTCTCTATTATGCTTGAAGAGAAAAACACAATTAGTACAATCGCTATTCCAATTAGTAAATCCATTTTACTCCCCCACTGTCTATTTATGTAATTTCACTTCATCTTACATAGATTTCAAAAGAAAAAGATGGCACTATACGGTGGCCATCTTTAAGTAAAGTATCCATGGTTGATAAACAACGATGAATTAACGAATTCGTGCCTTGCGGAAGCCGTCGAATATACTGATTGCCGCAGATACAACAAATATAATAATTATGCCGGCAATTAGCCATATTTCAAATTGCTTAGTAGATGTGGTAAATAATTTACTCATGTACGTGATACTTTCTTGGTTCATTAAATTCGGATTACTTACTATCACAATGAATACAACGGTTGCGAAAAGCTCCACAACTGTATTAAAGATTGCCACTTTTTTCGTCCATTGCCCTTTTAGTAGTTTGTAGAGAGCTAACCCAATTTCGAGAGCAATGACAACAATTACAATAGGCCAATAACGAAGTAAAACATCCTGATTTAAAGCTGGCATTACGAACTTGAGACCCTCTCCGCCACCTTCATATATACCTAAAAGATGATTTGCATAAAAATATAGAGTTGCCCAAATGGCCGTCCACATTAAATAGCCAAATACTTCAAGCTTGGTAATTGCTTTTTTCTTCGGAATATAAATGACAGTTTTCAAATCCTCAGGAGTCCATTTTTTAAGACTTGCTGATAATGGATGCTGTTCTTTTCCTTTATCAGTTCGTTCCAAAATGACAAATACGACCGTTAGCCAGAAAAAGACATGTATGCCTACTTCGATGATTCTCCATATTCCTTCACCCATCATATTGAGAAAAGCATTCATAACCGCCTCTTCCCCACCAAAACTAATAAAATATTCAGCAATCATTGAGATGACCGCAATGACAGCAGCAATTGGAATAATCATTTTTAGTAACGAGAGGTATACATCGAAATAGCGAGGGCCAATTAAATGCATTGGTTGATCACGATAACCGCTCGCTAACGCCGCTGGATTCCCTAATTTTTCAAGTACTTCCTTTACATCATGCTCATTGTAATCATCAGGCAGCATATCCCCAATGGTTGATCGTAACTCAAGTGCAATATCCTCACGATTTTTTTCAGGCAGCCTCCGCGTGACTTCTTGAATATAAATTTCAGTCAGATTCATCTTTATCCTCATCTCCTTTTAGTAGCTCATAAAGTTCTTTTGAATTATTAATCCATTCTCGTTTCAATTGCAAAAAGACGTCTAATCCATATTCACTTAATACATAATACTTGCGGGGTCTACTCTCAGAGGTTTCCCAGCTACTTGTCACTAACTCTTGTTTTTCTAAACGCCGAAGCAATGGATATAATGTACTTTGATCGATGTTAATGCCCGAATCTTCCAATAATTGAACAAGTGAATATCCATACTGCGGTGTTCGTAATTGACTTAAAACGGCTAATGTCAGTGTTCCTCTCCTAAGTTCTGTCATTAATGAATTCAGTAACGTACTCATGCACTCACCTCTATTTCACTTACTATATGATATACACTGTATAACTTATACTATGTATCGTACACTATTATTGTTACAACAACAAGCAATTAATTTCCTTTATAGAAAAAAAGCTGTTTTTCAACACAGGAGTCTTTGTCTCTTTTACAGATACTTGCTTTCTACCAATTAAAAAGGAAGGGCAAAATTGATAGCAACCACGTTCCGTTAATTAAAGGTCCAATCACTAATTTCCAATACATAACATTTCAGACATTAGTCTGAAGACAATCATTGATGTTAGACGGTATATTGTATTTATACTTTTTAACCATAAAAGTATTAGGAAAAATCCTAGACAACCATTACGTATAGAAAAAAATTACTACTAAAACGTTCAAGTATCTTAATTTATAAAAACTATACGTAATGTGTTTGTTAGTTTTGTACTTGAAAAATTACCAACAGGTAGAACATCTTGTACAACGTAGCGTACAGTGATGTTTTTTTATGTGATTTTTTGCTATGAGCAAAACTGTATGTTCAGACTGATTAACTATTTATTAATCAGGAAATACAAATGTGTCGAGGTGACTTCTATGAAAGAGAAAATGCATTTTACAATTTTAAGTAACGATTCAACTGACGGAGATGGAGGTTACGGAGTAGGTACCCTTGATCTAAATAATGTAACGTCAATTATTATAGATTGTGAAAAAGAGCACGTGTTTATAGATTTAGAAGCCCTACACGGACGAAGTAAAATTGAAAAAAAAGTTCGTTTTTCACCTGATCTAGCTCATGCTAGCAGCGATTATTATCGTTATTGGATAGTTTGGGTAGCGATTCAGGTTAATCAAAATGGCCCCTATTATGCGGGATGTACCGCAAGTGAAGTACGGGTATCAAAAGAAGAACGTCGTATTAAGCTTGGCTATAAATCTTTGCCAGAGCAGGTAAATTTTTTAGATAAGGCACTGAAAGGGAAATTTCTCTTGCAGCATATGGATAGTCATTCAAAAAAGCTACTTTATCAGTTTTTATCTGAATTTAATGAAGCGTATTGGAAACACTCACCCGAAGAATTAAAACACCAGTTGTCTGTATAGGAGGATTTATAATGGCATTTGTAATTACAGAATTATGCAGGGATGAAAAAGCGGCTGTCTGTTTGGATGTATGTCCAGTAAATTGCATTGTTAGGACAGATACCCAATATGTAATTGATCCAGATCTTTGCATTGATTGTGGAGCTTGTGAATTAGTATGTCCAGTAGAAGCGATTTATTTTGAGGATGATTTGCCTTATGAATATCAGTCAGCAACCCTGCTAGCACGAAATCATTTTCGAAATTAACATTGTCTTTATCCATATAAATTGAATAGAAGCGAGAACAAGTCGATTTCCTATACAATAAGAAATCGACTTGTTCGTATGGCTTATTTGATAATGATGAATTTAGACTAACTGGCGTTTAAATTGTTTAATGGCGAAAAAATAAGCGATGACCATGATGCCGATGCACCACATAAGAGCGAGCCAGATATCATTACTAACAGAGCCTTCATATAAGAGGGCACGAATTGCATTGACGATTGAGGTAACGGGCTGGTTCTCAGCAAACGCACGGATAATTTTAGGCATGGTTTCCGTGGGAACAAAGGCCGAACTGATAAAAGGTAGGAAAATCAGCGGGTACGAGTAGGCTGTTGCCCCCTCCATAGACCCTGCTGCCAATCCAGGAATGACTGCCAACCATGTCAATGCTAGCGTAAACAGCCCTAGTATGCCAGCTACCGCGAACCAATCCAAGAGATCCGTACTAGAACGGAAACCCATCAAGAACGCAACAAGGATAACGACTACAACAGTAAGCGCGTTGGAAATAAGCGAGGCCAACACGTGAGCCCACAATACAGACGAGCGCTTGATGGGCATGGTGATAAAACGTGCCATCAGCCCACTCTTTATATCTGTAAACAGTCGTGCGGAAGTGTAAGCGCAGCCCGATGCAATTGCCATCAATAAGATTCCTGGCAATAAATAATTGACGTAGTTGTCTGTGCCTGTCTCTATTGCGCCACCAAATACGTAGACAAATAGTAGCATCATCATAATTGGCGTAATCGCCACCGTGATTATTGTATCTGGACTGCGCATAATGTTACGCATTAAACGCCCTAGCAATACCCATGTTTTACTCTTCATTTAAATCTCCTCCTTTTTGCCAATGATGGCGAGGAAAATGTCCTCAAGTGTTGGCTGCTTCTCAATATACTCTACTTTCGCTGGTGGGAACATCTCTTTAAGTTCTAGAAGGGTGCCAGTCGTTATAATTTTTCCTTCATGTAGGATGGCAATACGATCCGCCAGTTGTTCGGCTTCCTCCAGGTACTGGGTCGTTAGCAAGATGGTCGTGCCACCATCAGCAAGCTCCTTGACTGTTTCCCAGACTTCCATTCGTGCTTCAGGATCAAGCCCTGTAGTTGGTTCGTCTAGAAAAATAACTGCTGGCGTCCCAATCATGCTCATGGCAATGTCAAGTCGGCGCCGCATCCCGCCAGAAAAATTGTCGGCCCGACGATTGCCCGCATCTGTCAGGCTGAATCTTGCGAGTAGATTGTCTGCGGTTTGAGCGGGATTGGAAACTCCTCGCAACTTGGCAATCATGATCAGGTTTTCCCGCCCTGTGAGCATACCGTCTAAAGTGGCGAACTGCCCTGTTAGGCTGATGCTCTGACGAACATGATCTGGTTGGTGCTGGACATCAAAACCGCAAATCGCTACTTTGCCACCATCAGACTTCATCAATGTGGAGAGAATATTGATTATCGTCGTCTTCCCTGCTCCATTTGAGCCTAACAATGCGAAAATTTCGCCACGTCGCACCTCAAAATCCACTCCCTTTAAAACTTCCTTTTCTTTAAAAGATTTTTTTAACCCTTTTACAGAAATCGCATCTTTGCTCATCCTTTTTCCTCCCTTTTTAAAAATCTCTTTGCAGAGTAGATTGCCCTTCCTTAACTACTTAGTCTGACTGATAATCTGTATAACTTAGTACCGTTTAAAAATTAAAACTGAATAGCGAAGGCAACAATGAACAAATAGCTATTCAGTCGGTATTACTGACCCATTTATTTTTTTCCTAATCGATTCAAAATGCTTTGGTTTAAATCTTCACGATACTTGGCGATATAGGTTTTTGCGTTTGCCACTAGCTCATCAGCAAAAGACGCTACATCTTCGCCAGTGATTTCCAGCACTTGTCTGCCTTCCGCTGCACCAGCCTCGAACAACTCGATCAATTCATATTGCATGTGCAGCATATCCATCCCATTGCCTGCTGTGAAATTCCACATGTAGTTTTGAATTTTTTTAAACACAAATTGATAATCCTCGGGCAGTTGTTCGACCCGTGCCATCATCATCTTGTACTCTTTTTTATCACCCATCATTTTTTTGAACAATTCGATCACGTTATTTTCCTCCTTTGTATTATCAAGCTAAAGATCAGACGCATTATCATATGAAACTAAAAAGACTTTAGAGCATTGATTTTTGACGAGATAAAATCCCATTTTTCCCAAAATAATTTTAGTTCAGCACGTCCAGCCTCATTAAGTGAGTAAAACTTGCGGGGCGGTCCCATATCTGATGGTTTCTTTTGAATATTCACCAGTTTTTTTTTCTCTAAACGCACGAGGATGGTGTAGACCGTCCCTTCCACGACTTCAGTGAACCCTAACTCATTCAGGCGTCGGGTAATTTCGTATCCGTAGGTTTCATGACGGCTAATGATTTCCAGTACGCAGCCTTCCAGGGACCCCTTCAGCATCTCCGTTAAATTTTCCATATGCAGAACACCTCTATTTGCTTCACTATTCTGTATAACTTAGTACTTAGGTAAAATTTTTTTGCTTTTGAGAAGCTATTAAGTAATACTTATTACAACTACATAGTAACACCGAGTAGTTCGGGTGTCAATTACTTTTCTTATAAATTTTTGATGCCACTATTCAATAAAGAAAAAAGAGCTGCCTACGCAACTCCATGTTCTTTCATTAAGTTTTCACATTCTTATGAAGCGACTGTACTTATCCATATCAGGTGAGCCATTTATTTACGTTCAATATCTTATCCCATGTGAGTGTAGATATAAGGAATTTAACTGTCTTAACCTTCTTAACTATTTACCTCCCACCTACCATGTAATAGGCAAAGATGATGTGAAAGATGAGACACCATTGTCTATTTTTCATGCTACTTAACGATTGCTAAAATAGCCTGTGGCTCATAAAAAACGTAATCAGCCTCCTCAAAGCCAATGGTGGATTTGGCTCCCCAATGGGCAAGGGCAAATTTGGTGCCTGTTTGCTTTGCGCATTGGAAATCATAGATAGAATCACCAATATAGATGGCCTCTTCTGGTGCTACCTGTAATGCGTCCAGACATTTTAACAGCGGCTCTGGGTGTGGTTTATGCTTTTCCGTATCACTGGCACTTACAATATGTTGGAAATACTTGCTTAACCCAAACGGCTCAAATTCATCCACTACCTCTTGCGCTGTTTTAGAAGTGACAATACCTAATTGTAGTGGCTTTGTTGCAAGGTGCTGAATAACTTCCTCTAGACTTTCGAAAACAGCCACTTCATGTGAAAAATCCAGCACAGCCGCAGACCATTTCTGATGCACAGCCTCTATGTCATCCACGTTAAGCCTCTGCAATGCATCTTTTCCTGGGATGCCTAAAGCAAATCGTAATGCCTCAAAGGGATAGTCCTGTTGTGTTTCTTCTCGTAAGGTTCTTTGCAATGACTGTAAAATCGCTTGCTCCGTATCCAAAATCGTTCCATCTACATCAAATATAATCGCTCTTAACATGTATAACCCTCCTAGTTAAAGCACGTTATTTATATATGCGCATAATTGCTGATACAATTCCTCTTCATAATCCTTCTGGCCTCTTATAAATTTCTCCTTTAAATTATAAAAACATATTTCAAGATATTCCTGATTATGATGCTGTTGAAAGGGTCTCCTATCCTTTACTGGGCCCAAACCCTTAAAGTAGTTATTCTTTTTTTCGTAGGTTCGAATTTGATAACCCCGCTTCTGCATTTCATCCATGACTTTTTCTGTATACAAATACAAATCTTCTTTTGGGTATTCGTATATATAATTAATCAGTATATGCTGATCCTCTTTCGCAAATATGCTATTTAGCTCTCTCCACTGCGACAGTAGTTGTCCTTTTGGTAGATATGCAATTAAATCTATATGCCATAACCTCATGTGCCTTCTCCTTTCTATTAATCAACCATTAATGTAAAATATTACTTACTATGATACTAAAACTGACGGAGGGATAGTATGGAAATAAAAACTGCAACGCTCGATGAAATTCCACAAATTGAGCGTTTATACCAAGAGCTTTTTTTAGAGATGTCGATTCTTCAACCTAAATATATCAAACCTGCCAAACAAGATGCCAACTTTATCAGGTTTACGATCATTGAGGATGATTCAGATATTTTAATCGCAACATTCGAGAACGAAGTAGTAGGCTTTTTGCTTATTAAAGAAACGACGACCCCACCCTATACTTGCTTGGTTGAACACAAATATGCTTTTATTGTGGATGTGATTGTTGGAAAGCATTACCAAAACAAAGGAATTGGGTCTGCTTTCTTAGATGAAGCGAAAAAATGGGCAGCCTATCGTCACTTGGACTATCTGGAGTTAAATGTATTGACTGAAAATAAAGGCGCTAAATCCTTATATGAAAAACACGGGTTCAAGGATACGAACCAAACGATGCGCTTAGAATTTTAAGTATGTGATGGGAAAGAAGGGATTTCAATGGAAGAAATGAAAACCGTACACAAGAAAGCCAACCCCATAGTGCCTGTCTTTATTGGCATGGGGTTAGGTGCGTTGATCGGTTTACTTGCCTATGTAAAAGACTGGCTATAAAAAAAAGAGACAAAGCCCCTCAAACTGCTTTGTCTCTTTTTCAACACTATATTAGTTTACTTTCTTTCAGTAAATCATAAATGATTGTATCCTTTGTTTTATGAATACCCAATTTACCGATTTGCTTTAAGATAAATGGTGCATCAATATCTGTTAGTTTTTTACCATCCAGCAAACGAGCCGTTGATGCTAATAATGTGCGAACATCAAAGGCAGACGCAAACACCTCTGGCACACCTCGGTCAATCGTTAATAGTTGATAGACTGCCTCCATCGCCGTTCTTACGGAATATTCAGTAGTAAAGACTGTATCTCTTGCTGTTTCGCTGAAGTTGCCAATAAAGGCTAAATTAGCTGATCCTTCTGGCACAACAAGTGGACGATCACCCATTGCTCTTGGCATGAAATAAGAAGTGATGTAAGGCATATAGCATGGAATCGTATTGCAAGAATTTTGTGCAATGTCTGGAATTTCATCCACTGGTACACCCATATGGTATAACCACTCTTGTGCAATCTCAATGCCTGTACATTCCGTAATACTTTTTTTAATAAAATCACCTGGCTTGTTTGATAGTAAGCCATAAATCCAAACAACTAATTGGTCCTTTGGTTGATTTTTAAAGTGAGGTTGTCGGTTCAATGTATAGCTTAGCATCCAATTAGAATCAGTAGCTGTGACAATCCCTCCTGTTACGACCTTACCAGCGTATGGGTCCCTTTTACTGATTTTTTCAATATATGGAGCCACACGATCATCTAATGTTGTAAGGGTAGCTGAAACAAACCAGCTTTCCTCTGGTAGATTATCGCAGAACTTTTCTGGTCGACCAAACTCTTCACCTTGGGCAGCGATATTTTTCCACAGGGACCAGCTGCCACCTAAATCTTTATTGATAGGGGCTGGCGTATTATTATCCCCGTATGTTGTACTTTCTGTAATACTACCATTTGTCACAAACACTAACTCATTTTCTGTTAGTTCAATATTCTTTTTCACACCATCTTTTCGTAACACCAATGTATGAGCTACTTTTTTGTCTCCTACCTTATCAACTAAAACATTTTCTACAACCGTATTATATTGGAAATCAACATCATGACTTTCTAAGTATTTAATCATTGGCAGCACGAGCGATTCATACTGATTATACTTTGTAAATTTTAAGGCCGATAAATCTGGTAATCCGCCAATATGATGAATGAAACGCATAATATAACGACGCATCTCCATCGCAGAATGCCATTTTTCAAACGCAAACATTGTGGACCAATAGAGCCAAAAATTCGATTCAAAAAATTCATCTGAGAAAACATCTGTGATTTTTTTGTCCTCTAATTTTTCCTCAGGCGTAAAGAATAATTTAATCATTTCTTCTGAGGATTTGTCTGATAAAGTGAACTTGCCATCATCCTCAAGTCTTTGGCCTCTATCCTTCATTAATCGACATTTTGAATAATTAGGATCCTCTTTATTAAGCCAGTAAAATTCATCTAAAACGGAAGCATTTTCTACTTCTAACGAAGGAATGGAACGGAATAAATCCCATAAGCATTCAAAATGATCTTCCATTTCTCGTCCACCGCGAATAATAAACCCTCTCGTCGGATTAAGTATGCCATCTAGACTTCCTCCTGAAATATCTAACTCTTCAAGAATATGAATGTTCTCACCTTTCATTTGGCCATCACGAATTAAAAAACATGCTGCTGACAGTGAGGCTAGTCCCGAGCCAATCAGATAAGCAGACTTTTTATCGACTCCCTCAGGTTTTTTAGGACGTGCGAAAGCTTCATAGTTACCATTGCTGTAATACATATTACCGCCTCCTAATTTATTATTCTAATATAGAATAACACAGGTTATCGACAAAATGGTAAAATGAGCTAATAATTAACAAAAAATTCAAATCCGCTAATTGTGCGTTAATTTATCTTCCCTTCTCATTGGACAAAGCAAGTACTTGTATTTTTATAAAAGAGAACCATACAGTAAATAATCGTAATAACCCCCTTAACGCCTGCCTTAAAAAGGAAAAACCAATTCAATATGTTACTATTAGCTTTGCATAATTATTATCTCAATAAATCTTTTTTAACCTTCATTCCCTTTTTGAGGTTTAGCCAATTTCTCGTTACCTCTTTTAAAATTACCCGTAATTTTAGCTAACAATAGCTGGACTTCCTTTATCTGCCCCTTCACCTGCTGAATTTTTGCTAGTAGACGCTCAGCCTCTTTCTCCTTGACGATTTTAATTTGCTTGCCTTCATAATAAATAACGACAGTCCCCTTTTTTGTCGTTTGATATGAGAATGGTTCCTTGTTTAGTCTATTACGTTTATCAATTTCATTCACAGCTTCATCCCCGATTTCTTAATAATTAGATTCAATAATAAATGAATCTTAGCTTACAACTTTTTCTAATATGTTATTATTAACATATATTATATAAATATGGTATTTTCAGTAACACTTCCATCATCGTGATAAGGAGCGAGGTATTTATATGGAATGGACGAATGTTCAAACACTAATTTGGTTGTTTCCTATTTTATTTATTATTCATGATTTTGAAGAAATTATTATGGTAGAGAAATGGTTACATCATAATCGTCATAAGCTGTATGAAAGATTACCCCCAAAAATAGCCGATAAAGTGGTGAAACAATTTTCAATGAGCACCGCACAATTTGCTGTTGCTGTCTTATTTATCTTCTTGTTTGTCAGTCTCTCTACCATTCTGGCTAACTACTATTTTCTAAACGAGGTCTCTTTTACTATTTATTTTTTCACAGCTGTTACACTTGTTTTCTTTATCCATGCTTTTACCCATATTGGACAATCGCTCTTATTTCGTTCTGTTACTCCAGGAGCTATAACATCAGCCATCATCATTATTCCCTATAGCATTATTTTATTTAAATCTTTGTTTACTAGTGGCATCCTTACTTGGCATATCGTTTTGATAAGCTTGCCTTTTGGCATATTATTTTTCCCCATTGTCTTTACTGCGCATTGGATAGGAAAAAAAGTGATATAGATACATATTCATGAAAAGATAGAAAGGAGGCAGGAGAATGGCAAAAACTCCGATTTATTTAAAATTAATGATTGGTATTGGGATGCTTATTATCCTAGCTTCGTTGTACTTTTTAAAAGACCAGCCTTATTATTTATGGGTTAGGTGGACAGGTAATATTTTATTGATCGTAGGCATTGTATGGATGCCGTTCACTAAAGAAACCAATAAAAAACATGTAAATTCTTAGCAGGAGTAAATCTTCTGCTTTTTTTGCGGTAAATTTACCTACGATTATAATAAAAGTGATAAAATCAGATAAAAAAAGAAGGTCTTTGTATGTTAGAAAAACTAAATGTATTTCTCCAAAAATACATTGCGATCCTGACACCATTAAGTTTAATTGTAGGTGTATTCTTAGAAAGTATTGGACATCATWTATTATTCCTAGTCTCCTGGCTATTTGCCTTCATGACATTCTCAGGAAGCTTACATATGAAATTTAAAGATGTAAAAATTTTCATGAAGCATCCAGTTCTCATTTTATTCTCCATCCTTTTTCTTCATCTCTTGATGCCTTTATGGGCTTATTTCTTATCCACTGTTTTGTTTGATGACCATTTGTTGACTGTTGGTTTTGTCTTAGCAGTTGCACTTCCAACAGGCGTAACGAGTGTTATTTGGATCAATATTTGCAAAGGGAACTTACCGTTAGGCTTATCAATTATTTTAATTGATACGCTCCTTTCTCCCATCATCCTCCCCTTCATCCTTTATATCGTTTCGGGTGAAAAAATTGAGTTGGATGTGGCATCCCTGATTCTGAATTTACTATGGATGATTGTCTTACCCACGATTTTAGGTATCTTAGTGAATGAACTTTCGAAAGGAGCCATCCCTCAAAAAATCGGTAAAAAACTTGCTCCTTTTTCAAAGCTATGTTTATTTGCGGTCATACTGATTAATAGCAGTGCCATTGCTCCCTATTTAAAGAATATCAACATGCATCTCTTCTTCGTGGTGCTTTTAGTGTTCTTCCTTGCAGTCTCAGGCTATCTATTTGCTTACCTCATAGGGCGATATCTGTTAAAAGACGGTCCACAAATGGCAACCTTTGTTTTTACGGGTGGCATGAGAAATATTGCTGTCGGTGTCATCGTGGCCACAACGTACTTTCCAGGTAAAGTCGCCATGCCTGTTGTGTTCGGGATGCTGTTTCAACAGGTGCTAGCCTCCGTTTTTAGTAAGATGGTGAATCCTTTGTATAAACCAGATAAGAGCACCGTATAGACGGTGTTCTTATTTTAGGTTTGCACTTATACTAAATAGAAGAAGCTTTTATTTATATTTGAAGGGTGTGCTAATATGTCATACAATTTCCAACTTATATCACCAAAAATATCCCCGAATCTTGACAAAGCAAATTTTCAGGATATTTTTTATGAGGAGGAACCCTATTTAACAAATTGCAAGATTACGGATACGGTCATTGCTCACGAGGATATTGAACGATTAATCGTCTCTAATGTTATCTTTAAAAATGTCACATTCATCGATTGTACCTTTCAAAAAATTGATTTAACCGACGTCATTTTTGAAAACTGTGATTTATCTAACACTAACTTAAGTGAAGGCATCATTCATAGAGTGGCCTTCAAAAACTGTAAATTATTAGGATTGAATTTAACTGAAGCAAACCTCGGCAATGTTTCATTTGAAAATTGTCTTGCAAACTTATGCAATTTCCCCGAAGTGCGCTTTAAACAAGTGCTATTTGATAGCACCTCCCTGCAAGGTGCGAATTTTTATGATTGTTTACTTAATAAGGTGGCGTTTCAGGAAAGTGATCTAAATGAAGTGGATTTCTCCCAAACTTCCTTAAAAGGAATAGACATCAGTACATGTAAATTTAAAAGACTTCAAGTAACTCCAGAAAGTTTAAATGGGTGTGAAGTCTCTACTGAACAAGCCATAGGTTTTGCTTCATTATTAGGTTTGAAGGTTAAATACTAGTTTAAGGGCTTAAAAGTTCAAGAAAAAAATAAAGCGCTTATCCTTATGCTCGGATAGCGCTCAATTTTTACAATTTGTTAATCTGCTATTTTATCGACTTTTAGAATGGTATCATCCTAATTTGCGGGGCTATCCTTCACTTTGAGCATTCTATCCGCTACTTTTTTAGTTTTATCCGACACTTTTAGAATTCTATCCTGCTATTTGAGGGCTATCCCTCACTTTGAGCATTCTATCCGCTACTTTTTCAGTTTTATCCTCCACTTTTAGAATTCTATCCTGCTATTTGAGGGCTATCCTCCACTTTAAATGCAAGGCGTCCGATAATTTATGCTATCGGACGCCTTGTTTGTTCGTTATTAAATTAATATTATTATTCGACGGACAGCCTGTTATATAGCATTTCTATATGTTCTATTCCATCTTCTAAATAAACTTCTGATGTCTTTTCAAATCCGAAGCCCTCATAGAATTTTAGCAAATATGCCTGCGCAGAAATGCGGATTGCGTCTTCTCCAATATCATCTAGAATGTAATCAATTGCTCTTTTAACCATTTCCAGAGACAATCCCTTTTTTCTGTATGTTTGCTTTGTTAATACTCTTCCGATTGCTGCTTCTTGATATGCTATTCCTTTGGGTAGAATTCTTAAATACCCAACTACCTCTCCTTGGTCTTCACCAAATAAATGATAAGCATTTTCGTCTTTTGAATCTAGATCCTGATAGACACATTCTTGCTCTACAACAAAAACTTCCGCACGAACCTTCAGTATCTCATATAGTTCTTTTACTGTTAGTTCATCAAATTTTTTTATCTTCCAATCCACTTTTATAGCCTCCTATACTATTCAATTTCATAAAGTATAGCAAAAGTAGAATAAAAGTGGATCAGCCCCCTTAAAAGATTAAACTACATATCTATCTAGAAATTTACTTGCTTCACAATTAAACTTCCATAGGATTCCGAATTCTAAATGATATGTTCTACATCTCTTCTATGAGCAGTTTTCGTTTGGCTAATATCACCATATCATCCATCTCAGACCGTTAAATCATTTTCTAATTTTATATTCGTCACTTCTTGTAGAAGCCGCTGGAGGACAGCCGCAAAAATGGCGATAACCAGTGAAGCAAAAATGATGAGGAGTCCCACTATTCCAAAAGGAGGATCCATTTTGTTTGTTATAAAATGAAAAAGGGGTGAAGCTAATAGGTGCAAGCCACTGATTATTATTGCACACCACTTTATGTACTTTAACGCTTTTACAGATAATTCCGAGAACGCTGCATTCGCATCAATGTACCGTAAAAGATTAAAAGCCTGATAGAGAGCAATGTAAAAAGGTACAGCCGATCCATACATCACAATGAAAATGAGATAATTCATTGGGTAAAAATTCGGATACAAACTCGATGCGAAATGAGCCATAGGAGGTACAAAAAATATACATAGGGCAAGAATGGCCATCCCAGTCAGAAGAATCATTACCTTTAAAAAAGATGTTAAACCTGGTTTAACATTCATTGAAAGCACCTCACTTATTTAATGACACTATAAATTTAACACGAAATTTATTGATTAACAATAAATAATAATTGTTTTTAATTATATTATTATTGTTATTTATATATTAAACATTCATTGAAATATTCACAAGAGCCTTACTACATTAGATTGTAGTAAGGTTATTTAATAAGCACTTGACCTTCCCCTGCACAGGAAACTGTATACTTGCATTAAGTTATTAGATTGGAGGTGATATTTTGTTTAAAATCAGTGAATTTTCTAGGCTAAGCAAAGTATCCTTAAAAACATTGCGCTATTATGATCAGATTGGCATATTAAAGCCGAGAAAGGTGGACCATGATACTTGCTACCGATACTATTCAGCAGACCAGCTACTAGAGCTCAATCGGATCTTTCTCTATAAGGAATTGGGGTTTACCTTGCCACAAATTATACGTTTGCTCCACGAAGATATTTCGTTAAAAGATATACAAGGGATGTTTAAGCTGAAAAAAAGTGAGATTCAACATATTATCCAGACGGAACAGGCCAAGCTTGCACGAATTGAAGAACGTATGCAACTTTTAGAACGAGAGGGTCAGGTGGAATCAGATCAAGAAATCCGCATCAAGGCAGTGGATGCTCAGCAATTCCTTTCTTTGAAAGCACGCGGGAGAGAAGAAGATATTCCAGATCTGTTTCGTACATTTAATCAATTACTCACAAAGGAAATGCGCCAATTAGCTCAAAGTCCTCAGGTTGTTTTATGGAAAGAAATAGAGGAGAAAGAAGACGAGTTTGAATTTGAAGTCGGCTATTTTTTAACCAAGGAGCTTTCATCACTCCCTGATACATTTCAACTACTGACTCTTCCTCCTGAGCCAATGATGGCCACAATGACCTTTCGTTCAGATTCTAACTTTGCTTGTACAGCCTGTGTTGATTTAGCTAACTGGATTGTAGAAAATAACTATCAAGTCAAGGAAAACGAACCGGGTAGAGAAATCTATTTACCATTATCTACAACCCAAAACGTCCAATTAATGGAGATACAAATACCTATTATAAATAGCTGAAGGAAGCGTGAATTGAGTTGAAAAATAAGCTGATTATCTATGTTTTATCACTCATTGTTTTTCTAATCGGAACCGTTGAGTACATTATTACAGGCGTTATTGAAATGATTGCCGTCGACTTTGGAGTAACGATATCAGAAGCTGGGTTATTGGTTACTTTATTTGCCCTAGCAGCAGCCATTTTCGCTCCAATTCTCATTGCGCTCACGATCAATGTGGATCGCAAAAAGTTGCTTATGGCTACCGTTAGTGTGTTCATTATTAGTAACGGATTCATGTTTATCAGCTCTTCTTTTGAGTACGCACTAGGGATACGAATTATTCAAGGGGTTAGCGGAGGAATTGCTACAGTGGTAGCCATGGCAGTAGCTACTCGATTAGTTGAAAAAGAACGAAGAGGCCGTGCTATCGGCATCATTTTGATGGGACTAAGCAGTTCGCTCGTGCTGGGTGTTCCAATTGGCACATTTTTTAGCGAAATATTTGGATGGAGAGTTTTATTTATGCTGATCGGTTTATTAACTATTCTTCCACTGCTTATCATCTATAAAAAAATTCCAGTTATCAAGGAGGAAGAAGCTGTTACACTCAGGTCGCAGCTTTCGATTTTAAAAGATTCAAAAATTCTAACTGCCCTGGCGATTACTTTATTTTATGTCGGTGGCTACGCTACCCTATTTACTTATATTACGCCTTTCTTGCAAGCCACATCCCCTCTTTCTATGACCGAAATTAGTGGCATTCTATTTTTAGCTGGCATCTGTAGCTTTCTTGGCTCAAGAGTGGGCGGGCAATTGGCTGATGCAAAGGGTTCGCGTTTTACCATTTGTTTTGGATTGCTGTTACAAGCAGTAACGCTCCTCTTATTCGCACTAGCTGGTATCAATCTCTTTGTATTGATCTTGATTTTAATGATTTTTATGGTAGCAACTTGGAGTATTTCTCCTGCCCAGCAGCTCCTTCTTGTTACACTAGTACCTCGAAATCCAGACATTGCCCTAAGCATAAATACCTCCTTTATCCAATTCGGTTTTGCACTGGGGTCTGCATTAGGTGGGTTTGTCATCGGTCATACCTCTGTCCTAAATTTGAATTGGGTCGGTTTTGGTACTGTAAGCATGGCTTTATTCCTTGCTATCTGGCTATTCCAAAAATTGAATAGTAGAGTTGAAACCCCTATTATCACTAAAGTCAAATATTAATTTTTTTATCCTACCTTTATATTGAAAATGGCATATTCAATATGAAGGTAGCTTTTCTAAATATGTACTCTTGATTAAAAACATTTATATTTAAAAAATAACAGGTAAAAGCCCCATTGGATAAACCTGTGGCAGCTTCCACATCAATGCCATAGAGTGAGCAAAAGTTTCGGCTCTCTGCTATTCCTTCCTTTTTAATAATAATCTTGGTCTTCAAGAATTTTTTAGGCAATGGATCGCAAACTTTTCTAAAAAATTCCACTTCAAATCATCTGTGGTAAAAATAGAAATATACTGGTATATTATAGGTTATATTCTATTTACTTCATGAAGGATGGTGCGTTGATGGATAAAACACTGGAAGATTTACAAAAGGAAATGATCGTTGAAGTAAAAAAGGGATTTCCAATTTTACTTTCTGGTGCGGTTGTCTTTTTACTTTTTACTCTAATGCCCTTAGTTTTGCCAATCGAAGCAGTTCGTTTAAGTTGGATATTTGGCTTAGGTGCCATTTTCCCTATCGGTTTAGGTATTAGTAAAATTCTTGGGATTAATTTAAACGCTACTGGCAATCCTTTAGGGACGTTAGGAGGAATCGTTGCCGCTCCTCAAGCTTTTTACATACCTGTATTTATCATTGTGTATATGAACATACCTGAATATCTTCCCTTTACAATTGGTTTACTTGCAGGCTCTCATTTTCTGCCATACATATGGATTTATAAAAGTAAGGCTTATTTATTTGTGACTCTAGGCGTCTGCTTTTCTGCTCTGATTTTAGGTGGCTTCTTTGTCGATCAAGCCTTCACACTTGTACCTTTAGCCATTTCTATTGTGTATGGAATGGGCGTTCTTTTAATTCTAAGAGAACTTAAAGTCAATCCGATTTAATCACCTTCCTCTAGGTGATTTTTTTAATATTCCAGACCTCTTTTAATCTGAGAAAAAAGGATTCATTTCCTATCCCGTGCTTGTTCCTATACAATAAACCTATTAATAAATGAAAGGATGTATAGATGTGCTATTTCCATATCGTAATGATCTTAGGAAAACGTTAATACCTTACCTAAGCACACTTGATGAGACGTTTTGGTTTAAGACATCTGAGTTTTATCCAAATAATGTAGCATGGATTATTTCTCATTTATCAAGTAGCGAAGACTATTGGGTGAATGAAATTGGACTTAAAAATCCTTGTATATTAAACCTTCACGATGATTGTTCGCCTAAGGAAATACTAGATAGCTATATTCAAATTAGAAATTATACGGATGACATTCTACATACATTAGACGAATCGCAGCTCAATGAAATAGTCGAGGTGCCGAAGTTTTCCGATGGTTGGACGCCACCTTCCGTCCCTACACTTAACTGGTTGTTTCATCATGTTTACTCACATGAAGCTTACCATATTGGGCAAATCTCTGTTATCGCGCATCTTAGTGGATTGCCAAAGCCTTTATTTTAATAAAAGGCAACGCAATGAAAGGAACAGCTTTTTAAATGGAGGAACAGTAATTTGAAAAAATTTCGTGGGAAAAGGCGTTATTTCCGTAACTTATGGCGACAAACAACCACAGAGCTATCTATTGTAGACTTTGACGAAGAAGGTTGGTTTAATTTGTGGCACACTCACCTTGATTTTTACGGGTACGGCAATGATGGTTTAAAGATAAGAAGAGAGCACATCAAAGCACATATAGCCCTATATAACCGCTTATCAGAAAGGCTCTCGACATTCGGAAAACCTTATCAAATATGGATGGAGTTTGTAGAGGAGGATGCTGGTTTGGATTCAGTTAATATCCATACACCTAATCCGGCTGAGGATAATTTCCCACTAACAATAGCAAATGTAGATTGGAATTGCCCTGTCCCCAAATTCCTTAAGGATTTAATCAACCTGAATGAGTGGAATGTAGGGCACTATAAGCAGGTATCCACTAACAGCTATTTCATCCAGTCTAATTATAATGAAATAAACTTGTAAGGTYGGAAACCATTTGTGKGTTTCCGACCATTTCCTTTAATCMAGATATTCTTGAGCTAGTTGCTGATTTTTATAGATGGCCATACCCGTTTTCAATTTTCTAAAGCCCATTTTTGCATAAAACGGTTCATTCCCTGTTGTGGCGATTAACTGAATGCAGGATACCTCCCTTAACTGTGCGATCATATCCTCCAGAAATAAACGAGCAATCCCTGTGCCTTGATAGGCTTGATGCACAACCACATCGTAAATGGCGGCATTAAATACGCCATCTGACAAAGCTCTAGCAAAGCCCACTATTTTTCCATCAACCACGGCGAAAACTTGATGTGTGCTTGCATCGAAAACTTGTTTGATAATCTGTTCATCATGTTTCATCCACCCTACAGATTGATAGACCTCCTTTATGGTTGGCAAATCCTTCTCTTCCATCTCGTATTGAAGTATTACCATTTACATCCCCCTCTTTTTGCTTTCATGAAATCTCCCTATGAAAACGATGTGTATTCTATTATACTAATAAAAAATGACTTGAGGATGGTGGGATTATTATGATGTTTGCTCCATTATTTGAACAGGACGTACCAGCAATTCTTCTTCCTTAACGGTAGAAGCGCTTTTTCTCCGTTAAGGGCATAGGTATCTATGAAAACGGAGGAAAAAAACATGAGAAATCTAATAATCGGTGCTATCTTTTTATCGCTTGCTGCGAGTATTTGGGGTGCCATGTATGTAGTTGTTAAAGTAGTGGTGGAGGTTGTGCCACCATTAGAGCTTGTTTGGATGCGATATTTGATCGCGGTGATTGCACTCGGGATCATTGGAATCATGATGAGGCAATCCTGGAAAATAGCTAAAAAAGATTGGCTGATCATTTTTCTTGTTGGCCTTATTGGGAACACGATTTCAATTGTGACACAGGAAATGGGCACAATGCTATCCACCGCGCAGATGGGGGCAATTATTACTGCTACAACCCCTGCTTTTATGGTTGTCTTCGCCCGTTTGATTTTAAAAGAAAGCATTACGCTGAAAAAATGCTTCTCTATCACTCTTGCCACGATTGGTGTCGGGATCGTTGTAGGCAATGGTCAAATCGATGTGACACAGCAATTAGGTGGACTCTATTTACTGCTTGCTGCCTTAACGTGGGCATTGATGTCGGTATTCGTCAAAAAGGTACCAAGCCATTACTCACAAATTGTTGTCACAACCTATACATCTATGATTGCCGTGATGTTATTGACCCCTTTTGTCCTTCCAAGGCTAAAGAATTTAGATCTGGCAAGTGTTTTACAACCGACCATTTCAGGCGGCTTGCTTTACTTAGGCATTATTTCAACAGCTGGTGGCTTTTTATTGTGGAATAAAGGGCTTCAACTAATGAATGCGTCTAGTGGCGGCTTATTTTTCTTCTTTCAACCAATTGTTGGCACATTTTTAGGCTGGCTCTTATTGGGAGAGACGATTGGGCTTTCCTTTTGGATAGGCTCCCTATTAATTTTTAGTGGCGTTTTTATCGTCATTCGAGACGAATAAATCGAAGTGCGTTTCTATGTTAGATAGAGACGCACTTTTTATGTTGGCTCAGCTTATGGTCATTGAACGTCTTGTTGACACATATATTGCAAATGCCTAAAGGAGTTGATATTCTGAACATCTTTTTAGATAACTTAAAGGATTTTACTTTATTAATTTTTTTACTTGCTAGTATGATCTATTGTCGACAGCTAAAATTAACGAGGTGGCAACGAAAATTATCGATTGGTGAATGGAGCATGTACATCCTGCTCTCTATTGCCCTTCCCCTTTATGCAGTGCTTTATCTTGCTTTTCTTTTAGGAGCATAGGAAAATAAGACATCATAGGCTATTTTTGGAGGGATTTCATGTTTCAAACAATCGATCATTTTTTACAGTCTTGGGCATTTGAAGCCGCTGCTACGCAAAAATTACTTAATCACCTTACAGATGAATCGCTACATCAGGCAATCACTCCCGAAAACTGGACTTTAGGACGGGTTGCTTGGCACACGGTTACTGCAATTCGAATTATTACCTCGAATTCGAATTTAGCGTTTGAAGCCCCAGCAAAGGATTTTCCAGTTCCTACTTCTGCTCAGTTCATTGCAGATGGCTATCACCAAGCGAGTGAAGCCTTTGTGGAAGCGATACAATCGCAATGGACTGACAAGACAATGACTGAAACGATTGAATTTATTGGTCAACAAATGCCCAATGGTTCCCTGTTATTATTTTTACTACAGCATCAAAGTCATCATCGCGGTCAAATGACGGTTCTGATGCGTCAGGCTGGTTTAACTGTTCCAGGTATTTATGGTCCAGCGAAAGAGGAATGGGCTCAGTTTGGGTTGGAAGCTCCTCAAATGTAGCTATTGTGCCAAATAATAAAGAGGTTGTCTATTTTAAGACAACCTCTTTTATTTATTAACTATAAAGATGCTAGCCAGTTATTAGTATCAGCGATGGTTGGGTTAGCGAGGTAATGTCCGCCTTCAATTTGCAATGTTTGGCCCGTCATAAATTTTGATTCGTCAGAGGCTAAAAATACAACTGCATGACCAATATCATCCGCTTCCCCATGATATGGTAGCGCATTAAATTTCGCATAAATGGCCAGCATTTCTTCTGGCATATTGTTTTTCGCGGCAGGTGTTAATATAAGACCTGGTGCAACCGCATTACAACGGATATGATCCTTCCCAAATTGTGTGGCAATGTTTCTCGTCATATTCACCACACCTGCTTTTGTTGCCCCATAGGCTGTACGTATTTGGTCACTGGCGAATGCAGCCATAGAAGCCGTATTAATAATTTAGCCCCCGCCCGCTTTTTGCATATGTGGAATGGCAAAACGACTTCCTACTAATMTGGATTTTAAATTCACATTGACTAAGCGGTCCCACTCATCTAAATCAATATTTAATATATCTAAATCTTTCTTCAGGTTAGTTAGACCAACATTATTAAAGAGCACCGTTAATGAGCCGTATCGTTCTACAGTGAAGTTCACGGCCGCTTCAATGGAGGAAGCATTCCCTGCATCAAGGAAAACGGCTGCTGCCTCATACCCATTATTGACTAAAGTTGCTGCTGCTTCTTTAGCACCCTCTACATTAAAATCAGCAATGACTACTTTTGCGCCCTCTTTTGCTAACAAGCTAGCTGCTGATAAACCAATACCAGAAGCTCCACCTGTCACTAATGCCACTTTATTTTTTACTCGATTCATCTTCAATTCCTCCTTCAAATTACACGAAAAAGAGCAAATCAGCTCTCCTGACGTAAAATAGTTTAACATTAAACTATTTATTTTTAAACTAATATCCTTAAATGTGAACACGTATATTTACATCCTGATTCGAAATACTTATATATAAAGTGCTATTTAAATAAGGACGTGCAAGCAATGCTAAAGAAAATTACTTTTTCACTATGTATTTTTTTAATTAACCACACCATTGAACATGCAAGTGCGCATCCTCTGCCACCCACTTTTGAGGAAAAATTTGATGAAGCAGGCTATCAATCAGTAGAAGCGGCTGTGAAGGAATTTGAACAGCATTATAGTAAGGTCAAACTCCCAACTGTTATACCCCCGTTTTCCATCACACATAAGTTTGGTCGATTTTACAAAGATCATCAATATGGTATGAATGATTCACTTAACATTCTCTATGTTCATAACGAAATGAAACAGCATATTTTTAAAATTGATATTCGACCTATTCAACCGAAAGTGAGCTTTTCAGGAAAAGCATATACACTGCAAGATGGTCGTTAGGGAATTTATTTTGAGCACCTGCTTTTTAACTTCTTTGTTTTTGAAGAAAGCAATTTACAATATCTTCTTGGCATTTATAAAGATAGCACGAATCAGGAAACACCCAATCTTTTCGTTCAAATAGCCAATTCGATAAAGTCAAATGAAGTCGCAACATTTATATATTTTCCTTCATCTATACAATGAATAAGTTGTTATGCTATAATACTTTAGAAAACC
This sequence comes from Lysinibacillus sp. S1, assembly GCF_044986265.1. NCBI lineage: Bacteria > Bacillati > Bacillota > Bacilli > Caryophanales > Bacillaceae > Lysinibacillus > Lysinibacillus sp. S1. Next base: position 703,219 of record NZ_CP173154.1, read on the forward strand.
TCAAGGGGTATCAACCAATTCTGAGCTACAGTGATGCATATCGCTGTAGTTTTTTCTATGCTATAATTTCCTTAAACTTACATTACGAGGTGAGAATATGGAAACAAATACATATAGTTGTAAAGCCTGTGGCAGTCAATCTTTTTCTGAAGGGAAATTAGATGGTTATGCTGCTTTAAGACCCGTGAATACCATCTTTTCCTCAGGTTCACCCCTTATTTTCACTGTCTGTACCCAATGTGGAGAAATTGCCTCTATTAAAGCCACAAAACCTGAAAAGTTTAAGTAAAAAAAGAGAGCATCATTTCAATAATGAAATTTGCTCTCTTGCTTTATGTTTCTTTATTATTCTTCTTTCTCCATTGATACGGCTTTTTGGACCAATTCCACATCCAAACAAAGAAATAGATGATGACCATTGTGATGACCATCATCGTCACATTTTCTCCCCATGCAATCGGTTCATGCTTCCTCCATTGATTCATTGTTCTAACAATGAAGTACAAAAAAGGATAAATAAAATAACCTACTTGATCCCGTCGCATCCAAACACGCCTCCTTATAGAAAAGATGAGTTTCCCTACTCACCAACCATTGTCGCAAGCTTCATCATCGTTTTCCAATTGCGAGCTGTAGCGGGCACCTCTAGCTTAGGCAGTTGTTGACTAAGCTTGGCATTGCGAATGCTATCGTGAAATAACAGATAGACATCTCTCCCCTTGATAATGCAGCGCTCTTTTTCACTTACATATTGTAATAACTTAGCTCCGTTCTCTTCAGTTGGAACTGTTGAAAGTAGTGCAACATGGAGACTTTCCCCTGTAGCTGTAGCACTTGCATCTGCTAAGTCTTGTTCTGAGAAAGGACAATTGTTCACAATAGAGCGGAATTCTTCAGCTGTACGGATAATTACTGTACTCGTGATAGTGAAGGTACTTTGGATGGTCTCTTGAATTTGCTGTTGCAAAAATTCTTCTGATTCACTCGATTCAAACAGGATATTGCCACTTTGAATATATGTCCGAATGTTTTGGAGCCCCAGTGGTTGMAGCGCGTCTCTCAATTCGGCCATTTTTAATTTATTGTGCCCACCTACATTAATACCTCTTAAAAGTGCTACGTATTTAGTCATTCGCTTCCACCTTTCCTGTTATCTATAGTATAGCAAGAGTTAGGGAATAATAGGAAAAAACTGCACCCTTTGACGGAAGGTGCAGCTTGATTGATTATATTAAACGGTAGATGTCGTCTATTAAACGATCCACATTTTCTTTGGTCGTAGCCCAGCTTGTGCAAAAGCGCACAACCGTATGGGTATCATCGTATGCTTCCCAAATAGAGAAGGAATATTTTTCTTCTAACGTTGGAAGTAGATGGTTTGGTAAAATTGGAAATTGCTGATTTGTTTTTGAATCATAGCGCATTGCGAAGCCTTTATCGAGAAATGCCTGTCGTATAAGCATTGCCATATCTACCGCATGATGCGAAATATCCATATAGAGCGTATCTTCAAATAGCGTTTCGAACTGAATGCCTAATAATCGACCTTTGGCAAGTAGCCCTCCTCTTTGCTTAATCATGTAGCGGAAATCCTTTTGGTACGCAGGATTCACGATGATGACTGCTTCTCCAAACAATGCACCCATTTTAGTACCACCAATATAAAATACATCACAAAGCTGAGCCATGTCAGCGAGAGATAAATCACTGTCTTGTGCCACTAGACCATAGCCTAAACGAGCACCATCTATAAACAGTGGTAAGTCACAGTCTCGGCAAACTTCACGTAAGGCTGTTAATTCTGCCTTACTATAAGTCGTGCCATTTTCTGTAGGGTGTGATATGTACACTAAGCCTGGCTGCACCATATGCTCATGAGTGCTATCCAGCCAGTGCGCATCATAGCAGGCTTTCACCTGTGCCGCAGTTAGTTTGCCATCATCGCTAGGTAATGTCAGTACCTTATGACCCGTTGCCTCAATAGCTCCTGTTTCATGCACCGCAATATGCCCTGTACTCGCAGCAATGACGCCCTGATGAGGACGCAAAATAGACGCTATCACGGTTGTATTCGTTTGTGTACCACCAACTAAAAAGTGAATGTCTGCCTGCTCCGCTGCAATCGCTTTTTTTATATAGGCTCTTGCTTTTTCGGAATGCTCATCCATACCATACCCTGGAGATTGTTCTTCATTTGTAGCCACTAACCGCTGCAAAATTTGTGGATGGGCACCTTCTGCATAATCATTTTCGAATCGAATCATATCAACTACTACCTCCAAATTCTCTCTATCTATTCCTCTATCTTACGCCTGTTGCTTCATTTTCGCTATATCTTAAAGAACAGTTCACAACTTCTCTAGTAACAATAGTTACTAGTGGTGAGGTGATGAAATTTTACATATGTACTTCGGAAGAGATCGGTGCAAAACAGACCTCCTCCGCTTTTGATCACGTTATAAAAAATTTGCTCTTAGTTCGATTACTTTGAATTCTCGTAAGCCAATTTACTAGCAATATCTCCATAATTCAGAATGGGCCACCTTCATTCCCCACCGGAGCCACAGGATGAGTCACTCGTAGTAGCACTAGAATCAGCACACTGTTGGCTGTCCTGGGAGGAAAGATATGCATCATTTGTTGAAAATTCGTTAGTGGAATGGATATGGTGATTGTGCTCATTTGATTTGCTGTGATTTTTATTTGCATTACTGACGATGCCTATGACAACGACAACTCCAACAAATACGATAAATAAAATCATTTATTCCAGCTCCTTTCATTCATTCTATAAATTGTAACATTAATTCAACGATTGTTAGTAGAGTTCTATGTAAAAGTGGCAATAGATAAAATAACACCACAATCGGAAATGATTGTGGTGTTTACGTTATGATTGCGATTTGCGTGTGGCAGATTTTTTTGAACGATTTCCTTCGCTCGAATTTTTCTTTTGCTCTTGTGTTAAAGCATTTTCTTCGCGCACATCTAAATCATCTGGACTTAAATCTGTCGCTAATTCCGCCAACTCTGACTGACGTTTATATTGCTTGCCCTTTGTCAAAATGATCACCTCCAAGTAGTATTACATTGCCCTATTTGGTTTGATCTATTCCCGCGACGGTATGAAATGATTATTTCTAGCTAAACTAATTGCACCATCTGCTGGTTCAAAAGATGGTGATAAGCTTGTAAATCTTGCTCATATAAACGCTGATAGGTCGCTAGGCTATGCTGTTTGATATAGTCAAAGTCCTTTTCAGGAACTAAGTGATGTGTATGGTTAAGCATCCATGCATTTTCCCAAGCCGTTTGCTCAAATTGAATATTCATTTCATGTTCTTCAATCAGCATGGCTAGTAGTTGTTCCTGACGATATATTTCTTTTAAGGCATGTTGCTTTTTCATCGTAAAGATTTCAATTGTACGTGGAAGTGACGCCTGTAATGCTTGTCGATCCACTGCATGACCTAGCTCATGAAGGGTCATTGTTTTGACATAAATTTCAAGAGAAGTTGGAAGCATTAGTTCATTTCTTGCCTCTACTAATCGTTTCGCATCAAATCCTACATAATCCCCAATAAAGTTATARCTCATATTAATACCTGAATCATCTTGTTTTATCTTGACCGTCATGTTCACAGCCTTCACGACGGATTGAATTACCTGAAATAGTTCTTTATCTATAAGTTGTGTCATTCTCTCTATCCTCATTTCCTCTAAAAACAAATAGAAGCGGATTAAATATATACTACAATTAGGAGAAATTCAACAAATTTATCCTGTGGATTGAGAGGAACTTAACAACAAAAAAGGCGCCTGTAGTTTAAAACTACAAACGCCCTGTGTGTGAAGGGTTTCAAGCTATTTAAAAGTGATTAGTTATTGTTGTTATTTCGACGATTTTGATTGCCGTTGGAGTTGTTACTACGCTGTTTACTGCGTGCTTCTCCACCTTTACGTCCTATTTCTTCATAAAAATCGTCGTCGTGCTTTTCAGAGGTAGCTTCTCCGCCTTTGCGGCCAATTTCTTCATAAAATTCTTCGCCGTGGTTTTCAGCCGTAGCTTCTCCACCTTTGCGACCAATTTCTTCATAAAATTCATGTCCATGATTTTTAGACGTAGCCTCTCCGCCTTTACGTCCAATTTCTTCATAAAAATCACGGTCATGATTTCTGGAGGTAGCTTCTCCGCCTTTACGTCCCGCTTCTTCGACAGTCATGTTTTCATTGTTGTTTCTGTTGCGATTGTTTTGCTTGTTAGCCATTTCTATTCCTCCTAAATATTTTTTTGAGCTTTTTACTAGCTCGCTATTTATATTCCCAGTCAAAACACATCTAAACATATTTTTTTAAAAAATTGATTTTCTTATTGTAATAGAACACTGTTAGGAGCTGATTGTTAACAAGCCCATCAATCATATACATGTACCCTTTCCAATATAATACTAATCTATAGTATGTCAGCGATGATGAAAGAAGGGTGATGGAAAAATGACGACGCTCACAAAGCCATCTATTGGTTTAACACAATTTACAGACTTCACAATGAAGGGAAGTGCAGCAAAGACAAAGTTTGTGAAGGATATAAAATATCAGGGAGAGTACCATCCAATAAAAGATTATTGGAAAACCTTGCGTGATGGATTAAAAAAATACCATGAACATCGTTTTAATGATACCTATTTACTCGACATCGTGGATAATGCCCTTCCTGCACGCCAGAAAAATTACCAAGAAGCCGTTAAAGCCTATATAAGATTCTTAAAAAATAAAAACGTACAGTGGTTTGAACCAGGTAAGGCGAATTGGTATTGTGACGATTTAATTGTGCGTTCCAATCCTGAGCTTGGTTTAATCATTGACGATGTGCCCTATTTAATTAAGCTGTATTTTAAAGGAAAAAATGAGCGCATCGATAAACATAAATGTCGATCTGCCCTCACTCTTCTAAAAGACTCCCACTATGCGATTGAACATCCCGACTCTGTTAAACATGCCATTTTAAACGTGCAAAAATGTCGCTTGATTACAGATGATGATTCAACAGACTATCATAAAATTGCCCTCGAATCGAATACAGCTCCATTTATGTTTATTTGGAATAGGCTCTAGCTAAAATGTGGATTTGGAAAATACCAAATCCACATTTTCATTTCATATAATAGTATTTTTTCTATTCTTAAAAAATAGATGACGTTACAGATTTTTCTCTTTTCTATTTGCTAGGAATAATTTTATTTTGTCGGCAAACCCAAACCAAGCTGGAATAAAAATTGGCATCATCATAAACGTCAAGATCACTAATCCAATAATGACTGCCATCGCTACCTGAATCAGTGTAATAACGCCAGATGGCATTAGTGCAGCAAATGTGCCACCTAAAATAACGGCCGCTGCTAAAATAACGCTTCCCATTTGTAGGCTTGTTGGAATAATTTCCCTCAGTCCTGCTTGTGCTGTTTCGTTATAGCGCATCATCAAGAAAATCGAGTAATCCACACCAAGTGAGACAATCATAATGTACGTAAAGAATGGTACATTCCAACTAAGCATGTCATAATCTAGCAGCTGTTTCGCTATCATTTCAGTTAAACCAAGGCTGGCAAATGTCGCGATTAATAAGCTGGCATTAATAATAAGTGTTTGTAAAAAGGAGCGTGTGATTAACCATAAAATCACGCTAATGCCGGCAAGCATCAGTACTGCACTTCGTATAAAGTCAGCTGAAGAAATTTCTTGTAAATCGATATTACTCATTGTTTTACCTGTTAAATAGACGTTTGCTTGCTGCAATAACGAACTTTCCACATAGCTGTCTACTCGATGCTTGATGTCACGCATAATCGTCATAGCTTCTTCCTTATAGGGATTGACATCCAGAATAATCATGAAGGTTGCGGCATGACGATCATCGGTCATATAAGCATTTAAGCTTTCCTGGAACTCACCCTGTAACACCTCTGCTGGTATAAAGAATGTCCCTGTTTCTTTGTTTGACAATTCATGTAAATAGCCATTTGCATCATCTAATCCTGCGTAGATATCTTCTAGCCCTTCTGCTCCTTCGCCTAATCCATTGCGCAGTTCCACCATGCTATCCTGTAGACTGGTTAATTGTTGCTGTAATTGCTGTTGACCTGCTTTTACCTCAGCTAATCCATTGGTTAAATTGTGTGAACCAGTCGTTATTTGATTGGCTCCTTGTGCTGCTGTCCCTATTCCTTGGGATAAATCATTGACACCATTTTTTAGAGTACGAGCGCCTGCTTTTAATGTCACAATGGCTGATTGGGCATTAGCTAGGGAGGTATTGGCTTGCCCAAAAGCCTGTGTTAATTGATTAAATTGGGCTGAAAGTGATACAACATCTAATGCATTTAACGAACTTAGTCCTTGCTGAGCAGTCTTTATAGTTGTTTGGATGTTGTCATCTTCTGCTGCTACCGGGTTTGCTTGGACATACGCATTCATGGCCCCTAAAATACCTTCGAACGCTTGTTTAGAGGACGTGATTAGCTGCTCGATTTGAGAAAAAACGGAACGATATTGTTGAAAGCCCGTATCAATTTGTTGATAGAAGGTTTGTAATTGATTGAGCCCTTGCTGAAGCTCCCCAAGTCCCGCTTCTAGGGATACTGTCCCGTTTATTAAATCTGTAGAACCGTTTGCTGCCTTGTCTAAGCCATTTGTTAATCCTTGTAGCGCGTTGGTTAAATCACTAGCTCCATTCTGTAATTGTATGGTGCCATTTATTAAATTTTGGACACCACTGACATCTTGTTCTTTCGATAATTGATTGGTGGCATCCTGTAGTCCTTTTTGAATGGAACCGACACCCTCCTGTGCTTCTCCTAAGCCCCCCTGTAGAGTATTTGCTTGTTCATTCACATAAAGATCAGCAATACGCTCCCCCTCTGGACGTGTCGGAGAATAGACTTTCGCTACACCAGGTGTATTCGCAATAATGCCAGTTAATTCATCTAATGCACGTAAATAATCAGTGCTTGCGAGCGATTCATTTTGTTGGATGACAAGTGTGGCGGGCGCACTCATACCAGGCTCATAATGTTTTTCAATCAAACTAATTGCCTGCTTCGATTCATATTTGTCATCGATTTCTACTAAATCATTATAATTGAGCCCTCCTGAATAGTGATAAATAAATGGCACAGTGAGGATACAGGCAAAGATAATGCCAACGATTGGTCTTGCAAAGGCGTTTTTTGCTAAAAAACCCCACAGCTTATTTTCAGTATGCTCTGATATAGCCTTACTTGGCCAAAACAGCTTAAAGCCAAGCAATGCCATAAAGAATGGGTTTAATGTCATCAAAACCGCCAATAAGATACAAATGCCAATCGCGATTCCACTAACACTTTGATACAAGGTAAATTTTGAAAAATACAACACCGTAAAGCCTATTAACACAGATGAACTGCTTAGTAATACGGTTTTGCCTGCGGTTCTGTAGGTGTTTTGTATCGCCTTTAAGACATGATTTGTTTTAGCCAATTCCTCTTTAAAGCGAGTAAACAAAAGAATATTGTAGTCTGTACCAATCCCAAATAATATGACAACTAAAAATACTTGTGTAAAGTTAGAAAACGGAAAATCCCAATAATTAGTAAGTAAGGCGATGATGGATAATGATACAGCATAAGCCACCCCTACTGTTAAAAGCGAGATCAATGGAATGATCGGTGAACGGAAAATAATCACTAATATGGCAATGATAAAGATAATAGCAATGATTTCAGTCTTTTTCACACCTTCTTGGGTTGTGGCAGAGAAATCATCCATCACAATATCGGCTCCTGTTACATATGTATCCATTGGTAAATTTTTCACTTCCGCCCTTAATAGCGCTGCCGCTTCACTGGCTGTACCGATCTTTCTATCGATTGACAATTGTGCCATGACGGTTGTATGGTCTTTACTAACCAATTGATTCGCCGCATGCTCACTGTCTGTATGGAAGAGCGCATTTGTGATAAGAAGCTTATTTGTGTTTAAATGATGAAGGACCTCTTCGATTGCCGAATAATCAGTAGCTGTTAGACCCTTTTCTTGATGAAATACATAGACAAACGAATAGGTATCCTTCCCTTCGTTTTGAATATCGTTTAACAGCTCTGTGCCAATGACACTCTCTAAGTCACTAGGCAATGTGATTTGTCCTTTATCTAGTACAAGTTTTTCAAGATTAGGCATTATCATCAGCATCACGATAACTGTTATCACCCAAAAAACAGGACTCAATATCCATGACTTTTTCATGCTTTTCTTCCTTTCCAATTAGAACTGACTATACTGTATATCAAGAAAGGAAGAGCAAGATATAGACAGATAACGTGATCTGTATAAATTCAGACAAAAATGCAAAATTGTAAAAAAGGTGATCTGTATGAAAAAAAGTGAAAAAACAAAAAGGCAATTAGCCAGTGTCTTAAAAGACTTAATGGTCCTTAAGCCGTTAGAAAAGATATCGATACAGGAAGTCATGGAGAAAGCACAATTGAATCGACAGACGTTTTACTATCACTTTGAGGATATTTATGATTTATTGAAGTGGACACTAGAGCGAGAGGCAATTGAGTTACTGGATGATTATAAGGATGAAAGCCTTTGGCAAGAAGGCTATCGCGATATATTATTGTACTTAGAAAAAAATCGAGCGTTTGCACTAAATGCTATTAACTCCATGGGCCATGAGCATTTTAATCGCTTTTTCCATCAAGAAATATATAGCATTATTGAAGACTTTGTGAAGCAAATTGCGGAAATGTGTCAAGAGGTAGAGAAAAAATATATGAGTTTTGTGACCCATTTTTTCACTGTATCCATTACGGCTGTTACCATTAGCTGGCTACAGGGCGAGCTTGATTTTTCCGTTGAAGAGCTTATTCAAATGGTGGATCGGTTCTTAAGCGACCACTTAGAAGGAACTAAAACGCTATATGGTGTAAATAATACTAGCTGTCTCAAGGCAATCGATATTTAAAGAAAAGGAAGTGCTATTATGAATGCTGAATTGGTGATGCAGGAGCTAGAGGCTCTTGGCAAGGAACGGACGAAAAAAATGTATATGTCAAATGGCGCCCATGAGCCGTTATTTGGTGTGGCAACAGGTGCCATGAAGCCTATTGCGAAGAAAATTAAAATCGATCAGGCTCTAGCAGAAGAGCTTTATGCTACTGGCAACTATGATGCGATGTACTTTGCTGGCATCATAGCAGATCCAAAAGCCATGACTGTGGAAGATTTTAATCGATGGATGGAGGCAGCTTATTTTTATATGCTGTCGGATTATGTAGTAGCGGTTACTTTAGCAGAGGCACCGATTGCTCAGGAGGTGGCGGATGCGTGGATTGCCAGTGGTGAGGAACTGAAAATGTCTGCGGGCTGGAGCTGCTATTGCTGGCTATTAGGGAATCGCAAGGATAGCGAATTTTCCGAGAGCAAGCTGGCTAACATGCTGGAAGTCGTGAAAAATTCCATCCACGACGTACCCGTACGTACAAAATCGGCCATTAATAATTTTTTATATACAGTGTCTATTTCCTATGTGCCGCTCCACGAACAAGCAGTAGCAACCGCACAGGCGATTGGTCCTGTAGAAATGAAGCGAGACAACAAGAAAAGCACACAGCTAAATGCTTATGAAACAATTCAAAAGGAAATAGAGCGAGGCAGAATTGGCTTTAAACGTAAATATGTAAGATGTTAATCATCCCACTTAAAAGGCATCTATCCTATAAGGATGGATGTCTTTTAAAACGAAAAAAATCAATGAATAGTAATATATTTTTATTGAAAAACGATAAATTTTATTTTAAAATCAATATATCATTACCAGTGAGGTGTTTTGTATGAAACATAAAAAGGGGTCAACCATTTTCCTAAAGAGTGTGATTATGCTGCTAGGTATCCCTGTATTAGCTTTAGGACTATTTTGGCTACCTGGGATAGCCAGTAGAGATGCAGCGGCACATCCCGAATCCTCCTATTTGTCTTATCTTTTTTTACTCTATTTGTATGCACTATGCATTCCCTATTACACGGCGTTGTATCAGGCCTATCGCCTCTTAACGAACATCGCCCAGCATAAAACGTTCTCCAAATCATCTGTACGGGCTTTGAGAACGATCAAAAATTGTGCTCTCACTATTGTAGCCGGCCTTGCGCTAGGTATTGCATCAATTATGATAATGTTTACTGGCAAGGAAGATATTACAGGAATTATTACGCTGACACTTATCAGCATCTTTGTAACCAGTACGATTGCAACCTTTGCAGCCGTTCTGCATCGACTGCTCCAAAAAGCCATTGATCTCCAAAACGAAAATCAATTAACCGTATAACAAAATGACACTACCAATCTTGACTGGTAGTGCCTTTTAATGGGTTAAAACTAATTTCCTATAAAAACATATCAAAATTCTCTTTTCAATAGTATAATAATTACATATTTTGAGAATTGGAGGATTTATATGAAGAAATTGGTTTTGTTGATGGCGATGCTTACATTATTTTTCACCACAGCCTCTATTGCGAGCGCACATCCAGGGCGTTTAGATAGCAATGGCGGTCACAACTGTTCTGACAAATCAAAGGCTAAAGGTCTTTGTTCTGGCTATCATTATCATAATGGCAATGGTGGCAATGATGCAGGGTCTTCTTCAGGCGGTCAAAGTTATTCTGCGCCAACACCTAAAGCAACTGTAGCACCTGTATTAACGAAGGTTGCTGTCTATTTAAATGACGTGAAGCAAAATTATACGCCTAGCGCTTATATGAAAAATGGCACAACCTTAGTGCCAATGAAGGCAATCTTTGAATCTCTTGGGGCAACGGTTAGCTATGATAATGCAACAAAAAAAGTAACGGCAACAAAGGACAGTAAAAAAATTGTGATTGGTGTGGGGAATAAAACGGCTTATGTTGATACAAATGGTTCTGCATCAACAATCACACTCAGCCATCCTGCTGAAATATATCAAGGTACAACAATGGTGCCTTTACGCTTTGTCAGTCAAGCACTTGGCGCAAATGTAACATTTGATGAGGCAGCACTTGTTGTTTATATCTCAACTAAATAATGGACAAGTCTTAAGCAGTATGCTCCTACAAGGTGCTGCTTTTTTTATTGTTTCTTAAAGTTAAAATCATACTTCTTGTTGATTTTACCAGCAATCGTTTCTAGAAATAAAGCCACTGTCATATTCTCGACTTCATTTGTATACCATGCTAGCTTTGCACCATAGTTCTTTTTATTATAATTCACTTCTAATGGCCAGAAATTTTTTGTTTTATACGTATAATCAAATTTTACATAGAGTTGCTTACCATCGGGACATTCCATCACCACTTGGTATAATGGATTTTTTCTTTCTTGTTCAAATTTTACTTTTCTTATTTTGGTTAACATCAAAACCCCTCCTCTCTTCTACTACATTCGACAAAATTTTAAAAAAACCTTTATTCAATGAAAAAGGATAAAGCTCGTGATGACATAGGAGCTTTATCCTGCACAATTAGTTGGCTATAAATTTGTCGTAATAGCGTTTCAGCATGGTCGCCATTTGCTCTCTTGTTAAGGCGCCTGCTGGATTCATGTTCTTACTTCCATCGCCTCGGATAATGCCTTCGCTAATAGCCCACTCCCAAGCCTCTTTATGGGCTGCCCCCACTTCTCTGCTTGTTTGTAAACTAGCTTTTTCAGCTAGTAAGCTTTTCAACGTCTCTATTTCTTGTTTTAGCTCATTATATTGTGACACTGTTAATCCCTCCTCAAGCCCATTTTTAATATCTTGCTGGAATTGTGCTTCTGTAATCCCCATACTTTTTAAATAGTCAAAAGGATCTTTGTGCGTAGTGCCTCCTAGATTTTCCGCAATCCATCGATGTGACTTAATGCCGTTGCCGCTACCATCTAAAACAGTGGGAATCCCTGCCTCTATCGCAAGCTTACGTAACAGCCAAATATAAGCCGCATAGTCCTTTTTAAATTGTTCCTTATCAGCAGTCCGTGCCAATTCCACCTGGGCATAGCTATACGGATTTCCCTTTGGTCCACAGCCATATTGCACGCGATTGACTGGGGCTACTTGTACGATTCTTCCACCACCGCCTACCCAGTGAGAAACAAAGGCATTGGCTTTATTTCGATTCATATAGGCAATTTCGTTTTCCAATGCATTTGGACCTGTATTGCTGCCATTACCTGATTCATGCGCCACAACGTATTTGACTGCCGTTAGCGCTTGATTCGGTAGCCCTGACATCATCTGTTTTTCAATAACATRACTCATGTTGCACCGTCCTTTCCTATTATTTTTAGCGACTGACGCTATGTTATTCTTTTCTTCTTTTTGGGTTTTTTAGGGTAAACAACAGATAATTAGAGGTTCCTTTTGAGGCTTATTAGCTTCTTTTCGCGCTTAAGGCTACTGCGATCGTTTCACCTCTCTTTCCTCGAAGCTATGAAGTGTGAATGTCACAAGGACATCCACTTACTATTAGTAAATGCGCGCACAAAAGTGTTTTCTAGTTAGTTGTGCTCTTTTACTATTTTTTCATTATGATTTTATAACCTCTTTTCTCGCTTCCAAGCATTGACAAAGTATTGTKTTCTGTAGTATTTTAGTTCTTCTAAAATATTGAAAGCGAGGAAAGAAAGTGTGCAGGCAGTAGAGATTATTCGTCAATTACCAAGCTTACACGGCTTTACACAGCTAGTGAAAATTAACAAAGGCTATTCACCTGATAGCAAGTATCTGGTAACAGTTGGTGAAACGCGCTATTTGGTGCGCTTGTCAGATCTAGCACATCATGACAAACGTGCAGTAGAGTTTTCCTTGCTCCAAGAGTTAGCAAAGCAGGGTGTAAGAACACATAAAGCCGTTGACTATACCTTGTTTCAGGAAGCCAATATATCCGCAATGGTCGTTAGCTTTTTAGAAGAAACACCAGCAGATGAAATTATTCAGGAACTTTCTGACTCTGAGCAATTCCACCTTGGGCTTGCGGCGGGGAAAGAATTAAGAAAAATACATCAAGTGAGCCCTCCGCAAATAATTCATTGGGAGACAACACAGCTCAAAAAGTTTTCTACCTATTTGAAGGCATACCAACAAGATGCCTATCAACTTCCACAAGAGGCTAAACTATTGCGCTTTATTGAAACGCACTTACCACTGTTAAAGCAACGCCCCATCACCCTGCTTCATGATGATTTTCATCTCGGTCACATTATTTGTAAAGGACATACTTACAATGGGGTGATAGATTTTAATGGCTATGAGGTGGGCGATCCTTATCATGACTTTTATAATCTTGCCTTGTTTAGTAGACGACAAAGTATCCCCTATTGTATTGGGCAGATTGATGGCTATTTTTCATCTTCACCAGACGATATGTTTTGGCGGTTATATGCCCTCTATGCAGCCATGACGGTCTTTTCAACCATTGTTTGGACTCGTCACTATGACCCACGCTCCTTTGACGATGCGTTGGAAAGAATTCACATGATTTTACAGGATCATGATAACTTTTCATCGATTAAGCCTTTATGGTATGCGGAGAATTTATTCACTCCGTAAGAGGGCTAAAATTTTTTGTCGTTCTGCTGCAAAATCAATTGTTGGCTGAAATTCTTGTTCCTGATCACCACGCTGCTGAAACCACTGCGGAATGATTTCCCGTCGTCTAGCTTTAGAATGTGATGACACTTGCTGCTTGTGGGCTTGAAAACGCTGCTGGTCGATAGCAATATCTGCAAGACTCTTTATGTTCTGATGGCACCAATTTTGTAAGATGCTCTCTACATACCGCCAGCGTAAAACATTATGCTCCACCGCTAGCTTCATCGCAWAGATGACCATGTCCTCTGAAAAAATAGTGAGCCAGTGACGAATTTTACTAGCAATATAGGCTGTTTGTTTGCCAAAGCCTTGTTGTACATAAAAGTGGTAGGCAGTGTTAGTAGACTCCTTATCATCTTTATCTTTTAGTAATTGATTATTTAGTAAATTATTATTTAGTAGTGTGGGCTTTTCCGTTGATGGTACGACCGTTGACGAATTTCCCGTTGACGGTATAGCAGCACGTTTTGATGCTTCATAGACGAAAAATTCTACCCTACCGAACTTGCCGTCTTTTCCTCGTTCCTGTACTTTTTGAAGATAGCCCGCCTCTATGAGTTCGTCCAAAATTTTGGCAGTCGCTTCCCGCCCACATTTACTACGTATTGCTAAATCTGCAAGACTAAATGACCAATCATCTGGCAAAGACAGCATATAGGCAAGCAGACCCTTTGCTTTCCAGCTTAATTGCTCATCATTTAAAAATGCTTTATCCAAAACCACATAATTCTCCTTTTTGGCTACTCGATAAATCATGACGATCCCTCTTTCCTTCTAATGTCCTTTCTAACTATATAAAGAAAATTTTTTAAAATGGGACATAAAAAAAGAACATACCATGAAGCATGCTCTTTTAAGCAGGTGAAAAAATTTTTTTAGCGAATTCCTATAAAAACAAGCGAAAGGTGGTAGAAAGAATGAATTTTGTAACGTCCCCTCTAACCAAGAAGGTGAATAATGTTTTTATTCATGTCCGAGATTTACGTCATTCAGCAGAATGGTATAGCCAACTTCTTGGTCTGCCCTTTTGTGAAGAGAAGGTAGTTTCGCCTGTCTACAATTTACCCATTTCCTCTGAGACGGGAATTACCTTAGACGATCACACATTTGATCCTGGCTTTCAATTACAGCCGTCCAAGCATGTGTTGTTTAATTTCTACACAAACAATATTGACGATGCCTATCAGTCTATGAAAGACAAGGGCATTCCGATTGTTCGGCCTATAGAACGTTTTGATGACTTTGCTTACTTCAACATTCAAGATTTAGATGGAAATATAATCATGATCTGTAATGGGTAATGCAAACAGCAGAAGCAAACAATTGCTTCTGCTGTTTGTTATTCATAAAGCTCTTTATAGACAATGACTTTTAAAGCTGCAATCTCTTCATCGGATAATTTGCCTTCCACCATTTGTAGAGCTTCTTCCTGCGTCATCGAGCCGTCCTGCAATTTTACACGCATGTCGTTCAAATCGGTAATGCCCACTTTTTGAATTAAGACTTTCGTTGCCTCTTCTTTTGTCGTAAACGGCAATGTACTGCTATCGACCGTTTTCGCCTCTTCCATATAGGCTTTTAATTGTGGGTCATTTTCAATGGTATTTTTGATTTCTTCCTTTTGTCCGCTATTTTCTAATTCTGTCGACAAGGTATCTACAATTTTTTCAGAGGCAAATTTTGTGCCGAAATGTAGTACACCATACCCCACTACACCAACAAATATAGCAATTACCACTAGAAATTTAATCAATCTCAACTACGCTCACTCCTTTATACACGTTCATCATACTATATGGAGCGGTTGTTGAAAAACAATTCTCCCTAGAAATTATGTAAAAAAACCCCATCTTTGTAGATGAGGCTTATTTAACGTATTTCAAATACTTCCGCACAAATTCAACAATGTAGAGAACTTCCTCTTCCGTCATCGTTAGCAGCTTGCAAACACGTTGTAGTCTAGCTGGTAATGCTAATTGCTGACGTACCTGATGAATATACATATATTTGCATTTTCGCGGATTTACTTTGTCTCGTATTTGCTTATATCGTAGGTATGCATAGCGGGCAAAGGCGTTGAGCATCTCCCGCTCCTGCTCATCACGCTCCCTCTTTTTAGCAGCCTCATCAATGATGTCCGTGTCAAATATCTGTGTACCATCTGTTAATTGCATAGTACCACCTCTCTATTGCAAATGTACTCCTCTCTATTAAATGCAACAAAAAAAGCCACACCTAGGGTAGATGTGACACTTTTTATGATTTTTATATGTAATGATTGGTGGATAGAATTCTAAATGTGACGGATACAATGTCTAATCTGACGGATACATCGCTCATTTTGATGGATAGAATCGCTTAGAATGGATTGCTCATTTCAAATCGGTGGATAGAATGCTAAATGTGCTGAATACCAAGCTTATTCTAAATTGATGGCTGCTATTAGCTTCATAAATAATAAACAAAGATTGCTACGATAATGTTTGGTATTGCTAATAGTAACGCATTATTCATGAGAAGATTGCGTTCGTTTCTGTCTTCATTGGTTTCTGTTGCGAAATTGGCGCGCATTCTATCTCCGCTTGCGATGGCTCCTGACAATAACATGGCAGAAACGATGAAAATTCCACCGAGTAGCCCTGAAAGCAAATGGGCTTCCTCTGTACCCCATATGAGAATGGAGCATATCACACCTAGAATGGACAAGATGGTGCCAATGCCTATATACTTCATTTTCAGCCCCCCTTCGTTTATTATACGGCTAACCGCTCTTTTTCGTTTCAATAAATCCCTATTTACCTATACAAGATTTTTCCTTTTCCAGTAAAATAACTATAAGGAGGGAGGCTATGCAAATGAAAGACAAAATAAGTGCATTAACGAAAATGACCTTAGATGATTTAGTACATAATAGATATGAGAAACTTCAACAGGAGAAGATATTAACAGAGGATACTGCTATATTTCTGCAGGAGGTTTTCGCCTTGCAAGGTACCTTAACATGGCCGCTGGATGAAGCTTCCTTAGCTATTGATGTGTATGAAATGAACGACCAAAGTTGTTTCACAACAGAAATTCGCTATTTATGGTTTGATGATGAAGAAAGTGCTGTGGTTCTTTTTTGCAAGGCCTATACAAATGCAGATCAAACGGAGATCACTGCTTTCATGATTGATACGGTTGATGCCTAGTATAGTATCCGCGCCAAACGTTCATAGTAAGTATGGTGTGAAACTCACGCCGAATCATACGACGGAGGGATCAATTTATGAATGGAATTCGTGAAGGTTTAATCCCCACTATACTCGGGTCAGCTGTTACGGCGGCAGGCTATGCAATGAAGCAAAAACATGGCTCTAACAAAATGGTGGCCAATACGATTTTTGGCTTTGGCTTAGCACATATTGTGTTAGGTGCGATTGACCTGGTAGAGCATCGTCGTTAACGAGAGAAGGGCACGCTATGTGCTCTTCTTTTTTGTATTTTTTTCTATTAAATGCTAACATTGTCATAAAAGCTTAAGGAGTACAGTGATGGCGACAATAGAAGATTTTATAGCACTTGATATACGAATCGGCACGGTATTAGAGGCTGAGGAACTGCCAAAGGCTCGGGTTCCTGCGATTAAAATGAAAATTGATTTTGGTGAAGAATTGGGCATTAAACAGTCTTCCGCACAAATTACGAAGCGTTATACACCCGAAGTCATTATTGGGAAGCAAGTAGTGGCGATTGTTAATTTCCCGCCACGTCGCGTTGCGGGTTTTAAGTCAGAGGTATTAGTCATTGGTGGTGTACCTGTGGAGGGAGATGTAATCCTGTTAACGCCCGATCAGCAGCTGCCCAATGGAACGAAAATACAGTAAAAGCCTCTCGCATTATGCAAGAGGCTTCTTTTTCTGAAGTGGTATCCAGATTTCACTTGTAAAGGTTGGTGAGGAAAAATCCGTGCTTGTATGGCGCACGATTTCTGGACCAGCAACCTGTTCATAGCCAGATGATGGGAACCACTCCGCATAAATGCGCCCCCATGTTTCCTGCAGTGTTTGTGGGAATGGTCCAACCGCTTCAAAGACAGCCCACGTACAAGCGGGTACATCCAACTGTGAAAAATGGTGAGACGTTTCGGTTGTGGCTACGCCGATATAATGATCAAGCTCGCCCTTTTCCTCCATTCTGCCCTCAGAAAAGTTTGTGGAGGCTTGGATGATTCCTGTTGGTTCTAGATTCGACAGCTTTTTTAGTTGCCCAATATCCTCCATTGTTAATGCACGTGCCATTTCAGTTATCGCTTGATTTTCTCCTTGAAAGACGATAGGTACTCTTTTCATAAGACCCACGATGTGAAACGCTTCTTTTTGTTCGAGTCGGTAATTCATTTCACAACCTCCTTGTATGGTAAGTTGGAAGGTCATTCGTGGAAACGCTTTTAGGTGCTGACCATTTTGCCTCGCCTCCGATGGTGTGATGCCATGCATTTGCTGAAAGGCTCTTGTAAATGCATCTGCAGAGCGATAGCCATAACGAATCGCGATATCGAGAATTCTCATAGATGAATCTGATAGTTCCAGTGCGGCAAGCGTCAGACGCCTACGACGAATATACTCTGATAGCGAGATGCCTGCTAGAAAGGAAAACATACGTTTAAAATGGTATTCCGAACAATAAGCTAATCTCGCAGCTTCTTGCACATCAATTTCCTCTGTTAGATTGGCCTCGATATACGTAATCGCCTTATTCAACCTTGTTAAAGAATCCACTTCTTTCACCTTCCTTATCTTTACTTTAGCAGGAATAGTAGCCCTTCATCCGACAATTGGTGCCCCATTTAGTCGCCTTCCAAAAAATAATCTATCGAGCAGGCAGATAACTAGCTTTTGAAGCTACTTTCACATACATATAATAGTGTAAAGCTAATTTTAGCCTTACACCTCCTGACTTGATACTTAGGGTCACTGCTCGCACAGTGGCCCTATGAAAATAAAAGATCATTGTGTCGGATCATAATTTTCGTTACAATATTTGTAAAAATAGTCTATTGAGCTGGAGGCAGCAACATGGATCGTCTTTTCCAGTGGTACAAGTATTTAAAATACATACTCATTCCTATAATTATTTTAAAATACTTACAAGGTGAGGGTGTAAATATGCTCTCCTATTTGGTGTGAGCTTTTTACTCATTATTCTACAGGATTTTTTCGCCATTCGTAAAAAAACAAAATTCCTACTCCGTCTCATCATACTGATTATTTTATTGTTTTTGTTCATAACTGCCATTGTCTATCAAGCGACAATGTCTATTATTTTTTCAATCCTACTACTATGCGTGTTAGGTATGGCACTTTATTTACATAGAAATGAAGAAGGAGAACAATAAATGGTACATGAAAATAATAGTAAGCGATTACTTTTAATCATCGGTTGGGTCAATGTGGTAGTAGCCCTTCTCCTATTCCAAGCTTTTTGTGGGCTTATGGCTATCTGTATGGGGATTGTACTTAAAAAGGATTATCAAGCACCAACCCATGGGCTAGTCTTGATAGGAGTTGGTATCGTGAGTACGGTTATAGGTTGGATGCTCAATCATTTCTATATGTAAAAATGACCAAGAACCTTGATTCTTGGTCATTTTACAATTAGCGATAACTATTATGTGTGGGTTCAAATAATGCTTCGTCGGCGCTTCGTACAAGTGAGAAATGATCCACATTATAATGGCCATGTAGGATGTCGTTATGGTGTGCAACCGTATCTTCTGGTGATAAGTAGTCGGAACCATTTGTTGAATGGCCATCTCCCACTAAAGTGACATCAAAGCCCTGTATAGTTGCTGCTCTAACTGCTGTATCCACGCAATGCTCGGTTTTGCAGCCCATCATCACCAAATGCTCTACCTCATTGGCCTGTAAGTAATCGAGTAATCCCGTCCTATAAAAAGCGTTTGTAGCCAGTTTATCAAAATAAACAGCGGTAGTAGGTACTTGGATCGCTTGATGTACTTGAAAGCCTTCCCCTTCTCCACCCGCTACATCCTGATCACGTACAAAGATAATATATGCCTCTGCCTCAATAGCTTTTTGAATAACGGCATTGATTGTTTTAAGCAATTCATCCTTGCGATAGACGGCTTGTTCATCCTGATTTCCCTCGATTAATTCTTGCTGTGCATCAATGACCACTAGTGCTTGCTTCAAAAGCATCTCTCCCTTATCGTTTGCTAACAATATTTTACCATTAATAGTTAATTTCTGATATGCATTATTTTATAACTTTTGAAACCGTCATACCATCCCCAATGGGTAAAAGAATCGAATCCAGCTGCGGATGATTAGCCACTGTGACATTGAACTTTTTCATGATGGCTGTATAGCGCTTGGGTGTCGCCATAGGGTCTGCTACACTGCCTCCTGCTAGGACATTATCTGTCACAATGAATGCACCAGGGCTTGCTAGCTGTATGCAATAGGCTAAATAATTTTCATAGTTATCCTTATCAGCATCAATGAAGAAAAAATCAAAACACTGTCCCGTTGCCACAAGCTTTTCAAGGCTATCCAATGCAGGGCCTGTCATATACGTTACCTGCTCGGCAAAGCCTGCCTTGGCAAGATTTTTAGCGGCTAGCTGTGCATATTTATCCTCTAACTCTAGGGATGTCAGTTTGCCTTTCCCTTCCATTCCTCTCGCCAGACAAATACCACTATAGCCGCCAAGAGCACCAATTTCTAAAATAGCCTTTGACCTAGTAATCGATACAAGCATCGTCAACAGCTTTCCTGATGATCGAGAGACAGAAATAGCAGGCATACCATTTTCGGCAATAGAGGACAGGACATCCTCTAATAGGGCATCGTCCTGATAAAATACCTCATCTATATAGTTATTCATTTGTTTCATGTGCGTTATCTTCCTCTTGTAGACTGTCGTTGGTTTCATTTTCTTGAATATCAAACAACTGGCAMAATTCTTGGATAACTAGATCGATGGCTTTTAATTCACCGACTAAAATTTGCTGAATGGATTGAAATTCTGGCTGTTCTAATTGCTGTTTAATGGTAGCTCGCTTCACATGCAGCATCTCTAAAAATGAAATCGCTTTGCCGCGTCGGAACGTTTTTGCTCCTCGCTGTGGCGCGCCTTCCATGCCTCTGTGGCGTCCACCACGGTGATGTCCCTCTCTCATATGCTCTCTAAATCCAGATCCTCTCATTTCTAAAACACTCCTTTTGTATACATTTGTATACATTAATTTAAACTGATTGTATACAAATGTATACAAATTGTCAATTAAACATAATGCTTTCATGCTTCAACATATGTTAGACAATAGGGTAAACGTATCGAAATGGAGGTTAGATGAGTGAAAAGGGTTATAAAATATGTGTTGGGCATCGGTACATTATTGATACTGTCAGGCATATTTTTGATTGGGGCACAATCTCACTATAATCAGAAGGAAATTAAAATTGCCAGTAAGCTATGTCTTGAAAATGGCGGACAGCCTACTATCATCCGCGATTATTTGGCTTTGAATTACTCCTTTTCATGTCAGAAGAACTGAGGTAGTACATATATGGATAGTGAACTGAGTTGCTAGAAAATCGAGTAAATTTCATCTATCTTTCAGGCAAATGGCKAGCTAACAAGATTACTTTTACATACAAATAGTAGGGTAAAGCAAATCTAGCCTTTCCACAGCTCTCCTGTTTTGAGGTCACTTTTCTTGGAAGGTGGCCTTTTTTGGCATGAAAAAAGACGTCATGTCGACGTCTTTAATGTTTGATCGATATCCTCAATCAACCTATCCACTTGTTCCTTTGTTATCTTGATGACATATAATTCTGTCGTTTCGATTCCATCAAGGCTTGTTAGGTGTTTAGGATATTGATAGTTATTTGATATCTCCTTGTCCATACAATCACCTCTTCAATAGATATATTCGACATAAAGTATAGCAAACCTTCTATAAAAAGGAAAATAACAGTATATTTTTTCACTAAAATAGCTATCATTTAGACGATTTAGGATAAAGAAAGGTTAAAGGGATAAGTCCATTTAGACTATCCTTATGTAAAAGTGCTTATTGCTTACCAAATTTCGCAATTTTTTTGAGGTAGAAAGAGCCGATGGACACAATAATAGCTCCATAGACTTTCAGCATCACATTTCTAACAGGCGCCTCCTCTATGGTTGTACTGAGAAAGGCACATCCAACCACAATGATTACCATCCCGAAGATGGCATGAATATATTTCACTATATTTCCCCTTTTCTAGTAGGCAAGTCCGACGCGTGTTTTCAAAAATTCCTCACTGAAGATTTGTTGGTAGGCAAAATCTGCTGTATCCGCTACTGAAATTTCGCTACCTCCCTCTGGCAAGAAGTTACGTTCAACGCGGTAGTTTCCTGTCCAGGCCCCATCAGGTAAATAGGTAGGACAAACAATTGTCCAATCCATTGCAGATTGCTGTAGCTGTTCGAATACACGTTGGTGCTCCTGTGCAGCAAAGGTCGATTTTCGTTTCGATTCCGTTGATTGGTAACGAAGAAGAGTCGGCGTTACACGACTTTGTAGAATCCCTGCTGTTCCAATCGTAATGATTCTTGTCACCTGTTGCTTTGTCATCGCTTCAAGAATCAATGGTAAGCTAGCCGATAATGTAGTGCCTCCATCTGTATTTAATGCACTCACCACCACATCCACATGATGCATTGCCTGCTCGATATCCTGCTTGTTTAAAACATCCCCTTTCATTACACACAGCTGTTGATGATGGTGCGGTAATTTATCGGGATTTCGGACTAATAGGGTGACCTCATGCTGATCCTTTATTGCTAGTTCTACCAAATGGCTGCCGACACGTCCACTCGCGCCTAATATTAATATTTTCATTTCTCTCACCTCTTTATCATTATATTACAATTCCCTTTATATGTAAAAAGGCACAGATCACAGTGCCTCCCCTCTACTATTCACGCTCTAGTAATTGAACATCAACCATAAATAGATGCATATTATTCTTTTCAGCTAGCTCATCGATAATCGATTGAATTTCACTTTCTGTACTTACATCAATTTCTTCCCCATCGTGTAATTGAATAGTGATGACTTGATGCGCTGGAGAGTCTATTAGATAACCAACTGTACTATCAGGCGAGTAACCTGCCGACCGTATCGCCAGTAACACTTGTTTTGTAAAATTCGTAGCTTGTAATTTTTCGCCAAGCTCCTCAGCATAGGAAGTTGCTCTTTCGGTGCTCGGAGCTATAGCTAAAGGCTCCCTTTGTACCATCCACAATGACATCACAACCAGTAAGCACATGAATAAAAAGAAGATTTGCAGGACACTTTTCATACACTCGCTCCATTTCTCCATGAAATTTACAGGCGGAAGTCTAGCAATCTTTTTCCCTGAAATTGTTATTATTCTCACAGCTATGTATGGCTATTTCTCTCTTTTTAATTATTAAAAAATAATTTTCTTTTTGTACAAAGGGCAAATTACCAAGAAGTTTTGTTTGTGGCTTCATAGATTAGAAATGTAAAGGTTAGCGCTACCATTACTAAAAAACTAACAAAAAGGGAGATTAAAAGATGCAGGATAGTAGATATAGTCAATATATGAATTGGAATCATAAAAAAGAAAAGTGCTGTGAACAATATGTAAAATGCTATTGTCATTTAGAAAAAAAATGTGAACACAAACAAGAAGGATGCAAATGCAAACACAAGCATGAGCATTGCAAATGGGAACAGAAGCATCAGCGATGTAAGTGTCATGAAAAGGATGACCATTGTAAATGGGAACATAAGGAGGATTCTTGCTCTTGCAAAAAAGAGGAGGAAGAGTACTACTACGAGAAGGATTATTCCAAAGATCACAAGTGTAAAGGCTGTATTTGTCATCTATTAAGATGCTTATCTCCTGGCACTTTGGTTGATGTTATTTTAGCAGGTGGCGGTAGCTTTGCAGGAATTTTATTCATCAGCTTAGATCCTAAAACTTGCTGTGCTACATTCTTAGAGGTAGATGCTGCAGCAGCAACACCACTTATCATTGATTGCCAGCAAATTATTGCCATTAGAAACGCGTAACTGTTCCATTATCATACTTGACACCAATTCATATACCATAATCCTACCACTATAAGGGCACATTTAATCTTCTGCCAGGTTCGTGAAACCATACCTGGCAGAATTCATATTTTTCAGCTATTCATTGACAATGACTTTGACAATGGGCTCTAATTTCCCTCTATTCACATCGCCAAGATAATCAACATCTACTACGACAGCTCGTGGCTCAAAACGTTGGATACATTCTATGAGGCGTTTTGTGTTTATTTTCTTCATACGCTGGAAGGGTTTACGAATATCAGACCTTGTCACATATTCGCGGAGCGGACAAGGAATCGTAAACGTCGATAAAATAAATGCTACATTTTGTAATATACCTTCCACGCCTGTAGCATTACCATTAACATTACTTAAAGCCGTTACTTGATGTGTCATTCTATCAACCTTTCTTCTACGTTCATACAATTGGTACTTTGGAAAAAGAGCACTTTGTTATTTATGCTTGCTCATTAAAAATTATGAACGCTTTGTTTTTATGTACCCAATGTTATTTTTATTCAAACAACATCTTAGTTGATAGGCTGACCTACAAGCTTAGCGCATGATGGCGTAGTAAATAACATACAGCCAGCTAAAACAGCCATGGATGATTGCCCAAATGATGGAGTGATGCACACTCCAGGAGATCGTAATCGCTAAAACCGAACCAAAGCCAATGCCATTTTTGACCACCGTTTTATGCTCCACTTTTTTCACCTTCCTAGTGCTTTTTAACTCTCCTTCTTGCCATCGCAATCGGTTTCCCTCCTATCGTTTTCTATGTTTATGCAGGAACGAACAAGGGCAATCTGAAAGAAAGGATGTGATGTTATGACAATTGTCATGCTGACTGCCACGATTGGCATCCCCAGCCTTATGGCATATCTTCAGCACAAATGGGCTAGCTTTCGCCTTCTTTTCAACATACTAGGTGTCCTTGCTGCGATTCTGTTTAGCACGATTGCCGCTACAGCTATAACGAACATTATTCTTGAGGATGTAGTCTTTATGACAACGATCCATGCTGTGTTCTTAAACCCTGTCTTTCTAATTACAGGGGCGTACCTTGGCTTATATCTGATTTACCGGTTCATCATGATGACAATTCATGAAAGAGACAAGCCGCCATCCCTTTAGTAGAAATCACAATAGACGTGCCAAGTCTGGATTGTTGGATTGTAGAAAAAATAAAAATTACCATGATCCACAATATTCAAACGTGCTTTTGCATCGGAGGCAATTTGGAGGACAAATGGCGCATCGTCACCGAAATCAACGCCACTTTGACAAAAGCTTGGATAGCCACCAATTTTATGGAGTGGATAGAGGTCTTCAACAATATCCTCAAAATAGTCGAGCTGCTCTTCATGCTCCAACGTCAAAATCTCTTCCTCCAATTGAGCAGGAATACCGCCCCCATCCCATGTTGGATAGTCATTTGTAATATGTTGCGGTAGGAGTGGAAACGCGCGAATTTGTTCATGCTGCCATTCGCGCTTTACTAAGCCTTCCAAAGTGGTGTACGTTCTAATATCAAAATAAGAACCAAGATCATCCTCCATCAGATGATCTAATAGACGTTCATCGACAAAGACTGTGACTAATTGAAAAGGCTGTAATGCCATCGGTACATAGGGTAGACCTTTTAGAAAAAACGTAGCGAGCGGCTGATAGCCAGATGGTGGCTGCTCTTCTGGTAAGGACCAGCCCACATAGCCAATCCAGCTTTCCAATAAATCATGTGTAGGTCGAATACCACCCGTTTGAAAAATCGTGGCCTGCGTGGCTAGTTGAGCCCGAATTTGTTCAATTGCCATCTGCTAGCTCCTTTTGTCGACAGCAGCAATCCGTTGTATGGTCGTTTACCATGCCCACTGCCTGCATAAAAGAATAACAAATTGTACTACCGATAAACTTAAAGCCATCTTTCTTCAATTGCTTGCTCATACGATCACTAATTTCTGTCGTCACAGGCACCTCTTTAATGGATGCCCACTCATTCATAACTGGTTTGTGATCTACAAAGCCCCAAATATAATCTGAGAATGAGCCATGCTTTTCCTGTATTTGGAGATATGCTTTAGCATTTGTCACCACGCTAGCTATTTTTAATTTATTGCGTACAATCCGTGTGTCTTGCTGCAATTCCTCTAGCTTGTCTGCTGTATAATGGATAATTTTTTCCACATCGAATTGATCAAATGCCTCACGATAGCCTTCACGCTTTTGGAGAATCGTCCACCAGCTCAAGCCAGCCTGTGCCCCCTCCAAGCAAAGCATCTCAAATAAATGCTGGTCATCATAGACCGGTACACCCCACTCCTTGTCATGGTATTCCACATACAAAGGCTCATCTAGCTTGACCCAATCACATCTTTTCATTTTTATACCCTCCATTTTATGTATCCTTTACTTAATAGCTGTAATGCAAAGCCATCCTTTACTTGATTTTTCGGTGACATACACGGTTTGAAAACCGATACGTTCTAATAATTGCTTCGTTGCCTCAGGTGTTTGATAGGCTTTCATATGATAGTTCATTTTGTAGAGCTCTGCTATGATAATAAATTTCCCACCGTTTTTCAGAACCCGCCATACTTCCTCTACATCCTGCTCCAAGGATGGCCAAAAATAGTGCGTTTGAAAGGCTGTAATCGCATCAAAAAACTGATCATCGTATGGAATGCTTGAAACGCTTGCCTCTTTCACAATGACGCTACCCTTGGCAACATTTGCTTTATTCAATTTGATTGATTCCTTCACTGCCTGTGTGGAAAAATCTATCCCATATATTATACCATTTGGATTCAATTTGGATAAAATTTGGAGCATTTTCCCACCACCACAACCTATGTCTAACACACGATCACCATCATTGATAGCACCTTGCCTGATGAACCATGCATTCATACCACGATGGGCAAAATTCATAATTTGTAGCATCGTTGAGCCAATCCATCCATTTGGCTTTTTCGCTTGTTCAATTAACGTTTGTAAGAGTGACATGATTGGATTCCCCCCTCAAGTAAGATTGTTAAAATAGAATTAGAGCTTTAAAATAAAAACGCTTACTAGTTTGTACGTACTTCAAAACAATTTGTTTCATTTTTTACAAAGGAGGAAGATTTTATGATTCAACAAGCAAACCAGAAGAACGCTCATGCTGCAGCCTCATTAGCCTTACTGCTCTGGCCCAATCATACACCAGAGGAATTTACCGAAGAGATGACACAGCTGCTAAGGGAAGAAAACGCAGCTATTTTCCTTGCCTATGACGATGACGAAGCAGTTGGATTTGCCCAATGCCAGTTAAGAACAGACTATGTAGAAGGGACTGACTCGAGTCCAGTCGGCTATTTAGAAGGCCTTTTTGTGAGAGAGGAATATCCCCAGCATGGCTCTGCCAGACTGCTKGTGGRGAAATGTGAGMAATGGGGAAAGCAAAGAGGCTGTCTAGTGATTGCCATTGACTGTGAATGGGACAATGACGAAAGCCTAAGGGTTCATCTTCAGTTCTGTTTTACAGAAGCTAATCGCATCATTTGCTTCACAAAAAAATTATAAAAATGGCTGACAAAAAAATCACAGGCGTTGCAAACATAGCACCTGTGATTTTTCGACATTTTTTTAGTTTAGATATGTATTGTTGGAAATATTTCGTTCGCGCTCATCTATGATTAATTGGATCATTAATGCGAGTTGTTGTTCGATTCGCATATTATTTAGATGTAAGATATCAGCAATCACATTCTTGTGCTTCTCTGCTAATTCCATCTCCTCTAGCATTAACATAATTTCTTCTTTTGTCAGCCCAAACATACTCATATCACCCCAATACTCTCTCTATTTATTATTGTAAAATCATTACTCCCATTTCATAATTAACGAAAATTTATCTTATTGGATGAACCATTTTTACTAATTATAGGTTTAAACATAGAAAATAATCAATCTATTATCCACATTTATTTAATATTTATTTTACATTAAGTAAAAACTTTTATTATGTAGGTTATAACTTATACAAAGATTGTATAAGTTTTCCTGTGGAATATTTCAAAATATTGCAGTAATTGCAACAAGACATCTATACCATTATAAAAATATTCTTGCATTTTGTCGAATTATAGATTTTTTTTGCACAAATTAAAATTAATTAAAGCCCAAACGTATTCCTTTACCCATTTTTCACATATATGAAATATCAATACACGAATCCATAAAAAAAGTAATTTCAAAATTGAAACTACTTGTCTTATTTGTATAATCGGCTTTTATATTATTTTTTTAATATCATATTTCACTATTTCTAATTTCATGTCCTCAATTTGAGATACCTTTGATGCTGTATCCTTCTGCCATGTCGCTGTCTGCACATGTCCTTGTACAAATAATTGGCTGTTTTCCTGTACCACCGCTGGAGCCTTTACTGTGGCTATATCAGTATGACGCATTTCCAATAATGATTTATTGGACAGCGCTAAGAATGGTCTAGCCGCCTTATCCACCCTACAATTTTCAATACGCCCCATTGATTGATCTGACCAAATCATGGCATAAGAGCTTTCTTGACCATCTTTAAAATAGCTATTAGCTATCTCAAAAATTGCATCAATGCAAGTAATTCCGTTTCCTTCCATTTGTTCAAACGTGCAATATTGTGTAAATAATCGGGCATTGTTGATATAGATATGGTGGCTTTGCAGCTCTCGAATCGTTGTATGATGCATCATGATTTTGGCATGTTCATTACCATAAACACCACCTGATTGCCCAAATTGAATAATCGATTGCTGTAGCTTTAATCCACTAGCATCAACAATAATATGAAATTGCTGATGGTTTTGAATTTTACATTGGTTCATCGAAACATTTGCCTCATCCACAATGGTAAGCCCGACAGCCATGCCATTACGAACACGACATGTATGAAATTCCACCTTGCTATTTTCTATCAACACCTGCGCCTTGACATGCCGAGAAACTTGACAATCATAGAACTTGGCTTCGGTTTTTTCTCCAAGATACAACCCATGACTTTGACCATCTGAAAAAATAGAATCAGATACCATTAGTTCACTGCGATGAACCACCATATTCGTATCAAGATGCTCTTTTATTTCACAGCCATCCATCCTGAAAGTCGTGCTATCAAACAATTGAATGCCTACCCCTTGCCCTTGGTGTACTAAACAATTGGTCATCGTAATCTCACTCGACGCAGCTATTACTTGTGCCTTGTCATTCCCATGAATTTCACAGTCCTCCATTGTCATCTTGACATGGCGAATCGCAAAAATACCATGCTTCTTCCCTTCCAACAGCATACAATTCGTCAAGGTCAGCTCACAGTTTTGAGCGATAATCTGTGCCTTCCTATGATGCTCAAATGTCGTGTCGACTAGAATAACACTGGATCCATTCGCGACACGCAAACCAAAATGATTCAGTGGCGTAGCAAGCACTGCACAATTTTTCATCAGCAAACTACCATAGCTCACCATCATCTGCGTTCGAATCAATTGCTCCTCAATGACACAATTCTCTAGCTGTAAATCACCTTTCACATATAGCCCCTGCCCTTGCCGGAACCGTAAATTACGCATCGCGACAGGAGTTTGATAGCGAATAAATACACCACCCTTGATGGTCACATTGCCAACCCCATACAACGTCAGCCGCTTAGCAATATCCAAGCTTTCCTCATAAATCCCATCCCGAATTTCAATCATATCCCCAGGCGCCGCCTCTTCAATCGCCTGCCCGATACTTTGATAACGATGCATTATGCTCCTCTTCACCACAAGTACAGCCATTTACACACTCCTAACCAAAAAATGTTCGTACCCTATTTATATACCGAACATGCTTGTGCTTATTCAATTTTGTGTAAAATTGCTGGAATATGCAGGTGTTTATTTGGAATGTTTGACGGTTTAATGAAAGTGGGGAAAAATGAAAAAACCAACAACAACCGAATTCCCTCGGTCATTGCTGGTTTTTTTCATTTACATTATTTCTTGCGTTTCACAAATACAATAACAAAAATAGCGGCTAGTGCTGCTAGGATAGCGATCATCCAAACTGTGTTTGAGTTGGATGCTGTGTCATCTGCTGCGGCTGCTTGTTGCTCTTCTCTTGGTGTAGCGTTCGAAGACTCCATTTCTTTGGCATCCTCTTTCACCACTTGTGCAGTGCTAATTTGCACATATTGTAGTGTTGCTTCATTCGAGTCGGATGCTTCATGCTCGTGGCTGTCGCCATGGCCTTCTGCATGATCCCCGTGGCTTTCCTCTTGCCCACCGTCATGACCATGATGGTGATCCGCTGCTGTTGTAAAAATAGAACGTTCTAGCTGTTGCCCTACCCAGCTTTTGGCATCTGTTGAATCGGCAAAGATGCGAGGGTGTCCTGACAACATATATGTTTTACCTTCGATGATGATTCCTGTTTGGTCACCTGTGACAACGTCTTCAATCGTACCCGTTGGTCCTTCTGCAAAGCCGCCCATCTGAATAAGCGTATGTCCGCCCATATCAAATGTTAGGTGCTCTGTTAAGAATGCAATGTACTCTTCTTTCGTCATGGTTGCGTCAGGATTGGCTAGCTCAAGTTTATGATGAAAAAGTGCTGTATTTATTTCCTTGTACG
This sequence comes from Lysinibacillus sp. S1, assembly GCF_044986265.1. Classification (NCBI taxonomy): domain Bacteria; kingdom Bacillati; phylum Bacillota; class Bacilli; order Caryophanales; family Bacillaceae; genus Lysinibacillus; species Lysinibacillus sp. S1. The sequence continues at coordinate 733,633 of NZ_CP173154.1, forward strand.
TAATATCTCCCTCTAGCGAAGATACGTAATCCTCTTTTTGAGCTGCTTGTGCTAGCTCATCCACTGTTGCTCCCTCAAGGCAGAAATAGACACCTACCCAGCATGCAAAGTCCTTGCGTGAAAGATTGTCTGTTGGKTTTAAGGCCATATCTTTGCCATTGTACCCAAGAAGCCCAATACTGTGTAGTACCATAATGTCCTGAATATTGGCGGCTGTTTCAGGGACATCCGTGAATAGTGTACTTTTATCCATCGTATGGGCGTAGGCAACAGGTGCCATGAATAAAGTACTCATCAATAATAAAAGTAAATATTTTCTCAAAATGATTCCACCTTCCAATGCCTTAGTATACAGATGAAATGTGAGGGAAGTTTGAAATCCACAGGTATTTTCTATAGCTTAAATTGACGAATCAGGGCATTTAGTTGTTCAGCCATTTCTGCTAAATGCTCGGCACTATGTTTAATTTCAGCCATGGAGCTTGCAGTTTGCTCAATGGTAGCCGATGTTTCCTGAATGCCTGCCGCTGATTGTTCGGAGACAGCAGCAATTTCATCGACTGCTTTATTAATCGTGACAGTATTGTGAACAACCTCAGCTAGCTCCACTGACATACCTTCAATGCCTGTCGCAATGGCCTCAATAGCATCCGCAATTTGGTTGAATGTCGTATTGGTTGCGGCCATTTGTGTTGTGCCCTTTTCGACTTCCTCATAGCCTTGCTCTAGCGAGGAGGTTACTGTATCGGAATCATCCTGAATTTTTCTGACAATCGCTGTAATATCATCGACGGAGAAGGCGACCTGTTCGGCTAATGTTCGAACCTCGTCGGCCACCACGGCAAAGCCTTTCCCCTGTTCCCCAGCTCTAGCTGCTTCAATCGCTGCGTTCAATGCGAGTAAATTAGTTTGGGCAGCAATCGTTTGAATGACCGCCACAAGCTTAGAAATCTCCTGTGTTTGCTTACTTAAGCCATTTACCTGATTCACCGCGTCCTTCACTGTATACTGGATGGCTTCCATTTGTTTTGTGGAAGTGGTCATTAAGCTTCTACCTTCTTGTGTTAAAGCCTTCACATTCTGCGAATACTGTTGTACATCTTTACTGCCGTGATGAACCGTAGTAACTTTGCTAGTAAAATCATTCATGGCGGAAGCGACATCAGAGGCATGATCTGCCTGTAATTCTGTCCCACTTGCCATTTCTGTAACCGTATGAACAATTTGCTCTGTCCCCATTTTGACCTCAGAAGTCGACTGAAGAAGCTCCTCACTATGTGCCGCTACATCATTGGACACCGTTTGAATATGCTTTAATAGACGATTTAAAATATCTGACATCGTATTGGTCGCTTCCATCAGTTGCCCTACTTCATCCTTCGATTGAACCTTCAAAGGCGGCTCACTTAAATCGCCATTGGTCATTTGTTGCATACGCTTGGTTAACGTCACGATTGGTCTTGAAATACCACGAGCACTTAATAGCTCAATTATCACTGCTAGAAGAACAATCACAATACCTACGATAATGGCGATTCGCTGTTTCTGCTCTCCAGCAGCAATACTGTCCGTCCCTACCTCATTAATGGCTAGCTTCCGTTGCGCCGCTAAGTCTTCGTAGCCTTCACGAATGGTCGTAGCTGTGTCATCCATTTTTGTGAGGTTTTGGGTAGCTAGCTCGGTGTTCCCTTGATCATATACCACAAATACCTCTTGCTCAATATAACGGTTCCATTCCTTAGACATTTCCGCAAATTGTCCAAATTCGCCTGAGGAAGATAATGCTGACCGCTTTTCTTCATTGCTTAGTTCCTTTGCAACATTATCCTGAAATATCTCTTTATACTTTTCTCTCCCAGAAAGCACATAGCCTCTAGCTGCCGCTATTCTTAAATCAATGGACTGTGCCTGCTCGTAATCGATGATTAATAGTTGTAATTCTTGCTGTACAATTTGCTCTGTCGCATCATTGCTTTGCTTGATGGCAAAGTAATTGTAAACAATGTATCCTATCATGATTGCAATCACAATGCTAAAGGAAAAAACAATGCGTCTACTGATTGTTTTGAACTTCATTTGCAAAAACCCCTTATTTTCCTAATCTATTCCATCCTTAAAAATCTACCATTTAATTAGGACGATTAGCGGTTTTAGGAATTTTTGCTATATTTCCAGAAATAACTTGGTCAATATAATGTTTTTTATAGCATCTTTTATCGCACGCCTTTAGTACTATCCTTAATCCCAGCTATTGAACATTACATCGCCAATGGTTTGACTATTAAAATAAGAGACGTATTTCCATTCTGTAGCAGATAGGCTATGGAACGCCTCATCCTTTGTTAGTAATGTTGTAAGTGTCTCCGCTTCCAAGCATTTTCGCATAGGAAAATATTTATGCAGGTGAGGCTTGGATAAAAAGGTAAAGCTATTCACCTCCTGCTTGGCAAATGCGATGTACGGCATCAAACGATGATGAAGAATCGTCAGTGTTTCTCCATCGATTTCAATCACTGCCTGCATATAGACAAAGGGCGCTTGATCAATAAATTGCCTTACTTTCGCTCGTTGTTCGCTTGTCACTAAATTGTACACCATCGACTGAAACATGCGCATGTCCTGCTCAATTAAATGCGCTGCATCGAAACCAGAAATTCCTTTTGTTAAACGCAAGCCTTCCATCACTCCTTGTTATTTGTCTCTATAATAGGACCTTCTCGTTCGGTTGAGGAAATTCCTGCCAATCTATGCATTTCTTTTAATATGATAATCAATTTGTAGGAATGGAATACCAAATAACGTCATCTGATGGCGTGCTGACAATGTCTTGTCATCTACCGCAGAAATTTGAAAATCCTCCTGTAGGGGTAGCCTCATCACATTTTTTCCTATCGCCAAATAAATTCCTGCATCTCCATCATGGCGACTTGTTAGGTGTAACTGACCATTTTCTTCATAGGTATACAAAATGCCAACCATTGTTGAGAACGGGAGTGGTAAGGCTATATTCATATAGGTCGTTTCGTCGCTTGTGTGCTTCGAATAAATCGCGACAAAAACGGTTTGCTGATGAATTGTCCGAATCCATGCACGTGGAGACGGACGGCTATCTCGTGCAGAATCGACCTGAACAATGCTACCCGTCATCTCAACTGGCTTACTGGAAAAGGGTAAATTGAGCTGTTGGAGCAAACGGCTCATTCCTTGATACAGAAAGGCAAAAGGTCGAAACCAAGCCTTCCATTGCACCGTCGAAAGCAGCCGATAGGTCGTCGTATACTCATAAAAATGTGGAATGACAGGCGGTAGCTTTGTAGTATCGACAAAATCCTGTAAGGCATCGACCAAGCCAGGGTGTGGTATATTCTCATGATGTAGCTTCCCGCGAATTTGGCTTACAGGGAACTCAAACGGACGCTGTGTTGTTGGGGGGACAGCCATTAGCCAGGCGATGACCCCTATCCCCCCAAAGAAAACACCATTGATCACACCATGGAATTGAAGCATTTCTGGAATGCCGATGGAAACGTTTCCGCTGACACGACTGTAAACATACAGACAAGATCCAAGAATCGTCAGACAGAGCGCTCCATAGGAAGTCCTCAGCAATAGCTCCTGTCCAAACGGAAGCTTTGTTTTGAGCGCTACGAAAAACAAGCCGTAAATGGCGAAAATATAAAGAGCGACGGCGATGATTTCGATGAGAATGGAAAAGGCAATACCTACCGCAACAAGGATTGGTCCTGCCAGCAACATCATCACCATCACACGGTAGCCGCTACTATCATGTAATCGACCTAAAAGTCCGACTGAAATGGGTAATAAACAAGCCGAATAATGAAAGTGAATGGCCGTTAACCACGTTATTAATGGTGAAAAACCAGTATCCATGTTGGTGACATAGGCGAAAAACCACAGACCACCGAGGGCTAGGTAGAAAAGCCCCATGTCGATAGCAAACTCCGCAATATTTGTAAAACCTCGTTGTAAAAATCTTTTCACGCCTTGCATGGCGATATAGAAGGTATACAGTACATACATGCCTGCCAAAACATTAACCAAAACGCCATCCGTCGACCAATGCAGCAGTGTAACGGCTAGCATCATCCCCAAAATAATGGCTGTGCCGACTTTCTGAACATCCACAACCATTGATACCATGGTGGGAACGAAAACTAGTTGAGCAACGGTTAGTAACCATAAGTAATTGGGTTGCCCACTAAGCACAAAGCAAATCACCGTGAACAAAATCCCTAGTAAAAAAATGAAATTACTTCGATTGTTGTGTAAATTCACCAGCATACATCATGAGCCTCCCTATGAATGGATTATGGATGGAGACATGAATGGTAAAGACATTTTTCGATTCATCAAAGCCTTCCTCTACAATGACTCGACCCTCTAACAGTCTAGGCATCGGGCATTCGAAACGCGAGAGGACAAAGCGCTGCTTACCTGAACGAATGACCAATGTCCCCGCTCGTGTCACCGTAAAGTGCAAATCGGAATAAAAAAGAGCGGGTGTGCCTAAATAATCTTTCACAATTTTTTGAATTGGATCAATGGTCATCCTTGCATCAAAATGCCTTGTTTTCTGCGGGAAATAAAAGGTGCGCTCCCATAGCACGTCTAGTTCCCCACTTGGCAGGGCTCTGCATGTATTCGAAATAGTAAAGGGGATATCCTCCCCTGACTCTGGAAACAGAAATCGCGTTTTCGCAGCCAGTGTATAGAAGGGACACATCCATTTAGCACCAGATTTTATTTGATGCATCACGCCCTTAGCAAAAAATGATTCATCAATTGGTAACGCATAACGCTGTTGTAGCATCGGATGAAGTCTTGCAAAATCATCCCCTAATAATGTTTGATAGATCGTCATCCTTGTTATCCTCGCTTTCTTTTACAACTTTTAGCACTCGGTACATCCTTACTTAAGCTAAATCCGACAATCGACAACACCCATAAAGCACTATTAAAGGTAAGTGGATTAAAGGGTGCTTGTACACTTGTCGGGTCCGCAACAATAGCAGCTATCGTCAAGAGCGGAAAAACGATGATTTGCATGCCAAAGAGCCAGCGTTTTCCTCGCGGGTAAAGCCAACAAAAAGCAAAGAGAATTTCCGCAACCCCTATCCACATAACTAGCTGATCAGCATGTTTTAGTAATGAAGCGGTCATCTTTAATTCCTGCGGATGCATATGGATGATCTTCGGTACAAGACCATGATAGAACCAGACAAAGCAAAAGAATAGACACAGAAGCATCGTTAAAAAGAATCGACTATACTGTGCGGTAGGATTTTCTCCTTTTTCTAGCCATCTTTTTAAAACGTCAAAGCTGAGTGCCGTCGCCCACCCCATTAATGGACGAAAAAATAAATCAAAGAATACGCCAAGCTTGCCATAGCGTGTATCATAATCATATTGGGTCAGAAATGTCAGCCCCTGTTGATGCGGGATATATTGCCAATAGCCTTTTCCCTCCGCTATGGGTGAGCGCTTTTGAGGCGTACCAAAATGCAGTGAGGAAGTTCGCGTGCCATTTTCTTTATGATGCTCCCCCTTGCTTTCTCCCCAGCCGCTTACCTGTAAGCCTGGCATTACCTTCGTTTCATAGGTAAAACGCTGTGGCTCCTCGGGTGCTTTTTTCGGAATATATGTAATCGATGTAAAACGTAAATCCCATTGCTCATGCAGATGAGGATTTTGTGTATAATCCCACGCTTTCTCTATAGGAGCCTGAATGTCTATCTCGACATAAATAGGCTTTCTGCTCATAAACTCACTCCTTTTTTTGATGAAGCCACTATCATTATAGCAGTAAATTGATAACCTTCTATTAAATGGGTATGCTTATGACGTTTCTCAATAAAAATAAAAAACTTGAATCGAAATGATGACTTGCTGAGTCTAATGGTCGAAAAGGAGGCGATTTTCATTACGAGCACCCAACAAACTCTTGTAGCCTTAGCCCAACAAGGTGATGAGCAGGCGTTTTATCAGCTCATTGAGCAGGAGCAGCATAAGCTTTACCGAATGGCCTATGTCTACGTACAAAATGAAAACGACGCCGTAGAAGTTTTTCAGCAAACCATTATTCGAGCCTATGAGGGGCTACCGCAATTAAAGGAGCCTCACTATTTTGCCACTTGGCTTACCCGCATTATGATAAATTGCTGTAAAACCTATATTGCGAAGAAAAAAACAGTTATGCCTGTTGAACCACAAACTTTCGAGGATTTAACAAGCGCATCTCCTACATACATCGAAGAAGAGCTGGATTTATGGCAGGCTCTTTGCCAGCTCGAGGAAAAGTACAAAACGGTGCTATTGCTACGATTTTATCAAGACTACTCTGTCAAGGATATTGCGGCGATTTTGCAATGCCCTGAAGGTACCGTGAAAACACATATTCGCCGTGGCTTGCATGCATTACGACAACAATTAAAGGGGGCATATCTCGATGAGTGGGTTCAATCCGCTGAAAGAAGTCATTAATGCAATACCCATCCCTGAAGGACGTTTAACAGAGGTGCTACGTGTTGAAGGGATGTCCAAAATTTATCAGCAAAAGCATCATACTGTGAATGCCTTGAAAAATATCCATTGCACCATTTATCAAGGAGAAATGGTGGCGATTATGGGGACAAGCGGCTCTGGTAAAAGTACTCTTCTGAATATGATCAGTGCAATCGATGAGCCAACAGATGGAGCATTATTTTTATTTGGCAAAGAAGCGCAGGCTATTTATCAAGAGCCAAAAGCATCGCAATTTCGAAAAGAAAATATCGGCTTTATCTTCCAATCCTTTCATCTGCTAAAGGATTTAACCGTCGAGGATAATATTGCACTTCCCCTTATTTTAAATGATATTCCTAGCAAGGAGATTAAGGTGCGTGTGCAGCACATGATGGAAACCTTAAACATCGCTGCTTGGGCAAAGCATCGACCACATGAGCTTTCTGGTGGACAGAAGCAACGTGTCGCCATTGCGCGAGCGATTATTGCCAATCCTCCTATTTTACTGGCAGATGAGCCAACGGGGGCTTTGGATGTTCATACAACAGATGAAATTTTAGAACTGCTTGTTGCTCTGCAAAAAAAGAACCAGCAAACGATATTACTTGTCACACATGACCCCTATGTGGCTACCTATGCCAATCGGGTATTGTTCTTCCATGATGGGGCGATTGTGGATTCCTATCAAAACCGGCAAAATGAAGAGGATTTAGATTGTATTCTAATGAAATTCAAGGAAATAACGAGGGGGGATCGCTAATGTTTACGATGCGCAATATTGCCCTCAAGCTTTTTCGTGCCGCTTGGGCAAATGTCCTAACGAGTATTAGTATTATTACGATCTCGATTTGCCTGGTGATGACGATGACCGTCTACATTTGGAATGCGAATAGCCAGATGAAGGCAGACATCCAAGCATTGTATGGGGAAATGGATTTAATGGTTGGTTATAATCCCGATCAGCAAAAATTGTTGACGACAAATCAAATAGAAGAGCTTTCTACTCTAGCCGGTGTCACACAAGTGTCCCGCTTATCGATAGCTCATACAATCGTTGAACATGAAAAGTACACCGCATTTTATACCGTTGGCGTCGAAAATGATGACCTTGTGAAAAGTCGCTACCATTTTGCGGTCAATCTTGGACCGGATGATGCCATTCTTTCGGAAAATGTTGCCCGTCTTTTCAACAAACGAGTTGGGGACTCCATTCATATTCAATCAAAGGCTTTTATCGTGCAAGAAATTTTACCGCCGATGAAAGGCACTGACAGTCCTAATATCATCCTCTTAGCGAATGACGTAGTTAAGGCATGGATGAACAACAGTCAGCCACAAACGGCAGGCATATTTGCGCTCATTAAAACTGATGAGGGGCGTGCCAAGGCAGTAGGCGCAGAAATCAAACAACTGGATGAAACATTACGTGTTGATGTTATGAGTGATTACGATGTGATTAAAAGAAATTTACAGAGCTTAATGGTTTTTATGATTGTACTATCCGTTTTTATTTTACTCATTTCAAGTGTCCTATTGCTGTCCACATTCCAGCTATTATTTTATAAAATTAAAGAGCAGCTCATGATCTTACGGGCTCTCGGGGCATCCGTGAAACAGGTTGGACGTATAGTCAAGCTCCCACTATCACTGATCATTAGCTTTGGCGTTATGCTTGGAACAACGCTGAGCCTTGTGATAATAAAAAGCTGGCTACCACAATTACTTAGCTTTTTGCATTTACCCGAAGCTAAAACAGAGCTTCCTATTGTGTTTATTCTTTTAATTGCCCTTTCCAGCTTCATCATTCTTCAAGTGATGACAAAATGGCAAGTAGCGAAAAGCTCTCGACTACTGCCATTACAAATCGCGACAGATAATGAAAATTTAGAGCTGCGTTGGACAAAATGGAAAACAATTATTGTCAGTATTGTAGGTGTGTCAGCTACCTTCTTCTTTTTACAAGCCTATTTAGCTGGGACAGGAAGCGATCAAGGTGCCCTGTTTATTTTACTCGGAACACTACTTGTATGTGGGATTTTACTGTTACTAATCCCCTATCTATTTACAGCCATCCTTCATCTGGCTTTAAAGCCGATTCGAAGGGTACTTGGCAAGGAAGCCTATTTAGCATGCCAGCAGCTCATGCCACAAGTACGCAAAAATATGCCCGTGGTGCTCAGCATGATAGGATTAATGGTTATTTTAACCTTTGGAAGTTCATTAATGAAAACCTTACAAAACAATGACCTTGCCTACACAGAATCACAATACGAAACAGCCATAAAAATCAATAATGAATTAAATGATCCAACTATCACGCCTGCAATTATAGAGGAAATAGAAGCATTGCCAAGCGTACAGTACGCGTATACACAAAGTAATAATGCGTATATTGCTCTACAACTCGGCGATGAATGGCTACCAGAGAACTATACAACCATTGATATTAAGAAATTTATGCAATTAAAGAAGTTGCCTCAAATTGAGGAAGGAAATTTGCAAAATGGCCTTGTCGTGACAAAGGGCTTTGCCGAGCGTTATCATTTGGCAGTGGGTGATCGTGTAACGATGGGTACCTATGATTTTACTGCCCGGCAGGATATGCCTACTGGTGAGTTACAAATTATAGGAATTACTGATACACCTATTCACCGTGCTGATTTAATCGTTGATTGGTCATCATTCCTCACGGCACAGGATCACCCAATTATCGAAGACATTATGGTCGAAACATCCCACCCAGAGCAGACATTGGCGGAGCTATCATTCTTGGAAGAGCGCTGGCCAGCCCTGAAGTTGACAGATAAAGCGACCATATTAGCACAATCCAATGAAATGTTCTTCCAACGGTGGAGCCTATTTGTTGGCGTCTTTGTTATTTTAATAGCTGCCACGGGGCTTGGTGTCCTTCAAACTTTACTGCATGCGATTTATACAAAACGCAGTGACTATGCCATCCAACGATTAATTGGTCTGTCACCAAATGGGCTGATGAAGCTCATACTGACACAAGTCCTATCGTTTGTCCTTTATGGTCTCACGGTCGGGACATTTCTGGGGTTCGTCTTAACGAGKATGCTAGGCTTCATTGATGATGGCTCGCCGATGTCCTATGACTTTCTAACATTGGGCCTCACAAGTCTCGCCTTCCTAGGGTCAACACTCATTGTCTTTACCCTTCAAGGCTACTGGATGAGCAGACAAAAATTAGCGAATGAGATCTTGGAAATATAGGTAAAACAGCCACTCTATGGATAGAGGTGGCTGTTTTTTTAGAAGCGGGGCTCTCTCTTGAGCGAGCGCTTTTACCCCTCTTTGGAGCGGAGCACCCCCACTCCTTTTATAAATGAAATTCTCCCTAAATTTGAAGAAATTCTATCATTTCCTTTATGATAGCCTCTTGATCTCGTCCTAATGTCATGAGATGCTTAGAATTTCCAAAGCCTTTCTTCTGCTTTCTAGATGAATGAACATGCTGATAGATCGTTCCAGCACTCTGCGTGTATAAGGCATCGTCTTTTTCACCATAGTAGATAGCGATAGGAATGATAATTCTATCAAGCTGTTCCATCGTTGCTTGGATAAATGTTTGGAATGCGTTCATCGCATGTAATGGCATGTTCTCAAATGGCTCCATTTCCTGAGCGATTTGAAGTGGTGGCTTGCCCTCTATTGTTTTGTAATTATGGGCATAGTCAATAATCCTTTGTTTTAATTGCTCTGGCTCCTTATCAAACGGCACAGATAAGACAATGATTTGCTCGAGCCTTTCTAATTGAGCAAGCTTCAACGCGAAAATTCCCCCGATGGATAGACCGATGACCGAAATCTTTTGATAGCCTTCATCCAATAAAAATTGATGAGCATTCACTACATCCTGCCACCAGTCGTCTACCTGATAGTGTAATAACTGTTCTGGATGAGTGCCATGTCCACGATATAGCGGCGCATAGCAAGTATAGCCTTGGTTATGTAATGCAGTGGCTACTGTCTTCATATCTCTTGTATGACTTGTAAAGGAATGTAAAAGCAATAGGGCATGCTCATTTCCCTGTAAATAAATCTCTTTTGCTGGTAATATGTTTAGCATTTCATCAAGCCCTTTCTTCCATCTACCTTTATTTAAGCCCCAACAAACAGCACTGCCTGTCCGATGGCAATAAAAAAGGCTTCCTGCTGAATGGGACTGCTGTCTTCAATTTGTAGTGTAATGTTAAAATGCGTCTCGCAGAAAGTCGCTTGCCAGCGTGCGATGGGCTGCTCATTCACAGTAAAAACAGACCAGTCCTCCATTTCTTTGTTGAGCTTGATCTGCTGTTCGCCATCGGTAATAACTAAATCAGGAATCATAATTTGCCAGCCATCATAGGCAATCATATAGTCTTTACCTGTTACCAAATCCTTACCACGAAAATGCACGCGCCCGCGACGGGATACTTTTTTACACGTAAAAAGTGGCTGACCATTGCGATCGTGGACATCAAAACGAACGAAATAACGATAGTCCATCGTTTTATCGAATGCTTTTTTTAGTGCATTGGAATACACACGTTGAACGGTGGACGATACCTCCCCCGCTTCATTTAAAATTTTAACGGCCTCTGTTGACTCGATGGCCGCTGGTTGCTTGTATGTATAGGTCTTCAATCTATTCGCTCCTTTGAAACATTGCTTTCTTAAAACTACCATAAAATAAGCGTCAAATACAAAGGATGTATTTGACGCTCCTATTATGGTTATTGTATTTATTTCAATCAAGTAGCCTACTCCATTTTCTATCGATCTAACTTAAAGGTAATTTCCCCGATGCCCAATTCCGAATTGACCTCTAGCACGACATCCGCCTTGTCGTAAGCTTCGTTGACATAGACACCATTCCCTTTTGATATAAGGCCCTCCACTTTAGACGAGCCAATGCCTTTTTCTGTCGTTAATTTCACGCCAACCTTTGAAGGTAAAATAACTGTTGTTTGACCGACACCTGTTTCAATAGTCGTTGTAAAGCTCTTTTTCCAGTCGCCACCTAGGTTAACCGTTAGATCACCGACACCCGCTTCAATATCGAGCTTTTCCAGCTGAAGACCCTGTAAATCAAGATTGGCAAGAGAGGCACCCGTTTCCACATTTAGATTCATGGGGATGCTGTCGTTCAGTTGAATCGCCCATGTGTTTTTAATATTCGAGAGCCCCAGCCTTGTTGAGCCCTTATGCTTGATTTCCACTTCTCCTGTATCGCCATGTAGATCATAGTCTATCTGAGGGGCTAGCTTTTTTACATTATATTCTGCGTTGCCCTCAACCCATTCCTTTGCACCACTCGATACATTCATTTCGCCAACACCTAAATCAATGTCTACCTCTAATGCTTTCGCTTTATCCTTTTCCACCAAAATGGCTTCCTCTCGCATTTTATTTGGAATAAAGGAAAAGCACCCCGATAATACCAATGCTGACGTGCCTATCACGACACCTAAACCCACTAATTTTTTCACTATTATTTCCTCCCACCGTATAATCTACCAATAATTTCATTATATATAAGGGAGGAAATTAAAATACGACCCTCCGCTCGAAATTCATCTAAGACCTAAGACGTAGAGAGGCTTACTGATAAGGAATGTCATGCCCCTCCAGCAATGCCTTTAAATTCGCAAGAGAGGCATCATAGCCTGACGAATTAAAGCTCACCGTAGTGCCATTACCCTGTTGGGCTAGCGTAATAGCAATCAATGTTTCAGGAACTTCTAGATAGAAGGAAAATTCCTCATTTTTCTTCACTTGTTGAATCGTTAGCTCCATCGGCAGTTTTTCAGAAAGCTGGTTATGCGCATTTGGCATTAAGGTAAATGTCATCTTTTCCCCAGCCGTTAGTATAGGGATGTCCCATATGGAGCCTGGTGCGTACCATCGGGAGAGGGATTGCTCCTCTGTAATCGCCTGCCATACTTTATAAATCTTTGCCTCAATCCAAATCGAACTGGTCATTCGCAGCAACCTCCATTTCCTCTTTTCCATTATTTTACCGAACTTTCAGAAGTTAGACTACCTTGGGATGTTCTGTATAAGTGAAATGCCCCCAGTATAACCATTACAGCGATAACATCCAAAGCGAGCTGATAGCTGGAAAAAACAGTAACCAATAAACCATAAACCGTTGGTGCCAAGACAATAAAGAACTGATTAATCGTTAACGCTGCACTAACAGTTAGTCCTACTGCTTGCGAATCGGATTGCTCAGTGACACAAGTGATATATATGGAATACCAGCCAAGCGCTAAAAACCCAAATAAACTGCAAAATAAAATCATGAGGCCCTTGCTATGTATGACAAAGGGCAAAAAGCCAACCATCAGGAATGTAGCGACCATGACGAGCACTAATAATGGCTCTCGTTTTTGAGCGAAATAATGGTCACTCATCCAAGCAAGTACAATTCTCCCAAACATCCCACCAAATAAAATCAGACTTAAATAGCGCCCCGCCTCGGTTAATGTATACCCACCTTCATGATGTAAATAGCTCATAAAGTGAGCAATGATAATCATTTGGAGGGACATCATGACCATGCCCACAAAAAATAAAGGATAGAGCGCTCGATTGTGCCGAATAGCACGCATCTTCTCTTTAAAAGGAATGAGAGGTGCCGTAGCGGTGTCATGCTGTTTTGGTTCTTTGTACAGCAATAAAAATAATAGTCCCCCACCAACCGCCATCAAGCCCTGTGCTAAATGGACAGAGGATAGATGATGATGTTGATACAAATAGGTCAGCAAAGTGGAAGCCAATGCACCTCCAATCGGAATACCTGTTTGGCGTATCCCAATAGCAAGTCCTCGATGCTTGTTAGGAAACCATTTCACAATAGCAGTACTGCCACCTGTTTGCGCACTGCCATACCATATCCCCACAACTATTAATACGAGAAGCAATGTCGTATAATGATTCACGGGTATTAGCAATAAGGCTGACAGGCCCAGTAGTATCGAGCCCCATCCAATAATCTGCTTTTCTCCCTTTTTATCCATGAGATAACCAAATAGCAGCATGGAGAAAATTGGCCCTATATTGACGGCTGAAACAATTAGCCCTGTTTGGAAGGACGTTAAGTGCCATTCCATTTGATAAAAAGAGGCAACTGGCCCCATTCCGTAGGTCACAAAGGTTGCGGCTGTTTGCGAAAGTGTAGCCACAAGCAAGATGACCCATCGATAATATGTATGCATAAAAACCCTCCATCAGGTTACTGCTTTTGCAGTCTACCTTTTCATTATCTAGAGTGTACGTGGACAGCTAGCGAACGTAAAATGGAGGAAAATGATAGCGGCTATTAAAAAAATCTATAGGTATGTGAGGAACAACATGAACATTGAAGAAATTGCCTTAAAAATGGAGCTTTTAGAGAGGCAAAACTTGAGTAAATCGGCTGAAATCACCAATTATACACAATCTGCCTTAACAGCAAAGGTGAAAAAAATGGAGCGTGAAATTGGGCAGGACGTCTTTAAACGAACACCCCAAGGCTTAAAGCTGACAGAGGTAGGTCAACATTATTTACAGTTTTTAAAGAAAGTTGCCGAGCAGTATGAAGACTTTTTACATACCATCGGCCCTACACAAACAAGCATTTTGGTTGGTACATCTCATACAACCATAAAAATATATGGACCATCCATTATGAACGCACTGCAAACTAGTCGAAGTCCGATAGATGTTGATTTCACTGTGGAATCAAGTACAGCCTTAAATCACAAAGTTCATCTGGCGGAAATAGATTGTGCATTGACAAGTAATCCAATCAAGCATTATAGCGATCTACACTATGATGTACTAGCCACAGAGACGTTTGAAGTTATCTCAAGCTCCGCTCATATCATTGACTTTGATCAACGAACACCTGTCACATTGCTTGTTTTAAGTAAGGGCTGCATGTATACCCATGCATTAGCACAATGGCTCACTGACAAGCAGGTACCTTTTACGATGAAGGAAATTAAATCAGTTAGTAGTATTTTAGATTTTCTTGAAATCGAGCATACATTGGCTGTATTAAATACCAAATTACTAGCACTTTATCCTTGTCCCGACCTGCATTTTTATGATTTAGATGGCCTTCACAGTGTGATCGAAACAGTTTATATCTATAAAAAAGATGACAGTAAGCAGCCCTTCATCCTGCAATTAAAACAGGTCATTGAATCCTTGCTTGAGCAGAATTAGCTCCATAAACCTATTTTGTGCTAATATTCTAAAAACCCTATATTATTCATGCGGACTACACTATAATAGGTTTGTCATTATTAATCTTGTAAATGCTTAGGAGTACATCATGTTTTATTACATCTCGTTATTTTTTGCAGTATTTGCATTATCTACCTCAGCAATTTTTGTTAAGCTAGCTGATGCACCACCAGCGATTACAGCCTTTTATCGACTATTTTTTGCGATGCTAGTACTTCTTCCATTTTTATTGGCACAGAAGAGCTTGCGGCAGGAGCTTACAAGTCTCTCGAAAAAACAATGGGGACTCGGCATTTTATCAGGCTTATTTTTGTCCTGTCATTATGTGTTATGGTTTGAATCATTAAACTACACATCTGTGGCTAGTTCAACCGTCATTGTGACACTACAGCCACTATTCTCTTTAATAGGCAGCTATTTTTTATTTAAAGAGCGATTTTCAAAAGGAGCGATTGTTGGCTGCTTCGTAGCGATCATCGGCTGCTTCATTATTGGCTGGCAAGATTTCCAGATTAGTGGACAAGCCCTTTATGGCGATATTCTTGCCTTTATTGCGGCAGGTATTATTACAGCCTACTTTTTTATTGGGCAATCAGTGCGCAAGGATTTATCGCTCATTCCCTATTCTATTATCGGCTATGGCAGTAGCTCGATCTTTTTAGCCGTTTATGCCCTCTTTATGAAAGAATCGTTTTTCGATTATTCAGCCTCCACCTGGTGGTCCCTTGTAGGGCTGGCTGTCATTGCAACGATTTTCGGGCAAACCATTTTTAATTGGCTATTGAAATGGTTAAGTACAACGGTGGTTTCCATGAGTATTTTAGGCGAAACAATCGGCACATGTATATTAGCTTATTTTATTTTAGATGAGATGATTTCCGTTCAACAGGGGATCGGTATTGTGGTCATTTTACTAGGWCTTGCCCTGTTCTTACTACAGCAACGAAAATCAGTGTAAAATAAAAAACAACGGYAGCCTYTGCCGTTGTTTTTTATTGGTGTGTAAAGTAGAAGGTCGTGCCATTTTTGTTTGATTGTAAGGAAGCTTCGATATTCAATGTTTTAGCAATATCCTGAATGATTTTAAGCCCAAGTCCGCCATGCTCATCTTCAGTCGTAAAGCCAATACCATCATCACACATGACAACTTGCCCGTCCTTAATCGTCACCTCTAGCTTGGATGCTTGGGCATGCTTTAATGTATTTTGAAAGACATTATCGAATAAACGCTGTAGCCACAATTCATTGCTAAGCCAAGCTGCTTGTAAATCATCGTGCTGAAAATGCAGCGTAATATTCTGCATGCGATATAGATACTGCCACTTCTTTATCATCATTTGTAACAATGGGACAAGTTGAACCTCCTCCTGCATGACATAGGACTGTTCACTCGTATCAAAGGACTGTAACTGAAATGCATTAGTTAAATTCGTGATATATTGAATTTGTGCATGTAAGGATTCCACCAATTTGGGCTGCCCCTGTAGCTGATCCTCTAGATAAAACAGCTGCAAACGGATAGCCGTTAACGGCGTATGAATGTCATGTCGCAACTTTTGTAGCAGCTCTTTTTGAAGCTCCTGCTGCTGGGCAAGCTCTAATTCTCGGTAAGTTGTACGCTCAATTAAAAGATTGACAGATTGGCTAAGCTGTCCAATTTCATCCTCACTTTTTATCGTTAACGTGTCAGGTATTCGCTCATTACTTGCTAGTTCTCGTATTGTTTTATTAAGTAGTGTAATTTTGGATAGTAACGAATGAATCGATGTGGAAAATAGCCATGCGAGCATTCCTAACGCTAGCACAAACGCAATCAGCATCATAGGATAGGCATAGGACTCATGAAACGGAATGCCGTCATTTTTCATTTTAAAGGCCTTGTCATACAAAATTGACATGGCCACACTAATGCCTAATAGTACAACAGGCACACTCCCAATGGCTACAAATAACAAAGTACGGTATTTTGTTTTTAAGGTCATTTTTTATTATAGGTATTTAAACGATACCCTTCTCCATAAATATTTTGCACAATAGTGCCTGCTGGGTCTTGTAGCTTTGTTCGAATTTTTTTAATATGGACATTCAAAATATTATGATTGCGTTCATCGAGCGGCCAAAGATAATCAAAAAAATGTTCCTTTGTTAATACTCTGTCTCGATTGTCAAATAAATAAAAGAAAATTTTTCGCTCAATCGCTGTTAGGGCAATTTCATCATGGATACTATGATAAAATACTTGACGACGCTCCCCATCAATCAATAAATGCTGAATTTGCGTAAGTGTACCATACTGTTGTGCTAGCATTTTTTGCATTCTTAGCAACAGTTCTCGCGGATCAAATGGCTTTGTCAGGTAATCCTCGCCGACCATCAACCCCTCTAGCTTACTTTCAATATCATTACGTGCCGATAGAAAAATGATTGGAATATTTAAGCCTAAACGTTTAATATTTTTGCTTAATTGATAGCCATCCTCTCCTGGCAGCATAATATCCATTATGACTAAATCCACCTGCTGAATCAGCGCCATCATATCCTTGCCATCTGTTTTCCAGATTGCCTCATAGCCCTCACGCTGTACTATTTTTTGCAGTAGATCACCAATCATGTGATCGTCTTCTATAATTAAGATTCTAAATCCTTTCATACTTATCGACCTTTCTCATCACCCGTTGTTTTCATAAATTCCATTGCCAGTTGATAGATTTCATCTGGCTGATAGAGATAAATACTATGTGTCCCACTGACCTCTTTCACCTGTGCATTAGTGAATTGCTTTGCAAAGTCAGCATAATCCTGCCGATTTTGCTTCGTATATTTCGAATGTTTATTTTCTTCCGCAATCGCATCAATCAGTAAGATAGGCGTGTCTTGCGGCTTTTTGAGCTGTTCTGATTGTAAACTATTTTCGTAGACCTGCAACAGCTCATTTTGCATATCTTCATTAAAAAATTGCTTAAAGGACAACGCCTGATAGATTTCCTTTTCCTGTGCTGTTAAAAACGACATTTGAAGTACTTGCGGATTATAGACCTGTGTTGGCAAAAGTCGATGTAAGCCGAGTTTAGTAGCGAGGTGCATGCCTCTCACCATCCAACGATCGACCGTCCCCATTTTATGCTTTACATATTGACTAGGTAGGCCAATGTCTAGAGCGATGATGCCCTTTACTTCCTCTGGGTATTTTTGCGCCAAGTAAATGGCCTCTAGCCCTGAAATGGAATGTGGCACAAGGACATAGGGTGGTTCAAGCCCACTTTGCAGAAGTGCCTGTCGTGTTTGCGCTAAAATCGTATCGATTCCTCTATCATCATGGGCTACGTCGCTATAGCCATAGCCAGCTCGATCCACTACTGCAATGTGATGATGCTGTGAAAACTTACGATACAGCCCTTTTAGCTCATATACGGGTGATGCGATACCTGAGCCAGCAATAAAAATATATGTATCCTCGCCAGCCCCCTCCTGATAAACATGGAGATTGTGACCATCTACATTGTTTAATGTGCCGTTAGGTTGTAAAATAGCTGACTCCTTCTGTATTAAGCTATAGTGATAAATACAAATTATCACCATTCCAAGCACAATCAATGCCCCCATATAGACAATCATTTTCTTTGCTTTCTTTTTCATACGTATCTCCTCTTTTCGTTGATACTTGCAAGGATACACGGTAAAAATAAATATCTACTAAAMTTTWGGAGAAAATAGATAAATTTCATACAAAAAAGCTACCTAACTAATAGGCAGCTCTCTTGATTAAGCATCTGGATAGGTTTTTCGTAAAAAATCGATCGTTTGTTGTATAAGGGCTTTTAAGATGTCTTCATTCACATCAGCTAGCTTATTAATATAAACGCAGGCTTTTCCTGTTGTGTGTTTACCAAATTGTTGTAATAGTTGCTCTCGTTCATCCCCTGGAGCAAAATATAAGCTAATTTTCGCTTTGCGAGGGGAATAGGCAGCTAGTGGGGCATCCCCTTCATGGCCTGTTTGATATTTGTAATGATATTTACCAAAGCCTATAATACTCGGTCCCCACATTTTGGCTTCATAGCCTGTGACCTCTGTAAAAATGTCCAATAATCGATAGGCGTCTTCTCGCTTTTTTGGATGGTCTACACTTTCAATAAATTCAATGACACTTACATCGGTTTCTTTGGTCTTTAATTCATACATGTCAATCCCTCGCCCTCTGGAAGATGTACCTTTATTATTCCCTATTCTACCTGCTCTAACAATAGTTTTTGTTGAAGATGACGATAGATCCCCTGCTGCTGCATCAGCTCTTGGTGATTGCCCTGCTCGACAATTTCTCCCTGCTGAATCACGAGGATTTGATCGGCATTTTCGATTGTTTTCAGACGATGGGCAATGACAAAGCTTGTGCGTCCCTGCATTAAATGCTGTAAGCCTTTTTGAATATCGACCTCTGTTTGGGTATCCACGCTAGATGTYGCTTCATCCAAAATTAAAATATCTGCATTCTCTAAAATTGCACGGGCGATCGCAATAAGCTGACGCTGCCCCTGACTTAAATTGGCTCCTCCTGCCTGCACGGGTGTTTCGTATTGGGCAGGTAAATATTTGATAAAATGATGGGCATTCGCAATTTTTGCCGCTTCCACAACCTCTTCATCTGTCGCATCTAGCTTACCAAAGCGAATATTTTCACGAATCGTTCCCGAGAACAAATAGGTGTCCTGTAAAACCACACCGACTCTTTGGCGAATCGTCGCCATCTGATAGTGCTCAATATTATGCCCATCAATTAAAATCTCACCTTGATCGACGTCATAAAAACGTGTTAATAAATTGATAATCGTTGTTTTGCCTGAGCCTGTTGGGCCAACAAGAGCAAATGTCTCTCCTGCCTTGGCATGGAAGTCAATGTTTTTTAACACAGGCTTATTTGGCTCATAACTAAATGATACTTGCTTGAAAACAACATCCCCCTTGAGCGATGCCGTCTTGATAGCATTAGGCTTGTCGGCTACCTCTGAGGGTTCATCTAGTATCTCAAAAACACGCTCTGCCCCAGCAATAGCAGACTGGAAGGTGTTTAATAGATTAGATAGCTGATTAAGCGGACGGAAAAATTGCCGTGTATAGGTCACAAAGGCGGCAATAATCCCCACTGTAACAATACTCTTTACTGCTAAAAAGGCACCTGTTCCGATGACGATGGCAAGGCCTAAATTATTCATAAAGTTATTAATCGGACCTAGTAAGCCAGAGGTAATTTCTGCTCGTTGGGCAGAGTTTCGTAGATTTTCATTTTGCTGATGGAACGTATCAATCGTTTGCTGCTCCCTACCAAAAAGCGTAAGTACCTCCGAACCTGTAATCATTTCCTCAATATAGCCGTTGAGCTTCCCGAGATCTCGTTGTCGTGCTGCATAATTTTTACTGCTGCGTTTAATGATTTGCTTGGTTGTGAAAACGATCAGCGGAATAATAATCAATGTCACGATTGCTAATTGCCAGCTTAATGTAAACATGGCGATACTGACACCGATTACAGTTAAAATGGACGACACGATTTGCGTAACACTTTGCGCAAGTGCTGTATTTAAATTATCAATATCGTTGGTCACACGGCTCATTAAATCCCCCAGTGCCCGCTGATCAAAGAAGCGTAATGTCAGTGTCTGAAGTTTTTGAAATAGTTCCAGACGCAATGTCCGAATGGTTTTCATCGCCACATGAATCATGACATAGGTTTGCAGCCATGTCAGAATAGAGGCTACTGAAAAAATAACGGCCAACAGGATGCCTAAACGAATCGTTCCCTCGATATCCTTTTTCATAATATAATCATCAATAATATGCCCAATCATATAGGGCCMCGCAAGGCTTAAAAAGGTCGAGGCAATGACAAAAAAGAWAGAGAAAAACAGCCCTATTTTTTGTTGCTTGACATAATGCCACACACGTGACAATGTCTCCCTTTGATTTTTCGCCTTTTCAGCTGGTCCCCCCATACGCGGTCCACGTCCAAAATTCATTTGCTTTGGTTGACCTTGACTCATCCTTGTTCACCAGCCTTTTGCTGTGACGCATAAATTGCTTGATAATGCGCATTTGATTGTAGAAGCTGCTGATGGGTTCCTTGCCCAACAATGTCGCCATCCTCTAGTACCAAAATAACATCTGCCTGCTGAATGGAGGCAATTTTCGACGCTACGATGAAGGTCGTTGTGTCTTGATAATAGGTGGCAATAGCTCGCTGCACTTGTTGTTCTGATGCACTATCTAACGCTGACGTTGTATCATCCAACACCAAAATAGCAGGCTTTCGAATAAACGCACGACTTAATGCAAGGCGCTGCTTCTGCCCACCCGAAAGATTCGTAGCACCCTGTGATAATTCATGTGCTAAGCCCTTATCAAGTCGCTCTACAAATTCACTGGCGCAGGCCGCCTCTAATGCCTGCTGTATGTCCTCAGCTGTAGCATCATCCTTACCGAGACGAATATTTTTTTCAATCGGTCCTGAGAACAATAATGCTTTCTGTGAGGTAAATCCGATATGCTCACGTAGGGTTGCGAGTGAGTAGGATTTTAGTGGTTTTCCGTCTATGCGGATTTCGCCACCAGAGGGATCAAATAAGCGAGGTAATAGCTTCACCAGCGTCGATTTACCACTACCTGTTTTCCCAATAATACCGACCGTTTGCCCTGGTTTCACCGAAAATGAAATCTTTTTGAGGACATCCTCAGCTGTTTCATAGTAACGATAGCTCACCTGATCAAAGTCAATGGCCCCTTTTATTGGATCGGTCAGCGCATGTTCCGCTTCCTTAACAGCAATCTCTTTGTTTAACACGTCCACAATGCGTTCTCCTGAAGGCAAGGCTCGCGCTATTTGCATCAGCACCATACTAGAGGACATCAGTCCATTTAAAATAATCGTTAAATAATTGATGAATGCAAGAATAACGCCCACTTGCAGTGTACCCGCGTCTACCTTAATGGCTCCAAGCCAAAGCGCGGCTACAATCCCTAGATTGACAACAAACATCGTAAAGGGTACAAGCACGCCGACAATTTGCTCAGCTGTAATAAAACGTTTCGTCAACGCCTCATTTAATTCTCCAAACTGTGCTACCTGCTGTGTTTCACGGCGAAAGGCTTTAACTACACGAATACCCGCCAAATTTTCCTGTAGCTTCGTATTGACGGCATCAATGGCCTCCTGAACACGACGATACAATACACCCGAATACTTCGTAAAAAAATACATCGCTATAACCAACAATGGTACGATAATGAGCAATATGGAAAAAAGCTCACGTGCTGTGACAAACACAATAATCACTGCGCCGATAAAGAGCAAGGGCCCACGCACAAAAATACGCAGCGTCATCATAAAGGCACGCTGAATACTTTCCACATCACTCGTTAAAATCGTAATCAGCTTCCCCGTTGTAAAAGCATCTCGCTCCTTGGCTGAGTAAGTCATCATCTTCTCATAAAGAGCCTGTCGAATATCCGAGGCAAAATGAATCGCCGCCTTCGAGCTATAATACGAGCAACCAACCCCACCAATAAGTCCGAGCACTGCACTGCCAAGCATCCACACAAACATATTCAATACGTAACGATTATCCCCATTGGCAATCCCCGTATCAATCATATGTTGCATGATGGTCGGCTGAATTAAATCCATCGTCACCTCTAGCACCATCAATAACGGTGCAATCAGCGTGAAAAATTTATAAGGCCCCAAATACTGCCCTAATTGTTTAACTGCCTGCATACATTCGACTCCGTTCTATTTAAATCCCATTCGTTCCTTATTATAACTGAAAATCATTCCCATTTGATAAATAATTTTTCGGGTCTCGTAATATTATTGGAGTGGTTTGATTGTGGTGTAGTGTCTTCATAAGGAGAAAAAATCTAATTTCTAAGCAGATTTTGGAGGGTGGTGAATTTTTAAAGCGAAGTTCCACTTCTTATGAGCGGGTTTCATTTACTTTGGAGCGGGTTGCCCTGCTGAAGAGCGACTTCCTCACACTACAGAGCGGGCCTATTCCTTTACAAGCAACAGCCAGCTACTTTAGATTCAGCGTCATCCTGTCAATAAGTAAGGAAATACCCAGAGCAAGAATCATATCGAAGTAAAATAACACTTGCTCTGGATTATCTAGCCCTGTCCCAAGCTGCGATCATTTGCTCAAAACAAGCCCCATCACTTTTCAGAAATGCGTAGTTTCTCAAAATTTCGCAGGAAAATTTTTTGTGCCTGTGACTCATTGTCTGGAGCAATGCCTAGCAAAATGACTGTACAGGGGCCTGCTGATTTTGCTCCATCAAGAGCGCATTCCACATGTCGCTCCCCAAACAGACGGGCAAATTCTCCTTGCAGCCCCCTTGATCCGACTGGCCATACTTGCTGAACAATTTCTGACTGCCATGCCTTGAAAACAGGCAGCAACTGCGCCACATCTTCAGGCTGTGCCAACACCTCTTCACCCACAAGCGGCAGGCCATAGGTGTACCAGCTAAGCTGATCGTGGTCAAATGCTCGACGCTGCTGCTGAATTTCTCCAAGCATTGTAACAGCTAAGCCTGACTGCAATGTGGGCATATTGGATTCCGTACTCCCCGTAATGGCTGGGCATGTAAGACCTGCCTCTGTAAACACTTGCTGTATACCTTTTTCATAGCGAGACCATGCGGCATCTCCAGAAAAATTCGCAAGTAGAACTTGAATAGGTAGTGCCTGTGCAGCAAGCTGTTCTAAAAACGTTACACGGGCTGTCATGTAGGCTGTCAATTGGTCTGGTGCTGACACAACATCTTGCGGTTTTTGTCCAATGGCTGCGGCATTATCCATGGTCGCAATGAATGCCCCTACTTTCATCGCATTTCTCACTGTGCACGACCTTCCTTACGCACAAAAACCTTTGATAGGACGGGCATTACTACCGCAACAATGATTAAATTGATCACCGTTGCCATTAGAATACTACCTAAAGCACCCCAGAAAAATGCTGGACTAATAATAAAATAAAATGGTAGTGGCGCAACAATACCATTTAATACTAAGGCAACTGGCCATTTCCAAAAGTGCATGCCTTTTTTATGCATCACCCCAAAGACCCATACGACAATCAACATTTCTACCGCAATAATAATATGTAAAGGTCCTAGGGGGAATCCAGATGTTAATGCTGTAATAAAATGGCCGATTAATCCAGCAACCCCTGCTAAGATGGGGGATAGAAAGACAACACCTAAAAAGGCAGGAGCCGAATCCAGTGCAGCCGTTGAAATAAACGCTGGTACCTTAATCATTGCTCCTACTGCACAGATGGCCGCTACCATCGCCGTCAAAATCAATTTTCTTAATTTTTGTCGTTCCATTTCATTCCCTCTTTTCTGTTGAATGTCTACTTTACTTCAATGGCTCAGCTATTCCATACCAAATCCGTACAACTTGCTCCGCTTCCTTGAACAAAGCTTGATATAGTCGACCACAGGTATCACGTAGCTGTCGGGCTTGTTTTTCCATTGGCACAACCCCACGCCCCATATCCGTCACAATAAGTGCGAGTGTACAATGGTGTTCAAGCTCTTGTAATGTGGCTAGCACCTTTTGTACGATTTGTTCATCTTCCTCCAAGTTTTGTGTCACAAGCCATTTTTCTAAGTTCTTTAGGACAAGGACATCACAGGCGGGCGCTACCTCAGGTAGTTCGCCAGCAATCATAACCATCTGTTGCGGTTCATACAAGCGCCTCACATAGTCGGTTTTGCCGTTATAGGCACCTCCGATAAAGACATGCATCTTGCTCCCTCCTCCCAAGCCATTCTTGTAAATGTTAAAACAAATTGTTTATCATGTGGCACTTGATAGGACCAAAAGGGCTGTTCTGTTGGCGCAAAGGCAACAAGTAAGGCACGAATAACCCCACCATGAACCACTAAATAATAGCTATCCTCATTTTTCGGTAAATAATGAAATCCATCTACAACACGTTTCATAAAATCATCGAATGCCTCACCTTGTGGAGGGGGTGTACGGATTGGATCATCTATCCATGCTCGATAGTGAGCATCCATTTTTAGCTCCTCATAAGTTTTCCCTTCGAATGCACCAAAGTTCGTCTCTCGAAGGGATGCCTCTGCCTGGTAGCTAGCATTGGGAAAATAATGAGCAGCCGTTTGTCGACAGCGCTGTAGATCACTGCCATATACCTTTTTAACCAATGCATCTACAACAGCAAGCTTGGCTGTATCTGCTAATGGTGCGTCCGTCCACCCAAGGTAACGCTTTTCAAGATTCTCTT
This sequence comes from Lysinibacillus sp. S1, assembly GCF_044986265.1. Lineage (NCBI taxonomy): Bacteria > Bacillati > Bacillota > Bacilli > Caryophanales > Bacillaceae > Lysinibacillus > Lysinibacillus sp. S1. The sequence goes on from NZ_CP173154.1 coordinate 758,697, forward strand.
TAGTAGGCGCATGCCGTATTAAGCACACAGTAACAATGTCACCCATAGCACAACCTCCATCCCTTCAATGGAGGCACCCAGTAAATCGCCAGATACTCCACCAAAATTGCGCAACGTAAATTGTCGAAAAATAAAAAGTGCAATGGCTAAAACGACGACTAGGACAACAGGAAGAAGTAAGAACTGCGTGCTGATAAAAACAACCGTCATCGCCAATACGAGCGATAACAGCATGATCACTTTTAATCGATTAGCATTCATATGAGACTTAAAAAAATAAGCAAGACCTTTTTCCTTTGAGCAATGGAGTGACATAAAATAAAAGCTCATGCCCACCCTTGTTAGAAATGGAACGAATAGTACCATCCACAAGTCGAACTTCTGCTGCACTAAAAGCTCATGTAGAATAACAAATTTTCCCATTAATAAAAACACCACAGCCAATACTCCGAACGCTCCCACACGGGGGTCATCTAAAATCTCCAATCGTTTTTCTCGATCTCGATAGGAAAAATAGGCATCGCCCATATCAATAAAGCCGTCTAAGTGCAAACCACCTGTCCATAAAGCAAATAGCCCTATCACAGTGAAAGCTAGCATCACTTCACTGCTGGCTGTCCACTGCATAAGACTATAAAGCACAGCTGCCACCGTTGTTCCCATTAAAGCACCTATCCACGGTAAGCAAGCAAACATGCCTGTGATGGTGGACCTTGTTAGCGGAAGCTCTTTATGTACTGGCAATACCGTAAAAAATTGAAATGCCAGTAGGAGGCTATGCCAAAAATTTTTCATCCTCTTGCCTTCCTTCTTGATTATTTCCATCTCTTTACAATGCCATAGTTCATTTCATAGGCCTCCTGTGCCATAGAAACCAACCATTGATGGAACTGTCCGAGCGTTCGTCGGTATAATTCTACTTCATCACTAGCATAAGGAGGTTCATCAAACAGTTCATTGGATACCACAAAAAAAGTCAAATCCTTCTTCAGTAGCGATTGGATCGCCTGCTTGACGGCCTGTAGCTTCTTAGCTAAACAACCAGGCTGTTGTAAACAGGGTGTCCCCTTGTCATAGCCTTCGTAAAAAGCATTGGTCAGCCAAGTTGTCACGCAATCCCACAGCACCACATCTCCATCCTGAAGTGTCTCAAATACTTCAGAAATTGCATAGGGAGCCTCCACCGTCAGCCATTGTACAGGCTGTGCCTGGCGATCTGCCTGATGCCGTAAGATTCTTTTTTCCATTTCATGATCTAAGGCAATACCCGAAGCCAAATAGAGCAAGCGTTTCGCTGTACATGCCTGTGCCTCATAATGCTGAAGCGCTGCTTGCTCGGCAAAATGGGATTTACCACTACGTACACCACCTGTAATAAAAATAAGCGCCATGTAGGACACCTCCTATTGTAAATGATGTAAATTACCAATATCCTTCACAAGCCATTGTTGACCTTGCCGTTCAATCACTGTCACACTTGTCCCATGAATGTATGGGGCCGCCCATAGCTCACTAATACTGCGCTGTAAAATAGCATTGATAATGCATTTAATCGTTACAGCGTGGGAGACAATGAGGATCGTTTCATTGTGATGTTGGGCTGCTATTTTTTTTAATGTAAACATCGCTCTTTCTGTTACAGCTCCAAAGCTTTCTGTATGACTCGCCACAAACTGCGCAGGGTAGTTCGTATATAGCTCATAATCAAGCTTATGTGTCGCCAGTATATCGTCGATTGTCTGCCCCTGCCATTTCCCTAAATAGATCTCCCGTAAATCATCTTCATAGGCAATAGGCAGCTTGCGATTGGCCATCAAAATAGCCATCGTCTCTCTTGCACGACCACTTGAACTACAATAAGCAGCGGTAAAAGGAATCTGTTGCAGTTGCTTGTGAAGTTTTTCAGCCGCTGCTCTACCGTTTTCCGTTAATGGAGAATCCAGCCACCCCTGTAGTCGATGCTCCTGATTCCATTGTGTTTCCCCATGTCTTACTAGATAAAAAGTTGTCACTTTTCTCTCCCCTTATTTAGGTTAAACCACGTTTGTAGACAATTATGTAAAGATGTCATGGCTGCAATGTCTTTTATGCCAATACGGAACCACTCACCCTGCAAACCTTGAAAGTTTTTTGTGTGACGCAGCACAACACCCTGTGCAAGACAATAGGTGAAAAAGGCGTCTGCTTGCTGTGTTTTCGGTAAGGAGAAGCACACATAATTCGTTACACTATTCGTTACTTGGCAGCCATTGTCCTGTAAGTAACGATGCAGCCATTCCCTTTGCGCAGCGGCATAGGTAATTGCCTGCTGACAATAGTGCTGTTCGTCTAAACAGCTTGCCCCAATTACAAGCGCAAAGGCATTTAAATTCCAATGCGGTAGCATTTCTTTTAAGGCGCTCACAATTGTAGCATGCGCAACCAAATACCCAAGTCGTAAACCTGGAATCGCATACATTTTAGTCATCGAACGAACGACAATAACATGTGGGTTTTGGGCACTAAACTGAATCAGCGAATGCGCCTCATCTACCCAATCCATAAATGCCTCATCGATAACAAGCTCACAGTTAACGATTGCTCCGTGTGCGATTAAGGCGAGTAAATCTTCCTTATTTGGCAATACGCCAGTTGGATTATTAGGTGTACAAAGATAAACAGCATCTGCCGTCAACATTTCCTGCTGTAGCTGCTCTAATGGCAATGTGTAATTGATAAAATCTGTCACGACAATAGGAACAATTGTAGCACCTGCAGCACGCAATGTTCGCTCATACTCTGAAAAAGTTGGATGCACAATGATGACACGCTTATTGGCATAGCGTCTTGCTAGTACACTAAAAAGCTCTGAAGCCCCATTGCCTAGTAAAATCGTATTCTTTGCTACTTGATGAAAAGCAGCGACCTTCGTTAAAAAAGGCTCCCCATCTGGATCTGGATAGCGCTGAATTAGTGGATAAAAAGTACGCCAACGTGCCTCCACAAAGGCTGGTGGTCCTGCCGCATTGACATTTTCGCTGAAATCATACACCACCTCAGGCATCGTTAAGCCTAATTGCTGATAAACATTTTGCGGATTTGCTCCGTGATTAGGTAACCGCATAAATTAACACCTCCACTGCTAACATAACAAGCGCAAACAGCACTGTGGCAATACGCATATGAATAATGGACGTTGCAATATGCTCTTTCGTTAATGGCACTAATTTTTCCCCCATAATTGCTCGATGAGAAACAACGCCCTGATACGTATTTTTTCCTCCTAGCTGTACACCAAGCTGCACTGCAGTCGCTGCCTCTAAATAGCCACTATTTGGACTAGGATGCTTCTTAGCGTCCTGTACCCAACGCTTTAAGCGCATGCCAAGCGAACGATCTGTTTCATTTTTCGTACCAAGCACGATCAGTAAGCCTGTAAGGCGACTTGGAATAAAATTCAGGACATCATCAAGCTTGGCTGAAAACATACCAAAGTCTTTATATTTTTCATTTTTATAGCCCACCATCGAATCTAAGGTATTGACAGCCTTATAGCCCCATAAACCAATTGCCCCAAATAGAAAGGCATAAAAGAGTGGAGCTGTCACACCATCACTTGTATTCTCAGAAACCGTTTCTACCACACCACGCACAATTTCATCCTCACCTAGTTTATCGGTATCACGTCCGACAATCCAAGACAGCTTAACACGTGCTTCGGAAAAATCCCCTTTGACAAGCGGCTCATAGACAGCCATCGCCGCCTCCTTCAAGCTCCGCTGTGCCAGTCCGATACCAATCAGCAGACCCTCTACAAGGATGCCAAAAATGATACTCACCTGATAGCTTAGTAATAGAATTAGCGTCACCACAAACATGGTCGTGCCAACAACAGCAAGTGCCATCACTGTCCCACGTAGCTTGCGCCATTTGCCCTTATTCCATAAAGCTGTTTGCGATTGAATCAAGTGTCCAATCCAGCGTACAGGATGAGGAAGCTTCGGAGGGTCCCCTACTACTAAATCAAAAATAAGCCCTATGATGCAGGCAATCACGATAGCAATCATTTAGACCTCTCCTCTTTATCTTTTTTGTATTTCCTAACCGCCTCACACATCGTTTCATAAACACCATAGCCAATGACCTTACCAAGCATAGTGATGGGACCTGCATATTGATGGAAGTCCCCTTCTTCTGTCGAGGCAATAAGCAAGCTATCAGTAGATGTACCTGTAGCTAGCGTGCCTGTCGTAGGATCTGTAACACCTTCATCTACTAAAGCCTTGACCTTGGCTTCCGTAGTTGAAATCATTGCCTGAAAAAGTGCCTCATCAGACAGCTTGCCATTGATCAGCACCCAAGTATTAATGGTGCCTGCATGGTACTGCTCCTCTCGTTGAAAAGCACGGGTAATATCCACCGCATTGCCAAGCCCTGCGGTAATCATAATGACAAGGTGGATTCCCTCATATGTAAAGTCACGAATAGTCGCAAACTTGGCTTGGACAGCCGTCATCATAGCCACTGTATTGTCATGCGGGAAATGCTGTGCCTGCAAAAACTGCAGCAATTCCTGATGTGGCTGTCGTTCATCATAGGTAATAGGCACCGTTCGATTCATCAGATGCGTATAATGACCAAAGCCTGGGTTATGCATGGCTGAGGATACAACCTTCATGGCTGAAGCTGTTTGAAGGGCAACATAATCGTCAAAAATATGAATGCAATCCTTAGTAAGTATAGGCAATCAATCGCCTCCTCGCGATAAAGTTATGACGGAACATAAAAAAACAAATTCTTACAAAGAAGAATTTGTACGGTCGATTCTTTATTAAAATTTGAACCTTCTGAACATTTGTACAGAATAACAACTTCATAATACTCAAATTATTTATTTTCTTTGAAATTGTATCATAACTTTGGCTATTGTCACAATTCCATTTTCAAAGTGTTATTGCTGCTTTTGTTTGAGATTCTTAAAGCGGATGACAGAGCCGACGATAATAAAGACCCACCCAATGCCTATGTAAACAATTTTCATTGTTTTTGTCGATGACGGTAAAATATCCATAATCGTTAAACAGACAAAAAGTATCCCGATGATTGAAAAAAGCATACCGATTGTTAAATTCTTCACGAATAACCCTCCCAACTATGTACGCCCTCGATTTTACCGTATTCTCAGCAAAAAGAAAACACTAATCCAAGCAAGAAACACTTGGATTAGTGACGATTGTGTCATTATGCTTTTGCATGGGCAAAAAACTCTTCATATAACGCTTGTAAAATGCGGTTTTCATATTCCTGAAGGACACCAAACACGAGGCTCACTTCAGAAGAACCTTGATTGATCATTTCAATATTTGCGCCAGTTTTTGAAATCGCTGTGGCAGCACGGGCAGCTAATCCTGTGTTATGACGCATCCCTTCGCCCACAATCACGATCATGGAAAAACCGTGACGCATTTCTACATACTCTGCATGTAGCTCTTCTTTCACACGACTAAGAATGCGTGCTTCATTTTCTGGTGTTAGTTGATTCGAACGCATGATGACAGAAATATCGTCTAAACCAGWTGGTGTGTGTTCATAAGAAATATTTTCATCTTCTAAAATTTGGAGTAGCTTACGTCCAAAGCCTACCTCACGATTCATCAAATATTTAGAGACATATAAAGTTGAAAAGCCACTGTCTGCCGAAATACCTGTAACTGGACGACCTGTTGCAGGACGGCTTGGTACAATACGTGTACCTGGGGCTGATGGATTATTTGTATTTTTTATGTTAACGGGCACCCCAATCTTGTAGACAGGCATTAACGCTTCATCATGGAACACTGAAAAGCCTGCATATGATAATTCGCGCATTTCGCGATACGTAATTTCTTTAATTTCCACTGGATCGTTGACGACTTTCGGATTCGCGGAGAACACACAATCCACATCCGTAAAGTTTTCATACAGCTCCGCTTCAACGGCTGCTGCTAAAATAGAGCCTGTAATATCAGAGCCACCGCGGTCAAATGTTCGCAATACGCCCGCTTTAGTGTAACCGAAGAACCCTGGGAACACAATAATTTCTTTTGTGTCTTTTAAAGGGGCTAAATTAGCATACGCTTCAGGTAATGCAAAGGTTCTTTCTGGTAAATCATTGACCACTAAACCTTCTTTAGGACTGACATAGCGTGCGGGCATACCAATGGCATTAAAGTAAGCTGCAATAAGCTTGGCGTTATTATCTTCACCTGCTGCTTTAATACTATCGATGAATAATTCCACATTTGTTTTGTCACCTTGTACACGTTCACGTAAATCTTCTGCGATTACGTCACAAATGGCATTATCTAGCCCCAAACCATCAGCAATCGCTCTAAAACGATCCACAACAGTTTGCAATTTTTCCTCTGTATTCTCTTGTAGTAACGCTGCATTTGCTAATTGTATTAATAGGTCAGTTACTTTTATATCGTCACCAGAACGTTTCCCTGGTGCTGAAACGGCAACAACCTTACGCGCCGGATTAGATTTTACAATGTTTGCTACTTTTTGTATTTGTTCTGCACTTGCTACAGATGTTCCACCAAATTTACACACGATCATATCTATCAAATCCTAACTTTTTCAAATTAATTGTATTCCTCCACAAAACAATTGACTGTACACAGTGTACAAATTATCGTTTCCTACGTCAATACAATTTAAAAAATTCACGCAATTTTTCGAGAAATATGGACAATTTTCGTACTGTTTGATTTATTATACGGATTTCACATGAAATAGTTAAGGTTTTTGTGAATTTTTTTTCGTGACGTTCACATAATCGTGAAATTTTCGGTTTTGACTTTCTTCTATATAAATGAAGAAAACGCTTACTCCATTTATGATATGCACAAATATCCACTATGTCTGTGCTATTTTTGTATGTATCAGGGATTCCTTCAGCAAGGCTTTTTCTTTTATTTATGAGGTTTTTCGCTCGTTCCTGAGGCCTTTATGGAGTGACTGTGGATATAAAAAAACTAGGCTCACGTCGAGTGATGCCTAGTTTTTTTTTGCTATTGGATTAAATGGCTGTCCAGCCGCCATCGATTACGAGCTCTGCGCCTGTCATAAAGCGGGATTCGTCTGACGCTAAGAACACTACGCCATAAGCTACATCTTCAGGTTCACCGAAGTATGGTAATTGCGTGTAAGCTTGATAGTATGGCAATGCACCGCCCTCTTCCATCGTAGGCGCTGTCATTGGTGTTACAATAATGCCTGGATGAACAGAATTCACACGAATTTTATCTTTACCATATTCAATCGCAGCCGATTTAGAAAGCACACGAAGCGCTCCTTTTGCTGCTGTATAGGGGCTTGTACCAGCCATTCCCACGATTCCACCGATCGAAGAAATATTGATAATTGAACCACCGCCAGCTTTTTGCATTTCAGGAATCATATATTTCATGCCAATGATACAACCATTCAGGTTAATATCCATAATTTTATTCCATTCAGCCATTTCCATGTTGGCAATTGTTTTAGGTGATGAAACGCCCGCATTGTTGACGAGGATATCTACTTTGCCATATGCCTTTACAGCCTCGGCAATCACTGCTTTCCACTCATCCTCAGAAGTAACATTATGTTGAAGACCAATAATGTCCCCACCATTTTCTTTAATTTCTTTTACTAAATTATTCAAGGGCTCGATTTGTACATCTGTTGCAATGACCTTTGCGCCTTCTTGTGCAAATAGTTTTGCCTCAGAAGCGCCCATTCCCATTGCTGCTCCTGTAATAATTGCTACTTTCCCATTTAAACGACCCATCATAAAACTCCCTTTCTTCTATATAAATGAACAATTCGTGAACACGTTAACAACTAGTTGTATTATCGACACGGTGTCGTTAATATAATTATAACGCGCAATTGAAAAAGGGCAAACAACACCAAAGCCCATAATGATGCTTTCACAACACTTGCAATCGGACTGTTGTTTAAATTGAAAATTTAATACAAGGAGCTTCAAAATGTCGAAAAAAATGGACCCTCGCGTCATCAGAACGCGCCAATTATTAAGAGATGCACTAGTGGCATTAATTGATGAACAAGGCTATGAAAAGATTACGGTACAAGATATTACACAACGGGCTACATTAAACCGTGCCACTTTTTATTTACATTACCGTGATAAATTAGACCTTCTCTATCAAAGCTCAGAAGAAGCCTTGCATGAGCTTGTAAGTAGTATCCATCCACCCTTCGAAGAGAAGAAGGATTTTGATTTATTACCAAATTATGACCAGCCACATGAGACATTTATGCATTTATTTGAACAAATAGCGCTGAATAGTAAATTATACAAGGTCTATCTCACAGAAAAAAATATCCCTTATTTCTCCGATGGCCTTAAAGACATTATTATCAATTTTGTCTCGAGCGGCATTCAAATGATGGWGCCTGACGACCAAAAGCTGACCGTGCCGCGCGAAATGGCCGTCCGTTTTTATGCAGCCGCCTTTCTTGAAGTAATCGTCTGGTGGTTAGAAAATGATATGCCCTATACCCCCAAATTTATGGCGACCCAGTTAATGCGTATTACCATTAAAGGCCCTTATATTGACAACCCTTTTGAAAGATAAAGCAGAACACCAAATTTCAATTAACAACAAAAACAAAAGGTAATCACAACGCAAATGTGATTACCTTTCTCTATTTGTCTCGAAAGTTATACGATTTTCATGTTTAATTCTCTGGTAGGGTTATAGAATTGTAACCATTTCTCCGCTTCACTGACCATCCACGTTCCAAATTCATTTAAAAACAATAACAAAACGTKCGTGTCGAATATGGGTGTTATTGCATATTCAAGTGCCCTTCTCATGTCGCTTTCCTTGTCAGGGAAATATTCTGAGAACCGTTTGTAGGCGGGGTATAAATCCCTTGTATAGGTGTTTTCCTTCGTTATGACAAGTGCAAGCCCTGCTCTTACTATAATTTTCATAATCCACTTACAACAATCTTTAATATCCTCTCTATCCGAATTATCTTGAAGATCATCACAGGCATTTTTTATTTGCCCCTGCAAATGAATAAGGTGGTCATTCGCTAAAGCCTCGTTCGCTTTATATCTTGGTAATCGAGGTATTAAATCCTCTCCAAAGACACATATACTATGGGTTTGGAGGATGAAACTAATGATTGAAAAAGATGTCGTATTTAAAATATCTTCTTTGCCGAATACACTTAGCTCAATCCCATCTACACAATCATGGTTTTGAGTTAAAGCTTGCTCTACTTCTTTTATCCGCTTTACCTGCTGTTTTTTAGGCTTATGCTTCGTAACCGCTATTGTGTCTAAGTCAGCTACTCCTTCAATACCTATACCCTTTGGAATCGATCCCCTTATATAAATGCTATGTAAGTCATCTTGGAGAAGGGTGCGATAGGTATGAACCACATCGTTGATGACAGCAAGAAAAATAGGGTTGATTTTATTCCAATCTGCATGATTAATTATGTATCCATCACTATCCGTCAGACATAAGCTGCCAATTTCTTTTATAGTCGTCATTACATCGCTCCTTTTATGTGACTGATTTACTTAATAATGGATAGCATGTCCTATACAAACACACTATCCTACTTTCATGTTGGAAGTCCTTTGAAACTAACAGCATTTACTTTTCTTTAAATTCAAATTCAATTTTTCCTTCTACCAAACGTAGGGCTGCATTAAATTGTTTGCCATTCTTTGATTTAAAGCCTTTCATCATAGTAGTTTTCCCACTCTTACATAAATCATGGATGTTTTTTTCCGTTAGTTTTTTTCCTAATAGCCTTTGTGGGAACGTTTGCTTACAACCATTTTTATAATTCGAACATCCGTAAAAGCTTTTACGCAAGCCTATTTTCCCTTCCTTGCATGCTGGGCACATGGCAATATCTTTTTCCACAGCTGGTTTAAACTGCTCTGCTTCAATTGTCAGTGACTCTAACTGTTTAGGCACCTCTGCTATTAGTTGATGAATAAACTTGCCTATGCTCTCAATAAAATGCTTGGCAGAGCCTTCCCCATGGCCAATTTTATGTAAGTAAATTTCCCATTTGGCCGTCATGGAAGGACTTGACAGTAATGTTCCTTCAATTGCCTGACATAAAAGCTGTCCTTTCGGTGTAATGCTCACGATATTTTTTCGTACTTCAATAAATCCATGCTTCTTAATCGTCTCGATAATGCCACTTCGAGTTGCTTCCGTCCCAATCCCTTCAATCGATTTCAGCACCTCGATTTCCTCTTCATCCTCAACCGATTTACCACAGGTTTTCATCATCGTAATGAGTTGACCTTCTGTATAGGGCTTCGGAGGTGTTGTCGTGCCTTCTAGTATAGCAATCTTACTTTGTACCAGCTCATCTTGGAAGACAACAGGTAAAGACTCCTCACGCGCCTGCACCTCTGTCTCATTTGAAAATAATTCTTTCCAGCCTTTGACAAGCTCTGTTTTCCCTACTGTTTTAAACTCTACATTTTTGACATTCGTGATAATCGTTTTTTCATCGTATTCATAATCCTGATGAAACATAGCGAGTGTCGTATTGAGGATTTCAAAATAAATATTTCGTTCATCAGCATTCATGGATTGCAACGCTTTGGCGGTCGGTATTTTTTTCGTTGGAATTATCGCATAGTGCTCCCCAACATTGGCACTGTCGACATAGCGCTTGTTCTTCCCTCTATTGATTGGCTGAAATGCTTTTCCCACGAGCTGCTGATAGTTTCCTAATGATTCATTTAAATAAGCAAACTCATTATGTGTAATGAGCTGTGAATCGGTACGTGGGTAAGAAACGAGCTTTTTCTCATAAAGTGATTGCGTAAGTTTCAACACATGTGATGGACTGTATTTCCAACGTTTATTGGCAGCCGCTTGTAAAGTTGATAGCGCATGTAGTTTAGGCGGTGCCATTCGCTTCGTTTTGTTCGTGACACTTGTAATGAGACCTGTATCATTCGGTTCAATCCCATGCTGTTGCAATAACTGCACTGCCTCAGCCCGCTCTTTTGTCTTTAGCTTCGCCTTCCCTTTATATACACCATGTTGAGCTTTAAATACCCCTTCGATTTCATAAAATTTTTCAGGCTTGAACTGTTCAATTTCCTGCTGTCTTTTATAAATTAAATAGACGGTTGGCGATTGTACTCGTCCGATGGAGATACTGCCCTTGAAGCCCTTTTTCTGCAACAGTAGCGTATAGAGGCGACTACAGTTCATACCCACTAGCCAATCGCTAATTTGACGCGTTTTGGCTTCTTGGTACATAAGCAAATCACGCTCATTACCTTGCATATGATTAAAACCTTTTCGGATTTCCTCCACTTCTAATGAATTGATCCATAATCGTTTAACTGGCTTATTTACTTTTGTCATTTTCAAAAGGGAGTAGAAGATATTTGAACCCTCACGTTCACTATCACAGCAGTTATAAATCATTGTTACTTGGGGATCACTAAAGATTTTTTTGACTGCATTGAATTGTGGATACATTTTAGAGACCACTTTATCTTCAAATTTTTGCGGAATGATCGGTAATGAAGCAAGCGACCACTTCTCCCATTCCTTCTGATATTCTTTCGGCTCCTTTAATTCAACAAGATGACCAACCGCCCAGGTAATAACTGCACCATGAGGAAAAGTAGCACAAGGTTCCAGTTCAATAAAGGTTTTCTCTTTTTGCTTCACTTTAAAGGCGTCTGCATATGCTCTTGCTTGAGATGGTTTCTCTGCTAATATAGCAATTTTCCCCATTAATCATCACATCTTCTTTACAATATTTTAGTAGCTTTTCTATAAAAACATAAAACTCAACTAATCAGATTAGTTGAGTTGATGGTGAAATACCTTACTACTATTTTACTTTAAACCATATAAAATAGCACTTACTAAAATCTTTGACCTTTTAAGCGAATTATAAAGAAGCAAAAATTTTCTTTACCCATTCAAGATACGCTCGCATATAGTATTCCTGCTTAAAGCCATGATTCTGGTCCTCTGCTACTATCACAGTCACATCCGCGTCTGCGTTTCGTGCAGATTGGATATACTCCTGTGGACCTTTTACCCCGATTGCTAAATCCTTTGTCCCATAAGCTATAAACTGAGGTATATGAGCTGTTCTGAAATGCGTAGATAAATCTGTCTGCTGCAAGAGCTCTTCACGTTTTTCTGGATTTCTGACATCTTCATCATTAAAAGAAGCAAAGAGCATGGGCACATTATAGCGATACGTCAATGCAGGGTAAATCATAGCAGCAGATGCTACTTGATCATCAACAGCATCAATGGCATCAGGCTGATAACTAGCAGGAAACAGATTTTCTCCCTGAATAAGGTTAATAAAGCTACCCGTTTGATAGCCTCCAGCACTAAAACCTATTAAACCAATTAGATCTGGATGGAGACCATAATCATTGGCATGATAACGTAGAAATCGGACAGCACGCTGAACATCTAGCTGTGGAATAGGCCACTCATAGGGATTGGAACGATAGTGGAGAAGGAATGCATTAATACCTGCTTTATTTAATGATGCAGCTACTTCCTTTCCTTCCGCTGTTCCTCCATCCATTTCCTTAAAGCCATAACCACCACCTGGCATAATAATGACGGCACTGTCACTGTTCGCTACCGTATAAGGAATCAGATAGGGCTCATCTTCATAGGTTGATTTTTCATAGCCCCCTTCAATTTCATGGACATAGGTAAAGGTATCAATGGCCGCTTCATTGTCTTTATAGTCTTCTCCCACAATGCCAGTGGAAAATTTGAATGTCGCCAAAAGTCTGTTAGGATTGCCCTTAATATTCATATCGTCAAGCTTACTTCCCGAATGATTACCTGCCACTTCTTCTCCCCAAATCTCCACCTTGTCTTCAATATCCGCAACTGGCTTGCCTGGTTTATTTCCTAACGGATTAATCACAAGAATAGCGTATCCAATCCCCATAAACAAAGTCAGTATAACTAGAAGGATTCCTGCCATCTTGGCTATTTTCTTCACTACCCTCATCATAACCCCCATTAAATTTACTTATGTATCGTTTACTATTTATTATCTCGGGTAAAGGATTATTAACCTTTAGCTCATTCTTTAGCAAATAACGATTGAAGATCTTGTATAGCATCATTACAAGGTTGTATTCTTCCATTTTCTAAAGGATTAAAGTGACCCTTTAGAGGAAGCATGACGTATTCCTTACTAAAGAAATGTCTGAAGACCACAAATTTTTTAAAAACTGCATACGTACCTTGTAATGACGTAAACTATAAAAACACAACAATAATTCTTTCGGAATATGAGGTAGGTATTGTAAAAAAGAAGGAGGGATACGATGTTTGATGAAGCTGCATATTTTATTTTTAGAGCACTGTTAATTTTAACTGTTTTGGTTGTTGTGGTTGGAATCCCACTTGGTGAAACCCTGATTAGAAAAAAATAAAACTGCATCTAAATGGATGCAGTTTTTGATTTTTATCCTACTTTGTGTCGGTAATAGATTTTGGGATTGTTGAAATAATGAACTATATAGAAGTCTTAGAATGGATTTTCACCTTTTATAAAAGGAATAAAAACTACATAATTTGAACCAATAAAAATGAGCCAAAAGAGTACGGATGTACGTCGCTGTTTAAAGATATTACTTTCCTGAAAAATAAAAATACCGACAATCAAAGAGTATAAGACGAATAAAATATACGATAATCCAAACCAGTTTACCCATACGTCACCTGTAAATTGAATTCCAAAATTCTCGTATATAGGTCTTAAAATATAAGTTGTAAAAAGTAAACCAATCGATAGAATTACAATGATTTCGAGTAAACTAAGTACAACTTTCTTCCATTCATCCAAATAAATTACCTCATTTCTTCTGACAACATGAAAATATAAACCTGCGTAATGGTACAAACAAAGTTGCAATGTTGTTTAAGTAGAAAAAGGCTCTACTCCTTATTAAAGTAAGTCCGTTAAAACAATAGTAAAACACTATCATCCACCTTAAGGAACTGTATTACTCATAACCGTCACAAAGCCGTTCAACCAGGCTGTATCAATTAATTGAAGTATTCCCAGTCTTGCGGTATCACTGTAGACATACCAATGATTTGCAGTAGTATCATGCACCAAAACCCCGCCCAAGTCCCCCGTGGAAAAATAAATATCAAACCGTTTGATACTGTTCGAGTCTTGGTCTAAAAAATCAAATTGCGCAGTTTTATCATAGTCTCCTACTGGAATGGGATGAGAATCCCAAGGATTATAAGTAGGTGCTTCGATTTTACTTCCATTATTTTTTATAAAAGTATTATAAATAGCTTCGTTATAACCATTCCCATTGATTTGCTGTACGACTCCGCCTAATGTCATATGATATTCGTATTGCAATGCTTTTACTTTTATACCATCAATAAAGAGAGGCTGTGTCTCAACCGTTACTGTACCGTTTTTGTAAGCGATATTGCTGCCAAATGTTTCGGCAAGAAAACGCATCGGAACAAAAGTACGATTATTCTTCATATATGGCTTTACATCAAGCGTTTCTGTTTTACCGTTTTTCACCACTTGATTACGATTAAGTTTTAGTGTTACCTGTATATCGTTTTTAGTAAGGGTGATTTGGGCATCCGTCCATACAACATTTACCCCTAATTTTTCACTAATTACACGTAAAGGAACCATTGTCCGATTACTTTTAACTTCTGGATTTACATCAGATGCAATTGTAACACCGTCAACTTTTATTTGAAAATCGGCTGCATATGCCGGTGACGAAGTCATGATTAGAATTAACCCAAGATAAATTCCTGAGAACACTTTTTTCAACTTTGAACACTCCTTTTCTTAAAACTCACTCCCCAAAAATACATTCCACTAAATATTTTACCATAAAAATCCACCTATATCGTTAAACTATCCTGCTCTTTATTCAATCTACATGACCCATAAAAGAAGACGCGTTTCGAAATAAACGCGTCCGATTATTAGATAAAGATACTGATGAAAACTAGAATTGATGTCCTTTCTAAAAACCTAATAAATTCCCCTACTAAAGGATGGCTGCCAAATCCCTTGGGCATTTTTCTCCATACCTAGCTCAATTGGTCCTTCAAGTGAAATAAATTTTACAACTCCTGTTGTATCTGTTTGTTGCTCAAACTCCGCATGTTCTAGCCCAGCAAAGAGGTTTGCAATAATAAGGCGATTTATTTCCTTTGTAAACAACTCCTGACGTACGATTTTCGTTTTCTCATAATATCTTCGAACACTTTCTGTTTCTTCGTTCTTATTTGTTGTAAACAATGCTTCATATGTTTCATAATCTTTTTCAATATCACTCAATAAAAACATTTTAGTAATCGCTTGGGGTGTCATATTTTTTAACTTTTCAATATTATAATCCGCTTTAAAGGCATCAAAAACTTGCTGCTCCTGTTCAGCCAATTCAAATGTTAGCTCAAAATTTTGGAAGCCTACGACCTTACCGACTAATTGCCCCTCACTAATTTTCATAATCGTATGGCCTTCGTCACTGTCATAAACAACCATTTCTTTTTCTTTCGTAGAAATCGATTTGTCATTGAATGGCGCTGGTCTTGTTCCATAATTATGAAAAAAGTAAGGATTCTTAAATGGGTCATTAATTTCCTCTTTTTTTATTTGCTCATTTAATCCATGTACTTTTAATGGGGTATCCTCTACTAAAATTTGCCCTTGCTTCATTGTTACATGATCATTCCCTAATCCTAATACAGTTGAAACGACAAGCCCATCCGTTCCATAAAAAGCAATATAATCTCCATACGTAATGGGGGCTTCCTTATCGATAATCATTGGTAAAAAATGCAGCATCCATTGTTTTCCAAGTAGATGGGCATATTTCGGTTGAATGATGTCTAACGAAGAAACATCATCGACAATCGGTAGTAGCTCATTTTGCTGACTTGCGGTTTGTAGGTTATTCTTTTGAGAAAACTCAACGAATAGCATTAACCCAATAATGAAACAAGCTGCAATAGATACGGTGACAACCTGCCAGTTGAACTTTCTTTTTATGGGTTTCTTTTGCAATATACGTTGCTTGATGTCGTTTGTAAATGGGGCATCTTGTCGCAATTCTTCTTTTAGCTTGTCTTTAAATTCCTTCATAAAATATTGCCTCCAGTTCCGGATTTGTTTTCAACAATTCTCTCGCTCGACGAATTCTTGTACGAACGGTGTTTTGTGAGACGTTTAATAAACTAGCAATTTCAGAAACATCAAATTCTTCATAATAAAACAGTACAATGACTTCCCTATAATGAAGTGGTAATGCAAAGACAATTTGCTTTAAAGTTGCAAAATCTTCAGTTGCTATATATGTTTGCTCTACGGAGGGTTCAGTTCTACCTAGTGGTAAAAGCTTTGAAATAAATGATTTTCTCTTTTGTTTACGTAGTTCATCGTGACAGCAATTAATAGCGATACGGGTTAAATACGTTTTCAATGAAGCATCTTTTCTAAAATCGTCTTTATGTAATAAGTACTTCATGAGTACGTCCTGTGTAATCTCCTCTGCAAGCTGAAAATCCTTCATATATAAATAGCTAAGATGATACAAATATTCACCATATTGTTCTACGATTTGTTCCAACAACAACTCACCTCGTTTCAATCCTACTACTTAGACGCTCGTTTTCTAAAAAATTGTTCAATCTCCTGGAAATATTTTAGAATAGCCTTTTTATCAAGATTGCAGTAGTATGCAATGCACTTCTAGATGATGCAACAGTACCTATGTATTAGATGGGCTTACTGATAATGGCCCTTTTCATGAAGAAAGACGCTTTTCTATTATTTCAGAAAAGCGTCCCAGAAGATCGTTATTCAACTTTACCTATAGTTCGTTCAAGAAGGACTGTTCTTTTTTCGATTTGTTAAATAAATCTACTCTTTCTTTTATACTTTCGTTCTTACTAGTATCCCACCATTCAACGACCACATAAATCTCATGTATATCTTTCAGTGTAATAAAGTCACCATTTTTATTGATGTATGGCCCTGCAATAGCACCAGTTGTATATTCTGCTATATTCGTCTCACCAGTAACTGAATCAGTATGAACTACTGAATCATCACTCTCGATAACCACATGCGTTTCAAAGTGGAAGAAATCTGTCATATACGTATTGACGTTTTTCATTTTTAAGGTCCCAAATCCTGCTTTAAAGTCTTCTGGTGTTATAACAATTTCATACCCAGTTAGATTCCAGCTTTCACTTTCACCCATCAATAATAAATAATAAGTATTACCACTTTTTTGAGCATTGCAGCCAGATAGTACAAAGAACGACAACATCAAATAAATGCAAGGCACTAACCCTTTTATATATTTCTTCATTCAATCCCCCTTTGAAAAATGAATGCAATTCAATTCTTTAAAAGAAAAAGACACGTTCCTATATTAACGCKCCCTTTTCTKGAATAAAAAATGAGTTACTAACTATTCATAAACTTTTGTAGGCAACTTGAACGATTTGTTGTTCACCATTCTTTTCAAAAATCTTATAATTTTCCATCCCGATTTTTTCCGCAACTTTTTGGGATGGGATATTTTTTAAGGTCGTGTATGAAAATATTTCAGAATAGCCCAGAACATTCCATGCATATTCCTTACAAGCAGATGCCGCTTCTGTCGCATACCCCTTATTCCAATACGCTTTAATAATGTGAAAACCGATTTCAGGTAACCATACACCGTCAATGTTCTGCATGGTTATTCCACAATCACCGATAAATAGATCTCCTTCTTTTAAAACAACTGCCCATAGTCCGTGATTATATTGCTTATAATTTTTCTCATTCCATCTGATCCAATTTTTAACCTCTTCTTGATTAAAGGGATGAGGGTAATATTGCATAGATTCGGGGTCGGAAAGCACTTTTGATAATTCATGATGATCGTCCATTTTTAACGCTATAAGGTATAATCGTTCCGTCTCGATTATCTTCAAAATACCCACCMTTTGCTTTTAATATATTTTGCTACAATATTTCATTTAGAAATGTGCAGTATCTGTTTTTACCCATTTGAAGCCAAAAAGTTACCCAAAGTAATGATGGACACACCAAACAACAAGAAACAGMCTKACTATCCCCCAAGCAGTGGTACTCCATATCCACCAAACTACAGATCTTGCTTTTGATGAATTTCCCTCTTCTTCCATATTCAACTTTATAAAAGCGACCTTACTTTCCATACCTTTTTTCATAGAAGCGAGCACAACAAATCCAATTATTATGAAACCAATAGTTACCCAAAGTAGTAGGTCCACCTTTACACTCCCTTTATATAATTGAATTTCAGCGCAATTTATTATAATAATTAGATTCTACAAAGATAACAATATACCTTGTGTTAATTCAAGTGCGTTTTAGTATATCATGTATTAAAATGCTGAAACTTAAAGTGCCAGAAGCTTTGTTTGAAAACTTTACTTAAAAGAATGTTATTCAACAATTGGACCCAATGTTAAGATAGACACGCAAATGTAAGATGTATTGCTTTACTCAACAATATGACCCTTAAATGGAAAGGAGCAAAATAGATGGCCCTATCCCTCACTTTGCCTACTCTATCCATCACTTTTCACGTTGTATCCGCTACTTTTCATGTTTTAACCGCCTTTTTAGAACCTATCCCTCACTTTGGCTGCTCTATCCATCACTTTTCACGTTGTATCCGCTACTTTTCATGTTTTAACCGCCTTTTTAGAACCTATCCCTCACTTTGCCTGCTCTATCCATCACTTTTCACGTTGTATCCGCTACTTTTCATGTTTTAACCACTACTTTAGAACCTATCCCTCACTTTGGCTGCTCTATCCATCACTTTTCACGTTGTATCCGCTACTTTTCATGTTTTAACCGCTACTTTAGAGCCTATTCCTCACTTTGCCTGCTCTGCCATTTGAGTGGTTGAACTAGAGTCATAAAATAAACCGACCCAATGGATCCGCCAAGTGCAATTAATTGCATGTGACGCGTACTTAATTCCCGCTTTAGTTGTGAATCTTGATGATTATCTTTCATAATGCTTACTCCTCATACGTTTAGATTTTCAAATACTTGTTCAAAAAAGGAATAAATCAGAACCACCAGTCTAACTGGTGGTTTGCTCTACGCGTGAAACGCTGGGGTACTGGCCCATGTCTAAAGACACACTGAAAGGTCCGCCAACCGCACTCCGTTTTCACGCTACCACTAAAGTGGTTTTATTATTTTCGCTTTTTTGCTTGTATTTCTTCTCCTGTAAATGGATCAATGAATTCTTTCATGGTCATTTGATCCTCAAGTATATCCTCTTGCAATTGATTTTTTATATATTCCTGTATGATTTTTCTGTTTCGTCCTACTGTATCTACATAATATCCGCGACACCAAAACTTCCTATTTCCATATTTGTATTTCAGGTTCGCATGCCGATCGAATATCATTAAACTACTCTTCCCTTTCAAATAACCCACAAACGATGAAACACTTATTTTGAAGTGACCCCTATAAGTTAGACACGGTTATTTCGTTTAGGCAGCTTGGGTAAACTGAGTTCGGTATTCTACCGGACTCAGTTTTAATTTTGCCTTTAAACGTCTCGTGTTGTAATACGTTATATACTTTTCAAGTTCCTTTTTAAAATGCTCGACACTATCAAATTCCTTTAAGTAGAGGAATTCTGACTTCATGATGCCGAAGAAATTCTCCATGACAGAGTTGTCATAACAGTTTCCCTTACGTGACATACTTTGCACAATGCCTCTTGATTCAAGGGCGTGGCGATATTGTTTCATTTGGTAATGCCAACCTTGATCTGAATGCATCAATAATTGATGTTCCTCTGGCAACCTCTCTAGTGCCTTCTCCAACATTTCTGATACAAGCGAATATGTTGGTCTATGACCAATTGTGTACGTAATAATTTCGCCGTTAAATAAGTCTAAAATAGGTGATAAATAGAGCTTTTCACCAAACAGCTTAAACTCCGTAATATCTGTAACCCATTTTTCATTCGGTGCTTCTGCTATGAAGTTACGATCCAATCTATTAGGCGCAATCTTACCGATTGTCCCTTTATAAGATTTGTATTTCTTCATACGCACTAAGCACTTTAAACCTAATTCTTTCATGATACGTTGAACCTTTTTATGATTCACTTTTTTCCCACGATTTGCTAGCTCATCACGAATACGACGATAACCATAACGACCTTCGTGTTCGTTATAAATTGCTCGAATTTCGGCCTTTAACTCGGCATCTGGATCTGGACGATCCATCTTCTTCACTAAATCATAGTACGTGCTACGTGGAATGCCTGCGAATTTCGCAAGCGCCTTCACCGAGTATTTATGCCTTAATTCATAGATGACCTTTACTTTGTCTTCTTTGGTGATTTTTCCTTGGCTTGAACTAAGGCGTTCAACTTTTTTAAGTACTCATTTTCCATACGTAGACGATTGATTTCTGCTTGAAGTGCTTCAGGTGTCCCTTCTACTGGTGCTTGTTTTGGTTGTTTGTTCGTTTCTTTTTTCATGGATGGATGCCCCTTTTTCCTTGATTGAAGGGCATCGAATCCTTTTGTTTTAAATTGCTTTTTCCAACTACGAAGTGTAGAAGGCGTAGCTATCTTAAAGATAGCTGCTGTTTCAAGTAAGGACGTACCATTTTCAATCATAAAGTTTAGTACGTCTAGTTTAAACTGTGCCGAATAATTTGTATATCGCTTTATAAACGCTTCTACGCCATTATACTCATATTGTTTCGCCCAATTAAGAATTGCTTTGTGATCTGTTCCGATAGATTTAGCAATTTCATGTGAACTTTCATTGCCTTTTATGTAACGTAAGGCTGCTTGTAGTTTTTCTTCCGATGTAAATTTAGCCATATAAAAACTGCTCCTCCAAATGTTAGATGTGTCTAACATTTGGGGAGCAGTTCATTTTTGGTGGAATACTCACCAACATATGAATGTGATCAGGACAGGCTGTGGCTTCAATGATTTCTACTCCTTTTCTTTCACATAACTGGCGAAGAATTCTACCTATATCTGCTTTGATTTGTCCATAAATAATCTGCCTTCTATATTTTGGCGCAAAGACGATGTGATACTTACAATTCCATGTCGTGTGTGCTAAACTTTTATTATCCATTTGGAGCCCCTTTCGTACGAAGTCGGTTGACCAGACCTGATTTCATTGTACGGCTGGGGTTTTTTTCTTGTCCATAGCTAGAAGCTCTTTGGAACCCCTCGCATAGCAAGGGGTTTTCAAAATATACAAAAAAACGCCCTTTTGGATTAACCAAAAGGACGATTCAACTCGTGTTACCACCTTTAATTTATAAGCAATTCACATTACTTACCTTAAGAAGTACGGTCATTTGACGATACTCTCGCACATGATTACGGGTGTATGATCTTTTCGGTACAGAGCTCCAAGATGAATTCTCACTCGTTTTACATGCACCTCTCATCAACCGGTAGCTTTCTGTTCGTAAAAATAATTGATACTATTTTTTTCATAGCCTTTGTTCTAGCCATCTCACGAGAAAGAGTAGATTTTCGCTAAATAAAGCGCCCGATTGTAAAAAGGCCCAAAAATTACCATTCTCTTCATTACACTCTCTGAAAACCAAAAATATATTTCAATCATACGAACAGGCAACGAATATCTTACTTTTTGTTCTTTTGATATACAATAAAAGTAAGGCCATTTAATAGCAATGTAAAAATGAGAAGAACTGCTGTGGCTATCACGACTGCACGTGTCGTGTCCATGAGTGCCGTCCAATCCTCAATTTTTACTAAATGATAATTATAAAACATCTGAAAACTAATTGAAATAGCGCAGGCACTGATGCTGAGAACGGCAAGGATGCCCCAATTAGAATGTTCATGTTTTTTATTTCCCATTAGATAAATAACCGGAAGTATCCAAGCGATTATTCCTAGTAAGAGACTGCCAATATTAAGCCAACCAATCATAACGAATCCCTCTTTCTATTTGTATTGCCGTTTAACAATACTTAACGGTAAATTGTAGGAAAGGTTTCAAATAACTGTATTATTCAACAATATTGCCATTTAAAAGAAAAAGACACGTTGATAAATAAACGCGCCCAATTGCCGAAAACTATTATTCAATTAAAACTACCATTATAAACTTTATCTTTTCGCTTCATTTGTATATGCGTAAATATTTTCACTATTAATATACCAATTATTCCACCAAGTATATTACATAACAAGTAGATACCATCTACAGATCCAATGTTCCTAGGAACTAAACTAAACGACCCTAATAGTAGACGTAAAAGCTCTATACCTAAACAACACAATATCACTAGAAAAATGGCTTTATTTCTATTTTTAAAATGGAAAAGAACGCATAAAAATATCCCTAAAGGAAGTAATAATAAAAAATTATAAACTATAGCTGAATAGCTCCACAAATACATATTGAAGTGGATACTATCAAAAATTCCAAACCAATCATTAGCTGTAATAAAACTCCTACTTTTGTCTGCTGGATTTAGAGGTAAAAGTGTTATTCCCCCTACTTTAATTTGAAGTAAACATAGTAAATAGAAGAAAAAGCTATATAAAGTAACGCGTCTTTGATTAGGCTTGATTTCTTTTCTAAAGTAATCAAGAAATACATCTATAAAAATATAGACCAACAACACTAAAAATCCGAAAGGAACAATATTATATAGAACATAGTTTGTATGAAAGTAAACACCTCCCAAATTCTGTAACAACTATCATTTTACTTATTTTAACAATGTTAGTCAAAACCATTTTTCCATTTAGATGCTTTTAATGTCATATATAAAAAAACACCCCCATAGACCACCATATCTATAGGGGAAAAAACGGTACGATATTAGTATGAAGTTTAGTAGGTTACCTCGGAATCTTTTCGCTTCGGAGTAAGTGCAGTAAAAAGTGCAATTAAATCAGGTGGAATACTAAATAATAAAAATAGCCAGTTTGTCGTCAGGATCGAGATGATCGTGAATACAATAATGGACGTAATGAAGACGAATAGGCCCACCTACACACGCGAGGGCTGTAACGGGGCTGCGCTGGACATATTGATGGTCAAAATAATCCCAATGATTCCCCAACTCGCTACGTGTGTTAATAAAAGGATACCTAAAACCATAGCAGTGCTTAATTCAATTCCAAAATTGAGTAACGTAAAGAAAACATACAGCGCTCCTAATGTCACATACCATGAATAGGATCTCGCCTTTTGCCAAATATGATAGTACAGCTCGTCTAAACCTCTTTTTTTTCTAGCTTTCTGTCGCCCGAACCACCATCCAAGAAGTCCACCAATCACTCCCCCATACAATCCAATCATACCCCAGATATTAATCTCCATTATTCATTCTCCCCTCTTCAAATATAAACACTTCTTCAATTGTGCTATTGAACGCTTTGGAAATGTTGTAGGCAAGCTCTAAGGATGGATTGAATTTGCCTGATTCAATAGCAATGATCGATTGCCGTGAAACGCCAACTTGTTTCGACAATTCTTCCTGCGTAATCTTGTTCAATTTTCGTAATTCTCGAATTCTGTTTTTCATAATGCCTCCTTTATAAATGTAAAGCAAACTATACATTTAATGTTAAGTAAAGTTTACTTTACATCACTTCGTATGTCAAGCAAACTTTACAATTTGATTTTTAGTTAGATGATATGGCAATGTCGAGTAAAGAACAACAAAATTCTATTACTATGTACTATTTTCGGAAAATTTGATAAATTAATAGTAAGGAATGTTTTGAGCGTTACAAAAAGGAGGTTATTCAAATGAGTAAAAAAGAGCTCTTGCAAAATGGAGTCAATCAGGTTTTTTACGAAGAGGAATGGTACCCACCGTTATCAGAAGCATTAAAGAATCTCACTGCTGCGCAAGCTAGTTGGCAACCAGAAGGAAATGCTGCTAATACGATTTGGGAAAATGTAAACCATTTATTAATCTTTAAAGAGCGCTTACTTTCTCGCTTACATAAAGAGGAGACATTTGTTGCTCCACAAAATAATGATGAAACGTTTGTCCAAGGCGGTGCTCATGATGAAGATGCTTGGCAAGAAACAGTGAATCGAACCCTTCACGTACATGATGCCCTACAATCTTCATTAGCATCCTTGCAAGAAGAGGCATTAGATCAACCTAGTCCCGCTCTTCCAGTTTGGCAACAATATCTAAATATCCTTTTGCACGACGCTTACCATACAGGACAAATTGTTCAACTTCGTAAACTACAAGGTTCATGGCCTGCTAAGCGCTCCTACTTATAAACGATGATTCCAATTGGTGATTGAAAAGCAGATGCCCCCTCAAGTTAGAGACAAACTACTAACTATAGGGGGCATATCATTTAATTCGTTTTCATTATCCATCTTAACCTGTTTTTCTACCATAATCAGTGGAACATCACTAATGTCGAGAGTGGTTTTAGTAAGTTTACAAGTCTATCGGCTTACCACCTGTCACTCCATAAATCTGACCCGTGATATAACTTCCTTCATCCGAGGCCAAAAGAACATAAACGGGTGCAAGCTCTACTGGCTGTCCTGCACGGCCGAGGGGCGTATTTTGGCCAAACTCAGGAATCTCTCCTTCTAATTTCCCGTTATCTAGCTGAAGCGGCGTCCAAATCGGGCCAGGTGCAACACCATTGACACGAACACCTTTAGAAGCAAAGTACGAGGATAGGGATACCATAAAGTTGCTTATTGCACCTTTTGTCGCGGCATAATCCATTAAAGATGAGGATGGATCGAAAGATTGAACCGATGTGGTGGTGATAATTGCACTTCCTGGCTCCAAATGTTCTTCAGCAGCTTTTACGGTCTCGAACATGCTGATGATGTTTACTTTGAAAGTGTCTTGCACTTGTTTAATTGTTAAGTCACTTAGGGATGGCTGTGCGATCTGTTGCGCAGCATTTAATACAAGAATGTCCAATCCGCCAAAGGCTTCTACGGTTTTTGTAACAATCTCTGTCGCTGTGCCGTCTTCTCGCAAGTCATACGGTAGCAGTAATGCTTTTCTTCCTGCTTTTTCAATTAATTCTTTAACGACGTTGGCATCTTCCTCTTCACCAGGGAAGAATTGGATGGCTACATTGGCTCCTTCACGTGCATAGGCAATAGCGGCAGCACGGCCAATCCCAGAATCGCCTCCTGTAATTAAGGCATTGCGCCCTTCTAAACGATTGTATCCTTTATATGATTCTTCTCCGCAGTCAGGTTTGGGGATCATTCCATGCTGTAGCGCTGGCGTGTTCTGTTCCTGATTTGGGAATTTTTCGGTATGAAATTTTTTACGTGGATCGGTTAGATGTGGGTTTCCCATCAGCTATCATCTCCTATTTTGATTAATTAGTGACAAACACTTTGTGTGCTTACACTGTTACATTTTGTTGAATACCCTCTGAACATTTACTTTAAACAGCATCAGATTTCTTCCGCCCTTCCTACCAATGATGGAGTCATTTACATTTTCCTTACAAAAGAAAAAACACCCTATATAAGCGAGCAGACTAGTCCACTGTTGAAATGGATAGTTTGAACACTTACATTGAGTGTTTTAAGAACCTCTATAAAGTAGGTTATGAAAGATATTTAATAACGCTTTGTTTGTTTAAATTAACGCCTCAATTGCTTGAGCTACTTGCTCTTCTGTTAAATTGTGACGCACGATGTAGCGATTGCGCGCATGCTTTGTACATTCGATTGTACAGCCACCTAAATGCTTTGCTTCATTTTCTTCAGATGCGATGATTTGCTTGTTACATTCAGGATTTGCACAGTTAATGTAGCGTTCACAAGGTTCACCGTCATAGTGATCACGACCGACAATCACATGCTCTACTTGATTGATTGGCACCGTTAAACGCTCATCGAAAACGTACATTTGACCATCCCATAATTGACCTTTCGCCACAGGATCTTTTCCATATGTTGCTACACCACCATGTAATTGACCGACATTGCCAAAGCCTTCACGTTTCATCCAACCCGAAAACTTCTCACAACGAATACCACCCGTGCAATATGTTAAAACATTTTTCCCTTCGAATAGCTCACGGTTTGCACGGACCCATTCTGGTGTATCACGGAAATTTTTCACCTCTGGTCGAATCGCGCCACGAAAATGGCCGACATCGTATTCATACGTGTTACGCACATCTAATACTACTGTATTTTCATCTTGCATTTCAGCAAGGAATTGTTCTGGTGACAGGTAGCGACCTGTTAATTCATGTGGGTTGACGTCTTCTTCTAAGCCTAAGTTGACTAACTCAGGACGTGGGCGAACGTGCATTTTTTTGAATGCATGTCCTTCTGCCGCATCAATTTTAAAGACAATGCCTTCGAATAATGGGTCTGCTTGCATGTTTGCCATATATTGCTCTGTTTGCTCAATCGTCCCCGAAACAGTCCCGTTAATGCCCTCATTGGCTACTAAAATACGACCTTTTAAACCGATTTCTTTACACATTTCTAAGTGCGTTGCTGAAAACGTCTCTGGGTCTTCAATCTTCGTGTAATGGTAATATAATAAAACTCGATAATTCATTGTTTTCCACCTATCATTTCAATATTTGCAGGATATTCCTGATAGTGTCTTTTACGACCTATTAACCATAAAGGATAATCCGTTAATATGCTATCGGTAATTAGACTGAAATGAGTAGGAATAATTTTCCATATGCCGCTAGATAAAAAAAGACACATTCATTCGTTAAACAAATTTTATTTTTTTCTTCACCGCATTTTCTACTAAAGCATAGAGTAAACTCGCAATACCAAAAATAAGCATCGAATTGATAATACTTAAATTATATTCTTCTATAAATCGCGAATCATAAATGATTACGAAAGAAAAAGCCCCTATTGCCCCACCAAATAAAGTGAAGGTAACCACTTTGAACAGCCAATTTTTCATAAAACGACTCACAATAAATGTTAACGGTAAAAACGAAATCGGATAGAGAATAAAAGCAAAAGAGCCCATTAAGAACATATAACCAACGCCTAAATCATGAAATCCCGTCATATATTCTGATGTCCTGATTTTTCTTCCTTCTAAAACTTCTAAGCCAAATCCAGCTAAGGCAAACAGCACTATAAAAGGTATCCACATGATTAAACAATGATAGAAAGTTTTCATTCTTATCCTTCCCCTTATAAATTTTTACTGCTGGTACAATTCAACCTCTTAATAGATCAAACGAAAATCATGGAAGAAAGTTACAATGTTTCTCACCTGACAAAAGATCAAAAAAAAGCATATTTTAGGGATTGATACGCCTAAAATATGCACCTCTCATTTCTTTTCTTTAAAACACAATCCCAATAATGATGGCTGATAGAACACTTACAAGTGAGGCACCGTATAGCAATTTTAATCCAAAGCGTGCCACTACATTGCCTTGCTTTTCATTTAACCCTTTTACGGCACCTACAATGGTACCAATTGAGCCAAAGTTAGCAAAGGATATGAGGAATACAGAGACAATCGCTGCTGTACGCTCACTGAAGCTATCTTGGATTTTAACGAAGTCCAGCATGGCAACGAATTCATTTGCCACAAGCTTTGTCGCCATGATACTCCCTGCATTCACAGCTTCATGCCAAGGTACACCCATGACAAACGCAATTGGGGCAAAGACATAGCCTAGGAAACCTTGGAATGTGATACCGAAAATGCCATCAAACACACCATTAATGAGGGCAATTAACCCTACAAAGCCTACTAACATAACCCCGACGATGATGGCTACCTTAAAACCGTCCATAATGTATTCGCCTAGCATTTCAAAAAACGTTTGCTTTTCACCTTCTTGCACTTCGATTATATCTTCCTCCGCTTGTACTTCATACGGGTTAATGATTGAGGCCACGATAAAACCACCAAACAAGTTTAATATGAGAGCTGCCACTACATACTTTGGCTCTAGCATCGTCATATAAGAGCCCACAATGGACATCGATACCGTTGACATCGCAGAAGCACATAAGGTATAAAGCCGATGCTTTGGTAAAAAGCCGATTTGATTTTTCACTGAAATGAATACTTCATTTTGCCCTACGATTGCCGCTGCAACCGCATTATAGGATTCTAGTTTTCCCATGCCATTGATTTTACTTAATACGAAACCTATATATTTAATCATAAACGGTAGAATTTTATAATGTTGCAATATGCCGATGATGGCTGACATAAATACGATTGGCATTAAAACATAGAGGAAAAATGTATGTGCACCCTCATTCGCCATCCCACCAAATACAAAATTTGTGCCCTCATTGGCATATTCAAGTAGTTTTGCAAAGCTATCAGCAAATCCTTTAATTAAAAATTCCCCAATACCTGTTTTCAGTAATAGAAACCCTAAAACAAGCTGGATAACAATCATCACAATGATTGGGCGGTATTTAATCTTTTTCTTATTATTACTTGCAAGCCATGCTAAAAATAGCACGAGTAGTAGACCTACTATCGAAATAATATAATGCATGTTGTCCCCTCCGTAACGAACAATGTTTTCAAATGCTTTTTCTTCCCATCCCATGCAATCCCTTACGCATCGATGATTGTATGAAGAGCAATGTCCACCATATCAAAAAAGGATTTTTCACTTTCCTCGTGCGTTAAGCTTTCATTTGTTAATAGTTGACTACCTACCGTCAAAATAGACAATGCCTTTACCCCATATTTTGCGGCTAACGTATAGAGGGCGGTGCTTTCCATTTCTCACCCTAAAACACCCAATTCCATAAACTTATGAAGCCTGTCTAATGTTTCACGATAAAATTCATCTGAATTATAAATATTGMCAACAAACACATTGCCTTTTTTCCCTTGCGCTAGTTGAAACGCTTTCATTAATAAGGAAAAATCCGCAATTGGTGCGTAATTATTGCCGTAGAAAATTTTCTCCGTCAAATTGCTGTCTGAAGACACTGCTTGGGCTAGAATGATATCGCGGATTTGAATGTCCTGTTGCATCGCGCCACATGTGCCAATACGAATCAATTTTTTCACGCCATAATCGTTGACCAATTCAGTACCGTAAATACTCATCGATGGATTCCCCATGCCCGTCCCCTGCACGGAAATCGGTACACCTTTGAACGTTCCTGTATACCCATACATTCCTCTTACTTCGTTATAGCAATAGACATTCTCTAAAAAATGCTCTGCTACAAATCTTGCACGTAAAGGGTCTCCAGGCAGCAAGACACGCTCAGCTATTTCTCCCTTTTTTGCTCCTAAATGTCTACTCATTTTCATTCCTCCAAAAACTTGTCATTTATCTCCAATCCAATTAGGTAACTGTTTTCATTTACCAATAAAAATACCCACAGCCATTTCCAAAACTACTTCTTTTACAAGAAATCTGTTCAGAAACTACTATGAGTATAAGGTTTAATAATCCTGACAAACTAGACCAGATTGTTACGTTGTGTACGGGAAATAATTGACCAAATTACCGAAGTAATTCTTGACGAATATTATCTAAGTCCCTTTTGGTAGGAATCGTAGATATAATAACAACCGGCACTGTCGTTAAGGCAACGGGAAAATTACTTATGACAAAATCAATGTGATGCTGCTGTACCATCTCATCCGTTAATCCCTTCATAATAGAGGTATTAATAATCAGCTGGTCCCCAATTTCATTCTTGATTAAATTGGCGATATAATGGCGGATTGAAAATTCCTCTCCAATAACCAAGAAGGCTCGTTTACTTTTATAACGTAGCCCTGAACGAACAAGCAAGGTAAGCTTGGTTAAATGAAAGTCATTATACAGGATAGAAGGGTACGCTTTTTTCCATGTTTGCATACAGACCTGCATATCTTGGTAAATTTGCTGACATTCAATTTGAACATAGTTTGTTAAATTACTTTTTGAAATCATCAGCCATTCAGGGATGGCATTATCGATTAAAAGCTTGTCTAAAAACTCATATACCTCCAAGCTAAACCGCTCATTCATATGTAGATTAGGGTAAACCTTTGCCAATAAGGTGAACAACTGCTGCGCCATTTGATCAATTTCTTTATTTTTATATAATTCGATTTCCTTCATTGGCGTCATGTCTGATCCTTCATAATAATGATATTGGCTTAGACTAAATAGAGATTGCATAAAAAACAATTCACGCTTTGGTAATTCAATCGAAAATTTTTCTTCCAGTGCCTGTGCAAAGTCTTTTACTGGCAAATAGAACATTCCTCTTTCCCAGGCGTAATCATCCTCCGTAATTTTGACATAGTTCCCCTTTCGTACTCTTTCCAAGACAATCGCCACTAAAAAGGATAATTTCCTCTTGGAGTTAATAAAATAAACAATGCTTTGCTCATGCTCTATTTGCGTGATGCATTGATTGATAAAATCAAAGTCACTATTGGTAAATGGCCATCCTGTATACTCATAGGCATCACCATATAATTTCCAATAAAAGTAGCGGATATTCAATTCATTTCCCTTTACGGCGGGCGTCGAGTATGTAATGCGTAGCTTATACGGCTTCAAATCATGATTATTTAGTTGCGTAATCAACTTCTTCAACGAGGAGGTGCTCATAAACATCGCCTCTGCTAGCTCCTCCATCGAATAAGGTTGCCCATTGATAAACAATAAGTGCATGAAGCGATAGAAGATGGTTTGCCTGAACATGCTCGAAAGCACTTCACTAACGGTTGTACTTCGCCCATCTCGTTGTAGAAAAATTCCCTTTCCTCTAGATACGTCAATCGTCATTGTTGCTGGTAATTGCCGATTGATCTCTTCTACGAGCTTCCGTATGGTCTTATCTGAAATATGTAAGCTTTTTTCAACCTCCCCTAAAGTAAACCATCTTTGTTCAGAATCTAGTAACAGTAATAATTGACTAGCTAATTTGAATTCCTTATCCACGTTCTCACCCTATCCATCATTCACAAAAAGGAACATACACTGGTAGCTGTATGTCCCTTTTTGCGTTTATTTCATATACGTATTCAAAACTTTTTCGATGTCCGTATTAAGCTTGTTGATATCAACTGCTGGCACGGGCTGATTGACAAGCTGATATTTTTCTTTTAGTTTTAGGATTCTTTGGACACTTTCATTGATGCGTTCCTCTGTTATTTCCCCATTGCTGACGGCTACCTTCACCGCTTCTATAGCTGCTGTAATATTGGCATATTCATGAGCGATTAAAATAATATCACTACCAGCCTTGATTGAATCGACAGCTGCTTGCCCGATCGCATAATGATTCGTGATGGCCTTCATCGTCATATCATCAGTCATCACAACACCGTCAAAGCCCAGTTGCTTTCTTAGCGTACCCGTGATAATTTCCTTCGACATGGAGGAAGGATACTGGGGATCGATCTTTGGCAATAAAATATGTGCGACCATGACGACATCTGCACCATTGTTAATGGCCTCTTTAAATGGGACAAGCTCTAGCTGATTCAAATCGTTCAAGCTTTTTGTCACCTTTGGCAATTCTAAGTGGGAATCCACAGATGTGTCACCATGCCCAGGGAAATGCTTCACGACAGGAATAACCTGCTCCGACTCCAGACCCTTCATTGTTTGAATACCCAATTTGCTGACGATAGCTGGATCATTGGAAAACGAACGATCCCCGATAATTGGATTATTCGGATTGCTATTGACATCTAATACAGGCGCAAAGTCCAGATTGAAGCCAAATGCCTTTAATTGCTCCCCTAATAATTGGCCTACTTCAAATGAAAACTTGGATTGGTTAATGTCCCCAATTTTTCGGTTTGTTGGGAAATTTTTTAAAGCGCCTGGTAATCTGACTACTTTGCCACCCTCTTGGTCAGTGCCAAGGAAAAGTGGTAGCTGATTATTCGAATTGGCAGCCATTAAGTCATTCATCAATGTGACCGTTTGCTGGGGTGTTTCAAGATTATTGCCATAAAGAATTAAACCACCTACTTTAGCCTTTTGAATAAGGCTTATTGTCTCCTGCTGAAGCGTCGTACCTGAAACACCTGCAAACATCATTTGACCGATTTTCTCGTCCAATGTCATTTGTTCCACCGTATCTGGCGCTTGTGGCTTCAGTTCCGTATAGACCGAAATATGATGAACAGTAGGATTGGCATCACTGTCAATCGGTTTCGGTAAAATCCACTTTAATTGATAGCTGGCATTTACTTGGTAGACAAGAATAATTTGATCGGTTGAAGGATCCTGATAGTAACGAACTTCATCAGGTTCACCCAACTTATTTTTAATATCTGCTAAACGAATGCTTTTGATATTCTCTTTCGATGAACGGATATCGAAGGCCAGTGAACCTCGATAACCAATCGTCACATCCTCATAATCCTCATATTGTCCATTGGCGGATTCCGTGACCTGCTGCGGTTCTCCCCATTGCTCACGAACCGCTTGTTGTTCTGTATCTCCTGCTGCAAATGGCACATCAGGTACTTTTCCTTCTCGCGCGAATTGAGCAATATCCTGAATGAGGACCTCTATATTGTCTGAACCACCTTCCTGTTCGGACGCATCCTCTTGAACGGGCGTTGTCTCAGGATTTCTAGTCGGTAGTGTGACTGGCCTCACTTTCATGCCGATAAAAAAGGCTAGACCCATTAACATCAGCACAAGAACTAGCAGCACACCACGTCTTCTTTTATGCATGTAAAAACCTCCTTCACCAAGCCATTTGGCGACATCGAAACAAATCTATCAACTAACGTTATCATAACTGCCACCTGAATTCAAAGCTCACGCTGTGAACAGAATCGCAGCCTTCAATAGAAAATATTATCGTAAGCTAGCAAAAATGCAAAAGAAGATGTTAAAATATTCACATAAAGGGGGATATAACACATGGGGAAATTAAGTAAAAGAAATATACTGTGGATTGTGCCAATCGGTATCTTAGCGGTATTTTGGTACTTCTATGGTCCACAAAAGGATATTACAGACAATGAATATATTACATACGTAAAAAACTATTCCTATGAAAATAGCGCAAAAACTTTGGAGAGTGCCTTTGCCTCTGCCTGTGAAAATCCATATTGGGTCTATTTTGAAACACAAAAGGGACAGGATGTTGTAGAGTTTGAGGGTGATTGCACGGTGAACAATGAAGTAGCCAAGGTCAATGTACAGTTTCTGGTAGACAACGACATCACAAGTGTTCAATCAGGTGCAATGCTTGTCGATAGTAAAATGCAGGAAGAAGCAGACCGCGATGAATTTTTGCTAGCACTTGCTAAATAATCCCTTATAGTGATGCCATAAGAGTTTTCTCTGGGAAAGCGGATAAAATGTGCAAAGTAGTGGATAGCAATCCTAAAGTGATGGATAGAAAGTTAAAAGTGGCGGATAGATCCTGTGAATTGACGGATAGCTCTGAGAAAGCGGAGTAAGATTTTGATGCTGCAATCGAATAAAAATGGAGAGGTTTGATCCTCTCCAGAAGGTGGTTATTATTTTTTCTTGGCGATCCAAATTGTCCATCGATCCTTTTCAATGATGGAACCTTCAGTGGTGATCGCATTCCTTATATCCTCAAGAAGGGTCGATAATTGGTTGTCATTCAATTCATGCAATAGACTACGCCCCACTCTACCTTGTAAATCAGCCAATAATTGCTCCTTATTAGCATAGACCTGTCTCGTCTCCCATAGTTTGAGTCCACTAATTTCTTGAAAGCCTACTTCTTGTAAGCTTTCTGTCACCAACTGACTAGTGTGTCTGCGCTCTACTTCCTTTTGAATAAGCGAAGGAAAACTTTCAAAGAAATAGCCCCTTATATGATGAGCATCCCCTGGAAGTAAGCAATCCTCTGGGGTGCGATCCTGTACGATAAAATAACCGCCTTGCTGTAAAAGCCGAAATGCCTCTTGAAAGCATGCTTTGACATCTTGCATATGATGAATTAAGGCTCGTTCAAGCACGATATCAAAAGTATCCCCTGCAAGCCCTGTATTGAAAGCATTTCCTTGCACAAATGTGATTTGCGGATATGCTCGACAATTTTCTTTCGCTCCGTCTAGCATGGCTAGTGAAAAGTCTACACCTGTTACAGATGCCACCCCCATATCGACAAGTGCCTTGGCATAAATCCCTCCGCCACAGCCGATATCTACTGCCTTTCCCATACTATGAAAAGGAATATGTTTCGCTAACGCTGCCTTCCATGAGCTATCTGCCTGTCTAGTTGTATAAGACGTACGATGTTGCTGATTATGGAAATCAATCCCCATTCTCTTCACCCTCCCCTTTTATTTTAGTGTACTAGTAGATCACCCATAAGAAAAATCTATAATTATTATAAAAATACATAAGCTTACCTTATCAAACGAAAAACCCATGCTGGGATATGCATGGGTTGAGCTACCATTAACTATTTCTAGTAGGATGGGAGGACTTTAATATGGTCCGTTCAATTATTCTAATTTCGTTATTTAGTTTTGTAATCGCCGCTTCAATTTGTTGATAGCGCTCCATCCGCTTGACCTTCTCTGTTGGAAGGGAATCCTTTAAABCAGCCTGTCCCGCGTATAAGCTTGACAGTAAATCTAGCTTTTGAAAATAAGCTGTGCTATATTGCTCCATAACACCCAGCCCCTCATCTGTTACTTTTTTACACGAACTTATGAATTGTTGTTCATATAAGAACTATAACCGAAAAAAGCAGCCTCAAAACTCCATCTAAATTATTATTTATTATCCATTTCCAAGTAAATGATTATTCTATAAAAGCGCTAAAGCTATGTTATTCATCTTTTTTTAACAAAGAATAGATAAATGTATCATGTGCTTGTCCCTTTTGATACATATAGTCCCTCAATATGCCTTCCTGTTGGAATCCAAGCTGAATTAAAAGCTTGGAAGATGCCTCATTCTCTAAAAAAACAACGGCTCCAATCCGGTTTAAGTTCATATCCCCAAAACCATATGCAATTACTTTCTGCACAGCTTCTTTTGTATAACCCTGCCGCCAGTAATCAGGATGAATTTCATAGCCAATTTCTGCTCGTTGATGTGCCGCCGACCATAAATGGAAGCCAACTGTACCAATCACTTCACTCGAATCTTTTCGTTCAATTCCCCAACGAATCCCACGCTTTTCCTCAAAATTTTTAGCAAATTGCTTAATTAACTGCTCAGCCTGCTGTGTGTCAGCAAAAGGCTCCTGCCCATAATAGCGTGTTAAAGCCTCATTGGAAAAGCAACGAAAAATCGCAGGAACATCCTCCTCTGTGAGTTCTCTTAACCTAAGTCTTGCTGTTTCTAATTCTGGAAACATGCTGTTCCCCTCCTCTACCATCCATATCATTCTCTACTCTTCCTTCAAAATCCTTTTTTGACAATACAAACGTGCAAACCCCAGAGTAGGCTTGCACGTTTGATTACCCGAAAGCTTGTGCTGCTAGAGCATATAATGTTTGATTTCTTGGAGGTATTTTTTTGGCATTACGGATCATGACAGGTGGCGTGGCAGCCATCGTAAAACCACTTTGTTGTAAAATTGGACCAAGCTCCTTTTGAACAGATGGACAGTCGATACGTAATTTTCCCTGATAGCCCTTAGCCAATTCATTGATAATATGATGTGCTATTTCTTTACTTGGCGCGACGATTGGTCCTAAAAGTAGATAAATTGGCCCCGCGATCGTTAAGCCATAGCCAATCATTTGGTTGTCTTGATTTTTGACAACAACACAGCGCTGTGACTGCTGTATTCTTTTACGCAAAAAGATTCTTCTACTATCCCCAAAGGCTGCTGCGTCAAGTTTGGCCAGCTGTTCAAAATCCTGTTCTTGAAATTCTTTGATGGTGCCTAAAAAATCGGCTTTGCTGGTCGTCTCAACATATTTGTCTGCCAAATATTTATGTACATGCTCAGCAGTCGTGAAGCCCATTTTTTGATATAAAGGTTGTCCTTCTTTTGTAGCTACGAGCATAATCGCTGTTTCCGCTGAAACACTATCGATACAGGCTTGTGTAACGATTCTACCTAAGCCAAAACCTCTGCATTGCTCATGTACAATCACCATGCCAATGGAAGCTACATTTGTGTCGTAGGGAATAATGGCTGCACTGGAAACAATTTTTCCTTCCATATTTTTATGTCCAACTATTCTACCTGCTGCCATAATCGTTTCAATTTCGTAGGCATCGTAATCCCATCCAACGGAAGCTGATAGCTCGATTAATCCCTGAATATCACTAGAAGTAAATAAAGTTAGCTCAAAATTCAATTAGATACACCCTCTGTCATTCAAATTTAAAAGAACATATGTTCCATTTTACAAAATTCCCCTTCCATATACAAGCAATATCTCTTAGCTTTAGCAATTATTACTATATAATTATTGTAAAATAGCCTATAATAGTTGCTAGACTATGCACTCCTACTTCAAGCATATAAAGGTGATTTCAACATGACATCCTATGAACGTATTCTTATAATGGTCCCGCCGTTTCCCTAGCTACGCAATCTACTTGTAACTAACAAAGTAGAATTTTGCTTGTAGGAGGGCAATATGTTGAAAAAACAGGCAGTACCATCTTTATTATTAATGATTGTTCTTGTGGCTTTTCCACAAATTAGTGAAACAATATACACACCATCACTCCCGGATATTGCCGCTGCACTTGATGTAGCCAATAGCTCTGTCCAATTATCATTAAGCATCTATTTTATTGGCTTTGCGTTCGGCGTTTTCTGCTGGGGATGGATTTCTGATTTTATTGGCCGTAGACCTGCCATGCTAGGTGGTTTAATTTTTTATGGAATAGGTAGCCTACTCTGCTTTTACGCAGAGACAATCCCTTTTCTATTAGCAAGTCGATTGCTACAAGCATTCGGCGCTGCAACTGGCTCCATTATTACGCAAACCATATTGCGTGAAAGTGTGACGGGAAGCCAACGCCATGCTATGTTTGCTCAAATTTCAGCCGTCATTGCCTTTACCCCAGCTATAGGGCCGTTAATTGGTGGTTGGGTGGATCAAGCACTAGGCTTTCGAGCCGTGTTTTGTGTCCTTGTCATCATGAGTATCCTGTTGTTTATCTATGCTTATTGCAGACTTCCAGAAACAACCAATCCTGCAACAAGACAAAGAACAGCGATTTGGCCTGTCGTCAAACGCATTTTTGCTTCACCCATCGTGCTTGTCTATGGGCTACTAATAGGAGGCATTAATGGTGTTCTATTTAGCTACTATGCCGAAGCACCCTTTATATTCATCGAGCATTTCCAGCTGTCACCTGGCCTGTACGGATTTCTTGGCATTATCGTTGCCCTTGCTTCCATAATTGGGGCTATGATTTCAAAGCGACTCGTCATCAGCCATTCGCCACAAAAAATCATCCATGTTGGCTGTTTGGTAATGCTTGGTGGCACTTTGCTTTTGACCATCGTTTGTACCCTGCCATTGCACGCGAGCATGATGGCCATTGGTATGCTGATTACTATTTTTATCACACTGCTAGGCTCGGGCATCGCACTTCCTAATTGCTTAAGTTTAGCGTTAGTAGATTTTCAGGATGTGATTGGCACAGCAGGCGCTATCTTTAGTCTCGGCTATTACTTACTCGTCAGTGCCATCACATCTGGTATGAGCTTACTGCATAACGGTTCTTTACTGACAATGCCACTTTATTTCTTAGGTCTATCCTTGATAATGTGGCTTTGCGGGAGAAAGTTTATTCGATAATGGAAGAAAGCGGGCTTCCAATCGCTATCGCTTTTAGATAGATGAAAGACTAGAACAAAACCTCTCCTCCGAATAGAAAAAGTGGGTGAAATTTTACTCTTCGTAAAATTTCACCCACTTTGATTATAGGATAGCCTAGCTCTAAATTTTCCCCACTGGCACCTATTGAATTTTCTCACTCAAAGTGTAAATACTTAATGACAAAGATTGAACTATGTCAGTAGGCATCGTGCAGTGATCTAACTATCTCCTGATGCATAAAACTGATATAATAGATATACCATTAAAGTGAGGGGTGTTATTTATGAAAGAAAATTCATCCTTAGAACGTAAAAAGCAAGTGCAATTCGCAGTTGGTTTGGCTGCCATTGACGGTGGAAAACCGAGCGCATTTACACAGAACCTCTTAAACCAATATGAAAATGGTCAAGTATCATCCAGCCAATTGAAACAAGCGATTGTTGAAAAATATACAAGGGCTTCACAGTAGTTTATGGACCCATATATTTATCCTAATACAAATGTCTTAATCAACAAATTAAATATTCGAGATGAACAACAATTGATTGACGTTGAAGCACAACTGTTAATCGCTGGGATTATAGATATTTCTTCTATCACGCATGAGATTGACTTCCAAAAATATAAAAGTCTCCAAAAGATTCATCACTTCCTTTTTCATGAGCTATATTTATGGGCAGGAGAATTCCGCACAGTCAATATTTATAAAAGCGAACATGTTTTAAGTGGATTATCTGTTGCTTATAGTGATAAAGATCACATTGTATCTGATTTAAAAACTATTTTCAGTTGGTCTAAATCTAAGCAATGGAAGTATTCTAATCCTCTCCTTGTTGAGGACTTTTCTTCATTTATGACAAAACTTTGGCGTGTTCATCCTTTCCGAGAAGGAAATACACGAACGGTATCGATTTTCATGAAGCTTTTTGCTGAAGCAAATAGGCTAGACTTCAATGCTCAATTGCTCTCACAGTATGCAGGATATTTACGAAATGCACTAGTTCTTGCAGCAGTAGAAGAAGCTCCGGAACCACAATATTTATTGAAGATGATGACAGATGCTCTGGATGTAGCTGATTTCAATAAATTCAAGGCTGACGATGAAACGTCTAATTATCAAGTAATTGGGCGTTATGATGTTTCCAAGTATAAAGAAAAGCCCTTTGAAACGGATTAAGGAATGATTTATTTACAGATTAAGTATGTTTTACTTATTTAATACGCTAAAAAGGATGGTGATTTGTAATTGAATCATCATCCTTTTTATATATATTTCGCAATAGGGATCAATTAATTCATTTAAAACCTATTACTCTTAGAAAAATCACCTCCTAATTGAAATTTAGTTTTTAACCCCATATTCAATCGAAGGTGTATTTTTTTATTTGTCTATACTGTTGAGGTCAGTCCTCAACATCAATTTTCCACTTTTTATACACCTACTAGTTTTTTCTAGCTGCTTCTCCTATCCTTGAAAATAATAATCCAACACTTCCTGAGGGGTATGAAAAACTTTGTTGCTTTGCGTTTTATAAAGAAATTTGGGATTCGTACAGGCTTTCTCTAGACTTTTTGCTTGCTTTAGCTTATCCGTCATTTGCTCTATAATATCTGTGTAGCCATCGAGCTGGTTTGAAATTTTCGGTAGCATCGTTGGTGAGATATCGAGTACAATAGAGACTTGATCCTCAGCATAACTATTTAAATTGATAAAAAAGCATTCTTCCAAATGCTTTGAATGTTTATCTACATTAATGACAGCCTCTTGATAATTGGCGATTAACCCTGTTGATGTATTCGTAATTGTAAAGCCTTGCTGTGTCAAATGCTGTTCAACTAGCATTAAAAACTGCTCGACCTCTGCATCTAGCTTTGGTGTAACAGTTGATTGAATTAAATCATTACATTTCTGATAAATGGTATCAATTTCGGTCTGTTTTTCGACAAGTAATTTAAAATTGGACATTGAATACACGCTTCATCTCCCCTTTTTACTAAGGTAGACATTCATGAAGCGTTTTAGTCATGATCACGAAAAATAACAATTTAAAGGAGAAGTCCATGATTAGAAATTCTGTCAAAGCCATCATCATCGTGGATGGGAAACTATTGCTAACAATAAATCAAGATATAGAGGGCTACTTTTACCTTTGTCCAGGTGGTGGACAGGAGCATGGAGAGACCTTTCACAAGACGTTGCAAAGGGAATGCCTGGAGGAAATTGGCTCCTCCGTTCACATTGGAGAGCTGTTATTTATCCGTGAATACATCGGACAAAATCATGAGCATGCCGCCTTTGACGCTGATGTACATCAGGTAGAATATTATTTTCTCTGTCAGCTAAATGCGCAAACTTATCAACCAACGAATCCTGATAGTCTTCAAATTGGGACACAATGGATACCGATTGAAAAGCTTCATACATATAGACTTTACCCCAAAGCGCTTACCCAACCATTACAGAAATTTATACGAGGACAACAAACAACAATCTATTTGGGCGATGTCAATTAAAACAGGCTGTCTATCTCCTTAGACAGCCTATTCTTAATGAAGCACTTTCACCATCGTATAGTAGCTACTGCCTGGTGGATAATCTTTAATTTCTCCCACTACTTGATAGCCATGTGCCTCATAAAAGGTACGCGCTTGAAACTCGTAGGTTGTCAGTAGGGCTTTTGTTGCCCCCATGTCCTTGGCTACTAACTCTGCCTGTGCTAAGAGCTTTGTGCCAATTCCCTTTCCACGATATTCTTCCCTGAACCAAAATTTATGYATTTCGATCCATCCCCAGTAGACTTCAGCTGTTATACCACCTATCCATTGCTGCTGTTGATCTGTGACGATTAACTGTAAAGGAAGAACCGCACCCTTCTTTCTACTTTCGCGATGATAAGGAGATTGCTCATTATTATAGGCACGAATTTTTTCGCTTAAAAAATTTGTAAAATCCTCATGCTGTCCCCGTAAAACCTCTACTTGATATTCCATCTCGATCCTCCTATTCCTGGTAACGCTTTAACAGCTTGTCTTGATGAGCTGCAAATATTTCTTCTAATGGAATATCGTACTGATTGGCAATCACTATAAGATTTCCTAAGACATCCCCTAGCTCTTCAATTAGCTCCTGCTTATTTTCTTCAAAGGATGGTGTTTTTTCATCTGGTCGATCTCTACCAATCTCGATTGCTCGAATCGCCCTGGCTACCTCACCTGTTTCTTCTGCCAAGAAGCCAATACGTGTAAAAATATTAAGCTCTGACCAGCCACGTGCTTCATAGTAATCCTTTACCCAGCGTTGAAATTCATTTAGTTCCAATTCAGTTTCCTCCATTTCCTTCCTCTTCAAAATAAATTATACTATAAAGGAATTCGATCAGATATGGAGGAAATCAGCTATGAAAAGTATTGCCGTATTTTGCGGATCCAGTCTAGGCGCTTCCGATGCTTATCGTCAAGGAGCGATTTTACTAGGAAAAGAATTAGCCAAAAGACAAATTACTCTTATTTATGGTGGTGCTTCTGTAGGCATCATGGCAACAGTAGCGAATACAGTGCTAGAAGAAGGCGGCAAGGTCATTGGGGTGATTCCGACATTATTAGAAGAACGTGAAATTGCGCATCAACAGCTGACAGAGCTGATTGTTGTAAAGACAATGCATGAACGTAAAAGTAAAATGATGGAATTAGCAGATGGCTTTATTGCCCTTCCTGGTGGACCTGGAACATTAGAGGAATTTTTTGAAGTATTTACGTGGAATCAAATCGGGCTGCTTCAAAAACCTTGTGCTATTTTCAATATGGAAAACTATTTTGATTTATTAATATCATTCTTTGACCATATGCAAAATGAACAATTTTTAAAAGCACAATATCGTGAGGCACTTATTGTTGATGAGGACGCAGCAGCACTATTAGATAAATGTGAAAGCTTTGTTCCTCCAGCTGTGAAAACTTATGAATTAAGCAAATAATAAAATGGTGAGGGTGGACCTAATTGGACTAAMCTCACCTTTTTCATGCTCTAATCTCCAATACGATCCTACATGACTATGCGAAACAAAAGAAGGACCTGATTGTTCTGATTACTAGAATTTGGCTACTATGATTTCATAATTCTGCTTTCTTTTCCCGCCTTTTCACTGCTACCACAGCAATCAATACCATCCCAAGCTTCACCAGACCAATAATGGCATACAGACTAAATGAAAGGATCGCTGGTAATAATACCAGCCACCACGACCATGTAATGACATTTGTTAGCTTTAATACGACAAAGACAATGGTCAACACTTCTGCAATGCCCATCATTTCACCACCTTACAGCCCATCCTTGACTATATAGTAACTATATATCTTACGATAAGAAACATCACAGGAAAAATTTTCACTACTTTTTCTAAATCATACAACAGGAGGCAGTAAGATGACGAATATTTTTGTAAAAAGTGAGTTTGCTCCTTTAAAACGAGTTGTCATGGCGCAATCGGAATTTGCTTTTCCAGCTAAGGAGGCTCCAACAGATGATGAATTTTTAACAGAAGAAACACTAGCACTTTATGCAAGCGTAGATACACTCGGTAAAAATTTTAAAGATGTCTTTCCAGAAAGACAGCAGCAATGGGAATTGGAACGAGCAAATTTAAAAAAAGTATTAGAAAAATACGGGGTAGAAGTACAAGTACCAAGACGTTTAACAGACTATGAAAAAGAAGTAGGAAAAGAAGATGGCTATAGCAATTTCTTCGTTCGCGATCCCTTTTTCACTATCGGCCATTTTTTAATCGAGGGCTCCCTTCGATTCCCACATAGACGCAACGAAGTTTTGCCCGTACGTAATCTTTTAGCACAGGAAGCAAATGAAAATCAATGCTTCTATGTCTCCATTCCAAAGCCTGATATGGCAGATGGTTTAGATTCTGAAGCTGGCCCGTTTTTAGAGGGCGGCGATGTGTTAGT
The DNA here is from genome assembly GCF_044986265.1 of Lysinibacillus sp. S1. Classification (NCBI taxonomy): domain Bacteria; kingdom Bacillati; phylum Bacillota; class Bacilli; order Caryophanales; family Bacillaceae; genus Lysinibacillus; species Lysinibacillus sp. S1. The sequence goes on from NZ_CP173154.1 coordinate 801,483, forward strand.
GTTAAATAAAACGATTTTTGTCGGGAATTCAGGACTAGCCTCCAATAAAAATGGTGTGCAGTGGCTGCGTAATTTAGCAAGTAACTTTGATTATACGGTGGTCGAAGTGCCGCTTCATCCAACCATTCTTCATCTCGACTGTGCGCTTAGCCTCGTTAGAGAGGGTCTAATGATTGTCTGCGAGGAAGCACTCATTGATGGTATTCCCAAACAGCTAAAAGATTGGGATAAAATTCACGTTTCCCTAGAAGATGCCGCAAAACTTGCTACTAACGGCTTACCTATTAATGAAGAAGTCTATATTACAGACAAAGAATTTACATGGATTGGCGAGCAACTAGCGAAGAGAGGTATCACCGTAGAATATGTTGATTTTACGATTTCTCGAAGCTTTGGCGGTTCTTTTAGATGTAGTACACAACCCCTATTACGCACGGATCTCTAGAAATTATCTCTCCCCACTAAAAAATAGTATGAATAATGAGCAACCTGAAATGGCACATTATTTGTAGGAGGTGGACAAGAAATGTCTAGAATTATTGGTGTGGAACAATCATTAACGAATATCGAAGATGCTTTAAAAGCACAAGGCTTTGAAGTCATCCAGCTTCGCAATGAAGAGGATGCGAAAAAATGTGATGCTTGTATTATTACAGGTCAGGATCGCGATGTCATGGGAATTAGTGATCCAGTTATGGAAGGTCCTGTGATTGATGCGAATGGACTATCGGCAAACGAGGTCGTTGAACGCGTCCAAAAATATTTCCACTAAAATCATTAGTGCTGTCTCTACGTCATTTTGACGAGAGCAGCACTTTCCTACATACAAATGGTCTCTACTTATAATACCTTGCGTTCTTGTACAAACTAATATACACGAACTTCAAAAAGTAGGGAGATATATGAGCCAAAAACAAATTGCGATTGTTATTTTAATGCTGACGACTACACTACTGCTATCAGGCTGTTGGGATGTAACAGAGCCGCAACGCATGTATTACGTACAAGGTGTGGGGGTTGACTACAAGGATAATGAATATACAGCATACTTACAAATTATCAACTTTGCTAACGTAGCGAAAACAGAATCAGCTAATCCCTAAGCAGCGCCTACCGAAATTGGTCAAGCGAAGGGTAAGACAATAGAAGAAGCCATTTACAAATTGTATCGTTCAATGGACCAAGAAGTATTTTGGGGACATATGACCTTTCTTCTCTTCTCAGAGAGTGCCATGAAAGCTGAACATGCGATTGCGGTTATTGATACTTTTCTACGCTTTCGAGAGACAAGATATCATATTTGGGTTTACTGTACCCAAGATCCTATCGAGGATGTTTTATTAGTTTCTCCATTGTTAGAGAAATCACCAACTGCCACCAAATTAAGTAATCCTAAAAATACAGCGAAGCAGGAGTCATTTGTAGAGCCTGTTAATTTAAGACAGCTCGTCATTGGCTTAAATGAGCCCAACCACGAAATGAAAATTCCTTATGTAACCGTCAACGAAAACTGGGAGACAATGGATGGCCCCAAAACAGAAACCTTTTTTGCTGGCGTTGGTATTCTTTCAAAGGATAGTTTTAAAGGCTATATTAAAGGCAAATCTGCACGTGGAATAGAGTGGATGAATGATGAAACAAAGCAAGGAGAAATCACCGTCGAATTAGAAAATAATGAAAAAAGTGATTACTTAACCGTCGATATTAAAAAGCTAGATGTTAAAGTCAAGCCAATTGTGAAAGGTAATGATGTAAAGTTTGAGGTAAATTTAAAATTCGATACGATTTTAAATGGTTTTAAAGGGAGGCTAACACCCAATCAGGTAAGAAAAAAAGTAGAAAAAGCCGTCAAGGAAGAAATCCTAACTACCTTTGAGGAAGGACTAAAAATGGATGCGGATGTCTTTCGTCTATCCGAATATCTCTATCGTAGTAATGTAAAGGCTTGGAAGAGATTAGAGAAGGATGGCAAAATTCCTTTAAGCAAAGATTCCATCAGTAAAATCGATATTCATATTAATAAAGTAAGCCCTGGCCGTAAAACATTTGCAGAAACGATTACCGAATAATAGGTAGAGACCATCCAAAATGGCATGGTCTCTTTCTTATGGCCATCTTGTCATGCTATAGTAATGGAAAAGATGAGGAAACGTTAAACAGACAGGAGATCGAGACGATGATAAAAGGCTTTGGAGGTATATTTTGGCGAACAAAGAATCTAGATTCTGTAAAAAAGTGGTATAGCGAAACCTTGATGCTAGAAATAAACGATTGGAATGGGACAATCATTAAACCCCAAGAAGGCAATGAAACGATCTTTTCTTTTTTCACTGAACAGGACAATTATTTTCCAGCAGAACAGCAAGTGATGTTAAATTTCCAAGTTCATGATGTAAACGAGATGATAAAGCATCTTGAACATCTTGATGTCCCACTCGCAAAACCTCTAGAGTGTAACGAATTTGGAAAGTTTATTTGGATTAAAGATCCAGAAGGTCGACTGATTGAGCTTTGGGAAAAATAGTTTACCCTTGCGTTATAAGTCAAAGAAAAAAGGACCAGACACTTGAGACTGGTCCTTCTTCCTATATTAATGGTTTGTTTTCTTATTAAGAATGTAATCCCGATAGACTAACAGAGCGACAAGAAGAAAGCTAAGGCTAACAAGTCGGAAAATCATTTCTATACTTATCCATTCAGCTAAAATTCCTAAGATAAATGCGCTCATACCTACTCCAACATCAAAACTGGAAAGAAAAGTGGCATTGGCTGCACCACTTTTGGCTTCACTTACTTTTTGAACAGCCCAGGTTTGTAGGCACGGCATAACGGTGCCATAGCCTCCACCAAATAAAATCGCGGCGATAATCAATGTGAAATTATTTGTAGTATAGGATAACACGATTAAAGATAGAAAACCGAAAATCGCTGACACAATAATGATCGACCATGGTCCATGCTTATCAAACCATTTCCCTGTAAAAGGACGTATTAAAGTGGAAACAATTGCGTTGATAAGAAAGAATAGAAAAATATGCTTTAATCCCTTTTGTTCACCAAAAAGAACTAAGAATGTAATAATAGCGCCAAAACCAAGCGTCGTCACAACAGTCAATACTGCTTGAAACCTTACTTCTTTTTCAAATATCGCTTCCATAAACCGAAATGGCTGCTTGTCATTTTGAATAGGTGTTGTTGCATGCACAAAGGAAAGCATTATGATCGCAAATAGGCTTAGGAAGGCTGACGACCAAATCAGCGTGTGAAAAGAAAAGGTACTGTAAATAAGGATACCGAGACTTGGTGCAACAATCGCTCCCACGGTTGTGGATACCGAGAAATAGCCCATTCCCTCTCCTAATCGAGCTTTAGGGATACTATCTACAGCCATTGTACTATTGGCTGTCGTGGATACACCCCACGCTGTTCCATGGAAAAGTCGGAGTAATAGGAAAATCCAAATCGTGTTAAGCAATGGATACAGCATTGTAATTATGAGTAAGGCTATACTTGCCACAATCGCTAGTTTTTTCCGCATATGATCCATTAAATAGTACCCTACAAAAGGTCTTATCGTGATGGCACCTAGTGTAAATACCGTCGTCACCAAGCCTACTTGCATCGGATTGGCGTTTATGCTTAATAAATAGGCTGGTAAAATAGGCAATAACATTTCAAATCCTATAAAAATAAAAAAATTACTTATGAATAGAAAAAGAAATGATGAAGTAAAAATTGGTTGTTTTTTCATAGTAAATTCCTCGCTTCTAATTATTTTTCTAAATTAGAAGCGCTGGGAACACTGCAACATTCCTTAATTGTCTTAGTTTTTTTAGCAATTCACTCACCCTCTCTCCGTTTTATCACAACAAAAAAGACGCCATAAAACCGGCGTCTACCAATTACTTTGTATGGTTAAAAAGTCATTTTTCACACATGACTGACAAAAGCAAAAAGCTTCCGGTTACTACTTTCACTATGCTGTTTTCTTAAAAAACCACAGACTGGTCCCTTTGAGCCTAAATCATCTAATTGTAAAAATGTCTTTACCTCAATCGCCGTTCTTCTGAAAATAGTTTCCATGACTTTTTGCCTCCTCTCTCAAGATCAATTCATAGCTTACTATAATTTAATACAAGTTTACCACAAAAGCAAATACAATGTTGAAACTATGTATAAGACGCAACATATTTTCCACGCATGGACTATTTATAAAGTTCTTTCCTTGTCACCGTCTATTAATTGAACATGCACCTTGGAGGAGCCACCTCCCTCTATATGATTAGGAACATTTGTTAAATGGAGTAATTCCTTTAGATGAATAGCTTTTTCACGATTGGCCTCGATGGTCACATGATATGGCCCCGCTATATTCATAAGTGAATTCATCCGCTTATCGCCTTTAAAAAAATTCGTATCGATAAATTGTAAATCAAAGGACACAGCTTCATTGCTTCGATTATGTAAGACAATGGTACATTCCCCATTCATTAAGTCTTTTTCCACCATATCAAACCGACATTCTCCATCCCCTTTGTATGAAATGGCCATAATGCCACTAGCAAAGGTTTCTTGATACGCCACGATAAGCAAATGAGGTAAAAATGAATAAAGTAATACTACAATAACAAATGTTCGAAAATGATATTTGTTGATGCTCCTAAGTAGTAAAATCATAGCAATTATAAATAAAATCGAGCCAAAGATGCCAAGTAACACGTATCCATCTTGTGTTTCGATAGGAATTGACATGAATGTAGTATGTGCCATACTTGCTACATTGTAAGGATAAGGAAAAAACAGACACATACAAATACCCAACATAACGATTGACCCGATAAACGCCTTTTTATTGTTAACCATATGCTGCCTCCTTTCTAAGGTAATACACAATATGCACATACCAAATTTACCATATATACTATAAACAAGGAATGAAGCCTATTAAAAACTTCTATTTTTAAAATAGTCAATCCGTCTGTAGGCTGAGATGTAGCACCTTCTATCGGACATTTCCAAATTTAAGGTAAATTGTTATAATTAAGCTCCGAGGGGAATTACAAGAAGAAAGAGGGTTCATATTGGGTATGAAAATATTCTGGTGGGCTGTAAATATTGTATGGTTATTGATCTTTTCTGGCATCGCCGTATTTATTGGGGCAAGAAATGTTGATGGTGCAGGTGTTGTGCAAACACCTGAAGTGAAAATGGTTTCATTCATTATTTTGGGCATCATGTTTCTAATCGTTTTACTTGTGCAATTAATTTTTCTTTACTTTATTAAAAAAAGCACAAAAGCTCACTTTACGAAAATCACTTAAAAAGAAGCGAGAGGCTATATTAGCACTCGCTTCTTTTTCACCTTGATGCACATAACTCCCTAAAATTACAGCCACGACAATGCCATTTTTCTTGTGTTTGTTCAAAGTCCTCGAGGTCTACAGGCTAAAAGTTAGATTTTTGGCCTAACTTAGGGGGTGCTGTACATTTGAAATGTGGTTTTAGTATTTATTCATCAAAAAAATCACCTTTGAAAAAAGGTTTAATTCCAACTTCTCTAAATAAATATTTTATTGGATGACAATCATCGACCAGATTTTTGTTGGGAATTAAAATTTTCTCCCTAAGTTCTTGAAATATTTCCGGATTAATTTCTGGAAACCATTCTTCATAAATCATATGTTTATCCTTTTCTATCAAAATTAAATACACAACAATAATCTCAAACATATAAGGAAATTCTTGTTTAATATTTTGATAGTTATCTAACAATGAAGTTATATAATCCTCAAAATTAAAAAATTTTGTTCCTTTTTCATTGTTGTATTTTAAACGTTCCTTTTCAGGTTTAAAGACAAAAGTAGACTTATTAAACCAGTTGCCTAACATGCATGTAAAAATTAATAATGCATATTTTTTAGTTTCTTTATCATCATCATTAAAATATTTAAAATACTCATCATAAATATAGTTTTTGGCAGTGGTAAAATACCCAATTTCAATCCCAGAAATAGTTTGTTTCACATTTTGTATAATTTTATTATTTTCCATACCATAGTCACTTTCTTTAAAAATTTCCATAATATAGATTATAACACACATTTAGAATACAGGGAACATTGATACAATAATCCAATCATACTTTGAATATGACCCTGACCATGAACTCCCTTTTTGAATTGCAACCCTAACTCTTTGTCCTTCTTTAAACGAAATAAATTCTTTTGTATAACGATCTTTAACTGTAGGATCTTTTAACAGTTCGTCTGTTCCATTTATTACTTCCATTGCGATATCCATAGATTTTGCTGGATAATAAGCATATTTGAATTGTGATTTCCATTCATTGTTTACTTGAGTTTCATATTTTATTTTCCCCTTAGAAAACTTCATATGATACTCATAAATATGACAATAACCGTAATTTCTAGTTTTAGCTGCTGGCATTACAATCTTTGAACCAGAGGATGATGTTGCCACCTGATCTTTCATCGGTGACGCTGCTTTCATTGCCTCGTTCTCTTCAGCAAAGTTTATTTCATCAGTTGGAATTTCGCCTTCAGGCACTTCTATAGGTTCAAAACCGTCCATTGGACTTAGAGTGTAAACACCACAGTAATCTTGTGCCTCTTTTTTTACTAACTCCGATAAAATATCATCGTTAGCTTTTGCTGTTACAGGAATTACTAATATAGTCATAAATAAAACTATCAATAATCCGCTAAATTTCTTCATTTTTCCACTCCTTTATTTTTCTGGGTACACCGCAATTGTATAATTTTACAAAATAAACTTAAATAGTATTTAATTACCTTTTATTAAATGACAAATAGTTACAATTTATAAAGTGTTAAATCACCAATTCATTGCCAAAGAACCTCCATTCTTTAATGATGAAGGTTCTTATATTGAATCATCTATTTTTTCAAATCAAGATTCTACTATAATAATATTTAATTTATAATAAAACATGACTTTAGTAGTGTTAAAAAATACAAATGAAATGAAATAAATTTTAAACCCAACCAATACTTTCTGCTGTTTTATCTATTAAAATGTTACGTTTACACAATACCTTATGACGTGAAATATAAGCTTATCGGCTATGTCCTCGCATTCATAACAGTCATCTGTATCCAGTAACGCATATCTACAATGGTATGCATATCCTCACCTAACTCGTTGTATAGGTCTTCCACAGTCTTGATGATGCGTTTTAGGTTTTGGTAGTAGTCATCATTGGCTAGAAGCATTAAGTCACAAATCACTAAGACTTTTTATGTTATAATTTACACAAAATACATATTAAGGTGATTCTAATGACATTTATCAGAAAATACTTGAATATTGTTTACTTCGTTATACTTTTTTTACTTTTATCTGTTTCGGATTATTTCAAAAAAGGTAATTGGGATTTTCTTAATAATCTCTTCTTTTCTTTATGGGCAGTAATTGTTTATGCTTTTTTAAATTGGGCATGGGATAGTAAAAAATATGAAAAGAAATAGCATATTGTTCATTAACTCTAAGGAAAATCTGCAACTCTTTCCCAACGGTTTATCCCATTCTTAATGTTTTGGAGATCCTAACTAACACAATCGCTAGTTCTTGTCGCTCTCCAATGTTTAAATACTTTTCAACATCAAGCTCATTAATTATTGTATAACGTCTTTCTTTTCCTTCTATAACTGTATCTTCAAATGTGGGCTCTGCTGGTGATTGTTTTAAAATAGCTGCAACTTCCTCCTTAATTCGTGGATAACTATGTTGTTCATTTCCATTCTCCCTTCTCTACAAAATTTATCAAATATTCATTGCGTATCTACTGCTAGTTGCACACATCTCAGGTAAATTTGCTCATACAAATGCTTCGGCAAATGGTGGCGGAACAGAGTTTCCACAAGAGTTGAGAGCACGTGGATTGGGATACATGATACTTGTTTCCTTTTCAAAAATAATACAAGCTCATAAATTACAAATAGTGAATCGTTATGAGCTAGCTGATTTTCTTAACGTAACTGAAGACTTTTTAGATGAAGCTCTTGAAGGGTACAAGAGTAAGTAGGATTTATATGTAGTTTTACCACCTACCAAGAAAGGAGAACCTCGAATAAAAGTTACTGTTGAACATGGGTATGATGAAGACACTGGTAAACGACTTAGATATACTAAAACCATACGTACGAAATCCATGTCTGATCGTGCAATATGCAATAAAGGAAGCTATTACAGATTTTGAAATCGAAGTATTAAATAAAGAAGATGAAAATTTGAAAATATTAAATTTGCAAATTTTATTGATCAATGTATTATAGAGGATTTAGGTGACTATAAACATTMTAACATCTAAAMCCTATATCTAGTAGAATGTCTAAAAAGATGGAGAGAAAGATGTCCTAGTGAAGCAAAAGGACAATATACTGTTTTAAAAAGCATCTTCTCTAAAGGGATTGAATGGAAATTAATTAAAGATAATCCTATGGACAAACATTAAATCTTCTCGTTTGGAACCTAAAAAGAAGGACTTAGAATTTTACAACGAAGAACAGTTAAAACATCTTTTCAGAGTATTAGAAAACGTAAATCCTAAACTCAAGCTCCAGATTAAGTTGGCAGCAATGGTTGGACTACGACTAGCAGAAATAGCAGGATTATGTGTGGAATCTTTTGATTTTGAAAATAATACTATCTATGTAGACAAAACCCTTCAATTTGATATTGAAGTTAGAAAACTAAAAATTTTACCCCCAAAAAACAAAAAGCCTCGATTAGTTAACGTCCCAAAGAGTTTGATGCGTGAACTAAAGTTATTTGTTGATGACTATTTGGAACTAAAAAATAAAATGGGTGACGCTTGGAATCTGATAAAAGATGATGATGGAACTCCCTTAAACTTAAACTTTACAAAAAATCAGATGGTAATCCACCAAAACCTGCTGCTATAGATCTTGCTTGGAAAAGAATTATTGAAAAGTACAGTTTACCAAAGTTGAATTTTCACGCTTTACGACATTCATATGCCTCATTTATGGTCAGTCGGTATGTAAATTTTAAGATCATACAGGAGCAACTCGGTCACTCTGATATAAAAATGCCAATAAACACATATAGTCATTTAACCAAAAAGGATAAAAATGAAGCAAGCGACCATTTCGATGACTTTTTGGTCACTTGCTCAATTTTTCATCATATTTCTGCGCACATAACTCCCTAAAATTACAGCCACGACAATGCCATTTTTCTTGTGTTTGTTCAAAGTCCTCGATGTCCACGGGCTCGTTGGAAAAAATATCAGCCTGATACTTTTTCATTTCTAAAACACTGCGCTGAAACGTATACAAAATATTCTCCATATCCATGTCTGTAAAACTATATTTCTTGCGCTTGCCTGTTAATAAATATTCATTATAGACCTCGATTTGCGCTAGAGACACACGGTATTTTTGCTGAACATAGTACGCGTAGAGGGCTAATTGCTGACGGTCATCATCAGATTCTCCACCGGTCTTCCAGTCAACAATAATCCATTTATCCCTCAATTCATCATAATAATGAAAGTCCATAACAACGAATACCTGGACATCTTCTATTTTCATGGAGCGGAATTGCTCTGGTTCTCCGATACGGAGAGAGCCTTTTTGTGAGGTGATTTGCTGGAATGTTTCACTCATCAAAAAATGATTAAAAACAAGTCGTAAACGTTCTTTATAGTCTTGCACAAGCTCAGGAGAAAGGGTGCCATGGTAATAGATTTCCTGCATCATATAAAACTTGTTTGGTTTTTGCCTCCAAAATTCAAGACGACGAGTGGAGTCAATAAAGGCTGCATTCAGCTGCCCGCGCCCCAATTGAATTAGCTCCTCTACTGTTGGAGCTTTTCCTGTTTGTAAATAATCATTAATGGCCTGCTCAATGTATCGATGGACAATTTGCCCAAATAAAATAGGCATCGATTGCAGCTTTTTTAAGCGATACACCTGTTGATGATATGGCTCCACATTGTAACTGAGCCACCCGTTATGTGAAAAGTAATATTCATAGCCGTATTTGCGGGCACAGCTTGTCAATGTTTTATGACGCGATAACGACCACGAAAAGGTTGGATAGGGTGAAATTTCAAACAGGACAATCACCTCCTAAAGCTGATGGATGAAATCATAAACAAGCTGTATAATCAGCACAATCGTTACAATACGCAGTAAAAGCTTTACCTGATGTGCTTTCACTTTTCTGGCTAGCACAAGCCCAATTTGTGCACCAATCGTCGAGCCAATCATTAAAATAAGCGTTAACGGCCATTCGATTTTCCCTGTAGCAATATAGGTAATCGCTGCTCCTGAGCACATTGCAAATACCCCTACCCGTGATAGCCCCACGGCTTTAATATAGGAAATCTTCTCATGTGCATATGTATAAAGCGCCAATGTACTACTGCCTGGACCAAACATACCGTCATAAAAGCCAACTCCAAGAAGGATAGGACCGTTTTTTCGATTCATCGTAAAACGTTCCTTGTCGCCAAAATCAGCTCCACCCATAAAGGACATGACAAGCGCAAAGCCAAGTAAAATAATAGCAATGAACGTTAATGATTGACTACTCATGAATGAAGCGAAAAGTCCCCCCAATGTACCTCCGATTAAAGAGACAAGTAACACCGAACGCATTTCGTTCCATGCTAATTCCTTACGTTGATAAATTGTATAAAAGCTTAAAAAAGCACTCACCATATTGGACACTTTATTTGCGCCAATAGCCGAATGGACGGGTACACCCATTAGCATCATCGTTGGCAAGGTAATTAAGCCACCACCCCCAACTAACGTACCAATGACATTCCCAATGATGCCAATAAGTAAAAACAACAAGTATTCCATAATATCCTTCTTTCCCTAACACAAAAAGCAATCATTCTATGATACAGTATAACAGATTGTTATTATCAATGATGATGGAAATGAGGAGCAAGGATGCATATACAACAAAAAACACCTACACCACGCTTTTGTCACCAGTTAACGGTTATTGTGGCGACTATTTTTCTAGCTGGCATTACAGCGACACTCATTCAATACGGCAAGCTCCCTGCCATGATTCCTGTCTTGCAAAGCTTCACGAGTGAACATGCCCAATTCGGTCCGAAAATTGCTATTTTTTATTTACCCTTTGTCGCTCTTATGCTCTTTCTACTTTTACACTATTTAGAGATAAAGGCAGCTTATCCTGTGATGCGTAAAAATAAAGCACCTCTCTCCCATAAACAGCGACAAAATGGCATCCTTACGTTTTGTCTCATCAAAAATAGTATTCTATTGTATTTTACCTACTCCCTATTCAATGACCTGACGGTAGCTCTAGGTCGTGAACGTATTTTACAACAATGGCATGCTTACTTATTTTTACTGCTGTTATTTGGCATCTTCATGATAGGGATTGTGCGAGGCATTTTGTTGGCTAAAAAAAGTTAATGTAAAAAAAGAGAGCATGTTTTAACAATGAACATGCTCTTCTTAGACTAATTATTATTCAATGGATGTCATTAATTCATAAAAATATTTTTTCTCCTGCGTCTCATAAAGCTTATACCAAGCATGTAATGTTTCAGGTGTAAAAACATCGAGCAGCCTCAAAACATGGTAGGCAAAATCCAACGGTGCAATGCCAGATGCCGTTACTAAATTCCCTTCAGTTACGGCTGGCTTCTGTTTAAAATGTTCATCCCCAATATAATGTTGACAAAGCATCTTCAAGTATTCGAGATCGTTGCTCGTATGTTGTCTTGTATCAAGCAAACCAACCTTTGCAAGACCAAACGTTGCACCACAAATTGCAGCTACGAAAACATCTTCATTCAACGCTTTTGAGACTTTATTCAATACAGGCTCATGAATAGATTCTAGCCATGTATTGCCTCCTGGAAGAATCAAGACATCCATGCTATTCAAGTGACATTCAGCAACGGCCATCGTTGGAAGTATGGTGATGCCACCCATCGTCGTAACAGGACTTCTATCAATCCCTACTGTCATCACCTCTAAAGGCTCTAACCCCTTTTTAAAATATCTACCTGTATTTAATTCGGCCATTAAATACCCTATCTCCCAATCTGCCATCGTATCAAATACATAAAGATACACTTTTCTTGTCTGCATAATAAACACTCCTTTTATTGAAACTATGCTTAGTATAAAAAAACTTTACTGACATTCTCCGTCAGTAAAGTCAGACTGTAGACAAACTCAATGAATTTTGAGTTTGCCTACAGTCTTTTTTCTTTTACAATAAAATAAAGTAAAGCCGTTGATTTCCACTACGGGCGGACGCTTTCCGCGGGCGGGGTCGAGCTGCTTCCCTCGCTTCGCTTAGTCCAGGATCTCGACTTTCCCGCTTTTCCCGCAGGAGTCGCCACCCTTCGTTCCAATCAACTTCTACATAAAGAATTCCTTATTCATCTATTGATAAAAAGTACACTTTCGAGGTGATCAACCATGATGACGAAAAATCAAATCAATGAACGTGAACAATTAGAAATGCTAACGATTGATCAATTAGTTCCCCAAGATCATTTAGTACGAAAACTAGAGGCGGCTATTGATTTTTCATTTATCTATCCTTTAGTAGAAAACCTCTACTCTGCTAAAGGACGCCCTAGTATTGATCCTGTTGTTCTCTTTAAAATGACGTTTATTCAGTACGTTTTTGGTATACGGTCCATGCGTCAAACCATCAAAGAAATTGAAACGAATATGGCGTATCGTTGGTTTTTAGGGTTTGGCTTCCATACAGAAGTCCCGCATTTCTCTACCTTCGGTAAAAATTATGTCCGTCGCTTTCAAGACACTGATATATTTGAGCAGATATTCTATCGTATATTAAAAGAGATTATGCATCAAGGACTCCTCCATGCAGACCATTTATTTATCGATTCTACGCATGTGAAAGCGAGTGCGAATAAACGAAAGTATGATAAAAAAGTTGTGCGAAAAGAAACACGGGCTTATGAAGAGAAACTTCAATTAGAGTTAAATATTGATCGTGAGGAACACGGAAAAAAGCCCTTTTCCCCGGAGAAATTTGAAAAAGAAGAATGGAAAGAAATAAAGGAAAGCACGACAGATCCTGAAAGTGGGTATTACGTGAAGGATGAACGTACGAAACAGTTTGCGTATTCTTTTCATGCAGCGACAGATGAAAAGGGCTTTGTCTTAGGTGCCATTGTGACTCCGGGAAATGTGCACGATAGCCATGTATTGCAGCCACTTGTTGAAAGAGTCATTCAAAACGTTCAAAAACCAATCGCTGTTGCGGCAGATGCAGCCTATAAAACACCAGCCATTACGAACTTTTTATTAGAGAATCAAATGTTGCCTGTTCTTCCGTATACACGTCCTAAAACGAAAGATGGTTTCTTCCGAAAGCATGAGTATATATATGACGAGCACTATAATTGTTATCTTTGCCCACAAGGGCAGATATTGAAGTATGCAACAACGACGAAAGAAGGATATCGGCAATATAAATCGAATCCTTTGATTTGTGCGAAGTGTCCAAGCCTTTCCCAATGTACAGAAAGTAAGCATCATCAAAAACTCATTCAACGCCATATCTGGGAGTCGTATGTGGAGGAAGCTGAACATTTACGCCATTCCTATGACATCAAACAAATCTATGCAAAGCGCAAAGAAACGATTGAGCGTGTCTTTGCCGATGCAAAGGAAAAGCATGGTATGCGATGGACAACCTTAAGAGGTATAAAAAAATTGTCCATGCAAGCGATGCTTACTTTTGCTGCCATGAATTTAAAGAAACTGGCTACTTGGACGTGGCAAGTAGCTTAAGAGAGCAACTATGCTCGAAGAGTATGTTGGATTTGGTAATCTATTACCAAATATCAGGACGACATAGGAAGAAAAATGATAAAAGCCCTCGAGAGTGAACTTCTCGAGGGCTTTTGTCTACAGTCTGACTTTACTGACATTCTCCGTCAGTAAAGTTTTCATTTTCATAAAAATGAATGAGCTCATATAGAACGTCAATTATCTTTTGCTTTAGACTTATGGGTTCTACTACTTGGATTGATTTTCCATAGGGAAAAAGTAAATAGGGTACATAGGTATGTAATGCTTCCTCATCTACTAAAAATATAGCGTTCTTATTGGTGCGTTCTTGGAGGTGATACTTTAAAAACCAATGCTGACTGATCGCATCCACAGCACTTGTCTTTCCACAAATGATGAAGGGCACAAGGTTCTGTTTATGTTCGGCTTGGGGAAAAAGGCTTTTCATAAAAAAATCACTGGCAGAGAAAGATTGTGGTCGTTGGAAAGGAATGCCTGTTTGATGCAGACTACTAATTCGGCCTACTTTAAAAGTACGGATTTCATTTCTTACATGACAAAATGCAACGACATACCAGTTTTGTTTCCAATAAACCAAACCATATGGATTAACCACCCTAGACTTAGATTGCTCTTCATTATTAGTATGGTATTCCATTTCTATAGATGTTCTCTTTACTATACTCTCTTCTAAATTTTTTAATAGTGGCTCCAAGGAGGATTCATCAGGACCGATTATCTCGAAACCTTGTAAATGCTGTTGAATCATTTTTTCTTGCTCTTGATTTGAATACATTGTAAGCTTTGCTGTTGCACTGTTTAATGCCTCATCTAAAAAATAGCCAGCTTCTTTTGCAAAAATAGAAGCATGAAGTAATGCCGCTTTCTCATCGACATCAAAAATAAGAGGACTTTTAATAAAATTATTTAACAGGGTATATCCTCCATGATGACCTGTTTCAGCTATAATCGGCACACCGCTGGCAGAAAGTGAGTTAATATAGCGGTAAACGGATCTAATATTAATCTCTAATTTTTCAGCGATTTCTTTCGCGGTAATTTTCCTACCTGAATTCAACATCCATAAAATCTGCATCAGATGATCCATTTTAGACAAACATTTTCACCTCATTGAATTAATTTATGATTTCTGACACAAAATCAGGCTACCTGATACTGTTATCAAGTAGCCCTTCGATTATGCCTTTACCAATTCATCTTCCATTTGCTTAAAATTATGTATTAAACCGTATTTCTGTATGCCACGTGCTTGTTGAATGCTGGCATCCGCGAATTGGCGGAAATTAGCCTGATCCTTTATTGTACAGGCATAGACCGCTTCAATTGCAGGTTGCATCCACGGCTGTGTTAATTTATCACTTCTCATATCGGCCGCTCGACCTTCCAGCGCAGCAATATAGCATAGTGCATAGCTAGTTAAAGGCTCTTTTTCGATTTGTCTTGCGGCTACTTTAGCAGCACCAAGATTCTCCTCCATAATGGCCTTAATAAAGAGGTAATTGTACTTAATGGCTGGCTGCTTATAATGATGGATGATGACATCGATTGCCTGAATCTGTTCCTCTTTTGTCCCGTAAGCTGATGCATAGAGAGCAGCAAATATAGGCTCTTTTCGGTGATTTTTAACCCATTTATCCACCTGCTCCATATTGTTTGTGCGATATAAAATATGTATATGGCGATAAATCATCCCTACCGCAATTAATGCAAATATCCCAAGAGAGATGGATAGACGAACACCCGCTAAGGACAGCGTCAATGCCAATAAAATAATAGCTAAATAAAAGAATGTTAATTTAACAATTTTCATATTACCTCCTACTGTAATTTCCTACGCATTTTACGAGAAAAGATATAGCCTGCCCCTATAAAAAAGATAAGAGCCATCACTTTCATAATAGGAATAATAAACAGCTTGCTAATAACGACTACAACGAGGATATAATAGACAACCATCGCCAGTAAAAACAATGTCAGCTTATTCACGAAGTTCCCTACTTTCCTTTAGTGCCGCCTCAATCGCTGCTAAAGCTTTTGGACCCATTCCATGAAGATGAGCTAATGTAGAAAGCTCAACTCTTTCTAGCTGCTTCAATTCTGTATAGCCCGCTGCATGTAATGCGCGAATTGCTGGTTTTGCTACTCCCTTAGGCCACTCTGTCATGCTTGCACGTCCCTTCACGAAAAAATCTTCTCTGCCCTATTATGCAAGTGACAGCAAAGAAATGCAAATAAGTCAAAATTTAAACATATACAAGCACGCCGCTATGAAATTTACAATACTATGGATACTCCAGCTAGTGACAATGGAACCTCCAGCAATTCGTTCGTTCACCCAGCCCATCACATAGCCAGCAAGCGCTGTAGTAAGCACAACTAATAAGATTACATGAAGCGGAAGCACCGACCATAGCATGGCCCCATGAACACAGCCAAAAACAATACTTTGCAAGAGATTTGCTACTTGAAAATCAAAAATCTTCATCAATCTCTTTAATAAAAAGCCGCGAAATAATAGCTCCTCTGATAAACCTGTTTGAATAATAGCGTAGAAAAGTGCTGGAATGACGGCAGCAGCTCCAAGTCCCGCGAATTGATTCGCCGCTAGCAAGGAGCGATCAATATAGAAAAAGACTAGCGCAAAGCTCGGTATTAACATCGTGAAAATAGAAAGTACAATGTACATAGCATACCTTCCCTTGTGCACAATAATAGGCTTTTGCAATCCTATCCACGTTAAAAAGGGCTGTTTTTTTCTCGCTGTACAAAGCCACCAAATAAACGGAATCACTGAAAATAACATCACTTGCAAAATGGCACTGATTAAACTATTCATCATCTTATTTCCCCTCCTGTTTACTACAAGCATAGAAGAAAGTGCCATTTTTTTCAATAGATATTTAACGATAAACATTAAATTATTTATCTTTATTGTTAATTATTAAATGTTTTACAATAAAAAAACGATGTCTAAGGGCTTCTCCTTTGTCTTTTCAGTTACTTTCATTTATACTCAATTACAGATATTAAAGGTCTTTAATAGAGATGATAAAACACTGGAGGCTATCACAATGCGTACATTATCTACACATTTATTAGAAAAGGCACGAACATATGAGCACAGCACAAGAATTTCAGTGCCTGCCTATGACACATTATTTGCCGTGACACAAGCCTATTTCCGCATGCATTTAGGAGAACATGAAGCATCCCTGCTTGTTGTAGGAGCTGGTGGGGGTAACGAGCTTTCTGCATGGGGACCAACAAACCTTAAATGGATGTTCACTGGGGTTGATCCATCTGAGGAAATGCTCCAAATCGCACAACATAAAGCCGTGCAACTGGATATTGAAAGTCGCGTTCAGTTACTACAAGGAACAATTGAGCGCTTACCCCAATCAACACCGAAATTCGATGCGGCAAGCTGTATCCTCGTTCTTCATTTTATTGAAGATCGACAGGAGAAACTCCATTTACTGCAAAATATTCACAAGCAATTAAAACCTGGAAAGCCCTTTGTCCTCGCTTGTGCCTACGGAGAACGAGAAAGTGACGAGCTACAAGACCGCATCAAAATATGGCAAAGCTACTTTTTAGAGGCCGGCTATACAAAAGAAAAGGTAGATAGCATGGGCAAGGGCATCATGAATATTTCCTTCCTCTCCGATCAAGAAATCCAACAGCTATTAAGTGAAGCGGGCTTTCAAAACATTACCCGCTTTTTCTCCTCAGGTCTCTTCGCAGGATGGATGAGCCACGCATAACCACAAAGCCCCCACCATAGTCACAATCAATGGTGGGGGCTGAAACTTAGATTTATAGTGGTATTSGAAAAAATCACCAATAAATACTGTAATAATAAACAGTGTCATCAATCGTCATGCCCATTTTTTCATAGAGCTTCTGTGCTTGGACATTATCTCTGGCAGTTTCTAGCATCATGTAACGCGCATCTTCCTGCTGACAATAGATAAAGCATTGCTCCATCAACGCCTGTGCTACACCTTGTTTTCTGGCTTGTTTCGCCACAAATAAATCATTTAAGAGAAACGCTCGTTTCATAGCGACGGATGAAAAGACTGGAAACAATTGTGCAAATCCAACTGGCTCCTCATCCAAATATGCCAGGAAAATAATAGACTCTGCTCCCATTACTCGCTCCTGTATAAACTGCTCAGCTTGCTGTAAATCAGATGATTGTCCATAAAATTCACGATAGGCATTAAATAATGGGACTACGTCTCCCATCGTTTGCTGTGTCACCATACAAATTTTCATGTTTTGATCTCCATTTCCTTTTGATTGTCCTTCTAGTATGATGGTAGTAAATAATCTGACATTTCAAAAGAAACAGTTCCAAACATTTTAACATGTCAAGGTGGTGCCTTATGGACGATTTTATCTTTCTATTAACAGAAAAAGAGGCAAAATATAAGCAAGTGTACCAGCAAATTAAAGCACTTATTATGCAAGGTACACTTCAAACAGATGATTCCCTGCCCTCTATACGAAAACTTGCAGAAACTTTACAGGTCAGTCGTAATACTACATTAACCGCTTATGAACAGCTTGTAGCAGAAGGATACATACGTGGGGAGGGACGAAAAGGCTATTTCGTCAATGCACTAGAGCAGGTTTTTCTAAAAGAGCAGGAACAGACCCCTATGACACAGCCAAAAAAGAAGGCTGCCTCCTATCTTGTAGATTTTCGCGCAGGAGCTGTCGATCAGCAACATTTTCCTATGAAAACATGGCGCCAAATTGCCAATCAAGTATTACAGGAATCAACCTGTTACGAATATGGAGAACTGTTTGGAGAATCAGTGCTAAAGGAGCAGCTTGTGCCGTATTTACTGCAAGCAAGAGGGGTTTATACAACGAGCGACAATATCGTTATTGGTAGTAGCACACAGCAAATGCTCTTGTATCTTGGCTTTTTATTAAAAGATACTTTCCCAAGCATTCTTTTGGAAGACCCTGGCTATGATGGTGCACGTGAAGCCTTCCAGTTACATCACTTCGAATTAGAGCCACTACCTGTAATGGAAACAGGAGCTCAACTTGACATACTCCAAAACTGTCAATCACGCTTAATGTATGTCACCCCATCACATCATTTCCCATACGGTGTGTCCATGTCTATTCAGCAGCGACAGACCTTAATACAATGGGCTCAACAAGTCGATGGTTATATTCTAGAGGATGATTATGATGGAGAGTTTCGCTATACGCAACAGCCATTTCCTGCCCTTGCTTCCATCGACTCATCAAGGGTAATCTATCTCGGCACCTTCTCCAAATCGTTTTTACCAGGTGTGCGTTTAAGCTATATGGTGCTACCAAATGCACTTGTTCAGCCCTATAAAGAGCGTTTTGCTCATTTTGAACAAAATGCTTCGTCCCTCCATCAACGCACAATGGCCCAATTTATGGCGCAGGGAGAATGGTCACGCCATATTAAACGAATGCGTTTGACCTATAAACAAAAAATGCAGCACCTTGTACAGGAGCTACAACGACATTTCGGTCAGCAAATATCCGTGTTAGGCGAGCAATCAGGACTATATGTATTAGTGAAGATAAAGTCTCCGCTTTCCGAGCAGCAGCTGATCCAACGAGCGGCGACTTACGGTGTGAAGGTTTATCCGACAAGCCCCTTTTTTATCCATCAAAAAAATGAGGAACCAATGCTGCAATTAGGCTTTAGTAAATTAGCGCTGGAAGAAATCAAGCTGGGCATTGAGCTGTTAAAAGAGGCGTGGCAGCCATAACCGTCAACGTTATGGCTCTTACCATACCACTTAAAAATAATCAATAAATGTTGGGATACCTACTGGTAAAACCGCCTCGAGCAATGCAATTTCCTCTGCACGTCCCTGTAATCGTTCAATTCTTTCTAAATAGGTTGGACGTTTGTAGCCTAACAGCATAGTAGCCAGTGTTTGCACTGTTAAATGCACAGCATTCGCGTTCAACGTCTCACTTACCTTCTGCACAGAAAGGTTTCCATCTTTCATTTTGATGATGTAGGTGCCATTATTCCACGCCACAGTGCGATCACTGACAGCTAGCTGAAGCTCGAAATTCTGACCAATAAATGGATAGCGCAGTAAAAATTCTTTGACATCGACGATTCTTGCCATGAAATAAGGCGATACCTTTTGAATGATCTCACTGTCCTCTAATAGAAAGGCTACCGCTTCATTACCGGTTGTTTTCCCGTAGACATTGTAGACCATCGAGCTGTGAGCCGAGACGAAATTCCATAAACCTTTACGAGCCTCTTCCTGCAAATAGACGATTTCATCAATGTAATAATTTTCCTCCATAATACGATAGAACATGTAGCCCTGTGCCACATCTTCTTCATCATAGTAGACCGCTGCCTGAAGGTTCACATCACTATCTATAAATTTCTCCTCCCAGAAATCCTCCTGAAATTTCTCGTTCCAGGCAATACTATTGCGCACCATTACCCCATGCGTTTTCTGCGCATAGCGTGCGTAGATAGCCACCACATCCTCATGCTTGGGATCAACACGGCGAATTTTCCCATTAAGCCCAGCATAATGAGGAAGCTGTGTATCCTTCACTTGAAATTCCACAATATCGCTCATAATTTCCCATCCCTTTTTGCGGTAATAAGGAATAGAATATGGAAATAAATAGGATATATACTGTCCTTCATTTCGCATACTTTGCAGACTTTCAATTATCAAGCTCTCCATTAAGCCATGTCCTGAATATTCAGGGTATGTCCCAACTGCTGTGATGCCACCCATTTCATAAATCTTCCCATGCACATTTACCTCAAAAGGCAAACTTAAAATTTGCGATACAAGCTGTGAACCATCAAACCACCCGATAGCATGCCCTTCATTAAATTGCCTACTCTTCGCATTCACAAAGCGACGATCCTTGTGAATGGACATTGACATTTGAAAGACATAATTCAGTAAATCAATGGACTGTGCCATTTCATCCAATCGAATTTCTCGCATGATTAAGCCTTTTCGTTGATTCATGATTCCCTCTCCTCATCAAATAACTCTCTTAATATCGACTGTGGTGCATCCAAAAAACGTTTGGTCACGATGTAATGAATGGTATCCTCATAGCGAATGGATTCAATTTCTCCTTGATCAAAGCTATAAATCGTTGCATTCGGATAGCCAAGCAAAATGGGTGAGTGTGTAGCAATAATAAATTGTGCCTCATGCTCGAGGTCCTTCATTATTTTCAGCAAGCTTAGCTGCCTCGTTGGTGACAATGCCGCCTCAGGCTCATCCAATAAATAAATGGCTTTACCCTTAAAACGATTCATAAATAACGCAAGAAAGGATTCACCATGAGATTGATGATGTAGTGATTTCCCACCAAAAGCGTTATATCTCCTTGGATGGCTCTCTATCAAATCAATATGACTGGCAAATTGATAAAATGTTTCTGATCGAAGGAAAAACCCATTCGAAATTTTCGGCAGCCACGACAAACGGATATATTCCCCCAATGAAGATTCCGCCTTATGTACTTCATATAAATTTTGACGACCACCACCAGCCGTATTGAAATCACAGCGATCAGCAATCGCCTCCAGTAATGTTGATTTCCCAGAACCATTTTCCCCAACAAAGAACGTCACATTTGTCGGGAATTCTAGCTCATGCAAATCCTGCAAGCTTGGTATATTAAAAGGATACTCCTGTTTATCTGGAATCGTATCCTGTAACACCTTACATGATTTTAAATACATTTCATTTCCTCCTTACTCTTATTATAGCGAACATCCCCCTAGCTGAAACGTATTCCACCCACCTGTTTGATTAAAATTACACCTTTTTATGTATCCATTCGATCCAGCCCCACATAAATAGCCTAAAACAGCTTACGAAGTCCCTATCATTTTCACTATACACTATGAGATATTTCCCGAGAAATAAATAAAAAACATGTCGAAAGTTGCAATTTCTAAAGGTAAAATCATGTCATATTTTTGATTTTCTTATAAAATAAGCGGACATTGACCTCCTCCCTAACTGATTAAGTGAATGATTTCCCTGCAACATGCAGTAGTGTTTTCCATTGCAATTTTATTTCGCAGTGGCTTGCTGAATAAGCGGGGTGCCTCTCTTTTCGATCACCTTGGGTTCCTTTCTGAGCGATTCCATCCACTTTTGGATTACTTTCATTACCTAATTTGATCCGATTCAAAAAAAGGCTCAATACCTATTTCTTTTAATAAGAATTTCCGATGACTTCTTTTATATACCAAATGTTGTTTAGGTATTAAAATTTCTTCTCTTAATCGCTGAAACAAATTCGGGTTATGCTCTGGAAACCATTCCTCATATCTGATCCCTTGATTTATTTCTATTTTTATTAAAAATAAAACAATATCTTCATACATATAGGGGAATTCTTTCTCTATCTGCTCATGATGTGCTAACAGTGCATAAAGATAATCTTTAAAACGATAAAATCGCTTCTGGTCTAATGGATTGGAGCTCCATTTTTTATTTTCCTCCCACTCTTGTATGGGCTGAAATATCTGAAGAGAACCCGTTTCCCAAGTACCCAGCATACAAGTAAATGCAGCTATAGCGTATTTTCTTGTTTCATCATCTGGATCTCCAAAATATTTATAGTAATCCTCCCGATACTTACTAAAATTTCCGCTAGTATGATAACCTCCAATAGCAAAACCCTCCAACCCTCGTTTTGCTTGTTCAATGATATTATTTGTCATTCTACTTACTCGCCTCCTTTTCTTTACTATCTAATCATGTTAATCTAACGTGATATTAACATAATTAACCAACCGGAAATGTAAAATATATTTATTCCATTCACCCACAATATGACTATTAAGTATTGTATGGGATTCTACGCCTCTTTCCCCTCACTAAGTTATAAACTTCTATAGGAAACTAATTACTAGTTTTCCTCTGTGCTCGGCTCTCTCATTTTATGATTACCTTCAGTAACTCGATGAGCAAGTTTCCTCTCTTTATGATCACCTCTAACAGCTTCTCGAGCGGTTCCATTCATTCTTTGCTCACCATCTCCAAAGTTCTAACTATTATCCCTCGCTCATAAATTGAGTAACAATCAAAAGTCAGAAGGAGAATCGCGATGTTTGTGACGCATTACTACGAAAACAAGACGTCTGTTTTAAGTCAATTGCTCGTCAAGCTACCTACTGTGGAAGAAGATATTCGCATTAAAGGGCGCAAGGCAAAGGTGTTGGAGGTACTTCAAGTTGATGACAACAATTTTCATGTGAAGATATTATTCGAAAAAATCCCTAAAAAGCAGCCTCTTAAAGAGCTTGGAAAGAAAAAGAGATAATCAACTAAAACATGGTTTATTCCCTTAATTTTCGGGAATAAAATAGGTAATGATTGCGAATCATTCACTTTAAATTTCTTCAAGCAAAACCGTTGACTTTTTAATTGATAACAATTATCATTATCAATAGATTATTTCTTTCTCCAAATTGCTTCATTCAGAATCCCCCTCTTTTTTGAATAAGCATGTATCAAACGGATATTCTTACATCAGACTAAGAGTATCCGTTTTTATCTGTACATGAGGAGAACTTTACATACTAAAGGAGCTGTTTTGACATGGATTATCGTATTGAAAAAGACACTATGGGTGAAATTAAAGTACCTGCTAATAAAATTTGGGGCGCGCAAACACAGCGCAGTAAAGAAAATTTCCAAATTGGTACAGAACAAATGCCAATCGAGCTTGTGCAAGCTATGACGATCCTAAAGAAAAGTGCGGCGATTGCGAATAATAAACTAGGCAAACTTTCTGATATTAAAGCAAATGCCATCGTGCAGGCTGCAGATGAAATTTTAAATGGTCAATGGGACGATCAATTTCCTCTTGTGGTTTGTCAAACTGGTAGTGGTACACAATCCAATATGAATGTAAATGAAGTCATTGCTCACCGTGCGAATCAGCTATTAGAGGATGCTGGTGAAGCGGACCGTATTCATCCAAATGATGATGTCAATAAATCACAAAGCTCAAATGATACATTCCCAACAGCATTGCATATTGCGGCTGTTTTAAAAGTGGAAGATTATTTATTACCAAGACTACGTTTACTAAAAGCAACTTTGGAAGATAAAGCAGCTCAATTTAAGGACATTATTAAAATTGGTCGTACGCATTTACAGGACGCGACACCTCTCACATTAGGTCAAGAAATTAGTGGCTGGGCAGCCATGCTCTCAAAATCAGAGCATATGATTATCCAAAATATTGACTATATGAAGGAGCTTGCAATTGGTGGAACAGCGGTCGGTACAGGAATCAATGCTCACCCTGAATTTGGTGATCGTGTGGCTGAGGAAATTAGTGAGCTAACAGGCAAACAATTTACATCAGCTACAAATAAATTCCATGCCCTAACGAGTCATGATGAAGCAGTTGTAGCACACGGTGCATTAAAGGCTTTAGCGGCTGATTTAATGAAAATTGCCAATGACGTTCGCTGGCTAGCAAGTGGTCCTCGTTCAGGTATTGGGGAAATTACGATCCCAGAAAACGAACCAGGCTCTTCCATTATGCCAGGTAAAGTAAACCCTACCCAAAGTGAAGCAATGACAATGGTTGTCACGCAAGTAGTTGGAAATGACGCAACGATTGCCTTCGCCGCTTCTCAAGGTAACTTTGAATTAAACGTCTTTAAACCAGTCATCATTTACAACTTCTTACAATCAACTCGCCTATTAGCGGATACAATGAAATCATTTAACGACCATTGTGCAGTAGGCATTGAGCCAAACAAAGAGGTACTCGATCATAATTTACAAAATTCATTAATGCTTGTAACAGCGTTAAACCCATATATTGGCTATGAAAACGCAGCAAAAATCGCAAAACAGGCCCACAAAGAAGGCACGACCTTAAAGGCAGCAGCCATCGCAAGTGGCTTACTTACAGAAGAACAGTTCGATGAATATGTAGACCCAGCAACAATGATTTATCCGAACGTAAAATAATGAAAGCGACCATAAAAAGATTGAGGCTAATGGGCTTCAATCTTTTTTGTTTATGAGAAATATCTTTAGCATGGATGGAAGCAAAATTAAAAGACATGAATCTCGATAGACTATCGAATCCATGCCAAATAGCTTCCTAATGAAAATAATTGTATCTATCCTATGCAGTCACTTCATCGGAGAGTGGTTTATTCTGCCTCCTATGTAATCCATAACTCCATTACAGATGCTTATAACTAGTTAAAATTCTCTCAGCTTATTTTATCCAGCTTTACATTAAACGACAATTCATCGTCAATTAGATTAAACGTATCAGCTTTATCTTGTTTAGATAATTTAGAGATATAATGATAGTAGTTTGGTAATAATTCAAAATCATAATTTAAATAATCTCGTATTAATTGGTCATCTTGAAATTTTGAAACATCCCCGTCTAACAAATCATGTTTTATTAACTCTTTAGTGTTGTTCGTAAAATCAGATACTACGTATGAAAGAATATTGTTCTCATATCGTAAGTTTTCAGAAACACCTGAATAATTTAATAAAGATAGTAATGTCGCATTATTAAAATTCTGTTGGTTAATTAAAGATGAAACCTCCATTAAGTAAATCGATTCAAGGTGGTCATGATAAGGACTTTCAATATCTACTCCATTATACATTGCTTGTTTCTCAAAGGGTCTAATTCTCCCAGTTTTTAATAGTAATAAGTGATTGTGATTGCTTAGATAGATGTTTTTGGAAGTATCTAATCTAAGTAAATTATCTCCGTTTGGAAGTAAAGGATTTAATCGTTTTATCTCTCCTGTTGAAGTGTTTATCAAAAAAATACATTGATAAAAAGGACGTCCATAGTTAATTTCTCTTTTCGTAATAAAATACAACAAATATTGAGGATTAAGGTAAATTAACTTGGAATAATAACTTTCATCCTTAATTTCTTCAGAAGAAAAATAATTATTTAAATTTAATGTGATAGCATGTGTTTGATTAAATGTTTCAAGATTAATTCTATAAAAGTTTATGTTATTTTTTTCTTTTAGACTAAAACAAAATTCATTATTCATAATATCCAAAGCAAACTCGTCATAGCGGGTGTCTAATCGTTGTATATTTTTGAACGTGCCGTTTTTTAAATTAATCTCACAATGCGCAATACTAGCATGTTCTAATAAAATAGCCTCGAACTCTTCTTTAATTTCATTTGTAGGAATTAGTTGTTTATTATTCAAAAATATTCCCCCTTCAATATTGCTAATAAATATTTCACTTTGAGCTTTTACTCCTTTCTGGCCTCTGTATAAAGAAGTTTTTCGAGTTCGTCCACCTTGCTCCCGTCTAATTGGTGTGTGAGCCCATATGTTTCACCCTTGCCATCGTTATTGATGATTACGTTGAGATCGTGAAGTAATTCAGTGAAATACGTAAAACACTTAGTTAATTCTCCATAGGACTCAGCTGTATCAAGACCTTGCTGTTTCTCAACCGATATTACATAATCCAGATGTCCCATCAAAATCTGCAGTACATTTAAATTTTCAAAATCCTTTTGAAGGTCTTCCCCTTGAACCCTAAAATATATCATTTCCTTCGTGAGACGATCTGCCCTTAGATAATATTCGTCTACGTCTGTTGTTTTGTTAATATCTTGGGCATGATAGGCAATCCAAGCTTCCAACGTTGGTTCAATCTCATAGTTATTGAAGCCTTCAGGGGTTGATACATCATTCCAGATTTTCGAAGGGTTTACTGCTGCTACGTGTTTGATTGTTGTTTCTTCTGTTTTTACCTGTTCCCCTTTCGTTTCTCCTTCCTCGGTACAACCTATTAACAATCCACTTATCAATAGTCCTGTCAATACAACATTTACGAGCTTCATCTCTCTCACTCCTCTTTAGAAGGTTAGCCATTTATTATAATAATACCTTACATTAGTTAATTTTTATAATATTTTCCATTTAAAAGTTACGTTTAACATGGCTGATTCTCTATGTATCTCGCAGTAATAGCAAAATTAAAAGCCACCCTCATGATGAGAGCGACTTTCCTAACCTCCTAATATTCACTTTTCAATAGGGAAAAGATAGCGAGATCCACATACTTCCCTTTTTCAAATTCATGTTGCCTCAAAAGACCCTCTTGAGAAAAGTTTAATTTTTCCAATAGTTTGATAGATGCTGTGTTTTCTGGCTCTATTTTTGCTTCGATTTTATTGATTCCCATGGATGTAAAGGCAAAGTGGATGATCGAACTTAAAGCCTCTTGCATCACACCCTTTCCCCAATAGTCAGGGTTTAAATCATAGCCAATTTCTATACGATTATGCTCTTTTTCATAATTCAAATAGCCACATGTGCCAATCACCTTGTTGGTCTGAATTTCCTCGATTACCCATCTTAAGCCTTTTTGTTCTTTAAAAATTTTCTCATACCAATTGATTTCATCAATAGCATCTTCAACTGAAGCAAACAATGGTAATGGCAGGTACTTCACTACATTTTCATTAGAATAAAGTCTCAAAATATCTTGGCCATCATCCATTATCCCTTTTCGTAAAATAAAACGTTCTGTTTCCAATTGAGGAAAAACCGTAAATTCGAATTGTGTATGCATACTACTCCCCTTTTTCACCATTTATTAGCATTTTACTATTGAATAATAACACAAAAATCTCTCATACTCTCTTTTACTGCTATTACAAATCACTCGTTATTATAGTAAATTGATTACAACCAAATGGCACCAACTCCGTCTAATAATTGAAAGGGTGTGGAAGATGCTTGAACATGTGAGAACATCAATAGAAGTTAGCAGTGAATGTAGTAAGGAGGAGAGGCTTGAATGGTTGATGAAGGCATATGGAGATGACATAGCACGTCTTGCCTTTACGTATATGAAGCACAAGCAGCTTTCGGAAGATATTGCGCAAGAAGTGTTTATAAAGTGCTATGAGCATTTAGATAATTTCAGGAATGAATCTTCCTATAAAACATGGTTATATCGAATTACTGTCAATCTATGTAAAGATAAATTAAAAAGCTGGTCTTATAGAAATATTGTTCTGACAGAATTTTTCTCAAAAATTAAGAGTACTAGTCAATCCCCTGAGTTGGAATTAGTCGGACAGGAGGATAAACGATTACTTTCTGAAAAAATCCTTGCTCTACCAATAAGATACCGAGAACTCATTATTTTCTATTATTATGAAGAGCTGTCCTATAACCAAATAGCTGATTTGTTAGATTTGCGTTTACAAACCATTAAGTCTCGACTTCATAGGGCTCGACTTATGCTCAAAAAATCAATGGAAGGGTGCAAGATAAATGAATGATATGTTTAAAAATATAGGCAAGGCATTGGATGACACGGCATTCCAGGACATTCATTTTAATGAGAAACATAAAGAAAAAGTAAGGCAGAGGCTTCGAAAAGATTACAAGAAACAGCCCCAATTCCAATCCATTTTCAATCATTTGTTACCTATAGCAGTCATTGGTTTTTTTCTTATAGGAGCTAGCTATTTTATGGTCACGGAGCTGACAGTACAACCAGTTGATAAGGGAGACCGTTCACAAGAACCTATAATGGAAACTACTCTTTATCATCCCCCGATCCAAGAAGAATTTTACGGGGATATGACGAAAGAGGATGTCGTGAGTAAATTATTAAATTCGATTGATTATTTTCACTCAGCAGCTGGAAAATTTGAAGAACATAAAATTTCTCAAGACGGTTCCACTAGAACATTGGGTGTTACTTATAAAGTAAGTACCAAAAAAGAAGTTGGAGGCTATGAAAAAATAATCGCTTTAGATGATAACACGACGGGAATCAAGAACGATACACAGGAGTACTTTTATAACAACAGAAAGAGCTGGTTAAAATATACAGCACTTTATGGACAAAAAGTTTATACAGTTAATGAAACGAAACAGAAATCAAAACGAGACGTAGTTACTCCTGAGCAAGCTTTTAGTATTGACTTGAAATATCCCCCTATTTCATATAATAAATTGAGAGAAAGACCTTCATTTGGAAGTTCAAGTATGTCGTTATTCGCTTATGAGAAAGCTGCTAGTTATTTAAGAAATATGGAGCATTGGGAGATTGAAAAACAAAATGAAGCGTTGTTAGGTCATAATACAATCGTATTAGCTGGGAAAATGGATGAAACGGTGACAAATAGTGAAAATTTAAAAGGCACGACAGAAGCGTTTCGTTTTTGGGTGGATAAAGATACTGGGATTCTCGTTAAAAGTGAAACATATGACCAAAATGGTGAGCTGACAAGCTATGTTCATCCAGAAAGGCTTGAAGTGAATGTATCTATTGACCCACAAGAATTTATTCCAGACTTAGAGGGCTATCAGCTTCCTAGCAAACAGAAAAAAGATTGAGGCTTATTGCTTCAATCTTTTACTTTATGAAGATTTTAGTTTCTCACCATCATCAAACATTTCTCAACTATTTCTACCTCATCTACTGACAGTTGGTCTAACAGCAGTGCCAGTTTTTTCTCATGTTCCTCTCCTTCTTCTCCTATCCAGCAAATGTAGATTTCGCAATAATCTCCTTTGGGAAGGAATTTTTTTAGAAAGTCACATACATGGTGAAAAGTTCTTTTGGCTTTTTCATAGTTATGGGGGGAATACACTTTATTTTCGTTATGCATTTGCCAAATGGGCTCTCCCTTTGTTTCGATTTCATATACATAGGGTGTTGTAAAATGCTTTGCCTGTACAATTTGGCGATTCTCTTTTACCGAGAAAAAATAATTTATGTCAACTTCATTTTCTGTATAGTCATCCTGTATTTCAACTGGAAAATTGAAGCCTATATAGGTTGCCATACTCATATTTTGCTCCTCCTATTAAAAAAACCCTGTAAATGTACAGGGTGTCAGCAACGTAGCTGTTGATAATGTAAATAGACACGCTTTGGAGTTCGTGCTTCTACGAATATTTCTTGCATCACCAATTCCTGGACCACGCTTTGAAGAAATTGCTTGAAGCAAAAAGGCTTCAAACGACGGGTTGTCCGCTTCCTTTTGTGAGGCTTGCTACCGTAGTTGGTCTACCGTGATGGCTGTTGCTTTGATGGTTTGGTGTTGCGGCGGTGTTTTTGGTTCAATATAGAGCGTTGTGTAATACGCATCCGCAATGACAATCACGTAAATAATGAATAGTAATCGTTTTGTTCAATGGTTCAAAAAAATCATTTCTCCCTTTTTTATAGCTGACAATGAAAACTTGTCTACTTATCATACGAGCAATTGATCAAAAGGTTTCAAAAATATTTAAAGGGAGACAAATTTCTGTCTCCCTTACGCCTCTAGGCTTCTGCCACCATCATTTTCCCAGCGATCAATGTCCCAGTGATCCTCATCTTTTTCTCTCCTGATACCCATTGCATTCAATGGAACGAATGACATTTTGTCCCTCACCCTTTTCAAGCGTTCTTCTCTAGTTTATGAAGGGAAAGGGGTTTTCGTTCATCGTAAAATAGGCTTAATTTTAAAGCCTAAGGCAATCGCAGCTCCAATGCAGCTAAAAAGACAGCCTAAGATTAAATAAATACTGAGTGTTGATTCGCCGATGACAACAGACGCAATACCACCAATCACGGGGAATAATGCAACCATATAGCCACTTTTTGCCCCTCCAATTCGTTCGACTAGTTTTAAGTAAAATAACCATGCGAAAAAGGATGCAATAAGCGTTAAATACAAGAGCGCTGATAAGTAGGTAAAGGATTTGGGTATTACGACTGTTTGTCCCTGTAGCCAAACAATGGCACACATGACTGCACTACCCACTGCAAAACCAATGGCATTCGCATAAATCGGGTTGATTTGATGCTTGGCATTCCTGGCAGAGCTTGCATCCCCAATGGCTGTTAGGATAGTCCCTACGAAGGCAATTAACACTCCTTTTAACTCCATATTATGTAAAGATGGATAAATCAGCACCCCCACGCCGATGACACCTAAAATGCCGCCAATTAAAACACGACGATGCAATGGCTCCTTGAGAAATATCCGTAGAGCGATGGGTGTTAGTATGACTTTTAATGAAAAAATTAATGTGACAATAGCAGCCGAGCTCCATATCGTCGCATAATACAGCGCTAAATAGCTGAATGCAAAATTACAAACGCCAAAAACGATGATAAAAGGTACGTCGCCCTGTTGTGGTTTACCCTGTGGCTTCAAGAACCAAGCAAGGATGAAAAATAAAAGGGCTGTCATGACTAAACGATAGGTTAAAGATAATTCTAAACTGACTGGCGTTCCTTGAATTTTGACTGCAATAAAATTAAGACCCCAGACAATCAAACAAAAGATATACATAAAATTTGTCATGCTGTTTTAAATTCCTTCTCCGATGCTATTCCTGCCATCTTCCCATAATGATCGTATGATAGAACCTGCCATCTGCAAGACATTTATCATTTTTCAGAATGCCTTCCACTAAAAAGCCCATTTTTTTATAGAGCTGTATCGCTTTCTCATTGGTTTCTAACACTTCTAGTGCTATTTTGCGAACACCATTGGCATCTGCCCAATCAATGGATTCTTGCAGCAAGGCTTTTCCTATGCCATAGCTCCAAAACTCTTTACTGACTCCAACACCAAAGGTTACTTTATGGGCAAGCCTTTTGAGTGGAGAGCCCTCACATCTTGAGAACCCAACGATCCGATCACCGACAACCGCTACTAAACATAAATTTTTTGAGCTTTCGCTATCCTGTTGAATAAGCTGCTCAAAGCCTGCTCGATCAATCAATGCCTCGCCCTGTTCACGATCGAAGTTTTCCGTTTCACCGTCTAATTGCAAGCGTAAATCTGATAAGGCTTGGGCATCTTCGCGTCGGGCACAGCGAATTGTATAGGATAGCTCTTTTATCTGGAGCTCTTTCTGATCAATCAGCATGTTGGAATCCTCCAATTGACTGAATCCGCACAAAACGATTATGCCAAATGGATTCGTGATGTTGAATAATATGTGGTGCTGCCAGTACATTACTATCTAAGGTGCTATGTGCATCTTCTATTAAAACATTATGATGGTAGCCATGACTAAAAGCACTACGGATTGTTGTATCAAGACAAAACTCTGTTTGAGCACCCGCGAAAATCAATTGCTCGATGTGATGCGCTTGTAAATAAGCTGCAAGCTCCGTTTGATAGAAAGCGTCCCACGTTGTTTTTTGAATCACTTGATCCTCCGCCTGTCTAAGTAATCCATGATACAGTTCCCAGCCTGGTTGACCTAATGCAAAATCCACATCATCTGCGTCTGTATGCTGAATAAAAATAACGGGTACTTCGTTGCGCCGTGCCCATGTAATGGAGGCATTAATATTTTTGATAATAGCTTCACTGTTCCAAAGATTTTGCTGGCCATCTAGAAAGAAAGCCTCCTGTATATCGATAATGATGAGTGCTTGTTTCATCGTATCCTCCTTTGTGCATCAGTAGTAACTTTTTTAATTGTACAGAAAACGATCTTCCATTAAAAGAAAATTTTGCACAACAAAAAGCACCTTTACAACATCGTAAGGTGCCTCAACTATGTAAAGTACCATCTAATACATGCCACTATTAGATGGTGTCATGCGCTCGCATCATTTGATATAGGCTAATGTTTGATAAACTTGGTGAACCGAATGATTAAATGCTTGCTGTTCCTCTTCGTTTAAATGCAATTCAATTACACTTTCAATACCAGCTCCCCCTAAAACAACAGGGACACCAATGCAGGCATTGTCTACTTGATATTCGCCCTGTAAATACGTAATGATGGGCATTACTTTCCGTTGATCCTTCACAATCGCTTCAATCATTTGGACAATGGCGGCAGCTGGGGCATAGTAAGCACTGCCATTGCCAAGTAGGGCGACAATTTCGCCTCCACCTTTTCGCGTTCGCTCCACTAATTGCTCAATCTGTGCTTGTGGCATTAATTTTTCTAATGGTATTCCTCCGACATACGTATAGCGAACGAGTGGCACCATTTCATCGCCATGTCCACCCAAAACGAAGCTCGATATATCCTCGACAGCAAGCTGAAGAGCCTGTGCGATAAAGGTATTAAAGCGCGCTGTATCTAAAACACCTGATTGTCCCATGACACGATTTTTGGGAAAACCCGTTGTTTCCAGACAAACATAGGTCATGGCATCGACAGGGTTACTTAAGACGATAATATAGCTAGTTGGCGCATAACGTTTGATTTGTTCGCTTACCGTGCGGATGATTGCCGCATTTGTATGAATTAAATCCTGCCGTGTCATGCCAGGCTTTCTTGCAATACCTGCCGTGATAACCACAATATCAGCATGAGCTATTTCCTGATACTTTGAAGTAGCCGTCACCTGTACGTTAAATCTTTCTATTGGTCCAGCTTGGAGAATATCTAATGCCTTCCCTTTCGCTGCATTTTCGAAGTCTGGTAAATCGATAAGCACAATATCCCCGATCTGTTTCTGTGCGA
Organism: Lysinibacillus sp. S1; assembly: GCF_044986265.1. Lineage (NCBI taxonomy): Bacteria > Bacillati > Bacillota > Bacilli > Caryophanales > Bacillaceae > Lysinibacillus > Lysinibacillus sp. S1. The sequence goes on from NZ_CP173154.1 coordinate 834,858, forward strand.
CCATTAACGCTACGGTTGCACCTGTATGTCCAGCGCCAATGATTGCGATTTTGGGTCGCCTAAAGCTCATCTGCCTCCCCCTCCTAACAACATAGATTCATCGACTACTTATCTGCCTGCTCATCCTCTACAAGTTTTGTTTGTTGAGGCTTCTGGCGAGTGCTTGTTTTTTTGGCTGCTGCCTCCGTCGCTTTTATCGGCTGTGTTTCATCAATAATCGCTGTGAATACTTCATTGGCTGCTCGTGGAATTACATGTGCGCTTAGTAGCTTGCTCGTTCGCGTTGCTGCCGCTTTACCAGCATCAACCGCAGCCTGTACTGCACCAACATCTCCCTCGACAATAATGGTTACGATACCACCGTCTACTAGCTCCTGTTTCACTAATTGGACATTGGCTGCCTTTAGCATGGCGTCCGCAGCTTCAATGGAGCCAATCAAGCCATACGTTTCGATCATTCCTATCGCTTCTGTCACTGTGCTCACCTCACGATTCATCTGTGCCATCTATAATGCCAACAACAATGGCATCAATTGGACAAATACTGGACGTAGAAAAACTTCGTACAGCAGCACTGCCCATTGTTAAAATGACGTTATCTCCCACACCTGCACCTATACGATCTGCCGCAACAATTTGTTCATCACTCAGTTGACCATCCAGCTTTATTGGCTGGATAATGAGTAATTTCAATCCCTGTAGCCCTTCCTCTTTACGTGTTGCCCAGATATTTCCGACCACTGTTCCTATCCGCATGCATCCTCATCCTTTTTCGTGAAACTGAAGTTCAATTTCTAATTTTTCCACGGCCTCCTTCGCCAGTGCCGTCAACCTTGCCTCTTTGGGGACTATCACTGTCTCACCTTGATAACGGCTTACATCATTTGCCGTTATAATCTTGTGGTTAATTTCAATTGGAGGACTGACGAAGTTATTGTAAGGCTCTCCTGCCATCTTGCCTGTTATAATTGTACCCGTTTCACCCTGTTGGATGAAGCCTGCGTTTGCTTCATCTGTATCAATATGCATTTCTAAATGATAGTGATCAGCCACACGAATTTTCACTTGCTCAAAGGTAATGGGACGTCGCCCTTGCACCTTAACGGAGACGTATTGACCGTTCTGAACCCCTAACTGCTGTGCATCAGCAGGTGCCATATGAATATGTGCTTGTGCGATAATGACCCCTTCTTGTAAAATCAAACTTCCTCTAGGTCCTACCAGTATACAGCTAGCTGAGCCAGCAATTTCTCCCGATTCACGCAAAGGTGGTTGAATTCCTAGGGCAATGGCATCTGTATGACTAATTTCAATTTGTGTGAAGGTGCGAGCTGGACCTAATACACGTACATTTTGGATGCTTCCTTTTGGTCCCACCACCTGTAGCGTTTCATGTGCTGCAAACTGACCGGGTTGAGCTAACATTTTTTTTACACTCAGCGTAGCACCTTTGCCAAATAGCTGCTCGACATGCTCTTGTTGTAAATGAATATGCCTTGCTGAGATACCTATAGGAATTTCATTGGGTGTAGGAGCTGCTTCTTTTTTAGGTAGTAATTCGGCTATGACATCATTAACAATTTTTATTATTGCTTGTTCATTCATATAGCCACCTCACTCATTATTGCATTTTTAAAATCGCTTCCAATTCTGCATGTGGTCGCGGAATCACATGTACAGATAATAGCTCTCCAACACGTTGTGCAGCTGCTGCTCCTGCATCTGTTGCGGCTTTCACAGCCCCTACATCCCCACGAACAAGCACCGTGACAATACCGCCACCCACATGGACTTTACCAACAATATTCACGTTGGCAGCCTTGACCATTGCATCAGCTGCTTCAATAGAGCCCACTAAGCCCTTTGTTTCAATCATTCCTAATGCGCCTAAATTCATTTCGTATCCCTCCTTCTATTAAAATGCCTCTGCATCTTCAGGTAATGTTTGGCCACCATCAATAATGATCGATTGACCCGTAATAAAGCCTGCCTCCTTACTACTAAGGAACAATGCAGCATACGCTATATCCTCCACACGACCAAGGCTGCCAAATGGAATCGCCTTCGCCATCTTCTGTAGATAGGTGTCACCAAGACCATCTAAGCCTTCTGTTGCGATATTTCCTGGTAACACGGCATTGACCGTAATATGATAGGGTGCTAATTCAAGAGCCGCAGTCCGCATAAACCCTAATTGAGCTGCCTTACTTGCGGCATAATGTGTCCATCCAGCATAACCAGTCACTGGACCCGTTATCGACGAGGTAATAATGACCCTGCCAGCATTCGCTTTCTTTAAATGGGGCACGCAAGCTTTGACAGCAAACATCGTTCCTCTGGCATTGACATTTAATACCTGATCCCAATGGTCCGTCGTCATGTCCTCTAGTTTCATCGAGGGAAAAATACCAGCATTGGCACATAAAATATCGATGGAACCAAAAGAGCTAGCAACCTCCGTAGCCATGCTTTCAACAGATTCATAGTTTTCAACATCAACAGTGGCAGCAGAAGCGGAGAATCCTTGCGCTTGTAATTGATTTGCTACATCTGTGGCAGCTTCCATACCTCTTGCTGCAATCACCACATGAGCACCCTGTTCAGCAAATACGGTAGCAATCCCCTTCCCAATTCCTTTACTACCACCAGTAACTATGACAACCTTCCCTGTTAAATCGACCTTCAACTCGTTCCTCCACCTTTCCTTTTATTCATTTTAAGTACTTGGCTTTTTCGCAATTTCTGTTACTAATCCATTCACCGCGATATCTGGCCTTAAAATAGTTGAAGAGGCAATCCATTGGTTGGCTGCTTTAGCTAGTTGTGTACCAATGGCTATCGCTTCCTGAATGGCCGCTGTGTCCCCTTCAATGGCAATGGTTACTAGAGCCAAATCGATGGTTTCTTGTCGAAGTATTCGAATATCCGCTGCTTTAAGCATAGCATCTGCGATTCGTATTGAAATCGCAAGTCCTCTTGTCTCCACAATACCAATCGATTTCATCATGTAACAACACTCCTGCTAATATCTTTGTATCGTCATTCCTTTTTCCTGAATCATTTCTTGTGCTAGTGGTGTAAGTTTTGTGTGGGCAGGTAGTGTCAGCCGTTGCCCCTTGTACGATTGAAGCATCTCTGCTGTCAAATAGTTTGCCACTATAGTCGAACGAGCCGGTTCCTCTTGCTGCTTTAAAAATCGAATAAGCTGTGCAAATAACTGAATGTCACAGCCAAACTCCTTTAAGCGCTCTATATGATTCAGCAACATTTTCATGTAAGGATTCGGTTCCTTTGCTGTGACAACAGCAGATAATTTTTCATTTGGAATTAAAATTGCTGTTTGATTGCTAACCAGCAACTCAGACAGGTACAAGGCTGCCGGTGTAGTAGGCAAGCCTTGGGCACTGCTGACGATAAATGCTTGATCCACTTCGAGAAAAACAATAGCATCGTAGAATAGCTGAGTGGGACTTGTGGCTTCATTTGCCTGCCACTCCTCAACATGGCAATAGCTTTGTAATACGTCCACCTGTTTCTTAGAAATGGTCGTATGAGAATGGACAAGCAAAAGTCTTTTATGCTTTTTATCCATCATCGATATGACTACTTCTTCGATGATTCTCTGTAATTCTTTTATATCCATACCTGTCACTCCATTTTGATAAGCTTGCCAATTGAATGCTGTTGAAGAGCGGCGGCATTCGCTTCATCTGTATCTACATGCATCTCAAGGACGAATGCTGAGGAGACACGCACAACCACATTCATTAATCGGAGCTGACGTCCATCCCCACAGATTTCAACCGTCACGATTTCCTTATCTTGGACATTGAAGGCAGCAGCATTGGATACAGCCATATGAATATGTGCTTGTGCAATAATCAATCCTTGTGTTTTATGGAGAGTTCCATGAGGTCCAATCAATGTGATTGATTCAGATTTTTCTAAGTCGCCTGACATACGAATCGGTGGTGTTACACCAAGCTTGATGGCATCCGTTTGACTGATTTCGACTTGGGTTGCAGTGCGAAATGGGCCTAAAACCCGAACCTTGTCAATTTGGCCTTTGGGTCCCTTAATCGTTAGAACATGCTGTGAAGCAAATTGACCTGGCTGGGAAAGTTCCTTCCATTTCTGTAAAGCTGCGTCTCTACCAAATAAATAATAGAAATCCTCCTCATTAACATGACAATGACGGGCAGAAATCGCAATCGGGATACTTTGATTTGTAACTTCAGTGGCATGTATTTGATTGTTTGTCATCACAATCCCTCACTTTTCACTTAGGTAAAATTGCGTATAATTCTGAATGAGGGCGTGGAATAACATGTACCGATAATAGCTCACCTACCCGACGTGCGGCCTCAGAGCCTGCATCCGTCGCTGCCTTGACTGCCCCGACATCACCTGTCACCAGCACCGTCACAATGCCGCCACCAACATGTACTTTCCCTACAATATTGACGTTTGCTGCCTTTACCATGGCATCTGCCGCCTCAATTGATCCGATTAAGCCTCTTGTTTCAATCATGCCTAAAGCTCCATTTATCTCTACGCTCATTTCCTTTTCCTCCTCTAATTACTTAGCTTTGTGAGTACTTCCTCTACAATCTTTTCAATGGACAACCTGTCAATAGACACCCCTTCAATTGCTTGCATCGCTGGAGCCTGTATATTTTGTGGATGCTTTGGGGGTGGAATCGTTAGTGCCTTCACACCATAGGCCACTCTTTTTTTATTTAATAAATGATGTGCAGAAATATTATCACTCGTAATATTTCCCCCATAGGCCCCACAGCCCAATGTAAAGGAAGGCGTTAAACTTGTCGTACCGCCTGCAGCCCCAACAGATGCTAAAGTATTGACTACTATTCTGGACACGGGCATTTGAGCGGCAAACTGCTTAACAAAATGTTCGTCCTGTGCATGAATAGCCAGGCTATGTCCTCTCCCTCCAACGTCAAGCAAGCGACGGCAAATCTTTACGGCTTCTTCCTGCGAACGAGCCGTATAAAGACCTAGGATGGGAGAAAGCTTCTCCATGGAAAATGGATACTCCTTCCCAATCTGATGTTCCTCCGCGACTAATACGCGTGTATGTCGAGGGACATCAATATTAGCCATTTGGGCTATTACGGTTGCTGGCTTCCCGACAATTTGGCTATTTAATGTACGAGCTACTGGTGAAATCACCTTTGCTAATTTTTCCTTGTCCTGCCCACTTAGAAGGATGGCCCCATTTTCTGCTAAAGCAGCCATCACCTGTGCTTTGACCTCCTGATGTACGACAATAGCTTGTTCTGTGGCACAGATCGTACTATTATCAAATGATTTACTATCGATAATTTGCTTCATTGCCTCGTTCACATTTGCTGTGCGATCAATATAGACAGGAACATTCCCAGGGCCAACACCATAGGCTGGTTTCCCTGAGCTATAGGCAGCTTTGACAAGCCCTGCTCCACCAGTTGCTAAAATTAGCTGTACATCACGATGATGCATAAGTTCCTCTGTTCCTTTTATTGTTGGATGGCTAATCCATTGAATAAGTCCCTCTGGCGCCCCTGCACGAACGGCTGCCTGCTGACAAATTTTCAATGCCTCGATGGTGCAGTTGACTGCTGTTGGATGAGGACTAAAGACAATGGCATTTTGCGACTTTAAGGCAATTAGCGTTTTAAAAATGGCTGTAGCAGTCGGGTTCGTGACAGGTGTAATTGCCGCAATAACACCGAATGGATAAGCAATTTCCACCTGCCTTGCTACCCTATCCTCATGTATAATGCCGATTGTCTTTTCATGCCGAATGGCTTCATAGACACCTTGAGAAGCCAACTCATTTTTTATTTTTTTATGTTCAATAATGCCCATCTTTGTTTCCGTAACAGCTAATACAGCAAGATTTTCTGCCTGTTTATAAGCAGCTTGGGCAATGGTCTCTACAATTCGATCGACCTGCTCTTGCGTAAAGCTGGCATACATTTTTTGCGCAATCGAAGCGGCTGCTATTCCGTCTCTTGCCTCTTGTATCGAAACCAAATCTTGGTCTCTCACCATATGACGAACCTCCCGTCATGTAAATTTTTTTAGGGCAATTAAGTCGCTCGAATTAGCTACAGAGACAGTGCCTGATGATTGCTGGTGCAGACTTTGCCAATGCTGTAATTCATGCGTAGATAATGCTACATATGCAGGGGCAGTTGTTTGCTGCGTCTGATGTTGGTTTTCTTTTATTAATCGAAATGATTGCCATTCCTGTAATTCCTCATTTGATAACGTTTTAGAAGCTTGTTCAGGCTGAGAGCCTTGCGTTAGTTTTTCCAATACCAATTCAGTAATCTTGGCAATTAGCTGATTGTCCATATGCTCACTCCTTTTCGATTAGCATGGTGAGAACAGATTCGTCATACGCTTCAATAATTGCGGTTGCATCAGGTAAATAATCCTTTGGGTATGTGGCACTAGGAATGATGCCAATTGAAAAGCACATGCCAGCATTTTTAGCAAAGAGCATATCTGCATTCGAATCGCCAATCATCACGGCTTTCTCAAGCGATACTTGAAATTGTTCCTTTGCCACATATGCTAAGTCTGGGAAGGGCTTACTGGATGTAGCTTGGTCACTTCCTAGAACGAAATCAAACAAAGCTAATAACTCTAGCTGTTGTAAATGTGATTTGGCTCGTGCCGTTTGATCAGCTGTAATCACCCCTAATTTCATCCCTTTATTTTTTAAGGTTATTAAGAGATTACGAATACCTGGTAATGCCTGTACCTTGCTATTTTCCTGCTGCGATGTGGCTAAGTTGGAAGCTGCTCTCGCAAGTGTTACCCCTCTGCTCCATGGGATTCCCTGCTGATAGAGTAAGAACGCTACGATCGTCTCAGCTTCTTGTATACTTCCAATAGCTAGAGGACTCGTTGGGTCAATCGTTGTTCCATTGTCATTAACCCCTATGTTTCTTAAAAAAGTTTGTAAGGAAAAATAGATCTCTAAGTCTGAATTTTCAGTTAAATTAGCATATAAATTTTTGGCCCAGGCAATCCATAAAGAATCCATTTCTATGATTGTTCCATCCTTATCAAAAATGACCCATTCCACTTTTGTCATAGAAAAACCCATCCCTTTATTTATTCTCGTATAGCCTCTATTGGCGATACTGGTGCTTGCACCTCTACCTGCACTGTAGCGTCCTTCGCAAAGCGTTCCTCTGGTGCATCCTCGTTAATATGGTGTCTTGCCCACACCCAATAATAGATCGTTGCCACAGCAAAAACAGCCAAACAAACGATGAAAAAAGTCAAATTCGCAAAGAAGCTCGCAAAGATAGCAATGACGGCTAGCACAAGTGAGACAATAGGCGTAAATGGATACAGCGGTGTCTTAAAGGTACGTACTAAATGAGGTTCTTTTTTACGCAAAATCAACACCGATAAATTCATCGTAATATACGATACTAATGCCCCAAATGTAGAAATTAAAATTAAATCATCTGGATTAAATAAAATGACTAACACTAACCCGATAAAGCCTGGCAAAATAATGGCCATATATGGTGTCTGACGCTTTTTATGCATCTTCGATAACATGCTTGGCAAATAGCCTGCACGTGATAAAGCATAGACCTGACGAGAGTAAGCCAAAATCACACCTGAAAAGCTTGCAATTAGTCCTACTAAGCCAACAGATGCTAAAATCTGCGCCAACCAATACGTATTTCCAAAAACAGCGGCAATCGCTGCTGGCAATGGATCTTCAGCAACCGTCATGACATCGATGCCAGCTAGCCCAATGGCAACAGTTGTTGTCAAAATGGATAAAATCAGCAAAGTCACCATACCTGAAATTAACCCCTTCGGCATGTCCTTCTGCACATCTCTCGTCTCCTCCGATAACATAGGCAACATCTCGATTGCTAGGAATAGCCACATCGCATAGGGCAATGCTGACCAGATTCCTTTAAATCCACCTGGTATAAGATCGCCATTCTCAGGGAATAAATGGCCCACATTAATTTGCGGTAAACCAACGAAATACATTAAGACTAGTAAGCCTAAAGCGATAAAAACAAGCACCATTTCGATCGTGGCATATTCTTTAATGCCAATAATATGAACCCCCATGAACAGAGCATACATAAAGGCAGCTGCCACCACTGTCGGTACGGCTGGAAACAAAAAGCTGATATAGCCCCCAATACCAATCGCGATAATTGGTGCGGCAATGACATATTGCAGCACGACACCAACTCCTGTAATAAAACCGATATAACGCCCCATCGCCCGTCGAGCAAAGGAGTAAGGTCCTCCTGCATAAGGTAACATCGTCGATAATTCAGAAATACCTAAGGTCATCGTTAAATACATAATCGCCATAAATAATGTGGCAATGAGCATTCCTAAAAAACCAGATTGACTTAAACCAAAATTCCAGCCAAAGTAGTTACCAGAAATCACAATGCCGACGCCAATTGTCCATAAATGGATGGGTGTAAGGGCTTTCTTTAATACGATGATTTCATCCTTTTTCGAAGACATGTTATTCGCCACCTTTTATCGTTATTTAGTTGGTACAGTCTTGATACTTTTCTACATAAGCTTTCACTAAATCATCACTCTGAAGCGTGTAATTTTCACCAAGTAAGCGCGTTGTCTCATTATCACGACTTCCAATCCACGAAATAAGCTGTAGTCTTCTCATTAATATAAAAGTTGGAATCATTTCTTTTTCTTCGTCTGTTAATAATCGAATTTTGCTGTAGCCCTTAAGCCATGAAGCGATCAACTCATCAAGATACGGCATGTGCTCAATAAAGCTCACCGATGTGGCTAAATCATATAAAAACCACCCAAAACCACAATCATCAAAATCAATCACTTTAATTTCGTCTCCATAGATGAGTAAATTAGCTAAGCGTAAATCCGCATGGATAAGACCAAATCGTGTTTTCTCTTTCCCAAATGCCTCAAGCTTCTTTTGAATGATATGTGATGCTTCCTCATATAAAGCGATTCGTGCAGGGGTCATTCCTAGTCCATCCTGCCATCTCGCCCATTTTGGAGATTGACCTAGAATCGTGTCATAGTCCCATGTCATGCGCTGAAAGGCTTGGTAATAATCATGCTGCTCGATTGTGTGTTTATGGAACATGGCTGTAATTTCGCCTAATGTTTCAAATTGCTGAATTAAGTCATCTTCATTATTCTCATCAGGAGCATTGCCCTCCAAAAATGTAAATAATGTGCTATAATAGATCGTGTCATTATACGAATGAGCATGTACGTAGTCACCGTCATCTGCTCGCATCGGTAGTGATACATCAATAGGAGATTGCTCATGGAGCGAGTTTAACCAGGCAATCTCCGCTTCGATCTCCTCTTTTTTATGGTAATTTGGTCGGCTGATCCTCAGAATATATTTTTTGCCCTGCCCATCTTCTACGAGATACGTCGCATTTTCGGAATAATCAATCATTTTACAAGATGCTTCTAGTAAACAACTAAACTCCTTTAATGCATCATTTGCTGCTTGATGAAAGTTGGAAAGGACCAATTCTAAATCTATGAAATCCATTTGACCCATCTAGAAAACCCCCTGTTTACTAAATTGACAAGCTTTCTTTCCTTTAATAGCGTGCAAATTTTACAAGCTGCGCTGCTTCTTTAATGCCCGCCTCACATTTTTCAAGCAATTCATCACAGTATGCTTTATCACATAATAGCCCTGGCTTAAATTGCAACACACGTGTATCCAGCATTGAATAAATGGCCCATACACCATGTTTGTACAAGGAGCTCATCACATATTTAGCCCCTTCAGGATGATTAAACTCTAGGCCCATAACAACGCCAAGCTGACGAATGCCCACAAAGAAATCAGGATATTGTTGTTGAATACGCTCTAAACCACTTCGTAGATAACGAGCAACATATTCTACATTCTTTACTACTTCAGGACGTTGGGAGATTTCTAATACTTTCATCGCCACTACACAACCTAGTTCTGCTCCACCAAATGTAGAAATATGAGCTAGTCCATCTTCTTCCATCCAGCCGCCTGCTCGTTCATTGACCACTGTAGCTGCAATTGGATAGATACCGCCACTTAGACCCTTTGCTGTCACCAGAATATCCGGTTTCACCCCATAATGCTCAATTCCCCACAGCTTACCTGTTCTCATTAAGCCCGTTTGCACCTCATCTGCAATATATAATGCCCCGTATCGTTCACAAAGTGATTTGACATCAGCCAAGTAATTAGCAGTGGGCAAGGGGAAACCATATGTCGCAGGAATAGTCTCGATAATTACGCTAGCTACATCCCCTCTAGCAAGCTCTCGTTCCATTGCCGCAAGATCATTGAATGGTACGTGCACAAATTCATGGGGACTGCCCTCACTTAAAAATGGTTTTGAATAGCGTTCATTGCCAAGCGAAACCGCAAGACCTGTGTGTCCATGATATCCATTTTTAATGGAAATCGTTTTTTTACGTTTTGTAGCATAACGCGCACACTTTAGAGCCACATCAATTGCTTCACTTCCACCACTAGAGAAAATAGAATATGTTAAGCCTTCTGGTGTGCAGGCTGCTAATTTTTCAGCTAACTGTGCACGTGCAGTAGATGGAAAATGATGATTACCAATGTCAAAATAATTGGTTCCTTCCACTAATGCAGCAATGACTTCTGGATTACGATGGCCAAGGTTATATGTTCCGCCATTGAGATGCGCATTCATTAATTTTTTGCCATCCACATCGTAGAAATAATAGCCCTCTCGTTTCCCGATAACGACATCGACACCATCGATTTGCCACTGTTTCGTTTTTCCTGGATTCCACCAGTCAATTGATTTTTGTAAGGTTGCCTGTTTATTTGCAAAATAGTCCATAGTTTCCACCTTCCTATACATTGACGTCATCCAACATTTCACCTGCAATGAATAATTCCACTTTTTTCTGCTGTAATCGTTCCTGCCATTGTGTGGAGCTCTTTTGATCTGTAATCACCATCGAAACGTCCTCTAAATGACAAATATGCGCAAATGTAGAGACACCAAATTTCGTATGGTCTGCTAAAATAATCGTATTTTCTGCCCGCTCTATTAATTTCTTTGAAATCGCTGCGCCCGTAATATCATAGTCGGTAATACCATCTGCTAACGAAATTCCGCCTGCAGCAACAAAGGCTTTATTTGCCTTTAGTTGATTAAAAAATAAATCAGCTAATGGACCTCCCATAAATTTTTGTCGATGTTCATATTCTCCTCCCGCAAAGAGCACCTTCCCTTGAAAGCATTCTGCGGCTAATGATAGAACTGGGAGTGAATTTGTGACGACAATGACGTTGGGCTTATCACCTAAATAACGAACGATTTCATAGGCTGTTGTACCATGACCGATAAAAATAACATCACCGTCTTCCACAATACTTGCAGCAGCCTTACAAATCCTTCTCTTCTCTATATTGTTAAGTGACGTTTTCTGTTCAAAGGTCCTCTCATACTTTTCCTTTGCCTTCACAGCCCCCCCATAGACTTTGTGTAGAAGCCCTTCCTTCTCCAATCGATCCATATCTCTACGTATAGTCTCGCCTGATACATTTAATAGCTGCTCTGCATCACTTACCTTCACTTTTCCTTCTAAATCTAAAATATCTAAAATCACTTTTTTACGTTCCTCAAACGAAAGAGACATACATCATCACTCCAAACACAAAGTTAAATCCAACAAAATCCACAAATCCAACACTTTATTTCTGTATTTATGTGGATTTGTTTTGAATTTTAAATAATAGTTTAACAATTGTCAATACTCTGAATCTTATTTTCTGTATGATTTTTTCTCTCTAAAGCCACTTATTTCTCTTAAGCGTAAAATGAAAACTCCACAAAAAACCAATTTCAGTTGTCTCCAACTGCTCTCTAAAACCTTTTTTAAAATATTTTTCTACAACTATTTTTTCCCATAAAAAATCCCCCTTCATGGTAGAAACCATAAAGGGAGATGACGAGATTATTTTGTTAATTCCTCTACAAATTCAACAGGTACGTATGTTTTGCCAGATTCTAATAAAGCAGGGGCTACTTTAAATTGGCGAAGCGCTTTATTATAACCATATTCTTTTTGACCTCGCGTAATTGTATACGAAAGGGCTCCTTTTGAAACAATGGCACCTTTTGGCGTTACTTCTACTTTAAAGCCTAGCTTTTCAGCGATTAAGCGTAGCGGCACCATTTTTGTCCCATCTACTTCGTAAAAGTCTTTATTGATAATTTCTTGAACCGCTGAATCAACTGGAGCTGGTTCTGGTGTTGGAACTGGATCCACTTCAACAGGCTCTTCCTTCTCAATTGTATCTAATACTATCACTTTTGATGGCGGTGTTTGAGCAGGGATGCTCATCGTTGCGATTGTGTAGAACACCACTAAATGTTGCTCTTTTAAATCGTCCACTTTCACAGCTTTGCCAGTAGCACTTGCTAGCTTCGTGTCTTCCCCAACATTTAACTTGAGGTTATTTTCAGTATCCACTAAATCTTTATTGAAGAAATCCACTTCCACGCTACCCATTTCTTCTGTTTCTACAATGATTACTTCTGGGTTGTATTGTGGTGGATAAATCGCAAGCATCGGCTTCTTGGCATATGAGTAAGCTGACACCTTATCTCCTTTTTGAAGCTTGGCTTCTTTTCCCATATTGTCAAAAACTAATGAGTCTTTATTGGCAATCACAATATTTGTATTGTCACCATCAACCACTGTATAGTATGTGGCATTTTCACGTACTTCTACGTTTTCAACTGTACCTGTCACTTTAATAAAAATAGACTGCACTTGTTGCTCCGAAGTTTCTGCGTTAATCACAGTAGCCTCTCCTTCGTTCGCTGATGCAGTTGGAGCTCCAATCGCGCCCCCTAATAATAATGCTGACATAGCAAATGGTACGACTTTCGTCATTTTCATACAAAAAGCATCTCCTTCATTTTCCCGAATTCAATAAAGTAGTCGTGTTCACACGAAAAAGGTTACAAACTGTCTCCATTTTTATGGCTAGAGCTTTGCTTCCTCATTTTGAGCGATAGCGATTTGCGAGCGACTTCTCTTGAATATTCGATTTACTAGATGGCGGTGCTTTGCTTTCGGATATTCGCTTCTTCGCAATTTTATTCTCCCCCGATCAAAAGATAAATCTCAGACGATTCAGGATGCGCTGTAAGAAATACTGGTTTTCGCTTTGCTGGGTTCTTAGCTCACGGGCGACGTCGGGGTGGTCAGTGATGACGCCGCTGACATTTTTTTCGATAAAAGTTTGCAGGGAGCGGTCGTCATTGAGTGTCCAAACAAATAAATCGGTCGGATGTTGCTTCAATTCTTGGATAAGCTGCTCCGTTACCCAGGATTCCTCCAGTGCGATAAAATCAACATTTTCCTCCATCGGTCCAATATTGAGTGCATAGACAATACCGACTCGCAAATTCGGCACCAATTTTTTTAATTGCGTCATTTTCTGTCCATCAGCGGATTGCACATAATAGGAATCTAGCACCTTGTATTTTCGTAGCTTCTCTACTAATTTAGGTAAAACATCTTCTGTTTCTTGACCATGCACCTTTAATTCGATTAGAAGCGCCACATCTAACGCTTTGGCAATTTCAATACAATCATCTAATGAAGCAATTTTATCGCTAAAGCCATTTTGATGAATGGTTAACGTTTTTAGTTCGCTCAGGGTCATATTCGCAATAACACCATTTTTACCTGCTAACCTTCGTAATGTTCGATCATGGAAGACGACGAATTCCCCATCCACCGTTTGTTGAATGTCGATTTCAATTAAATCTGCCCCCGCATTGGCTGCACTCACCAATCCACTAATTGTATTTTCTACATTGCCTGCTACATAGCCGCGGTGGGCAATAATTTTGGTATCTGGCGCATAGACACTTTTCTCTAATGAATTGATATTCATCATACTTAATACGAGAAACACAATGCCACTGATCAATAGTAATGGCTTATAGCGCCGCTTCCGATGTGTAGTCCCGCTCAATTTGCCTATAACTAGCGTATTATACGTGATGGCGACCATAACTTGTGAAAACATCGCCTGTAATAAACTAAATAGCACCACAAAGACCATTTCTAAAAAGGCTAGTGTCAGCCCAGCCGTAACCAAGGCTGCACTTGGCATTAAACGTTCAATTAAATAGAGGGGAAACGTAGCGACCACTGTGATACCAAGCATCATCAACAGATGACCTGTTAAAAGCATAGCTAGTAGCACGACTAGTTCAAATAATCCACGCTTGGAAAATCGCCAGCTTTGCTTAAAAGAACGCAAAATAGAGATGTTCGGCTGGATTGTAAAGATGGGTAACGTTAAGATGCTTCGAATACCTATCATCACGATAATGCTTGCCACCGCAGCATATGCTAGCCTACCCGCTCGACTACTCATGATTTCTTCAGTTAGAAAATGTGGTAGGGAGATGGATTGAGTCAATGTAAGGGGTAGTATAAAGGAAGCTAGTGGCATTAATAGTGCTAAATAGACGATGAGAAATAGAACTTGCACACTAAAAAAATAGACAACCTTGCGATTTAATTGTTGCCATAAAGGAAGAAATCGGTAGCGAAGTCCTCGTTGCTGATGAAAGGCCATGAGAAATAGAAAGCCCATCTCATAATATACAAATAATAAAAACAGCAAAATTAATAGACAAATCATTATCATCACAAAGGGATGCGTAACAAAGCTTTGCCAATTTTGCTCAGTAATATGTGTAAACCCTGTTACTCGTAGCATGAGCTTCAAAACGATAGAGGTTACAGGGATCATTAATAAAAACTGAAAGATTCTAATTAATGCGAAAACCTGTACATAATCGAATCGATAAACATAAATATTATGGACAGCCTGTCGCATTACTTGTCCTGCCTTGTGCACATACTCACCCCTATCATGCTGTTAAAATCGCTCACTACTAACGTATGTTTTGACTGCTATGACCCATTCCTCGAAGCCAATAAAATAGCACTCCTCTACACCAAAGTAGGCGTCAATTTTTGTATTAATCGTGACATTCACCATTTTTTTGAAACTTTTTAGCAGGCTACCCTGTATATAACTAGATACCCGCTACAGAAAGGAGCGCAAACATGAAATTCAACCTTGGTGATATCATTAGTACAACCGTTCTTTTATGTATGTTTCTAGCGATCTTTTTCGTAATGATCCATATGATCAAAAAAATGAAATCCACTGCCCCTGTGTCTCCTCCACCAACCATGCAACAGCAAGTAGAGGACTTATCAAAACGTGTGTCGACCCTAGAACAACAAGTAAAACAATTAACTGACAAACAATAGTCCCATAAAAAAATCGCTGGGAAGGATAACCTTCTCAGCGATTTTCATATACTATCTGACCATTCACAACCGTACATGCGACTTGAATGTGTGGAAGCTGCTCCATCTCTACCGTAAAAACGTCTTCTTGTAAAATCGTAAAGTCTGCAGCAAAGCCTTCTGCAATTTTGCCACGCATCAATTGCTGTCCAATGATTTCAGCCGCTCCTACTGTATACAAACGGACTGCCTCAAATCGGGAAATTTTCTCATGAGGGTTATAGCCATCATGTGTTTCCTCAAAATTTCTTCTAGTGACAGCCGCATAAATACCATGCAACGGGTTTGGCACTTCAATTGGCGCATCACTGCCGCCTGCGACAATCAGCCCTCTGTCAAGAAGCGATTTTAAAGGATGTAAGCCCTGTGCGCGCTCCTCTCCAAGTCTCGATAGCTCTGCTTGGTATTCTCCCTGTACAAACTGCGGCTGCATATCCACTGCCACTGGTAATGCAGCTAGCTTGGCTAATAGTTCCTCATCGACTAAGCTACAGTGAATTACGCGATCAAGCTGACCTTCCTGAGGAGGATATGCCGCAAAAACGTCTAAAATCGTGTCGATTGCTAAATCCCCAATGGCATGCACGGCAACGGTTTGTCCATATTGACGTGCCAGCTGAACATAGCTTGTTAATTGCTCAGTTGTATGAATAAGCATCCCTGCATTGTCCGAATCATCGCAGTAAGGCTGACGTAGTGCAGCCGTACGACCTCCAAAGGCTCCATCAATAAAAATTTTCATCGCACCAAACTCCAAAAATGGTGAGGAAGCTAAATCCATCTTCGCAACCTCTTCAAAGACTGTATGATGCTGTAATACATGCACCTTAAAGGATTGCTGTGCCTCTACTATTTTGCGATAAGCCTGAATCGGCTGGCTTGGCGGTCCATAATAGCTTAAATCCTCTGAATGTCCCCCTACTAAACCATAGGATTGCAATGAGGTCACCGCCTTTGTCAGTGCATCCTCAATATAAGCAGGTGTGATATGTGGCATCTGGTTAACAATTAAATACAATGCAGCATCCTTTAGGATCCCTGTGAGCTGACCATCTACTTTGTCAATGACACCCCCCTCTGGCGAAGGAGTCCTATTTGTAATTCCTGCAAAAGCGAGTGCCTTGGAATTGGCTAGAATCAAATGATGACAGCTCCGTTTAATGATTAAATGAGCATCTCCAAGGGCATCTAGCTCTGCTAAGGTCGGAAAAACGGGCTCCTCAAATTGGTTTTCATTTAGTCCAATCGCAATGACCCATTCATGTGCTGACGCCTCAGCCATTCGCTCCTGAAGCTTCACAAGTAACGCCTCTTTACTCGTAACTGCCGATACATCAAGATGCTTGAGTTTTTCTCCGTAGCCAATAATATGTAAATGGCTGTCGACAAAGCCTGGATACATGATATTACCCTCTAAATGTTGGATAGAAGCAGCTAGTGGCGACAAGCTCTCCACTGAGCCTGTCGCCACAATTTTTCCATCTTCAACAAGGACTGCATCCACTGTTTCACCAACCTGAGCCATCGTGTAAATCTTACCACCTGTCCATAATGTTGCCAAAACAATTCCTCCCATGTCCTATGCTATTGCTTCAATTAAGTGCGCTCTTTCTAAGCGACGTCGAACGATCACACCAATCCATGCTGCAAGTACCGCTTTGACGATACCAACCACGATAAATGGTGCAACACCACCCATAAAGGCAGCTGTCCATGTATAATCTGCTACAATTTTTAACCACACTGTCCCAAACGCTAATGTAACAATCATCCCAATGATATTCGCAATAATAGCTTGAGTAAACGTAATACCAAATTTATCTAAGTATAAGCCCATAATAATGGCTGTGGCAAGGAAGCCTACAATATATCCACCTGTTGGACCAACTAAAATTCCTAGTCCACCTGACATACCGCTAAATACAGGTAAACCTGCTGCCCCTAGTAAAATATATAATAGAACAGATAACGTGCCTAATCTTGTCCCTAAAATCGTCACGATAATTCCAACCGCTAACGTTTGACCTGTAATCGGGATAAGTGGTAGTGGGATTGTTACCTGTGCTAAAACTGCGATTATTGCTGCCCCAAATGCTGCTAACACATATTGATATGTACTTCCTTTTTTCAATGTAAAAAGCCTCCCCTTGTGCGTTAACTAATAATAAAAATAAGTTAACACAAAGATAAAGCAAATGAAAACCATTGTCAATCTATTTTAGAATAAAAAAAGAAATTGCTAGATTAGCCTAGCAATTTCTTGCCAAAATCATTACCATAAAGGTTCATTCATCGGGTCTTTCTCTTGTAGCTTAAACACATATGGCGCAATTTGATAATGGTAGAAGAGCATGCCCACTAAAAAGAAAATGAGACCGATAACAAAATGATGGAAAACATGCTGTAGCATAATCAGCAGTGGCACTGGCATCGTCATTACACCACTGATTTGCATGGATTTTTTTGTGCGATATTGTTTTTGTCCACAATGAGGGCACACAATTTCACTATTTTTGCGATATAATTTACGTGCATCCTTCTCAGACCAACTCTCCCCACATTCAATACAAACAGGTAAACCATACCCCTTTTTCAATAGATAGCGTTTGACAATAAATGTAGCGCCTATAAAAATGCTCAGTAAAATCATTCCTCTTACATAATCCGAAGCAAATAGTGACCACCAATGCCAATTATCCGACTGTAGGCTAGCCGCCTGATGGCCTGAACTCTGTTGCCCCTTCTGTTGTGTCAGGATATAGCTAAAACCGATAACAAAAATAGTAAAGGTTGCGAACACGATGCGATACGTCCATTGACCATCTGCTTTACGTTGAACTTTTCGTCGTGCTTTCTCCGTGATTACCTGTTTGCGCTGCTGTGAGAGCTTGACATCTTGTAGCTCCTTTAATAGTTCCTCTTTAAATTGATTCATGGCGTAGCACCTCCCAATCAAAGTCACCCATTGCTGTTGCTAATTGTTTACGAGCTCGCTGTAATCTTGTGCGAATCGTTGCTTCCGGACATTGTACAAGCTGTGCAATTTCCACTGTCGACATCTCCTCAAAATAATACAAAATCAAGACCTCTCGATAGGCAACTGATAATGTAAACAATGCCTCTACCAGCTCTTTTTTTACAGTTTTCTCTAGCATCTCCTTTTCAGGTGTCATAGCTGTTGTGCGCCCCGTGATCTTTTCAAACAATGTCAGTCGTTTACTTTTCCAACTTCGTAAATAATCGTGACTTCGATTAACCGTCATTTTCACTAAATATGTACGTAAGGATGCTTCCTGACGAAACTGTCCCTGCTTTTGATAAAAGGCGATGAACACATCCTGCACGATGTCCTCCGCCGTTGCCTTATTTTTTACATATAGATAAGCGACCTTTAGTAAGTAATCACCGTGCTCCTCGATTATCTGTTCAATAGCCATCATTGCCCTCACCTACTTTCTACACTACTGACGGTCGCCATAACGAATGCGATTCATTTTATCAAAAAAAAATCCGTAATTTTTAAATCATTACGGATTTCTTCAAGCTAAATACCTATTTTTTGCATAGTAGAGACAACTTTGAGCATTCGATCGTCTAAATCGGCGCCTGTGAATCGAGGCAATCTCAATTCATTCACGATAGCACCATCAGACATAAAAAGGATACGCTCTGTTCTTGCGGCAATCTTTGGATCATGGGTCACAAGCATCACCGTTGTGCCTTCACTATTGATGGMGGCTAATAAATCCATGATTTCCTGAGCAGACGTTGAATTCAATGCGCCTGTGGGTTCATCTCCAAAGATCACCTGCGGGTTGCTAATCAAGGCCCGGCAGATGCCTGCCCGTTGAAGCTGCCCACCAGACACTTGTGTAATATCTCGCTTTGCCAAGTCTGCAATCCCCATTTTGTTCATGATCTGTAGTGCCCTTTCTGTCAAGGCCCTGACATTTTTTCGCTCATCACGCATCGCAGGTAACAGGATATTATCGAGGATATTTAAGCTTTTTAGAAAGGTCGGCTGCTGAAAGACAAAGCCCATTTTCGTTCTACGCAAATCAGCCAGTTCTTTGTCACTTAATGTCGTTAAGTCCATTCCATCAAAGATGACCTGACCTTGATCAATACTGTCCATTCCGCTAAGGGCATACAACAGTGTCGATTTACCACAGCCTGATGGGCCCATGATGGAAATAAACTCCCCTTGATTGATGGCAACTGATACATCCAGTAAAACGGGATGCTGTTCTTTGCCTACCTGAAACGTCTTTGCTATTTGCTCACCACTTACGATATTCATAGGTTCTACTCCTTTATATGCTCAATAATTTTTACCTGCCCTGCCCTTGACGTACCAAATAGCGTAGCTAGCAGAACAACGCTTGTAAGCGCTAGTGGGCAAAAAACATACGCTGCTAGTGGATTAATCATAAAATCAAAGGAAGCCGCCCCGAATGAGGCAATGACCGTACTAGTTAAATATTCACCTAACGTGTTTGCGAGCAACGTCCCCATCGAGATAGCAAGCAGTAATACAAAAATCGAACGTGCAGCATATTGTGTAGCTATATCGACATTCGTGAATCCCAATGCCTTCATGATAGCGATGGGCGCTTGATCCTTCGCAATCAGCATATTCATAAATAATAATGTCACGAGCACACACAGCAATAAGGCAATGACGAGTGCTGCACGAGCTGCCTTTTCGATGGCATGAATCGTCGTACCAAAAGTTTGATAAATATAATCATCAATACCTGACACTTTGGCAAATGAGAAGGTTTTTGCATATTCCGCCCTTTTATCTGCAACAAGAGATGGATCTGCCATCGTACTATAGACGACACTCCACATGCTATCCGTAGAATGGTCAGAGAAAGCTGCCTTCGCAGTCTTGCCTCCATTGGTAATATCTGAATAAATACCGCTGATCCTCAAATTTTTCTTCTGTCCATTAATGACCACTGCTAAACTATCGCCAACCTTTTTTTGAAGCTCCTCTGCATTGAGCACCGAAAGTGCCACTTCATTAGGAGCAACCGGAGCCTCTCCGTGTGCATATTCTAAGGGAAAAATCGTATGGTCACCCAGCTCTATTTTTAGGTTTTGCGCTGTTCCGTCCTCGGCAATCGTTGTGAATTTTTTTGTTGTCAAAACAGTATAATTCTTAATGGCTGTGTCATGCTCAAGCCTATCCTTCACCGCTGCCACCTGTTGTTCATTTTGCTTGCCTTGTGGGATATCAATTCGGATGTCACTGTTCCCAATACCCATATACGTAATAAAGCTTTTAGCTGCAATTGTGTTGTGTAAGTTTTGAGGGACGATGATAATAAATGTTGCCAATACTAATACTGCAAGCATTGTCGCATAAAGTGTTTTTCGTGATAGCACATCCTTTATGCCAAGGAAAAGATTAATCGGTAGCCTTTTATTGGCGCTGAGGTTCAATAATTTTGCATGTTGCCCTTTTCCTTGCATTGTGCCAAAGCGCAGAGCCTGCGTGGCTGATAGCTTGCGAAACTGTTTCAGTACCGATTGCACATAGCCCATAATCACGATAAACACGAGCAACAACCCCAGACCCGTGAACAACCAAATGAGTGAAACTTTGTCTGTTTCTCCCATGAACAGACGGATATTTTCTAATAGAATATCTCGAAGGAAGAAGGAACAGGCAAAACCGAGCATACAACCAATCACAGCTATAACGCCATATTTGGCTAGATACATTTTCTGAATATCTGCCACTCGTAGGCCAATTGCTTTCATCACACCGATTTCTCGAGTATCCTCTTCAATTTTAGTGAGCAATGTAAATCGAATACACATAAACGCAATAGCGACTACAAGGACACTGATGAGCAAGATAACAGCAATCATAAGCCCATCTGATATGGCATTCAGCATTTGAAAAAGCTTATAGGTAATGGTTGGTCCATTTGCTTCTAACCCTGCACTTGTATAGGCTTCTTCAAAATTCTTCAAATCCGCCAAATTTTTCAAACGAAACTCAATTAAATATTCAACTGTTCCCGCTTCCTGGATTGCTGCATAATCTTGTTCACTGACAAGAAAGCGTTTGGAGGAAGCCAGCATTGAGTTCATCTGTGAATCCCTTAGAAATCCTGCTATTGTAAAGGTTTGATCATGAACGATGACAGTATCCCCCAAGTCAGCGATGCCGTCCTTCCAATAGCTTACAGGTACATAAATATCACCATTTGCCACTTCAATCACATGACCATCAAGATCAAGTAAATAATCAAATTTCTCACTTTGTGTGCTGAAACCATTGTCCTGCACACTATGTGCCAAGGTGGTACCCGCAATATTGATCTTCGTGCCCTCCACATTTAGAAATTCATTCATTTGATATTCATCTACATATTTATTTTGCTCTGCAAATTCAGTCAGCCGCACTTGATCGATTTCCCCTGCATGCATCTGAAGAAAATGAGACGTTTCTGCTTGTTTCATCAGCGTGTCAATTGCACTTGTCAAATGGACAATAAGTACTGCTGATAGTGTGACAAGTAAAGCTGCTACCGCCACAAATAGCATGGTCATACCTGTAATTAGCTTGCTATTCGCCATATCATTTCGAACAATTTTCCAATACATAAGTCACCTCTTTGTATATTGTTAACCTCCATCAAACCTAACAAGACCTAAAAAACTTAGTTCGTACTGCCTTCTTCTTTATTTCCAAACATTTGCATCATATACAATAAGCTACCATTCTCCACCCCTAGCATTCGTTCAATATTAAAAATCAATGCCGGAATACGGGCAGCTCTTTCCTCATCTGTCATCAAGACGAGATCATCATCGAACACCGTATTGGTATAAGCAATAATCATTTCCATACACTCATAGGGATAAGGCGTTTGGTAAATACCTTGCTCAATGCCCTCACGAATAATGGCAGTGAGGATTGGTGGTACTTGATTGATGACCACTTGCTGTATTTTACGGTGCATCAAAGCATTTTGCGGCCTATGAACATGCTCCATCATTTCCTGTCCGCCCTGTTCATTTTGCATATTCAATGCCATGACAACGCGCAATATCCGCTCATTTACAGCTATAGTCTTGTCTGCTGCAACGTTTTTTGCCTTTGCTAGCATCGTGCTTGTATAACGCTCAATGAGCGCATCCATAATATCTTCCTTAGATTTAAAGTGATAATAGAGGGTGCCTCGAGCAATGCCTACTTTTTCCAAAATATTACTCGTACTAGTGCCATCAAATCCCTTCTGTGCAAATAATTCATCCGCTGCATCTAATATTTCATTTCTGCGTTCTTCCGCTTTTTTTATTTCTCTCATAAGACAACTCCTTATAATTGACCGACTGCCTGTCGATATATCTTTTCTTTATCCTAGCATAGGACTACTTCTGTTGGCAATAATTTCTTCAAAAAAAGAATCTGCTTTACGCAGATCCTTATTTTTGTAGTTCCTCGTTCTTCCGATATTCCAAAATATCGCCAGGCTGGCAATCCAATGCCTCACAAATAGCCTCTAATGTTGAAAAGCGGATGGCTTTGGCCTTGCCGTTTTTTAAAATCGAAAGGTTCGCCATCGTGATGCCAACTTTTTCTGAAAGCTCTGTGACACTCATTTTTCGTTTCGCCAGCATTACATCAATGTTAATGATCATTGCCATAGTATTCACCTCAAACCGTTAGATCATTTTCTGATTTGATATCGATGGCATTTTTTAGAAGCTTTTGCAGCACAGCAGCAAATACTGCCACGACAAAGGAAGCAAAAATAATGACCATTCCAATAAGTATAAGACCTGGGGCATCGTCTACTTCCGCAGCATAGTATATCAGTGGCATGCCAACCACGTAAACACTACTAATAATAATTGCACAATATTTGATCTTGATTAAAGCTTTGACAGACAGCTCTGAAAATGCAATGTTTTGGTCAATATAGCTTAATAGTTTGATCGTCGTAAATAGCGCAACAAAATAAGCAATAGCCGTTGCATAGACGCCAATTAAAGCAACAATGGTTAAAATGGGAGAATGCTCCACTGTATTCAAAGCAACACGAGGCACCACCCATACACATAAGGCAAGAACGGGTATACCTATTAGAAAAACAGCTATCTTTAAAAAGAGCGTTTCTCGTTTCATCTTACGCACCTCTTTTATTTATTCTCCTGTTTAATTTATCATATAGTTTATCGTTTTTCAATAAATTTTTATTCCAATTCAAGATGCGTTATAACACCCATTATTTGGTTTACTTTACTTTTTATTGTGCTATAATCAATCCAACCATTGAAAAGGGGGTATTCGATGATTTATTCGCCAACCGAAAAGACGATAGAAACGACACGTTTAATACTTCGACTTTTTACGAATGCAGATGCACAGGAAGTAAGTGTTTTATGTAACAATTATGCGATCTATAAAAGCACATTGAGTTTACCTTATCCTTATACATTAGAATGTGCATTATCATGGATTTCCACGCATCAACAAAACTTTGAGGAAAATCGAAGTTACGAATTTGCGATAACAGACAAACAAAGTGGACAATTATATGGAGCGATAGGACTGTCAAATCAATCCCAACATCAAAGAGGAGAAATCGCTTATTGGATTGGAGAGCCCTATTGGGGTAATGGCTACGGAACAGAGGCTGCTCAAGCGATGATTGAATTTGCCTTTCAGGTGAAACAGTATCATCGTATTTATGCCCGGTATTTCCAATCTAATCCCGCCTCTGGGAAAATTATGGAGAAATGTGGCATGCACTATGAGGGAACCTTAAAGGAGCATATTTATAAAAACGGGACTTTTGAAGATATTGTGTTTTATGGCTTGCTTAATCCATCACACTAGCAACACGTTTACGAAAGAGGCACTTTCCGCGTAGATATGCCTCTCTCTCTTTTAAATACCATTTCCCACATCGCAATAATGATTATAGTGCGTAATTTGGTTGCGGCCGTTACGCTTTGATTTATAGAGCGCTTCATCCGCATGCTGGATAAGCTCCTCTACTTTCTGAATTTTGCCATGATCATTCGTACTGACACCAATACTAAATTCCAACTGAACCGTTTGATTATTCACTGTTAGTGATAGTGCCGTTAAGGTTTGATACAGGTTGTCAGCCAATGTTTGCACGGACTCACCTTCCTTTACTTGACTCAACACAATGAATTCATCCCCACCAAAACGGGCAACAATGGACTCAAAGGGCTGAAAATAGTCCTGTAAAGTTTTGGCTGTATTCGTCAAAGCATCATCGCCAAATAAATGGCCATTCATGTCCTTGATTTCTTTAAAATGGTCTAAATCCACCATCATCAAGGCCAATTGCTGATGATTTTCAGTCGCCTTTTCGACCATCTTTTTGGCCTGTTCATCAAAATAGCGACGATTGTAAATATTCGTCAGAGGATCAATATAGGCATTTTTTTCAAACTGCTTCTTATGATCGTTATATTCCATTTCAAACAATACATGTGAATAGTTTTCACGCTGGATTTCTAACAAAATATTTATATATTCCTTTTGTATCGCACATAATACAATTTTATTGCCTTGCTCCTCAATTAGCTTCACTAAAGAATTATAAATTAGTTGAAGTAGAGAAAGGTCATTGTTTTGTAAAGCATAATGCTTTGTCTTTTGATATAAATCTATGGCCTCACTTATACGTCCCTGTCTTTCACACAGGAAGGCATAGGCATTGAGTACCTCAAGTTGTACTTTCGAATAGGGTGGATGATGAATCGTTGCCATTAATTCTTGCAATATCGTATTGGCTTCCTCAAATTCTTCAAGCCAAATAAGTGCAACAGCTAGGTTTGTCTTCGGATGGATAATCCCTGTATAAGGCTCTTTATGCTTTATTTCAAACGCATTCGCATAATATAAACTCTTTAAGGCAAATTCCTTAGCTGTCCGATAGCTTCCCATGGATATTTCTAAGTCGCTCAGATTGTTATAGATTTTCCCCATGCTCTCCACGTGCTGGATTGCTTCAGCAATTTTTAAGCCTTTCAGCATCAACTCTTCTGATTTCTTTAAATGACCAAATGTTCCCCAATAAATGGCTGCTAAATTGTAATATTGAATTAAATCAATATCGTTGCCATGTTGAAAGGTTAACTCACGATATTGTTCAAGGACACTTATAGAAAGCTGTAAATCACCCGTTTGAAAATAACTGGCACAGCTATAACGTAATAGAAGGATAGCCTTATCATACATTTCAAGCTTAATGGCACTTTCAATTGCGGCACTACTTATTTCTATATATTCTAAAAAACGATCCGCATTATATAACTCATTAAGCGTAATCCATAGTTCTTCAAATTCTTGTGCGTTCATACCGCCCCTCCTTTTCTTCATCCTTACTTCTTTAATACTACCTTTGACCTTAAAATATTACAATTCTTTGGACTCATTTATTTTTTCGACATTAAGTAATTCAGCCTAATAAAGAAAATCACTGTGTATTTTTTCCTACATTCAATTAAAGGTTATTTTAACATGGTACTTTCACTATAATTTTCCCCTAAACAAAAAACAAGCCTCTTTCAAGAGACTTGTTAAGATTCTTCTATGCCTAGGATGGCTATTAATGCCTTCGCTCTGTTGGCACTAAGGTGAATTTCTCCGCTTCCAGCCTTTTGGAGATAAATTGAACCGCCATAGCCCTTCCACATTTCAATACGGACGCCTTCTACTTCAAATGAATATTCGGGTGGCCTTTTCATATAATTTGCGGGCTGCCAAGGGATATCCTGTAAAAACTGAGCGACCTCTTTGTCATTTTCTAGCTCAAGCTTTTTTGTAATGGTTGGCTCTAGCTTTTCCAGTTTAGATAATAAACCATATTTTCTTACGACCCCGTTTTCCTCTATACTGCCTGTTCCCATAGAAGTTAAAGTAATATAATCCCCCTGCTTGACAGGAAAATCATCCAGCACAGGATACCAATTGGCCTGTTCATATTTTTCAGCAAGCTGTTCTTCCGTCATATGATCAAGGTCCTTGGGAATCACTCCTTCAATAAATAAGAAAACATTCGCTTCAACCTCTGCAACTGTTCCAACCATTGAAGAGCCATGTGAACTAGTCCGTATGACGATGTTATGCTCCTCTTGAAAGGCTTTTGCCTGATCAGTATAATGCGCTTGGAAATATCGTTTGGCATCAATATTGGCTACTTCTTGGTAAACATAAAAAGTTGGATATTTTTCTTTATAGAAGGCATAAAGCTTTGTTCGCGTTGTATACATCGGCAGTAGGGGCTCGAGATATGTTTCAACATACTGTTTCGGTGCTAATCCCTGAAATAGTGCTTCGTATTCAGATGCTTGATAAAGCATTTCCAACTGTTCTACCTGCTTCTTTCTCTCCGCCTCTAGCTCTGCCTTAGAATAATCAATCCCTAATGATTTCGCAAAATAGTAGGCGGCAACGAGCTTCTCATACGATAGATAGGCTTCCTCTTTATAAAATTCCTGCTCTTTCCCTGGCCACATTAGCCGATTAATACGTTCGAAATGCTCAAGCTGTCTTTCATGAAATAGTGAGGTTGTTTGCTCTGTTTCGTTCGTAAGAAGCTGCACCATCATAAACCCCACCACACAAAGTGTCAGTAGGATGGTTAATAGAGTGAAACGAAAAGGCTTCCTTCTATTGATAGACTGTTGTAGTACTTGTTTTTTGACTCGTTCTTTGCTTGCTGTCATATCACCAGCGACTTTGAGTAATTCCTTCTGTATCTCATTCATGTCTAAGCACCTCCCATTCCTCCTGCTTTAGATGAGGCTTTAATGCTTCTCTTGCCCGCTTCAGTCTTGTTTTCACCGTATTCTCCGCAATGCCAAGTAGCTGGGCAATATCACGAATTTTCATTTCTTCAAAATAATAAAGGATAATAGGCTCCCGATAGGTAAGTGAAAGCTTTAAAATAGCTGCCCCAATGTGAGACCGTTCCTCTGCTGCCACGAGCTCATCTCGTTGTCTATTCCCCTGAATAGGAGATATTTTTTCTTGTAATAGTAATTTCTTATAATGCCAGCTTTTTAAATAATCCTTGCTTTGATTAATCGTTAGAGTGGATAAATACGCACGCAACTGCCCGCGTTCTTCATAACCACGCTGAGAAAATTTAATAAAGACCTCTTGCACAATATCCTCTGCGGTTTGTCGGTTTTTTACATAAAAATAGGCGAGACGTAATAAATGTGCTGCATGTTCTTCGATCATTTCCTCAAGTATGCCGTCCACCTCCCCTTCTTACACTATAAACGACTGCCACTGAATGACCGTTTCATTTTTTTAAATTTTTTCCTCAAGCACCTTGACCTTGGAGCATACTCCAATGTTAGGATGAATTTAGGAGGTACTTACATGAAAATTAAACAATTCGCCGAGAAATTTCAATTAACAACTGATACCGTTCGCTACTATGAAAAAGAGGGACTCTTACAGCCGCAAAAACAAGACAATGGCTACCGTGTGTATGATGCCATGTGTGAACATACAATGAAATTTATTATCGTTTTACGTCAGCTAGGCTTTACGCTTCAAGAAATTAAACATTTACTGACACTCGAACAAAAGCCTATTTCAACAGCATGTAATGAAGAAACGGTACAGCTATTTTCCACAAAGATTGCCCAAATTGAGCAGCAACTACGATTCTATCAGCATGCGCTTCATTCGTTACAATTGACAAAAACATTAATGGCTGACGGACAATTTGAAGAAAATCGAGAAAAAATTGCCTTACTCATTGAGGATATGTATCAAAATTTACTGGAAGGTCGTGGTTAAATGTCACTACGTAAAATCATCTCAATCGAATATATCCTTGCTTTCATCATCATAGCTTTTTTCTATGGTCATCTAAATTTTCCATGGCTTTATTTTATTGTGTTTTTATTGCTCCCAGACATCACCATGGTTGGCTATCTCATCAATACAAAAATAGGCGCTCTTTTCTATAATATGGGGCATAGTTTTGTGCTACCTGCCGTGTTGATGGTGATTGGTTTACTAACGACTACATCAATACCTCTGATGGCTGCCCTGATTTGGCTCGCACATATTTTCTTAGATCGCGCACTTGGCTATGGTTTAAAATATGATGACGCTTTTAAGAAGACACATTTACAGCAGATTGCGTAATGAGGAGGAAAGTATGGCTAGCCATTTAACACTGCGATTTTTAGTAGAAATGGGGTAGAAAAATCTCCTAATTAAATGCTCTCTTGGGGTGGGATTACCATTATTCATCATTGGAATATGGAGTTGCTCTCTTTAAGCTAGCTGTTCTTGTTTTGTATGAAACAGGCAGAACACTAATTACAAGCATGGTCATTTTCAGTCAACTAGTCTCCTTTCTCTTGCATCAAAAAACCAGCCGCCCTGCACAAACAGGTGGCTGGTTTTAGCGAATTAAACTAATAATAGTATGTGGTTCATGTTTTATATCGTCATATTTATTGACCATATCCAACACGATAGCTCCATCCTGTGTTATAGCATACACCCAGACGGCATGAGGATTTTGTTCTACATAATCCTTCCATGTAAATACTTCTGTAATTTTCGTTTGACGAAGTTGTGCACCTTGCTCTATCAGTTCATTGAGCTGATGAATATCATGCTGTGCATCGACAAGAAGCTGTCCCCCGTACTTCCGTGAGTAATTTTTGGGGTCTGTAGAATGTAAAGCCGTTTGAAAAATATTGAGACGCCCTAATTCTGGAACAAAGTCTGCACAAACAAGGACATTATAGGCGTCCTGCTTTGTTGCTACAATTAATTGATCATATGGGGTTAAATCAACATAAAACTCAGTATGCTCGCTTAAAATATCACCTGTTTCCGTCTTAATACCATTTTGTCGAGCAGCAGATAAATCTTCCCATGCACGATCCATCATCAACACATCAATTCCGTTATTTTGCAGGGACGTTGCGAGCTGTGTTGTAAATGGAGAAGCGCCTACAATCACAATACCTTTCCCAGTGGAAGCTTGTAGATCTAATTTTTTCGCAAGCCAGCCAATGCTAAAGCCATGGGCAACCACTGTCGCAAAAACAAGTGCTAATGTGAGCGCTGTTAATAATTGTGCACTTTGAAAACCTACGTCTTGTAGTGCCGTTGTAAAGTAACCTGAAACGGTTAATGCTACAATCCCTCTCGGTGCAATCCACCCAATTAAGGCCCGTTCTTCCAATGTTAAGCCCGTATTAATGGTTGCAATCCAAATTGATAACGGTCGAACAATAAACATCATTGCTAGCACGAATAGTAGCATACGCCAATCAACGATTTGCCATAACGTATCGATGGTTAAAGACGACGTCAGCATAATAAAGACACTTGAAATTAAAATAACCGAAATATTTTCTTTAAAATGCAACAGCTCATGATGACTTGTTAAATGCATATTTGCCATCACAAGCCCCATCACTGTCACAGCCAATAAGCCCGTCTCATGCATGATGGCATCGCTTAGGGCAAAAACAAGTAAAATAGTAGCAAGTAACAGAGGTGATTTCAAAAACTCTGGAATCAAACCACGCTCCAAGCATTGCCCCATTACATAACCGACGACCCCTCCTAACAGGGCGGCTAAAAAGGCGGAAACAAAGAAAATGGTTAGAGATGTCCCACCTTCTAAATGATATATACCCAAAACGATCTGATACGCAAATAGCGCTAACAATGCGCCAAAAGGATCTACAACGATGCCTTCCCACTTTAAGATAGCTGCTGGTCGCTCCTTCAATTTTGCTTGTCTCAATAAAGGCAAAATAACGGTTGGACCTGTCACAATAAATAATCCACCAATGACAAAAGAGACTGGCCATGATAGCCCTGCAACAAAATGCGCGGCAGTAGAGCCTGCAATCCAAGCGATGGCTGCCCCTACTGTGGAAATACGCAATATGGACTTCTTAAAGCCACGTATTTCTCGAAAATCAAGGCTTAAACTTCCTTCAAATAATATAACGGCAACTGCCAGAGAAATAATGGTATGAAAAATAGGGCCAAATGTCTCTTTTGGAGACACTAACCCTGTAAACGGACCAATAATTAGCCCAGCGATACTCATAATGACAATGGCAGGCATGCGAAAACGCCATGCTAACCACTGTGAAAATAAACCGATAAAAATAATAAAAGGTAACTGAAATAGTAAATTGTCAAACATATGTACCACCTACAATATCCTAGGATGAATGTATATTCCCTCATTTTAGAAGGACTAAACCTGTTACCTTACATTATGTACGTATTGTGCCAAAATTATCACTTTACCTCATCATGACCATAAACGTAATCACATTATAAAGCGCTGGTGCAACCAAAGCGAAAGCTAAACATACCACTGCAGCCCATTTTGTGTTCTTAATACCACGATCATCGCCTGTCTTTAGATGATGAAAATAAGTTAATGTGAAATAAAAGCATAAAATCATAAACAAGGGGAAAATGAGTTGTTGAGCAAAGCCATGTAGAAATGTAGCCATTGAAGAAACCTCCTATTAATATCCTCTTTACATAAATATTGTAATATACCAACTCTATTTCTACCATAAAAAAAGCAGGATCCTCCACTCTGATCCTGCTCCAAATTATTTAGATGAATCTTTTTAACAATGATTCATATAGACCCACCATTAACAATCCAATTAATATTGGAATGAGGGATGTAAAACTGAAATAAAAGCCTACATCCTGATATTGTCCCGTAAAGTGAAATTGTAGCCAAGACACCTCATATGTTTCCCCTACCCCATATAAGAAAATAGTGGTAAATAAAAACAATGCTAGACATTTTAGTCCTTGCGCTTTTTTCATAGTATCACCTCATTGTACAACGGTCATTTGTTGCGCATAGCTTAAAAGATCCTCAACTGTTAATTCTGGATTTTGCCCAACCATACTATATTGGTAGCCGTTTTCTTGCCAAGCAAGGGAACGGAAATTTTCACCATCCATAACAGTGCCTTTTTGTCCTCGAATATCTATTTCTTTTTCATTTAAAATGGGACCAATATCTGCAACACTAGCATCTGCTTTAAAAATCGTGACGAAAAAGGCTAGCTCTCCATCTAAAACATAATCGAAAGAGTATTCTGGTCGTTCCTCTATCCCTTTAACCATGGATATGTTGTCTAACGTTAGACCATTTACTTCTGGTACTAATAAAAACTTTTCAAGCTGCTGCTTTACGTCGTCCAATGAAACGGATTCAGAAGTATCCTGTCCGCTAATTTCCTGAATCGTTACATCCTTTGGTAGATCTAGTGTAAATTGTTGAGCATCTATTTTTTCACCAAAATTAATCTTAGAATATTCAGTGAGCATATGAGTCCCTGCACTATCTGTCTTCATTTTTAATGTCAGCCAAGTCTTTTTATCAATCCAAGCTTCAATATCGCCGAATAACGATTCCGTATTCTTCGTTTTTGCGACGATTTTATAGGTATCTCTACCTACAACCTTCTCTTCTCCTGCTATCTTAATATCATGCGTATCTTTAACCATATTAAAAATAAGCTGTACCTGATCTTTAGGTGATTGCAAGCTGTCTAATTCAGGTTGTGAATAATCCATTGTGTAGGCTGTCTTTTCAGTGACATCATAGCTAATCACTTTAGCATCATTTTTGACTGTGATAACATGTTCACCATTATCGCCTGTCATTTCTATCCGTCTATTGCTATCCTTTACCCATTCCTTCACTTGAGCTTTACCACCTAGCTCTCCCATATCTAACGTATATTCGCCATAATAAGTGAGTGGCTCTTTCGATTCTTGAAGGGCTTGGTCGATAATTTCCTGAGGTGTATAAGTTGCCTCTGAATTACAGCCCACCAAGCTAAATGTCATAACAGCAATTAAGCCTGCTGCTCGGCAAGATCTTTTCCAATTCATCATTCATTTACTCCTTTATAAGGTGGTAGCCAGCAAATTACCGCTGTTCCAATGTTCTCTCTAGAAAGCAGTTCGACAGTACCCCCATGTTTTTCAATAATTTGTTTTGTAATATTTAAGCCTAGTCCTGTTCCTCGTTCACCAGCCTTTGATCTCGCATAATCTGCTTGATACATTGGCTCGAATAATTTTACAATGTCCTGTTGTGGTATGCCTCTTCCGTGATTTTGCACAATTATATACATGCCTTCTTGCTTGTTTAAAGCAGACTTCAAGAAATCAAAGCCCCATTCGGGATCATTTCCAGCATTGACTGCCGCTAAGCCTATTGTTGTCCCCTTTTCCCCATAACGCCAGGCGTTGCTCAATAAATTATCAATGACACGCTGAAGTTGTTTAGGATGCACAGCATAGAGTCCATCCACGGAACAGAAGACTTTTAATGTAAATCCTTCTTCCTCACATAACGGTTCATAGTCAGACAAGGCCATGTCAAAAAATTCTTCTCCATCCACAGCAATGAGCTCTAATGTATAGTTCGTTGATTGAAGTAAGGTAAACATCATTAAATCCTCTAACATATGCTTCATCCGATCTGCCTTCGTAACGATGACCTGCTGATATTCTGCCACCTGCTGTTCTGATAAGCCTTTATTTTGTAAAGATTCCGCATAGGCTTGGATGGCTGTAAGGGGTGTTTTCAAATCATGGGAAATACTTGCAATCATCATTTCTTTTTGCTGTTGTTCCGCTTTTAAGGAAGCCCGAGTCTTTTCAATTTCAACCTGCATCGCCTCAAATGTTTTGGCGAGTGCCCCAATCTCATCTTTTCTTACGCTTAGAGTTGATTTAACATGCTGACCTTTCGCAAAATTACGCATGTGCTGCATCAGTTCACCTAATGGCCGATTCAGTTTCCGATGAAGCAACAAGATGACAGTTAAATAAATGATAAGAAACAACAGGATCGTGCTTGCGATGACAAGCCATGAACGCTTTTCTACACCCTTTACCCAATCTGTTCGTATTAATTGAATTTCATAGATGCCAAGCAAATCACCTTTTAGATATACAGGCTCCTTGTATGTAAAGGCGTTGTATGCTTGCTGTAAATCATATAAACCATTTAACATACGCTCTTTCCCTACATAGCCCGTTAGCAAAGGGTTGGAGGAATATAAAACATAGCCAGATTTCGTATAGAGGGTAATCGCCAGCTTCTCATTGGTAAGTTCCTCTATCTCCTCAAAATCGGCATTTTTTTGATAAAGCACTGGATTGTCAACGACATCTTTTACCTGATTTAGCTCTGTCCACTTGTCAAAGTACTCCGCCACATTTTTATCTTGGTAATAAGCATTAATCCACACATAAAGGCTATAAGCTCCTACTATGGGTATGACCATTACAATAAAAAACATAATTAGTAACCACGCTTTTATTTTCATAATGGTTCACCAATAAAACGGTAGCCCTTACCCCACACAGTTTGAATGAAATTTGGGTTTTTCACAGAATCCTTGAGCTTTTCGCGCAGTGCCTTGATATGCACTGTGACAGTATGAGTGTCCTCTAACGTTGCTTGCTGCCAAATATGCTGATACAGTTCTTCTTTTGTAAAGGTTTGACTCGGATTTTTAGCTAGCAGCCTAACAAGGGCAAACTCCTTTTGAGTTAATGCAATTTCTTGCTGATAAACACATACTATTTGTCGTTGCCAATCTATTGTTAATCCATTCGCATAGGCAGTATGCTCTTCTATCACGTCTTGCTTGTGGTAGCGTCGCCAGCGTCTAAGATGAGAGGCAACTCGTGCCTTTAATTCTTCTAAGCTAAATGGTTTAGCGATATAATCGTCTGCCCCCTGCAAGCCCTCCACCTTATCCGCATCTTCCTTGCGGGCACTCATCATTAGGATTGGCACATCACTCTCCCAACGGATATTTTGACAAACCGTTAACCCATCCATTTCTGGCAGCATCCAATCCACTAGCACTAAATCGAAAGGTTGCGTTTGAAAATCTTCCAGTCCCTCAAGGCCCGTAGTAGCCCATGTCACACAATAGCCCTCCTGTTCTAGCGTATCCTTCACAATGCGCCCAATCGCTGTATCATCCTCAATCAGTAGTAATTTTTCCTTCATCATTTTCCTCCTGCATTCACCTTACTACGGAAAAAACGATTTTCTCCGAACTTTACACTTTCTTTATAATTACCTTAGAGCGTATCCGCACTTTATACAAGGGGAGGAGGCTACCGATTTCATCGACGCAGTTTTCTTCCTGCCCGGGCTATCCTTCACTTTTACCGGTCTATCCGGTACTTTGCCGGTTCTATCCACTACTTTAACCGGGCTATCCGCCAATTTTGCCGGTTCTATCCACTACTTTAACCGGGTTATCCGCCACTTTTGCCGTTCTATCCACTACTTTAACCGGCTTATCCGCCACTTTGCCGGTTCTATCCGCTACATCCTTCATTTTTATCCCATTAAAAAAGGAATGCACTGTGATTGTGCATTCCTTAGCGAACTAGAAAAATAAACTTAGAATATAGTAAATCAATGCTGCCATGACAGCAGAGATTGGCATCGTGATGACCCATGTTGTAACGATTTTACGTGCCATCCCCCATTTAACGCCTTTAACACGGTGTGCTGTTCCGACACCCATGATGGATGAAGAAATAACATGTGTTGTAGAAACTGGTAAATGGATTAATGTGGCACCAAAGATAATCGATGCAGAAGCTAAGTCTGCTGCTACCCCATTTACTGGGCGGATTTTCATGATTTTACCGCCAACCGTTTTGATAATTTTATAGCCTCCGACAGATGTACCAAGACCCATCGCAGTTGCTGCAGCAAAACGTACCCAGAAAGGAATATCATCTCCTTGGTGTAGGCCGCCGGCGATTAGCGCCAAGGTAATAATACCCATTGCCTTCTGCGCATCATTTGTCCCGTGTGTAAAGGATTGTAAGGCTGCTGTCCCAATTTGCATTGTACGGAAGCCTTTATTCGTTCGATATAAATTCATATCTTTGAAGATGACTTTTAATAATGTCATCATCAGGAAACCAGCTGCGAACGCTAGTAATGGTGAAAAAATAAGTGCTTGAAGAATTTTAATAAACCCAGCATAGTTCAAAATATCAAATCCTGCTGCGGCAATAGCTGCCCCTGCAACAGAACCTATTAATGTATGAGAAGAACTTGATGGAATCCCAAAATACCATGTTAATAAATTCCATGTAATGGCAGATAATAAGGCTGCTAAAATCACAACAGAACCTGTAATATCGCCATCATAGGCATTTAAAGAAAATGGGTCCACAATATCTTTTGTTAAGGCTTTGGCTACCCCAACGAATGTAATCGCTCCGACGAAGTTCATTACTGCTGCCATATAAACCGCAGTACGTGGCTTTAAGGCACGGGTCGATACAGAGGTAGCAATCGCATTGGCTGTATCATGGAAGCCGTTAATAAAGTCGAACACAAGTGCGAAAATAACGACTAATATGGTGATTAATAAGATCGTATCCATTTCGTACACTCCATCTTATGCATTACGCATAATTATTGTTTCAATTGTGTTTGCTACTGTTTGACAGCTGTCCGCAATGTCTTCAAATTGCTCATAAATATCCTTGAAAACAATCAAACGCATTGGGTCTTTTTCTTGGATGAATAATTGCTTCATCGAAGAACGGAAAATTTCATCACATTCACGTTCATTATCCTTAATTTGAATAGCATGTTTACGCATTTCCACAAGCTTTTTACTATTTAACAGTTCCATGGCTTGTACCATTTCGTCCGTGCTTTTCGCAATATATGTGAGGAATTGACGCATTGGCTCTGTTACTTCTGTTAGGTTGTACATATTGAAGTGCGCAATACAGCCTTCCATTCCATCAATCACATCATCTAATTTATTGGCTAATGCTAAAATATCTTCACGCTCAATTGGCGTCATAAAGGATTTATTCAGCATAACAATTAGCTCATGGATTAATTTATCGCCACTTGTTTCGTATTGCTTCATTGTATCTGCAATTTCTTTTAGCGCATCTATATCTTGAATACGGGCATTATGAGCATAATAGATACCCTCATTCACGTTTTTCGCGATTTTTAATAGTGACTGAAAAAATGGATCTTGCTTATTTGAGTTGAACATCCTGTTCCTCCTGTTGAAAAAATATTGTCAATTTCTGAACCATCATAACAAAACATTTACACAATTCTACAAAATTTTAAACACTAAGATGTTGATTTTACAAAACTGTAATATAAAATTTGCCACATTTATTTTTAATCTATTTCGCAAGTTGTAAACGTTGGAAATCAAATATTAAAACTCACTATTTTTTCTTTAAAAATGACCATTTTTTATTTTATTTTTATAAAAATACTTGAWWTAAACTTTTTTCTGCTTATTTGTTTGTCTTGTGAAATGTTAAGGAATTGTAAACGAAATTTACATGAAAATGCTGGAATTTCATTGTTATTTTTTGACTTCCGCAGTACGCTATGTTAAAACGCAATGAGGAAAGATGGGAGTATATTTATGGATATTGATTTACTTTCACTCACGATATTATTACTACTTGCTTTTATCGCATCTTTTTTAAATGCGATTGTTGGAGGTGGTGGGCTCATCTCCTTACCTGCATTAATGGCTGTTGGTTTACCTCCAAGTACAGCCATTGCCACAAATAAACTGGCCAATACCATTAGTAATGGTACAAGTATGCTAACTTTTTTACGTGCAGGTAAAGTTGATATCAAGAAAATCGGAAAATCCTCCCCTTTATCTTTGTAGGGTCTTTACTCGGTGCCTTTACTGTCCATCTTGTGTCCCCTGCTATTTTAAAACCACTTATGCTTGTTATGCTCGTCCTTGTAGCTGCTTATACAATGTTTAAAAAAGATTGGGGACAGCAATATCAAGAGCGTGTACTTAGTACAGCCAAACATTTAGCCTATATAGGTGCATTTGCGGCTATTGGCTTTTACGATGGCTTTTTTGGACCAGGTACGGGTTCATTTTTTATTTTTATTCTATTAATGATGGGCTATGATTTTCTCCAAGCTGCTGGTAATGCGAAAGCTTTTAATTTCACCTCAAATTTAGCGGCATTAATCATGTTTTTAGTTTTAGGAGAAGTTCATTTTCTCTATGGTTTTTCGATGKGCTTTGTCATGATCTTTGGGGCAATCCTTGGATCCAAATTTGCGCTGAAGCGTGGAACGAGCATGATGCGTGTCATCTTTATTGTCATGACATGTTTATTGATTTTGAAAAATGCCTTGGATTATTTCTTTCATTGAGACCGCCAATTTTCAGTCAATTGACAAAAAATATTAGCGTGCTATAATACTTTTGGGCTTCACCGCATTGAAGCGCAGAAGTATTTATTAGGAGGATTCACATGTTTCGAATAGAAGCAAAGAGTAACCCTCGATTTCTTGAGGCAAGCTTTATCACTATTTTAATTATCGCCATAATGGCTTATAGTATTGGCTATTTAAAGGCTACGCCGCATATCCCGATTTTTCTTGTGATTGCCATTTTACTGGCTTATGGATTACTGAAAAAAGTACCCTTTCGCGATCTTGAGGGTGGTATGATTGCTGGTGCTAGCGCTGGACTTGGCGCCGTTTTTATTTTCTTTTTTATTGGCATTTTAATTTCCAGCTGGATTATGGGTGGAACGATCCCAACCCTTATCTATTATGGCTTTTTAACTGTGTCGCCAAACTTTTTCTTTGCTATCGTGTTTTTAATTTGTAGTATCGTTGGTATTTCAATTGGAAGCTCTCTGACAACTGTCGCAACGGTTGGTGTAGCATTTATGGGCATTGCCGGAGCTATGGATATCTCGCTAACCATTACAGCTGGAGCGATTGTTTCTGGGGCCTTCTTTGGTGATAAAATGTCTCCATTATCCGATACAACCAATCTTGCTTCTGGTACAGTTGGTGTAGACCTTTTTGAGCATATTAAAAATATGGGCTGGACAACCATCCCTGCTTTTCTTATCTCCTTTGTGCTCTATGCTTTTATCTCCCCAACAGGAGCTGCTACATCCTTTGAGACAGTGGAGCAATTTAAAGGGGGTTTACTGTCTACAGGACTTATTCATTGGTATACATTATTGCCAATTGTTGTTCTCGTAATCATGACTTTTTACAAGGCACCTGCAGTCATTACATTGGCTGTTGTGTCCATTATTGGAGTAGGTCTTGGCTCTTTACTTGACCCAGTTCCCGCTTCAGATGTCTTCAAAATTCTGTTTGATGGCTATGTCTCTCAAACTGGTAATAAAGAGGTAGATGCCTTGCTCACTCGTGGTGGGATGAATAGTATGCTATTTACAATCGCGCTTGTCTTACTTGCTTTAACAATGGGTGGACTTTTATTCACACTAGGCATTATTCAAAGCATTTTAACGAAGGTCGAAAGCTTATTTAAAAGTGCTGGTTCTGTTATTACGGGTGCTGCCATCACGGGCATCGGTGTTAATACATTGATCGGTGAACAGTACTTATCCATTCTATTAACTGGGGAGGCCTTTAAGGCACAATTTGCAAAGGTTGGGCTTGCACCAAAAAACCTTTCACGCGTCATGGAGGATGCTGGTACGGTTGTCAACCCTCTTGTGCCTTGGAGTGTTTGTGGTATTTTTATCGCAAGTGTTCTCGGTATTTCCACACTGGATTACCTACCATTCACCTTCTTCTGTTTACTTGGACCAATTCTTACGATCTTGTTTGGCTGGAGTGGCAAAACATTAACAAAGCTTTAACCATAACAAAAGGTAGCTGAAAACAACATCAGCTACCTTTTTATTTTACTCAAAATTTTTGTGGAAACATCATTTTTTCCAATCTTGAGAAACACATTTCTTACATACCTTGACTATGTGNTCGGATAGGAAATTTGATAGCGTGTAAAGCTAGCTGTTGTAGAGAAAGCAATCATTCCAATTTGGAATCAAAATTCATGATTTTTCGCATTTCTGTTGGATGACCTCCTTTGCTATGCTCTACTAAAGGAGATGAAATAGGATGACAACAAAAACAAAATGGAATGCTCATTTATATGATGAAAAGCATGATTTCGTGTCAAAATTGGGTACAAGCTTAGTCAATCTACTAGCGCCGCAAAAAAATGAACATATTTTAGATGTGGGTTGTGGTACAGGAGATTTGGCTAATGACATATCAGCACTTGGAGCTTCTGTGCTCGGAGTAGATGCGTCGGCTACAATGATTTTAGCTGCTCAGCAAAAATATCCTGCCATTAACTTTCAAACGATGGAAGCTACAGCGATGCACTTTTCTCAGCAATTTGATGCCGTTTTCTCCAATGCCGCACTTCATTGGATGAAGGAACCTGATGTAGTTATCGAAAATGTCTATGGTGCACTGAAGAACGGTGGACGCTTTGTTGCTGAAATGGGTGGACAAGGCAATATTGCATCTATCATTTGGGCTCTGCAAAAAAGTATGGAATCTTTACAATTTCCCTATATCGACCACTATTTCCCTTGGTATTTTCCAAGCGTCGAGGAATATCAATCAAAATTAGAAAAGGCTGGCTTTCAGGTCGAGAATATCACACTCTATAAACGCCCTACACCACTTCAAGGGCAGGATGGGCTTCGCAACTGGTTGGTCATGTTTAGTGAAAATCTTCTACAGCACTTAAAGGCTGATGAGAAAGAGCAGGTTTATGCGACATGTGAGGAATTATTAAAGCCAACTTGTTTCCAACAGAATGAATGGGTCATTGATTATTATCGTCTGCGCTTTATTGCTCGTAAAAAATAGATTACAAAAGGTTACTATTCTGTTGTAGTAACCTTTTTTCAATGCTAAGAGCGAGGCAGCAATATTACAATGACGCCTATTAAGCATATCCCTGCGCCAATAAAGTCTAAATGATCGGGCTTTTTGCCATCAATGCCCCACCCCCATAAAATAGACAACACGATGAATACCCCACCATAGGCTGCATAAACTCTGCCAAAGGTAGGGAAGGACTGGAATGTTGCAACAACGCCGTACAGAGCAAGTGCAATACCGCCAATAATGCCCCAATAAAAAGGTTTACCCTCTCGTAACCAAAGCCAAATTAAATAGCCCCCACCTATTTCACCAATTCCCGCAAGAATAAATAATAATATAGCGATCATACTGTATCTCTCTTTCTCATTTTCACTCTATTATACATGTCTTACATACTCCAATATGTAATGGTGTCCGTTATTCCGATTAAAATTAATAGGATACCTGCTGTCATTTGAATAGCTCTTCCCATTTTCATACTTTTTCGTAGGATAATACGCTTGGCATCAAAGACATAGATCAACAGAAGCATGATGATGAGCGGTACAGCGGTCGCTACGCCAAAAATACTAGGTAGAAGCAACCCATAGGAAGTGCTCGCCACAAGGGGCATTAACCATACAAAAAATAGAACAAACATAGTGGGACAAAAGGCAATAGAAAAACTAGCGCCCATTAAGAACGAGCCAAATTTCCCCTCTTTTACTACAGGCGGCAGCAGCGATGTTAAACGTTGTAGAAAGGTTAATTTGAATAAACCGATTAGCACCAGCCCTGTTAGCAGCATCATCGGCCCAATAGCCTGACGAAAGATTGGAAAATAAACGGTCATCTTTGTTTCAAATGATTGTCCAAAAAGCCAAGCACAAAAGCCAAGCACACTAAAAACAACCACTTTCCCCACTATAAAAAACATAATTTCTTGCCAATTACTGCTCTTTTGAAGTGTTCGATTGCCGTAAAATGTAATGGCACTCATATTACCTGTTAACTGACATGGAGCAAAGGCGCCTATCAAGCCAAGAAGAATGGCCATCATCAGGGCAGAATGCTCATAGCCCTGTACAAATTGCGTAAGCGGTTCACTAATCAACTGACTAATGGTGGACAATATACTATACATCTAAACACCCTCTATCTATTATTTATACTAAAATAGTATAAAGGTACATTATGAATAAACAGTGCAGAAAACGGCTTTACCCATACACGCTATTACACGCTACTAAAAAATCATCATAATCAGCCGAGACATACTTTGTAAGCAAGTAAGTATCCGATACAATATGAGAAAATTCTTTTACTGAATAGCTATGTAAAAGATTTTGCTGACAATCTGGTTCAATTACACTCTTAGGCAGCAAGGCAATACCAAGACCATGCTTGACGAAATGCTTGATTACCTCTGTTTGATTAATATGCATTGTTTGATGGCTAGTAAATTGCTGTAGCACCTGTTGTACTTCCTGCCAATAGGGCGCATATTCATGTGTGAAAAGCGTTTCCTGCTGTAAAAGGGTGAAAGCATCATATTCCTTTTTAGCAATAGGAGCAATTAAATGCAATGGTTCTTGTGCAAGCATTACCGTGTGAAGCTCACGAGTTGAGGTTAATTTGGATAAGCCCATATCGATTACACCAGTAAATACCGCTTCCCCAATTTCATTGGATTTTAAAAGTTCTATCACTACCTGAGTAGAGGGCTTTCGATGCTGGAATGCTGTAATAATAGCTGGTAATGTTGAATTCGCTATTTGCGGAGCAACGCCAATCGTAAGCTTAGCGGTGTAGCCTTTTACGAAGGAATCCATTTGTTGTAGCCCTTCATCTAAAGCGGACAGGATTTTTTGTGCCTGCAGACGAAAATAAGCACCCTGCTGATTTAACGTCACCTGTTTGCTCTGTCGATTAAATAATGGGGTTTGCAATGTCCTTTCTAAATGCTGGATATGCTTCGTTACAGTCGATTGTGTAATAAATCGTTTTTCAGCTGTTTCTCGAAAGTTTTCAGTTTGTGCTGCCACTATAAATGTGCGTAGCCACTCTGTCTCCATCGCCATCCCTCTTTCGTTTTCAACTAGTATAACGAAAAATTTGTAAGTCTTGAAACCTTTTTTCAACATAAGCGTATGTATAGCTAACGATGTCAGTAGGAGGAATGAAAGATGTCTTTTTTTCATAAAGCATTAGCAAGTATTGGTATAGGTTCAGCGACAGTGGATACAAGATTGGAGAAGGATACTTAT
The DNA here is from genome assembly GCF_044986265.1 of Lysinibacillus sp. S1. Classification (NCBI taxonomy): domain Bacteria; kingdom Bacillati; phylum Bacillota; class Bacilli; order Caryophanales; family Bacillaceae; genus Lysinibacillus; species Lysinibacillus sp. S1. Next base: position 877,324 of record NZ_CP173154.1, read on the forward strand.
CGTGCTGGAGAGGTCATGCAGGGTGAAATCATTGTGCGTGGCGGTCAAGTTGAGCAACAGGTCGACACGATTTACCTATCCGTCAATACGACCTATATCCGTGAGTCGAATGATCACAAACATACAGAGGTTGCCGCACTGCAGAAGGTCAAAGTAACAGAGCCTTTCACACTGGGCGCCGGCGAGGAAAAAATCTTCCCTATTTCATTAACATTGCCATTTGAAACACCGATTAGTGCAGGTAAAACACAGGTATGGATTCAAACGGGTCTTGATATTAAAAATGCGGTCGATCCGAGTGATAAGGATTATATTCGTGTCGAGCCAACAGCACTAGCAGGTCATATATTAGATGCAATTCGTGGATTAGGTTTCCGTTTACGTGAAGCTGAATGTGAACAAGCTCCTTCACGCTTCCGCGGCTACTATCCATTTGTCCAGGAATTTGAATTTGTACCCACTGGACAATATAGAGGCCATTTAGATGAGCTTGAATTAGTTTTCCTTTCTCAATCCAACCATTCTGCAGAGATTTTCATGCAAATTGATCGCAAAGTAAAAGGCATTGGTAGCTTTTTTGCTGAAGCATTAGATATGGATGAAAGCTATGTTCGCACAACGATTACGATGCATGACCTACCGACACTACAAGCAAAGCTTCAGCAAATCATTTCAAAACATGCCTAATGAACTAAAAAGTAGTTGAAGCCTAACTTCAGCTACTTTTTTTATGATCAAATAGGAGGGCGAAAAGGATGATGATGAAAGCGGCATTATTTGATTTAGACGGAACATTATTAAATAGAGATGCATCTGTCGAACTCTTCATTAAGCAGCAATATGAGCGATTAAAGGGAGTACTAGGTTCCATTCCAAAAGAACAATATATAGCTCGTTTTATCCAATTAGATACGCGGGGCTACGTTTGGAAGGACCATGTCTATCAGCAATTGGTAGAAGAATTTCACCTTGTTCATATTACGTGGAAAGAACTTCTTCAAGATTACCTAAACGAATTTAAATATAGCTGTGTCCCTTTTCCTAACCTTATCCCTATGCTAGAACAATTGAAAAGGGATCAGTTGGCTTTAGGCATGATTACGAATGGCTATGGGCATTTTCAGATGGACAATATAAAGGCATTAGCAATTGAACATTATTTTGATGTCATTTTAGTTTCTGAATGGGCAGGAATGAAAAAACCCGATCCTCAACTGTTTTTAAATGCCATCGAAAAGCTGAATGTCCTTCCTCATGAATGTGTTTTTATCGGCGACCATCCTGTGAATGATGTCAAAGGTGCTCAACATGTGGGAATGAAGGGCATTTGGAAAAAAGATAAACAATGGCAACATGTTCAAGCGGATGCCATCGTGGAGGATTTATTAGAAATACCGATATTCATTGACTCTTTCAGCCAATAATAAATAACCCATCTACTTGTTGGTAGATGGGTTTTTGTTTTATCCTATTTCACAGCTTGCTTTACTTTTTCCAGCACTTCTTCAGCTGTTGCTAGCTGTAATGCCTCTGTTGCTAAAGTCTGCATCTCTGGGACAGATAATTGCTTTAGCAAGGCCCTCGTTTTTAATATAGACGTAGCACTCATGGAGAACTCATCTAAGCCTAAGCCTAGCAATAGTGGAACAGCATGCTCATCGCCAGCCATTTCTCCACACATTCCTACCCATTTCTGTTCTTGATGGGCAGCTTTAATGACCATTTGAATTAAACGTAATATGGCTGGGTTATATGGTTGATATAAATAAGAAACTTTTTCATTCATCCGATCTGCCGCCATCGTATATTGAATTAAATCATTTGTACCGATGGAGAAGAAATCCACTTCTTTGGCAAAAATATCTGCCATTACGGCTGTCGAGGGAATTTCAACCATCATCCCGACCTCGATGGAAGAGCCTACTGCAATCCCTCCAGCTATCAGCTTTTCCTTTTCCTCAAGCAAAATGGCTTTAGCCGCACGGAATTCTTGAATGGTCGCTATCATGGGGAACATAATTTTTAAGTTTCCGTAGACAGATGCTCGCAGTAGTGCTCGCAATTGTGTGCGGAATAACTCCTGCTGGTCAAGACATAGACGAATGGCACGGTGACCAAGGAATGGATTCATTTCTTCTTGCAAAGGTAAATATGGCAGATGCTTGTCGCCACCAATATCCAGTGTTCGAATAACAACTGGCTTGCCCTTCATTCCTTCCAAGACTGTTTTATACGCTGTAAATTGTTCTTCCTCAGAGGGTAAATTTTCTCTGCCCATATATAAAAACTCTGTTCGATATAAGCCAATTCCCTCTGCTCCATGACGCAATACACCATCCAAATCATTTGGCGATCCAATATTAGCCGCCAGCTCAACATGCACGCCATCTTTAGAAACGGTTTGCTCATTCACTAAAGTAGACCATTCCGCCTGCTGTACCCGATATTTTTGTGCCTTCTCCTGATAGTCTGCAATCACATCGGCACTTGGATTCACTAGGACTTGACCCGTCAAACCGTCAACAATTATAGTATCGCCATCCTGAATTGTTGTCGTAGCAACCCCTGCCCCTACGACTGCTGGGATTTCTAAGCTACGAGCCATGATGGCTGAATGGGATGTACGCCCACCAATATCGGTAATAAAACCGAGAACATAGTTGCGATCTAATTGGGCTGTCTCTGAAGGTGTCAAATCATTCGCTACGATAATTACCTGTTCGTTAATATTGCTTGGATTTGGAATATGTACTCCGAGTAAATGTGCTAATATGCGATTTGTCACATCTTTAATATCTGATGCACGGGCACTCATGTATTCGTCATCCATACCTTCAAATAATGCCACAAACATAGAGGTTACTTCATGCAATGCATACTCCGCATTTACCGCTTCGTCGGCAATTTTTTGATTGATAGGCCCAATTAATTCGGGATCATGAACCACTAATAAATGTGCCTCAAAAATTGCGGCTTCTTCTGCACTAAATTTTTCTAATGTTTGCTGTCGAATGACAATCAGTTCTTGCTCTGCTTTGGCAAGAGCGGCTGCTAAACGTTTCTGCTCTGCCTCGATATCATGAACAGTTGTTTTAGCGAATGTTAAATCTGGTTGGACGAAACGATATGCTTTCGCAATGGCAATGCCGTCTGAAGCGGCAATACCAGTGAGTCGTGTCATTGTGCAAGCCCCATTTCCGTGATGAGTGTCGTTAGTGCTGCTAATGCTTGCTCTTCGTCTTCCCCCTCTACAACAAGTGTAAATTGTGAACCTTGCTTTAAGGCTAATCCCATCACACCTAAGATTGATTTCAAGTTAGCTGCTTTTTCTTCTGTACGTATTTCTATAGATGAAGCAAATGGTGTTGCTTTTGCCACAAGCTGGCTCGCTGGTCGTGCATGAATACCTAAAGGATCGACTACTGTAAATTGTTGTGTTTTCATAATTTATTCTCCTCTTCTTGTAAGTCTGTTAAAACCATTACATTTGGATGTTTCGATAAAGCAGTTGCAGGTACGTCTTCTGTATAATCAGATGCCAGTAAACGCTCTAACACCTCACGCTTAGCTTCTCCCACTGCGAGTAACAAAATGCATTTTGCCCGCATAATCGATTGAATACCCATCGTGTATGCCTGTGTTGGCACTTCGTCAATGGATGAAAAGAAACGCGCGTTAGCTTGACGAGTAGATTCTTCGAGTGTTACAAGATGTGTTAAAGAAGCAAATGACGTACCAGGCTCATTGAAGCCGATATGACCATTTTGACCGATACCAAGCAGTTGGAAATCTAAGGGATATTGTTGCAGTAATCCTTCATAGCGAGCTGTTTCCACTAAAGGATCTACTGCTAATCCATCTGGTAAATACGATGCTAAAAATGGTTTTTGGTTAAATAAATGTTTGTTCATATAATAGGCGTAGCTTTGCTGATGAGTTGCCTCAAGTCCAACATACTCATCCAAATTAAAGCTAATACAATGTGAAAAATCAATATCTGTTTTACAGATTTTAGCATATAGTGGTTCCATTGTTCCACCAGTAGCTAACCCGAACGTTGTGGCGCCATTATTTTTGGCTTCAACGATGGTCGCTACTGCATGTGAATATAAATCATCCATTGAGGAAAATCTTTTTACTTTCACCACATATCCTCCTTTGTATCCTAGAAATGAATACGCTGACCATACTGATCAATGAGCGCATCGTTATTATTTTCCCCTAAATTACTGCTACCAAACACTGGTACACTAGCGCCCTGTGCATGCATAAGTTCAATGATTTGAGCGAATAAAGCATTTAATAAAGTCGCACCTAACACCGTTGATACAGGGGCATATTGCAATTGGTCAACGGTTAACACACCATCACCTAATGGCACATGCGTATTCAATACTTCATCTACTACTTGCTCTAAACGCTTGCCTGACGGATGGCGCGACGGCTGGTGCTGATATTCCAATGATTGGAGTGAAATAGTCAAAGCGCCCGCTTCCTTTGCATAGATAGCCATATCAATGGGCACTGGATTATTGGCAGAGGTTGAAATGATGATACAAACATCTTGGTCATCAAATTGCAGCTGATCCTTATAGGTGGCTAAAAAAGCCTGTTTTTTTTCATTTTGTGAGGATTGCCGTGCACCCTGATGTAGCATTAACGATTCTATGTGTATCGGTTTGACAGGCACTAAGCCACCTGCTCTATAGTAACATTCCTGTGCTAATAGCATGGAATGACCAGAGCCAAAGAGCTGGATGATGCCTCCCTTTGTGAGACGTTTAACAATTTGCTTGGCAATATGCATAAGTTGGTTGCTTTCCTGCTGTGCCACCATTGTTAAATATCGATTTACTTGTTGAAAATAGGTATTCATGTTCTATCACCTTTTCATTTCCATCGTTTCATGCAAGATGTTTGTATACCTGCTGCATATTAGTAACTATTGTCCACTTGAATTTGCATCATATAAGACCTTGCCCGCCTTAATCGTTTGGTGGAGCTTTAATTGTTCATCTAAAATCACTGCATCCGCATCAAAGCCTTGTATAAGCTGACCCTTATTACCTAGCTTCAATTGCTCAGCAGCATTCAAGCTGGACATTTTGACAAGCTCCTCCAGCGTACAATTCGTAATGTGATGCATATTCCGTACAGCCTGATCCATTTTTAAAATACTGCCTGCTAACGATCCATTTGACAAATGGGCACCTGCTTCTGTCACATGAACTGTTTGACCACCTAAATCATATGCTCCGTAGGGCATTCCCTTTGCGCGCATGGCATCGGTAATTAAAATAAGCCCGTCTGCTCCCTTTAAGCGATAGGCCATTTCCACCGCGCCTTCATGCATATGGATAAAATCAACAATCAGTTCTGCCTTAATCGCATCTAGCAGCAGGACACCGCCAACTACACCTGGATCTCGATGGTGGAATGGACGCATCTGGTTGTATAAGTGTGTCACCTGTGTGGCACCTAATTGAGCCGCTTGTTGCATTTGCTCAAMGGTAGCATCCGAATGACCAATTGAAACAATGACACCGCTAGCAGAAATACTTTGCACAGCTGCCATGCCATTCGGCTCTTCTGGTGCTAGCGTAATTTGCTTAATTTTATGGCCACTTAGTTGCTGCCATTTTGTCCATATATCTAAATCTAGCTCGACAATATATTCAAGAGGCTGTGCCCCTGCTCGCTGCTTTGAAACAAATGGCCCTTCGATATGAATACCTAGTACCTCTGCTTCATCTGGCTGTGGCTGGAACTGTGCTACATTTTCAATAGCTCGTTCAATGTTGTCATAGCTTTGTGTCATCGTTGTAGCTAAAAAGCTTGTCGTTCCTTCTTTTAAAAGGGATTGAGCCATCGTATGAAGCCCTTCATCAGAAGCATCCATCGTATCCATTTGAGCGGATCCATGAATGTGCATATCAATAAATCCTGGCAATAAAAATTTCCCTGAACCATCAAGCTGTTCTACATCGTGGATATCAAGCTGAGGAGCAATTTGCGCAATTTTACCATCCTTCATCCATACATCTACTTGTTCATCTCGTCCATTGCCATTCACTACTGTGATATTTCGAATGAGTAAACTCAAGAAAAACATCTCCTTCTTGAACAAGGGCTGTCGAAAAGGCATCCTTGTGCAATAGCTCATTGCCTCTGTATACCTTCGCTAACAGCCCCATTAGTTGTTACTTCTTCATTGTAATAATATTCGTTGAGCCTGCTCGTTGATAGCCAGTCTTTTCAAGTGTAATCTCTTGCCCCATTAAGCTTGTAAAGACAACTGGTGTGATGACAGAAGGTACTTGCCCTTCAATCTGTACAAGGTCTGCTTTTAATAACGCATCCCCACGCTTAACTTTTTGACCATCTGTAACGAACAGATCAAAACCATCACCATTTAGTTTGACCGTATCTAAGCCAACATGAATTAATACTTCAATGCCCGTATCAGATTTTAAGCCAATTGCATGCTTTGTTGGGAACACCATCACTACTTGACCATCAAATGGTGCATAGACTGCTCCATCTGTCGGACGTATCCCGAAACCTGGGCCCATCAAGCCTGCTGAAAATGCCTCATCAGGCACTTCTGTTAAAGGCAATAAATCACCCGTCATTGGCATTTCGAAATCACGGAATGTCATCGTGTCATTCTTCACCGTTTCTTCCATGACAGGCTGAGCTGATGAAAGTCCTACATTGGCTGGTGCTGGATTGCCTTTTTTCAAACGTTCTTTTATGGCTTCAGCTAAAAACTCCACAGATGTCCCAATGATTACTTGGACATTGGTTTTACTAATACGCATAACTCCTCTTGCACCTGTTTGCTTCAATGTTTTTTCATCGACGCTAGCAGAATCCTGTACTAATAATCGTAGGCGAGTTGTACAATAATCCACTTGCTTAATATTGTCTTTTCCACCTAATGCTTCAATTGTATAATATGCACGTAAATCGACATCATCAGCAATAGCATTTACTTCGCCATCCTCATCCTCATCGTCTTCACGTCCTGGTGTTTTTAAGTCTAATTTTTTGATTAAGAAATAGAATACCACAAAGTAAATCGCCCCAAAGCCTAAACCTAAAGGTAGTAAGAGCCATGGTTTATCTGCCAGACCAAGGTTGAGTAAGTAGTCAATTAAGCCTGCAGAGAACCCAAAGCCGTCACGGAATCCAACGAGATAGGCCACCGCCAATGAAATACCTGTTAATACAGCATGAATACCATAAAGAACTGGTGATAAGAACATAAAGGAAAATTCAATAGGCTCTGTAACACCCGTTAAAAAGGCTGTTAAAGCGATGGAAACGAACATCCCTCCAACGATTGGACGCTTTTCTTTTTTCGCTGCAAAATACATTGCTAGACAGGCTGCTGGTAAGCCAAACATCATGATTGGGAAGAAACCAGCTTGGAAATGTCCAGCTGTTGTGTCTCCTGCTAGGAAGCGGTTGATATCCCCTTTCACGATTTCGCCTGCAGCATTTGTAAATTCACCGAAATCAAACCAAATAATTGTATTGATTACATGGTGGAGACCCACTGGAATTAATAGACGGTTGAAGAAGCCATACATCCCTACGCCAAGTGATCCTGCACCGATCATCCAATTACCGACAGCATCAATACCACCTTGAATTGGTCCCCAAACAATTGCTAAAATACTACCTAAAATTGCCATGGTGATGGACGTAATAATCGGTACWAAGCGCCGTCCACCGAAGAATGATAACCATTCTGGAAATTTCACATTATAATATTTGTTATATAATAAGCCTGCCGTAATACCGGCAATAATACCACCAAACACACCCATATTTAATTCTTCGTTAACAGTCCCTAAAACGGCGACTAAAACAAGATGCGCAATCGCACCTGCTAGAGCTGCGCCACCACTACTATCATGTGCAAACCCCATCGCAATACCGATAGCAAAAATAATTGGTAAATTCCCTAGTATAGCATTACCAGAAGCGGCCATAATACTAGCAATGTACTGGATGGCTTCATTCGGTACGGCCCCAAGCATATCCGCTGAACCTAAACGCAATAGTAATGCTGCTGCTGGTAATGTTGCGATTGGAAACATGAGCGACTTACCGATTTTTTGTAAGAAAGCAAACATTCATTATCCCCCTTTGGTATAGTTGTCTAGACCACTTTAGTAAAAAAAAAGCGTTTTCACTAAGTTGCTATTATTATAGGCGCAATTCAAAAAAAAATAAATACTTTTTTAATATTTCGTGATGTTAAACAAAAAAACCGCACCCTAATCCAAAATTAGGGCACAGTTCTTCTTTAGTTTATGCCGTGACATCACGTTTCATAAAGGTTGAATAACTAATGACAAGGAAAACTACTGCGTATATAGCAAGTACTGTTAATGAGAAGGGCAACGTCACATCAGCAATCATGGAGCCACCACCATGCTCATACTGTGTTAAATCAGAATGTGTGAGCCAAATATATTTGACGATGTCGTATCGGCTTAAGAACATAACTATCATGCCGCCTGTAAAAGAAAGGAACATCGTTAAACCGATTGCTAATGAGCTTGAACGGAATACTGAGCCAATCAAAAAGGCAAATAATGTAGACATCACAAAATCGCCACCAGATAATAGGTAATGATAGGCTAAATCGCTCCATACAGCCTTTTCAACGACCTGTCCATTGACCATTTCTAATTCCACACCTGTTCCCATGCCGAACAAGACTAAGCCGATAAGGGCACTTACCACAACATTGACCACATACAATAACAAACCAAAAAGGAATGTTGTCAGTAATTTAGACGTTAACACTTTGGCACGGGACATTGGGCGCGTTAAGAGCATTTTAATCGTCCCTGTTGAAAATTCGCTCGATACAATACTAGCTGCGGTAATGACTGTAAATAAAGTAACAAGCGTAAGCATACCGCTTGTAAAGGACATAAAGCTTGCAAGACTACTATCTTTTTGACTTGGTGCATCATTCGCTAAACGATATTCAGAAATAGCCATCTGCTCTTGAAAGTATGCCTTATCTTCCTCCGTTAAATCTTCACCTGCTAGCGTCTCTTTATAAGATTGAATGGCATCCTGCTCTATGTCCTGCCAAGAGCCTTCCGTCGGGGATTTTACTTCATAATATTTGGTGATTCCAGCAGGAACAAGAATGACAAGAATCAGCATGGCCACCATTGCCCATGTTCCTTTTTTATGCCATAATTTCATCCACTCATTTTGAATTAGCTTCAGCAATTTGTCCGCCTCCAGTCATTTCTAAGAATTGATCCTCTAATGTTTTTTGATGTGGCTGTACAGCAAATAATTGAATACCCGCTTGGACTAGTTGTGTAGTCATAGCTGGGACATCCTCTTTCTTCATTTCCACCACATAGCCTTGATTCTCTGCTACAAAGTTAAAGTCACACTGTTCTAGATAAGCAGACACCTGCTCTTTTGGCTGTGCCTCCACATAATAAAATGATGAGCTTTCATTGTGAATATCGCGCAGATCAATTAGCTGCCCATTTTGAATCACGGCCACTCGATCACACATCAATTCAATTTCTGATAATAAGTGACTTGAGACAAAGACGGATACGCCCTCTTCTGAAGCAATCTTACGTAGGTACATACGAAACTCACGAATACCAGCAGGGTCTAAGCCATTCGTCGGCTCATCTAAAATCAAAAATTTCGGTCTGTGCAATAACGCCTGGGCTAATCCTAGTCGTTGTCTCATACCAAGTGAATACGTAGAGACCTTTTCATGTATACGATTTTCGAGCCCAACTTGTTGAATGACCTCCTGAATTCGTTCCTTTGTTACATTTTTATGCATACGTGCAAAATGTAGTAAATTTTTATAGCCTGACATAAATTTATACATTTCTGGATTTTCAACAATCACACCTACCTTACTAATGGCTTCCTCATAATGCTCCTTCAGTGAAAGCCCGTCGATGATGACATTGCCATCTGTTGGATGCATAAGCCCTGTCATCATTCGGATTGTTGTTGTTTTCCCCGCTCCATTCGGTCCTAAAAATCCTGTAATTTGGCCTGGATATAAATCAATGTTTAACTGTTGAATTAATTGCTTTCCTCGAATAGTTTTCGATAAATTTTGCAATTGTACAATCGGTTCTGTCATATTTTTCACCCTTTCTAATCTTTTTCGCCTGAGCATTATGCAGTCTGGCACGACAACATTGCTTTATTGACGATTCTTTCTTCACCTTTAGCTGTCAATATTTTTTACTGAAGGACGATAAAACCCTTTCATCCACTCAACTGCATCCTTATTAGCCACATCGCGTAATGTTTCCACATTCTCGTAGGCCATGATTGATCCTGCCTGCAATAAAATAATTTGATCTAAAATAGGCTCTACCTCATATAATTCATGTGTGGATAGCAAAATCGTTTGATTTTCGATGTCCGTAAATTGAATTAAGCCTTTAATCAACTGTTCTCTCACAATTGGGTCTAGCCCAGCAAATGGTTCGTCCATGACATAATAAGGAACCTCTCGTCCAAGGGTGGCAGCCATTTTCATACGACCACGATTACCCTTTGATAATTGGCGTAGCTTTGTGCGCGTATCTACCTGTAAAAATTGTGCGACGATACAGGCTTTGTCATAGGAAAAATCTTCAAATTGCGAAGCATAATGCTGGAAAAGCTGTTCACCTGTGTAGTACTCAAAAAACAAATCTGTATCTGGTAAATAAGCAATTTTGTCAGCACTTCTACGTGTGACTGGCTTACCCTCTAGTGTGATCTCACCAGCAGTGGGTCTCAGTAAACCAGCTAAAACTTTCATAAGCGTAGATTTACCACTACCATTTTCTCCAACTAGTCCAATGATTTGTCCAATCGGAAAGGAGAAGGATAGATCCTGTAAAACTGGCTTTTTCTTATATTGAAAAGATACATTTGATAGATGTAACATCCCTTCACCTCACGCTTTATTTTTCAAAACCACAAGCATCTCTTCCTTCGAAAAGCCTAATGCCTCAATCGATGTTAAAAAATTTTCAGCCAGCTGATTTTTCATCTCTTCCCGCAATAACTCAATGCGCTCCTCATTGCTCGTAATAAATGTACCCTGTCCTCGTTTGGTTTCCGTTATATTCATTGCCTCTAACTCCTTGTATACACGTTGCACCGTATTGACATTGACACCTGTTTCTACTGCATATTCTCGAACGGAGGGAAGTCGATCACCTAGCTCCAACTTCCCCTTCAAAATGTCTCCACAAATTCGATCGACAAGTTGGCTATAAATGGGTTTGTCACGCGAAAAATCCATCGTCATCGTAAAACCACCCTTTCAAGCCACTTCGATGCTGCTAAAAACAGCAGTAGTAATAATAACGTAATGGCTATTTCCTCAACGACATATATCGAGCCAAGCATCCATTCCATCGTCATTTCTTTCGCTTTTGGTAGATAGTGTTCGATGTTTTGAAGTGAAACTTCTCCATGGAGGAAGATCGCTCGATACAGCTGACTCTCCGTTACCCGCGCCCAACTAGCTGTGGTTACATAAAACACAATCATTGTCAGCACAATTGAAAAACGACCTATTATGCGCTTCAATTGCAAATAAAAAGCTAAAAAGAATAAAAGAACGATAAATAGCATTAATTGTAAAATTGCCAATATAATAACAATTATTACCAAAACTAATAAAATTTGTCCAGCGCTCGCGATTAGCTCATCCTTAATATTGAAAATGGCTATACTCGTGAAAAGGATAGTGAAGAGGACATAACCTACTAATGAGCAAACCAATTTTGCTCCGATAAGCTTTGTGATAGAGCTTGTTGAATGGAGCCAGCTCTCCTTTGCTTTAATATCCAAACGCATCGATGCTAAAAATTGTAAGATAGAATAGAATCCACCTAGAAAAAGGACGAGCATCGTAAATGCAAATGCTAGTTGATGCTCATGTGCAAAGAGATCGACATACTGATGTAAGATATATGGAACGATCCAAGATAGCATAAGTCCCATAAATATCCCTACTAGAAACCATGAGCGATAAAGTACCCATTCTTTTTTTAAAAGTCCTGTAAAGCTTTTCAATCACAACACCTCGTGTCATAGTGTACTAGTCACATATTACACTATGACTTTTTTGTTGGCAAGTGGTAAATACAAGAAAAAGGAAATTTTGTTTACTCAACAATTACGCTTATGCTCAAAGAAGGTATTCACCTATTAAACACAGAATATATGGATAGCACTCTAACACTAAGCGTAAGGTGGTACTTGAATGGATAAAAGAGTTGTCTTTGATTTTGAAATTGAATTTACCAATGGTGGTGGCATACAAGGGCAGGATTTTCGCCTTGATATTGATGGAGATGACATATCGGACGAAGAGCTAGCTAAGTATATTGTGGAAGATATGAGGTTGCTCATGGTTGGCAAGGTTACGATCCTAAACAAAAAAATTATTAATGAAAAACATAAACGAAAACCTCTTGATGAGCAAGAAAGGACATGAAGCTCGTTGAAAGCGATACTATTTGATTTAGATGATACCTTACTTAATCGAGATCATGCTGTCGATAACCTGTTTTATATTATTTTGGAAAAATACTATGGTGCTATTCAGGGTATGCTCAAAAAGGACATGCTGGAAAAATTTAAGGAATACGATAAAAGAGACTATGGGATTGCCGATAAAACCAATGTTTTATCATCGTTTTTTGATGCGTTTCCATCAACCTTTCAATTACCTCGCCATGACATGCAAGATTTTTGGGATCAGCAGTTTCCATATTGCTTTTCTATCGATCAACATATGTTGAAGGTTCTCCAAACGATTAAGAAGCAAGTACAAGTTGGCATTATCACAAACGGCTCTACACTGCGACAAAAGGCTAAAATCACACATACAGGTTTAGCTAGCTATTTTGATGTTATTCTTATTTCTGAGGAAGTAGGCTTAACTAAGCCTGACAAACGCATATTTGAATTAGCTCTACATCAGCTCCAAGTTCAGCCAAATGAAGCCTTATTCGTTGGGGATGACTTAGCAAAAGATATTGCTGGTTGTCAGCAAGCAAGGATGAAGGGCATATGGTACAATCCTCCTCGGCTCACGAATCCTACTGACATTAAACCTGATGCAGTGATTCATTCATTTGAGCAATTAATAAAAGGAAGAGCCCTGTTTAACTAGGACTCTTCCTTTGACTGTTACACMATTTTCCCTACTACTTTTACCTTCAATCTTGTTGCATTTTCTGGATGATACGCGAGAGGTGTCTCTTCTACTTCCACTAGCTCAATGGTATCTTCAAGAGCACCTGCTAATACGGCTTGTTTCACAGCCTTGTTTTGTGCATCCTTCAAGGATTCCTCACGCGGTTCTTTGGAATAAATATAAATTTGCTCATATTGACCACTAATTTGTGCAATCGAGGCTCCGATGGCATTCGCAACACCACCGTATTCAGATTTTACAATTGTGGAAACGCCCCGAATATTTTCTGGCACAATKATAYCAGMACCCSCTACTAAGACTAATGACACATCCTCTGAGGAAGTTTTCATCTTATCAATCGCCTGTTCTAGTAACGAAGAAATTTCTTCTTGAACGGCTTTGGCAAAGGCTTCATCAATATGTGCCACTAACGTGGAATCACCTACATCTGCTAAGCCTAAACGGACAGCGATATCTGTTGTCGTTAAGGTCGAGCCACCGAAAACAAGGGCCTCCTCACTGATTTTATAGCCTACACTATCCGGCCCAACTGTAATTTTGTTGCCGTTCACACGAACAATACTTCCCCCGCCAAGTCCGACTGAAATAATATCTGGCATCCTAAAGTTTGTCCGAATGTCTCCCACTTCAACTGCGACCGAGGATTCTCGCGGGAAACCATCCTGTAATACACCGATATCTGAAGTGGTACCCCCAACATCCAATACCATTGTGTTTTGAATTTGGGATAAATAAGATGCTCCACGGATACTATTTGTTGGTCCACAGGCAATTGTTAAAATTGGGAATTGCTTGGCGTAGTCGATAGACATTAATGTACCGTCATTCTGGCATAGATAAACCTCTACATCAAAAATGCCTTCCGCTTGTAACGCCTGTACAAAGCCCTGTGTTATTGTCTCAATCACCTTACATAATGCAGCATTTAGAATCGTAGCATTTTCACGTTCTATTAACCCGACTGAACCTATTAATGAGGAGCAGGAAATTGGGAATTCCTCGCCATAGACTTCTTGAATCCATTCACGAACCTGCAATTCTTGATCATTTTTAATAGAGGAAAAGACACCAACAATCGCAATAGATTCTACTTGACCACGCCATTCTTCTAGTAGTTTTGTAATTTCCTGTTGATCAAGCGCACTCAATAATTGGCCGTCATATTCATAACCACCATGGGCAATGGCATAATTACCAGATAATTTATCAATCATATCTGCTGGCCAAGCTGTATAAGGGAGTACGGAAGCCGTCGCTGGATAACCTAGTCGAATGACACCAACCTTTGCTAGCTTTTTACGTTCAACAATGGCATTGGTGCATTGTGTTGTCCCTAACATCGCATGGGTAATTTTTGTTTTATCAATATTTGCGCCCTCTAGTAATTGTTGCAGTGACTTTTCAATCCCTGTTTTAATATCTAAGCTTGTTGGTGATTTCACACTGTAAATAAGCTGGCTATTATGGTCTAAAAGGATGGCATCTGTGTTTGTTCCACCTACATCGATTCCAATTTTATACATGCTCTGCTACCTCCTTTTTCACCAATTCCTCAATTGGCGTATACTCATATTCATAGCCAAAGTATTTGGGTCCAGCTGTTTCAATACCTTTTGCTGTACGCCATTTTTCATGTGCTGGTAAGCCAATCACACGCACACGTTTACCATATTTTAAGCTCTCTGTTGTAACAGGCAATAAAGTTTCATAATCCACCAAACAAATTAAGTCTGGTGTCATCGCTATAACCTGCCCGTTTTTCTCAGCTAATAAGTTTTCATTTTGGAAATGAACCTTCATTTGATCATTTTTATAAGATTCAATACCTTCAAGATTCATTTTACCTAGGTTAAAGCCACCCTTCGTTTCACGAATAACATCCACTATTTTTCCTTGGAAAAGCTCATATCCATCCGCAAGCTTTAAAAGGCTTTGTAGCTTATCGTTCACCTCTTGATCTTTCGAGGCAATAATTTCACCGATT
The DNA here is from genome assembly GCF_044986265.1 of Lysinibacillus sp. S1. Taxonomy (NCBI): domain Bacteria; kingdom Bacillati; phylum Bacillota; class Bacilli; order Caryophanales; family Bacillaceae; genus Lysinibacillus; species Lysinibacillus sp. S1. Next base: position 892,560 of record NZ_CP173154.1, read on the forward strand.
TTTTCAGAAAGCGTCACTATATGATGAACACCGCTTTGTTTAATTTGTGCACCCGTTGTTGGGTAGAGGCTCACTAAAGAACTARCGCCCATTTCTACTGTTGCTGTTCGGGCGATACGCTCGGTCCATTTATTATCAATCGTTTCAAAAATACCTATATTCCCTTTTTCATCAGTGATGGCCATTGGCGTTGCCGAAAACCCATCTAAGTGGAATGTCACCATTTGTAATTCCGGAAATGCACGCCCCATGCCATCACAATCAATCAATGGTAAGCCAAGCTGTGCTGCTACTACAATAGGAATCATCGAATTGACCCCACCTGCTTCCATTGGATAGGTGCCTGCAATTTTTTCTTTCCCCAAATATTGGGCGAGTTTTTGGAAGACCTTAACAAACTCATCGCCACGTGGGAATTTTTCTACTAAAACTGATGGTGCCCCCATCATTGCGGCTGGAATGAAAAAATCATCATCCGCAATTTCATCCACTGAATACAACTTTACAGGGCCATTTTTTTCGATAGCAGAAAGCGCCATTAATTTTCCAATATAGGGATCTCCTCCCCCACCTGTTCCTAAAAATGCTGCCCCTATGGCAATATGTTCAATAGCTGCCTGATCTAAATATCTCATCTATGTTCCTCCAATATGACCGTTTTTTGTACAGATACACGATACCCAACATAATAAATCACGAATGAAATAATGATGCCAATCATCGGTTGGTTTGGTAGTGCTGGCAATGCAGGGAATAAGGAAAATACCACTGGCATACAGGCAATTACAGCACCTACTAGCCAAGAAAATACACCTAATCGATTGACCCCTTCAACTTCCTGCCAGCTATCTGTTTTGCCTTTATGAATGACCCAGTAGGAAGCAATCATCACCCCTGCAACAGGCGGAATCATCGCCGATAAAATTGACATGATAGGTGTAAAATAATTTAAAATCCCTACAACGGCTAAGATTGTGCYAATTGTACCCGCCACACCTATGGCTAATCGTTCTTTGTTTTTAGCAACATCAAATACATTAATTAAGGCAATTCCACCTGAAATTGCATTGACCAAATTGGTTTTCCATGTTGCTAAAATCAGACCCACTCCACCAATAAAGGGTGTTGCGATATGCAGAAAGACTGCTGTAATATCACTTGTTTGATAGGCAATCGTTAAGACAGCTCCCACAGCAATCATTAGCACCCCTGCAGGAATAATCCCTAATGTAGCGGCTTTGAAAACGTCTGAACGATTTTTTGAAAATTGCGAATAATCACCCGCGATAACAGCCCCTAATGCAAAGGACCCAATCGTTACAGCTAAACCATCCATAAAGCTCATATTGCCCTGTGGCTGATAATCCCGAACGAGCTGTAGTTGCTCACCAGTTAATATTTGACCTAAACCATACAGACAAATGATGACGAGCAATGGTACGGCGATATAGCTTAAAATACGCAACACCTTCATCCCATAAAGTGCGGATACGACCATGACCATACCACTAATGAATGAAGCGATTGGAATAGGTATATTCAAATGATAGATTGCTAATAAATTTGCTAAGGCTACGCCACACACATTGGCCTGAATGCCAAACCACCCTAAGCAAGCAATAGCTAAGATAATGGATAATATTGTACGAGAGCCCTTTTTTCCAAACACTTGTCCTGCTATATGGACAGTGGGCTTTCCTAAATCACTGCTTTGCATGCCTTGCAAAATCATGATGATCACGACAATAGCATAGCCTACAAAAGCAACAGCCAGTGCCTTTGATAAACYCATATTGGCAATCAGTGCGTTACCGACTAATAAACTAGGAATACAAATCATGGCACCAGCCCAAATAATGCCTAAGCTATACCAAGATTGATCTTTATTTTCATTTTGCATGTGACTCCCTCCTTATTTGGTGATGGATTAATGTTTTTAATTATAGAAGAAAGGTAGGAGTCGAGTCTTTTGCGCAAATGAAAAAAATAATCTGAAATTTTGTTCAAAATGACAAAATTTCAGATTATTCTAATCATTAATCAATCGATATAGCATGCAAGCCATGTAGGCRTCATAAAATTMYAARTATACGGTAACATCTGTGCCAATCAGCTCACTAATTTTTTTGATGCGGTATTTCACCGTGTTTTTATGGATATAGAGGAGCTCTGCACAGCGCTCCACACTAGCATTTGCATCTAATAAAAAGGTTATCAATGTTTGCAAGGCATCATGGTCACGTAAAATGGGTTCAATTACAGACAAATATTCTTCAATCATTTCCTCGCCCTGCTTACTGACATCAATTGCCCTTTTCATGGAGCGCACTTCCGCAGCAGTAAACAATTTTCGCATCGGATAAATCGTATGGGCTTTGTCCCCCACCTGATTGACCAATTGATACATTTGACGAACAGACTTTGTATTTCTCATTTTAGGTGCATAAACAATTTCTGCGATTTGGGCATCATACTGAGTAGTTTCACTATATTCAATGGCAATTTCAAACTCATGATGCTTATAAAAGCAATTGMBWACCAGTACAATCATACAATGGTCAATGCATTGGATGACTCTTGTTTGATAATATTTGGACAGTTGCTCTTCTAATTCATCGCGAATTCTTTTTTCGTCTGCTAAATCATGCATGTAGACAAGCCACATCATTTGAATGGCGGAAACATCAATATGAAGAAGATTGGCTAATCTTCTCATTTTCTCCCCTTCGTCATTGATAATAGCTTTAACTAAGGCATATTCACTAACCTCATCATGCTTGTCTCCCCATAAATTTATGGCTACTTGCACAACCTCACTTACTTTTTCAATTGTCTTAGCAGGTAATTTAGTATTTTCTTTAATCAGAAATAAAAATAGCGGCTCGCCATTTTTTTGATGTACTCTTTTATAGTCTACGACACAGGCGACATCACTTCTTAGCAGCTCGAGCTTGCCTGCTTCCCTCTGAAAATTGGATTGGGAGCATTCTTCGATGACATTCGCTACATCTAATGATGAATTTCGTGGCCACATCACTTGGTTCACAATGTCAAAATGACTATTGGTGAGCACAATATTCGCCTTTAAACGATCTGAAAGCATTTTCAGTGTAATTTCAACACTTCTTAAATGCTCAGGTAGTAACGATACCTTTTCTAATGTCTCTTTGACAAAATGATCATTAACGCCTTGATTACTAACAATCGCTTCCATAACCTCATAGATAACCTCGTTATAGCGCAGTGAATAATCATTTCGCGGCATACAAATGATAATAAAGCCTTGTGCCTCCGCTAACGCAAGCACTTCTTCTGGAATATCAGGCAATACAATGCCGACATAATATAAAATAAGCCCCAGCTCTCCTAAATCATGTAAATGCTGAATCGTTTCACATTGCTGCTCCACACTATCTCGAATGGAGTAAAAGGAGCTAATGACAAGCTCCTCTGCATACCATTCCTCCTGTACACGGTTAATAATTTTCGAATAAAAATCAACATTCGATACCTCTAATACAGATAGAGATGATACGGTACGGTGCAGATTATCTCGCCCTGTTAACACCTCTGCCCCTCGAAAAGATGGCAATTGTAATAATTCATTGACCGTTACCCCATGTTCCACCACCACTTTTCTTTACAACTCTTTTGAAGAAGAATACCATATCCCCTATTATCTTTCAAAATACAGTTTGCTCTCTATTTTAACTGGTAGCTTGTTAGTGTTAAAATAGTAACTAAATGGATAAGATCAGAGAGGAAAATGAGGATGTCTAATCAGACAAAAACCATTGGTACAAAAATCCGACACAGTCTACAGGCAGATTGTCAAAGCTGTTTTGGCTTGTGCTGTACCGCTTTAAATATTGTGGCTTCTAGTGATTTTGCGATCAATAAACCCGCAGGTACGCCATGTCCTAATTTGCAGGATAACTATAGCTGTCACATACATAGTCAGCTACGAGAAACAGGTTTTAAGGGCTGTACCGTTTTTGATTGCCTAGGCGCAGGTCAACAGGTTTCACAGGTGACATTTCATGGACAGGAKKGKMTWSRTTCTCGTGAGYATGCTGACAAGATGTTTCGTGTTTTTCCTATTATGGAACAGCTTTACGAAATGATTGCGTATGTGGCGGAGGCTTTGTCCTATCAGGTGGATAATATGCTTTATGAACAGCTACTTGCTCAATTGAAGCACCTACAGCAGACAATAGCTCAGGATGCAGATACCTTATTAGCATTGGATATGGTAGCTATTCGTATGCCGATCAATGCACTATTGCTCCAAACTAGCGAACAAATTCGCCAGCACAGTGTGAAGGGAAAGGCTTCTAGAAACTTGAATCAGCGTGGGGCTGATTGGATGGGCAAAAATTTAAAAGGCAAGGATTTACGAGCGACTGATCTAAGGGGGAGTTATTTAATCGCAGCTAATCTTCAAGATGCGAATTTACAGGGAGTAGATTTCATCGGGGCTGATTTGCGAGATACCAATTTACGCGGTGCTGATCTTTCAACAAGTCTGTTTTTAACCCAAATGCAAATCAACGCCGCACAGGGGGATCGTTCGACTAAATTACCTCCCTATATAAAACGACCTGCTCATTGGCAATAAAAAAAGGTAGATGGCGTTGTACGCTCATCTACCCTTTTTCATTAGGCTTGTTTCTTTTTATAAAGCATAGTAGCCGCCACTAACACAAGTAAAATAGACTGTCCTATGATTGTTTCCACCGTTGGATAGAAGCCAATCAAGCTAATAACAGGTAAGCCATCAACAATCGTTGTGGACAGATTATCTGTCAGCTGCAAAGTATGCAGACTGACACCAATAATTTTAAAGGCTAGCACATAAATTAAAATAGTTGCTACTGCAAAAAATTTGTGAATTGGAATTTTGCCACTTGCTTTAAATAACACAACTGCAAGTACAGCAAGAATGAGCAGTGCCACCACAATTCCAAGAATAAACTGCGACGTTTCCATTTTAGGTGCAATCCCCGCATAAAAGACTAGTGTTTCTGCACCTTCACGGAAGACCGATAAAAAGCTAATCATAGCCATCGCAAAAATAGAGCCACTCGAAATGGCATTACCCATTTGTTTGGAAATATAGCGATTCCAACTGACCACGCTTGATTTACTATGCAGCCAAATACCCACACCGATCATCATCGCTGCAGCAATTAACCCTACATAGCCTTCCATTAACTCGCGATTCGTATCAATCGTTGCCGAATTTAAAATCGTCGACATAAGGATGGCAGCTACGGCGGATAATAGAACGCCGACAAACGCTCCGACATAAATCCATTTGCGCATCTTGTTTTGTCCTGATTTATTAAGGAATGACACTAAGGCTAAAATAATCAGTAATGCCTCTAGTCCTTCGCGTAATAAAATTAACGCAGCGTCCCAAATGGTGTAATCGGTATCCCCTTGAATTAGCTCAATTTCAGTACGGAATGTATTTAATTGTTTGGTAATCTCTTGCTGATCTACGTTGGATTTTAATAAATCACTCGCKATAATCGGCATATCACTTTCAATTTTCGTKTAAAGACTACCATTACGTGTGGAGATTTCAATTTCTACGCTTGGCCAAATGGTAATAAACTCACGTATTTTATTTGAAGCTGCCTGGTAATCACCAGCATTGACAAAATCATTGGCCTCATCTATATAGGCAATTAATGTCGCTAATGAATACTCCCCCTCTACCACTTCGGCTGTTTCTTTACCAGCTACAAAATCCTCAATCGTTTGCTTTAAAGCAGCAAATTGAGATTGCATAAGCGCTACATCAGGCTCCTCAGCAGAAATAGAGATACGAAGAAATGCCATTTGTGTTTCGATTTGCCCGTACATTGCGATACTTTGTTCACGCACAGGTCGCTCATTTTTATTCCATTTACTATTAAAATCTTTGTAGGCTTCATCAATGGCCTGAATATCACCACTTGCTAAAGCTTTTTCAAAGTCTGCCATTATCGGCTTAAATTTTTGTCCAAACTCTGCTCGCTGTGCCGCTTCATCCACTGGATTTTCAAGCTTTTCTAATGCACGCAATGCATTGGATAGTGCGGATAGCGCCTCTAAACGCTCATCCTTAGACGTTGCCTCAGTAGCCTGTGCAAGGATTTCATCAACCTTTGCTTTTGCCTCTTTCTGCTCTGAAGATACTTTAGCCCAATCAATAGCAAATTGTTCAAGTGCCTGCTTGGCCTCCGCCTCTTTATCCTGCTTTGTATTCATCAGTGCATCACTAATCGCAATATAGAGATGACTATAGGACTGCGCAGCTTGCACAGGTAAAGCTAAAGTCAGCATAAGGGCAAACACGATACTACAGCGCGTTAAAAAGTGCTTCACCTAAATAACTCCCCTTTTGTACACCAGGGAAGCAAGCAAACACGGCACTGCCTCGATGGGTAATGTACTCATTCATTTTATCCATACGCCCTAAGCTATTTTGGATGGTTGTAAATTGGGCTGGGTCTTTTTGAAAAGAAATAAAGATTAGCCCCGCATCATGGGTCCCTGTATTCGACATCACGCCTGACGCATAAGAATAAGAGCGTCGCAAAATACGCGCACCTGATTTCCGCGCCAAATGGACATGTGATGTATCAGGCATAATATAATTGCCCTTATCATCCTTTGCCTCTACATMAAAATCATCAAATTCCTTTGTTTTGTCAAAAGGTGCCCCACTGTCGCGGTAACGGCCAAATGTTGCCTCTTGATCTTTCAATGATGTACGATCCCAAGTTTCAAGATGCATTTGAACTTTACGCGCAATTAAATAAGAGCCACCCTTTAACCAGCCTTTATCCACCCACACGACCTCATTTAAGTCTTTTTCATCCGTAATGGCTGGATTTACAGTACCGTCCTTAAAGGCGAAGAGGTTTCGTGGTGTCCCTCCACTAGCTGGAAACGAGTTAAAGCCCGCCTGTGACCATGTTATTTCTACTTTACCTGAAGCAGCTCGTACTAGATTACGAACAGCATGGAAGGCTACCTGCGGATCATCTGCACAAGCCTGAATACACAAATCACCACCTGTGTATTCTTTCTGTAGCTGATCTTTGGGGAAATGTGGTAAATCCTTTAGCTCCGCTGGTTTTAAATGCTGGATGCCCAGTTTATCGAATAATGAAGGCCCGACACCAATGGTAATGGATAGATTAGATGCATCTAAGCCCTCTGCCTCTCCGGTATCTCCAGTTGGCACTCTTGTATTTGTCGATACATCGACCATGACTTCACCATTCATTAAACGCACAACAAGGGGTGTCCATTGCTGGAACAACGCTTGTAGTTCCTTCTTTGATGTCACTAATACATCTAAAGAAGCAAAATAAATATTCGTCTGTACAGGTGTCACAATACCTGACTGATGCTTTCCATAGAAATTGACCTTATTGCTAGCCGTCGTGCTATCTGCTACTGGCTCAAAGACATCATAGCCCATTGCTTTCCTTACACCCCCCAAGCCAGAGGCACTGATGCCCACACCTGCCACAACGATACCTGTTAGCTTTAACATATCACGTCTAGAAATTTTTTTATTTATAAATTTTTCCTCGTTTGACGTTGTCATTGTTTATGTTCACTCCAAAATGATACCCATTTGACTTAATGGTTCTCCAAGCTGATTCACCGCTGCTGCCAGTGCTTTTGTGTTTTCCTCCGTTAATTCTTCGTAAGATATATAGCCACCATCAGCCGTTGTATGCTGTGCTAATAAATCGTCTACTGCTTTGAATTTTTCATCAAGTGTTGCCACTAATGTAGAATCTTTTGCTTCTAATTTTGAGCGTAAAATCTCAAAGATTTTTTCTGCGCCTTCAATATTTGCTTTAAAATCATAAAGGTCTGTATGAGAGTAAATTTCTTCCTCACCTGTAATTTTAGATGTTGATACTTCATTTAATAAATCTACTGCACCTGTAATCATTAAGTCAGGTGTCACTTCCACTGTTTGCACAAGCGCATGCAATTCCTTCGCATCTGCAAGAAGCTGATCTGCTACAGCCTCATAACCTTTTGTTGTATTTTCTTCCCAAAGCGCATACTCAAGCTTATGGTAGCCTGACCATTCTTCCTCACCCTTACCTTCTTCTTGAATATCTGCTAAACGTCCATCGATGCGAGGGTCAAGATCACCGAAGCTTTCCGCAATTGGCTCAGAGCGTTCAAAATACATACGTGCTGGTGCATACGCTGCCTTTGCCCCTTCAATATCGCCTGCTTTGAATAGGTTCACAAATTTCTCTGTATCTAGTAAAAATTGATCCATTTGCTCTAACGCAAATTGTTGATAGGCTGATAATTCAGAAGATAAATCCACCTCTTTTGTAGCTTGCTCCGCCTGTTCTGTTGCTGGCTTATCTTCTTTTTTTACTTCTTCTGTATTGCCACAGCCAGCCATTAAAATGCCTCCTGCTACTAATACCGACAAAAATGATTTGTTTTTCATACTTCGTACCTACTTCCGAATTTGTTTTATATTGTGATGATAATGATTATCATCATCTATTGCAACAACTATTTTTGTAAATAGAAAAAAACGTCATTTTTCAGTTATTCTTTACGAACAACTAGAAAAAAGACGTTTTTTCTACAATATAATGATTCTAATCTACAAAATTTTTGCTTGTTTCAAATTTTCATGTTTTCCATGTAAAAGGTAATAAAGCACAATCGACACTAAAATAACAAAGACCATCGAGAAGAAAATCGAGCTGTAGCCCATAGATGGTACAAATAAGCCTAAGAAATAAGGCCCGACACCTAAGCCTAAATCATAAAAAATAAAATACGTAGATGTCGCAAGTCCTAAACGCTCATTTGGTGTTACTTTGATGGCAATTGCCTGTGCCACCGAGTTGAAGTTTCCATAGCCAATCCCGATACAAGCGGCAGCGATTAAAAAGGCAATCGTAGTTGTTGCTGAGCTAAAGGCATACATGCCTATTGCAAACAACACTAAGCATGGATAGATAATGATATTTGCCCCTCTTGTATCAAGCAATTTCCCTGTAAATGGACGTGTAGCCAAAATGACAATAGCATAGATAATAAAGAAGTAGCTACCTGCTGATACTAAATCTAACTCCTTTGCATAAAACGTCATAAACGACATCACACCTGAATAAGCAAAGCCAATCACAAGTGCCACAAAGGCAATCGGTACTGCACGCATTTCAATAAAGTTCGTCACTTTAAACCCAGCCTTTACAGCTGTATCCTTTGCTTTTTTCGGTGCATCTGGCACGGTCACAATGTAATACATAAAGAAACAAATAATCGCTAACACAGAATCTACTGCAAAAATCATACGATAATCTGCAAATAGCTGTGTTAATAATATTCCAATAAATGGGCCAATGGCTGTGGCTAGAATAGCGCTTAAGCTATAATAACCAATCCCTTCTCCACGACGCTCAGCTGGTAAAATTTGTGCAATAATGGTACCTGTTGCTGTACTGGCAATCCCTAGTGCAATCCCCTGTACTAAACGATTGATCATCAGCAGCGGTAAATTGCCTGCTATAAAATAAGACATTGTTGATAACATAAATAATAATAGTCCACAAAATAATGTTTTTTTGCTACCCCAGTCTCCAATAATACGCCCTGTCCCAAGACGACCTAATAGTGTCCCGATAATAAAAATACTCGATACAAGCCCCGCTGTACTTGTAGAGGCATTAAAATGCTCCACCGCATATGCTGCTATCGTAACCATTAATAAATAAAAGATTAACGTAATGGTAAAATTAATAAGTGAGACAATTAAAAAATCTTTTGTCCATAGTTTCTTTCTGGTTGCTTCCACGTTGCTCTCTCCTATTGATTAATATTCATACAAATTCTTGCTAAAACCTGTGTCGCAATGTCAATATCTTGTTTTGGCACGCCTGCCAAAGCCTGCTCAAAAAATGGATTTAGATGCGACTTTATTTCCAGCACAAGCTCTTCCCCATGCTTTGATAGGTGTACCAGCTTTTCACGCTTATCCTTGCCCGTCATCGTTTCCACATAGCCTAGCTCCACAAGTTTATGTACAAGCTTCGTGACACTTGGCTTCTCTATAGACATGAAATTCGCGATATCTACAAATGAATGTGGACCCTTATCATTCAAGAAACGAAGCACTGCCCACTGTGAGCTATATAACTGATAGGGTTCAAGCTGCACATTCAGCTGATTAATAAACGGCCGATACATTAAGCGGTACTGATTAAAAAATTCCTGTTCAATTGTCACACTATCACTTCCTTTTATATTAGTTAGCCTAGCTAACTATATACCTAAAAACTCTATTTGTCTAGTAGGAAATAAGCGAAACATCGCTCTTGGGAGTGAGTGGTATCCTGCTCTATCCACTTAAACGAGGCGTATCCTCCACTTTCTCTGTTCTATCCATCACTTTGCGCGTTCTATCCGCTACTTTCCTTGTTCTATCCATCACTTTCAGCTTTCTATCCACCTACATGAAGCGTAACCTCCACTTTCTCTGCTCTATCCATCACTTTGCGCGTTCTATCCGCTACTTTCCTTGTTCTATCCGTCACTTTCAGCATTCTATCCACTTACACGAAGCGTATCCTCCACTTTCTCTGTTCTATCCATCACTTTGCGCGTTCTATCCGCTACTTTCCTTGTTCTATCCGTCACTTTCAGCACTCTATCCACTTACACGAAGCGTATCCTCCACTTTCTCTGTTCTATCCATCACTTCTCGCGGCCTATCCGCTACTTTCTCTATCTTATCCGTCACTTTCAGCATTCTATCCACCTACTTCAAGCGCCCTTTCTCTCTACAGCACTAAAAGCTACAATTCAGACCGCTTGAATTGTAACGCTTAGTTCGCTATTCCTTAATCCAATATTTCCGATGCTTTTTGACACCCTCCGCTTTCAAAGGGAGTTGTTGCATCAACTTGTACGCTAAATCGGGAGAGTCAATGCCAAAGAATTCGCGGAAGCTTCGATTGGTTACCTGCTGCCCGACTAGTAATCGATACTCTTCCAATGATCGTATCAAAGCATCTCGATCCACCAATCCACAACGAGGGCAAATCCATTTCTTATAGTGATATTTTAAACGTTGCCCCGAGCCACACTGTGGACATAGCACACCTTTCACTATTTCCTTGAACGGTACCTCTACCTCTTTTTTCAACTTAGTTTGCAGGGATAATAAAAGGTTGGCGAATCGCAAAAGGTCTACTCTTACTCTAGGTTGATGCCGCTCCATCCATTTTTGTAAATAAAATCGTAACCCTGCCACATGAAAGATAGGCAGCCCGTCAAATCCCTTTGTCAAAATACCATTTTTCGTTGCCAATACCACCGCATGCAAAACTGGTAAATCGATGCGTTCCTTCTGTAATAGCTTCTTCATCCATACTACATGCCGTTCCAGCTGAAGAAATGGATCCGTCATGCCTTCGACCGTATCATCTGCGATCGTACGTGTTAATTGAGCGAACGAAGCATCGTATGAAAGTTTGCCTGTAATATTTTTGATTTCTAGGATGAGTACAAAGTGAGGACAGAGAAAGACGGTGTCCATTTGATGGGTAGAACCGAAGTCATTCATTGTTTGAAAGTCATGAAGAAAATAGTGGGGGAATGGTAAATCAAGTTCAAGCCATTTTGCATCAACGAACTGTTCACCAGCGAATCCTGCTTGTAGGCGCCTTAAATGCTCACAATATAATGTGTATTTACTATGGGATATAGGAAGTCTTTGTACAAGTGCCTCTAGCATCTTTTGCGTCTCTGATGTTTGACGTTCTAATAAAATCATCTAATCACCTCCTGCCATGATTATATAAAAAAAGAACCTCAATGAATGAGGTTCCTAAAAACTTACCATATAAAATGCCTAAAATAAAAATCCCCCTATTTTCGCTAGAACAAAAGACTTTTCTTTCGAGCATCATTCAATTTTAATTAGTACTTTTCTAGACATTCTTCCGTAATAAATATAGAAAATAAGGTGCGCCAATAAATGCAACAACAATCCCAGCAGGAACCGTTGCACTTGCAATAGCAACACGTCCAATGGTATCAGCAAGCATTAGCAAGCTTGCGCCAATGAATAGCGTCAGTGGTAAAAAGAATTGGTAGCGTGGACCAACGAGCTGTTTTGCAATAGGGGGAGCCATCAAACCGATGAAGGCTACTCCCCCTGTTACGGATACCGCGGCAGCCGCTAGTGCAACCGCAACAATTAATAATCGGAAACGTTCTCGCCCAATGTTCATACCAAGTCCGACTGCTGTTTGCTCCGTCATGGCCAAGACATTTAAAACGTTGGCTTTATAGAAAATGTAAGGGATGCCCAGTACAAGCCAAGGCATTAGCGCCCAGAAAAATGGCCAATCTGTGCCCCATACATTTCCGGCTAGCCATTGTGCAATAAATTGTACATCGCTCCGCTCAGCCGAGGATATTAATACCATCATGACCCCTGATAAGGCTGATGCTACGCCTACCCCTACTAAAATAAATTGTACGGGATGGACACCCTTATTACGCTGATAAGAGAAAAAGTAAATACCCAGTGCTGTCACTAAGGCACTACAAAAGCCGACAATCGGTAAAATATAGGCAAAGTGAGGAAGGTCGCCATCTACTAGCAAATAAAAGACAGTAATCCCAACACCTGCGCCAGCACTGATACCTATAATTCCTGGGTCTGCTAAATCATTGCGGGTTACGCCCTGTAATACGGCCCCTGCCAGTGCTAATGCCATACCCGCAGCCGCTAGCACAAACATTCTAGGTAAACGGACTGAAAAGAGTACAAAGGACTCTTTAAAACTACCATCGCCCAGTAAGGTTGGAAGAATTCGGTCAATAGAAACCGAAGCAGCACCTAATGAAATCCCTAAAATAAATATGAACAAGGTTACCACAAGCCATATGAGTAACCATTTACGCTGTTTTTTGCGACCTTCTTTAAACAAATTGACGTCCTCCCTTCCGCACTAATAATAGGAAGAATGGAAGACCTAAAATCGAAATAATAGCGACAACTGGCGTTTCATAAGGTGCGTTAATCATGCGCCCTGCGAAATCAGCCAACACCATAAACCAGCCACCAACAATGGCACTCATCGGTAAGACAAAACGATAGTCTGTCCCAACAAACGCGCGGACAATATGCGGTACCATTAAGCCAACGAAAGCTAGATTTCCGACTAGGGCCACAGCAGAGCCAGCCAGAATAACCACAACGAACATCATTACACCCTTTACGAGCGTAGTATTTTGTCCGACACCCACTGCTACTTCTTCATTTAAGCTTAAAATCGTTAATTGACGACTAAAAGCAAATGAAAGCAGTAAGCCAATAATAATAACGGGTACGATCAATAATGCCTGCCATGTTGTGCCAATGAAACCGCCACTTGTCCACATCGAAACATCTTTGGAAATTTGAAATAAAATGCCCGTCCCTTCAGCGATTGCCTGTAATAATGCTGTGACAGCCGCACCAGCTAAAACAAGCTTTAAAGGGGAAAAGCCTTTTTTAGTAGAAGCACCAATCCCATAAACTAACATCATACCGATTCCCGCCCCAACAAAGCAGGCTAAAATTAACGTATAATACGAGAATTTAGGGATAAATGCCATTGTTAAAGCAAGGGCAGCATTTGCCCCTGCCGTTAAACCAAGCAGCCCTGGATCAGCTAATGGGTTCCGTGTAACACCTTGCATAATCGCCCCAGCGACTGCGAGGGCACTCCCAACAAAAATAGCTGCAATGATACGAGGAAATCGAATTTCACGTAAAATCGTGTAATGTTTACCTCCACTTTGTCCGACAATTGCTTGAAAGACATCTTGAATGCTTGTATTCGCTGCCCCTAAGCACAGCGAGATACTGGCAGTACCAATTAATACAAGCAATGCAAGCAATACCTGAAGCCAAAATGGAAGCTTTCGAAACTTTGTCATTCGCCTTCGCTACTCTCTACTAATTATTGTAAAAATTTCTCTTCAAAGAACTTCAGTTGATGTTCTAATGTGATAGGGTCATTGAAATAAAAGGCATTTGCATTCACTTCAAATAAATGACCATTTTTCACTGCTTCTAAATCTTTAAACCATGCTGCATCTGTAAAGGAATTATCTTGATCTTGGAACATACTGAAGATCACATAGTCACCTGCATATTCCCCTAAAACTTCTTGAGAAATAGCATAGTAGCCAGGCTCTAACGCTGTTTCTTTTACTTTCTCAGGCATTTTCAAGCCCATTTCTTGATATAAAATCTCTGTTCCACGACCCCAGTTATCGCCATAAATATAGAACTGTTTATTAAAGTTCTCTGCTACTGTTACAGTCGCATCTTCACCGATTTTTTCTTTAATCTTTTTACCAGCTTCTGCTGCACGTGTTTTAAAATCTTCTACCCAAGCAGTTGCTTCTTTTTCTTTATTCACCACTTTACCGATTTCGATGAACTGCTGTAAATAGTCTACTTTTCCATACGTAAATAATACAGTTGGCGCGATTTCTGCTAATTTATCAGCATTTTCAATACCATTTAAGCCAATAATTAAATCTGGTTCTAGCTCAAGAATTTTTTCAATATCTGTATTTTCAACTACAACAGCATCTTTAATCGCATCTTCGAAGTTGGGATTTTTTGCTGCCCATGCATCCACACCAACAACATTTACATCAAGCTGTAATAAGCTTCCTACAAAAGAAGATAGTACAACAACACGTTTCGGATTTGCTGGTACTTCTACAGGACCTGACTCTGATTGATATGTGATTGTTTCTGTTGAAGCTTCCTCTTTTGAGCCTTCATCAGCCTTCTCTGTTTTTTCTTCCTTACTGCCACATGCTGCAAGTACTAGCACAAGCATCATAAACATTGGTAATAGCCACTTTTTCATTGTTATTCTCCTTTTAAATGGTTTGTAATAAGTCATATGTAATGCACATTGGTTTGTTCGTTCGTGGATCTTTGCCAATAACTGCATCTATATTAAATACTTTTTTCAATACTTCTGGAACCATCACTTCTTCAGCCGTTCCGAATTTTACAAGCTCACCTTGTGAAAGCGCTACAATATAATCTGAAAAACGTGCCGCTTGATTTAAATCATGGAGGACCATGACAATCGTGCGCCCCTGTTCTTCATTCAGCCTGTAAAGTAGCTCTAAAACTTCTAGCTGATGAGCCATATCTAAATAAGTTGTCGGTTCATCTAAAAAGATAATGTCGGTTTCTTGGGCCAAGGCCATCGCAATCCATACGCGCTGACGTTGTCCACCAGATAAAGCATCTACAGATTGTAAACGGAATTCTTCTGTTTTGGTTACCTGTAAAGCCCAGCCAATAACTTCTTTATCTTTTTGTGATAAATTCCCGAAGCCCTTTTGATAAGGAAATCGACCGTAGGATACAAGCTCTTCCACTGTTAAACCATGTGCACTTTCTGGACTCTGTGGTAAGATTGCCAGTTCTTTTGCTAATTCTTTTGTTTTCATCTTGGAAATATTTTGACCATCTAATATGACCTGTCCACTCTCATGCTTTAAAATCCGTGTGATAGCTTTTAACAAGGTTGATTTTCCACAACCATTTGAACCAATGATTGTGGTGATTTTGCCATCAGGAATTTGCAGCGATAAGTCATGCACAATCGTTTTATTCTCATAACCAACACGAATCGATTCAACTTCTAAACGCAAATCGGACCCTCACTTTCTTTTTACTTCTTTCCATGCTATGATATTCAAAGCTAAAAATGATAATCATTATCACTAGAATTAGTCTAGTTACCTGATAAGATTTTGTCAATTACTTTTTTACTATTTGTTAAGGATGTGGCAATAAAAATGCAGCATGTGTATGATGTGACAATTATTGGCGGTGGCCCAGCTGGCTTATATAGTGCCTTTTATAGTGGTTTACGGGGTTTAAAAACAAAATTATTAGAAAGTCAACCACAGCTTGGCGGTAAAGTATTACTTTATCCTGAAAAGCTGATATGGGATATTGGGGGACATCCTCCCGTTTTGGGTGAACAATTTGTTAAACAATTAATCGAGCAAGCCAAAACATTTGATCCTACAATTTTGACAGGTACAAAAGTAGATTTAATTGAACGTCACAATGATATTTTTGTCATTCATACAGCAGCAGGTGAAAAGCATTATTCTAAAACGGTACTGTTAGCTGTAGGTGGCGGCATTATTAGCCCTCAAAAGATAACACTTGAGGGCGCTGAAAAATATGAAATGTCCAATCTACATTACACTGTGCAATCGTATAAACGTTTTGTCGATAAGGATATCATGATCTCAGGCGGTGGTAATGCAGCCATCGATTGGGCTGTTGAATTAAGTCCGATTGCGAAAAGCGTAACGGTTGTTTACCGCAAAGAGAATCTATCAGCACATGAAGCCACTGTACAGGAAGCACTGGATGCAGGTGTGCGCATTGAGTGTAATACAACGATTACAAAGCTTTCCGCAAATATTGATAAAACGGCTATTCAATTAGTCACATGTGAGAATACGATCACGAAGCAAAGTTATACGCGTCAAATCGATGAGGTAATCGTCAGTCATGGCTATAATCGTGAGGCGTCTCTTGCATTTGATGAGGCCATTGCCATTCCGAAAAAGGATGATTATTATGTTGAAGGAAAGGCAACAGGTGAAACAGCACAGCCAGGTATTTTTGCAGCAGGTGATATTTTATCATTTGATGGAAAAATTAATTTGCTACTTGGCACATTCCAAGATGCCGCCAATGCAGTCAATTCTATTAAAACGTATTTAGAACCAACTGCCTATCGTCATGGCATGGTGTCCTCTCATAATGAGCTATTTAAAGAGAAAAATCGCTCTATTATTGAAAAGCAATTTGCACCAGCCCATTAAACCTAAATATAACCCTCTTAAGAGCCTGATCTTAAGAGGGTTTCTAGTTTTTATCTAAATAAACTTAATAACGCTCCCATCTGTCTCAACATATTTACTCCATTTGTAATCGTCCCAGCATGCCCCATAATTGTATTTAAATGATCTGGTAAATTTCCTAATCTAGGACCTTGCTGTTGTTGATTGGGAGAATAGTATGGTTGCACCATCCTACCTCGAAAAGGTGGGCCAAAATATTGCCTATTGTTTGGCGGATATGGACCTCTTCTAGCATTCGGCTGAAAATATGGCATTTATACACCCCCTATCTGAAAGCTTCTAACTAGTATATGTAAAAATTTTTATAGCGAATTAGACTTTTGAAGAAGAGGTTAAAAATAATAAGGGAACCATACTAGTTTCCCTGTCATACTATAAGAGAAAAGAAGGTGGTACTATACAAGACTCTCATTATCTTACCTTTTTAGCTAAGTTCGGGGTCGGAGGCGCACATCCTGGGGGCATTAATCTATCAAAGGCTGTTTTGCAAGCGGAGAATATCGAGCAAAACACACATATTTTAGATGTGGGATGTGGTACAGGGCAAACGGCTGCTTATTTAGCATCTTCCTATCAAGCAAACGTCACAGGTCTCGATATTCAGCCCATCATGATAGAAAAGGCTCGTCAGCGAATGCATAAAGCGCGTCTACCTGTTAAACTTCTGCAAGGCTCTATTGAACAAACCTCGTTAGCGAACGAGACATTTGACTTGATTCTAGCTGAGTCGGTTCTGGCCTTTGTTAATTTGCAGCAGGCTTTTCAGGAAATTTATCGTTTATTGAAAAAAGGTGGCCGCTTCATTGCTATCGAATTTACCATTCCTCAAACACTTCGTACCGAACTTGCAGACGACCTCCAACAATTTTACGGCTTTCAGTCTCTCCTCAGGAAAAAGGATTGGGTAAGACTACTGCAACAGGCTGGTTTTTATGATATCCATATACAAAAAAACAAATCCATCTCATCCAAGCCTGAATTTCAAGTTTCCACAGATATGGAATCCGAATTCTATAAAATCATGGATCAGCATATTGCCATGAATGAAAAATACGAAGACATTTTAGACTATCGCATCTATACCTGTACAAAATAATGAGCCGGCAGCAAAAGCGTTGCTGGTTTTTGTGCTGGCACAGCATACTTTATGACACCTGTCATCAAGATTCTTTGACTGGTGTGAATAGGTTTTCTCTTGAAATTTTCTTATCCTTAAGGTAAGAAAACAAAGAAAGAGTGATCGAACTTATGCAAACACAACAAAGACTTCCCTTTATCGATATGTTAAGAGGCTTTGCCGTCTTAGGAACGCTTGGCACAAATATTTGGATTTTTGCTTATCTTGGTGATTTATCGTATATAACAACAAGTGATTATTCTGGTTGGTGGTCCTTCAATGATTTTTTACGTATGGTCGTATTATTTTTCGTTAATGGCAAGCTGCTTGGGTTGTTAACAATTATGTTTGGAGTAGGCCTGCAATTAAAATATCAGCAAGCCTTACGGAGAGGTACAGTCTGGCCAGGAGTGTACTTGTGGACTATCGTCTTCTTAGGGTTAGAGGGGCTACTGCACTACACGCTTGTGATGGAGTATGATATTTTAATGAGCTATGCTGTCACAGCATTCATCGTCGCTTTTATTGTACGTTTGGGTGATAAGGTCATGACAGGAGCCTTTTATTTTTTTGGTGGCTTTCACATTCTAATGATTCTACTTATTTTTATCAGTACCTTACAAGGAGCTGGTGTTTCATTAAATGGTATGGCATCCGTTTCTGAGCTCTATGAACATGGCACATGGTTTGCGCAGGTGCAGCATCGTCTCACAAATTTTTTATTTTATCGCTCAGAAGCTATATTTATTATCCCGATGAATGTCTTTTTATTTTTACTTGGCGTGAAGTTCATGCGTAATGAGGTATTTTCACCAACAGACAAAGGACGTCAAACTCGACAAAAGCTCTTTAATATCGGTGTATTCGTTGGCTTTCCTATCAATCTGCTTATTTTTATTCCTGGTGGGCTTTTTGATTTACCTGTTCGCTATCTTTGTGCCCCTCTTCTATCCATTGGCTATATTGGAATTTTAGGTAAACTGGTAGAATATAAGAGGCTAGACTGGCTTTGGCAGCGCTTTGCTCATGTTGGTAAAATGTCTTTAAGCTGCTATGTCCTCCAAAACGTGCTTGCGTCGATTATTTTTTATGGCTGGGGGCTTGGCTTAGGTGGGCAAGTCAATAGCTTCACTGTCATTGGTATTTGGCTATCTCTATCAATCTTACAACTTGTTATAGCGTTCGCTTGGTTACAGAAATTTCAAATGGGCCCTATGGAATGGATTCGTAAAAAAGCCCTTCAAGCGATGACACAGTAATCAGCAACAAAGGATGGTGCTAGTAATAAAAATATATCCTAGAGAACAAATTAAGCATTATTTAATCATTGATGCAGCTTCTGTCATTTTCCTATT
The DNA here is from genome assembly GCF_044986265.1 of Lysinibacillus sp. S1. NCBI lineage: Bacteria > Bacillati > Bacillota > Bacilli > Caryophanales > Bacillaceae > Lysinibacillus > Lysinibacillus sp. S1. The sequence continues at coordinate 912,009 of NZ_CP173154.1, forward strand.
CGCATTAGTATTAGGGTCTCATTCCCTTCCCTTAGCTATGAAAATAACAGTGCTCCTTTTATACCTAATAGCCTTCTACATTGCTTTATGGCATCGAGATTGGAGGCTACTTACTGCATCTCTAGTAGCCTTTGTCCTTATCACCTTACTTAGCATAATTGTCGATCCTTTTATGCTTATTTTTGGCTTTACCTTTGCCGACTTACTAGGACGTGCAAAATCAAAATGGCATATTGCCTGTGGGATTGTAGCCATCGCTGTCATGTTTTTGACGGTTTTGTACATGACAACAGATTCCCTTTTACCAAAGGAATCACAGGTACTAGTACCGATTATGATGTTTCAACTGGTGCTCCCGATTCTCATTTATTTTGTGGAAAAGTCGAAAAATCTGCAAGCTGAGCTGGCAGACGTAAATACACAGCTTGTTCAGCAAGAGGAACGACAACGGATCGCTAGAGACCTTCATGATACAATTGGCCATACGCTCACAATGATTAAAGTAAAAACCGAACTTACGACCAAACTGATTGACCGAGATCCTTCAAGCGTGAAGCCTGAGCTACATGACATATTAGCCACTACCCGTACCGCCTTAAAACAAGTACGTGAGCTTGTGTCTGATATGAATTTTATTTCTTTGCAAACGGAGCTTATTCATTGCCAACAGCTTTTACAAAGCGCGAATATTACGACAACCCTTGACAATCAATGTCCTCAAATCGTACTTTCTAGTGTGGAGGAAACGATGCTTGCTCTATGTGTACGAGAGACAACTACGAATATTCTCAAGCATAGTCAGGCAAAAAAATGTCATTTCGCCATTCAATGTTGTGCTGGACACTATACACTTGTGATGAAAGACGATGGCATCGGTTTACAGTCACAAGGACGTGGGAATGGCATACACTCCATAAAAGAAAGAATGCATATGCTGCAAGGCTTTGCCCTGATTGAAAGTGACACACCAGTAGGCACCAGCGTCACCCTCACTCTACCAATTCAAGATGGAAAGGAGCCTCTAAGATGATACGTGTATTACTAGCAGAAGACCAACAAATGTTACGTGGTGCCCTAACTTCGCTACTAGCGTTTGAGCCTGATATTGAGGTCATAGCTGAGGTGGCAGATGGACAACAAGCATGGGAATTGATCCAGCAGGAGCCACCAGATATTTGCCTAGTCGATATTGAAATGCCCCATCTATCAGGGCTTGAGCTTGCTGAAAAAATTAAACAAGCCAACCTCCCTTGCAAGGTAATGATTGTAACAACCTTTGCACGCCCTGGTTATTTGCAGAAGGCAATGGATTGCGAGGTACACGGCTATCTATTGAAAGATGAACCCATCGATTATTTAATTGCTACTATTCGAAAAATCATGCAAGGAGAAAAGGTGGTCAGCAAGGATTTAGCCGCCTCCTTATTTATGAAGGAGCAAAACCCTTTAAATGAACGAGAAATTGCGGTGCTTCAGCTAGTCAAAAAAGGCTTGACCACAAACGAAATCAGTAAGCAGTTATTTTTAACGAAGGGCACGATTCGCAATTATTTATCTACCTCTATTCAAAAGCTACAAGTTGAATCTAGACAGCAAGCCGCTCAGGTAGCAGGTGAAAAAGGCTGGCTATAAAAAAAATCTCSCCACAGCTGWAACGAGATTTTTACAATGTTAGAATAAAATACGTTCCATTTATTAAGCTTCAAATGACAGATTCATTATTTTATTAAGCAAAAGAACGTTTATTTGCCTTTTATAACTAAATCTGTTGCTATAGACCAGTTGTTTAATGGGATTACAGTATAGCTGACATTTGCTTTCAACGTACCACCATTCGTTAGATCAAAAATGCCCACAGTACCTTTACGTGATGAATAACGATATTGTGCTTGCAATGTACTCCCATCACTGCCTTTTAACGCTACACTTCGGCCAGCAAGTAAATCAGATTGCGGATCGTTTCTTAATTGTAATTCAAAGGATTTTTCMTCCATTGCTTTTGCTGTTTGCAGAGTGATTGGCGCGATTTCTTTCGCTACAAAGCTCCTTACMTCTATTTCCGCCCATTKTGCGTACACACGGTAAGTCACACCTGGTTTTAAAACCTTGCCAGCAGGGAGTCTAAATTGAGGAGCCTGTCTGCCATCAGCTGCTTGTGTAAATGGTACATAATTAGCAACAAACTCTTCTCCCTCACTTGTTCTCACCGTCACATAGCGATCACGTAAGGAAGAAATAACATCAAAGCGTTTGCCGCTAGCATCTCGATTATGACCATCTAAGCTAAATGCTAAATCTCCACGGCCTGCGCGATAGGCTTCAATAATATTAGCATAATCTACTACGCCATCCTCCTGAAAGGATTCCAATGTAAATGTATCATTTGTGACTTGCTCCACATTGCGTACATATACCTTTTCATCTGTGCCCTCAAAAACTTTATTGCGTTGCTCTTTATAGCTCAATGTATAGATAAAATCATCTTCTTGGAATGTTGTTGGTACAATATATGTACTCTTAGAGCCTGTCATTAAGCGTGGCACATTGACAATCTCTAAATCTCCATTAAACGTAAAATGTTTTTTTATAGCATCTAAATGATTTAGGTCTACATCAGCTGCTGCTAATGGCTGATTAAATGTAATTTGTAGTGTCATTGTATTTAATGGCTTGATGTTTGTAATTTTAGCTACTTGCTCGTTTTCCGCTACTACTGCTTTATTGCTTGCCGCATCTGCATTTAATGGCTCGCCTATGGTTACTAGACCTGCTGATACTACGGATAAAGCCAATGCTGCTGGGACAATACGTTTTCTTAATTTCATTTGTTGAACTCTCCTTTATGGTGTAATTTGGTTTACAAAATTTATCATAAAGTCCAAATCTAAACTGCTAATAAATAAACTATTAAAAAAGAATTAAAAAATAGGAAAAATAATTTAAGAACAAAAAACTGTAGAGAGCTGTCTCTACAGTTTGCATGTTGTTGAAAAAAGATGATGTCAACGCCAGAAAAAGCAACTTTGCAAGTCGAGGGGTTGATTTCCGTTACGCCAGCGTCCTTTCCAGGGGGCGTCCGATGAGCCGCTTCACTCACTTACGTTCGCTCCAGGGTCTCCTCTTGACGCTAAATCCCCTAGGAGTGACGCTGGCTCCACTCCAATCAACCATTCTGCAAAGTGTCTTTACTTTTTTATAGTAACAAATCGTCCATTAACTGTATTCTTAGAGGGGATAAGTTCTTATTTTCAATGTGGAGAAGTGAAGCATGACAACACTTCATAAAGAGTAGTGAACACCTTCACTTTATTTGAAAATCTTTGCTAATAAGTTAGTGGGTTGAAGTGGAAGGCTGCTTGACTCCCGTGGGATAGCAAGACAGGCGAAACTCTAAACGGAGCGGTAGCGGAGGAAGCGATTCGGCGCTCGCCCACAGGAAAGCAAGTAGCCTGCAACGGAAATCCATTTCTACCTTTCAATTGACTGTTTTGTTTTTCAACACTAAGAAAACTGTAGAGAGCCGTCTCTACAGTTTGGGTTACTTTGCGCCTGCTGCAAGTAGAATTTGTTCGATTGCTTTAAATCCTCGTTGTTTTGCATGTTGCAGAGGTGTCACGTTATTTTGATCGGGAATATTTACATCAGCACCATGTTCAATTAGTCGTTGTATTACGGTTTGCTGTGTTGGATTGCCGTTATTTAAGACAATCGCCTCCATTAGGGCTGTCCAGCCTAAATGATTCACATGATTGACGTCAATATCGGTATTGCTCAATAGCTCCTCGATGACCTCCACATGACCATGCTCTGCTGCTGGTATGAGTGCTGTTCCCCCATATCGATTTAAAATAGTCGGATCAGCACCAGCTTGAATGGTCATCTTTAAAATAGTCAGATAGCCCTCCGCACCTGCATAGAGAAATGGCGAATTTTGCTGATTATCCTGAATATTAACATCTGCTCCTGCATCTATTAATAATTTAACTGCCTCAATATCCTGATTATAGGTAGCTATCATCAAAGCTGTTCGATTATTTGAATCTTGTACATTGATGTCCCCTTTTTGTTTCAAAGCATGTTGAAGCCCATCGATATCTCCCCTTTCAGCTGCCTTGAGCAACTCACTCGCCCATTCTGTTCCCACCACTTCACTCCCACCTTTATCATGCTGTATTGTTTCTGTATCAATTGAGGCACACCCTTGAAGTAAAAATGTTAATGCAATGATAACTGCCTGCCTTTTTTTCAATTTTAATACACCGCCTTTCCCTCCTCAGTGTAAGCGGTAATGCTAAATTGCCCATTAACGAATTCTTAAAAAAGTCTAAAAAAACTACCCCGCCACAAGGACGAGGTAGTTTTACTTAAACATTGAAGCGATAGCCTGCACCCCATACTGTTTCCAAAAACTTGGGATGCGCTGGCTCTCGTTCAATTTTTTCACGTAGCTTTCGTATATGAACAGTGACAGTCGAAACGTCTGCAGCTGATTCATAGCCCCAGTTTCGCTCATATAGCTGTTCCTTACTTAATACTTGATTGGGGTGTCTAACAAAAAAGACAAGTAAATCAAATTCCTTCGTTGTAAAGGCAATCTCCTCACCATTAACAAACACCTTTCTAGCCGAAGTATCGATTGTAATACCATGAATGGACATCATATGATTTGTTTGTTGATGGGTCGCCAGACGCTCATATCTCGACAAATGGGCCTTGACCCTTGCCACTAATTCACTCGGACTAAATGGTTTTGTAATATAATCATCCGCCCCTAGTCCAAGACCACGAATTTTATCAATATCCTCCTTTTTAGCTGAAACAAATAAAATGGGAATATTGTGTACCGCTCGAATCTGTTTACAAATGTCAAAGCCACTTATCCCTGGTAGCATAATATCCAAAATGATTAAATCATAATTACCTTTAAGTGCCTGCTGTAGCCCATCCTCTCCATGATGTTGGATATCTACTGTAAAGCCATTAATCTCTAAATAATCTCGTTGAAGCTCAGCTATGCTCACTTCGTCTTCAATTAGCAGAATTTTTTTCATGATGATTCACCTTCTCCTCAGCCTTTTTCAATGAAATGAATATGCTTGTCCCCTTTGCTAATTCACTCTTTGCCCAAATATCGCCACCCATTTCAACAACGATTTGTTTGGCAATGGCTAACCCTAAGCCACTGCCTCCTGTTTGCGAATTACGTGAAGGCTCCGCACGGTAAAATCGATCAAAAATATAGGGCAATGCGACAGGATCAATGCCTGCACCATTATCTGTTACCTGAATAATCGCATCCTCTGCTCGCTCATGCAAGGAAATAATGATTTGCTTATATGGCTTATCCATATATTTTTCGCTATTACTTAAAAGGTTCGTCAGGACACGTCTTAATTTATCTCGGTCCACCATTGCCAAAAGCGGCGAGCCTGCTGATAGATATTGTAAATGAATATCTCGTGCAATAAAATCAAAGCTTGCATCCTCTACATAATCATGCATATATTGGTGGAGATTGATGCTTTCCAATTGGAAGGGAATCTTTTTTAAATCCAATTTAGAAAATAAGAATAGCTCATCAATTAATACATCCATATCCTTTGCCTTTGTATAGATAGTTGTTAAATATTTATCCATCTTTTCCTCTGTATTTGCCACACCATCTTTAATGCCCTCCACATAGCCGATAATGGAAGTCATCGGCGTTTTTAAATCATGGGAGATATTGGAGATGAGCTCCTTTCGATTTTCCTCATATTGAAGCTGAAGCTGGATGGATTCTTTTAATTTGACTCTCATTTCCTCGAATGACCGATTCAGCTGACCAATTTCATCCTTCGAGTGGGTTGCAATTTCAAAATCCAAGTCGCCCGATTTAATTCGTTCTGCCCCTTCCTTTAATGCCGAAATCGGTTTAATAATACTTCTTGATACTAAATAATTTAAAAAGCCAATGATCATCATAAACAGGACAAATAAAATACCTAAAAGAATCGGTAGCAGTTCCCTCGTTACCTCTGCATGGGAACTAACCTCTCTCAATACGAAAATACTGCCCTCTGTTTGATCTGGAAAATAAAAATCAAATTTAACATACGTATAAAAGGCTCGATTTATCATGATGGTGTCACGAGAATTAATATTGGTCGCTTCAAAGCTAGGTAAGCTTTGAAGCAATAATTGTTTATGCTCTTTTTGTGTTGAATACACGATTTGATGATCTTTTCGTACCACAATCTCTATCGAAGGCGCATTGATTTGTTCAAGCTGTTCGAGATCTAAAAGCTGCTGGGGACTTTTTTTAGCTAGTAATTTTAAATCTAGAAACGCATTTTCCTCTACTGTCGTCAAAGGCTTTTGGACATAAGATTTTTTATAAAAATGCTCAATCGCTTTGACATCACCTGTAATGGCAAAGGAAAAAAGAAAAACCGCTGCTAGTAATAGTGTGATGGCAATGATGATGACACCCACATAAGATAGCAAAAACCTTGTTTTTATTGACATCTACATACCCCCCATAAGCTGAAACTACTAGCAATGTACCATACAAATCTTAAAACTTTATAAAATCATGCTGAAAAATCTATAAACATTTTTGCCGCTTCAGTATAGTATTGCGTTCCTATAAATGAAATAAACAAAAAAAGATACGGCACAAACCCGCTGTGCCGTATCATCTTTGCTTTATTTAGTTTCTTGTGCTCTTAGCTTCTTCTTTGTTTGCCAACCTAAAAGGATAAATTCAATTACTACCACAGCGATTAATGACGCACCAAATAGCGGCATCATAATCCCTAATATGACAAGGAAAATGATGAATGGCATGGATATTTTATGAGAAATTTGCGGTGGTGCAGACAGCTCCCCTTTTTTTCTACGTAAAATCCAAGTGCGAATGCCCCACACGATTACGGCTAAAAAGGCTAGACAAACCACTAAGTTTAAAAGCTTATTCGGCCAGCCGAATAAATGCCCCTCATGTAATGGTATTCCCCATGTAAAGAATTTAGCTAATGGGCCATAATCGTCATAATTTACTTGATCGATAAACTTGCCACTATACTGATCAAAATACATTGTGGCTTCCGCTGTAGGTTTTACATCTAGCCCTGTTACACCAGAATTACTAGCCTTCGCCACTGTATAGACGCCCTCACCGTTTGACGGATAAATTATAGAGTAAGGCTTAGCAATGTTCATCGAATTGATTTCTTTTTCAAGCTGAGCAATCGTCATTTGGCTATCGTTCGTATAACGGACAGCTCCACCGCCATGATGTTGGGCATGTTCTCCTTCTGATGTCGGTGCCTCTAATTGACGAGTGGCCCATGGTATTTCAGAGACATCAGATGTTGGTGGCTTTTGTTGGAGTAATGGATACCCAAAAGTAGGATTTTCTGACACTATATCTGCAAGCATGGAACCTTGAAAAGCAGACCATAATAGCCCAGTCGAAATGAACATCACCATTGGAATGGTAATGATTGTCCCAACAAGTGCATGCAATCTCTTACTTTTTTGCCTCTTATTCTCCGACTTGCCCTTCTTTAGGAGATTTCCTTTGAATGTCATATAAAGACCTGACAGTAATAAAAAGATCGTCCAACAAGCTGCTAGCTCTACTAAATAGTTTACAAAGGTACCACCAATAAAGAGGGAGCTATGCGTATTTCTCATAATATTTGAAAATGTATAATCGGCGTCCTGACTACCAACCATTTGATTGTGATCATCTAAAAATACGTACTTTTGTTTAGTGCCATTTGATAAAGTTAAACGCGTATTATATGGCTCCTCCAACATAATCACTTTCGTAGTAGAGTATCCTGCAAATGCCGACTCCGCTTTTTCCACGGCATCATCAATTGTTAAGACCTCTTCCTTATGGCTCTCACCAAAGAAATAATCGTCATATAATCGATTTTCTACATCTGTAAAAAACAAATAACCAATCCCACTTAATGTGAGAGACAGCAATAAAGGCGTAATAAAAAGTGCTGCGAAAAAATGAAGTCGCCAAAACCTAGAATAAAGCAAATTTTTCATATTTAATCTCCAATCTCTCTATTTATAGCAGATTAATTATATAAGTAAAAAGTGAAATATGAATGAAGTCCTAAAGGCAGTTTTATGACAAACAAATGTATTCCAATTGGTATTATATTATTAAGGTAGCCAAAAAAATCATAGCCAAACCTCAAGTTCGGCTATGATTTCAGACAATTACATGCTCATATTCACAAGAATTTTACATTGGCTACGATCCTTTGTTAAAGCTTCAAAACCTTTTTCCACGATATCCTCTATTGCAATCTGGCTTGTGATAACAGCTTGTCCATCAATTACACCACGAGCAAGTAATCGAATCACTTCAGGGAAAATATTCACATAGGCAAACGAGCCACTGATTTTTACCTCTGGAGAAACCACCGCATTAGGGTTAAATTCTACAGGTCTTTCCCAAACGCTGACGATTTTAAATTCGCCACCTGGATGAACAGCACTAACACCGCTTGTAAATGTTGCTTGCACACCTGCTGCATCATACGCAACATCTACCCCACCAGTTGTTTTTTCACGTATAAACGCTACTGCATCCGTATCAATTGGATTAATGACATACGTTGCACCTAATTCAAGTGCTTTTTGGCGTCGTTCATCGGAAACCTCTACGACAAAAATTTCACTTGCTCCCGCAGCCTTCACAGCCTGCAAGACCAATAAACCAATAGGACCCGCACCAAAAATAGCAGCTGTATCGCCAAGCTTTAATTGACTTTGACGAACTGCGTGAACCGCGACTGCTGTAGGTTCAACAAGTGCGCCTAGCTCTAGGCTCATATTGTCAGGAAGAAGGTGAATATTTTCTTCTTGTACAACTGCATATTCTGCAAATCCGCCAGAAATTGTATAGCCATAAGATTGACCACGTTTACATAAGTTGGAATAGCCACGTCGACAATTATCACATTTACCACATGGAATTGGTGGCTCCACTGCCACACGATCTCCTACTTTTGTCTGTGTAACGCCTTTTGCAACCTCTACAACGACACCTGCAAATTCATGCCCTAATACGGGTTGTGTACGGAATGCATAAGCCCCACCAACATATTCATGTAAATCACTACCACAAATTCCTGCAAAGGCAACTTTTACTTTCACCATGCCTGGTTCTAGTGCTGGCAGTTGTGCCTCCTCTACTCGAATATCTTTTACACCGTAAAATTTTGCTGCTTTCATTCTATTACCTTCTTTTTATAAGTTTGTTTGAAGACCATGTAACACGAAGTTCACTGCAAGCTCCGCAATCTGATCGGGTGTTGCTTGTAATGAAGAACGGTTTAAAAAGGGATTGTTCAACGAATACATTAATGTTCCCATAATAAAGTTCAGTGCAACATCAAGTGACTCGAAGTAGATGGTCTGTTGCTCCTGACAAGCCAATAAAATTGTCCGAAGTTGCTCCCAGGAAGGTAAAAACACATCCTTTAGCATCTCAAGCCTAGGACTATTCATGACTATTTCTTGCTGTAATATATCAATTAACTCATGCTCCTGGATTCGGTAAAGAACAAAGTTACGACAAAAGCTACGAAGCGCACCGATTGAATCTTGAACGTCATAATGAGCATTCATAAAGGTGTGGCGTAGCGGTTCAAATAATGCATTAAAGACATTTTCCTTGCCACCAAAATGATAGGAAACAAGTGCAAGTGACACATCTGCTTCTTCACAAATTTGTCTCACCGTGGTGCCATCAAAGCCCCTTGATGAAAACAAGGTTTTTGCCGCTTGTAAAATTTGATCCTTTACCTCTTTATTTTTTTCTTTTTGATCGATAGTTCTCACCTCTTTTTTTGAACAAACGTTCAAAACAATTGTTCAACGAAATTGTACGCCTACTATTATTAATTGTCAAAGCATGCGCTTATTAAAAAATGGCTACTTCGTTTTTCGAAGTAGCCAAATATCTATCCTCTTAATTCTTTCAAAACATTTGCGTACGCTGCTAAAATAGATTGCTCATGTGAAGCATCATGCCCAACATATTGTTCGACAAGCTCCTTTAAGGGTTTAGGCTCTTGCATAATTTCAAATTTGAATAAGCTTTCATAGTACTCAACAACTTGTGGATTCATGTGGACCGCTCCTTTAATTTTTTACATAAAAAAACATCTTTCCCTCATCAGAAAGATGTCTACTATGACAAATACACGACATAATACGGTGATTGCCAGATGGAAAGAAGCTTTCTATTAAACATAGAAGCACCCTTTTTAGCAATCATCGTACTATGAGCATGCAGGAGAAATTCTCTAGTCACACTCAACACCCCCTATCCGCGTAGGTTTTTTGGCTGTACTAGATAAAGGCAGGTCTCCTGGCTTATGTTCATCACACCTTTCACCTTCCCATTACGACTCGTAACAGTGGCCTTTTGAAATGTGCTCCCATTTACAGTTGCGGGACAGCGTCGGATTCACACCGATCTTCCCTTTTAAACAAATTAAAAAATCTAATTTGTACCTCTATCCTATTATTCCGTTTTTATTATTATACCATAGTATTAAATCTTAACAGAATAGAAATATTGGGCTTTTGAAGTTCTAAAGATTAGATTTAGAGCTCTATCCCTCTCTTTTGAGGTTTTATMCACTTAATTTGAAGCGCTATCCTCCACTTTTAAAGTTCTATCCACCAGTTTAAACCCTATCCTTCCATTTGATGATTCTATCCGCCAGTTTTTGAATTCTATCCTCTACTTTTGAAATTCTATCCGCTAGTTTAAACTCTATCCTTCCATTTGATGATTCAATCCACCAGTTTTTGAATTCTATCCTCCACTTTTGAAGTTCTATCCGCTAGTTTAAACTCTATCCTTCCATTTGATGATTCTATCCGCCAGTTTTTGAATTCATTCCTCCACTTTTGAAGTTCTATCCACCAGTTCAAATTCTATCCTCCCATCCATTTCAAATATTTAGAAATTACTCTATAATTAAGAAAAAAAGGGGGCGGTCTGAGATGATAATGGGTTTACATCATGTTCAAATTACAATTCCGAAAGGTTGTGAGGAGCAAGGGAAGGATTTTTATTGTCATGTCTTAGGACTTCAAGAATTAGAGAAGCCTGATTCTCTTAAAGGACGTGGGGGATTTTGGTTACAGCTTGGTCAACAGGAGGTCCATGTAGGGACAGAGGATGGCTTCGATCGTTTGACCACAAAGGCGCATATTGCGTATCAAGTAGCGGATATTCAGTATTGGCGGAAGAAACTCGCAGCTCATCAAATCAAGATACTCGACTCCGTGCCTATTCCTCATTACGCGCGTTTTGAATTCCGTGATTCCTTTGGTAATAGTGTAGAGATGATACAGAAAATCGTGTAGGCTGCCTCGTTTTGGGGCAGCTTTTTTCATGGAATTGTTCCATATTACATCTTACTGAAACATTTGTAATAAAACTGTAAATTCCCTTGATAAAGCCTTTTATAGCAAGTGTTGAAGCCCTCCCTTCAGTTACCCTGGTAACATTTACCGCTCAGAAGCCCTACTTTTTCATGCTACGATTATTTCCATGGCAAAGGTATACAGGAGAAATCCTACTAGATGCTTTAGGAGGTTACACAACATGAATAAACGATTTTTATCTACAACACTTGCATTAACAATTGGATTTAGTTCATTTGGAATGGTGCAAACAGCGATCCAGCCAATACAAGTAGAGGCTGCGACAACAAATGCTCAGAACAACGCACAGGCGGTAGCTGCAAAAGCAGACCAATTAATTCAGACTGGTAAAAGCTTAATGGGGCAAGCAACATACAGCAATTCGGTTTACAAGCCTACATACCCATACAAATTTTCTTGTGCTTCATTTTTAATGTACATCTTCGAGAAAAACGGGGTAGACCTTGGTACGTATAATGAAAATTATATGATTCAGCAAGGGACTTATGTAGCGAGAAACCAATTACAAAAAGGCGATTTATTGTTCTTTAAAAGTAAAAAAACAGGGACTGATCCCGACCATGTCGGCATGTATATTGGCGACAATAAAATCATCCATATGGCTGATACCAAACAAAATATAGTTATCTCTGATTTAAATAGTAAGCCGTATTATAAAGAAAACTATGTATCGGCACGTAGAGTATTACCTACTCTGCTATCAGCCAACCCTGCAACAAAAGGCGATAAAATTGTTGAGAATGCGCTGACTTATAAAAATAAAGTATCGATTAGCTCGACAACAAATGAGTCAAGTCTACGCTTTACCGCTCCAGCATTTGTCGATTTCATCTATCGTAAAAGTGGCGTTAAACTCGGATCAACTTCTTTAAGCGGTTTAATGAGCAAAGGATCAACTGTAGCGCGTGCTAATTTGAAAAAGGGTGATTTAGTCTTCTTTAATAGTGTGAAAGGTTCAAAAAAACCTTCTCTTGTAGGGATTTATGCAGGCGATCACCGTATCATCATCCCTAATTCCGATGGTGTCATGACAAGAGTATTATTTGTTGATTATTATGCTCAACACTATATTACTGCGAAGCGCGTTATCTCTACTAAATAACTCTACGCCCTGTTAAGTGCACTGACTTTTACAAGTACAGGTTTTACTTACTATGTCTTTAAGAAACATGGTATTGAGTTGAAGAATAAATTAGCAAACACAAGCTTTAGTTGGTAAACGTATTCAAAAATCTCAGTTTCAAAAAGTAGATTTATTATTCATCTCTACCAATAGAAATCACACAAACGAGGATCTATTATAGGGAGTAATCAATATATTAATATATTAATATGACTACGAACTGTTGTGAAACAAAGTTTAAGCATAACATGGGTAACAGCTCGGCGTGTTTTAAAATAAGTAAGAATTGGGTGTCTCATTCATTTTGAGACACCCTTTTTCTATGCGTTTTTTAGTTTATTGGCAAATTCGATCATGGATCTACTAGACATCGGTCCCTTAATTAAAACTATCGTGTCCGCATCTAGCTTTGGTTTCAATAATTCTAAAACGCCTGCTACCTCTTTAAACGTATGAACCTCTGCGCTGGTTCCATCCTTTTGCGCTTGATCGGCAATCTTCTCTGCCCTTTTGCCGATGGTAATCAATGTATCGATCTTTCTTACTGCTACCATGGAGCCGATTTCGCGATGATATTTTTCTTCAAAATTGCCTAATCGCTTTATATCCCCTAAAACAAGAATGACCTTTTTGTCTTTTCCCACCGTATCTAGCACTTTTAAGGCTGCCTCTACAGATGTTGGGTTATTTGTCCATGTATCATCAATAATCGTACTGTCACCAAGTCCTGTCGTAAATTCTAAATGTCTTGCCATCTGTTTAAATGTTCTTAGTCCTGCGATTGCCTGACGAATGGTCAGCCCCATTTCATGGCTAGCTGCAATCGCGGCTAAGGCATTATAGACCTGATGCTCTCCATAGCCTGGGACAAACACATTGTATGTTTCATCCGCTACCTCTAAAACAAATTTCATGCCCGTATTGGCAAACTCCACTTTCGAAGCCTTGTAATCTGCCGTATCCTGTAAGCCAAACTTGATAATCTTCCCTTTAAATCTTTTCAATGAGATTTTTTTAGTATTGGCATCATCAGCATTGATGATTAACGTGCCATCTTCTTTAATGCCTTCCACAATTTCTGCCTTGGCCTTAATATAGCCCTCCAAATTGAGACAGCCATCTAGATGATGCACACCAATGTTTGTAATGATGCCAATAGTTGGCTGATAGATCATACATTGATGTTTAATATTCCCCGTATTCCCTAAGCCTAATTCAAAGATAGCGGCTTGTGTTTTATCGTCAATGCCTGTTAAATAAGGTAATGATTGCCTTGGCTCGTTTTTACTACTGATGGATGCTTGCACTTGCCAATGCTTACTAGCAATATGTTTTAACATCTCTTTTGTCGTTGTTTTCCCACAAGTTCCTGTTAAAGCCACAACGGGAATTTCAAAGAGCCCACGATAATACTCGATAAATGTCCAATATGCCTGTGCAACACTTTTCACTTGTAAAACGGTTGTATTCTCCAGTGCATTTTTTAACTCTGTAGACGGTTTATCGGATATGATAAGAGACGGACCTTTCCGATCAATCTCTTGCCAATTGATTTGATCGTTTCGACTAACAAACAGGAGCGAATGGCTCTTTGTTAAATCATGCCGATTATAGTAGATCGCCTGCTTAACAGACCATTGTTCTGATCCGTGAATGAGCTTTCCCTGTAGGACATTCCTAAGTTTCTGCACACTAATGGATTGCAAGTGTACTACGCCTCCTCTCTTTATCAATCTTGTAGATGACTTATTTCTTCTCTTGATCTAGCGTGCTGCTTTTTGATCAATTACTATACCTTATTAGAAAGCTCTTCTATGTGGCACAGTCAATATCCTATATTAAAAAAGCTAATCAGCAGGTGGTGGAGGCTTTAGCTTTAGCTCCGTTGCTAGTTTAGAGACCTGTTTGCTATACATATCTCCCTTTATGAGAATGATGGTATTTTCATCCACAATCTTCTGCAATAACGGATAGACTAGCGTACTATTTTTAAATGTATAAACAGGCGCGCTAAATCCTAGCTTTACTGCATGATCAGCCATAATCCTTGCGTGTTCTCCAATGGTAATCAGGACATCCACGCCAATACGTTGAATTAATTCACCCGCCTGTTCGTGAATAATGTAGCCCCATGAACCTAAATCGGTAATCGTACCAATAACTGCAATCTTTTTCTTTCCGTCACCTAATTCATTCAACACTTTTAAGGCAGCCTCTAAGGAAGTGGTTGTAATACTCCATGTATCATCCAATAACATGGAATGATTAATGCCCTCAAAGAGTTGCAGTTGTTTTTTTAATTGACGGAATGATTGAAGCTGTTGTGCTGCGACTGGAATAGGGATCCCCATATCATGGACCGCGGCAATGGCAGCAAGAGCATTATAAACCTGATGCTCTCCAAACCCTGGTACAAGTATGTCATAGCTTTTTCTATCATGATGCAGAATAAATTTCATCCCTTTTTGATAGTAGTGGATATGGCTTGCGCGAAAATCACAGGAGTCATGCTTTCCTACCCTAATCAAACGCCCACGAAATCTCGAAACATCTATTTTTTTCGTATTCATATCTTCAGCATTGATAATTAATGTACCTTTTGGATGAATGATATCTAGCATTTCTCCCTTTGCTTGAATATAGCCTTCTAATGTTTTGCAATAATTTAAATGATGGGCTCCGATATTCGTAATAATACCGATTGTCGGTTTGAAATATCTCCCTGCATTCGTAACGTCTCCAGGTGAGCCCACTGCTGTTTCAAAAACGGCAGCCTCGGTTTCATCCTCAATGCCCAGTAAATATTGCAAAGAAGCCGTTCTAGAATTGCTGCTCAATGTCGTCGCAGTCACTTTCCGATCAGCCGAAAGAATATGTTTAATCATCTCTTTTGTCGTTGTTTTGCCTGATGTACCTGTGATCGCGACAATCGGAATATGAAACTGGCTGCGATAAAAATGGACAAATTTCCAATAGGCCTCTTCTGCATTCGCTACCTGTATCATAATGACATGATTGGGAATGTCAGTTGGCCGATAAGCTCTATCGGTCACTAGCACTAGAGGAGAAAGTGGCTCAAGATTTTTCCAATTAACAATACGTTTACTTGTAAAAAGTGCCGTATTGGACTTTTTCACTTGCTTTAATCGATAAGCCCCATGCTGAATCAGTGTATCCTCTGACCCGTGCACTAGATAGCCTGCCGTAATCATTGCTAAATTTTTCACCGAAAGAGGCTTCATATCTTTTCTCCCTCCTTTCTTTTCTAGTATATGTAACCTTTTAAAAGTTGCTTGGATGTAGACAAGATACATAACTAGAGGAAATCTATTTCATTGCATATATATAAAGGTGATTAAGTATCTAAGTACCAATAGAAGGAGTGATATACCTGAAAGCCATTGTATTTATCGGTACAAACAAATCTGGGTCTAGTCGTGAAGCAACAAGGGCAGCAGAAAAATTAGGCTACTTCACAGTACTTTTCACAAATAATGAAAAACAACTTCAGCAGCGCAGAGCCTACCCCGACATCCATAAAATGATACTCATTGATACTTTTGATATCGAGAGCATGAAAGATGAAATTGAGAAACTAGGAAAAGCTGGATTAAATATTAAAAGTATCGTTAGTTTTGTTGATCCATTTGTCCATATTGCTTCAATACTATGTGATGAATTTTGTCAGAACTATACATCCTCCAGTGCCATTGAAACTATGGAGGATAAAGAAAAAACAAGAAAGTTTTTACAAGACCAACCATACTCACCAAAATTTTCGCTCATGAAACCGAACGAACCTATAGCTAAAAATTTAACCTTTCCATTAATCGTAAAATCTCCTAAATCAACTGGCTCAAAAGATGTCTTACTAGCAACGGATGCCGACCAGCTCAATAACCACCTCAAAGCACTACGCAGTAAAAATCCCTATGAAACCATCATGATTGAAGAATATCTAGATGGCCCTCAATATTTAGTAGAGGCGGTTGTTTATCAACGACAACCACATGTCATTGGTATAATTGAGCAAGAAATTACGCAAGGAAAACGATTTATCATTACTGGCTATGGTGTTCTAGTGAAAGCCCCTAAAGACATCCAATCAGGCATCGAGGAGGTACTCCATTCCATCGTGAAAGCCTTTGGTATTGAGAATGGGGCTCTTCACTTAGAGCTTCGATTAACCCAAAATGGTTGGAAACTTATCGAGATCAATCCTCGAATTTCAGGTGGCGCTATGAATAATATGCTACAAGCAGCTCTAGGTTTTAGTTTAGTAGAAGAAACACTGAAGATTTTGCTAGGAGAACAGCCTAATCTGCAACCAAGACATAAAAAATTTGTGTATACAAAATATGTCATTGTGGAAAGTAGAGGAATTTTAGAAAAGGTTATTGGCAAGGCAAGAGCGACAAGATCAACTGGCGTCGTTGAAGTATATGTCAAACCGAGAAGAGGCACCCTCCTCACCCCACCTTTATCGATGGGTCATCGTTACGCCTATGTCATTGCAGAGGGAGCAACCTTGAAGGAAGCAAGAAATCACGCAATCACTGCAGCGAAGGAAATAAAATTCATTTTGAGAGTTTGAAAAAAATAACCCGAATAATTGCCGCTTGCCAGTGGACAGTTACTCGGGCTTTTTTATCTTCATCAGTCGTAAACGATTATTCTTCTTTAAACGTTTGATCTAAAAACTTCACGGTTTCAAACATATTGGTTTTACTTGCACCCTTCACAAGAATGGTATCATGGGGCTTAATGAGCTTTTCAAGGAGGGCATGCAATTGATCTTTATTAATAAAATGATGTACTCTGGATGGGTCCATGCCCTTCGCGATGGCAGCATTACTCATTTCATCTGTCCTAAAGCCATAGGTAATAAATTCATCGATGCCGATCTCATACACGTACTCTCCAACCTTACGATATTCCTCTTCCCTCAAGACACCAAGTTCTCGCATTTGCCCAATAATGGCTACCTTGCGATTTGTTGCGATATTCTTCAGTACATCGAGCGCAGCACGAACCCCCTGCGGATGAGAGTGTACTGTATCATCAATAACCGTTATATCATCACGGCAATTATAAATCGTTAAACGTCTTGGTGGTTTTTTAAAGTTGAGCCCTGCCTGAATATCAAGTGGACTAAATCCTAAAAGATCAGCCACTGCCACTGCATTCAATGCGTTGTATACATGATGTTCTCCTAAAATAGGAATATATAATTCTATTTCTTGCCCATGCAGCTTCATTTTAAAGGACATGCCGACATCTTTATATTGCAAATCATATGCACGGTAATCCGCTTCTTTTTTAATGCCTACCGTGATGATTTTCCCTTTATATTGCAATGTCTCTAAGTATCTTGAATTGTCATCATCTTGATTGACAATGAGTAATCCCTGTTGATCCATGCCATGAATCAATTCCGATTTTGCCTTGGCAACACCCCTTACATCTCCATCAAAGTTCCCAACATGGGCTAAGCCTATATTCGTTACAATACTAATATTCGGCTGGATGATGCTACAGTGATTGGTAATAATGCCTGGGTAAGCCATACCATACTCTAATACAACGGCCTGATGTGTATCATTGATTTCTTCCTTATGCTTTTTCGTATGCTCCGTCGTATTCCAATAATCCTTTGATTCAAATACATTCCACTTTTTCGATAAGATCGAACCCACAAATGCCTTTGTTGTGGTTTTCCCTGCACTTCCTGTAATCGCAATAATAGGTAGGGTTTTCTTTGCCTCCACCTGCTTCGTTTTTTGTTGGACAATTTTCTTTTTCAGCGGTTTTTGATTTTTGGCAAGATACATGGCATAACGGATAGAATGGATGACCACATCTAATTCCAAGTAAAAGGCAGGAGGACAGCCTGGGCGCCAATTGACCTCATACATCCAAATTTTTTGATTTTGATCTAACCCTACATCAATGCCAATTTCATCAATAACTTCCCCAAATTTCGCCATTTGAATTTCATCCAGATGATGTGCCAGCGCCAGTGAAAAATGCTCAAGCATTCGCCGAATATTATAGGCCTCATCCTTAAACTCCTGCTCCAAAAAAGGATCTAAATAATTGGTATAGCCACCGTTATTAATATTCGGTATGATGGAGCCATTCGGTGCAATGCGTGGATACACCGTTGTCACTACCCATTTACCTTCTCCATTTTTTTGAACATGCAGGCGGAAATCATAGACCTGACCAGATTTTGTAACAGATTGAATATACGGCTGCATAATAAAGGTGCCAGACGCAAGTTGCTCCTTTATCAATGCATCCAATTGTGGCTTTGTATAGGTTGTCGTGGTGCTATCCTTTCGCACCTCAAAATATTTGGCTCCCGCCTTCGTTATAAAATAAATACCCTTCCCTTTTCGTCCATCAATTGGCTTAAACACCACTCGTTTATAATAATTAACGAACTTATGAAATAAATCGGCATCCTTTACAATTTCAGAGGGAATCAAATACTGTTCAAATTCCTTCGCTTCCTTTAATCGTTTCATCACATTCCATTTGTTCCCGATTGAATGGGTTGTGAATGGAATCTCCTCTTTTAAACGGTCAATAATCTCCTTCGAGACAGATAATTTCTCAGGGCTTCCTGCATTATAGATAACATCAGGAAAGGGCATTGTTTTCTCTTGCCATTGTCCATTCTCATAGACCTTTGCTCGAATAGAACGTTTGGCAAAGTCCACACTTTTAGGTGTGAAGTAAAAAAATGTTGCGCCTTCAGCTTTCGCAACTGCTGCAAAGGCATAGGACTTGAGCACTGTTGTTGGATCAAGTCGATGATGCAGCATACCAATAATCGTCATAGCTAAACTTCCTTTCATTAGATTCTCTCTCTATTACATTCACTTTGTATCCCTTGCATATAGACAGATGCTCTAGCTTTAGTAGTTTAATATGGTACTACCATTTCGGCTCTATGATAAATTTTCCCTTCAACATGTCTGGTTTTAAGAGCTGAATGGCCGATATACCACTGAGTTCAATAGATTTCTTTGTACTTGTTTTTTCTAACCTCACCACATCTGCAATCGAATTTGTATCGTTTCCTTCATAATCAAAAGCACGCAACAATGATACTGTGCCACGGCAACGCTCTCTATCAACATCCTCAATGCGGAAAAACTCTGTCTCAAACTGTTTCACTGTATCCAATAAGCTTAAATGAGCACCACTATGTGTAATTAAAAAAAATGGAATCGTATCACTCCCGACAATTTTAATAAGTAGCTGACCAAAATATTTAGAATGAAAATTCATCATAATATCCTGAAGATCCTTTAAATCACTTAAAGCTTCACATAAAAAGTGATTTCTTTTCTTATCACTATTCAATTCGTAGCCCCCTCTCTTAGTTTGACTATACGATTTGATCCGTGTAAGTTGCCCTCTCGTTATCATATGTTGCGACAAAAAATATGGCGACTTCTTCCTAAAGAAACTAAAAAAACCTCCACCAATGAGGGGGAGGCTTTTGCAAAAGCTTATGTTGCGAGGAGATCATGTATTGTATATTGTTCTAATGCAGTAACGGTATGGTGTTTTGTATTGAATGGTAATTGCTTGGTAATCTCGTTCGGAATGACCACTGTATAAAGCCCCGCTGCTACAGCGGCTTGTGCGCCATTCGGTGAATCCTCAATTGCCATGGCCTCACCAGCCTCTACTCCTAATTGTTCAAGCGCCTGCAAGTAAAGCTCTGGATCAGGCTTAACATTTGTCACCGTGTCAGCGCTACAAAAGCAATCAAAGTAATGTCGGATACCCAGCCGATCCATATACACATCAATCCATTGACGACTGGAGCTACTAGCAAGTCCAATCTTCAAACCCGCTTCCTTTGCCTGCTGTAGCAATGTTAAAATACCAGGTCTTAGCGTTTCCGTTTCCATCCATTGTGCATGGCGTTGCTGAATGGATGTTTGAAAAGCCTCCACATCCAGTTGTATGTGATGATGTGTAACAAGATATGTATAGGGATTAAAGGTTTGAAGATTGGTCCCAAGGCACTTAGCATAGGTTGCTAACGATAATTCAACACCATATTGTGCATAGGCATCCTTAAAAACGTTATACCATGCTGTTTCCGTATCAATGATTGTACCGTCAAAATCAAAAATTAGAGCTTTTATCATCAAATTCCCCCATTCTATTGGTTTGCACTGAACTAAGCCTAGGTTTTGGCAGACCTATCCGTCGATTTTCTAATCCTATCCATCACTTTGCTAATCCTATCCATCAATTTAGACCCGCTATCGACTACTTTCGTATCTCTATCCGCCTATCTCCTCAAGCATCTGACCCTTTTGCTAGGCTATCCACCACTTCTTTACCTTTATCCCCCTGATTCAACAAGATAACGCCTCCTATAATGAGGACAATACCGATCGCAGAATAAACAGTAAAAATATCGTGCCAAATGACAATGCCTACCAGAACGGTTAAAGCTGTGCCGACACCTGACCAGATAGCGTAGGCCAAGCTTAATGGCATGGTTTTTAAGCAGAGGGATAGGCTATAAAACGAAATACCATAGCCAATTGCTACCGCCAAGGATGGAACGAGGACAGTAAAGCCGTCTGAGAACTTCAGCATGGTTGTTGCAAAGACCTCGCTTATAATCGATAGTTTTAAAAATAAATAGCCTTTCATCCTGTTCAGCCTCCTAATGACCACCAGCAAGATTGAGTACCACAACACCCAAGATAATGCATAAAATCCCTAATACCTTCTTGCGATTAAATCGTTCCTTATAGAGGACAACTCCCACAATAGCGGTTAACGCTGTCCCTAAACCTGCCCAAATTGCATAGGCTGTGCCAATAGGAATCACTTTTAATGTTAAGGCTAAACAATAAAATGCCGTTCCATAGCCTACTACTACGCCAATTGATGGCCCAATTCGTGTGAAGCCCTCAGTACGCTTGAGCAAGGAACTGGCAAAAACCTCTGCTATGATAGCGAGCATTAAAAAACTAAAAGCCGTCATTCAAAAAATCCTTTCTGCTTTGCTTCTAGATGTCATCTTCTTCCTCTACATACTCCAATATATCTCCTGGCTGGCAGCCCAAAGCTTTACAAATGGCATTTAATGTAGAAAAACGTACGGCCCTTACTTTGCCTGTTTTTAAATTAGAGAGATTGACAATCGAAACATCTACCCTCTCTGCAAGTTCACTCAGCTGCATTTTACGATCCGCTAGCATACGATCTAGTCGAATAATTATGGTCATGTTTTCACTTCCTAAGCTGTTGCATCATATTCATCCTGAAGGAATGCACCGTATCGGAAAATACGTGCAAAGGTCCAAATCACCACACCACATAGTAAAAGAGTCCAGTGAATGCCTGTAAAATGATAGCTAATCCCCTTGATCAAACCCGTCTCTACAAATCGGGACTCCAATTGGAATTGTTGCATAATCAGATAGACGGTATATGTACGAAATGCATTTACTGTCAAGCTCAATACAATCACACAGTAGGCAATTCTCTCCATTTTTTTACTATTAGCGAGTGAAAATACAATACCTTTTGATAAGTTACTTAATATATTCCTCACTTGTACAATAATCATTAATAAAATAGCTATGTATATTGTAGCAGTAAATAGAAAGGTCATGACATCTTTTTTTGAATAGTGAATGTCCCTTGTCACATGGTCTGCCAGCTTCATTTCCAATCCTTCTAACTGAACGGCAGCGGTCACACTGCCCTTTGCTAATAAATGATTCACTTGTTGCTCTGATACCACCATTGCTCCCACCATAAAAATCGCGAGCATCGTCAAGACAAAAATCATCATCACCATGATGATGGTAAAAGCGGTACGAAGCCCCTTTGTCATCCATCGAAATTCTTTACTTTGAATTGTTTGCCCCATTATCAACCTCTCCCTCCTTTCTCTCTATTATACATCCCCTTTTATCTCTATCAATAATTTTTTAATGTTTATCATTAATAAATTATTGATAAAAATAAACCCTCTAAAGGTAGAGGGTTTATTTTAATAATCCTATCTTTACTAAATATTCTTTTGCTACTTCTGCTGCAAGCTTTCCTTCTACATTCACCTGATAATTCATTTCTCGCATTTCATCATCTGTAATGTGATCAGCTAGTTGATTTAACGCTTCTCCAATCTCTGGATAGTCAATCAGCGTTTCTTTCCTTAGTAAAGGCGCTCCCTGGTATGGTGGGAATAATGCTTGATCGTCCTCCAATACACGTAGCTTGTATTGACGAATTTCACTATCCGTTGAATAAGCATCTAGCAAATTAATATCACCTGATTGTATTGCCTGATAGCGAAGCTTTGGCTCCATCGTTGCAAGTGCCGTAAAGGCTATCCCATACCGTTTTTGTATGCCAACATAGCCATCCTCACGGTCATTAAATTCTAATGTAAAGCCTGCTTTCACCTTCTGCTCTATCGGTTTAAGATCAGAGATTTTTTGCAGTTGATAGCTCTCAGCCAGCTCCTCTGATACAGCGAGTGCATACGTATTGTTATAGTTCATGGGGCTTAGCATGACCATATCAAATTGCTCCTGCATCCCCTCTTTTGCCTGAAGATAGACGTCCTCTTGGTTATTATTAATGGCTTCTTCCTTTAAAAACTCCGAAATAGCGGTGCCTGTAAATTCAGGATAAATATCAATGCTGCCCGATTTCAATGCATTAAATACAAATGAAGTTTTACCAAGCCCTGGCTTTAATGTCACCGTTAAATCGGTCTCCTGCTCAATTAATAATTTATACATATTGATGAGAATCTCAGGCTCCGCACCAAGCTTTCCTGCAATGACAATTTCATCTTGCTGTTTACTGCTTAGGAGCGGGAAGAAAATCATTACCAGTGCCGCTAAACTAATGAGACTCAACGTCGTTATTGTTTTTTTAAAGGACAGAGATTCTAACTTTTTAAGCGCCACATCAAAAATCAGGGCTAAAATAGCAGCGGGAATGGCTCCTATAAGAATGAGTGCCGTGTTATTTCGGTCAATCCCAAGTAATATAATATCTCCTAAGCCTCCTGCACCAATTAAAGCAGCTAATGTTGCTGTCCCCACAATCAGCACCATTGCTGTCCGAATACCAGCCATCATAACAGGCATAGCAAGTGGTAGCTCAACCTTTACTAAACGCTTTGATCGATTC
Organism: Lysinibacillus sp. S1; assembly: GCF_044986265.1. NCBI lineage: Bacteria > Bacillati > Bacillota > Bacilli > Caryophanales > Bacillaceae > Lysinibacillus > Lysinibacillus sp. S1. The sequence goes on from NZ_CP173154.1 coordinate 935,809, forward strand.
ATTCCCATAGCTAATGCCGCTTCTTTCAGTGATGGGTCAACTTCATTGATGCCCGTGTAGGTGTTTCGTAGAATAGGCAACAGCGCATAGACGACTAACGCAATAATTGCGGGAACTTTCCCAATACCGAATAAAGGGATTAATAAGCCGAGCAACGCTAAGGAAGGAATCGTTTGCAGCACAGCACTGATTCCAATAATACTCTCGGCTATTTTCTTTTTATTGGTTAAATAGATACCTAGGGGAATAGCGATGAGGACAGCAAAAAATAGCGCAATAAAAGAGATTTGGATATGCTCTAGTAATGCAGCCAGCAGCTGTGCCTTCCGTTCCTGAAATACATCTACCACATTAGCCACCATGTACATGCCCTCTTTTCTTAGAATCCGCTGCTAAATAACGAAGCGTGGAAGCTCTTGTCACCATGCCAATGAGCTTGCCATTCTCTTCGACACCTAACACGTCATGCTCGGCTAATTTTTCAAGAATCGTCGGAAATGGGGCATCAACAGGAATGGTATGCCCAAAGTCGTTTGTCACTGTGATTGGCTGTAACACATCATGGATCGTAAACAATTGATCCGACTGCTTACCTCCAATAAACTGTTGGACAAAATCATTTACAGGATTTTGTAGTAATTGCTGTGGAGTGCCTATCTGAACAATTTCGCCATCTTTCATAATACAGAGACGATCTCCTAATTTCAGTGCTTCCTGCATATCATGTGATACAAATACAATGGTTTTCTGGATGGTACGCTGCATTTCTAGTAGATCATCCTGTAGTTTGGTGCGACTAATAGGGTCTAGCGAACTAAAGGGTTCATCCATTAAAATAATTTCTGGGTCAGCTGCAAAGGCACGAACAACGCCAACCCTTTGCTGTTCGCCTCCTGACAGCTCCTTTGGCTTACGCTGACGATATTTCGCTGGCTCCAGACCCACCAACGCTAATAGTTCGTCTACACGCTGATGGATTTTCGTTTTACTCCATTTCTTCAGTTCTGGTACAACCGCAATATTTTCCTCTATTGTCATATGCGGAAATAGGGCGATTTGCTGTAGTACATAGCCAATACTCCAACGCAGCTCATGGATATTATAATCGCTAATTCTTTTATCATTGATCCAGATGGTGCCTGCTGTTAAGGGTATTAATCGATTAATCATCTTCAACAAAGTAGTTTTGCCGCATCCACTAGGGCCAATAATAACAAAGAATTCACCCTTTTTAATTTCTACATTTAGCGCTTTGACAGCTATTTGGTTGTTATCATATTGTTTTGAGACATTGTCAAATGTAATCATCTGTCATCTCCTTTAAATATGTGCTCATGAAATGCGTTCACTTTTTATATTTCACCAACAAAAATCATTTCAAACATTTGTAGATAGCTGCAACTATTTCATTCTAAATATCTCGCCTTTGGGCACAAACGGTAGCTTGGCCCCATGTGGTAGTACGAAGGCATGCTGTCTTTTAATGGCTAAACGATCACATTGTCCATCTGTAATAATCAGAATAGGACCATCCTTTGGAAAATCCTGTGCTGCTTCAAGTAGCTGTATACCAGGCTGTAACACTGTGCCTCCTCTACCTCTTACCTTCACTTTCGTTAATAGTTCTTCAGGGGCTAGATAGCCCGCGTCATAGGCAACAGCATCACAAAATATAACGCGAACAAAGGGGACATCTCTAGCGATGCTATAGCTCGCTATTGTGCCGAGTGCTTTTCCTAGTAAGAGACGGTCCATGGAGCCTGATGTATCAATAAGGACTGCGAAAGTACGTCCATCTTCCTCACCACTTTGATGAATCCATCTTGGTCTAGCTATATCAGGTGTCGATGCTTGCCTTCTACTGGGGCGGGTATACGTTCTAACTTTCTCTATCGGTTGAAACATCCGATCAAACCATTTGGCTAATGCCACATCCCAGGCAATAGGAGGCTGTGCTAGGCTACGAATTTCCTCAATGAGCCCTTGTGGCAAATATCCTCTCTCTTGGGTTATATGATAGCTTAACCCTTGACTCAATGCCCTTCTATAAAAAGCATCTAAATCCACGCCAACCTTGCCTTCCCAAAAATCTGGCGGATTCGTTTCGATCATATCTCCTATGCCCTGCCCTCGAAAGGTTCTTAATTTGCGATACATCCTAATATCTGTAACTATACGATCATAAATAGATTCGGCTGAAAGTCCTTTTAATGCTGGATCATATAGCCCGCCAAATGCTGGCATCTCGCCGATTTGCATATCGATGAGCCAGCCATTGATAACATAATCACAAGCAACATTCCATAAGTAAGGATCACGTCCTTGTCTGCGGGTCGCATGGCTTAAACCTGCATGCAGCAATTCGTGTGCCATGAGAAACCGCATTTCCTCATCGGTCATTCCCACCGCCGTATTCAAATAAATTTCCTTTGTTTCAACTGCAATGGCTGCGACCGAAATATCCATTCTTGTGCAAATAAGTGGGTCTTCAATGATCGTAAAATCTGCTGCCAAAGCACCAAATAAGGGATAGGAGCTCATAAACCAAGCCTTTGCGCGCTGTGCTTGTGTTACCCTCGTTGTGCCTCCCAATGTATTTTCTACCCCACCCGCTACTCGAATGGCACTTTGCACGGCTTTCGATAAACCTTGTGCAAATAATGTAGCGAAATTACTATTCCCTCGATAAAGATAGCCTGTTTGATTTTGTGATATAACAAAGTCCACTTGACCTGGCATTGTACTATAGCCTTTCAAATCATCTGGCACACCTTCGCGTAAAAATCTTTCATATAATTTTTCCTCAGAGCTAATGTTCTCAAAAAGAGGATTACTCATTTCCTTTGGTGCTTGACCAAATTTTAGCTCTGCTAAAAATTTTGTTATATAGCAGTCACAGGCAATATTCCACAGCTCCTGCTGCTCTTTTGGTTGATGATGATGTAAGCCTAGGTGTAGCAAGCAATGCGCTATCACATAAGCCCATTCATTTGGCTGACCTTTTTTATCCTGATTCACATAAATAACACCTGCGCTTGTAACGTAAGCCCAATCCTTTTGGGGCATGCTTTCGTATTGCATGTAAACAGCATGACATAACGCCTCGAACAGGGGATGTGTAGAGACGATGTCATGCCCACGTGCGATGGCTTTCTCATTTTTATGCTCCTGCTGTGATGCTTTCTTCTTTTTGGCCATAAGCTACCCTTCCTTTTTGGCTACTAAACGAGGTAAATCTCGGATAACCTCCAGCATAAACCAGGCAGGCAATGCTTCACCCTTTTGCTCTGATACAACCATCTGTGCAATTTCTAAGCTGATGGATGATAAGTCCTTGATCAAGTCTTTGGCTCGAAAGGCTAATTGCCGTTGATTGCCCTTCAATGTCGTATGCTCGTTCGGAAGCTCCTTCAGTAACTGAGCACGGAAGGATTGTGCCATGAAATAAAGCAAATCTCTTTCATCAGGTTGATCGGGCCAACGTAATTCTCCTTGAATAATTTTAGCGAGATCATATTTACTTTGCACTTGCTTGATAAAGGCTTTAAATTGACTGGCAGTATGCGCGGATAGGCAGCTACTTGCTAATAGATCAATTGTTTGTTCTTGTAAGCTATTGCCATATGCATACAAACAATCACTTAACATATGCCATGAACGAGGCGTGGAGAAGGGTTCTTCTGTTTTCGGTGGTTCGTTCCATAAATGATCGGGACGCATTTGAATATACTCAATCACATATGGATGTATTTCATGTGCATAGGCCCATTCAAGCCAATCTTTATGCGATGCCCTCAGCTGAACATGAACCATCCGATTGATTAATGCGGAGGACATCGGCTTCACAATCGCGTTATCCTGAGCCCGATTGCCTGCACCAATAACAATCGTACCCTCTGGCAATGTAAACTCTCCAATTCTGCGTTCCTGAATAAGACTATAAAACGCTTTTTGTACTTCCTGTGAGCAAGCATTTAATTCATCTAAAAAAAGGCAATAAGGTTCATCGCGTGCAATCATTTTGGGTGGACAAAAAACACTGTAGCCATCCTTAATCTGCGGAACACCAATAATATCCTCAGGTGCTAGCTGACTGCCCAATAACGATACACAATGTAGCCCTAATTCACTAGCAAAATTTTCAACAATCGCTGATTTCCCAATGCCAGGTGCTCCCCAAATAAAAACTGGTCTTATTGTCGCTACATTCAGCAGAAAATCATATAGCTGTTTTTGTGTCACATTAAAAATCGTATTCAATCAAAACGCCCTTTCAACTCATTGTTTTAAAGGTTAATAATACCATTTTCTATGAAATTAATCTTGTCTCTACCATTCTATGAAATTGACTGCCAATTACTAGCTGTGAGAAAATAATAAAAATTGTAGTAGAGAGGTCGTGACCTATGCATAATGGCTTTCAGTTTTTGGCGATTTCACAACTAGCAAAAAGGTTTCCAGCAGACTCTTGGTGGGCAAAGTTTTACAAGGATTTTAGTGAGGATGATCTAGTAGCGTACTATGAGGGGGATTTAACACTTCCCTCTCTTGATTTGGACTGGGATATGCCATTCCCACAACAGGACAAGACCATTCTCATTTTCATCAATGGTCATCTAACCGTAGACACCCTCTATAATTTAGAGACAGATGGGGCAATTGGGCTGATAGTGATGGGCAATGTACTTTCTAAAAATATAGCTGTAGGTGGTCAGGAAATCTATGTGCACGGGCATCTGACAGTCGAGAATATATTATGTGGCTCCTACAATCATGGCGAAACGATCGTTAATGGCAATCTTCAGGCAGCAATTTTGGTTCAAGATGATGAGTATCGCATTAACGTAAAGGGTCAGAAGTCGATTCCTTGTATCGTAAATATATGGCACGGAGATGGCGTTTTTCAGGAACTCCCTATCCGTATTGAAGATGTATTAGTAGACGAGATATTTTTACCTGAGGATGAGGATGACATCGGCTTTTCCTTCACTTCACTCGTGGAAATTCTAAAACAAGGGCGTTCTGCACTCACTCAATTTACAAGCGTTCCTCAAAGGACAATAGCAGCTCCTATTTATTTCACGCACCATTCGATCAATGCGGAAAACATACTGAAACTGACTTCATGTATTCTGATGACACCTGACAAACCTTCTTTCGATTTGACGGAACAGGATGTTTATTTTATGATCCAACGCGCACATACCAATGCTGATGGAGATGTACGCAATGATAGTATTTATATATTGACCTCGCAGTGTCATTATTTTATTTGGCTTAATGAGGATCAATCCGTCTCTCTCTTGACAAAAACACTAGATGAAGAAGCTGAATGGTGGGATATTACAGCATCCCCCCAGGAGGATTTAGTGGATTTACAACAGCACTGGCTGATGTTGTTAACCTGCATCAATGTAGCAGAACTTTACTTGCATAGTATCGAGGTGCGAGATGTACAACAAATTCTCCAGCATCCTACGATTCTGGATTTAGACGATGAACATGATGGATTGTGGGATGGTTCCAAATGCTATAGCTTCCGTCAAACCTATTTGGATGATGAAGGCGATAGGATACATGCTCGCATTGAAATTATGACGCCTGATGAAGCGTATTATTTTTATACGCTCGAAAATCAATCCTATGTTGCTCGCCACTATCAGCCTCCTAACGTTTTTGGTCGACAAGAGCTATCTTATTTAAATACGATTCAATGGGAAGCGTCCGAGCGATATTTTGAGAGATTCAAACAATTTATGTCTCAGAATTTTAAGATAGATTTAGGAACTAATTAAGGCAAGAAACGTTCTATGAATGATGAAGTCTATTCAACTATACATCTCTTTCACTCTCTGTAATAATGAGAGATAGCTAAACTTTTAATAGAAGGGAGGGAGATGTGGTCACGACCAACATCCAGCTACAATGAAATACGTGCTAAACTTTTTTAAAGGACTTATGATTGCCGTTGTTGTTATTTGTATTTCGTTTTATATGGTGACACAGTTATTTAATACGACTGAAAGAGAAGAGTCTGTGGTTATTGATGATCGTCCAAGTGTGGAAGAGTTTATCGGTGAGATTGCAGAGACCGCACGAGATCTTGGTGCTGACAATGACTTATATGCATCCGTGATGATTGCTCAGGCGATTCTAGAAAGTGAGCATGGGCAAAGTGGACTTGGCTCTGCCCCTAATTATAATCTTTTTGGAATGAAAGGCAGCTACCAAAATAATTCCGTCACACTCGAAACCACAGAGGATGATGGGTCAGGCAACCTTTCTACCATCATGGCTGACTTCCGCAAATACCCTTCCTATGAAGCATCCATGCAGGATTATGTAAAATTAATGCGTAATGGCGTGTCATGGAATAAAGATTTTTACGCAGGCGTTTTCAAAAGCAACACAACTACCTATACAGATGCGACCAAGTTTTTAACAGGCTCCTATGCAACTGATTCGGCTTACAATGAAAAATTAAATACATTGATCGCAAAATATGACCTTCAGCAATATGATAGCCCTGTAAAAGATAAGAAAACCATCACGGTGGCTGATGGAGATTCACTTATGAAGATTGCCGAAGCCTATAATGTGAAGGTGACATCACTTAAGCAGTGGAATCAGCTTCGAACAGAACGTCTTGAAGCAGGCCAGCAACTTAATATTTATCATTATTAACATAAAACGTCCATGACTCATCAAGGAGTATGGACGTTTTTTCTCATGAAACTTATTCGTTTGTCTAAACGTCTTAATGTAAAAATGCGGAAAGGATAGGAACACAGTGAAGCGTACACAATTGCTCAGTCTTCTCGCCGTTAACCTTATGCTATTGCCATTGATTCAGCTTAGCTACCACCTATATTTCATAACAAAAATAGCAGAGGGTTCCTTTTATCTTATTATTTTGCCCGCTCTTATTATTTTATCGAACCTCTTACTATGTTGTAGTTGGCAAAGAGTAGCAGCCTCTATCCATTGGACTTTTATCTATGTGGGACAAGGCACTTCTATAGCCTGTTATTTTGTGTGGCATTATGGGCAACTAGAGCCCTATCCAGATATGCCCCCAGGTGAAGCAGTGTTTGATTTATGCATGAGTACATTTTTAATTGGGCTCTGGCAGTTTATCGTGTTAGCACTGATCCATCTCAGTACATTTATCATCCTCAAGATGGGACTGACCTTTAAAAAAGCTTAACTAGTCTTCTGTGAGTTATATAAAGTACCTACTGCTAGTATGGTCGTGGCTAAATCCTGTCGATAGAGAGGATGTTTGGCATCTAGACTATTAATGGTTACTTCATTACCACCTAACGATGAATGGACATACAAATCATCACCCATGTATAGAGCAATATGACCTGGAAAATAGATTAAATCACCCTTCTGCATTTGGTCTTGGTCTATGTTAACAATAGGGAAGCCCTCTACTATTCGGGCATCACGATAAATATAGACACCGTTTAACATATAGGCCATTGAACATAAACCAGAGCAATCAATACCCAGTGGCGATTTGCCGCCCCAGCGATAAGGGGCCGTTAAGTAGCTGAGCGCTGTGTCCACCACATTTTCTCGGAACTGCTGCTCCGATAATGAATGTGCTGTTATTTTTGGTTGTAGCCATTTTGTTCGAACATACCCTATTTGTCCTGACACTAGCTGTACAGCCGACCATTCTTCAGGTACTGCTTCGTCTGACATCACACGAATGGAAGAGCCTCTTACAAGCGTTAGCAGCTTTGTACTTTGAATACGTGGCTGCTGCAAAACATCTGCAAAGCTTTGACACACTACATACTGTGCATCTTGTTGCCATGTAGATGCTAGTGCTTCCTCTTGCAGTAAGTCTGCCTTCTGACAATAACCCTCGTAACGATAGGCCGTTTGAATAGAAACCCAAGCTTCATTGACATCCCTGATGATCTCTACGGTCATCCCATAAAGCACTTCATCGACTAGTTCAGAATCTTTATCTGGCATGGCATGCAAACTAGCAATCATGGTTGTAACGATAGCCTTCATCCTTCTCCCCCTTCCGCTTCACCAACTGGTCATAGACAACTTTTGATAGACGACCAATGAGTTGGCGCGCCTGATCATTGTCCGTTACATTTGTTATAAAAACACCCATACTATAATCGACTGCATTCGTGTAAAATATCCCTACATCATGATCGACTGTATCCAGTCCGCCTGTTTTATGTGCCAGCCTCACATCCTCTACTAGATAGCGCTTTAGGGAGTCATGTATACGCTGACGGCTTAAAATATCAATGACTAGTTTATTGTAGGGAGGCGATAAAAGCTCTTGCTGATAGATTTGCGTATAAAGATGTGCCATATCCCTTGCTGATGTGCGATTATMTATGCCCTTTGCTAGCCGCTCCACATCCATCATTTTTCGCTGTAGCAGTGTGTCCTGTAAACCGATATGMTGAAAATAGTCATTCAAATATTCCATGCCAACTACATCRATTAAGACGTTCGTAGCTGTATTATCGCTAGTAATAATCATCCACAATAGCAGATCATAGAAAGTGCTTTGTGTAAGTCTTTGTTCACTAATCACACTAAAATCCACCCAATCAGTTGGTGAAATCGTAAGCGTAGAATTAAGTGATAATTTGTTTTTCTATATATATGAGAGCAAGGCTAACAGAATCGGCACTTTGATTAAACTTGCACTTGAAAATGAAGTCTCTAGCTGATGACTGATGAGCAACTGATTCGTTGTTAGATTTTTAATAAACAAATGTACGTTATAGGGCGATTCTTGAATAAGTGTAGTAATTCTCTGCTCCATAGACCACCTATCCAACTACATGGATACGCTGATTGTCCGCATCCATCTTGACGCTTCTTCCTAAAGGAAGCGACATCGTTGGTAAACAATGACCACATGCCAAATCTGCAATCATAGGCTTCCCTAAAGGCACTAGAATTTCTTGAAAAATAGTTTGTAATGATAAGCTATGAGCTGGCTTTTCGGGATTTTCAGGTTCGCAATTTGTCCAAGCGCCCAATAAAATGCCTGCCACGTCATCTAGCTTTCCTGCCAGTTTTAATTGTGTCAGCATACGATCCACCCGTTGCTCCGTTTCATCGATATCTTCTAAAAACAGAATTTTACCTCGTGTATCAATTTCATAGGGTGTGCCAAGTGAAGCTGTCACTAATGTTAAATTGCCACCGATGAGTTGACCTGAAGCGCTCCCAGGAACCAGTGTAGACATGGGCTGGTGAGAGGGATTTTTTAAGTAATACGCCTTTCTTTCATTCTCCATAATCAGCTGAATGAACGACTGCCAAGTATAGTCATCCATCTCCTGTCTAATAAATTCTGTGGATGGCATCGGCGTATGATAGGTTACAAAGCCACATAGCTGATTAAAAGCTATATGTAGAGCGGTCACATCACTATAGCCAGCAAATACTTTGGGATTGGCACTTATCAAGTCAAAGTCTAATTGGGCTAAAATTTTCGTCGCACCATAGCCCCCACGTATACAAAAAACACCATCAATCATTGGATCATCAAACATACGATGAACATCTGCTACCCGTAATTCATCTGTGCCTGCTAAATAGCCATGTCTTGCGTGACAGGTCTCCCCAACGACCACATTGAGACCTAGCTTTTCGATACTAGCAATAGCAGGTTGCAGCTTTTCGGGTGGCGTTGCTCCAGAAGCACTAATAAGACCAATTGTGTCACCCTTTTTCAATGCCTTTGGACAAATCATATCTTTTCCTCCCTTTTCAGTGAAGTACGATAATGGGCCAGTTCCTCTTCATTGGCTAAAATAAAATGACCTTCCTCTATTTCAACAAATGAGGGGGGATTTTCCTCATAGCGATGCTGTGACGGATCATACACTTCTACAACTTTCTCCCGCTCCTTATAGGGATTCGGCTCTGGTACTGCTGATAACAAAGCCCTTGTATAAGGATGCAGCGGATGAGCAAAAAGCTTTTCTGTTTCCGCTAGCTCCACAATCTTCCCCTTATAAATGACCGCCGTACGATCCGTAATAAAACGGACAATCGATAAATCATGGGCAATAAATAAATACGTTAAATGATTTCGCTGTTGAAGGCTTGCTAATAAATTTAATACTTGCGCTCGAATGGATACGTCCAAAGCAGATATAGGCTCATCTGCAATGATAAATTCAGGCTCCATCACTAACGCTCGAGCAATGSYARTWCGTWKGCGTTGASMTSCTGAAAACTCATGCGGAAAGCGGCTTGAGAACTCTGGAAGTAGCCCAACGTTCAATAACGCATCGCGCACCTTTTGTTGTCGATCTGCCTCATCTTTATATTTTTTCGARGGGTATAAGCCCTCTGAGACAATATAATCTACTTTTGCTCGTTCATTTAGAGATGCCATAGGGTCCTGGAATATCATTTGGATTTTTTGCGTAATTTCTCTATCCCAATCTTTAGGGATTTTCCCCTGAATACTTTTGCCATGGTACAAAATTTGTCCCTCTGTGACCTCATTGATGCGCATAATCGCTCGACCAATCGTTGTCTTCCCTGAGCCTGACTCACCTACAATGCCAAATGTTTCGCCTTTAAAAATTTGAAAGCTGACATCATCAATGGCTGTAAACTTATTTTTCCCTTTGCCAAAAACAACAGATAAATTTTTTACTTCTACAAGCACCTCTTTATCAGTCATTCGCATACTGCCTCCCCTCTGCAAAAAATGCTTGTAAGGCTGCTGGAGGCTCTACCTTTGGTGCAAGTGGGTCTAATAACCATGTACGAGCATAGTGGGTATCACTGACCTGAAAAAAAGGTGGCCGCTCGATAAAGTCAATTTTCAATGCATATGGATTTCGTGGGGCAAAGGCATCTCCCTTTATTTCCTGAAAAAGATTCGGAGGTGTGCCCTTGATGGAATACAATTGTTCCCCTTTTGAGCCAAGCTGTGGTAAAGAGGAAATAAGCGCCCACGTATAAGGATGCTTACTATGAAAGAAAATTTCATGTGTTTCCCCAACCTCGATGACATCGCCCGCGTACATCACGGCAATACGGTCAGCCACTTTTGCGACTACGCCTAAATCGTGCGTAATATAGACGATTGTTAAGCCGTATTTTTGCTGAAGACTTTTCAAGAGCTGTAAAATTTGTGCCTGAATGGTTACATCCAAAGCTGTCGTGGGCTCATCACATATTAAAATATTCGGCTTACACGCAATGGCAATCGCAATAACGATACGTTGGCGCATCCCTCCTGAAAATTCATGGGGGTATTGCTTATAGCGCTTTTGCACATCGGTAATGCCGACATCTGTTAACAGTTTTAGTGTTTCTGTATAGGCTTCCTTACCTCTTAAGCCTTGATGCATAACCACACATTCTTCAATTTGCTTTCCAATGGTTTTGAGCGGGTTTAACGATGTCATCGGATCCTGTGTCACCATCGCTATTTCCTTACCACGAATCCCTAGCCATTCTTGCTCTGTTGTGAATTTGCCTAAATCCTGTGCATTGTAAATAATTTGTCCCTGCTTAATACGACCATTTTTATCGAGCAAGCCCATAATGGATTTCATCAGCACGGATTTACCCGAACCTGATTCACCCACAATGGCTAAGCTCTCTCCCTTGTAAAGGTCGAGTGAAATACCGCGAATCGCTGTTAAAATTCGACCACGTAGCGTAAACTGAATCACTAAATTTTGGATGCCTAATATGCTTGATTTTTTCACTGTCACTCGCTTCCTCTCCTTATACATGGTTTTTCGGATCTGCTGCATCTGCAAAGGAATTACCAATAATATAAAATGCGATCGTAATAACGCTTAGCACAATACTTGGGAAAATAAGCTGATACCTTAGATCTGGTGACATCATAAGGACACGTCCTTCATTAATTAAATTTCCTAAGGATGGCTCACTGATCGGAAGCCCTAAACCAATATACGTCAAAAAGACTTCGGCCCCAATTGCAAAGGGTATCGCTAAGCTCATGCGTAGCATAATGACAGAAATTAAATAAGGTAATAGATTTTTTAGGATAATACGATAATCAGGTGTGCCTAAGCACTTTGAGGCTAGATTATATTCGCGGTCACGCAAAATAACAATTTGATTGCGGATAAACCTCGCCATTTCCACCCACCCCGTAATACACATGGCAATAATAATGGTTGAAATACTTGGCCGTAAGATATAGGACATTAAAATAAGCACAATGGTTGTGGGGATATTATCGACAACATTATAAAGCTGTGTTATAGGCGCTTCTAATTTCCGTGAAAAGCCCCATAGSGTGCCAATTGTAATGCCCACCACTGCCTCCACTAAGGCGACAACACAGCCAATAAAGAGTGAGGTTCTCGTCCCCGCCCAAATACGAGACCATAAATCCTGACCGATTGAATTCGTGCCAAACCAAAATTCTGCACTAGGTGCAATATTACGTGCCTGCATCCCTGTTTGTTCATCCAAGTAAATTTCAGTTGGTGATTTTTGCGCAGGTAAATAGGGCTGTAGAATCGTAAAGCCAACAATGATGATCACCCCAACTAATAAAAAAACGGCTAGTCGATTTTTCAAAAAGGATTGCCATGTAGATCGCCAATAAGAATAATTTGAATAGCCCGTTTCCTCCGCCTGTCTTGCGTCCACTTCGGCAAATTCAAWTAGRGTYTCACSTGMTTTATTTGAAATATTAKTGATTTCATCTGTATACATCCCCATTAACGCACACCCCCTCCCTTGCCTAATTTAATACGAGGGTCGACAAGTGCCATGGCAATATCCCCTAAAATAAGGCCAATGATACCAAGGGAAGAGAACACTAACACTAGGCCTTGAACAATCGTATTATCCTGTCGCTGAATAGCATCCACAAGTAAGCCCCCCATCCCTGGAATGGAATACAACGACTCTATATAAATCGAGCCTGTAATCGTAAACAGAATCGTTGCAGGTAAATATTGTGCCATGGGAATAAAGGCATTACGTAATACATGTTTGAACATCAGTGTCCGCTCCTTTACGCCCTTTGCCCTAGCCAGCTTAATATAGTCCTTGTTCAGTTCATCCACCATATAGCGTCGCATCCACATCGCGTAGGAGGCAGTTGGCGCCAATGCCATTGACGTAAGTGGAAGAATCCAAGTAATCGGCCTGTATTCATCAAACAGCATCGGTAATTGAAAGAGTTCTGTAATATACATTTGAATAACTAAGTAATAAACGGCCGCAGGGACTGCAACAACAAATACGATATAGCCTGTCCCAAGTCGATCCAGCCAACGTCCCTTACGATAGGCCATCATTATTCCTAGCGGCACACCAATCAGGAGTGATATAGCGACTGCTCCTAAACCAAAGAGCAGAGAATACGTGATTTTATCTGCAATAATCGTCACTACTGGGACATCGGTACGATAAGTCACTGATTTACCCAAATCCCCCTGCAGTAAATTCTTGTAAAAATTCCCTAGTTGGACAAGGATTGGGTCTCGCAAGCCCAGATTTGTTAAGTAAATTTCCTGCTGAGCAGGTGACATTTTATCAGCTGCCGCTCCTAAATAGCCTTCCTCTGGCATTAGCCGTAATAATGAAAAGACAATGGTGATGATAATAAAAAGGGTTAAAACGGATTGTAATAGTCGTTTTCCTATATATTGCAACATCGCGCCATCCTCCTTTGTCAAAAAGACGAAAGGAGATGCCGACTATTCTTTTCGGTATCTCCTTTTCATCTACGAAATTCTACTACTTTTCAGCATTGGCTAGTGCTTCCGCACGTTCTTGCTCCCACTCTGCAAGCGCTTTTTTAAATTCTTCATTACTCATTGGCTTTTCTAGCACTTGCTGGCCTTTAAATTTCTCTGCCGTTACACCAAATGGCGAATATTGCGCCTCGAATGGATTTAATTTAGATGCCATATAGCCACTACCACCAACTGAATATGGAATAACAAAGGCTTCCTCAATTAAAAACGCTTCTGCCTTCGCAAATAGCTCATAGCGTTTGGCTGTGTCAATTGTTTCTTTCGCTTGATCCACAAGATTTTGATAAGTKGTTTTACCAKTMGCCTCTTTATAGCCCTCTGCTAATTCTGGTTTATTGTAAGTACCATCGACTGTGAAAGGATCTGTATACGTAGATGGATCTGCAAAATCAGGACCCCAGTTCGCCTCTAAGAGGGCAAATTTACCTGGACGACGTACCTCTGATAAGAAGCCTGTCGATGGACCAGCCTCTACAATAATGTCGACATAATCTGTCCCTAGTAGTTTTTCCATTTGCTGCTCGACTACTTGAGAGCGATTAGCCCAATCTGGCATACCAGCGTTATAAGGCATTAAAACCTTTACAGGGAATGTGGCCTTACCTGCTAACGCTGTTTTTGCCTTTTCTTTATACTCTAGGGCCAGCTCTTTATTGAAGGAATCCTCATTGGAAATGGATGTAAGGGGTGCTAGTTGTGTATAATCCACTCCTTCCACATCAACAAAGTTTTTCGGTGTAATGGTATTGCTCAGCAAATCTGCTGGATTATATGGCTCAACCGTTAGCATCGCGGAGACACGGTCAAGCGCATGGAATAAGGATTTGCGGAAATCTTTATTATTGACGGCGATTTTCCAGTTATCAGGCTCGTATTGAGCGTCAAATTGTGGGTTGAAGTTGAGTGCATAAAAGTAGGTATAGAAGTTATTTTGTGTTTGACGAACCTGAGATTTTTTCTTTTCATCTTTAAACCATTCATCAATGATGGAGGTCGGRATACTAGCCGAATCGATTTCGCCACGTAAAAATAGCTCAGGCGCCACAGTTGCCGCTTCTTTATTGTATTTATAGCGAATACGGTCAATCAGCACCTTGTCTTTATCCCAGTACGTTTCATTTTTCACAAGAACGCGTTCATTTTGTGGCTCAAATTTATCTAAAATATAGGCACCGTTATAGAGGAAGTTTTCACGTGTTGTGCCAAAATCCTCTCCCTTTTCCGCAATGAACTTGCCATTCACAGGGAAGAAACAAACATAATTCAACATAGAAAGAAAATAAGGTGTCGGCGCCTCTAAAGTATATTCTACTGTATGTTCATCTAGCGCCTTTATGCCTACTTCCTTGAAATCGTTCATCTCGCCATTATAGAAGGCTTCCCCATTTTTCACCACCGTCGCAATCCAAGCTGTCGACGATTCATTTTTAGCATCAAGCACATAGTGTAAGCCATCCACAAAGTCTTGTGCCACAACATCAGCATATTCCTTGCCCTCATGTGTCACCCATTTTGCGTCATCACGCAATTTGAATGTCCACACCGTAGCATCCTCATTCGCAGACCACTCTTTCGCTAATCCTGGTTGGACCACCCCATAGTTGTCATATTCAATGAGCCCATCCACCATATTCGCAGCTACCGCAAATTCATTTGTTTCTGACGTCTTTAAATAATTTAACGTTTTAATTTCCCCTGAATACACCACTCGATATTCCGATGCTTTTTCACTCGCTGATTTGTCATTACAGGCTACACAAAATAATACGACCAGACATACGAACAGCAACCAATATTTTCTCACAAGCATCCCCCTAGTCATCTTTTTATAATGAAAATCCTATTGGTAGGATGGATTGCATCTTCAATAGGATCATTCAAACATAAGCTAGGTCTGTCTAAATTGACCATCTATCGATGAAATGAACAACGGTACATACTCATTGTCACAGTTATGAGATTAAATTGTTGGTTCTATCAACTACCAAACCACTCAGACAGCGTGTCCCACTGCTTTTTGAGCGGGTCCACCACTTTTTTGATCACTTCTCACCTTTCATGAATTAGAATCCTCACTTGATTTAAAAGCTCTCACTAAACCTTTCCATCATGTTAAAAATTGCAGGACACGCAGCACCTCATAAAAATCATGGGTCATGAACTCCACGGTATTATGCGGTTTGAATTTGGCATTTGGATAAAATGAATTACGATAGGCTCGTGTATGATCACGATAAATAAGCTCTACCCTAAAGTGTTCTGGCAACGTTACCTGTAATGCGGTACGAGGAATCTTCATAGAMGACTCTACCAGNCGCTTGGTTTCCATGATAGTTAGTTGTGGACTGACACTAATCGTCGCATTGCCGATTCCTTCTTTAGTAGCAAATGTGACAATGTGTTCGTTTACGGCCTGAATCTCTTCTGTTAACCCCACATCCCCACTCACAAAGGACACAGGAACACCGTGTAAGGCTGCTGCATACGTATTGATCAGAAATTCACTCGCATATTCGCCATTGATTTTGACATCCGCGTATGTGCAAAGTGTATGGGCTAGTGGGTTACGCTCACKGCCACCCTTGCTGTGATAGCCGATAAAAATAGYACGATCGAAGCTTTTATCGAGACCCGCTACCATACACATAGGGTCGTATGTCCAGCCACGGATAACTTTACAGTTGATTGGTAAATTGGAAATGTCTAGATTGCGGGCTGAATCATGTGCGTCCTTTACTAAAATTTCGGTTGCGCCCCCCGCTATCGCTCCTTCAATGGCAGCTTCTACTTCACGTGTCATTTGTCTTTGGAAAAACTGATAGTCAGGTGCGTTTAACTCGGTCTCACTCCACGAAGTTGTACCTGTAATCCCTTCAATATCTGCACTAATATAAACTTTCATAGAAATCGAAACTCCTTTACATGGTGATTTTGAATTGTTGCGTGTACTGCTCCGTAATGCGCTGCCTGCGCTTGAACACGTCTAGCCCATGCCACATTGCCATAATCATAATGCCACCATTCCTCCGCATAGTTCGTAAATCCAGCAAGTGTCATACAGTTATACAGCAAACGTCGGTACTGACAGGCAAGCGGATTTTCATGCGTATGTTGTTCAAAATAACGGGTCGCGGATTTTTCATTCATTTCATCAAACGCTGTCCCAAGATCGAGGGCTTTACCATGAACATCAGCCAGTGTTACATCGATGGCACCCCCTGTTAAATGGGGGGCTAAATGGGCTGCATCTTTACTTGGAAATGCTACATATTTTTTGGTCGCCTGCACAATCTCTTGTGATGTTAACTGCGGCATCCTTTTTGCTAATTGCTGAGAAAAATGGCTAAACAAATGCTGCTGTACTTGAAATGGACGATAGCCATCATAAAGTAATAAGCAATACTCTTGAGGTAATAATGTTAACACCTGTTGCAAACGCTCATAGACTCCTTCTCTTACATGAATAACTCGTAAACTATTAGAAATCTGTTGCTGATAGTAGATGGGTTCCATAAATATCCTAGGATGAGCACCTGTAAGCTGGATAAGCGGCTCATTGTTTTCACAGACAACTGGTGATGGCGAGGGGCTTCCATTTAGAGAGGGTGCTATCGGTTGAAAAAGGTTCATAATAACAGAACCCTCCTTTAAATAGTTAGATAATTCAGTTTTTTAAGTTGAATGTTATCATATCTCTCTACCATTGACTAGATAAAAAAAGAATAATTACAAAATAATGGATATATTCTTACAATGATACATATTCCAGCAATTGACGGGTCGAAAAACCACTTATATCCTCTAATTAAGGATTTTATTCATCTTATAGCTCGCTCATGCTAAAAAATTAACGAAAACTGTTTGGTGGCCTAAAAAAAGCCATTGAAA
Organism: Lysinibacillus sp. S1; assembly: GCF_044986265.1. Taxonomy (NCBI): domain Bacteria; kingdom Bacillati; phylum Bacillota; class Bacilli; order Caryophanales; family Bacillaceae; genus Lysinibacillus; species Lysinibacillus sp. S1. The sequence goes on from NZ_CP173154.1 coordinate 953,475, forward strand.
CACAATTGCTGTTTCAATAGCCTTTTCTTTTATGCCTGTTGAAAGGAGTAAGCTTGTACAGTATGTCCATTGCGGCCAGTTGTTGTCTGTGCCTGGGATAATGAATTTAGTATCGCTTCCTCTGTCGCTTCCGCTGCGGCTGTAAACAGTTGATTCATGATGGGATGATCCTCACGAAGCTGAGTTCTAGTCTCAATAAGCTGATCAGCGGTATGAGGAATACAATGTGCSGTCGTGAAGCCAATCACAATATCGCCACTACCATGTGAAAAATGACTGCCTGTCCGTCCCAAACCGATACCACAGCGTTTAATGACACGTGTTAATTGTCGATTACTTAGCGGGGCATCTGTCGCAAGGACAATGATAATGGAGCCATCTGTTGGTGATAGAGTAGATTGGTTTTGCATAGTTGAGACTTTGTAATGCTCGGCTAAAAACTCCCTGTCTTGTCCAAAGTTACTAAGAACTAGGCAGCCTACTGTATAGTTCACTTCATTTGATTCTACTTTGACGATGCGAGAGGAAGAACCAATTCCTCCTTTGTAGCCGAAACACATCATCCCTTTTCCTGCACCAACAGCGCCTTCCTGTGCCGTCTTTGTAGAGGCTTGACGAATGGCTTCTATGGCATGCGCAGGTGTCACTGGACAAGCTCGAATCGAATTAAGATAACTATCATTACACTCGCCCACAACGAGATTAATGGTTCCTGTTGTCAGTCCAATGTCTTCATTCCTATCAAGCATATAGCTTAATGTACCTTGTGTCACAGCGGGTACGCCAAAAGTATTGGTTAACATAATGGGCGATTCCAGTACACCTAGTTCATTCACTTGCACAAGTCCCGTTGTTTTCCCAAAGCCATTTAGTACATAGCTTGCCGCTGTTACCTTTTGCTGAAATACATTGCCTCCATGCGGTAAAATAGCTGTAACGCCTGTACACGCATAGGCCCCATTCTGATCTAATGGCTCATCCAATGTCACATGCCCCACTTGAACTCCTTCTACATCGGTGATGCAGTTTTTCTGACCAACTGGTAACACACCAATTTCAATACCCAATTGTCTTACTTTTCCCTGCATATTATGCATCCTCCTGAATCGCCATTAACACAGCAGCCTGTGCATGGATAGCCGTTGTATCAAACACGGGAATGCTGACATCCTCCTGCTGAATCAGTAAGCCTATTTCCGTACAGCCCAAAATTACCCCTTGCGCCCCCGCATGTACAAGCTCCTCGATCACTTGGCTATAGTACGTTTTAGATGCTGGTACAATGGTACCAAGACACAATTCATCGTAAATAATTCGGTTTACTTCCATTCGGTCGTTGCTGTCAGGCACAATCACCTCTATGGCAAAGCTTTCTACCCTTGCCTTATAAAACGCTTGCTCCATTGTGTACTTTGTGCCAAGAAGCGCTATTTTCTGTAACCCCGCTTCTTTGATTTGCTTAGCTGTGGCATCCGCAATATGTAAAATAGGGATGGTTATAGCAGACTCGATAACATCAATGACCTTATGCATTGTATTGGTACAAATGATGACTAGGTCTGCGCCTGCCCGCTCAAGTGCTTGTGCAGCTTGAGCTAGAACCTCACCTGCTTTGTCCCACTCCCCGCTAGCTTGAAAATGCTCAATTTGCTGGAAATCTACACTAAACAAAATACATTTCGCAGAGTGTAGGCCCCCTAGCCTATGTTTAACCTGTTCATTGATAAGTCTGTAATATTCAGCAGATGACTCCCAGCTCATCCCACCGATTAAGCCGATTGTTTTCATGTCTACATCACTCCTTTTTCTATTATTATACGCCTCCCTCACACAAAAATAAGGGAATTTTCCAAAAATAATATATAAGGATTGGAAAATAGTAGATAAAATGAGTTTTCTCAATTAATAAATTATAAATATCAAAATTTTAGTATAATTCATTATTTTAGAAAAGTTGATTTTTAATAAAAAAACAGTGTAGACTAAAGCGTATTGTGAAAGGAGGACAACTTATGGAATGGATCTCAACAATAGTTGACAGTGGAAATAATATTTTATGGACATATATCCTCATTATCTTACTTTTAGCAGCAGGACTATATTTTTCATTCGGTACGAAGTTTGTACAAATTCGTCTTTTTCCAGAAATGTTTCGTTTAATTGTAGAAAAAAGAGAGGGCGATTCGGGGGTTTCTCCGTTCCAAGCCTTTACCATTAGTGCTGCTTCACGTGTCGGCACAGGAAATATTACAGGGGTAGCCTTAGCCATTGGTGTAGGCGGTCCTGGTGCAGTATTTTGGATGTGGATAATCGCGATTTTAGGGATGGCCACTGCCTTCATTGAAAGTACCTTAGCACAGGTCTATAAAGTGAAGGATGGCGATACATTCCGTGGTGGGCCCGCCTACTATATGGAGAAAGCATTAGGTCAGCGAAAGCTTGGCATTATTTTTAGTATTCTATTAACATTAAGCTTTGGCTTTATTTTTAATGCTGTGCAATCCAACACAATTGCCACTTCAGTCGGCGAAGCCTTCGATGTAAATCCAAAGATAATCGGGGCTATACTTGTCATTTTAACTGGATTAATTATTTTTGGTGGTGTCCATCGAATTGTAAAGGTGACACAAGTTCTTGTTCCAGTTATGGCCATCTTCTATTTACTTGTAGCTCTTTTTGTAGTGGTGACTAATTTATCGGAAATCCCACATGTTTTTTCATTAATTTTCACTCATGCATTTGGCCTACAGGAAGCTGCTGGTGGCGCAATTGGGGCAGCAATCATGCAGGGCGTACGTCGCGGTTTATTTTCCAATGAAGCAGGGATGGGAAGTGTACCGAATGCTGCTGCGACTGCTAATACTTCGCATCCTGCTAAGCAAGGACTTGTACAAAGCTTAGGTGTCTTTTTTGATACGATTATGATTTGTACAGCCACTGCCTTTATCATTATTTTAGCGGGCTTATATGATAAAGGTGAGAGTGATGGTATTATTTTKACGCAAAATTCTTTAGCTGTTCATGTTGGTGATTGGGCTCCTTATTTTATTGCCATCTCCATCATTTTCTTCGCTTTTAGTTCGATTATTGGTAATTATTATTATGGTGAATCCAATATTGAATTTATGGATGCCCATAAAGCTTGGATGTTTTGCTATCGAATTTTAGTGTTAGTTATGGTCATGTTCGGCTCCATCGCACAGGTACAGCTTGTATGGAATCTCGCTGACCTCTTTATGGGGCTGATGGCACTTATCAATATCGCCATCATTATGATGCTCGGTAAAATTGCCTTCCTTGTGCTAGACGACTTTACTGAGCAACGTAGAGCAGGAAAAAATCCTGTCTTCTATGCAAAATCAATCCCAACCTTAAAAAATACAGACTGTTGGGAAGAAGAAGATCGATAAAATACTGAAYGCNACTTCTAAAATTAGARTGGCGTTTTTTCGATATTTAAATAAATGGTAATTTTATAAAAAACGGTTACTTTGCTCTACTAGTAATCAACACTTAACGCCACCCCAAAATTTTGGAGTGGCGTTGTGCTTTAATATTTAAACTGACTAATCAGTAGCTTTAATTCATCCGCCATATGTGCGAGTGCTTGCGCAGAGGCATTGATTTCCTCCATTGAGGCTAATTGCTCCTCTGTTGATGCCGCTACATCCTCAGACGCCGCTGCATTGCCTTTCGCGGAGAATGCCAAATCTTCTGTTACTGCCGCTACCTCTTGAACACCTGCAGACATCTGTTCAGAGGCTGAGGAGACCTCCTCCATTTTAGGGGTAATCTCATTCATACTTGTCATAATGACTTGGAATTTTGCAATGGCTTCATCGGAAATATGCAATCCACTTTGCACATCCTCTGTAACCTTCGCCATAATACTGACAGATTGCTCCGTTTCTTGCTGAATCCCTCGGATAAGCTCAAATATTTGTTTAGCTGATTCCTGTGATTGCTCTGCAAGCTTACGCACTTCGTCTGCTACGACTGCAAAGCCTTTCCCATGCTCTCCTGCTCTCGCTGCTTCGATAGCTGCATTTAAAGCTAGTAAATTTGTTTGATCTGCAATGCTTGTAATCACATCTAAAATGGATGTAATTTGCTGAGAGCGTTCATGCAATGTCTGGATTTTCGCATTGGAGTCTGCTACGGATAAATGAATGGATTGCATTTGATTCTTTGTATTTTGAACAGCTTGTCCGCCTTCATCCGCCTGTAATGTCGCATGCTGTGAAAGGTCCGTCACAGCGGAGGAGATTTCAGCAATATGCAGAATGGCAGTAGAAAGCTCGTGTAAAGAAGCTGCATTTTTATTGGCACTAATCGTTTGAGAATCAGCACTTGTTGCAACATCCTGAATGGAAATCGCCACTTTTTCTGTTGCAATGCTTGTCTGATTGGCATTGGCAGTTAGCTCTTCTGCTGAAGAAGCAACCTCCTCTGCATTTTGTTCAATTTTTTGTATTAGTGTCCGTAAGCTTTCTTGCATATCATTAAAGGCTTGTCCTAATTGGCCAATCTCATCTTTTGACGTAATCGTTACCATTTCCGTGAGATCCCCTTTGCTGATCGTAACCGCACTATCCTTTAAGGCTTTAATTGGTTTAATGACAGCCCTCATTACAAAATAAAAAATGATGGAACTGATGATAATTGCTGCTATGAGGACTAGAATCGTATGGTATAAAATCGAGGAAGCAGACTCATCAATTTCTTCAGCAAAAATCGTTCCTGTYATTKTCCAATWTGTCAGTTCANTTGTCGTATAGAATAATAGACGATCATCACCATTAAAGACATATTCATACGTACCTGATGGACTTTCGTACATTTTATCAAGGAAACTTTCTTTCAGCTCCCCTCCCGCTTCAAGTGTAGGATGTGAAATGACCATCTTGTCTTCTCCAAAAATTGAAGGATACCCATTTTTTCCGATTCGAATTGAATCAGCAATTTTTTGAAGATCGGTTAATTTAATATCGATTGCCACAACTCCAGCATGATCCTTCGTCTGCTTAGCAACTGTTACCACCATATCACCCGTCCCCGCATCCTTGTAAGGGTTGGTGATTAAGGTTTCACCTTTTAAAGCTGTGGCCTCTTTATACCAATCTCGATCTAATGGATTATAGTCTGCACCATTCAATTTTGGCTCCTGTGTAAATCGACCGTCATTCATGCCAATATAAACACTCAATACATCTGCATTAAGCTTTGTATATTGCTGAAATTTAGCCACAATCGAAGCTTGTGCTTCTTCATATTGACGCGCATCTATTTCACTACTAAATACATTGATGTCACTCATTTTCTCACTAATCGTTTTGTCAATGAGCTTATTTAAAATGCCTACACTTTCATTGGCACTAAATAAAATTTCTTCTTCAATCGAGTCTTTTGCAGATAAATAAGACAAACTCCCAACAGATATGACAGGGATCAGTAATACTAGCGCGAATAGCGTATAAAGCTTGCCCTTAAAACTGCTAAATAGTTTCTTCATATATCAATCTCCTTTTGATTTTTTCTAAACCTCTCCCTCTCTTTATCTGCTTAACATTTCTCCCAAAGCTTTTATCGGACGAAAAAAATTTTTTCTAACATTTTTACGATTTTCATATTATTCAGGCTTTACCGACAAATAAAACCCCTGTAACTAGACAGGGGTCAATTGAGTTTAGTATTTAAACGATTGAATGGATTCTTGCAGGTCTATTGCCATCTTTGCTAGATGGGTAGAGGCTGCTGCTACCTCCTCCATAGCTGCATTTTGTTCCTCTGAAGAGGCTGCAACACTTTGCACATGATGGCTTGATTTTATCGACACTTCACTCATATAGTCCATTTCCTGCACTAACTTTTCAATATCTTGATGAATTGCTTGAATGGCTGCCGTTACTAGCTCGGTCTGTGCTTGTACATCATTAATGGCATCATCAATTTGTATAAAGTTATCCCTTGCCACATTAACCTTTTCACGACCTACATGGACAGAATCATTACTATTAACCATATCTTCCTCGATAATCCTCGTGCTATCTGTAATTTGGGCCACTACTTTTTCAATATCGACTGCAGCAAGATTTGACTCATCTGCTAGCTTGCGGACTTCCTCTGCCACTACCGCAAAGCCTTTCCCATGCTCCCCGCTCCTTGCGGCTTCAATAGAGGCATTGATTGCTAGTAAATTGGTCTGTGTCGCTATACTCTTAATGACATTTACTGCTGATACAATCGCCGCTGTATTGTCATCTAAATCTTGCACACGTGTATTTAGCTCACTTGTGTTAGTAGAAATTTCATTCATTTGCGCTGTAACATCATGTACCGAAGAACGACCTGTTTGTGCCATATTTTTCGTGTTGACTGTTGCTTGATTCACGCTTTGTATGCTTGTAGAAATATCATTCATTTTCTTCAAAATATGGGCAGATAAATTTCGTACATCACTTGTTAATGTATCCTGCTGATCAATACCTTGTGCAATATCATGAATAGATTCTGTTACCACCTCTGTCGCCTGTGTAACCTCCATGCTACTTGCTGTTAGCTGTTCGGATGTTGCGGCAACTTGCTCAGAGGAGTTTCCGACTTGTTTCATCATCAGTCGAAGCTTTTCTGACATACTATTGAAGGAATCGGCTAAGTGCGCAAACTCATCCTTGGTTTTAAATTGTAAATGCGTATGCAAATTCCCTTCCGAAAACTTATCCATTTCAACTACTGTTTGTTGAATATTTTTTGCGATTCGTCTACCAAATAGTGTTGCAATGATAATGCTTATAAGTAGAGAAATAGCCACTAGAATCATAATTTCCAGGCCACTTCTTTCTCCTTTTTGCTTGGTAGCCTCAATATGAGCCTGCATATCTTCTTGCTGAGCTGTTGCCATCGTTTTTCCAAAGACAACCAATTTCTGAGAGCCCTCACCTAAAATCGGTAAAGCCATTTGTTGTGCTTGCTGATGATCCCCTCGCTGATAAAGAGGCACAATCTGCCCATCTATAGCCTTTTCCCAGTCGTCAAGCTGCGATAAAAATTGATCAAAATCTTGATTACTATCGCCTACTTCTTGAAGTCGATTAATCGACGTATGTAAGGTATTTCGGATTTCATGATGATTGTTGAGCATTTCTTCCTTGCCATATAACATATACCCACGAATAGCCGCATTCGCTCGTACGGTTTGGAACGAGATATCTTGATATAAATGGATTAATTCCGTATTGTCTTCGATTTCTGCTAATGTCTGATTATTATTATTCAAGTAGTACATAGCAATCCCTGATATAAGCAGTAAAAAGATGAGGACAATACCAAAAGCAAATTGCAATTTCCGTTCCACAGTTAGTCTCATATGATTCCCTCTATTCTTCTATAATCCACTTGAGTATAGCCTACCTAAACCTATTAGCCTATAAAATCTATGCTCCTCCTCCTAAACTATCGCTAAAATTTAACAATAATGAGAATTTCGCATCTAATCTATTGACAATAATATCCACTATTTTACTAGTTGAAATAGGAAGTAATCATTTGGAAACCATAGAGATAACACCAAAAGAGCGGAAGAAGTAGGAGCATTTTCAGAAAATGACCTCTTTTTTCTAAAAACTCTCGAATGCCTGAAGTTAGCATCATCGCACTCAGTAATAGTAAGCTATGTTGAGCCCCATAAATCTGCATAGAGAATGTGATGACCAAGGGCAGGATGGCTGGATAAATAGAATCTGCTAGTGATCTTTTTTCCCTCGTATCGGAGGGAATGCTTTCTTTCTCTGTGGATTTAGCGGCTATTAGTTTCTTTACAAGCATATAGACAAGACCAAAAAATAAAATTGTATAAACAATAAATAATAGCCACGACATTTTGCTTTTCTCATTTAACAAATGAAAATAATCCTCAGCTTCTTGTGCTTGCAGTACATAATACAATCCTGTTTTTTGATCCATTAGGAAGAATCGTTCATCCTCGACTATTACTTTCAAGGCCGTTTCCTTGCCATTATGGAAGTGTATGTATAAATCACTTACTGCTTCATGGTCTGCTGGTCGACTGCTAAGGTCCTTTTTAGTTTGTAAAACTTGCTGAAGGCGATCTGTATCTTTCACCTCATAGCGGTCGACGTAGAATACTTGCTTTAATGGATATAAATATTGCTCTTTGCCATTACTTCCAGACAAATACCAAGCCTCTTTAATTGATTGAATGGGAGTATGCAGCGGCACTAGCTCCTCCCGCTGCCTTTCATTGTAAATGAAGAGTAGTAGTGTGCTTATACTTAGAACAATGCCCAGAATAAGTGTATGAATATAACCACTCTTGTACACTTTATCACCTCCTTTACCACTTTACATTTATAGTAATTATTGTCATATACGATTTACTACTCTAATAAGTTTCAGCTATACTTAAATAGAGGTGATGATGTATGAGTAGACCAGAATTATACGTACATTTAGTAGTTGGTCCTGACTGTGATTTTGAATCCATGGCCATTCGAGCAGCACTGGAATCTTTTGGTGCAGGAGTGACACTCGATTTAATTGGCAGACCAAATGATTTAATTGATATTTTATCTGGAAATGATCTTCCTCACAAAATGGATTATTTGCTATTAAACTTTCACGGCGATGAGGGGCGATTTTGTCTGCCTGAGCTAGGAGAAGAGGTATATGAAGAAAATGAACCAAGGAGTATCTATTTTGACCCTCAAGATGTCTTAACCTATTGTCAGCTACAGGGTGTCAAGGTCATTGCGGCAGGCTGTACATTAGGCTGGCAGCAGCTAGCGACAGCCTTTTTAGAGAGTGGCTGTCATTCCTACCTAGCTCCTGATGATTATATTGAGGGTAATGCTAATCTCATGTTTCTAATTCACTTTTTCTATGAGATAATCACAAATCATAGAAGTCAGCAGGAGGCATTTGAACTCGCTCAAGCGACCGACCTAGAAACAGCCTTATACAAGCTCTATTTAGCAGAAAAAAGATCGTAGCACCTACTACTTGACTACGATCTTTCTTCTTTAGCGTTGATGTTTATCTAGCATGGCTTCAGTAAAAGCTTGTGACTGTCCTTTAGGAATACTGAGTGTTTGCCAATCAGAGCCCTTTACCAATTTGGCGATATAAATGATTTGACCGACGTGCTGTGCATAGTGTGCCATTTGTCTTYCAATAGCATCAATGACTGCTAGCCGCTCCCCTCTAATCGTGACATGTCCCTGTAAATCGGATTCTGTTAAACTCGCCAAGGCCTCTAAAAACACTTGCCACCCCTTGTCCCAAGCTGAGATGATTGCTTCTTTGGTGTGAAGACTATCCTCAAACTCATCATCTCGATTTCTCGTTGGCTTTTCTCCATCTGTCGTTAAAAAATCTGTCCAGCGGGAAACCATATTTCCACTTATATGCTTTACAATCACTGCAATACTATTGGATTCTTCATTGTATGCCCAGTGCAATTGTGCCTCTTCCATTTGGGCAAGTGTTTTATCCCCTAGCTCTTTCACACTTTGAAATCTTTTCTGAACAACTTGTAAATAGGTTTGTGCAATTGTCATAGTCGAACCTCCATCCCCTCTTTTCTATCATTCTATTATAGCTCAATTGAAATGTCTCATGACTTATTCGCCAAGAATAAAATCTCTTGCAAGGATTGCCATTTTTTCTTGAACCTCCTGTGGTTCTCCATCAAGTTGATACCCGATATGATAGACATAGCCGTTATAGTAAGAATAAAACTCATTGGCTCTAGTAGTCATTTGAAAGATTCGCTTATCCGTCTCATCATAATTATAATAAGTATATACATAACCTCGTTCTGGTGACATCTCCCGATAAAACAGGGGATTCATAAAATTTAAGCCTATATTCGAAACTTTCATCCCTAAAGTTTCTTCCATATTTTTAGACTTCACATAGCTCGCTAAAGGATTATACTTTACATTTGTCACGGTAAAATTAATAAATTGTAAATCCACCCCAGTAGAGGATTTTTCTTTATAGCTAAATTGAAATTGCGTTTGTTGGCTACCATCCTCCATTTTTGCTGAAATTGCATAGACCTCATGTATATTTGGTTGAAATGGTAAATTTTCAGGATCAGTGAGATGAACGACATCCTCCAGTGATGTTGCTACTGATTGCATCGCCTCTAAACCTTGAAGTGGTGCATAATATTGGATATGTTTTGCCTGACTTAAATAATTAGCAAGTGGAAGAAAATTACTGTATGCTGTGGCTTTTCCCTCCACTTCTGTTTGAAATAAATCCGTGAATGTAGGTGTTTCTCCTTCATCCTGTGTAGCCAACTCGCCCATCGGTTTTGCAGCTTGCCAGGCAATGAATAATAAAATAGAGCAGGTAATCATTATCGTAACGGCACGATATGTCCATCTTGGCTTGGGCATAACAGGCTCTTGCTGAATTTGTTGTCGAACCTTATGAATAATGGCTCCCTTGTGTGCTGAAACATCTTGTAGTACCTGCATTGTATGCTTATCCATGGAAAAGCACCTCCCATTCAATATGTTGTAACTCTATTTTTAATAGCTCCTTTCCTTTCTTTAAACGTGATTTCACAGTACCTTCAGGAATCGCAAGTAGCTCCGCAATCTCTTTAATCGTCATCTCCTCCAAGTAAAAATAGACAATTGCTTCTCGTGGTTTGAGAGGTAAGCTTAAAATGGCATCATCTAACAGCGCTTGTTCATCTTGACGAATCAGTGTGTCCGGCAATGTTGATTTTTGTTTGGTAAAAAATTTATGCTGAAATGTTATTTTTCTGTATGCCCAGCTTTTTAAATAATCTTTGCATTTATTGATTGTCATGCGAGCTAAGTATGCCTTCATCTCTCCTCGTTCCTCATATTGTTTTTGATGATAGAACTTAATAAACACATCCTGTACAATATCCTCGGCTATTTGTAAATCCTTTGTATAGTAATAAGCAATTCGAAACAATTGCTCCGTATGTATAGCCATTAACTGCTCGAATTTTTCATGATCAGACACACCATCATCCTCCTTCTACACTATAAACGACTCACAACCAGAAAAAGATTATTTTTCCAGATAGAAAAATACATAAAAAAACCGCCTCAAGCATTTGAGACGGTTTACTGTTACTTTATAAATTTTCATCAATATATGTTTCGATATCAGAAGCTATCGTATCAATCGGTACATCTTCAATGTTTTCAGCATAACCATTATACATTTTGACGAGGACACCATCTTTATCGACTAAGAAAAATTGATTGCCATGAATGACTTGGTCACTGTTAGGGTCGTTTTTCACTAAAATCTTTGTATTTTTCACCGCAAATTGTTCGATATATTTCTGTGAATACCCTGTAAGAAGGTTCCATTTAGATTCATCTGGAACATTGTATTTACTAAGATAATCCGCTAACACATCTGGTTGATCAACATCTGGATCTACTGAAAAGGCAACGATGTTATAGTCCTCTACTCCTTTTTTCTGAAGCTTTTCTTGGACTTGTGCCATGTTTAATGACATGGGCGGGCAGATGGACACACAGTTTGTGAAAATATACATACCAATCCAAGGCTTACCTTTTAAGCTTTCAAGCGAAACCGTTTCACCACGTTGATTAACATGTTCAAAATCGGGTATTTCTAGACTATAATCTGCTTTAAATTTTGAGTTTCCACATGCGCCTAGCACAGATGCACAGGCTAACAGCAGCACTAGCCCTATTATTTTACGTTTCATGTCAACACTCTCCCTAACCTACACTATCCCCATCCTAACGTAGGTTGTAAGCGTTGACAAGAACTTCTAAGTGACAGCTTTCGTACATCTTTGTGAAATCCATTTCATTTTAATGAAACGAGTGCAGCATGAATCGCATCAAGCTTTACTTCGACGCGGTGCAATAAATAAAATGACACTAAAATCGGAAAACCGATATCGGATATCATGTTCAACCACTGTTCCATCCTTCTCCTCCTCTCTCACGTTAAAAATGGTCTTTGCACTTCTCGTAGCAAAGACCATTGTTGAATTATTCTGTTACTACTTCAAATTCTGTGACTTGACGATCTACAATACGAGCTCCCTTGATGGCTGACAGTGCACCACCTTGCCCAGTAAAAACATTTTTAGCCATAATCGTTGCCATTGCCTGCTGAATGTCAGTCACCGTGATATTCGGCTTTGGTGCATCAATCGAAAGGGTTGTCGTTTTCCCATCAGTTGTGGCAAATTGTAATTCTAGAACTTGTGTCATTCTGTGATCCCTCCTTAAGATAAATCGTGTGTTTCCTGTTTCGCAATGCCAGCCAGTGATTGTGATGAAAGACTAGCAATAGCATAAGCAACAGCTAACAAATCGTCCGCGCTATGTGTGTTGTTAATATTTAGATACGATTTCGTGGTGAACGTAGGTTCATTGTTCTCATCGTAGCCATCCACATACTTGAGACGCAGTGTAGCATTTACAAAGTTAACATTAGCCATGTAGCATCACCTCCCTTCTGCACACTATATAAAGGCGAATTGCTAAAAAAGGGACATTAAGGATGAATTTTTTTTCGGAAGCTTTTATAATAGAGTGAGAGAAGGCAAAGAGGTGAACGATTTGTTACAAGGTTGGTTTTTATGGTTTATTTTATTTTGGGTTGTCGTCCTCATTTCATTGATGGCTATTGGCGGATTYTTCATGTTCCGCAAATTTTTAAAGGCACTCCCAAAGCAGGATGGAAAATCTGATTTAGATTGGCAAGAATATTATTTAGATAAAACTGTTCACTTGTGGGGACAAGCTGAAAAAGAATTACTCTATGAACTCGTAAGCCCCGTCCCTGAGCTTTTTAGACAAGTGGCGAAGGAAAAAATTGCAGGAAAAATTGGCGAGCTCGCATTAGAAGAAAAAGCAGCTGCCATTAACAATGACCTCATTATTCGCGGCTATATCCAAGCAACACCAAAACGCGATCACAAATTTTTACGCAAAAAATTAGAGCAAATGCAAATTGACATCTCCCCCTATGAACATCTATTCGAATGAGTAAACGCTGCACAAATCTTTGTGCAGCGTTTTTACTTAGCTATGGGATTATTGTCCTAACCTGTGTTTTTAAGAAGCTATCCTGCACTTTCCTAGCTTTATCCTCTTTAGTTGGACTTCTAACCGCGCTTTGCTAGCTCTATCCTCTACTTTTGAGGTTCTATCCGCCACTTTTATGAGGCTATCCTGCACTTTGCTAGCTTTATCCTCTTTTTTTGGACTTCTAATCGCGCATTGCTGCTCTATCCTCTACTTTTGAGTTTTTATCCGCCACTTTTAAGAAGTTATCCTGCACTTTGATAGCTTTATCCTCTTTTTTTGGACTTCTAACCGCGCTTTGCTGCTCTATCCTCTACTTTTGAGATTCTATCCGCCACTTTTATGAKGCTATCCTGCACTTTTCTAGCTTTATCCTCTTTAGTTGGACTTCTAACCGCGCTTTGCTGCTCTATCCTCTACTTTTGAATTTTTATCCGCCACTTTTATGAAGCTATCCTGCACTTTGCTAGCTTTATCCTCTTTAGTTGGACCTCTATCCATGCTTTGCTGCTCTATCCTCTACTTTTGGGATTCTATCCGCCACTTTTATGAGGCTATCCTGCACTTTGCTAGCTTTTTCCTCTTTAGTTGGACTTCTAACCGCGCTTTGCTGCTCTATCCGCTACTTTTATGAKGCTATCCTGCMCTTTGSTWGCTTTATCCTCTTTTTTTGGACTTCTAATCGCGCATTGCTGCTCTATCCTCTACTTTTGAGTTTTTATCCGCCACTTTTAAGAAGTTATCCTGCACTTTGATAGCTTTATCCTCTTTTTTTGGACTTCTAACCGCGCTTTGCTGCTTTATCCGCCACTTTTATGAGGCTATCCAGTTCCTCCAGCGCTTAAATGCATAAAAAAACTACACTAGCTTCAGCACTAGTGTAGTTTTGGAATTGTTTTTTTGACGCGTTTAAACTGGATAAGCATTGCGATACGCCAAGGTACCAACATGGCAAAGGCTAATATCCAGAACATACCTGCTAATTCACCGACATCGATGGAGCTACTTAAAATCATTTTCGCCACCACTCGGAATATTAACAATCCGATTAATATAAAAGCGAATGCTTTTGAACGTTTTAAATAAATATCTCGACCCTTTACTTCAAATTTAGAAGTAGCAATTAATATTGTCGAGAATACCATTCCTACAGCTGCCGCCTCTAAGATTTGCATCGGTGGTACACGGAATTGCTCGAATAAAAACATCAGTGCACCTGAGGACATCGCTATTGGTGGAATAATAATTTTCTTCTCATTTGTCGGCATTTTTGAAGCTCTCATTCGTATGACCATCACAAAGCTCCCCATAAGAATGGCCATAATGGTCGACCCTATAACATAATAGTGAGAAGGGATGCTGCTTAACATAAAAAAATCCTCCTCTAATGTCTAATTAACAATTTTGTCCAAGTAATTGATCAGCAACAGCCTTTAATCGTTCTGGCTCGAAAGGCTTTGTAATAAAATCCTTTGCCCCACTCTCAATCGCTTCTACGATTAATTTTTGCTGCCCTAATGCTGTTACCATAATGATTTTTGCATCTGGAAATTCTGGGATGATTTTTTTTACGGCTGCAATACCTGTCATAACGGGCATCGTTACATCCATTGTGACTAAATCTGGTTGTAACTCACGATACATCGCCACAGCTTCCTTACCATTTACTGCCTTACCGACTACCTCATAGCCCCATTCTGTAAACATATTACTGATTGCAACACGCATAAATAGCGTATCATCTACTACTAAAACTGTAGGCACATGTTCATCTCCCTCCACGTTAAAGTTCGGTATGCCTCTTTAGTTTAACAAATTAAAACCCTGTAAATCCACCGAAAATAGGCTGTAAAACGCGTGTAATATACGTTAAGCCATCAAAGAATAATAAAATCCCAACGGCAATCATGATGTAACCGCCGATTTTTACAATTTTCTGGCTGTGTGTACGAATCCAAGTCATTCGTGAAATGAAGAAAGATAGCACGAAGAATGGAATGGCGAATCCTAAATAATACGCAAACATATAGCTAAAGCCCGCACCTGGGTTTGTACTTGCTAACATGATAATCGATGCAAGGATTGGTCCTGTACATGGTGTCCAGCCTGCCGCAAAGGCAATACCAATTAAGACAGACCCAAAATAGCCAGATGGTCTATTTTTAAATTGGAACTTTCGATCCTTCATTAAGAAGTCTATCTGCAATAATCCCACAATCATTAAACCGAATACGACGATTAAAATAGCCCCAACCTGTCGTAATAATGTTTGATAATTTAGGAAGAATTCTGCTGCATATGAAGCACTTAGTCCAATAATGATAAAGATAATGGAAAAGCCTAGTAAAAAGAATAGTGTGTGGAAAATGGCACGTTTTTGTAGCATACCTTTTTCTGATTTTAGCTCATCTAATGTCATACCCGTTATGTACGATAAAAATGCTGGATATAGTGGAAGAGTACATGGTGAAATAAAACTTAAGAACCCTGCACCAAAAGCTAAAAATACGTTAATATCAGATCCCATATTTTTTATTCGCTCCTTACAGTTACTGCATCCATCGTACCAAAAAACAAAATAAAAAGCGCCCTTCTAGTTTGTGAACGTTTCATGGCAAAATGATGAGATTTCTGAGAAGTCCCACCAAGCTACTTCTGCATTATGCGCTCCTGTTGATTTTCTGTCAACAAAATCCGCCAATCTTCCCCCTTTTCCAAAAGGAGCATAGCTAATTTTTCTACCTTTTTCTTGACAGTGTCGATTACTTGTCATTAATGTTGAAAGAAGCTTCTGTTTTTCATAGACACTATCACGCCCATGTTATAGTAAGAAACTATTTATTTTATACTCATCTTTTAAATCATCTGGAAATACAGTCATCTGATGACCTTATTATATGTTTAATTATTATTTCTTTAAATTTCGACAGTCCTCTACTCTACACAAAGTGTTCATGGTAAACCATGAGTAAATGACTTATTTTCATGTATAATGATGATAGCAAATGAGCGAAAAAAGAGGTGTAGCCCTTGGAATTAAGAAAGATTCGACCAAAAAAGATCTATGAAGAAGTATCCGAAATCTTGCATGAAAAAATACGAGCTGGTGTCCTAAAGCCAGGTGATCGGCTTGACTCAGTTGAGCAGCTTGCCGAGCAATTACAAGTGAGTCGTTCCGCTGTACGGGAGGCATTATCTGCGTTAAAAGCAATGGGATTGATTGAAATCAAACAAGGCTCTGGAACGTTTGTCAAAAGTGTGCCAGCCCATCAGCTTGACTTTCCTTTATCCACCGCTATGTTAACGAATAAACAGGATATTGCTCATTTACTAGAAGTGCGCAAAATTATTGAAGTGGGAGCAGCAGGACGTGCAGCCCTCCAACGTACAGATCAGGATATTCAGGCAATGGTACAAATTTTAGAGGATATGAAGCAGGCACATGGTGATGGCGAGCTTGGTGAAAAAGCAGATTATCAATTTCATGCAGCTATTTCCAATGCCTCTCAAAACCCCCTACTCACTACAATTTTAGATCAAATTTCTGGTTTAATGATCGAAACGATGAAAGAGACACGGCGAATTTGGTTGTATTCACAAAAAACAACGAGCGAACAATTATATGATGAACATATGCAGATTTTCCTCGCGATTAAACAGCAAAACGAAGAGCTAGCCAAACATGCAATGGCATCTCATTTAAGCAACGTTGAAAAAGTGCTATTACAATATTTCGAAACAACAGAATCCAATTCACACTAAAAACTACCTAGTACAAGCTAGGTAGTTTTTCTTTTCTGAAAATTCATAAAAAAAACGTTTTCACTTTTTCAAATTTGTTGTAAGATTAAATTATCAAAAAGTCATCTGATGACCAGTTGTTTATAAAAGGAGCGATGAAATATGAAAGTCACACTATTCGCCACTTGCTTAGTGGATATGTTTCAAGGGGATGTGGGAAAAGCAGTTGTTGAAGTATTAGAAAGACTTGGCTGTGACATCGACTTTCCAGAGGATCAAATTTGCTGTGGACAGCCTGCTTACAATAGCGGCTATGTCGAAGAATCGAAAAATGCGATAAAAAAAATGATCACAGCCTTTGAGCATGCTGAATATGTAGTCTCTCCCTCTGGTTCCTGCGCTTATATGTTGAAGGAATATCCAGAAGTTTTTAAAGGAGACCCCATATGGGAGCCAAAAGCGCAAGCATTAGCAGGTAAAACCTATGAATTCACAGAGTTTATTGTCAACGTATTAAAGATAGAAGATGTAGGAGCGTATCTAGAAGGTAAAGCTACTTATCATACGTCATGCCATATGACAAGATTACTTGGTGTAACAGAGGCACCCTTCCGATTATTAAAGAACGTCAAGGGCTTGCATTATGTGGATCTCCCTGGTAAGGATCGATGCTGCGGATTTGGTGGTACATTTTCTGTTAAAATGGGCAATATTTCTGGAGAAATGGTCAATGAAAAAGTACTGAATGTGGAAGAAACAGGCGCTGACATTTTGATAGGAGCTGACGCAGGCTGCTTATTGAATATCGGTGGCCGCATTCAACGTCAGGGTAAGCCAATTAAAGTGATGCATATTGCAGAAGTGTTAAATTGCCGATAAAAGGGGGAAATAAACATGGCCATGAAAACAAGTGATGAACGGTTTCAACAACGTGTCACGAAAGAGCTAGATAATCAGTTTATGCGTCGTGCGGTTTCGAGTGCCCAAGAACGTTTTCAAACACGTCGCCTTCAACAAGCAGAGGAATTAGGACATTGGGAAGAATGGCGTTCTCATGGAGAGGAAATTCGCAAGCATGTTTTAGCAAATCTTGATTATTATCTTTATCAATTAAGTGAAAATGTTGCCAAACGAGGTGGGCATGTGTTCTTTGCGCAAACTGCACAGGAAGCAACCGACTATATTCAAAGCATTGCTAAAAAGAAAAATGCGGCAAAAATTGTGAAATCCAAATCAATGGTGACAGAAGAAATTAACTTAAATACGGCTTTAGAAGCGCTTGGTTGTGAAGTGATTGAGACAGACCTAGGTGAATATATTTTGCAGGTGGCAGATCACGAGCCCCCTTCGCATATTGTGGCGCCAGCCTTGCATAAAAATAAGGAGCAAATTCGAGATGTTTTTAAGGAAAAACAAGGCTACAGCCAAACAGAAAAGCCAGAGGAACTTGCCCTTTATGTACGTGAAAAATTAAGACAGGAATATTTAACAGCCGATATTGGTATTACAGGCTGTAATTTTGCTATTGCTGAAAGTGGATCGATTACACTCGTTACGAATGAGGGCAATGCTGATTTAGTAACAGCGCTACCAAAAACACAAATCACAGTTATGGGAATGGAAAGAATAGTTCCTACATTTGAAGAAATGGAGGTCCTTGTTAGTTTATTAACAAGAAGTGCTGTCGGTCAAAAGCTAACGAGCTATATTACAACATTAACAGGCGTAAAGGACGAAGAGGATACGGATGGACCAGAGGAATTTCATTTAGTTATTGTTGATAATGGACGCTCGGCTATTTTAGGTAGTGAATTCCAGCCTATTTTACAATGCATTCGCTGTGCTGCCTGTGTTAATGCTTGCCCTGTCTATCGTCATGTTGGTGGGCATACGTATGGCTCTATCTACTCTGGACCTGTAGGTGTTGTGCTCTCTCCACTTTTAGGAGGCTACGATGATTTTAAAGAACTGCCCTATGCTTCTACATTGTGCGGTGCTTGTACAGATGCTTGCCCTGTTAAAATTCCATTACATCAGCTCATTCATCGCCATCGTCAGGTCATTGTTGAAAATGAGGGCAAGGCACCTATCTCTGAAAAGCTTTTAATGAAGGCATTTGGTCTAGGGGCTTCCTCCCCTACCCTTTATAAAATGGCGACAAAAATGGCTGCACCTGCCATGTCTCCATTTATCAAAAACAAGACTATTTCTAATGGTCCAGGCCCATTAAAAGCATGGACTGAGGCAAGGGATTTCCCTGCACCAAGTAAAGACAGCTTTAGAGACTGGATGAAGCATCGTCCAAAAGGAGGCGGGCAATAATGACTGGTATGATTCAGCGTCGAGAAACCTTTTTAGCAAATATTGCGAAGCAGCTCGGACGTTCGCCTAAGACAAAACTACCACGACCAACTTGGCAGTATCAGCCACAAGATCGTGTGCTCAAAGATGCGACAAAGGATGAATTGGTGGAAATATTAATTAAGCAGTGTGCCAACATCCATACCAATATTGTCATTTCTAATACTGCCACACTKCCAGAGGATTTACAGGACGTTGTTGACAAGTATGGAGGTCAGTCTGTTATTACATGGAAGGATAAACGGTTCCAGGACTACGGGTTATCCGCACTTATGAACGAACAATGGCCACAAGCCAATATTCAGCTTTATGAATGGGATTCACAGCAACCTGAGGAAAATATCCGTCAAGCTGAAAAAGCAAATATTGGCGTGACAATTAGTGAAATGACGTTAGCAGAATCGGGAACTGCCGTGCTTTTTAGTAGCAAAGATAGAGGGAGAAGCATTAGCTTTTTACCTGAAAAGTCGATCATTATCATTCCTAAAAGTACAATTGTGCCTCGTATGACACAGGCAGCTCGTTGGATTAGTGAAAAAATCCGTCAGGGTGAAAAAATTGCTTCCTGTATCAACTTTGTTACGGGACCAAGTAACTCAGCCGATATCGAAATGATTCTTATCGTTGGTGTCCATGGCCCTATTCAAGCAACCTATATTGTTATTGATGATCAGTAAAGGCATTTCACCGCATGCCTGTTCTTGTTGTTGAAAAAGATGATGTCAACTGCAGAAAAAGCAACTTTGCAAGGTGAGGGGTTGATTTCCGTTCCGCCAGCGTCCTTTCCAGGGGGCGTCCGATGAGCCGCTTCACTCACTTCCGTTCGCTCCAGGGTCTCCTCTGTGACGCTCAATCCCCTAGGAGTGACGCTGGCTCCACTCCAATCAACCATTCTGCAAAAGATGCTTTTCCTTATCTTTCATACTASCTAGCCGTAGTAATCAAATTAGCCTATTAAAAGAAAAAATGTTAGACCAAGATATAATTAGTCTAACATTTTTTTGATTTAGGAAGGCATATTTAACTTCTTAAAGTGAAAAAGCTAATATCCATTTTTATTGTTTTTCAATATAATCGAGTTCTGTCCCAGCCTCGTTATTTTAAGTTGTTGTGTTCGCAACACCTTCTGGGAGAGCTGCTTTTTCATAATACTCTGGATGTGCCTCTTTTAAAATAGATGAGCGCAGCATCACAAGTGAAATGATAATAATAATGACACTCGTTACTGGTAAAATAATAGTTGCTGGTAATGTATCATATAACATGCCATAGACTACCATACCAATCGGCATCATGGACATCGCCATCGTCTCCATTAGCCCAAAAACACGCCCACGGTACTCTTCCGCAATGATTTTTTGCATATACACCCCGATGGGCATATTAATCCCCATTTCGAAAATTGCGAAAATAAAGTAAATGATGAGATAGAAGATCACAATAGCTATATAGGTAAAATCAGTAACTAAAGGGATGACTGCTAAGCCAACACTTCCCGCCAATAGTAATAAGCTGATTTTCGAAAAGCGTAAAGGGACCTTTACTTCAGATCTTGTTGCGAAATAAAGGGATGCTAAGAGCATACCTAATGCACCAGACGCTTCAATAAAGCCAAAGTGTGTGGATTCTACTTTTAGCAATTCAATAATGATGTACGTTCCTCCAACAGCGATGGCAGAAAAGAATAGGTTGATCCACAATGCTACCCACATAATGGTCTTAATGACGTTACGTTGCTTGATATAATGAAAACCACTTTTCAGCCCTTCCCACATCTTTTCTTTTTTCGTATCTTCCCCTCTTGTACTATAAAGGTTAAAATCCATTGTTGCCTCTAAACAAAAGGCAATCGCATAGGCCACCATATTCACCATTAAAAATACATCCATATTAAAAAATCCATACATCATACCACCAATGACTGGTCCTCCAATTGCAGCTACGGACATTGACATTTGGTTAAATGACATCGCACGTTGTAATCTCTCTGGATTGACAAGTGTGGCAATTGCTGATGAAAACGTTACACCAGAAAAGGCTGAGCAAATAGTATTAAAAACAGTAGCTATGTATATAGCATAAACGGACATTCCTACTGTTTCTGTATAAAGCAGTAATCCCCCTACTGTCAAAATGGTTCCTGCCTGTGCTATTAATATTGTGCGTTTTTTTGAAAAATTATCTGCGACATAGCCTGCTAAGGGTGCCACAAGTGCGCGGGGTAATACTGAACAAATCATATTGGTAGCGAAGCTCATTGCCGACCCAGTCATCGCTAAAATATACAAGCTAATACCGAATGCCATGACGTTTGCACCCAACATGGCAATCATTTTACTCGCCGTGAACGTCCATAAGTGATAGGTCGCCTTTTTTAATTTTTCCGCTTCATTCATCTAAATCCCTCCATTATTTAACTAAATTAAAAAGTTTAATTATGTTAAACAAAATATACCACAGCTCCCTCTTTTCATGCAAGCGAAAGTTTAATATAATTAAACAAAAGGAGGCGAGGCAGTGGACTCTTTAGGCACACGAATTCGCAAATTAAGGAAAGAACAAAAATTAACATTAGAGGCACTTGCCGGTGATCGTCTAACTAAAGGAATGTTAAGCCAAATAGAAAATGATAAGGCTAAGCCTTCTATGGAAAGCCTTGACTATATTGCTGAACGTTTAGGTGTAAAAGCTAGTGAATTACTGGAAGAAGTAACCCCATCCTCCATACGCCAGCTATTAGAGCAGGTGGAAAGTTTATTTGCAGAAGTAAAACGTGGTGATGCTCATCATCATCAAGAAATTGTCGATTTAATTAAGCCGTCTGTGGAGGGCCTGCCTCAAAGTTATGAAGCTGGCCGTTTATTGTATATTTACGCAGATGCCCAGTATGAAGCTGGATTAACAACATGGGAAGTCCCGCTTCAGCAAGCCCGCACTATTTTTAAGGAAATTAATTTACTCAGCCATTGGTTCAAAACCTTTATCCTCGAGATGGCTATTTTAGCAGCAAAACGTCAATATACATTGGCGTACGATCGTATCTTACAGGCAAAGGAAATTATCGAACAAGAGGACTATCAGCTCGATTCTCGTGATGCCTTATTAATGACTTATTATACAAGTATTTTCCAACTTGCAATTGGTGAGCATGAGGAAGGGAAAAAATTAATTCAAGAGACGATTGCCAATGCTCATAAAAACCAATTGTTCTATCAGATTGATAATATGTACAGAATTGGTGCCTATTGTGCCATGATTGATCGTGATTTTGAACAAACCAATCATATGTTTATGAAACTGGAGCAATATCAGGCATTTGCTGAACGTGTTGAGGTTGATGCTTTTATTTTTGTATTGAAGGCACATTATTGTAATAATTACAGCAATAATTATGAGCAGGCTCTGATGGAAATAGAACGTTTTTATCAGCTTAGACACGATGATTATTTAGACAAGCTAGATCCAAACTTTTACTATGCTGAAAAAGGAAAATCCTTATATTTACTAGGACAATATGAGGAGGCGAAGGCTGCATTCGAACAGTATAAACACAGACCGATCTATATTAATCATCCATATGATATTTTAAGCTTAAATGAATGCTTTTCCTATAAAGCCCTTTGCTATGCACATTTTGGTGAGCTAACAACAGCCTATGAAATTGCAAAAATGGCCTATACAGATTCACTGGATTTAGTGGATTTGCCCTATAAACGAAAAATTGAGGAAGTCTATCGAACGATTACGGCACAGATTGATTCCATAACTTAATTAGTAAAGGGATTGCACGAGGCTGTGCAATCCCTTGTTTTTATTGCTGACGATCACTCTTTATTTGTTTATGGATCTTGCGTAACGCTTTTTTCGACCCACGTTCGATATCGTGCTGAAGCTTCCGATCCTGATAGTCTACAAATAATGTCTCTAAATCATAGCCTTCAGGGTATAACTCTGTTGCAGGTAATTCAAGGGCAAGCCGCTTTACATTCACCTCTAGTATTTGCCCCTGATAGAATACGCTGACATTATTGTACGGATTCATTTCTTCATATACCAATCCCACATCATCATAGTCCAATAATTTCACACGATCCCCCTTTGCAAATGTATAAGCCGCTGCCAAGCTTTTTTTCTCTTCTTTAGGCTTTCGAATTTTACTGTCCTGAACGATCGTCAGTTGATATTGTTTATTATTTATATAATCCTTTGCTCTTTGTAAAACACCTTCGCGGACATTCATTTTTTTAGAAATCCATAAGGCATTGCTTTCTCCAGAGGTGCCGATGAGTAATTGGTACAAAGGCTCTAATGTATCAGCATGGAAGCGCATTGCCGCATTCATAAAATCAGGATGCATTTCAGAAAATCGTTTAATTTCACCATAATGTGTAGTTGCCACAGTTATACAGCCCATTTGATAAAATTCTTCTAATATCGCAATGGCTAGTGCAGCTCCTTCATTTGGCTCTGTTCCACTGCCAATTTCATCAAACAGTAAGAGTGTATGATTATTAGCAGCTCTCATAATATCGGAAAGATTTTTCATATGAGAAGAAAACGTACTAAGTGCATTCTCTATACTTTGATTATCGCCAATATCAACAAAGATATGATCAAATACAGCCATTTCCGTTCCTTCGTCCGCTACAATATGGAAGCCCGACATCGTAGCTAATGTTAAGAGGCCAATGGTTTTCAACACAACTGTTTTCCCACCAGCGTTTGGACCTGTAATAATTAAGCTACGGTAGTCTTTCGCGATGGAAAATTGAAGGGGTACCGCATTTCCTGGTAGTAATGGATGCTTACCATTGATTAGTTGAATATAACCGTAATCATTTATACGTGGCTCCCTACCACCAATTTGTCTACTGAACTTCGCTTTGGCAAAAACCATATCATATTGACTAATCAACTCCATGTTAATGGTGATGGCATGAAGATGTTCCATCAATAGCCCTGATAAAGACGCTAAAATCTGGTATTCCTCCACGGCTTCCTCAGCCTTTAAGGTAGCTAATTCTACATTTAATTTAGCGACAACACTTGGCTCCATAAAAACGGTTGCCCCTTTGGAGGAAATTTCAACGACCGTACCCTGTACATGATTTTTATAGKTCGCCTTAATCGGAATCGTATAGCGATCATCCTTTTGACTAATAAAAAATTCCTGAATATACGGTTTATTAGCACTGTTATTTAAAAATTTCGTTAAACGTTCTTTAATTTTTTCTTCTGTCGTTTCCATATGATGTCGGATGCGTTTTAATTCACGACTAGCAGCCGAATCTACACGATTGGCTTTGATCGCAAAATTAATTTCCTCCTCCACGCTTTTAAATTCAGCCATAGAATGAGCGTAAGAGGAAAGAACAGGCGCAAAAAATGCCTTATCTAACATAAATTTTTTGATATTGCGGCAGCCTCGTAAAAAATCAGAGATACTCACTAGCTCACTGGGATCTAGAAGCATTCCCTTTTCAAGCTTTGTCATAATATGCTCAATATTCGATACCCCTAAAAACGGAACATGCCCCTCTGCATCCAATATTGCACGAGCTTCTGTTGTTTCATTCAACCGATTTTTTACCACTGTTAAGTTTGAGCTTGGCATTAATTTATCTAAAAGCTGTTTTCCTAACCCGCTGACACAATAGGATTTAACGATGTCCTTTAATTCATGATATTGTAATTTTTCAAGTGTAGTATTATTCATTTCTTTTTGCTCCTCATTGTAATGTTTTATCATACATGAAGATACCTACCCAATAATAGATAGCAATGATGGTTTAAACAAAATAAAAAAGCTGTGAGGAATCCCCACAGCTCTATCTTTAAAAGGCGCGTTTTCCTGGCATCACAAATAAAACTTCAGCTAATTGAAGTTTCTATCCTATCTGCCACGCTTAATAAAGTATTGTAGGTATCTACATAGGTTGTTGAAATAGATCCATGACAAAATAAGGGGTGTTTATAACATGTATCCCCTGCTGTCGTCATCGCCACTATTTCATTCAATTTTTACCTAGTTAGAACCTACCGCACTCACAAAAAGCACCTCTCATTAATTGATCATTGTTATCTAATTATTGACATTTTACTATATGCTAACAGGAAAGTAAAGGTACCTACCTTCAAAAGGTTTTCTCCTATTTTGTCGAATCTATCAAAAAGACTCTATTTGGAGGGAGTACCCAAATGCAACAAAAGACTCCCCATTGCCTGTTTACCTTCATTTTCTTATTTATTTTTATAATCCCTACAGCCTCTGCCACTGTGAGTGGTGAAATAAACGCTAGGGGCTTTCATTATGCAGTCTTGCATTTAGCGCAATATAAAGCAGCGGTGAATGAGTTATTCATTGTTAGCCTCATCCTACTCAGTGCACTCTTAATGGCTACCATTATTTGTTGGTTATTTTTTAGAAGGCAAAAGCATGAGCTGAAAAATCCCGCAGCCATCGTAATCGTTCTGCCATTCGCTCTAGCGATTTTAATAGTGCTCAAACAGTCACTTCATCTCAATAAGCTACCTATATTTTTCACCATGTTAGTGGAGGAATTTTATCGATCTTTCGGATAMGAYTAAACAAAATAGCAGACAATCCAGCAGCCCAATCMGATAAGAAATAAAAAAGTTTTGTCCATWACAAAGCGAAGTGGTAAAAGTTACAAAAAAAGACCTGTAGAAAAATCTACAAGTCTTTTACGAAACTGATTTATGATGGGCTTTTCTTGTTTCTATAATTTTCGAACCAGAAAATAAAAGTAAAGCTGCCCAAATAATGCTGAATGCAAGGAGCTCAACCTGACTAAATGGCTCTTTGTATAGCACGATACCTAAAATCAAGACAATCGTTGGCGATACATATTGGATAAACCCTAGTAAATATAAAGGAATATTTTGTGCCCCCTTCGCAAATAAAATAAGCGGGACGGCTGTTACTAAACCACTAAAGATCATCAAAATATCTGTTTTAACATCGACATGTAAAAACGAGGCTTGATGTGTAGCAAAAAGATAGACATAATAGCCTAATGCAAAGGGTAAAATCAATAACGTTTCAATGGCTAGGCCTCTTGTAGCATCCAGTGTAATTTTCTTTTTCAGCACACCATAAATAGCAAAAGATAGCGCAATCAATAAAGCTACCCAAGGTACTGAGCCGTAATTGATCGTTAAAATAATCACCGCAATAAAAGCAATTCCTGTTGCTACCCATTGTGCACGACTCAGCGATTCTTTAAAGAAAATCACCCCGAAAATTACAGACAATAGCGGATTAATATAATAACCTAAGCTCGTTTCAATGAGATGATTATGCGTCACTGCCCAAATATATAAATACCAGTTCATTGAAATGACAAAGGATGCACCCGCAAGCTGCCAGAAATGCTTTTGATGTGACCATAAATATTTTAAATCTGCTACGAGATCCTGACGCATTCGAAATACGAGTACTGCCAGCACCGTAAAGACAAAGGACCAAATGACACGGGATAATAAAATCTCCATACTTGGTACATGCTCAAGTAATTTCCAATATAGAGGGAATGCTCCCCAAAAGGCATAGGCAAAAAAGGCTGCCAAAACTCCTTTTTTCTCATTTGACATGATATTAACGCTCCTACTCTTACTGAAATCGGTTAACGATTTCCTATAATCTTAAACTAGTTAAAGAATAGACTCATTATAGGACTTTGAGTAGCTGCTGTAAATGCCAAATTTCTAGTTCCTTTTAAAAGCTGTTAACCTTTTTGTTCCGACTCTAGCTCAGAAATATACTTGCGTACAGTACTATAGCTAATCTCTGGATTGATTTGGCGCTTGATGCGAATATGGATTTCTTTAATTCCAACCCCTTGCTCACGCATATCTCGAATCATCGACTTCAAGGGCCCCGTCAATGACTCTCTTGACATCGCTGTATATTTACTTAGTTCAATGAGAAGGTCTGTATTTTGTTGACGGAGCACCTTCATCTCCTCCACCACACAATTATATTCAGTGACCTTTTTCTGCAAGACCGTGTTTTGCTGCTTTAACTTTTGTAGATCCTCTGTTAGCTGTGCATTTTGTTTTTTTAGCATTTTTCGTTCTCGTTCTAAACCATTTTGCTTGTTATCTAAATCCTTATACATAGCATTATATAACTCTTCCATATGCAGAAGCTCTAGATAGCGACTTTGCGGTACAATCATTAAGCTATCTGTCGTGTATAGAGCAAGCGTTCCATCTTTAAACGGCTCATACGACAATGTAGAGGGATTTATTTTATTTGCCATTTATTTTTTCACACCTCCACGAATAATTACATGTAATCGAATACCTTTGTGTAGCATCTTTCCGCTTCCTTTTCTATTTGATAATCATTCTCATTTAACATTATCATAATCACTTTTTTGCTTTTTGTCAAAGATCATTTCCCTTGTGTGGAAGGAGCCTCTACCTGCCTACCCTTTCCATAAAAAAAGCCTCTTGCAACAATAGCTGCAAGAAGCTTTAGCCTTACATTTTTTTCAGTTTCTCATACTCCAATTGCAAACGCTCAATACGTTTACGACCTTCTTCACGGTTTCTTGCTGTTTCTGCTTGAATTTGCTTTGTTTCTTGAATACCAGCCATAATTGTTTGCCATGTTGTTTCAATGGTTTCGATTTTAATGCTTGGGCTACCAGCTTGACGAGCAATATTCACACTGTTCTTACTAATATTTTCAGCATTACGCACAAGCATTTCATTCGTACGGCGATCTAGTTCCACCATAGAATCAGAAATCAACTTTTGACGCTTTAATGTCACTGCGTGAATAAGCCCCTGCTTAAAGATCGGAATCGTTGTGACAAAGGCAGAATTAATCTTGGCAATTAGGTGATTGTTCCCTTGCTGCATTAAGCGAATTTGTGGTGCTGATTGGAATGATACTTGTTGTGCCATTTCTAAATCATAGCGACGTTGCTCTAATAATTCCACAGCGCGTAGCATTGTTTCATATTCCATAGCTGCCAATTGATCACCACTTTGAGCCTTTTGTTCAAGTGCTGGTAAAGACGCACGAACCTCTTCTGTTTTCACTTCAATAGCTGCAACAAATTTACTTAATGATTGGAAGTAGTTTAAGTTCTGATCATACAAATTTTCAAGGTCAATGGTATTACGCTTCATTTCCCCTTCATATTTTTGGATTTCACGGTAAATGACATCCACTTCTTTATTCATGCTGTCATACTTAGATAAGAATCTTTCCAATTGCTCTTTTCCTTTGTTAAAGAGCTTGGAGATGAAACCGCCCTTTTTCTCTTCCGCAAAATCCTGTGGATCAAATTTATCCATAATTTTATTCAGGTTATTTAAAAGCACACTCGATTCTTCCAGCTTACTAGCTTTCATCGTTGCGAGCATTTTATCAGAAAAGGTTGAAATGCCACTTGCCGTTTCTTTACCGAGCTCTAGCATGGCAATTTGATCTTTGACATCAATTTTTTGTGCAAGTGTATGAACCTCTGGATCCTGCTTTAACATTAGCTGGTTTTGAGCGATTTGTGATAGTTCCTGCTCAGATACAAGTACTGGCTTTTGCTCAGCCGTTTGCTGTAAAAGTGGATTTGGCTGTAATAAAGGATTTTCTGAAGCGAATGGGTCCTTGGATTTTAAAAGATCATTGTTGAATTCAGACATATGTTTTACCCCCTGCAATTTATCTCTACTAATTACTTACGATTACCATGTAAAAAAGTTTCATTTTCTATAGGATGAAAAAATACGAATCTGCTATACAATAGTCATTCTGGTGTACCTTATATTGCAAACTATATTGATTAGGGTGAGCATTATCAACAAAAATTTCCACTTCAGTGCAATAGTGAAGAATTTCTGCTATTTCTTTACTAGTAGCGCACAGCTGTTGAAGCTTTTGAAAGAGCTGCGCTTTTTCTTCGATTGTTGCTAAACGCTGATTTGATGATCGGTCAAGAATTGCCTCCACCTCTGATTTAGCTAACATCATCCCATCCCCTTTTATAAATTATAGCTTCTTTCTAGCCAAAATTCGACTGATTCCGTAAATTCCTTTACATTGTTTGCTAACAATGGCACCATGACACCAAAAAAGCAGCTACATTATCCATGTAGCTGCCATTATGTTATGTTGTTACCTTTAATACCGTTTTAATTTTTTGAATGACGCCGCCAGAGCTATATGTCAATACACTACGTTTATAGAACGATAAACTGAATAGGTATACGACAACAATCGTTACGACTAAAATTCCTAAAGAAAGTAATGGTACAATGCCACCGATATCTGTAGCGCCAATACGCATTGGCATGATCATTCCAGAAGTTAGTGGGATATAAGAGAATATTTTAATGATAATTGTATCTGGATTCCCCATGCCTGTCAGCATAACATAGAAGCCAATAATCGTAATAATCATCGCAGGCATTAATACTTGACCCGCCTCTTCTACTTTCGATACTAAAGAGCCAAATAATGCACCGATAATAAGATAAAGGATAACTGTTAACAGTAGGAATACGATAGCATAGATGACATAGCCAACGGACAATTCCTTGACAATGCTAGCAGCTGCATCCCAAACCATTCCACCTTTGATAAACTTCGCATAGATAAGGAACACGATCGCAATAATACCCATCTGTGTTAAAGCGAGCAATAAAACTCCAGCGATTTTTGCTTTAAAATGTGTCCCAGGTTTGACACTAACTAACAGCATTTCCATTGCGCGTGAGCCTTTTTCAGAGGCTATTTCAGTCGTAATCATCGATAGGAATGTAGAAATGAAGAAATAGATTAAAATTCCTACCGCATAGGAAACTACTAGCCCTGATTGCTTTTCTTCTTCACTTTTTCCACCTGTTGATGCCTCATTTAAGTTTTTCGTTGAAATTGTTGTTTGAGCTGCCATGATTTGTGCCGCTTGCTCAGGTGAAAGCGATAATTGTTGTACGGCATAGTGTTGTCCTGCATATTGTAATAAGGATGATAATGTAGATTGATCGTTTAATTTCAGTGGTGTAAACGTAGCAATTTCAGCATGTAATTGACCATTTTGGTCGTTAATCGTCACAATCGCATCCAGCTTGCCGTCCTTTACTCTTTTTTCAAGGGTCGATACATCTTGCTCATCTTGAATAAAATTCATATCTCCATTCGAGACAAAAATACCACTTAGATCAGCAGAGGTTTTATTAATAATCGCGATTTGCTGTGCTTCATCATCACCTGTGAATAATTCCTTAATTTCTGACCAGAAGACAGCCACTGACATGACAATTACATATAAACAAGTCATTAAGATAAAGGATTTTGATTTAATTTTAGCTTTATATAATTGCTTCATTAATAAACTAAACTTCGACAACATGGCCACCTACCTTATCTTTAAAGATTTCATCTAACGATAAATAATCTAAGCTGAATTTTTCAATATACTTCCCATTGGATAGCTGCTCAAAGATACCTTGAGCAAAGCTTTCGTCCACTAATGTAAGCACTGTTTGCTCCTTCTCTACACGCACATCCTTGACACCCTCAAGTGCCAATAATTGTGTTGTTGACCAATCCGTACGGACAGCAAGCTTTGTTTTACCATATTGTTTCTTTAAATCTAGTAAGCTTCCAGAAAATAAAGAAACACCTCGTTTTAATAAACACAAATGATCACAAAGCTCCTCGACATTGTCCATTTGGTGACTGGAGAACAAAATCGTCGTGCCTTGCTCTTTCAATAGTAAAATAGCATCCTTTAGTAAATCTTTATTGACGGGATCTAGCCCACTGAACGGCTCATCTAAAATTAAAAACGCAGGTTTATGGATAAAGCTTGCAATTAGCTGTACCTTTTGCTGATTCCCCTTTGACAGTGTTTCTGCCTTATCCTTGCGTTTTTCCTCCAGTTCAAAGCGTTGAATCCAAAAATCTATTTCCTTTTTCAGCTCTGCTCGTTTCATGCCACGTAGCTCACCAAAAAAGTAAAGCTGCTCCTCTACCTTCATTGTTGGGAAAATACCACGCTCCTCTGGTAAATAACCAAGGACATCTCGGTTAATGGCATTAACTGGCTGCCCATCCCAAGTAATCGTCCCCGCTGTCGTCTCCTGTAAATCTAAAATCATTCGGAATGTCGTTGTTTTTCCTGCACCATTTTGACCAATTAGACCGAAAATTTCCCCTTTTTCAATGGTAAAATTTAAATCATCTACAGCTGTAAAATCCTTGTACTTCTTTGTGACATGCTGTAACTGTAATGTCATGTTGTCTTCCTCCTTATCCTTCAAATATATGTAAGTCTTGTTTCAAGCCCTTTTTACGATTTTCATTTTTTACTATAGGAATGAATAGCAGTAAGGCGACAATCAAATTCATGCACCCCACACTTGTATTCATAGATCCTACAACGAATTCCCGTAAACCTAGCGATAGATTATAAATACCAATGATTAAATTTAACAGTAGCACGAATATAAAAATGCGATTCATGGATTTAATATAGTTTATTTTCGAGGAAGCATCTGAAAATATCTCAAAAGGGCCCTCCGATTTCGGTTTTCGATAATAGGCCCACCCACCAAACTTAGACACACACTCGATATTCATTTCGTCTAGAAACTCAAAATAATCCTTCGACTTTCTATTGATAAATTCATTTCGATAAATATATTGACCTGGTGTCCCTTTTTCAAAAACAAAGTAGCCTACTACTGTCTTTTTAAGATTCCACCCCCGATCTGCCATGTCATTGACCCATCGTTCTTCCTTTTCGTAATCAATAAAAAAACGATACATTCTTTTTTTCATTTTGCATCACTCCTACTATAAAATCATGCTTCCTTTTTCATTATTTTCTGATTTCCCGGAAAATAATAGACGCTTCGTTAATCCGAAAATACATTTAATTCTCTCTTTAATCGATTACGTATACGCATAAGCTTATAGAATGGGAGGGCAAATACTACAACAACCACAAGATTCAGCGTATTTAACGCAAAACCAACCCAGTCTGTTGTTTGCTCCGAAAAATCGCCAATTAAACCGATCAGTCCAATGAACAAATTAAGTAGAATAAGAGAAAGCAGGATCCTCATCTTTTTTGACAGGTTACCAATTTTCGTTTTTTTATCTGTATACAGCTCAAATGGACCTTCCTGTGCTGCTTTTCTAAAAAATACAAAATTTCCAGAGCGGTCTACTTGTTCAATGCCAGAGGATTTGAGAAATTCGAGAAATTCCTCTTCATAGTGCGTACCGTATCGCTCTAATTCATCATGGCGATAAATATAGCTGTTTGGTTCTCCACGCTCAAACGTAAAACGAATCCATGTAAATTTTTTTAAGTGCCAGCCCTGACTAGCCATGTCATTGACCCACTTCTCTATTGCATAGGGATTAATCATCAATCGATATTTATGCATATTATTCAACTCCTCTCGTTATACGGATACCATTGTCAAAAAGTTCCCTTAATCGTAAAATTTCATATTCCACCACTGTTTTTCCAGTTTCAGTAATAATATATTCTTTCTTTCTGCCATCTCCATCAAGTGCCTCTATCCATCCTCGTTCCAACAATGTTTTAATCGCACCATATATGGTTCCGGCCCCTAAGCGCACTCTTCCATTGCTCATTTCTTCCACCAATTGCATAATGCCATAGCCATGCCTCGACTCAAATAATGCTAATAAAATATAATAAACGCCCTCTGTTAATGGCGGATGCTCCTGTGTCATACTAATCCTCCTTTATATCGTCCATCAATATATCGCCAGTCGATATACTCAAAATATATCAGCAGTCGATATAATTGTCAACGCTCATTCACAGTGTTGCAGATCCTCGTACACTATGCTAGGATGTAAGTAATTACTTGCATGGAAGGAAGTATGTTCTTGACAACGAAAGGAACTGCGCAACGAATTATCGAAGCTGCTCTACAATTGATTAGTGAAAAAGGCTATACAGCTGCAACTACCAAAACCATTGCAGAATTAGCAGGTGTCAATGAGGTCACTCTTTTTCGTCACTTTGGCAACAAACGTGGTTTATTAAAAGCCATTATTGAGCAATTTTCTTATTATCCTCTTCTACAGCAGGAGATCAATCAAAATGTAACGTGGGAATTAGAAAAGGATTTATTGAATTTCTCACTGAAGCATTTTCATTTTTTAATGTCGATTAAAGATTTTGTCATGATCGGCTTTAAGGAATCTATTCAATTTCCTGAAATTAGTGAGGAAATCGCCAATCTCCCGCTCCTCATAAAAAAGGAGCTCATTCACTATTTTCAAGAGATGCATCAACAAGGAAAAATAAGAGAAGTTGATTTTGAAGCAGCAGCGTTATCGCTTATAGCTTTGAATTTTGGTCATTTTATGTCACGTGCTCGCCTTGGAACTATCGTGTCTGACTTACCAACTGAAGAACTTTTACAAACTAGTGTTGCTATTTTTTCTAGGGGACTCGTTTCCTAGAAAAAATTTTTCTAATCAATGCAAGTAAGTACTTACTTAATTTTAGGGGGAATAAAAAATGACAGGTTTACAAGCACTATTGCGAGTTCGTGAAACCTATATCGGCATTGTTGCAACCATTGCCTTCCAATTAATATTCTTTACAATTTGGATGACTGCCTATGATGGTGTCAATGAAAGAGCGGAACAGTTAAGCATTGGTATTGTTGTGGAAGATTCTGTAATGGGTCAACAGGTAGCACAGAACATCAAAGGCTCCATCCCCTTTGGAATGAAGGGCTATTCTTCGATGAAGGAAGCTGAGCGCGCATTAAACGAACGACAAATTAATATGATTATGCAAATTCCATCCGATTTTACAAATCAAATTCAAGCAGGGAAAGAGGCTGAAATTATTTATGCGATTAATCAAGCCAATGCAAGTGTAGCGAAAAATATGATGGAGGGTGTAGCAAAGCAATTAACAGAAGAAATCAATCAAGCCCTCTATCCAATGCAACAAAATCAAGCGGTTGCAGTCTTTGCTCAACAATTTGCTCAGCTTCCCTTCGAGCAACACACTGCCCAACAAATTACCACTTCTGTCAAAACGACTGTAATGAATGTCAAAGACCATCCCGTCGATGGTACGATTGTAAAAACCAATGATGTAAAGGGATTTGCTGCAAACTTTGTCCCACTTATGGTCATCATCTCCTCCTTTGTGGGAGCGATGGTTATGATTATGCAACACCMTCAAGCATCCCAGCTCGTTCAAGRCAGCCTATCAAWATGGSAATTGTTTCTCGCACGACAGCTACTCAATGTGGGCGTAGCCTTTACATTGCCATTCATAACAATTGGCTTGATGCACCTTTTTAATATCGATAGTCAAGAAAGCCTGCTGTCGATTTATCTCTTCCAATCTGTAATGTATCTTGCTTTCCTTAGCTTGGCCCAAGTATTTGTAATTGCCTTTGGGAATATGGGGATGATATTTAATATTTGTGCTCTCTCACTCCAATTAGTAACATCAGGTGTACTTGTTCCAAAAACCATGCTATCTGAAGGATACAAACAGGTCGCTGCCATGCTACCTGCCTCGTATGGAGCAGATGGCTACTACACAATCATCTTTGGTGGTAGTTCTGATAATCTCCTGCAAAACAGTAGCTCATTGGCCATCATMATCTTCGTGACACTAGCCATCGCTACGTTAATCGTCACATTTAAGCCAGCTCCAGTCCGATGATTTAATASAAAAGAGAAKGTCTACAAGTTGATGTAGACCTTCTCTTTKAGTGGTTATCCGCTACTCTTTCTCTTCTATCCTTCACTTTGAGCTGGCTATCCGCTACTTTTCCTAATACTATCCTTCAATTTTGGCGTCCTATCCACTGCTTCTTACTCTATCMTTCAAATTGGGCGTTCTATCCGCCACTTTTTCTATACTATCCTTCAAATCGGGCGTCCTATCCACTGCTTCTTACTCTATCCTTCAAATTGAGCGTTCTATCCGCTACTTTTTCTCTTCTATCCTTCAATTCTGGCGTCCTATCCACTGCTTCTCTCTATCCTTCACYTTGAGCTGGCTATYCGSTACTTTTCCTATACTATCCTTCAATTTTGGCGTCCTATCCACTGCTTCTTACTCTATCCTTCAAATTGGGCGTTCTATCCGCCACTTTTTCTCTTCTATCCTTCAATTCTGGCGTTCTATCCGTCACTTCTCTCTCTATCCTTCAAATTGAGCGTTCTATCCGCCACTTTTTCTCTTCTATCCTTCAATTCAAGCGTTCTATCCCCCACTCCTCACATTCTTTAAAATAGCTGCTAGCTGTTGATTTAACATGGTCACGCTATCGCTGAAATCGCCGCGATACCATTGGATGATGAGTCCGATGATGGCGTTTGCTTGATAGGCACTATAATAGTCGATCGAGATATGATCCTCCATTTGATGTATGTGCTGTGTGGTAATATCGCGTTTTAGCAGGGAATAAATCCCATCAAATAGCATGTAATAGTAGGTCAGCGGGACATTTTTAGAAAAGACGATACGGTAAAACATTTTAAAGCGTTCAATATGATGAAAAATACGGATAGTATTGGGATCTAATTGATTTGTATCCAATGTCGTGACGGCACGATAGGGTTCTTCATAGGATTGATATAAATCCTCCATTATCTCCTGAAAGTACTCTTCAAAGAGCCCCTCTTTTTGCTCGTAGTGTAAATAGAAGGTTCCTCTATTGACCTTTGCTTCTCTACAAATTTCAGCAATGGAGATTTGCTCCAATGGTTTTTGGCTAAGCAAGGTCAATAAAGCATCGTGGAGAGCTTGCTTCGTTTTAATAATCCGTAAATCCGTAGTGCGCAATTTTTTCAACTCCTTAATAAACAGATTGTCCAAATGTGTTGATTACTCAACACATCCCGTTTTTTTGCATATTGAAATCGCTTTCATCTTTATTATATGATTTTAATGAACAGATGTTCAATAAGTAAAGAAATTACTATGAGGAGGTCTTTGAGATGAGATTAGAAGGTAAAGTAGCCATTGTGACAGGTGCAGCTTCAGGTATGGGGAAAGCCATTGCAGAAGGATATGCAAAAGAAGGCGCTAAGGTTGCCGTTTCAGACTTAAATTTAGAGGGTGCCCAAGCGGTTGTGGAAGGTATTCAAGCGGCTGGAGGAACAGCATTTGCCATTCAAACCAATGTCGCATCAACAGAAGACTTACAACGCTTATTTGATGAAACAAAAACGAACTATGGTCAATTAGATATATTAGTCAACAATGCAGGTATTATGGATGGTATGGAGCCAGTTGGAGAAATTTCTGATGAACGATGGGAAAAAGTATTTGCAGTGAATACAACAGCTATTATGCGCTCTATGCGTATGGCTACCGAAATTTTCCTTGCACAAGGTCATGGTGTCTTTGTCAATAATATTTCTGCAGGTGGCTTATATGGTGCACGGGCTGGGGCTGCTTATACAGCTTCAAAACATGCGGTAGTTGGTTTAACAAAAAATACAGCCTTTATGTATGCTGATAAAAATATTCGCTGTAATGGTATTGCTCCAGGAGCAGTGATGACCAATATCGCCTCTTCTATGACAAATATGAGCCAAACAGGTGCTGCACGACAAGCATTAGGACTATCCATCAATCCGCGGGCTGGTCAGCCAGAAGAAATCGCTCAATTAGCGATCTTCCTAGGCTCAGATGAGGCTAGCTTTGTGAATGGACAAGTTATTGCTGTTGATGGTKGCTGGACAGCTTACTAATCCATAAGGAAACACGCACAGAGACATTTTCTGTGCGTGTTTCTTTCATTATATAACTTTTCGAGACGGAATCATGCTTCCAATTACTGCCCCTATTAACGCTGGCAGTATCCATCCTAAGCCAATATCATAAAAAGGTAGCATCGCAGAATAGTATTTCTCTACTGCATCCAATATACCTAACTTCGCATCTGGCACACTTTCTACCAGAGCTTTATAGCCATCAATCAGGCTAATGAAAAATGTAAAAATCATCGCTATGGCATACACTGTTTGCTTATTCTTAAAGAAGGATGAGCTTAGAGCGAGCAAGATTAGGACGATTGCTAATGGATATAAGAACATTAAAACTGGAATAGCATATTTGATAATATTGTTTAAACCAAAATTCGCAATCGTAAAGGATACAGCACACAACAGAAACACAAACCATTTGTAACTAATTTTTGGAAATACCTCATGGAAAAACTCACTACAAGATGTAATTAAGCCGATACTTGTTTTTAAGCAAGCGAGCACGATGATGACCGCCAATAAAATAGCTCCAAATGAGCCGAAATAATGATCGGCCACTGCCGCAAAGATTAAACCACCATTATCAAAAGTCCCGACAGCATTAATACTGGAAGCGCCCATATATGTTATGAGACCATAAATCAGCGTCATTAAAGCCATCGCAAAAATACCTGATGTCCATGTAGCCTTGGCAATTTCCTTACGATTTGTAATCCCTGCACTTTTAATTGCATTAATGACAACAATCCCGAAGGCTAGTGAGGCAAGGGCGTCCATCGTATTATAGCCTTCTTTAAAGCCTGTCATAAAGGCGGCATCCATATATTCACCAATTGGCTGCTGGAAATGGCCCATTGGCTTCGTAATGCTTGTAATAATTAAAA
The DNA here is from genome assembly GCF_044986265.1 of Lysinibacillus sp. S1. Taxonomy (NCBI): domain Bacteria; kingdom Bacillati; phylum Bacillota; class Bacilli; order Caryophanales; family Bacillaceae; genus Lysinibacillus; species Lysinibacillus sp. S1. The sequence continues at coordinate 991,328 of NZ_CP173154.1, forward strand.
TAAATAAAACAACTAAAAATGCAGGCGTTAAATATTTACCGATATAATCCATTATTTTCGCTGGATTTAAAGAAAAATAGTAGACAATCGCGAAAAATACAAAGCTAAATACAGCTAGTAGTAGCGTTGCATGCTGTGCTTGAATATATGGCTCAAACCCTACTACAAAAGGTACAGTTGCTGTACGTGGGATGGCAAAGAATGGTCCGATTGTTAAGTACAGTGCCAATGAAAAAATAATACCAAATATAGGATGAACACGATTGGCTAGATCACGTAAACCATTACTACCTGATAAGCCAATTGCCAAAATTCCGAGGAATGGTAAGCCGATAGCAGTCACTAAAAATCCGATTAATCCAAACCAAAAATTAGTCCCAGCAAATTGACCCATTTGAATAGGAAAAATTAGGTTCCCTGCTCCAAAATACAGTCCAAATAACATGGTACCAATGACTGCGTAAGTTGAAAAAGGTATTTTTTGTTGCATAATTGATGTGCTCCTTAGAAGTTTTAGACTATAGCAAATTATTTTAATCGAATGATTTTTCACTACAATTTCATCATGTTATCAAGCATTTATTATAATTACAATAGTTTTTTCGTTTATCCAGTGAGATTCAACAAAAAAAGAGCTGTCTACTGACAGCCCCTTCTTAGTTTGCAACTGACCATTCAATATGATCTAAAAATTTATAAACATCTTCATACACTTTATCGCGTTCTTTGTCCAATGTAATAATGTGGCCAGAGTTTTCATACCAAATGATTTCTTTGTCGTCTGTTTCCACAGTATTTAAAATAAAAGGTGCGCTTTCTTGATATAGGTCATCATCTAGTGAGCCTTGTAACACAAGAGTTGGTGCTTTGATTGTTGATAATTCTTCACGCGTTTCTGTTGTTAAACGTGTTACGCCGTCCAATGAATCCTTCGGTGAAATACGTAATTCATGTAATTCTGAAATAATTTGATCTTTTGATTTATTTTCAAAGTGTTTATATAAACGAGCATAGTGGTACAAACKKKTAAAWAAGCMWWWTGAAWTAWMAMRWGTAATCGGTGCACACATCGCTACACATGCTTTCACTGKGAATGTCTCTGCGACCTTTAACGAAAAGACGCCTCCAAGTGAAATCCCAACAACAGCGATTTCTTCATAGCCTTTCTTTTGTAGGAAGTTATAACCTTCTACTACATCGTTCCACCAATCTTCTGGTTTTGTTTCTAATAATGCTTCTGGTTCTACGCCATGCCCACTATAAATTGGTGCATGCACAGTATAACCTCGTTGAGATAAAAATTCTCCTAGCTTTTTCACATCTTTTGTGCTACCTGTGAATCCATGCAGTAATAGTACGGCTTTTTTGCCTCCCTCGATTGTTAGAGGTTGTGGCTTTGTTAACTTCATTTTATGATATCCCCTTCACGGAAATTAATAATTGTGTATTTTATGTGTCTATCTTATCACCCTTTATTCATAATGTACAATTTATAGTTTTTATCAAATCAATGTTTATTGTGCATGAATGATGTCAACTTAACGGCTGTACTATCACACTTTCTGCTACTTAACTTTTCCTTTCTGCTAAATAATTGCAACGTCCTTTTAAAAATTTTTTGTTACCTATACTTCCCGTCTGTTTCCCGTTATAATGCAGATAACTTAAAAATCACAAGAAAAGAGGTGAAAAAAATGGAGTGGCAACAATTAGAATATTTTGTAACCGTTGCAAAGTTAGAGCATATGACACGGGCTGCCGAAGCATTAGCGATTTCACAGCCAGCACTTAGTCGTTCAATTTCAAAGCTGGAGGAAGAATTAGGTGTACCGCTTTTCGACAGACAAGGGCGCTCGATTATGCTAAACCGATATGGAGAGCTATTTTTATATCGTGTCCAGCGCATGCGTAAAGAATATGAAAAGGCTGTTTTAGAATTACAGGAGCTTAATAATCCAGAACTTGGAGATGTATCACTCGGTTTTTTACATACACTTGGAACGAGTATTGTACCCGACTTGATTCGTGCCTTCCGTCAAAAACATCCCCATATCCGTTTTCATTTCACACAAAACTACTCCCATTCACAGTTAAAACAATTACTGGCAGGTGAGTTAGACTTGTGCCTACTAGCCGCGATCGATACAGAGCCGCCAGTTTGTTGGAAGGAATTATGGCGAGATGAGCTCTTTATAATGGTCCCAATTGACCATCCATTAGCCCATCGTAAAAGCATCAAAATGAAAGAATTGGAGCATGAAAGTTTTGTCTTAATGAAAAAAGGCTATGCATTACGCCGCTCAGCTGATCGCTTATTAAATGCTGCGGGCATTAAGCCTAAAATTTCTTATGAAGGTGATGAAGTATCGACAATCGCTGGATTTGTTGGTGCGGGGCTTGGCGTTTCCTTACTGCCCGATGATGAGGATTTAAACCCCAAAAAAATCGTTAAAATCCATGTTGAGGATATGGTATGTGAACGAATTATCGGCATGGCTTGGATAGAAAATCGTTATTTATCGCCATCTGCACGTCAGTTTAAACAATTTGTCTTTGATTTTTATGACAATAAATAGAAAGAGCGAGTAACAACATCATCTAGATGTCCTTGTTACTCGCTTTATTTTCTAAAAGGCACTGTTTTACCATACTAGGGAGGTAATAATTTGAATTTATTACTTAATACATTAGGTTTCTTTGTATTTTTATTTACCTTGATCGTATTGTTCATTTTTGTAATCAAATTAATGATTTTCTTTTTTAAACAGAAAAACTTCCCTAAAAAAACACTAATATCACTCTTGACAGGTTTAGTACTGTTTTTGGGAATATTTATATATATCCAATATTTTTTTACGTTTAGTACTTTAGATAAAAAAGATACGCAAAAGGTGCCCGAATCTGTGTCATCTCCTACAGGGGAATATACAGCGCACGCTTATTATGAACCATATGGTGGTGCAGGTCCAAGTGGTGGTGTTCATGTATGGATAGAAATTTTAAATAATAATGCTCACACAAACAAAATCGTCTATTATGCAGAGGCAAAAAGTCAATTCTCGATGGAATGGCTAGACGAAGAAAAATTATCCATTGTTAATAAAGAGCCTAATTATACCAATTCAAATAGAAGTATAGTATTAAGTATTGATAAAGAGATTTATCATGAAAATGGCTTGGCTTGTCAAAGTTTGTTAATGAAAGATGAATATGAAAAGTGTTATCAAAATTAAAAAGGTTAAGTTACTGTGCTGAATCATTATGTTGAAACGACTGACTTTGAGCACTACTAATACAAACGGCTTCAAGCATTTGGCACAATAAAAAATCAGGCTTTGCTCGCCTGATTTTTACTGTTCATTCTCTTAAATGTATTAAAGTAATTTAACCTGATAGGAAAAAATATCATTTGTATCGCCTTTCATTGCAAATACTCCCTGTTCGACGAGCGTCAGTAAGCGATACTCTACAAAATCATTTCCTACATAATGGACAAATGTTTCAAATGTCTGTGCCAAAATATGCGTAGGCATTAGCCACTCTTCATTTTGCTGTAAATGCAAATTTTTTGCACTGGCGATAATGTATGCATCCATTGCATCTTCCTCTACATGCAATAGTTCACTTTTCCATAACCGTAATGTACTTGGCTGTTCTTTGATGTTTTCCCATTCCTTAGCGAGTTGCTGACATTCTTGCACAGAGAATCGTTTTGCACTAGGGCGAAGCTTCATTAGCATTTCCGAGGAAAGCTCGCCTGTATGGCGAATGTCTAAATTGGGGTGAATACTCTTCAGATTCTCCGTTGCATCAATACCATACACCATACTGCATTTATGAATTAACTCACTCATCACATAGCGCAGTCCTATCTGTTCATGTGTGTTGTGACTATACCAAATCCACACATCCACATCACAAGGTAAATTAGCGATTTTTTTCCTCCAGTTTTCATACATCTCATCATACAATTGCTGGTCATCATCATCTAAAATATGCGTGGCTAACCAAGTTTTACGTTCTTCAAAGTTTTGAAGAGGTCCAATCGAGAGATCATCATGGACACTTAGAACTGATTCACTTCGCTGCAAACGATGTTGACGAATTGCAAGTTTCATAGAACCCTGCGTTGCTAAGCTAAAGGTAATATGTAAAATAGCCATGTCCATTCCTCCCTACTGTTTGCTGATGGCAATCTGTATCCCGATAAATGTGAATAAAATACCTTGAACTGTATTTAGTCGTTTAGCAATCGCAGGTTTACCAATAATGACTTGTCTAACTTTCCCTGCAAATATACTAAACAATGAAAATAATACAAGCGCTTGTATTAAAAATACAATACCCAAAATAAGCATTTGAAACGCCACATGTCCTTGCGATGGATTAACAAACTGTGGTAACAGCGCTAGGAAAAATAACGATACTTTAGGATTTAAAATATTCATTAATATTCCTTTTTTATATAATTTAATATAGGCTTGCGTATTTTGCTGTTGCAACGTAAAAGGGTCTCCTTTAGCACGAAATGATTGCCAAGCTAGATATAATAAATACGCTGCTCCTGCAAATTTGACGATGGTAAAAATAATGGTCGATTGATAAATTATCGCAGAAATACCAAGTACTGCTGCACTAATATGAACAAGTAGCCCTGTACACAATCCAAAAGATGTGGCAATACCCGCTTTTTTATCTTGTGTAATACTTTGGGCAAGCACAAATAAATTATCGGGCCCTGGCATAATGGTTAAAATCATCGCAGCCCCTAAAAACGCAAATAACGTTGAGATGTCCAAAACTTTCCCTTCCTTCAACTTCTTTTAAAAAACTATATACATTATACTACATGACGTTGTTCTCACTAGATGTAAGTTTATGACTTTATCCAAAACTTTTTTTAAATTTTGGTTTCACAATTTATGCTCGCTCAAGCGATACTTTTCTTCCCTAATCCATTATAATAGTAGAAACTCATGATAAACCAGATAACTTCCATAAGAGGTGATTGATAATGGCAGTAAGTGATATTGTCACGCAATATGAGGATGAGCATGGACAGGTTTACTATAAAATGAAATCCCATGACATTGAGGTAAAGGCCACACAAAACGCAGGCTTAGCACCTGTCTTCACGTATTGGATGGCTGACAAAGAGATTACAGATTCCATTCGAAATTTACGCTTCAGTCCACGTGCCCCATCTAGCTATATACAAGATTACGAAGAATTTCAAGCAATGCTTTATGCGAAAGAGCAACGGGCCATTAACCAGCTGTATGAACAAATGAGCATTAAACCCAAAAATATGTCTTCGGGGAAACAAGTCATTTGGAGTTTCTTTGTCATTGTACTGGCTATGCTACCCCTTTTCATTGCGATTTGGTGGTTTAAATAATTGAATAAGCGACCTCTTTAGCGTTTTAGCGCATCCCTTTCTTAATTTATCAAAACTTTCAAGTAATTTACCCATTCAGCTTGACAGACTTATAGAAGTAGTGCATCCTTTAGTCAATAGATGAGAAAACGAACGAAGACCAGTAGTTAGCCACTGCTTGAAAAGAGAGCGATGCCCATCGGCTGAAAGGCATTGTACAAGAAAGACTAATGAAACCTACTTCGTGAAACGTCCTAGCCAAACTAGGCGCAGTCTCGAGCGTTATGAGAAAAGTGGAATGTCGCATGATATTCAATGTAGGTGGTACCACGGAAGGCAAGTCTTTTCGTMCTAATTTTTAGGATGAAAAGGCTTTTTTTATCTTGATTCAGCAATGATGGAGGTAGTGAGATGGAGAGAAAAAGAATTGTTGTTAAGATTGGTAGTAGCTCTTTAACGAATGTGAAGGGTGAAATCGATAAAGKWMGCKWAAKGGACSATGWGMAGGCAATSGCSGAGTTGAAGAAATTGGGTCATGAAGTGTTGCTTGTCTCGTCAGGTGCTGTAGCGGCGGGTTTTAAACAACTAGGCTACCCTGCTCGCCCTGTGACAGTGAAAGGAAAGCAGGCAGCTGCTGCTGTAGGACAGAGCCTACTTATTCAAACGTACAGTGCCTTATTTAGTATTTATGATATCATGCCTGCACAGATATTATTGACGCGAACAGATTTTTCTAAAAAAGAATGCTATAAAAATGCCTATGCGACTTTCGAGGAATTGTTAGAACGATCCATGCTACCGATTATTAATGAAAACGATACAGTGTCAATTAGTGAATTAACCTTTGGAGATAACGATATGCTTTCAGCACTCGTCAGTGGACTTGTCCACGCAGATCAGCTCATCATTTTAACAGATATCAATGGCCTTTATAATGCCAATCCCAATAAAAACCCTCAGGCAGAGCGCATTGATCGATTAGCGGCTATTACAGATGATCTGCTAAGCTTTGCGGATGGTACAGGATCAAAGGTTGGCACAGGTGGCATGGCCTCTAAGCTTCTGGCGGCCCGAACAGCGCTACGTGCAGGGGTGAAGGTATTTATCGGAACAGGTCATGGTGCACAGAAGCTCGTCGATATTTTAGCAGGACAAGGTGATGGCACTWAWGTGGAGCATGACGAGCTTGCTGTGTTAACAAATCATAAACAGTGGATTGCACTTACGGAAATTTCTGGTAAGATTTTTATAGATAGTGGTGCTGAACAGGCTTTAATGAATAATGGGAAAAGTCTATTACCTGCTGGCGTCTATCGTGTAGAAGGTGATTTTGTAAATGGTGATGTTGTTGAAGTCTATAGTGAGAAGGACTTACTAGGACGCGGCGAAGTACTGTACTCATCCCAAGAGCTTATCTCTGCCATGGGAAAACGGACTGATACATTGCTGAAAAGCCCTATTGAGGTAATTCACCGAGACAAATGGCTGAAAATTCAAACGAATTAAGGAGGAATGACAAATGACAAGTGAAATTCAAGAAAAAGGACAACGCGCAAAAGCCGCAAGCTACATGTTAAATATTAAAACAACCTGCGAGAAAAATGAGGCACTGAAAAAAATTGCAGAACAGCTATTAATCGATCAACCTGATATCATGGCTGAAAATGCAAAGGATTTGGCACAGGGTGAGCAGCAAGGTATTCCTGCGTCTACGTTAGATCGCATCATGCTCAATGAAGAACGGATTGCGGCAATGGCCGATGCCATTCATTTACTCATCTCCTTAAACGATCCAGTAGGTACAATTGTTGAACGCATTGAAAAAGACAATGGGCTGCGCATTGAAAAACGAATTGTGCCACTTGGTGTTATTGGTATGATCTATGAAGCTCGACCAAATGTCACGATCGATGCAGCAACACTTTCCCTAAAAACGGGCAATGCAGTTATTTTGCGTGGAAGCTCCTCTGCTAAGTTTTCTAATATGGCTCTTGTTGCAAGTATTCATCGCGCGCTTGCTAAAACATCCATCCCTACAGATGCTGTTCAATTAATTGAGGATACAAGCCGCGAAACAGCCAAAGAACTCTTCCATTTAAAAGAGTACTTAGATGTGCTCATTCCTCGCGGTGGCAAAGCCCTGATCGATTTAGTTGTCAATGAAGCGACTGTTCCTGTACTGGAAACAGGTGCAGGCAACTGTCACATTTACGTGGATGAAATGGCGGATTACATAAAAGCAGAAAAAATCTGTCTGAATGCTAAAACACAGCGTCCTTCTGTTTGTAATGCAGCAGAAAGCTTACTCATTCATCCTACTTGGTTTCAAGAACATGGCGTCCAGCTTTTAACGGCCCTTCATCATGCAGGTGTAGCCATCATCGGTGATGAGCAAGTATGTCAGCAATTTGCAGCTGCCCTTCCAGCTACGGCGGAAGATTATGCGACAGAGTTCCTTGATTTAAAAATAAGCGTTAAATTGGTGGAAAATGTCTATGAAGCGATTGAGCATATTCAATACTTTGGCACAAATCATTCTGAGGCCATCATTACAGAAGATCAATTAACCGCCGAGACGTTCTTAAACAATGTTGATGCAGCAGCAGTGTATCATAATGCCTCCACCCGCTTCACAGACGGCTTTGAATTTGGCTATGGTGCAGAAATCGGTATTAGTACACAAAAGCTACATGCCCGTGGACCAATGGGCTTGCCTGCATTAACATCAACAAAATATGTTATTCATGGCAACGGCCAAATTCGTGAATAGTTCTTATAGTTTCATAAAATAATAGAAGGAAGGTTTCGTATGAACATCTCAGCAATCATTAAACTAACAGTCTCCATGGCACTGTTTGGTTCCATCGGCTTTTTTACCGTTCACACTGGTGTTCCCGCTACAGAGCTTGTCTTTGTTAGATGCATTTGCGCAACCCTCTTTCTAGGTGGTATGTGGCTCATCACTGGTGGACATAAAACAGAGGTATGGGATAAGAAAGAAATTTTTCAAACGCTTATTTGCGGTGTCTTTATTGTGTTAAACTGGGTATTTTTATTTAAAGCCTTTGAGGAAATGTCCATTTCAATTGCCATTTCCATCTATAATTTAGCCCCCATATTTGTGTTAATTTTAGGCGCTATCTTTTTGAAGGAAAAAATGACCATTCAGGCACTTGTCGCAACAATCACTTGCTTTATCGGTAGTATTTTTATCATCGGTCTCAATAATTTTGTGTCGTTCTCAGAATTTATGCAATCTGGCTTTATCTGGGCATTACTGTCAGCAGTATTTTATGCCCTTACAATGCTAACAAGCAAAACCATCACGAAGCTTAGCTCGTATGCGTTAACCTATATTCAAACAACAGTTGGAATCGTGATACTACTGCCTTTTATCGACTTCTCGCTGTTTGATGGATTAACGTCAACTAATTGGTTTTATATACTCGGCACAGGCTTTATTCATACAGGATTTGTTTACTATTTATTTTTTGATAGTATTCGTAGCCTGTCTACGATTCTTGTCTCTGTATTGGTTTTTGTCGACCCTGTTGTCGCCATTTTACTGGATATGCTATTGCTTGATTTTATGCCAAGCTTTACGCAAACGATGGGGATCCTTCTCATTTTCGCTGGTATTTTTTATACCATTTATGTTCCTAAGAAAAAGCGACTACCACAGGAGGTCTCATAATGGGCAAGCTCTTCACAATTGGAGAATTATTAGTTGACTTTACACCGACACAGCAGCACGGCTCCCTAGCCAACATTGAGCATTTTACTAAACATGCAGGAGGAGCACCTGCCAATGTAGCCGCTGTCTGTGCAAAGCTAGGACAGCAGGCGGCCCTTCTCACACAAGTCGGTCAGGATGCCTTTGGTGACTTCCTAATCAAAACGTTGCAGCAAGCAGGTGTAGATACACAGTTTATTCGTCAATCAACGGATGGTGAAACAAGTCTTGCCTTTGTTTCATTAAATGAACATGGCGAACGAGATTTTCAATTTTATCGCCGACATGCTGCAGATCTCTTATACAAACAGGAATACCTCCCCTCGCAGCTATTAACAGCGCACGATATCGTTCACTTTTGCTCTGTTAATCTTGTAGAGAGTCCTATGAAACAAGCACATCTTGCCCTTATTGAACAGGCACATCAAGCAGGAAGCCTTATATCCTTCGATCCGAATGTGCGCCTTCCTTTATGGCAGGATAAGACGGCGTGTTGTGAAACCATTCTAGCCTTTTTACCAAAAGCCCATATTGTCAAGCTTTCAGAGGAAGAACTGTTGTTTTTAACAACTCTAGAAGATGAACAGGAAGCTGTTCAAACGTTATTCAAGGGATATGTAGAAGTTATTATCATTACACATGGTGCTGCTGGGGCTACCTTATATACGAAAAAACATCATGTGAAGGCTCCTGCTAACAAGGTACAAACCGTTGATACAACTGGTGCTGGTGATGCTTTTATTGGCGCGATTTTAAGTCAATTTCTTCATCATCAACTAACAGTAGATCAAGTGGCAGCTCATTGTGAACAGTATGCAATGTCTCTGCTATCTTTTGCAAACGGATATGCGGGCATTTCAACAACAAAGCATGGGGCAATTCCATCCTATCCTGTACTTTCATTAGATATGAATCTAGGATAAATCGAAACTTTTTGTCCTTATTGTTCGTATGTACTAGTGACAGGTCATTAAAGGAGGGCTTATATGGAATCGATGACAAAAAAACGCACAGCTGCATTTTTAATCGATACAGCTGTTTCAACAGCTGTCACGTTTGGGGTTGAATACTTCCTACGAAAAAAAGTAAAAAATGAGGCTGTTCATGCACTCGTTACGCCAACTGTGGTATTGTGGGCGCTAGAATATGCACAACTCCGTAAAAACGGACAAACGATTGGCTACAAAGCAATGGGATTGACACTCGAAAATGAAGATGGTCGTCCATTATCAGAATGTCAAATTATTAAACGCATGGCATATCGAGACACTATCAGTACGTTCGATTATCTAAAAGATCGCCAAGCCTTCGAGCAGCAGCACGGTCAACGTCTTCCTCATGATAGCTTTGCAGGTACGGTTGTAAAGAAAAAATAAAGGAAAGCTGCCTTATGTTTGGGCAGCTTTCTTTAATTGGAACATTTTGCTAAAGTGTTAATCCGACTGAACCATTAAGAAGTACAGGCATTATCCTTCAATTCTCTTTCGAGAAGTACGCTAATCTTTGGAAATAAACTGCTGTATATCATTCGATAAAATCGCGTTTTCTGACGGAAACCAAAAATAAGTAGTACCATCAAATTGTATGCCATATTGAAAAGCAATGGCATCGTCTGTATAAAGGAGTACATCATAACGGTTCGTATCCCCGTTCGGCTCAAAGGATGGGGCTGGTTTACTATTGACTAAAATTGCCTTTATATCTGCCATGTCAGACTGGTTTGTATAGCTAGCCGTTTTCCGATTGCCTTCTTCCGTAGATGAGTAGAATTCTATTTTCTTCACTTCTTCTAATGGAACCTGATCAAAATTCCGTCGCGGCGGAGCTTCAGCTCTTATCATATAAATTCGATAGCCATTAATAACCGACTGATCCTCTACCGCAATGGCATCGTCAAGACCCTTTATCGCATAAAGCTTTGTTCCCTTCTCATGGAATGCTGCATCGCCATCCTTAAAGCGATAGGAAGTTCTTTTGATATGATCTGCCACTTTAAAATCAACTTCCCCTATTTCCTTATCAATGAATGAACGATCGGCTAACGCTACTTCATATACAGCTTCATATTGCTTACCATCCCATTTGATTAAATCAACCCATTCGATGATGACTTGACTACCGCAAGCAGTCAGTAACAACAAACACATGATACAAAGGCATATCCATTTCTTCAACAACATCCCCCCTTTCAGCAGTAGACCCGAGCAACGATTAAAAAGTTACAACGTATGACGCTAAGTCTGGCATTTTCTATAATCGTGTGAATTTCGTCTGCTACCAGTATTTCTTCATTAAAATATGGGGGATGCCACAATCCATAAATTCTTCACCTTCACGCTGATAGCCTAATTTTTCATAAAAGCCTTCTGCATAGGACTGAGCATTTAATTTTGCTTTTGTTAGTCCTTTATCTCGAGCAATTTGCTCTAGGCCCACAATAACTTCCTTACCAAGGCCATATTTGCGGTATTCTTCTAATATACAAATACGCTCCAATTTGCCATAGTCCTCTACAACTCGAAGTCTCCCTGTTCCAACAGGTTGCTCATTGTAATACACCAAAATATGATCGCATGGAGTATCCAGTGCATCAAATTCATCATATTCTTCTTCCTCAGGGACTTGCTGCTCTTCAATAAAAACGCTTCGTCTAAAATCAAACGCTGTTTGTAATTCTGCTTCAGTTGTCACTTTTTTTATAGTCATTACTATTCCTCCTAGTTTCTCCTGCCTTATCATCTTCTCTAGGTGCAATTTCACTTTGAAGATGATAGTATTAGTATAGAATGATTTTTATTGCAATTACAACAAAAATCTCAGGAGGATCGAACATGAAAGAAATCTTACGTGAAATAGGTGCCATAGCACGGGCATTAGACTCGATAAGCAATATTGAATTCAAGGAATTGGATTTGACAAAGGGGCAATATTTATATGTCATCCGTATTTGTGAACATCCAGGTATTATTCAAGAGAAAGTCGCAGAGCTATTGAAGGTAGACCGTACAACGGCTTCACGAGCTATTCAAAAATTGGAGACCAAAGGCTTTATTGAAAAACGAATTGAACAAGGTAATAAGAAAAATAAATTACTTTTTCCTACAGCTAAAAGCATGGACATCTACCCTTTTTTAAAACGGGAGGGCGAATATTCCAATGCTCGTGCGCTTGAGGGGTTTTCTAATGAGGAGATTAACTGCATTCACAGTCTTCTAACACGTGTGTTGCATAACATCGAAATTGACTGGGAAGAGGTGAAGAAAGGGCATAAACGACAGTATTAAAGGCGATTCCTCGTGTTTTTCGCACATTTGGAATCGCCTTAGGCTAGACATTGGCTGCAAATACTCGTTTTAATACAGCAACCATAAAATCAAAGTCCTCGTCTGTACAGCACAGCGGCGGACTTAACGTAATGATATTATTGAAGCCTTCAACTGTATCACCATTTCTTCCAATAATTAAGCCATTTGCTTGACAATCAGCCATGATTTTCGCGATTAGCTCAGGCTTAGCAGGTGTTTGAGATTGTTTATCTTCGACCAGCTCGATGCCAATGAGTAACCCAAGCCCACGAATATCGCCAACGAAAGGCAGCTCTAATAGGTCTTGCAAATCATGTAGGAATTGAATACCCAAATCTCTTGCTCGCTGCACAAGTCCTTCCTCCTCCATGATTTTTATATTTTCTAAAGCCACTGCACAAGCTGCTGGATTGCCCCCAAACGTATTGATATGGCGAAAATGACTATAGCCGTCCGTCTCTTTAAATTTTTCATAAATGTCTTTCCGTATAGCTGTAATGGATAGTGGTAGGTAGGCACTCGTTAATCCTTTCGCCATGGTAATGACATCTGGTCGAATATCAAAATGCTGATGGCCAAATAGCTTACCTGTCCGTCCGAAGCCACAAATGACTTCATCCATGATGAGTAATACTCCATGCTTTCTACAAATGCGCTCGACTTCTTTGACATAAGTTGGATGTGGAATAAGCACTCCACCACCCGTGATGAGTGGCTCCATAATGACAGCCGCAATGGTTTCTTTTTGCTCCCAAATAATTTTTTCTTCCATTTCTCGGGCAAGTGCTAGGCTGTATGCCTCAATTGACTGCCCTTTTGGACGACGATAGTGATCAGGTGGAGCAACATGTAAGAAGCMCGGTGTCAGCGGCTCGTACTTAAATTTACGTAATGCCTGACCTGTAGCTGCTAATGCCCCAAGTGAACTGCCATGATAGCCCCGATAACGAGCAATGATTTTGTAGCGGTTCCCTTCCCCATTTTGTTGATGGTATTGACGTATTAACTTAAACGCTACTTCATTCGCATCTGAGCCACTAGTGGAATAAAACATCATATAGTCATCCTCAAGTAAGCTGTTTATTTTTTCAGCGAGCCTGATGGCAGGTTCATGGCTTTGTGTTAAAGGAGCATAGCAAAGCTTTTTTAGCTGCTCATACGCAACCCTAGCAAGACGCTCACGCCCATACCCTACATTCACTGCCCATAAGCCTGACATGCCATCTAAAAAGCGATTGCCTAAACTATCTGTAATCCATGCCCCTTCTCCCTGCTCAATAATGGGAGGTGCTTTGTCGTTATAGATAGACATGTGATGCCAAATGTTTTCATGATCTTTTTGCTGTAAAGTATGTGTAAACTGATCGTTTCGCTCCATATCATGACCTCCAATCGTGTATCATCGGTGTCTTTTTGTCTATCACCATTTTCCCTATTAAGCTAGTTAATATTGAAATTTTCTGATTTCTCTAACATAATGAAATAGACATTGTACATTCGAAGGGCAGGTGCTAATTGATGTCGAAACATCCTCTACTCGTACGTGATGTCCTCAAGCGCAAGCATTTTGAATCGGCGAAGCTTATTGCAGGGCAGCACGGCCTAGATCGCCAAGTATTGTGGACACATATATTAGAAATTAAAGATTTTGAAACCTTAATCAATGGTGGTGAATTAATTTTAACCACGGGTGTCGGTTTACAGCTAGAACGAGAAACACAAATAGCCTACTTACAAAACCTTATTCGTAATGAGGCAGCTGGTCTTTGTATAGAAATTGGCGACTATTTTGACCATGTTCCCGTAGAATTGATTGCCATGGCAAATGCCCATCATTTCCCTATCATCATCTTTGAGGAAATTGTACGATTTATTGATATTACGCAAGATTTGCACACGTACATAATTAATCAACACCAGCAGGCACTTACACAGCTAGATACACTATCCAAAACTTTTATGGAATTATCATTAATGCCAAATGGTATTTTAAAAATATTACAAGTGCTCCATCAAGATACAAATGCTCCCTTTCTATTTGTTTCAGAAGATACAAAAAGCTTTTATTATCCTATGGAGGCTAAAAAATATTTACGTGTCATGGAGGAGCATTGTCAGCAGTTAGAACTACAAGAGCCCTTGCACCTTCTATCCTTGGGTAAAGACCATTTTGTCATTATTCCTGTTAATGGACTTGGACAAGTGTGGGGCTATTTATGTATGCATTCTGAACTGCCAAAGCAGAGTGATTACACCTTGTTAAATCTTGAACGAGCAACTATGTCAATTGCCCATATTTTAATGCGTAACCGCATGCTTCAGGAGCGACAGCAAAGCCGGGAAGATGAATTCATACTAGCCTTAATTCAAGGTCAGCCAGTAGATATTCAATACTACCAAAGCTATTTACCAATCGAAAGTCGTAATTTATTTTACCGAGTCGTCGTGTTCAATCTACATGATGAAGCCAATACTGTACCTGAAGAAGAATGGCAGGAAATCCAGCTACAAAATGCCATGTATGTTCGTTCGATTCTGAAAAAGCTTGGATTTTTCCCTACTGTTTCAGTAAGACAGCACGAGATAATTATTTTAGCCTTTTTCATTGCCGCAGATTATATGAAAGACAATCGCGACGCTTTTGATCAAGCAATTTCACAAATCATTGCAAGAAAAGCAGCACAATTTTTTGAGCAACTTACCCTTAGCTGTGGTATTAGCAATGTCTATCAAACGATCGAAAGTGTTCATCTGGGCTATAAGGAAGCCAAATCAGCCATCCAAATGCAGCATCATCAATTGACGAGCTCCATCTATTATAAGGATTTAGGTGTTTATCGATTGTTATTACAGCAGGATCAAACAGCTCTCTTACAATTTGTAAAAGATTATTTACAGGAAATTTTAGTATTAGATCAAAAAAGTAGCCATGATTTATTTCAAACATTAGCTGTTTATCTGTCCTGTAATGGAGCTAAAAATGATACAGCAGAACAGCTGTTTATTGTCCGTCAAACACTTTACAAACGAATAGAACGCTTAGAAAGTATACTAGGTGCTGATTTTTTACAAGCTCCCCATCGCCTCAATATTGAGATGGCTGTTAAGGCATATGAACTGTTGCAAAAGACAGCACCTGATCTATTACGATTTTGAACGCGGGTCCATAAAATCTCGTAAAGCATTACTGAGCATATATAAGCCTAAAACAAGAATCGTAATGGCTCCTCCAGGGGCATACGTATACCAAGGGGCACCGATTAAATAGGCTTGTGAATCTTTTAACATTCTGCCCCAGCTAGGGTTTGGTGGCTGTACCCCAAGCCCTAAATAGCTCAGTGCTGCCTCGGCTAACATTGCTGTCGCAAAAGTCACGGTTGCTGCCACAATAATTTGCGACGAAATGTTTGGCAAAATATGACGAAACATGATGCTATAAGGCTTAACACCAATTAATTTCGCTGCCAGCACATATTCCGAGTCACGTTGTTGCACAAAGCCACTGCGGGCAATCCTCGCAATAGCAGGTATCGCGATAATCCCCAGCGCTATCGCTGTATTCGTTATTCCTGGGCCGAATACTGCTACAAGCATTAATGCTAAGATGATTCCTGGAAAGGCCATTAAAGCGTCCATCGTACGCATAAATATTTCATCGACCCAGCCACCAACATAGCCTGCAATTCCGCCTATGAGAATACCAAATATCGTTCCAATCGCAACCGTTAATAGACCCACGGCAAAGGCTGTTTGTGTCCCCTTCATAATGCGACTAAAAATATCTCGCCCAAATTCATCTGTTCCAAACATATAGGCACCACCTGGACCACGCAATTTTTCAGGTATATTCATCGCGTTGACATCATGGGGTGTATAAAAAAAGCTAACAATCATGACGAGCAGAAAGCCAACAATGACGAGGAGACCAATGACTAAATTGATTTTTTTAGTATAGCGCTGTAATTGTTTCATGGTAGTCACCTCTTAACGTAATCGAATTCTAGGGTCCAACACAGAATATAAAACATCGACGATAAAATTAATCATGACGACAGCTACTGTAATATACATAACGATCSCTTGTACGAGTGGAAAATCACGATTACTGATAGCCGTAATCAATAACTGACCAATCCCTGGCAATGAAAACACCTGCTCCACAATAATCGTTCCTGCCACAACCTCCGCCATAATCAACCCAAAAACCGTCAATATCGGAATYATGGAATTTTTCAAAACATKCTTATACATTACATTTTGTTCAGACATCCCTTTACTGCGTATCGTACGGACATAATCGAGCTGGACCTGCTCCAAAATGGCTGTACGAACATAACGAAAATTCACCGCAATTTGCGGAATCGCAATCGTTAAGGCTGGAAGTATTAGGGTACTGAGCGCCCCTGCTACACTTTGTGTCCAAGGTATATAGCCACTAATTTTAAAGAAGCTGAACTGTAGGCCAATGTAAAGAATAAGCATCATCCCTAGCCAAAAGGAAGGCACTGCCATACCGATCTGGGTTACAGTCGATAATGACACATCACTTAATTTATTTTGTCTTCTTGCTGCAAACATCCCTAAAGGTAATGAGATGATTAAGACAATGATAAGGGTGAGTCCTGCTAATGACATGGTGACAGGAAGTCGATCAAATAGTAATTCTTTTACTGGCATGGAAAATCGAATGGAATTCCCTAATTGCCCTGTCAATAAGCCCTTCATCCAATCCAMATATWGTTCAYMWAGMGBACGATCCAAGCYAWGCTCRGATCGTAAATTTTCAATTTGAGTGGGATCCGCCTCTGTTCCTAGCATTGTGCGAACTGGATCACCAGGTAAAATTTGAAAAACACCAAATGTAATAATGGATACTAGAAGGATGGTTGTTATTAACAGGATGATTCGACGTAGGATATACATCATAAGCACTCATCCCTTTCTAGTTTGAAAACTTGACCTCTGACATATCGTGGAACCAGAATGGATAGCTCTTGAGCCCCGTCACCTGTTTGTCAGATCCCCAAACGATTTGATAATCCGCAATATACACTGCTGTTGCCTGCTCAGCTAATATTTCCTGTGCACGATGATAGTACTCTATTTGCTTGGCTTGGTCGGTTTCCTTTAAAACATCAGCCATAATTTTGTCGTATTCTTCATTTTTAAATAAGAAGAAGTTTTCACTATCGTTTGTAGAAATGTAATCATTCAACACTTCAAAAGCAGATGCACGACCTGTTAAGTCAATCGTTGTCATTGCATAGTCACGACCAAAGTAAACGCGATCTAGCCAAATTCCCCATTCCACTACTTCAATTTCTACATCAATTCCGATCTCTTGTAGATTAGCTACGACAATTTGTGCAATATTTGAGTAAATATCATTGTGTGAAGACACTGTAATTTTTGTTTTAAAGCCATCCGGATATCCTGCTTCTGCTAATAACGCCTTCGCTTTTTCCACATCTCGCTCATACATGCTTTCTAAGCCCTTCTTTTGGAAATCGCCCATCGCTGGACTCATATTAGAGCCAAGTGGCACAGCATAGCCTGCAAACACAGAGTCAATAATATCGGCTTTACTAATTGCGTAATTGATTGCTTGACGAACCTTCACATTGTCAAATGGTGCCTTTGTTTCGTTAAATGTAACAATAAGAGAAGAGTTATTATTTTGGTGTGATAAATTATAGCTTCCCTCTACCTCGCTCACACGGTGCCAAGGAACACTCGTTAAATCAACTTCGTTTGCCATTAAGCTCATAATGGCTGCCTGATCATCTGATTGGAAGGCAAAGGTTACTTTATTCAAATAAGGTAATCCTTCTTGCCAATACGGTTCATTTTTCTTAAGCTCTAAATTTGTACCTGGTGCATATTTCACAAAGGCAAATGGACCTGTACCAATTGGATTTTCATTATGCTTCCCATCATTGCTCTTTGGAATAATAGCTGATTGTCTGCCTGTTAATGAATACAAGAAATTTGAATTTGGCTCTTTTAGCTTAATCACAAATGTACTTGCATCAGGCGCCTCTGTAGATGCTACATTATCAAAGCTATTGGACATTTTTTCCCCACCATTTTTCCCCATTAAACGGTCAAAGGAATATTGAATATCCTCCATCGTTAAATCATCACCATTATGAAACTTCACACCTTGGCGAATTTTAAACGTATAGGTTAAGCCGTCCTCAGAAATTTCATAGCTTTCAGCAAGTCCCTCCTTTAAGGAGCCATCCGTTTCAGGAGCCATTAGCCCCTCAAAGATATTTAGAATCATTTGATAAGAAATGGACGCTGTCGCTTTATGTGGATCTAAAAAATCTGGATCATCATTCACACGTACAACAATTTCCTGTGGAGCATCTGTTGCCGCTTGACCATCTGTAGTACCTGAAGTAGTCGTCGTTTTCTCTCCATCACTTGAACACGCTGCCATAACGATTGCCATTAACACTGTTAGTAGTATTAATCCGCTTTTTTTCCATTGCATGGCTGTTCCCCCTTTTTCTAAGTGCTTGTCTTTTGAATGCTTGTATAACTCTCAACATCCGCCAATCGTTCAGCGGCTTTAATGCCAGCCAGAATTGCTTCCTCCATCACCTTTGTCGCTAGCTGGCCTAAATAATCAAGTGCATAGGATTGATCCCCTGTACCAAGCACAAAAATCGTATCGCCATCCAGCATTGTATGAACAGGATAAATCGTGCGTGCTAAGGCATTTTGCGTAAGCTGCGCAATCTTTTTAGCCTCAGCCTTCGTTAGCTTGGCATTCATTGCTACAACACCAATGGTTGTATTTGTACCCGCTAAAGCCTCTGATTGTGCATGTTGCTCTAAATAGGCACAGCAATCCACCCATTGACCAGAATGCGTATCTCTTGCTCCAGCTAAAATTTTCCTCGTTGTAGGGTCCTTGACATCTCCAACTGCATTGACAGCCACGATAGCACCTGCTACAAGACCATCTTTTCCCGCATAGGAAGCACTACCAAGCCCACCCTTCATTGCAAATTCTGGACCAGCTAATTTGCCTACAGTTGCTCCGTAGCCTGCGCCTACATTGCCATTTGGAAATGAGCCAACTTGTGCCGCTTGTGCCGCTTCATAGCCCATTAGTGCTGTAGGTCGTGCATGTGGATCACCGATAAACAAGTCAAAGAGTACAGCACTTGGTACAATCGGTATTTTCGCTACTCCTGCATCTACCCCAATCCCTTGCTCCTCTAAAAATTGCATGACGCCTGTAGCAGCATCTAACCCAAACGCACTACCCCCAGCTAAACAAATAGCATGAACTCGGTCAATTTCATTGATGGGATCTAACGCATCTGTTTCACGAGTACCTGGTGCAGAGCCTCGAACATCCACTCCACAARCTGCTCCGTTTTCCATTACTAGCACCGTACAGCCTGTGATGCCCTCCTTGTTCTCGCGATGTCCTACCTTAACACCTGGCACATCCGTTATATTGCCAAACATTCTTCACACCTCACTTTTTAAATAATTATAATTTTCTGATTTTTCATCATATAAAAAACAGGCTACTCGTTGATGATCATTTTCATTGTGAAGCTTCGGTCTCTCCTGATGGCATCTTTCCATCACATGCGGGCAACGTGTATGAAAGACACAGCCAACAGGTGGATTCATCGGACTTGGTAACTCGCCCTGTAAAAGTATTTCTTGCTTAGGCTCATCAAAATTAACAACTGGTATTGCAGATAGTAATGCTTGTGTATAGGGATGCAACGGATTGGCATATAGCTCCTTCTTTGTCCCAATCTCTACTACTCTACCTAAATACAGCACTGCCACACGGTCACTAATATGCCTATCAACGCTTATACCATCTGAGCCCACGAGACTCCTTAATTGAAATTCATCCTGTAAATCCATCATGAGATTGAGCACTTGTGATTGCACCGACACATCCAATGCTGAAACGGGCTCATCGGCTATAATGAATTCTGGATGAATCGCTAATGCCCGTGCAATCCCAATACGCTGCCGCTGCCCACCAGAAAATTCATGTGGAAATTTATGCATGGCATCCTCAGGTAGCCCTACCTTTTGTAATAGCTCCTTCACACGCTCTTTGCGTTGCTCCTTCGTCAAGGTTAATTGTAGCTTCATCGGCTCTTCGATTATAGAACCGATTCGCATCCGAGGATTGAGAGAGGCAAAGGGATCTTGAAAAATCATTTGCATTTGATTGCGGTAACTTTGTAGCTTATTCCCCTTTAAATGCTGGATGGGTTGTCCTTTATATAGCACTTCGCCTGCTGTTGGTTCAACGAGCTTTAAAATTGTTCGCCCAAAGGTGGATTTTCCTGAGCCTGATTCACCAACAATTCCAAGTGTTTCCCCTCTATAAATCTCAATCGAAATATCATCAACCGCTTTTATGACCTTTTTCTCTTCCTTCATCKATTTACGCTTCACAGGAAAGTAGGCTTTTAAATGATTAATTTCCAGCAAAACTTCTTTCTCTGTCATGAGCCAGCTCTCCTTTCTCCGTGAATAAATGACAGCGTACCTTATGTGCCTCCTGAATGTGATGAACAGCAGGTTGCTCCTGATGACAATGTGCCAGCGCATGGGGACAACGTGGCGCAAAGCGACAGCCGTCAGGTAATGCATACGCAGGTGGCACAGTACCAGGAATCGATGGTAGCCTTTTGACATCTGTTTCAAGGCTTGGCATCGTCTTTAAAAGCGCTGTGGTATAAGGATGCTGTGGATTTAAAAAGAGCTCTCTTACTGGGGCCTCCTCGACAATCTGTCCCGCATACATCACCATAACGCGGTCAGCTGTCTCTGCAACAACGCTCATATCATGGGTAATGAATAAAATGGCTGATCGATGCTCTTCCTTCATTTTTAGCATCAGCTTTAAAATCTGTGCCTGAACCGTGACATCAAGTGCAGTAGTTGGCTCATCCGCAATCAATAGCTGCGGATTATTCGACATTGCGATGGCAATCATAACTCGTTGTCGCATCCCGCCTGAGAGTTGGTGAGGATATTCAGCGATGACCTTTTCTGCATTCGCAATCCCGACTTCTTTTAATAGCTGTAGCGCTTTATTCCATGCCTCTTTTTTCGATACCTTTTGGTGTCTTCGTATGCCTTCAATCATTTGATTGCCAATCGTAAAAACGGGATCTAAAGAGGTCATGGGCTCTTGAAAAATCATACTAATTTCATTGCCTCGTATACGGCTCATTTCTTTATTTTTATAGGTAAGTAGATTTTTACCGTTTAAAGTGATAGAACCTGACGTAATTTCTCCTGGAGGTATAGGCAGCAACCGCATAATGGCTAAGGATGTAATACTTTTGCCACTTCCCGATTCACCAACCAGTGCAACGGTTTCTCCTTTATGAATAGTAAAATTCACATCTTCCACAACTTTTGCCTCTTTGCCATTTTTTAAATGGAATTTAATTGATAAATGATTGACCTCTAAAAGCACATCTTTGTCTTTTGGCTGTTCCATATGCGTCCCTCCATCTCAGTGTTGATTAGGTGGTGCATAGCGTATAGCGATATTTTTCATTTGCGTATAGTTTCGCAGTGCAACAAAGCCCTTCTCTCGACCAATTCCGCTTTTTTTATAGCCTCCAAATGGCATTTGAATGCCTCCAGCAGCCCCATAATTATTGACAAATACTTGTCCCGCCTGCACACGACTTGCCACATAGTGAGCCGTATCGATATTTTGTGACCAAATGCCCGCCACTAGGCCATAGTCCGTACTATTGGCTAATGCAATGGCCTCCTCTACAGTCGAAAATGTCAAGACGGTTAACACTGGACCGAAAATTTCCTCCTGAGCTAATGGATCATTTGGATCAACACCATCAAGTATAGTTGGCTGAACATAAAAGCCGTTCTCATAGCCTGCCAATGTCAATGGTTCCCCACCCGTCACAACATAGCCATCTACCTTTGCTTGCTGTAATAATGCAGTGATTTTTGTATATTGTTGTTCATTCAGTAACGGTCCCATCTCCATATCTGCTTCACCTGGTCCTACTTGGATCACTTGGAACCTTTGGGCTAATCGGGAAATGAAGGACTCTTTTATTCGTTCCTCAATGAGTAAACGTGCCCCTGCTGAACAAGTTTGACCAGCATTTTGAATAATCGCACGTACAACTCCCTCTAATGCCTGCTCCATGTTAGCATCCGCAAAAACAATATTAGGAGATTTACCACCAAGCTCTAATGTCACAGGCACAACATTTTCAGCAGCCGCCTTCATCACCGCAATTCCTGTGGGAACAGAACCTGTAAACGTAATATGATTAATATCGGGATGTGAAGTTAAATAAGGACCAACTTCTCGTCCCAAGCCCGTAATATGCTGGAAAATCCCTTTCGGCAACTTATCGGCGAACCATTCTGCAATGGCATGTGTTGTTAGCGGTGTATCCTCCGCACTTTTCACAATGACTGCATTACCAGTTGCTATAGCGGCTGCTACACTTCTTGCCGTAATTTGAATCGGATAATTCCATGGCACAATATGTACCGTAATGCCCACTGGCTCTAGCACTACTGCATTTAAAAGCCCATCCTCAATCGGAATTGTATCTCCCATCACCTTATCCGCTGCACCACCATAAAATTCAAAATAGCGTGCCGCTGCTTCAATATCTGCTCTTGCCTGTGATAAGGGCTTTCCTACATCCCGACATTCTAGCAAACTCCATTCCTCTGCATGCTTACGAATATAATGTGCAAATTCGATCAATAACTGCCCACGTTCATAGGCTTTCCATTGACGCCAGTCCTCACGTTCAAAGGCTACACGGGCTGCACGTACTGCCTCTTCTACATGTTCTTTACTCGCGTTGCTAATTTGTGCAATCACTTCACCCGTTGAGGGATTCTTAACATCGAGGTATGTCTGAGCATCACCGTGAATCCACTCACCATCTATCAACATAGGAATTTTTTTCATTGTACCCCTCCTATAATCCACGGCCACCATCTACATGTAATGTCGTTCCTGTGACCATACTTGCTGCATCTGATAGTAAATAACTAACAGCTCCTGCTATATCTGCTGGCTTCACTAATCGTCCTAATGGCACAGATTGCACAAAGACACTTTGCTTCGTCTGCTCTACGTCTGCACCCTGTGCGGCAAATTGACCAAGCATTTGTGTGTCTGCTGGTCCTGGATGAATCGTATTAACCCGAATTTGACTAGATGCTAGTTCAATTGCTAGTCCTCTCGTAAAGCTCTCTGCTGCACCCTTCGATGCAATATAAGCCTGTAAGCCCGGTCTTGGTCGCACTGCTGAAATCGAGGCAATTGTAATAATAGAACCCCTTTGCTGTTTTTTCATAAAAGGGACAACTGCCTTTGTCGTGATAAATAAACTTTTCACATTAACATCCATTAAACGATTCCATTCATCCATTGTGACCTCTTCAATCGGCGTAGCTGACTGGGCAATTCCCAGTGCATTAACAAGACCATCTATTCTGCCATACTTATCAAAAACCTGCTGGCAGATGTCTTGCACACGTTCCTCCTGTAACACATTGACTTCAAAGCATTGAAGGGCATCCTGTGTAATATCTGATAAGGCATCTATGGATAGATCAAGTCCAATAACTCGATTGCCCAGCTTTAATTGCTCGTGAATAATGGCCTTTCCCATACCGCCTCCTGCACCAGTAACCACAATCACCTGTTGCTCAACTGCCATGCTAAACACCTCCTGCTGTTAAAGTTCTATTAATAATTTCCTGACAAATCGCATCGCCCATTTGTGCTGTTGTCGCTTGTCCACCAATATCTGCTGTTTTCACAACGCCTTCCTGCAGCACAGCTGTAATGGCTTTAACAATGAGCTGTTCTAAATCTGGTCTGCCTTGATGGCCAAGCAGTAAGGCAAGCGACCAAATTTGAGCGATTGGATTGGCAATGCCCTTGCCTGCAATATCTGGTGCTGAGCCATGAACAGGCTCAAACATCGATGGAAAATCCTTTTCGGGGTTCAGGTTGGCTGATGGTGATAGACCAAGTCCTCCGACAATAGCAGAGCCTAAATCGGATAAAATATCGCCAAACAAATTGGACGCTACCACCACTTCAAAATTCTGTGGTCGTTCTACGAAATAGGCGACGAGTGCATCGATATAAATGGATTCGAGCTGTAGTGCTGGTGAACTTTGCTTCACCGCTTTGCTTGTATGCTCGTCCCAGAATTTCATCGAATGAATAATGGCATTCGATTTTGTCGCACTTGTTATTTTGGTTTTACCGTGTTGCTTCGCATATTCACAGGCAGCATGGACAATCTTTTCAATCCCAATGCGCGTCATGATTGTATTTTGAATCGTCATTTCCTGCGGCTGCTGTTGGTACAGTCGACCACCACTGTCAGAATATTCACCCTCTGCATTTTCACGGAAGATCACAAAATCAATTTCTTTGCCGTTAGCCAAGGGCGACGCTATCCCAGGTAGTGATTTAATAGGACGGAAATTCACATATTGCTGGAAATGCTTTCGAATGGGCATAATTAATTCCCAAACGGTAACATCATCAGGCACACGAGCATCGCCAATAGCCCCAAATAAAATCGCATCATATGTTTGAAGTGTTGCCAGTGCATCATTAGGCATCATACAGCCATGCTGTACGTAGTAATCGGAGCTCCAAGGAAAGATGGTTGTTTCAATTTGTAAGGAGCTATGTTGTTCTTGCAAACAATTTAAAACTTTTAACGCTTCCTGCATAACCTCTTTTCCTATGCCATCTCCTGGTATTACTGCTATTTTGATAGCTGTCATTGTGCATCACCCGCCAAAAATTTTAATGCTGCTAAACGGTAAATGGCCGTTGTTTCTGCCAATTCTTCAATGTCCACATACTCATTGATTTGATGAGGAATTTCTCGATCTCCTGCTCCAACCGTTACAATTGGAATACCATGCACATGAAGAAACGTCCCATCTGTCGCGCCTGGAACACCATTATATTTTGGTTCCTTCTCTGTTACCTCTGCCACAGCCTCATATATTGCCTGTACAACAGGGTCTTCCTTCGCTGTTGCTGTTGCAGGTCGGTTATCAAGAACCGTCAGTTCTACTTTGAAATCAGGATCATCTGCTTGTAATCGTTTAATAATTGCTTCAATCTTGCCCAGTAGTTCATCATGGTCCTGCGCAGGCACCGTGCGAATATCGAGTGTTGTCATACAGTGATCGGGAATGACATTGATTTGTGCATCTCCCTTTACAGGCGCTCGTAAAATCGTTGGTGTAATAGATGGCCAATTCAGCATTGGATCACGCCCTAATCGTGCTTGCTCCTCTTTTTCCAATTTTTCAAGCTCTACGATGAAACGTGCCATACGCCAGTTAGGATTAATGCCACTCCACGAAATCGCACCATGCGCCATTTTACCGAAAATATCTACCTGTAAACGAATAGCCCCGCGTTGTGCAATACACACATTATTTTCCTGTGGCTCACAGATAATCGCACCATCMACACCAWCGKCCCAGCCATTTTTAATAAAATGCTTAATGCCTAGCATAAGCCCTTCTTCATCACATGGAAWACAKAAANTAATTTTGCCCGTAAACGCCTCTTGATCTAGTAGCAATGACTGACAAGCTGTAATCATACAAGCAAGATTCCCTTTTGTATCATTCGTTCCCCTGCCATACATACGCCCATCTACAATTTCTGCTCCAAATGGATCATAGGCCCAAGCCTCTCGATTGCCCTCTGTCACCACATCCGTATGTCCTTCGAAAAGTAATGTTTTCCCAGGCTTGCCCGAATCAATAATACCAATGACATTTGGTCGCCCTGGCAAAACCTCCTCGATATGCGTCTCGATGCCAATATCTCGTAAATACGCCGCTACAAAAGTCGCCACCTCTTGCTCATTGCCCTTCGGATCGTTCTCACGGTAAACGCTTTCAATGCGCACGAGCTTCTGTGTTAAGGCGATCACCGTCTCACGATCTCGCACATACGATTTTGTTGTCTTTAAACTAGTTACTGTCATGCAAAGGACCTCCTATTTTTAAAGAATATTCTGAATTTATGTTATTTTAACATTGTCCTTTCTCTATGAAACTAGACAATATGTTAATGATTCAAAGAACGCCTTTAACTTTTTGTTTAGCAATGAATCACTAGAAAACAACATTTTTTTCTGTTTTATACGGTTTTTCGATCAATTCATCGAATGCAAGAGAGTATTGTTTTTGATTTTCAGGTGGTTAGATAATTATAGTTTGGAAGAGGGAACACTTTTTTGAGTGGGATTTCTTTAATTTGGAGAAAGAGTTTTTGGTTCTTTGGAGCGGGTATTCGCTTCTTTTGAGCGGCTCACTCTTTTTAAGAGCGGGTCCACACTTCTTTGGAGTGGTTCGCTCATCTCTTGGAGAGGACCTATCACCATTCAGAAGCACCTTACCCATTTATTAGGGCGAATGCCAACCATTACAAAATAGAAAAAACCAGCATTTGCTGGTTTTTCCTGATTATTGTTGACGGGATTCGGTCATTTGCTTCCAAACCGAGCCTTTTGCTTCCTCGCCTTGTTCGATACGRGCAATGGCCATKTTCACTTGTAGCTTCACTTCGAATTCTTTGTCATCTTCGGCAGCCTTCAATGCTGGTAAGGACTGTTCTGTGCCGACCTCATATAAATACATGGCTGCGCGCCAGCGAACCAATTTGTTTTTGTCCTGTAAGGCTTGCAGCATGGCTTCTTCAAATTCTACAAAGCCCAGGTCACTCATGCAGTCACCTGCTGTTCGACGTACTGCTGCACTTTTATCTTGTAGGGCTCTTTCTAAATAAGGGACAACTGCCACATCCTCAATCATGCCTAAGTACACCGTCGCTAGTCGACGGATAGACATTTGTTCATCCTGTAAGKCTAAATCTAATAGCGGTAGGTCGTCTAGCTCAGGATCAGCCATTTGATCGAGCAGTTGGAAGCGTTTCTCCCATTCAGGTTGCTTGAACTGTTCTACTGTCACTTTGAGTTTGTCCGTTTTCACAGCGGCTTTTTCACCATCATTATTGATAGCTGTGACAATTTCTGCTAAACGGTCAGCAGAATAAGTGACATCAATCTCCTGTTTGATTGTTTCAGCAATTTCCTCCAGCTCACCGTAGCGAACCCCATAATCAATCCACTTACGTTGGAAAATATAGTTTTCATCTACTGCTGACTCAATAATTTGATTAAAAGCATCGACAAAACGGTCTCCGCAGCTAATACGATATTCACGTTGGTTATCAAAAACTTTTACTTGTAAAGGCACCTGCTTGTAAAATTGTACATGGACATAAACCTCTCCATAAAATTCATTGGCCACAACCGTTTCTTCTTGTGTTTGGACATCTTCCCCTAACACTTGACGAATACTTGCTAGAATGCCTTCCCATGCATATTTAGCATTACGCTCAACAGCAAAGAAATCGGCTACATGGTAAACGCCCTTTACTCCCTCAATCGCTAAAATAGCAGCCGCTTCGCCTGTTGCTTCGTCTTTATTATCCTTTGTAAAATTATAGCTCTTCCCGAATGGTAGCTCTGTATCAACAACAATCTTCATAGAATTGGGACTTGGCGTCGGTTCAATGGTAATAATCTTCATGTCTATCGCTCCTTATCCGTTAACTATTTCATCTAAATACGACCATCTTTCAATTAGATGCTCATACTGTGCATTTAGCTCATCCAACTTAGCTGTTAATTCCTGTAGCTTGGTAAAATCTGAGCCTGCATTGGCGATTCCTTCTTCGGTTTCCATAATAGCAGTTTCTGTTTTCTCTATCTCGTCTGCAATCGTTTCCCATTCTTTTTGCTCTTTAAACGATAGCTTTTTTTTGTCTGATTTTGGCTTTTCTGATTTGGCCTTTTCTACTTTTGGCGTTTCTACTTTGACAGTAGCTGTCTGCTCACGTTTCTCCAGATACTCACTGTATAGATCCAGTGTTTCCTCTACTTGTCCCTGACCATCTAGTATCCATAGCTTTTTCGCAATACGGTCGAGGAAGAAGCGATCATGGGAAATCGTGATAACCACGCCTGGGAAATGCTCGATGAAATCCTCTAGCACACCTAATGTTTCAATATCTAAATCATTCGTTGGCTCGTCCAATAATAAGACGTTTGGTTGCTCCATCAATAAACGTAATAAATGAAGACGCTTGCGCTCACCCCCCGATACTTTTCCAATTGCTGTACCATGAGCATGCAACGGGAATAAAAAGCGCTCCAGCATTTGAGCAGCTGAGTAACGGACACCCTCTSCATCGGWRATATCATTTGAAGCCTNNCGTATATAWTMHATCATGCGCWCATTTTCATTCATTTTCGGCHATGTTTGCKTGAAATGTGCCAGCTTGACCGTTGACCCAACAAGAATTTCRYCTTGWTCGGGTGKCAGCKMTCCTGCTAGCATGTTCAACAAAGTTRATTTTCCTACAMCGTTCGCGCCGATAATGCCAATTCGATCACCTTKCTGTAKTAGAAACGAGAAGTTTTCAAGGATTTTTTGCTGGCCAAAGGCTTTCGAAATTTTCTCAGCCTCCAGCACTTTACGTCCAAGACGTGTTGTCGCAAGTCCCATATCCAAGGAAACATCTTCTGTTTTGCGTTCTAGGTTTTCTTCTAGCTTTTCAAAGCGTTGAATACGAGCCTTTTGCTTGGTTGAACGCGCCTTCGCACCACGACGTATCCATTTTAATTCTGAACGATAACGATTGCGATCCTTCTGTGCAGAAGCAGCTTGCATCTCCTCACGAATAGCTCGAGCCTCTAAATAATCACCGTAATTCCCTGTATGACGATACAAGGTTTGATTTGCTAACTCGTAAATATGTGTTGATAATTCATCTAAGAAATAACGATCGTGGGTGATGAAAATCACTGCACCCTTTAATCGTAAGACCATCTCTTGAAGCCATTCTGTAGATTGTACATCTAAATGGTTGGTGGGCTCATCCAATAAGTAAAGATCCGCTGGTTCAATTAACACCTTCGCTAATGCAACACGTTTTTGCTGACCGCCTGATAGCGTTAGTACCTCTTTTTCAAAAGTTTCAATCCCAAGCTTTGTTAAGGCCGTCTTTGCAAGGGCATTGACATCCCATGCCTGTTCTTCATCCATGCGCTGTTGCAGACTAAATAACGTCTTTTGTAAACTTTCGGATGTTGGGTTACTTGCTAGAGCAGCAACCGTTTCCTCATATTGACGATTCAGCTGTAAAATGGGCGAATCGCCTGAAAAGACAGCTTGTAAAACTGTTTCGCCTGCCTTAAAAGTAGGCTCCTGTGGTAAATAAGCGACACGGTATTTATTCGGGCGATCTACTGTCATCGAATCCGCTTCCATGTCCCCAGCTAAAATGGATAACAGGGTTGATTTTCCCGTTCCATTTATACCGATTAAGCCTGCCCGCTCTCCCTCATAAATGGTAAATTCAATATTTTGAAAAAGCGTTTTATCGCCCACTGTTTTGGTTAAATTTTGTACAATTAAATGACTCATTCCACTATTCCATCTCTTTCATGTTAGGTATTGTTCATGCCCACACGATTTTTATGTAGACGATTATTGATATCCACTATTCATCATAACATCAAACCGCAGGTAAACAAAGAACAACAAACTATCAACGAACTGGTGGCATGTCCTGTAAATAGGATTCCATAAGCTGACAAAGCTTGATGATTCCTTGTGTTAAGTCGTGGGGTTCAGGATAAGAGTAACTAATTCTTAGATGGTGATATTGTGGCTCTCCTGGATAACAAGCTGAGCTTGGTAAAAAGGTAATTTGGTCTTGTTGAGCCTTCCATAACAGCTCATCCGTATTGCCATTACTAGGTAAAGACACCCAAATATTAAGTCCACCTTTTGGCTCGATCCACGTAACGCCCTTTGGTGCATGCTTATTCAACAATGCAATGGTCTGATCCCTTCTTATCTCAAGTGCAATGCGCAGTTTTTCTAAATGGGCATGCATTCGGTCTGAACGTAAAAATGGAATCAGTGCCTTTTGTGTTAATAAGGGGTTACCCGAATCGGCACTGGATTTGGCAGATAAAAGTCGTTGATGAACGGTACCTTTTGAAAGGATAGCGCCGATTCTACAGCTTGGGGCCAACGTCTTACTAAAGCCTTTTAAATAAATAACATGACCACTTGTATCTAAAGCTTTCAGAGGTGGTGGTGGTGAGTTATCGTCAAAATAAATTTCATTCCATGAATCGTCCTCTACAATAAGAAAACCATATTGTTGGGCAAGATCCAGTAATTCTCTCCTTCTTGCTTCACTTAATACTGTGCYTGTAGGATTATGGAAGGTAGGATTTGTATAGATAAGCTTTGGCTGTTTGCTTAGGCAGAGTGTCGCTAGAAGAGCTGTCTGCATTCCTTCCTCGTCTACTGGTATGGGAATAATGTGGGCCCCACGATTTCTAAAGACATCGATTGCTGCTGTATWTGTAGGGGCTWCGGTAATGACAATATCTCCAGGKCCAATAAATGTTTTAGCCACTAAATCTATACCTTGTTGTACACCGTTTGTMACAATAATTTCCTGCGGTGTTGTGGCAATATTACTATATGTTTTGACATAGTCTCGGATTGCCTTTMGTRCATCTTCAWCYCCCTRTACCGTTCCATAACGAGCCACAATCTGAGGATCTGCCTGTAATATCGCCACAATTTCATTCACCAAATAAACAGAGGGTAATAATCCAGGGTGGATGGTCGCACTGGAGAATTTCATCRCATATTCCATTCTTTTATTTMACWTAGATTGTGAACGTTGAATGTAATCAGGAATGGTTAGTTGCCAATTATAATCACTACCGCTCTCATTTGAGCTTCTTTGTTCTTTGTTTCGAACAAACGCCCCCTTGCCATGTATCACTTCAATATAACCATTTCTTTCTAATAAGGCATATGCCTTACTGACTGTGACAGGACTCACTTGATTTTCTTTTGAAAAGCTCCGAATAGAAGGTAATTGGCTCCCTTCCTGTAAAAATTCTGACCTTATTTTTTCTGCAAGGATAGTTGAAATTTGATCAATTAAAGATTGATCGGACTGACGATTCAGCTTTATTTCCATTGGACCTCCAACTGTTATAGTCTTCATTTGACTGTTATATATATCACTATATAGTGTAGAGGCAGAAATAGCTAAGTTAAAATGAAGGGAAATGATGATACATGATGAACATGAAGCAAGATCAGGAAAAAATAAAAACGCTTTTAATGGATGTAGTTGACCATGCAGCCAATTTTTTTACTAATCTGGAGCATAGAGCTGTAACGAACCATTCCTCTAGCCTTCCTACTCCGACACTTCCAGAAGTGGGTGAGGGTGCTCAGGCAACACTTCAATATTTTACAAAGCAATTTGCTGAAGGCTTAAATAGTAGTGTAGGCTCAAGATACTTGGGTTTTGTCACAGGTGGATCTACCCCTGCTTCGATTGTCGGAGATTGGTTAGTAAGTGTTTACGATCAAAATTTATCCCATTCTAAGGGCTCTATTGCAGGTTCAATGGAGCTTGCGACAATTGACATGCTAAAGGAGTTATTGCTATTAAGCGATGATTATCGAGGAACATTTGTCAGTGGGGCTACGATGGCTAATTTTGTAGGAYTTSCTCAARSAAGGGAATGGATTGCAMAATACTATGGAAAAAACACKGCKCTGGATGGTMTATATGGTATCCCTCCAATAAAGATTGTTAGCGGAACGCCCCACTCAAGTATAATCAAAGCAACCTCTATGCTTGGCATGGGAAGAAATTCCATTCACACTATGCTATGCCTAGAACAGCGAGAAGCCATTGACATCACAAAATTACAGCAGTTTCTTGAAGAAAACCTACATGAACCTTGTATAGTTGTAGCAAATGCGGGAACTGTCAATACGGTTGACTTTGATGATTTACAAGCAATTGGCGAGCTAAAAAAGCGATACCCTTTCTGGCTTCATATCGATGCGGCCTTTGGTGGCTTTGCAGCCTGTTCACCAAAGTATCGTCACTTTGTTGAGGGCATGAATTATGCAGATTCTATTACAATTGACGCACATAAATGGCTGAACGTCCCTTATGATGCCGCTATGCAATTTACCCGTCATCAATCGTTGCAAGCAACCGTTTTTCAAAATAATGCTGCCTATCTTGGTAGTTCCCTTGAAAATCCAGATTTCTGTGATCTTACACCAGAAAATTCACGTCGTTTTCGTGCGCTACCTGCTTGGTTTTCTTTACAGGCCTATGGTAAATTGGGCTACCAACAATTAATAGAAGAAAATGTATTACTCGCACAACAGCTTGGTCAAAAAATAGATGACAGTCCCTACTTTACATTGCTAGCACCTGTTCGACTGAATATCGTGTGCTTCGCCGTCAATCATGAGGCACTGACAGCTGAAATGAACCAACAATTTTTAACAACTTTAAATCAACAAGGCCAAGTATACATGACGCCAACTGTCTACAAAGGTACGCCAGCTATTCGCGCGGCTTTCAGTAATTGGCGTACTTCCCAAGCAGACCTGGCAATCATTTGGGAAGCATTAACAACAGCGATATCCTCCTATTTTAATGAATCTATCTAAGCTATTAAAAGGTAATGGAGTAACACATGATGAAGGATTCCTCATTTGTGCGTCTCCCATCTATTTGATAGTCAATACAAAACTAAAGTACTAGCTTACCATACATCCTTTTGGTGGTACGAAGACCATACCCGAATGAAGCACAAAAACCGCCCTTCAAATTGAAAAGGCGGTTTTTGTGCTATGTGCTATTGACCGATTTCGTGCTGGAGTTGCTTTAAAAAACTTTCCATAAATTGATGACGTTCAAGTGCCATTTGCTTGCCCTTTTCCGACACCATTAAATCTTTTAGCAGTAATAATYTKTCATAAAAATGAGTAACAGACGCGGTATTGTTTTGACGATATTCTGACTCTGACATATTTGTGCGTGCTTCTTCTTCCTTATCATAAAGCTTGCGACCTTTTGCGCCACCATAAGCAAATGTTCTGGCAATGCCAATAGCACCAATTGCATCTAAACGATCTGCATCTCGGACGATTTTTGCTTCCAATGATGTTGCTTCTAGCTCATTCCCACCATTAAATGACACTTGAGCAATGCAATCTCGAATATGCCGCTTTTTACCTTCACTAACAGGTAATTCCGCAATAAGCTGTTCTTCCTTTTCCTTGCTATCGGTATACTTTTTGTCACTGACATCATGTAAAAGTACCGCTATTTTCACAACTTCTTCATCTGCTGTTGGCTCGCTATGTAGGATAGCTAATGCATTTTGATAGACACGTTCAATATGTTGAAAATCATGACTAGCATCAAATTGATCATATATTTCACGTACTTTATTCATTAAATGATTCATAGTCTTCACTCATTCCTTTCCTACAAAATTATACTGTATTTTATTACATAAGAGGTAATCTAGAAAAATTAAAAATCAAATCCATTTCAATTGACTAATTTTTCAGAATATTGTATGATAAACGTACAGAACAGCTATTTGTTCTGTACCTCATATTTTTCAGCAATGTACAACAGCTGTGTGTTTAACAGATTTAACATTAACTTCAGCGGGCTTACAATTGAATAACCTGTTTAAAAGATGACGTGCGTATTGAAAACCTATCATCTAAACAAATAAAAGTGAACACTTTCCCTTAGAAATTCTTTGTTTAACCCGCATAGCCAAATGTACATGCCGAAAATGTGAACAACAAGTTAGTTTGTTGCATGACCAAAAGGATTTCGCCAGTTGTAGCAGAAGTGCATTGTTTTTTCATTACTGGTTGTTACCTTCTTCTAGTCAATACCTTGATTATGTATGAACGTAGCTCCTCCCTTTAATGAAAATCGTACACGATAATTGCTTACAGCTTGTGAATACCACGTTCGATGAGTTGTGCAAATCAGTAAGAAATTCATTTAAGCCATCAATGTATGAAGTGAAAAAGGAAGTAGGAACGATTGTGATAAAATGTATTACCATCCCGCTGAAGGACAAATAAAAGCTGCCCATCTTACATTCAAGTAGATGATGGCAGCTTTTACTGTTTTATTTTCTTACTTTATAGAACGCCTTTGATCACTTCATCAATTTCCCGCAATAGTGCTTCGTTTTGCATGGTTGTACTTAATTTTAAGTTAGATTGGTCTACATGAATCACTGCAACATGCATTCCTTCTTCAATACTTGCACTTGGAACTGGCATCATTTTCTCTGTATCGAACGTCATAATGAGGTCTGGGAATTTGGATTGTACCTGCCCTTCTTTCGATAATGTCATATATTCATTCCAGAACGTCAGATGGTAATCACCCACTGATAATTCCCCTACATCGAAGCCATTTTCCTTTGTTAACGAATAATTTGTGACAGCGCCTGATACAATGTGCACGCCATTCAAATACTGCAACACATGGGCTAGCTTTTCTTCAAAGGTTTGCCCATTTAAGAAGCAATAGCCAAGCTCTATAGCCATGGTAATCGCATTTGGTGCGCCATGTTTTTGTAAATAGTCAATCGTCACAGGATTTCGAGTGACCCCGACTAGCCCGCCTGCTAAAATAGAAGCTTGGCGTGCTGTCTTTGCGGTGCTGTGTAAATTCCCTTCCACAAAGCCTTGGACGGCGAAGTCACCTTTTCCTCCTGCATAAAATTGTACGGATTGATATTCTTGTTGTTCATGGAGATTTAAAGAACCCATGATTCCCGTTGGATGTGCTCGTCCATTACAGGGAGCATCCACAACAGGTACATTTAATAAGACTGACTGCAACCAGCCATTGATCGTCGTGATGGCACCATTTTCATTTGTAATGATGCCCTTTAGACGTTGATTGATATAGTTGTTCATACTACGATAGCTCCAACAAAGCTGTTCATTTGAAATATATTGATCGGCCGCTGATGGCGCACCTACCATTGCCACACAGGCAACTAAATCTTCTTGGTCTAATTCGGTAATATCAACCATTTGAGGTTCGCCTACTGCAAAGATTTCCTCCACTAGCTTGAGTCCTTCCTCTAGGAGACCACCGCCGCCTCCGCCAAGGATTGCTCCTCCGTAAACGGCAGCAATCCCATCCTCATACGATAATCCTTTCGCCATTCAGCATGACTCCTTTCTATTTCCCTATTTTTAGAATGGAAGAGAAGAAGCTATATAGCGCATCTCCAGCGATGACACCTGCTGCAAAGACCGTCATTTCAGATTCTCTCTTACCTTTCGTCACATATGTGAAAATAACACGAAGTATGATACCCACTAATACAGCCCAGCCAGCAATTGGATTGACAAGTAATAAACCTGTTGCGAATAAGATACCCATTTGACGTTTTGAACCACCAATTAGCTGAATTAATGCACCTGGAATCGCCCAAATCATTAATTGTTTCGCTACATCGCCTGTAACGCCTGATTGAATTGTTGCTGCATACACATGGTTAACAGGTGCTACTAAATCCTGTGCAAAATAAGATTTATAGGATAGCAATACTACAACTGCGGAAATTGCAAAAGCTAGCATACCAGCAATCAATTGTTGCTTGCGACCTTCTTTTTCTAATGCAACATCACTACCATTACCACGTAHAATGAAACCAGTTTTTAAGTCATAGCCCATATCCGCAAATGCTACCCCTGTAGCAGMACTATACCCTGCTAGTAATGCAAGTGCTGGAGCTGGGAAACCAATTAAAATACCAACAATCAGTGTAATAAATGCCACTGCAAATGCAGGGAACCAACCCGCATGCATCGCTGCGATACCTACAATTAGCTCATGGACAAATGCAGCAATCGTTGCAAAGATGATGAATCCTATTAACATACCGAAAGACATGTGTGAAATAATACCGCCTAAAATAGCGATTAATAGAGCAATGGCTAAATATGCTATAAACCCAACACCAAATGCTTGTCGAATTTCTTTTGCATCTTTTGAATAGCTTAACTCTTCTGACTTTTTAGCCGACTTTTTATTCAATAAGGCAAAAGCTACTTGGAAAAGTGCTACAATCCCAGCACCAATCATAACGCCATGTGGAATATAGTAAGCATTTAAGTCAACATTAAATAATTGAACAGAATAGCCTCTTAATAAAAGCCCAATCCCAAACATCGTCAGTGCCCAAATATTACCGATGAACGCTACCCCAAAAGCTGACATTGGAATTTTCAAAACAGATCCCACGATACCAATTAACACGCCACCAATTAATACCTTTGCMTTCTTACCGCCTTTATCGCCCGCCTTAATGGCTTCAGCTGTTGCAATCCCTGGTGGCCAAGTACCTGCTGCTGGGAAAATCTTTGTATCGAAAAATTTATATAATAATAAAGCATCAACAAACATCGCTAAAATAACACCGATAAACAATGGTAATACTAAATTTTCATAGCCTAATACATATGGAATACCAATTGGCAACATTAAACTACTTGCTGCACTGAACGTTGCTGCCGAAATGGCAGTTTGAATAATATTTTGTCTGTGTACAGATTTAAAGGCAATTAGCTTGCCAATCGGTATTCTTCCAAGAATCATCGCAAATATTGCCCCAACGATTGATGTATTGGCAGAAATCCCTAAAGTCGTAATTAGCTGTATCCCAATAATTGCCCCCACAACAGATGTTAAGACGATCATTAGTAGAGTTACAGGCTCTAAAGCCCTTGGATGTAATACTTTATTATTCATAGTGTCAGCTCCCCTATTGTTGTTATAATTTTGAAATGTGTGATTGTATTTGCTGAGCTACTTTCACTAACTGTTCAAGCATATTTTTCTCCCTTTGATCATCTAAATCATATACTAACCCAGAAATTGTAAGAGATGCAGTGATTTCCTTTTTATAGTTAAATAACGGTACACTAATGCCAAATGCATGTTCATTATACTCCCCGATGGTAACACACCAGTKGTTTTGGCGAATTTGTTGCAGCTCTTCCTTTAATGACGCTAGGAAAGAAACCTGCTCTTCCTTCGATTGTTCCTCATGAAAGAAGGCCATTAATTCCAGTTGCCTGTCCTGGTCTAAATAAGCAAACATGACCTTACAGGAAGCACCGATGTAAAGGGGTGTCTTTGTTCCTAAAGACACCGCATACTTTACATTTTTATTGCTTTCGGCTATTTTCGTTGTGACACCGTATTCATTGTCCATATAAGTAAGAAATACTGATTCATTGATTTCACTGGCAAGATTTTGCATCAATTCATAAATGGTCGAGTGAGGGTCTTTTGAATTCGATAACACATCATAAAAAAGGTACATTTTATAACCTAATTTATATTTTTTCGTGTGTTCATCCTGTATTAAATAACCCGCTTCTGTAAATGTATTAATGGTTCTTTGCACGACACTTGTCGGCAGTTTCATCATGCGTGAAATTTCACGAACACCTAATGCATTTTCTGTCGTTGCAAAGCATTCTAGTATATCCAATGAGTTTTTTAATGTCTTGACAGTCATCTATTTCTCCCTTTAAGCGTTTTGATAACCGTATCGCTCTTTCGCTACATCTACAGAAATATATTCATTTAATAGATCACGTTCAATGGCCTCTGAGCTTCGTTCGTGTGGAGAABCATAACCACCGCCAGTAGCAGTCACAAGCTCAATACGGTCGCCTTTTT
The DNA here is from genome assembly GCF_044986265.1 of Lysinibacillus sp. S1. Lineage (NCBI taxonomy): Bacteria > Bacillati > Bacillota > Bacilli > Caryophanales > Bacillaceae > Lysinibacillus > Lysinibacillus sp. S1. Next base: position 1,029,481 of record NZ_CP173154.1, read on the forward strand.
GCAATTCATAATTGGCAAGTACGCCCACTGGTCCAATTTTGGTTCCATCCTTTTTATGAATGATTAAATAGTTGTGAGAGCCTTCTCCACCACCATTTAAGCCGAATGGCGCGAATTGATGTCTACCTAAGTTCACAGAAACCCTTTGACCATCATGATTGACTGTATAAACGCGACGAACACCTAAGCCACCTCTAAATTGACCAGCACCAGCACCGTCACAATTCAAGCTATATTCATCAATTTGAATACCGTATTTTGTTTCTGCAATTTCAACGGGAAGATTATATGTTTCACCAWCYCCCWTACMGTATTGCCCGCTTTGCCCATSCTCATCATTCGCCGCTCCCCAGCCACCAACAGATGGSWCAACAATTAGGAATGACTCATCATTTTCAGGATTTTTCCCAGTGAGAATAAACGTACAAACAGATTGTAAATGCCCCGCCGATAAGCGTTCTGGTAAATGCGGCGCAAGAGCTTTCCAAATTAGATCAGCTGCCCCAATACGTGCCTCAAAATTCATAGACACAGGATGTGGGCGTTTAGCTGAAACAATCGAATTGTCATCTGTGATAATCGTTAAGCGTTTAAAGACACCTTCGTTAATTACGTCAATATCGCCAAGTAATGCTAGGAACATAACGCGCACACTTGCCATTAAACCAAACTGAGAACAGTTCATTGGCACATTGACTGCAGGATGTGAGCCTCTGAAGTCACAAATAAACGCCTCATCACTAATTGTGACTTTCACTTTTATTGGATAAGGTCCACCCTTTAATGGGTCCCCTTCAATAAAGTCCTCCGCATAAAATTCACCTTTAGGTAGGTGTTGAAGCTCATACTCTACAATTTTCTCACCCTTGTCCAATAATTTTTGAATGGACAATTTCACCGATTCCGCACCAAACTTCTGACAAAGCTCTGCGATTCGTTTTTCACCTGTTTTTAAGGCGGCTACTTGTGCAAACATATCACCGATTGAAAGCTCTGGTAAACGAACATTCGTAGAAATGATTTCATAGACTGCATCGTTCAACTCACCTTGATGATAAAGTTTGACACCTGGTAGCTGTAAACCTTCCTGATAGATTTCATTAGAATTACTTGTAAACGAACCAGGGTCCATGCCCCCTACCTCTGTCCAGTGTGCTTTATTGGCAGAGTACGCAATAATTTCACCGTTGTAGAAAATTGGGAGAACTAAGCCCACATCCGATAAATGCGAGCCACCTCCAACATAAGGGTCATTGATAATAATGACATCACCTTCATGTAGTTTTTTCCCATTATCAAACTTCTCTATTACACGCTGTACCATTGGACTTAACATCCCAATAAAGCTCGTTACACCGTTTCCTTGACTAATTAAATTACCCTTGGCATCTGTTAAACCACAAGCATAGTCTAATACTTCATAGATTACTGGACTCATAGAAGAGCGTGCTAAAGCTATAAACATCTCATCGCCTATAGCTAGCAATGAATCTTGAATAATTTCTACTGCAAAAACATCTTTTTTCATGTTTTATTTCCCCTCCATCTCTACTATCAAATTGCCGTATTTATCAATTTCAATTGATTGATTATTATTGATTACGACCGTAGATGTTGGATTTTCCACAATTGCAGGACCTGTAATGACATAGCCAGGTACTAATTTTTGTTGGTCATAGACATTGACCTCTACCCAACCTGTTCCCTTCACATATAAATTGCGTTGTGCCTTGATACATGTGGAATTGTCGATATGAGAGAAGTCTAGCTCTTTAAATTGAACCGCCTCATCTTTCCCGTAGATTGTAAGATGTAAGTTGACTAACTCAATTGGTGTAGCTGGTAAATCAAAAGAAAACTCTTGTTTATGTTTGATATGGAAGGCTTCTGCTAATGCAAGTAGCCCCTCTTCATCAAGCGTAATAGCTGATGCATTTAATTTAACGGCATGCTCTTGACCTTTGTAGCGTAAATCATAATTAATTTCAAAATAATAATGATCCTTTGATAATGGTGCATCTGCATAKGCATTAGCAATGACTTGATCAMTATTTTCTTGAATAGCCGCAAGATGGTCTTTGTCAAAKTTCATTAAACTTGTTTGAATGTAATCTTGTCGATATTCGGTCATCATCATTCCTAMTGCTGAGAAGACGGATGATCCTTAWGGAATAATGACTTTTTTCATACCAAGCTCTTCTGCTAAATTAATCGCATGTAGTGGACCACCACCACCAAATGCCACCATTGTAAAGTCTTCAGGATCATAGCCTTTACGAATAGAGATCAGCTTCAGTGCATTTAACATATTGGAGTTTGCAATATCTAAAATACCCTGTGCTGCTTCTTCTGCTGACACATTAAATGGTTTCGCAATTGCTTCAACAAGAGCCTCCTCCACTTTGTCAATGGATACTGGGTTATCAAAGTTTGCTAAGGATAATCTTCCTAAATAAACATTGGCATCTGTAATTGTTGGCTGTGTATTCCCTAAGCCATATGCTACAGGCCCTGGCTTTGCCCCAGCAGAATCTGGTCCAACCTTTAATGAGCCAAACTGATCTACACGTGCGATAGAGCCACCACCATTTCCGATTTCCACAATATCCACTACAGGTGTTTTAATTGGATAGCCCGCAAATTTTTCATTTCTTTCAATATAGTAATCTGTTGTGACATTGACTTTGCCATCTGTAATAAGCGAACATTTTGCTGTCGTCCCACCAACATCAAAAGCTATGATATTCGATTCATTTAAAAGTTGGCCTAATTTAGCTGCCCCAAACATCCCTGCTACAGGTCCAGATTCAACGAGGTTGATTGGTAGCTCCATTGCTTTATCAAAGCTTGTAGTTCCGCCATTCGATTGCATAATTTTTAAATGGTCTGTAATGCCAATTGTGCTTAATTTCTCTTTTAGGCTTTTTAAGTAGGCATGTGCAATTGGCTTTACATAAGAATTAAGGACTGTTGTGTTTGTTCTTTCATACTCACGGTATTCTTTAATCGTTTCACTTGAAAGTGTGATATATACTTCCGGCCAAATTTTTAAAATGGCTTCTTTTAACTGTTGTTCATGAATTGGATTTTTATAGCCGTGTATTAAGGAAATGGCAATCGCCTCAACACCTAATTCCTTAAATTTATAAACGATCTCGTCAACTTCCTCGGTATTAAGCGCTTTCATAATATTTCCTTTAAAATCAATTCGCTCATCAATTTCTTGACGTAAATAACGCTCTACAAATGGTTCTGGCTTTTTATATTTAAAGTTATATAAGTCTGGTCGATTTCCACGAGCAATTTCTATAACATCACGGAAACCCTTTGTTGTAATTAACCCAACTACGCCCCCTTTTCTTTCCGTTAATGTATTGATGATAACCGTCGATCCATGAATAAATGATTCAATGAAAGAATCTTCCGTTACATGTCGTCCTAATACATTTAATATGCCATCCTCAAAGTGACCAGGTGTCGTATGTCCCTTATCAAAATGAAGATTTCCTTTTTCATCTGTGAAAACTAGGTCAGTAAAAGTACCGMCAATATCTGTTGCGATTTTCAAGACTTCATMCCTCCRTGTTCCTATTATCGGTACAGTGTTCCGAATTAGAATTAAATAAATTATATTTAAAAGAAAAAGAAAATTCAATGTATTTTTTAAATAAAAATTCATTTGACAATTGTCCTTCGTTGTAAAAACCCGCTCTATCTTTCCAATATCAGAGAACTATTGATAAAAAATACCAAACACATTTATATAAGGAAGGTTCTCGTGATTTTTGTGCAACATAAAAAAGATCCTAGTTTTCACTAGAATCTTAAAATCGTTTTAAAAAAATTAATTTTTATGAATTTTTACTCAAGAGGTGGATGAAGGAATCATCCGAAATTTTACTTTTATACCATATTTGCATTGTAGATAGACGATGAATTGGGTCACCTCCTACAAACCATGTTTACCCATTATCAATAAAAAAGCTGCCCATTTAAGTAGGCAGCTTTTAATATTCTGTTAAAACAATCCTACCGCATGTCCTTCGTTATCGACATTCATGCGTAGCGCAGCTGGTGCTTTTGGAAGTCCTGGCATTGTCATAATATCGCCAGTTAGACAAACTAAGAAGCCTGCACCAAGCTTTGGAATAACTTCGCGAATTGTGATGGTAAAGCCTTCTGGACGACCAAGTAAACTTGGTTGGTCTGATAAAGAATACTGGGTTTTCGCCATACAAATTGGAAGGGAGTCCCAACCAAATTTTTCGATTTGGGCAATTTGTTTTTTGGCTTGGTCTGTAAATTGTACATCTTTCCCGCCATATACCTTTTGCACAATCGTACGTACCTTTTCTTCAATTGACTCTGTTACATCATATAAAGGAGAGAAGTTGTTTTCTTCCTCTAGCACAGCTAGTACTTGCTCAGCTAAGGCTAGACCACCTTTACCGCCCTCTTCCCAGACATTCGTACGGGCAATGCGAACATGATTTTCTTGACACCAGTTCAGAACGGCTTCTAGTTCAGCCTCTGTGTCCGTGATAAAACGATTTAAGGCAATAATTGGTTCAACGCCAAATGTACGAACTGTATCTACATGTTTAGCTAAGTTTTCAATTCCTTGTAGGAGTGCTTCCACATTTTCACCTACAAGCGCTGTTTTCGGTACACCACCATGCATTTTTAATGCACGAATTGTCGCTACAATGACAACTGCGCTTGGTTTAAAGCCTCCCTTACGAGCTTTAATGTTCATGAATTTTTCAGCACCTAAATCAGAGCCGAAGCCCGCTTCTGTCACCACAATATCAGCTAGCTTACGAGCGGTTTGTGTCGCCATAATAGAATTACAGCCGTGGGCAATATTCGCAAATGGACCACCATGGATAATAGCAGGTGTTCCCTCTAATGTTTGAACTAGGTTTGGCTTGAAGGCATCTTTTAATAATAGTGTTAAGGCACCCTCTACCTGTAAATCACGCACAAAGACAGGCTCACGCTCGAAAGTATAGCCAATCACGATACTAGCGATTCGCTCACGTAAATCCTCAATGCTTGTTGCTAAACAGAATACCGCCATAATTTCAGAGGCAACCGTAATATCAAAGCCATCCTCACGCGGCATGCCTTGAACAGGACCACCTAATCCCACCACTACCTTACGAAGGGCACGATCATTTAAGTCCATGACACGCTTCCAAATAATGCGTCGTGGATCAATGTTAAGTGTATTTCCTTGGTGGATATGATTATCAATAAATGCGGATAAAGCATTGTTAGCTGTTGTAATCGCATGAAGGTCGCCAGTAAAATGTAAATTAATATCCTCCATTGGTATAACTTGTGCGTAACCTCCGCCAGTTGCGCCACCTTTTACGCCCATGACTGGACCTAATGATGGTTCACGTAATGCGACCATCACCTTCTTATCTAATTGATGAAGGGCATCTGCTAGTCCAACAGTCACAGTCGACTTTCCTTCACCAGCTGGGGTTGGACTTATAGCTGATACTAATACTACCTTTGCATCCTCGCCCTGAGCAGTAATTTTTAATGGGTCGATCTTTGCTTTGTAGCGTCCATACTGCTCAAGAGCATCCTCTGGAATACCCGCAGCATTGGCAATTTCCGTAATAGGTTTGATCACTGCTTGACTAGCGATTTCTAAATCTGATAATGGTTGATTTTTCGTTGTCATTTGGCATCCTACTTTCTATGTTGTTCATTTCCATTATAGTCTTAATTGTGAAAAAAAAGAAAGCCAGATATGCAAGCATTTCGTCAATCAATTGACTTATTTGTTCAATTCCTGTATGTTCTAAGAGAAAATGCAATTTTTTCACATTTTCTCAATGAGTGCACCATTTATTTAACTTTATTTTACATTCAAGCGCATTGGAGGCGAATGCTTATGCAACAGGGGATCGTAAAGTGGTTCAATAATGAAAAAGGTTATGGCTTTATTGAATGTGATGATGGCGAAGATGTATTTGTTCATTTTACGGGCATCCAGGAGGAAGGCTTCCGTACACTTGAAGAAGGTCAAAAGGTTTCATTTGATGTTGTGGAAGGCAATCGTGGACCCCAAGCATCAAATGTTGTAAAACTATAAGCGTAATGGGACTATCCGTGTAGTTCCAGATTAGCAGCGGATTAGGAAATGCATCGTTTCCTTCATCCGCTTTTTGTATTGTTTTATAAGCTGAATGCCCCCTCCATGTTATAATAGAAGTAACAAGACGTAAGGAGGGATTTCGATGCAAAAACAAAATAAACCCATGACTGAAGTTATTTTGAAGCATAAAGAACGACAAAGTGTAGCAGAATTTGCAGCAACACTGGAAACGATTGCAAAAAAGCTTAAAGAAAATGGTGAATTCACTTTTGTTCAAGACACAGAGCCAACAGTTGTCAGCCCAAGTGAACAGCTCAAAATCGAATACTCCTATACAAAAAAGGGCGACAAGCATTCATTTGAAATTGAATTTGATTGGTATACAGGTACAGAAACACCGAAAAAAATGACAATTGAATAATAATTGGCAACGAAAATCCAGTCTTCTGATTAAGTGGATATGTCCAAAGTGTTGAAGTAAAGATCATGTCACTAGCTAAAACTTTCTAGCAAGGTGGGGGTGATTTCGCTCCATGGTCTCCTCTGTAACGCTAAATCCACAGGAAAGCAAGTAGCCAGCATCAGAAATTCTATTGATGGTTTTGTTTTTCAATACTTATGTAAAGAGGCTGGAGCAACAGTGTTTCAGCCCATAAAAATACCGAGCTATCCACTAAAACGCTTACGAAGTGTTTCGGAATRGYTCGGTTTTTCTAGTTATCATGTTTGTTAATTTAAAGATTATTCGGCTTTATGAAGGTCCCAGTTAGTTATGGCCCAGCCTTTTCTCATTATCGATTTATCCAATAAAAAGCACCAGGGCAAACTAAAGTTTCCTTTGTTCGTTTAGGATCCTTTAATGTCACACCAAATGGTCCCTCTTTGACATGACCAAGTGTCATTGTCATCGCGCTCTCTTCCTCATAGAAATCTAAACGCATATTCGGTAGCTGTAGTGACWKATACTGCTCATATTGCGTAVGCACHGGTAGCTGTAACACCTCTTGCCACAGCTTAACTGTTGCCTGCATGTCCTTGACGTAGAATTGGACGGATTCCATCGTTATAGCCTGTTTGACATCAATGGCACCACTTGCCTTTAATTGAACCAAACGCTCTTCATCTTCCTCCGCCCATTCAATCAAAAATGGAAAATCAATTGGCAGATCTGGCTTACCAAAATGCAGTAGCTTCCATTCTACCACAGTGCCATCTGGTCTTGTTCTGCTACATGCATCTGGTCCATATACTTCATAGCCCAATGCTCGCAAGCGTCGACCCTCTTCCTCAATATTTTTTGTGCGCAGAGCAATTCGAGAAAATCCCTGGCGCTCTTGATCACGTTTAAACGTATAATGTAGGGAATATGGGTATTGTGCCGCTTGCTCAAATAAATCACGATCATAGATAGCAATTTGTTCAATATAGCTTAAGCCAAAGTAGCTTAACGTATTATAAGTCCCCCACATCGTGTGCTGCCCACCATTCACTGTATGGACATTTCGTTTATTGAAGAAAACCTTTATATTTTCTGGTGATTCCACTTGATGAACCAAATGATCAAAATATAAAGTCATGGCCATTCCCCTTTCTTTCCCCATTACCTTTACCTGTATGTTTGATTAGTTTAAAATTTACTCAAGAAAAGGAGTTACTAGTAGGATATGAAAAAAAGTTTCGTTTACCTACAAACTCCRTTCACTAATTTCATAAAGAGGTGATTTGAATGACAGATKTAGTAGCTGCTTTTAAATTGGCATTAGGTAATTATCCTACAGGCGTAACAGTTGTCACGACATGTCATGACACAAAACCGATTGGCTTAACCGTCAATTCCTTTGCATCTGTTTCAATCGACCCGCTCCTTATTTTGTGGTCACTCGATAAAAAATCTCAGCTCCATCCTTATTTCACGACTGCGCCAAATTTTGCGGTCAATATTTTAGCGAGTGATCAAGAGCATTTATGTACACTATTTGCCAGTAAAATCCCTGATCGCTTTGCACAAGCAAAATGGTCAACTTCCTCTTTAGGACTACCGATTTTACATGATACAGCAGCTAATTTACAATGTAAAACATTTCAGCAAATCGATGCTGGCGACCATACCATTTTTATTGGGCAGGTCGTAGACATTACAAATGCTCAAAAAGAGCCTTTGCTTTATCATCGCCGTCATATCGGTCCCATACCAAAAAGCTTTTATAGCTAGTCTTTACACAAAAAAAGGGCCACTTGTAAGCACAGGAAATCCTTCATGCTTATAGGTGGCCGTTTGACATAAGTTCTACTGAAATCATTGTTATTTTTTCTGCGGAAATCTCTGCTTTTCAAGCCTATTAATTTGCACAATCACACCATCTTGAATCGTAATATGCACTTCACCAAATTCAAGATTTTGAATCGCCTTCGCAATTGCCTCTAGTTTCTTATCATCTACTTTTACTGACTGAGCCATACGATACACCCCTTCTTTTTTATCCTAATTGTTCATAAAGAGGCCAACGCATCAAACTGATTGATAGCCCCTCCTATCTCTCAGACACCATCTGTTGGATTTGGCACCTGTTGTTCGGTTGCCGAGGCTTCATTGGGCCAAGTCCCTCCACCTCTCTTGATAAGAGTACTGCGTTTCTTGAAAATAATTCTATAATTCTGCTATAGGAATGTCAATACAAAATATTAGAAAACCTAGTTGAATACTATGCAATATGTCGTTTAGATTAAAAGACTCCCTAAACCTAAAGTATTTTATGCCTAGTCAGTGAGAAATAGATGGCAATCCATTAATTTATTACAAGCTCCATTTCCTCATCATGAATTCAAGTGGGCCTCGATGATGTTTAGTCCTCCACCATACAGAAACAACGACACATCCTAAAAAATAACAGCAGGCATACAGCATGGAAAAAGCAAGTGTTTGGTTCTCCAGCTTTTGGCAAATAATTAGTATTCCAATGCCTATAACAACATGGCCAACATAATGCGTTAAAGACATTTGTCCTGTTAATATGAAAGATTGAATAACTTTATTTTTACATGTCTCTACAAGATAGATGGAGCCAACAATGATAACAATAGCCGAAGCCGAATTAGATAGGACATACATCATATTCGGTGGAATCGGTCCTGTATCAAATAAATACAATGCACTCTCTACATCTAATAAATGAATGGTTGTCATCTTAATGAATAACGTTGAACAAGTCTCAGTCATGATGACTAACAATAAACCTATCACCAGTAAGTTTTTTCTTAATGTATGATTTGTTAAATCTAATGTGCCCATTACCATACCTATCAGAAAGAAGCAAATCCAGGGGAATAGTGGATGATAGCCATTAAACATCAAATTTCTTATAAATCCTGCTGGTGTCCAAAAATCAAGATACTCTAGTAGCACATATGTTGGATGCCAACCAGCAAGGTAACTAAATTGAATTTGAAGCCATTGTGAAAGGATAAGGATGGCACCGATTATGAAGATCATCATTTTCTTGGATTGGGCAATCAACCAAGCAGCAACAAACATATACACGCCATAATAATGTAAGATATCTCCTGTCCAGCCGATTGCATATAATATTATCCCTATCGTAAATAACAAAAGCGCCCTCTTCCACAAAGTAAGTCGATTTTGACGAAGAAGGATTGGGTCCTTACTCTCTCTAGCCTGACGAGTCATTAAGGCTGTCCCTATTCCTGCTAGCATAACAAATACGGCCGAAGCACGTCCCTCGAAAAGATGTTGGAAGGCAATTAACCATGTTGAACCATTCGTTGTAGAATCTGTTATGACGCCAAAATTGACAATGAACATGCCAAGCATGGCGAGAGCTCTTGCAAAATCAAGACCTTCAATGCGCCGATCATCATTTCTTTTTGTCATCTTTGCCCCCTTGGATAACGCTATGTACAGCCTCCTTCCAAATAGCCCTATAGTTCAATTGGTTGCCTGTTAACATGAAATTACCGATATTATCATAGACGAGGGCTAGCATTTGTGCCTTCGCTTCTATATGGGGAGTATCCTCTAGCACCCCTAGCTGTACGCCATATCGTAGGATAGCAACAAAGCTCGTTAAAAAACTGGTTTCTAGCTCTACTAATTGTCTTTTATAGTTTTCATCGCGGGCCGCTAATAGTACATATTGATTAAATATTTTATTAAAATAAGGGTCCTTGTCCTGTGCCTCAATAGATTTATAGCCTAGCTTAAGTAATTCCTCCTTAAAATTAGCAGAAGAAAGCTCTTTATAATCCACAGCGACATCATGTTGAATTTCTTTATACAATTCATCAAATATGAAAGCGATTAATTGATCCTTTGATTGAAAATAATAGTAAATGGCTGGTTTTGAAATACCGACCTCTGTAGCAATCATTGCTAAGCTTGTTTTTTCAAATCCATTTTCCGCAAACATCCCATAAGCAATTTCTATAATTTTGTGAAAAGTTTGTTCTTTATTTCCCATTATTACCCTCCTTTTTTTACCGACCGTTAAGTAAATATTATAGGATGCTAACCTTTTAGACAAGAAAAAACTGTGTAGAAATATTTCTCTACACAGTTCACATTTATTGATTTTGTAAATACATCATTAAAGCTTCTGCTGTTTTTTGCTTGCCCATTACTTTAAGAGGCTGTCCATCGGCAGGTACAATCCAATGAGGTTCATCCCCCCCATATAAAGACTGAGAGCTATTTGCTACCATAAATTGTGCATTGGCTGTTTCCATACGCAGTCTGGCACGAGCTAACAAGAATTCCTCATCATTCGTTGCTTCGAGCTTAAAGCCTACTAACGTTACATTCGGTTGCCATCCCTTAATTTGACCTAATACTTTTGGTGCTTTTTTAAAATGAATAATAGGTGGTTCGTCAGAAGGCATTTTCCCCGTTTCCTCCATTAAATTACCTGATTGATCATATACTTTGTCAATGACCCAATCAGAGCCCGCAGCCGCCATAATGACGATATCGACATGTTGTTGTTGAACTGCATGACGCACCTTTTGTCCTAAATCCTCTATGCCTTCAAATTGTATCAATGTCATATCATTTTGGTTTTCTGGAAGCTGTGCAAAGTAACCATGCATGTATACTACGTTAGCGCCAGCAGCCAGCGCCGCCTCTGCTAAATAACACCCCATTGTGCCTTTTGATAAATTCGTATGACCTCGTACACGATCCCATTTTTCAAGTGTTCCCCCACTTGTAATGAGTACGGTTTTGCCCTGTAATGTCCCCATACACTCACCTATTTTCTTAAATATATACAAATACTATTTTAACGTAATGTAAGGATAGGCTTCAATAGCCACTATTTTAGGGAGCTGTTTTGTTCTTTTAGCCAAGCACTTAATATCTCTGCAAATTTCTTTGTGACGGGCGAAGCATGGTGTTTCATGGCAATACCAATCGTTCGGTAGCCACCTTGCTTTAATGGAATCGCTCTCAATGTTGGCGGTAAATTTTGAATAACCAACTGAGGTAAAATACTGATCCCTAAATGATGAGAAATCATGGAAAGAATCCCTACCTCCTCGGAAAGCTCAAAGCGGATATTCGGCTTAACATGATATTGCTCTAATAGCACCTTGACATCATTTGTCCCTTTATAGGAAGTCATAATAAATGGCATATCCTCTAAATCTACGATATCAATTTCTGTCTTATCAAACAATGGACTTTTATCCGAAACAATACATAATAATGGGTCTTGTTGGAGCTCAGTGAACTGATATTGCTCTGACTTTTGACCATTCAAAAATCCTGCTTCTACTTCACCACTTAAAAGCCATTGTTCAATTTCATAGTAATCTCCCTCTCGTAACTCCACCTGTATCCCTGGAAATTGATTATCCATAATCCGAACAATTTCTGGCATCCAATTTGAAGAAATACTCGATATCACACCAATTCGAACCTTACCTCGTGTCACGCCATGAATGTGAGCTGCTTCCTGTTGCAATAATTCCTGAGCATCCAAAACCTGACGCATTGCCCTTAGCATTGTTTGTCCCTCACTCGTTAATGTCACACCCACACGACTTCGATGAATGAGCGCAAAGCCAAACTCTTTTTCTAAACTCGACACGGCATGACTCACAGCAGATTGTGTTAACCCTAGCGCATCAGCTGCTTTTGTAAAGCTTGCCACCTCTGCCACCTTTGTTAAAATCTCATATTTCACTAAGCTCATCCGCAATCCCTCTATATACATGAATTTTTTTAATCCTATTCATTATAAACATTCGTTTTACTAATCACAACACAAGATATATAGTAATTTTTAGTATAAAACTGTTTTAGTACACAGATGGTAGGTGAACATAATGAGTATCCAAGGAAAAGCAAATGTATTGATGGTTATTGTCACAATGTTTTGGGGGCTCTCTTATACCTTTATGGTCATGGGGCTAGAAACGTTGGCAGTTTATAATGTGGTGGCATTACGTTGTAWCATMGMATTTTTCGTAGCAGGACTTAKTTWTTACAAACGGATGATSAAAGTAAAKGGTAAAACATTAAAAKATGMGGCTATTCAAGKATTTTTATTATTCATTGTGTTCGCGKTAAGTTTATTTGGTTTACAATCTACTTCTGTTTCAAATGCTGGCTTCATCTTAAGCCTAACGGTCGTGTTAGTGCCGATTTTCAGCAGCTTTATTGAAAAAAAATTACCTTCTCGAGCAGTTAGCTTTGCMATCATTTGTACCATGATTGGTATTACCGTCTTAACAGCACACGGCTCATTCACATTCCATAAAGGTGATTTATTAGTAGCAATTGCTGCGTTATGTTATTCAATTTATTTACTTTTAAATAGCTCATTCACACGAAATGTAGAGTCCATTTCATACGGAATTTATCAGCTTGGCTTTGCTGGTATTTATGCACTTGTGTTAACCTTTCTATTCGAAACACCGACAATGCCAAATTCAGCAATATCCTGGATTGCAATTTTAGGGCTTGGCATCATCTGTAGTGCGTTTTGCTTTGTGGGTCAAACTGTTGCACAACAGTATACTTCTGCTACACATACAGGTCTTATATTCTCCTTAGAACCAATTTTTGCCGCTATGTTTGCCATGATGTTTATCGGAGAAGGCATAACAATGAAATTAATGATTGGTGGCAGCTTCATTCTTATAGGGAATTTAGTAGCACAATTAGAGCATTTCCATGTATTACGTTTTATGAAAAAGGATGCACAGGAAAAAGTCATACAATAATATAGTGCATATGAATAAAAAAGGAAGCTGAGAGTTATTTCTCAAGCTTCCTTTTACTATGTATTGAATTTATAGCACGATTACATGTAAAATAGTATAACTTTTACAGGGACGAAAATAAAGGAGATTCATACATGCAAATTCAAACCTTACATACGTCATATTATTTACCAACCAAGGATAATCAACCAATTCAAACACAAAACCTACTGGATTTAATGAGACATGTCGGTGGCCGTGAAGAGGAAGACGAAAAAAAGAACAAATCGAAAATTGAGGTCAGATACGAAAATGGCTATGTACGTCAATACCTTGTCAAACCAACAGGACAAAGGGTTCTCCTCATGGAAACCAAACAAAGCCTTGATATTAGAGAATCTACTAATTTACAAGACCTGCTTTCGCAACCTTTTAAAAAGAAAACAAGTGATCCTATTCTTTCAATACTAAATGCGAAAAATAACATTTCTAAATATAAAGATGGCATTTAAAAAATAGCCCTTCTTTTCAAGACATGCTAGATAAAATAATAGACAAAGTCGAAACAATCGACTTTGTCTATATTCAAACTAGCGAGAAATAGTCATATCTCGTTAGTTTGATTCATTATAAAAATCTTCTATATTGCTCTGCCTCTGCCATACGCTGTTGATTTCTTAAACGCTCCTCTTGCTCTTCAGCAGTCTCTGGATATGTTTGGAGTGTATCGACATCATCCTCATGTTCTGCATATAAGACAATACTTCCCTGTTCTACAAGATGCGCATAGTAAGCGATTTGTCCCTCTGACAGATTAAATCGTTTTAAACCCTCTGTAACGGCTGAGTCGCCTGTAAACCAAGATTTAAATTGATCTACCCAATTTCCAGCCTCATGCGTTTGCACATCGGCATCCCATTTTACATCCTCAAACTGTTGGGGATCTCTCGCAATAATATGAATATCGTCTTGGTGATAACCTTCCATTCGCATATTCTCTAAAATGTGAAGCATTTCATCCCTTGTATGGGCCACCTCAATTTTTGGATTTTGTTCATTCATCATGTTCAATTCCTCCTATGTTGTATGGCTTACTAGGTAATTACCCGCACTACACACAAACAAACCCAATTTACTAAACTGTAATAATTGTTAAATTGCCTTAAACTACGTTGCTGATTTGACATAATAAGTTCAGGGCAGAAAAAAAGCATGCTGGAGAGAATTTCTTCTTCAGCATGCAAATTGTCAATTTTTACTTGTCAAGAAAGGCCTTTAACATCCATGTATGCTTTTCAAGAGACTGATACATGGCATTGAGTAAATCCTCTGTACGGTCGTCTCCTTCTTCTGCGGCTAGCTCCATTGTAGAATTTAAAGCTTTCATCAGCTTTTGGAAATCTGAGATTGTCGTTGCAACCATGTCCTCTGTCGTTTCTTCACCTGTTGCTTCATCTACATAGGATAGCTCTAGATGCTCTTTTAATGTTGCCACTGGCTTGCCATCCTTTGATAAAATACGCTCTGCTATTTCATCTAAATTCAATGTTGTTTCATTATATAGCTCTTCAAATTTTGCATGCAGTGTAAAGAAGGCTGGACCTGTGACATACCAATGATAATTGTGTAGCTTTGTATAAAGCACAGACCACGTCGCCACTAGCTTATTTAATTGTTTGTTTAAGTTTTGTGTCATAATCAATTTCTCCTCCAATATGTCTTGTTCTAGCCATTAGTATGAGTAATAAAAGATGTTGGCTATACACTCATTGTTCCCGACCGACAATATTTCAAACATCCTTCATGAGAAACGATTTAGAGTAAGAATATTTCAACTATTCTATGAAATTATTTCACTTHCCVAAWTAGYTTCGTTATAATGAAATCACTTATATGTAAAGGGGTGTCCATAAATGAAAGTTTTACCATTACGAAAAGATGTTGCAGTAGAGGAAACTTGGGATTTAACAGATTTATTGAGCAATGAGGCTGATTTTGAACCTACCTTAGCACAATTAGTGGAAGATGCACTTAGCTTCGAGCAACAATACAAAGGTACGATTACAAATGCACAAAAAGTAATCGACGTGTTAACAGCCTTTGAAGAGCTACAAAAAAAGTTTGTTCCGATTGGCACATATGCAAGCTTAAATCTTGAGACAGATCGCACAAATGATGTAGCACAAATGCGTGCGGCAAAGTTTGGTACAGCTATAGGAAAAGTCAGCAGTGCACTATCCTTCGTGCGCAGCGAGTTACTGGCATTGGATGAAGCTGTTTTACAAGAAGCAGCGACATTAAGCCCTCTTTACAAACGATATCTAGAGGAATTATTAAAACGAAAACCACACCAGCTCCATCCTGAAGTGGAAAAAGCGCTGGCAGCCTTCAGTGCCACATTTGACGCGCCATATAAAACGTACAATACGACGAAATTAGTGGACATGGATTTTGGCGAATTTGAAGCCAATGGCGAAAAGCATCCTCTTAGCTTTGTGCTGTACGAAAATGACTGGGAGTTTGAAGCAAATACAGATGTACGCCGTGCTGCCTTTCAAGCTTTTTCAAGCAAGCTACGCGATTACCAGCATACAACGGCACAAGTATATAACACACATATTCAACAAGAAAAAACAATGGCTGACCTAAGAGGCTTTAATTCTGTCATTGATTATTTATTATTTGATCAAGATGTCGATCGTTCGCTCTATAATCGTCAAATTGATTTAATTACAAAAGAGCTTGCCCCGCATATGCGTCGCTATGCAACGTTAATTCAAAAAGCCAACGGAATCGACCAAATGACATTTGCAGATTTAAAAATTGCGCTGGATCCTGAGTATGATCCAAGATTATCAATGGCTGAGGCAAAAGAATATGTTGAAAAGGCATTAGCCGTTATGGGTGAAGACTATAATCAATTAATGGAGAGAGCTTTTAATGAACGCTGGATTGACTATGCGCCAAACAAAGGAAAATCTACAGGGGCATTTTGTTCAAGTCCGTATGGAAGCCATCCTTATATTTTAATGTCTTGGAATGAACAAATGAATGAAGTCTTTACACTTATTCATGAGCTTGGTCATGCTGGACATTTTGCAAATACGTATGAGCATCAATCTTATCTTAATAGTCGACCATCTCTATACTTTATTGAAGCGCCATCGACAATGAATGAAATGCTGTTAGCGAATTATTTACTAACACATAATGAAGATCTGCGCTTTAAACGTTGGGTAATTTCCAATATTGTAGCGAAAACATATTATCAKAACTTTGTTACACATTTACTAGAAGCTGCCTATCAACGCAAAGTATATGAATTAATTGATGCTGGAGAAGCAGTTAATGCAACCATCCTCAATCAATTAAAACGTTCCGTGTTGGAAGATTTCTGGGGTGATACAGTCGCTATTTCTGAAGGTGCTGAACTCACATGGATGCGTCAGCCGCACTATTATATGGGCCTTTATCCATACACATATAGTGCAGGGTTAACCATCTCCACACAAGTGTCTCAACGTATTTTAAAAGAGGGCGCTCCAGCTGTTGAAGATTGGCTAGCAGTTCTTCGGGCTGGCGGTACAAAATCACCAGTGGAGTTAGCGCAAATGGCTGGTGTTGATATTACGACTGACCAACCACTTCGTGATACAATTGCCTACATTGGCCATTTAATTGATGAGCTTGAACGTCTAACAGTGGAAATCGAAGCGGTTCAGCAATAATTTAACTAGAAAACGGTCCTGCCTATTCAAGGTATAGATCGTTTTCTTTTTTTAGTTCTAAGTAGAAAAATACGTACATATACTAGAATCAGGGCGTCCCTCTATATTTTTTAGATATTTCAAAATAGACAATCATTTTTCTTCATACAAAAGTACCGTTATTATTAAGAGTACGCAAATTATTTAGCAATATACGATTAACAATGATTAAAGGAAGTGTTCTAATTATGGTAAAACGTAATGATCCATGCCCATGCGGTAGCGGCAAAAAATATAAAAAATGTTGTGAAGGCAAACAACAAGTAACAGTGGAAGCAGTACAAATCGAAGAATTAGAGCGTGTGCTACAAACATTTTACTTAGAATATCCAGAACGTAAAGATGTTCGTGCCTATATTGAGCATGTGGGCACATGGCAGCCTAAATTAGAGAGCGTTTTACAGCGAGAGCTTATTGAAGCCATCGCTTTAGACGACTTTTTCTTCCATCAAGAGCCATCTATTTGGAAAAATTATTTGAAGAAAACGAAGAAAAAAGCGGTAAGACCTTCTACAGTCAAAGTACTTGAAGATTGGTCTCAGCCTACTTTATTTATTGGTACGGTGTCTGTTGTTGAGGAAAAATATTTCAAGGCTAATCATATACTTACAAATGATGAGCTTTATATTCGACGTGAAAATAACAAACCGATTCCTGAAGGTATGCATGTATTTGCCTTCATTTTACCAGATGGCACGAAGAAATCGGCTCATTATTTAGCTGTGTCTACACTGATTTTCTTCCCAGAGGATCATGCGAAGGTCTTTGAAGAATTTAAGAAGCGCTTTGAGGCTTCAGAGAAGAAGGTTGGCTCCTTCTTAAAAGAAGAGCACCTAGCATTTTGGGAGTTATTAGTATCAAATGGCTATAAAGGTGAGGAATTCTCAAACTTTGAGAGCAATGTCCTGACACAAGTAAAAGACTTCCTAGAGCAAAATGAGCGTGAAACAGCACCGATGCTTGAGCTTTTAGAAGACTATTTAATTGAAGGTCAACCGACTGCGCGTAAAGAAGCGGCCATTGCAGCTGGTGCTATTCGTTACGGTCAGGAAAAGGAGCTGTTTGAGTCCCTTTCTATGACGGTAAAAGAAATCGCTGCGACATTCGATATTTCGGCTTCCTCTCTTACAAAGTATTACCAAGATCTAAGCAGCTATGCTGAAACGAAATAATCTTGACAATTAAAGAAGCTACATGTACTAGCGTTTTGCTAATACATGTAGCTTTTTCTCATGTGTTTATTTGCTATAAACTTTTAAAAGTTCTTCCCCTAGGAACTGTAGCTTTTCTCCAACTGAACAGGCTTCAATGCAGAAACGATGAGCCCCTGGTTTACCACGTTCTTTACGTAATTGCTTAATCACTAAGCAATCCGAACAAAACGTATCATGCAGTTCATCAATATCCTTCATAACCGTCACTTTATCCATGTTGAACTCTCGCTCCTTTCACGTCCAAAATTCACTTCCTACTATTATGAAGCGTTCAATTTCAACAAGCAACTATTTTGTTTACTTCCTACGTATTTTTTTCAAACACGAATTGCCCCACAAGGATGCTTTGCCCATAGCCTTGTTGTACAATTATAATGAAGTCAAAACGCAAAGTAGGGATGATATGTTAGAAGTTTATATAGATGCTGCCAGTGCAGGAAATCCCGGGCCAAGTGGGATAGGAGTATTTATTAAAGGTGAAGGTCACCAGATCCAAATCAGCGAGTATATTGGTGAAACAAACAACCATATTGCTGAWTTTTCKGCATTGGTTCGTGGTCTTGAAGAAGCACAAAAGCTAGGCTCCCCTCTTGTCTCGGTGCGTTCAGATTCCAAAATCGTTGTTGCTTCTATGGAAAAAGAATATGTGAAAAATGAGGAATTTAAACCTTATTTAGAAAAAGCTTTAGCGCTTGCCACTAGCTTTGATTTATTCTTTATCAAATGGGTGCCCGACTCACAAAACAAAGCGGCCGATGCCTTGGCACGAAAAGCAATCCAAAGCAAAAATGGCTAGCTCATTTCACAGGACTGTTCTATAGGAGCAGTCCCTTTTTCTTTTCCCTATTCTTTAGTTACTTACTATCCCCCAATTTCATAATTTTATGATATTCAAAAAAATGCTAGAAAACGCCGCTCATTTTCTGATTAATCCAAAACGATATTGACATTGTTAGAGTACGATGTTATCCTTTAACACATTAGTAGTTTAGCAAACGAAAGCGTTAGATTATAGGGGGAAACTAAAATGAAACGTGTATTGACTTTATTTATGATGCTGACAGCTGTCATCGTTTTAGCAGCATGCGGTACTTCAAAAGAAAAGACAGCAGAAAAAGACGAAACAGCAGCAGATCAAGAAAAAATTATTATTGGAATTGACGATAAATTTGCACCAATGGGCTTCCGCGATGATAAAAATGACATCGTTGGATTCGATATTGATTTAGCTCGCGCTGCAGCAGAGCATATGGGCGTTGAAGCAGAATTCCAGCCAATCGATTGGAAAACAAAAGAGGCTGAATTATTAAGTGGACGTATTGATTTAATATGGAACGGTTATACCATTACAGATGAACGTAAGGAAAAAGTTTTATTTACAAAGCCTTATCTTGAAAACTCTCAAGTTGTAATAACAAAGGCAGATTCAAAGATTACGAAGCTAAGTGATTTAGCTGGACAAGAAGTAGGTATTCAATCCCTTTCTTCTGCAGCCGATGCATTAAACGGTAATCMAATTCACAAAGAAGTGAAAAAAATTACGGAATTTGCGGATAATGTTTTAGCATTATCAGACTTAAAAACAGGCCGTGTTGATGCTGTGGTAATCGATGCTGTAGTTGCAGAATATTACATGACACAAGAGCCTGACACATTCAAATTATTAGAGGAATCACTCGCACCTGAGCAATACGGTATTGGTGTGAAACCAGGAAATGAAGCCTTATTAGAAAAACKAYAARCCGCGTTAGACAAAATGAATGAAGACGGTACTGCGGCTGACATTTCAACAAAATGGTTCGGTGAAGATAAAGTATTAAAATAATGACAGGATACATCAACTGTAAGAGTTTCCTTAGCGGAACTCTTACTCTTTTTGGAGGGACATCGTTATGGCGGATTACTGGCAAACTATGATATTACCGATGCTAGAAGGGGCAAAAATGACAGTTTTACTGTTCTTCATTGCCATTCTGGTATCGATTCCATTTGGCTTTTTACTAACACTCGCCGTAAAAAGTCGGATAAAACCACTCGCTTGGCTTGCACATACGTATATTTATATCATGCGTGGTACACCACTATTACTACAATTATTATTAATTTGCTTTGGTTTACCTATGCTGCCAGTAATCGGTGAATATTTAGTACTCGATCGTTTTGTGGCCGCTTGTCTTGGCTTTATTTTAAATTATGCTGCCTACTTTGCAGAAATATTCCGTGGTGGTCTTCTTGCCATCGATAAAGGACAATATGAGGCAGCCCAGGTACTCGGTTTATCCAAATGGCAAACGACGACACGTGTTATTTTGCCACAAATGTTTCGTGTCGCCTTACCCGCATTATCAAATGAATCCGTTACACTAATTAAGGATACAGCCCTACTTTATGCAGTTGCTGTTCCAGAATTACTACATTTTGCGCAAACAGCTGTCAATCGTGACTTCACAATTACACCGTTCTTTATTGCTGGTGCAATTTACTTAGTCATGACCCTTGTCTTGACGGTGTTCTTTAAATGGCTAGAAAAACGCTTTAAATTCGAATAGAGGTGACACATATGGCATTAATGGAAGTAACAAATTTGAAGAAATCTTTCGATCAGGTGGAGGTTCTGAAACAAATTACATTTTCAGTAGAGAAGAATGATGTCATTGCAGTTATCGGTCCCTCTGGATCTGGGAAAAGTACAATGCTTCGAAGCTTAATACATTTAGAAGAAATCGATGGTGGCAGTATTGTAGTAGATGGCGATTATTTAGTGCAAGATGGTCGATATACAAAGCCACAAGACATCAAAGCAATCACAGCTAAAATGGGGATGGTCTTTCAACACTTTAACCTGTTCCCCCATTTAACCGTTCAGCAAAACCTTGAAATGGCACCGAGCTTATTAAAAACAGAATCGGCAGAAGCCATTACAAAACGCTGTCAAGATTTACTACAAAAAATTGGTCTTGCCGACAAGGCCAAGGCTTTTCCAGCTAATCTTTCTGGCGGCCAAAAACAGCGGGTAGCAATTGCACGTGCCCTTATGATGAATCCTCAAATTTTATTATTTGATGAGCCTACCTCTGCCTTAGATCCTGAGCTGACAGGCGAAGTATTAAAGGTTATGAAAAGCCTAGCAGAGGATCAGATGACGATGATTGTGGTAACACACGAAATGGGCTTTGCACGAGAGGTAGCAAATAAGGTCGTCTTTATGGATGGTGGTCAAATTATCGAATCCGATCATCCAGACAACTTCTTTACAAACCCTCAAAACGACCGTACAAAGGCATTTTTACAAAAGAATTTTAACTAAGTTAAGGGAGAGTTGGCTTATGCCGCTCTCTTTTTTTATCTTCTTTACGTACACAAAAGGAATAGGACTCGCATGTATCCTATTCCTTTATTACATTATTCATTTGGAAATTTCGGTAGGTAAATCATGACCTTAAATAAATCACCATCTACTTGAACTAAGAATTTGCCATTCTGGATGTGAATAAGGCTTTCAGCAATCGACAACCCTAATCCGCTACCTTGACTTGATCTTGATTCGTCACCTCGTTTAAAGCGTTCCATTAACTCATCAACTGAAATATTTAATTCATATGCTGAAATATTTTTAAATGTCACAAGTATTTCATTCCCTACGTCTTCAACACCAATATATACCCTTGATGTAGGCAGTGCGTATTTAAAAATATTCGAGAATAAGTTTTCGATGGAACGCCATAGGAGTTTACCATCAGCCTTCACATACACTTTTTCTGTTGGATGGGCTAACTTAAAATCTAATGACGAGGCTTCAATTTTTTCATCCATTTCTCCAATTCCTTGCGTTAGTAATGAGACGATATCAATCCGTTCTAACTGAACAGGTATACTACCACTTGATGCTTTAGCCGCTTCAAATAAATCATCCGTTAAAAGCTTGAGTCTTTTCGATTTTTGATCTAACACATCTACATATTCTTCAATCATTTTAGGATCGTTTTCTAATTTCAATAAATCAACATACGTAATAATTGACGTTAAAGGCGTTCTAATATCATGCGAAACATTCGTAATAAGTTCTGTTTTTAAACGCTCACTCTTGATTTCACTATCCACTGCCTTTTTTAACCCATCTGTAATACGGTTAATATTTTCTGCAAGTTGATTAAACTCCCCTTTTCCGTCAACTTCAATTCGATGATGAAGATCTCCATTTTTAATTTGCTCTACGCCCTCTTTAATGCGGTTAAACGACTTCACCTTTCTCATTGCCAACCAGGCAGCAATCCCCATCGTAATAGGAAACATGAAAAACGTAGCCGCTACTACTAATGGATAGCCAATAATTAGCAGCACAATTTTGACGCCTGTACTGCCACTGTCAAAAACATGTTTCAVCAAAATAAATAGCTTTTTGAAAAGTTGATAGAGGAGTGTATGCTGAAATAACGTTCTATTTTTAATATGCTTTACGAGTGATAAAATCAATAGTAAGCCAATGATAAAAATAGGCACGGTGAAGAACATGTACATATCACGGAAGACTTCAACAATCATGGCGACCCACATCGCTGTTAAGCAACCGATAAGCACAATATTAAGATCATTATAAAGTTTATCTATGACATGGAAATGAATTTCTTCTTTATCAAATGGCGTTCTTCCAATAACTATGATTAAATACACAAAACATAAAATAAACCCTGCTAGAAATACTATCCATTCATTCAGAAAACCTTGGGCAGCCGCTTTATCTTTTTCCCATTCCGATATTTTTTGCTGTAGGTAAGAATCTTTAAAGGCCACATAAATAACATCTGTTTGTGGGTTCAACATGTTAACTTCGTGTGTAAAGTAATCCAAGTATTGACTTTCTTTCACTTCATTTGGGTAAAGCTTTTGTTGATAATCTTCAAATAACATATAGGCATCAAAGGATTCAAATTGCTCTTTCTTCGTGAGATCACTATTGGAGAACTTATGTTCACCGTCACTCGCATAAAACACAATTCCTTCATAAGCTTCGAGCGAACTGCGTAATTGATAAAAATTTCTTACCTGTTCTGTCATACTTYCATYTTTTGTTCTASCAATGTCTTTTGCATATTTTTCCTGATAGATGTGCTTATTTTCCTCTTCACTCAAATTAGGATTATATCTGTAAGAATTGCGAAAATCATAATATAATTCCTCTTCGATTCTTCTATTATCCTCTTCTGTTAGTGTTTTCCCACTTAAAATATATTCTTCACTTTTGTATTTTCCGATTAATTGCGCTAAAGGAGCAATAATGCTGTAACTTTCATCTGCGAATGCTCGACTTTCAAAATAGTTATCTTGATTTATACTACTAAGATGAATCTCATTAAATTCCATGTTAATCATTACTCTCGCTATACCAGTTAAACAAGCGACAGCAATTAGAAACACAACTACTTTCGTAATAAGTGCATGACTAATACTTCTCAACTTTCTCAACCTTATACCCAACTCCCCATACAACTTTTAAATACTTCGGCTCTTTTGGATTAATTTCAATTTTTTCTCGAATCTTTCGAATATGAACCGAAACCGTATTTTCAGGATTAATAGCCCTGACATTCCATACCTTTTCATAAATTTCTTCAATCGTGAATACTCTTCCAGCATTGGCTGTGAGAAGCTTTAAGATTTTATATTGCACTGGTGTCAAATGAACCTCTTGTTTATCAACAGTAATGATTTTCTGTTCATCATCAATCACAAGACCACCCGTTTGAAATACAGCACTACTCCTCTCAAGACTTCCAAAGGTCGTATACCTTCTGAGCTGCGATTTCACTCTAGCCACAAGTTCTAATGGATTAAACGGCTTGGCCATATAATCATCTGCTCCGATATTTMATCCCAGTATTTTATCWTAATCCTCTGATTTAGCAGAAAGCATAATTAACGGAATCATATTATCTTGCCGAATCTTCATCGTCGCCGTAATCCCATCCATTTTGGGCATCATAATATCCATAATAATAAGATGAATAATGTGATCTCGAATAAGATCGATTGCCTCTATCCCATTGTAAGCTTTGAATACTTGATAGCCCTCATTTTCTAAATAAATGCTAATCGCCCTAACAATTTCTTTATCATCATCACAAATCAAAATGTTCAACTACATTCACTCCTCCACCGCTTTAGGTTCATGTCAATCACCCCTATAGGATTCGTATAAGGATATAATACTAATTWAATCTTAACAAACTCAGACATCAATTCTTAAGATTTTCTTAGTGTTTTCCTTTATGCACACTTTATGTCAAATACAAATTCGAAAAAATCGACGAATACATAAAAAATGGAGAGCTGGTTTGAGCGGCTCTCCTTTAATCGTCAAATATACAATTCATATTATTCAGCTTGAGATTTCAATCAAAATAGGTAGGTAAATGTAGATTATTTAAATGACGAAAAGCTAATTTTACTTGTGATTCGGTATTTCTAGCCATTGATAGAGAGGGCGTTCATTTTCAGCTAAGAACGCAACAGCGTTAGTTTCTATGCCTTCTTCTGCACGTCCTCCAATGATTTCACATTGGATAAACATTTTATAGACATGGTAGAGAGATGGTGGCTGAGGGTGGCACTTCTTATCAAATACACTTATGAGTTTGATTGCTTTTACATCAAATCCCGATTCTTCTTTCGTTTCTTTGATGGCTACTTCACTAGGTGTAAAGCCGATGTCGCCCCAGCCACCTGGTAATGACCAATCACCATCCATTTTTTCTTTAATCATTAATATTTTATTGTCCCTAAAAACCACCGCACGAATATCTATTTTSGGGGTCGCATAACCCGTCTCATTAGCAAATAAATCACGTATAACTGTCTTATCGATATCTGTATGGTGTGCTATAATGTCAACGCTTATTTCTCTTAATGATTCAAACCCTTTCCAAGTCATAAATATCCTTCGAATAAGTTAGTCCTGCCTGTGCAATTGATTGTGGCTGTTTTGCCCACTCAAGCCATTTAGGTTCCATATATTTTGTTTCCCAAAAATCATTGTAGTCAATGACAATTAAATTTACATTATTTGAAAAAAACCGTTTATCCATGTTATAATTCTTAGTGAAGATGTATATAAGTAAATAAGACCATTGGTGCTGGAACACCAATGGTCCTAGTAACAAGATGAATCGCTTCAAAGGCGATTTGCAAAGTGATGAAAGTAAACCATCTCACATGCTGGCGAGGCAGGGGCGGTTTACTTTTTTTGTGTAAAAGTAAATGACAATGCAAGTACAGAAACAATAAGTGTTGAAAGACTTATCGCAACCATTATTGCTTCAAAAATAGTCAAAGGCATCAACTCCTTTCTCTTCCATAAGTTGAATGAGATAGGTTAATATTGTGCCAACCGCCCATGAAACCTCTATCTAGTTACTCTCTTATTATACCATATTTTGGTCTAAAACGGCCACGCTACATGATTGCCTATAATCATAAAAACAGTTGGGACAGGCCCAACTGTTTTACTATATATTCACTATTTTTTTCGGTTTCATCTTTGCAAGTCGTAATAGATAAATAATAAAGACAACCCCTAGTAAGCCTGCACCTGACAAGTAAACTGAAGCATAGCCTGCCTGCACGGCTACCATTCCTAAAATATAAGAACCTAGTGCGATTCCAAGGTCAAACATCGTAAAATAGGTTGCTGTAGCATAGCCACTTCGCTGGATGGCTGTGGATTGAACGGCTAATGCTTGCAAGCTTGTCGTCACAGCACCATAGCCGAAACCTACAAAAATAGCAGCACTCAAAAATAATACGGGCCCCTCTACAAAAGCGAGCATAACGAGCCCGATGGCGAAGGAGATAATGCCGGGAATAATAACAAATTGTGGTCCCTTCGTATCATAAAGTTTACCTGTGTACGGACGCGTAATTAACATGGATGCAGCAAACACCGCATAAAAAAGACTGGCCACAGCCATTAAATCCTTTTGCTGTGCATAAACCGATAAAAAGGATAAAACACTGGCATACGAAAAGGCTACTAAACTAGCAATCGCAGCAACAGGTAACGCTTTTCGCTCAAACAAATCATCAAATTTAAAGGTTAGTTTTCCTTCATGTGCAGGTTTCGGTAAATCATCAGTATTGACCGTTAACGCTAGAATTCCTCCTGCTAGAATACAGATACTCATAACGATGAACAATACGTTAAAGGTACTATATTGTATTAATAATAGTCCGATAAATGGACCAATAACGACAGCTAGATTTGTAGACATCGTGAAATAGCCAAGGCCTGCTCCTTTTCGTTTAGCTGGAACGATATCAGCTGCTAAAGATCCTGCAGCTGTTGTAATAATACTAAAGAAAATCCCTTGTATAAAACGTAGACCAAGTAAAAGGCCGAATGGATGAATAAATAAATATAAGACGGTACATATAAAATAGCCCACGAKTGAGAGGACTAACAGTTTTTTCTTACCAAATACATCCAACAGTTTTCCTGAAAACGGGCGTACAATAATAGCTGACAATAAAAAGCCAGACAATAGAAGCCCTGCCTCCTTATCTGTCTGATGTAGCTCCCCTATTGCATAAAGCGGCAAAGTCGTTACAAGTCCATAAAATACAAAAAAAACTGAGATATTCGTTAAAAATAGACTAATGAAACGCTTCGTCCATATTTGTGTATTCTCTTCTTGCTGCATGTCCATCAACCTTTCATTTTTTCCAATAGCTTCAAAAATTGCTCTTGTTCTTCGGCAGTTAAAGAACCTACCATTTCCTCCTCAAACGCTCGAATAGTCGCTGTAATGGCTGGTAGGCGCTCCTCTGCTTGTGTGGATAAAGTCACTATCTTTTCTCGTTTATCCTCACCATCTAATCGTTGTACCCAGCCCAATGCCTCAAGCCTTGTAATCGCCCTGGTGATACTTGGCGCTTCCACATTTA
Source organism: Lysinibacillus sp. S1 (assembly GCF_044986265.1). Lineage (NCBI taxonomy): Bacteria > Bacillati > Bacillota > Bacilli > Caryophanales > Bacillaceae > Lysinibacillus > Lysinibacillus sp. S1. Next base: position 1,056,732 of record NZ_CP173154.1, read on the forward strand.
AATATTTCCAAATTTGCGTCAGTGTCATCGGTCCATTTTTATGTAAGCAATATAAAATGGTCCACTGAGAACTATATAAATGATGCTGCTTCAGCACTTCATTTAAGCAATTAGTTAAATAGCGATTTTTTTGGAATAAAGCATGGAAAATTGGATTCATCACCATCTACCTCCTAAAATTATTTACCTAGCTAAACAAATACTATACGCTTCATTTTTTTCTTTGTAAAGGAAGTAATTTGCCAAGATGGCTTGACCAGGAGCAGGAAATTTTTTGCATGTGTCGAATAAAAGTTAATAAACTTTCAATGTAAAGGAGATGGAATCATGGGGAAAAAAGTTTTAATACTTGCAGGAGATGCCGTAGAGGCTTTAGAGATTTTTTATCCTTATTATCGTTGTCTTGAGGCAGGCTATGATGTCACAATTGCAGCACCATCAGCTAAGAAATTACAAACTGTACTACACGATTTTGTAGATGGCGTGGATACATACATCGAGCGACCTGCCTATGGTTTAGAGGCACATGCTTCTTTTGCTGATGTTGATCCAACCCATTTTGATGGATTGATTATTCCTGGTGGTCGTGCGCCAGAATACATTCGTTTAAATGAGCATGTGCCAACACTCGTATCCCACTTTTTCGAAACGAATAAACCGATTGCAGCCGTTTGTCATGCGGCACAAATTTTCGCAACGATTCCTGAAGTGCTAAAAGGACGTGAGCTGACAGCCTATATTGCTTGCAAGCCAGAGGTGCAAGTGGCTGGCGCTACTTATATTGATGCCAATCTTCATACAGATGGCAATTTAGTAAGTGGACATGCATGGCCTGATTTGCCAGGCTTGATGCGTGCGTTTATTCAAAAGCTTGAAAATTAAATGAATGAGGATGCCTTTTCTGGGCATCCTTTTTTTCATGACGTGCTTTCTTGTAATTCAATTTTTTCTACCTTTTGTGTTGCACTTTGATAACTAATTCTTACATAGACACCAAATTCCTTATCGGGTTGCTTGAGCCAAAGCTTAAACTTTTCGATTGTTGACGCCCCATGTACTTCTTTACCCTCATGCAAATAATCGATAATTTTGGCTGAAGGATATTTTGCCTTTACCTCTTTGATGGCCATTTGTCCCCATTTGGCATAGGCTGGAGGTGTTTCTTGTTGTGCATTTGCGACCATTGCTGTTTGTATGAACACAGTAAGACAAACAAGCACAATCCCAAGTAAATATAACTTCCTCACTTGAATCACTCCTTTAAAAAATAAGCGCTCCAAAAAGCTTTGGAGCAGCTTGTCTTTATTGCTTTGGCTGTTGAGGGTTATTATGAATGACCTGGTTAAACTCTGCTGAGTACTCTTCACGATCATTCTTTTTATGTGTATCTTCCTTCTTTTTCTTTTTAAAGCTTGTTTTTCTCTTTTTTGCCATGATTTGTACCTCCGCTATTTCGTTTTATTGGACTGCTGGTTTTTATCATGATTCGTTTTATTGTTTTTATTTTTAGCTTTTGCATCAAATTCTGCTGCGAATTCTTCGTTTAAGTTGTCATTCGGATTGTTGTTATTGCTATTACTTCGATCAAGATCCTTACTTTTGTAAGTACCAAAAGGATTATGCGTTCGCATATTCATGGTTTTACTGTTATTTCGATTATTACGTTTCCCCACGTAACATCACCTCCTGCACATAATTTGTTCAAATTGAGGCGTTACTATGTAGGTCAGTTTCTTCGCTAATTGTAAAAAAATGAACATGACTAATATGTATTAGTCATGTTCATTCATATTTCGTCCCTAGACAATTGTATATTCTGTAATGTTGAGCAATGCTCCGACAGCGCCTGAAAAACCATGATCGTTAATAAAGACAGGTGTATGCTTTTTCGTACGTGTATAATTTGCAATCACACGGGCAAGATGAGCATTATTACTGAGAGTTGATCCAATATAGACAATATGCTGAGCCTTTTTTTCTTCCGCATATTGAATGCTAAGCGTGGTAATAACTTCACCTACTAGACCCTGAACCGTCGCTATAATATCCTCTGCAGGATGTTTCATGGACTGGGTAATGCCTACTTTCCCAAAATTGCTTGCAGTTAAATGACCATCAATAGGTGTATCCATGCCCTGATAAATGTCCTTAACTAATAAATCAATGCTCTCACGATGGCCCTTGTCAGCCATTTCTCGTATTTCATTGTAATCTGTAATCCCTGTTGTAAGCGCTGACAATCCAATTAACGTCCCACCACCAACACCTGTCCCGCCAACGCGAATATGGGTATTGCCCTCCATGTAATGAATGGAAGTGCCTGTCCCGATATTGGTAATCATGCTACGCTCAAAAAAGTAGCCTTCTTTATTTAGTAAAAATCGGACACCCTTTAATGTTGCTTCAAATTCCACTATATAATGAATCGATTTCATTGTTTTAATGACATCAAGTAATTGCTCTGTACGTCCCCCCGTAACACCAATATCCTCAATATCTGGATGATCGATAATCCATTTTTTTACAGATTGCAGATCATTAGACGGAAAGGTTGTTAAAACAAGTTCATTGTGTTGATCTAAATAAGCAACCTTTGTCAATGTGCCGCCTGCATCAATACCTATAGCCTTTGGCATACAATTCTCCTTTGTTTTTATTACGCAACTTTGTCATATAATGATTGCAGTTTACGCGAAGATTAAGGCAACTATTAAAGTACATGCCCTCTTTGGTACGAAGGATTTTGCAAGGAGTTTTGTGTGCCAAAATCCTGACCAATTAATTTGTTCGTACAAAAGCTAAACGCTCAGTACAATCCCCCAAATTGTGTAATGACATTTTCGCCCSTTCTAAWCTGTAACGCTGTTDAAATGAWHGKGCRATAACTTCGTAAACTTTCATGAAAAAATCATGGAAAATATCAAATTTTTTCTATATGATAGCTGAATTTTAATGCATTTCTAAAGCTTTATTATCATTCTACTAAAAAAATAAAGCTTTGTTAAAGCATAATGCTGTTTTTGAAATTTAACGAATATTCTAAAGCGGAATATGAAGATTTATATAAACAGATTCCAGGAGAGCACTCATTAGTGCTTGAAATGAAGAGATTAGCTATGCACGATGCCTATCATATTAAGGCGCTTTGGGTGGTTCATGAAATAGTGATGGGAGAGTCCAAATCGGACGTTCCACTATTTAAATCTTGAAATGTAAAAAAAAGTGAAAATGCACTGCTTGAACAGGCACTTTCACTTTCCTAAAACGATTAATTAGCGTGCTGAATAGCCACCATCAATGACAAGCTCGGCACCTGTAATGTAAGAAGCTTCATCAGATGCTAAAAATAAAATAGCATTCGCTACTTCTTCTGGTTGGCCAAGGCGACCCATTGGTGTTGCTCTTACTAACATATCCATTGCTTCTTTTGCTTCTGATAATTTAGCAGTCATTGGTGTTTCAATGACACCAGGGAATACTGTATTGACACGAACATTGAAAGCACCAAGCTCTGATGCCGCTGCACGAGCAATCGCACGTAAAGATCCTTTAGAGGCTGTATAGGCATTAAAGCCAGCGCCAATAATTGCTGTGTAAGAGGATGTATTAACGATAGAGCCTTTCCCAGCTTCTTTCATATAGTTAGAGGCATGTTTAATGCCCAGGAAAGGTCCAAAGGCATTGATATTATGCATGATTGACCAATCCGCTTGTGTAATTTGATCTGGCCCTTTTTCGGATGAAATACCAGCATTGTTAATTAAAATATCAATGCGACCATATTTCTCCACAATGGCTTTCGTCACTTCTGCCCAGTTTTCGTCAGAGGAAACATCTAATTTCATCCCCTCTACATGGTCAAGCTCAGAAATTTTTGCTAGGTTATCTTCATTAATATCAGCTGCAATTACCGTAGCACCCTCTTGGGCAAACAATTTCGCCATTGCTGCACCCATACCAGATGCGCCACCAGTAATCATCGCAATTTTGTTATCTAAACGTCCCATTTTTCTAAACTTCCTCTCTTCTGTAATGTGGTTTAACTTATACTTTCGTCCACAATGAAAGTATAGATTTAAATAGTTTACTATTAAACTATATCACTTTTAGGAAACGTTTTCAAAGAATATCTCTCTAAATATGAACAATCTGTTTTATCTTTCCCTATTTTTACGATACGATATACTATAGATGTGGAACCATTTGAACGGAGGAATACAAGTGAACGAGCAAAAAAGACTTTACAAAGAAGCGATGCAGGTTTTGAAAGATACAAGCCGCACGTTTTATATACCTATTACATTTTTAAAAAATGATTTAAAGATATCAGTGGCTGCAGCCTATTTAGCAATGCGTGCTATTGATGAAATTGAAGACCATGAAGAACTTTCTAATGATGTAAAATTTGATTTACTGTCAGCTACGAGTGAATTACTAAAGGACAATTTCAATAACGAAGCCTATCAGTCATTACTTGCACCTTATGCAGAGCTATTACCTGAAGTATCCCTTCGTTTAGCAGATTGGCTGACATTTTGCCCTGAGGAATCCAGAAAAATTGTACAGGCTTCCACAAGTGAAATGGCTTTTGGGATGGCAAAATGGGCAAAGGCGAATTGGCAGGTCCGCACACGTGAGGATTTAGACGATTATACATACTACGTGGCTGGGCTTGTAGGGACGATGCTGTCTGAGCTTTGGGCATGGGGTGCAGGCGTTCAAACGGATCGCGAGCTAGCAATAGGCTATGGCCGTGGATTGCAGGCTGTCAACATCTTACGTAATCAGCATGAGGATTTAGATGAACGTGGTGTAAGTTTCGTACCAGAGGGATGGACACGCGAGGATTTATTTGCGTATGCAGAAGAAAATTTAGCCAAAGCAGATTTAWRYATRAARGWTATCAATAAACGTACTATTCTGCTATTCTGTCGCCTACCACTTGCCTTAGCGCACAAAACACTAAAGGCAATGCAAGAAGGACGAGAAAAAATGACTCGTGCTGAGGTAGAGCAAACTGTTGAAGAGGTACAGGCAGACTAACATGAAAAGCCCCAGTAAACGATTACTGGGGCTTTTCTTATTTATATCGCATCAATAAATCTTACAATTAATTCATAGCTGAAATAGATGGATAGCATCGATAACAACATCAGTACGATACCTTCTACCTTGCTACCAGTTTTCGTTGTAAGTGGAAAACGAATGGAGACAGTTGCAGGGAAAAATAGTTTAACCCCTTTTTTTGTACACATATCAAGTATGATATGACTAGCCATCCCGATAATTACTCCAATAGATATCGCTCGATAGGGAATCAACATATGTAATAAAACCATCATGCTTATTAAAAACAACAAACTATGTGTAAAGGAACGATGTCCAAATACTGTATTCACTAGCTTCGCGATGAGGGGAAATGTTCGACCTATTTTACTACCTCTATGACAAATATCTGGAAGTAATGCACCAATAACCCCCGCACCAACTAAGACAAGTGGGTTATCATTTGAAAACTGAGCAAAGGCAAGACTTGCTGTAATGCCCCCAACGATATGGGTATTCCCTTGCATAAATTACTTCCACTCCTTTTCTCTTATTTTTCCTTCTTAATGTAACATAATTCGACACAAAAGGGAACATACATTCCGAACGTACGCTCGAAACTTTTTCCACTCTGATTGTATAGCTAGTTAAATTATGGATAAACATAGTGATGGAGGTTAAATATGAGAGCTTATAAAGGAATACTTTTTATTTTCATCATTTTGTGTGGTAGTGCTTTGCTTTGGTATTTTAGCAAACCGATGGCACCGATTCATCCGTTGAACACACTTAGTCATGTCATTGGTGGCTTAGCCATAAYTTGTTTATTTCTTKTATTYTTATTAGCTAYAYGAATAAAAWTGTTAKWGCSATRGTTTRGTGGTCTTGWGYWTGTCTATTTTTATCWTAAATTCTTTGTAATCATTTTACTTGTATTTATTCTTTTTCATTGTTAATAAAAAAAAATGATTCCTGATGAAGAGCTAACGCAACAAACACCACTCAACGAATTCGCAAAAGATCTTGGCGAGCTTGCTCAATACGGCTTTATCTTCCTAATCATTCTTGCCTTTATTGCAAAATTCCTGAAGTACGAGCATTGGCGCTGGCTTCATCGCTTATTACTTGTACCCTATACATTGGGTATTTATCATGCTTATTTTTCTAGCCACTATGATTTATTACAACCCTCAGCTTTAGGGATTTTTACAGCATTAACAACTACAATTGGATTTATGTCAGCCCTTTATATGCTGACAATGTATCAGGATATGTTCTTTCCCTATAAAGGTCAGATTTCATCTATTCAAAGGCTGACTCCTGAGATATTGGAAATTAAGTTGAAGCTTACAAAACAGCTGGATTATCGACCAGGACAATTTCTCTTTCTGAAAGTCTTTCAAGAGGGTATCGAAAAAGCACCACATCCCTTCTCTATTTCTGGAGGGTGTGGACAACAAATCAATCTTACAATGAAAGCTATTGGAGATTATACCAAACAGGTCTACAACCTTATTCAGGTTCATACAGAGGTTGCTGTAGATGGCCCCTATGGTCATTTTGACTTCGGCAACGGGAATGCACAGCAGCTATGGATTGCAGGTGGTATGGGCATCACCCCATTTCTTGCCTATTTACACACGCAGCCTGATAAGAAAATTGACTTATATTATTCTTTTCACGGGCAAGACAATGTCATCTACAAAGATTTTTTAGAGGATTATGCACAAGCAAATGACCATTTTACTGTCACATTTATTGATACAACACAGCGCAATAGACTCTCTGTTGATGAGTTATCCGTTTCTCCACAAACTAGTATTTATATATGTGGACCAGAAAAAATGATCAAGCATTTCAAATCGGCTGCACCTAAGAAAAATGTAAAATGGGAAGCTTTTTCATTTAGATCTTAAAAAGGTGTACACCTAATTCTAGATGTACACCTTAGCACTAAATCGTGAATTTAGTTGCTTCTTCTTGCAGATTTTGAGCAAGTTGTGCTAACTGCTCAGAGGCTACAGACATCTCATTCATTGTCGATGCCTGCTCATCCGTGATGGCCGATACATTTAATGTATGATCATTTGTTGCAAGTGCCTGTTTGCTAATTGCCTGTACTTTTTCGGTTACTGCCTGCAACTTTTCAAAAGCATCAGATGTCGTTTTGCTTGTCTTTTGCATGGTGTTTTGGAGACCTTCAGTTGCACTGGCAATTGTATCGAAGGTCATGCCTGCCTGTTGAACAGAGCCAATGCCTTGATAAGCTATTTTTCGACTTTGCTCCATCATCTCTACTGCGTCATTCATTTGTTCCTGAATCGTCTGCACAACCTTTGCAATATCTAACGAAGCACGGCTAGTTTGTTCAGCTAGTGCTTTAACCTCTCCTGCAACAACGGCAAAGCCTTTCCCTGCTTCCCCTGCTCGTGCTGCCTCAATGGCAGCATTAAGTGATAGTAAATTAGTTTGGTCGGTAATAGCCGAAATGAGCTGACTCATCTGCTCTATTTGAATCGAATGCTCCTTCAAGCCATTCACCAGATTGGCACTACTGTCAACCTGTGCATGTAGGTGGACAATATCATTCACGAAACCATGTATTTTTTGTGATCCGCCAGTAGCAAGTTCAGAGGTTTTTTGTGATTGTTGGACTGCTTCATGTAAATTGTCCATGGCGGTCTTCATATCCCCACCTAGTTGTGTTGTTACACCCTCTAACTCCCCACTCACCTGTTGTTGTGAACTCGTATTTTCTGCCACCTCTTGCATAGAAATCGCAACTTCTGTGACAGTTTTATTAACCTCTTGCACACTTGCCGTTAATTCCTCTGCAGTAGAAGCAACTGTCTCGGTTTCAGCTACAATGCGCTGCATCAACGAACCTAATGCTTCCACAGAGTCATTATAATACTGCGCCATTTCACCAAATTCGTCTTTCGTATGGACGGCCATTTGTTGCGTTAAATCACCTGTAGCAAGATAGCCCAAATGATTATTCATAGTTTTCACTTCCCCACGGATATAACGAGCAAGGAAATAAATACTAATTGCGATAAGTAAAATTAGAACGACACTGATCACGATTTGCTGTTGAAGCATTGCCTGTATTKCRCCKTAAAGCTCAGTTRTMGGAACCARWAAAACTAACTTCCACGGCAKATCTTGTATTTGCATAAATTKTAAGGTAAAATCACTACCCTGACTGTTTGTATGTATTAACTTTTTTTGATCAGAAATCTGCTCCACAGGCATGTTCAACAACTGCTGGATCGTTTCTTTATTCACTTTATTTACATCAGGGTGCGTTAAAATTTTGCCACTATCATCAATTATAAATGCATAACCACTCTCTCGAATTTTCACGTCAGAAACAATGGATTGAATTGAATCTAATACATAATCCCCTGTCATAACGCCAATGGGCTTAGAATCTTTGACAATTTGTGTACCAAATGAGATAAACATTTCCCCAAGAGCTTCATCAAAATAAGGTGCAGTATGAACTACCTTATTAGACTGGATACTATTGCGATACCATTCTTGCTCGTGAAAATGATAGGCAGGATCTTCATAAGCATCCGTAGAGACAATTTTTTCTTCTTCCTTATAGGCATAAGGCCCGAAAATCTCTCCCTTTGCCACATCCTCCTCTAGCCATAATCCCATACCATACGTTTCCTTATTGAAAGGCAATAGCTGCTGTACGTAGCGAATAAATTGCTCTCTGGTCATCATACTGTCAGCCGATTCTATTGTTGTCTTTGCACTATTTATGAGCTGAATGTGTGCAAGCAATTTGCTCTCAACGGAACCTGCAACATCATCCGCTAGTATAGACATTTCATTTTCAATAGAGCTTTCAAGTTCATTAGATACGTTCAAATAGTTAAGGAAGGTCATACCACCTAAAAAAACAGTGATGACAGGAATAAGCATTGCGATTTTTGCCATAATATTTARATTTCCTAATAGCTTTTTCATTCACCTTCACTCCATATCTATTATTATTGCTCTATTCCATCTCTAGTATAAATGGATTATACGTACAAAAATATGTTTTTTTTGCAACTTTTAAATCCTAGTTTCAAGACTCTTTAATTCGAGCAATTTACTTGGAAAATGAATTCATTTATCGTATAGTAAAAAACGCATCATACCATGAAGGAGACAAAATAATGACAGTGACAAAAAGTTCTTTAACTAAAGTTATGCACGAGCGTAAATCCGTTCGTAAATACGATGAAAATTTTAAAATACCGCAGCAACAATTAGAAGAATTACTTGTAGAAGCAACGTCTGCTCCATCGTCTAGTAACCTACAGCCTTGGCGCTTTTTAGTAATTCAGGATGAAGCGGTCAAAAAAGAGCTACGTGCTATTGCCAATAACCAAGAACAAGTAGAAACTTCCTCAGCAATTATTGCCGTTTTAGGTGATACAAAGATGTACGAAAATGCCGAGGCCATCTATACAAAGAACTTCGAGCTTGGCTATATCAATGAGGCAACAAAAGATTTAATGATTAACAACTCAATCAATCTATATTCTCAACTTCCCCAAGAAGTGTTAAAAAATATCGTTACATTTGATGCTGGTCTAATTTCCATGCAAATCATGCTACTAGCTAAAGACATGGGCTATGATACAGTGCCAATGGGTGGATTTAATAAAGAAGCCTTTGCTCAACGCTTTGAATTAGCTGACCATATCGTCCCAGTTATTTTAATTGCCATTGGTAAGGCAGCCGCACCTGCTTACAATTCTTCCCGCATTGAACTTGAGCACATCGCCAAATTCATTTAATACACGTGAAAATAGTCATCTTACAATGTAGTTAAGATGGCTATTTTTATTTTTTGTGGCATTTCTTGTGCAACTACCATCATAGGATAGTAATGTTTTTGTACGTAATTTTTGAAATTAATAAAACGGAAAATGATTCTCAAAAACTAGCATAATAATGTTCCCGAGGATATTTTTTGCATTTTTATCACAAGGCACTCAAAAAATCATCATTAAAGTCTTAAATAATCAACTTCATTCTAGTACATTTGTGCGATTTCTACTAAATATTACATCTAAATTGTTGTAGCTTTAACATTTGAGGATTGTTATGATTAGGAGGTATTTTCATATGAAGGGAGGTTTTTCTGATGAATTATGACTATAATGATTCTTATTATTACTCAGATTTAGATGCAGCCATGGGTGGTTTATTTTTTATCTTTATACTAGCCGCTCTTGCTATTGGTTTAATTGCCTACATTATTAGTGCACTTATTTATTTTATGACATCTAAAACAAATGGTTTTGGAGATGTAGCCTATATTGCTTGGATTCCCATTATTAATGTATATAGTCTCTTCCTGCTGACAGCTGGTGGGGATACTCGAGAAACAATACGTGCAACAGCTTTAAAAAATACCCTTATTTATGCAGGATTGATCATTGTTTCGTTTATTCCATTTATCGGTATTCTGGCTTCTTTAGGAGCGGCAGGCTTTACACTGTATTTCACGTATCGCCTATTCTACCGCTGGTGTGGCGAAACAGGTAAGGCAGTATTATACACAATCTTAATGGTAATAACAGGTGGATTGTTCTTTGCCATCTACGGCTTAATGCGTATGAACAGACCTTTCGTTGCTTAATTGTTTAAAACCTCTTTATGCCCTTAGGCTAAAGAGGTTTTTTACGTAATTTCACAGAGTAATGGTGCATGGATTTAGGAATTCCCTTTAATTCAAAAACCCCGCTATATACTAAATAGCGAATTCTATATTCTAAAAAGAAGATATTTGGGGGGGCATCCATTCTTGTTAATAGCTCTGAGATGAATTCACCTGTTTGTATAAAATCAGTACCCCCTTGCTCCTTATGAAGTTGTTCCATCGTTGACATAATCAAATTATCATAATAGTTCTCTTGGACTGCTTCAATTTGTCGATGTAGCCATAGACGACAAACATCCTTTGTCTGTGCTAAACTTTCCCACTGTTGCTGAAAAATTAGACGCTCCTTTGCGGACATTCGCTTTATATCATACATTTCCATGTTCCATTGATGGTTGATAGCCCGCTGTTCACCTGTGTTGATAAGAACAACTTCATTGGCTTTATCACGTAATAAATAGAGTAGAAATCTAATACCACACTGTTCTTCTGCATTGTACCCACACCAAATGTAAATCTGCAGGTTGCTTGGAATATCCTGTATCTCTCTGATTGTGTTCATTAATTTATTTCGGTTTACAAAATCATCCATTCCATCATTAATATTTTCTCTTAGCCACTCATCACGGAATGCCTGTCCTCTTTTTTCATCGAGTTTCCACAAAGGTCCAATCGACAAATCCTCTGGAAACCCGATCACATATTTCGGTGGAGCAAGTGTCGCTCGTAAGGAGCCTGCTGCAGATTCCGAGCAAACAATATGTACCATCTGTGCTGAAGTAGTAGTTATGACCTGTTGAATATAATCATTAATAATTTCTACCAACTGATAGAGCTCTTCCTGCCCCATAAAGAAAGACCATCCCTGCTGAGGTATGCTTTGTTCATGATGAAATGCTGTAAAAGATTCAGATGGCTCAAGCTCATACCCCTGCCATTCCCCCTCCCTCATCACCTCTGCTATTGTGATATACTCTAACGCTTGAATTCTATATACTAGCACCTGGTTTGTGTCGAAGAAGAAATAGATAAATGGATAATGCATGGATGTTTCCATTCGCACTGCCTCCTTTTTAAAAATTGTACCACAATGACAATCTCTTCCATCATTTTTCAAAAAAGTAGTTAGCTAGCACCATAAATATGCTATTATTATAGTTAGAAAATTTTGAATTTCTAGCAAAGGGGATAAATGAATATGTATGAAAATATTTTAAGACATCCGGGGCCAACACCGATTCCAAAAAAGGTACAGCTTGCGATGAATCGGGATATTTTTAGTMATCGTAGTCAGGAATTTGTAGAATTATACCGAGAAACAATTGAATTAGTAAAGCCTGTTTTCGGTACGACACAGGACATCTTACTTTTACCTTCGGGTGGGACAGCCGCGCTTGAGGCTGCAGCKGTTAATACTGTAKCTGCTGGTGAAGAGGTTGTCGTCMTCACAGTTGGAGCTTTTGGCGACTATTTCGTTTCAATCTGTGAGCAATATGGCTTCCATGTACATAAGCTCSAAAAAGAATGGGGACAGGCTTGTACAGCCGAAGAGCTTCGAGCATTTTTACAGCCAATACAAACTATTAAAGCCGTTTTTGTGACGTACAATGAAACATCCACAGGTATTTTAAACCCTGTTGCTGAACTAGCTCAGGTGATCCGTGAAGAAACAGATGCCCTCGTTATCGTTGATGGTGTAAGCTGTATTGGTGGCGCTCCTGCTGAAATGGATGCTTGGGGCATTGATATTCTGGTGACAGGCTCTCAAAAAGCCATGATGCTCCCACCTGGACTCTCTCTTGTCAGCGTAAGCGAAAGAGCTTGGGAAGTCATTGAAGAAAATCAAACACCTGCTTATTACTTAAATCTTCAAAGCTATCGTAGCTGGGCGGAAAAGGGCATGACTCCTAATACCCCTGCTATCACACTGATTTATGGACTGCATGAGGTGTGTAAGTTAATCGAACAGGAAGGTGGCTTTACGCAAACAGTTGCCCGCCATGACCTCATGAAAAACATGGTGCGAAATGCAATGAAAGCATTACACATTGAGCTATTAACTGAAGATCAATACGCTTCTCCAACTATTACAGCAATTAAAACACCTCAAGGAACTGATCTTGGTGAATTTTTGACGCATCTTAAGCAACACTATCATTTAGATTTCGCAGGCGGTCTAGGTCAACTACAGGGTAAAATTTTTAGATTCGGCCATATGGGCTATTGTTTCCCAAGTGACATTTTACAAGCCGTTTCCCTACTTGAGGCTGCCCTACAAGATTTCTCCTATGATTTCGAACCAGGAGCAGGCGTCCTTGCCKCWCAAGAAGTATACTTAGKCGCACAACGTAAAGCACWACAACGWTAAACARCAAAAASAGGTGGAGAAAAATGACTCCACCTGTTTTTTAATTTGATTTTGTTTCTACTAAACTTAAAATTGCGTTGCGCATTTGTGGACGCTAATCTAAGCGGGTTGCTTCACTTTTTGAGCGCTTTAGTCTCTTGTTTGAGCGGGTCCATACATATTGTGAGCGCTTGAGACTCCTGCTTGAGCAGGTCCGCACATTTTGCGAGCGCTTTGGACTCCTATTGGAGCGGGTCTACACATTTTGTGAGCACTTCGGACTCCTACTTGAGCAGGTCTTCACATTTTGTGAGAGCTTAAGACCCCTGTTTGAGCGGATCCACACATTTTGTGAGCGCTTTGGTCTCCTATTGGAGCGGGTCATCTCACTATTCGAATGCTTTACTGCATGCTCGAGCGGGATATCACTAATAGAGGTCGAGCTTCCATCCAAACATAGCTTCACATCGTCTTTAATTAAATTCCTTGGCCTTTGCTAAATAAGCAGCTCGCATCGTAGATGGGACCATACTACCGCCAGTTGCCCATACAAGATGTGTTGCTTGTGGTAGATGGTTTACTAATGCGTTCTTTTCTAGATAGGATTGACCTTGTTGTAATAAACGAATGGCTCCATACATTCCTGCGTGTGCAGATGGCTCTAAAAATAAACCTTCACTTTCCATCGCTAATCCCAGAGATGTAAACAGCTCTTCATCTGATACAGTATAGCAACCACTTATATACGTCTCCATCACTTTTCCTACAAATTTGGAGGCACGACCAACAGCTAACCCATCCGCTTCTGTTCGATTGTCAAGGCCAATATCTTCTACACTAATTGCGTCATGTAAGCCTGTCATCAGCCCGATCGTCATACAAGGAGAAGCGACAGGTTCTGCAAAGAAAATATGCACATGCTCACCATAAATTTCTTTTAATCCATAGGCAACACCACCTGGTCCTCCACCTACGCCACATGGTAAATAGACGAACAATGGATGTGCTTCATCCACTGAAATATTCGTCCTTTCTAGCTGTTCCTTTAAACGCTTGGCAGCTACGGCATAGCCAGCAAATAAATCCTTAGAATTTTCATCATCAATAAAATGACATTTTGGATCTTGCTCAGCTTCCTGTCGCCCCTGCTCAACAGCTACACTGTAATCAGCTTCATATTCAATCACTGTCGCACCCTTTTCACGCAGTAAGGCTTTTTTCCACTCCTTGGCATCACTCGACATATGTACAMCGACATTAAAGCCGAGCTTCTTGCCCATAATGCCGATACTTAATCCTAAATTCCCCGTAGAGCCTACTGCAATCGTATATTGTTGGAAGAACGACTGAAATTCTTCTGTTGCTAAAATTGCATAATCATCCACTTCTTTAAGTCTTCCACTTGCCAAAGCTAGCCTTTCTGCATGTTTTAATACCTCATAAATTCCTCCACGTGCTTTGATCGAGCCAGAGATCGGTAATGCATGATCACATTTTAAAAGCAATTGGCCGGGAATCGCCACATCATATGCTTGTTCAATAGCACTTTTCAKTGMMGGAAYTTCCTTAATCGTTGATTCAMWYAAACCAKYACWYTMYAGAMRCYMYKRAARWKYTACTTTTAAATAAGAAGAAAAACGTTGTAATGTTGCTTCCGCATCATCCACTTCAGCCATAGTAAAGAGCGTTGTTTCAGGATTTTTCATCCAATTTGTATTTTCCCACAATACAGTAGCCTTTTTTGCTAGTTCGTTCAACTGCGGATATTGTTCGAATAGTTCGTGTTTATGTTCATTTTTCACCTGTAGATTCCTCCAGTTTATGGGCTAAAATTGCTCGTTCACAAATTTGTCGAAATTTCATTTCAAACGAAATATTGTTTTCTTGTGTTCTTTTTTTAGGTCCCTTTGTTCGTCCACCTGCCCTTCTAATTTTTTGACCAACATGCCGCATATCGAGCAAACGTTCGATGTTTTCATTAGACATTTCTCGTCCATTTTGATCAATCGGATACCCTCCTCGTGCTAAAACCATGGCTGCTAATCCGTAATCCTGTGTAATAACAATATCGTGTTTTGAAAGCGCGTTCACTAGCGTAAAATCAACCGAATCTGGACCTTTGGGTACAATAATTGTTATTACATTATCACGTTCAACACGATGTGATGTATCGCAAAACAAGATAGTTTCTATCTCAAACTCAGATGATATAGATAGCGCTAAATCCACTACTGGACAGGCATCAGCGTCTATAAGAACCTTCACAATAAGGCATCATTCCTTTCTCGTAATTAGATGAATCACTTAGAACTAAATTATTTTAATATAATTTTAAAACAACCTCTCTTGCTCAATTTTTCACAAACTTTAAAAGTATTTTATTGAATAGTTTGAAAAATAGATATACGATACATCTATCAACTAAATGGGGGTTTTATTTATGACAATTACAACTGTTAGCAATGAACAATTAGCAAAAGAATACGTAGATGGCGTATTTGAGCAACTTAAACAACAGAATAGTCATCAAGCGGAATTTTTACAAGCAGCTGAAGAAATTTTCATCTCATTAGTACCTGTATTCGCGCAACATCCTGAATATATTAAGGCCAATATTTTATCTCGTATTGTGGAGCCAGATCGTATTATTTCTTTCCGTGTAGCATGGCAAGATGATAACAATCAAGTGCAAGTGAATCGTGGCTATCGTGTACAATACAGCAATGTCATGGGCCCATATAAAGGCGGTCTTCGCTTCCATCCTTCCGTAAATGAATCCATCATTAAGTTCCTAGGCTTTGAGCAAATCTTTAAAAATGCTTTAACAGGGCAACCTATCGGTGGTGGTAAAGGTGGTTCAAACTTTGATCCGAAAGGTAAATCAGATTCAGAAATTATGCGTTTCTGCCAAGCATTCATGACTGAATTATACCGTCATATTGGTCCAGATGTCGATGTTCCTGCTGGTGATATTGGCGTAGGTGCTCGTGAAGTAGGTTATTTATGGGGTCAATATAAGCGTTTAACAAAAGCAAATGAATCAGGTGTATTAACTGGTAAGACTCCTGGCTACGGTGGCTCTTTAGCACGTAAAGAAGCAACTGGTTACGGKACTGTTTACTTTGTGAACGAAATGCTAAAGGATGCAAATGACTCATTCGAAGGAAAAACAGTAGTTGTTTCTGGATCTGGTAATGTGTCTACGTATGCGATTGAAAMAGCGCAACAGTATGGTGCCAAAGTGGTTGCTTGCTCGGACTCTTCAGGCTATATCTACGATCCAGAGGGCTTAGATTTAGATGCTATCAAAGAAATTAAAGAAGTAAAAGGTGACCGTATCTCAACTTACGTTAATTACCGACCAAATGCTACTTTTACAGAAGGTTGTACAGGAATTTGGACGATTCCTTGTGATATTGCCCTACCATGTGCTACGCAAAATGAAATTAACGGTGAGTCAGCTCGTACATTAATTTCGAATGGTGTGAAAGCAATCGGTGAAGGTGCTAATATGCCATCAGACCTTGAAGCAATCAATGAATTCCTAGAGGCAGGCGTATTATTTGGTCCAGCAAAAGCAGCGAATGCTGGTGGAGTTGCGGTATCTGCTCTTGAAATGGCACAAGATTCTAGTCGCGTATTTTGGTCATTTGAAGAAGTAGATGCAAAACTTCATCAAATTATGAAAAATATTTATACAGACAGCAAAGCGGCAGCAGAAAAATATGGCTTCCCAGGTAACCTAGTAGTTGGTGCAAACATTGCTGGCTTTATCAAAGTAGCAGATGGAATGCTTACTGAAGGCGTCTATTAATAACCTTCTATTTKCAATGTTTCCTAGGATTTGATTTCGGAATATTCTTAATTTCAACCWAGGTGGTAACGAACATKCGTTATCACCTTATTTTTTATTTACAATTCCGTTATAAAACATCAAAATAAACGTTTTAAACGAACATTTTTATCATTAAATATTTAGAACATTCGTGTTATAATTTTAGAGTACTATGAAAAATATTGGAGGGTTTTTTGTGGAATTATTGTATACAGGTAAAACAAAAAATGTGTTCAAATTAGAAGATGGTCATTATTTATTAAAATTTAAAGACGATGTTACAGGAGAAAACGGCGTGTTTGATCCAGGTGCAAATACTGTTGGTTTAACAATTGATGGGGCTGGCTTGGCTGGTTTACGTTTAACTTCTTATTTTTATTCAAAATTAAACGAACAAGGGGTTCCTACTCATTTCGTTGATGCTAACTTCGAAGATGCAACAATGACAGTAAAACCGGCAACTGTTTTCGGTAATGGTTTAGAAGTGATTTGCCGCTTTAAGGCAGTTGGTTCATTCCTACGCCGTTATGGTGCCTATGTAAAGGAAGGACAAGATTTAGACTCCTTTGTAGAAGTAACAATCAAAGATGATGATCGTTTAGATCCTCCAATTTCTGAAGATGCTTTAGCAATGTTAAACCTGTTAACTCATGAAGAATACGCCATTTTAAAACAACGTACAATTGAAATTTCCAAATTTGTAGCGGCAGAGCTTGCTAAAAAAGGCTTAACGCTTTATGACATTAAATTAGAATTCGGCCGCGATGCGAAAACGAATGAAATTTTATTAATCGATGAAATTTCAGGCGGTAATATGCGTGCTTACAAAGGTGATCAGTATATTGAGCCGTTAGAACTTGAGAAAATTATGTTAGCTGAATAATAGAAACAACCCTAAAAAGAGTCGACAATTACGACTCTTTTTTTATGTGTGGGCTTATTTTTATTTTCCATGAAACTTTTCTTTACTTCACTCGTATATTAACTATATGTAACAAGCAATTATTCTATTATTTTGGAGGTAGTTTGATGGAAAACTTGAATGAGACATCAAAAGAAGAAAGGTCAAAACTAAATCCATTTTTATCGGTTTGGATGCATCCAAAGCAAACGACTCGTTATATGATTAATGAAAAATCTATCGGCTTTGCAATTTTGGTTTTGTCTATTGGTTATATTGGCTCCCTTATGTCTGGATTAATTGATTCAGAATTTCTTCCTGATTTTTCGCCATGGCTTTTAGTCCTATTATGTGTCATTTTTGCTCCTATCGCAGGTATAATTGGCACAGCTATTTCTGCACTCATCTCTTGGCTATTCGGGAAATTATTTAAAGGTACTGGGACTTACTCGGACTTATTTAAGGGGTTAAGCTTAACTGCAATCCCATATATCGTACTGATTCCACTTTATATTATTTGGTTAATGACTTCACCCGATTCATTATTGGATCCTAATTTTATGGGTTCATTACCGTGGATTTTTTGGCCAACTATTTTAGTAAGCATCATTGTGACGATTTGGTCATTTGTTATTTCTGTAGGTGTAGTCGCTGAAGCACATCAAATTTCAAACTGGATGGCTTTCTTCACCATCTTTATTCCAGCCATTATTATCTTCATCGTATTATTTGTTCTTTTCTTTGTCATACTCATCGGAATTATTGGTGTTGGCATGATGTAAAAACATCTCCCCTCTCATTTAAGAGAGTGGGAGATGTTTTTTATAGTTTGAATTGAGCAATGAGAGCTTTCAATTGTAATGCTAATTCTGATAGTTGAGCAGACTTTCCAGCCATATTCTCCATTGAGCTACTTGTCTCTTCTGTCGTAGCTGTTGTTTGCTCGACCCCTGCAGCAGATTCCTCTGCCACCGCAGCAATTTCTTGAATAGAGTTGTTCATTTTATGGCCATCTTCTGTAACTTTCGATAAATTCGTTGAAATTAATTGGACACTCTCCACTACATCATTAATGGAGTGGCTAATCGTGTTAAATGTTTCAGTAGTAGCTTTTATTTGATTCGTTCCCTCTTTTACTTCTTGGTAACCATCCTCTAAAGAGTTCGTGACCACATCAAAATCTTGCTGAATATTCGTGACGATGGATGTAATATCGTTTACTGAAAAGGCTACTTGTTCGGCAAGCTTACGTACTTCATCTGCCACTACAGCAAATCCTTTGCCATGCTCTCCCGCTCTTGCCGCTTCAATCGCAGCATTTAAAGCCAACAGGTTCGTTTGATCTGCAATATCCTTAATGACCACGACCAATTTAGAGATTTCCTGTGCTTGAGCATCTAATTTTTTCACTTTCTCAACGGCATTTTGCACGATGCTATCAATCTTTTCCATTTGAGAATTAGAGKATGTCATTAGCTGACTTCCTTCATTCGTTAATGTTAAAACTTCTACTGAAGATTGATGAATATGTGCACCATGCTGATTCGTTTCCTGTAAATCTGCTGTAAAGCGMTCCATTAATGAAGTTAATGCACTAGAATGGTGAGCTTGTCCATCAGCACCCGATGCTAATTCATGCATCGTAATCGCAACTTGCTCCGCTCCCATATTGACTTCATTTGCTGAATGCGTTAGCTCTTTACTAGATGTATTAATTAAGTCTGATGCTTGGGCAATATTAAGAATCATATCCTTCAACCTTATTTGCATTTGATTCATGGCGTTTGCCAGTTTTCCAATTTCATCTTTTGAACGTATAGCCATACTTTCTTGAGATAAATCTCCCTCTGCAAAACGCTCCATCGCTTGAGCCGCTTGGTTAATAGGCTTTGTCATACTACTCGCATATTGCCAAATGATCAATATCCCCACCATAATGGCCAAGCCAATTACTATAAGTGTTATCTTAAGAATACTTTGTGCTGGTTTATTGAAGTCCATTAAATAGGTGCTCGCACCAATGACCCAACCCCAATATGGATCTGTTTCTGCATAAACCCCTTTGTCCTCTAATTGACCTGAATTGGGTAACGTCCACGAATATGAAACAAATCCACCACCTTCATTCCCTTTAGCAATGATTTCTTGTATGTACTTAACGCCTTTATCATCCTCTTCATCCCAAACACTCGTACCCTCTATATTTGGATGGGCAACGGACATCCCTTTTTGGTCAACAACAAAAATATAACCATTGTCGCCAAGTTTAATGTCCTTATTAATCGGTCGCTTTCCTTCACTATCCTTTTCTCCTAAAATAGCAATCTTTACTTTTTCCTGAGCTTCCTCTAATGATAAATTGCCTGCTTCTACCTCTTGATTGAATTGCTCAATCATAGCAATCGTCATTTCGACACTATTTTTTAGATTTTCTTTCCCTACTGTTTCTAGGTTTGATTTACTTTGCTGATAGCTTATAAAACCTAAGATAAGTAACGGAATCATTAAAAGCAGCAATGAAAAAGCGATTAGCTTCGTTTTAATAGATCGAAATTGTACGATTGATGTCATTTTCCCTCATCACTTCTTTCAATTTTAAATGGACTTAAGACTTATTTTTTAACCTAAATCTGTCATCAATAAGTATTTCTTCTCTTCAATCAACTATKTAAAAMATTCCAWTTTACTTAATCATTTTATTACATAAAACACCAAAAACAACAAATTTCGAGCATATTTGATAAAAAACAGATAGAGAAAAAGCAATACACTTTTCCCTATCTGTTCTAATTCCCTATTCAATTTTATTAAACAGATAGTGCTGTACTTTGCTGGAATAGCTCAGATACGCCAGATTCTACAGCTGCCCCACTTACTGCGCGTGAGACGATTGCCACAACGCGTTCGTCCAAAGATTTAGGCACAATATATTCTTCCTTTAGTTCTTTATCACTCACAAGGGAGGCAATGGCTTCTACAGCAGCTAGCTTCATCGACTCATTAATATCCGTAGCACGCACATCTAAAGCTCCCCGGAAAATACCAGGGAATGCAAGAACATTATTAATTTGATTTGGATAATCTGAACGGCCAGTTCCCATAACACGTACCCCCCATGCTTTGGCATTTTCATACGTGATCTCTGGATTTGGATTGGCTAAGGCAAAGACAACTGGATTTTCATTCATGGACGCAATATGTGCCTCTGTTAATAGATTGGCTACAGAAACTCCAATAAAGACATCTGCACCTGTTAGTGCATCCTCTAGTGTACCATGTTGCTTCTCTGGATTCGTCAAATGAGCAACCGCTTCTTTAATCGGATTCATCCCCTCTGTACGCCCCTCATAAATAATACCTTTTGTATCGCACATATAAATATTCTTATAGCCCATTTGTACAAGTATACGTAAGATCGCAATGCCCGCAGCACCAGCACCGTTAATCACAACCTTCATCGTTGCAATATCCTTTTTCACAATACGATTGGC
The DNA here is from genome assembly GCF_044986265.1 of Lysinibacillus sp. S1. Lineage (NCBI taxonomy): Bacteria > Bacillati > Bacillota > Bacilli > Caryophanales > Bacillaceae > Lysinibacillus > Lysinibacillus sp. S1. The sequence continues at coordinate 1,078,026 of NZ_CP173154.1, forward strand.
ATTAATCATCGCTGCTCCTACAACAATTGCTGTTCCATGTTGATCATCATGAAAAACTGGAATATCACATTCTTGACGTAGGCGATCTTCAATTTCAAAGCATCTTGGTGCTGAAATATCCTCTAAGTTTACCGCACCAAATGTCGGGGCAAGCGCCTTCACAATGCTGACGATTTCATCCGTATTTTTTGTATCTAAGCATATTGGAAAAGCATCAACATTGGCAAAACGCTTTAGTAAAATCGCCTTCCCTTCCATTACAGGTAATGCCGCTTTCGGTCCGATATCTCCTAACCCTAAAACCGCTGTCCCATCCGACACAACAGCTACCATATTACCCTTCATTGTATAGTCGTACACAAGCGAAGGATTTTTCTCAATCTCCACACATGGCGCTGCTACCCCCGGTGAATAAGCCAAGCTAAGATCATAGGAATCTTGTACAGGTACCTTTGAGCTCACCTCTAATTTCCCGCTATAGTGTGCATGCATTTCTAAAGCCTTTTTCATTACGTCCATTCCATCCCATCCTTTTCCCTTTGATTTTTTATTATATTTCAGAATCATAATACTTTGTGAAAATATAGTCAACGAATTTTCTGTCAATTTATTTTAAACTTCAAAAATTCAATGTTTAATGACTTTCATTACATTTTTCTGTCAAATTAAACATTTCACAATCAATTATTTTAAGATAATTAATGCGATTGTTAACACATTAAAAAGTGTACACATAGAGCCATTTAGCCTGTTCAACTTTTCACATAGTATTTTTCTTATGTAAATGAGAATTTTTTCACAAACTTTTGTAAGCGCATCCATTGCCCTGATTGACTTCGTCACAATTTATTCACATTTTTTCACAAAGTTTTTTATTATACAGATCAAAGTATTTGTGAAATTCTTAACAAGATAAAAAAGAGCCCTATATAAAGGACTCTTCGGTAAAATGATTAATAAAGGCCGTGATGATATGCTTGGAAGACCATTGCTCTCCCGAAACTTTTGTAATCGGATAATCACGAGGAAAAATTGTTTTGGTGATTTCCTCAACAGAATAACCTTGCATAAATAATTGCTTCACTTTTCCTTGCATGTCTTCCAAATAAGCAATTTTTTCTTGTATTTTCGTTCGACCATCCACTATAAAGCCTGCATGACAGCAATAGACGACATCGAAATCATAGTTTACTATTTTCCTTAAAGACGCCAAAGTATGGACAATGTTTTCTTCATCAAGCACAACCTTTGTCTTTGGCTGGATAAACAAATCACCTGTAAACATAGCGCCTGTTTCCCGATTGTAAAAAGAAAGATGATCTGTAGTATGCCCAGGTGTTTCAATAACATCCCATGTTGCTGCGTTCGTTTGTAAGGTTTGACCAAATGGTTGGGCAACAAACGCGGGTCGTTCCCCCCACAATGCCTGACGATAGAGTGGATAGTCTCCATCTTCAKCACAAAGATTGACTGAATCACGATGAATATAAATAGGTACATTCTTATGATGTTGAATCCACGCTGCATTTCCTGCATGATCCTCATGTGAATGCGTTAATGCCAATTGCTCTATCGGTATATCCTTAAAAAAGGATTGAAATTCCTGCGATAGTGAGTAGGAACCTGTATCAATCAGTAACCCATCCACAAAAAAGCTGTACACACTCATACCAACCCCCTGCACCGCAACTTTCCCATGCGCACATTGTACACCGCGATGATGCTGAATCTCGATACTTTTCTCCCGTTTAAACATCCTGCTCCCCCTTTGCCCCTTGTACAAAAAGTGTAGCATAAAATGAATGGTGAGTCATTTTTGTAAGTGTGTAACAACAAAGGATTTGTTTTTTACATGTTTACGAAGTGCTAACACATGAAGAAATAATCGTATATTTACAGCCAATAAAAGCAATGCGCCTAGGAACAATAATCCCATCTGCCAACCATTTGTAACATTCATTAACAGCGTCCAACTTATAATGACAGCAAAGGTAATCGCTATATATTTTTTCATCACTCTTGTAGTGGAACCCTGTATATCGTGTTTTTGTTCAATGCTTAATAAAATTTTTCCAAATTCCATTATAATCAGCAATTTAATTCCTTGAATTAAAACCGTACTCCAATAGAAGAGAAGATGTGAAGAAAAGAAAGTACTCATCAAGGCAAGAATCATAGCGCAAGCCATATATTTGCTGATAGGTGTTTTTTCTTTATAGAATGAAAGACTTTTTAAATAGGCCCCATAAACAAGGATATCTTGTAGAAGATTAGCGTATTTAAAAACATTTAAATAGATAAATTGAAAAAAGAGCGCCACTGCAAACCATTGTAAAAGTTTTACCTGTTGTTTAGATTCACTCATTGTTTTCACGCACYTTTTTCACCAAATTCGACGTAAAATACGCTTGCGAATATACTCTTTTAGTTAAATAACCAKCGGGGCCACTAAAACCTATGGACGTATTGATATCTAAGGAGGCTTCCTTCAATTGAATAGTCAGCTCCAAGCGTTGACCTTTCGTCACTGAAAAAGGGAAATCACTTGCTGTGTAGCGCTGATCGTTTAATCGCCATTCTTTCAACAGTATTTTATCCTCTAATGTAGCTGGAACATAAAATGCATCAAAAACTGCATCCTGCTGAAGGGTAAATGATATGATTTGTTCCGAATCATTTTGTGACTGACTATAGCTATTATTCATGATCTGATTTTCATCAATGAAGGTTTCCCTCGTAAAATGAATTGGGGYAGGTAATTTAACCYCKTCATTTAATACAAGATAAATAGTTTTACTTGACATCACTTTTTTCATCGTGTWTAAATCAAACTGAAAAAAAGCTAATCGAATATTTTGATAGCGTARATCTTGAGAAGTAKCCAATGGAYAATAAAAGCCATTGACTAGATTTGCTTGCTCTGTTTGATCATATACTATTGGTAATTGCACGTCTTCTGCCTGTAAATATTTCACATATCGATGGTCATCTTTGTTTGTAATATAGCGTACCTCTAAAGCATTCTGTAAGCTATCTGTAACTTCAATTGCAGCAGGAACCACTATCGGTTTTATGAATTGATGTTGTAAAAAAATCGTACTGTTACCGATCAGTAAATTCAAAACTATGGCAACACCAATCGTCTTTTTCTGATCAGCGCCAACTTTAAGCTTTTTCCTAGAGATGTACAGTATGATGCATACGCACAAAATAGCCAAAATCCAGTATATTGGCGAAGATAAATGATCTAATTGTGACATTAACRCACTAGCCCGATCATTATCTACGTGTTGTTCCCCCACCATGAATGCCACAAATCMMCCCGTTGCAAGTGTTACMGCMACAGTCAAGACTWTAGGTACCCCGTGCAAAGGYTTATGYTGYTCTTTTGTTGCTTGTTCAATACCTTGTAGACTACGCTGATGTAACGATTCTGGAATGTCTATTTGATCCATCTGCTTTTTTAGATCGTTCACCCTTGCCCCTCCTGTTCCAGTGCCTGCTTTAATTTTTTTAATGCACGATACAAAATGGTTTTCGTCGTCCCTAATTTAAGCTGCAATACCTGAGCCACCTGAGACAATGTATAATCATGATAGAATCTCAACAAAATAATATCCTTTTCCTCCTTTGTGAGCTTTGTCATCACATCTTCCAACGCCCACCTCTCAGGAAGTTCTTCATGCGGTTCTTCACCTAGTTCTGACTCCAGCTCAAACTCGACGATCGGTTCACGCTTATTTAGTAAATTTATTGCACAGTTTATGACCATCCTTATTAACCATGTTTTTAAATAGGATGAATTTTGAAGAGAATGTATKTATTTAATAGCTACGGTAAGCGACTTCCTGTACGACATCGAGTGCATCTACCTTTTGATCAAGTATAAAATTCTATCCCCTACTTTAAAAGGGGTATCCTTCACTTTTTCATTTTTATCCGTCACTTTGAACAGGTTATCCGCTACATTAAATTTTATCCACCACTTTGAACGTTCTATCCTCCACTTTTTCTTTCTTATCYGCAACTTTSAWCASKTTATYYGCTAYATWARATTYTATCCSYYACTTTRAAMGKKSTATCCTYCACTTTTTCWTTYTTATCCGYMACTTTGAACAGGTTATCCGCTACATTAAATTTTATCCRCCACTTTDAACGTTCTATCCTCCACTTTTTCTTTCTTATCCGCAACTTTGAACAGGTTATCCGCTACATTAGATTTTATCCGTCACTTTGAACGTTCTATCCTCCACTTTTTCTTTCTTATCCGCAACTTTGAACAGGTTATCCGCTACATCAAATTTTATCCGTCACTTTGAACGTTCTATCCTCCACTTTTTTCTTTCTTATCCGCCACTTTGAACAGGTTATCCGCTACATTAAATTCTAACCTCTACTTTACGCTCTATCCACCGCACTATAAAAAAACGCCCACCGAAGTGAGCGTTTCTTTTTATTCGTTTGTGCCTTTTTCCACGTCATATTCTGTAATCCAATCACTGAAGCTACCTACATATAATTGGATGTTTTCATAGCCTTCATCTGCTAATACAGCATAAAGCGGAGAGGCTGTTACGCCGCTTCCACAGTAAACCACAACCGGTTCATCAGCTGCAACTTTTTGACGTAATGCATCGTTTGCCTTTAGTTGACCATTTGACTTCAATTGCTCCCAGTCAAAGTTTTTCGCAGTTGGGATATGACCTGCTACTTTATCCAAAGGCTCTACTTCTCCTCGATACCTTTCAGCAGCGCGGGCATCGAGTAAAGTAGCTTTTACCTCTCCATCTACAATGGCTTTTACGGCTTGGCGTGGTGCATAAAGCTCATCTTTCCAATCAAACTCAATGATAGTTGGAGGATATTTAATAATATCCTTGGTAAAAGGAATTTTTGCCTCTAGCGCAGGTGCACCTCCGTTGACAATCACTACATTTGGGAAACCAGCATATGTTAGCATCCACCAGGCACGTGGGGCAAATGGAGCTGCTCCTTGGTCATAAACTACAATCTGATCTTCATACCGTAATCCTAGTTCTTGAAAAACGGATGCCAATTTTTCTTTGCTTGGCATTGGATGACGACCTTCTTTGCTGTCCATATCCGATAACTGCTGTTCTAAATCAATATAGATAGCACCAGTAGCATGACCTTCCTCGAATGCTTTTTTGCCAGCCTCTTTGTCCTGAAGATCGAAACGAGCATCGATAAAACGGACGCCATCATACTGAATTTCATCCACTGATTTGAATACTTTTCCCATTAGAATCACCTCATGCGTATTGTAATTGTGCGTAAATCGCTTTCCAAGAAGCTAAACGACTCTCTTCTTGTAAGGCTAATCTTTCTGTGTCAATTTGTTCAAGCGCTTGATGATAAATATAGTAACGTAATTTTTCGGCTTCCTCTGCTATAAACGTAATCGCCCATGTCATGAGAGAAACTTTCTGTGCATCTAAATAGTCTTGTGCATCTGGCTTTGTTACAGCTTCTAGTGCCTCACTTAGCTTCACTTTTTCATTCTTTTCAAAGAAAGCTTTTTGATTGCGGAAATGAGATTTTACGCTAGCATATTTGGAAATATCCGCAAACGGTCCTTCAAAATCCAATAAATTTGGCTCAGAGGATTCAAAGGCTAGGAATGAGAAGCTTCGATTTAACTCTTTCAATTCGCGCACTTCATCTTTAAAACGTTGTTGCATCTTTTTGCTAATGAATTGCGATAAACGGAAGTTTGTTACACGCATTTCTTGAGTAAAATCAAAACGCAAGCTTTGCATCACTTCTTTTAATGCATGCTCCAACGCTTGCTGTGCGGGCATTGCAGCAAAGGTAGAAGGATTGTAGCCTTCCTTAAAGAACTCAGGGTAACGATAATAAACACGCTGAAGAACATAATAGAGTAGCTCATCAAGCTCCTGCTTTGTTTCACTCTCTAACATGCTCGTATTCAGCACACTGAACTTCGATTGAATATGTTGTTCAAGTGTTGCTAATTCCTCTAGTCGCTCATCTTTACGTTTTAAGTTTTCCTCTGTTTGGGCAATTAAATCCGCCAAACGTTGCTCTGTTTTATCAACTTCCTCTGCAAGAGCTTGAACGGCTAATGCACTCAATTCATCATTTAAGAATGTATGGAAGTCTTTTTCAAATGGTGGCATACCTGATGTTAAATCGGCACCTTCTACCTTTTCCTTCAACGCTAAAAGACTAGATACCCCATATAGTCTTGGGAAGCGAATGCCAAAGCGTTGTAACTCTGAGCGTACATAGCCTTTTACATCTTCCTGTTCCTCACCCGTTGTTGCCAAATCAATTGCATTGACAATAAAGAACATTTTATCTAGCTCAAATGCATCCTTCACACGACCAAGTTGAATTAAAAACTCTCGGTCAGCTTTGGCAAAGGCATGATTATAGTACGTAATAAATAGGATGGCATCAGCATTACGAATATATTCAAATGCTACGCCTGTATGGCGGGCATTAATAGAGTCCGCTCCTGGCGTGTCAACAAGTGTCACGCCCATACGTGTTAATGGACTATCATAATAGAAGTCGATATTATCAACAAAGCAAGATTTATTTTCTTGTGCTACAAATTTTTCAAACTCTTCACGGTCTACGCGGAGGATAGAACCAAACTCAGACTTAAAGGTTGGATAGCCTTCTTTATAGGCACGAATAAATGATTTATGAACATTTAAGCGTTCGTCCGTTAACTGCACTGCAAGCCCTTCATCAGCACGATTATAGGCTTCCTCCAATGTCGATACAGACAAACCAATCGCCGCATAGGAGCCTTGAATATCCTCTAGCATTTGTTCYGCAGTTTTAAGCTGTACATCCGCTGTTTCATGTGGGTGTTCAGGTGTAACTGGAYGMATTTTATTGATKGCCGYWGTTGTTGGGTYTGGTGMTACASGTAAYWCCTTGGCTCCCATTAAAGCGTTTGWGAAKGAWGATTTCYCAGCACTAAHTGCGCCAAACAATGCAATGGTAAAATCCTTTTTCTGTAGTCGTTCTACTTTATTTTCAAGGTATTGGGCTACTTCAGCAAAGCCTTGCACCTCTTTGACTGCATTGGCAGTATGGAGTGCACGATTAATCACACCATCGATTGGTAGAGTCGTTGCACTAGTAGCTTGCTGAGCTTCCTCTTGTTGGATGATTTGCTCTTTTGGCTGCAACATGGACTCGTCAAATAGACGAATTTCTGCTAAATCTTGCTTAAATGATTGTTCCCAATTTGTAAGCTGTTGATTGGCAACTTTACGAATTTCATTGCTCGCTTGATGCATAGTGCTTGCACTATATTGCTGATAGCCTTCAATTTCAAGGACTGCATTAATGGCATCTACTTTGTCCTGCATACTCGCCATTTTTAATTTTGATGGTGCGGCAGTTTCTGTTGCTACAGCTTCAAGAGTTGTCGCTTGCGCATTTTTCCAGCTATCTGTCTCCTGAATGAAGTAGCGCTTTGTTGCTTCTGCGATACGGTTAGCGAAGTTTAACACAGCATCACCTGTTAAAATAGCGCCTGTTTGAACTTGCTGCTCAATCAATGAAAAAGGTAAGTCAAATACATAGGCATCAATGGCTGCGGCACGTTCCTCATTTAATGCCCCAACGTCCTTCAATGCCTTTTTCATAAGACCTTTTAAATGCCCCGTGATTTGTGCATGGATCACATTTTGATAGGCATGATACGCATCTTCTTTACGTCGGTTTCGCTCTTCCTCTGTTTTTTTCTTTGCAGTAAAGAGCCCCCCAACTTTAAAACCTTCCTGCATGCTTTCTAAATAAAGGCGTAAGCGATCGCGTAAATCAGCTGGCATAATTGCAGCATTCGCGAGTAGCTCCTTACGTTGCTCCTCAAACGTTTCGTTCCAAGCTTCTACTGAGAATAATTCAACCTGACGATTTAATTTATTGTATTGCTCTAAAATATCTTGATGGTGTGCCCAGTCATCCGCACTTAAAATTTCTTCATCAATTGCCAAACGATCCTGTCTTTCTTCCATTAAATAATTGTCATGCTCGCTTTGCAATAAACGCAATGTATTCGTAGCTGTTTGTACAAGCTGCTCCTGCCAATCATTCATACTGTCCATCACAATTTTCTTTACTGCCTCAAAATCATTATGTGGATGCTCAGGCTCTCTTAATGAAGTAAAGAAAACACATTTCGGTACAACACCCCATGCTGCAAAGGATTGATGAACAGTTGCTTTAAATTCTTCGAAGCTCAATTCATTATCTTTATGCTTATCAATCATGTTGACAATTAAATAAACATTTGGATTATATTTCATTAATTGCTTTGTGAATTGGAAATTTAATTCCGACTGCACATGGTTGTAGTCCATTGTATAAAATACGATATCGGCAATATGTAATGCTGATTCCGTTGACATGCGATGTGCATCATCTGTGGAGTCTACCMCTGGCGTATCCATTACAGTAACACCTAGTGGTAGTGTAGAGGCACTGTGTCCAATCTCAATCTGTGACACTAAATCCCCATTTTTACTTAGCTCTTTTACTGTTTTAAAATCATAGCCAGCCTCAAATTTTACGGGCTTTTCATTGTGCATATAAACAATTGCATAGTCTTCCTCTGATTTATGAACTTTGACGATGTTCGCACTTGTTGGAATTGGACTAGATGCTAGTAGATTTTCACCAGACAGCGCATTAATCATACTTGACTTCCCTGCAGAGAAATGGCCTGCAAAGCCAATCACATACTCTTTTTGCTGAATTTTTCGAGCAAAAAGTGATGTTTTATCCATGCGCTCTGTATCACCATTATGCTGATAAATTATGTATTGCAAAGAGGCTTGCTTTAATAGCCCCTCCAATTGTTGTTCAAAATCTTTCATGAAACCAGTAACCCCTTTTTCATTAATTATTCATAATTAGTATTCTACCTTATTCAACTAGCAAAGTATAACACTAATTTAAAGCATATATGCCAACGTTTCCATCCTTACAAAAACATGTTTATACAAAAAATCTATGCMAAATGATAGATTGTCAACTAGTTCTTTTTATATTTACTTCATATTTTATAGTAAGCATATTCGGGGCAAAGTTATTTTTTATGAAAGGAGTGTGATGCCATATGATTAATCCTAAGTCTCATCAAATCATTGAAAAGTATTGTTCATGTAACTGTGAGGATCGATTTATCTGGCCCCGTATAAAAGCAASAAACGGAATACCCATGGATCCTCCTGAAATAGTCCCTGAAGKTATGATTATACCAACGATCCAACGATATTTTTATATCGTTACAGCTGATCTTGATCTATCGAATGGGGCAACTCTTCCAGCCGATCTCTTTTGGAATGATGAAGCAAATTCCGTTACTGWGTTTACAATTTTTTCACCTAATGGTTACGTTAACCTTTATATTAATGCAGTAATGCAGGAAGGCGGTATTTATACGGTAACCCCAGCCTCCCTGACAATCGTACCTTATAATGCGACATTGTATAGAGGAACACCCATTATTATTGAATCGCTAGGCTTTACAACGAAATAAAGGAAATGAAAGGAGGTGAATTGGGTGGCACTTTCCATTATTAATATTCACGTCAATGTTACAGGTAGTTCTACAAGGTTTTTTAACGTCTTAGCTGCACCCCTTGTCATTGCAGATGGCACGACAGTCGCTGCAACAACGTTTTTAAATGATAGCGGTACAGCCGCAACAGCATTCCCAGAAGTCGCAAATGGTTACTATAACTTATATATCAATGGTGTTCTTCAGGAGGGTGGTGCCTATACAGTTTCTACAACTGAAATAACGTTCAATACTGTCACAGGTACACTTTCTGCTGGTACGCCAATTGTGCTAGAAGCTGTGGAGCTAGTGACWACAATCTAARTAAAATGGATGCCTTATTTAGGGCATCCATTCTTACATTTTATTGTAATTGCTTTCTAAGACCTGCAATTTTTTTCGCATAGTCTAGCGCATGTGGGCCATCTCCATGTATACATAAGGTTTGGACTGCCACTTTAATTTTTTTGGACTGGACCGACATCACTTCATTCGCAGTCAAAATTCCTTTTACATGCACTAGCATTTCCTCTTCCGATTGTATGAAGGCATTTGGCACCTGTCTGTTCACTAATGTGCCATCTTCGTTATAGCGTCGATCCGAAAAAACCTCCTCATATACTTGAAGCCCTTGGTCTCTAGCAATCTCTACGATGAGGCTACCAGATAAGCCATATAAAATAAGCTGCGGATTAAGATCATACACTGCATTGACTACAGCTAACGCTTTTTCACGATCATTCGCGCATTGATTATAGAGTGCGCCATGTGGTTTAACATGATGAAGCATACCATTTTCAATCDGTACAAATGCTTGTAAGGCACCAATTTGATAAACCATCATATCGTAAATTTCAGCTGGGCTACATTCCATGTTACGGCGACCAAATCCCTCTCGATCGGGATAGCCTGGATGTGCACCAATGTGAACGTTTTTACGAATGGCGCTGCGTACAATTTGATGCATGATTGAATGATGACCCGCATGATAGCCACATGCAATGTTGATGGAAGTTACATRGTCTAATAGTTCTTCGTCCTTACCCGCGAAAAAAGCATCATAGCTTTCACCCAGATCACAATTGATATCAATTGACATCATGTTTCCTCCAGTACAAAGTGAATTGTGTTAAACATACGCATTTGCGCTACTTTATGTAAATCTTCTTCATGAACTGTTGCAATAATAGGATAGCCTCCTACTGTTTGAGCATCAGCCATTAGGATAATGGGATTACCACTTTGAGGCACTTGGATTGTTCCGAACTGTGTAGCTTCTGATAGAATATCCTTCATCTCCTGAAGTTGTAAGGTAGGTCCTTTGATGTAGTAGCCCATACGATTACCGCCGATAAATTGAAAAGGATCTTGTAAAAATTGTCGCTGACTCTCCTCAGCAAATAAATGGAAATGCGGCCCTTTAAACAGTCGAACCGTAATCGAACTGTCAAAACGCGGACGATAGGGTGCATATAGCCCTCTATTATATTTTAAAGATGATGATACCTGCCCATATAAAATACTTCCTTTTGTAATGCATGTTCCCAAATTCCCAAGTGGAAGGTAGGATTGGCTACCAAGCTCATCATTTGTACGAAAACCTCCTAATGGAGTTAAGTAAACAATAGAGCCCTGATGGACACCCTTGATAGCTAATCTATCTCCCCTCGTTAAATGGAATGTTTTCCACATTTCGATTGGTACATGATTAACCAAGCATGTACTATGCCCCCCTGTTAATACATAAACACAATCAGCAAGCGCCTCGAATTCAAAACCACCCACAAACATTTCAAAAGACGTTTGATCATGGTGGTGCTGTAAGATTCTTTGAGCTGCTTGAAACGATCGGTGNTCCATTGGTCCAGATAGCGGAATACCAAATGCCCGATAGCCGAACCTTCCTTTGTCTTGTAAGCTACCATACACCCCTAGTTTTGTTACGAGCAGAAGTGGCTTCAATTGCTACACTCCTTTGCTTTTCATTTCCCAAAATTGCTCTTTGGTTATTTCATAAAACTGAACTTCATCACCAAGTTCAAATAAAAATGGCTCTTTGCCATGAGCATCAAATAAATCCAAAGGTGTTTTCCCTATAATATTCCAGCCTCCAGGTGAATCAACAGGATAGATGCCTGTTTGTCCACCTCCAACCCMAWCRRMRCTTRCTGATACAGATGCCCTTGGTTTCTGTAAGCGGGGCACAAATAATTTAGAATCAAGCTCGCCTAAGTATGGAAAGCCTGGTAAAAAGCCGATTAAATAAACATAATAGCTTTTAGACATATGCAAAGTTTTAATATCCTCAAAAGGTAAACCTGTGAAATCCATGACACGCTTTTGATCTAAAGCAAATTCCTCATCATAGCAGACGGGTATTTTTAAAAGTCGATTCGTTCCTTTATCAATTGTTGTGGAGGCTTGCATCTCAAGCCACTGCGTCCTTAAACGTTCAATATCTATTTTTTGTTTAATATAAGCTGTTACTGTATGGTAGCTTGCAACACTTTCAATTAGGTGATGCTGGAGCTGCTGTTTCAGAAACCGATTGAACGCTTGGACCGCGTGAAAGTTTGAGTGAGAAATTTCCTCTTTGAATGCAAAACGAATAGTATGTTGACTAATCCACATGGAATGCGGAAAATCAATGATTGGTTGCACGTGCCGTCTCCTCAATACAAAGCTGTACCGCAGCTACTAAATCTCTAATACTCCAGCCGGGAATTTTGCCATGTTGGATGGCCAGCTCAAATGATGCTGGAATATGAATAAAGCCAGCACGAACCCCTTCATGTTGCTGTGCATAAGCGAGCCCCTCATACATAATGTTATTACATAAGTATGTACCCGCTGTATTAGAGATTTCCGCTGGATATCCTTCTGCCTGCAAACGATTTACCATACTGCGAATTGGTAAGTTTGTTAGATAAGCATCTGCCCCCTCCTCATGGATACGCTCATCAACTGGTGTATAGCCATTATTATCAGGCTCTCCGTCTTTCACATTAATAGCAATGCGCTCTGGTGTTACTTTAAAACGTCCTGCAGCCAATCCTAATGAAATAATGATTTGTGGTTTCACTTCTTCTATATGGTGTTTTAATTGCTCCGCTGATTGCTGAAAATCTACAGATAGAATTCGTCCGACGATATCATAGCAATCTATTTTCTTTCCGTTTAATTCTTCCACAATTTGCATCGTTGGATTTATTTTATAATCAAGAAATGGCTCAAACCCTGTTACTAATATTTTTGTCATATTTGTCACCTGATTTCTATCGGACGTTTTTTAAAGTAGCGTCCAAATTGTTTAATTTTATTTACTTTAGTAGAAAGTGCTGCTTCAATAATAGCTTGATTAAATAATTTATGTGCTTCAATACAAGAAGTTAATTCTTCATCATAAACAATTTCATCAGACACTTCAGAAATGATATCTAGAGCCACCCACTGCGGGTAGCGTAATATACTTACAGATGAGTATGTTGGCGTAACTTCCATACTTCGATAAAAATTTATATTTCCCATTTCTTCAATTGGGTACTTTTGTGGATCCCACTTTGTGCCATATTTATAGTAGCGTTCACGCCAATAAGCATTTTCTTGGGCAAATATTGTACCCTCAAAAATCATATTCACTTTTTCAGCTACTCGTTCTAGATTCGTAGCCTGGACTTCCCTCGTATCATAATCCGCATATCGACCAATTCCGTAGATCTTAGCACTTGGAAGCGTGTAAGAAACAGGGAAAATAGGTGGACACGCATATCCTGCGAATGGTTGAACCCATTCACGAGCAGGGATTCCATGATCATCAATCACTATATCAGGTGCCCATTTTTTTAAGATAAGTGGTAAAACATTTGCCTCACCAAATACACTTTCTTGGAATTTGACATAGGCAAACTCTAAACCTACCGCATTAAATCTTGCAGCATGATGTTTCCATTTTGGATGTTCTTTTGTCAAGCTCTCCATTATTTCATAACCATCTGGATTTGATAGCGGAATAATGATTATATTAATCTTTTTTAAGATTTCAGGATGGTGACAAATAATATCTTCCATGAGCTCTAATATAGCAGGTGTACTAGATACTTCGTTTGGATGATGGCCCGCTTCAAAGACAATCGTATGCTTTTCATCCGATTTTTTAAGTCCTGAATAAAAGTCACTAGTAATAGGCTCAGTCACTTCAAAAAATGGAATGACATTCCCTTTGTAAGATATATCCCCATAATTTAGTTTGACCTCAGAATAATTTTGATACCGCGTTGATAGTTGATAAACATTTTTAATTTTGTATTTTAAATTATCATTCATTTCCATTACTTTCAGATAATTACCTAAATACATTTCTACTGTTTCAAATTGCCCCTCTTGGTTAAATAAAATTCTTTTTGCAACTGGAACTAAATTGGTTTTTTCATGCCATTTGTATGCCCGTATTACACTTTTAATAGGCTTATAAATATTTTCCTCTATATGAATAAAGGGAATAATACCACCAGGAGCTTGATAAGGTTGATTAACTAATCGGCGACCGAGTTCATTAAAATAATCAAGCGTGTTAAAATAAAGGTCTTCGTATAACGCTTCAAAGGACGAGTTTGCTTCTTGCTTCACGTTTAATTCTTCTTCAATTCCAGATGAAGTAAAGTCAATTTCGATGCGATCAAATAAAGGGAACAATTGTCCTTGATCACGATTTGTTACATCAATATTTAATTTTCCCACTATCTGAGGAAGAAACTCATTGATATACGTTTTATAGAAACGCTCACGATCTGACAATATTGCATTTTCTTGAACCAGTTTCCCATCTTCAAATAACCTATACCCTGCTGTAGTTGGATAGACTTTTCTCTGACCATCAACATAATCCAATTCACTAATCAGCGGATTTAATTCAGCAATTAATAGATCATCAACATAGACACTATAGATGTGCTGCTGTGTGCTTGAAAGCTCAAATTGTACATTTTCTTTCGGTATGCCATATTGCATTTCAATCAATTCGTCCACTGGGTAAAGTTCCATAATCCAGCGATTATGCTGTTCTAAACCATTTTGATTAACCCCATCTTTACATATTATTTTTACTTGTTCAAAATGACCCGAAACAGATGGAAGTACTTCCTCTAATATCCAGTATAACCCTGTTTTAAACGCAGAGCGAACTGTAATTGTCTTTAAATTTGAAAATTTCTTATACAAATCTAAACAATATTCATCTCGATTTTTTTTAGAAGCTGTAAGATAGATTTCAGCATCAAGCATTTTATTTGGTTCATCTTGCAAAGCATTTAAAATATACGATGCTTCCGATTCATCTTCCCATGTTGTTTCATACAACAAATCTGCTACATTTACTTGTTTTTCGTTTAGCTCCCAAACACCAAATAAGCCACCTTCAGACACATGCTTTTCTTTTGCTATTGAATGTAGGACAGTCGGTAAGCAATCTTTAGTACCACAAATTTGAATAACGTTTCTAGAACTTAACTCCATGAAATTTTCAGTTCCTTGCTTGATATCAATCGAGAACTGTCGATGATCTTCTGTGACAACTGGTAAAGAAACAGAGGTAGCATACAGTCCTAAACGTAATGCAAGATAGCAAACTTCTTTTATAATGGCGTTTGACGTGATTTCTTGTTGTAAATTAATTTTCACACTTAAATGCTGATGTGGATGTGCCTCGTCCTTCTCACCAGTTCCATAGGCTGACCACAGATGACTTAAACTTTCATAATAAGAGGATGGAATATCTGTATGCGTTTCGGCCATTCCTTCACTTGCTATCGTACTTAACAACGTTGACAGCGAAGACTCAGTCTCATAATAGAGTGTAAAGATAGACCCATTCTGTGAAATAAATGTACTACTATGTTGTAAAAATTCCATTGAGTACTGCTGATTAGACGCTTGAAATAAATCAAAATCTATTTCATTTGACTCTAAGCCTAACCTCGCACAAAAATCAATCAATCCGATTGGAACAAGATTTGTAGGTAAGTTTATAAATAAAGAAGGCTTTTTTAGGGTTTCATTCTTATTAAATAAAATTGAAAATATTTTAGAGTTCACACTATCACCTAAACTTTCATATTTGGATCTAAGCGATCTCGTAGCCAATCTCCTAGTAAATTAAAGCCTAGTACAGTTAACATAATTGCAATACCTGGAAATACAGAAATCCACCAAGCTGACGTCATATAATTCCGACTGTCTGCTAACATTCCGCCCCACGAAGGTACTGTCGGTTCAACACCTAACCCTAAAAATGTTAGTGAAGCCTCTAATAAGATAAACTCTGCGATACACATCGTTGCTAACACTAAAATCGAAGAAGCAACATTTGGTAAGATGTGCTTAAGGATAATTTTAAAATGTGTGCCTCCGATTGCCTTTGCAGCCTGTATATATTCTTGTTCCTTTAGAGCTAAAATCTCCCCTCGAATTAGCCTAGCAAAACTAACCCAATATGTAAGTCCAAGAATAATAATGATTTTTTCAATCCCTGTTCCAAATACACTCATAATTACAATTGCTAGTAAAATAAATGGCAGACCTAATTGAACTTCAGCTAACCTCATGATTAAATCGTCCATCCATTTCCCAAAATACCCTGACACAATTCCAAGAAATGTTCCAAGGACTAACGAAATGAGCACACCACAAATCCCTACCAAAAGGGAAATACGAGCACCATATATAATCCTACTTAGCAAATCCCGTCCAACTTGGTCTCCCCCAAGTAAATATTGAGATTTACCAGTATCGTCTAACCATTTAGGCAAATCTAGACGATGTCCTAAGCTAGCTGCTCCTGGATCATGTGGAGCAATATAAGGGGCAAATATCGCACATAGAATAGTCGTGACAACTAATAATAGACCGATTATCCCAGTTGGATTATTTTTAATAAACTTTAAAATACTTATTATTCTACTAACCTTTTTTATTTCGACTGTTTCTGCTTCCATTATCTGTGTCATTAATTGTCACCTCTTCCAGTGCGTATTTTTGGGTTAATTAATGAATAACATAAATCCACAATTAGATTGACGACAATCATGATAAGAGCTAGGAGAATTACTCCACCCTGTACGACTGGATAATCTCGTTGATTAATAGAATCAACAATTAATCTTCCGATTCCCGGCCAAGAAAATACTTGCTCTACAATAACAGCCCCCCCTAAAAGTCCACCGAACTGTAACCCAACAAACGTCACAGTTGGCAATAAGGCATTTCGAAAGGCATGTCGAATAATGACAAGCCATTCTCTAATTCCTTTTGCTCGAGCAGTTGTCACATATTGCATTTTAAGCACCTCAAGCATAGAGGTACGAATTAATCGAACTAAAATACCAGATAAAATCAGACCCAATGCAATGGATGGCAGGATCAATGAGCTAAACCCATCAAAGCCCGATACAGGTAACCATTTTAACTGAACAGCAAAGATCAAGATTAGCATAAACGCTAACCAAAAATTAGGGAAAGAGATACCTAATAAAGAAAAAATACGACCAAAAATATCAATGGACTTGCCTTTATAAACTGCAGATAGGATACCGATAGGAATAGCGATTAACAATGCTACAGTCATCCCCCCTAAAGCAAGTGCTAGTGTTGGCCATGCTCGTTCTAACAACATTTCCAAAACTGGACTATTCGAACGATACGATGTACCAAAATCAAGCGTTACTAAATCTTTCATGAATATGATATATTGCTCCCAAATAGGCTTATCTAAACCCAACTTTGCTGTCAGTTCCTCTACTGCTTGTTGTGAAGGTTCCCCAGCACCGAACATGATGCTTACCGGATCCCCCGTTAAACGAATGGCGAAAAATATAATTAATGAGACAGCAATTATCACCAACACTGTATGCGATAAACGTCGTAGTATATAGGAAAGCATAATTCCATCCTCCTAATTTGAAATGAAAGAGATAGTATGACAAGCATACTATCTCATAATTTTTTACTTACTCGACAGTGACACCTTCAAATCTAAAGCGGCCATCATGAGGTGGTTGGAAATCTTTTATTCGTTTATTCACTGCGTATATTTCAACCTCAGAATATAAATTAACTTCTGCAGCATCTTCATATAACACTTCTGTCAGCTCTTTAAAGATTTTTTGACGCTCCTCATTATTAATCGTTGCTCGCTCTGCCGCTAATAATTGTTCAACTTTTTCATTTTTATAGGATGGATTCCAGAATTCCCCTTCGTGATACATTAAATAAGCTGTATTATCAAAATCTAAAGTCCAACCACCCCAGCCATTTTTATACATTTGACCAGCTTTCCCTTGTGGTATTAACTCTGATTGGAATGTAGTATTTTCCACACTATTAATAGAAACTTTTAATCCCACTTCTTGTAAATAAAATGCTACTGCTTGGGCTATTTCTTTAAATGTTCCATCCGTACCTGGAATAAAGAATTCAAGTGTAGTACCTTCAGGAACCTTAGCTTCTGCAAGTAATTTTTTTGCTTTTTCTGGATCATATGGATATGGCTCTAAATCTTTGTTATAGCCAAAAGATAGATTACTTTGGAACGAACTAATGAGGTTGCCATAGCCACCTAAAATTTCTTTCACTATTGTTTCCTTATCAATGGCATAGTTAATCGCTTGACGAACACGTACATCATCAACAGGCTTTTGTGCTGTATCAAAACGAATTGAATACGCTGTAGGAGTGGACACATCCTTTAATTCAATGAAATCAGTTCCTTCTGCTGTTGCCGCTTGCGAAACCTCTAAACGTGTCATAATATCAATATTTCCTGTTTGTAATTCTGCCAGTGCCGTCGCTGTCTCTGGAATCACTTTAAATGTTACTTTATCTAGTTTAATAGCATCTTTATTCCAATAATCTTCATATCGCTCAATAACTACTTGTTTATCACGTTGATAATCAGTCATTTTAAATGGACCAGTACCAACAGGCTTCATGTCAAAATTCTCTGCACCCTGTTCTTGGATATATTTAGGTGGTACGATGACAGCACCATATCCTGAAAGTTTAGTCAATAATACTGGGTCAATGGCATTTAGGTGCATAGTGACTTCATAGTCACCTGTCACTTCAACATTGTCAATCGACGTATAGTTTGAATATTGCGGACCTTGTTGACCTTCTTCTCCTAGTAGACGATCAAATGTAAATTTAACTGCTTCCGCATTAAACGGTTCGCCATTATGGAAGGTAACACCTTGTCGTAGTTTAAAAACAATCGTTTTATCATCTATATATTCCCAAGATTCCGCTAACCCTGGTTGAATTTCTAAATCTAAAGAACGACTAACTAATCCTTCAAATACCGATGTTGCTACTGTACTCCAAGCAAGTAAAAATGTATCAATTGGGTCCCAGTTTTGTGGGTCTCCTGCCACACGAATAACTAATTCATTTCCACGTGTTGCTGCTGGATTTTCACCAGATGATTTACTACTATTTTTACTTTCGTCTTTTGATGATGTACCGCCACTACATGCTGTTAAAACAATCATTATACAAACAAGTAATAGCGCAATCCATTTTTGTTTCTTCATACATTGTTCATCCCCTTTTGTATTTGTGCTATCTATACGCCATAAGGATATGGCATCGAATAACCTAGTTCAGCAGATATTGAAGCTGCCGTTTCCCACAGACCTTCTAAAAATCCATTTATTTTTTCTTTTGGTATGAGTGTCTCTATGCCCGCTATACTAATCGAGTATTCTACCTTGCGTTCACTATTGAAAATCGGTACTGCTATTGATACAGTGCCTTCTTCCAATTCTGACACGCTGTAGGCATAGCCATTTTTTTTCCCAAATTCAATTAGTTCAAATATCTCTTCATCAGTAACAGGTGTTCCACTAGCATATTTTTTACGAGTTTTTTGAAGTACCTCACTAATTTTTTCCTCTGATTGAAAGGATAAAAGTATTCTTGAACAAGCGCCTGCATAAAGAGGTGCTCTTCTCCCCACCCGTGTATATAATAAAACTGGTTTTAAACTTTCGATTTTTTCGATATAAAGACCATCTGTTTCATCCAGTATGCTTAGTTGAACAGCCAAGTCAAACTTCTGTTGCAACATCTTCATATACGGCATAGCCAAAGAACGAATTTCAATTGAATTTGCAGCAATTGCACCTAATTCAATGAGTTTATTCCCAAGTAGATAATGATCACTCAATACTAACTGTCCACCGCTTTGAACGTAAGGACGTTTTAATACGCCTAAATCTGTAAATGTTTTTAAAAACCTATGTAAAGTCGGTTTAGGAATATCCGTTTCGATCGCTAGCTCGTCTAACCGCCAAGAAGGTTTTTCTTCAGTAAATAACGTTAAAATATTAATACCTTTTTCCAATGTTTTGCTCATGTTAATCGCTCCATTTGCTCTTCATAAAGTAAACAGGAAACTTCATGCTTATCGCCAATTTTTTTAAATTTCGGAGGTGTCACTTTACATATTTCCATGCAGTTTGGGCATCGTGTATGGAATGTACAACCCGATGGTGGATTAGCAGGATTGGGAACATCTCCACTTAGCACAATTCGCTCCTTTACTTTTGAAGGATGAGATTTTGGTAATGCCGATAGTAAAGCTTTTGTGTATGGATGTTTAGGATTATTAAATAATTCGTGTTTATCTGCCATTTCCACTAACTTTCCTAAATACATTACCCCTATGCGGTCACAAAAATGATGCACTACACTTAAATCATGTGATATGAAAATGTAGGTAAGGTTCATTTCCTTTTTTAAATCTTTCATAATATTTAATACTTGAGATTGAATGGAAACATCCAGAGCAGATACTGGTTCATCTGCAACAATCAATTTTGGATTGGACACTAATGCTCGAGCAATTCCAATCCGTTGTCTTTGACCACCTGAAAATTCATGTGGAAAACGTTCTAACTGCTTTTGTGTAAGTCCAACCTGTTTAGCTACTTCATAAACGCGTTGTTTTCTCTCTTCCTTTGTACCTATTCCAAAATTCACCAAAGGTTCTTCGATTATTTTAAACACCTTCATACGAGGATTAAGGGAAGAAAAAGGGTCTTGAAAGATGATTTGCATATCACGGCGCTTTTGACGTACCTCTTTTGGGCTAAGAGTGGCAATATTTTCTCCATTCAGTAAAATTTCACCCTCAGTAGGTGTTAGAAGCTGAATTAATGTTTTACCCATAGTGGACTTTCCGCACCCAGACTCTCCGACAATTCCTAAAACCTCACCCTCATTTACAAAAAATGAAACATCATCTACTGCTTTTAAATGACCTGAACGTGATCCTTTAACTGGAAAATATTTCTTTAAGTGTTTAACTTCTAACAATGGACTGCCCATTGACAATTCCCCCTCCTACTTCGTTCTCTTCGTACAGCCAACATCTAACTTTGGTACCAATAGAGGTTGTATATAGATCAGGCTTCTTTTTACATTGATCTGTTGCAAATTCGCAGCGATCGAAAAATCTACAACCTGAAGGCATATCGGATGGTGATGGCACCACCCCTTCTATTGATGGAAGGTACTCTTGTTCTGATTCAATGTCAGGCAATGAATTTAATAACCCTTTTGTATATGGATGAAGCGGATAATTAAACAAATCTAGCACTGTTGCCTCTTCCACTATTTCACCAGCATACATCACAATTACTTTCTCACATATTTCTGCTACTACACCAAGATCATGGGTAATTAAAATGATGGACATATCTAGTTTTTCTTGTATGTCTCTCATTAAATCTAAAATCTGAGCCTGGATTGTCACATCTAATGCTGTAGTAGGTTCATCTGCAATTAATATTTCTGGTCCACAAGCCAATGCCATGGCGATCATAACCCTTTGTCGCATTCCTCCTGATAATTGATGAGGATATTCATTCACTACTTTATCTGGACGAGGAATACCTACGAGACGAAGCATATCAACGGCACGTTCATGAGCTTCTTTCCTTGAAATTTTTTCATGGCTATGAATCATTTCCATAATTTGGGAACCGACCTTATATACTGGATTGAGCGAACTCATTGGTTCTTGAAATATCATAGAAATTTTTTTCCCACGAATCTTTCGCCATTCCTTATTCGACTTTTTATTAATTTGTTTTTGATCTATGTAAACTTCTCCACCTTGCCAGTTAACCCCGGCAGGTAACAATCCCATAAGTGAAAGTGATGTCATGCTTTTTCCACAACCTGATTCCCCTACAATCCCCAAAGTTTTTCCTTTTTCAAGTTGAAATGATACTCCATTCACAATGGCAATATCTTTTTTATTTTGTTGAATACCTATTTTCAAATCGCTTACTTCTAAAATATTCAAACTCATTTCCCCCTCCGTTCCAAAATATGAAACGCGATTCCATTTTTTAAAATCTTAACAGAAAAAACTTGGTTATTTCAATAGTTTTCAGAAAAAAATAAAAATTCCTCTTAATTAAATTATTCCGAAAAAACATTTAATTTTTTTATCATTCCTAGAAATACAAAAAAACATGGTCCGAATATTCGGACCATGCCTAAAGATATTTAACAAGTATTAGCTCTTATTTCAAATGTGCAGTTGCCTGGTTCATGACGTATTTTCCAACTCCAATATAGATCACTACAGCTGCTCCAATCAATACGAAAGTCATTGCGAACCGCTCCTTCTTAGTTATTTTTCGTTAAGTTTTCAGACGTTTACATTGAATTTGAAAATCATTCTCATTAATATATTATAAATTTCACGTGAATTCGTCAAGACATACTTTCATCTTACCCTTTTTACATGGTAAGATGTAGAAAAGTCGGAAAAAGGATGCGGTAATGATGAGTAATTCGAAGTACTTTCAAACTATTTTAAACGGGACAATTCACGCTTTAAAAACCATTCTTCCTATGGATATAGAAGTAAAGTCGCCTAGTATTATTTCTGAACCCTTTCAACAACAACAAATGGGCGTATTAATTGGCTTAATCGGAGATTTAAAGGGACGCGTCATCATTGACTCCTCTCCCGAAGTGTTCAGCGGGATCGGTAGTACCATGTTCGGTATGCCGCTTGAAGGAGAAATGCTAGAATCCTTTACAGGGGAATTTGGTAACATGATTGCAGGAAATTTATGTACAGCTGTTGGGCAAGAAAGCTTAGAAATTGATATCACTCCGCCAACGGTGATGGTGGGCAATACAAAATTATATGGCTTTGAAAAGGCATTTGCTCTCCCAGTTTCGGTCCCAAGCGTCGGTGCCCTAACAGTTCTATTAACGATTGAGGAAGAAGCGGAATAGAAAACAAGTAGGTTTGAGGAATGTTCCAAATAAGACATTGTATGCTCAACAGACAGCACACATGCAAGTAAGATTTATCATTCGCACACAAGGGAATGAGAATGACGGTTCTCCCTACCTTAAAATCTTTTATTTTTACTAAAATAAGCAAAATATAGTCGGTGAGCAAGCTATCTCAATGACTTTTGAGATGGCTTGTTTTTTTTCTCTCGTAATTCCTTCACACTTTTTTCACATAATCCCTCTAGAAGTGTGATTTTTTTCACATCAAAATGCAGGGGATTTTTATATGATGACTGTAAGWAACACAACAATAAAAAGCGTAGGAGGAKCAAWAATGGCAAATAAAAAGAAGTCAGATGAAAATTTAAAAGGTTCACTCTATGCAGTTTTTGGAGTAGGTATTATCATCATTTTACTTTGGGTGTACTGCTTCGATTTGTTCATTGGACGGTTTTAATCTACGAAGAAGGGACAGAAATATATGCACATACATAAGTATGAGAAATACTGGCTTGTGTTTGGAGTTACCACTTTAGTGGCATTCCTGATCATTCTCGGTATCGGAGCATTTCATCAAGGCTCCCATCCAAACAATGGTAAAAAAACACTAGATTACGAGAAAGTGAAAGAGACAGCGCCTTTTGATAATCCAGGTGTCCATAAGGTTGAAGGTAAAGATTGGGATTACGAAGTGGTAGTAGTTGCTTCTGCATTCAATTATAATCCTCCACAAATTGAGGTTCCACTTGGTGCAAAAGTGAAATTTATCGCGACAAGCGAGGATGTTATGCATGGTTTTGAGGTTGCAGGTACGAATATCAATATGATGCTTGAGCCTGGCTATATTTCGGAATATGTAACAGAAGTCAATAAGGTCGGCGAGTTTTTAATCGTATGTAATGAGTATTGTGGTACAGGACATACGATGATGCACTCTATGCTAAAGGTGGTGGATTCAAATGAGTCACACTAATTCAATGACAAAAGTGGATCGTCGAGATGCAAAGCTAGCAATGGCACATATTTACGTGGCATTTATCGCATTGTTATTAGGTGGTCTTGCAGGTTTATTACAGGTTTTTGTACGTTCTGGTCAATTTACATTACCAGCAGGCATTGGTTATTATCAAGTATTAACAGTTCATGGTGTATTACTCGGTCTTATATTAACTACATTCTTTATTTACGGCTTCCAAATTGCAAGTGTAAGTCGAACATCTGGTACGTTCACTGATACTCAGAGAAGACTTGGCTGGATTGGTTTCTGGTTAATGACGATTGGTACAGCTGCTGCCGCAACGATGGTGTTATTGAATAAAGCAACTGTTCTTTATACCTTCTATGCGCCATTAAAGGCACATTGGATTTTCTATTTAGGTCTTACATTCGTCGTAGTTGGTTCTTGGGTTGGCGGCGCAGGTCAAATTTTACGTTATGTCCAGTGGCGCAAAGAAAATAAAGCGAGTGGACAACGCAGCCCATTACTATCATTTATGGTAGTTGTTAATAATTTAATGTGGTTCGTGGCAACGCTTGGTGTGGCAGCTTCTGTTTTAATTCAATTGTTACCATGGTCCTTAGGTTTAATTGAGCGTGTCGATGTGGCATTATCGCGTACCCTTTTCTGGTATTTTGGTCATGCACTTGTATACTTCTGGTTATTACCTGCCTATATGGTGTGGTACGTGATTATTCCAAAAGTAATTGGCGGGAAAATTTTCTCCGATTCTTTAGCAAGACTTTCGTTTATGCTGTTCTTACTCTTCTCTATTCCTGTTGGGATTCACCATCAGTTAACAGAGCCTGGTATTGATGGTACATGGAAGTTCATTCAAGTTGTTTTAACATTTGCTGTAATCGTGCCTTCTCTCATGACGGCCTTCTCGATGTTTGCAATGTTCGAGTTACGTGGACGTGAATTAGGTGGCAAAGGACTATTTGGTTGGTTTAAAAAATTACCTTGGAAGGATGCTCGTTTCTTCGTACCATTTATCGGTATGGTGTCATTTATTCCAGGTGGTGCAGGCGGAATTGTCAATGCCTCTTATCAAATGAACCAATTAATTCATAATACTATTTGGGTTACAGGGCATTTCCATTTAACGATTGCCACAGCTGTTGTTTTAACTTACTTCGGTGCGGCATTCTGGTTAATTCCACATTTAACAGGCCGTACACTTTCGAAGTCTTTAAATAATCTTAGTAATTTTGCTGGTATCTTATGGGCTACTGGTATGACGATTATGTCTTCAGCAATGCATATTGCTGGTCTGATTGGTGCGCCTCGTCGCTCAGATTACTCAGAATATGGTGGCGCTCAGCAGGCTTACGATTGGATTCCTTATCAAATCGCACAAGCTGTGGGTGGAACAATTCTCTTTATCGCCATCCTTGTGATCATTTATATCGTAGTGAAATTAGCTTGGTTCGCACCTAAAGGCGAAGAGGAATTCCCAGTAGGTGATGTACATGAGCTTAGCGGTCCGACACCAGCTATTTTAGAAAACTTTAAAATATGGCTTGTTATTTTAGTAGCCTTAATTTTATTCGCTTACACAGTACCAATTATCGATATTATTTCGAATTCACCAGCCGGCTCCAAAGGCTATCAATTGTGGTAAGCATCCAAACGCATCTTCCTATAAAAAAGCGATTTCTCTGTAACGAGAAATCGCTCTTTTCACTTTATAATTGATAGAGTTTCGTATATTTTTCTTGTAGATAGTCTGCTAGGTACTTCGCATTTAAGCCTTCCCCTGTCGCTTCCTTTAGCAATTCAAATGGCTTTTTCAATGCTCCATATTGATGAACTTTATCAGTTAGCCACTCTCGAATTGGCAGTAGCTCTCCCTTTTCTAGTAATTCATCAAAATTAGGAATATCCTTGTCCATCGCGTGCTTCCATTGCGCGGCATAAATCATACCTAACGCATAGGATGGGAAGTAATCGAACATGCCACCTGACACTCACTAACATGTCTCTCGATGTTGCTTACTCTGAAAATCGTCAAGTAAATCCCTCAATTACTCATAAATTTAAATAGTTGTCCCATAACATCATATTCTTGAGCAGGAATTGCATTAATTAACTTATTATATTTTCCATCTGCCTATGTTCCTTCTTTTCCATATAAAAGTTACCAAGTTACATATACTTCACAAACTTAATCGAATTCTAACATAAATACCCAAATACTTCTTGTTGAGTAGATTTGTAATAAAGTTTGATTAAATTAACGATATCAACCTTGATATGAGAACAAAACTAAAGAGAAAGTTTTGAAAAAATGATTGTTCAAAACTTGCTCTTATTTAATGGGATTGATTAAATTTCTTAAAGTTCGATAATATTTGAAACTCTTGTTGTACAAAGCGCTACGTTAACTCAATTAGTAATTCATTATTTAACCAACGTTTGAAGACTTATTAACACGGGGGCATACACTATTAGTGGAATAAGCAAAATTACTGCACCAATTTTTTTATTCCCCTTTTGTAATAATAAAAGAGTAGTCAAGAAAAATAATGGATAAATAATAAAAGTAATTATTAATACACCATCAACTACTTGATACAATTTTCCTGTAAATGCACTTATGAATGGGATTGAAATCCATTCTAGTACGCAAAATGCAATAACCAATATCCACAACCATTTAAGTGTCACCATAATCACCCCTAAATTTTTTAAAAAAGTATCATACATAAGCTACACAAAAAAATATTTACTCAACAATCTGGCCAGATTGTTTAACACAATAGTTCAATTTAAAAATGACTCTTTATTATGTTGAACATTATATAAAAAATATTGATGTAACATGAAATGTAGCTTACTTTCAATCTTAACTTGTTATTTTAGTAGCCTTAATTTTATTCGCTTACACAGTACCAATTATMGATATTATTTCAAACTCAYCAGCGGCTCAAADGCTATCAATTGTGGTAAGCATAATTTCCTATAAAAAAGCGATTTCTCATGTAAGAGAAATCGCTTTTTTCACTATAATTGATAGAGTTTCGTATATTTTTCTTGTAAATAGTTTGCTAGGTACTTAGCATTTAAGCCTTCCCCTGTCGCTTCTTTCAGCAATTCAAATGGCTTTTTCAATGCCCCATATTGATGAACTTTATCAGTTAGCCACTCACGAATAGGTAGTAGCTCTCCCTTTTCTAGTAATTCATCAAAATTAGGAATATCCTTGTCMATCGCATGCTTCCAYTGTKCTGMATAAATCRTCCCCAATGMMKAGRAYGGGAARWAGCCAAACATACCACCTGACCAATGCATGTCTTGTAGCACTCCTTGTGCATCTGTCTCAGGACGAATACCTAAATATTCCTCATATTTATCATTCCATAACTGTGGTAGATCCTTCGCCTGTAAATCCCCATTGAACAGGTCACGTTCAATTTCATAGCGAATCATTATATGTAATGGATATGTTAGTTCATCTGCTTCAATGCGAATCAATGATGGTTCTACCATATTAATGGCACGTAAAAAATCGGCTAACGCTACATCACCAAATTGAGCTGGTGAAAAATGCTGAAGACGTCCGTAGTTATGCTCCCAGAACTTTTCATTTCTGCCGACAAAGTTTTCATAAAATAATGATTGTGATTCATGAATCCCCATCGATGTACCAGTCGCTAATGGCAGTCCTGCAAGTTTCTCATCMATATTTTGCTACTACATCTCATGACCGCACTNATGAATTGTGCCAAAAATAGCTGAACGGAAATCATTTTCATCATATTTCGTCGTAATACGCGCATCACCATAGTTTAAGCCAATCATGAATGGATGAACACTTTCATCCAAGCGACCAGCATCGAAGTCATAGCCGAGCTGAGCAAGCAATTCTAACGATAATTCACGCTGTGCCTCACGCGGGAAATGCTTAAATAACATGCTAGTATCGGGTTTATTCGATGAATGAACAATTTTTTGAACAAGCGTCACAATAGACTCTCGTAATTCACCAAATACTTGATCTACGACATCTGTTGTCATATCTGGCTCATATAAATCTAGTAATGTATTGTATGGAGATCCATTTTTAATGCCCCAATATTGAATGAATTTTTTCTGCCATTGTATGATTTCTTCTAGGTATGGTAGGAATAGAGCAAAATTATTCGTCGCCTTCGCTTCTTCCCAAGCCGTTTCTGCCTTCGATTGAAGAATGACGAATTCTTTATATTCATTCGCAGGGATTTTTTTATTTTGATCGTAATTCTTTCTTACTTCTTCTACTAAACGTAGTGTTACATAGTCAAGATCAGCTTTTTGTGCCTCTAATGCTGCTAGAAGCTCTCCTAGTTCCTCACTCGTCTGCATATCAAATAAGGAGGCTGATAATGTACCAATTACCTCAGAACGTTGTGCTAACCCCTTTTTCGGTGCACCCGTCCGCATATCCCAATAAATCACATTGAGCGCTTCCTCATAATGCTGCATTTTCTTCACATAGTCTGTAAATTGTTGAACAGTCATGCATTCATCCTCCTTTTCACGTTATAAGTTTATCATATTTTCGAAAATTTTGTATATTGCGGACTTTCTAGGATAATTATTCAGAATATTCCTTTTTTAACTTCTCTATTATTTTGATGTATTGTCTATCCCCTAATCCATAGTGTGGAAATAGGGAAAACAATTGCTTTAACAGGTCATTTTGAGATAGATTGAGGTGTTTTTTTATATACGTAGTGATCTCATTCTCTTCATTTAAATAGCTGAAAAATAATTGAATGCCCTGATACATGACAGGTATAAACGTTGTCTTGGGTAGACGATGGTGCATTAAGACCTCTTGATAGACCTCCCCATACGGTCCAAGTTCTATCTCTGTTTCTTCCACATCATAGGTCATTTCCTTGACCATATAATAATAGACTTTGCCTTGATAACTTTGTTGCTCTAGGAAAGCAAGGACGGTCAATAAATTCATCTGACAAAACATATCATCTCCAAACCATAAAACAATACATTTATAGTCATTTGTTAACAATGGCTTCAACGGCTTCAATGTCACCTGCTCATATTGCTGTAAAGACACCTCATGCCCTATAGCACGCAGTTTATTAAATTCTTCACTGAAAATCGGACTAATCGTTGGATTCGCACACATCGCTTCATTGAAAGGAACGTAATCACTGTTGCCCATTAATTTTTGTTTTTCTAACTCCTCATACMTCATTTGACCATTTAATACATTCAATAGCTCTTGATCGTATTGCGCATTAATCTTCTCTTGTAATGCTTCAATTTTTAATTTCTGAGAAATATCCATCGTCAACCATCCTCCATCATCCTGTAATCTCAACTTTACAAAGGTTTGTAAAGGTTGAGGAGACTTTCTGTAATCATTCGGACTTATACCAAAATACCTTTTAAAAGCTCTAGAAAAGGATTCCTGCGATGAAAAGCCGTAGTGAAAGGCGATGTCGATTATTTTCTTTTGGGGATCTTTTAATGCAATAKTADAAARATAAATTTTACGTAGTGATCTATATTTTTTAATCGTCATCCCTGTCGTCTGATGGAATTTAAAAGAACAGTAATAAGGAGAATAACCTATATCCTTTCCTAATTGCTCTAATGAAAATCCTTCTAATAGATGAAGCTCAATCCAATCAATCATCTCCTGTACAATGTTGTTCATCCACATCCCTCCTAATTTCATTATAGTAGAGGCGATAATTTTTTTTATGATATAAGTTGTGAATGAAAAAAACTGCAGCAAACTTTAAAGTCTGCTACAGTTTCTGCTCCCATAACTAGAGGAGAGCTTTCTATATAATTGGGGATTTATACTAGCCTTCAAGTCATGYTCGGTTTCCAATCARACATTTTTTGAGCTATCATGAAGTTTTATTGGAAAGAAAGTTGGGGATCCTTTCGATCCATTGAADAATAGAGTCTGTTTACTCTATTCAATGTTTTGGCAAATAGCAATTACCTGTTTCACAGCCTCTGCAGAGTGCTGAAGGGCTGTTTGTTCTTCATTTGTAAGGTGCAATTCGATGACAGATTCGATGCCATTGCCACCTAAAATAGTTGGTACCCCTAAAAAGAGATCGTGGTACCCATATTCTCCTTCTAATAGGGCAATAGAAGGGATAATTTTTCGTTGATCTTTGATAATAATTTCAACCATTTGGGCACACGCTGCGGCTGGAGCATAGTAGGCACTACCATTACCTAGTAAGCCAACAATTTCACCGCCGCCTTTACGCGTACGCTCCACGATTTGCTGTAGTCGTTCCTGAGGAATTAGTTTCTCTAATGGAATGCCTCCTGCATAGGAATAACGGATTAATGGAACCATTTCATCGCCATGTCCTCCTAGGACGAAGCCTGATACATCCTCTGGTGCAATGTGAAGCTCCTGCGCCACAAACGTGTTGAAGCGAGCTGTATCTAACACACCAGATTGACCGATGATACGATTTTTGGCAAAGCCTGTTTCCTTATGACACACATACGTCATGGCATCAACAGGATTACTCAACACAACAACAATACTATTTGGAGCATAGTGTTTAATTTGTCTTGAAACCTGTTGAATAATTTTAGCATTTGTTGTGACTAAGTCATCACGACTCATCCCTGGTTTACGTGGAATACCTGCTGTAATGACAACAATATCCGCGCCTGCGATATCTTCATATTGACTCGTGCCTTTAATGGACACATTGAATTTTTCGATGGGGCCTGTTTGTAGCAAATCCAAAGCTTTCCCTTTTGTCGGGTTCTCGGCTTCTGGAATATCAACAAGCACTACATCGCCTAATTCTTTCTGTGCTAAAAATAAACTCAGTGTGGCACCAGTGTGGCCTGCTCCAATAACAGCGATTTTATTTTTACGAAATGCCATTATGCCTCACCTCGATTATCTGTCGCCAATGTTGTTTCTGTTGTTTTTTTAGCACGGGTTGCTGCTGGTGCAGAGACAGCCTTTTTCTTTGGTGCCTCTGGTCCTTTAATCATTTTAAAGACATCTTCATCAGGTCTCGGAATGACGTGAGCGCCTAATAATTCACCAACACGCATAGCTGCTGCTTTTCCAGCCTCTACTGCAGCTTGTACAGAACCTACGTCACCCTTTACGACAATCGTCACGATGCCACCATCCACAAACTCTTGTTTGACGATTGTGACGTCTGACGCTTTAATCATCGCATCAGCAGCTTCATAAGAGCCTACTAATCCTTTTGTTTCGATCATTCCAATTGCGCTACTCATTGTCCTCACCTCTCATTACTTCCGTAGAATCAATAATACCAATGACAACTGCATCAATCGGTAACGGATTATCTTTCATAATATAGCGAGATGACCCACCACTTGTAATCAGGACATCATCACCAATACCCGCTCCTATACGATCAGCTGCAACCATTTCTGTGCGAATCGGCTGTTGATTGGAATCAATAGGTTGAATGATTAGTAGCTTTAAACCATTCAGTCCCTCTTCCTTGCGTGTTGCCCATACACTGCCTATCACTCTTCCCATTTGCATGAACTTCACCCTCTTTATGCGACACACATTGTCTAACTACTCTGAACGAATCGTTAATGTTTTATTTAACTCTCGCAGCTTATCATAAGCCAATGCTGTCACAATGGTTTTCTTTGGAACGACAATTTCTTGTGCATCGATATCGAGCACTTCTATTTGTGAAAGTAGCTTTTTGTCATAATGATAGACGGACGGTTGCTCTACTTTCTGTACGACTGGCGACTGCTCTTTCACAGTGATCATAGGTTCACTTACTTGATGATGCACGATTTCTGCAAGCGTTCCTTGCTGAATTAACCCTGCATTTGCTTCATCTGTATCAATATGCATTTCTAAGCGATAGCGCTCTGAAACACGGATAACCACATTCGATAAAATAATTGGGCGAATACCTTCTACCTTAATTTGGACAGATTGCCCATCTACGACTTGGAATCTCGCACTATCCGCTGGGGACATATGAATATGTGCCTGTGCAATAATGAGGCCTTCATTTAACACAACACTTCCCTTTGGACCAATTAATGTAACAGGGCTGGAACCTTGAATATCACCAGAAATTCTTAATGGTGGCTTCAGACCTAATTTCATAGCATCTGTCCAGCTTACTTCCACTTGCGATAAGGAACGAGCGGGACCAAGAATACGCACGCGTTCAATTGACCCTTTTGGACCTGCAATTACTACAGTTTCCTCCGCAGCAAATTGCCCTGGCTGTGAAAGCTCGAATTTCGGTGTGAGCTGATAATTTTCACCAAAGAGCTGTTCAACTTCTGCTTGTGCAAGATGGACATGGCGGGCAGATACACCAATCGGAATTTTACCGTCATGTGGAGGGGAAGATTGATTTTTTAAGACTTGTTGCAGAACTTCTTCCACAATTTTTTGCACTAAATTTTCTTGCATCTTGCCTCCTCCTTACGATGATACTTTTATTAATTTACCCTGTGCCTGCTGTTCGATAAAACCAGCATTTGCTTCATCTGTATCAATGTGCATTTCCAGACTAAAATCATTGGAAACACGTACAACGACACCTCGGAAAGTGACAGGTCGATCACTTACAACTTCTACTGAAACTAATTCATTATTGCGTACTTCCAATGCTTTGGCATCTTCCTCAGTCATATGAATATGCGCTTGCGCAATGATGACTCCCTGCTGGATCTCTATTTCTTTGTCTTGAGAAAGTATTTTAATACCCGCAGAATTGTCAATATCACCTGATTGACGTAAAGGTGGTGTCACTCCTAGCTTCATGGCATCAGTGCGGCTTACCTCTACTTGGGTTGCTGGTCTTACAGGTCCAAGGACACGGACATTATGAATAACGCCTTTAGGTCCCTCAATAGAGACGCGCTCTTTTGCAGCAAATTGCCCTGGCTGTGATAAGTCGAAATCTTTCGTTAGGGTTGCATTTGGACCAAAAAGTGCTTGTAAATCCACTTCACTTAGATGGATATGACGAGCCGAAATGGCCACTGGAAAAGTTTTTGTTGCTGTTGTCATGTTAGCCACCTCTTTATTTTGTTGATTATTTTATCAGGACAAGGTGAGAGCTGTTCTAAAGTTAGATCCAGCTCTCTTCTATAAATGGTAGTTATTTTTCCATCTATAGCGTTTGAAAGAACATGAAATTATGCTTCTGCTTTTGGTAAAATCATTTCTAATTCGTGGTGTGGACGTGGAATTACATGGACAGATAATAGCTCTCCTACACGTTGTGCTGCTGCTGCCCCTGCATCTGTTGCTGCTTTTACTGCACCTACATCACCACGTACAAGAACTGTTACGATCCCGCCACCTACATGTACTTTGCCTACTAAATTAACGCTTGCTGCCTTTACCATTGCGTCTGCTGCTTCAATTGCTCCTACTAAACCTTTTGTTTCTACCATTCCTAATGCTGTACTCATTTGTCATTCCTCCAAATAATTTATTTATTTTGTAATGTGATTTGTTTTAATACTTGATCGACAATTTGTTGAACCATCGTTGTATCAAGAGTAGGTTCTTGTGAAACTACCGATTCAACAACGGACTGTACTTCGAATTCTGGTTTTGGCACTTCGACATCTTTAATGCCATACGCCATACGTTTGATATTTAATAAATGTCTTGCTGTAATGTTGTCTGACGTAATATTGCCGCCAAATGTCCCACAGCCTAATGTAAAGGATGGTGCTAAGCCCGTTGTGCCACCTACTGCACCAATTGAGGATAATGTATTAACCACAATTCGTGATACTGGTAATTCGACAGAAAATTGCTCTGCTAATGCTGCATTTTCAGTGTGAATTGAGCATGTATGTCCGCGTCCTCCAATATTTAATAGGTCAATCATCACCTGCTTGGCTTCTGTACTGTTTTCAACAACATAAAGCGCAAAGATTGGTGATAGTTTTTCAAGAGAAAATGGAATATTTTTACCAATCATTGTTTCGAAGCCCACAAGAACTTTTGTATCGTCTGGTACCGTAATACCGACAGAATCTGCTAGGCAAGTAGCTGATTTACCGACAATCTGGGGATTTACTTTCCCAGGAACTGGCGAGATCAATTTTTCCATTTTAGCTTTTTCTTCGGCATTTAATAGATAGGCACCATTTTTCTTTAATTCTGTTTGCACTTGCTCTGCAATCACCTTATCCACAATAATGGCTTGTTCTGTTGCACAGATTGTGCCATTATCGAACGATTTACTTTGCACCAATTGACGTACAGATTTTTGAATAWTAGCCGATTTTTCAATATAAGCTGGTACATTTCCTGGCCCAACCCCATAGGCAGGTTTGCCAGAGCTATAGGCCGCCTTGACCAATGCACCACCACCCGTAGCTAAAATTAAATGGATGTTTGGGTGCTTCATTAGCTGCTGTGTTGCCTCCATGGAGGACATTGTTAAACATTGTAGTAATCCTTCTGGCGCACCTGCTTTTTCAGCAGCTACTCGACAAATATCTAAGGCCTCTTTTGTACATTTCACTGCATATGGGTGTGGACTAAGCACTAAACCATTTCTCGTTTTTAAAGAAATGAGTGTCTTAAAGATCGCTGTAGAGGTTGGATTTGTTGTTGGTACGATACCAGCAATGACACCGAAAGGACTTGCAATTTCGGCTACTTTTTTCATCCGATCATAGCCCACAATACCAACTGTTTTTAATTCTTTAATATCTTCATAGACATCTCGTGAAGCTACTTCATTTTTCATCTTTTTATGGTTAGGAATACCCATTCCTGTTTCTTGCACAGCCATTTTTGCTAAACGCTCTGCTTCCTTAAAGGCAGCATCCGCGACAGCCTTTACAATGTTGTCTACTTGTTGCTGAGAAAATTGCATATAGGCAGCCTGTGCTGTATTAGCATGTTTAACGGCATCTCTCATTTCCTGAATCGCTAATAAGTCTTTGTCTAATGTGGCCATAAAGCCGCCTCCCTTCTAGATCACTGGGTTTCTAGCTATATTTTCAATAGCTTCTCTGAATGCATGTGCCGCAGCCTCGCATGAAGATTGACTGCCAGTTAATAAGCCGCCCCCRAAATTGKTTTCAGATGGAGGACCAAAGAAAACCTTTAGCTCAACATCTGCAGCCTTTAATGCTGCATCTAATCCAACAACCGCTTCAAGCGGCGGAGCAATTAAATAAGCAAGTGGGGTGCCAACCTTTACATCTGCAAGCTCTGCAAGATACGTCCCACAGCTTGCCACGGTATGGGCAAACAAGGCATGATTGTCATTATTATTAATGGCTTCAAAATACGTATCAAATTCAATTTTTTGTTGAATGGCATCAAGACCACTACGAATTTCATCAGGTGAGCTTCCAGCAATAATGCCAATCACTTCACCTGACAATGGGCCAGACGCATGTGCCGCTCCCGCATAAAAGCTTTTTGCATAAACAACATCGACATCTGCCTTTTTCGTCGCCTCGTCTAAGGCTACGTAGCCAACATCGTCGATTGTMAGTGTGACAAGTSCAATGCTATGATGATGTGGYTTTAAATCTAACTGCTCTGCTAGTTCACTGTTGACTCTTGGAATGGTTTGCATCGCCAAGATTTGCGCCATAATTTTTTKAGGATACATATTTCAGCCTCCTAACMTTCTTTTKCGACAAGCTCTACGCCACTTGCCTGATAACRCARGATTTTTTCTATGACTGTGCCAAGATAATCTCCCGCTTCTAATGGTGGGATACCACCCTTATGGAWATKTGAAATTACCATACGTTCCGCTTCCACTGTCCCAATTCTTGGCGTGTAGCATAAATATGCACTCATCGATTCTGCCGATACGAGCCCTGGACGCTCACCAATTAGATAAACAATAACCTCTGCCTGTAGCAGCTCACCAATCTCATCCATTAAAGCAACACGCCCTTTATCGATATAGAACGTAGTACCAATGTCAATATTTAAATTGCTAAGACTTTGCTGAAGGGCTAAGTAAACATCTTGAACATTCTCCTCAATCGCACTTGCACTCAAGCCATTCGAGATAATAATCTGTACCTTTGGCTGTGGTTTACATTTTTGCTGAATCAATGCCTTTGATTCTTCTGATAAACGACGCCCTAAGTCAGGTCTTGTAATGTATTCCTCTTTATCTGTGACTTTCGTTGTGACCTGAAAGACATCAAGCTTTTGTAAAAGATCTTCTGTCACTTCGCCATATACAGCATCTACCGCAGCAGCATGATCAAGTCGGAATTTTAACCAGGTTTTCGTTTTCGGTCTTGTCCCCGCTCTTCCTACACCAATACGAGCAGGTGTATGTTTCTTAGCAGCCTGCACACTTTCACTTAACGAGCCCGCCTCAAACTGAAAGGGCTTGATTGGCACAGCGTCATTTACTGGTTGTTCGAAAGTAGCAGAAGTAACCGTCGTTACTTGCTGTGGAGCTCCATGCTGATACMGCTGAATTAATGGTTCCTGTGATGTTGCGATAGTTTCTGTTGTTCCTGAAGAACGATTTTCTACTGTATCATAAAATTTAATAAGTGGTTGTTCTGTTGGAGTAGCTGCTATTTCAGGTGTTTGGCTACCTGTACTTTTCTCCATCTTCTCCATGACAAGCTGTGTAATCATAGAAACTAATTGATCATTCACTTGACTCACCTACCTTTCAAAAATGGATAAATCGCCAGCTCTTGCTGACAGTCGACCATTTTCATAAATGCCCATTTTCTCTAACCATGCTAAATACTCTGGTGCTGGTTTTWWACCAAATRTTTGGAGTAATGTAGCCACATCATGGAAGCTCATCGATTGATAGTTGAGCATCACATCATCGCCCATTGGCGCAGCAATAATAAAGTTAACACCAGCAGCTGTCAGCAATACACTTAAATCTTCCACATCATTTTGGTCTGCCTTAATATGGTTGGTATAGCAAATATCTACCCCCATAGGAATACCATGCATTTTGCCCATGAAATGATCTTCGAGACCTGCTCGAATTACTTGCTTATTGTTGTATAAATACTCTGGGCCAATAAAGCCAACTACTGTGTTCACAATATAAGGATTAAAATGTCTAGCAAATCCATAATTGCGCGATTCCAGTGTTACTTAGGCAATACCCATATGTGCCTCTGCCGATAGCTCTGAGCCTTGACCTGTTTCAAAGTAGAATAAATTTGGACCAGTACCTGTTCCTTGTTTTTTAATGAGCTCCTCTGCTTCTCGTATTAAATCAGCAGAAATACCGAACGAACGGTTAGCAATTTCTGTCCCTGCGATACTTTGGAAAATCATATCTGCTGGGGCGCCTTGTTTAATTGCCTTCATCTGTGTTGTAATATGAGCTAATACACAGTTTTGCGTAGGAATGGACCAATCATTGATGAATTCCTTTGTAGCTGTAAGCACTTTTTTGACACTTTCAACTGAATCATCTACAGGATTAATGCCGATAACAGCATCCCCAATACCATAGGACAGTCCTTCTTTTAGAGAGGCGATGATGCCATCAATATTATCTGTCGGATGATTTGGCTGTAGACGAGATGACAGCGTCCCTTTTTGACCAATCGTAATATTACACGTTGAAAGTATTTCAACTTTATTGGCTGCATGTACAAGATCTAAATTGGACATTAGTTTTGTAACAGCGGCAATAATCTCGGAATTCATCCCTTTACTTAAACGCTTTAATTCACGATCACCCGTGTCATTTGATAAAATGTATTCACGCAGCTGCTCGATGCTCCAGTTTTTGATTTCTCCATATATTTGCTCATTAATATCGCCCTCAATAATGCGTGAAACCTCATCATTTTCTTGTGGCACTAATGGGTTTTCGCGGATATCTTTAACTAAAAGCTCACTTAATACTGCCTTTGCTGCGATCCGTTGTTGAACCGTCTCAGCGGCAATACCTGCTAGCTGATCGCCTGATTTTTCTTCATTGGCCTTAGCCATAACATCTTTTAATGATTTAAAATTATATTTTTCTCCACCAAATATCACCGATAAGTTCACATTCATCCTCCTTACTTTGAATGGAAGGCAAGGGTCTTCACCACAACAGGAACGACGCCAGATGGCAGAACCTCTCCAATGTCGATGTAATCGCCCGTTTCCACTTTAATTTGATCGATGCAAATAATTGGTACTGTCGCATTTATGGCTTGTATGGTCTGTCCAATAATCTTTGCATAATCTGATTGAATGACTATGATAATTGGTATGTCCTTAGAGCATCTTGTCGCCAAATGTAACAAAATGGCCTGACACAATGCATGTACATCCTGAAAGCTTAAATATGGCAATTCACTAAAATAGAGGGCAAATGGCGAACGATTGTCCTGTATAGAAAATAAATCATTTGCTCTCTCTA
Source organism: Lysinibacillus sp. S1 (assembly GCF_044986265.1). NCBI lineage: Bacteria > Bacillati > Bacillota > Bacilli > Caryophanales > Bacillaceae > Lysinibacillus > Lysinibacillus sp. S1. The sequence continues at coordinate 1,116,289 of NZ_CP173154.1, forward strand.
CTGCTGTCTTCACCGTCGAGTTAAAATCTGTTGAAGAATCTATATGACAATTGAAGACAGGTACATTTTTTAGTGGTAATACTTGGGCATCCACCTGAATGGTTGCCCCACTGATTTCAGTGGTTTGTGTACCAGCACCCGTCACTGTTGCACGTGCTGTTTCCTCTGGTTGTAACCATAAAAATGATTGTAGCTGTTCATGCTGTAGTAGCATTTTCGCTAATTTTTCACCAATATCATCATATTGACGCTGGGTACATTCATTTTCATAAATACAAGAGGCCACACCACCCGTAAAAACGMTGGCATCCACAGGTTTATGCCAGTTTGGTAAATGCCCTAGTAATAATGGATGCTTTTCATCTCTGCATTGCCCATGAAGAATCATGGCAAGTGTTTGCACCATTTCTTCAATACAATGTGTCACTCGAATATCTTCGGCCGCATCACCGACCGCTAACGGATTAGTCCATCGTTCCATCAATCGCATGAGTGGCGGAGAAATTGATTGAATCTTGCCATCCTTAAACTCAATCAATCTACCACCAACATGTAAGGTACATGTACCAATGACCTCTCCAAATTGCATAACAGCAATATTCGCTGTCCCTCCACCAATATCGATATTGGCGATGACTTTGGATGAATTCTTTGATTGCTGTAAAGTACCTGCCCCTTTGGCAGCAATGATGCCCTCTAAATCAGGACCTGCGGTAGCAACTAAAAAATGACCTGCGCCATCTGCAATGGTATGGACAACCTCACTTGCATTTTCCTTCGTGGCTGATTCACCAGTAATGATGATGGCCCCAGTTGCAATATCAGATGGAGCAATTTGTGCCAATTGATACTGTTGWGAAATAAATTCCTCTATCTTTTTCATATCAATGATGTCTTTATTGATAAAAGGGGTTCTAATAATTGGACTTTGATGCAACACCGTTTTCTCAATAATTTCAATCCTTGGCACATGTGTTACGCCAGCCWCATTCTTTAACWGAAAACTACTGMCMACCWTTTTTKTMKTWCYTGTYCCMATATCAATGCCTGCACTAAATATTTTTTCAGTTTTCACCCTACACCTCCCTCTCGCTACTGTGAGCAATACATGAGATACGGACTATCGCTTTCCTTAACAAATTGTCGAATTTCTTCATTTGTCTGGAGTTGAATCAATGGTTCAATCAATTCAATGCCAAGCTTTTGCCAGGAAGAGGTTTTCACGATAGGGCCCTGCGTCATAACATTTTTTAATAAGGCGGTCGCCCTTTCTACATCTGCATCAGGGGCATCAATCTTGGTAATAACCCCTATTTGTATTTTGGGAATCCCTAAGCTGAATTGCGGAGGGAATACACTCCTTGCTGATGTGGCATCCTGCAAGTAAATTACATGGGTTACTTCCAAAGATGTTGCCATAATATTTCTGTAATACATTGGATTTTCAACATATTCACCTGGTGTATCAACAATCCAGTCATCATAAACGAGTGCTTGTGTTTTGTTGGCACTGCTTTCTTTGCCCAACAATGTATTCATCAATGTTGACTTTCCTGCTTGCACACCGCCTATTATCATTACTCGATTTTTCATATGACACATCCTATGATTTTGTTATTTTTGATGGTGTATAACCTAATACCTCGGATWMRWWWYSATTGATTTCTAACATCGCCATTTCTACCTCTGACACACTACCAACAATAACGAGACTACCTGTAAAACGATCTAAAAATCCTAGTTTGACATTGGCAGCCTTTGTTGCTAAGTCTCCTGCAATAATTACCGTTTCACTTGGCGTACAAGTCATAATGCCAAGGGCACCTGCTTCTTGGWTACYTAKCTTTTGAAACATTTCTGGATCAGGATTGGCAATAAGGTGACTCAATGTTAGCTGTTTACCCGGCACAAACTCCTGAATAAATCGTTTTTTCTCTTCACTCACACGTCATCACCTCACTTTTTAATTAATTAAGATTGTTGATCTGTTAAATACTCGCCTTCTTTGATAATGCCAGCCTTACGATCTTCAATTTCCAACCTTAATGCAGTTGGTACTGAAAGCTTATAGGCTAAAATAATCGCAATAACACCCGCTAAAAACTTCCCTGCAATAACAGGTAAAATAATGGTTGGCTGGAAGTTCGCAGTGAATGATAAGTGATCACCTAATAAAAAGGCGGAACATACACCAAATGCAATGTTAATTACTTTGTCTTTTGGTGGCATATGGCGAATTAGTGTAAACATCGCTAAAATATTCGCAATCGTTGCTAAAATCCCAGCACTTCCTACAGAGGATAAGCCTAATTTTTTACCAGCTGCTTCAAGTGGCTTGGAAGCATACTTTCGAATTAGATACACCATTGGGAAGGCACCCGCTAGCATAATCCCGATATAACCGGCTGTTTCTAATGCTCGGAACTGATCGATTTCATCAGCCATGATTGGATCGAAGCCCCACGMGCCAAAAATCTTTGTAAAAATACCTGTAAAAATCTCAACAATAGAGAACACTAACACCAATTTAATTCCCGCATCCATTACACGACCGAATACCATGAAGCCAGTAATCATGCCGTTTGGAATAAGCTTTAAGCCTAGTGCGATTAAGATAACGAAGATGAATAAAGGTAGTAAGTTAATTAATATTTGTAAAACAGAAATGGCAAATACATATGTAGGAGCCTCTGTTGTACTAATGACTTCACGTACTTCTGTGTTGAATAGCACAATCATGATAGAAGAAATAAATGCACCAATCGGAATTGTTAAAACGCCAGCCATAATTCCTAGCGCCATGTATTTATGATCACGCTTATCCAACATCGCAAGGCCCATTGGAATTGAGAATACGATAGTAGCACCTGACATAAAACCAACAACAAGAGCCATTACCCATCCCTCATAAGACTCCTTTAATGCATTGGCTAATTGATAACCACCCATGTCCGAGGCTAAAATCGTAGTCGCTGCAATCGCAGGATCTGCACCAATTAACTCAAAAATCGGACTAATAAAATGACTAATAAACCATGTTAAGTAAGGTATAGCTGCCATGATCCCTGCTGCTGGGACAAAAATATGACCAACCGTATGGATCCCATTCATAAATTCTTTCCCAATTCCATACTCAGCATCTCGGATAGCTCCGATTGCCCCTAAAACAGCACAAATCATAATAATATAAACGATAACCGTTCCTATCATTGCCATCTTACTCATCACCCMTTTTTTATTTATAAATTTATATAAAAAAAGGCACTTTAAAGAAGAAATCTCTTTAAAGCGCCTTTGCTTCAACTATTGACTTGTAAGTTGTTAATAATTTGCTGTGCAATATGCACCATTTCCTGTTGTGTTTGCATGCTTTCATTGCGAATCTTACGGTAAGCCTCGTCCTCGCTTATATTTTCAGCCTGCATCAGCAAGCCCTTCGCTCGTTCAATGACTTTTCGCTTATCTAATTGTGTTTGCTTATGTAAGATCTCCCCATTGAGACGGTTGAATTTATCAATTTGATGAAAAGCAACCTCAAGCACAGGCAACACATTTTTTTCAGAAAACGRTTTCATTACATATCCTAATATATTATCCTGCTTCATGTATAGCAACAATTCTTTTTCACTATAGGCCGAGATGAAAAGAACGGGTATACCAAGCTGTTGTTCAATAATTTTACTTGCCTTTAAACCGTCAAGTTTAGGCATTTTAATGTCCATTAAGATTAACTGTGGTTTATGTAAAAAGGCTAATTCAATGGCTGTTTCCCCATTGTTCGCTTGAGCTACAACTTCGTAGCCGTTATCTTCTAACATAAACTTCAAATCAATCGCAATCAGTGATTCATCTTCGACAATCATAACTTTCCTAGTCATTTACGATAAATACCTCCTCACTTACAGGGAACTGAATTTGAGTATGTGTACCTTCATTACTAGGGATAATTGAAAATGAGCCAGCTAAATCATATTCTACAAGCCTTGTGATAATCTCCATACCAAAAGATGCCTTCACCTCTTGCATTCCAACGCCGTTGTCAGAAATATGAAGCGAAATTGTAGAATCTTCCTGAATGAATTGAATATCGATGATTCCTTCATCACGTCCGATAAACGCATACTTTAATGCATTTTGCAGTAGCTCACAAATAATGAGTGCTAAAGAGACTGCCTTTTTTGAATGGCAGAACAGCTGCAAATTTTCATGATGAAAGGCTAGTTGAATAGTTGCTGTATTAGACGTACCAATCATTTTATGACCAATTTTTTTAGCTAATGCGATAACGTCTACTCTTTCTTCAGCGTTATCTTCATTTTCTAAAATCAGCTCATACACCGATGAAATACTATAGATTCGATTTAATGCCTCTTGAAACGCACTTGCATTTGAAGCAGACAGATTATTTCTCAATTGTAAACGTAATAGACTTGTCACTGTCTGAAGATTGTTTTTCACGCGGTGGTGAATTTCTCGTATCGCAAATGTTTTCATCATTAGCTCATTTTCTTTCAGCTTAAGCTCTGTTAGATCATGAATAATGAGTAGCGTGACTTTCTCGTTATGACTGCGAATAGGAATCTTCTTCACAATAAAGGACTTACGATCAATCGTAATTTCTAGGAAAAAGACATCGTCGCCTTTATCATAGACCTCCTGTAAAAAAGGTAAGATTTTATCCAACGCTATATTGTCAAAATTTTCTAATCCAGATAGCTCCGAAATAAAATGATAGCCTGCTGGATTACTATAAATCMCTTTATTTTCGTKATTTGTGAGAATANTCGACTCTACGAGTAAATCAGAAACAACTGGAATTGGTTGAGAATTAGGTTCGACAATATGCTCAATTAATGCAAACGGCATATTTTGAAAATCATCCTTCGGTGTCGTTTGCATCTTCACCATTTTTTCCTGAATCAACACAGCAATTACTTGCTGCTGCTCATTAAAAATGGGAATGACATTTTGCTCCACCGTTATGCCTTCCTGCGTAATTGCTCTGGAAATGGATGATTTTTCTTTATGTTTAAACGCAGCAAATACGGCTGGTTCAAAACTTTCAAATACGAATTTTCCGATAACTGATTTTTCGTATAAACCAATCTCTTTCTTCGGGAATGCCTCTGCCACAACAATTGCATGCGGTAAATTCTCCAACAGGCAATCTATGAACATGTAACAATCAGTCAACTCAGCATAATACGTTAGCGTAGCCTCTATTTCTATTAACTTGTCAATATCCGTTGCCGATAGATTTGTATATTTTCTACACAATGATTGAATGTTCGACAGGTTTAAGCCCCCTATCAAGGAATAGTCAGCAAGCAATTTGACTATTCTTAAAAATCTTTGTCATTATTATAAACCTTTTGTGAAATTATTTTCAATATAAAAAATATATTCTTTCACAAGATTTCGTTGCATTACAAAGAACTATATAGCTTAAAAGAGAAATATTCAACAGTTTTTTAAAGATCCATAATTTAACTACACACATAATGTTATTTCGATATAACAAAAACGAGCTTACCGTTTGGGTAAACTCGCTTCTTTTTATTTTATTTCTGGTACAACTGCTACTATATTTTCAAAGGCTGCGCGCTGCTTTTGTTCATCTTCATTTAATAAAATGTGAATATCACCATGGTCATTCGATGTACGAATTAAGCGCCCCATCCCTTGCTGCAAGCGTAATTGCATGAAAGGTAATTCCACTTCCTCAAATGGGTTTTCGGCAAATGTACGTTTCGCATCAAATAATGGGTCCTGTGGAGGAAACGGTAAATCATAAATAATCACACGAGTTAATGCTTCCTCAGGCAAATCTAACCCTTCCCATAAATGATATGAACATAATGTTTTAACTGTTCCTTGCTGGAAGTCTCGAACAATGGCTGATAGTTCTCGATCTCCCTCAAATGCTACATACATACGTTCCATTAGCGGTAATTCTGCCTTGAAGTTTAGCATGGCTTGCTTCGATTTAAACAAAATCAACGTTTGCTCACCATCAAGCAGCAACTGCTGAACACGCGCTGTTTTGTCTCGTTGTGTAAGCTCATGTAAATAGATTTTCATAACCTCTTCATAGTCGAATGGGGATGGCACAGAAAATGATTGGTAATCTCGAATTCCTAAACTATAGGCAATATAAGAAAAGTCTTTATTGACCGATAGAGTGGCAGAAGAAAAGACGATTGGAAGCTTTTTAGAGAATAATTTTTCTGCTAAAACTTCTGTGATTAAACGAGGCATAATGACGAGCGTTTCTTCACCATCTGTTTCCTCTAACCAATCTACTGCATCTCCCTGTGCGATGAAAATACGCAACGAAGCCTCATATTGATCTAAATATTCTTCCGCCATATTTAGCTCATATTCAGGTATCATGTACATTTCTGATTCAAAAACGAATTCTTCCATCAATGTTTCTACATCATCTATTAATTGCTTCCCGTAAGTAAGCAATGTTTTTGATTTGTTTATGCGTTTGCGATCTTCATTAGAAGCGACAATATCATCACGAAGCTGATCAAAAAATAGTTCATGATCATCCTGTAATTTCTCCATTGCATACAGTGTGCGCTCGCGTACACCATCTACCATCAAGCGCTCCAGTAATTGCACGATAGTCGTCGCCTGTACTTTATAGGTCATCGCTTTTTGCGCAGCATACTCCAATAAATGTCCTTCATCCAGCACCATCATTGATACCTCAGGCAGTAATGCTAACTGACCTTCACGCTCACGAGATTCCTTTGTAGCTAAATGCTCCATTAGAAAATCTTGTGAACAAATAACAAGATCGGTTGATTTTCGATAATGAGAGCGATGCAATGTTTGCCCACAGCGATTACGAAGGTCACAAACCGAACATTGCATAATCGAATTGTAATTAACCTTTTGCCAATCCTCATCACTGACTGTTGGATAATCACTGCGTTCCCCATATGGATGAACAGCAATCATCGAACCTTGTGCATAAACACCATCAGGGATAGAAAAGGAAATATCATCAATCCATTCATCCGACTCCACTTTCTCTGCTTCCTCAAAGCGTTTTAAGCATAAATACTGATCTCTCGATTTTGCTAGACGAACATCAATATCAAGTCCTAACGTTTTTTGGAGTTTATAAATATCGCCCCCCTCTTTTACAAGTTGGTCGATTAATGTTTCATCTGCACAAGCAATCAACGCAGGTTTCCCTGTGTAACGTGCGTAGGAAATAGCTGGAAGCAAATAAGCGATCGTTTTGCCAGTTCCCACTCCTGCCTCTGCAAAGAGAACATTTTTTTCTTTTAGTGCTTGTTCTATTTGATAAGCCATAAAGATTTGCTCATCACGGCATTCAAAGCCCTTTTCTGGTAATTCATCATAAAGAACATCGCCCATCCAGTCACCTAATGAATCGAAAAATGAACGGTCCTTTGATAATGCAAATGGTAAAGATTTACGCAATTAATGTTCCCCCTCTAACTATCTGGTGCTATTATACGCGACGAAACGGAAGATAAGAAAAAATCTTATCTTCCGTTACTATTCGTTAATCTCTTTTAGACTTTTGACCCCAGAACTGATAATAATTTGTTTCAATAAAACCATTAAATAATTTACGTTTTTTCGTCGCTTGGCGTCCATATAATTCTTCAAAATTCTTCATGGAGGATAGCATATATACAGACCAAGTTGGATAGTTTTTCATGACCTTCCCAACATCGCGAATCACCTGTTCCACGACTTCCACATCACCAATACGCTCTCCGTACGGCGGGTTCCCAATCATGACACCATCCGTTAACTGTGTTGTAAAATCACGTGCTTGCATTTGCTTAAACGTGATTAACTCTCCAAAGCCTGCTTCCATTGCGTTTTCTTGCGCAATGCTGACCATGCGGTGATCAATATCGGAACCAATAATTTCCAACGGCTGATCATAGTTCGCTAAACTATCTGCTTCATCACGAACCGCATCCCAGATTGCAGCTTTCATCCATGGCCATTCCTCAGAAATAAATTCTCGGTTATAGCCTGGCGCTATATTTTGTCCAAACATCGCCGCTTCCAATGCAATAGTACCAGAGCCACAGAATGGGTCAACAAACGGGCGATTTGGATTCCATTTTGAAATTTGTACAAGTGCAGCTGCTAATGTTTCTTTTAATGGTGCCTCACCTTGAGCCTGACGATAGCCACGCTTATGTAGGCCAGCACCAGATGTATCAATCGTTAGTGTCGCCACATCTTTTAAAATTGAAACCTCAATTTTGTAAGTCGCTCCAGATTCATCTAAAAAGCCAAGTCGCTTATAATGCTGTTTCATTCGCTCAACGATTGCTTTTTTGGTAATGGCTTGACAATCAGGTACACTAAATAATTTCGATTTTACGGACTTTCCTGAAACAGGAAAAGCAGCGTCCACTGGTAAATACTTCTCCCAAGGGAGTGCCTTTACACTTTCAAATAATTGTTCGAACGATTTTGCTGGGAATTGCCCAACAACAATCTTTACACGATCCGCTACACGTAGCCATAGATTGGTACGCGCAATCGCTGTTTCATCGCCTTCAAAATATACTTTGCCATTGTCAACGGTTGTTTCATAGCCAAGTGCTTTTACTTCTTGTGCCACAATAGCTTCTAAGCCCATTGCTGACGTAGCTACTAATTGATAGTTTGCCATAGATTATTTCCTTCCTTGATGCTCAATTTCCCAATACTCCATAAACTCCATCAATTCGTTTAACGGGAGTGGTTTGCTGTAATAATAGCCTTGGATAATATCACAGTTCATTTTACGTAGTATATCCACTTGTTGTGCTTGTTCTACACCTTCAGCAACAACTTTCATTTTTAAGCGATGGGACATTTGAATAATCGCATCTACAACTGCCTGTTTTTCATCGAGTGATCCAATATGCTGGATAAAGCTACGATCAATTTTTAAACAATCTAATGGGAAGCGAACCAAATAGCTTAAGGATGAATAGCCAGTCCCAAAATCATCGATTGAGATTTTAAAGCCTAATTGTTTTAAACGAACCAATTTACTAACTGTCTCATTGGCACTGTTCATCACCGTTCGCTCTGTCACTTCTATTTCAAAATTGTTAGCTGGCATATTATAGCGCTCTAATATTGTTTGTATCGACTCCAAAAAATTCTGCTGTTTAAAGTGAATGCTCGAGATATTAATGGCGACAGGTGTTTTCCAACCATATTGTTGCATTTGAATGACTGCCTCACATGCTTTTTCGATAATAAGCTCACTTAATGGAATGATTAGACCTGTATCCTCTGCATAAGTGATAAACTCAGCAGGCGAAACAAAGCCTAGCCTCTCGCTATTCCAGCGGACTAGTGCTTCTAAACCTTGAATCTGCTCATTTTCCATAGAAATCTTTGGCTGAAAATGTAGCTCAAATTCACGGTTTTCTATTGCTCTTCTTAACTCAGAATCTAGCAATAGCACTCGTTGTGCGTCGGTTTGCAGTTCATCAAAATAGAAGGAATAGCCGTTTAATTCATTCTTTTTTGAATAAGTCATCGCTCTATCTGCACAATTGATCAGTTCTTCTGTGTTTTTACTATCAACTGGATAAACGCTAATACCAATACTTGTAGAAATAAAAACTTCCTGATCATTTATCATCATTGGCTGTTCAATACTACTAATAATTTGTTCAGCAAATTTTGCAGCCTCTTTCACATTTTTCACATTGGTTAATGTAATGACGAATTCATCTCCGCCATATCTTGCAATAATATCTTTATTTTTCAGTAATTTTTTTAGTCGATTTGCTACTTCTATTAAAATTGAATCTCCAACAGCATGGCCTAATGTATCATTAATTTGCTTAAATCGATCCAAATCTAAGAAATAGATCGCATGCTGCACTGAATGAGAAATAGCAGAAGTCGATTCCAAGAGATTATCCATTCTTTCGATATAGGCAAAACGATTGGATACATCTGTTAATGAATCCGTGAGCAAACGCTTTTCTAATTCATTTTCTACTATTTTTCTTTCAGACAAATCTGTGAAAATACCACAGTAATTTGTAACCTCACCCTCATCGTTGGTTACACAAACAATTGTTAACCATTCAGGATATACGTCTCCAGTTTTACGACGATTCCATATCTCACCTTGCCAAATGCCTTCTTGTCGTATCTGCTCCCACATCTCTAAATAGAACGGCAATTCATGTACACCAGATTGTAAAACGGCTGGCGTTTTTCCAACCACATCATCACATGTATAGCCTGTCACAAATTCAAAGGCAGGATTAACCATTACTATTTTTTTGTATTCATCAGTAATCATGATACCTTCAGATACATTTTCGAAGATTTTAAGTATTAAGGAAGTCGGATATTTAGATATCAGTTTCAGTTTATCCGTACTTTCCCAATTGTTTACTCCGTTCATGTTTCCGCTCCATCCTATCTCTCTATACTCCCTCTCAGAAGGGCATTTACGTCAGGCCAACCACTATGTAATCTATTACGCTCGGTGTAATTGTCACTGACGCTTCTCTTTCGTGCAATGAATGCGTCCAGATTTTTCGAATTTGCTCGAAAAGCGCCTCAAGTAAATCTATGACAATCGCCGAAGGCATTCTCTTGATAAACAGGTAACCATACACCTAAACTGATAAACCATTTATAGAGGTGGTTGTTATACCTGGCGTTTGCTTACAATACAAGTATGTGAGCAGTCAAGATCAATACATCACATTGATGCTATAACCGTTTTCAGATGTTGTGACTTAGAAGCGGTAGCGATACTTCTCAAACGTATAGCGCATACCAAGACTTGATTAACAAGGTTACTTTTTCCTCATGAATTCAAAATAAAAGCTCTCCACCGAATTGGAGAGCGCTTGTTATTTCGTAGATAAGCATCAAAAAATTCCATAAGCCATGTTTTGTTCCCGAGTACTCAAACAGCTTGCGCCTCGTACGATCAGGTGGTAATCATCTATCTACAGAGCAAACTCTGTCCCTCTATCCGTTCAATTCCTTCTAGAGAGTGCCCCTACCATAATTTGGGTTTCTCACTCGTGGGGTTTACCTCGTTCCACCTTGCAAGTTTCCAAGCAAGCTTCGTCACTGTGGCACTTTCAGGAAGTGTCAACCATATCCAGAGGACTTAGGTTTTCCTTCCGCCGTCAGCCTTAATAGCTGCCTTACCTTATTTTTTCAGTAAGCACGAACACTACGGTCATCTCAGAACCGTGCGAGCATGGACTTTCCTCTACGACGTCTAGCGCCGCAGCGATTACCAGAATTTCGTGATGATACGAAAGATTATACTAGAGTTTTATGTTAAATACAATATAATTGACTAAATTTATTCGTACAGCTTGCTACCAAATACATGTTTTTCTAAATTAGAAAGACGTTTTAAAATATCAAAATTCGTTGTACCAGCTGCCGCTGAAGCAACCGGTTGTCTCTTAGGTGTGCTTTCAATTTCTTCTTTTAACTGTCTATTTTCTTCACGTAGTTGGGCCACCACTTTTTCAAACGTTTCATAGTCTTGAATAATTTCATCAAGAAAAGAATCTACTTCTTCTACATTGTAGCCTTTAAAGTTCTTTTTAAATTCCTTTTCAAGGATCATTTTTGACGTTAATTTAATGTCCATTCACATCGCCCTTCCTCACACTACATACACGAATACATTATAGCATACTTCATCACATTATATCGTCTGAAAATACTAATTGTAAGGCTAAACTTGTCGTTTCACGCGCTTACCCACGAATTTATTTCTTATTTCCTAATCTGTGTAGTCTCTTTTCCCAAGAAATTTCCCATTTTTGTTTTTGTTCTGCTCTCCATTGCCCATTATTTCGAATGAGACGTATGCCTTCTTGCGTATAATAAAGGGCCTGCTCATAATCCTTCATTTGGTGCTCATAAAGTATGGCTAGCTGCTCAAGGGCATGTAACTTTGTTCTTGCTTCAACAAAATGAAGGGAGGCCACGAATGAGTCAATAGCTTCACTATAGCGTTTATTCTTCTTGTGCTGTAAAGCTAAATAATATTGAGCATGGCCCGCTTCTAGCGCATCAAATTTTGATGTCACCTTTTCTAAAATCCTCACACTTTGTGTGCTTTCTCTTAAATCACCATACCATTTCCCAATGTTGGTGAAAGTTTTTGCTGATTCTTCATGGTCCTGCTCGAACAATAAATACGTAGAATGACTATACAGTGTGATAAGTGATAGTAAATCCCACTCATTATGATGCAAAACCTTTATAAGAGCATCTGGAATGCCACTTTTTACTGCATCCAAATAAATAATAGGTGCGAGATGGCCTGGAATATCCCCTTTACGCGAAAAACCAAGCTTTTCTTCCTCGACAGATTTTAATTTTAAGCGCTCCATATCATTTTTCCATAAACGCTTCGAACTATGCAACAAATCGATCTGTCGCTGAGAGCGTAATTTTGGTAAGGTTTTTTGATGCAATGTCCATCGTGTTTCAAGCTGTGGCCAATCAAAGCTTTTCCCATTATAGGTAATCACAGTAGCTGACTTTTGCCAAAGCTTGGATTCAAATAAGAAGGCTGCTTCATGTGCAGGATCTGCCATAATATATTGTGTGAGGATAAAGGATTCTTCAGCTACTTCTAAAAATCCAAGCAAAAAAATATGGGTCCCAACACCCTTTAAACCTGTTGTTTCCGTGTCAAAAAATAAGACGGACTCTTCCATATCTAGCGCATAAGGATGATCAAACTCAGCATCTTGCCATTTTTTCAGGGCTTCAAAGAATGATTGCAGTTGATAATGTCCATGCTGATAGCTAAACGGATAGCTTACTTGACGCTTAAATACGATGCCGAAATCATTTTCAACAACCGTTAGTCCCGCCTGTTTCCATTGCTCTGTATAGCTTGGCCTAGCAGGCTTTTGGAACGCTGGTTCTTCAACCTTTTTAGCGGACATCGGTTTTTTTCCCAGCATTTTTTTCATTTGTAATATTTTATTTTCGTAAGACATGAATTTCACTCATTTTCTGCTTATTGTATAAGACATCTCTCTTGCAAGAGTAACATGATTGTTAACCTCATTCAAAATATTCTTCGAGGAAAATCGATTTACCATGAATACAAACAAGAGGGTGAAAGAACATATTGGCGTTCCTCACCCTCTGTTTACTATACCATTAATTGTTGCAGTAATTTAGCTACCTTTCCTTTTGTTTGGAGCAATGATTCTTGTGCCCCAATACAGGAAGGACAGCCCGATTCACATGCACAATTTGTAACATGCTCATATGTTTTCATGATTAGCTCTTCCCATAGTTCATATACCTTTTCACTTAAGCCGATGCCACCAGGATACTTATCATAGACAAAAAACGTTGGCCGCTCATTATGTGTGGCCTTCACCTGTGGTACAACGGCTACATCGCTACTATCACATTGAATAAACAAAGGAATGAAGGCATTCATCGCGTAGGCTACCCCAGTCATAGCATCTGTTAGCTCTTCCTCTGTCCATTTATCTGGTGCTGTAAACGATAGCCACGAAGCACTTGTATGCATCTCATCAGGTGGTAAATGTATAGGTCCTGAGCCAATATTGTCATGTGTGCCGAAGCGTATTTTCTTGAAAATCGTTGCTTGTGCAATTAAGCCAACATCGCCAAAGCAGATTGTTCCACCTGCATATGAACAGTTACGATCTTCCTCTAAAACTTTCATTTCAACTGCTAGATTGGCATCTGTATAGTAATCAACATCTACTTCACGTACGTAGGCTTTCTTTTCTTCCCAGTCAAGCTTCTCTACTTGGAACTGAATGCCTTGGTGCAAGTAAATGGCTTCTTCATGCAAGAGTGTCATGGCACTATGACGATCCATTTCACCAATAACCTTTGTCTGTGCAGGAATGGTAAGATCAATAATGACTACATTTTCTTGTGACGCTGAACGTAAGCTAATATCATGCGCCGGGAAACGATCACTCATCCAATGCCATTTATCACTCGTCTTAAAAACTACCCCTTCTTCTGCTAAATACTCCAGCAATTCTTGTATGTCATATTCTCCATACGTATCGCCTGTTGAAAAAGGTAGCTCGAAGGCAGCACATTTCAAATGATCCATTAAAATCAGCATATTTTCTGGATAAATACGTGCTTCCTCTGGTGTACTGCCTAGTAAAAATAGTGGATGATTGACTACATACTGGTCCAATGCGGAAGATTGCGCAACATAAATAATCAATGCCTCATCCTGACGTCTCCCTGCACGTCCTGCTTGCTGCCAAGCACTCGCAATATTTCCTGGGTAACCTGTCATAATACATGCTTGTAATTGACCGATATCGACACCTAATTCTAATGCATTGGTGCTAACTACTGTTTGGATTGTTCCATCACGTAAGCCTTTTTCGATGACACGTCGTTCAGATGGCAGATACCCACCTCGATAGCCACGTACAGATTCATCGAGCAGCTTATTACGTGTAAGTTCCTTTAAATAGGTTACAATCATTTCTACTCGTACCCTACTTTTGGCAAAAATAATGGATTGAATGCCAGCCGTGTACAACCTCTTAGCTAAATCACTTACCTCTAATACAGCACTTCTACGCACGCCAAATGTTTTATGAATAATCGGCGGATTGTAAAAAAGAAAGGTTTTCTTACCAACTGGAGCACCCGAATCAGCAATGAGCATGTGTGATTCATTCGTTAGCAGCTCAGCAAGCTCTTTAGGATTTTTTATGGTAGCCGATGTACAAATAAACACTGGTTTACTCCCATAAAATTCACAAATTCTTTTTAATCTCCGAATAACATGCGCCACATGGGAACCAAACACACCTTTGTATGTATGCAATTCATCAATCACAATATATTGTAGATTCTCAAAAAGTGAAACCCATTTTGTATGATGCGGCAAAATCCCCGAATGAAGCATATCAGGATTCGTCATCACGATATGCCCTGCCTTACGAACCTTTTGGCGAATGCCTGGAGCCGTATCTCCATCATAGGTATAGCTTAAAATCTCCTCACCGCTTTGCTCAATGAGCTCATTCAAATCATTTTTCTGGTCCTGTGCCAGTGCCTTTGTTGGAAATAAATAAATGGCACGTGCATTTTTATCCTCCATTATTTTTTGTAGCACTGGCAGATGATAGCAATAGGATTTACCTGAAGCAGTTGGCGTAACCGCTGTAAAAGATGTACCACTCTGTGCCAAATCAAATGCCTCTCGCTGATGTGTATAAAGCTGCTCAATCCCTCTTGTCTGTAAGGCTTTCACTAAAGAAGGATGTAAATTCCTAGGAAATGGTGCATAGTTCGCTGGACGCCCTTCTAATGTTTGCCAGTGCAGGATACGCTCTTTAAGTTCTTCATCATATCTCCACTCATGTAAAAGCTCGCTAATCGTTCGTTTCTTCGATAGCATCCTTTTCTCCCTCCTTAACTAATCGTTCAAATATTTTCAAAGTATAGGAAGTAGAATGTATGGCATCTAAAAAACGTTTTTTACTTGTTTCTTTATAAAAAGATTGCACAACMAATTGSTCCATCGATTCAACGACTGAAGCAATTTGTTGCGTATGCATATATTTTGGTCGATTTTTTTGAATCCATTTATTGGCTTCTTGCTGCCATACCTTTAAAAGTTGATGAATTTCATCTGCATGTGGCTTTACCTCTTGAAAAAAATCAGGTGTTCGATCTTCCTCACGCATTTGCCAAAAACGTGAAACGCACTGATCACATTCATCTATTAATTTGGATGTTTGCTGGATAACTAACAATTTTGCACCTCATCTCTCAACAATTATACATAGCAAATATATTTCGGAGTGACGGCATATACATGCTGAGTATGTTTTGTTCAGCTCGTCAGCTATGGAAATATCACTGTTTATGACACCTATTTACCACACCTTCATGGAAAATAATGTATCAATCTTCATGCTATTGCGTTAGTTCAATTGCTTATAAGATAAGTGTACCAAAGTCTATGATTTTTCACTACTAATAGGCGAACAAGCATTCTTTACTTGCCAGTTCTTTTCTGCTAAGCTTACTTTCTGGCTAACCGCTTTAAGTTGCATAAAAAAATGCAAACTATGAGCATTGTTTTCCAATGACACTCTCGTGAAAAGTAATTGATTGACCAGATCTAACTGCGCAACTAATTGTTCTAACTTGTTCAAAATAACGCCTCCTTTGCTTTACTTTAGTATTCCTCGTATGTATAGAATTACCTTCAGGCGTGACAAAATAAGCGTAAGTTAGCTGAAAGAAGAAGATTTTCGATAAAATTTTAATAGTGAACCTCTGACCAAAAAAATCGTCATGAATGAAAGGTTGCTGTGTGAGTATATTTTCATCCCAATGACCTATTTAAATTTATCAGTTATTTTGACGATTCTAGTAATAATAAAGCTGACGATTTTTCGACGCAAATTATTCATACGTACCATTTGTTTTCTACTATTCTAGTAACAATTTCATGAATGATGGAGGTAGAGAACAGCTATTAAAACATGGTAAACTAGTGGATAGAAAAGCAGTAAGGTAAAGGGTGAGTTTAATGACAATTCGTTATCCAAACGGGAAATTGTATACCCCAAATGCTTCTGTACAGAAAACAGAAAAAAAGAGCAAGAGCAAAGATTTATCTTTTAGTAATCGTGGGAAGACGCTAGAAGATGAAATTAATGAAGCAAACGACTATTATATAAAAAGGCGACTTGCTATCATTCATAAGAAACCTGTTCCTGTGCAAATCGTCAAAGTAGAGTACCCTTCACGAAGTGCTGCTGTCATTCGTGAAGCTTATTTTCGAACACCCTCTACAACCGACTACAATGGTGTTTGGAATGGGCATTATATAGATTTTGATGCAAAGGAAACGGCTTCCAAAACAAGTTTCCCCTTAAAAAATATTCATGAGCATCAAATGACACATATGCAGCAAGTGACGGAACAAAATGGTGTGGCTTTTATTATCGTTCGTTTTTCGGCTTTTGAACGATATTTTATTGTGCCATACAAAGTTTTACAAAAGGCCTGGCAAGCAATGGAAAATGGCAATCGTAAATCGATACCCTTTTCGATCATCGAAGAAGAGGCATATGAAATTCCTACGAGCTATTATCCGCGYATCGATTATTTACCCAWCATCCAACAATTGATTGATGCAAAATGCTACGGGTCTGAAAGTGAGGAGAAATAAGAATGACTGAACGTCGTCGAACACGTGGAGAGCATCAAAAAGCTCWCGCTGAAAAAAATAAAAATAAAAAAAAAAAACCAGCCTCAKCCRCWAAGWCAWRGWTTAAACGCAWTWTCTTAACAGTCTTAGCAATCGGTGTAGCAGGCTTAATTGGAGGAGGTGCATTATTTGCCTTCTATGCAAGCACGGCTCCAGAGCTCGATGAAGAATTACTAAAAGATCCTGTTTCTTCAGAGTTCTACGATAAAAACGGTGATTTATTTGCAACAATAGGTGCTGAAAACCGTAAATATATAAAATATGAAGATATACCTGMAGATATGATCAATGCTATTCTGGCTACAGAAGATGTACGCTTTTTTGAGCATCATGGTATGGATTTTTATCGTCTAGGCGGGGCAATCCTTGCAAACTTCCGTGATGGCTTTGGTGCGCAAGGTGCATCGACTTTAACACAGCAAGTAGTCAAAAACTCATTTTTACAAAACGAGAAGAAATTAAAGCGTAAAGCACAGGAAGCTTGGCTTGCCTTCCAATTAGAACGTAAGTATACAAAAGAAGAAATTTTTGAAATGTATTTCAACAAAATGCTTATGTCAGGTCGTATCTATGGCTTCGGCACAGCCGCACAATACTTCTATGGTAAAGAATTAAAAGATTTAACATTAGATGAAGAAGCACTATTAGCAGGGTTAGTGCAACGACCAAATGCGTATAATCCATTAAAAAACCCTGAGCTTGCAAAAAAACGACGTAATACCGTTTTAGGATTAATGTATCAACACGGAAAAATTTCTAAAGCCGAAATGGAAGAAGCCAAAAAAGCAGAAGTTCAATCAGGTTTAGCGGATGATGCAACACGTCAATCATTTGCAGGTTCCAAATATGATGCCTTCCTGGATATTGTTATTAATGAATTAGAAAATAATGGTGACGGTTCGGCAATGGCAGAAGGAATCAAAGTCTATAYGRYGCKTKATCCAAATGCTYAAYAAGYTGTAGAWAATKTGATGAATGATGATAGTAATTTCCCAACTGAAGATATTCAGTCAGGTGTGGCGGTCGTTGATACAAAAACAGGTGCCATTCAAGCCGTTGGTGGCGGTCGTAAATATGGTGCAGAACGTGGCTGGAATTATGCCGAGGACTTAACAAATAATCAACCAGGTTCCACAATGAAACCGTTAGTCGACTATGGGCCAGCAATTGAATATTTAAAATGGTCTACAGGTCAAAYACTTGTMGACGAACCAATGAACTATACAGGTACAAAGCAAACAATCACAAACTGGGATGGCAGATADATGGGTGCCATGACTGCACGTAAAGCATTATATGCTTCACGGAACGTTCCTGCTGTCAAAGCATTACAGGAGGTTGGCACTGAAAAAGCCAAGGAATTTGTTGGACGTTTAGGAATTGAAACAGAAAATCTCTATGAGTCCGATGCAATTGGTGGCGGTGCTATTACTATCTCTCCTATTCAAATGGCAGCTTCCTATGCTGCTTTCGGTAATAACGGGGTCTATACAGATCCACATTCGATTACAAAAATTGTTTATCGTGATGGTAAAACGTCTAAAAACTATACACCTGAGTCTAAAGTGGCTATGAATGATTATACGGCTTACATGGTAACAGACATGCTACGTGATGTAGTCGGCAATAAGCCTGATGCCTCAGGAACTGCAGCCAATGTGCCTGGCTTAGATATCGCAGGTAAAACAGGTACAACTAACTATTCAGCAGAAGACTTTAACAAATATAATTTACCGAATACAAGTGTGCCAGATTCATGGTTTGCTGGTTACACAACTAACTATTCCATCGCTATATGGAGTGGCTATGAAAAACACTTTGATCCAATTACAACGTGGGAAGAACGTCGATTACCACAAAACTTATTTAAGACGATTATGCAAGAAATTTCAGCGAATGTTGAGACAGCTAGCTTTAAAAAGCCAAGTACTGTTGTAGAAGCAACGGTGGAAGTAGGCTCTAATCCTTTAAGATTGGCAAGTGACTATACACCTAGCGAACTACGTCAAACAGAGTTATTCGTTCGCGGGACTGAACCAACAGAGGTTTCTGAGGTCTATGAGGCGCCAGAGCTATCTACACCTTATAATGTTTCAGCAAACTTAGATTTAGGAGCACAGTCGATCAATATTTCTTGGGAACATKATGCCATCCTAAATCCAGAAACCGATGAACCATTACCARCTTCATTTGAAGTTTCTGCCACACGTGAAGGTGGAGAAACGGTTGTCCTTGGCACAGCAGACACGAAAGGCTTAACTGTTGCTAACACACTTGAAGATGGTAACTATACAATCTCTGTCGTAGCCATTGTAGATGGCACACGCAGTGAGCCTGGGACAACTACCTTCCAGATCACAAGTACCCCTGAGGAAGATTTGGAAACGGAAGATCCAGATGAACCAGATATTGATTTACCGATTGATCCTGGTCAAGAGGATAATGATCAAGGTAATAACAATAATGGTAATGGCGACAACGGTAATAACAACAATAATAATGGTAATAACGGGCATGGAAATGGCAACGGGCATGGAAATAACGGCAATGGTGGAAACAATGGCAATAATGATGGAAATCAGCAGCCAACACCTCCTACCGAGCCTACCAACCCAAATGAAGAAGACCAAAGCTCAGAATAAAGAAAAAAACCGAGAAGCAGTTCATTCACTGCTTCTCGGTTTTTTGTTTTTTTATTGATGAAGGGCTTTGAGGAGGCTATCCGTCAGTTTTGACGGTCTATCCTTCACTCTACAAGGTCTATCCGCCACTTTTCGCGTTCTATCCTTCACTTTACATGTCCTATCCACTTTTTATACTCTATCCATCCACTCTAACTTTTACTAGCTTGAATCCGCAGTCGTGCTGTGCGCTTTTTCGTTTCTTTAAATAGCTCATCTAGTTGACGATAGCATGCATATTGACCTGGCTTAGCTTTAATAAAGGCTAATCGCTCAACCCCATTAATCGGTAGCACTTCATCTCCTGCAGCTTGCACAAGTTGTTCAAATAGCTCGATGGCATCTTCCATTAGCCCTTTTGCCAGTCCATTTCTTGCATCATGTGCTGTATGGATAGCGGCTTGTAGTGAAGTCCATTGGGCAAACCATGCATCTACTTTTTCTTTTGCAATGGCTTCGCTATTCATGCTTCCTTCACCATGCCTTTCTTTAAACGCTTTTGCCCTTCACGACAATCGTCGAGTAAAGGGCAAGTACCACATCCAGGATTTTGGGCCTTACAATGATAACGCCCAAAGAAAATTAATTGGTGATGCGTTTTTGACCATTTGTCCATTGGCGTTTTCTTCATAATCGTCTCTTCCACTTCAAGCACCGAATCTTTCCATCGACAGAGCCCTWGGCKTTTKGATACTYGCTCCACMTGGGTATCCACTGCAAGTSCTGGAATAWCAAAGGCTACTGMAAGCACAACMTWKSYCKTYTWYMSWYCTACACCTKGTAATGTCACCAATRCTTCACGTGTTGCWGGGMTKTCGCCACCGTACTCATCTAKTAMACGTTGMMATMGMGCCTGWWTKKTYTTCGCCTTMTTGYGATMAMGKYYAAWAGAGCKWATATCCTGTTGCAATTCCTCTATAGAAACAGCTAAATAATCTTCTGGTGTTTTATATTTTTGAAATAAGGTTTTCGTTACTTTATTGACTAGTACATCTGTACATTGTGCAGATAATAATGTGGCAATCGTTAGCTCAAAAGCATTATCATGGACGAGCTCACAATGTGCGTCGGGAAACATTCGATCCATTTCTTCTAGACAATGCTCCCACTGTTTTTTCGTTAACAAACTGGATGCCCCCTATTCTCTTTCTTCCAACCAATTATAAAAAGGAACTCTACCCGTTGATTGCGTTTCTTGTTGAATTGTTYGAGCTGGTGCTCTGTTAATTGTCTGTTTCTCWCGGAACTGTTCACTTTGCTTTTGTGCGGCTTGTGGTGTCGTAATATTTTTCTTTTTCCATTCTAATAAAATGCGATCAATATAGCGAATACTCAATTTCCCAGCAAAGACAGCCTCCTTTAGCGCCTCTTTGATGAGTGCAGGACTATGCTTGTCCTCATCAAGCCAGCATCCAATTTTTTCAAGTTCTAAAGGAGATAAAAGACGCCCCATTTCCTCTTCAAAAAGACGGAATATCTCCCCTTCTTCTTGCTGAAGTGTCACTGCCGTTTGTTGCTGCTCTTTCATAWCAATCATCTGTAAAATGCGCTCCCATAGCGGGTATACGGAATACTTTTCATATAGCTTGCCACCCGCGTCGACATCTCGTGTAATTTCAAGAAAACCCTTCTGCATTAATCGCTGTAAACGGGATGTGATGTCATTATCAGACATTGTGAGACGATTTTTTAGATCATTAGGTGTTGGGAAGTCATTCTCCTCCATATGAAAGGCCAATAAGTGCATGACAATCAGTGCTTCTTCATCCTCCATGTTTAACTCCTTATAAAACTGAAAAAAAAGCTGTGGAATGGGAATCATTCTCTGCTCAGTCCATGTACGGAGTCGATGATTATTTACGTTCATTATTCTCCAGACTCCTTCTTTAAGTAAGTAGAAAAGCCGCGTAGATAGTTCACTACGCGACTTTTAAATTGATTAGCTTATGGATATAAGCGGTTTAGTAAACGTGGGAATGGAATTGTTTCACGGATATGCTCTGTGCCTGAAATCCATGCTACAGTTCGCTCTAACCCTAGACCAAAACCTGAATGTGGGACAGAGCCATGTTTGCGAAGCTCTAAATACCAAGCATAGGCATCTAATGATAGGTTATGCTCTTCCAGACGTGATTTTAATAAATCGTAGTCATGGATTCGCTCTGAACCACCAATAATTTCTCCGTAACCCTCTGGTGCAATTAAATCTGCACATAATACAACATCATCACGATCTGGGTGTGGTTGCATATAGAACGGTTTAATGCCTACTGGGTAACAAGTAATAAATACTGGTTTGTCAAATGAATTCGCAATCGCTGTTTCATGTGGCGCACCAAAATCATCGCCCCACTCAATATCGTCGAAGCCTTGTTCGTGTAAAAGCTTAATCGCATCATCATAAGAAATGCGAGGGAATGGCGCTTTAATGTTTTCAAGTGTTGATGTATCACGGCCAAGTCGCTCAAGATCTAATTTGCAGTTTGCAAGTACAGATTGTACGATGTGCGCTACATATTGCTCTTGTACTTCTAAATTTTCTTCAAATTCTACGAATGCCATTTCAGGCTCAATCATCCAAAACTCGATTAAATGACGACGAGTCTTAGATTTTTCAGCACGGAAAGTTGGACCGAATGAGAATACTTTTCCTAAAGCCATCGCAGCAGCTTCCATGTAAAGCTGACCAGATTGAGATAGATAAGCATCTTCATCGAAATATTTTGTATGGAACAGCTCTGAAGTACCTTCAGGCGCAGAACCTGTTAAAATTGGTGGGTCCATTTTTGTAAAACCGTTGTTGTTGAAAAATTCGTATGTAGCGCGAATAATTTCATTACGAATTTTCATAATGGCATGTTGTTTACGAGAGCGCAGCCATAAATGACGGTTATCCATTAAAAATTCTGGACCATGTTCTTTTGGTGTGATTGGGAAATCTGTTGCTGCATGTAGTACCTCGATACCAGTGATAGCAAGCTCACAGCCAAAGCTTGAACGTTCGTCAGCTTTCACCTCACCAATCACATACATAGAAGTTTCTTGCGTCATCCCTTTTGCCGTAGCAAAAATTTCTTCGCCTACTTCTTCTTTCACTACAACGCCCTGTACAAAGCCAGAGCCATCACGTAGCTGTAAGAACGCGATTTTTCCGCTTGAACGTTTATTGGCTAACCAAGCGCCAATTTTGACTGTTTCACCGATATGCTGTGGCATATCTTTAATCATAATTTTTTTCATAGAAATCCTCCAAAGTTAACTAGAAGGATTAGTCTTGCCATTTTGATTTTACGAATGTATCAATACGACGGACTGCCTCTTCTAATAAGTCTAAAGATGTAGCATAAGATAATCGCATAGTAGTTGGTGTACCGAAGCCAGAGCCTGGAATCACTGCTACGTTTGCTTCTGTTAAAATATCCGCAGCAAATGCATCTACTGAATCATAGCCAGTGTGAGCCATAGCTTCTGCTACGTCTGGTAATAGGTAGAATGCACCCTGTGGCTTTAATACATGGAAGCCAGGAATAGCACTTAACTGTGGGTAAATTTTTTCAAGACGAGATTCAAATGCCTGACGCATTTCCTCTACCGCATCCTGAGAGCCATTATACGCCTCCACAGTTGCATATTGTGCTGTTGTTGTCGCATTAGATGTTGAGTGTGATGCAAGGTCAGTCATTGCTTTAATAATGTCTGTGTCACCTGCAGCATATCCAATACGCCAGCCTGTCATAGAGTGAGATTTTGCCACACCATTAACAACGATTGTACGTGCTTTCACTGCATCAGAAAGTTGTGCAATTGAAAAATGCTCAATACCATTGTATACAAGCTTCTCATAAATTTCATCTGACACGATTAAAATATCTTTTTCTTCTGCAACAGCAGCAAGTTCTGCTAGCTCTTCACGAGAATAAATCATGCCTGATGGGTTGCTAGGAGAATTGATAATCACTGCTTTTGTCTTGTCTGTCACAGCTGCTCTCAGTTGATCCGCTGTAATTTTATAGCTTTGTTCACGTGTACCTTCAACATATACTGGTACGCCGCCAGCTAATTTCACTTGTTCTGGATAAGACACCCAATAAGGGATTGGAATAATAACCTCGTCGCCTTCATTTAAAATCACTTGGAATAGCGTGTATAAAATATGCTTTGCTCCTACACCAACAATGATTTCATTTGGTTGATAGGTAAGGTTATTGTCGCGTTGAAGCTTATCAATAATGGCTTTTTTCAGAACTGGAAGTCCGCCAGCAGGTGTATATTTTGTATACCCTTTCTCCATTGAATCAATGGCAGCATTTAAAATATTTTGAGGTGTATTAAAGTCTGGTTCACCAGCTCCAAGACCAATCACATCAATACCTTGCTCTTTCAATGCTTTTGCTTTTGCAGTAATCGCTAATGTTGAAGATGGTGTTAAAGTTTTTACACGTGTTGCTAATAAATTTTTCATTCGGGATCTACTCCTCTTATAAATTCGTAATGCGCTTCCACCAGTCGCCATCCTTAAACAGAATATAGACATAGTTGAGCTGGTCGTGGTCGTTCAGATATGTAATTTCCCAAACTGCGCCAGGCTCCTCATAGCCTAATTTCATGTGGAGGACTTTTTGTACATTTCCTTCATTTTTAAAAACCGATAATGCTTGCTTTTCCGTAATACCATCTTCTAATATCACTTCCTGAATGGAATCCTCGTCTAGATTCGTCGGAACAAAGACAGCTTTTTTATCACCGTATTCGTCTACCCCGAACACAGTAACATACGAATGTTTGCCATTATATGTGTAGGACTCCGATACAATTGCGAGGGCTTTGGCATCGAGTGCCAACTGTTCAGCCTGCTCTTCAATTGAACGGAACGGAGCCTCGGCTTTCCAGAGTACTAAAATACTAATGACAAGTGACAACGAAACAATAAAGACAGAAATGAAAATTAACCAGTTTTTCATCTATTCACCTTATGTTTCACATCGAGCTGTTTTGGCATAACACATAGCTGATGCATGTGTGTGTCTATAACTGTGTAACCATTCATTTTGCTTTCCATTTTGTCAACCTGCTTTCTTTCCTCATACCACAACATTATACAACAATTTTGTGCTGTCGTGTTTCTTAATTTCATATATTGTACGTTGCTAGAACAACGTTTTCAAACAATGACTACAGTAAATTTCATTTCACCTCTTAGAAGCCTCGTTTTGGGCATAAAAAACATGGTCATATCACAAGAAAAATTCCTATTTAACTATGTAAATAGGAACCTGTCATTATGATAATTCGTATAGCACACAGCTAGCACGGCCATTCGCCTTTGCTTGGTATAAACAGCTATCCGCTTGCTCAAATAGCTCCTTGTATTGATAGTTTTTCTGATTATTCACACAAGCACCCATACTGACCCTTAAGGGATAACTTTGCTGTTCCTGTTCGAGCTTTAGTGAGAGCAAATAGGCATGTGTGTTATGGACCAATGTTTTGATATAGTCCTTCTGAGAATGCCTCAAACAAAGGATGAATTCATCTCCGCCATAACGAATAATTTCCACATCTTCATCCTGTAAAAAATCCTTCAAGCTGTTAGCTAAAAGCTGTAAAATCATATCTCCAAATAAATGACCATGCGTGTCGTTAAATAGTTTAAAATAATCGACATCCAAAACCGTAATACATACATAGGATTGCGTTATTTCGGCTGCATTGAGCCATTCCTGTAGCTCATAGTCTAAAAAATGTCGATTTAAAACGCCTGTTAATGGATCATAATGTGCTTTTTTCTCAAGCTTTTCCTTTTGACGCTTAAATTCTAAGTTCATTACTTGTTGTAATAAATTTGCAACACTCATTTTTTCCGAGAGATCAATATATTCACGCTGTACATCAAAAATTTCATCTCGCCAATCCAATTGATACAATACATTTAACAGTAAGCGCATCACTTTTTTTGTAATTGGCTTATCTCCATAAGATCGGGCAAGATCTATGGCTTGTTTATAATAAAATACAGCTTCTTCAAGCTTTTGCTGTTTTTCAAATAAAAAACCGTAGCCAAACAATGCCGCTACTTTTTCTCGTTTATGATGATGAATAATAGTAGAGGATAACGTACTGTCCAGCAATGCCTTCCCCTTTTTAAAATCCCCTTCTAAAATATACACATCTGCTAAATTATTATTAATACGAATATCATGTAATTTTGCTAGATCAGGCATTGTTCTAGCAAGAGATTTATTATATTCTCTAGCTAATAGCCCTGCTTGAAGTGCTTCCTTTGTACAGCCCTTCTCTACCTCTAAATAGCACAGATTATTATGACAGCGAACAAGCATGACAGGATCTTGTAGCTCCTGTGCATAGGCGATAGATTTTTTCGTCATCTCCACCGTTTTTTCACGGATGCCAACTAAATCATAGATTAATGACATTACTAAATGATAATGCATTAAATCTTTTGTCGTACCATAATTTTGACAAATGGCCTCATAATCATGAATAAGATTAACCATGCTTAATGTGTCACCTAAAGAATGATGAACTAATATTTTTTGATAGTACAAATCCATGACATATGGATAGTTATTGCTCTCTAATGCGACTAAAAGACCTTGATCAGCAAGCTTTAGTGCTTTCGTTAAATACCCCTTTGTGCGCATCTCCATTATCGTTTTATTTAATTCTTCTAATGTTAATTCCACCGTTTCACCACTTCTCCATACCCCATATCATCCAGTTTACTTTGTGCTTTCTCAATTATAAGACATATGTATTCACTTAGTCCGCCTTTTTCGTATGATACCAACTATTACCTACAACGCAAAAATCTTTTGTGATGATTGTTTTAAAATCTTACATCTGTTTGCTTGAAAGTGAATCATCTTATCCCATCATAATATGTAGGTAATTTTTTTATGTCTTTACACATTTTTCTCCATTTTTGTCCTCGTTACCTGTTGTTTTTACCCATATGATGAGTTAATTAGCTTTTTTAGTATCGAAAAGGGACGTGATGTTGTGAGTATGCAAATTAACCCTTCTGATCCAGCAACGATTCCAAAATTTGTAGATGAACTTCCAAAACCAATGATTGCTAAACCAAAATACAGCAGAGGGCAACAGAAGAATGATTATTACGAATTGGTCATGATGGAGGGCCAGCATCGTTTTCATAAGCATTTTCCAAACTCATTAATTTGGGGCTACAATGGGCTTTACCCAGGGCCAACCATAGAAGCTTCTAAAAATATAACTATCTATGTGAAATACAAAAACCAGCTGCCCTTACAGCACTTTTTACCAGTAGATTTTACGCTTCATGCTGCAAACGATTCACAAGAAGTAAGAACAGTTACTCACTTACATGGTGCCAATGTGGATTGGCAGAGTGATGGCCATCCTGAAGCATGGTACACAAGAGACTATCGGCATACTGGTCCAAAGTTTAATAAGGAAATACATGAATATACGAATCATCAACCTGGCACTACCATGTGGTATCATGACCATGCCATGGCTTTAACACGTTTAAATGTATATGCAGGATTAGCAGGCTTTTATTTACTGAGGGATGCCCTTGAGGAACGCTCTAATTTACCATGTGGAGACTATGAATATCCGATTTTAATTCAAGATAAA
Organism: Lysinibacillus sp. S1; assembly: GCF_044986265.1. NCBI lineage: Bacteria > Bacillati > Bacillota > Bacilli > Caryophanales > Bacillaceae > Lysinibacillus > Lysinibacillus sp. S1. The sequence goes on from NZ_CP173154.1 coordinate 1,143,889, forward strand.
ACGTTTAATGAGGATGGCTCATTGTTTTATCCTGACGAACCACCCTTTCCCGTGCCTGTTCATCCCTCTATCACACCAGGCTTTGTTGGCAATACGATAGTGGTTAACGGAAAACTATGGCCTTTTTTAGATGTTGAGCCACGTAAATATAGATTTCGTTTACTAAATGGCTCTAATCGACGAGGCTATGTCATCAGTCTTTCCAATGATCAACCAATGTTTCAAATTGGTACAGATGGCGGTTTCTTATCAGCACCACAACTTATCCAATCTGTCGAGTTGCTGCCAGCTGAACGCACGGATGTCATTATCGATTTTTCAAGCTGTGCTGGACAGGAGATTACCTTACTTAATACTGATACCGATTTCAGTGATGAACATACAAACGTGATTATGCAGTTTCGAGTAACTTTACCTTTGAAATGTGAAGATACAAGTGAGATTCCAGAAAGACTTGCCGTTTCTATGGATCTACATCCACACCATGCCCATATTGAAAGACAACTACCATTGACGGCGACTACCGATGAGTTTGGTCGACCTATGTTGCTGTTAAATGATCGTATGTACCATGATCCAGCAACGGAAAAACCTTCTTTAGATAGTGTGGAAANCTGGAACTTTATTAATGCTACACCCTTTATCCATCCTATTCACCTGCACCTCATTCAATTTAAAATTCTGGAACGAAGGCCGTTTGATTTAGAAATCTATCAAAATGAAGGCATCGTACAATTTACAGGGCCGCCTGAAGAACCAAGAGACTATGAGCGAGGTTGGAAGGACACGGTGAAGGCTGACGCTGGAAAGGTGACAAAAATTATTATGCATTGGAAAGATCATGTCGGGAATTATATGTGGCATTGTCATTTCCTTGAGCATGAGGATCATGATATGATGCGACCCATTCTCGTTATGAAAGACGTCCATGCTGTTCAGCAGCCTCATGCAGCAGTAGAACATCCTGTAACACATCAAGAATCAACAGCTCCCACAAATCCTTCAAATCCTACAAGTACTACCCATCATAGTGAATCTTCAGCACCACTATTAAATGAGGTAGAACACTCACAACTTGAGGAAGAAAAGGTAGTCTCACCTCAAGAAGAAGAATCCATTACTATTCATATAGGAGATAATACACAACATATGCCAACGCTACTGTTTCCAACCCATCCTACCAATACTCCTACGAGCAGGCATAGGCCTCGTCAAAGAACCCGAAGATTTTAGCAAAGTACGCTTTACAAAGAAAACTACCAATGAAAAGGTGGTTTTCTTTGTTCTAGCAATTTATTTGACCTCCAATCGCCATATTCTTTTCGTTACGAAAGCTAATAATAATACACACACAGAGATTATAAAGACTGGTATATAGATGTTGGCTTGAAAGAACTCAAATAGCAACCCATACCCCATCTGCCCAAGTGGTGCCATACACTGTGATACTGCCATCATAATTGCCATGACTTTCCCTAATTGTTCATTTGGTGTTTCTTTTTGCACAAGGGTCATTACGTAAATGGAGATAATCGTCATCATCATCGCAATGATAAGAGCACAACCAATAAATAAGCTATACGATGGATAATAGCCAATTTGAAGGGCGCGAGGGAGCACAGACATAGCCAHGGGAATTACCAAAAAGGCTGACATCAATACCCAAATATAGAGGGTGTGAATACGCAGCTTTTTTGCAAAGTACCCCATCGTTAACGCGCCTAAAATCGTCGCAAAATCAATAATCCCCATTCCTATTCCATACAATGTATCACTACTTTTCATCGTGACACGAAGAATAATAGGCACACCAACGATAAAAAGTGGAGTCAATAGTAAATTCAATAAAGCAGCAAGTAGCGTACATTTTAAAATAAAAGTTTGCTTCACCACATAAGTAAAGCCTTCTTTCATGTCTTTGATTAAGGTCGGCATCAAATGACCATCATAGCTACGTTTCACAAATGGGATTGTCATAAACATTTCTACAATAGCCGTAAAGAAAAATAATAAACCACTTACTATGACGAGAAGTTTGAGGCCAAGCATTCCATATAGTATCCCCCCTAGCACAGGTGCTGTCACTCCTGCTAATGCCTGGACCCCATTGACGATCCCATTAGCCTGCTCAAGCTTTTGTTCGCTAACTAATAGCGGAATACTAGCCATTACAGCTGGCGTGTACATGGCACTAATGAATGAAAGAAGCACCATAACCAACCCAATCCATAGCACAGAATGATTGTCTGTTAGTAATACAATAAAAAAAATCAATACAATGCCACTACTGATAAAATCAAATAGGACCATTAAATTTCGCCGATTAAAGCGATCTGCTATAGCGCCACCAAATGGTGTAAGTAAAACAGGAAGGCTTGAAATAGCGAAAAGCACAGCAAAAAGATCTGCCCGTCCTGTTATATCTAAAACAAAAAGTGAAAGAGCAAATCTTAAAAGCGCAGAGCCTAAAATAGAAATAATCTGCCCAGCTACCATAATGATAAAATCTTTCGAAAAGCCTTTTTCTTTGACTAGCATTTCCATATAAAAAACACCCCTTATTATTTTTAGACCGACAGTCGGTCATTTAATATGTTAAAAAATTGTAGGCACAAGCTTCTAGGACTTGCCCTACAAATTAGACTGACTGTCGGTTTATAAATAGTATATGTGAACTCCCCAAAAAAAGGAACATATTTTTATATCTTCCTTTTTGTTAACCCTATTTACTTTTAAAGTAATGTTTAATTTGCTCAATCATAGCAGTAGTTGCCTGACTAACATAGCGATCTACGCGGAAAATAATGGATAGGCTTCGGCTTGGAGCACCATTTGAAATTCGTATACTACACAAACTAGGATCATTCATTTGTTGGAGCAAAGGATAGGGTTGCACCGTTACACCAATATTGGCTCGAACGAGATTCATAATGGACGTGACAGAGCTTGTTTCAAGAATAGAATGAATGTGAAAACCATGCTTTTTTACAGCCTCTTCTACTATCTCTCTACCAAGAAAACCTTCTGGATACATCACCATAGGAAGTCCTTCTAATTCAGCAATTGGGATCACTGTTTGCTGTGCCAATGGATGCTCCTTTGAAACGGTCAGTACATATTCCTCTCTACATAAAGGAATAATGACCAATCGATCATCTGATTCTACATTCGTCCCAATACCGATATCCACTTCATTTTCGAGAACCTGCCGCATAATATCGATGGAAGCAAGTATCTTTAATTTTACCTTTGGAAATTTTTGATGGAAATCAATAACAAGCTGTATAATCCGATAATCAAGATCAGATGGCATGATGCCAATACTTATTTGTCCCCCTTGTAGCCCCTGTAAATCTTTAATCGAATCTTTGACATTTTGTAATGTATTAAATACCTCTGTTGTATAGCTAAACAAAAGATAGCCTGCCTCAGTCACAACAATKTTTTTGCCAATACGATCGAACAATGGCATTCCTAGCTCATCCTCCAGCACACGTATTTGCTGGCTTAACGTTGGCTGAGAGATGCCAAGTTTCTCAGCAGCTTTTGTAAAATGTAGCTCCTCATAGACTGCSATAAAATAATGCAGATGCCGTATTTCCACATAGACCACGCCCTATCATAGTTTCTAACTATCATTGTAATAGTAATAATAGTATTGTTCAATCATTCTAATTCAGATAGACTTCAATTTAGGCTTACTATTTATTTGATAGGACGGAGARGAAAGACAATGAATATAAAACACAAAATTGTACCAATTATTGCCATTATTTYAGCTTCTTTTAATTTACKGCCTGTMATTACTTCGGTGTCCCCCTTGTTAGGAACTATTCGCCAGACTTTACATATGAGCGCAGCTACTGCTAGTTTGCTAACTTCTTTAGCTGTGCTATGTATGGGCTTATTTGCACCTTTCGCAATCAAACTAGCTAATCGTTGGAGCATCGAGCGAACTATCGCTTACGCTCTTATTCTTATTGGACTAGCAACAGCTACCAGATATTTTGCTAATACTGCCTGGGTCATGCTAGTAACAGCCTTGTTATCAGGCATTGGCATTGCCATCGTAGGACCACTGTTATCGGGCTATATTAAGGAGAAATTTGCGAACCCTTCCCGTGTAGTGGGGATTTACTCGCTAGCACTTGTAGTAGGAGCTGCACTTGGCTCTGGGCTTTCTATTCCACTAAGCAATTTTTTTCATTCATGGCAAGCTTCTTCTGCCTCCTGGGCTATTCTTGCTTTAATCGCTTTATTCTTTTGGTGGAAGCCAATTGAACAAAAAGCAGTTACTGCATCAGTCACAAATTCACCTAGTAAGAGCAACAGTGTGAAGCAAATGTTAATGAATGAAAAGGCTTGGCTTTTAACAGGCTTTTTTGGTTTAATGGCCTTCATGTTTTATACCATCATGGCTTGGTTACCTCCCATCGCAGAAAATTTAGGCTATAGCAAACACGACGCTGGAATGATGCTGACACTATTAACAATTGCCCAAATGCCAGCTACATTTTTAGTGCCTATATTAAATAACCGTTTTCAGCATCGAGCCGTATGGCTAGTAGGTAGTTCATCATTAGAATTAATTGGATTATTGATGCTACTGTTTTCTTATAATCCTTGGCTGAGCAGTATTCTGATTGGCCTTGGTGCAGGTGGTCTTTTCTCATTAGGGCTAACATTACCAATTGATGAGGCCAAAGATATTCACGAGGCTAGCTTCTTAGCTGCTATGACACAATCAGTTGGCTTTGTATTTGCTGCATTGGGCCCCTTCTTTGTCGGACTTGTTCGAGRTTTCACAGGCAATTTTACAACTGCTATTATTGGCATGATCATCATCGTCCTTTWSMTKATYAYKAYWYAWCKWRWWATKKKAWMMCAMARSCCACCGCAAAGGCATCATATTCACATGAAAAAGACGACTTTCTAACAAGGAAGGTCGTCTTTTAATGATGGAATCGATTTTGAGCCTTTGTTGTATTGCCTTCACGGGATGACACTTGCCATACATGTAGCGTCTTCAACTGATGCTTGCTAATTAGCTGACTGAAGCATATCTTAGCACAACTGCCTCTAAAACATCGATTCCTATTAATATATCTTCAAGCTCCGTATGTTCATCTGGATGGTGACTTAAACCATCCACTGAAGGAATAAAAATAAGGCCAACTGGTCCGAGCCTTGTCATATTCATAGAATCGTGACCTGCTCCACTTTGCATATATTGATAGGATAGTTTCTTCTCTACACAAATTGTTTCTAAATCTTGCATTAGCTTTGGAGAAAGCTGGACAGGATCCTCTGAGCTAATGACATTGTATTCAATCGCAAGCTGCCTCTTTTGTTGAACGTTTGCAATAACCGTATAAAAATGCTGAAGCACACGTTCTCTCGATTCCACAGAGGATGATCGGATATCTACAGTTAACTCCACTTCACCTGGAACTACATTCATCGAGCCTGCCACAACCTCTAGTATTCCAACAGTTGCCACAGTGCCAAACTCCTGCTCTGCTATCGCCGCTTTTTCTAATTCTAATGCCAATTCGGATGCTCCTAAAAGAGCGTCCTTTCTCATATTCATTGGAGTCGTGCCTGAATGGGACGCTTTTCCATTTAACTTCATTAATAAGCGAACTGGTGCTGCTACCCCTGTGACAATACCAATTTTCTTTTCATAGTTAATTAGCAGTGGTCCCTGTTCAATATGCAATTCGAAAAAGGCATGGAATCCTTCCTCTACTCTTGTCGCTTGATCAACACTACTAAAATCAAGTCCACAATGAGCAAAAGCCTGCTCCATCGTAATACCATCTCGATCGACTAAATGGCGATATTTTTCTTTATCAATTAATCCTGCCATTGCTTTACTGCCTACTGTTGACACACCAAATCTTGAAGACTCCTCACAGGCAAAGGCGATAATTTCAATTGGATGCTCTGTCACAATAGATCGCTCGTTTAATCGCTTGATGACCTCTAGGGCAGCGGTTACCCCTACAACGCCATCATATTTACCGCCTTGATAGACAGTATCTAAATGAGATCCCATGACAACAGGCTGCAATCCTGGCACACTGCCTTCTCTTCGAGCAATAAGATTTCCACAATGGTCAATATGAATTTGAAGATTTTCATCTTTACATAAACGAATAAAGGCATGTAAACAAGCCTGTTCTTCATTCGTATAGGCAACTCTCGTAATCCCTTTTTCGCCTGAATTATATTGATTCATTTTATCTAGTAATTGTTGATAACGTTCTTTATAGATCATGTAAACAGCTCCTTTTGAAGAATTACGAAGATGAAAATCAGACCAAATGTACGCTTGTATAGTATCTATTTTACACCTTTTTGGTTGAAAATTAGAAAAGGGATTCTCCATAACGAGATCCCTACTCTAATTCACTGGAAAGACTTAAGCAGTATATGACTGCTCTAATCTATTTACTATTAGCCATTTTGTCATTGAAATGATGGAACAAAGCATCACATTCTTCAGTCGTTTCAATTTTTTGCATGCTCAGGACACTTTTATCTTTACCCGTTAAGTAATCACGTAGATGCATATCAGAGAAGCCATGTACATGAGCATCTTCTGCTGTATTACAATAATGAACTTCTTTAATACCCGACCAAATAATAGCGCCCACACACATTGGACATGGTTCGCAAGTAGCGTAGATGACACAATCGGATAAATCCATTGTGCCAAGCTTTTTAGAGGCTTCACGAATGGCTACTATTTCTGCATGTGCAGTGATGTCTGTATCACGCATCATTGTATTGCCAACAACAGCGATGATTTCATCACCTCTTACAATGGTTGCACCAAATGGTCCACCAATATTTTGATCGATGCCTTCTTTTGTTTTGTCAACAGCTAGTTGAATATAATCCATACCGTGATTCCTCCTAGTTAATAATATGAGTACCAGCCTGATTATTGATCGCTTCTTTCAGACTTTCAGGGTTTGTAATAATTACTCGATGACCACCATTTTCTAAGAAGCTTAAGCTTGCTTCGATTTTTGGTAGCATACTTCCTGGCGGGAACTGATTATCTTGAACATGCTGCTTTGTTTCCTCAACAGTAATTTCTTCAAGTGCTTGTTGTTCAGGTTTTCCAAAGTTAATAAACACACGCGGAACACCCGTTGTAATAATTAATGAATCCGCATTTACTTGTGCCGCTAATAGACTTGTTGCAAAGTCTTTGTCAATGACTGCATCTACACCCTCATAGACATTGTTTTCTTTTTTCACAACTGGAATTCCACCACCGCCTACAGCGATCACGACATAATCATTATCAATTAATGATTTAATCGCCTCTTTTTCCACGATATCGATTGGTTTTGGTGAAGGCACAACGCGACGGTAGCCACGGCCAGAATCCTCTACCATTTTCCAATCTGGATGCTCTACTAGCATCGCCTCCGCTTGCTCCTTTGTAAAGAATGAACCAACTGGCTTTGTAGGGTTAATAAAGTTGGGATCATGTTCATTGATTTCAACTTGTGTAATCACACTGACTACCTTTTTATTAATTTGACGTTTAGTCAGTTCGTTAATTAATGCTTGTTGAATTAAATAGCCAATTCCACCTTGTGTGTCAGCCACACAGTTTACTAACGGAATTGCTGGCATGCCTGATACTTCATTAGCAATTTCACTTCTTTGTAAAGTGAAACCAACTTGTGGACCATTGCCGTGTGTGACAACCACTTTATAACYTTCCTGAATCATATCCGCGATATGCTCGACAGTTTGAGCAACTGCCTCTTGCTGACTTTGAATAGATTCACTTCCACTATCCTTTACCAACGAGTTACCGCCGATTGCTACAATTACTAATTTATTCACAACTACACCCCTACTTCTTTTTCTACACTATTTTGAACATTTTGCTGATTAAATTTATATAACAGCGTATATAAAATGAATGACACGATCAGTCCGCTAAAGAAAGCAAAGTTATTTAGCTGTACTAAAAACGGCACACTTTTCAGGAAAGCACCTGACATTGGTAAGAGGAAGCTTATTAATAGAACGATACATGCTACGATGTTATAGCCAGATTTATAAGCTCCATTATGACCTTCTTCCACATACATCATAGATAAATCTAAACGTCTTTTACGCTCGATAAAGAAGCTAGACAACATAATACCTGCAATCGGTCCAAACATAGAGCCTATAAAACTATAAAAGAAAAATAACGTTTCTGTACTCGATACTAGTTTCCAAGGCAAAATGACTGTGCCAATAATCGCTGTTAAAATACCTGCTGTTTTGACCGTAAATACTTTAGGGAATAAAGTTGTCATTTGTAATCCAGATGGTAATAAATTACCAAAAACTACAAAAGCTGTTGCGCCTACATTTAAAGCTMWWMTKMWTACAATCACTGAAAAGGGATTTTGAATTTTATCAATAGCATCTACAATATTAAAAATTGGTTGCCCAAAAGCAATTTCTGTCCCTGCTATTAAACTAATACAAGTAATCGCAAATAATAGATACGAGCCGATCATACCGATGGATAAGCCATAGATCATTGCTTTTGGCGATTTAGCTCTATGCGTAAAATCTGCAATATTTACAATTGGACCAGCCCAGTTAGACACCAATGCGCTAAMACAWGCAATAAAGAMYAATSGMMTWTMYMTMSWRGTMRAMGGCYTATATTCTAAAATTGGTCCAATTCCTSCAGCAATATTAATTGCCCAAATCGCTGCGCCAATAATGAAAATATAAACAATCGGTGATGAGTATTTACCGAAGACTGTTAGCATATCCATGCCACCTAAAAAAAGTAAAACTGTAATTACCCATAAAATAATATAAGAAATCATAGTCGGAACATCTAAGCCAAAAATAGTGAAATCTCCACCAATAGACATATAGTTCGGAATAAATCTTGCAAATAATACATTAAGGGATTGAGCGCCCACAACGGTCGTCGTACCAAAGAATACAACCCCAGCAATCAACCCTCGACATAACGCCGGAATAATAGAGCCTTTTACTCCAAATGAATCTCTTAGTAATATGGCAAACGGAATGCCATATTTAGAGGCGGAATATCCATTTAAGCAATAGCCTGCTGAGACGATTACTGCTGAAAGCATAATGGCTAAGAAAACTTGATTAACTGATAATCCTAAGACAAAAAACNCTGCAACCGTCATATAAGACATAATATTGTGAACTGCACCCATCCACACGGTAATGTAGTTAAAGATTCCCCAGTCTCTTTCCTGAGGACCTTTTGGTAAAAGTTCTTCCGAATAGCCAAGTGCTCTATAATCTTGATTGGACTGTTCAATTTTTGCGTGTTCCATAGAAAGCTCCTCCTACTTATAGGAAGTGGGCTTAAGCCCACTTCTCACTAATTGTAATTAATGCTTTTTCAAAAGCTTCCATTGGAGGATTTGTAATACCAGCACCAATCATACCGATTCCAGCCTCTTTATGTGCGATAGCTGTATTAATAATTGGAAGAATACCTGATTGGATGACTTTGCGAATATCAATACCAGTAGGAATTCCCATGAAGTTTAATAATGGAATGGTAATATTTTGGTTTTCTGTCGTCGTAATTTCTTTCATTTTACGAGAATAACCAATTGCTTCATCCACTGTTCCACCTACTAAAGCAACGATTGCTGGTGCAGTAGCCATTGCGAAACCACCAATACCGTAAGTTTCTGTAATAGCACTATCCCCTATATCAAGACCTGAATCCTCTGGTTTGTAGCCAGCAAACATCGGTCCGATTACTTTTTGTGCTGGGCCAGTAAACCATGTATTACCTGGCATGCCACTAATACGAACACCAAATTCTACACCGTTACGTGCCATTGTTGTCACGACAGTACTATATTCGATTCCATGTGCAGCATCTAATGCACATTTACAGCATGCCATCCATGTAGGACCTGAAAAATAATCACTACTTGCCACGAAATCAAATACTGCTCGCTTTTGTTCAACAGGATAATCTGTTTCTAAGATATATGGTGTCAATGCTTGAATTAATAAGCTTGTACCTGCATTATTACGGTTATGACATTCGTCACCCATGTGGAGCGCTTGTGCAAGCATTAATCGTAGATCGATGCCGTCTTTATTTAATTTCATTGCATCACGTAAAATTGGTCCTAACACATCACGCATCCATATTAATCGCTCGACAACGCTGTCATCGTTGGCACCCATACGCAAGATTTTTGCCATTTGCTCACTTAAATTTGTATAGGCGATATTGCCATACGTTTTATTTTCAACGATGTGCATAAACATCGAAGCAGATGTTACCCCAGCCATTGAACCAACTGCATTATGCTCATGGCAAGGTGAGAATGTAATATCTCCAGACGCCGCTACCTCTGCTGCTTCTTCTAAATCTTTTGCTAATCCTTCGAATACAAGAGCACCCATCACAGCGCCCTTCATTGGGCCATTCATATCTTCCCAAGTAATGGGTGGTCCTGCGTGTAAAATTGTTTTTTTCGTCATGCCAGGTACAACATTGATGGCTTGATCGAAACCAATCAACACGGGTTGAGAGTTAACAATTTTTTCCACTGCAAGACGATTTGCTGCTTCGATTTTTTCAGCAAGTTCTGCTTTATCGATTTTGTTTAGTGCTGCAATAATTTCTGGCTTACCTCCACCCGGTGGTGACCACTCTAGGTGTGTAGCACTTGCATTTTGTGCTAATATATCATCCTTAAAAAGTTCAATACCTACGTTAATTACGTTAATTTTACTTGTGAAAAGTTCATTAATCTTACTCATGATTTTCTCCTTTCAACACCATTTCTCTAGCAAGTAATCCTGCATTTGTACTACTGCTTGCATGTGTAACACCTGCATCGACTAATTTTTCCACTTGCTCATCTATGTTTGGCGTATCTAAGTCTGTTCCAAGGACATACCCAATGATCTCTAAATGTCTACCTTCTTTTTCAGCAAATTGTTTAGCTTCAATGATGGCTGGAAGCATAACACCTACTGGGTCTTCATGAGAGCCAAAGCCTAATACGAAGTCCATCACAATGACACCAACTGTCGGATCTTTTGCTTCTTGTAAGAAGCGCTCTATGCGAGAAGACGGATCGATCATTGGATGTGGTTTACCATTTGTAAAATCATCATCACCGAAGTCAATGAATGTATGTTCCTGACTCACATTGATATCTTTCAATAAGAAATCAGGATTCTTTTGGATGTTACTGTAAATATTATCTAATTTTTCCATAGCTAGATACATAGATTCATCACAAAGCGTACCGCCACAGAATAACCCACGAATGTATTTTTGCTCTGGCGCTAATTTTGCACGAACCGCTTCAACTAATGGAATGTTAAGTGCACGTTTGTTAATACCTGCTTCATCAATACCTGCTAGTAAGACTGCCTTTAAGGCTGCTTCTTTCGATGTTTTAGCAAATTGTCCACCAGCTGCCACTACAGCCTCTTCATTACCACCTATAAAATAAACCACTACCGGTTTGCTGCATTCTTTAATTTGTGCGAGTACTTTTTTCTCAACACTTGCTTCAGGTGGCTTCGATACAAGTACAATCACTTTAGTGGCTTCATCGGCTTCTAGTGCTTTGATTCCATCAAGCATCATCATACCGCCCACTTCTTTACTTAAATCTCTTCCGCCAGTACCGATCAGTTGTGTGATACCACCACCGAAGTCATGAATGCGAACACTTACTTCTTGGCTACCTGTACCAGATGCCGCTACGATACCGATATTGCCTTTTCTTACAGCGTTTGCAAAGCAAAGTCCTGTATTACCAATAATAGCGGTACCACAGTCTGGTCCCATCATTAATAAGCCTTTTTCATGTGCTAAAGTTTTTAATTCTACTTCGTCTTCAACGCTTACATTATCACTGAACAGCATCACGTGTAGATCATTTTCAAGTGCTTTGCGTGCTTCGCGAACAGCAAATGCCCCATTGACAGAAATGACCGCAAAGTTTGCATCAGGAATTCCTTGTGCAGCTGAATCAATCGTTGCATATTTAATATCACTTTTTGCTTGTGCTTTATCTTTATTTGTTAGTAATTCTTCCACTGCTAGGTAAGCGCTTTCTGTTTGATCCGCATTAGCAGTTTTAACAATAATCATTAAGTCCCCTGCTGTTGCTTCCTCCACTTCTGGCGTCATCAAACCAACGTTACGAATGACTCCTTTGTTCATCTCCGTACCCATACCAATAAATGCTTGCTCGACGCCTTCAATTTGATTCGCTTTTGTAGATAGTGACATCAATGACACTGAATCAAAATATGTGTTGCGCTTAATTACGACTTTAATACTCATCATTATCCTCCTAATTTTATATTGGCTTCTAAGCCACTTATCAGCCCTAAGGCAATATCTGTTCCTGAGGAAGAGCCAATAGCAAGCACCTTTCTCAGAGCCTCAATGGATTCCACTTCTGTGCCATATAAAATGGCGTGTATGAATGAACAGATGGACTCCCTTACTTGTCCATATGCTGCCTTCTTCAATGTTGTAAAGCTAATCTCGTTGGTCAAAGGCTGAATCACTTTGATGACGCTTTCACACAAAGGTTTATACATAGAACACGGGCTATTTTGTAAGTGAATGATAGCAAATAAGCCTACTAAAAAATCATCCCCTGATGGTGTTAGCCCTGGCCCCAAGCCTACTAAATCAGCAGCATATGCCTGAAAACGATCCAAACGTTGATTCAATATTTCCTCATAAAGTAAAGTTGTACGCTGCTGTAATAATCTCGATGTCTCCGCTTCAAATTCACTGACGGGAGAATCATTACGTTTTATGCCGCCGCCTTTCCCATGTAAATCAATGAATTGTTTTACACGGATCATATTCATTTTTAAGCGTGTACAATTTGCTGGATAAATAGGTAGCTGACATTGCCAACGAGAGGCGGTTGGGATCGCTATTATTAATTTTTCTTCTATTAATAGTTGATTATKGCGAACCGATACCCTGTCATGTTGCTGAATGCCCAGGTGATCCAATGTATCAAGATCAATGACAAGTGTATTGGGTGCCCGATCCATTGCCTTCGTAGCAAGTGTAAAAATTTCATCATTACCATCACTCCGTATATTTAAGGCATGTTTAAACACGCTATGAACCGTTCCCGTAAACGTCGCCACTATTTGCTGCAGGAAATAATCATCACCTAATTTGGCATGTATCATATGTACACCTCTTTATGTCGTAGGAGTACTACTATTTCGCTCCTGCTTCTAGTAGAATTTTTTCAATTTCAGTAAATCCTTTTTCTTTAGCCATTGTTAATGGTGTCACACCATATTGATCCACTAATTGTGTATCTGCTCCATGTTCTACTAATAGACGAACTATTTCTTGTTGCTTTTCTCCCCCATCATTGAGGAGAATGGCTTCAATCAATGGTGTCCATCCACAAATATTTGTATGGTTGACATTGATGTCTGTAGTCGTTACAAGTTCACGAACTACCTCAACAAAGCCCTTCTCACTTGCTGGATGAATCCCTACACCGCCAAAGCGTGTTAAACGCTCTAAATCTGTGTTTGCTTGTAGCATTATTTTCACAAGCTCTAACTTTCCATTTATACATCCATACAAAAATGGGTTTAAACAAATTTGATCTTGAAGGTCAATATCTGCCCCTTCCTGAATTAAAAATTTTACTGTTTCTAATTGATCATTCATCGCAGCAAGTAAAATTGCTGTACGTTTGCGCTTATTTTGAGAATTAATATCCACACCTTGTTGTAAATAACCTTTCAGAGCGTTATTATCACCTGCTTCAGCTGCAGTTAAAAATTCTGAGACCACATTCATATCTACCAATTTCATTCCTCCATTTCTCTGACCTATTGTTCATTTCAACTAAAAAGAAATAAACCGCGAGAATGTTACTACTTTCACATTTCCGTCTTACAAGCTTTATTTTATTCTCTTATGCCGTAGATATCATTGTTTAGCAAAACCAAAAAGAATGAAGATCATTTAGGCAATATGTACAATGTTTTGTGATAAGATTATGGCGAAGGAGTGAAATCATTTGCTAACAATTAAAGATATATTAGAGATAAAGGCACTTGAAGGAATTAAAATTGTTGCTGGAGAGCAAGGAATTCACAATGAAATTGCACTTGTGAATATTATCGAAAATCCCGATGCATTTGATTGGCTGACACCGAATGAATTACTGTTAACGACTGGTTACATCTTCCAAGATGACGAAGCCTTACAAAATAAAATTATCCAAGAAATCTCTAAAATCAATTGTGCAGGCCTTGTTATTAAAATGAGACGCTATTTACAAAAGACGCCTCAAAACATGATCGATATTGCCAATCAGCATGGATTGCCGTTATTAGAGTTACCTTATAATTACACCCTTTCCAAGGTCATCTCGATTATCAATGAAAAGGCATCCGGCCGTTATGATCTATTAAATAGAAAATCTTTGGACATGCACAATACGCTATTTAAGGTGGCGCTTGAAGGAGGAGGCATCGAATCTATTTCCTCTAAGTTAGCTGAAACAATTAATAACCCGATTATTTTTTTAGATAATGACTGGAATTTACTGCATTATACAGATCTTGATACGAATCCTGTGCCCCTTGCCTATGGCATTAATTTAAAGAAGAATCGTCCAACATTTTCAAAGGATTTTATAAATACCATTCCGAATGATCTCAATGAAATGCAAAAATCCATTACACGAATCTATCAATTAGAAGATCTAGCCATAAAATGTAGAATTCTTCCTGTTGCAGTAGCCAACTATATTTATGGCTATATTGTCATTTGGCAAACTGTACGGGATCTGAATGAGTTTGATTTCATCGTTTTAGAGCAAGCCTCCACGATTGTGGCACTAGAAAGGATAAAACAGAAGGAAATTGAGGGTGTACGTCTAAAGATTAAACAAGAGTTTTTTGATGATTTATTGACTGGAAAAATCACTTCGCTTGAAACGCTACAAACACTATGCGATCTCCACGGCTTAAAGATCAACCATAAATATTATTGCATCGTCATCTCTATTAGCCATGAAAATTTGCAAAACCAGMATGATTTAATTTCTAGAAAATACGAAACCGATAATATTGCAAAAAAATGTATGAATTTAATTTATGAGCACTCTAGCACAATTAATGGGGAAATTACATGCCTTTATCGCAACAATCAAATCATTATATTAGTTGGACAGCAAGACAGCAAACAAGATTTCACGATCAATGAAACAAAGCAATACGCAGAAAACATTCTCCAATTATTAGTACAGCAACATACGCAAAGCTCTTTCTTAATGGGGATTGGCAAAGAATATAAACATATACGTTTTGTCCATAAAAGCTTTGCAGAGGCACATGAAGCTCTCCGTCTTATGCACCGCTTCGAAGAGCGTGGGGCAGTGGCTCATTATGCGGATCACTCCATTTWTCATTTTTTAGATTCGAATATTAATGAAGTGCAGCTAAAGGACTTTTTCTTAGAAAGCTTGGGTTCTGTCTTTGAGCATGATCTATTACATGGGACAAGCTATCTACTTACATTAGAAAATTACTTTATCAATCATATGAATATAAGTGAAACAGCCAAGGAAATGTTTATCCATCGCAATACGTTAATTTATCGGATTGAAAAGATTAAAGAAATTTTAAAAACCGATTTAAAAAGCTATGAGGAGCTGTTACAAATCCAGCTAGCCTTAAGAATCTATCGCTTGCTTGGTAAGTCTTTATACCACGATGAATTTGCAGACTAGTATCAAAAGGTGGTGATCGCATCACCTTTTTTGATGACCATTCATTTCATATTCAGTTCATAAACGCATGCTATAGTAAAGCCATAGAAACGAAATACATTGTTTTCAGACAATGAAGGAGGCTTATTTCTTTGCAAGAAACATCAAATGATATGTCTAAACAAAAAGATTGGCGCCGTTTTATACAGTTAGTAAAACGTGCCGAACCACCGATATGGMTACTTGTCATCGCTTTAGTGATGAGTTTAGCAACGACAGGTGTAGGGTTTATTGTTCCATTATTTACAAAACAATTAGTGGATGGCTTTTCGTTAGAATCGCTTAATTATTGGCAAATTATTGTACTAGGTATTGCCTTTATCGCACAGGCTATTGCCAGTGGATTATCCATCTATTATTTAAATCGAGTTGGACATCATGTTGTGGCAAAATTACGTGACCAGCTATGGAGAAAGCTGTTGCATTTACCAATCCCTTATTATGATGAACATGATACTGGTGAAACATTGAGCCGTGTTACGAATGACACGGCGGTTGTGAAAGAGCTTATAACAGAGCATTTAGCAAACTGTTTATCTGGCGTTATCTCCATAATAGGTTCTATTATCATTCTTCTATTTTTAGATTGGAAAATGACATTAGTCATGCTGATTGCCGTACCACTGGCTATGGTGATCTTAATGTTGTTAGGGCGACGCATGTTTGTGATTTCAAAAGGAATGCAAGATGAAACAGCAAAATTTACGTCTGTATTAAATCAAGTTTTACCTGAAACGCGCCTAGTCAAGGCTTCAAATGCTGAGCAAATTGAATATGAGCGTGGAAAAAAGGGCATTACGAATCTCTTTACATTTGGCTTAAAAGAAGCAAAAATTCATGCACTGATTTCCCCGCTGATTTCATTCGTTCTGATGTCTGTGCTTGTAGCTATTATTGGCTATGGTGGTGTCCGTGTTTCCTCTGGAGAGCTGACGGCTGGCGATATGGTGGCATTTATTTTATATTTAATCCAAATCATTATGCCAATGACGCAATTAACGATGTTCTTTACCCAGCTCCAAAAAGCCATGGGTGCTACAGAACGAATTAGTGCAYTGCTTGAATACGAGGAAGAACATATTGAAGAAGGCTTAACAGTAGAAAAAATAGATCAACCCATTTATCTTAAAAATGTTGATTTTTCTTATGGTGAGGAGCCCATTTTATCCGATATTAACTTCACAATTGAGCCAGGCAAAGTAACAGCCATCGTTGGACCAAGTGGTGGCGGTAAAACAACTACATTTTCACTGCTAGAACGATATTATCAGCCAACGAACGGCAGTATCACACTAGGAGATACACCAATCGAAACTTTTTCACTCCACTCTTGGCGCAGTCAAATCGGCTATGTAGCGCAGGAAAGTGCCCTGCTCTCAGGTACGATTCGAGAAAACATTTGCTATGGTMTWGACCGTGAAGTGYAAGATGATGAGCTAGAAAAAGTGTCTAAAATGGCCTATGCAGATCAATTTATTAACGAGCTTCCAGACAAGTTCGATACTGAAGTTGGAGAACGAGGCATCAAGCTTTCAGGAGGACAACGTCAGCGTATCTCTATCGCAAGAGCGCTCTTACGTAATCCGCAAATATTAATGCTGGATGAGGCAACATCAAGCTTAGATAGTAATTCAGAAATTTATGTACAAAAAGCATTAGACAACTTAATGCAAGGACGCACAACACTAGTCATTGCGCACCGTTTATCGACAGTGGTAGATGCCGATCAAATATTGTTTATTGAGAAAGGGCATATTACAGGCTGTGGTACACACGAAACACTCTTTGAAACACATGCTATGTATCGTGAGTTTGCCATGCAGCAATTACGCATTAAAGACGTAGAATAAAGGGGTTTGTTGAGATGACAAAACTATTAGTCGTGGATGATGATGCACATATTCGCGAATTGGTAAAAGTGTTTCTGCAAAACGAGGGCTTAGAAGTAATAGAGGCTATCGATGGTGTCGATGCACTGTCTAAATTAGACACTGAGAAAGTCGATATGGTCGTGATGGATATTATGATGCCCAACATGGATGGCTGGGCATTATGTGAGGAWATACGTTCATTTAATACAGATCTACCAATCCTTATGCTAACAGCTAAAGGAGAAACCTCTCAAAAAATCAAGGGCTTTCATTTAGGGACAGATGATTATCTTGTGAAGCCATTCGAGCCTGCCGAGCTAATCGTACGTGTTAAGTCTATTTTAAAAAGATATCGTATCTCCCTTTCTCAAGTTGTAGAGGCTGGTCATGTCAAATTAAATCGCCATACACATGAAGTGGAAATGAACGGCGAGACGATTCTCCTTCGTTTGAAGGAGTTCGAGCTATTATTTACACTTGCAAGCTATGTTGGCAAAACCTTTTCCCGTGAACAGTTGATCGAAGAAATCTGGGGCTACGACTATGAGGGAGATGAACGAACAGTTGATGTCCATATCAAAAGAATACGAGAACGCTTTCCACAGGAGACGAGTGGCTTTGTCATTCGCACCATTCGTGGTCTTGGTTACCGCTTGGAACTAGGCACATGAGAAAACGAAGATTCTTGTTAAGATTAGCGATGGTCTTTTGCCTGTTTCTGATTGCAAACACCGTTTTCGCTTTTATTTCCTATCATGTAACTTCATGGCTGTATGGACGGTTAGGAACTGAGCCTCATGGATTTTGGCTACAACTAGCAACAGTGATTGGGGTGTTTGCACTCTTTGCCTGTTCAGCTGCCATTATCTTTTTAATCGGACTAAATCGACAACGTAACTATTGGGATACGATTGTAGATGCATTAAGCCGTATGGCAAAAGGTGATTTTGATGTTCAGCTGGATTTGAGAGCAGATGAGGAGGATCAATTTGGGCAATTGATTCATGGTATTAATCATATGGCTGTTGAGTTAGGTGAACTGGAAAGAATGCGTCAGGAGTTCATTTCCAATGTCTCCCATGAAATTCAATCACCTTTAACATCTATTAATGGCTTTGCCAAGGCTTTGAAAAATATTAACCTACCTGAAGAAAAACGTCAGCATTATCTAGCTATAATTGAATTAGAAAGTAATCGTCTATCAAAAATTAGCGACAATTTACTCAAGCTAACTTCCTTAGAATCGCAGCATCATCCATTTGAGCCTATAACTTATCGACTCGATAAACAACTACGCAATGTTGTGCTGGCACTAGAACCGAATTGGTTAGCCAAACAGATTGACTTTGATCTCGATCTTGATAACCTGAGCATCACTGCAGATGAGGATTTGATGAATCAAGTCTGGATGAATTTACTGACAAACAGTATTAAGTTTACACCTACCAATGGAACCATCTCATTATCTATGAAAAAGCAGTTCGACACGATAACCGTTCGGGTTCAAGATACTGGCATAGGCTTAACCGAAGAACAACAAAAGCATATTTTCGAAAGGTTTTATAAGGCCGATCAATCGCGAACTGCTGGAAATGGCGGTAGCGGATTAGGGCTAGCCATTGTCAAAAAAATAATTGAGATGCATCATGGAACCATTGCTGTAGAAAGCCAAATAGCAGAATATACAAGATTTTTGATTACTGTCCCCATCGACAGTACGGCAACTCATGCAAACGACTAACCCCGTCTGCATGAGTTGTTTTTTCTAGTATGCTACTTTACTAAAGTATCGATATACTTTATTTAGTTTTTGCTGTTGCTTCCCCTTTTTACTTTCCATATTACCAAACTCAAAAAACTTCACTTTTTTCATTCCAACAAATTTAAACAACGCCCTTTTCATTAAAATTTTATGTGCATTGTTTAACCATAAAAATGGATAATTGGTTGGCCCCTTCATCGTGGACACACAGACTACAGACTTCCCTTTTAAAAGACCCTCTGGAAATAAACCCTTTGTATCTCGATAAGCAAAATTTGCTGCAAATAATTGGTCGATATATCCTAACAGCATGGCTGGCGGTCTCCCCCACCAGATCGGATAAACAAATACAATTTGATCTGCCCAAGAGAGCTGTTGGCGGTATTTTTCCATTTTCGGATCCCGATACATATCACGACGTCGTTTATGTTCATGGAAAATTAAGCGTGGATCGAACTCTTCTTCATATAAATCTAGTATCTGAATCTCCTCGATGGTAGGATTCTCTCGACACCCCTTTATCACTTCTTGTAAAAAAGCATAATTTAAACTTTTATGGTTGGGATATGTATAAACAATTAACGTTTTCATTGTGCGCCTCCTCGTTACTTATCATTTGATAACAAAATAATAATTCATTTCATTTTAGTTGTCAAATGATAATTGTTTTAGGACAAGTTATTTGTTATCTTGACAGTAAGAGGTGATCCCATTGAATAAAAGCGCTTTATTTCATCAGTTTGTAGCATTTACAGCCACAATCCATCAAGTGACACATGATCTCACACAAAATGTTAACACTGCGAATATTACACCGCTACAATATAAAATTCTTGAATATATTAAAGTAAGCCAACCTGTCACACCAACAGAAATCAGTGAATGTCAGCATATGTCCCTACCCAACACAAGCCGTGAACTTCGGAAATTGCTGGAACGGCAGCTAATCGAAAAATTTAACGACACAGCCGACCGCAGAAAGCAGTATGTCCGTTTATCCAAAGAGGGTGAAAAAATGATGGAGGAGGCATTTGCCTGTATCGAAGAACGCTTTTTACAGCTTATTCAACACGCAACACAGGATGATCTAAAGGACATCCAACATGCTCTAACCATTTTAGAGGAAAAGGTTTTACAGCAAAACGGCTAAGACCATGCTGCTTTTCGGGTGTGGTGATCGCTACTATTGGAGAAGCTGGAGGCGAGATCTTTTTTGACTGAAATTGCTCTTGCTTTAGTTTGAAGTGATCATTTTTTTCACAACCGATCTTTTCTTTGCTCGAAGTGATCATTTTTTGTTCAAAACCGCTCTTTCTTTGGTTTAAAGTGCTCGCTTCTGATTCAAAGCTGCTCTTTTATTGGCTTGAAACACTCTCTTTTCATGCAAAGCCGCTCTTTCCTTGGTTCGAAGCGCTCTCTTTTACTTCAAATTGCTCATCTCCTTGCTCGGAGTGATCACTTCTAAACCAAAACTGCTCATTCTTCTTTATGGAATTATTCATCTTACACGCAAAAAGGTTAGCCATAATTTGACTTGAATCATTAAAAATCTTTAGTGTCACGCACCACAGATTCGTAACCACTTTGTCTTTTCTTTAATAGTATAAAGGTGAGTAGAAGGAGGAGTCTCAAGTGGAAGTAGTGTTTGATCGGGAGTGGATTGAAGAACAGTTTGATACACTTCCATTATGGCAACGGTCAGCCTATACAGATTTTGCTGCCACGATTGCGGATGAAGCAAATACGTTTCCGTGTATACCAGCAAGAATGGGCTTTTTATCAAACCATTTGCGCTATAGTTTTGTCGGGGATCCACGGGAAGAGCAATCGATTAAAATGTTAGCACAATGCTTAAAGGACTATACGAAAGCATCACGAACTTTCGGGAAGTATACAACTCTTACTGTGTTCTTTCATACCCCTCACGATATGCAAGATAGCTTTGAGGTAGCAGATTATCAGCAGTTATTTTGGTCCATATTAAATAATTTAACCAATTTGGATGAGATGAATTGGCCTGAAGGAATACCAATGGAGCCTACTCACCATGAATGGGAGTTTTGCTTTCATGGTGAACCCTATTTTATCTCTTGTGCAACACCAGCCCATAAATTGCGAAAGAGTCGTCATTTTTCCACTTTATTAATGGCCATTCAACCCCGTTGGATATTCGATGATATAAACGACACCACAGCCTTTGGGCGAAAAATCAAAAAGCTCATTCGTCAGCGGATTGCAGACTACGACACAGTTCCAGGACATCCAGATTTAAAATGGTATGGGCAAGAAGATAGTTATGAATGGAAGCAGTACTTCTTAAGTGATGATAACCATAGTCCATCCAAATGTCCTTTTTTAAGGATGTMTCAGGAAAACGGTTCATTACGTAAKGTTTTTTTGCCTTTTCACAACAATCCAGGTCGCCACACTGATTAAGACTATAAAGAGCAGGCTCACATAAAAACCGAGTCTGCTTGTTTTTTCACCTAAAGTTCCAGATACCGTCACAGCAATGAGCAACATCCCCATAGCATTCTTTACATGCCCCCACTTAGTTAACTCCATGAGCTTCCAGTAGGTTACTAAAATAAAAAGCCAATTATAGATCAACATTAAACCCGCCGCTGTAATCAAATATTCGAAGATTTTTTCTGGCATCAAAAAACCAATTACAATCGTAATTACTAGCCCACTCGTTAAAAATAAAAAGGCTGGAAAAGGAACTTTCATTTTTCCTTTCTTTGCAAGGACTGCCGGTGCATCATGATCCTCTGCAAGTGTAGTGAGAATGGTGATCACCGCGTAAAGCGAGGCCACCATCGTTGAAAAACCAGCAATGATTAGCACACCATTAAAGATATCTGCCACAAAAGGGATATGGTGTCCTTGAAGCGCTGTAATAAAGGGACTTTCATCAATCGAAAAGTCTTTCCACGAAACGAGTACTAATGCAAGGGCGATGGCCATGATAAAAATAACGGTAATCACGATCAGCATAATTCTCCCCGCTTTTGGCGCCTCTTTTGGATTTTTCAAATCGATGACCATTAAACCCATCACTTCAATTCCTCCGTAGGCATAAAAGGCATAAAGTAATCCGAGCCAAATACCTTTTAGTCCTTGTGAAAAAAATGCTTCATAATTAGCTTGAAGTGAAGCCATTGTAGTAGATGGTGTACCTCYCATGATGATAACCACTGCAACAATAATGAACATAATGATGGCAGCTGCMTTTAAGGCACCGAAGATATTTTGGAAATTTTCAAAGCCCTTCATGCCTGTGAGAATAACGACTAAACCAATAGCAGCATAAATCGAAGCAGCAATCCACAGGGGCAGTGCCGGAAACCAAAATTTCGTAAAAATGCCGAGCGCCATCAGCTGGCTTCCCATGATTAATAGCTCAGAAATCAAGTACACCCAGCCATTGCTAAATCCTGCCCAGCGTCCAAAGGCTTGCTTGGCATAGGTACGAAAAGAGCCTTTATCTGGATTTTCCACAGACATTTTAACAAGTGCATCATACACGATATACGTACAAATGGCCGCTAATAAAAAAGGAATTAATACCGCAGGCCCACTTTTATGAATGGCCATACTTGTCCCAAGAAAAAAGCCCGTGCCCAAAGTACAACCGATTCCAAGAAGCGAAAGCTGCCACCAGGCCATACTTCCTTTAGCTGATTTTGAAGTCATTGTTCTCAACCCTTCGTTACGTTCTTACCAATGGCAATGTCATACATCGAATGCCACCACCGCCTTTTTCAAGCTCCGTGACATCAACTTCAAGCAAGTTTTTATTCTTCAGCAGTGGATGCGCTAATAATTGTTGTTGTGTTGCCTGCTTGCTTATCAACAGTGTTTCTGGATTCAGGTTAATAAAGTTGATGTCTGGAATGGTCTTATACGAGTTCAGCCAGTAAACATCCAAACCATGACGCTTTAAAAATGACTCTACCATATCAAAACGACTGCTTTGAGCTGTTAACACCTGAATAGGAAAATGGCGTACAAAGCTTTTAGCAACAACCAGMTTCGCATTTACAACATTACAATTCATATCTAAATGCAGCGTATCATTGCTTTTCGGTAAATCAATTATGGCAATTTCAGAAAACCCCTCTTGAAAAATGCCTTCCTTTAAGCTTTCGATAGCTTCTATCGAAGTTCTCATTCCAAGATTAATAAGTACAGCAKCTTTATTTAAAATTAACAAATCTCCACATTCGAAGGAATGAAGCGGCTGCAAATTAGCTTTCCATTGTTGTGGAAACCATTTTTCTAATAGTGAATGTGCAAGAGGGTACTCTGGTTTTCTAAGTGAGGTTCCAGCATTTCCAAGTAAAAGCCGATTCCCAATGACACAGGCTAGGTCACGCACAAAATAACGATTGAGGAGCTGCTCACTTAATAGCTGCTGATCGTGGGCTAGTTCTCTTGCATAATCAAGTACATGTACCCCTGCGTTTTCGAATGTTGTCTTTAATGCCATGAAATTATCCATCGCCTTCTGATGGTTGACTGTATCACTCCAACCAACCTGCTCTGCTATTGTTAAATCCGTTACATCTACGAGTGAAGGTGCACAAAGCATCACTACTTTCAGTTCTCCATGTTCTGACCAACAATTTAGTTGAAATGAATCCATTCAAGTTTTCTCTCCTTCTTCACAACAATCTCTGTTAGCGTTACCATTGACTTTCAGATTATACAAAGACCATAATTAAGAAGAATTTACCAATTAAAACTATTTAGAGAAAGGGGTGTCATTATGGAATACTATAAATTTTTAAGACAGTATGTAGGACACCAACCAATTATTTTACCTGGTTCGGTGGTTCTCATTCTTAATACTGAAAACGAAATATTATTACAAAAAAGATATGATGGCGGTTGGGGGCTCCCTGGAGGCTTAATGGAATTAGGCGAGAGCTTAGAGGATACTGCCAAAAGAGAGGTACAAGAAGAGACAGGACTAGCCATCACAGATTTACAGTTACTAGGTGTTTTTTCTGGTCCGGATTGTTACCTTAAAGTTTCGAATGGGGACGAATTATACGCCGTTACAGCAGTCTTCTATACAAGAAATGTGCTTGGTAATTTAGTGATTGATTACAATGAATCAGAGACAATGCAATATTTCTCTCTTTACCATTKACCAAACGATTTAAAAGATCGTCGATATATTGAACCTTATATCGCACAATTAATTTAGAGAGAAAACAAGCCGTTCTCTCTCTAATTATCATGTAAAATATTCTAATTTTGCTTGAGGGAAAAATTTCTGCATATAGCGATACAAATGTTCCTTAATGTCTTCCTCTTCCTCTTTTTGATAAATATATTTACCAATGCCATATTTGCCCCATTTATATCGTCTTACCGTCTCGTCGAGCTCTAGCTTTGTCATTGGATAATTTTTTTCAATCACTCGTTTTGCAGGCTTTGTAAAGCGATGTTGAATAAATTCAAAGGTGATGTCATCGCGCACATCCTTTGGCAATTCAGCGTCCAATCGCTCAAACATATGATAATAGCCCTCCTGCCAGCCATCATGAAGATAGATGGGCGCAACAATAAATCCGAGTGGGTATCCAGCTCTTGCCACTTTCCCCGCTGCCTCAATGCGCTTTTCCAATGGTGATGTACCTGGCTCAAAGTGCTTAATCACATAATCAGCATTGACACTAAAACGAAACCTTGTACGACCATTATGCTTGGCATCTAATAAATGATCCACATGATGGAATTTCGTTACAAATCGTAACTGACCTAGCTCACTTTGTCCAAAATGCTCAATGGCTCGCTTTAAGGTATGCGTAAGATGATCAATTCCTACAATATCAGAAGTACAGGATGCCTCAAAGCGAGTGATGTCAGGTGCTCGTTCAGCCATATAGTGATCGGCCTGTTCTAGGATTTCATCGACATTGACATACGTCCGAATATAAGGTTTGCTGCCCATAGTTGTTTGTAAATAGCAATAATGACAATGTCCCATACAGCCAGTMGCAAATGGKATGGCATATTCCGCTGAGGGCTTAGATGTATCAAACKTTAATKTTTTTMGAATACCCACTACTAAGGTCGATTTTGCTACCCGATACTTTTGAAAATCATTGTCTCCAGGAAGGTTTCTCACTTGATTATGGGAAGTTGTATAGCGAATTTCAATTCCCATCTGCTCAAACTTCTCTTTTAGCTCCTGACCTAATGGATACTGGAGGGCATCTGGCTCAAAATAAACAAGCTGAGGGGTAAATGGCTTTATCATATGAGTCCTCCCTTAATGAAAATACTGGTGATAGGCCTGTTCAGCCGCCATCTCGCTTGCAAAAATTACCATGTCATTCGTGATTGGATAATAGGTTTCAAATAAAAATAGAGCTAKCTCCTCTGGTTTTTCTGGATGATAAACGACTGCCGCTTCCTGTATATTCGTTACATCTTGAATATGTGGATTGCGGTAAAAAATATAAACAATATCACCCACATCAAATGGTTGTTGCATCTCTTCACCTTCCTCTGCCTTTCCATTAGTTTGGTGAAAGTGTACAAAAAATATGTCATAAAAAATTTAGTTGGTAATATACATACAGTCGTGCAGTTATTTTAAGAAAATTGCACTTCCCGTAAATTGTAACACTTCAATTTAACCTGCTTTATTCAATTCTCCTACGTCGAATAGTGTGAGGTTATCCACTCAAAATTCCCTTACTCTTTTCAATCCTCTTGTAAGGAAAGTAAGCCAGAATACGTATCAAAACTGCATGATGGTTAAATTTTCTTCAAAAGGTAAAAGGGTGAAACTTTTAGGCTGCTCATACGTTAAATTAGATGTCATGCTAAGTCAATCAAATGGCATGAAGAAGGGTGGAATTTATGAAAAAAATATGGACTTTACTTTTTGCTGTGATACTTATTGTACCGTTAGTATTACAGCCGGCAACCGCACAAGCGGCAAAAGCCATCACAATTAATGTGGATGGGGTGCAATTAAAAACCGATCAGCCACCAGCGATGATTCAAGGACGTGTTATGCTACCACTTAGAGCGATCTTTGAAGCATTGAATGCAAGCGTAAACTGGGACCAAAAGACTCAAACAGTCACAGGGATAAAAGGTGATACAACGGTAGTTCTCAAGATTAAATCAAAGACAGCTACTATTAATAACCAGACTGTAACGCTTGATGTACCAGCACAGGTATTAAAAGGTAGAACAATGGTACCAGTACGCTTCGTCAGTGAAGCACTTGGGCAGGATGTTGATTGGAACTCGGAAAAACAGCAAGTATCTATTAAATCTGACACTCCAAGTAATATCAGTATTGCTCCAGCGAGCAATGTGTCAGTTCGAGATGTGAATGATCAGGGAGATGGGCGTGATCTTGAGGTTAGCTTCTCTAAATCGTCTACAGAATCATATGTAGATCATTATCGGGTTATGGTTGTGAAGGCTTCTAAAAGTTTTAATTTGTCATCAGCTCTTAAAGTCTCCTCTTCTAATTATTCAGTGGTATCGACTTCAAATGCGAATCGTGCCGTAACTTTATCGCAAAACTCGCGAGATGTGGACGGAGACTACATAAAAAATGATCAGTCTTATGTGGTTTATATACTTGCCATTGGTAAAGGTTCTTATTCTAGCGTATTATCAACTTCTTCTCCGAAGATTACTCTAACAAACATGTCTACTGTTACCGCAGTAACAAATGTGAAGATTAGMGATATTAACGATTTTGGCGATGGACGTGATGTCTCAGTTAGCTTTACTCGTCCACAAAATGATAGCAATACTTCCAATTACCGTGTGTTTATAGTAAAGACCAAGGATGCTAACAATTTTAGTCTTACCACTGCGAATAATTTATCCAGCAATTATTATACAACAGTGGACAAATCAGGAAGCAACGGCAGTACGTTGATAGCAACTCTGTCTTCCTCAACACGAGATACTTCAGGTGACTTTATAAAGAATAACGAATCCTACACAGCGTTCGTTATGTCTGTAAGTAATACGAATTCTGGCATGAATAAACTCTCGCCTGCTTCATTAGCAGTAACGCTTACTGTATCTACTCCAACTATTACACAAGTAGATGATGTTAATGATTTTGGCGATGGACGCGATTTGAGAGTTAGCTTCAACAAAGTGTCTGACGAATCTAATGTTAACTCTTACCGAATTTTTGTTGTAAGAGCTAACAACTATACGAACTTTACATTGACAAAAGCCAACAGTTTACCTAGCACTTATTACACACAAGTGAACAAAACAGGCAGCAATATTACTCAGGTGCTCTCTGCAGGGGCAAAAGATACTGACGGTTATGCCATTCAAAATGGCGTTAGCTATCGTGTATTTATTATGGCAGTAACTAATAACTCTGCAAATAATGTGCTTTCTTCAGCCTCCAATATGATTTCGCTGCTTAGCAACAATGTGGGTGCAGTGTCGAATATCATTGCCAGCGATGTGAGCGATTATGGTAACGGTCGTGACCTCTTTGTGTCATTCAATAAAGCTGTTGATGAGGCACCTATTAATCACTATCGAATTATGGTGGTACCAACAGCAAATTACAATAATTTTAGTCTGACGGATGCTAATAGCGTATCYAGCAGCAATTACACAACTGTTAATAAATCTGGGAAATCCACATATGAGCAAGCGTTATCTGAAAATACTCGGGATGTGCGCGGAAATACTATTAAAGAAGGTACGAACTACCGTATCTATGTACTGACTGTTGCCAATGGAAATACATTAGGAAACAATGCGCTAACTGCCGCAACGTCTACAGTTACACTAACTAAGAACTTCACTGTGCAAGCTGTAACTAATTTGAATGTTGCAGATATCGATGATAAAGGGGATGGCCGTGATGTGCAAGTAACATTCACGAAGCCTACAGATGAATCGAATGTTAATCATTATCGGATTTTAATGGTACCAACTGCATATTACAGTAGCTTTAATCTTTCACAAGCCAATAGTAGCTCTTATTACATCACAGAAAGCAAAGGTGGAAATTTAGCAGCAAATAGAACATTGGATGGGATTAGGGATGTACGAGGTAATTTTATTACAGAAGGAACTAGCTATCGCGTCTATGTACTGACTGTTGCCAATGGTAACTCTTTAAATGCCTACGCTTTATCCTCTCCTTCACCTGTGATTACAATTAGTAAAAGCAAAGCTGTTCAGGCAGTAAGCAATATTAATGTTAGCGATGTTGGTGATTATGGAGATGGTCGAGATCTACAGATTTCGTTTACAAAACCTTCTGATGAATCAAATATAGATAGTTACCGTATTCTAGTTGTGCCCGCATCAAAGGCAAATGACTTTGATCTGAATACAGCTATTAGAGCAACTAATTATACAGGTTGGAGTAAAGGCCAGTATAGTGTGAAATTAGGGGCTAATAGTAGAGATACAGACGGAAGACTTATAACGAATGGCCAAGAATATCGCGTATACATCTTGTCTGTAGGTGGTGGAAATTCTAAGGAAATGTATAGCTTATCCTACCCATCTTCCTACATTGCTTTGGAAGACCTTTCAGCTCCTGGATCAGTGGAGAAAGTAACACTCAGTCTTCAGGGCGACGGATATAAATATAACAATATAAACATTAGCTTTGATGTCAAAAATGGTCAAAGCGTAACGGAGTATAGAGTGTTTATGTTACCTAAGGATAAAGCAGATAGTTTCAAATTGGAGGATGCTATTAGCAATCCAAATAGCACCAGAATTTATCCGAATAATCTCTCTAACGTCAGCCAAGCGCTAAGCATACCAGTAGATGCATTTGGTAATCAACTTGATTCATCTACAGAATATGTTGCTAAGGTTCTGACTTTGGCGAAAGGAACTTCTTCGCTATCGAACACATCCAATAATTCGGTGCAACTCAATAAATCTCCTGATAATAACAATAATGAGGCACTCCAAGACCCTCAAATTAATCAATAGGTCAATTATTTTTTCATAGCTGGGACTCCTTATGGCGCTTCATGTACCATAAGGAGCCCTTGTTGTTTTGTAATTACTTTTCCCTCTGCTTTTTACATACGTCGCTCTATTTCCACTCTTTATTAATTTGTATACTGAACGACAGCCTGGCTTATAGTTGCTTTGTCATCTGTACCTGCTCTGTTGTCACCTTTAATCCATGCTTTAACAAATAGCTCGTTGCTGGATTGCTCGCTAAGAAATTCACTGTCGTCAAATGGACTTTATGTGTTGTAATACTTGCTAAAAACTGTGTTATTAACTCTACATTACTTTCCTCTAGTATTACCATTTGATAAAGTAGAATACGCTCCACCTCACCATATTCATTCCACAATGTTTTGTATAGCATATAGCCAAGTGGTTCATTGTTATCATTATAAAACACCTTTGCTTCCCCATGCTTCACGCTCTGCCAGTTACACTGCCAAGGAACATTTTCCCGATAGAAAGATAGATGTGCTAGCTGCTCTGGGCGAATGGTCGCTATATGAAGGGCTACTGTAGATGTTACCTTGGCTTCATACTCGCCGCTTAAAAATAGTAATTGATTGGCAACCACATAGCCATATTTTTCATACAAGGCAATGGCTACCTGATTTTCCTTAATGGCTTCTAACGTACCCAATTCTACATTTTCTCGCTTATAGATAGCTAGGGTTTCCTCCATTAATAGGCGCGAGACACCCTTACCACGATATGCTGGAGAAATACCAGTCCCACCATTCCAAGCTGTTTTTTGGCCATCGATGGTACGAAAGCCATTCATCACAATGGCAATCGGTTCCTCTTGATCAAAAACGACAATAGAATGCTCAGAAGATAAGCCCTCCCCCACTAGTCGCTGTAAAAACATTTCTGCTGTCATATTAATTTCAATAAAATAACCTTCAAAGCCTTTGTTCCATGCTTTCAATACTTCATCTAATGTACATTGTGCAACTGTTTTAATCTTCATACAATCCCTCTTTTCAAATGGAATCTAATGCTGCTAGATTTTCTAAGGTTAGTTTTCTCACAATCTCATAACCATGTCCTTGACCTTTTGGTTTTATGACAACCGTCCCCATATTCGAAATGATGCCCAGCCCCGCATTTCTTGGAAAGCTATGCCCAATGATTATGTTGTTTATGCCCTCGGGTGGGATGATTTCCAGCATCGATGTAGAAATCGTTAATATACTGCTTTGCACTACTGTAGGAAGATTGCCACCTAACATAAAGATTTCAAACAAGAAGGGGTCAATTTGGAGATTGCTGTTTGGAAATGCCAAACGTGCTGTTTCAATGGTCCGACAAAAAGGACTGGTAGTGATGGTGGAAAGGATGGGAATTTGCCAATAGCGTAGCATTTGACCATAATAAATTGCCTCCCTACGACCTTGATCGGATAAATTCCGTTGATTTTGACAACTTTGAAATGTACCATATGCTTGATCTACACCAATAGTTGCTGTTCCGTGTCTTGCATATAAAGTTAGCCCACCTTTTCTCAATAACGCTAGGAGACCCTTTTCCATTTTCTTCATCTCCTTCATCATATCACTTTCTACTTTGTAATGYAWKWGATGGGCATGCCTCTAAGCTCCCCACAACTTTTTGTAGGAAGCTTTTTTCTGTTATTTTATTGGAATTCTGACAATAGCAGTCGTTTCTAAATGTTTTGATGAATCAATTGAAATATGACCATTATATTTAGTGACAATTTCTTTGACAATAAATAAGCCTTGCCCTCTTAGTCTACCATTCTCATGTTTTTTCGTTGAAAATCCTTGTTTGAATATGTGATCGGGATTCGCAATATTTGGCCCAGTATTGGTAATTTTAAATTCATACTGAGATTCATCTGCTGTACAGCAAATCTTAATCTTACGTTGTTCCTCAGGTAATTCAACAGCAGCATCAATCGCATTATCAATTAAATTGGATAGAATCTTGATTAAATCTGTCGTTTTAATCTTATTAAAKKCMWTTTGWGWMWGSGTAARATCCATATCMATATGATGATTTTGAGCCGTTAATTTCTTCGTTTGCAATAAGATGGACAAACCTGGATGATCAATATTTAATTTTAATGACTTGATCGCCTGAACTTCTTTTGATAGTGAGGATAAATATTGTCTCGCCTGATCTGTTTTTTCTAATTGTAATAAACCATGTAACACTTGGATATGGTTCGTAAAATCATGACGTAGGGACGACACCGAAGTAATCAATGTTTTGATTTCTGCTAGATATGTGTCCTCTGTAGCGCCAACTTCCTTCGCTACCTCTTTTTGATACCATCTTTGTAAAAATAAAAAAGAACCGATGACAATTAAAATAAGTACACCATTAAAAATAAAATTAAATAGGTTGTCTTCAATGACTTTACCCTTAATACCATTTAGCGTATCTGCACTAATGTCAATGCCTAAATACCCGATAATTGTTCCATTATCATCTTTGATGGGTGCACCAACAGATAAATAAGACCCATGTTCAGAATCATGAATTACCTCTGTAACATAGGTTTCACCATTATAGGCCTTTTCAACATGCTTTGCAGGAACAGTACAAACCACGCCAATACCGAAGCCCTCTTTCATTTCTTTTGGCATCCCTGTAATCATGGCTATAGATACTTCAGGATTATCCACCTTTAAGGTGTAAACAAATAGTGCACCTAATTTTATCCTTGCATCGTTTAAATAATTTCTTACTTTCCAATAATAATCATTTTCCTGTGGATTATTTAAAAATTGCTGATAGGAATCCGTATCTATGGATGCAGCAATAGAATGGGCTGCCTCTAAGCTTTGATTGGCAATCGACTCTTCAACGGTCTTTTTTATTTTTACATAGGATGTAAAGATGTTTAAACTTGTAAACAAACATAATAAAATCGTTGATAGAATTAATATTAGTTTTATTTTTCTATTTTTCATAAAAAACGGTACTTCCTCATCTATAAATATTCTAGAATATTATTATATTATAATTAACTCTATTTTTTGTTTGTAAAGCAAACATTGCTTGTATATCCTACATAAATTAAAACACAAAATCAATTTTTATTTTATTCATACCCAAAATTACACACTGTAACAAATAGTTTAATAATCCTTGACAAGAAAGTAAACTAAAAAGATAAGTAATAACTTTTTATGTCTCATTTCCTATTTAAATGGAAAATTGAAAAAACCACTAAAGCAAAGGTATCAAAAAAAGATCAGGTATCAACAATACCTGATCTCATCACAATATGCTTATTTTTTACTTGAAGTCCGTGTTTGATCTTGCGGCTTAAGAAAGGTAGGTCGTTTACTATAGCCCTTTGGAGATAGTCGCAATAGGGACTTACGTATATTGCCCTTTTCAAAATCGGCACTAAAGTTTACGTATGGCACTCCCAAGACTCTCATATTCGCAGTGTATAAAAGGATGAAAAACACGGATATAAAAAAACCAAATAAACCAAAAAACGCCGAAGCCATAATAATGATTAATCGAAAAATACTCATAGCCGTCACAAAGGATTGATTGACCAATGTAAATGCAGCGATACTAGAAATGGCAATCACAACTATCATTGAGGGGCTTGTAACACCTGCTTTAATCGCTGCATCCCCAATAATTAGTCCCCCTACCACACTAACTGAGCCACTGATTGCACTAGGAAGGCGCAAGTTAGCCTCTCGAAACAATTCAAACATAAATAGCATCATTAAAATTTCTAGAATGGTTGGAAAGGGCAATCCTGACCTCGATTCTACAACCGTAGCAAGTAGTAGAAATGGAAGCTGTTCTTGATGATATGTCGTCAATGCAAGCCAAAAACCTGGCAGTAGCATACTTATTAATATCCCGACAATTCTGAGTAATCGTTCCATCGAGCTAACAATGAGTGGGTACTCATTATCCTCTGCTGATTTAAAGAGCAACATAATATTTGCAGGTGTAATTATGGCATAGGACACACCATCAATCATTAAGAGTATTCTTCCTCTAATTAAGGCCTGCATAGCAAAATCAGGTCTTCCTGTATAATCATGTCTTGGAAGAACTGTCGCTGTCTTTTCAATTTTTTCCATTAATAAGTCGCCATTGATAACAATATCCGTGTCAATTTTTTGTAATTGAAGTCGAATTTGTTCCAGCATATTTAAATTCACAATGTCTTCCATATATAGTATGGCTACGGTTGTTTTAGAACGCTTACCAATTTCTAATGTCTCTACACTAAAAGAATTAGTCGGTAATCGTTTTCTTAATAAAGCAATATTAATAAAAACATCTTCAATAAAGTCATCTCTAGGTCCCTTTACTACTAGTTCTAATGTTGTTTCCCCAGGCTCTCGATTGGGTCTTTTTGAAATATCACTAGAATAAAGTAATTGATTTTCTTCAAAATACAGTAAAACATGGCCTTTATAGACCCTAGTTACCGCATCCTCTTTCGATAAAATCTTTTGTAAATAGGGAATGTGTAAATGCTGTTCAATTTCTTTCTCTAGCATGTCCTCAGTGACATTGCTTAACAAAGATTGAACACGTTGAACAACCACAGTTTGAAGTATTTGCTCATTGACCATTGCATCACAAGTTATAAAATGTACTGTATATTGCTGAAAATTATATTGTTGGAAAATCACATCAGCAGAGCGTTGAAATAGTGATTTCAACATTTTCAAATTAATTTGTTCCATTGATGAAATACTTCTCATCTCCTACTGAGCCAGCTCAAGATTAGTACATTTATGAAAACAATCACCTTCAATAAATACACTTAAGCATATTTTTCCCATGGTTGTTCAAAATATTCAAAGAAACAAATGTTGTGACGACTATTCAAATTGTCCTGATCCAATCATTTTCTTTAGATTTGCCATCTCAATTGCAGACATTGCAGCATCATAGCCTTTATTACCMGATTTCGTTCCTGCAMGTTCAATTGCCTGTTCAATATTGTCGGTAGTAACAATTCCAAAAATAACAGGTACATTCGTTGACAATGACACATTGGCAATGCCTTTTGCCGATTCATTACAAACATAGTCATAGTGTGTTRWWKMKSCMYKAMTAWMAGTASYKMMAYYWWYWRTAGCATCATATTTCTTGGTTTCTGCCAGTTGTTTCGCTATAAAAGGAACTTCAAAAGCTCCTGGCACCCATGCAACATCAATAGATGCAGAATCAACCCCATGACGAGTTAAACCATCCATTGCCCCATCCAATAATTTGCTAGTAATGAACTCATTAAAACGACCCACTACTACTGCAATTTTCAAATCCGTTCCAATTAATTGTGCTTCAAATGTTTGACCCATTGTTCCTTCTCCTTTTTACATAGAAATTTTAGTTTTATTAGTGGATAATTGTTTACGATAAGCAACCAATKCTTCTATCKYKWWCRYTKYYMWYSYWTKATGTKCWDCDTWAHTTGTTAGTTCTTCAAACCGAAGCATGTGCCCATCATCACCCATAATTTCGCAAATAACACCTGCAGGTACGCTATGACAAAGCTTCGCTAGATCAATAGTGGCCTCCGTGTGCCCTCTCCGTTCCAGCACTCCTTGCTCTTTCGCAATCAACGGAAAAATATGGCCTGGTCGACGAAAATCAGTTGGCTTAGCTTGCTTTTCTATCATTCTTTGTATCGTTAGCGCACGCTCAAAGGCGCTAATCCCTGTCGTTGTTTCTACATGATCGAGACTTACCGTAAATGCGGKTYKMKKGKKMTCKGWRWKGTRYWKAASMRWYGGATAKAAATCTAGCTTTTGTGCAAGCTGCTGCGAAATCGGCGTACAAATTAAACCTCTACCATTGTTTGCCATAAAGTTGATTGTTGCTGGTGTGATGAATTC
Organism: Lysinibacillus sp. S1; assembly: GCF_044986265.1. Lineage (NCBI taxonomy): Bacteria > Bacillati > Bacillota > Bacilli > Caryophanales > Bacillaceae > Lysinibacillus > Lysinibacillus sp. S1. Next base: position 1,179,236 of record NZ_CP173154.1, read on the forward strand.
AGCGAGTGCCAGAAGATCTCCTTCATTTTCTCGATCCTCATCATCAACCACCACAATCATATTGCCCTGCCTTAAATCCTCTATGGCTTCTTCAATTGAATGTAGCACGATGATCAACTCCTATTCTGTGATTTAAAAACCATGTTGTGCTAAATAATCTCTTGTAATAGCTGGCGTTGTTTGCCCCTTTTTTAATTGCCCTATAATGTATTTTCCAACTAAATCGGTTTCGATATTAACGATTGCTCCAACCCTCTTCATACCTAAAACGGTTTCTTTGTAAGTATGAGGAATAAGTGAAATTGTGACACTCTTGGCTTCAACATGAAAAAGGGTTAAGCTTGTGCCATCAATTGTTATGGAACCCTTTGGAATACAAAAGTTGGTTAGTTCCTCTGACATTTCGATATCAATATAAACGGCGTTTGCTACTGGACGTTTTCGCAAAATTTTGCCGACTCCATCAACATGACCAGCAACAAAATGGCCACCAAATCGCCCATTAGCAGGCATGGCACGCTCCAAATTAACAGAATCACCTATTGCCAGCTGCTGTAGATTTGTTGCTTTGACTGTTTCAGGCATAACATCCATCGTAAGCTGCTGTTGTGTGAAATTTGTCACCGTTAAACAAACTCCATTGACCGCTATACTGTCACCAAGCTTGACATCCTCCGTTATCTTGGCTGATTGAACCGTAATTTTCATACTGTCCCGATCACTTTGCAAGGCTTTTATGATACCAATATCCTCTACAAGTCCTGTAAACATTCCATCACCTACTCTACTTTATTAGCACTTCTATCCTTAACTTTTAAAGTTGATCTACCTATTTTTGTGCCTTATCCTTCTCCCTTCTCTCGTTAGCAATAAAAAATAAAAACCCCTTTACATCAAAGGGGTTTTGGGAGTATAAGACATCAACAAATAAGCCTATTTGAAAACAATTTTTTCATAGACTGTCATCTCACTCGTTCTTCTCCCATCCAGACTATCACTGTCGGTTTTGGATTTGCACCAAATCAGCTTGCGCTCACGGACTTTGAATTGCTTCATCACCGCCGATTGGGAATTTCACCCTACCCCGAAGAACATCTTCTATTCGATTGTGGCTAAATCAGAACCACCAGTCTAACTGGTGGTTTGCTCTACGCGTGAAACGCTGGGGTACTGGCCCATGTCTAAAGACACACTGAAAGGTCCGCCAACCGCACTCCGTTTTCACGCTACCACTAAAGTGGTTTTATTATTTTCGCTTTTTTGCTTGTATTTCTTCTCCTGTAAATGGATCAATGAATTCTTTCATGGTCATTTGATCCTCAAGTATATCCTCTTGCAATTGATTTTTTATATATTCCTGTATGATTTTTCTGTTTCGTCCTACTGTATCTACATAATATCCGCGACACCAAAACTTCCTATTTCCATATTTGTATTTCAGGTTCGCATGCCGATCGAATATCATTAAACTACTCTTCCCTTTCAAATAACCCACAAACGATGAAACACTTATTTTTGGTGGAATACTCACCAACATATGAATGTGATCAGGACAGGCTGTGGCTTCAATGATTTCTACTCCTTTTCTTTCACATAACTGGCGAAGAATTCTACCTATATCTGCTTTGATTTGTCCATAAATAATCTGCCTTCTATATTTTGGCGCAAAGACGATGTGATACTTACAATTCCATGTCGTGTGTGCTAAACTTTTATTATCCATTTGGAGCCCCTTTCGTACGAAGTCGGTTGACCAGACCTGATTTCATTGTACGGCTGGGGTTTTTTTCTTGTCCATAGCTAGAAGCTCTTTGGAACCCCTCGCATAGCAAGGGGTTTTCAAAATATACAAAAAAACTTCCCACAAGATGATTGGGAAGTTTTGTAATAAATGCATAGTCAAATAAACCTTCTAAATTAGTATCAATTTAAAAAGTTCGCATTTTTACCCTTCTCCCATCCAGACTGTAACTGTCGGTTTTGGATTTGCACCAAATCAGCTTGCGCTCACGGACTTTGAATTGCTTCATCACCGCCGATCGGGAATTTCACCCTACCCCGAAGAATATTTTTATTTAGCTAGTCTTACGATAACACTATTTTATTATATTATCCATCCTTCTTTTTAAATTTTTTTCGAAGCATAAATTTTAAACAGCTCTGACTCGACTTGAAAAATGTAAAAGATATTATTAAAATGATGACATTTAACCTGTTTATGGAACTTCTTCATCAAAAAAACGTTCCTTTACAAGTGACTATTCAGTCTAGCAGTTTGGAGGTCATTTACTTGACATTTTTTAAAAATATACCTTTTAAACAAGCTATTTTCTATGCCCTATTAGCACTCTGTTGTGGGGTTTCGATCGTTTTCGTACATCATAACGAACAATTTTATGATCGACCGATAGCGGAAATAACGCAAGTGGATGTAACAGCATCAGAACCCATGACAGATATGTATGAAAATGAGGATTTTTTGTTTACACAGGAGATTATGGCCATTATCAAAAATGGTCAGCATAAGGGGCAATCCATTCATTTGACGAATGACTATTCTTCGTCTGGTGCTTTTGATCAAGAATACCATGTAGGCAATGAAATCTTTGTCACGCTAGATGATCGCAAAACACAATCTGTTTTAACAGGAACCATTCTCGATTTAAAACGAGATCAAACCATGGTAATGATTGCATGGATTTTTATTTTTGCCCTACTTATTGTAGGTAAAAGACAAGGCTTATTTTCTATCATTAGTTTGAGTGTCAATGCTGTGATTTTATCATTCGCATTAGATCTTTATGTGAAGCATGGGGGCGTAAGCCTGTTATTAGTCAGCGGCATTTGCGCCCTGCTATTTACGATTATTTCGCTACTACTTATTAGTGGATTGCATACAAAAACATATGTAGCCATCGTGTCCACACTTTTAGGCACTGTTATAGCGCTTATCATAAGCTCTATTGTAATGTGGTTGACAGGTGAAAATGGTCTTCGTTATGAAGAAATGCAATTTTTAACACGTCCTTATCGTACTGTCTTTATGGCAGGTTTATTTATTGGCTCACTTGGGGCAGTAATGGATGTTTCTATTACAATGGCTTCCTCAATTTTTGCTTTATACGAGCAAGATCCTACAATCTCTGTCAAGGCTCTTAAATCTTCGGGACATGAAATCGGTAAAGATATTATGGGTACCATTACAAGTATCTTATTCTTTGCCTACCTTTGCGGCTCCATACCTATGATTATTCTCTATTTAAAAAATTCTTCCACATTAGGGCTTACATTGTCCTTAAATCTTTCTTTAGAATTAGCCCGTGCCTTAGCAGGGGGTATTGGTGTTGTCCTTACGATTCCTATCAGTCAGTATACCGCTATATTTTTCATTAATCGAAAGAGGGTTCAAGGATGAATGTTGTCGTCTTATTAGCAGTTATATTATTCGTGTTAATGGTACTTGTCGGCGGTAGACAGGGGATACGCTCATTTCTTTCTTTATTCCTAAACTTTGGTGTGCTCTTTGTCACCATTTTTTTAATGACAAACCCTAAAAATAGCCCCATCATCTTGACGTTTATTGCCTGTACGGTCATTAGCTGTATTAGTCTTTTCTATATCAATAAAACAAACAGTAAAACCATTACAGCCTTTATCTCGACGATGGTGACGATAGGTGTGTTACTACTCTTTATTACCTTTGTAACGGAAAAGTCGATGATCCAAGGGTTTGGCGAAGAATCAACTGAAGAAATCAGCATCTTTTCTCTCTACATTGGTGTTAATTTTGTGCAGATTGGTGCATCAGTCATCATTATGAGTACGATAGGTGCCATTATGGATGTAGCCATTTCCATCGCTACCTCTATGCATGAGATTTTTTATCGCAATCCTTCGATTAGTAGAAAAAAATTATTTACAGCTGGCTTAAGCATAGGAAGAGATATATTAGGAACCTATACCAATACGTTATTTTTTGCTTTCTTTGGTGGCTATTTAAGCTTATTAATCTGGTTCAAGGACCTCTCCTATTCGATTGGGGAAATTGTTAACTCCAAGGTTTTTAGTGCCGAAATGACAACCATTTTTTGTGCAGGAATCGGCATTGCATTGATTATTCCGATTGCCGCCTGCATCAATGCCTTTTATTTAATTCGAACACGCGAAAAAACAGAAAAACTTTTATAAAAATTACCAGTACCTATCATGCATTTGTGATAGGTGCTCGTCGTTTCTCCTCTAATTCATTCAAAAAATGAATGCTATGTCAAAAATGTTTGTCCAAATTGTGAAATCGTATAGATGAAGCTAGAATTAATACTTACATTCGAGAAAATTTTTTTGCTATAGTAAAAATCAGAAAAGCCAGTATCGTGGAGGTGTACTGGCTAATAGGAAAAACGATCGCTGATAATCCACATCACGATAACATCGTCATGGTCATTTTATTGTGCAGAAAATAAAAGATTGCTAGAAATTCGTCTATTAATTTCTAAATATTCTGTATTTTAATCTCCTATGATCGTCTAACATTTATTAAAGGAGCTTTTACTGTGAATAAAGAAATAAAAACAAGTCCGATTATGGCTGCTCTCTTAGTAGCTGGCTTTGTAGGATTGTTTAGTGAGACAGCATTAAATATTGCACTTGGAGAGCTAAGCCTGCTCTTCGATGTGGACGCTACAACCATCCAATGGCTTGCAACAGGATACTTTCTCACATTAGGCATTTTAGTACCTGTAACAGGCATTTTAATGCAAAAGTTTACTACTCGCCAAATGTTTATGGCGTCTTTACTCTTTTCGATAATCGGTACTATACTTGCCGCAGTCGCACCCGTTTTTGCTGTCCTACTTTTAGCACGTATTATTCAAGCAGCAGGACTTGCGATTATATTACCTTTAACGCAAAATGTGATTTTCACAATTTTCCCAGCTAATAATCGTGGTAGTGCTATGGGCGTAATGGGTCTCGTTATTTTAGCTGGACCCGCTTTCGGTCCAACCTTGGCTGGGATGATTTTAGATAGTTTGTCCTGGCACTGGATATTCTGGGTTACCATCCCCTTCCTATTATTCTCCATTATTTTTGGCTTTATCTTTATTCCTAATGTAAATGAAATAAAGCAGCTGGCTATTGATCTTTGGTCCATTCTCTTATCTACCATTAGCTTTGGTGGCATCGTTTATGGTGTCAGTGCTGGCGGAGATTTAGGCTGGTCAAATATTACTGTACTAGGCACCATTTTGCTAGGTGTAATCGCCTTATGTTTATTTGTAATACGTCAATTGAAAATGCAACATCCGATGTTAAATTTGACAGCGTTTCAATACCCCATGTTCGTGTTAGGTCTTCTTATGAATATGATTACCTTCTTCAATATGTTGTCTATGCTGGTAGTGCTTCCTATGTATATGCAAATGGTCCTTTTCGTATCGGCTTTTGGGACAGGTTTAATGTTGCTTCCTGGTAGTCTATTAAACTGTATATTAGCCCCTACAATTGGTAAATTCTTCGATAAATATGGCCCTCGTGCAGTCATTACGCCTGGCACTATACTTGTTGTAATCGGGTATGGACTTTATGCTTTATCTGGTACAGAAACAGCTACTTGGCTATTAGTCGTAACGCATATTATCATGATGCTTGGTGTTGGAATGGTATTAGCCTCTGTTCAAACAAATACGCTGAATGCCTTACCAAGACAATACTTTCCAGATGGCATTGCGATTACACAAACCTCTCAGCAAGTTTCTGGTGCAATTGGTATTGCTGTGATGGTGTCGTTGTTCTCAGCAAAACAACAGCACCTCCTAAGTGACATAACAACTAATACGCAAGAAGCAGCAGCTTCAGGTTCGGCCTTTGTCTTTTCTATCAGTTTTGTTCTGGCAATAATCAATGTCATACTCTCCTTCTTTTTGAAAAAAACACAATAATGTCGAGGTGTCTCAATGGACTTTTGAGACACCTCCTTTTGTTGTACCATTTTCATTGCAATCGCCGTATTTTCTGATAATATTTACCATAAGATGTTTACGTACGCTCAAAATGGTTGTTATTTCAAGAATACTAGATGCCCATTCCATGTAAAATTTTTTAGCATAGAACGTCAATACAACGAGATGAAAAAGGAGAAAGTTTGCAATGAAGCATATTATCTTTGATTTTGATGGGACGCTTGCAGATTCTACTGCTGTGTTTGCCTCAGCATGGAATACTTTAGCCCAAAAATATAAATTTAAAGGCATTGAATTAAAGGAAATTGATACATTAAAAAAATTATCAATTTCAGAACGCAGTAAATTATTCGACTTTCCAATGTATAAGTGGCCTATGATTTTACCGCAATTTTATAAATTGTATCGTCAATCATTAAATGATGTTCATCTTTTTGAAGGAATGAAGGAACTATTAATAGAGATTGATAAAAGAGGCTATAAAATCCTGATTATTTCCTCAAACTCTAAAGAGAATATTTTAGAATTTCTTAAAATGAACGGTATTCATTGTGTAGCAGATGTACTTTGCTCCAACCGCATTTTTGGTAAGGACAAAGTAATGAAAAAGTTTTTAAAGGAAGCAAATGTCGACTCGTCTAACGTCGTATACATTGGAGACGAGCAAAGGGATATTGTTGCTTGTAAGAAAGCCGGTATACCAATTATTTGGGTGGAATGGGGCTATGATGCCAAAGAAGTCGTACAAAATGACGAACCTGAATACAGTGTCTCAACACCACAGGAAATTTTAGAGATCATTTAATCATGAAAAAGGATAATAGCACTTGTCTATTATCCTTTTTATATGCCTATCCTTTGATGTCACTAATTTGCATTAGCTTTTCTGCTGTACTATTAACCCCTTTGTAGGCATCTGTTAATTCATGCATACTCGCAGCAAACTGCTGTGTAAACGCAGCAATTTGATTTGTTGATGCATTGACCTGATCGATGGATTGTTTAATATTTTCTAGTTGCACAGTTATGCTATCAGCACTTTCTGTACTACTCTGGGACATTTTTTGTATTTCAGAAGCGACCACCGCAAAGCCACGCCCATGCTCACCTGAACGTGCTGCTTCTATCGATGCGTTTAGACCAAGAATTCTCGATTTCATAGCTAAATCTTTTACTAAATGGACAATCACATTAATTTGTTCAATATCGCCTGTCATCGATTCCGCGAAATTAGATAGCTCTTCCAAACGATTGGATACATCCTTACTGGCAGTGGCTAATCCTTCATTTGTAGCTGTCATTTCTTCTACAGCACTCGAAAGCTCAGTTGCCAATAGACGCATACTATCCATTTTTTCGTTCGAAATAATGGCACTTACTACGCCAATAATACGTCCTCCTTCAAAAATAGGCTGGGCAGAGGCGATATAGGCCATACCAAAACCTTCTGCGCTACGCTCCTCTTTCACAAATTTTCCTGAACTTAACGCTATTTCTGTTGCTGTACCTCGATATTTATGTACTGGATCACCAACCCCAACTTTCAAGTCAACCTTTTTTCCTGGTTTGTAGGCAAGCACTTTTTCCGTATCTGCCACGATGACACAAGCATCCTCTGGGTAAGTTGCTTGGTATAAATCAATYGAATCAATCGTTGCTTGTAGTTTAGGATGCATTGTCTTTTTCCCCCTAAAATTTTCTGAATTGTATCAATTTAACTATATCATGCGATCCGAAAAAAGACACCAACGTCTAGTGGTGTCTCCTTACAACATTATGTTTTTTTCAATAATTCTACATATTTTTCTGCCGTTCGAATTTCAATTGTTAGAGAATTCTCTCCATAATTTGCCTTAATTAAAAATGGTACATCATTTGAGTTTTGAAACCTAAAATCTAACGTATCATAAGAAACCGTAGCATCTCTTCCTTTTGGGACATATCCTACATCTAACGAATGATGATGGCGCTCAACATATTTGACGGGAATTTGGTCTACTGCATTAAACAAGGTTGAAGAAGTTTGACAGATTCCACCACCAATTCCCATGACTACCTTCTTATTAATAATTTCAGGTGCGGGTTGATAGCCATTTGCCTCATCTCTTGGACCTACAATTGTATTAAAAGAAAAATAATCGCCACTGCCTACAATCACATTATGAATGGCTCTAGCAGAGAGCTCAATATTTTTATTTCTTCCTAAATCAGCACGATTGAAATAAGTTGTATAAGATGCAACAACCACTTCCTCTAATAAAGGAAGATCCTCAAAATAATAGCCACTTTCTGTTATATAGAGCGGCATTTCTACCTGACCGCCAGTCGCAGAAGCTTCGATAATACGCTCCACTAGCTCACTTTCCTTTAAAATGATTTGCGGCTTCCCCTTGATCACTTGCCCGTTTTCATCCAATCGATCAAGCATCATACGCTGATCATAGCCATTTGATGTGTCCGTTCCTCTCGCCCATTCCCTTGCTAATTGCTCTAGATGTTTTTGATAGGCTTGTGGGTCTGTATCGAAGCCAAATTCCTTTGGAGATATTGTTTTAAGTACCTTACTCGTAGTTGGATCAACAACCTCTACAATAGGATCAATCATTTGTTCTTGTTCATATGTAACAGGTTGCTGTATTTCCTCACGTTGTTGAATTTCTTGTTCTAGCTTGTTATCAGGGACTGCTGTTTTTTCACAACCTACGAGACCCGTCATACAGATAACGCAACATGTAGCTAACCACTTCTTTTTCAACCATAAACACCACCTCTATCTTCATACTACAGAGACATCTTATTCGTCTATTGCTCATAGTGTGTTGTTTTTTGGTTATTTTTATTTGTCAAGATAGCAAAAACACGCTACATTATCCTTAGCCTGACATATCTAAAGATAGTTTGATGTGTATTCTTGTACTTAATTAACCTTTTAATGATTTAGGGGGATTAATTCTAGAAGAAGTAATATACGCTTCCAATACGGTATACTTTAGAATTTAACGCGAAAAAGAGCATCTACTAGCTATCACAAAAGCCAATAGATACTCTTTCTTTTTTTATTTTTGAATAAACATTTGTGTCCAGTAATTACCTTCCTGTACATAGCCTACACCAATATGTGTGTAGCTTTTATTAAGGATATTGGCACGGTGTCCTTCACTGTTCATCCAGGCCGTTACAACTTCCTGTGCGGAGCGTTGGCCCTTCGCGATATTTTCACCAGCAGATTTATACGTAATACCGAAGTTTTTCATCATGGTAAAAGGTGTACCATACGTTGGACTTGTGTGGTCAAAGTAATTTTTATCCTGCATATCTTGCGACTTATATTTAGCAACCCTTGATAGCTCCCAATCTTCTTGCAATGCTGGAAGACCTGCTTTTGCCCGTTCTGCATTGACAAGTTTCACAACCTCTTGTTCAACTGTTGCCTGTTCTTTTACAGGGACGTTAATTTTTTGACCTGGAGAAATTTGATTTGGGTTAGCGAGTTGTGGGTTGGCATCAATTAATTCCTGTACACCCGTTTCTGTTTTTAATGCTATTTTCCATAGCGTATCGCCAGATGTCACTGTATAGGATTCGGCGGCCATTGCCGCAACTGGTACTAATAATGAAGTTGCTACTACTGAAGCTAGTGCTACTTTTTTTATTTTTTTAATCACCCTTCCTAATTGCTCTACCATTATCGTAAATAGTTTCTGAGCCATAATCATCACAAAATATTTGGAAGGATTTTTACAATTGTATGACAAGCTCGCCATATGTTTAGTTAAAGCCCTTTCTCTCGCTATTCTTTCCCATTGGAATTGTCATCAAGTTGCAATATGTTTGTAATTGGCATACATTACTAATAGATTCAGTBATCAATTGCTGCACAAAATAWCCTATTTTGCTAATTGCTTACGCTGTAATCGATAAATTAAGAGAATATAGAGCCAATCATAAAAGAGCGTTGCTACAGAAATAATGGTAATTAAAGGTGTGCGRAAGTATAGATAAAATCCAACCGCTGCAAATAATGTACCCACCATCTTACAAACTGCTATCCCCATGGATTGACCAGCTAAATTCCCTCTTTGCAAGAGTAAAGCAATAAATAGTCCTGACATCATAAGATTTTGAAAGAATGCTACGTACTTTCCTTCGAAATCTTGAAATTCATAGACTATACCTAAAATGATCAGCATGCTAAAGATTAACGTGATCAAAAAGGAGAANTACAATAGCTTTTTTGATAGCATCTTTCGATATTCATTTGGAGCATAACGTAAAAATTGCATCAAAATAAAGACATCCAATACAAACCARRWMARMRKRATATAGCGWWRSWKGKSRTTKKKKRKSYAGWAMAARGMAAAGRWAAATTCCCATGAAATATTGGCAMAAATAGSGACCATAGGCATGCCATAGGTTTTATCTTGCCATCCTTTGTAAATAACAAGTATATATGTAAAAATCCAAAANNGACCCATTCCTACTTGGCAAATTAATAATATGTCTTGTTCACTCAACATTCACGCTCTCCCCCTCTCTAGCATTCCTTCTACTATATGAGGAAATCGATTCTTTATGTCTAAAAGTTTGATAGACGGGTAAAGGAGTGCTAAATAGTAAAAAACGGCAACCTATACATTCCACAAGCGATCCTATATAGTAAAACGAGGTGATTAAATGAAAATAAAAATGTATATAGATAATGAGCAATTTATCGCAGGAACGACCTTAAAAGATGAGATGGAGATTGAACACAATAATATGGCTTTGCATAGTTGCCATGATGTTCAAGCTATCATTAACAATCGTCAGCATTTAGCTGCGACATTGAACTGTGATTTACAAAATTTTATTTGTACAGAGCAAACACATAGTGCGAACTTTCATAAAGTCACATTAGCCGATCAAGGACGAGGAGCTGCGCAAATGGATACAGCGGTGAAGAATACAGACGCGCTTTATACACTTGAGCCTAACTTACTATTATGTAGTTTTACAGCAGATTGCGTGCCCGTTATTTTTTATAATGCTGTGAATGGACKCGTCGGTGTGATTCATTCGGGATGGCAAGGAACAGTCAAAGAAATAACACCCAAACTGTTTCAGCATCTTATGAATGAAGAACAGTGTCGACCTGAGGACTTTCATGTTCAAATCGGTATGGCACTGAGTCAGCAGAAATTTGAGGTAGACGCAGATGTATATGAAAAATTTCACAGTCTTGGTTATGCCGAAGAATTTATGTATTACAATGCAGAAACGAAAAAATACCATATTGATAATCAGCAGACAGTCAAAAAGCAATGTGAGCTTGCGGGTATTCCAGTGAATCAAATACAAATTGATGAAACCTGTACATTCCTTAGTCCCGATGGCTTTTCTTATCGTCAAGATAAACAAGCTGGAAGACATTTAAGCTTTATTATGCGAAAAACACAATAACAGCAAAGMCCCTTCTTATCGAATGGGTCTTTGCTGTTATTTTAAAGTACCTGTACTAATAATGGACGTTTCTACATGGACCTTCACGTCTAATTTTCTAATAAGCTCTCTTGTTTTTTTCGATGTCCATTTTCCATGATGATACATTCTAAATTCTTCGCTTAAGCCAGCTGGGTCTACCTCTGTTTTATTTAATCGCGCTAAAAATTCACTAATATCCTGTTCCAGCTGTTTATTCACATCTTTTTCCAAATCACTTATACTTTCAACTGTAAATAAATGTGATTCTCTTTCTCCCTTATATTCGCTTAAAGTACCCTTTATTTTTAAGAAAATCGTTAATTTGGGTGATTCCATATTTTTATTACTCTCTTTTTTCACACTGCTCTCGATTAAATCAATCATTACCTTTTCTTCTCCATGTCCCGCATTTAAATCAAGGTGCAAAGGAGCAAGATTTTTCTGTCCACTTAAAGCTTGAATAACTAGTGCTTCCTCAGGTTTAATTAATTCATGCATCTGATTCCCTTTAAATATGGCAACGCCTTTAATCTCTAATTTCTCCCCTCGTTTTTCAACATAGGGTAATACTGTATCCACTACAGGATTTGTAATCGAGTACATAAAATCATGAATATTGGTATTGGGGTTAAAAGCAGTATTGATACTCGGCTCTAATAGATTGTTCAAATAAAAATTAATACTTGGCTTATCAGGATAATCCCCTTTTAAAATCGCTTCCGCATTATCCTTCACAACAGCTATCAATACTTTATTACCTACTTCCGCATTGCGATATAAGTGCTGAACAATTTTTCGAACATTCCCTTTCCGCGCAAAATCTTCGTTTACTAAGACAACTCGCAATTGATTGAAGACTATTTTCTTATCGGATTGCTTTTCTATTTCCACGATGCCGCTTGATACTAAATCTGTTGTGATAGAAAAAGTTTGTGTGTCCTTTTCTGCTTCTGGAGAATATTGGGGGATCGCTACTGTGAGTCTCATCTGATTCTCATCGATATAGTCAAAAGCCATCGAGTCTACCATCCCAACATCTTCTAGAGGAACTTTTAATTCTTTTTTAGAACAGCCTGTAAGTAAAACGAAAATCAAAAAAGAAATGATGCATAGATGTTTATTTTTCATACCTGCACCTGCTTTTTTCGAATAACATATATCAGGATTAAAAACACTGGCCAGCTTACCAGCACATAGCCTACATAGTTACTTGCCATAAATAATTTTTCTTGGAATTCACGCGAAAAGGGCATTTTTACAATAAAGAAAATAATCAAGGCGATGATATACAACTGATAACTTTGCTTTTTCTTTTTAAGGAAGGTATCCATACCCCTTTTTGCACACCATACATAGGCTGTAATCGAGGATAAGATTAGAAAAACCCAAAGCGTAATGCCAATGATATCGATTCGCTCAATAAAGGTAAATTCTCCTGCCTTAAATAGGTTTAATACTGAAAACTCTACATTTTTTAATTGCCACTCTGAATAATACATTACGCTAATAGCTGTTGTTCTAAATCATAAAAATATACTACTCCAAATACCGATTAAGGAATGACGAAATGCCTTTTTTTGATCGATGATATATGGAAAATAAAATAGAATTAATTCGTAACCAAGGATAGAAAAATATCCTTGCTTTAACGCTTCATAAAATTCCTTAGGCGTAAAATTAAATAGAGGCAAAAAATGACTTGGATCACCTTTTTCAATGGCCCAGCGCGTAAAATAGAATAATCCAATGGTAATAAAAAATGTCATTATACAAAATCGTGCAATAGATTTAATACCCCCACTTACAATATAAATAAGTAGAAGTAAAAAGCAAAGGACAGGCATGGTAATGGTTTGTTCCTGCAATGCTGTACTTTGAATTAAGTGCATATAATTACTAATAATCCCTGCACTAAAAACAATAAATTGAATAATGACGAGTAGATTTATAAATTTTCCGAGCCATTTTCCCAATAATATTTCATTCATTCGAAATAAATCATCATTGGGAAACTTTGAACAAAGCCATACCATCGCAAATAGTGTCAGGCTAGCAATCACACCAAAGAGAAGAGGCATAAATGATTGTGTGTAGCCCATAGGACTTAATTTCTGAGGGAGCGAAAGGATACCGGTACCAATCATAATACTTTGCGCTAAGAAGATGACATGATAACGATTTAACACCTTTCCTTTTGTTGTATTCAAAGTTAACCACCTCATTCTCATTCTGACACTATTTTTTCTGTACTTTTGAAATACCAGTCTTACTTCTTATATATTTAGTTGGAAATCGGATGACACTATCCAATAAATCGCTTGGCTTTCTTGGAATAGCAGGTGTCATATAATGCGTTCCTAAGGATTTGAGACTTAATAAATGGTGGATTAACCACGCAAAGGCGAGCATCTGTCCAAACAAGCCAAATAAACCTGCTGATAAGATAAAAATATAACGAATAAATCGGCTAGTATTACTCATTAAGAAAATAGGCGGTAAGAAGGAAAGTAGTGCTGAGGTAGCGACTAACACAATGAGTATATTACTGAGTAATCCAGCTTCTACGGCCGCTGTACCAATTACAATACCTCCTACGATACCAATGGTTTGTCCGACTTTGGCAGGCATTCGAGAGCCCGCTTCTCGCAACACTTCAATTATAAGCTCGATAAATAATACCTCAATCAGTGGTGGAAATGGTACCTTACTTCTTGATTCTTGAAGATTTAGTAATAATTCGTATGGCAAAATTTCTGGATGAAAGGTTAAGGCTGATATATACATTGGTGTAATCATGATCGTTAAGAAAAAACCAAAAAAGCGCAGCATCCTTAATAAAGATGCTGTTGTCCAACGGTTGTAGTAATCCTCAATCGACACGAACATTTCAAAAAAAGAAGTGGGACAGACAATGGCTAGTTGACTATTATCCATAAAAACGACGATTCTACCATCCAGAAGATAACGGCAAATACTATCTGGACGGACTGTCATGTAATATTGAGGAAAGGGCGATAATGGATTATCCTCAATTAATTGCTTCAACACGGATATATCCGTAAATAACGGATAATCTACCTGGTCAATACGGTTTCTTAAATCATCTAAATTTTCATGGCTCACGATATTATCCATATACATAATCGATATTTTAATATTGGCTTCTGACCCAACAATTCGGTTTTCATTTTTTAGCATGGAGCTTTGAATCCGTCTTCTCACTAACGATATATTCGTTTCCAGTGATTCTGTAAATGCATCCTGTKGACCAATTACAGTCGACTCTGTTTCCGTATCCGTAATGGCCCTTGTAGGCGCACTATACGTATCGACACTTAATAGGGCGTTGGTTTCGTGAAAAAAAAGAAGGGTTTGCCCAGCATTCAATTTTTTAACGACACCTTTCACATCTTTTGGGTCCACATATTGAGCCATTTGATGAATTTGTTTCAAATTATTAGCTAGTGGAATCGTCACCATGGTTTGTAAGGTCATTTTTTCGATGAGTGAGGAGAAATAAATGACCGTCACATCCCCTTCTTCTGTAGCGATCATTTTCAGTTTTACGTCATCGACTTCGTTAATCTCCTGCTTTAATTTAGCGACAATCTGCTCGGGTATCTCGTTCATTTTTCTCCACCCCTTTTGTTCCGATAAATACCAGKCCATATCATTCATTTTTTAGTAGTTTGTCTTTTTTTCATTTAATTATGTAAAAATTGTGCTAGCAAAAATAGCCATACAAAAAGGATGCATCCNAATGAGAGATACATCCTTAAAGGTTATTCTATAGAATCTTTGCTGTATCGGTTTTTACCAATACCAAATACATAGTAGCTAATGGTTACGAGAATCAAGAAAATAATGCCCACTATTAATGACACGCGTGTATCATCATTGAACCACATGCCGACTAGTACCATGATTAAAAAGATGATTGTTACATAGTTTGTAATCGGTGCGAACGGCATTTTAAAAGGATGCTTTGCTAGCTGCGCTCCCTTTACTTTTCTAAAACGAATTTGACTGATTAAAATGATAAACCATGGAATCATCCCTGGTAAAACACTCGCACTATACACATAAACAAATAAGTTTTCAGGGGCAATATAACTTAGAATAACACCAGCGACTAAGCCAACTAATACGCCCGCTGTTCCAAATAAAGGCACACCATTACTAGAAAGCTTTGCGAAAAATTTTGGTGCTTGTCCATTCATAGCAAGTGTATATAACATACGTCCAGCACTATAGATTCCACTGTTACACCCTGACATTGCAGCTGTGATGACGACGAAATTAATAATACCTGCAGCAGCTGTGATACCTACCTTAGCAAATGTCGCAACGAAAGGACTACCAATTGTGCCAAGCTCATCCCAAGGATACACTGTAACAATGACAAAGATTGCACCGATATAGAAAATTAAAATTCGCCAAATAATGCTTTGGATGGCATTCGTAATCGTTTGTTGAGGATTTTTTGCTTCTCCTGCTGTAATCCCAATGAGCTCCACCCCTTGATAGGCAGCAACGACTAAAGATAAGGCAAAGAAAAATCCTGTCCAGCCACCTGTAAAGAAGCCACCGTGACTCCAAAGATTAGATAAGCCGATTGCTATTCCATCATTGCCAAAGCCAAAGAAGATGAGTCCGACCCCTGCAATAATCATTAAAATAATCGTAACAATTTTAATCATCGCAAACCAGAATTCAAATTCTCCAAACGATTTGACAGAAATGAAGTTTGCCACACCCAAAATCACCATTGCAATTAGACCAGGTATCCAAGCTGGTAATTCTGGATACCAATATTGCATATACGTTCCTACTGCTATAATTTCAGACATCCCAACAATAACCCATTGGAACCAGTTACTCCACGCTGTTAAGTACCCTGCTAAAGGATGAATATATTTATAGCCAAATGTGGCAAAAGAGCCTGTACTTGGCTCCATATAAAGCATCTCACCCATTGCCCTCATAATGAAAAAAATAAAAATACCTGCAATACCATAGGCAAGGAGTACAGAAGGTCCTGTCCATTGAATAGCACTTGCTGAGCCCATAAATAGCCCAACACCAATCGTACCGCCAAGTGCAATCATTTGAATATGACGTGCTTCTAATCCTCTTTTCAATTCCTTATTGGCCACTCCATAACGCCTCTTTTCCTGTTGTTCTTTCTACGATGTTTTTACTTTAAAATAATAATCAATTTTTCTAAAAAAGACAAATGTAAAATTCAAAAAACCAAAAAAAATAGCTAGTTTACTATCAGTTACAAAAAATAGGTAATAACGACGATTTATACGAAATATGATGTTACTTCAACATAATTTAAATCAGAAAATTCAAAAAACTCTATTCCGTTCAAGTCGAAAGGAATAGAGTTTACTTCGTTATTGAATTAAAGTTTGTTCCTGTAATTTTGAAGAGAAGTATTTACGTGCATCTGCTGTTAGAATTTGTAGCAAAGTCACTTCTTCTTGACGTGCAAATTCTACAAACATCCCACTTAAATTTTCGTAGACATATTTGATTTTAAAGCCACTATCTAAATAATGATCTACTTTTTGAATTTCCTCTGTGCTTTGTTGGAATTCAGACATGCCATCACCTCACCTTCTTTTGAAAATGTCTTGATGTTGTCTCACTTACTCGGCACCCTTCATCTCTAACAGAGGATCTGGTTGCTCCACCAGTTCATCTTCATCTGGGACCGCCGCTGGAGCTGCTGGTTGGCCAAATATTTCATCTAAATTATGTCCGACTGTAATACCTAAATATTTGGCATCACTTGGATCATCTAGCTCAGCTTGTGGATACTTTTTAAACCACCAATACTTCGCTAATACATAATATACAATCGCGCCTACAGCGAACCCTACTAAAGAAGAGTAAGTTGAAAATATATTGGCAACTGCACCACCGATTACCCAGGCGATTAACCCAGCCATATTAAAGCCCTTATAATATTTAAATTGCCCATCTAATTCATAAAGCTCTTTTACATGTACGCGCCGTTTACGAATCAGGTAGTAATCAGCAAATAAAATACCTACAATCGCTGTTAAAATACCGCCAATGATTAATAGGACATTGACCATGACATCAAATAGACTCCAAGGCTGTGCAAGAATACCAATAATCCCTGCAATAACTACCCCTACCCAGAATGGCACTTTCGGTCCACCGATATTAGAGAAAATAGTAGCTGCTGGTACAACGTTGGCAGAGGTATTTGTCGACCATTGTGCTAATACAATCATCAGCAATAGAATCCCAAGAATAAAGCCGCTTGCACTTTGCTGTAAGGCATTAATTGGGTCTGCCGAGGCAACTGCCATATAGCAAACTGCACCAATCGTAACAATGAATGTGTTTGTAATGGGCATGACAATTAAAGAGCCTACAAGCTGTGTTTTATTACGCTTGAACCAATTACGCTCATTTTTGGGTKCTTTAAAGAAACGGGACAAGGATGGCATATCTGCTGCTAAGGTTGCCCAAAAGCCCATATTTGCCATCACCACTACCATAAAGGCGGTAAAAGCAGCGAAGCCTGTTGTTGGGGTTTCCACCCACGTCCAAATATTTTTTCCCTGAGATGTTGCATTATCTGCCAATGTGTAATACATCCAACAAGAAATTAAAATAATGACAGGGGCTGCTAAATCAGCAAAACGCTCAATGGATTTAATACCAAGAGATGTATTAAAGAGTTGAAGCGCTGCAAACACAAGGAAGCAGATAAACCAATTATCAAAGCCAAACAATAAATTTAAAATTCCGTTTATCGCTAATGCACCAAAATACGTATTCAAACCAAACCAACAGGCAGCTGTAACACCACGTACAAGGGAAGGTATATGAGTACCGAATGTGCCAAATGGTGCACGCATATAAACAGGGAAAGATAATCCATGCTCTATTCCGATGTCACCAATTAACGTCATAAAGACGCCAATTAAACAAGAACCTACCAATGTTGCCACAATCACCATTGGTAAGGATAAATTCATGATAGCCGAACCACCAATGGCAAAAGCCGCTAATACAATTGCCATTCCTATCCAAATCACCGCAAAACCAAATGTTCCAATATTTCTTTGTTGATGTGTCACTGGAAGTAAATCTGGGGATTTTAAATAATTCCCTTCACGTTCCATAATGTTTCTCTCCTTTTTTTCTAATTTCCGTGACAACCTACTTGAAGTGCCTTCCTTCACCCACAGTGCTGAAGGAAGGTGGAATTTCGATTTTAATCTTTATTCWAAAATGAACAACGKTCCKTKATTTTGAGAGACTGCTAAGAAGTGATTGGCGTTCATTCCATGTCATTGGCGGAATTGTAGATGGGCGTTCAACCATTGAAATGGCTCCATCGACAGGACAAACAATTGAGCATAAATGACAGCCTACGCAGTCTTCCTCACGAACCTTTAGCATTGGGCGACCATCCTCCGTATAAAGGTCAATACATTGATGGGATGTATCCTCGCAAGCAATATGACACTTATTGCAATTAATACAAACATCATTATTAATTTCTGCGACAATTTTATAATTTAAATCTAAATCACCCCAGTTTGAATACCTTTGTACAGAGCGACCAACTAAATCCATGACTGAAGCTAGACCTTTATCATCTAAGTAGTTATTCAGCCCATCAATCATATCCTCCACAATACTAAAGCCATGATGCATTGCTGCTGTACATACCTGTACGCCTGTCGCACCCATTAATATAAATTCCGCTGCATCTTGCCAATTGGAGATCCCCCCAATGCCCGAAATCGGTACATTGACTAATGGATTACGAGCACATTCTGCAACCATGTTCAGTGCAATTGGTTTAACTGCTGGACCACAATAGCCCCCATGAGCTCCTTTTCCAGCCACATGTGGTACTGTATTCCAAGAATCTAAATCAACACCAGCTAAACTGTTAATCGTATTAATCATACTCACAGCATCTGCTCCACCTCGTGTTGCCGCTTCCGCCGTCACGGTAATATCCGTAATGTTGGGCGTTAGTTTAACAATAACAGGTGTACGCGCCGCTTCCTTTACCCAATACGTTTGTTTTTCCACCAATTCAGGGACTTGACCAGAGGCAGAACCCATGCCTCGTTCTGCCATCCCATGTGGACAACCAAAGTTAAGCTCAAGACCATCAACCCCCACATCTTCTACTCGTTTCACAATTTCATGCCATTTTTCTTGCTTTGGTTCCACCATTAACGAGGCAATAATTGCGTGATTAGGAAATTTCTTTTTCGTCTCATAAATTTCTTGTAAATTCACTTCTAATGGTCGATCCGTAATTAATTCAATATTGTTCAAGCCTGCCACACGTTGGCCATTATAGCTAACTGCTGCAAAACGGGAAGACACATTTAAAATCGGTTCTCCTAACGTTTTCCAAACTGCGCCACCCCAGCCCGCTTCAAATGCACGTTGGACTTGATAGCCTGAATTCGTTGGTGGAGCAGATGCTAGCCAAAATGGATTCGGCGATTTGATGCCCGCTAAATTAATGCGTAAGTCTGCCATATAAGTTCCCCCTCTATCCGTACTAACAATCTTTTGTCAACTGAAAGCATAGTGCCAGATACAGGCTGTATGACCACCATTTCAAAAGCTAATGTAATCATTCAGATGGAGGATTAACAGCCTGTATAAACCCGATTGGTGAATCTAACAATCAGTGGAGAAAGAGCCTCCCTGATTGAAGGTTCACTTTATGCAATCTCACTTGGTTTTCTTAAACGTTCATGAATCTTATATGCTGCATCTTTTCCTTGCTGTACAGCGGTCACTACCATCGCTTCACCCTGTCCATTACCAAAGACAACATCTCCACATGCAAATACTTTGTCATTGGACGTTTGCATTGTTGTCTCATCAATGTCTACGACACCATTTGTATGAGCTAAACCAAAGGCTTCAATTAACGATACAAAACGAGTTTGCCCGATGGCTTTAATAACAGCATCCACTTCAATGATAAAATTGGAGCCCTTTACTTCTTCAGGGCGTTGTCGACCATCAGGACCTGCCTCACCAAGCTTCATTTTCACACATTCAATGCCTGTCACCTTTCCTGCTTCATTGCCAATAATTTTTTTAGGTGCAGTTAGCCATTTAAATTCCACACCATCCTGCTTGGCAAATTCATATTCAAATTTGTATGCTGTCATTTCTTTTTCTGTTCTACGATAGAGAATTTGTACATTATCTGCGCCTAAACGCACCGCACTTGTAGCACCGTCTATCGCCGTGTTTCCAGCACCGATTACGGCTACTCGTTTCCCTACAATATCATTTGTAAGCGGTCCCATTTTTGTTTTTCGAATAAACTCAATAGCATCATGTACCCCTTCTAAATCTTCCCCATCAATGCCCAGATTTGGGACAGCACCCATACCGACAGCTAAAATCACACTGTCATACTGAGCCAAAATTTCATCAGCAGAAATATCCACACCTACAGCTGTATTCGTTTGAATGTCCACACCGAGCTGTTCAATCTGCTCTACTTCCCAATCTACGACATCATTTGGTAATCGGAATGCTACAATCCCATAGCTTCCTAAGCCCCCTGCCTTCGCTTCAGCCTCATAAATAGTTACTTGATAGCCTAAACGACTGAGCTCACGAGCTGCCGACAAACCAGCAGGACCTGCCCCTACAATGGCTATTTTCTGTCCATTATGTGGACCTGCCTTAAATAGCTGAGCATTGGTTTCCATTGCCCAATCCGTTGCATAACGTTGTAACTCACCAATTTTAATTGGCTTTGTTGAAGAATTTAAGACACACGCCCCTTCACACAGTTCTTCCGTTGGACAAACTCTTGCACAGCTTGCACCAATTGGGTTTGCTTCTAATATAGTCGTAGCCGAACCCTTCATATTACCAGATGCAATTTTTTTTATGAAATTTGGTATTTGAATACTTGTTGGACATGATTTAATACATGGTGCGTCATAGCAATACAAACAACGATTGGCTTCCTCAATAGCCTCATTCTTTGTCATCTTACCTTTTAATTCCACAAAATTACGTCTAAGCTGCACGGTCATTGCATTTTCTTGAATCGGAGCCATTTCCACATCCCCCTCATGTGTTCATTTTTTCCGTACCCTAATTACGAAACCGATTGTTTTGCTCTCCAGTCAAAACAATCGGTCCTATCCTGTAGGAAGCTAAATGTTTAGAGCTTCCGCAGTTACTGTTTTTAATGGACGTTTAATGTATCGTCCACTGCCAAGTACACCTACAAATTCTTTATTTTTAATGACATATTCCCCACGTACGAGTACACTAACAGGCTCACCTGTTACCTCCCAGCCTTCATATGGGTTATAGTCCACATTCATATGATGTGTTTTAGCTGAAATTTGACGCTGTGCCTCTGGGTCAAAAATGACGATATCCGCATCTGAACCAATTGCAATCGTTCCTTTTTGCGGGAATAAGCCAAATATTTTTGCGGCACTAGTAGAGATCATATCAACAAATTCATTGATGGAAATTCTGCCTTTTGCCACGCCCTCAGAGTATAAGATACTGAAGCGGTCTTCAATGAATGGTCCGCCATTTGGAATTTTCGAGAAATCATTTAAGCCTAATTGCTTTTTACCTTTAAAGCTAAAGGAGCATTGGTCTGAGCCAATCGTTTGTAGCTGTTTTGCCTTTAAGGCATTCCATAAATGTTCTTGATGATATTTAGGACGAAGTGGCGGTGACCAAACATATTTGGCTCCTTCAAAGCCTGGTTGCGCTAATGCGGATTGATCGAGCGTTAAATACGGTGGACAAGTTTCACCATAAACATCATAGCCCTTTTCACGAGCGGCAATAATTTCATCTACCGCTTCTTTACATGTCACATGCACCACATAGAGCTTCGCACCAGCTATATGCGCTAATTCGATAGCACGCTTTGTTGCCTCTCCTTCCAATTCCGCTGGACGAGTTAGTGCATGATAGATCGGTTCCTTATGTCCAGCACGTCTTGCCTCCTCTACTAGCTCATCTATAACAGAGCCATTTTCACAATGGACCATCACTATCGCACCAAGATCCTTAGCGATTTTAAAGGCTTTAAATAATGTACGATCTGTCGCTTGGAATTCTTTTGCATAAGCCATGAAGACCTTGACAGAAGTAATGCCCTCTTGCTCTAATAATTGTGGTAATTCAGCTTCGGTTTCAGGTGTTAGATCACCAATCATCAAGTGGAAGCCATAGTCAATAGCAGACTTTCCTTTTGCCTTGTCATGCCATTTCTCTACGGCTGTCGATAATTTTTCTTCTCCTGCTGTTAAACAGAAATCTAAAATAGTAGTTGTCCCACCAAAAGCCGCTGCAATGGTGCCTGATTTCCAATCATCATCCGTCACCGTGTTATTGAATGGCATGTCTAAATGCGTATGGGGATCAATGCCACCAGGCAATACGTACTTGCCTGTAGCATCAATTATTTCAGCGCCAGCATCCGTTAAATTTTGTCCAATTTGAACAATTTTACCGTTCTCAATTAAAATATCTGCCTCAAATACATCAGCAGCAGTTGCTACTCGTCCACCTTTAATGATTTTTTTCACTATGCCTCTCACCCTTCATCACAAAATTAGAGAATGCTTGATAGTTAATGCAGTGTATATGTTTCGTCCATACTAAACTTCGTTTGTAGCGTTAACACCGTTTCCAATAAAATATCTGCGCCCTTTGCACAATCTTCAAAGGCTGTTTCCTCTTCTTCACAATGACTCTTCCCTTGAATGCTTGGAACAAAAATCATCGCGGAAGGAACCATACTTGCCATATACTGTGCATCATGTCCAGCGCCACTAAACATACGATGAGATGAATAGCCAAAGCTTTGACAAGCTCTTTCTACTTCATTGCAAATCGCACTATCAAAATGCACGGTATCTCTGCCCCATAACTTGACAGGCTGAATATGGCATCCGCCCGCTGTCTCAGGAAGCGCGTTGAGAATATCCTCAACCTGTTGCATGACCTCTGGCTTTTGATGACGTGAATCAATTGTAAATGTCACCTTATTTGGGATAACGGTATGAATATTCGGGGAAACATTCATACGACCAAAAGTAAAAACAAGTTGTTCGTCAATTTTTCCTAATTGTTCATATAGCTCTTTAATGATGGTTGATGCCACAATCATTGGGTCTTTACGCATTGACATTGGGGTTGTACCTGCATGGTTTGATTGCCCACTAATTGTAATTTCATAGCAGACCATGCCTAGCACACCTTCAACCACACCAATTTCCTGCTGTTTTGCTTCTAACACTGGCCCTTGTTCAATATGCAATTCGATATAAGCAAGTGCCTCCTTCAGACGATTGGCTTGCTCTCCCTCATAGCCACTTGCTTGTAAAGCTTGTTGAAAACGAATGCCGTTTTTATCCGTAGATTGGAGCATTTTTTCTTTGTCAAATTTTGAGGTGATGACGCCTGAACTCATCATGGCTGGATCAAAACGTGCCCCTTCTTCATTCGTGAAATTGACAATCGTAAGAGGAATGTCCACTTCGATATCATTTTCCTTTATTGTTCGAATGGCCTCGATCGCTGTTAGTACACCTAACACACCATCAAATCTTCCACCTTTTTCTACTGAATCTAAATGGGAACCCATGACAATGGGTGGCACATTCTTTTTACCAGGAAGAGTGGCGTAAATGTTGCCCATATCGTCCACCTGAATATCCATTCCTAACGCTTTGCAACACTCACAAAAATAGTTTCTTGCTAATACATCCTCATTCGAAAGAGACAAACGTGTGACACCACCATTTTCGGTGGCCCCAAATTGACTAAATTGTTCAATTAACTCTTGCAATCGTCTACTATTACATTTATACATATGCAAGTCCTCTCTTTCACAGTAGTTAATAAACATTCTAAAATAGATAAAATTTGTGAGATATGGATAGTAAACTAAAAAAATATGTGCAACTGCACATCATATATGGTAAGTTATGTTCATAATTAAGGGGGGAACGTATGGGGACGATTCGTAAAATTGTAGAGGGAGTTCATTTCCCAATGCTCACATTAGTCGCTGGACATAGTGGTACGTATCGCAGAGTTACTGGTATTAATGTTGTGGAAAGCAGTGATTTAATCATGTTTTGTAGACCCAATGAATTAGTCGTCACAACAGGTATTAATTTAGATGCGCAGCAAGACTCCTTGGAACATCTTGTCAAACAGGCATACACAAAAAAAGTAGCTGGCTTTATCATTAATACAGGACCATTCATTCCTAGCATTCCAGAAGCCGTCATCTCTTTTGCCAATCAACATGATTTCCCAATTTTTCAAATGCCATGGAATTATCGCATAGCTGATCTATTAAAAACTACCTTTCAATTTATTGCCAATCACCATCAAGAGCTTTCTATCGAAGAAAAGGTTCTTTTCAATCTACTATTTCATTACAAACAAAACACTAACACAATGAAAGATCAACTAGCACAGCTAGGATTTCCTCAAGGAAGAGAATTAGCGATCATAACTTGTACAACCATTGGCTCCAAAGCAGCTATTGACCGTTATGAGGTCATGATCCAATTCGCTTTTCAAAATCGCTATCAACGCTTCTTAAAATTAAAGCATAAAAATCACCTCATCTTTTTAATTGATAAAGCACAAATCAATACACCTAATATACCCTTCTCAAAAGTTGTAGAAGAAATCTATGAAAAAATCACGCTAAAAAATGGTTACTTGGATATTATTATCGGCAAAGGTAACTTTCATAAAGAGCTAGAAAATGTTCGCCAAAGCTATGATGAGTCCTTAACCGTCATCCATTTAGCACAGCTTCATAACAATCGTTATTTGTATAAATACAAAGAAATCGGTGCCTATAAAATATTGATGGCTGTGAAAAATCAGCCCCTAATGAAATCGTTTAGTCAGGATATTTTAGGACAACTTTACCGCTATGATGAACTACATGGGACAGACTATGTACCTTTTTTACGTATTTTTGTTGAGGAAAATGGCAGTACAAGCAGGATTAGTGAACGTCAATTTATACATCGAAACACCGTCCTCTATAAAATTAAGAAAATTGAAATGCTATTAGATATGGACTTAAGCAATCCCTTTACGAAGACTAATTTGTATATTGCCTTTTTAATTGAGGATGTCTTAATGCATCAATAGCCTGTCACAACATTAAATTAACTGAATTATCTTTCTCATTAAATACTCCTTCTAAAATTCTTGAAGCATACATATAAAGTACAAATGGGGGCGACTGCGCATTTTTGTTGTCCACATCTGAGGAAAACATATGCATGCTAATCAACTACCTGTTTAGAAGGAGTGAAGCTTCGTGACAAATGTAACAAGTCCCAATTGGCAAGTAAAAGATGAACAATTCGTATGGCATTCTATGAAGCCCTACAATCCAAATGCAACAATGATCGTCCAATCCTCTAAAGGGGCATGGATTACTGACATTGAAGGCAAGCGCTATTTAGATGCAATGGCAGGTTTATGGTGTGTAAACGTTGGCTATGGACGTGAGGAGATTGCCAAAGCTGCCTATGAGCAATTGCTAGAAAATACGTATACCCCATTATCTGTTGGGCATATCCCTGCTATTCAATTAAGTGAAAAAATTARTGAGCTTKWWGGGGATGATTATGTCGTCTTCTTCTCCAATAGTGGCTCCGAGGCAAATGAGGCAGCCTTCAAAATAGCTAGACAATATCATCAACAAAAAGGTCACGTCAATCGAACGAAAATTATTTCTCGTTACCGGGCCTATCATGGTAGCTCGATGGGTGCTCTTGCAGCAACTGGACAAGCTCAACGAAAGTATAAATATGAGCCACTGGCACCAGGTTTTATACATGTCACTCCACCTGACGCTTATCGTGCCAATGAAGACCATATTCAAAGTAAGGACCCTTGTGCATTACCATCCGTCCAAGCAATCGATCATGTCATGACTTGGGAAATGTCAGATTCCATAGCAGCAGTCATTATGGAGCCTATTATTACTGGCGGTGGTGTAATTATGCCCCACGACAGCTACTTACAAGGAGTTAAAGCTGTTTGTGAGAAGCATGGCGCACTACTCATTGTCGATGAAGTTATTTGTGGTTTTGGTCGTACAGGCAAAGCTTTTGGATTCCAAAACTACGGCATCCAGCCTGATATTGTGACTATGGCGAAAGGCTTAACAAGCGCTTATATGCCACTGTCTGCTACAGCTGTTCGTCGTGAAATTTATGAGGCGTTTGCTGGAACTGAGGAATATGACTTTTTCCGTCATGTCAACACATTCGGTGGATCACCAGCAGCATGTGCCGTCGCATTAAAAAATATTGAAATAATGGAAAAAGAAAATTTATTTGCCCACTCAGCTGCACTAGGTGCTACATTACTCACTACATTACAGGAGCAATTAAAGGAGCACCCGAATGTTGGGGATATTCGTGGGAAAGGCTTATTAATTGGCGTAGAGCTAGTACAAGATAAAGATAGCAAAACTCCGCTCGACATGACACTTGTAAACAAAGTGATCACACAATGTAAGGAACAAGGGTTACTCATTGGGAAAAATGGGGTGACCGTGGCAGGTTTCAATAATGTGTTAACCTTATCTCCTCCTCTGATTATTTCCTCAGACGAGACGAATTTCATTGTTGAAAAATTTGTGCAAGCCTTACACTCTATTAAACTGTAGGAGGAATAGCTAGATGGTAACAAATACAGACATACAGGATTTAGGTCATTTTATCAATGGACAAACAGTTCTAGGGAAAAGCGGTCAGTTTTCAGATGTTTACAACCCAAGCACAGGTACTGTCATTGCTCGCGTACCTTTGGCAACAAAACAAGAGGTACAGGAAGCGATTGCTGCTGCCCAAGCGGCTTTTCCTGCTTGGCGTGCCTTATCAGTTGGTAAACGAGCTGAAATTATCCTTAGATTCCGCCAACTCATAACAGAAAATATCGATGAACTAATTGATATGATTTGTACAGAGAGTGGCAAAACGATTGAGGATGCCAAGGGCGAAATTACTCGCGGTTTAGAATCTGTTGATTTAGCTATCAATGCCCCCCATTTACTTAAAGGAGAGTATTCGGTGAATGTTGGTGGTCATATCAATGCCTACTCTCTGAAAGAACCATTAGGCATTGTAGCGGCTATTTCACCATTTAATTTCCCTGTCATGGTACCGCTAGCAATTACAAGTATGGCGGTGGCTGTAGGAAACTGTGTGATTCTCAAGCCGTCAGAGCGGGTTCCTTGCTCAGCATTATTTTTATCAGAGCTGTGGAAAGAGGCAGGCTTACCAGATGGGGTTTGGACTGTTATTAATGGAGACAAAGATGCTGTTAATGAGCTGTTATGCCATCCTGCCATTGAAGCGATTTCCTTTGTAGGCTCTACGCCAGTTGCAGAAGCCATTTATGCTACAGCCTCTAAACATGGGAAGCGTGTCACAGCACTTGGGGGAGGTAAAAATAATATGGTGGTTATGCCAGATGCTGACTTAGAGCATGTAGCAAATGCCTTTTTAGGGGCTGCCTATGGAGCTGCCTCCCAGCGTTGTATGGCACTGTCAACCATTATTCCTGTTGGGGAGGATACAGCCAATAAATTAGTGGGTATTCTTGCCGATAAAATTGCCAAATTAAAAGTGGGTCCCTATACAGATGCCGAAGTTGATTTTGGACCAGTCATTACTCAGCAATCAAAGGATGCCATCATTGGCTATATCGATCGTAGCCTAGAAGAAGGCGCAACATTGGTCTGCGATGGGCGAAATCCGGAAATTTCCAAACAATCGAACGGTTTCTATCTTGGACCTACATTACTCGATCATGTAAAGCCTGGAATGGAAATTTATGAACAAGAGGTTTTTGGACCTGCACGTAATGTCGTCCGCGTGGCATCATTAGAGGAAGCTATAGCCCTTATTAATGCCCATGAATTAGGAAATGGTGTAACCATCTTTACGAACAATGGTGCTGCAGCTCGAAAGTTTACCACTGAAATTGAAGTAGGTATGGTAGGTGTCAATGTACCCATTCCTATTCCAGTAGGCTATCATAACTTTGGTGGCTGGAAAMGTTCAAGATTTGGTGAGGGGCATATGTTTGGACCTGACCAAGTACGTTTCTTCACAAAAGCGAAAACCATTTCAGAAAAATGGATAGAACAAGGGAATGACGTTACCTCTTCCTTTGCATTTCCAAGTAATCAGGACTAATCCTAAAAAATAAATATTCGCGTAGTCAATAGCTACGCGAATATTTTGAAAAAACTGACGCGCCAACATGGTCACTAGATTTTACAGTTTAACTATTTGTTCTCTTTTTTCTCTTCCGTTTTTCTTACTTCTGAGAAATCTGTTTCTTCTCCAGCCTCCATGCCATAGCTAGGATTTCTATCCATACGAGTAAATGTATCTACATCATCCTCGTCTTCAAATCGCTTTACAAGAATAGGAATCGAAATTAGCCCAGCAAGACCAACGAGTGCATAAACCCAACGAGATAAGACCGCCGTTTGTCCACCAAATAAATAAGCCACTAAATCAAATCTAAAGAATCCAATGAGTCCCCAGTTGATTGCACCTATAATAACTAGTACTAAGGCGATTCTATAAAGCACGCTCATGTGTACACCTCCTTTATTTTCAATACTCCAAGCTATATTTCTTAGCAGGGAGGTGTCATAAGAAGCGATAAAATGACAAAGACTAGTCATTACAACCGCCATTTTGACGGTCTTATTTTTTGCAATAACCTCTTTTTTATACTGTGTACAAATGGCGAAATGACGTACTCTGATGAATGGCGTTACTTGGATAAATTTTTATGTGTCTGCTCATGCTGAAGCAGCCATTCTTTGCGCCACATTCCGCCTCCATAACCTGTCAGCGTTCCATTGGARCCGATAATTCGATGACATGGCACAACAATGCTGATATTATTTTTACCATTCGCACTACCAACAGCCCTTACAGCTTTTTCATTGTTAATAGCAATGGCGATATCCTTATATGAAGCCGTTTCACCAAATCCTACACTCGGTAAAACATGCCAAACAGCTTGTTGAAAATCTGTACCTCGAAAAACATAAGGAAATGAAAACTCCTGACGATCACCTAGAAAATACTCATGCAATTGCTTAACACATTCTAGTAAAACTTCAGGTGTGTCTTGCTGAGGAGTATTGACGACCTGCTCTCGCTCTGCAAAGTTAATGGCATCAATTGCTGTATCACTTCCCTCAACTTCTATAATCCCAATTGGTGATGAATAATCTAATTTATACCGTTTCATACAGTGACCTCCATAAATAAAAGGTGGCATAAGCTTGCCAGCCTTGCCAATGTTCCGCATAGTTCTTTAATTCTTCAATTGTTGGTTTTCGTTCTAATGCTAGTTGTATTTTTAAAGCATTATGTAGACCTACATCTGCTATAGGAAATGCTGTCGGTTGTTGCAGACATTTCATAAGCACATAATCTGCTGTCCATGCACCAATTCCTCGAATGTCCATTAATCGTTTTTTCATGGCTTCGTAGTCCTCTTGTTGCCACAGCAAATTTTTTGTCAATTGTCCGCTTGCCATAATTTTGGCAATATCAATAATGTATTCTGATTTCCTCCGTGTAAATTGGAGCTGTATTTATTCATCTGACGCTATAACGGCTATTCTCTCTGGCGTTGGAAACAGCCAGTAGCTTTGCCCCTCAAAGTAAACATATTCTCCAAAATGCTCGACAAATCTTTTTTTTAACATATAGGCAAAAGTTAAATTTATTTGTTGACCAATAATTGCCCAAATTAATGCTTCAAATAAATCAGGAATCCCGATTAACCGTAATCCATTATATTTCTTCACAAGTGGCTTTAGGATTTGATCGTTTTCAGCCATCTGGTAATACCCCTGCAAATCCTTTGTTAAATCAAACCACTCTGCGATATATTGTGCGATGATCGCCTGTTCATGGCTAGCTGGCTGTTTCATTGGAAATATTACTATTATTTTATGTGCTTGTTCAGTTATTTCACATAAAATAAATTGTTCATCAATCTTCAATAATTTGTAGAGCACATCATCCTTTATATGGTGAAGTATTTCGTGATGTGAGCGCTTTAAGAACTGCAAACACTCTCTATAATTAAATGCTTGTGGTAACTCGATAACTAAATAGCCAACATCGTTTGTCCATTTCATATCATTTCCCTCTCCTACGATAGGTTACGGTATTCTGTAGGCGAACAATTTTTCAGCCGTCGAAAAACTTTATAAAAATTAGATGGGCTTTGAAAGCCAGCTTCATAACATATTTCTAAATTTGTAAAGTCGGTATGTTTTAATAGATGGGCAGCCTTATCAATTCTGATTTTCTCTAAATACGTTCGAGGCGTCTCAGCAGTCTCTTGTTTAAATAGTCGTTCAAGGTGAAAGGGACTGAGGCCAACATGCTCCGCCATATCCTGTAAAGTCACTCTTTGTTTATATTCGTTCATAATAAAAGTCGTGACATTTTTAATCAATTGCGTGTGTGGGGAATGTTCGATTTCAGGCTGACATCGTTTACATGCCCGATAGCCAGCCGCCTCTACTTTTTGGATATCTTCATAAAATTCAACATTCATCTTTTTCGGCTTTCTGGATTTACAGGAAGGACGGCAATAAATCTTAGTAGTTTTAACCGCTGTATAAAAAAGCCCATCATAGGTTTGATCACATGTTATAATCTTTTCCCACTTTTCCTCAAAAGATAAATTGATGGCATTGTCCACGATTATCTCACCTCATTCCCATCGACTATATATATAACGCAGAAGTATCTTGGTCTTTTAATAATTGTGCAGCATGCTGTGTTAAATGCGCAATTATTTTATCTGAAAGTGCATTTCCAAAGCTAAAGCGTTTCACCCCTAATTCTTTTAGTAGCTTGACATTCGTTAAACTAGGTAATGAAAGAAGATTAATGGGCGCATTTATATTACGAGTCATCGCGCTTATTTCATTGGCATCTGTTAAGCCTGGGATAAATATACCACTTGCTCCGCTCTCAATATAAGCTTTTGCTCTTGTTATTGTTTCTTCAAATGGTTGCTCTAATTGAAAATACGTATCTGTTCGAGCATTAATAAAGAAATCTTTATAGCCATGATTATCTAATTCTTTCCTCATGTTTGTTA
Source organism: Lysinibacillus sp. S1 (assembly GCF_044986265.1). Classification (NCBI taxonomy): domain Bacteria; kingdom Bacillati; phylum Bacillota; class Bacilli; order Caryophanales; family Bacillaceae; genus Lysinibacillus; species Lysinibacillus sp. S1. Next base: position 1,210,897 of record NZ_CP173154.1, read on the forward strand.
ATAAATAACAGTGTTCAATTATGCTTCTTAAGCCTGTTTGATGTTTAAAGGAATCCTCAATGTTAATCCCTGCTACTCCTACATCTGCCGTTCTCAAAACATTGTCGATAATACTTTGTTCATCATGGCCATACCCCGCTTCTATATCTGCTGATACGGGTATCTTGACTTGCTCTGTAATGGATTGAATAATTGTTAGATGTCGTTGAAAATCGATTTGTTCACCGTCTGCATAGCCAAGTGAGTTCGCTATGCCCCAGCTTGTTGTACCGATTGCTTGAAAGCCTGCCTTTTCTAATGTTAATGCTGATATAACATCCCAAGCATTCCCAATAAATAATAGCTCTTGTGAAAAATGTAAATCATAAAATTGCTGAATTTTTGACATAATATAAGCCTCCATGCTGTTTGTTAGACCTTATATTATCAGGAACTATCCTTTTATTTCGTCCTCAATCTTGCTGTTATGGTCTATAATAATGTTTTAGCAAATAACATGGAAAATACAATAGTCAGAAAAATAAATTTATTCACACTTATTATCCTAGTTATGTTCGCTCTCATCCCCCCTGTTAGCGCAATAGCCCAACAGATAAGCTGCTAGATCCTATTGTGTTAGGACAGCATTTAATTCCAAAATGGTCTCCATCGAAGATATATTGAGTGATGTCCATGATCATTCTTTTGTGGCTAGAAATCAATCGTATCCATTCTTCTGGCATACGAGAGATACTATTTGGTTACGTTTAACCATGGATAATATTTGAATAGATAAAAATGAATCCCATTGGCTAGAGGTAACAGATAAACTAGATAGCATTGATATGTATATCATTATTGGAGTGACTTGCTTTGTGATGGGCGATACAATTCATTCCTTATTATCTAGATGTGACAAGGCTTTATATCAGGCCAAACACCATGGTAGAAATCGTGTGGAATTTTTACTGGATCATACAAAACCGGAGACGAAAATAGAGGCGTCATTATCTTGACGCCTCTGTTTCCCTGTTTACATATTGATTTGTGAATAATCAACTTGTATAAATAGTAAAAAACTATTCGCAGCCTTTTTAGCTATTCATCATTATGTTTAAAAAAAGCTGGCTTTGGAAGAAACCAATGTTAGTTCTAAACTAAATTAAGTAAGTGCCTGTTCCTTGGAAAGCTTTCGTTGTAAAGCAATTTCTCGGCGTTTTTCTTTCGTCACACGCTGCCAAATGACTACTGTAATGAATCCAATAATAGCTAAGCCTAATAAAATACCAAAGAATACTTTATAGCCCGCTGTGCCACCCCAGTAATCTAAACAAGCACCTGCAATAATTGGCATAAAGATTTCACCACTATAACCAATTATCATCAGTGGCATGGACACAGTTCCTGTTGATTCTACTGGATAATCGCCTTCTACTAGAATTGCAAAATGCATCGCTTGCAAAGCATACATAGATGTATAGATAATCCCAATGAACACTAAAAGCATAAGGATAAAAGAAGCTTTTCCTGGTAATAAAATGAGCCCTACTAAACCAAGTGCTAATAAAATATAGCCGATTAACACCATATTCGACACACCAATCCGGTCTCCTATGATTCCTGCACTAAAACTACCAATTGGACGACAATATTGCGAGAAGTAGCCCAAAGCCGCAGCAATTAACGTAGACGCACCAAATGCGGCCGTTGCATAAGGTGTAATGTAATAATAGCTAATAATCATCGCGTAGGACGTAAAGATAAGTATAGTCGCAAGCCAGGTAGTTGGCATCTTCAACACTTTCCAAAGGACTGCCCAATCAAACGTTTTACTGCTCTCTCTATCTTCTGGACTGACAGTTGCTTGATCTGGATCTTTATACAGCATCATAATCATGAGGCCCAACAAAAGACAAATCACAGAATACACCGTAATAACTGCTGAAAGAGCCATTTTATCACTCATATGTTTTGCAAAAAAAGCAAAGATCCCTAAAATCACAGCAGATTGAATAATGTTGGTTACACCACGTCCGCCTTCAAAAAATCCAAAAGCTTTTCCTTGTTCATTTTCAGAGCCTAAAGAACGAACCGCTTTTACTAATGCTCCCCAGAACGTCATAATGGACGTGATTCCCCAAGCAGCATGAATCAGTAGAAGAACTGGATAGGGTGGATACAATAATAATGTAAACCCTAATAATCCTGTGGCTACTAAAGAAATGGTTAATAAATATTTCGTTTTCCAACGATCTGCACAAAATCCTCCAAAAATATAGGAAATTAAACAACAAACACCATACGCACTACCAAGTGTCCCCATTTGTGTATTGGTTAAATGAAATGCATCCAGAAAGACATCATAATAGTAGTTTCTAAAATAAGGCAATGCGTAAATTAAGGCACCTGAAACAGCTAAAATAACTAAAGTAGCTGTATTCTTTTTTAACTTAGCTTCCATATGTTTACCCCTTATATGTTATTTACAAGCCATGACGTTTAATTTTTTGATTCCATTCCTTATGGAAGACTTGTTTGTCATTTTCTTTGATGACCATTTCCCCAACAATTTGGAAGTTTTCCTGATCGGATGTTTTGGTAACCGTAATATCCGCGTCAATCCACCAGCCTTCACGACCAATTTTCATCTTTTGATAGATTGTATACTGAGCTGACAGTGGATCAGCATTCGTTAAGGTTAATTCTCGTTTCAAATTATGTTCTACAGTGACATCAATATCATCAAAGCGATAAATACCTTCACCAAATACGCCTCCAACCCCATCTGTAATGCATGTCCATGTATCTGTTAAAATATCATAGGATATAGAACGATCAACTCTTCCTTCTTGCAGCGTTGTGATTGGCGTTAATGGTGCACTTTCAGCATTCATATTAGGTCCTACTACCTGCTGACCATGGAAGGTTGGCAATGATAAGGTAGCCGTTTCTAGATTTAATGTCAATGTAGCGTCTTCTGGCATTGGCCAAAACATCGGCCAAAACGTTGTAGCTAAGGATAGGCGTAAACGATGCCCCGCTTTAAATTGATGGCCACAGCAATCTAACTGAACAAAGGCCTTCACTTTTTCACCAGGTGTTAACAGGTCAACATGATCATGCCCATTTAAGTGTGTCAGGTTCATCACGCCATAGGATACACGAGTGACAGCTCCATCAGGTGCTACGTCTGATAGCTGTGCAAATAGCATTGCATGTGGTTTGTCACTCATTAATTCCACTTCAAATTTTGGATAGCCCACAATCTCTAAGGCTTTCTCTAGCCTATCCGTTTCAAAAACCATGGCCATTCCATCATCTAATCGTTGGTCTGCTGGACTTTCACCTAGTACGCCAGCGCCCATCCATTCACCAGATAAAAGTCCATGATTTTGAGGAGTTTTTAGTAGGACTTGCTCTTGTTGCTCACTACGGTTTTCTACTATTTTTCCATGTGTCAGTTGATACACCTTAGTTTGTATCGATTCCGCTGCTGGCCACGATTCTAAACCAACCCAATAGCCTTTGCTAATTGGTTTCTTAACGGATGGCTCCATGCTCTCTTCTACCCAGACATTCACCATTGGTCCATCCATTACATCGTTGTCTATTCCTTTTAACCAATGATCCCACCATTTCACAGCTTCTTGTAGAAAGCCCATTGCTGGACCCGGCACTCCATCGTGGGGATAAACATGTGCCCATGGGCCAATGATGCCTTTTCTCGGAACAGAAAGCCCTTCCATTAAACTTAAGACTGTGTTTGTATAGGAATCTTCCCAGCCATCTAGCGCAAAAACTGGGATTTCTATGTCTTGATAATTCTCACAAACTGAACCATGTTTCCAATAATCGTCTCTTGTTTGATGCTCCATCCATTGTGCCATCCATAAAGGCATATTTTCTAATCGTTCCATCCACTTATCACGCCAGCTATCGCCAACAATATGTGGATCAATTGGACGTAACTGGTAGGCTAACATAATAGCACCCCACCAGAAGTTATCGTTTAACAAGCAACCGCCCTTATAGTGAATATCATTGTTATAACGATCATCTGTAAAGCCTACGGTAATAATCGCCTTTAACGCCTTTGGTCGACGAGCTGCTACTTGTAGAGAATTAAATCCGCCCCACGATTTCCCCATCATCCCAATATTGCCATCACACCAGCTTTGGTTAGCAATCCATTCAATGACTTCAAGGGCATCATCCTGCTCTTGCTTTAGATATTCGTCCTTTAATAAACCATCTGACTCACCTGAACCTCGCATATCCACTCGCACAACAGCATAACCATGTCCTGCAAAATAACCGTGCATAGGCTCATCTCTTGCTCTTGTCCCATCTGTTTTACGATAAGGAATATACTCTAAAATGGCTGGTACTTTCTCTCCCAATTTTACATTTGGTAGCCAAATACGACTTGAAAGCCTTGTGCCGTCTGCTAACTCGATCCATGTGTTTTCAATCGTTTCATATGTACACTCAAATTGTGTCACAATTTTTTTACTCATTGTATAATCCTCCCCTTGTGTCTAAGTGCAAGACTCCTAGTTATAACATCCTCTTCGTCTAATTATTCTGAATCTTGATTATTTAGTAATCATGATTATAAAATAATTGTGATTAGTATATCACCTGAAATTCTAATGCACAACTCTGAAAATGACAAAAGCTAATGCTATAATGAAAGAAGATAATTAAAATTGCTATGCTATAATAAGTTTAAATTAGCTACAATAAGGTAAATATATACATTTAATTAATGATTTYACAGTAATTAATTGTTTGTTAGGGGGATATTACTTTGAAGAAAAATGAAATACAAAGGAGTCGTATGTGGAAATACTTTGTAGATGCCACTGCGGAAATCATCGAAGAAGAAGGGCTGGAAAATGTCACAATCCGAAAGGTTGCTGATAAAGCAGGTTACAACAGTGCTACTATCTACAATTATTTTTCAGAAGTCTCGCATCTTCTATTTTTTGCATCGATGAGATGCATGCAAGATTATACCAACGAAGTTGCTCGCTACATAGAAAGAGGCAAAGATCCTATTGAAAAATACTTATTGGCTTGGGAGTGCTTTTGTCAATATTCCTTCAAACAACCTCAGATTTTTCACGCAGTCTTTATCATGGATTTAGGGGAAACACCAGAAGCACTATTGGAAAATTATTATAATTTTTACCCCAATGATTTAATCAATATCCCTGATGATTTAAAGAMCATTTTATTTCAACACAGTCTAACGAAACGAGGGCGTTCTATGTTAGAGATCGCTTTAAAAGAAGGCTACTTAACTGAAGGCAATGTTGATGCCATCAATGAAATCACACTATTAATTTGGCAAGGTATGTTTACAAACCTATTGAATAATCGCAAAAGTTATGATGCCAAACAAGCAACGGCAATCACTATGAAATATATTACAGAAATCGTTCGTAATGCTAACCTTTTTGATGAGCAAACTAAAAATAAGCAATGAGAATCATACTAGCAATTGCCTTTCTTTAAACGCTTCTACAATACGTAAAAACCCCTTCTAGCAATGCTAAAAGGGGTTTCTGCTATTTTTGCCAATGATTTAGTTCCTTTAACAATTCGGGTAGCTGCAATTTCTTTACATCGATAGGTGGTAATGCCTTAATAAACTCTTTCCCATATGACTTACTAGTAATTCGTCGGTCTAGGACAATAAAAGCTCCTTTATCCTGCGAAGAACGTATTAATCGACCAAAGCCTTGCTTAAACCTCATGATCGCTTCTGGTAAGGAAAGCTCCGTAAAGGAATTGCGGCCTAGAGTAGTTAGATGCTTTGCCCTCGCCTTAAAAACAGGCTCTTCTGGTGAAGAAAATGGTAATCGTACGACAATAACAGAGGCAAGTGCATCTCCTGGAACATCTACCCCCTCCCAAAAACTGTTTGTGCCAAATAGAACGGCATGACTAAATTTTTGGAAGGATTTTAGAATGCGCATACGGCTACCGCCTGTAACACCTTGTGCAAATAGCATGTAATCATCTAATAGTTCACTATCTTGGATAAGCTCAACTGTTTTTCGTAGCATATCCTGTGCTGTAAAGAGTACAAAGCAACGCCCTTCTGTCATTCGAACAGTCCGCGTAATTGCATGGGCAACAGCCTCAATGTATTCTTCTTGGCTGACATGCTGAATATCTGGCATATCGGTGACGATAAATGCCTTAGCCCCAGCATAGTAGGCTGGTGGAGCTTGTAGTTTCAAGACTTCAACATTATCAGAAATGCCTAGCTGGCGTGTAACAAAGCGCTCATTGCCTGGTACCGTTAATGTGCCTGATGTCCAAACAATACTCGCTTGCTGACGTAAAGGTGCTAATACTTTTTCAATTATCGGCGTCACATTGACAGGCTTCTTAAAAACATGGAGACTGCCAGGGACACTCCGTACATCAAATTCTAACCAAACAGAATTGCCTTCCTGTGGTGACAGAAAAATATCGTCCCATTCAGCAATTTTTATCTTCACTTCTCGAATCCAATATTGCCATTCAGATAATACATATTGATCGTTTTTATCTAGCTGCTCAATCGCATTTTCGAACGACTGTGTAATGCTAGTAGCGAGATCCAGCCATTGCTGGGTTAGTTTGCTTACTTGTGCAAACGTTTCTTTCGCAAATGAAACATCCTCTAAAAACAAGGTGCATTTACTACCTGCTTGTTTCCCTTTCATTTGCTGTTGCAATTTTTGAATAGTTCTCTGGATTGTTTCATCAAATGTCCGCTGCAAACGTATGAATTGTGCATCAAGATGCTGTAAATTTTGCATGGCTACTCGCTGTTTTCTCTTCGCTGCCTGGCAAAACTGTTGAAATAAAGCCGTGTCCTCCATCGTACCAATTTGTCCAAAAATATACTTCCATTGTGTATAGGAGAAGACTACTTCATCCTGCTGCATAGCTGCCTGAATAAATTGATGCGCCTCGTCAATAATCCAGCCATCTATTTCTGTAAAAAGTGGTGTTTGACGCACTAAATCACTTMAAACCATGGCATGATTCGTTACAATACAGTCAGCAACTGCACTGTTCTTTAAAGCTTGCTCATAGAAATCAAAGCCCTTTGAAGGCTTGTCATTCGGTATTTTTCGGATTTTCTCTAAAAACAGTTGTCCGCCACCAGAAACATTGAGCTCGCTCAACACACCAGTCTCTGTTTTGGTCAACCACACAAGTATTTGTAAAATAGTAAATGTATCATCATAGGATTCATCAGCATATGCCATACATTGCTCAAAGCGATCGAGATCAATATAATGCTGCATTCCCTTCAGCACACACAAATTCACCTTTGTCCCAAGGATTTTTTCGATCTTTGGTAGCTCTTCTTCTACAAGCTGTTCTTGTAAATAGGAAGTATACGTACTGATGGCAATCTTTTTATTAACAGCACGGGCAAATAAGATGGCTGGAAGTAAATAGCCAGCAGTTTTACCAATACCCGTAGAAGCTTCAATCACGCACTCCTGTTGTTCATGTAATGCCCGCCAAATCGTGTCCATCATGTCAAATTGTGCAGGACGTTCCTCAAAATTTGGCAGTGCCTTTGACATTAAAGTTATTTTCTCATCTACTGATTGAGGGTAGGCAATCGTTTCTGTCACATGCTCATGCTTATTTCGGCCATTGCCAATCGCAAAATTACGGTAATAGTGTACATTTTCGCGGCCCGTCGTATGCTGGCGCTTAATTTGCAACGCCTCAAAAAAAAGCTGAGAAATATTTGATTTTAAGCGAAAGGAACGCTTATGCATCTGTTCAAGTGTAAGCTGTGGTAAACTTAGTAGCTCCTTCCAGCAATGCTTGAATAGCTCCGCTGTCGCGCGAGCATCGTCATCCGCTCGATGAGCATTTGCTAACTCAATATTTAAATCGGCCGCTAAATCCCCTAGCTTAAAACCAAGGGACATAGGGAACAAAATTTTAGCTAGCTCCACCGTATCCATTTTTTTACCTTGCCATTTCGGTAGTCCAGCACGTTTAAACTCTGCTTGTAAAAAGGATAAGTCAAAATCTGCATTATGTGCAACAAATACACAGTCAGCAAGTAGCTCATATATGTAATCCGCATGCGCTTCAAATGGGAAGGCATCCTTTACATCCTCATTCGTTATATGCGTTAAATCTTGAATGAAAGTGGGAATAGCTTTCCCTGGATTTATGAACTTCGTATAGGTACGCTCAATTTCCCAATCCTTCATAATAACAATGGCAATTTGAATCATCCGGTCCCCATTGGCTGGTGAATGACCAGTTGTCTCCAAATCTACAATTGCATATTTTTGACTTTCCATCATACATCTCAACTCACAGTTCACATTAGATAAGTTGAATTTTATCATATTATTGGCTCTGCGGCATCCTTTCTCCTCTTTGTTGAATCACCGCATCCATACAAAAAACGCAACCTTGGAGAAATCAATCCCCTAAGGTTGCGTTGTGGAATCGCTATGGAGTGCTTACTCAAACAACGTTACGCTTATTGTTTTTTTGCTACATCAACAATACGACCTTCTGTTGTTGTTTTCACTTCTTTAAGTGATAGTAATTGCTCTTGAAGGTTTTCCCAATCAGATAAGCCTAAATCTGTAACACGACCTTCTTCATATGCTTTACAAAATACTTCATAGCCATCTCCACCTTGCTTAGCAGTATAGGCATTTGTAGCTACTGTGTAAGTTTTACCATCTTCAATAGCAACATATTTACCTGTTGCTTTATCTAAATATTCGATAGATACAACACGTGAGCCTACTTCTTTTGACGAATCATATTGTAATTTCGCTCCAGCAATGTGTAAGAAGCCACCATTTTCTTTAGGTGCTTTTTCTAAGGACACTTCAAATGCTGCTTGTAGCTCAGCACCTGTTGCATCCATTAATGCTAATGTATTACCAAAAGGTAGTACTGTCATAACATGACCTACAGTAATTTCACCTGCTGGAATCGTCTCGCGAATACCACCACCATTTGTAAATGCCATCACAACTTTTTTATCTGAGTATTGTTGTGATTTTGCTAACATGCCATCTGTAATGAGATTACCTAATGCCGCTTCTTGTGTACGTACTAATTCACGTGATCCATCTAATGCTTCATTAAGTTTTACACCAATCTCTTGTTTCATGATTGCATCTACTTTTTCTTTAAACGGTGCAAGTTTTTCTAATGCCGCTTTATCCTCTGCTACTTTACCAAGGTCGATTAATTCACCATTATATTCAGTCACAACACCATTTCCATCAAATGTTACATCTAGTGTACCTAAATACTTTACATACTCATTAGCTTGTACAATTAATGTAGCCTCTTTTGCTTCGCCAGCTGTATTTGTATCTACGATAAATGGTTTGTCTAATTTTGTATGATCATGTGCACCTACAATAATGTCAATACCATCTACATTTTTTGCTAATAGTTGGTCATTATCTATATTCGCATTATCTTCAAATCCAATATGTGTTAAGGCGATAATTTTGTTAACCCCCATACCTTCAAAAGCCGCTACTGCTTTTTTGGCCTCTTCAATGTAATTTGAGAATGTTACTTTATCTGGAGATGCAACAGCTTTTGTTTCTTCTGTTGTTAAACCAAAAATACCAACTTTTTCTCCATCAATTTCTTTTACAATACCAGAATAAATTTTACCATTTTCAGGTTCACTTGAAATTAAGTCTGTAAATAAACCAGTGAATTTATCATCTGCTGAGAAATCTGTATTGGCATCCACAAATGGGAATTTAGCCCCTTTAACAAAATCCGCTAATGCTTGATGACCTTCTGGAGAGGCACCTAAATCAAATTCATGGTTACCAAATACCATTGCATCAAAGCCAATTTCATTTAATAGCGCTAGATCTGCTTGTCCATGGAATTCATTGAAATATAATGTACCATTAAATGCATCGCCAGCATGTAATGTTAAAACATTTTTCTTTGCTTCCCTTTGTTCTTTTACAGCTGTCGCCAATTTAGGTAATTCATTTGCACGAGCATGTGTATCATTCACATGTAAAATCGATAATGAGAATGCATCTGCTGGTGTTTCAGGAGTCTCTGGTGTTTCTGGTGTTTCTGGAGTCTCTGGAGTTTCTGGGTTTGATTTTGTTAGAGCCTCAGCAATGAATGTTGCCAGTTGTCCACGTGTAACTTTTTCACTAGCCTCATGATTTTTTGCACTTTCTAGCTCTGGTAATGTTGGGATAGATGCTAAAATTTTTGCTAAATCACCATGTGTAATTGTTTGGTTTGGACGGAAAGTATTATCTCCATAGCCTGTAATGACATTTAATCCTACAAGGGCTGCAATTGAGCCATAATAAGGATTTGATGCACTAATATCCGTAAATTTTGGATCCTCTACTTCTTTTGTATCCAATTTTAATGCGCCTGCAATCATTTTTGCCGCTTGTCCACGTGTGACATTTGTATCTGGTTTGAATGTACCATCTGGGTAACCACTAATAATCCCTGCTGCATAAAGTGTAGAAATGCCTTCAAAATCTGCATGACTTTCCTTTACATCCGAAAAAGGACTTGCTGCTGATGCTGGTACTACCGCTACCGCTGTTACAGCCAATGCTGCTGCAGTTACTGTTAAAAATTTGTTACGTTTATTTTCCATGACAAATGATACCTCCACTAGTAAAATGATGTACTAACAACTAAATTCTACATAAATATGACGCAAAATACTAGAACATTTGTAAAATTATAATTTTGTTAACTAGTTTAATAGTAATAAAAGCAAATTTTTGCCAGTAACTTTTGATATAAACGTAATCGCAAAAAAGGAGGATTGGCTATGCTTTGCCATCCTCCTCTCTAGTATTAATTTATTCYATGGCTGAATTCACATCACAGTTGCTTCTGGCTCGTGTGCGATCATTTCCTTAATTGTATTGCCCTCTCCCATGATGGCTACAGTTGGTTGATGGTCTTTTGCCTCATGATTATCCACATACACATAGGAAATAATAATGACAATATCACCACGCTGCACAAGTCTTGCTGCTGCGCCATTAACACAAATGACACCTGATCCTCGTTCACCAGCTATAATATATGTTTCAAAACGAGCGCCATTATTGTTATTAACAACATGTACTTTTTCGTTTGCCAGCATACCTACTGCATCTAAAATATCTTCATCTATTGTTATGGAGCCTACATAGTTTAAATCTGCCTGTGTCACTGTTGCACGGTGGATTTTACTATTCATCATCATACGTAACRTACTATMGTCCCTCTTTCACAGTAAAAATACAATTATCGATTAAACGTGTTTTACCTATATAAACAGCTGCTGCCAACAGAACTTGCTGAGTTGCAGTTGTCACTGGTGTTAAATCTGGATATGTTAATAATTCAATATAATCAATGCGGCCATGTGTTCTTGCATGAATATGAGCTTTTGCTTTTGCAAGTGCTTTATCAGCATCACCATTCGCTAAAAAGCTATCGCGAGCCAACTGTAATGCTTCATTGATTGCTGGAGCCTCTTGTCGCTCTGACTCACTTAAATAGACATTACGAGAAGATTTCGCTAAACCGTCCTCCTCGCGTACAATTGGGACAACACGCATTTCTAAAGGGAAATTAAAATCACGTACCATTGTCGCAATAATCGCAACCTGCTGTGCATCTTTTTGACCAAAATAAGCTCTTGTTGGCAGTGTTAAATGAAATAATTTAGAGACAACCTGTAAAACGCCATCAAAATGACCAGGACGACTTGCACCACAAAGAATGGTAGCCTGCTCACCTGCATGTAGACGAATCCCTCCATCTTGAGGATACATTTCTTCCACACTTGGTGCGAACACAATATCAACGCCCACAGATTCAGCTAATGCAGTATCTCTTGGCAAATCACGAGGATAACTTTCAAAATCCTCATTTGGCCCAAATTGTGTTGGGTTGACAAATATACTCATCACAACGACATCATTTTCTACACGAGCTGTTTGTGCTAATGTTAAATGACCTTCATGTAAATAGCCCATTGTCGGAACAAGTCCAATCGTTTTTTGAGCATGCTTAGCTGCTTGAATTTCTGTGGCTAATGCCTGTATGGTCGTGATGACTTTCATCATTTAACGCCTCCATATAGCTGATCTAATGCTTCCTCTTTCATTGTGAAGAAATGCTTTGGAGCTGGGAAAGTACCCGCTTTCACTGCTTCTACGTAACCCATCATCCCCGCGCTTGCTTCTTTGCCCATATCAGCAAATTGTTGAACAAATTTCGGTACATGGTGCGAACCGTAGCTTAGCATGTCATGATACACCAGCACTTGTCCATCAGCCTCAMTACCAGCGCCYATGCCAATGGTTGGMATAACAAGACWMGCWGAAACAATTTCTGTCASCTGMTGARGGATACATTCCAACACGACTGCACATGCTCCAGCCGCTTCGCATTGTTTTGCTTCTTCAAGCAGTGTAGTAGCCTGTTCAGCTGTTTTTCCTTGTACCTTATAACCACCAAGCACTCCCGCTGATTGAGGCAACAAGCCTAAGTGAGCTACTACTGGAATACCAGCTGACGTTAATTTACGAATGACAGGTATAACTTCACCTGCCCCCTCAACCTTTAAAGCATCTGCTCCTGTTTGTTGCATCATCGCAATGGCTGTTTTGAGTGTCTCATTGACATCGCCATGATAAGAACCAAAGGGCATATCAACGACTATAAACGTATCCTTTGCCCCTCGTCTTACTGCTTTTGCATGATGGACCATATCCGCTACAGTTACAGGCATTGTAGAATCATAGCCAAGCACGACCATTCCAAGTGAATCCCCGACTAGTATCATCTCAACGCCAGCTTCTTCCGCGAATTTAGCAGCTGGATAATCATAGGCCGTCACCATCACGATTTTCTCGCCTGCCGCTTTCATCTTTAAAAAATCTGTTGTCGTTTTCATTTTGTAGTCCTCCTTTTTTAAAGGAAGAAAACAGAAAAACCCTTCTGGCCGAAAACAGACWGAAGGGTAGTGTGTCGTTVAATGATAAAAAGACMCCTGAAAGAGGCAATAGCTTACAAAATGAAAGCTATATTTGAACGTATCRTTTTCTTCCGTCCCTGTCTAAAAGATCAAGGCAGATATTTGATAGTATAGTCTATTGCGTTTTTGAAGGTGCCGTTCACAATGGATACTGCCCTTCGCACATACTATAACAGATTTTCCTATTAATCTTCAAATATTATTTTCTTACAATATCTTCGTCTAACAACATTGGAAAAAATTTTCTTTTAGAATTGACAATCAATGTTATACGTCATATACTATCCACATACTATATGTCATATAATATAAAATGAAGTATAGGTATTACATGTGAGGTGAAAAGATGACATTTCAGCTTGGTTCAGCTTTACTTGATGCTTGTGTACTGGCTATTGTCGAGAAAGAGGACGCCTACGGTTATTCTTTAACACAGCAGGTACAATCAGTCATGGAGATTTCAGAGTCTACACTGTATCCTGTATTACGCCGCTTACAAAAAGCGCATTACTTAACAACGTACGATCAACCTTATCAAGGTAGAAATAGACGCTATTATCAAATTACGGAGCAAGGACGTATACGATTATTAGAGCTATTAAAAGAATGGCAAATGTATAAGGAAAAGGTTGATTGTGTACTTTTAGGAGGGAATTTAGATGGATAGAGCAAGCTATTTGAAACAGCTACGAGGAAAATTACGTCGGCTTCCTGCGCATGAGTTAGACGCTGCGCTTGCCTATTATGAAGAATACTTTGAGGAAGCTGGAGAGGAAAATGAGCATCAGGTCATTTCACAACTTGGCTCTCCTTCACACGTCGCCTCACAAATATTAGCTGATTTCGCATTAAAGGATTTAGAAACCTCCTCGGCAAAATCAACAAAAAAGAATATGTCTGCCATTTGGCTCATTATTCTAGCTATACTGTCTGCGCCCCTTTCATTGCCATTACTTGCAACAGCCATTGCACTCATTTTTTCATTTGGCGCAGTCATTATCAGCTTAATCTTTGCTATTGTCGCAACTGTTATTAGTATTTTTGCTGGTGGCGTTGTGGCGATCATTTCAGGTTTCTTAATTTTAACAGAGCATTGGCCGACCGCACTGCTCTTTATGGGTGTCGGGTTAATCGTAACGGGCTTGGGTGTCCTACTGTTCCCAGTTGTTGCTCGTGTTATCAAGAAAACCGTTGTTGTCTCTGTTGAAACATTAGGCAGACTGTTCCATAAAATGACAAAGAAGCAAAAAAAGGGGGACTTCTAAATGACGTCAAAAAATACCCTTATAGCCATGACAATGATTGCATTAGGCATTCTACTCGCATTGATTGGCTATTTTTCAGGGGGTCGCTGGCTGATTCTTAAAGATTCAGAGGGTCTTTATGTCCCAAGTAATACTAAATTAATAAGTCAGTCTCATGCTTTAGATGCATTCACAAGCATTAATATCGTAAATGATTATGGAGATGTGGAGATTGTTGCAAGTGATAGTGACTATAAATTAGACACAAAGGTCCATGAGCAAGAAGATGTAACATATCATATTGATAACGGAACTTTAACCATCGAAACAATGGCAAAGAAAAAGGATGGTTTTCAATTTGGCTTCGGTAACCTCTCTTCCCCTTCAATCAAACTCTATGTCCCAAAAGATACAAAAATAGAGGTGATTGTAATAGACAGTAATTTTGGCGATACAGCCATTCATGGGCTCCAGTATCAGCAGCTTAATCTCATCCAGGATTATGGAGATATTACTTTCAACAGCACGACGGGTGACAAAACAGAGATTAGGCAGTCCTTTGGTGATTTGACGCTTCAGCAACTTACTAGTAACGGCTTCACTATTGAGAGCGAGCATGGAGATATCGATATAGATGGCACATTAAATGGGCAAACAACCATTACCTCTAGTTTTGGCGATACAACGATTCACTTACAAAACAAACAAAGTGATGTAGGCTATGCTCTCAAAACAGACTTCGGTGATGTGACCATTAATGATGAAGAACAAAGTGGCACCGTGACTCAGGTAACGAAGGGTCAGCACCAACTGAATGTTTCCTTATCACATGGTGATATAGATGTGTCACTAAAATAAAGAATAGACTATAAAAGAAGCTGCAAGTACAGGACGTTACTTGCAGCTTTTCATATTGTTGAAAAACAAAACCATTAATAGAATTTTTGTGAAAGGTGAAAATGGTTTCCGTTGCAGGCTACTTTCTTTCCTGTGGGCGAGCGCCGATCCCACGGGAGTCAAGTAGCCTTCCACTTCAACCTACAAAAGTNTTACCTTTTTGCAAAGGTTTYCMAATAAAGTGAAGGTSTTCACKACYCTTTATGAAGRGSTKYTGAYACKCATKACTTCYYCRCAWTGAAAWTAARAGTCTATCSWTTCTCTAATMATACAAATAATRGRTTAWTTTGTTYGCTACGGCYAGTATGAAAGATAARGMAAAGMMWCTTTTGCAGAATRGTTGATTGGAGTGGAGCCAGCGTCACTCCTAGGGGATTTAGCGTCACAGATRAGACCCTGGAGCGAACGTAAGTGAGTGAAGCGGCTCATCGGACGCCCCCTGGAAAGGACGCTGGCGGAACGGAAATCACCCCCTCACCTTGCAAAGTTGCTTTTTCTGCAGTTKACATCATCTTTTTGCMACAACATGAGAAGSCGCAAGTAWMGKMCWKTACTTGCAGCTTCTTTTTTATAATATTTTGATGTCTCCTGCATAGATCGTTCGAACCGTTCCATCGTCCTGTGTCAATTGCAGAACACCATCGTCTGTAATGCCACTGGCAACCCCTTCAAAACGTTCGCGTATCGTCGTTACCTCTATACGTTGACCAATTGTACAAGACATTTGCTGCCATAGTGTCTTTAGACTCGCAAAACCTTCTTTAACGTATAGTTCTGTAAATTGTTCTAAATAGTGTAAGATAGAGGCCACAAGTGCTGCACGATTGATTTCTTCTCCAGCTTCTAATCGTAATGAAGTGGCAATATCCGCAATATCAGGTGAAAAGTCAGCTGCTGCTTGGTTCGCATTTATGCCAATTCCAACAAGTAAAGCTTGCACAAGATCCGCCTCTGCTTGCATTTCCGTTAAAATCCCCGTACATTTTTTGCCATTAATCAATAAATCATTGGGCCATTTAATCGCTGGCTCTACATCTTTATATAAGGTTTTAATGGCCATTGTGACAGCTACTGCCACCACAAGTGTATAGGATGAGGCCTGCTGGGGCGTAACATCTGGCCGAACGATAACGGTCATCCAAATACCTGTCCCATGTGCAGACTCCCAAGGACGAGCCATACGACCACGCCCCGCTGTTTGCTCCTCACCAATAATAATTGTACCGTGTGGAGCTCCTTCCTGTGCAAGCTTATGCGCAATTGTTTGTGTTGAATCAACTACATCGTAATAATGGATCTCACGTCCAAAATGCTCTGTCTTTAAAAAAAGCTTAATCTGTGTGGGGCTCAAGCTATTTGGTACACCTGTCAATACATACCCCTTTTTCTTAATTGTATCAAATGTATACCCTTCCTCTTGTAATGTTTGCATATGCTTCCAAACAGCGGTTCTTGAGACACCAAGAGAATCTGCTAATTCCTGACCTGAAACCGCTTCTCCATCAGCWGCCAATATTCTTTTTAAAMTTTCGTCCTTCATGKAAATTGTCATCTTCACATCWATCCTTTAGTTAACTGTMMTCTTGTTATGTAACTYAKTKTGTCTTAATCATACTGTAAATTAACGTAAATGACCACCAACGATAGGAATTTAATGAAGCCGTCTCCCATTTCAGGAGACGGCTTTTATCTATCATGTATTCGGCTTTAAGTAAGATCCTGTTGCTCCAGCCAGCTTTTAATCTGTTGTCGATCATTTTGAAGTTCATGATGAAGAATGGCTGTCAGCAGCTCCTCCAATGCGGCTTTTACCCACGGCCCACCCTTTTTGCCAGACCATTTCAGTAAATCAGCCCCATTCACCGCTAATTCTTGCTTATGTTGAATCGGTAGCTTTGCCTGTAATTCTCGGATAGATTGTTGAGGTATCGAAGCGTCTAATTGGCGAAGTTGGGCAAAATATTGTGCAGCCTCTAGTTCTTGCTCTGTGTAGTAAAAATAATGGCGATTTGTCCAACCATCTTTTAAAGCGTCATAAGCGGTTAAAACGGAATTAATAAACGCCATTTCCTTATTCGATAATCGATAATCGCGCACTACCTCACGCCATGCTGCTCCTTGTAGTAAGGCAAAGTATGCCCAGCCAAGAAGGGCATCTTTTGTTTGGAAATTATGCCATTGAGCAGTTTGAAAATCACCTGTTAAATAGGCCGTTAATCCACTGTCCTCTAGTTTTTGTATACCCCCAAAAACTGTTTGTCCTACCCAAAGCTTATCAAGCTCTGCTTTAATGCGTTCTTTTGCAATAAAGCCCAAATCAGCAGCCCTTTGCTGGATGGCTGCTAATGTATTCGCCTCGATCGTAAAATCAAGCTGTGCAGAGAAGCGAATCGCTCGCAGCATCCTTAAAGCATCTTCTGCAAACCGTTTTTCTGCCTCTCCTACCGCTCGTATAACGCGCTTTTCAATATCTTGTTGTCCGCCATAATAATCTATAAAAGAGCCATCACGACGCATGGCAATGGCGTTCATTGTAAAATCTCGGCGTTGTAAATCCTCTTTTAGAGATCGAACGAAATGGACATTCTGTGGTCTTCGATGATCTGTATATTCCCCATCTGTCCGATAGGTAGTCACTTCCACAGGTCCAGCGGGTACGATAACAAGTACCGTCCCATGCTGAATCCCAATATCTACAGTCTTTTGAAACACAGTTTTTACTTCTTCAGGCAAGGCATTTGTAGCCACATCTACATCATGGGCAGGACGATCGAGTAAAGCATCTCTTACAGCTCCACCAACAATAACTGCTTCAAATCCCGCCTGTTCTAATTGCTCAATGACTGTATAGGCTGCCTGCCATTCTTTATTGTTTTGCATGATTTCTTTCCGCAACCTTCTCGTACAGATTTTCATATTGTTCCACAATTTTGGATGAGTGGAATTTTTCACTTACTGCACAGATGGCCGCTTCTCGGAAGCGCAGTAATTGTTCCTCATCTTGCAATAAATGGGTTGCATACGCCGCAACTGCCTCTGTATCCCCTAATTCCACGATATAGCCGTCTACACCATGCTCAATGACTTCTGGAATACCACCTACATTTGTTCCAATACAAGGTACACCACAAGCCATTGCCTCTAATAACACCAGTCCAAACGATTCTTGCTGTGATAATAATAGCTTTAGATCACTAATCGCATACAGTTCAGCTAAGTTTTCTTGTTTCCCTAAAAATAAAACATCCTTCATATACGGACTTCCTTTTACTTGGTCCATGACACGATGCTTTTCTGGGCCATCACCTACTAATAAGAGCTTTGCTTTCATGTTGGCACGGATTTTCATAAAGGCGTCTACAATGTGTGGAAGGTTCTTTATTTTACGGAAGTTTGATACATGAATGAGGACTTTTTCATCTTCTTGTATACCAAATTGCTCTTTTAAGTTTCCTGAATTTCGTGGGAAGTATTCCCGTTCGTCCACAAAGTTATAAATCGTTTCAATTGGTTTTACTGTATCAATCAGTTCATAGGTTTGTTCTTTTAATGCCTGTGACACGGTTGTCACAATATCAGATTTATCAATCCCATACTTAATGGCCTGTGAGAGCGTAGAATCTTGACCAAGCACTGATATATCTGTGCCATGAAGGGTTGTAACGATGCCAATGTCTCGGCCGCTCATTTCACGTGCTAGCACCGCACATACTGCATGTGGGATGGCATAATGCACATGTAGCACATCCAACTCTTCATCCTTGATGACGTCTGCCATTTTACTCGCTAATGCAATATCGTATGGAGAATATTGAAATACTGAATAATTATTAACTTCGACTTCATGGAAAAAGACGGTTGGATAAATTTTATTCAATCGAAATGGTACGCTTGAGGTGATGAAATGAATTTCATGTCCTCTTTCTGCAAGCATTTTGCCTAATTCTGTTGCAATGACACCAGAGCCACCAACTGTAGGATAACAGGTAATGCCTATTTTTAGCTTTTTCATTCGATGATCATCCTTTCTGAATCACGTCTTTTGTTAATTGCGTCTTTCTTGTATCAGTCTCCAATCCACAAAGCCTTCCTGTAGGCCTTTTAGTAATATTTCTGCTGTTCCCATATTTGTTGCCAGTGGCACTTGGTAAACATCACAAAGACGGATTAGCCCCTTGTYATMWKSCTMRWKWSKYYRKSCWSWYAAAGGATCACGGAAAAATATCACCATGTCMATATCATTATTGGCAATCATTGCGCCAATTTGTTGGTCGCCACCAAGTGGCCCTGAACGAAAACGTGTAACTTCCAAACCAGTAGCTTCGATGACACGTTGTCCTGTTGTACCGGTAGCATATAGTGTGTGTTCTTGTAAAATATTTTGGTAAGCAATAGCAAACTGTACTAAATTATCTTTTTTACGATCATGTGCAATCAATGCGATTTTCATATAGCTTCCATCCCAATCTTTAGATGATGTTTTCTAAACCATAAACAAGCTGATCCATTTTCATAACCTCTTCTATGCAAAATGCAACACCCGACATAAAAGAATTACGGTTTAATGAATCATGGCGAATCGTTAGTAGCTGCCCATCCCCTCCAAATAATACTTGCTGGTGTGCCACTAAACCAGGTAAACGTACGGAGTGAATGCGCATACCGTCAAAATCTCCACCTCTTGCACCTTTAATGGTTTCTTTCTCTTCTAGATGTCCTTGTGCCTTTGGCGTACGGACCTCTTGAATTAACTGTGCCGTTTTCACCGCTGTCCCAGATGGTGCATCAAGCTTCTGATCATGGTGCATTTCTATAATCTCTACATCTGGTAAGTATTTGGCTGCTTCTTTTGCAAACTTCATCATTAGGATAGCACCAATCGCAAAGTTTGGTGCAATAATGCAACCTAACTCTTTTTCTTTGGTCATGGCTGATAATTCCTCTAGTTGTGCATCTGTAAATCCTGTTGTACCAATTACTGGTCGTACATTTAAATTCAGTGCTTCCTTTGTATGTTTGTAGACTGCATGTGGATTAGTTAAATCCACTAGTACATCTGGTGCAGTTGCTTCTACAAGATCATGCATTTCTGTAAATATAGGCACTGTATAGCTTGCTGGAAACATATCTAAATCAGCTAAAGTTTTTCCTACTTCCTTATAATCTAGTACAGCTACTAATTCCATTTTGTCATGTTTCATGACCGTATGTACAGCCTCAGCTCCCATTTTTCCTCTTGCTCCCGCAATAGCTACACGAATCGACATCATTCTTCATCCTTTCTAGTCCAACGATCCTTATCTCTAGTTTCAAATTTATGTATGACGCGTAAAAGTGCTTCATCTAGTTTAATACCTTGGGCATTTGCAAAACAGACTAGTACAAAGAAAAAGTCTCCTAGTTCCTCTTCAATACTGTTTGTATCCTCTGTACTCTTTTTCTTTTTCTGTCCATAGACATCCTGAACTTCGCGTGAAAGTTCACCTAATTCTTCTGTTAGACGTGCAAGTAATTCAAATGGTGGAAAATAGCCTTCTTTAAATTGTCCTATATAGTCATCGACACGCTGTTGTAAAGCTTGCATTGTTAGTTGATCTGCCATAAAAATCACACTCCTATTTACCATCGTATAAAATTTACACCATTGTTGTCAAAACCAATAAAATGTCAGATAATAGATAACACTACTTCATTTGTTTGGAACTACAGGAGGTCAAATGCTAAAACAGATTAAAATACGTAATATTATCGCGATTATGCTCGGAGCAGCAGTTTTCAGCTTCGGCTTTGTTCACTTCAACATCCAAAATCAACTGGGTGAAGGTGGACTAAGTGGGATTACACTCATACTATATTTTACATTAGGATGGGACCCCGCCTTAATGAACCTGTTATTAAATATTCCCATGTTTATCATAGGTTATCGATTACTTGGAAAAAAATCATTTGTCTATACGCTTGTCGGCACTTTATCCGTATCTCTTTTTCTAAAAATTTTCCAAAAATATCAATTTACCATCCATTTAGAGGATGACATGTTGCTTGTAGCACTTTTTGCTGGTGTGTTTGTTGGATTGGGACTTGGGATTGTCTTTCGTTTCGGTGGCACTACAGGTGGTGTCGATATTTTGGCACGACTAGGGCATAAATATTTTGGCTGGAGTATGGGGAAAACCATGTTTGTCTTCGATGCCATCGTCATCATTCTTTCTTGGCTGACGTTCTTGGATGCTCGTTCCATGATGTATACATTAGTAGCCGTATTTGTTGGAGCCCGTGTCATTGACTTTGTACAAGAAGGTGCTTATGCGGCTCGTGGTGCGCTTATCATATCAGAAAAGTCTGGAGCCATTGCTGAAACAATCGCTCTTCGAATGGAGCGTGGTATCACCATTTTAGAAGGACATGGTCATTTTACGAAACAACCTAAGGAGGTTATTTATTGTGTAATTGGCCGCAATGAAGTTGTACGGTTAAAATCTATTGTGCATGAAGTTGATCCGCACGCATTTGTTTCCATCATTGAAGTACGAGATGTGGCAGGAGAAGGCTTCACACTAGACGATCAAAAGCAACCCCTTCATTAAGCATACGAAGATAAAAAACTTGTTACAGTGGTGTACCACTATAACAAGTTTTTTCTTAGTCGTCGCTACGCATATTGGTAAAAATTAAAATTAAACGTAATAACTCTAGTACAGCTACCGCTGCCGCTGCTACATATGTTAATGCTGCAGCACTTAATACTTTTCGTGCTGGTCGTTCTTCTTCATTTGTAATAATGCCAAGTGAATTCATTTGAACTAATGCTCGCTTTGAGGCATCAAACTCCACCGGAAGTGTCACTAATTGGAAAACAACACCTGCTGCTAATAATATGATACCTAATAGCAAGAAATTCGTACTACTTGCAAAAATACCAATCATTACGAAAATCCAAGACGCATTAGAAGAAATATTTGCTACTGGGACTAGCTTACTACGTAATGTAAGCATGGAATAAGCTTCTTTATGTTGGATGGCKYKMYYWWMCWCATRKSCARCMMCCSSAGCACCTGCAACACTTGCTTCATAAAAGTTACTTTCTGATAAAGCCAMTGKTTTGGTTGCTGGATTATAATGATCAGACAACACACCTTGTGTTGGCACAACTCGTACATCATATAAGCCGTTTGCATCTAAAATCGCACGCGCTACCTCTGCACCAGTTTGCCCCTTCATTGTACGTTGCTTTGCAAATTTATTATACGTACCCTTTACCTTCATTTGAGCATAAAGTGGAAGCAGCATAATAATCACAAAATAAACAATATACATGCTCGTTGACAATTTTCTAACCCCTTTCTACCTCGATACTATAATTCTATAATTTATACCCTAATTCGGCAAATATTTGCGCCACCTAATTGAGAAAATGGCAAGTAAAATACATGCAATTGATAACCAGAATGTAAAGTAACCTATAT
Source organism: Lysinibacillus sp. S1 (assembly GCF_044986265.1). Classification (NCBI taxonomy): domain Bacteria; kingdom Bacillati; phylum Bacillota; class Bacilli; order Caryophanales; family Bacillaceae; genus Lysinibacillus; species Lysinibacillus sp. S1. Next base: position 1,233,540 of record NZ_CP173154.1, read on the forward strand.
AGCTTGTGTAATTGGCTAAATCCCGATACATCGGCATTTGCCCAAATACATAGTCAATGACATCATTATGCAGTGTCCAAACAGCTGCTATCACAACATGCCAATAAGTGAAGACATATTTCTTCATATATAGTACAGCTTGTACAGCCATGGCAAAATGTGAACCAACTAGCATCCATCCCTGCCAGCCAATAGAACCTGTTTCAATTAATGTCCAAATATTCATCACATCTGCCCATAAGCCATATTTCACCAACGTAACAAGGGCAAGTACTTCCATCAGTGGCCAGCTTTTCCCCATAATCCAAGCAATTAACACAAAACAAAAGAATAAACTGGCTGTCGGACTATCTGGAACAAAAATATAAAAAATAGGCTCTGTGATGGCAAGCTGCCACCCATACCAATAATAGCCATAAATTGTACCTAGTAGATTAATAATTAGCAGCACTATCAAGAATGATTTATGGGTCAGAAGGTACCAAATATTTGCTCTTGTTAGTTGCACGATGTTAACTCCTTCCGATAAAAACAATCCATTATTTATGTATAGTTCTGAAATTCTAGAGCTTTACTCTACCTTTCAATTCAATTGTATCTCACCATCAATATGTGTTATTTTATTGTTTTAWTTCGCTTACTTGTTTCAAGAATAAATGTTTTTTCRACATCTTTCGCTAAAATCCTTTATACAAGGGAACCTTTTTGTATGGCTTCCAGTCCCAATAGTATAACAAGGTAGAAAAAAAGAGCCAGTTTCCTGACTCTTTTACTATTACTCTGCTTTTAAGCTTTCGATGAATTCAGCAAGTTTTTGAAGATCTTCATCTGAACCTGTCCATAATCCTGGTGGCATGTTACCGCGACCATTATGAGCAATGTCCTTAATCTCATCAGCTGTTAATCCAGTGTTCATTAGAGATGGTGCACCAGCTCCACCTTCTAAGCCTTCACCGTGACATGTAATACAAGCTGAACCAGCGTATAGTTTATAACCTTCTGATTCTTTATCGAATTCAACTGTTTCTACGATTGCACCCATAGCTTTTTGAGCTTCCCAGTCGTGGTTAACAACTGACTCCCAAGTTAGGTAGAACATAGCAGCTAAAGTTAATAACATAAMCSCTRTTSGCAATGKACRTTTAGAWKRACGACGWTCTKGRCMSTTRTCTAAAAATGGCAWTAATAATMGCGMTCCAAATGCAAGACCTGGAATTACAATAGCTCCGATTACATTGTATGGACCAGAAGCAAATGAGTATTTTAAAAGTTGATACATAAATAAGAAGTACCAGTCCGGTAGTGGTGTATATGCTCTAGTTGGATCTGCCGGCCCTTCAAGTGGTGACGGGTGAGCGACAGTTAATAATAAGTATCCAATTAAAAATACAGCACCTACCATCCATYCCTTCAGTAAGAAGTTTGGCCAGAAAGCTTCCGTCTTACCTGGATATTCGGAATAATCCTTTGGAACGTTCGGCATTCTGTGATTCGCTTTAATACGAGAATCGCCGACAAATTTCATTCCTTTTCCGCGATGCATAGTGTCCCCTCCTTTTAAAGATCATCGAACCGTCAAGACAATTACAACGGTCCTGAAATTCCTTGACGACGAATCATGATAAAGTGCGCTGCAAGTAACCCAAACAATACTGCAGGTAAGAAGAATACATGAAKCGCAAAGAATCGAGTTAACGTTTGAGCACCAAGAATCGTTGTGTCACCCGCTAATAATACTTTAATCATCCCACCGATAAACGGTACTGATGCTGCAATTTCGATACCTACTTTAGTAGCGAATAATGCTTTCATATCCCATGGTAATAAGTATCCTGTAAATCCAAGACCCATCATTACACCAAAAATACCTACACCAACCATCCAGTTTAACTCACGAGGTTTTTTATAAGAACCTGTGAAGAATACACGAAGTGTATGTAAGAACATCATTACGATAACTAATGAAGCTCCCCAGTGGTGCATACCGCGTACGATTTCACCAAATGCTACTTCGTTTTGTAAATAATAAACTGATTTCCAGGCATTCACAACGTCTGGTACATAGTACATTGTTAGGAACATACCAGATAGAATTTGAATTACTGTGATGAAGAATGTTAATCCACCAAAGCAGTAAACGAATGCTGAAAAATGATGTGCAGGGTTAACGTGCTCTGGCACTTCGTGGTCGGCAATATCACGCCAAATCGGTGTAATATCTAGGCGTTCATCGACCCAATCATAAATTTTATTTAGCACTGTTGTCGTACCCCCTTACTTATTTAACTAGAGAATTTGCTTTAGCTGGACCAATCATTAAATAGCCATCTTGTTCTTGTACTTCAAATTCATCCAACGGACCTAGAGGCGGTGTACCTGCAATGTTTTTCCCGTTTTTCTCATAACGTCCTGCGTGGCATGGACAGAAGAATTGACCTGGGTGTGCAGAATCTCCATTCCATTCAACCATACATCCTAAATGCTTACAAACAGGTGAAAGGGCAATGATTTGATCGCCACTTTTATAAACCCAAGCTACATCTGTAACCTGTGATTTATACCATGCATCCACTTGTTCATATGAAAAGTCCACTTTTACAGGCTCTTCAGTCAAGTCAGCGATTTTATGCTCTGTTTTTACAAAATCCCCACCCTCATGCTTTTGTAGCACAGGATCAATTGCAAAGCGAAGCATTGGCATTAGCATACCTGCCGCCATAAATCCACCTACACCAGTAAGAGTATAACTTAGAAATTGACGACGTGAAACTCGATTATTACTCATTATTTTCCCCCCTCTAACTTAAAGGTCAGTCCAACGGACATACTTTTACAAATAGTAATACTAGGACATATATATGATATATCAAGTCCATAGCTTGGTCAATATAGCATTCTGTGGAAAGCTGGAGAATGTGAACATTTATTGAAACTAATTGTTAAATCTGTGCCCATTTAGTCGAAAGCATTGGAATCACTTGTCGCAATTGATCTTCTAGAATGGATTTTTTCACACTGGCATCCATACTTTCTAAAGGAATCGCTGGTAACCAAATCATATTGCCTATCTCTCCACTCTTTGTCCAATAATGGTCACAAGTAATGAAGAACACATGCTTAAATCCAGCATTATGTAATTGTGCTTCTAATTGCTGTGGTAAATCGTCGTTTTTTAAAGTTGTCATATAAGAAAATGGTGGCATGACTAGTAGTCGACCTTTAAACTGCTGCTCTATAAAAGAAGTTAAAGACATGACAAAATCTACCTCGGCACCACTTTGTTTCATTTTTTCAGAAGAGAGATCAATGGATACAAGTGGAACAACCGCGGTATCAATAAAATCTTTTTGTGCCATAAACGATGTTACATCGTTTGCATTAAAATACATTCAACAAACCTCCTTTTATCGCAAAATAAAAATGTCCTTTTCCACTCTTCAATAGGATACCCAATTAAAAGTGAAAACAATCATTCACTAGTAATGTTACCATATTGAAATGGATAAAGGACATTCAATTTTTACCTATAATTAACGTAAATTAGCCGTTTCCTTCAATGCTTGTAACAAATTAGACAATTCATAAAATCGCACTTCATCTCCCTGGTCGAGAGCTTCATCAATTTGTGCAAGTAATTTCTCTTCTTGGAATACGAGTAAGCTATTGGAAAGCAGCTCTTCTGCCAGTACACGATCTTTTTCACTGACGAGCAGTGTTTCTGGCATATAAGGGTTTTCTTCAAGAACTGCTAAGTATTGTGCACTTGGTGGTATATTAGGAAAATTCAATTGTATATACATATCTTCTTGTTCATGTAAGCGTAAATCATGGAAAGACTTCTCAGCATCTGCCGTCATCACATTGCCTTTATAGAAACGAAAAGGCACACCTGTTGAGTCTACTGTTGACATCACCATTGCCCTAGGACAATAGTGAGCTTCTTCCACAAAACGGATTCTTTTTAACAAGTCATCATTACTTAATAGGTAATTTAAAATCCATACACACTCACGACGTTTCAATTGATAATTTTTTAAAAACCATCGAACAAATGCTTTTTTATCAACAACTGATACAGAAGCAGTCATACCCACTCCCTCCTTTACTCAAATTCTAAGGTTTCTAACTTCTCCTGCCACTCTGGTTCACCCGGTTGAATGTTGATTAATTGTCCAAGAACCTCTTTTGCCTCTGAAAGCTTTCCTTCTTCTAATAAGAAGTAAACATATTTTTCTAAAAATGTTGCGTCTTCCTTAAAATCATTATATGCCAAACGGTAAAATTCGTATGCACGGTCGTACAATTCTAAATTTTCATATGCCTCTGCCGCAAAAGGATATAAAGTGCTCCATTCAAAATCATTTTGCTGTAATGTCTCAAATAACTCGATTACATCCTCATGGCGCTCCTGTTGTCCAAACACTGAAATAAGTGCCAGTACCGCTTCCATATATTCAGGATCGAGCGCTATAGCTTCTCTCAGATGTTGCTCAGCTTCTTCTGGCAAACCATTTTTCAATGCCATTTTACCAGCGAATAAATAAAGCGATTTATCATATTCATCACGCTTTAACCCCTCTTGAATGGCAGCATAAGCTTTTTGATTATCCTCTGTCATTGCATAGCTTTCCGCAAGCAATAAATAGGCTGAGAAGTAATCAGGATCTAATTCTTTCAATTCCTCTAGTTGTTTAATAGCCATCTCGTATTTTTGTGACTGGAAGGCTGAATAAGCAGCTCCAAATAAAATATCGGGCTTTACTTCATCTTCAAGGGCTTTGACATAATAATCAAATGCCGTCTCATAGGCTGCACCTGCACGATAAACCTCCGCTAGTCGTTCGACAAGTTGAATACCAGCAAATTCATTTTGCTGCTCATATAAGTCCTCATACAGTCTTGCTGCCTCTAAAAAACGACCTGTTTCAAATAAAAGTTCTGCTTTCGCAAAATGTAATAATGGCTCGTCTGGTAAAATCGCTAATGCTTCATTTATACGCTTTTCTGCAACCTCAAATAACCCTTGCATTTGATAATAATCAGCTAAAACCAATAACGCTTGTGGATATTCTGGGGAGGTTTCTTCAATTTCTAATAATAAATCTAATGCTTCATCTTCATTACCAAGCTCCATTAGGACATTGGCACGATCTATTTTTAACTGTGCTTCTTCTGGGAATAAAAATTGTAAATGCTCCAGCACACGGTCAGCTTCCTTCATGTACCCATACTGCATAAAAATCTCAGCAAGTGCATAGATCTCCTCGGGTAGCTCCTTCATTAAAAATGATTCTAGTAGCTGATCTATTAATGCTAAATCCCCTTGTTCAAGTGCTTGCATCATTTCAGTCATCGCATTGTTCACAGTCATTCACCTATTCTTTCGTTGATACCTTTATGCTACAAAACATTTACCTCTGAAACAAGAAAAAACTCCCCAAAAGCTTGGAGAGCCTCTCTTTAATTGTTACCTCACTGCCTCAATATGCTCAAAGAACGATGGGTAGGATACAGCAATACATTGTGCATCATCTAGTGCAACAGCTCCGTCTGTTATTAAAGCTGCAACTGCACCCATCATGCCGATTCGATGATCACCATATGTTTGAAGGTTTGCTCCTTTTAAAGACGTTGGTCCCTCAATAATCATCCCATCTTCTGTTGCTTCGATTTGGGCACCAAGTTTCTTCAATTCAGTCACAACAGCCGTGATACGGTCAGTCTCCTTCACCTTTAGCTCCTCGGCATCTTTAATGATCGTTTGACCATGTGCTTGCGTAGCGAGTAATGCAAGAATTGGAATTTCGTCAATTAAACGAGGAATAATGTCTCCCTCAATTATTGTACCAGTTAAAGAAGATGTCGCGATTTGGATTGTTGCTGTCGGTTCAGCTTGATTATCATCATTCGGCGTTACCGTCATCGTGGCGCCCATTTTTTCCAGCACCTCTATAATGCCATCACGTGTTGGATTAATGCCCACATTATTTAGTGTTAGCTGACTATTTTTGCAAATGGCTCCTGCCACTAAGAAAAAGGCAGCCGATGATATATCTCCTGGCACAGAAACATGCGTACCATTGAGAGCTTGTCCTCCTTCAATCGATACTACGCCATTATCTACTTCTACATGTGCACCAAATTGACGCAGCATTCGCTCTGTATGATCTCTCGAAACATCCATTTCTCTAACAATAGTTGTTCCTTCAGCACGCAAGCCCGCTAGTAAAATAGCAGATTTCACCTGTGCACTTGCTACAGGCATCTTGTAATCAATGGCTTGTAATTTTGTACCTTGAATGGCTAGTGGTGTATATTGCCCGTCTGCACGCCCTGTAATTTGTGCACCCATCTGACGCAGTGGATCTATAACACGGCGCATTGGTCGTTTTCCAATGGATGCATCTCCTGTCATGACAGAGTGAACAGTAGAACCAGCTAAAATGCCTAGCATTAAGCGTGTTGTTGTACCAGAGTTACCCGTATATAACACTTCTGTCGGCTCCTGCCAGCCATCCATCCCTGGACTATGAATGGTTACATTTGTCCCTTCCACCTCAATCTGAACGCCAAGTTTCTGGAAGCAATCAATTGTACTTAAACAATCTTCACCTAGTAAAAAGCCCTCTACTGTCGTTGTTCCACTAGCAATGGCGCCAAACATCACAGAGCGATGAGATACAGACTTATCGCCTGGAACAGTTAAAGAGCCCTGTAAAGAAGGCTTGTTGTATTGCAATACTTTTTCACTCATGAACTTTTTTCCCTCCAATATGAAGATAGAAAGCGCCGAAATGCCGACGCTTTCTTATGCTAAGAAATATACGTTTCGAAATTTGCTCGTTTTTGAATACAGGCTGCAGCACGTTCGCGATCATTTTCACTTTGGAAGCTAATGACTAGAATACCGAAAACATCTTCTCGTGATTCAACGATGCGAAGATTCGTAATACTAATTGCTTCATCTGCTAAAAAGCCCGTCACTTCAGAAATAACACCTGGATAGTCAGGAACATCAACATATAGATCGAATGGTGTATACATAGCCCCTGCACTAATCGGTAATTCATCTCTCAGTTCTTTGGCAACAGCAAAATAGTTTTCAATATCCTGTGAAGAACCCTCCATCAGCAGTTCCTTAATGCGTGTCATTTCTTTTTCCCAGCCATCTAATTGCGTGAGGAGTTCCTCGCGATTTTGCAGCGTAATATCTCGCCATAAGATAGGATTCGAAGAGGCAATTCGTGTCACATCACGAAAACCTCCTGCTGCAAGAGAACGTGTCATTGGGTACTCCCCATTTTCGCCACCTAATTGATGGACAAGTGAGGCTGCGATAACATGTGGAAAATGACTCACCACCGCTGTCATGTGATCATGCTCACTGGCAGATACACTGACTACTTTTGCATGGGTAAATTTCAGCAAACTTTCAAGCTGTGCCATATGAACAATTTCTTCCCCAGCGAGTGGCGTAAGCATGTAATATGCGTTTTCAAAAAGATGCGCCTTAGCAGCCAGCACACCACTTTTATGAGACCCCGCCATTGGATGTCCACCAATAAACGTTATGCCAAGTTCTCGTAATTCGCTGGCTTTTTGCATAATTAATTTTTTTGTACTTCCTGTATCTGTTACGATGACTTTATTTTTCAAGGGCCATGATTTTAATTGCTCCATCCAATCCAGTGTTGCATTAACGGGCGTACCGAAGATAATAACATCAACCTCAGCCGCAACAACCAGTGGATCTGCGACAATTTCATGCACAATATTTAATGTTTTTGCATGCTCGCGTGTTTGTGCGTCCATGTCGTAGCCAATAATTTTTGTTTCTGGTGCTTTTTGCAAAGCAAGGGCAATAGAACCTCCGATCAATCCTAGCCCTATAACGAGTACTTTGCGTGTCATGCAAATACCCCTTGTTGTTTTAACACTTCATCAAGTTGGCTAAGCAATGCTGCATTTTGAGCCTCTGTTCCAATTGTCACACGGATAAATCCTGGTAAGCCTAATGCATTACCACTGCGCACGATAAAGCCTCTTTTCATCAGCTCTTGGAAAACAACATCACTATCAGCATGGGTATCAAAGAAAATAAAGTTTGTATCAGATGGGAAGTATTTTAAATTATGCTTTTCACAAAATTCTACATATTGTTTTTTACCTTTTTCATTGGCTTCACGGCAGGCTTCAATATAATCTTGGTCACTGAGGGCAATGGCAGCAACAGCTTGACTTAAGATTGTATTATTGAATGGTGCACGCACAGGATCAAGCTTAGCAATAACATCAGGTTGGCCAATAGCATAGCCTACGCGGAACGAAGCTAAGCCATATGCTTTAGAGAATGTACGCAGTAAAAGCACATTCGGATACTCATTAATGATTGGTAACGTATCCTTGTGGTCTGGATGTGTAACATATTCAATGTATGCCTCATCAAGCACGACAAGGACATCGCTTGGAACCTTTGCAAGAAAGGCACGCAATGCAGCATCAGGAATGACAACTCCTGTAGGATTATTTGGACTACATACCCAAACAATAGAAGTTTGGTCATCAATCGCAGCCAACATTGCCTCTAGATCATGTGCTCCATCTTGACAAGGCACTTTACGTACTTCAGCACCTTCAATTTCAGCATTGTGCCAGTATTGAGAGAAGGAAGGGTCGGCCATAACCGTGTTTACCCCTGGATACAACAGAGCACGAGTAATAATAGCAATGATGTCATCAGAGCCGTTACCAAAAAGAAGCTGTGTCTCTTTCACACCTAGATGATTTGCCACAGCAGTACGTAGGTTTTGGGCATAGCCATCTGGATAAAGTGCATGATTCACTGCATTATTTTGTAAATAAGCTGTTACCTTAGGTGAGCACCCGAATGGATTTTCATTCGATGCCAATTTAATAACTTCCTTTAAGCCATATTCACGTTGTACTTCTTCAATTGGTTTACCTGGCTTATATGCTTGCATACCGTCCAATTGTTGTTTCCACTTCATCTAAAACATCTCCTCTACTTATTTAGCCTGAGCCAAATCTGGTCTTAATTTCACTGCATCATTGAGATACAAGTGCTTTACATCTTTTTGGGCTACCTCTACGTTTGCATGTATTAATACACGAATACATAATGGTAATGCTTCTGGCACATCCATTTCATGTGTACACATAACAGGGACATACTGCCAGCCATCCATCAAGCGTACTGCACGAGCAGGAAATGCTGAGGTAATATCTGGCGTTGTTGAAATGAGGATCGATGCGATATCATCAATGTCCACATTATTTGCTGCCACAACCTCACGCACTAATCTTGCTGTCTCATCCCATACAAGCTCTGGCTTGTCAGATTCAATTGTTATTGCTCCTCTAAGTCCACGAATCATACAAGCACCTCCGCTAATAACTGTCTATATTCAGCATCTATTTCTTGGCATTCTTCTAAATCAATAGCTTTGACAAAAGGCTTTCCAATTTTCTCCAAAAGAACAAATTGTAAAATGCCATATTCCGCTTTTTTATCTTTCATTAGGTAGCTAGATAATTGTTCAAATGAATAATCACTCACAGCCTTAAAAGGATAGCCGTTTTTTATCGCAAACTGTAAAAAGGATTGGGTGAACGTTCGATCAATTTCTCCATATCGTTCACTCAATAGAAGACAATAGACGAGTCCAATCATAACCGCCTCACCATGAGCCACTTTGCCATAACCCGCAGCTGCCTCAATGGCATGTCCATATGTATGGCCTAGGTTTAAAAACTTTCGAACGGATTGCTCTGTTTCGTCCTCAGCAACAATTTGTGCTTTCACTTCAATTCCTTTTTTTAGTTGCTTTGCTAGTTCATTTTGATTAAAATGGATCACCGAATCTCCTGTCATTAATTCCTCCAGCCAGTTCGGGTCAGAAATCATGGCATGCTTAATTAACTCTGCTGTTCCCGAACGTACCTCACGCTCTGATAAACTTTCTAAAAGAGCTGTATCATATATCACGCCTTCTGGCTGATAAAATGCGCCAATCATATTTTTTCCTAGTGGATGATTAATGGCAGTTTTTCCACCAACTGCGGAATCATGCGCTAGAATAGTCGTTGGAATTTGAATAAACGGAATCCCACGCATATAGGTTGCCGCAACAAAACCTGTTAAATCGCCAACTGCTCCTCCTCCAAAAGCAAAAATGAAGGATTTTCTGGAGCATTTTTGCTCTAATAAAAATGTTTGAGCAGCATTGTATTGATCAAAGGTTTTGCACGCTTCTCCACCTGGCAAAATAAAAACCTCAAAGTGGTACGGGAAATTTGCTTTGAAGTACTCTCCCTGTGCTGCCCAAACATTGACATCAGTAAACACAAAGAGCTTATCCGCTTTTTGAAGTTTATCAGCAAATGCCTCCACAGCTTCAGTTAGAAATTGATGCCCAAGAACAACTTCATATTGATGCGATTTTGTTGCTACTGGTACACGCATAACTTAGAACCCCTTTGTATATTGACGATGCTCGTCAATTTGAGCTTGTAATTGTGGTAGTTGATCACTATGGAATTGCTCTAAAATTGCATTCGCTATTTCCCAGGCAATAACATGTTCTGCAACTACAGACGCTGCTGGTACTGCACAGCTATCAGAGCGCTCAACACTCGCTTTAAACGGCTCTTTTGTTTCAATATCTACACTTTGTAATGGTTTATATAAAGTAGGAATTGGCTTCATCACACCACGTACAACAATTGGCATACCTGTTGACATACCGCCTTCTAAGCCACCAAGTCGATTGGTTGCACGAGTATAACCTTCTTCTTCAGACCAGATGATTTCATCGTGTACTTCAGAACCTTTTCGACGTGCCATTTCAAAGCCAAGTCCAAACTCTACTCCTTTAAATGCATTAATAGATAGCATAGCAGCAGCAAGCTTTGCATCCAGCTTACGATCATAATGTACATAAGAACCTACACCTGCTGGCATGCCTTCTACAATGACTTCTACAACACCACCGATCGAATCGCCGGCCTTTTTCGCTTCATCAATTGCCTCAACCATTTTCGCAGAGGCGATTGGATCTACACAGTAGCAAGGATCCGCTTCGACAATTGCACGAATTTCTTCTGTTGTTTTTCCTTCTATTAAAGAAGTATCGGCTTTAATTCCCACTATCTCTGTAACATGTGCAACAATGGAAATGCCTAGTTCATTAAGTAACGCCTTTGCCACAGACCCAACTGCTACTCGTACAGTTGTTTCACGCGCAGAGGAGCGCTCTAATACATTCCTTAAATCACGGTGACCATATTTCATGCCTCCAACTAAATCTGCATGACCTGGACGAGGACGTGAGATTTGACGCTTGATATCTTCAGGATTGATATCATCAGCTAGTGGCTCTGCACCCATAATTTTAGTCCAGTGCTTCCAGTCATCATTTGTGACAACGAGTGCAACAGGAGATCCAAGTGTCTGACCATGACGAACACCAGCTACAATCTCCACTGTATCTGTTTCGATTTGCATGCGGCGCCCACGTCCATGACCTCCTTGGCGACGTTTTAAATCGTGATTAATTTTTTCTGCTGTAATGGGTAAGAGTGACGGTAAACCCTCAATAATTGTCGTTAATTGAGGTCCGTGAGACTCACCTGCTGTTAAGTAACGCATAAACACTTTCTCCCTTCAACTCGCTAAAGTATGTATTTTTCACTATAACATATATTCTTTAAAAAAACAGTCCTTTTACGAATGTCTTTTAAGTAGTTACCATTTTCATAGATCTAAATGTGAATATTCTGAATGAAAGTTATAAAAAACACCTAGCTAAATTTTATAAAAAATACGCCTTTGCTTATGATAAGCGAAAAGCGTATGAATTATCTATGTTTAATGCTTGGTCAACTTTATGTACAATTGTGTTATTTGTACAAAGCTTTTCATCCATATTATTAATTATTTTTCCGATAGAAGAACGTGTCTTCTACATCAAATTCATAACGTGCTGGATTAAAAATTTGCTCTGTCGATCCAACAAATAAAACGCCATCCTTGCGCAGTGCTTTACTAAAATTATTATAAATTTGATCTTTCGCTTCTTCTGTAAAATAAATCATGACATTGCGACAAACAATTAAATCATAATTGCCATCATAAGAGTCATTCAATAAATTATGTTTCTTAAAGGTTACACAACGCTTAATCTCATCCTTCACGCGATAGAAGGAGCCTTCTTGTTCAAAATACTTTGCTTTAATATCACTTGGGACCTCGGCTAAAGAGCGTTCAGGGTAGACACCTAACTTCGCCTTTTGTATCACATTCTCATCTAAATCAGTGGCAATAATTTGAATTTGAGATAAAGGCACCAATTGAGATAATACCATTACTAAAGAATATGGTTCTTCTCCTGTCGAACAAGCCGCACTCCAAATTTTTAAACGCTTATTAGTTTGTAAAAGTTTCGGAAATATTTTCTTTTGTAATACTTCCCAGCGCTTTCCATTGCGATAAAATTCAGAAACATTGATCGTCATACGATCTAAGAATTCATTCATTAAATCACGATCTTGTTCGAGTGCCTTTAGAAAGTCTACAAAATTACGATAGCCCTTTTTCTCATAAAGAGAGGTTAATCGTCTTTTCATTTGCGCTTCTTTATATAACGCTAAATCTATTCCTGTTTTGCGCTTAATACCTTCTATAAACTGTTCATAATCAGACATATGGTCATCTTCCCCTCTAGCGTCGTATTACCATTATAGCGGAAAAGCCCCAATCCTGAAATAGTCTTTCTCATGTATGCAAATCTACTTTCTTACGTTTTGTTTTTCCTCTAAAAGTAATACTTTCGACTGTTCTAATTCAAGTCTCATTTTTTCTGTTTCAATCGTATAAGTTTCTAACCTAAGCTTTTCTAATTCTACTTCTTTTTCAACAGCCTTCAGTTTTATTTTTTGTTGTCTCGTACGAGCGTCTGTAAAAATTCCAGCTAGAGAAATAATGACGCCCCCAATTATCGCTACAATGGCAATTGACAATCCGTTCACTTCCTTTCGTTATTTTGATTATACGGCAAAATGGAAAAAATAGTTTCATTTTTCAGGAATTTATTCCAATAAAAAATGAAGGTAGTTTTTCACCACCCTCATTCTATCCATTATCGTTAGACTTGTATGCGATACTCTTTTAAATCTTCTCGTAATTTAGCCTTCAAGAATTTACCTACAGACGTTTTTGGTACCTCGTCAATGAAGACAATATCATCAGGAACCCATGATTTATGGAATTGGTGCTGTAGACTCTCTAGTAACTCTTCTTTTGTAATAGAACCCTTAAACTCTGGCTTTGCTACGACACAAGCTAACGGTCGCTCCAACCACTTTTCATGTGGAATGGCAATAACAGCTGCCTCAAAGACCTTTGGATGGGACATTAATGCATTTTCAAGCTCTACTGAAGAAATCCATTCGCCACCACTCTTAATTAAATCCTTTGTACGGTCGGTAATTTTTATATAGCCATCTGTTGTCATCACAGCAATATCGCCTGTATAGAGCCAGCCGTCTTTAAAGGCCTCTTCCGTTCGTTCATCCTGATAATACTCATTAGCAATCCATGGTCCTCTAATCGTAAGCTCTCCCATCGTTTTGCCATCCCAAGGCACTTCACCATTTTCATTGACAATCCTTGTATCAATAAGTGGCATCGTCATACCTTGTGTAATCCGAACATTCATTTTTTCATCAGCCGTATAGTCCTGCATATGTGTTAAATACGTGGATAGGCTTACAAGAGGTGAGGTTTCCGTCATACCGTAACCTGTCATGTAAGGGATATTAAGTTCTTGCTCAAAGCCTCGGACAAGACCAATTGGTGAAGCAGAACCTCCACAAACAATTAATCGCATAGACGATAGGTCACGAGGGTTTTGACGCTGCTCCTGTAGAACGCCCAGCCATATGGTCGGTACACCTGCTGTCAATGTAACTTTATATACATCAAATAATTCTAGCAATAGCTGTGGTGTAAACATAGGTCCCGGTAAGACCTGTGTAGAACCAAATGCGACACTGGCAAATGGTAATCCCCATGCATTCGCATGGAACATTGGCACAACAGGTAACACCACATCCGACTCACAAATTGCAATACTGTCAGCGAGACCAGCTGTTAAACTATGAAGTACAATACTGCGATGTGTATAGACTACTCCCTTTGGCATGCCCGTCGTTGCACTGGTATAGCACATGCCTGCAGGTGTATTTTCATCTAAATCTTCTGGGAATGTGAAATGTTCATCTGCCTCCGCAAGTAGCGATTCATAGGAAAGAGCATTTGGAATCGGTAAAGTTTCTACTGCAACAGCATCACCCATAATGATATAATGCTTTACCGTTTTCAGCTGAGAGACGATAGGTGCAATTAGTGGCACCAGATTATCATCTATTAATAATATTTCATCCTCGGCATGATTGATGACATAGGCAATATGCTCAGGGGATAATCGAATATTAATCATATGCAATACTGCTCCTGCACATGGTACAGCAAAATAGGCTTCCAAATGGCGATGGTGATTCCAAGCAAATGTGCCCACCTTCATTCCTCGATCCATCCCTAGTTTCGTCAAAGCATCGGCTAATCGGCGAGTCCGTTTGACATATTCTTTATACGTAAATTCGTGAATAGTAGTGGCACTTGTTCGAGAATAGATTTTCTTTGAGTGAAAAAATCGTTCTGCACGATTCAAAAAACTTGTTAATAATAAAGGTGTATCCATCATATGCATGATACCGCTTCCCTTCATCTACGATTTTAGAAACAATCAAAACAAAAACTATTTGAACTAGATTTTGCCGTTACCTCGGTTGCATGCGAATGGCACCATCTAGTYGAATGACCTCTCCATTTAACAAGCCATTGTGGATAATACTTTCAACMAAAAGAGCATATTCCGAAGGTTTTCCAAGTCGTTTAGGGAATGGTGTCATTTGAGCAAGAGCTGTTCGTGCAGGCTCAGGTAACGAAGCAAACATTGGTGTTTCAATTAATCCTGGCGCTATGGTCATCACTCGGACACCGATTTCCGCAAGCTCTCTTGCAATTGGCAACGTCATGGCTGCTACGCCACCTTTTGACGCGCTATAAGCAGCTTGTCCGATTTGCCCATCAAATGCAGCCACAGACGCGGTATTAATAATGACGCCACGCTGTCCATCCTCATTTGGCTCATTATGTTGCATTTTTTCTGCCACTAGACGGATGACATTAAACGTGCCAACTAAATTAACAGCAATCACTTTTTCAAATAACGCAAGGGCGTGTATACCACGCTTCGAAATAACTTTACTCGCATCTGCAATGCCAGCACAGTTCACTGCAACATTGATCTTGCCAAAAGCTGCAATAGCCTGCTCAAGGCCAGTCGCCACCTCCTCTTCCTTTGTGACGTCTACTCGTGCATAAAGGACATTTTGACCTAATTCTTCCACTAGAGCTTGTCCACGCTCATCATTGACATCAAAAATAATTGCTTTGCCACCCTGTCCTATTAATTTCCGAACGGTTGCCTCTCCTAAACCAGAGGCACCCCCTGTTACGACTGCCACCACTTCATGTTCCTTCATCAGACATATCCCCTTTTACATTTTTTCAATGATCGTGGCATTGGCCATTCCCATTCCCTCACAAATCGCCAACAAGCCGTAACGATAATTCTCTCGCTCCATTCGATAGAGCATGGTCGTTAACAATTTCGTACCTGTTGCCCCTAATGGATGTCCCAGTGCAATGGCTCCACCATCAGGATTGAGCTTCTGTGGGTCTCCTCCTATTTCATGCAGCCATACGAGCGGCACAGGTGCAAAGGCTTCATTTACCTCATATGTGTCGATATCCTCAATGTTGAGCCCTGACCGTTCTAATGCTTTTCTAGTAGCTTCGATTGGCCCTGTCAGCATTAATGTCGGATCAGAGCCCACGACCACTCTTGTCACAATTTTAGCGAGTGGTTGAATGCCTAGTTCTCTCGCTTTATCCAATGCCATTACGACTACAGCTGAGGCCCCATCACTCATTTGGCTCGCATTGCCCGCAGTAATCGCGCCATTCTCTTGAAAGACGGTTTTTAATCCATTTAAAATGTCAACGGTAGTTTCTGCACGAGGACCCTCATCTACCGCAAATGTTGTCACTGAGCCATCCTCTTGTGGAACTTGAATGGGTAGTATTTCAGCTTGGAAATGACCCGCTCTAATGGCGGAAATCGCCCGTTGATGGCTTTGATAAGCATAGCTATTTAGCTGTTCTTTCGATAAAGACCATTGGGAAGCGATTTTCTCTGCTGATAATCCTTGATGGATAATATCATAATTTTCCTGTAAGCGGTTACTAGCATGGGCATGTTGCATGTTTGAGCCCATTGGTACTCTTGACATACTTTCTACCCCACCAGCAATGACAATGTCCATATCCCCGGCTAAAATTGCCTGTGCTGCGAAGTGCACGGCTTGTTGGCTTGAACCACACTGACGATCAATGGTTACACCTGGCACACTATCGGGGAATCCAGCCATTAATAAAGAGGTCCTCGCAATATTTGCCCCTTGTTCAGCTGTTTGCGTCACACACCCCAAAATGACATCGTCTACTTGTTCCTTACCAATGCCTGCACGCTTTACAACCTCCTGTAATACATCAGCTGCTAAATCATCTGCTCGAACTTGACTTAATGCGCCCTTACTTCTTCCTATAGCAGTTCTCACAGCTGCTACAATCACCACTTCTCTCATGTCCATAACCCCTTTTCCTCGTCATCCTCTTAGTTTATTGACGAGTCTACTCAACTATTCCTCACTTAATTATCAGAATATTACATTATTTATTGTACATGACTAAGAAGTTTTTAACAATTCTATATGTTTCTAGTAAGAGATTATTCGTCGGAATGATCCCTCCCCTTTTTTGCGCAATAAAAAAGCAATCTCAAAAAATTGAGATTGCTTGATCTATTCGAAATTAAACTAAATCTTCACCGAAGAATAAGCCGATTTCGCGCTCTGCAGAAGCAAGAGAGTCAGAACCGTGGATGATGTTGTGAGAAACAGTTGTTGCGTAGTCTCCACGGATTGTACCTGGGTTAGATTCTTCAGGTTTCGTTGCACCCATCATTGTACGTGCAAGCTTGATTACGTTCTCGMCTTCCCATACCATAGCGAATACAGGACCAGAAGTGATGAAATCAACTRWTTCACYARAKAATSGASKYTCAGCATGCTSAGCATAGTGCTTTTCTGCTAATTCTTTAGGAATTACCATTAATTTAGCACCTTTCATTACAAAACCGCGACGTTCGAAACGATCAACGATGTCTCCAATTACTTGACGTTCAACTCCGTCAGGCTTAACCATTAAAAAAGTTTGTTCAATTGCCATGTTTAAAACACTCCTTAAATTCGTCTAACAGGTTTTACACCTACCGATAAATATTAACAAAAAATGAGCTTTTGTACAACAAAAAGCTAGAATTTGCGCTTACCCATGAACAATGCTACATCACGTAATTTTTTCTTAACGGGATGTTTTGGTAAAGCATCAATTTCTTGTAAGGCTTTTTTCAAATATTTATCACTCATACGATTAGCTTGCTCAATCGCATGAGATTTACGCACATATTGCAACATATTTTGACGTTCCGATTCTGTTAACGTGCCTGCAAACACTTTAACTAAGTATGGTTGCATCTCCGGATCATCTTTCAACAATAAAATCGGTAAAGTAATATTGCCCTGTAGTAAGTCACTACCTGCTGGCTTCCCTAGTTCTTTATCGGTTGCCATAATATCTAAAACATCATCGATAATTTGGAAGCTCATGCCTACAAAGTAGCCGAAGCGCTTTAAATGCCGAACTGTTTTAGCATCAACCCCCGCTGCCACAGCTCCTAGCTCACAGCTTGAAGAAATAAGTAATGCTGTTTTGCGTTTGATTCTTCTAAAGTAATCTTTTAAACCTTGATCTAATCTAAATTTATCTTCAATTTGAATGACTTCACCGTTACAAATCTCCACCATCGTACGCGCTAAAATTTGATGAACAAGTGGGTCTTCTAACTTTGTTATATATTCCAGCGCACGTGCGAAAATAAAATCGCCTGTGTACATTGCTACCCTGTTATTCCACTGTGATTTGACAGTTGGGCGCCCTCTTCGCATATTGGAGTCGTCAATGACATCATCATGTACAAGCGATGCCATATGAATGAGTTCTAAAGGMACTGCTACAYCCTTCATCTTCTCAATGTCATAATCACCAAATTTTGCGCCTAGTAACACAAAAATTGGTCTTATCCGTTTGCCACCAGCTTGTAATAAATGGAGAGAAGCATCGTTGATCAAATATGAAGATGAGTCCACCGCTTTTTCTAACTCTTGTTCAATGATTTCGATATCTGATTTCAAATCGGAATAGAGTAGTTTTAACTTCATCTTTTCCACGTGTGAAAACCTTCCCCCATTAACGTATCTTTTTAAAGCCCATATGCATTGCCGCAGCCCCGCCACTGTATGCTTTGTACGTTACTTTTTCTAATCCTGCCTGCTCAAACAATGCCGCTAACCTTTTCATACCTGGGAAATCATTCGCAGATTCCTGAAGCCAAGAATACTCCTTATAGCTTTTCGCAAATATTTTACCAAATATCGGCATTATATATTTAAAATAAAAACGGAACAGCTGACGATAACCAGGGATTTCAGATTGAGATGTTTCTAAACAAACCACCATTCCACCCGGTTTAACAACACGATGCATTTCCTTCAAAACTTGTAAATAATCAGGTACATTGCGAAGACCAAAGCCGATTGTCACATAATCAAACGTATCATCTGGAAAAGGCAACTCCATTGCATTTCCATGAATGAGTTCAATTTGTGGGTATGGCTMTACCTTTTTTTCGCCAACTTTCAGCATGTTTTGACTAAAGTCAAGCCCTTTTACTTCTCCACTTTCACCAACAGCCTCTGCCAATGCGATTGTCCAGTCTGCGGTGCCACAGCATACATCAAGTGCTTTTGATCCAGGTTTTACAGCCATGTGCTTCATCGTATCGTTACGCCAGCCAACATGCATCTGGAAACTAATTACACCATTCATTTTATCGTAGTTTTCCGAAATACTTTCAAATACTTCGTGAACGTGTTCTTCTTTCGTTTTAGCCATTTTGAAAAACCTCTCTTATCCGTTAGTAGAAGCAATGGATGCCTCTACATGTGCATGTAAAGCTTGTTTGATATCACTTTGTAAAAAGGATGCCTGATTAATGATCTGTGATAGCTCTGTTTTTAAATGCACAATTTTCCCTTGGATGACGCTATTAAAGGTTGCGCCATTACGTCTGACACTTTCTTCTAGTGCCTTACCCATTAAAGACATTTGCCCACGTTGATAAGCTGTCCATTCTTTTTCTAAACGCAAGATTAATAAGCTTTTTTCTATAAGTGGTATATATTCACTGAAAGAATAAAGATCAAAAAATTGAGCAATTAACCCAGATTCTATCGTACTCATCGATGTATACCACTGTTCCATTGTTCGTTGTTTATTTTCATAAACCTTAATTTGGTTTTCACATCGTGCCACAATACCTTGTGACAAGTTTCGAATTAATGCAACATTCCCTGACATTGCTAATATTTCATAATAACGACCACTATAAAAATCCCCAGCTAATACGGTAAGCTGCTGTTCTTTTGATGTTGCGTCTAATTCTTTTATATGATCGTGAGCCGCTAATGCTGCGTACACTATGCCAACAGTAATTGCAGCCTCTTGTTGCTCTTGTTGCCACTCTTCACCATTCAAAAACGGGATTAACAAATAAAACAGTTGATTTTCATCTAGCACAGGTACACCTGTGTATTTTTGCAAAGTTCTATGACGAACATCCATGAAAATCTCTGTTTTTAACTGTGCAATTGAATTTTGAAKGTATGTTGCATTCATAGACCTTACTCCATTTCACTTTCAGATACGTTAGCCCTATACAAGGCCAAACGCTTGCTTACTGAGTCATTATAGCATACGCAACGATGCGGAATAAAAAAAATTTGCTTTCTTCATAGCACAGGCAGTAAAGCTCTCCCATAATTGAATGTTGGAATGCTAACTGCCCATAGACCTTATACTAAGTTTTTCACATCTAGTGTTTTTATATGTGTTGTAGAACGTTGAACAGCATTAAAACCTATCGTCAGAAACAAAATTTCTTATTTTTTCGCTTCGCTATTGATCACGCCATGTGCTGTATGAATTTGCGCTTTACCGCGTATTTTCATGGCAGACGTGTGTTCTGTAAATTGAGCAATCATTACTTCGCCGGCATCTAATTTCTCTGAATGATGGAATTTCGTATCAGTTCCACGTGTTAATCCAATGACATGTACACCATCTTCTTCTGCTTGAATAACAATATAATCTTGTGACATCTTTGTACACTCCTTAAATCCGACAAATTCTTAGTTCATCATAACATAATTAGACACGCAATTTAAGACATTTGAATAAATGATAGTACTTCTCTACGTTTCACTTCATCTTCCTCATAAATACCGCGTGCAACAGATGTCACCGTTTTAGAACCAGGTTTTTTTAATCCACGCATTGTCATACACATATGCTCAGCCTCGATCACAACATAGACACCTTTTGGCGAAAGCATCTCCATTATTGTGTCTGCTACTGAAGAGGTAATACGCTCBTGTAGTTGTGGTCTGCGGGCAATCGTCTCCACTGCACGTCMTAACTTACTCAGTCCAGCAACAACGCCGTCATTTGGTATGTATGCAACATGTGCTTTGCCATAGAAAGGTACTAGATGATGCTCACACATCGAATAAAAAGGTATATCTTTGACAAGCACTAGTTCTTCATGATCCTCATGAAATACCGTTTTAAAATAATCTTTAGCATCCTCATGCAAGCCGCTGAACATTTCGGCATACATTTTTGCTACACGCTTCGGCGTATCCAATAAACCTTCACGATTTACATCTTCACCTACCGCTTCTAAAATCATTTTTACCGCTTCTTCTATTTTTAATAAATCAATATTCGACATCAAAAAACCCTCCTGCATATCAAAACATTACACATTTCCCTATGCATCGTAGCACATCCAAAAGGTAAGCGCAAAATGACTTACCTGATTCATCAGAAATTCGCTTCTAGATAAGAAAATCACTGTATATTATTATGTAAAATTCAAATTTGAAGTTAAAAAGAGCAGCCTTCATGTTCGTTAACATGAAGACTGCTCTATGTAACTACTAGACGTGTATTATTTTACCGCGTCTTTAAGCGCTTTACCTGGTTTGAAAGCAGGCACCTTGCTAGCAGCKRKTTCKWTWTSTKKRSCAGKKYGYGSRWWRMGAYCTYYAMGAGCCGCACGTTCACSTACTTCAAAGTTACCAAAACCAATTAATTGTACTTTGTCACCCTTTGCAAGAGCATCTTGAATTGTATCAAATACAGCTTCAACTGCTTTAGAAGCGTCTTTTTTAGAAAGACCTGCAGCTTCAGCAACAGAGTTTACTAATTCTGTTTTATTCACACCATTCACCTCCTCTCAAAGGGTCATGAACCAATTCTGTAAAAAGAGTAACACATAGAAAACCGCTACGCAACTGTATTCATACATGATTATAACCAAAAAATCAGTTTTTCACCCAAAAAACAAAAATAAAAGGACTTTTCGCATAAAAACGAAAAGCCCTGCGTATATTTTTTGCATTTTTTCTGAATTTTATCACTATAAAATAAATGTTACTAAACCACGATCTCCTTCGTTAACCATTCGTTCAATCGTCTGACGCATACGTTTTTTGGCAGTAGATGGAACTGCATCCATTTTATAACGAATCCCCTCTTTTAMTACTTCATGCAATGGKGTGCCAAATAATTGTGTATTCCATAAGGCATCACGATCATGTAAATAAGCATGATTTAAATCTTTTAGAAGTTGCTGACTATGGAACTCTGAGCCAATTAACGGTGCAAATTCTGACTCCATATCAACTCGGATAATATGATAGGATGGCGCTTTTGCCTTCATTCGTACGCCGAAGAAATTATTCTGTTTAATGAGCTCTGGGGCTGTTGGCTCAAATTCCTGCATCATTGGCAATGTCACGCCATAGCCTGTCGTATCAGCATCGTGAATAGCACTTTTAAAGCGTTTTTGGGCCTCTTTTGCCTCTGCCGCCTCTTTGATAAAGAGTAACCAATCTTTTTTCGTTTCAATTGGTTCTTCTAGCCATTCATTACAAACTGATTTATACAATTCACCCTGTAGGGATACCCGAATTACAGCTGTTCCTACACCTGCATCTACATGAACAACTTCACTTTGGTCAATAAAGTCAATGGCTTTAAAGGCATCTGACGCCTGTTGCACATCTCGAATTTTCATAACAGAAGAAAGGACTTCCTCCATCGAATCAATCAATGCAACATTTAATGGATGTGTAGCATCTAATACATCCAGCCAGTCTGGTTTTTCCACCTCAATGGTACGAATTGGGAATTCAAATAACGCCTCTTGTAAAATATATTGAATATCCGTTTCTCTCATTTGATCAATGGACATCGCAATAACAGGGACATTGTAACGTTCAAACAATYCADTGCGAAGCTGAACCGTTTCTTCTCTCGCAGGCATTTGGCAATTGAGTAAGATGACAAATGGTTTGCCGATGTCTTTTAATTGCTCTACAATTTCCTCTTCTGCCTTCTCTGCTGCTCGTCGACTGATTCCGTTCACTGTACCATCAGKCGTTACGACAATACMAATATTCGCATGATCGCGAATCACCTTATCTGTGCCAATTTTAGCGGCTTCCTGAAATGGAATTGGCTCCGTATGCCAAGGCGTATGAACAAATTTTGGTCCATTTTCATCCTCATAGCCTTTTGTCCCATCGATAATATAACCAACACAATCTGCTAATCGAATTTGGAATGGCATTTCATCTTCACCGACCACAATACGGGTTGCTTGGGCAGGCACAAACTTCGGCTCAGCAGTCATAATGACTGGCCCCGGAGAACTTTGTGGCAACTCATCTTGTGCTCGCATTCTTTCCGTTTCATCCACAATGTTTGGTAACACGACTGATTCCATTACCTTTTTTACAAATGTTGATTTACMTACACGTACTGGACCGACAACACCAATATAAACATCGCCATTTGTGCGCTCTGCAATTTCTCTAAATACTGCTTCACTCAAGGTTTCTGCCTCCTTTATCTACGCTTTTTCACTATATGCAAGCCTGTAGACAAATATGAAAAAGCCCCTCACAAATGTAAGGAGCTTGTTTGCTATTTCTCTTTTTTCTCGGCGGCTTCTGCCTCTTGTTTTTGTAATTCTTTCGCTTTTTTGACATCCGTATTATACGTTTTCATATCATAGATAGGCTCTCCATTCTCGTCCACTGTATATGGAATAGAATAGGCAGGCACCACTGGAAATTTGTCGACAAGCAGTTGGCGAATATCATCACCTGGCTTTACATTCGGCTTATCCTCTTTTAAAAGCTGGCCTAAATCCACAGCATAGTCTACATGTAATTCACCATCACCAGTCATGAAAAGCGGTAACTCGACGCCAGAATAGGGACTTTTTACAGTTACCTCTGTTTTATAACCCAAATCTTTATAGTTGATCTGATAAACATTATCTGAAATTGACCCTTTTATTGGTAAATACTGTGTAGATAGTTTACGAATACCTATTTCACGTATACGCTCTGCCGCGTTTAAATCTACTAATTTGACCGATGCCTCATTTTCAGGGTCCCAAATGATATATTGATATATACCACCTTTTTCATAGGCATTTCCAGGAATTGTCGTCAAATACTTCGGCATAAGTTTTTCAAAATCGATTAAATATTTGATATAGATATCCGTATCTAGCTCGCTATTTTTAATTGGTACTAGTCCACCTGTTGCTTCACGGTATTCATCCACAGCACGTTGAACTGCCGCTAGTTGATCGACATCAGGCGTGACCTTAGCCCTTTTTTCTTCTTCTGGGTACGCACATCCTACTAACAGTATGGCGGTTGCAAATACCAACAGCAAAGCACTTAGTTTTTTCATGTTACTGACACCTCATTATTATTTATGCTGGCCAAGTGGCAACTACAAGTACCATTAAAAATGTGCCAAGTCCAAACAGTATGTATGCACATAAATTTACGACTGTTCGTAAAAATACATTTGAAATCTTATTTCGTGCTAAATAAATTAAGCCGACTGATATAATCATAAATGCGATGCAATAAAACGACACCCACATTACATCAAGCGCAGGCATATGAGCTAACGGGCCCATTTCAAAAAACCACCTTTCTTTGAATGTCAAGACACAATCAAAGTATATTATACTATGTGCTTTTGCTAAAAAGAAATAGTTGTCCCATAACTATCAAGAAATGGACAACTCTTTTAGCTTGTATTTCTATTCAACTAGTGGCACACAATAAGGCGTCTCAACAGATTGGTTGAGACACCTTATTTATGTCCATTTAATGACAAGTCTAATCAAAAAATTAATATTAATGCTTCATATCGTCTATTTCTCGTTTTTTCATACGCATCATTAAGGCATCTACTGCCACTTTCGGTTCAACATCATTAAATAGCACACTATAGAGCACTGTGGAAATCGGCATGGCGACATCATATTTCTCTGCTAATTGATAGGCTGCCTTCGTGGTACGGACACCTTCTACGACCATGCCCATTTGATCCAGCACTTCTTGTAGCTTCATACCTTGCCCTAACATATTACCTGCACGCCAGTTTCGCGAGTGGACACTTGTACAGGTTACAATTAAGTCCCCCATACCTGTAAGTCCTGAGAACGTAAATGGATTACCACCCATTTTTACACCTAACCGTGAAATTTCTGCAAGACCTCGCGTAATAAGTGCCGCTTTTGCATTGTCTCCATAATTTAAGCCATCAGTAATACCTGCCGCTAAAGCGATAACGTTTTTCAAAGCTCCTCCTATTTCTACACCAATGATATCCTCATTTGTATAGACGCGGAAGAACTGATTCATAAATAAATCCTGTACCTTTTCAGCAGCATCAATATTAGCACAAGCTGCAGTAACCGTTGTAGGATGATGCAGTACCACTTCTTCTGCATGACTTGGCCCAGAAAGAACAACAATTTCTTCCACATACATTGCTGGTAAGCTTTCTGCTAAAATCTCAGATATTCGTTTTAATGAGTCAGGCTCAATTCCTTTCGAAACATGGACAAACAACACTTTTTTTGTTAATTCAGCCGTTAGTTTCTCGCATACTTCACGAATCGCTTTTGTTGGAACAGCCACAACAATGGTTTCTGCATGAGTAGMTACCTGTGCCATATCACTCGTCGCATGTAAATTTACAGGTAGAATGGTTTCTGGTAAATATTTTTTATTCGTATGCAGTTGATTGATTTCTTCTGCCTGCTCAGCTCTATGTGTCCATACAAGCGTATCATGTCCATTTTCCGCTAGTACCATTGCCAGTGCAGTACCCCATGAGCCTGCCCCTAACACACAAACTTTTTCCATAACAAAATCCTCCCTTTGTTGGGTTGTCTATTAAGTAAGTTCTTTCTTGTAAAAAGACGCCACCCAACAATAATGTCGGGTTGGCGTATTGTAYGTCTATAGCTATTGCCTTAAGCACGCGCACGTGTAATTAAACGAATTGGCGTCCCTTCAAAGTCAAATGTTTCGCGGATGCGATTTTCTAAGAAGCGTTCATATGAGAAATGCATAAGCTCAGGTTCATTCACAAAAATAACGAATGTTGGTGGCTTAATCGCTACCTGAGTAGCATAGTAAATACGTAAACGACGACCTTTATCTGTCGGTGCTGGATTACGAGCCACTGAGTCCTCAATCACTTCATTTAAAATAGAGGACTGAATACGCATCGCATGATTCTCGCTGACACGTTGGATAATCGGTAAAATTTGATGCACACGCTGTTTTGTATTCGCCGATACAAAAATAATTGGGGCATAATCTAAAAATAGGAAATGCTCACGAATTTGCTGTGTAAAGACATTCATTGTTTTTTCATCTTTTTCAATGGCATCCCATTTATTCACAACAATGATCACAGCTTTTCCAGCCTCATGTGCATAGCCAGCGATTTTTTTATCTTGCTCCTGAATACCTTCTTCTGCATTCAGCACTACTAAAACAACGTCTGAGCGTTCAATAGCACGTAGCGCACGTAACACAGAATATTTCTCGGTTGTTTCATAGATCTTTCCTTTTTTACGCATACCCGCCGTATCAATAATGACATATTCCTGTCCATCATATGCATAAGGCGTATCAATCGCATCACGTGTTGTCCCTGCAATATTACTAACAATAACACGTTCCTGCCCTAGGAAAGCATTCACTAAAGAGGATTTCCCAACATTCGGGCGACCAATTAAAGAGAATTTAATGACATCATCACCGTATTGTTCTTCATCTTCTTTCGGGAAATGTTTCGCACATTCGTCCAATAAATCCCCTAAACCTAAACCGTGGGAACCTGAAATAGGCCAAGGTTCACCGAAGCCAAGTGCATAAAAATCATAAATCATTTCACGCATATCAGGATTATCAATTTTATTGACCGCTAATACGACTGGTTTTTTTGTTTTGTATAGAATTTTAGCAACTTGCTCATCTGCTGCCGTTACCCCTTCACGACCATTTGTCATGAAAATAATAACGTCTGCTTCATCAATAGCGATTTCAGCTTGTTGACGAATTTGTTCTAAAAACGGCTCGTCTCCAATTTCAATGCCACCTGTATCAATAATATTAAAATCGTGTGTTAACCACTCTGCCGAACTATAAATACGGTCACGTGTTACGCCTGGGATATCCTCCACAATCGAAACACGTTCTCCAACGATACGATTAAAAATCGTCGACTTACCTACGTTCGGACGACCTACGATGGCTACTACTGGTTTCGTCATCTGTACTTCATCCTTCCAACTTCTTGTCTTTCGCTATTATACACGAAAAATGCCATTATATCATATCATATCCATAATGTAGAACGCTATGTATGGTGATAAAAGGTGTTACCTCATTTTTTTAAGCAAACTATCCGAGTTATTTAGGTTTTATCGCCTTTTTAATTGCTATCCTTTATTTTGAGAATCTTATCCGCTACTTTTAGAGTTTTATCCTTCAATTCAAAGATTTTATCCTCTTCTTATTTGCTATCCTTCACTTCTGAAATCTTATCCGCTACTTTTAAAGTTGTATCCTTCAATTCAAAGATTTTATCCACTCCTCAATCGCTATCCTTCACTTTCAAAATCCTATCAACCATAAAAATAGCGAGGATACATTTAAGCATCCTCGCTTTATACATTATTTAAAGTTTTTTAGTTTATCGCCAATCACATCACCGAATGAGAAGCCTGTATTCTCTTCAGGTAATTCATAGTCGATTACTTCTTCTGCTTCAGGATTTTCTAGTAATTCTTTAATACTAAGGGCTAGACGGCCTTCGTCAGCGTTGACATCAAGAACCTTTACCTGTACTTCTTGTCCCTCTTTTAGTGCTTCATGAGGCGTGTTAATGTGCTTATGCGCAATTTGCGATATATGCACTAAACCTTCAACGCCTGGGAATACTTCCACAAATGCGCCAAATGAAGTAAGTCGCTTCACTCTACCGTCTAAAATAGTGCCTTTAGCGGCACGTTCTTCAATATTAGACCATGGTCCAGGAATTGTTTCCTTAATAGATAAAGAAATACGTTCATTTTCTGGGTCCACTGATAGAACTTTTACTTTTACATCTTGTCCTTCAGCTAAAACCTCACTCACATCACTCACATGCTCATGTGATACTTGCGAGATGTGTACAAGACCATCAATACCACCTAGGTCGATAAATGCACCAAATGACGCGAGACGCTGTACTTTACCATCCAATACATCGCCAGCTTTTATTTGATTAATCACATTTTTCTTTTGCGAAGCTTTCTCTACTTCAACCACTGCTCGGTGAGATAAAATAAGGCGATTCTTATCCTTATCAAGCTCAACAATTTTAAAGCTTAATGTTTGCCCTTTATAGCCTTCAAAATCATCAACAAAATAGTCCTCTACAAGCGATGCTGGTACAAAGCCACGTACACCTAAATCTACGACAAGACCACCTTTAACAATATCCTTTACTTCCGCTTCAAAGATTTCCTCAGCGGCAAATTGCTGCTCCAGTGTATCCCATGCTTTTAGAGCATCCACTTTACGTTTTGATAGGACAAAGTTTTCTTCTTCAACCTTTGTAATCATCAATTCTAATTCATCTCCAACTGAGATGACATCAGACGCTTTCTCAATGTGTAAGCTAGATAATTCACTAATCGGTACAATACCATCAAACGGAGCACCTGGAATTGATACAGATACTGCCTTTTCATCAACTTGCGCGGCAATGCCTTTGACGATATCACCCTCGTTAAACGTTTGTTCTGCATAGTTCATTTCTTCAGACATATGTAACCCTCCTTCGCATCTTCCCTTACTATTTTATTCGATATTGAAGACAAAGACAAAAATAAATCCTTTAAATTCTAAAAATGTCTGAAATTTTAGGATTTATAGCATTTTTTCTTCTGCTAATTTTAAAATAGCTTGTGCTGCATCATCAATGGACAATGCTGTTGTATCTAAAAAAATCGCATCTTCAGCTTGAATCAGTGGCGATGCTTCACGCTCACTATCCTTTTTATCACGTAGCGCAATTTCTTCCTGAAGTTTTTCAAGAGAGGAGTCAATTCCTCTTTTTTGATTATCAATCAAGCGTCGTCTAGCACGCTCCTCTACTGTTGCAGACATGAAAATCTTTAGTTCTGCATCCTTTAAGACATGTGTAGCAATATCGCGGCCATCCATGACAACACCGCCATTAGCTGCAAGTTTTTGCTGTTGAGCAACTAATAGCTCACGAACCTTCGCATGGGCAGCTACTTGTGAGACTGATGAAGTGACCTCATTAGAGCGTATTTCCGCTGACACATTGTGACCATCTAAAAAAACAAGCTGTCCCTGAGGTGATGGTTTTAATTCAATTGTGCTTACTTCAAGCATCTCTGCTAATTTTGCTTCATCATCTAAATGTATGTTTTGTTGCATCGCTTTATACGTAACTGCTCGATACATTGCACCTGTGTCAATGTAAGTAAAGCCAAGTGCTTCAGCAACAATTTTCGCGATTGTACTTTTGCCAGCACCAGCAGGCCCGTCTATCGCAATTTGAATGTTTTTCTTCATATTCTTCCCTACTTTCTGCACCTCTTATTGTATCATATAACCTCAAAAAAGCCCTCTACTAGGAGAGGGCTTCATCAAAATATTCATAAAGGATATTAAACATTAAAAGGGTTTATTTCTTTACGACGATTGACTAATTGACGTTCAAAGCAAAAACGGACAATATGCTGTTGATCGACATCATCTGTATCTGTTAGTTGGATTGTTGCAATGCGTTTATCCTCTTTTTCAAAAATACGTACGATCAGCGCTTCCGTAATGACATACTTGACATCTCCATTGGCAAATGGCAATACGATGGTTAGTTTTACTTCATCACCCTCAGTGAAAGCTACTTGACCTTTCAACATGACTGCTAGGCCTCCTGCACTAATATCCACAGTCACAAGCTGATATTTATAATCTTTCAACTGAATAGCAACGTCTACTTGTGTCTCCACACGAACGTATTCTCGTCGCTGAATTTTTATAAACTCCTCTGGTGTTGGACAATGCAACATAATCATTGGGATATTACCTGCTTTACGGCCAACTACCTCTGTATTAAAGGCAAAGGATTGTTTATCCTCGGTACGAAAAGTTGCTCTAAATTCTGAGCCATCTATTAAAAATGCCGTTTTCTTTGTTGCCATATTAACCGGATAATCAATATATAGAATATTATCTTTTTGCTCTACAACTTTACAGCGGAATTTCTCCAAACGCTCTGTATAAGTTGGTTCAAGTTGTAATTGTGTACCAATTTTTATTTCCATGAGCATCTCCCCGTGCGAAAAATATAGTTTAATTATCTCATGAGAAGCTTATTTTGGCTATAAAAATTGGTAGTATTTTCATGTCAAGTTGATACAGAGCGGAAGCATCATTGATTAAGTTAGATATTCCACTTTTAATACATTATGGTTTTCCGCATCAATAACAATTCTAAATGTTTCCTGCGTATTACCATCACGCAATGCAATGACCTCATAGCAAAGACGTTGCTCAAATTGTCCATTATCTGTGTAGATATTTTTTACCTCTTGTACTTGGATATCGTCTTGGAAGAACGTTTTCCAATCAATCGGCTTAGCTGTTTGCTTTTTAATATTTTCTTCTTGAATATATTCCATTGCATTTGCACCTAACAGCTCACCTGTATCTTTCGCCACTTTCAATTGAACACCATCAGCGTAGATTAACGCATTATCTCCAGGATGGACACGAGCAAATGTCACATGCCAAGCTTGATGATTTTCTCGTGATTCCACATAGGCTACATCTTTCATGCCTAATTTCTTCACATATTCCTGCGCTTTTTTCATGATTTCCTCTTGTGATAACTTGGCTTCATCCACAGGACGTTCTACTAAATAGGATAATAAATGTCCACCCTTTTCTGTTAAATCAACATAGCCTAATCGAATCCCTTGGTGGAATTGGATATGATAAAAAGGATATGGTGCTGTATCACTACTTTTTGTAACTGTAAATGTGGCATCTTTAATGACTGGAAATAAGTATTTCACTTTTTCTAGAGCTTCTTTTTCGGTAATAACTGCATCCTGTAATGCCTTTAACTCAATTTTTTTCTGCCAATCAGATTCAGATAAAGTTAACGGGAAATCCTTTTCGCCGTAGCCCTTTAATGTATCTTTTACAGTATCAAATTGGCTATTTGGATTTTTATTATCTACTTGCTGTAGCCAAACATCCATTTTCCCATCATGCTTATAGAAATCGACGGTTGCAGCTGTCCATTCATCGGAAAGAGATTGTAAATTCGTTGAAACCTGGGGCATTTTTTCACGCCAAGCTTCATAATCCCCTGTTTTCGCTGTCCTTTTTGCTTCATCGCCAAGTCGCCCTAGATAGTTCATCCATTCACTTGATAGTTCTTGTCCTATTGGAATATTCGCAATTGAAGAACGAACTTCTGAGCTTAAACGCCAAACCGAATCTAGTTCATTGTGAATCGCCTGCTCATCTTGAAACAACAGGGATTGTGATACTGAGCGTTGAAGATGGGAAAGTTTTTCAGATGCATCCGTTAACTTATCTGTATATTGTGCTAGCACGGTACGTTGTAAATCTTCTTTATCTCCATGTAAATCAATACTGTATGCCCCTAACCCAATAACGGCAATCGTTAAGACCACGAGCCAAGTTTTCATCTAGGTTCCTCCTTTCTATGAACAGAAAATATGCTCTCCAATTTGTTTAATTTGTGGACGTGACCAAATCCATTTGCTCGTTGCAGTTTTTGGATTGAAATAATACAATGCATTTTCAGAAGGGTCCCAGCCGTTCATTGCATCAATAACCGCTTCTTTCGCTCGCTCATTTGGCTCAAGCCAAATTTGCCCATCTGCAACAGCCGTAAATGCTAACGGTTGGAAAATGATACCTGAAATAGTATTCGGGAAATCTGGGCTTTCCAAACGATTTAAAATAACTGCAGCAACTGCTACTTGTCCTTCATATGGTTCTCCTCTTGCCTCTCCATATACCGCATTCGCCATTAGCTGTAAATCACGCTCTGTATATTTGGGAGGAACTTGTGTCTGTGTTCCATTATTATTACTACTTCCACTACTATTGCTACTGCCACCACTAGTATTCTTTTTCACTTGCTGATCAAGTGGCTGCCCACCATAATAAGTAAATTGATTTCCTGCATTTAATTGAGCTTTCACCCATTTTTCGTCATAATCTGAATTGCCCGTTAACGCTTTCTTTGTCTTAGCGCCTGCAATTCCGTCTACTGGTAACCCATAATTTTCTTGGAAATTACGTAAAGCCCAGTATGTGTTGTAGCCAAATTTGCCATCAATTTTACTCTTATAAAAACCTAAGTATTGTAGCCTTGCTTGCAATTCAATGACATCATCTCCATAGGCACCTCGAGTAATTTGCTGATCGCTAAATGCATTTGCATCATTTTGAGGAATCGCAATTATACTAATTCCTAATATCAAAGCAAAAAGTATGCTTACTAAACGCACTTTTATCACTCCTTTTTTTTATAGCTTGAAACAAAAGGAGTAATTTATACATGATAAAAATGAAATAAAGCGTAGAAATCTTTGACGATTTCTACGCTTTATATTTTCTTTTGCATGTGAAGATGCTGCACCAGATGATAATGTGCAAGCTTCACTTTGCGCAAGCCAAACCACCATAAAAACAACATAAAAGGAATCATTAAATAAACCCAGTGACCTTTGAATGATAATATTGTATTGTATAGAATGTGAAGTACGACTGGTGCACAAAGCGCCATAGCTATCATCTCTTTTGTCTTAACAAGTTTCGAAAACTTAGCCCGTCCATAATAATAGCCCATTACGACACCAAACAAAGCATGACTCGATACTGGTAATAAGGCTCGCATAAATGCCGTGTCTAAGCCAAATGAAAGTAAATAAAGAACATTTTCAATCGTAGCAAAGCCAAGTGAAATGCTTGCCCCGTACAATATACCATCGTAAGGGTCATCAAATTCTATATGATTATAGATGGCAATTAATAGCACAAACCATTTAAAAAATTCTTCAATGACACTTGAAAATAGTACGTCTTGAAGATAAAGATATCGAAAAACCCCTTCCTCTGTTAATACATACTGTAAAAACATGATTGGGAACGTTAAAAATGCGCCGTATAAAAACGTTTGTAGTAAAGTTCTTCTTGGCTCCGTAGCCATCTGATTGCGCAAATAGAAATAACTAAAAAGCGCTAGACCGGGAGCAATGGCAGCAGATAATAAAATGATCATGATGCCGGCTCCTTTCAACAATAGACTGCTATTATTATACCATGTAATGACAAAAAAACTTTTTAAAAGGAGATTTATTTTTTTATGAAAAAAACAATTTTATTAATTCATACTGGCGGCACAATCTCCATGGCGATGAGTGCTGAAGGAGCGGTCATGCCTAATAAGGAAAATCCTCTAATGAAGGAAAGTAATAAACTGGCTTCACTAGCAAGCATTATCGAAATAGAAGCTTTTAACCTTCCTTCTCCACATATTACACCGAAAGAGATGCTTTTATTGCGTAACTTGATTTTGGAACAAATTGACGCACAGCCAATTGACGGTGTGGTCATCACCCACGGTACGGATACATTGGAAGAAACCGCCTATTTCTTAGAGCTAACTACGAACTTAGCCATTCCGATTGTGCTAACAGGAGCAATGCGTTCATCTAACGAACTTGGAGCAGATGGGATTTATAATTTAGTAGAGGCAGTCCGAGTAGCTGTTGATGAAG
This sequence comes from Lysinibacillus sp. S1, assembly GCF_044986265.1. Lineage (NCBI taxonomy): Bacteria > Bacillati > Bacillota > Bacilli > Caryophanales > Bacillaceae > Lysinibacillus > Lysinibacillus sp. S1. The sequence continues at coordinate 1,267,169 of NZ_CP173154.1, forward strand.
AAGCACGTGATAAAGGTGTGCTTGTTGTGATGAATGATGAGGTTCATCTTGCTGTAAATACAACAAAAACAAGCACAAGTTCTGTAAATACTTTCCAATCTCCACAATATGGACCGATTGGCCTTATTACAAAATCCAGAATCTTATTCCATCACGCACCAATTCGTCGACAATATGTAGATGTTAACAATTTAACTAAGCGTGTTGCAATGCTAAAAGTGTACGCTGGAATGGAAGAAGATTTATTGGATGTCGTGCTTGCATGTAAATATGATGGTGTTGTGCTAGAAGGACTAGGTCAAGGGAATGTCCCGCCATCTGTTGTAAAGGGAATTGAAAGCCTTATACAGCGAGACATCCCAGTTGTACTTGTTTCCCGCTGCTTTAATGGAATTGCAGAAGGTGTTTATGGCTATATGGGCGGCGGTAAAATGCTAGAAGACTTAGGCGCCATATTCGCCACAGGTATTAATGGTCAAAAGGCACGCTTAAAATTATTAATAGGCCTTAACACAACTGGCTCGCCTTTAAATTTAAAGGACTTTTTCTTGTAACGCTAAAGTCTCGATCACCTGTTCATAATAGCCCAGTATCTCGCTAAGTCGAGCCAAAGCTTCATCAAAATCTGGCTGTATCACAGAAAATTGAATGAAATTCTTTTGGCGTAAATACTGGCTTTCACCATGAACGAATAGCCCGTTTAATGCTAAATCAATAAGTAGGTTGGCATAATTATTAGGCAATTGAACAGTTATCAACATCGGATATTGAGTAGTTGGATATTGAAATTGCATGATTGGTAGCTGCAGCAGTGATTGAAAGCGTTGCTGTAGCTGCTCATAACGTGCTGGATAGGCTTGCAATGCAGTCTCCACATTGCTCAGTAATACAGCAGGTAATGTAAATGGTATGACACCTTGCTGATAATTTGCTAAATCAAGATAAGCGGGTAGATTGGCAGATGGGGGTGCAAGTGATTGCGAAAATACAAATGCTAGCCCACTTAACGCACCAATGGCCTTACCACTCACAGCCGTAGCTAAATAGCAGTCCTGTAAAGAGAACGGCATGGCACCGAACGAACTAATACAATCTATACATAACTTTACATTGTATTGTTTAGCAAGCTTTTTAAGAATATCTAAGTTATTACAAGTTCCCGTGGAAGTCTCACCATGTACTGCCAACATCCACTGATAAGACCCCGTCTCAAGCTGTGAAGCCAGTTCTTTGTCATCAAATACTGTTCCCCATTCTTTTTCTACCACATCATAATGTAATGACCAACGAGCGGCTTGCTTCTGTAAACGTTCACCGAATTCTCCATTTGTGAGAATAAGCCCTTTTCCTAATTGCTGTGCCTTTAGTTGTGCAAGCATTACTTCATTTGCTAGCGTTCCCGTTCCTACGATTACACCAACATGATTGGACTTCGATAAATGCAGTAACCTCTTCTGCACTCGTTCATAAAGCGCATAAAAAGGTAATGAACGATGTGATAAATCTGAATGAGCAATTGTCTCTAATTGCCTCACCGGCCCAGGATAAAATGTAGAGGGTTCCGTCGTTAGTCTATGTTGTAATGATTGTTCAAATTCATGTCTAGTGAGCACCATCGGTAAAAACATCGCACCCTCTTCCCCGACAGCTGGTGCAAACTGCTTAAAACCCATCTGCTTATATAGTTTTTCCTCTCTCGTTGTACCTGAAATCACTGCAGCAGAATAGCCTTTTTCGTAGGCAAATGTAGTTAAGGCCTGAGTAAGCTTCAATAGAACTCGCCCCGTTCGATAACCTTTCTTCACGGAAAGCAAACGAATTTCACAAAGCTTCTCACAATTTTCCTTCGATAAATACTGCTCGACCTTACCAATCTTTTCATCAATAGAAAATGGTCGTTGATCTCTAAACGCCACCATGCCAATTAATTCTGTTTGCTTATAAACAACGACATAGGTATTCTCCTGATGAAATCGGTCTACTTTTTTTCGCGATGCATTTACCTCATGCTGAGGAATTTCTTCTACAAATGTTTCATAATTCAATCGAGCAATCGCCTCAAATTCTTCATTTGTCTTGGCAATTTTACACCAATACATTTCCTTCACTTCCCTCTTTTCAATGATTCCTGAATATTAGACATATGCTTAATAAGCATACACACGATTGCCATGATTAAAAGTCCATATGGCTCTAATTTCCCTGCTTGTATAATTGCGGCTATATAAAAAACAAAGCCCCCAACCATGCCAAGTGTCAGACTTCTAGTAAATGCAGATATAAGTGCTGTACCAATAATCATCCATAAAAAAAGACTTGGCGATAAGGCGAGACCCACACCAATAAAAGTAGCTACACCTTTCCCTCCATTCCATTTCAGCCAAATCGGAAATAGATGGCCAATTATCACCCATGCAGCTCCGCCAATAAGGACCCATTCATCCAATTGCCACATGCGTCCTAATCCGACAACAAGTACACCTTTTAATGAATCGCCAAGAAGAGTCAAAATAAACGCTGTTTTCCCAATCACACTTCCCGCATTACGCGCGCCTAAATTTTTACTACGCTCTTCCTGCAAATTGACACCGTATATCTTACCAACGAAATAAGCCGTCAAGATGTTTCCTATTAAATAACTCAAGAGCCAATACAAGCCAATCATTGAGCTGCCTCCTTGCTAAAAAGGCTGTATAAGCTACATGCCTATACAGCCTCGATCGTTATTTTTTTCTCTGCTCAATAGTTTGAGCGATACATTCGCCATGGAAACGACCATTTTCAATAAAAATTTCATTGGCATTATTTCCTGCTGCAATAACACCTGCAATGAATAGTCCTTCAACATTGGTTTCCATCGTTTCAGGCGTAACATAAGGACGACCCGTTTCTTCCTCTATGTCCACTCCCATCGCTTTAATAAAGGAGTGATCAGGATGATAGCCAGTCATAGCAAAAACGAAATCATTTTTTACTATTTTCTCTTGACCCTCTACTTCTAAAACAACTTCGTGCTCACGTATTTCCAATACATTTGTATTAAAAAGCATGTCAACTTCTCCAGTTTTGACTACCCCTTCAAATTCGGGTAATACCCATGGCTTGATGCTTGGAGAGTATTCGCTGCCACGATAGGCTACGGTTACACGAGCCCCAGCTTTATTTAATTCTAACGCGGCATCTATCGCTGAATTTTTGCCGCCTATAACTAGAACATCCGTATCAAAAAATTCATGGCCCTCTTTAAAGTAATGGAAAACTTTAGGTAACTCCTCACCATGGATATTTAAATAATTCGGATGATCATAATAACCTGTTGCAATGACAACATAGGGCGTTTCATATATTTCCTTATCGGAGGTAACCGTGAACAAATCATTATTTTTTACAACACTTTGTACTTTTTCGAAGCGATTAACTTGTATATTTTTTAAACGGACGACCTCTCGATAGTAGACAAGGGCTTGATTGCGTTTCGGCTTACGTCCTTCAATAATAAATGGTACATCACCAATGGCTAACCGTTCACTCGTACTAAAAAATGTTTGATGTGTAGGGTAATGATAGATGGCATTGACGATATTTCCTTTTTCAATCACAATAGGTTGTAAACCAATATTTTGCAAAGCTATTGCTGCTGCTAAGCCGCATGGGCCTCCTCCAACAATAATTGCATCTGCTTGCTGCATTTCTTGACACTCCAATCGAATTTGAACAGCAAAAATTGCTGCTCCATGCTTTCACATTTCATAGAATAGACGATACTTTTTTATTATACGCCTTCTCACACGTTTTGGTTGTTTATTTACTCGATATATCAATGTCAATTATATGACATTGGGGCTTTGCACCAAATCGAAAAGGTACTAATGTCGTCCCATAGCCATTGCTTACTAAAGTCATGACACCATCACGCCGACGATAGGAACCATTTGGATGGACACCATATGGACCGAATCTGATTTGCCCTCCATGTAAATGTCCCCCCATCATTAAATCCGCACGATATTTAGCCCGAACTTTCGCAAAAACCTCTGGATTATGGGCGATAAAAACAACTAAATCCTGATCTCCTATCTTTGCAAAAGCTTTTTCAAAACTATATTCTTTAACAGTTGTATCCTCAATAGCACTTAACCAAAAGCTATTTTTAAGCGGAAGCTGTACGGCATCATTGACAATAATTTGAACATGGTATGCCTGTAAAATGTCCTTCAGTCTTTCTTCCCCAATTTCTCTGTCATTATTGCCCCAAATAAAATAGGTTGGTCCAAGGGACGTTAATAATGATAAATTTTCATGAATACGATCAATCGGTGTACGGCTATCCGCAAAATCACCGCCAATAATTACTGCATCAAAATGATGTCCCTGTAACTGTGCAATCATTTTCTTACTTATTTTACGTAAATGAACATCTGAAATAAAAAATAATCGTACCTTCTCCTGTTCACCCTGTAATGAAAGCTGGTGAGACAATACATTATTTTCATGTGCCACCTTCCACATATAAAGTGGAGGGGCGATGACTACCAAAAGAAATAGCCCTAAATATAGCATTTTCTCACTTCTCCTTACGACAGCAAAAAGGCGATTCTTCTTAAAAAACGAATCGCCTTTTTGCTAAATCAGACGTACGTTTTGGTGTGAACGTTTGTCTGTAATTTTATACTAGAAAACCTATATAACGATAAAAAATTCTATTAAGGTAACTTAATGACTTGCCCAACCATTACAGTATTAGAGGACATCCCATTAGCAGCACGAATTTTAGCTAAAGTCGCTTCACTGCCATCGCCATAGTGATTTAATGCAATTCGGTATAAGTTCTCATTTGCTTTTACAGTATGTGTCGTTGCTTTAGCATTTTGTTTTGCTTCTTCCGCTTTTCTAGCCTCTTCTGCTTTTCTTGCTGCCTCTGCTTGTTGTTGAGCTATTCTTGCTTCTTCAGCTTTTCGAGCTTCTTCGGCTTTTTTTGCTTCCTCTGCCTTTTTCGCCTCTTGAGCCTTTTTCGCTTCTTCAGCAGCTTTTTGCTCCGCTGCTAACTTATCAGCATCTTTTTGAGATTGCTCTTGAGCCTTCTTATCCCCCTGAGCGTCTTGACCCTTATCATCTTTTTCCTTGTCTTTATCTGACGCAGATGCTTCTGAAGGATCTAATTCGACAACCTGTTCAGCTGTATCCTTTTCGGCTTGTTCAATCGTTTTTCCTGGTTCATAAAATTTCCAAAAATAAATAAGAATTGTTAATGGTATCAAGATAAAAATAACAAACAGAATCGTCATTAACGGTGTCTTACGTTTCGAATTTTTTGGCTTTTTGTTTTTATTACCGTTTTTATTCATTCTGGAAACTCTTGATAAGGATTGCTGTTCTTTTTGCTCATCTTCAAACGATTGACGATGCTCTTCTATTTTATCGCGATAATCTTCTTTATTCATTCGCCTTTCCCCCAACCTTACTACGCTTTCTATCATCTCTATTATGACGAATTTTACGAAAAAAGTAAATGACCGTCAGTTTTAGTCTAATTACCCATTAATAATTKTTGCAATCGACTTTCCCACGTTGCCATTTCTACTTTCTTTTTCTCTTTTAAGCGTACTTTCTTGATTACATCATAATGGATTCCACAATTTTCACAACAGTTTTCCTGCTTTTTCTGCAATTTTTGCCCAAACTACCCGACTAAATGTTCACGAATACAGTCTTTTGTCTGTATGATTTGAAGCATTTCATTCACTGCATTGTATTTCTCTAGTGCTAAATGATTTAATCGGACCTTCACTTGTTCCGAAGACTCTCGTTGCAGCCAATAGTCTAACACACGGAAGGCTGTCTCACTTAACTCCCCATTTTTCAGCATTTGGATGGGCTGTATTTGCTGAGATAGCAGCTCCTGGTAGCGGTCAACATGATGTAAAGTTGGTAAATCGCCTGTCACAACAAATTTAGCCAGCTCCTCATCACCTTCAGCATACAGTAATATAGCAAGTGCAGAGTGACCATCCCGCCCTGCACGTCCAATCTCCTGCATATAATTCGCTATATTGGCAGGCATTGATTCATGAATGACCTGCCGTATATCAAGCTTATTAATGCCCATACCAAAAGCGTTTGTTGCAACAATCCAATCAAGTTCACCAGCTATAAATTGCTGTTGAATAAATTGCCGGTCCTCCACCCCATAGCCAGCATGATATGCAGCAACACGAACGCCCTCTTGTAATAAGGCTTCGCTATATTGTTGCGCACGTTTACGTGAGGAAACATATAAAATACCAGGTCCTGCCGTTTCCGTAACATGGTGCATGAGCCATCTAGCTTTATCAGCCTTATCCTCCACTACTACACGACCTAAATGAATATTCGGGCGGTCAACATTATACATAAACTCGAATGGAGCTTTGAGAGATAAAGTTTCCCGTATATCTCGAACAACCTTCTTTGTTGCCGTAGCAGATAATGCCAAAATTGGCGGACGATTTTCTCTCGATAGCCAGTCACCTATTCGTAAATAATCTGGTCGAAAATCAAAGCCCCATTGTGAGATACAATGTGCCTCATCTACTACGATTAAACCTAGCTTCATCTGCGCCAGTTTCTCTTGTACCTGTTGCTGGAGCAGCATCTCTGGGGAAGTAAAAATAAAACGATATTGCTCTAAATAATGTAATACATAACGTTTCTCTGTTAGTGATAAAAAGGAATTTAAAGCTACCACCCTCTTTTCCCCAAAACGCCTCAGCTCTTCTACTTGATCCTGCATTAATGACAGTAAGGGTGAAACAATTAGTACAGGTTTCTCTAATGTATAGGCTGGTAGCTGGTAGCAGAGTGATTTTCCCATTCCTGTTGGCAATAAGGCAATAACATCTTGTTCTTGTAGTAATGCCTCAATGACTTCTTTCTGTCCTGGCCGAAATGATGAATAACCAAAATGCTTATGCAATAATTGTTCAAGTTCCATTTATACTTCTCCTTTCGCAAGGACAAGCCTTAATTGAAAATAACTCATATCGTTTAAAGCTTCATGTAATATTTTCAATTTTTTTGTTTGATACTKCTTCGATGCCTGCCACACTTTTTGGGCTTCATCATAGGAGACGAATGGGCCAATAGAAAAGTTCGGTTCATACATAGCTAATTCCACAAAATGATCCTCAATTGTACTTTGTTTTAGTTTTCTCATTTGAACAATTTGCTCCATCGAATAACCTTGTTCATATAATTGTGCGGTTTGTTGTGCAGAATCTGTTAGCAATATTTTAACTTTTAATCCTTCTGCCACATGCCCTAGCAATGGGTAATCATCTATTTTTTGATGCACTTCATTTAATAATATATGTAGGGTTTCAATAAAAGCTAATTGACTATCCAGTACAGTTTCCTTCCGTTCATCTGCAAGCTGTTGCCACGTCCATCCTGGTAATTGATAACCACTTAAACGATACAGAACAAGCTGTTTGCTTGCATCTGACACAGGGAGAATAGTTAGCACATGATTACATTCTGTCAATAATTGCTGCTGTAAATGACCTTCCTTATAATGATGTGCCTGTAAAAAAGTTCGCACCCACGCTTGAATCATTGTATCTCTACTAATCGGTGAAAAGGTACGAACGGCTGCGGCTTGATGTGACAAACTTTGTACAATGAGAGAGAGCCTCGCAAAAAACACATGCTCATTTCCCCGATAGTGCCAACCATCAAAGAAAAAGGTTGGCGTTTGTTGTGCACGTTGTAATCCTAGCGTTTCCATGTAAAAATGACCAGATTCCTGCACATTTAACCAACTATTCTGCATAAATAAGTTTACAGCCTCATCAAATGTAGTACGAGATAGTTTTGGCAAGAGGCCAAAATATTGATGCAGTTGAAAAAGACCAATATCTTGAATCGTCTGGCCTGAACGCTTCCCTCTTAGGACATGATAGGCAGCCGAAATCGTCCGCTCTTTATTGAGTTTTTGAAAGATTTGCAATAAAATTTGATGAAACATTGACGCAAATTCCTCCAATTTAATAGTATTTAAGTTGAAATGTAAGATAAACATCTTTAAAATGAGTATGAAGCTTTGTAGGAACATCGTTAAAGGAGAGAATAAAATGGCTAAATACACAATAGTTGATAAAGATACATGCATCGCTTGTGGCGCATGTGGAGCCGCAGCGCCAGACATTTATGATTATGATGATGAAGGCATTGCCTTCGTTATTTTAGATGATAACATGGGAACTGCTGAAGTTCCAGAGGATCTATTGGAAGATATGCAAGACGCTTTTGAAGGTTGTCCAACAGACTCTATCAAAGTAGCAGATGAAACATTCGATGGTGACTCATTAAAATTTGAATAGTCTTCCGTTGATGTATATCTTAAAAGGCATCCTTCAGGGGATGCCTTCTTATTGATTAAAATATTGGCTATCTTTTGCATCAAGATAATAGGCATATGGTCCATTGCTATACATACCAATCTATTGGAGGAATGTGAATGTTTGAGCAGTTACAAGTTGAGCATAGTTTATTTTATATTGATCAAGACCATATGAATAGATTTAAAAATCTTGCTGCAAAGTGGCAATCAATATTTCCAGATGTTTGTGCGAAATGTTTGAATAATGTGGACGCATGGGCAAACGTGTTAAATAACTGGGTTTTCTTAAAATCGCAGCAGACCGATGAGCTCATTCTAAATCCTTCTAAAGCCATCTATTATTCCATCAATACATTCTTATTAGATGAGCTCCGAAAAATTCAAATAATTCAGAAAGTAAAAGAATGTGTGAATGATGATTTTCAGTATTTTGCAGCCTTCCACTTAGGAAATGCCATCGATTTATGGGTGTACGATACACTTGAAAAAAGTGCAGAATCTGATTTGTTAAAACCACAAAATCGAATACCTTATTATCTTGCCTTTTTAGACGATGATTTTCAAACAGACAATGCTTTATTCCATAAAAATCAAACAAGAGCAATCAAAATATTGGCACAGGTCATTCGGTCACAAAATTGCTTTAGAATCACTGTCAGTAGTGCTGTTAATCGAGCAGTAGATATGTATGATCATTATGTAACAAAATAAAATAGCACACTTTTTAATTCGTCTCTACTGTAAAGAGATGAATTTTTTTTGCTCTCTAAACTACTTCTCTTTTCATCTTGTTATTGCAACGATATTTTCTATATGATAAGTTTTTAGTAATTTTTTCTAAKKAMYRWTATWAKYTMASAWRRSAKTTCTTCATAATGATGGATAATTTATTACAATTAAAAGATAAGAACATTGTTGTCATGGGCGTAGCAAATGATCGCAGTATTGCTTGGGGCATTGCTAAACGTTTATTTGACGTTGGTGCAAATGTCATCTTCACTTATCGTCAAGAACGTTCATTAAAAAAATTACAAAAACAATTAGAAAATATCGGACAATCCGATTCTCTTGTTGTTCAATGTGATGTGAATAGTGACGACAGCACAAAAGCAGCTTTTGAAGAAATAGGCTCAAAGGTTGGCGTTATTCATGGGATTGTACATTCAGTGGCTTTTGCGCATGCAGAAGATTTACACAACCGCTTCCTTGAAACAACTCGAGAAGGCTATGCATTCGCACAAGATACAAGTGCCTATTCACTTATTTCCACTGCAAAAGCAGCTCATCCATACATGACAGAGGGTGGCTCTATCGTTACAATGAGTTACTTAGGTGCAGAACGAGTACTTGATGGCTACAATGTGATGGGCGTTGCAAAAGCTGCATTAGAGGCTTCTATGCGCTATCTTGCTGCTGATATTGGCCAAGATAATATTCGCGTCAATGCTATCTCAGCTGGTGCTATTCGTACACTCGCTGCAAAAGGTGTTCCTTCTTTTAACACAATCTTACACAAAATTGAAGAAACAGCTCCTTTAAAACGTAATGTTCAACAAGACGAAGTAGCAGATATGACGATTGTTATGCTATCTCACCTATCACGTGGTGTGACTGGTGAGACGATCTACATCGACGCTGGCTACAATATTATGGGTTAACAATAAAGAAGTATGGGAGGATGTATTATCCTTCCATACTTCTTTTTGTTGTTTATAGCATTGTCCATAAACTTTGGATCAACAAAATTAAGCCTGCTGCTACTAATAGAAAATAAATTAAGATTTTAAACAATTTTTGATTTAATCGCGTAAATAGCATTTGTCCAAAAATAAGTCCTAAGAAAACAATTGGCAAAGCATACATACTATATATCCAAACCATTTTACTTGTACCCTCAAAAATGACTTGAGAAAGTAAGCTAATTAGATAGATAAATATATAGTAGGCTAGTGAAACAGCTCTAATGGTTTCTTTATTTCTATGTGTGCTCGCAAAATAGAGCAACAGTGGTGGTCCAGCCATCCCAATACTTGTTGTGAACATACCTGATATAAAACCAACGCCATAATCTCTACTCCTTGTTTGTTGAATAGAGAAATTTTTAATCAATAGAATCGTAAGCCCTATAAGAAGGATAGCGATGAGCAGCTTAAATGTCGTCACATCGACTAAGGCAAATAGTATACTACCAAAAGGAGCACCTGCAACACTACCGATCATCACCTTACTAAGCAACGCTACATCAATATCATGTCTCACCTTCCATATGAGTGAAAATGAAATAACAAGGGACAGTATTATATTTATTTGCATCGCCTCTTGTGGTGTAAAAAGCAACAGTAAAAAAGGCGTAGCCATAACGGAAAAACCAAAACCTGTACTGGTTTGTAAAATAGAAGCTGCTAGGATAATGAAAAAATAGAAAAGTAATTCCTGCAAAATGACACCTCACATCATGTTGTGATACGTTGTCTAACAATGAATCTTTTTAATAAAAATGATAGGACACAAGCAATGAATAAAAACAGAGCAATCATCACTATAACACCCATCCACCCATATTTCATCCAAAAAACGCCTCCTACTGTTCCTCCAACACTTGAACCAAAATAATAGAAAAATAAATAGAGAGAAGATGCTTGTGCTTTATCGTGGGATGCTCGTTTGCTCACCCAGCCACTTGCAATTGAATGAGATGCAAAAAAGCCAAAGGTAAAAACGGTTATCCCTATAATCTTTAAAGTAAGTAGCCCATTGAGCGTTACTATAGCTCCAGCTAACATAATGGCAATGGCCAGTAAGAGCATTCGTTGGCGACCATAACGATCGGCTAAACTGCCAAACCATGCCGAGCTAAATGTCCCAACTAAATAAATGACAAATATCCAACCTACAATTGTGGCACTTAAATTATAGGGAGGTGCCATTAGTTTAAAGCCAATATAATTATAAAGTGTGACAAAGCTTCCCATTAAAAGAAACCCCATCCCATAAAGACACAGCATACAAGGATCTCTTAAATGTTGCAGTAGGGTTTTGGTCAATGCTTTTAATTGTAAAGGTCGCGCGCTGAAATGTTTGGAGCTTGGTAACATCCAGACAAACAATAAACTAACTAGCAGGCTGATTCCTCCTAGTACCATCATGCCTGTATGCCAGTTATAATGGTCCGTTAAGGTACCAATAATAACTCGTCCACTAAGTCCCCCTACTGAATTACCGCTAATATATAAGCCCATGGCAACCCCTAMGCTTGCTGGTTCCATCTCTTCTCCCAAATAAGCCATAGCGATTGCTGGTAAACCTGCAAAAACGATGCCTTGTACAACACGTAAAACTAAAATTATTTCAAAGTTAGGTGAAAATGCAAGAGCTAGTGTCAGGACAGAAGCTGCAAAAATAGAAATCGTCATCAATGATTTTCTTCCCCATGCTTCTGATAACGAACTGACAATTATTAAACTCACCGCTAATGCAAAGGTAGTTACTGAAAGAGATAAACTTGCTACAGCTGGTGAGACGTGAAATGCTTCTGAAAATGTTGGTAGTAATGGCTGCGTTACATATAGGTTAGCAAACGTAATAAAGCCTGCTAAAAATAAGGCCCAATTCGCTTTATGAAACGCCCTCGTACCCTTTTGTATATAGTCCATGAAACTCTCTCCTTAACTTCTTCCACATGCTACTATTATTCTAATACAATATTTCGCAAAACACACGTCTCCTTGTCAAAAAATAGACAAAAAGGCCTTCATTTTCACCGCTGCAAAAAAATAATAATTGACAAATAAAAGCACTTCGGATTTGTATGTTCTTCTTTTAATAAAAAATATAAATAGCTATTTTGACTTGGCAAATATTGTGCTACAGTAAAAGTAATCATCTAGAACCATTGTCACAATGAAGACAGATGACACAACCATTTTCATTGACGAGACTTGGAGGAATTTTTATGAAAATTATTGAAGCTTTAGCCCTCGCAACACCTTATATTCATCTAGCATTAAAACAAGAAGCCATTGTAGCTGTTGTTGAAAAGGAAAATGAAACAGTCGTTAAATACTTAGCAGGTAAACGTGTGGATTCCGGCTACCATGATGGACAAAAAGTTAACGCCAATGACCAAAATGTTTTCATCGCCTTTAATGGACAAAATGCAGATGTGGTGATACCAGAGGATGTTTACGGTGTAGCAATCAATGCTTTTTCATTCCCCATTCGTGAAAATGGTCAAGTAGTAGGTGCATTAGCTTTTGGCTTACCAATAGATAATGAGCTCAAACTTGAAGATTATATGGCTACGATGGATAAGATCGTCAACAGTCTACAGGATAAAGTACATACAATCGCTTCTCATTCTGAGGAATTAGCAGCCACTAGTGAGGAAATTAATAAGCAGGCACAGCATGCCCTAGAGGACTCTGAAAAAACAAATGCCGTGACAGATTTAATTAAAAGTATATCTCGCCAAACTAATTTATTAGGTTTAAACGCATCCATCGAGGCTGCACGTGCTGGACAGCACGGCGCTGGCTTTAATATTGTGGCACAGGAAGTTCGAAAGCTGTCCTTTGAGACGTCTAGTGCTACCGAAAATATAGAATCATCATTACGGAATATCAATAGAAATCTAGATAATCTAAAGCAAAATATGGGACAAATCAATGATGCAACAAATGAGCAAGCACAGCTCGTACAGGATTTCAGCGAAATTATAGAAGAATTAACTTTACTTAGCCGAGAAATGAAAGGCTTTATGCACAATGCGTTAAAATAATAATGAGGTGAACAATAATGCAAATTACCATAAACCAAGATTTAGCTTTACGGATGATCGCACCTGAAGATGCAGAGAAGGTTTTTGCATTAACGGATGCCTCGAGGGAATATCTGAAAGAATGGCTACCATGGCTAGATTTCACAAAAGAACTGGCGGATACAAAAGCCTATATTGAGGGCTGTATTAAGGGCCATGAAGCGAACAGTAGCCTCTCCCTAGTCATTCTCTTTAAAAATGAAATTGTTGGCATTGCAGGCTTTAACGCGATTAACCCGAGCAATAAAATCGGCACTATTGGCTATTGGTTGAGCGAAGGAGCACAAGGACATGGCATCATGACGAAAACGGTAAAAGCTTTATTGCAATATGCCTTTGAAACATTGAAGCTTCATAAAGTTGAAATTCGTGTTGCTGAAGCCAATCACAAAAGTCGCGCAATCCCAGAACGTCTTGGATTCATGCAAGAAGGAACCATTCGAGCTGCAGAATGGCTCTACGATCATTATGTAAATCACGTTATTTATGGCATGCTTGTAAGTGAATGGCAGCAACAACTATAAAAAAACGACCTGATGAGATCATCAGGTCGTTTTTTGTTAGGATTGTTCTACCGCTTCTTTCGTTTCTTCAGGTGCTTGCTTTTTTTCAAGTCCTAAAGCAATCTGCTCTAATTCTGGACGCAATGTGTGCTTCCCAGCATAGCTCTCGATCAGCTCTTTTACATCGAGACCAGAAGTTTCTTTTAATGTTTCTTGAAGTGTAGACATTAAATTGGTTGCGTAAGATGTCACCTTATTCGCACCACTTCCCTCTCCACCACCAGTATCGACCACTGTAATCTTATCGATATTGCCAAGTGGACTTGCAAGCTCTTTTGCATACTCTGGCATCATGCGTACAACCATATCCAGTACAGCTGCTTGACCATAGTATTCAAAGGCTTCGGCAATCTTACGTTTAGCTTCAGCTTCAGCCAGACCACGTAAACGAATGATATCAGCCTCCGTCTCCCCTTGTGCTCGCTCTGCATCAGCTTTGGCAAGACCATCCAAACGAATTTTCTCTGCCTCTGCTTTTGCTAATGATTCAATACGATATTTTTCCGCATCAGCCTGTGCAAGCTCACGCATTTTTTCAGCTGCAGCATTTTGCTCCACTGCATAGCGATCTGCATCTGCTTTCTTTTTAACCTCAGAGTCATATTGCTTTTCTCTACGTAAAATCTCTTTTTCTTCTAATTCAATTTGCTTTTGACGCTCGATAATGCGAATTTGCATTTCTTGCTCCGTTACTTCCTGCTTAGCACGAGCAGTTTCAAGCTCATACGCTTGGTCAGCACGCGCTTTGGCAATATCCTGCTCACGTCGGAACTCAGCTACTTTTAATTGATTTTCTTTTTCTGCTTCTGCAATTTCCGTCGCTCGCTCTAGTTCTGCCTTTTGTGCTTCCTTAGACGCTTCTGCACGTTTAATACGTGTTTCTTTTTCTGCATCTGCTGTCGCAATATCAGCATCTCGCTTTACCTGTGCGATTCTCGGTTTCCCTAGTGAGTCTAAATAGCCATTTTTATCTCGTACATCCTTGATCGTGAAGGATACAATGACAAGACCCATCTTTGCTAAATCTTGTGAAGCAACACGTTGAACTTCCTGTGAGAATTTATCGCGGTTTTTGTAGATTTCTTCAACCGTCATAGATCCTAAAATGGAACGTAAATGACCTTCTAATACTTCACGTGCTTCCCCTTCGCGCTCTGCTTTTTGCTTGCCTAAAAACTGCTCTGCTGCTGTCGCAATTTCTGAAATGGAACCGCCAATTTTAATAATGGCTGTACCATCTGCCATAACAGGAACACCTTGCTCTGTATACACCTCAGGCGTTGTCACTTCTAGTTTACTAGAAAGTAAGCTTAACGGCTGTGCTTGTTGGAAAATAGGGAATACAAATGTACCGCCCCCACGAATGATTTTAATGCGATTCCCCGACTCATCCTTATGTACATTTTTAGAGCCGAGATAGCTACCTGTCACAATCAGTGCTTCATCAGGACCCGCCGTACGATACTTTGTCACATATAAGCCGACTAGGGCAATTAATACAAATGCTACAATTCCTAAAACAATTAAGATATCAGTTGACATAGACATATCTCTCCTTTAAACAAATTTTTTCTCGTACGTTCTAACAAAAAGTGTTCCGTCCTTCACATCCACAACAAGTACGGTTTCATCATAGTCAATAGCTTCATTATCATAGCCCGTTGCGCGTTTTGAAATCATGCCACTTGTCGTTTCGATAACAACCTCGCCAAAACCATCTACTGGAATTGGCACAATAACTCTTCCTAATTGCCCGCCTAGCGATTCCTCTGTGTAAGCTAAAGAAACATCAGCGGAACGTAGCGGAACGAGAACAAATAAATAAAAGATGGAACTTAAAATAGCACCGATGATACATGCAGCAATGATGTTCCAAACGCTAGAGAACCAGGCTAGTTTTTCTAAAATAAAACCTGCTGCTGACATCAACGTAATGAAAGATAGAATGACACTCGGATTAAAAATGGGTAGTCCTTCCCCAATACCTTCGACTGCATCACCAAAAAACATAACCAATACTGTGGCAAGGCCAGCGAAAATCAAAACCACCAAAAAGATCTGCTCGAGTGAATAGCCAAATAGCGTCAAGTTGCTCACCCCTTTTCATCATATTACCTACTATACGGATGTACCTCAGGAAAAGTTTCAAAATTTTTCAAACTCTTCTTTAAAGTATTATTTTTTGCTTTCATTAGAACCATGTTACAATAGAAAAGTATTCTGACAACTAAGGAGAAATGGCATGAAGCTTTCGACAATCTTAAATTTTGTAATTTTAATATTTTTCACGTTATTATTCGTTAATGATTTCTTCCCTGATACAGCTATTGCTGCGATGCTGACTAAAAAAATAATATTGCTTATATTAGTTGGGCTTGTCATCATTCAGCTAGCCTTCGACAAGGGTAGATATAAAAGATTATCAAAAAAGGCTTATATCGGATTAACATTGTATACAGTTGGATTATGGATTGTTTTAACATTACTTGGCGGTCAATCACAAATTGGCCTATCGTTCACAAGTCCTCTATTCTATATCATTGTTGTGCTTCTTGGATTGGATTTAATCCGCCTTTCACGCCAAACTAAGCGGGATCAAACAGAGGAGAAAGCGAAGTAAAGCACAGCTATCCGTCAATCTTACGAAGCTATCCACCACTTTCGCACTGCTTACCGTCACTTTTGTCCCTCTATCCGACGACAACATAAAAAGCATGTCTCCGATTTTGACAGAGACATGCTTTTCTTATGATTCTAATACATTTAAAATGGCATCCAGCTCATGGACAGCTAGATCTAAGCGTTCCTTCGCTTCGATATTTTGCTGTTTTAAGTGACTAAACTCTAGTAAATTTTTCTCATGCTTTAATTTAATAGATGATAAACGTTCGATTCGTGCTTCTACTTTTTCTATTGCTTGCTCACAGACAGTTGTCCAGAGCTTTTCTGATTGCTGCATTTCCGTTGTCGATGGGTTGTGCTGACGCATAATTCGTGCGTAAACCATTTCAATTTGTTCAATTAGCTCCGAATAAAAATGGCGCTCAACGCGTGTTGTTTGGAATGTTGGATGTTCTACCTCTTTGGCATATGGCGTTATTTGACGAAGTAGCTTGCCAGCATTTTCTCCAAAAGCATGGGATAAATTCAAGACATTCATTAATTGCAATAATAAGCGTATTTCTTCTAGATTAATAAGTTGGGAATCGATGCTTTCCTTTAACTTTAATGACTCCATGTAGCGTCGATCAAAATGTTCAATTTCACCGTTGCGCTGCTCTACTAAATGGACACTTGCATTGTCTTTCAAGCTTTTAATATAGCGAATGGCATGGTTTTTTAGCTCTTCTTTTGACAGCAAGTTATCATTGTCTTGTTGTGGTTTTTCTCGTTGAACATACGCAAATGCATCCATTTTTTTGGGCCATTGTGCTGCTTGGGTTTCATCTGAGACATTATAGCGTATATAAATTCCGTGCATTTCATATCCTCCAAGTCCATTAAACAAGTATCTCTAAAGACAATAAATCGAATACGACATTTTTTCAAGTAAAAAACTTTTAATAATTGAAAATCCTTCTTTTTAACAATAAAACAAAAATCCCGAATAGTCGATACTATTCAGGATTTTACTAGTTTTCATTCATTCCTACTTATCCTTTAACAAGTTTCATTCGCAAACGATTAGACATATACTACACGATTAAAATAAGTAACAGAAGCTCCAATAAAACAGCTCCCACCTCCATTTATAGGCATTCATCGCAAAAATGAATGGTCCACCTTCTCCAACTAACCCGTGTATGTTGCATCTCGCAAATTTATATCAAACAATGGATAAAAACAATGCTGTTAACTGAGGCCTGAGGAATTTGATGTCGTAATGAGCAGCTATCGTTCTACAGGAGCAGGAAATAATTTTTGCTGATTATATTTTAAAGCATCCCTTCATTAAAGCAACCTGTAATCAAAATTGACAAGTACAGTTCTAAAAAATTGCCAAATTCCTTGTAAGCACTACAGGAATTTGGCGATCTTTATGTGTAGCTATTTAAGCCTGTTGGCGGATATCTTGAATGCTCTTCCCTTCAGTAAACGCATGAATCGATGCCATGGAGCCCACCGATTTAAAATTTGCCTTCTCATAGACTTTGGCAACCTGTTCACTAATTGGTAATATCCAAAGATCGTCCAATCCCAGCTTGACTGATTGCTGTTGAATATGCTGCAGCATATAGCCGATTAAACCTCGACCACGATAGCCTTCAGTTGTTGCAACACTTTCAATCCTACCTTGATTTTCTGACACAAAAATATTTGCTGAGCAGCACGCCACCCCATCTAGTCTTAGTAGATAATACGTAAAATGTGACGAATGATAGGTTTGCTCAAATGCCTTTTTTATTAATGAAGGCTCCCCAAATGCAGAAATGCTCATTTCTACTGCTAATGCTTCCTCCATATTTGCATCCGTTACACGCTCAATTTGAATGGCAGGATTAGGTGGAAGTATCGCATATTCACCATCCCAGTACTGAATTTCATTAACAAAATGCTCATATTGAAAGCCGTGCGTCTCTAATGCCTCTATACATAGCTGATTTTGTTCTAGATTATATAAATAAATCCGTGGGATCAGAGATTTTGATTGGTAGAAATCTTTGATGTCGTGTAAAAATAAATCCGGTTGCTCAACCTTTCTCCAAATCTGTGCATGATTTGCATCGTAATAGGTTGGGATAGCCTGATTGTAAAATAAGACCCCCTCCTTACAAACCTCCACTTCACTGAAACTCTTCACATACTCTATATCAAGCTGCATAATGCGTTCTAAATTAAACATGCTCTGTGCCCCCTTCTAACCATCTTTCATATAAATTTTCTAATTGAAGTTCAAGCTTCTGCCGTTGTTCTTTAGCAAGCGATGGTTGTTGTAGTTTTGTCTCTAATTTTTCAATTTGTTGTTCAATCGGTAATTCTTTTTTAGGTGGCTGCGTTTTATTTACTGGTTGTTTTTCAATCGTTTTCATTGCAAGTTCCTGTCGTTTTTCTCTAGCCCACTCATAATCTCCCTCAAAAACTTGAATAGTCTGGTTTTCAATCCACGCCGTTTTCGTAAAAATTTTCTGTAAGAAATAGCGGTCATGTGACACCCCAATAATCGTGCCTTCAAAGGATTCCAGTGTCTCTTCCAATACTTCTCTTGCTTCAATATCTAAATGATTCGTTGGCTCATCTAAGATTAAGACATTGATATCCTCATGCATTAATTGTGCTAAACGAAGACGCATTTTTTCTCCACCACTTAAGTCCTTCACTTTTTTAAAGACATCATAGCCATAGAACAAAAATCGTGCGAGTATATGGCGAGCTTCCGCCTCTGACACGGCGACACTTTCACGAAAGGCATCAATTAATCGTATAGCAGGATTTGGATGTTCAAATTGCTGGGAAAGGTATCCAAATTTCACATTACTTCCAATCTGACACACTCCCTGATTAGGAATGATTTCCCCTAATATCATTTTTAATAATGTTGATTTTCCACTACCATTGCTCCCAACAATCGCTAATCTTTCGCCAAAATAAATAGCTAGATTGCTTTCCTTCCATAAAGGCTTWKYMWRGCCATGATCAATGGCTTGCAAAAGCACGACCTCTTTACCACTGCGTTCAGCCATCGTTAAAGCTAAATTCATTTTCTTTTTAGTGAGGGGCTTCTTTACTCGCTCGATACGTGCTAATGCTTTTTCCATACTCTTTGCACGTCGATGCATGGATGCGTTTGGTGGATTCGCCTCATTTGCCCACTGCTTTAATCGTTTAATTGTTTCTTGCATCTTTTTAATTTTCTTTTGTTGCTCTTCATAATTTGCAAACTGTTGCTCAATTTTTGCTTCTTTTTGTGCTATAAAGGCATCATAATGGCCGTTATACGTAAAAGCCTCCCCATCCTCAATTTCAATAATCTTCTGGGCTACTTGATTCATGAATTGACGATCATGGGATACGACAATGACAATCCCCTCAAAGTTTCGCACATAATGTTCAAGCCACTCAATAGCTTGCATATCCAGATGGTTCGTTGGTTCATCCAATAACAAAATAGAGGGCTTTTTCAATAAAATTTGTCCAAGCATAACCTTTGTTTTTTCCCCACCACTTAAACTACTAAATGGCTGCTCTAGCATATCTGAAATACCTAGTCCATTTGCAATCATTGCTAGCTGTGCATCTACTTCATAGCCCCCTAATAGCATAAATTGCTCCTGCAATTGCCCATATTGTAGTAATATTTTATCCGTGACCGTCGACTGCATCTCTTGCTCAAGTGCTGTCATTTTTGCCTTTATTGCATAAATATCCGCAAATGCTTCCTCCAGCACTTCTTTCACAGCATGGAGTGGATAATGTGGAATCTGATGTAAATAGCCAATCGTCGCTTCTTTACTTTTAATTATTCGTCCCTTGTCAGGTATCTCTACCCCTGCAAGCAGTTGTAATAAAGTCGTTTTTCCACTGCCATTTACACCAACAATCGCCACATGTTCACCACTATTTACCTCTAGCTGTAGGTTCTCGAATAATATATTGCCACCCATAATTTTTTGAATTTGTTCAGCTTTCATTTRCATCGTTTTTTCCTCCAMTGAAACGTGCGAAAACATCTTTAGAACACAAAAAAGACTGCTCATTAACAAGCAGTCCTCTTCTCAATTAAATGTGTGAAAAAGAATGGTTAATTCGCTACGTTTGTTATTTGATTTTGCTTAAAAATGGACAGACCTATCCCGTTGTTCGCAAAATCGAAAGTAATCACACGTGCAAAATACATAGCCGTATCCACTTTTACACATGTTTTCGTAGCGTTTTTATTCATKCCTTCTCACCTCCGTTCATAGTAGTTATGGCTATCATAACATTATTCGGATTATTTGGAAAGGGAAAATTTAACGTTCATTTATCATTATTCAAAAGTTCTATTTGATCGAAATTCGCACAAAGAAAAACATGAGAGGTTGATTCATAGCCCCATCATGTTTTCACTTTTCTTACAAATACTTTTACCACAGGCACCAGAAAAATCGAGACAACTAGTACACGAAAAATCTGAAAGGCCGTGACAATCGTGACATTTGCATGGACCAAARCGGCAATAATCCMCATTTGATCAAGACCACCAGGAACAATACTTAAAAMGCTTGTCCTAAAATCAAGGCTGTACAACGCTGCCATCACAAATGTTAAACCATAGGCTGCCCCAATAAAAATGCCCGCCGAAACAAACGCATAAAAGATATGCTTCTTCGATAAATGTAAATCCTCTTTTTTTAATAATAATCCAATATAAATTCCTAGCATGAGTTGAGCAATATGCAGAAGCGATAATGGTAATTTTGGCACTTCTATCCCTGCCATATTAACGCCCATTAGTAAAAACACTGGGCCTAGCATATAGCCTGTTGGAATTTTTAGCTTTTGTGCTAGCCACCCTGCGCCACCACATACCACAAGTATGCCAACAAGGTTCCATGTGTATGTTCCATCAATCATAGAACTATTGCCACCTGCCCCTGCCACCATTAAAGGAACAAAGCCAACGATTAAAAGAACGCGAAGGATTTGAAAGAATGTGATGACCACCATATCCATCTCTTGTTGCTCTTCCGCAAATGCCACAACCTGCGACATGCCCCCAGGAACACAACACGTTAAGGCAGTCGCAAAATCTAAATCTGTCCGCTTGGCAACAAGGAAACTTACCGCAAAAAACAACAAAATAAATATGATATTTAACACGACCATGCTTCCTAAAAAAAGCTTGATGTCCTGTACAGCTTCTGGTGTAAAGGCATAGCCGATAGAATAACCTGCTACGACTAAACCAAAATTGCGGAAAGAATGATGCCATTTTAATTGGACGTTGGTGGATAGCTGCACGATGAGCACCGCTGTAATCGCTCCTAACAGCCAAGGCATCGGTATATGGAAAAATTGAAAAACTACAGCACCTATTAAACCAATGCATAATGTGATGAACATATGCTTATCAAAAATAAACATGGTAGCAACCCCTTCAACTCGATAAGCCTATTATGACCTTTATAAACCGTTTTTTCTACTGGACCGACTTTTGAGCTGTTTGCTATCGTTGAAAAAGAACCTGTTATCCAACAAATAAAACCTCTTATCGAACAATTTATCCTTGCTAAAATTTTCTATGCTACATTAGTAATACCTGATTCTGCGTTTTTAAAGGAGGCCTCCTATGAAAATTCATTTAACCATCAATCATGAGCTCGAGGAAACTGAGGTTCATATTCATGCCAAGGAATATAATGAGCAAATTGAAAGATTGATGAGACAGCTTCAAGCATCCCAAACTACTATGCTAGATGGGTATGACCAACAAGAAATTCATCTCTTAAAAATTTCCGATATTTATTCCATTTACGCAGAGGATGCCAAAGTATTTTTACAGACAGATGAGCAAGAGTTTGAGTCCAAGCGAAAATTATATGAGCTTGAGGCTCAGCTAGCCAAAGATTTTGTACGCGTGAGTAAGTCTACACTCGTCAATATCCATAAAATATCCTCTATTCAAATGGGCAAAATCGGCACTACACAGCTATTACTTGAAAATGACGTAGCCATTCATGTCAGCCGAAAATATTTAAAAGAATTAAAGAGACACTTAGGTATTGGGAGGGATTCATAGCATGAAGTATTTACGCATGATGATTATCGGTCTACTCATTTCCCTTAGCTCCTCTTATGTCTTAGTGACACTTAGCGTCCTATCAAATAATGCGGTGGCCTCAGGAACAGAATTATTGGAGCAAATTGTTATCGCGGCCATCCTTGGCATTGCCATTGGTTTGCTATCCGTCATTTTTGATATGGAGCAATTGCCTTTTACAGTTCAGCTTCTTCTCCATTTAGTAGCGGTGACAGCATGTGTACTAACCGCAGGCTATTTTGGTAGTTGGTTTGATTCAGGTGTATGGTATGTACTTATTGCTGAAGCCATTATTTACTTGATTGTTTGGTGTATTCTATATGTTCTTCAATTAAATGATATTGAAAAAATCAATAAAGAAATTCAAAAGAGAAGGGATTAACCACTTATGACGTTTGCGATAAAAGTTGAAAATTTATGTAAACAGTATGGAGAACAGCAAGCTGTCAAAGGTATTTCTTTTACAGTCGAACAAGGCACCCTATTCGCTTTTTTAGGTKAWAACGGTGCAGGTAAATCTACAACGATTGAAATACTTTGTACTTTACTAAAAAAMTCGAGTGCTCAAGTAACTATTAATGGTCTGTCTCTTGATACMARCAMYKRGMMYRCGRAWMTCCGTWAMTCTATTGGTTTCGTTTTCCAGCAAAGTCTATTAGATGAGCGATTAACTGTACGTGAAAATATCCWCCATCGAGGTAAAACATATGGTTTWTCGAAAGCACARCTTACCGATAACTATCAATTTGTTTCCACCTATTTGCATTTAGAGGATATTGAAGAGAAAAAATATGGAACATTATCAGGGGGACAAAAAAGGCGAGCAGATATTGCTCGTGCACTGATTCATCGTCCAAGTATTTTATTTCTGGATGAACCTACAACGGGTTTAGATCCACAAACACGTCAATTTGTTTGGCAGGCGATTAAGCAGCTACAACGGGAAACCAATATGACTGTTTTTTTAACGACCCATTATATGGAGGAAGCGGCAGTCGCTCACCAAGTCACTGTCTTAAAGCAAGGTAAAATTGTCGCACAGGGAACGCCCGATGCACTAAAAACAAAATATGCCTATGATTCAATGGCTCTCGTTTTTCAAAATGCACAGGAGGGTGTGAAGTTTCTTGAGGAAAATGCGATCTCCTACACAGAGAATCAAGGGATATACACCATCCGTTTAACGTCTACCTTACAAGCACTTCCCCTTTTAAAAAAAGCTGAGCCACTTATCGCCTCCTTCGAAGTCATTAAAGGATCAATGGATGATGTCTTTCTTCATATTATGGCAGAGGAGGAGGTTGCGTAGTGGAAGCATTAATTAGTCTAGTTCTGCGTAATAACAAAATATTTAGACGGGATAAAACACAGGTGTTCTTCTCCCTACTGTCAGTCATTATTGTCATTGTGTTGTACGCTGTCTTTCTCCAAAAAATGCAGGTAGATGCCATTGAACAACTAACAGAAGCTACACCTGAATTGATCACCATGGTCAATGAGTGGCTAGTAGCAGGTTTACTATCCATGATTGCTGTTTCGACTACACTTGGTGCCTATGGTATCGCTGTTAAAGACCAAGAATCCAAAGTACAAGCCGACTTTTTAACAGCTCCCCTTTCTCGTGCAACTATTCAGTTGAGCTATGTGCTCAATGCATTTATTATCGGCTGTATTTTTTCCTTTATTGCGCTCCTTGGCTGTGAAATCTTTATTGTCACAACGGGAGGTAAGATTCTAAGTTTTGGGGATTTTATTCAGGTATTGAGCATACTGTTTTTATCTGTCTTGCTTGCGAGTGTTTTTAATTTATTTCTTTCGTTATTTGTGTCGACCCAAAATGCTTTCTCAACACTCGGCACAATTGTTGGTACATTACTTGGATTTTTATGTGGTGTTTATGTACCTCTTGGAGCTCTACCAAGCTTTGCACAACATATAATCATGTACTTTCCAATTAGCCATACAAMACTATTATTACGCAATGCATTTATGGAGAGCTCTATTGCAAATGTCTTTGATGGTGTGCCCGTTTCTTATGTGGAAGATTATAAAATGAATTATGGCATTGTTTATGAACTAAATGGACATATACTTAGCTCCACAACAAGTCTAATTGTGATTGTCTGTACAATTGTAGTTCTTTCTCTAGCATCTATGATCTTATTTAAGAGAAAGTATAACTAAATATGAGCCAACCATTTTACACATCGTTTAGAATACGATGTGTTTTTTATTGCTTTAATACAAACATTTTGTTAGANNAAATATWAAATAACAAACAAATTAATAGTTGAAATGTTAAATCAAGGAGGGATTGCAATGGATGTAAATGAATTATTTTGGCAAGCTCCTATCGATGATCTAAAAAAGGGATATATCGATCAAGCGACACACTTCACGTGCCTACTATGCGGTGAAAAAGTAGAAAAAGGCATTATTTATCCTCAAGAGGGCTTATTATATGAAGCAGAGAAAATGATGCGACACCATATTACATTGGCTCACCATTCTGTTTTTCATTATTTAAACGGTCTCAATAAAAAAATGACAGGCTTAACAGAACATCAAAGTCATATTTTACGCTTATTTTATGAGGGAAAATCAGATCAGGAGATAAAAGAAGAATTAGAGATTGGCAGTGCCACCACGATTCGCCATCACCGTTTTGCTTTAAAAGAAAAGGAACGCCAAGCCAAAACATTGATGGTGATGATGGAGTTACTAAAAGAACAAGATCAGAAGGAGGAACCATTTGTGCCTATTCATAAAACAGCTACTATGGTCGACGATCGCTATAACGTTACCCTCACGGAAGAACAGCAATTATTAGAGAAGCTATTTCCAAACGGTGTTGGCAAGGAACTGGTTCGCTTTCCAAAGCGCGAAAAACAGAAAATTGTAGTGCTGCGTGCAATTGCAAATCTTTTTGACCAAGAAAAGCATTATACTGAAAAAGAATTAAATGAAGTGATTAAACCGATGTATGAAGACTATGTTCACWTACGTCGTTACTTAATTKAATWCGGTTTTYTTGAMCGGAAAGCAGATGGCAGTGCCTATTGGGTAAAAAAATAAGAAAGTAGGTTAATAAAAATGGMTCATAAAAAAGAGTTAAAAGAAATGTATAAAGAGATGAAAATTGAAGCTGGCGTTTTTACAATGACCAATACACAAACAGGCAAATTATTTGTGGGGAGCTTTAATAATTTAAMGCGTTTAAATGGCTTTCAATTTATGCTAAAAACCAATACACATACGAATAAGGTGCTTCAGGCAGATTACAATTTATATGGTCAAGAAGCTTTTGAGGTGGAAATCGTTGAGTATTTAAAGAAAAAAGAAGAAGGCTATTTCGATGAAAAAAAAGAGCTCGAAAAGCTGGAGCAAAAATGGCTTGAGACACTAAAACCTTATGGTGAGCATGGTTATAATTAGTCATTAGCGCATTTGCCAAAAAGGTAAATGCGCTATTCATTACTTGTTTGATGGGTTGCCAATCAATTGAATTTCCTGCTGTGCTTTCTTCGTTAATTTATTGAAAACAAGTTCATACGAATGCTTAATAAGATTCTCTACCAAATCCATCGGGACATCCTCAGCATCCATATAAATGGAATTCCAATGGGTTTTATTCATATAGTAACCAGGTATAATGCTTGCATAGGCTTCTCGTAATTCCTCCGCTCGAGAAGGCTCACATTTCAATGTAAGAACAGGCTTACCTGTTCTATTTCCTCCAAGCATGGCATACATTTTTCCACCGATATGATAGCGATCTGCTTGCCACTCCTCTTGATAGTCATACGTTGTTCCATGAAGCTGTATACAGTAAGCATGAATTATTTCTTTTTCCATCTTTACAATCCCGTCCCCTCAAATAAAAACACACGTTCGATTATGGTAAGTATAACCTAAAACGTGTGTAGAGAATAGCATTATTTAGTTGTACCACGATCAAACATCCCGATTACTTCCGTCGTCTGTAAAATATTCACAAACGACTTTGGATCAGTCTCCTTAATCGTGCTTTTCACATCAGCTAGTTGGTAACGCGTAATAACAGTAATTAATACTTTCCGACCCTCGCCTGAATACGCTCCCTTTGCATCGATAATCGTTACTCCACGATGTAGCTTTTCTAATAGTTGCTGTTTGACCTCGCCCCCTTTACTCGTAATAATCATCAGCGTTAATTTAATATGGCTCGTATGAATTGTATCCACTACTTTTCCAGTTGCATAAATGGACACAAGGGTTAACAACGCCGCATCCCAGCTAAAGACAAAGCCAGAAGCAGCCACTACGATTCCATTCATAGCGGCAATTAACGTACCGAGCGGAAAATCACGTTTCCGGCTAAGTAGCATAGCAATTATATCAAAGCCCCCTGAGGAGCCAGCTGCTCGGAAAATCATGCCCATTGCAAACCCTACAATAACACCACCAAATAAGGACGCGAGGATTGGCTCTTGTGTCGCTTTGTGTATTGGAATAATATATAAACTCACTGATAACACAGCCACCGAAAGAATGGTGTAGCTAATAAATCGCTTGCCGAGCTTCATCACACCTAAAATCAGTAAAGGTAGGTTAAGCAGTAAATTTAACACGCCTGTATTTAAAGGGGTAATAATCCCAAGCATGATGGCAATACCACTCAACCCACCACTCAAGATTTCATGGGGAATCAATAAATAATTATAGGCAAAGGCCACTAAAATGGAAGAAAGTGTAATTATAATCACATTTCGCATAATGCTATCCCCTATCAATCAACGACCAATTTTTGATACATCTTTGTCATAGACTACCCAATTTACTCTCCTGAAAAACCTATCCTCTTACTTTTTCTTCTGTTCTTCCTTTAAAGGCATATTTTGTTTATGTTCCCCTGTATCCGCAACTTTATAGATTCGCTCAAGCATCGGTGGATGTGTATAACGGAACCACTTCACTAAGAGTGGCGGGTTCACTTCACTTAAGCCTGAAATCGTTAGCTTTTGAAATGCTGTTACAGCCGCTTCTCGATCATTCATAAGGTTAATAGCATATTGATCGGCTCTCGTTTCTTGATATCTCGATATAAAATTGGATACTGGATTGGAAGCAAATAGTAAAATAGAAGTAATGAGTAAAAATAATGGATAGGAACGAATGCTACTGATTTTATTAATTTTTAAAACCTGTCCATATCGTGAAATCAAGCGACGCATAATTTTCGCTGTTAGCCATAGCCCTATTAACATTAAGAATAAATAGCCTGCAATGCCAAAATAAATATGCTTTTCAACATAATGTCCCATTTCATGTGCCATGATAAATAAAATTTCATTGTCCGTTAGTCTATTTAATGTAGTATCCCATAGCACAATTCTCGAATTGCTCCCAATTCCTGTCACATAAGCATTTAAAGCATTTGTCTTTTCTGCCATGTTGACCTCATAAACATGCTCTGCCGGAATATTGGCCTGTGTAGCAAGTGAAAGTATCTTTGTTTCCAGTTCTTTATTTTTTAGTGGATAAAAATCATTGTACAAAGGATCAATGACAACTGGCTGAATGAACATCACAAAGATTGTAAAGGGGATAGTTAAAAGCCAAGCATAGAGCCACCATCTTTTTTCGCTCTTTTTAATGAGCCAATAAATCACCGTAACAATAATCAAGCTAGTGCCAAAATTCACCCAAAAATCAATGACACCATCCTTCATCCAAGATGCAAATGCTTGTGTACTGATGCCATAGCTTTTGCTTAGMTGATAKMGATAATAATCAAGTGGGAATAGCACAATATAGAGCAATAAAGATAATAGGAATAAGTAACCCGCATTTTGCAATAGCTTCCACTTCGTTTGGGAGGTCGTCACATTTTCGAAATAACGAGATACACCCAATAGTAAAATCAAGAAGTAAATAAGCCATTCTAAAGGTGTGGCTACAAAGAATACAAAGTTCCGTATTTTTGAATATTCACCACTTAAAAAAAGCTCCTTGCCAGACATAAACATCACTGGATCTGCCGCCGTTCCTTGTAAGGCACTTGGTATTTTACCACCACCGCTGTGGAAAATATACCAGTACATACAAAGCACGTAAACACCGAAAAGTAGTAGTGTAACAATGCCCATTTTTTTCGCTATGTTATTTCCCCCTCATATCACCCAAAGTTCGTCCTATAGTAAGTGTAAGCGAAATTATCAAAGTTAGAACAAACATGGACCTACTTTTTTAATCTCTCTGTTGCCAAAGAAAAATTTCGCCTCATTTCTATATGAGGCGAAATCATTATCGTCCTATTCATTTATCCATAACAAATGCCGTTTTACCACGTTGATCCCCGCTTAGATAGCCAGTGGATAATAGTTGCTCATACCATTGCTTTTCTATAGTAGCTGCTTGAGCCGCATCATCTACCTTCGTAGAAAGTTCAACCATAATATCGCCTTTGTACTGCCATACCTCTATATCCGCTTCATGTCCTAAWAAGCTTCCKTTATAGTTCGTAGCATTAGCAGGCCCATATACGACCACTTGAGACAACGTATTTTTATACCATGCTYCGGAGTTCCAATTTACAATTTTCTTTGGCGCATTTTCAAGAATGAGTTTTTTCGCAACATTTGTAGCAACTGAATCATAAGAGACTTCAGCAGAAGTCTTCAAAGATTCCTTTCGGCTTATCGTAAATGTACGATGATCTCCCTTAATATCTAGCTCAAACTTATAATTTGACTCAGAACCAGTAAAACCATGATTCATTGTTTCTGCCATTGCTTCACTTAAAGGTGTGTTTAAAAAACGCTTTTTGTAGGTTATATCCATTTTATTACTACCCTTATATACACGTAAGCGGTGTATATAGTCATGACGTAGAAACGATTGGTCCAGCGTATCATAAAAATAAACTTTTACGTCATCCTTTTTAGTTGCTTGAAAAGCCTGGACAATAGCTGATTCGTTAAAAATCTCAGGTTTAATATTGAATTTAATTTCATGGCCTGGCTCAATGGCTGCTTTCGCTTGTGTTGTATTCACACCCATCATACTAATCACTATCAAGCCCAAGACACACAGATAAAATGCCCATTTTTTTAGTTTAGTCACGCTTTAATTCCTCCTTCGGAAATGTTGTTGTTAAATTTGTATGTGTACTGTGAAAATAGATCGTTTGTCGTGCACGAAGTCTCTGTGACAGTTCCACTAAATCCCAATAGTCTGGATGTGTTTTATAGAAGAACTCCTCAGAGATATGCTTTAAGCTAGCTGGATTGTAAGCATGACGAGAATAGCCTGTATGAACAAAAATTGCCGTCGGATAATCCTTTGCAAGCTCCTCCACTTGAGCCACATCCTGCTCTGAGACAAAATACAGTACATGGTCACTGTCCTGTTTTTGCTTGAGTCGTTCTAAAAGCATCACTTTATTCGGCCAAATATTTTCATGTTCTTCATCATAATGCCCCAATAAAGGTTGTAGCTTGGCATCTACCCTAATCGCTCGAGTTGTATGTTCGGAAAGATACGTCATAATATCGACTGTTTTGCCCGAAAAAGAGGAGGGGAATATAAATGAATGATTGGGATGAGCCTTTACATACATAGCCATCTGCTGTAACACCTCAAGATTTCGAATGCATTTTTCCGCATGTCCACTATCAATAAACGCTACATCATAAACCGTTCCATCCTCCTCTGGCAAGGTCGCCTTTAATAAATACGAATCGACTACATAATCACCAGAGAAAAAAATCATTTCATCAAAAAAACGAATTTTGTACCACACGCTTCCAATTAAATGCCCACTATATCCCCATTGAAAGGCAAGATATTCATTGACCTCTATCCATTTTCCAATCGTATCTGGATAGAAAGTTCTGACTTGTGGGATAAGCAGTGGAAGCTGCTGAGCAGTTGTATGACTCATTAGTATCGGWCCCGTATAGCCCATGTTCTGTAGTATTGGCAATGCCCCTACATGATCAATATGCGAATGAGAAATAAAGACAGCAACTAGCTTTTCAATATGATTAAATGTAATATTTGGTGGCGTTTTTTGTGTATTTTTCATAATGCCACAATCCAATAAAATGGCCTGCCTCTGATTTTCTATATAAAAACAATTGCGCCCATATTCGCCTACACCACCTAAAATTTCAACACTAAGCATTGGCCTGCCCTCCTCGTTTTTGCAGCCAACCCAATAGGAACATAAAAATAACAGTCATAAGGACGGTTATAACAGCTACTGCCATTCCAACCCCTACATTACCTTGCTCAAATTGGCTATAGATAAAGGTTGCCCCTGTCTCTACGGATGGTGGCAAAATTAAAAGGCCAGCTACAAGCTCTCGCATTGAAATAATAAAAGTCATCATCATTCCTGTAAAAATACCCTGCATCAAAAGTGGTAGGATGATGCGACGATAAACCGCAATGTTACTACGTCCAAAAATAGCAGCTGATTGAAAAATAGAGGCATCCAATTGTGAAAAAGAAGACTTTATATACTGCACCGAATAAGGTAAAAACAGTACACAGTATGTGACTATTACCATTGCCTTTGTGTTATAAATTGTTGCGGGAAGCCAAGGAGCATTCCAAAACATAATTAAACCTACAACAAAGACAATCCCCGGAATAATATTAGGCATTAAACTAAAGAAGTCTAATATTTGCTGCTTTCTGGTTTCTCCTTTTTTAATATAAAGAGCTATGAATAAACCTATTATGGCGGTTATCAAGGCCGTCATGATAGAAAAAACAATGCTATTTAAAAATGCTGTCAATCCTGCACTTCCACTAGTGAAGACCTCTTGATAAGAAGCCAAACTGAAATTCCCTGCCTGTAAACCATCTCCCCGTACCTTTTGCAAAGAGGTCACGATAATAGAGAAATAAGGAATGCCGATAGATAGCAATAAAACAAGCCCTACAAAAGTCCAAGAAGCTGTTTTTATATACCACTTGTCCTTGATCTCACGTCTAGCAGGTGTTTTTCCTGATAGCACACCATATGTATATTTGCGTCCAATGAGATTTTGGAAATACCAAATGACTAAGCAAACTGACAATAAGAATAAGGATAGCGAGGTTGCCATGCGAATATCAACTGGCCATCTTGATAAATAGGAATGAATTTCGGTTGTAAACACTTGAAACCCAATCCGACTGCCGAATGTAGCTGGCGTTCCAAATTCAGCAAGCGTCTTAATAAAAATAAGGAGACTTCCCAAAACATAGCTCGAAAGTAAAAGAGGTAACACAACTTTTAGCCAATTTTGCAAAGAACTTCGCCCAAAAATCAGCGCTGCATCTAAAAATGAGCCATTTATGCGAAGCAATGTATTTTTCAGCATTAAATACAAAAACGGAAACAGGTGTAGGCTCATGATCACTACCATGCCAAATAAGGAAAAGAAGGAATCTGTCATCCAAGCAGCACTTGGAATAAGCTGTTGTAAAAAACCATTGTGCTGCATAAACAAAATCCAGCCCATCGAACCAATATAGGGAGGTGTCATAAATGGAATCGTTAACACTATATCGAGCCATTCATATTGATATAAACTTGTTTTCGTACGAATGAAAGCCATAGGTAATGCGATAATTGTTGTCCCAATAATCACGAAAATCCCTAAAACCATCGAATTTCCAAGCGTTTTCCATATTCTATCGTGTGTAAACATTCGACTAAACTGTGATATATCAACATGTCCCTCTTTTATAAAGGTATAAAATAAAATGGCCATCAACGGTGCGATAGCAAATATGATGACAATTGTCAGTAAAAATCCAAAAGCTCGTCTTCCTTCCATTATCATGACATGTCAACCCTTCTCTATGAAAACTAGAAGGAGGTATATCAACCTCCCTTTATTTAGCGAATTAAATCCGTAAACTTTGTTAGTACTTGCAGCTGTTTCGCTTCCGCACCCATCCAATCAACTGTTAACTGTGGAATTTCATCTAATGCTGCACGATTTTTCACAGCAATATCTTTATTCCCTGGTAATAAGTAAGCATCTGCTACTAGCTTTTGCCCTTCATCTGACAATAAAAAATCAACATARSSKKGKKCWGATTCTACATGTTGTGCATCCTTTAAAATACCTACTGCTCTTGGACTAACTACTGTCCCACTCGTCGGATAGATAATTTCCACTGGCTCACCGTCTGCTTTTGCTTTATAAGCCATATAATCTACACCTGCAATCGTGGCATTTTTCTCGCCTGTAATAACCGCATCCAAGGCTTCTTTATTCGCACCATTGACTTGTAAGCCATTTTTCTTCCAACTATCAATCGTACTCCAAGCTGTTTTTTCTGCTGCTGTGTAGCCAAATAAGAAATCAACAGCAGAGCCTGACAGACTTGGATCTGGTATATTCATTTTATTTTGCCAATCAGCTTTTCCTAAATCAGACCAATCCGTAGGCGCCTGTGTCGTATTTTTCGTATTATAGGCAATACCTAAAGCAGAGGCACTGTAGCCATAAAAATATCCATCTTGATCCGACCAATCACTGTTAATTTTGTCCTTGTTTTTAGCCGCTTCGTAGCTTTGCAATTGATCTGTTGCTTTTAACCCAGCCATTGAGGCAACAGAGGCAAGTACAACAATGTCAGCTACAGGATTATTTTTTTCCGCTTCTAAACGAGAGAGAATTTTACCCGTAGTTCCTTGAAACATTTCCACTTTAATCCCTGTTTTTTCTTCAAATGCTTGCTGAATATTTGCAGCTAAACCATCTGGCCCAGCAGAATACACTGTCAGAA
Organism: Lysinibacillus sp. S1; assembly: GCF_044986265.1. Taxonomy (NCBI): domain Bacteria; kingdom Bacillati; phylum Bacillota; class Bacilli; order Caryophanales; family Bacillaceae; genus Lysinibacillus; species Lysinibacillus sp. S1. Next base: position 1,300,441 of record NZ_CP173154.1, read on the forward strand.
CTTTCTCCTCCTGTGTCTTTGCACTTGCTTCATTCGTCTCTTTTGCCTCTTTATTACCACAGCCAGCTAATGCTARGACCAATAAAATGCCAGCAGTTGCCCATAATTTAAAATGTCGTTTCTTCAATGTAAACCCTCCAATTGATAGATTTGTTTTTCGTCAATAAAAACTTGCAATCTTTTTCCATGCTCTAATGGCTGCTTCTCATAAAAGCTCCAATACTGTCCTTCTACCTGTGCTTGTACTAGATAACGATCGCCAACAAATGTACTTTTCACAATCTGCGCTTGTTTGGCAATCGTACCAGGACGCGATATTCTCGAAACACCCTCAGGTCGCACAATTGATTGTCGATTGTGAAGCCAATTCACTTTGCCAATAAAATCTGCCACATAGGGCGTTGCTGGTGCACGATAAATTTCCTCAGGCGAGCCAATTTGAGCAATCCTCCCTGCCTCCATAACGATAATTTGATCAGACATTGTCATGGCCTCTGTTTGATCATGTGTTACGAAAATGGCTTGGCAATTAAGCTCATGAATGAGGTGCATGATTTCATCTTGCATTTGCTCTCTTAAAACAGCATCGAGAGCGGATAAAGGTTCATCAAATAAAATTAATTGCGGTTTGGTCGCTAAAGCTCTAGCTAATGCCACTCGCTGCTGTTGTCCACCCGATAATTCACCTGGCTTTCGTTTCTCATAGCCTTGCATTTTTACCAATCGCATCACATGCTCGACTCGTTCAGGAATAGCTGATTTCGGAATAATGCCCTTTAAGCCAAAGGCAATATTTTGGAAGATGGTCATATGTGGCCATAGAGCAAAATCTTGAAAAACCATGGCAATATTACGCTTAGTTGGTTTGACATTTTTACGAGACCCCGAAGAATAAATGACGGTGTCATCAAATCGTATTTCTCCTTTTGATGGCTGTTCAAGGCCAGCTATCAACGTTAATAAAGTTGTTTTGCCACAGCCTGATTGTCCGAGAATCGTAATAAATTGCTAATCTAACTCCACATCAAACGGCCACAATGCTTGAGACTGCCCATATTTTGNGTAGAGANTTNNTAAAGAGATAATCATAAGTATCCTCCTCGTTACTTACAACTATAAATTCCAGATATTTAGAAAATATTAATCTACTATTAATAACACGTTAAAAAAAATCTAATAAACTAAAGCAAATACAAGATTTTTTCTAATTTCCTTTAGGAGGATAAAATGAACAATAGTAAATTACAGGCATTTTGCTTACTTGTAGAATTAAAAAAATTAGCCCCTGTCGCCAAAGCACTTGGCATTACAGCCCCCACCGTATCATTTCATATTCGCTCTATAGAGGAGGAATACGGTATTCATTTATTTCGAACAAATGCTGGAGGATACCGTTTAAAATAAGCGGGCGAAGGTGTGTATCATTACGCTCGTCAAATGGTTCAACTTCAAAAGGATATGGATCGTTTTATTGAAAATCTTTTAGCAGGCCATATCGGTTCATTACGACTAGGGGCGAGTGGCTTACCTGCCCATATTTTTATGCCAGATTWAAWTCAWCAAGTTTCAACGACCTATCMTGAGATTCGCAWTTCATTAGAAGTAAAAAMAGCACCTGAAATTGAAAAAAAGGTAGCACTACAAGAATTAGATTTCGGGCTCATCATGGAGACTAAGCAGGAAAATCCTTTACTTCATKACGAAACAATCGGTGAAGATGCACTTATATTGGCATTCAGCCCATCTCACGAGCTAGCAGCACAAAAAGACATCACCAAAGAAGATATTCTTAAGTACAAGCTATTGTTGCATACATCCTCTAGCTCCACGAATCACTTCATTGAAAAGTGGATGGACCCATTTCAGCCTTCTATTTACACAATTGAGCTGGATTCTGTGAGCACGATTAAAAAGATGCTGACCTTTGGCAAAAACTTGGCGTTTCTATCTGTTTCCTTAATAGAAGAAGAATTAAAATCAGGTGTACTGCTGAAGAAAGATCTACATGATGTAACACTAAATAGAAAAATTCAATTGATTTATCCGAAAACGCGCTTAGATCATAAAAAGGATGAATTTGTCAAAATGTCGGTTTATGAAATAGCAAAGCAATTAAAAATGTCTTCTACGATGACATAATTCCACATACAGTCGTAATAACATGGAATGGGAAGATATTTTTATGAAAGGAGGGTTGTCCTTGCTAACCAAGCTGTTGACAAAAGATTGTATACAGCTTGCAAACTTTGTCCGATCATGGCAAGAAGCAATCCATTTAGCGGCTAGCCCATTAGTACAACAACACAAAATTGAACAGCGCTATGTCGAAGCCATGATTCAATCTATTGAATACTATGGTCCTTACGTTGTCATCACACCCAAAGTAGCCATTCCTCATGCACGGCCATCTGATGGGGTTCTTGAACTAGCCATAAGCTTGCTACGATTACAAAAGCCTGTTTTTTTTAGCCCTAATCAGCCTGTCTACCTACTGATTGTGCTAGCTGCCATTGACAATGCTTCACATCTACAGGTGTTGGCTGATTTGGCATTAGTCTTACAAGAACCCGATCAGATTGATGACCTAATCGCCTGTCAACATGCGGACATGATATGGGAGAAAATCAAACAATATACGACAAAGGAGTCAACAGAATGAAAATTTTAGTCGTGTGTGGGAGCGGTTTAGGAAGTAGCTTTATTTTAGAATTGAATGTTAAAAAAGCATTAGAAGTATTGGGGAAAGATGCAGAGGTAACGCATACAGATTTAGCGTCTGCCAAGGCGGAGAAAGCAGATATTTATTTAGGGGCAGCAGATATCGTGAATGAATTAGCGAAAGACAAAGGAATCATTGTGAGCATCGTAAATATGATGAGTATTTCAGAAATAAAAGAAAAGCTTGAACCGTTGCTTTAAGCATTAAAAATTTGGATAGGATGAGGTGTTGGTATGTTAGATGTTATCATGCATGACATTTTAGGAACACCAGCTATATTAGTCGGCCTATTCGCTTTTATTGGTTTACTTATTCAAAAAAAATCAAGTTCCACTGTTCTGTCAGGTACATTAAAAACGATAATGGGCTTTGTCATCCTCGGAGCTGGTGCCACTGTCTTAATTGGCTCTTTAGATCATTTTAGTAAAATGTTCGATCATGCCTTTCAAGTACAAGGAGTCATTCCTAACAATGAGGCCATCGTGGCAGCTGCTCAGACTAATTTTGGTACAGCTACTGCACTAATCATGGTATTTGGTATGATTATGAATCTACTATTTGCGCGATTTACGCCATTAAAATATATCTTTTTAACTGGACATCATACATTATTTATGGCTTGTTTAATCGCCGCTTCATTATCAGTTGGAGGGATGAGTGGTACACCTCTTATTCTTGTTGGGTCTATCATTCTTGGACTTTGTATGGTCGTGTTCCCTGCCATTTTACAGCCGACAGTTCGACAAATAACAGGGAGTAATGACTTTGCTGTTGGTCACTTTGGCAGTGTTGGCTATTATGTTTCTGCAAAGATTGGTAAGCTCTTTGGTAATAAAATGAAATCCACAGAAGATATACAGGTTCCGAAAGCATTAGGCTTTTTACGAGATACCTCAGTTGCTATTTCCTTAACAATGAGTGTGTTCTTTGTAATTGTTGCCCTTTTTGCTGGCCCTTCCTATATTGAGTCACAATTATCAGCTGGCTCAAATTTTATTATTTTCGCTATTATGCAAGCGATTACATTTGCAGCGGGTGTTTATATTATTTTAGCAGGTGTACGGATGTTAATTGCTGAAATTATTCCAGCCTTCAAAGGCATTGCAGATAAGCTTGTACCAAACACAAAACCAGCACTTGATTGTCCAACCATCTTTCCTTTTGCACCAAATGCCGTTATTATTGGTTTCATTTTTAGTTTTATAGCAGGGCTGGTTTCCATGTTTATACTCCCCTTCATCGGACTAAAAGTCATCGTACCAGGTCTTGTTCCACATTTCTTCACAGBTGCTGCGGCGGGKGTCTTTGGAAATGCTACTGGCGGTAGAATTGGTGCGATGTCCGGAGCCTTTGCCAATGGTTTATTAATTAGCTTTATTCCAGCCATACTCCTTATCTTTATGGGAGACATTGGCTATGAGGGCACAACCTTCGGTGATTCAGACTTTGGGGTAATCGGCATTATTATTATTAATTTATTAAAATTATTCGGCGCTGTTTAGAACATATAAAGCCTGACGCTATTTGCGTTAGGCTTTTATAGTGCTGTACATACAAGACGTGCGACGACCTCCTTTGTAGATCAATTCGGTGATCAGTAATCTAGCATCATATTAAAAAAAAATGACGTATATAGAAATGATTCATTATTCTTAGACATCCTAAAAATTTTTTGCACGGATGTCTGACATCAGACTAAAAATATTAAGTTTTTGCCGATATATATTTTATACACAACAGGAGGTACACAAAATTTGAAGAAATTATTCACTAGTTTTCTTTTGATCACTCTGTTGATAGCAGGCTGTTCCTCAGCACCGACAGAAACATCAACTGAAGGATATAAGATAGGAATTTTACTATCAGATGCAGGACTAGGCGATGAATCATTTAATGATTCCGCTTTTAAAGGCTTAGAAAAAGCGCGCGATGAGCTAGGCATTTTGTTTGATTACAAAGAGGCTCCTGATGGTAAATACGAGGAAAAGCTGAATGAACTTGTAGCAGAAAAATATGATATCATCATTGGTCTCGGGTTCTCTGTACAAGAAGCACTAGAAAAGACTGCAAAACAAAATCCCTCTCAGCAATTTATACTGATTGACGGGCAATCTGATATTAACAACATCATTTCGATTACCTTTAAAGAACAAGAAGGTAGCTTTTTAGTTGGCATGATTGCCGCTATGACAAGTAAAACAGGAAAAGTTGGCTTTATTGGTGGAGCAGATGCTCCTGTTATCCATCACTTTGAAAATGGTTTTATCGAAGGGGCACGTTATGTACAGCCATCGATTGAAATTATGAGTGACTATGCTGGTACCTTTGACGATACCCAGGCTGGTGCAGCAATAGCAGAAAGGTATATCAAAAATAACGTTGATTTTATTTACCATGCAGCAGGCTTTACTGGCTTTGGGGCGATAAAAAAGGCAGAGGAAATGGGGATCTATGCAGCAGGTGTTGATATCGATCAGTTTTTTGTTGCCGAAAAAACAGTTGTCACATCCATGCTTAAAAATGTTGATCTAGCCGTCTATCAACTCGCTAAGACATTAGTAGAAAATGGTAAAATTACAGAAAAATCCTTTGCATTAGGTTTAGCGGATCAGGGTGTGGGACTAGCAGATATTCGTGTAATTCAACTGACAGCTGAGCAACAGACTGCTATCGAAAAAGCGAAAGAAGCCATTATTTCAGGTACGATAAAAGTTACTGCGGAAAAGAGGAATGACCAGTGACACTACGTAAGAAATTATTTATGAACACATTGATTCCAATCGTATTGGCTATGGCTATGATCGGCTTTATTATCATACAAACATTCACGATCCAAACAACAGCACAGGATGATACGAAACTTTTACTTACAGTGAAAGAACTAGAGCAAAGTTTAGTTGTTGCCAGCCAATCTTTAAATAATTTTACCTACCTGGATAGTGAAGCCAATAAAAACGAAGCGCTCGCTATTTTACAAGAAACAAAAAGTAATTTAGATGCATTAGCCTCCCTAACGAGAATACCTGAACATCAGACAATCGTCGAAAAAATAGCTAGTAAATTTGAAAATCTAGAAAAGGCGACTGAAAGCGGGTTTCAAGAAAACAATCGCTCTGAAATTAAAAAGCAGTCCATCAGAATTAAAGGAATTTTAAACGATATGTATTTGCTCAAAAAAGAAACGAACGAATGGTATCAAGAAATGATCCAAGTAACGAAGCAAAAAATAGGTTTCATTACAACCTCTACCATCATAGGTAGTGTGCTATTAATTATTGCTACGATACTTTATTCCTATGTAGCTGCGAAAAGAATTACCAAACCCATTAATCAGATTGTAGATTGCGCACAGGCTGCAGCAACAGGAAACTTAACAATGGATACTTCTACCCTTTCCTATCAAGCATACAGTCGATATGAGATTGATCAATTAACAAAAAGCTTTGCAGACATGATGAATAATTTAAAAAGTACTGTACAATCCATTGATAATATTGGAAAGGATGTTAATTTGTTTACACAAGAAGTGACGAGCCATATGAACAATATTCATGAAAGTAGTAATCAAGTCGCTACCTCAACCGACGAATTAGCAAAAGGCAGCTATACGATGTCAGAAGACATTCAATCAGTGGCACTCCAAATGAATAATATGGCAGATCAATTTAGGGATGTAATGCGTACAAGTGAGCAATCGGCTGACACTGGTAAACAAGCTCTGGAGGCTGTTCAWAATGGTCAATATTCATTAGAAAAACAATCTTCCAWTRCAAAGGATATTTCAACCACATCACTTGATATTAAGGAAGCTGTAACTCAATTTTCTCAATTCACTTCGGAAATTGAWGGCGCAGCCAATGCTGTCCATACGAWTGCTAGCCAAACAAATTTATTAGCACTAAATGCTGCTATCGAGGCTGCAAGAGCTGGAGAAGCAGGCAAAGGGTTTGCCATTGTTGCCGAGGAGGTTAAAAAGCTCTCTTCTGAAACGGAGAATGCTACGAATTTAATCACTTCAATGGTCTCGCATATTCAAGATGGCATTACGCACATCCTTACTACGGCTGAAAGAGGTTATCTGCTGTCAAATGAGCAATCTCAATCCATGGTAGAGACAGAACAATCATTCTCTGTTATTACCATGCACATAACAAATATCCATCGCGATTTACAAAACCTCACAAGAGAAATGGCACAAACGAATGAAATGAGCCAGCAAGTAAATAGTACCATTGAAAATATTTCTGCTATTACAGAAGAAACTGCTGCTGGCACAGAAGAAATATCGGCATCAACGCAAGAACAGCTACTTTCCTTCCAAAAAATTAGTGCTAAGATAGACGATCTTGAAGCTATGACTAATACGTTGATGAATGAGCTCAAAAAATTCACCCTATAGCGATTCGATTCATTACCGCAAAAAATCCAGTGAAATGATTCACTGGATTTCTTCTTTCATTATAAAGTTAAACCACCATCTACTAACACAATAGAGCCTGTCATATAGCTTGCTTTGTCCGATGCTAGGTATACTACCATTTCTGCTAATTCCTCTGGTTTTGCATAGCGTCCCATTCTCATATTTGGAATCTCCTCTGGCACATAGCCACCTGTTTCAAACATCGCAGTTACACTGTTTGTTAATGCCGTTTCTACTCCTCCTGGACAGATACCATTGATCCGAATACCTTTTTTTACATACTCCAAAGAAGCTGATTTTGTTAAACCCACTACTGCATGCTTACTTGCAGAATAGACAGCCATACTGTGCTCACTGCGAACTCCTGCTGTAGAAGCTGTATTTATAATTGAACCGCTTCCTTGTCCCTCCATTACTTTTAAAACATATTTTAAGCCAAGGAATACACCCTTCACATTAATTGACATAATACGGTCATATTCTGCATCTTCAATCTCTGTTAGCGGAGAAATTTTCTGAATAACCCCAGCATTATTGAAAAATACATCAATACGTCCGTACGTATCAACAGCAGTATTGACATATTTCTGAACGTCTTCACTTTTTGAAACGTCTGCCTGAACGAAAATACCTTCCCCGCCTTGTTCTCTAATCAAGCTTACTGTTTCTTCCCCTGTTTCTTTGTTGAAATCCACTACCACCACTTTTGCACCATTGCTAGCAAGTTTCAAGCTGCTAGCTCTTCCAATTCCGCTTCCTGCGCCTGTTACAACTGCAATTTTATTCAAAAGATCCATCTTCTATTCCTCCCTAACATTTTAAAGTCACTGTCTATTTTATTGCTACTTCTCCTTTATTTATTGTATTATTCTACACAAAATAGTACTTTCTCAATGTCTATCCAATAAAAATGTAAATGCTTACATTTTAATAGAATTATTACGAACTGGAGTGTAGGAACATGAAAATTAACACTATTGATCTTCAATACATCAGCCAATTAATCTATGAAACACATCATCTTCCAGTCACTTATATTAATTCATTAGGAAAAATAATCTTTGACTATTCATCAACAAATAATCCATCTTACATTTCTTTAAAGGAACAGTTGAAAACATATCCTTACCATAAAGATTCTAATGCCTATCCAATTTTTTTCTCTTATGCTGAGKTTAATTTTTTCTATATTAATGTGCAGCAAGAGGATCAATATTTAGGTGCAATTGTAGTTGGCCCTTCCCTTTCTCCAGAAGTGGAAGACATAAAGACAAGTGTTAATCAAGAGCTGATTCCTATTCTTCATTATCAACAAAGTTTAGCCATTAGTTTATTTGTGTATTACGCCATCTATCAAAGGAAATTAAATAAATCTGCTGTCATTTATCACAACCAAGCATTAAGACCTCTCATTCGTCATGAGGAAAATACTACGCTTGAGCTCTCCTATGCAAGAAGAAATGATATTGTTCATACAAATCTTTACTATGAAAAAATATTGTTAGACAATGTGAAAAATGGGCGTATAGAGAAACTAAATGAAGTTTTGAATTATTCCATTGTTGAGCAAGCAGAACTTGGAATACTATCAAAACGCAATAATTTAAGAAGTGTTCAATATTTGATGATTACAGGCATTGCACTTATTTGCCGTGCAGCAATTGAGGGTGGTTTAAATGAAGAAACAGCCTTTACATTAAATGATTTTTACATTCAAAAGCTAGAAGATCAAAACAGTTTAATCGAAATTCTTTCGTTAATGGAGGAAGCTATTTACGACTATACAAGCCGTGTATCACAGGCAAATACAATGAAGTATTCTGGACCCATTACTACCTGTATCCATTTTATTGAAAATGAGTTGTATGGGGATCTAACACTCGACCAGCTTTCAGCAATTTGCCACCTAAGCCCCAATTATCTTTCCTCCTTATTTAAAAAGGAAGTAGGTACTTCCTTTAGTGAATATATTCAGCAGCAAAGGATTGATGAGGCGAAAAAACTCTTAACATTTACCAACTATCCAATCCTAGACATCGGTTCATTACTTAATTTCACAGATCAAAGCTATTTCATTAAAGTTTTCAAAAAATTTACGGGAATTACCCCTAAACAATATAGAACTAAGTATTCTCATAAATAATTCGATATAGAGGGAAAGTAAAAGGATGGTAGAAATCAATTTTTACTTTCTCTTTCCTTTTTTGAAGTACTAACAATATCATCTATGTCATATCTTGAATTAAAACGTAACCATTACACTTTAAGGAGGTCTATGTGGAACGTCTCCATTTTTCTAAATATGTATTGAATTTTTGGTTGCTCTTCATTTTATTCCTAGGCATGCTACAACTACTGTTATTCAACGTCTCAGCTCTAAACGACCTTAGTTCCTCTCTACTCAATTTAAATACGATATTTTTAAGTATTTTAATTGAAGCATTACCATTTGTCTTAATTGGAATACTGATTGCTGGCTTTATTCAGATTTTTATAACAGAGGAACATATCCAAAGGTGGATTCCCCGAAACCCTGTGATGGCAGTTATCATGAGTTGTCTTGTAGGTGCATTATTTCCAGCCTGTGAATGTGGGATTGTTCCGATTGTTAGAAGATTGATTGTCAAAGGCGTACCTATACATGCAGCTATAGGCTTTATGTTAACTGGTCCACTTATTAATCCCGTTGTTATTCTTTCTACTTATATGGCATTTGGAAATGATTTAAGAATAGCGAGCCTTCGAATGCTTGTTGGCTTTGTCATCGCTATTGTAGTAGCATTACTTATCAGCTTATTTTTTAAAGGCTCCCAATTTAAGAGCTCTTTACAGCCCTACTCATTAACAATCCCTAGTCAACAAACATCCTTCTTCACCAAATTATTAAATATGGTCAAACATGCCATCGATGAATTTTTTGATATGGGTAAATACTTAATTATCGGGGCATTTTTAGCTGCCTTTGTACAAACCTATATATCTACCAAAACACTCGTAGCCATTGGAGAAGGTGAACCCTCCTCCATTCTAGTTATGATGGGCTTAGCCTTCATTCTGTCACTTTGCTCTGAGGCAGATGCCTTTATTGGCGCATCCTTTAGTGCTATTTTCTCCACTCCATCCATTCTAGCCTTTCTTATTTTTGGCCCTATGATCGATTTGAAAAATACCATTATGTTGATGAGCGTATTTCGTTTAAAATTTGTTTTTTGGTTAATCGCCTTAGTGGCTACAGTTGTCTACATTAGTATATGGATTCTTTCAGCGTATCTCTAAGGGGGAAAACCATGAAATTTCACGTTCAACAAGCGCTAAGAGCCTTCATGTTACTCGCCTTTTCGGCTATGATTGCCAACCTACATTGGACCGGAGAACTAACAAAATTTATCAACCCTAAATATGAAGGGCTGAGTAAAACAGCCGCCATTTTATTTTTTATACTATTTCTTGTTCAAGTGACAAGAATTATATCTTTTTCAAAGGTTCCTCATTCATGTGATCAAACGGGACAAGCATGCTGCTCCCATCACGACCATGGTCACACAGCCTTTACCCGAAAAAAAATGATAGCCTACCTCATTATCATGACACCAATAATGACAGGCTTCTTGGTGCCAGCAAAAATTTTAGATGCATCCATCGCTGATAAAAAAGGTGGTGCATTTATTCTCACCCAGCAAAATCAATCATCTAAAATAGAGGATTACCTCACTTCAAATGAAACGATTGATGAAAACATCTATGATGAACATGAAGCTGATCCCCGACTGACAGAGGAAAAACAGGAAATGACAAAAAAACAATATGAGCAATTAAAGCAACAGCTATCCCAACAATCCATGCTAAAAATGACCGATGAGGACTACACGATTTATTATGAAGAAATTAATCAAAATTTGGCTAACTATTTGGGGAAGAAAATACAGTTGAAGGGCTTTGTTTTAAAAGAAGAAAATTTTACAGAAAAGCAACTAGTGATTTCAAGATTTCTTATTACGCATTGCGTCGCCGATGCCAGTATCGTCGGCTTTCTGACAGAGTTTTCGGACGCTCCTACACTCACAGAAGATACATGGATTGAAGTGGTCGGTACAATTAGTCAAACAACATATGAAGGTGCAAGCTTACCTGTTATCCATATTGATGATTGGGTAACAATCGAACAACCTGAATCACCTTATCTTTATCCTATTAATATTCGAATGAGTTTCTAGCAATAAAAGGGCAAAGCTTATGGCTTGCCCTTTTTCAGCTATTAATAGGGGATTGCACATCTAAGCCTAAATGGGAACGTAATGTGCTACCTTCATATTCAGCTCTGAATAACCCCCGCTCTACTAACATGGGAATAACGTCGCTAAAGAACAAATCCAAAGATTTCGCAGGTCCGCCTGGTATGGCAATAAAGCCATCCAATGCACCCTCTTCATAAAAAGTAACGATTTGATCGACAATATCCTGTGGTGTACCGATTGCTACAAGGTGGGCTGAGCCAATTACCTCTGGGCGTGCTAACAATACTGCGACTGTTGGTTCATTGTTTACAATATAACGACGTACCAAATCTGCATGTGTTTTACTACGTACTTGTTGATCTTTTGATGGCAGCATATCAATCGTTACCTGATCTTCAAGTGCCAAATGACGAACATCCATGCCAATCACAGATTCTAAAGCACTGTAGCGCCGCTCAAGTGTTAAATGTGCATGTGCTTGTCGGTGCATTTCGAGTGCTTCTTCATATGTATCCCCTATAAAGAAATAGAGTCCGGGTAATAAGCGAATATCGTCGGCTGAACGACCTACTTCTATAGCCTGCTGACGCAAATCATTACGCATCTCAATACCCACCTCCATGACTGGTGTAGCCGCAAAAATCGCATTGGAAACAGTAGCCGCAAATTGCCGCCCAACATCCGACGCTCCTGCTTGGAAGAGTGGAATCTCTCCTGCTGGATGCATTGGGAGATTTAAGGGACCTTTTATATGGAAAAATTCTCCTTCATACTCAATTGGCTTAACAAGCTCTTTTATTTTCTCTAAATTCCCATCCATTTCTAATGTTTCATAGGGATAACTATGCCATAGCTGCTTGACCACCGCTGTACATTCTGCCGCTTTAGCATAACGCTCCTCGGAAGAAGGCATGGGCTCATTGCTGAAATTATGGGCGCCATCTATAGAGGTTACGATATTCCATCCAACTCGTCCTTCGCTAATCCAATTTAAGGACTGCAATTGACGCGCAATCAGATAAGGTGGCGTAAAGGATGTGGAAATCGTTGTTACTAAGCCAATCTGTTTCGTTTCTCTTGCCACCATCGCCATTAAAAAGTTAGGGTCTAAGCCAACTGTTCCTTTCATTTTAGCCATTAATTCTGGATGAGCTGTTAAATAATCCGCCTTAAATACAAAATCTAATTTCGCTGCTTCAGCACGCTGCGCAAATGCAATATGTTCTTCTATCAAGGCACCCTGTTTGCCATGATTACCGTAAACAGCTAAATGCATTCCAATAATAAGGTGTCTTTTCATTGCTACTCTCCTTCTTTTTAATTGATAACGATTATCATTTTCATAATAATCATTCATGGCAGAGATTGCAATGAATGTCTATTAAGTTTTTGAAGGTCCTCTAACAAATGAAAAATAAGCAACCAAACTAATATTTACTATAAAGTTAAATAAAGGTATTATTGAGATAATTCAAAAATATTTAAGCGGAGGAATCATGAGAAAATTTACCTCTTTATTTATAGTTACTCTTTTTATATTTCCAATTGGTGGAGCATCTTTTATAGAAGATCCTATACTCCAACCATCTATTCCGCCGAACCTTGGTGCTTCTGCTGAGGAATCTTATTCTACCCCCACAGCTGAAAAAAGTGATGATTCTCTTCTTACAACGTCTTCTACCTTTCCAACTGGTCAGGGTTCGATGAGCTTTAATTTTAAAGCACCTAGTAATGGCACTGATACAATTCAAATTTATGTGAAAAATAACAGCTCACAATCTATTAGGTTTATATTAACTGCACCTAATGGAACGGTTTGGATAGACGGAGAGATCATTAAATCTGGACAATCATTTACTTCAACTTACGAGTTGGATGCAAGCCAAGCTGGTCAATGGTTCATGAAATTTGATAATAATGATGGTTCTTCAATTACAGTAGATATAAATACAAGTTACGAAATTTAATATGGAGCTTCACCCTTTAGCTTTTTTCTATTCAAATAGGTGATGCAAAAATTTGTTTTTCCGTTGGGTCCCAGAGAACAATTCCAACATCCTGCTTCTGATCGATTACCCGAATGGTGATGGGGATATAGTCAAATAAAATTGTATTTATTTTTGTACTAGTGAGCTGTAACAAGCCAATTAATTCAATATCATTAACCAGTGGTACGTGTATTTCTAGATTAATATCTGTTAATTTGCCATCTTCATAACGAAGTTTTCCCATGATTTTAGGATTTAAATGTTTAAATCCACCTTGAATATCCTCTTTAAAAATTAATAATTTATTATACATATTTTGGTCCAAACTATATAAAGCATCTGATGGGAATATATAATGCTTTTTATCTATATCAAACCATTTTGTTATGGTATCTGTATCTTTAGGAATAAAGGTTTCAGCTAAAAATATGCCTGGAATAATATCGTTTATATTAGATTCTTGATATAAAGTTAAATAAATAGGGACTCTCGGATATTTTTCATTTTTTCTAATATCCTCAAGAATCCTTTTAGCTACTTCCTTCCCATAATTTTTAACATCGTTGATATCATCATCATTTTGGTCTACTTTCACTTGGCCTGTGTAAATTAAACCATTGGCATCGGAAACTCGTATATCATAAAATTCATTTAACGAGATCGCGATCGATAGTCCCTCTACTTTGTTATTTTCTTTATTAATAAAATTTTGTTCTAACACATGTGAGAGAATCAAAGGATACTTTTTTTCATCCTCTAGCACATTGTCACTTCTAGTTTCAATGGCTGGATTTAACCCAATACCTTCATCTGTTTTTCTACTTAACCATTGGCTGATCATTTTCTCTTCGAGATATTGACCTTCCTGCATATAAAACTTGTCAGTTGAGAAATGATTCACCGATAAATTCATGAGCCCTCTTTCAATTTCATTAATATTTAAAGCGTTATTCATATTATTGATGATTGAACCTCTAGCAATATTGACTTTTGCAGGCTGTTGAATCTCATAGACCTCCTTTTTCTGTATCGATGAAATATACTTTTTCTCATTAGCAGTAACACTTTTATCCTCACTACTACAAGATGCTAAAATCAATATTGGTGCGAATAAAAATAACATAAAGCTTCTTTTTTTCATTGCTATTTCTCCTTGCATACTATGTATCATTTGATAAATTATCTCATTCAACGATACCAAATTTACCAAAATAAAACATTATATATTTACAAATCTCCCCATTTACCTATCTGATAATCAAAAAAGACCTATGCTCGTTTTCTCGAACATAGGTCTTACTACTTTCAACTGCTAATGAGTGGGTTTTTCACTACAGTGGAGTGGCTCTCACACTTTTAAGAGCGGGTTTTCGCTTCTTTAGGAGCGGGTTCCCTCCTTCTTAGAGCGATTTATCCCTCAATACTATTTGGCATTTTTATCGGGCTGGTGAATACCAAATACATTGCCTTCCGTATCAATATAATAGCCTTGCCATGCCATTCCTGGTAATGCGTACTTTGGCATGGCTACTTTGCCCCCGTTTTCAAGAATTTTTGCTTCCGTTACATCATAACTTTCAACACCCATTGTACAAGCATAGCCATTCAACGCTTGGTTTGTTTCTGGTGGAGGCCCTTGGCGTTGCATTAAAGCACCGTTAATGCCAAGTTCACCATCTTCACCTGTCACGGCACCGAAGTAAGGCATGCCTGCATATTCACTCCAGTCCTGAAATGACCATCCAAAAACTTCCCCATAAAAATCCTTAGCTCGATCCATATCACTTACATGAATTTCAAAATGAACTAATCTCCCCATAGTATCCTCCTTAAAGATGAATGTATTTGATCATATTTACTATATATCATTTTTCTGAAGATTAAAATTAATAAATTATTTCTGCCATACCAACAACATGTTGGTTATAGAGACTTATATGGAATCTCCCATCTATTATTCAATTCTATTATTTTTACAACTACAAAAAAGTGTGACTAGAAAATGAATTATTCTCTAATCACACACTATTAGGGCTAGTTATAATTGACTATATACCGAAATGGCATCGGTAATATTATATTGCTCCGTTCTAGGGCTGCCGTCCGCTCCTACTGTCACTAGCACATATTCTTGTCCATTTATAAGGGCTAAGCTTGCTAAACATAAGCCTGCATCTTCTGTATAGCCAGTTTTTCCACCTAAAATTTCCCCTCCTGGCAATGCACTTGACGTCATATGCTGAAACATGCGACTGGTAAAAGTAATGCCTTCCGGATGAAGGTTTGTTGATTTTATAGAATATCTTTCTGCTGTATAAACATTTCGAAAATCATCGTTTGTTAAGGCGTATTGTAAAAGTAAAGACATATCCTTTACAGTTGTATAATGATCTGAATGGTGGAGTCCAGTTGTATTCACAAAGTGCGTATTTTTCATGCCTAGCTGCTGCGCCTTTTCGTTCATCAGTTTCACAAATCCACGTTCTGACCCCGCAACATATTCAGCTAAACCTAGTGATGCCTCTGCACCTGATGGCAACATAGAGCCATACAACAAATCTTCTACTGTCAGCTTTTCATTTGGGAGAAAGCCCGCCACTGACGCATTTTCCTCTAATAAATCCCGAAAGATATGTTTAGGTAAAATGATTTCTTCTTGTAAATTGGAGATCTGCTCTATCGCGACTAGAACCGTCATCATTTTTGTCAAAGAAGCAGGATAAATCTTTTCCTCACTTTTTTTATCTAAAACAATTTGATTTTCATCCAAATTCACTAAAATTGCATTCGAACTGTACATATCAAGATCGAGCATATGCTGACTGGCTGTTTGTACTACTTTTGGTGCATGATCTATTTCCTGACGTAAAGTCATTGGCGATTCTTTCAATAGTAAATAAACGAAAATCAGTATGGATAAGAACAATAAACTCAATATACCTTTTCTCTTGAACATAAAAACAACTCCTTCTCTTTATGCTTTTATTCAACCATAAAAAAAGGAGCTTATTTTTAATTTACTATTAGTGAATTCTTAAGGTTTCTTAAGAATTGGTTGGAATCATCACGGTGAATACGGTTGTATCATTACTAGAAGTTGCGGTAATGGTTCCGCCATGGGCCTGTACAATTTCATTAGAAATGGCTAAACCAAGCCCAGCACCTCCTGTTTGGGTAGACCTTGCACTATCTAAGCGGTAAAACTTTTCAAATATCATTTTTAATTTTTCAGGAGGGATCGTCTTCCCTGTATTCGTAAACGAAATAAATGTCTGATTATTTTCGCTTTGCGCACTAATTTCAATTGTACTATTTGGATCACTATAGGCAATTGCATTTTTTAAAATATTATTAAATACCCTTGCTATCTTATTACCGTCTGCATAGATAGTAATATCTTCATCTAATTTGACGATGGCTTTTTGACCCTTTGGTGCCAGCAATGGATAAAACTCGTCGGCCACTTGCATTAACATATGTTGTAAAGGAATAGAATCTTTCTCTAAAATGATGGATTGTAAATTAAACCTGGTTATTTCAAAAAATTCATTGATTAGTTGTTCCAGTCTATAAGATTTATCTAATGTAATCGTCACATATTTTTCTTTCTGCTCTACCGGCATATCCCTCGCTTCATCTAAAAGACTTAAGTAGCCAATAATGGATGTTAAAGGTGTTTTAATATCATGCGCTAAATAGACAACTAAATCATTCTTTCGTTGCTCAGCTTCTTGTGCATCCCTTGCACGCTTTTCTAATTTATATTTCACGTTATTTAATTTTTTTTCCAAAAAATCGAGTTCAGCTGGGAGCTCAATTTCCTTCCCTGACTCATCAGCAAGCATGGTAATACTTGAACTAATTTGATGAAAATATCGGGTAAATCGAGACAAGGCGATATAGAAAATAATCAATAATAATAAAATAAATCCTATCGCAAGCCAAAGCGATTTATTTTGTCGAAATAACACATGATAGGCATTGCTTGCAGCATAATAATCAAGTTGCAAGACATTTTCACAAAAAGCAATAAAAGCATCTGCAAAGGGAGCTTGTAAGACCCCATCAATAAATGCAAAATTAATAAAAAAGCCTATGATGCTAGCGATGACAAGTATCGAAATAATTTGTAGAACCATTTTCCTTTTCAGTTTGCCAAACTCATTTTTCAATGGTATACCCCACTCCCCAAACCGTTTTAATATACTTTGGGTTCTCCGCAGCATCCTTCATTTTTTCCCGTAAATGTCGAATGTGAACCATTACCGTGTTATTGCTGCTAAAGTACTTTTCCCCCCAAATTTCTTGGAATAATTGCTCTGAGCTAATAACTGTCCCTCGATTTGCACATAAATACCAAAGAATAGCGAACTCCGTAGGTGTAAGGGATATGGACCTTTCATTTAAAAAGACTTGTCGTGTGTTTTTATTAATCACCAAGCCAGCAAAATCAATGATATCTTCCTGTTGCTTCGAACCTTGGTTGTAGAAAGTAAACCTTCGTATTTGTGCCTTTACACGAGCAACCAACTCTAATGGACGAAATGGCTTTGTTATATAATCATCTGCTCCCAGAGAAAATCCATTTATTTTATCGATTTCTTCTTCCTTTGCCGTAAGCATTATCACTGGAAAATTTAGTGTTTCTCGGATTTTTCGTAAAATAGTAAACCCATCTATATCAGGCATCATAATATCCAGAACAGCTAAATCTACTTTCTCATGCTCAATACATGCCAAAGCCTCTTGAGCCGTATAAAACTTAAATACATGATAGTTTTCATTTTTTAAGTAAAGTTCTATTAAATCTGCAATTTCCTTTTCATCGTCAACAACTAATATATTCAACTGTATTGCCCTCTCCTTCTCCCCACTTGTTTTCCAATGATTTTTCACAGGCATTATAGCACTTACGCATGACTATATCTATTATTAGGGTAGTTAGATGAAAACATCTTTCCAGCTCTACTTTTAATAAGTTTATATTAACAAAATCATAGATAGCTTCATAATGAACTATTACTACATCAAAAATAGGCTTAGGTTATATCCCAAGCCTCGCATTTTCTGGTAATTAATTTGTTGGATTGATTGCTGTAGTAGTAGATTTTCGACTCATATCCTGTGTTACCACTCTACCTGCGTAATATAGCATTTGTTTATTTAATTTATTCTCTTTTACAGTTATACTGGTCGGTTTCACTTTGAGAACAAGCGTTTTGCTCCCTAAAGATGACTGATATTTTTCGATATGCTTTTTTGATAAAGGTGCTTGGTAATAATCTGGTACATATTTATCAAGCATTGCCTGCATAGCAGCAGTAGCTTCATTTAAATCAGTAACAAATTCCACCAAACCATTTGCTACTACACTTATATAAGCCGTATCAGTCTTAGCAGGAATAGGGTCTACCATTGTTCCATAATTTTCACTTATTGTGATACATGCATTCCGATTATTTGTTAGAATATCTATTTTTCTTCCTTCGTTGGCACCATGAAAATAAAAACTTCCGTCTTTGTAAACATAATTTAGCGGAATAACATATGGCATATGTTGATCTACCAAACCAAGAAATGCAGTTTGTGCGCCTTCTAATAATTGTTTAATTTGTTTTTCATCTGTACAAGCTCTATTTATCATCCGAATATCTGTTACCATTATCATTCCCCCTATCCTCTTCTAAAAAGGAGTCTACAGCAGTATTGCACGTTAAAAAAGGGACAGTTTGATGAAAGGGCATGGGTACAAGGTAAAAATACTAGTTTATCAAAAGCCCATACTATTTTCTTAGAAGTTCTCTAGTTCTACAAATGAATGTCATATATTGAATGATTTCTTCTCCAAATTTTCACCTACATTACGATAGAATAGTTTAAGTTGCGCAACAATCATAATGCTAATGACTACAAGTAAAAACCATGAACTGATTTTACCAAAATGAACAATCGACCAAGACACCTCTTGATTTGGATAGGACCATGCTCCAAAGAACGTTGCAATATTTTCAGCAATCCAAATGAAAAAGCCAATCAAAAAGAACGATACAACGATGGGCATTTTAAAGACTTTGTTCCGTACTGTAAATTTTACAACAGTACGATAAAACACAATAAATAGTAGTGCCATTAACAGCCATCTAAAATCATAAATAAAATGGTGTGTGAAAAAATTCAAGTAGATAATGGCTCCAAGTGGAATAGCTACATAACTTTTTGGCCAGCTTACAATTTTTAAATCAAACCTACGCCAAGCTTGGCAAATATAACTTGCTACACTCGCATACATAAATCCGCTATATAAAGGCACACCCCCTATTTTTGTCCACGCCTCTTCAGGATATGACCATGAATTGAAATTCACTTTATATAGTTCGAGCACGAGCCCAATAATGTGAAACAAGCAAATGACTTTTATTTCATCCTTTGTTTCTAAACCAAATTTATACATCAAGTACTGAGTCAATAGACAGATTGCCAGAATAAAGTCATATCTTCCTACCCCAGGTATTTGAATGGCTTTAGAGAGTGCAAGTGTAGCAAATATCACAACGGGAAAAATACAAGATAATGATTGATGATACGTAAAGACTCCTAAGTCTTTAATAAAATTCTTCAACATGAATCCACCTCAAATGAACTTGTTCATAATTAAATTGCTTCTTGTATGAAGAATAAATGATAAATTATCTTATTTCAATATTTATTTATCGAAAAACAATAAATTTTTTCTCTTATTATTGGAACTATTCTTTGTTAAATACGTCTTTGTTGTTGCTTCTCTATGAAGAAAAGAGTAGCCATGTAAGTAGCTACTCTTTGATATTAAAGATATATTTTTTGATTTAATTTTAATTGGACTTCTTGTTGGTTTATTTCTAAATTCGTCACTTTTTTCACTTTTAAATAATAAACGATATAACAACCAATGAAGAATGCTCCACCACAGTAGAGTGCTAAACGTTGAGCTGGATCAAAAGCCAAGCTTGCCATAACAATACAGTTCGCTAATAAACCTAAAATAGGGATCACTGGATACAGCGGCGCTTTGAATTTTAAATCCTCTACTTTTCCTCCTTGGCGTATATAGGAGCGTCTAAATGCAATTTGAGATGCTGTAATCGCAATCCAACCAATTTGTGCACCTAAGCCTGCTAGAGATAATAACCACACAAAGACTGTATTAGCAGCAAATACACTTGACAGTAAAGACAGACCTGCTACAGCGAGTGTGATTAGTAATGCATTCATTGGGATACCTCTTTTATTAACTTTCCCTAAAACGGGACTTGCCATCTTTTCGACAGATAGTGAAAACAGCATACGTGTTGCAGCATAAAGACCCGAGTTTGCGACAGATAATAAGGCTGTTAGGATAACAAAATTCATAATATCTGCTGCATATGGAATACCTATGCTATCTAATACGACTACAAATGGACTTTCCACCACCCCTGCTTTATCCATTGGTATCATTGCTGCAAGTACAAATACGGATAACACAAAGAAGAACAGCGTACGCCAAACAGTTTGCTTAATAGATTTAGGGATAGTCTTTTCAGGATTTTCACTCTCCCCAGCAGCAATACCAATCAATTCTGTACCCTGGAATGAAAAATTCACGGTAATCATTGTAATAAGCAGTGCTGTTACACCATTAGGAAACAATCCACCCTCATAAAAATGAGTAAGGAAAGGGGCATTTGTTCCATCTTTCATATCGATTAGCCCAAACATAGCTGCTCCACCAACCGCAAGGAACATAATAATTGCCAATATCTTAATGCTGGAGAAGACAAATTCTGCTTCACCAAATGCTTTTGCTGATAAACCATTCAATACAAAGAGTAGTGCTGCAAATATTAGGCACCACATCCATACTGGTGAATCAGGAAACCATCTTTGCATTAGTTGTCCAGCCCCTAAAAACTCAAGAGCAACAGTTACTGCCCAACCTAGCCAGTATAGCCATCCAACGGCAAAACCAGTAGCAGGACCGATAAATTTCGTTGTGTACGTTTGGAATGAACCTGATACCGGCATAGCAACAGACAATTCACCCAAACATAGCATTGTTAAATACATAACTGCTCCGCCTACTAAGTAAGCTAGGATGGCACCAGTTGGCCCAGCTTGGTTAATCGTGTAGCCTGATCCAAGAAAGAAACCAGTTCCAATACATCCGCCAAGTGAAATCATAAATAAGTGTCTTGCTTTCATACTTCTTTTTAATTCATATTGTTCTGCTGCCATAAAAAACTCCTTACATTCATTATCTGTGTAAGCACTTTCTTTTTTTCGTACAAAACAGATAACAATCTAAAATTTGAATGTTAATAGATAAACTGTTTTATATATTTTATGAACTGTCAATTTTCTGACAAAATAAAGGCTATTGAATAGCTAAATTGTATTGTAAACTTACTATAGGGAGAGCTATTTTCTTATAGTTGGTTGTCGCGACCTAATTTTTTAAGAAAAGTTCTTCCTTCTGGGATACAAAATGACTTCTATTCATGGCTTAAAGTAATGTATCGCCAAATAGTGAGCTGATTAAAGCTACCGCAGCAATAGCCGTTTTATTGTATTGATCTAATACAGGGTTTGTCTCAACAAATTCTGCTGAAGTAATAATATTTGCTTCTGACAGCATTTCCATAGCTAAATGACTTTCACGATAGCTAATACCACCTGCTACTGGCGTGCCTACACCTGGTGCATCATTTGGATCCAGTCCATCTAAATCTAATGATAGGTGAACACCGTCTGTGCGCTCCTTTAAATAGTCAATCGTTTCTGACATTACTTTCGTCATTCCTAAACGATCAATTTCATGCATCGTGTATACTTTAATACCAATTTCCTTAATAAGCTTTTTTTCTCCAGGATCTAAATCTCGAGCACCAATGATAACAACGTTTTCAGGCTTTACCTTTGGAGCATAGCCTCCGATATTTGTAAGTGCTGGATGTCCAAGGCCCAAGCTTACAGCTAAAGACATGCCATGGATATTTCCTGAAGGAGATGTTTCACCAGTATTTAAATCGCCATGGGCATCATACCAAATGACACCTAGATTCTCATAATGCTTGGAAACTCCTGCTAATGTTCCAATAGCAATACTATGGTCTCCACCTAAAACTAAAGGAAAACGGTTTAAAGAAATTTCATGGTCTACTTTTTGGCCTAGCTTCTCGTTACTTTCTGTGACAGTTTTTAAATTTTTTAAGTTTGTCTTTCCTTCTGCGTCTTTATCTTCGTGTACGAAGTCAATAGTTAAATCCCCTTCGTCGTAAATCGAATAACCAAGTCTCTCAAGTCGTTCAGTTACCCCCGCATATCTGATAGCACTTGGTCCCATGTCTACGCCTCTTCTTGTTTGACCTAAATCCATGGGCACCCCAATAATTGTCACTTCTTTATTCATGATGTTTTCTCCTCTCCAACAATTACTTTCACAGTATAAAGAAATTGCAACATTGACTCAACTCGACATTATTTTAAATTTTTATACAGTTTAAATTATTAAAAACATAGATTTATTCTTGTATAAACGATTGCATAAACGCTATTTCAATGCATAACAAAACAATTTTTTCCTTTTTAGTGCGTATTTTTGTAAAAAATTACTAAACAAAATATTAAAACTGTTCTTTTTTTATAGTTTTTTCCGAAAATTTTGACGGTAATTTTATCTATAAATGCAATATGTTAATAAATATTTTCCAAGATCATTCAATTATTCTTCTTTTTTACGGCAAAAAAAAGCCTTACTACAATAGTAATAAGGCTTTTCAATTGCCTATTTTAATAATCGCACAATACTATTCAAACAGGTTTCTTTATAAAATTTATGTTGTTCTTCTAAATCGCAGGTTAACCACTGAATTAATGAACCATCAATCATTGCCCTCATCATTTTTGCATAGGTTAAGGAATCAATGTCTGAACTAAAGACACCTTCTCTTTTTCCTAATTCAATAATTTCTTGTCCAATTCCCCAGCAATTCTCATAAAATTTTAAGTTAATTCTTTTGTACTCTTCATTGCTATTTGCCTGAGCTAAAAAGTCTAAATAAACCCTGTAAAATTTTTTATTTTCTATAGGGGATACAAATACAGCATTTAAGTAGGCATGAAGCTTGTCTATAGCTGTTTGATGCTTGCCTATTTCTTGGATTTCATAGCTGTAGATTTTGTTCGTAGTGGATTCAAGTAATTCTAATAAAATGTTTTGTTTGCTTGTAAAGTAGTAGTGAACTACCCCTTTTGAGACACTGGCATGATTGGCTATGTCTTGTAGTGTAACCTTATCATAACCTAATTGTGAAACAGCGTTAAAGGCTGCTTTCATAATCTGTTTTTTACGTTCTTCCTCTTTCTTTTTCATAGGAGCCTCCGATGACTTGATAGAAGTTATTATACATGAAGAGTAGCAACAATCCAATTTTATGTTGACCGGTCAGAATAATTTTGATACTGTTTAATGGAATAAAATTGTAGGGGGACGTTTACGATGACGGCAGAAAATTTTAGTGCGTTAGTAGTCAATAAAGATGATGCATTTACAGTGAAAGTGAACAAGTTAACTTTAGAAGATCTACCAAAGGGTGAGGTATTAATTAAAGTTAGTTATTCAGGTATTAATTATAAAGATAGTCTTGCCTCTATTCCTGATGGTAAAATCGTTACGTCTTATCCTTTTGTTCCTGGCATTGATTTAGCTGGGACTGTTGTTTCTTCTGAGGATTCTCGCTTTAAAATTGATGACGAGGTCATTGCAACTAGCTATGAAATAGGTGTTTCCCATTTTGGTGGCTTTAGTGAATATGCCCGCATCCCAGCGCAATGGATTGTACCGCTTCCAAAAGGACTTTCCCTTAAAGAGGCTATGGTAATTGGTACTGCAGGATTTACAGCTGCATTATCTGTTCAAAAGTTAGAGGAAAATGGTATTCATCCTGAAAAGGGGAAAATTCTTGTGACAGGGGCTACAGGTGGTGTAGGTAGCTTTGCCGTATCTATTCTTTCAACACTGGGTTATCAAGTTGAAGCGAGCACAGGAAAAGAATCTGAACATGAATATTTACAATCACTCGGGGCTACTACAATAGTAAATCGTGAAGAGGTTTATGATGGAAAAATTAAAGCATTAGGCAAACAAAAATGGGCTGCTGCTGTTGATTCTGTTGGTGGAGAGCCACTTGCCTCATTATTAAGCCAAATTCAATATGGTGGGGCTGTTGCATGTAGTGGTTTAACGGCAGGTACACAGCTTCCTACAAGTGTATTTCCCTTCATTTTAAGAGGCGTGAGTTTACTTGGAGTTGATTCTGTTTATTGCCCAATGGACATTCGATTAAACATTTGGCATCGACTAGCGACTGATTTCAAACCAGCAAACCTTAATGATTTTATTCAGCAAGAGGTAACACTACAACAACTTCCTGATGTTTTACCTATTTTACTGAAGGGTCAAGCAAGAGGTAGAATCCTTGTTGCATTATAAGGAGTTTAATTAAGCTTCCTTCTTTATTCTATTTCCCAGAAAATAATTCTAGTTGGCAAATAACAACATACAGCTACTACGCAAAGCGAGCGTGGTAGCTTTTTTTATTGTTGACATCTCCCTGACATAAAAGCGCTTTATAGTAGCTCATGAACAACCCACTTGTTTCCTTTAGACAAATTTAGGCAACAAAGCTTGTCTAAATTTGTACTAACAAGCATACCAATAGAGTATGTAGGCAGTATTCTGGGAATTCAATACTATAATTAATACTTTGGAGATGATCGTATGAAGCGAGCACATATTAATGAATTAGCTATTACACGGGCTTTAGCCATTCTAGCTGTTCTTCTTATTCATTCTACTAGTACACCTGTAACGACTTTATCTAGTGACTCAAAATTATATCCATTTTATGTATTTTTCAATATCTCCCCTAAATTCGCTGTCCCTGCTTTTATTTTTTTAAGTGGCTTTGTATTATTTTACAATTATATACAAAAGGATTTAACAAAGGAGCTTATCATTCATTTTTATAAAAAAAGAGTGACCCAAATACTCATTCCTTATCTCTTTTTTTCTATTTTTTATTATGCAGCGATGCAATTTTATGTGACACATGATTTAGTAGACACATGGCGTTCTCTATTTAGTATCGAATTTCTAGAAAAACTTTTATTAGGCAAAGCGTATACGCATCTATACTATATTTTTATTATTGTTCAATTCTATCTTATGTTCCCATTATTCCTATATATTTTAAAGAAAAAACCAGCACTATCTCCTTATTTAATTTGGATTGGGTTCGTTCTTCAATGGGTCTTTATTCTATTAAACGCTGAGTTATGGCAGTATCCCTATAGAGGGAGTATCGCTTTTTCCTATCTCTTTTATTTCTTAGCAGGGGCATTTTTAGGAATTTATTTTGAAAAATACAAAGGATGGCTTCAACTAAAAAAAGAAAATTTTCCTATCAAGATACTTTTTGTGTGGTGTATATGGCTAATTTCTACTATATATAATGTTTATTTATATTACTTTGTTTATACATCACAAACCTATATAGTGAACAGCACAATATTTGAGCTAGTTTTTCAGCTACAATCTTTAACAGCCTGTATTGTCTTATTACAGCTTTCTTTCTGGATCTATGATAAATGGAACCATGCTTTTGTAAATGGCTTAATCAATCTAGGAACAGTATCATTTGGCGTCTATCTATTGCATCCATTTTTCCTTTTCCTTTATAGACAATTAAGTACTGGTGGTAATAGTATAATCTATCACCTATGGAGCATTGGTGGCTTTATCTTTGCTCTATTCGTCACATGGATGGTCGTGCTATTGATGGGCAGATTCTTTAAATATCATTGGATTGCCTTTGGACCTATCCCGAGCAAATTCCCTTACAAATAGCCGTTCAATATGCACAGCCAGTCGTCGATTTGTTTCCGTCAACTGGTGTATATTTAGTTGAGAACCTGTTATTTTGTGCTTACCGTTACTGAAATACTAATGTTTCTTCTGTGGTGCATTATTAAATAAGAAGAAACAAATTAAAAAGACCCTGTGGAAATCTACCAAGGGGTTTCATAGTGTTAAAAAAGCAATCAATAAAAAGTGAAAATGAATTTCCGTTGCAGGCTACTTACTTTCCTGTGGGCGAGCGCCGAATTGCTTCCTCCGCTACCACTCCGTTTAGCGTTTTGCCTGTCTTGCTATCCCACGGGAGTCAAGTAGCCCTCCCCTCCCCCACAAAAGTGTTACCTTATTAGCAAAGGTTTTCAAATAAAGTGAAGGTTTTATGAAGAGGGGTTATCACGCATCACTTCTCTACATTGAAAATAAAAACCTATCCTTTTTCTAATCATGCAAATCATGGGCTATTTTGATCGCTCTGCTAGTATGAAAAATAAGGAAAAAACACTTTTGCAGAATGGTTGATTGGAGTGGAGCCAGCGTCACTCCTAGGGGATTTAGTGAACTGCACCCAAAATATTGGACTTAAAAAATCTAATATAGGGGGTGCAGTTAGTGATTTCTGATGAACAAAAGTTAGCCGCAGTTCTAGCTTACATTGAAGAAAAGGAAAGTACGTATCAGATTGCCAATAGATTACAGAGGGATCGACAGTACGTTCGATTATGGATTGAATTATATCGATACCATGGCATTGAAGGAATTATTCGTCCTCAAGGGTTCACGAATTACGAAGATTCTTTTAAAATAAAAGTAATTCAACACCTGATAGAGACGGGCGATTCGCTCCTTCAGACTGCTGCGAAGTTTAATATTCCTTCTCGTGAAACCATTCGGAGATGGAAAAAACAGTGGATGTCCAAGGCTGGAAAGGTGCTCTATCAAATAGAAAAGGAGCACCAATCAATGCCAAAAAAACAACCACCTTCGTCTGATTTAAATGAAAAAACAACGGAAGAGTTAAAAGCGGAAATTGAGTATTTACGGATGGAAAATGCCTATTTAAAAAAGTTGAAAGCCTTAGTTCAAGAAAAGGAAGCATTCAAACCGAAGAAAAAATGAGAGCTGTGTATGAGCTAAGGCTGGAATTTCCACTTCAAGCTCTATTAAAAGTGGCAAAAATCAAGAAAAGTACGTATTATTATCATCTTCAAAAATGGGTAAAACCAGATAAATATCAGGCGATCAAAGAACGAATCCAGACACTTTTTCATCACCATAAGGGGCGTTATGGCTATCGTCGTATTTGTCTTGCCCTCCGAAATGAAGGTTTTTTCATCAACCATAAAACGGTACAACGATTGATGCAAGAATTGGGCTTAAAAGGGACGGTACGCCCTAAAAAATACCGTTCGTATAAAGGGACAGTCGGCTATGTCGCAGAGAATGTCATCCAACGTGATTTTGAAGCCACTGCATCCAATCAGAAATGGGTAACCGATGTCACAGAGTTTAAAATAAACGGTCAAAAAATCTATGTATCGGCTGTATTAGATTTATTCAATCGAGAAATCGTTGGATATGAGGTATCAAAATCACCTAATTTTGAGTTAGTTCAACAGTCTTTTAAAAAGGCGTTTACGTATACAAAGTTATCGAAAAAGAGTGGCTTAATCATTCATTCTGATCAAGGATGGTTATATCAAATACCCCGTTTTAAAGCGTTATTGACAACGCATGAAATCAAGCAAAGTATGTCACGGAAAGGAAATTGTTTAGATAATGCCGTAATAGAAAGCTTTTTTGGTATTCTGAAATCAGAATTTCTGTACACAACTACGTTTAAAAACTATGTAGAATTTACAAAAGCATTAGCAGATTATATTTACTATTACAATCATGAGCGGATTAAAAGAAAACTCAACGGAAAAAGTCCCGTTGAGTATCGAAAAGCTTCGTAAAAAAGTTTATATTTTTGGGGTCAGATCATAGCGTCTCAGAGGAGACCCTGGAGCGAACACAGCGGCTCATCGGACGCCCCCTGGAAAGGACCGCTGGCGGAACGGAAATCAACCTCTCGCAGGTCTTTCTCTCCTATTAGCATGATCCATATTTAAACACTAAAAAAGCCCTGTGGAAATCTCCACAGGGCTTTTCAATGAACGATTTAATTATTTTGCAATAGAACCGTCTTTTACTTTGTTGTTATTAGCATCAACTAGGTTTGTTGATTTGAATTCAACTACAATGCTGTCAGTTAATGCATAGTCAGCTTTAGTTGTCGCAGTAAGTTTACCACCAGCTACTGTAATAGAAGCAAGTTCTACAGTTGATCCTGCAATTTTAACAGTAACACCTGTTGGAGCAGCTTGATCAGCAATATTTTCAGAGAAATCTACTGTAAATGTTTTGCTATCTACTGCAGTTACTTTAGTAGCAACAGGAACAATATTTTCTTTAAGTGCTACTTGAGTTGTCACTTTTCCACCTTTAAGCGTGTTACCTTTTGTATCTACTACATTGCTAGCTTCAAGTACATAATTACCATTAGCTGTGATAGAACCTTCTGGTAAAGTGAATCTTACTTTCTTAGTACCATCTACAAACTGAAGTTGCGTACCTGCAGGAAGTTCTTTTCCTCCAAGTGTGTAGTTAGCAGCATTTGTAGCTGTTGCAGTCACATCTTTAGCATACTCAACTGTGAATACGTTATTGTCAGTTACAACAACTGGAGTAGCGCCGAATACTAATGAATCTGTTGGTGTTTCAGGTGTTGCTTCAAATACGCCTGTTGTTACATTGAAAGTAACAGTATCAGCAGTTACATTGCCAGCTAAATCTGTTACTGCTTTAGCAGATAACTCGAAAGTGTATGTTGAATTGCTATCTAGATCAATGTCAACTTTTACAGTGTTTTTCTCTGCACCCTCGATTTTACCGTTACCATCTACATCGAAACCTGCATCTGCTTTTACTGCTGTTTCTTTTCCAGTAGTGTAAGCAATACCATTTTGTGTTTTAACAGTTAATTTTCCTTCTACTTTTACTGGCTCACTAAAAGTAAGGTATAATGCATCAACGTCTGTAGTAGCATTTACATCATCAGCTACTAACATTTTAGTAGCAGCAGAAACAAGTGTAGCAGGTGTTAAATCTTTTGAAAGAATAGCATTGAACTCAAATGCATCACCTGCATTACCAGCTAAATCTTTTTGTCCTTCTACTTTAATGTTTGTATTAATGAATGTAGCTGTACCTAAAGCAGATTTAGCATCAATAGTGAATACAGTTTTATCCTCTGTATCTTTAATATCAGCATCTGTTAAATAGAATACAGTTGATCCTACTGTTACTTTTGCATATTCTTTAGTCTCTGCATCTGCATTAAGATTTTGTTTCATTAATTCTTCAGAGAAATCAAACGTAATTTCTGTACCATTCACTGCTGTAGAAACAGTTGGTTTTGAATTATCAACGTCTGCTTTCAAAACTGTGAAGTTAACTGCGATAGGATTTGAGATATTATTAGCGAAGTCAGTTGCACCAACAATGTCTACTTTGTAAGATTGTTCTGCTGTTAATCCAGTAATTGTTAATTTCTTACCAGATAAAGTATAGCGCTCTTTTGATAGTTCTGTACCATTTAAGCTGATTGTTCCTTCACTTTGTACTGGCTCGTCGAAAGTGATAACAGCTTTAGTACCTTTAGCTTCTACAGAATTAACGCTTACAGGAGTCGTATCTGCAAATGTGATTAATTTGTTGAACTCTTCAGTTAGAACTTTAGCATCCGCTTTTGTTTTAATTGGTTTTACAGTTACTTTACCATTTGTTAATTTTACTTCTTTATCAGTTGTTAACGTAACTGTCATACCGTCTTCAGATACTACTGCGTTAGTGATTGCTACACCTTCAACAGCATATTTTGTTGTGATTGCTGCATCTTTTGCATCAACAGCTGTGTTGAATTTCACTTCAAGTTCTTTTGCATTAAGTCCTTTTACAGCTTCTACAGCTGGTGTTACTTCTTGAACTGCATCAATCGTACGTTTTACCATTGTAGCGAATTCTTCGCGGCTAATTTTATCTTGTGGTGCTAATAAAGAGCCTTTACCATTGATTACACCATTTTCTACAGCTGTTTCTAAGTAAGATACAGCCCATTTAGAAGCTTTAGAAGCATCTGCAAATTGGCTAAGATCTGCTTTACCTGTTAATTGGTAGCCCTGAACGATGACTTTAGCAGCTTGTTCTCTTGTTAATTGAGCTTTAGGCTCAAATTTACCATTGCCCATACCATCAAATAATTCTGGTGAAGTTGCAAGTACAGCATTATAGAACCAATCATTTTCACTAACATCAGAAAAATCTTCAGTACCAGTAGCTTTTAAATCTAATGCTTTTGATAAAATTTCAGCCGCTTCTGCACGAGTAAGTGTACCAGCTGGGTTGAAGTTTCCTTTTTCATCGCCTTGGATGTAGCCTTTATCAGTTAAAAATTGAACAGCTTCTTTTGCCCAAGATGAAATGCTAGCTGCATCTTGAAATTCCGCAGCTGATGCTACTGGTACGATTGCTGATGCTACAAGTGCTGCTGTAGCTGTAGTTGCGAAAAATTTACGACCTTTGTTTTGTTTTGTCATAGTATATTCCTCCAGAATTTTAATAAATTATATTATTCTGTGAGAACAATATTATCGCGCTATTTAATTATAAAATTATAAAAATATGTATAAATCATTCCCACAAATAATAATTCAACCAATTATATGTAAAGCAATCTTCTAAATTTTTCATGATTAAATATCCCAATCAAACTGTAATTTGCTTTACAAGACAATAATATAACTTCATTACCAATAAATAAACGCTAAAAATAAGGTAATTTTAATACTGCATTGGTTATATAGGGAATCTTTTCATAAAAAATTTCTATAATTTAGTAATACTATAACCTTTAACGGCAAAAGTAGCTGTTTTAATTATTTTTACAAATAATTCCTTTTTCAATCTAATCCGATTTCATTATTTTTTCGATATAATGATATACAGAATCATAAATTTTTATCCTCCTGAAATTACATCTACGATTCTATTATCCATTTATGCCTCGTTAGAAATATTCAATTGAGTATCGGAATGCTTTGATTGCAAATTCTTCATTTACCACATTATCCTATCTTCCAAAAAGAAATAGATTGCCTTAGCTGAATCTATTAATAAAAAGAAACGGATTGGGAAAATGCTTATTTCCCAATCCGTTTTATAATTTTGATCATCACAACAAGCAGTACTTACTTTGAAAGATCAAGACTTAATGAGATCTACTAACAACAGACCAAACCTGTTCAAACAAATGTAGATGGTCCCCCTGATTCCACCGTTCAGCAAAATAAGGATTATGGAAGTAAGTAAAAGCTACAATAACTGCCATCCCCTTATTTTCCCAACCACTAATTTCTTCAACTTTTTTAGCAAGATGCTGGAGATGATCTTTAATTAAATCTTTATTTGTTTCTATATAATTTGTATACAACAGAAACATTTTTTGATGATTTTGATACAGATTTCTTTTTGTGACGTGAAGAAGCCATAGCCAATCATGTAAAGCGATTTCCGCATCAACGCCTTTTTTAGGACTCCATTCAAACAAATCTTTAGAAGTATTATCCAACCACTTAAGGGCAAGCTTTTGGAGCAAATCATCCTTATTCTTATAGTGTTTATAAAGCGCAGCATGTGTTACGCCTAGCATCTTTGCAATATCTGATAATGTTGTTTTATTTATACCTTTGCTTAAAATAATTGCTTCAGCCGTAGAAAAAATCTTCTCTTCTGAAAGAATAGCCATTAAATATACTCCTTTCGCTTCTCATAGTTACATTTTGTTGACAATGTAACTATAACATGTGTAATATACAATAACAAAGTTACAAAATTAAAAAATTGTAACTTTTAATAACAGGTTGTGGAGGATGAATTTTATGGTGAAAGAAATGTATAAACGTGTTGCTTTGGTATTAGGCGGATCTGGAGGGATAGGACGTACTGTTGTAGCAAAATTAGCACAAGAAGGTTATGCAGTTGGCGTTCACTTTTCTTCAAGTGAATCAAAGGCTAACGAATTAGTTGAAGAAATATTAGCTGATAAAGGACATGCTATAGGTGTGGGAGGTGATGTAGCAAATGAAATAGAAATGAGTATGGCTTTTGATCAAGTAGAAAACGCTTTTGGTGGTATAGATGTCGTGATAAATACAGCAGGAATCATGTTACTTAGTCCAATTGCAGATTTGAATTTAAATGATTTAGATAAAATGCATCGCACAAACATCAGAGGTACATTTGTTATCTCACAATTAGCTGCACAACGAGTAAGGAGAGGTGGCTCCATAATTAATTTCTCTACCTCTGTTACTCGTAGCCAATTTCCAAACTATGGTGCTTATGTAGCAAGTAAAGCAGCTGTTGAATCTATTTCAATGATTCTAGCTCGTGAATTAAGAGGAAAAGATATAACTGTTAATGCAATAGCTCCTGGACCAACGGCAACACCTTTGTTCTTCAATGGAAAAGATGAAAAACAGATTCATAATTTAGCAAATGCTGTACCATTAGAAAGACTAGGAGAACCTAGGGATATTTCAGAAGTTGTTTCTTTTTTAGCAGGACCAGCACGTTGGGTAAATGGACAAGTAATCTTCGTAAATGGTGGTTTAGCTTAATAACGAACTGTTCCCAAGGTAAATACCCCTTTAGATTAATCTAAAGGGGTAAGATAAAAAATCATCTATCTCTTTTTGTTATTCTGGTAATGCCTACATGAACTTAGGCTCCACAAGCATAATATGGCATACCTTTTCAGCAAAGGGCATGTGTTCCGCTCCTCCAGGAACAATAAACATCTCACCTTTGGATATTTTCACCTGACCATCCCGAAAAGCAATAAACATCTCCCCTTCGAGCACAATAAATACCTTATCAGCCCCTTGATGTTCATGCCATATAAAATCCCCAGCAATCTTCACCACTTTGAATTGAAAATCGTGTATTTCACCAATAATTTTCGGTGACCAAAGCTCCTTTAATTCGGATAATTTCTCATTTATATGGATAACTTGATCTTGCATATTCATCTCTCCTTATTTACTTTTGGAAAAGGTTTTTCCTATTATTCGTCCTTTTGTAAGGCTTCTGTTATATTTTGCAAAGCGTACTCGATAGCTAATGGACCTCCTGTAATAGCGGAAGTATCCATTAAATGAATATTACCTTTTTTTACGGCATTCATATTATTCCAGACATTGCTTTGATTTAACTCACTCATTAATGCTTCCTTTTTTGTAATATCACCGATAAGGAAAATATGGTCTGCTTGAATAGTTGAGATGCCTTCAAATGCAGCGAATTGATTATTATTCCCTTTAAATGTATGATCTGGTGTTAGACCCAAGCCCTTTTCTTTATCGAAAGCAAGTGTATAAACAGGGTTATCTTCACCAAGAACATTAAACGTTTTTCCGTCCCAAGACAAAATAAGCGCTACAGACTCTCCTTGAATTGACTTTAATGCTTCACGTCCTGTTGAGATATCTTTCATCATTTTATCAATTACTTTTTCCGCCTCATCGTCTTTTCCGATAATCTTGGCTACTGTGCGAAGTCCATATTGCCAGTCTTCGTAGATGTCCTGTGATTGCAACGTAATGACTGGGGCGATTTTTTCTAGGGATTCATACAATTTTTCATGATGTTCTGTTGCTAAAATATAATCAGGACCAATCGATAGCGTTTTTTCAATACTAGGAGACAATTTATCGCCTAATTCCTCTGTTGAATCTAGCTTACCGTTTAAATAAGACAAAGTGGATAAATATTCTTTATCAGTAGAAGCTGCAGGTGGCTCACCTAATGCAACTAAAATTTCAGGGTAAAAATACCATAATGAAACAATTTTTTCTGGTTCTTTCTCGATGACAAATTCCTTACCTAGGGCATCTTTAATTGTTCTAGGCCAAGCAGTTTCTTCTACATTAGCTGCTGATGAAGATATGTCTTCTGTAGTTAACCCCTTATTTTCAGCAGGCGATTTATGACAACCTCCCAATATACCTGCTAGTAGTAGCATTAAAAATAGCAGTCCTTTAATCTTTTGCATTGAAATTCCTCCAACATAATATCTCTGATATACACTTAGTATAGTAAAGTCATGTTTGGCGGAGAATGGATGCTTGGTGAACTTAGCATGGATTATTGATGAACTTATCTCGATATTCAGTAGGAGAGATACCAAATTGCTTCTTGAATACTCTACTAAAATAAAAGGGGTCAGTAATTCCCACCGTTTCTGCAATTTGTTGTACAGGCACTTCACTTGTAAATAGCATTTTTTGAGCCATGTTTATACGATAGTTTAATAAATATTCTGCTGGACCCATCCCTGCATGCTTTCTAAATATATAGGATAGTCGATTTCGATTAACGTTATATTGTTCGGCAAGAGAGGTAATGGAAAGGCTTTGATAATAGTTTTCATGAATATAAGTAGTTATTCGTTCGAATAGAGTGTGAGACGCACAGCTATTTTGTCGATTAGCTACACATAATAATGCTTCATTCAGTACATCACGAAATAGCATTTCTGTCTGAAACATTGATATACCTCCACGCTGATTATATACATGCCATAGACGCATAATTAACTCGATTAGACGAGGAGATTGTCCTATCGGTAATTCAAAATGCTGATGTGAAAAGCTTGTCTCTGCTAAATTCTCCGTACATATCCTGTACAAAACCAGAATATATTCCCAATTTGCATCATCAAAATTTTTTTGATTTAGTTTCATCTTCGCTCCCCCGTGTACAACTTTTCCTGGAGAAAAGATGTAAGGGGTGCCATTAAATTGAAATTCTATTTTTCCAGAAAGGGGAAAAACAAATCCTGGAAAAGAATCTGTATAATCCGCGGAAGGTACACCTGTATTTCTAGAATATCGATAGATTCCTTTTACTTGGAAAGGAGTGTTTGCTAAATGCTCTGCAAGCTGATTTACGTCGATTTTCATACTTATATACCTCATTTCAATAGTAATTTGTTTGGAAAACCAATATTTGTCATACAGCAAACTGCACGTACCACAATAAGTTACTGCTTTTTCAAGGTGTAGTCCTCGGTAGTTGGGTTGAATTATAGTTTTCATCTTATTCATTACCAAAAATATAAAAAGGTAGGGATGACGGCTCTCGCCTATCCCTACCTTATCGATAACGATTATCATTGTCAATTAAGTTGAAGCCTCCCTCTTATACCCAAAGATCCATCAACCTCACTCATTTCATTTCTCTATCTTTTATCCTCTTCCTAAAAGCAATTTCTTGCAAATCATCTCCTATTTCTTGTGAAAAAGATTTTATTTGGAAGGCTTCTGAAAGCCTTTGATTCTCAGATAAAGCTACTACTTGTAACAATTTTTCTTCATAAGTTTGTACAAAATGATCAAGCGTCGGACTGGTTACTTTCAGGACTTTCGCAATAGGGAGACTTGAAACTATACCTTTGCTCAACATTATAGATTGAAGTATCAATTTTGTAATCAACACTTCGATGAACGTCGAAATGTTTATATTTTACAATGAGTCTGACAGTGAAAACATT
This sequence comes from Lysinibacillus sp. S1, assembly GCF_044986265.1. Classification (NCBI taxonomy): domain Bacteria; kingdom Bacillati; phylum Bacillota; class Bacilli; order Caryophanales; family Bacillaceae; genus Lysinibacillus; species Lysinibacillus sp. S1. The sequence continues at coordinate 1,336,389 of NZ_CP173154.1, forward strand.
TATGGGAGGAACTAAAAATGAAAATAATGCAACAAATGCCAAATACCAAAATAATAAATCCTAAAATTTTATATTATGGATTTCCTGTAATTTTACTAAGTACGTTAAATGAGGATGGAACAGTAAATATTAGCCCTTTATCTTCTTCTTGGGTATTAGGAGATTGCATTATCTTAGGGATTGGTCTTGGAGGAAAGGCAATTGAAAACTTAGAACATCATCCTGAATGTGTCATAAATATCCCAGACCCCTCTCTCTGGGAAAACGTGGAACAGTTAGCTCCTTACACAGGAAAAAATCCAGTTCCAGATTTTAAGAAACAGATCGGTTTTACATTTAGAAAAGAGAAATGTGATATTAGTTGCTTAACACCTATTGGGTCTACAACGGTTATTCCTACTCGAATTATGGAGTGTCCTATTCAAATCGAAGCAAAGGTAAAACATATACGTATTCCAGATTATTCTCCTAATTTTGCTATCGTTGAGACCCAAACGACACAAGTACATGCCCACGAAGAAATAATTATTGACGAAAATCATATTGATCCAAATAAATGGAGTCCACTAATTTATAATTTTCGTCATTATTTTGGTTTGGGTAGCAACCTTGGAAATAACTTCCGCTCTGAGATCTAAACATTGGGATTAAAACATATGGTTCACAAAAAAAGACCAGGTTCTCATTTGAGCGCCTGGTTATTTGTTAATAATTAGGTCTATAATAATATGCTTGCTGCTCATACGCACTAAATACTTCACTATTAAGCAATACAATAATTAAATCTGTTTTTTTCCATTTAGAAATGAAAAATCTTTCTTAGAACATTCACTTTATCTCTTTCATAAATTCTCTAAAGTCTTCAACGATTTCTTTTGCTTTTGTACGATATAAGAAATGATCCCCTTCAAATGTCATCACTTTCCCATGGACAGAATTAGCTATTTGTTTTTTATGCTCTGGTATCCATCTGTCCGTTACTGGATGCTTCTCTTGTAAAAACAAAATAACTGGAAGATTTTTAGGGAATATTAAACTTTCAGCCGCTTTAAAGTTAGCATACATCATTTCAGCTTCATTTAACTGGCTGAGATTATACATATTTTTGTGCTTAAGAATTTTCAGTTGTTCTTTTGTTTTCTCATCATAGGGTAGTTCGACATATGGGTCATCACTAAGCTTCACCTGCAATCTAGCTAAACCTGATTTTTTTAGTAGTTTTAAAGTAGTTATTACTGAAGGTTCAATCTTACTTTCACTTATTGTCGGAACACTACTTTCCAGCCCGACAAATGCACTTACTTCTTTTGGATATTTGTTCACATAATCCAATCCGTAAAGGCCAGAAATGGAGTGACCCATTAGAATATAACGCTCAATTTGAAGACGCTGTAATGCTTCATGGATTTCACTAACAATATTCTCAGTGCTTCTTTCTTTTTCCGTAAGAGCACTTAATCCATAACCAAAAGGCTCAATGACCACAACCTTGTAAAATGGAGATAATTCATCTACTAGTAGTTGAAAATCAAGTGCTGGTGCTGCTGTTCCATAACCAGGTAAGAGTACGACGGTTTCTTCTCCTTCTCCCTGGATAAAGACATTCATTTTTTTCCCATCTACGGTGACAGACTGACCATAAGTTTCTAGTTTTCCTTGCTCCATTTTGCTACAAACAATATCAACAAGGAAAACAACCGCTAATAAAAGTAATATGGCTATAATTAAACCTACTACTATTCTACTTATAAAGGTTATCGTTTTTTTCATTATTTTGGCACGAGGGTATAGAACAGCAAGCGATAACTGTGTTTTCCTTTCTTCTCGTGCCACACCTCCCTTTCATACTCTTCTCCCTATCAATCTATCTCGGCTACTTTCATAAACCGCTAAGGATAGCTTATACAATGAAGGTGTACTGCCTATGACAACAATATGAACAGCGTATGAACAAAAAAATAGTACGTCATTAAATAAATACAGAAAGGACCTAATGATTCTTTTGCTATGACATTGCTTAATTGACATGAAAAAAAGGATCTTCAAATCGAAGATCCTTTTGCTACTTTGTCAGATTTTCTGTATTTAGCTTTTACATTTTTTAATAATCCATCTTTATCAAGCAAAGTTGGTAAACTGATACCGATAACGATTATGACAATACCTGCTATCTGCAAAGTTGTAACCGTTTCGCTTAAGAGGATAACTGATACCATCACCGCGATTGGCAATTCAACAGCACTCAATATGGATGACATACCTAATCCCACTTTAGGCACTGCAATTGTGAATAAGAAAACTGGTATAATCATGCCAAATAACCCCAATGCTAAACCATAAATCCACAGTCCTTCGTTAAACAAAGTGCCATTCCAAATAATTTCTGGAGACTGAAAAGCCGCAGTCGTCATGAAAGCGAAGAAAGAAACCAATACTAAGCGATTAGAGGTTGTCATACTTGCGGTTGTCTTTCCGTTTACATATAAAAATAAGGAGTAACAAAGAGCAGCTGCTAAACCCCATAACCACCCTTGAAAAGGTATTTGAGACAAATCAACATCAATTATACCTGCAGCTGGTATGGTTCCAGCTACTAATATAATTAAAGAGATGAATTCTATTCTACTTGGAAATTGCCGTTTTGTGATACAAGAAATCAGCATACCAATCCATGTAAATTGGAACAGTAATACTACTGCCAAGGAAGCAGGCAAAAAGTTTAAAGAATGACCATATAAAATATTTGTTAACCCTGTTAACATGCCTGCAAACAGAAGGATTTTAACGCCTTTAAAGCTAAAATTTGATCTATTTGTAACTAAGGAAATACATACTGCTATACAAAAGCCGATAAAAAACTGACTTGTAACTGCCTCAGATACAGAAAAGCCACTACGCATTGCCAGTTTTATAATAGTTGAAACGATACCAAAACTACTAGCTGCAATCACTACTAATAGGGGATAAAGATACATCTTGATTATTCACTTCCCTCTCAAAACTTGTCTATTGATGAAATTTTGTTTATGATTTTGAGATGTCGAAAAAAATCATAATCTCCAATATATATCACAGATTGTTATTTTACAATCTTTTTTTCGTTAATAATGTATCCTCTCGTAGAGGAAAACCTAATTTTTAAAAATGATAAAAAAGCCAAAACCCACATGTATCAAGGGTTTGGCTTTTATCTTTGTATTTCATTAATAAAGAATGTTAAATTGAATGTTTTTTCTCAATTTCCTTCAGCATAAATCTTATACTGTAATAATCCAATCAAAAAAAACACCCCCCTCTATAAAGAACATAGAAGTGAGATGTTTTTAATGTTCACTAATAGTATTAGAACGGCCGCAAACGTTTAACGTGACTCTTTTGGCGGTTGGCATACATCACATTTTCGTTGGTTTTTATTTTTAAATTTCGTAAATGTTTTTTCAAAGTTAGTACCACATGCACATTTAAATAGTAGCTTTTGAGAAAAACCATGGTATTCAGTCGTTAGCAACTTACTTTCTGAATTGTTCTCAACAAATTTCTGAATTTCACCAATCGTCCAACGTTTATTCATTTCCTTACACCTCCATATTTAATCGTTCCGCGGAGGCTTTTCTTGGCATCCGTTAAAAAAAGAGCTTAAGTATCTTAAGTGCCTCATTATAACATGAGCTGGCTCACAATAAAACAGAAGTTTTACAAGCGTTGGAGGGCTGTACTCTTGCCTGTTACGGTTCGAGCGAGCCTCTAAACATTTGGTTTTCTAAGGAAATTTCATCTTTAATCATTATTTTTAAGATTCAAAGCTTTTGAATCTGCTCTTTAATATCCACCGTGCATAATCCTCCGTGATAACAAATCACCGATTCAATGTCTAGGTCTACATATTTTTTTAAAGATTGTTGAGCAACCTCTATATCTAAAGTGGTTGGAACATGAATCCCTCCCAGTGTACCATTTACACTATACATCGAATCGCCGGCAACAAGCGTTTTACTTTGCTTCAAATATAAACTAATATGGCCAGGCGTATGTCCTGGCGTATGGATAACTCGTATTCCTCCACAATATGGTAGTTCTTGACCGTCTTTCAAGGTCTCATCCACTTTCCCCTTGGGTGGATTCTCTATGTGCCCGTCTTTCAAAAGCGGTAAATCCCCCTGAATATAAGGCTTATCTAGTTCGTGCGCATAAATTTTTATATCACTACCGCAATTTTGCAATATTTCAGGAAGACTGCCTATATGATCGATATCCTGATGTGTCAAAATCACAACTTTTAATTGGTTGAACGACACGCCTACCTCTTCCATTGCCTTACGTAAATCTTCCATTTGACCTGAACATCCAGTATCAATTAAAACAGCCATCTCCTGATCCCATAAAAGCGTTGGATGAATGAAGGCTCCGTTAAATTTAAGCTCCAGAATCTCTACTCCCCTAGAAATTTTCATCATTTCTTCCCCTTTATGATTAGATTTTATTATTCTTTTACATCCTGAAGAACGGTCCTCTTCCGCCAAAGCAACTCTCTCAATGTTTCAAAATTGACTAGAATCGTTCCAACAATAATCGTCAGCGTACCTATTCCTGTTAACCACGAAATATATTCATGATAGAAGGTAACACCTAATATAACGGCAATTACTGGTGAAATATACAGCCATGTGGACGGAAAAACAGGATTTGTTCGTGACACAAGCCAATAATAAATGCTGTGACCAATCATTGAACCAAAAATAATCAAATAAAAAAGAGAACCAATTGAAGCTGGACTTAAAAGATAATGAAGCTGAATGTTCTCAGTAAAAAGTGACAAAATGATTAATAAAATCCCTCCATGCATCATTTGTGCTGCATTTAAAGCAATTGGAGATGTTGTTCCAAATTTTTGGATGACATGCTTCGTATAAATTGTTCCAGATGCATAGAAAACTTCACCTAAAATAATAGCGAAACAACCAACCATCCAGAAGGGACTAATCTCAATTGCAAAACTAGGTAAGATTAAGAAGGTAACACCAATGACTCCGACAACACAACCAATAAATGATTTTCGGTCTCCTTTTTGCTTCAATATAAATGTCTGAATAACAATAATCATCATTGGACCTGTAGCAGATAAGACAGCTGCGATTCCAGATGTCACATACTGTTCTGCCCAATATAATGTGGCAAACGTTCCAAAGGTTAAGGCCACTCCTGTAAAAAACATTTCTTTTCGAAATAATAACCGGATTGTCGTTTTTTCGCGCCAAACCATAAAACTAAATAGTAGTAAACCGGCAATGAAAAAACGAAGACCAGCTGATAAAAACGGAGGAACTCCTGCATCAAYAWCAACTTTAATTGCTAAAAATGTTGTCMCAAAAATCAAACACATAAATAAATAATTAATCATTACCATATCAAACTCCTCCTCTTTTTCTATCATAAAAGAAGTAGGATAGAACAGATTAAAAAGGATAGAACAGATCAATTTGGTTCGTGGTACAATCGGTTTGAATAGGAGGAATCGATGTGGGCAAAGCAAATCAAAATGAAGATTATCTTTTTAAGAAAGTCTATGATGATGTACTGCACCGAATAGAGCGTAAAGAATGGAAAGAACATGAAAAGCTTCCCTCCGTCCGGCAATTAGCATCTGAAATGAATGTCCATCGGCTAACGGTATTAAAAGCTTATCAACTATTAAAACAGCATGACAAAGTTTATGTAAAAGATAAATCAGGCTATTTTGTCCAATCAATTGTAACAAAATATATTGAATGTTTAGATCAGGACAATCCCATTGTTTCAGCATACGTAAAAAAAAATCATTTATCCGAAATCCATCAGCCATCTGTTTCCTATCATTTTTCTCAGGCATTGATTGATCCTAATCTTTTGCCTAATCACTATTTTTCAAATTACGTGAAGGAAGTGTTTGACCTATATCCGAAAGTACTGGCAACCTACTCAACGGTACAGGGTGATTTAGAGCTACGTGAGACACTGACCCAATATTTTATCAACCACTATAAAACACATTTGAGTCCAGATGAACTGTTAATAACATCTGGCTCACAGCAAGCCATTCACTTAATTGCTCAAGCTTTTATTAAGCCAAGAGACGTCGTTTTATTTGAACGTCCAAGCTATAGTGCTGCGATTGATATCTTTAAAGCACAAGGAGCTCAGATTGTTACGGTGGATATCCACCCTGAGGGCTACGATTTAGAACAGGTCGAATACTATATTAAAAAATACAAGCCACGCCTATTTTATCTCAACCCTACCTTCCATAATCCAACTGGTTATACGGTTTCTGTTGAGCAGCGCAAAAGATTAGTGGAATTAGCTGAGCACTATCGGTTTCTAATAATAGAAGACGATGCCTATCACGACATTTATTTTGACCAAGCCCCACCAGCTCCAATTTACACATTTGATAGTGTTGGGACAGTCATTTATATCCGAAGCTTTTGCAAATACATCTCTCCTGGTTTGAGAATTGCAACTGTTATTTGTCCATCATCATTAATGAAATCACTATTAACAGAAAAATCGCTAGCTGATAATGGCTCCCCACTTCTCAATCAAAAAATTTTTCTCCATTACTTCTCCTCACTAAGATTGCAACAACATTTGGAGAAAATCCGGATTGCCCTACAGATTCGAAAGGAAATTATGGAGGAAGAGCTAGCTGTAACAGGCTGGCGATGGAACAGTCCAAAAGGCGGTCTAAATTTATGGGTACAGCTCCCAGACGATCTTCCAACTGAATTATTATTATCTAGAAGCATCGCACAATCGATCTCCTTTGTGCCAGGTCAAGTTTGTGATCCATTAAAACAACTATCCTCCTGGATACGTTTAAGCTATTCCTATGCAAACGAAAAACAGCTAAGAGAAGGAGTAAAAAAGTTGGTTACAGTGGCGCAATCACTTTCTAAGTGATCGGACTAGCGATTTAATTAAATCTATAAACGGTGGTATTCACAGCTTTATCAACCATTTCAATTATTTTTTCATCGGTGGCACGAATCGTAATAAGCGGTAGACATAGCAATAACAGGCAGACATATACACCTAACATATTCAGCTGTCTATTTGAATAATATGAAAAAAAGTTATACACCTAGCTCTTATCTGTTCAAAATAATTACAGCAAATCACAGCAAAAAAATGTTCTCGGTGTAGAACACAATTTTACCAAGGAATGATAAGAGTGCTTTCAGATTTGAGAAAGCCATATTAACTCTATATTCCAGTAAAAATAACAGCCAAATTATTATTGAAGAGCGAGATTTAGAAAAATTTCTATTCTCATAACCTCCCTGTAGAATGATAGAATGTTTTTATACAGTGATAGAAGGAGGAGAAAGATATTGTCTAATCAAAATGAGTCTTCATTAGATAAGGAAAAGCAGCCTAATCCGAAAGTTAAAGTAGAAAGAAAAGAGGGGGAACCAACTGCTGCTTTCAAGGGGGCTTCCTGGGGCGCATTGTTAGTAGGTGTTACGGCATATTTTATAGGCTTGTTTAATGCAACGATGCAACTAAACGAAAAAGGATATTACCTAGCTGTTTTAATATTTGGACTCTATTCAGCAATATCCTTACAAAAAGCAGTAAGAGATAAAGAAGAGGGAATACCAGTTACTAGTATTTATTATGGTATTAGCTGGGTTGCACTTATTGTATCTATTTCATTAATGGGCATTGGGTTATATAATGCTGGAAGTATTGTTTTAAGCGAAAAAGGGTTCTATGGTATGTCATTTGTTCTAAGTTTATTTGCATCCATCACGGTTCAAAAGAATATTAGAGACACACAGAGAGCTAGGGAAAGAGATTAAGTTACTGAAAGAGTCGAGAAGTTCATTCTCGATTCCTTTTGTCATTTTTTCTTAAGCTCCATACTCCTCCAGACTATAAAAAAAGAGCATGGCTGTCATCAGCCATACTCCTCTCAATTTTATTTTTCTCCGCTTATTTCGACTAAAATTTTAGATTGTGTTTTGTCATTTGTTAACGTTTTGAATCCTTTTTCAACAATCTCATCTAGGTCAATTTGACTTGTGATGATCCCTTGTGGATTTAGTTGACCAGCGCTCATTGCATCAATTGTTCTTTGGAAAATTGACGGTGTATAAACAATGGATGATAATACATTAACACCTGTGTTTGTAAGTTGCATTGGATTCCATTCGATTGGTCTTGCAAAAATCGAAACAATCATCATGTTACCACGAGGTTTTGTTACATCAATTGCTTGTTTAAAGGTAGGAGCAACTCCTGCCACCTCAAAGGATACATCAACCCCATCTGCAACAATCGCACGAACTGCTTGTACAGGATTTTCTTTACCTGAATTAATAGCATGGGTTGCACCTAATTCTTTTGCCTTTTCTAATCGATCATCGGATAAATCTAATACGATAACTTTACTAGCACCTGATGCTTTTGCAGCGATTACTGTTAATAATCCAATTGGTCCAGCTCCAAATACAGCAACAGAATCACCTAATGTAACCCCAGCATCTTTAACAGCTTGTACAGCAACAGCCATTGGTTCTACCAGTGCACCATCTTGTAATGTTAAGTTATCTGCTAAACGATGTATATTCGTTACAGGGACATTAACATATTCCGCAAATCCACCGTTTCCATGTAAACCGATGAAGTTAAATCCATCATAACGATCGACTTCTTCATGTTTATTTCTATATGTTAATGTAGGGTTGATGACAACTCGGTCCCCAGCCTTAAAGTCAGTAACCTTAGAGCCAACTTCTTCGATGATACCAGCAAATTCATGTCCCATTGTAAGTGGGGCAACTTCACCTGTTAATTCAGCTTTTTCATTAACTGGTACGAAAACCGGACCTTCTTCGTATTCATGCAAATCACTTCCACAAATACCAGCCCACGCTACTTTTACTTTCACTTCTTCTTCTCTTAAAGCGCGTAATTCAACCTCTTCAACTCTAATATCTTTCACACCATGCCAAACTGCAGCTTTCATTTATGTTACCCCCATAAAATTATTTAAATTGGTACCATAAAATAACATCCTTAATAGCTACTCGTGCATGATCAAAATCCGACACTTCTATACACTTGATAAAAGTATTGATGGACATATGATAGGATTCAACTAGATTCATCTTCCATTTTGTTTGTGCAGCTACATTTGTAACAAATATTGTTTCTTTAAAGAATCGTAGCATAGCAATATTTCCTGTAACATCAAAAAACAATTGTAACAAGTGGGCAAACGAAACAACATATTCATAAATATTTTCAGCAGACTTTCTTTGTTTCATAGCTTCAAATCGAAATAATAGTTCATTTTGCAAATCGGCAGTCCATTTAGATTCACACTTGGTTAGTGCAATATCCAATAGATGATAAAGCGCTTCCAAATAATCCTTTAATTCCTGATCCGTTATAATCTTCACTCTTACACCTTTATGTTGTACTTTTTCAACTACACCATCTTTTTGTAAAAGATATAGAGCCTCACGGACAGGTGCATGACTTACTTGTAACTCCTTTGCAATTTCTGCCTCTATTAAGCGCTGACCTTGTTCATAGTAACCAGAAAATATGCGGAATAATAATCGTTCAGCTATTTGCTCAGAAATTGTTTTTTTTGAAATTGAATTTTCATCAAACCCCATTAAACCACTCCAATAAATTTATATCTTTTTATTTTAACATAGTTCAGTGTATAGGGTGATTAGCTAAAAGCGTTATATATTATGGATTATAGATTATCGATAATCTATAAAAGTATTTTAATCTATAAACTCATTTCTTTCAAATATCTTGTTTTGGGTAGGTAACTAAATAATATGAAGTACCTTTTAAGAGAAAATTTATAAATGCAAAAAAGATGGTGTTAAGTTGATCAGACCGGTATATGGAGATAATTTGCGATATGAGTTACTCAATAATAACCTATAAAAAATGCACACAAACTGCTAGTTATTGTCTAACAATTTGTATGCCATTCATCTTAAAGTGATTTGTTATGAGTTGACGATGTATATCCCTGTTTCTTCCATTAACAACTGTTGCGCTATATGAACCACTAATCTTCTCTGTTGCAATTTATATGGGCTTACCAGCACTTTGCGTACCGAATGCAACCTTTTAATTATACTATTTCAAAAAGACTTAGGAATAACTCCTAAGCCGTAATCATGTTTCTTCTCATATGAAAAAGAGTCTGTACCCCTAGTCTCTATTCTCTATATAACTTACAATTTGATTGGCAACAGTTGATGTTAACAACGTAGATATATTACTTAAAACAATAATTGTTGCGTCACTTTCTATCAACCTTAAATAGGAGGAAGTAAAACCATTAATCCCGCCATGATGAAAAATGAGCGCATTATTCTTTTTTGTCTTAGTAATGTTCCATCCATATCCATGGCCAAAACGACCTGATGAAAGCATCTGAGTTGTTATATTTTTCGATAGTAAACAATTATTTTTTATTGCATCATCAAGTAATTGTAAATCTTCTACTGTAGAAAATAACCCACCAGCAGAATAGGTGTTAGACATATTGATGAAACTAGCATGATAAATATTATTTTTTTCTAACTCATAACCGCTTGCTTTATACTTTTGAATAGCCACGTTATAATCAAGACCAGTATTTAACATAGATAGAGGCTGAAGAATCTTTTGTTTAAGAAACTCTTCATAACTTAAACCACTTGTCATTTCTATAATCTTACCTAATACAATGTATCCTGAATTAGAATAATTAAACTCTTTCCCTGGTATAGATTTGAATGAACAAGAAATAATCCAATTTATTAAATCATCTGGTGATTGTAGTTGATAAGATTTTAATAAAAAATCAGGTTGATCAGTAATATTACCAATGCCAGATGTATGCGTTAATAGATGTTCGATCATAATTTGGTTACCTTTTGGAAAATTAGGAATAAAATTATCCACAGTATTATGTAACTGTAACTTTTGCTCTTCAACTAGCATTAAAATTGCAATGGTAGTAAAGATTTTAGTTACAGATCCAATACGGAACTTTGTAATAGCTGTATTTGGTATATCCCATTCATAATTAGCTTTTCCAAATGATTCTTTATATATTGTTTCTCCTTGATCAACCACTAAGATATTTCCACTAAACCCCTCTTCTTTTGAGTTTAAAAATGAATGAATATATGATTTTAGCAAATATCAAGCACTCCTTATTTTGTACTATAAGTTACTTGAAATGTTATCCAATGGCATTTACCAACTTCCTCCTTTCGAACTTTACGAGATCTTAAAGCTCATTTCTAAGTTTTCTGCGAATTTCCTTTTGCTTTAACTTTATTAATTCTATGATACTTTTACAGATTCTTTTAAGTGACTCATTTGATTTGTAAGTGAGTACGAAAATACTGCCACCTTCTATCATGCTAAAGACTAAATACGCCATTTCTGTAGCTTCCTCAGGGGGCCAATTTGATTGGATAAACTTTTCTCTTAATATCATGATAAGTTCTTCATAGGCATTCTTGCATGCTAAACGAAGTTGCTCACTCATATGCCAAGTTTCCAAAGAAATAAGTGCTAGTGGAATTCCATCATGTGCAATTTTTGGATTGAAACTTAAACATTGCCCAAAAAAACACTCTAAAGCTTTTATTACATCATCATGCTGTGAAAATAAATTTCTCAACTCTTGAGCAGCAAAATCTTTTGTTCGATTAATTGCCTCTGTCGCTAATTGCTCCTTGCCTTCAGGAAAATAATAATAAAGCGAACCTTTTGGACAACCCGACTCTTTAATAATTTGATTTAATCCAGTAGCATGGTACCCTTGTTTTTGAAACAGTGTTGACGCGGTTGATAAAATTTTCATTTTACTTTCTTGATTTCTAGACATTTTCCCCTCCGAAATTATAATGACTGGTCTATATAATAAATTGTTAAGACTATAAAGTCAATAGAACTGATTATTGCTTCACCTTTACTCGTTTAATTCAACTTTCATTTTTAATGGCAAGCTCTAATTCCTCTCCTTTTATGATTACTTGATCTACATCAAATAATTTATTTTAATTACCCATTAATTCAGACTGCTTTTCACCAGGATCAAAATTTTTTAAAATCATCACCATCTTTTTTTCTCTTCATATTCTATAGAATCAGAATATTGAGGGGGAAACGTATGGGGATTGAATTCACAGCTCTCCATTGGATTTACGTGGTTTTTATTGTGCTCATCATCGGATTTATGGTTAAACGTCGCGATACCACCCTCATTTGTGTAGTAGGCATCTTTATGCTAGCGATTGTTGCAACTGGTGATTTTACTTCTTCCATAAGTGGTGTGTTTAACAGCTTTATTTATGCCATAACTGAGCTGCTATCAACGATTCTTATTATTTCGATTATCGTGGCGATGAGTCGGGTCATGATGTCTTCAGGTATTAATGAGGTTATGGTGGCCCCTTTCACAAAGATCATTAAAACACCCGCACTCGCTTATTGGACGATTGGACTTTTAATGATGTTTATTTCTTGGTTTTTCTGGCCATCACCTGCAGTAGCGCTATTAGGAGCCGTGCTCTTGCCTGTTGCGATTCGGGCGGGCCTCCCAGCACTGGGGGTTGCCATGGCCATGAACTTATTTGGGCATGGTATTGCATTATCGAGTGATTTTGTCATTCAAGGGGCTCCAAAATTAACGGCTGATGCTGCTGGTATCCCTGTTGGAGATGTTGTTTCAGCCAGTATTCCGCTTGTTATCACAATGGGCGTTGTAACGACAATTGTTGCTTATATTTTTTTAAGACGTGATATGAAACGAGGAACGCTACTTTTAAATACTGGCAACAATGAGGAGGAGGAGGGTGAACAAGAAACTGCGGAAAACTTACTGTCAATTGGGCAAAAACGATTCTTCGCCGTACTTATTCCTATTGCCTTTATCTTAGACGTTATCGCTATGTCAGTATTCAATTTAACGGGCGGCGATGCAACGGCTTTGATCGGTGGAACCTCTGTTTTTATTTTATTGTTGCTTAGTATGGTTGCTCATAAATCAGCGGGATTAGAAAAGACAACAAGTTATTTGATTCAAGGATTTCAATTCGGCTTTAAAGTCTTCGGACCCGTAATTCCAATTGCTGCTTTCTTCTATCTTGGAGATGCTGGCTTTACACAAATTCTTGGAGATCACCTCCCCGCTACTTCACACGGTATTGTCAATGATCTGGGTGTCGGTCTTGCAGCAATAGTTCCGTTAACAAAGGAAATTGCTGTTGTTACATTGGCAGTTGTTGGTGCCATTACTGGGTTAGATGGTTCGGGCTTCTCCGGAATTTCTTTAGCAGGTTCGGTTGGTAGTCTATTCGGGAATGCTATTGGTGATGGAACAGCAACTTTAACAGCTTTAGGGCAAATCACAGCGATTTGGGTTGGTGGTGGTACACTAATTCCTTGGGCATTAATCCCAGCAGCTGCTATTTGTAATGTCAGCCCATTTGAACTGGCAAGACGAAATTTAATTCCTGTAGTCATTGGACTGATTGTGACAACGATAGTTGCTGTGTTTTTAATTTAATTTAATAAAAATAGTAAGAGATGGTTACTAGGTTATCAGTAGCCATCTCTTTCACTCTCCGTATAATACTTTTGTAAAATGTCATAAAACATTTCTTTTAGTTGAGATTTTTTCATGCCTAAAATATAAGCCTCTATCAATAATTGCTCCACTTTCATAGCTATTTGGTGACATGAAATAGTCGTTGCTTTATTAGGATCTACGATAATAAATGCTCTAGACTGAGGCTTAATGGTGATGATCCCCTTTTTTTGAAGCTCTTTGTAGCTTTTATGAACTGTATGCAGATTGAGGTTTGTTTGTGCTGCTAGCTGGCGAATTGAAGGCAAATGTTCCCCCTTTTTTAAGCTTCCAGTCGCTATGGATAAAAGCAACTGCTGTGTGAGTTGTTGATAATATGGAATTTTGCTTCTTCGATTTACTTTTACATTCATTTGTCGAGGATTTCCTCCATATTAAAATTTCTTTTTGGCAATAAAATGATGCATGATAGCCATCATGGATAGTACAAGTAACAGTGTGACAATTATATTAAAGCTATACCATTTTTCTATGTCACCTGTCATGATTATCGTTGTAGCATACAAACTATTACTAGCTGGATTTATGACATCTAAGAATGGATGTAAACCAGCACAAAAACGACAAATAAATAAGACACCAATACTAATTAAAGCAATAAATGGTGTACTATTAAAAAATGTACTCATCATGGCAACAAATGTAATGATGAACAACAGCCAAATACAATAAAATGCTAAAGCTATCAATGCGCGCATTATCGGTACAGAGGTAAATAAATAAGATGTATAGCCAAGGGACATTGCATAGCCAAGCGAAATACATAGGACGGCTAAAATAAAATGAGTAAGGAGTTTACTGTTTAAGTAGGATGTGATTGATACTGGCCTTGTTAAAATGAAGGCCATCATTCCATTCGCTTTTTCTCCTTGAATAATACCCATCGTTGCAATAGCAAGGATGATTATACCTAATTGATCAAATTGCGAATTAAGGGTTGAAGCAAGCACTTCTTCTCCTCCTGGCTTTGCCATTGTTGGATCAATTATAATCCCTTCTATACCACCCATTGATTGTAAAATAGCAGGCAAGAAATACATCATAATCGGCTGAGTTAAACCTAGGAGGATATAGACGATTGGTAGCCAAACGACTTTATATTCCTTTGTCATTTGATTCATTTCTTTTTTACTTAGTGCTATAAACGTATTCACTTCAAATTACACCACCAATTCTAAAAATATTTCTTCTAAGCTTTCTTGAAGGCCAAGATCAAACTTTGTAAATAGTACATTTGAATCCAATCCGTACTGTAGCAATCGATGGGCGTCCTCTTCCAAATGATTGACATATACTTTAAAACCATCCCCACAATTTTCGATTCTCTTTACATAAGGTAAATGTTCAATCGTTGTTAGCCACTTAACATCTTTCTTTTGAACCGCTAAAAAGATAGCTGAATCTTGATAGCGATTAAGTAACTCTAATTTTGTTGCATCTTCTATTTTGTAACCATTTTTAATGACCACAAAGCGCTCACAAACTTCCTCCGCATCGCCTAAAATATGTGTAGAAAGTAGTATGGTCGTTTCTTTTTTTATGTCTTTTAATAGATTCAGCACTTCACGTCTACCAATTGGATCTAGGGCTGAAACTGGTTCATCCATAATGATGAAAGCTGGCCTGTGTAATAAAGCTTGTGCGATTCCAAGACGCTGTTTCATACCTCCTGAAAATGTTCCAACATGAGCATGTGCTTCTTTCCCTAAGCCTACCTTTTCCAGAAGAATTGGGATGTCTTTTTGTAATTGATTTTTCGAAATACCCGAAAGTGTCCCCATAAAGGCTAAAGTTTCAGATGCGGTCATCCACGAGAAGAAATTAGGGTACTGTGGTAAATAACCAATATGATTTTTCATCTTTGAAATTTTTTGCCCATCAAGTACAATGTCCCCTTCATCTGCATAAAGAATATCAGCAATAATCTGAATTAATGTAGATTTCCCTGCCCCGTTTGGTCCAATAAGCCCTACACATTCATTCGAATCTATAACCATTGAAAAACTACTTACTGCCGTTTTCTGTTTAAATTTTTTCGTAATATTATTAATTTCTAAGCGCACGTTTATTGACATCCTTTCTTCCCATCACGAAATATAGAACAGAACCAATTGTATTAAAGAACAAAATAATAATGGCCCACATTAGTATGTTTTCTCTGCTATCTCTATGTTTATATAAATCTATTAGTGCAACAGTGATAAGTAAAAAACCTACGAGTACAAATGGTAAAAGAATTGGTAGTATGCTTACCCAATCAATTTGATTTAAGTCTTCAAAACCATAGTGTAATTTCATTTTTATAACCCCTTTCATTATCATTATCAATAATGATAACAAAAGAATGAAAAAATTTCATTACCTTTTTACTGTACATCTTTAAAAAAACGCTATAGTATATTTTTTGATAATGTTCTCAAATTGATAACATTTGATTGCTTCCCTTGATACTATCTCATTTTCTGGTAGGAGGATCGGTTTATGCGTAATAAAGCAGAGGTATTAATGCACCCTGTGAGAATGAAAATTTTACAAGCTCTGATGCACAATAAAGAAGAGGGTTTGAGCACATTGGAGATGATTTCTGTCATTAAAGATGTACCACAAGCCACTCTATATCGTCATATCCAAATTTTAGTCGATGAAAATATCATAAAAATTGTGAAAGAGCGAAAAGTTCGTTCTGTTACAGAGAAGTTTTATGCATTAAATGAAGGAGCAGCAAAACTTAGTAAGGAGGATTGGACTCAACTCACAACCAAGCAAAAATTAAATTATATTTCCTACTATCAATTGGCTTTACTATCTCAATATCAAAATTACTTGCATTCACTTGATGAAAAAGAAAGCACAACAGATTTAGCAACTTTTTCTTTAATCGACTTAACGTTAACGGACGATCAATTCAAAAACTTTGAAAATGAATTAAACGATTTATTAACTAAATACTATAATATGACCGACTCAAATAAAGGTTTGGAGACTAAAACAATTGCTTTAAATATTATTCCAAAGCCTTAGGTACTATTGACGTAGAGAAATGGAGAAGATTTATGAAAAAAGGAAAGTCACTAGAAAATATACGAAAATTAATTATGATCATTATTGGGGCAGTTATAGCTGCATACGGACTAGAGGCCGTGTTAATTCCGAATGCTGTCATTGATGGCGGTGTAACAGGTCTTAGTATTATGGGTGCGCACCTCTTTGGTATCCCGTTAGGCGTACTGCTCTTTGTATTAAATATTCCGTTCATTTATATCGGCTACAAGCAAGTTGGAAAAACCTTTGCCTTAATGAGTAGTGCTGGTATTGCAGCATTATCGATTTCTACAGTGCTTTTACATGACGTCAAAACCATTTTAGGCCCAAATGATCCCCTCCTAATTGTCTTATCTGGTGGTATGCTCCTTGGTGTGGGTATTGGAATTGTCCTACGAAATGGTGGCGCTTTAGATGGCTCAGAGGTTTTAGCTGTACTATTATCACGTAAAATTCCATTTTCAGTCGGCGATATTATATTATTTATCAATGCCTTTATTTTCTTAGGGGCAAGCTTTATCTTTGGCTTAGAGAGTGCTCTCTACTCAGCGTTAACTTACTATATTGCCAAAAATGTTATCGATATTATCCAAGTTGGTTTAGAAAAATCAAAAGAAGTTCGTGTTGTTAGTGGAAAATCCGAGGAGATTGGAGACGCTATCCAAGCCCGCTTAGGACGTGGTGTTACCTATACACATGGACGTGGTGGTTTCTCCAATGAACCAACAGAAATCTTAAACTGTGTCATTAACCGTATGGAAGAAAATAAATTAGTTTCGATTATTAAAGACATCGACGAAGGCGCTTTTGTAGTCA
This sequence comes from Lysinibacillus sp. S1, assembly GCF_044986265.1. Lineage (NCBI taxonomy): Bacteria > Bacillati > Bacillota > Bacilli > Caryophanales > Bacillaceae > Lysinibacillus > Lysinibacillus sp. S1. The sequence goes on from NZ_CP173154.1 coordinate 1,353,910, forward strand.
TTTCTGATGTGTCAGAAGTTCGTGGTGGTAACTTTAAGAAACGAGATATCCATTAATTTCAAAGTAAGTAAGGCGCACTATGCCTTACTTACTTTTTTTAGTTGCTTCTATCATATTTTACGCCTCCTATTAAACATAATCCTCCCAGCATTACTACTAAGGAAGCCCCAACTAAGGCATACTGATAGCTATTTGTGTAACTTGCAAGTGTGCCTGCAATGGATGGACCAATCATTTGTCCGAGCGCATAGCCAGCCGTTAAATAACCTATCATTTGATGACTATTAACTGGTGCAAGTTTCCTCGCTAATGTTGTACAAACAGTTGTAATTCCCATAAAGGTTGCCCCAAAAATGAAGGCACTAGCATAAAGGGTCATCGAATTTGTAGCTAGCGCAGGTAAAACAATACCTATCGCTTGCAGTAGCATAGAGATGAGTAAAATTTTCACATAGCCATAACGCTGTGCTAGCTTAGACCAAACGATACATGAGGGAATTGCTGCAACACCCACAACAAACCATACAAAGGCTGCATCTCCATGAAAGCTTGTCGACTCCTGTGCAATTGATACAATAAATGTGCCTGTGACAATATAGCCAAGCCCCTCTAAGCTATAAGCGATGATTAACCATTTCATCCAAGACTGAGGAGGCGTTTTCTGTGAAATTATCTGGCTTTCCACTAGTTGTTTACTTGGTGTAATAGGCTTAATGAATAGTACAATCAAGACAAACAATACAATACTAAATAAAGCTAATACGATCCAAGTTCCATTCCAATGGAAAACAGCTTGGATTGGTGAAACAATTACCGCACTTAATGCAATCCCTATTCCCACCCCACTATAGAACAGCCCCGATAGATGCATATGACTACTGCTGGCTAACTGGTCTAGTATAAGGCTTGTTATAACAACAAAAATAAAAGCACTCACAACACCCGAGATAAATCGTAATAAATACCAAATGATGATTACATTTGTAAAGCCCATGAAGGCTGTTGTTAAAATGCTGATACCAAGGGTAATTTGCAAAAAGAGAATACGTTTATTCCCTATTGGTAAACGACCTGCCACCCAGGCTCCAACCAAATAACCTAAGTAATTACTTGTTGCTAAGTAACCTGCTGTTGCTCGGCTAAATTCAAAAGTTTCTTGCATATAAGGTAAAATAACCGTATACGAAAAACGGCCGATGCCCATAGCAATAACTAAAGCAAAAATACCCCCGATTAAATAGCGTACGGTTTGCTTGTGCATATCATCACTCCTTCTATTTCACTATATCGAATATCTAGGTATCAAAAATAGATCTAATTCTTTATAATAAGTATCAATAAAATTGATAGCTGGAGGGCATATGAATATTAATGATTTAACGATTTATCGAACAGTCGTCCAAACAGGTAGCTTTTCTAAAGCTGCCACAGCACTTAATTACACACAATCCAATATCTCTATGAAAATACAAAGTCTTGAGGCAATCTACGAAACAACCTTTTTTTATCGTGGACATCGAGGGATACGGCTAACACCAAAAGGAGAACAATTCTACGAGTTAGTCCTAAAAATGCTTCATCTCTATGAAAAAACCTTTGAGATCATACATGAAACGGAGGAACAACGAGGCGTTTTACGAATTGGTTCGATGGAAACAACTGCTGCATTGCATTTACCAACTCTGTTAAGCACATTTCATCAAGCACATGAACAAGTGGATATCACCATATTAACAAGCCCTTCTCAGTACAATATTGAACGGGTAGAAAACTATGAACTAGATGGCGCATTTGTTACCGGACCTGTTTATAAAGAAAATATAATGATGAAAGAGTTTGTCTGTGAAGAGCTTGTTATTCTCACTTCTAGCAAGCATAAACCTATTAAGCATCTACAGGATTTAGAGGGAAGCACTGTGATTACATTCCGACATGGCTGTTCCTATCGAGCCATCTTGGAACATTGGTTACATGAAGAAGGGGTTCGACCACAAAATCGAATGGAGCTTGGTACGCTTGACGGTATTATTGGCTGTGTTGCTGCTGGGTTAGGTATTACCTTACTACCACTTGCCATTGCGGAAAAATATATGGCAACACAAGCATTAACATTGCACAAGATAAAGAACAAGCAAGCACATATTCCTACATGGTTTATTTATCGTAAGGACGAAGTACAATCCCCCATCCTAACTTATTTTTTAGAAGCCATAGAAGCTTATGACTATCCGTCAGTTTGAGAATTCTATCCGTCAGTTTTGAAATTCTATCCGTCATTTTAACAATTCTATCCTTCCCCTAATAAAAAAGCTGTTCAGCAGATTATCTCCACTGAACAGCTTAATATTAGGCAATAACGGTTTCCGCTATGTTAGAAGCATGATCACCAATTCTTTCTAAATTACTCACAATATCCGCAAATACAATACCTGCTGAACCTGAGCAAACTCCTTCATTTAATCGCTTAATATGCAACTTACGTAAACGTCTCTCCATATTATCAATTTCATTTTCTTTTTCTATCACTTGCTGTGCTAAGGAAAGATCACGCTTATCAAGGGATTCAATAGACATTTTCACAGTTTCTAATGTAAAAACAAACATATCTTCTAACTCCTGCATCGCTTGTTGACTTAAACGAACGCGATTACTATCCTTGTATTGCAGAAGCTCAATTATATTTTCTACATGATCACCAATTCGTTCGATATCCCGAATATTTTCAAATAAAGCATGATGCACTTGGGAATCATGGGTTGATAGAGATTGTTTTGATAGCTCCACTAAATATTCCGTTGATTTGCGGTCTAAATTATTAATGGCTTCCTCCAATTGGCCGACCTTGCCGATTAACTTAGCATCATCCGTTTTCAAAATCGTTAACGTTTCTTCTAGACCTTGAATACTATACTCGCCCATGCGCACTACTTCCATTTTTGCTTGACCTAATGCCACTGATGGTGATTTGATAATCAAATTTTTATCCAAAAATTTTGGTTTGTATTCAATAACTGAATCTTCGCCTGGAATTAGTTTCGTTACGACATAAGCCCAAACACCTATGAACGGTAACTGAATGATTGTATTGATGACATTAAACGTTCCATGTGCAAAGGCTATTTGCATTTTCGGCTCTAAATTGAGCACCCCTGCAATCSATTCCACATAGTKYGYAAAKRATCCCMATRKGMKCATAAAGWTRWTTGTRCSMMMKACATTAAATAGTAAATGTGTGGCAGCTGCTCGCTTTGCTGCAATAGAAGCACCTAAAGCGGCTAGAATTGCTGTAATCGTTGTACCAATATTATCTCCAAACAAGACAGGTAATGCCCCGTGTAAAGTTATTAAATCTTCAGCATAAAGCCCTTGTAAAATCCCTACTGTAGCTGAGGAAGATTGAACAATCAGGGTGAATATCGTTCCTACTAATACCCCTAAAATCGGCACATCAGACATTTGTACAGTCAAATCTAAAAATGGTTGCCAATCTCTAAGTGGCTTCATTCCACCACTCATAAGCTCTAAACCAATAAATAAACCTGCAAACCCGAATAATACTTGTCCAATATTTTGAATGAAACYTWTCTTAAAGAAAAATAAGCATATCGCGCCCACTGCCATAATTGGATATGCGTAAGCACCTACATCTATTCCTATAATAAATGCTGTGATGGTTGTCCCAATATTAGCTCCCATAATAACGCCTATTGCTTGACGCAATTTCATAAGTCCTGCGCTCACTAGTCCAACAGTTATAACGGTCGTACCTGAACTTGATTGTATGAGAACTGTAACCACAATACCAACTAGTACACCCATCAATGGGTTTGTTGTAAATTTATCTAAAATATCTCTTAGTCGATCACCTGCAGCCTTCTGCAAGCCATCTCCCATAAATTTAATAGCGAAAAGAAATAAGCCTAACCCTCCAAGAAATTGGAAAATCATCTCCTGTACATTGATAGCCAATCCATTCAACCCTTTCCTTGTTGTCAGACTTTATTATTAATAGTTTTAAGCTAGCTGTACATATCATTTACAATGGATTAAATTAATGTTTACACGYCCTTTACAATTAGTCCAAAAAACGGACATATTCAAATCAAATTCAACAAAAAACAAACAAAAAAAACATGAAAAAATCTTCAATCAGATTTTTACATGTTTTCTTTTGACGACTGAATGCATTTCCATTAGGCTGTAATTAGACACTGAAGGGAGTTTTTTATGGATATTTTTATAGCTAGTAACCGCCAATTACCGATCCGCTACTATGTGCAGGAAGCAATTTGGATTCGACGTGGTGGCAGTATTAAGCTGCCAGATTTAACACTGCCATTTTTCGTTGAGGTAGAGATTAAAAATCAAWATAATTTACATATCATTGCAGATTATATTATGGACTTTCAACGACAATACAAGCATACTGAAATCCAATTATTAATCAGAAACACAGCTACCCTAGCAACCCTGCAAGACATGCTGTCACATCATACACAAACACAACATGCCATTACTATTCTTCCATTGTAGTCAGTTATGTAGCTGCTAACGGCAATGTGATAATAAAGTACAGTGTCTCATTTTTGTATTTTGCGTGAATCGTTCCTCCGTGAAGCTCCACTATACTTTTGGCAATCGCTAGTCCAAGCCCTGAGCCCTCGGTTACATTTGTTCTCGATTGATCTTTTTTATAAAATCTCTCAAATAAACTAGCAAGCTCCACCGATGTAAAGGCATCACTTTGATTCGCTACACAAATACGCACATGGTGTGCTTGTCCTTCAAGGGAAACCATAATTTTCCCTTCAGCAGTACTATAATTGATCGCATTGATGAGGAGATTATCAAAAACTCGTACAATCTTTTCCGAATCCAGCGCAGCAACAATTCGATTCTCTGGAAAATGTTTTATAAAAATACGTTGTTTCTCCTCTGCTAACGGTACTAATTCCTCCATTAGTTGTTCGAGCAGCTCATTTACACAAACTTGTTGTCGCATTAAAGTATTTTTATCATTCGTGAGCTTAGTATATTCAAATAAATCGTCTATTAAATTGTTTAATTGTTCGGATTTAGAAAAGGCTATTTTCAAATATTCGTCATATTGCTCTTTTGTCTCATACTTCTCTTCTCTTAATAAACGCAAATAACCCATGATTGAGGTAAGAGTTGTTCTAAGGTCACGTAAAACATCTGCATTAAGCCCGTTTCTTTGTTGCTCATTTTTCCTCTACATCTCTATTCTTGTCATAATTTCTCCTGCCATTTTATTWWCATTATYCGTTWGKGAWGCAMTTYTATCTTGKCYTTTTTTCTCAATACGAAAGGYTAAATTTCCTTTTGYGATTTMMAKAAYCCMCTCTGCTAATGCCTCAATTTGATTCATTTTGCGTTTTGTTATCGAGAAAAATGATACGATAAACAACATAACACCAATGAAAAAAGGTATGGGACCTTCATTCGTACTTGTGATGGCTTCTCCTTGTGGAAGTCCACTAACAAAGAAGTAATAATTTTTATCTTGTAAAGTTAGTGGCACTAATGTAGTAAACTCTTCACGAGAAGTTTCGATCATATGATAGGCATTTTCAAAAGGTTGATTCATTGTAAAGCCCATGACATGCCTTATTTCTTCATGCAAATCGATTTGTTGCTCTTTTACCTGCTTTGTTTTATATAAGATCTTACCTGCCTCATCTGTGACGACAATTTTGAATGCATTGTCCTCATTTTCTATTTTTCCATTTTCTTGATCGATCAATTCTCTTAATGCTTCAACACTATTTTCTTGGGTTGCCAATGCTGCTGTATCCTGTGCATGATAATACATCATCTTCATACTACCACTATAATCCACAATCACTGTCTCATTGTTATTCTCAAAAAATGGCACTACTGCACGTGCCACTAAAAAACTGCCAAGTGCACATAATAAAAACGTTGTAAATAGTTGAATACGAATGCTACGTTGAATATTATTTTTTATTTTCGCACCAATTTGCTTCAGAAACCTTGGGAACTTTAAAAGCCTAGAGAACTTTTTCAACTTTATACCCTACTCCCCATACGGTTTTAATATATTGTGGATTCCTTGGATTTGCCTCAATTCGCTCTCTAATTTTTCGAATATGTACCATTACAGTATTTTCCGATTGAAATGCTTCCTCTTTCCAAACTTTTTCATAGATTTGCTCTGCACTCATGACAATGCCAGGGTTACTAACAAGCAATTCCAAAATAGCAAACTCCCTAGGTGTCAGCTTTACTCTTTCATTGTTAACAAAAACTTCATGTGTCGCTGTATTGATACGTAAATCGCCAACTTCCAGCTCCTCTCTATTGCTGCTATGTAAGCCACTCATTTTCAGATAGCGACGGAGCTGTGATTTAATACGTGCAATTAGCTCTAACGGATTAAAGGGCTTAGTCACATAATCATCAGCACCTATCGTTAAACCACTAATCTTATCCATATCTTGAGATTTGGCAGTTAGCATAATAATAGGCATTTCTGCTATTTCTCTTACCTTCATACACATTTCAATGCCATTTACTTTAGGCATCATTAAATCCAATACAATTAAATGTACTTTATGCTTCTTTACTAACTGTAAGCCCTCTTCTCCATCACATGCCTCTAACACATGAAACCCCTCATTTTTCAAATAAATGCCTATCAGATTTCTTATCTCTTTTTCATCATCTACAATTAAAATTGTTTCATTACTCATCTAATCCCACCATTAATCAAATATTTTCCATTCATAATGCTCCTCCATTTTAGCTATTTTATTATTTTCCGTATATAAAAATAATAAATACAGCTAACAGTCACGATGAATAACCCAAAGTACATACCATATTTCGTAGCAATCAAAGAAATATATTCAATTTGACTGCCAAATAATAAACCTAGTGTAAAATAAATCAATGTCCAGACAAAGCCTGTTGTATAGGAAAATAAGGCATATGTTTTAAAAGACATATTATTCATTCCCACCAAGTAAGGGAGGATATGTCGAACAATTGGAATAAAGTAACTCAGGACTAATGCAAAGTGTCCATATTGATCTAACAATTCTTGTGATTTGGTTAAGTACTTTGCCTTTTTCTTTTTCACAAGTTTATCGAGTACACGATGACCAAATAGTTTTCCAAGTATAAATCCTAGAGAAAGCCCTGAAACAACGCCTAAATAAGTAAGTAAGAAAGATTTCCATATGATCAATTTTCCTAGCGACGATAGAAAACCACCACTCATGACAATCATTTCATCTGGTAGTGGCATGCCTATGATCCCTAGCCATAAACTAAAAAACAAAGCAAAATAGCCATATTGTTCAATAAATAATAAAAGATCCTTTAGCTCCATTAGCTGACCCTCGTATTTCCTAGCCTACAGCTCAATACATAGGCTGGTGGCATATTAATCCATACTTTCTCATGTGAAATATTCTGAAAATAGGTTTGAAAAAATGATTTTTTCACAAGTGAATATTGGAAAGTAATGAATTTTCCATTGTACAAACAATCCCTCACATTTTTTAAAATACAACACGATACTTCCGCCTTTAACGATGTAAATGGCAGTCCAGAAATAACATAATCTATTTTTTTGATATTCAAATCCGTCAAATATTGCTTCAAATTTTCTGCTGAACCATGGATCACTACAACATTGGCTACATGAGCAAATTGCCTACGCAGTTTCTCACAAAAAATCGCATTATGTTCAATGAGAACAAGTAATGTAGCTGGCTTTTTTCTTTTCACAAGCTCCTTTGTAAAGGCCCCCATCCCAGGGCCAAGCTCTATAATGCATTGAGCCGTCTCAAAGCAAATAGGTTGCACCATTTTATGCGCTAATTTCTTAGAACTAGGTGATATAGCGCCTATTGTTTTTGGATGCTTTATAAATTCAGTAAGGAAGGTGATGAGCTGCATTTAGTTGTCTCCTCGCTTTGCTTTCTTTATTGATGGTTTTAACTATAAAGAGACTTTCTTAAAGATTTGCAAGGAGAATTCTTAACTTTTTCTTAATAATTGACATTATTTAGCTAGTAGATCAACACGATCTCATACGGTGAAAACAAAAAAGTCGCTCATTTTCATTCATGAGTGACTTAATTGCTTGATTTCTATATTCATCTTCATTTTTCTTTTTACACTCTTCATCCCTAAATGCTCATAAAATTCAATTTCATTGGTATTGAACTCACACAATTAATTCTATAGATGTAGCCTCCTCCCCATTCTTTATAACGTTTAAGTAACCGTTTCCCCAAGATGATTGATCGCAATATAATCTTCATTTTTAGCTGTATCAATAGTAATGATCATATTTCCCTCTCTTCTTATAAAGGCATGGTCCTTTCTTATACGACTTATTGTAATTTTAATCTTTTACTCTATGTCTTATGATTCCAATATTAATCCCTCTTATAATTAATTGCCCTAAAACATAAAAATATGAAACAAAGATAATGGCTACATCTCTTCCAAAAGGCTTAAACCAACTTCCATCATCATCTATAAAAAAATGGCCTMMCATTAAAGACAAAGCAGTCATCAAAAAATTTAGGACAATGAACAAAGGTAGATGATCATTTCTAGATACTATGCCAACTCCAATAATGAAAAAAAGAAATAACGGAAATAAGAAGCTAGCCTCTTGGTTTGAGAGGTGGCTATTATACTCGTAAAAATGAAATAAAAACGGGAATGGAAATAGCGACAACATACTTTGAATACATCTTTTCATTTCAGCTTCACCTCCACAAAAATATAATATGATTATTTAAGTGTAATTTTACACTAATTATAATCTTTTATCTATAAAAAATAAAATGTATAGGATGGTAATTCTTCTGTATTAACTTCCTCCTGAACATCAGTACAATTTCCCTTAAGATTCATAAAAGATTAAAAGGTACTTCGTTCTAATGACTATTTCCTACATAAAATAGGCATACAATTGCTGCCAATCGAATAGAAACCTATATAGGGAACATTTAGTCATGGGAAAAATAAAGTGGGGTGTGTAAGGATGCTTAAAGTAAATGATACAAAAGAAATGGTACTTGAAATTGTGCAAGATGACCCATTGTTTGTGGCACTGCAACATACACCTTTAGAGGAAAACCTCTATAATGATGGGTATTTAGCAGAGATCGATGAATCGAAACACTATACAATTGCAGAAGTCGCGGGCTGGTTTGATATTACAGACGCCATGCTTCGCTACTATTTAAAACCATTTGAACAGTATATTTTTGACAATGTTTCGCCCAATACAAATAGCAATATTCGTTTAAACCTACCTGCTATATTGAGATTGCGCATGATTTTATTATTGAAGGATGAGTATCGTGTAAGGGGGATTAAATTATTGCTAGGTATTGATGATAACGGTCAGTTGCTGAAACACCAAATTACCGCAACGACCATGGATTCTGAGGATTTATCACATAAAATCGATTTGCTTGGAAACGTCCTACAGCAAATGATTCAAACAGKTCTTTTTCAGATTTTGMCGAATGAAGAGCAAGGGACATTACAAGTTAACATTAATCAGGACTTTCTTGACAAAAACATTCAACGTCTTTCGACCGATTCTATCCTTCAAGTGGAAGAAATTCAAAAAGAAACGTTGGAGCTAAAGCAGGAAAATGAGCATCTACAAAATCAAATTACCGAGCTGCAAGAAAATAGCGTGAAGGACATTGTCCAAAAGATTAGAGAGCGTCATATAGAAAATGAAATCGTTTCTACATTACGTACAGAAGCATTACAGCAATATTCCCAAAATCATAAAGTCGGTTTTTTCACCAAATTTTTCAAGTCCGCACAAATTGAAATGGACAAAGAGCAATTCGTTCTAAGCTATATTTCAAAGCATTTAGAATAACGTTTAGAAATTGCATTGAACAATTATTATGATAAGTAAACTGAAGCAATGGAGAGCATGAGTGAGACTATTGGAAATGGTCACAATCATGTTCTTTTTTATTTTCCCAAATCACATTGACCACAGTAGTCAATTTCTATATAATGGCATAAAATATGACGGAAAGGAGTAAAAAATTGTATCAAGCTTTTATGAATTTAACCGAAGAAAAGCGCCAAGCAATTATTAATGCTGCCTTAAGGGAATTTTCGCTCAATAACTATGCTACCGCTTCAACAAACAAAATTGTKAGCAATGCYAATATATCMAARGGCATTTTATATCACTATTTTGGTAGTAAAAAAAATTTATATCTTTTCTTATATGACGATACTCCTACTAAATTCTCCGTGGCACTTAATCGCCAAATTGATTTAGCAGAGTCTGATATTTTTAAGCGTTATGAACAGATCATGAAAATTAAAATTGATCTCATGAAGCAATATCATGCGCTGTTTGATTTTTTGAAAAAGGACTATGCTGAAACAAGCTCTGAGGTACGAGATGAACTAAATCATTACAATGCCGCTTTTCAAAAAAATGCTTATGTAACTGCATTCGAAGGAATTGATACTAGTTTATTCCGAGAAAATTTGGATATAAAAAAGGCAATTGATACTATTCAATGGGTAACAGATGGTATCAGTCATCGTTATGAGGAAAGATTAAAAGCGCATGTAGATAATCAAGAGCTCTTTAATGAATTAATCGAGCAATGCATGGAAGAGGCTAGTGAATATTTTCTATTTTTGAAAACATTATTGTATCAATAAAATGGGGTGAGTGACGTGTCCATGATTGAAGTAAACCATTTAACTAAAAAGTTTGGCGATTTTTATAGTATACAAAATGTTCATATACAAATTCCAAAGGGTGAAGTGTTCGGTTTTTTAGGACCAAATGRGGCAGGAAAATCCGCAACCATACGCCATTTAATGGGTTTTTTACAGCCAACTGAGGGCTCTTGTTTCATTAACGGTTTAAATTGTCGGGAGGCATCTGCAACCATCCAACAAGTTGTTGGCTATTTACCTGGAGAAATTGCGTTTATTGATAAAATGACGGGTAAGCAATTTATTCACTTTATTGCTAAGTTAAGAGGGATGAATGATTACACACATGCCGAGGAATTAATGCATTTCTTTGAATTAGATGCTTCTCGGCTCATAAAAAAAATGTCGAAAGGTATGAAGCAGAAGGTTGGTTTAGTTTGTGCCTTCATGCATCATCCCGAAATTGTCATTCTAGATGAACCTACTAGTGGTTTAGACCCGCTCATGCAAACCAAATTTATTGAATTCATTTTAGCTGAAAAGGACAAAGGAACGACCATTTTCATGTCCTCTCATATGATTGAAGAAGTAGAGAAAACTTGTGATCGTGTAGCGATTATTAATGCAGGTAAAATCGTGGCGACTGAAACCATTACAGATTTAAAGAAACGTAAATCTAAAAAATACATGCTTGAGTTTCAAGATGAGCAAGAGCTCACTCGCTTCCTTGATGAGGAATATGTACTTGAACGTATCTCTTCTACAAAAGTTATGATTACTATAATGGGAGACCTTCAAGCATTTCTCCATACGCTATCTAACTATAAAATTATAGACTTAGACGTTATTTCCCAGTCACTAGAAGATATTTTTATGCATTATTACGAAAGTGGAGGTGCTTAATCAGGCATTGTTTGTGATTCAAGCATTTGTTATTGGGATCTCTTAAACTATTCACYATRWWYWTYRKWSKASYAMKGCTATATATTGTCAGTGTAATTTATATGTATAACCCAGAAATGACGGATACACTAAAAAAATTAACAGAAACAATGCCTGAGATGATGGCAGCYKTWKRTATGRSNAKMATWSGYKMWACSTTRAWAGAATWTYWCTCCACCTATTTATATGGATTTTTATTAATGATTCTTCCTTTGGTATTTTCTATCATGTTAGCCAATAAGCTCATCATGGGCTATATTGATAATGGTTCGATGGCATACTTAATCGCTACACCGAATACACGTTTTAAAATTGTCTTTACACAAGCACTATTTTTGATCATCAGCCTTTTTACACTCCTTGCTGTTACTACGTTGGTCATGATTGTCTTTGCAGAAATATTATTCCCTAATGAGCTGGACATAACGGCCCTACTGCTGTTAAATTTCGGGCTATTTTTATTGCACTTTGCCATTAGTGGATTCTGTTTTCTTATGTCTTGCAGCACGAAAGATTTAAGAACATCCTATGCCTATAGTGCTGGCATTCCCATTGCCTTTTATCTGATTGAGGCACTGAGCAATATGGGTGGTTCACTAGACAAATTACAATACATTACAATCTATTCATTGTTCGATTCCGTTCAATTAATTCAACAAAATAGCTCTTGCTGGTGGATGCTAGGTACACTTTTCCTCATTGGCTTGCTTTGCTATAGTCTAGCAATTCGTTTTTTTGTAAAACGAGATTTACATCTCTAAATTTCTAGCCGCTACAGATCCAGTGCTGTAGCGGTTTTCATTAAATAGTACCTACTACATTTCCTAAAAAACGTATTAATCGAAAATGTAGAGCGACCATTTCTTCTACTGTTAAGTTCTCKTTCCCCTTGTCCAACCACTCCTGAATGACCCCTAAAATGGCAGATGCTATAAAGGCTTGTAAGTATTGTTGAAACTCTGGATCTTGTGCTTCCTTGCGTATAAGCGATAATCTGTCTAAAATATGACTTCCAAAGATCATTTTCACCTTTTGTGTAAAGCTAGGGCTCCCCTGCTCTCCTAATAACATACGAAAAGCTGGTGCATGCTCTTTTATACACGTTATCACCTTGATAAATGGCTGATAGAGTTGCCCCATTTTTAACGTTTGAAAAGCATCCAACGGCTGAACATGTTTGACATAGCGCTCTAACTCCATTAATAGCTCTTGCTGCAAATCCTCCATCACATCATATTTATCTGAATAATGTAAGTAAAACGTGCCACGATTAATTTCAGCTACAAACGCTAAATTCTTTACAGTCACACGCTCAAAGCCTACCTCCTCTACTTGTTGGATAAAAGCATTTTTAATGGCTTGCTTCGTTTCAAAATTCATTTTTTCATGTACAGACACATATTTCCCTCCCTTTACTTAACACTTGCTGATAAACTGTTGATTGTATTTGCTCACATGCTACCGTAAAATTTTTATCAAATCAACATTGTGTTCAGTGAAGGAGTGAGGACCATATGGGCAACCAGGCAATCTCTATTAAGTCTCTCGAAAAACGATTTCAACATAAGCAAGTTATTGCCCCCCTTTCTTTGGATGTTCCTAAGGGACAGTTAATGGGCTTACTCGGTCCGTCAGGCTGTGGTAAAACAACACTAATCAAAATGATTATGGGCATGCTGAAACCTGATAGGGGTACTATTCAAGTATTAGATTTGAATGTTCCTCATAAACAATTATTAAATGACATTGGCTATATGGCACAATCAGATGCACTTTATACAGATTTAACGGGAGAAGAAAATCTACATTTTTTTGCAAAGCTTTATTCACTATCTAAAGCGGAACGAATAGAAAGAGTAGCCTATGCGGCAAGCCTCGTTCGTTTAACAGATGACTTACGACAAAAAGTAGAAAATTATTCGGGGGGAATGAAACGTCGATTATCTCTTGCTATTGCCCTTATTCAAAATCCTAAACTACTCATTTTGGATGAACCAACGGTGGGGATAGATCCTGTCTTAAAAAAGGAAATTTGGCAAGAACTGATTCGTTTAAAAGATCAAGAACAAAAAACCATTTTAGTGACGACGCATGCGATGGATGAAGCGGAAAGATGTGATCAATTGGCCATGCTGAGAAGTGGACATATTATTGCACAGGGTACCCCACAAGAGTTAAAAGAACAATATCAAGCAAAAGACTTTGATGAGGTGTTTGTAAAAGCTGGAGGTGACGTTCAATGAGAATAGGTGCTATCATCACAAGAATCATCCAACAAATGAAAAGAGATAGACGGACACTTGCTTTATTATTTTTAGCCCCACTTCTTGTCTTATCCTTAATGTATTTTATTTTCAATAGTGAAGAGGCTTCCGTCACACTTGTGGTCTCTAATGCGCCCGCCCCATTGATCGACAAATTAAAAGAGACTGATTTTACCATTATCGTGGACAATGATTTTTCAAAAAAACAGCTACAAGATAAAGAGTATAATGGTTGGCTAGCAGTAGAGCAAAATGTTAGTAAGTTAACTTTATTAAATGATGATCCTTCTCTGGCAAAGGCTTTAATGATGCAACTTGCTCAAATCTTACAGCCTACACAAGCCTCTATAGGCAGTATGAAAACGGACTATGTTTATGGTGATCAGGATACGGCTATTTTTGATATATTTAGTCCTATGCTCATTGGCTTCTTTGTTTTTTTCTTTGTTTTTTTAATTACGGGCATTGCCTTATTAAAGGAGCGTACTTCTGGAACATTGGAGCGTTTACTAGCGACACCGATTAAACGTTCAGAAATTGTAGCAGGCTATATGGTTGGCTATGGTTTATTTGCGTTCCTGCAAACAATTATTATCGTCCTGTTTGGTATTTATGTGCTCGATATTGTCCATGTAGGCTCCATCTGGCTTGTCCTACTCATCAATATGATGGTTGCTCTTGTCTCGTTATCCTTAGGTGCGTTGCTATCTAGCTTTGCCGCTTCAGAATTTCAAATGATGCAATTTATTCCGCTTGTTATTGTTCCTCAAGTGTTCTTTTCGGGTATTTTCCCGCTGGATAGTATGGCGGAATGGCTTCAAAACATTGGGCGTATCATGCCTCTATACTATGCTGCGGACGCATTGAATGGTGTGATGTATAAAGGTTATTCACTTTCTGATATTATAGTGAATCTCAGCATTCTTGCTTGTTTTGCCATTGTTTTCATTACGTTAAATATTATCAGTTTAAAAAAATATCGTTCGTTGTAATCAATCCTTAAAAGTTCTGCTATTTAAAAAGCAGAGCTTTTTTATGTAACTGAAATAACTAAAAACAGGAAATATAACCAATTTAATTGAAGTGAATGGTCGATTTTCATTATAATTATTTTATGGAGAAGAATTATCCAAAAATAAAGGTGTGTGAAGATGACTACTATTTTGGAAGTACAAAACATCTGTAAACAATACAATGGGAAAAAAATTTTAGAGAATGTATCGTTTTCAATTGCGTCCAATCAAATCATTGCTCTAGTGGGGAAAAATGGTTCTGGAAAAAGCACTTTACTCAAGATTATTGCAGCATTCATTAAACCCGACAGTGGTTCTATTGTGAAGCATAAAACGTCTTTAAAAGTTGGCTATGTACCAGAAACAACTCCTTCTCATATTTTATTTACACCTCAAGAATATCTTTATCACATGGGCTGTATACGAGGTATGGCTAAAAAGCAGCTTTTGCAGAAGATAGAAGAATTACTTGAGATGTTTCAACTAAAAGAGGAAAAAGATACAAGGATTGTCCATTTCTCTAAAGGGATGAAGCAAAAGGTGATGATTATGCAGGCGATGCTAGAAGAAACTGATCTACTGATAATGGATGAACCATTGTCAGGACTTGATGCCAAGGCACAAAATGATTTCGAACAAATCTTAGCTAGAGTAAGAAGCAAAGGACTCAGTATCCTCTTAACCTGTCATGAAACCAAATTACTCGAAAACCTTGTAGACTCCGTTTTACTTATTCAAGAGAATACGATCATTCAGATAGAGGGTTTCGATCGCAATCCAACGCATCGATTAATTTTTGAGATTGCTAGCCTATCATTACTCGATGAAATCATACCTTCGATAGAGATTCAACAACAACAACTTTTAGTGAATGGACATTATGAAATAGTGACGATTGTTCCAGCAAAGGATTCAGATCAAATTTTACTGAAATTATTACAACACAATGCTTCAATTAAATATTTAGCTACTGTCCACTACAAAAAAGAACAATTCTCTTCTCATTTTTGAAAGGAGGAATCGAAAAAGATGAGCAGTTTAGTACGTTATCAATTGATAAATTATTTAAGAACCTATCAATACGTTCCACCTTTTACAATCTTCATTCTATGTCTTATCGTTAATTATACTTTTGTCCCTAATCCAATATTAGATAGTTATTCATTTACATCTCTTGTGCTCTTTTTTTTAATGGGCTGGTTTACTGTTACATTATTTCATGCTGAAGATGAAGGACAAAAAATGATTACTACCCTTCATACGAGAAAAACAATAGACTACAATTTAGGGATATTCATCATTTGTGGGCTGCTTGCCTTTAGCCTAAGCTGTGTTTCTGTCATCTATCCTATCCTAATAGAGGCATTTTTTGAGAAGCCCAAACTATTACATATTTTACTAGGTTTCTTGTCTCATTTTAGTTTATCGTTACTTGCCATTGCACTCACTGCTTTATTTACTAGGGAACTCGTGAAAAATAGGCGAAATACGTGGTGGGGTGTAATAGGCATCCTTATTATTTCTGTCGTGATCGCTACTTTAAAAGATTCTATTCTAACTGGACTTCTTTGGTTACTTCCTCCTCTTCATTTTTCATTAGAAATGATGAGTGTGGGCGATCAAATTGAAGTTATACCCAACGTTTTTTATTGGCAATACACATGGATTATAATCTATGCATTCCTTATCATTGTTTTGTTTTTTTTCCTAGTCAACCGAAGAAAATGATTTAGACATCTTACTAAGGAGAGATAGTATGTATGAGCAACGGGAACATCAAAGTACTAATTGTTGAAGACGAAAATGATATAGCTAATATTATAAGGGACTACTTAAGTGTTAATCAGTTTGATTCACATATAGCTGCCATTTTTGGCGGCTGGATTTCGACCAAAATAATTGCTAAAACGTCGCCTCGCATATTAATTGTTGAATAAATAAATTTGGCCCCTACTAGTTTAGGGGCCTCTCTTTAATCATTCAAAAAAATTCTCTTCAGATAGCACGACGATATTGTTTCTTCGAAGCAATGCCGTAGTTACTCCTTCGCCAGCTAATTTTGTTCCATTAAACGCACCGTTATAAATCTTTGMACTGCCACAGGATGGGCTATATTCCTTTAAAATGACATGAKTTGCCCCTACCTCAAGTGCTTTTTGTAAKGCTGCATAGGCTCCCTTCAGATATAAATCTGTGACATCTCGTCCAGAACTTTCAACCACTGTTGCGTTGCCATCAAGTACATCTTGTCCATTGCCACCTACAATTTCAGCCGGTTCGCGGGGCGTTGAAAAGCCTCCCATCAGCTCTGGGCAAATCGTGACAGCTTTATTTTCTAACACAAGCTTTTGTATTTTTTCATCTAGACTGTTTGTGCCATTATAACGAACATTTAAACCTGCTAAGCAAGCACTTATTAAAATCATCGTTTTCTCACTCCCTCTACTATCTTTATTCCACTATAACACGCATGCTACAATAATTATGAAGACCAAGGGAGGAGATAAAATGCCTGATCCTATTTTGATTTTACCTTATACAGATGAATGGGCTAAGGAATTTCATAGCATAGGCTGTCAATTAAGGGAGGCCTTAGGAAACATAGCGCTGAGAATTGATCATATGGGCTCAACTGCTGTAACAGGGCTAGCAGCAAAGCCTGTAATTGATATACAAATATCCGTCACATCGTTTACACCATTGGCAGCATTTAAAGCTCCATTAGAATCTCTAGGTTTAAGTTATCGAGCAGAAAATCCAGACAAGTCTAAACGCTATTTTCGAGAGGCTCCTGGAGATAGACGAGTACATATTCATGTTCGACAGGCTGGTAGTTGGGCAGAGCAGCTAGCCTTATTATTTCGAGATTTTTTGCGCCGTCATCCAGATTACTGTCGTCGCTATGAGCAGGTAAAATATGAATTGGCTAAGAAATACCTATATAATCGTCAACTTTATACAAAATCTAAAGAATCGATCATATGGGAAATTTTAAAACAAGCAAATCATTGGAGTCAGCAGACTGGCTGGTCTCCTGCCAATTCAGATAACTAAAGAAAAGGGAGGAACAAACTTGGCTGAATTTACAATTTGTTTTCTGAAGAAAGGTGATTATATCCTTTTATTGAATAGAGATAAGCCTCAGTGGATGGGCGCATGGAATGGTGTTGGTGGCAAAATTGAACAGGATGAAACACCATTAGCTGGTGCCTTACGAGAAATTAAAGAAGAAACAGGCATTACGGTTGAGGATATTACCTATAAGGGTAAGATTACMTGGACAGMTGGCGTTGTTAACTATGGCTGTATGTATGCGTTTATAGCGGAACTACCTGAATCTTTTCCATATGTAACACCGATAAAGGTTGCTGAGGGCATTCTTGATTGGAAGGAGCTTACTTGGATTTTACACCCTGAAAATGTAGGTATTGCGGACTTAAAATATTATTTACCTAAGATGCTCAATGAAACAACTAACTATGATTATATTTTTACATATCAAGACAAGAAATTAGTCAATATCTCTTCAGCACCAATTGAACAAACATCGACTGTCTAATAATAAATAAGCCTCGTCCATGCAATAGGTGCATAACGAGGCTTGTTTTTAGAATCTTGGTTGTGCAAAGCGCATTCTGCACATGGACCAATTTAAGCTTGTAGTTTGGATTTTATCATGTATTTCCCATAAGCTATCCACGATTCGCAATTCAACATTGCGCTCCAATAATGCTTTAGCTATATCATTGATCTCTGAGACATGGATGGGCATTTGTGTTAATTCACTCGTATAATAGCCCGCAATATCATCCTGTAAAGTGAATCCATTACTATCAAACTCATATAGGTAAAGACTTGTAGTTTTCAATACTTCCCACCACTTGTTTTCTATGACTACTACATGTGAAGCTTGATGTAGATATTGCTGTCTGTCCTGCTCTGTTGTTTGATCTCCTGCATGAAAGCAGACACGCGGACAATCTCTTGGCGTTAAATAGTTTGGCAGGCATCTTTCGTTGATTGCCCATACTAGCCCTTTTTTGGCATCTAAATCTGGTCGCTCAGGCAGTCGAGGATGAAAAATCATAATAGTAGGGTCTTCACTGACATGAAATAAACGCATCGGTACTTCTCCTTTATTTCTTTAATTTAAAAACAATAAAATCTGCACAATGCAAATCTTCCGCAAATTGAGGGTACTTCCTTAGCATGTCTTGTGATGGCTTGGGCTCTACAATAGTCTCAATAGTAAATCCAACTTGCCTAATTGCTTGCACATAGCTTGTTAATGTTCGGTGGTATAGAACTATTGGTGGGTCAGCATCTAGCTGGTGATACTCCCCTTCATAAAAATAACGTTGGACTTTCCAATACTGTTGATCTAGCTGCTCATGTCTCATCCATCCACTATTTGGTGTCACAAAGCATGGGTGTAAAATCGAAAAAATAAAAGTGCGATTAGGTTTTAATAATCGAAACATCTCACATAGAGCAGCCTGATAATCCTCTAAATCTTGGAGAACCATATTTGAAACAATACCATCAAATTGTTCATCTGCTAAAAAGGATAAATTTTCACAATTCCCGTGTAAAAATTGAATAGCTTCCTGCTGTGGTGTTCTTTCCATAGCAATGTCTAGCATTTTTTGTGAAAAATCAACAGCTGTTACTCTTGCACCCTTCTTTACCAGTAATCTGCTTAAATAGCCTTCTCCACATCCTGCATCTAATAGATGGTTTCCATCTACCTCACCTAGCAAAGAAAAGATAGTGGGATTTAACAGTATGACACGATGAATATCCCCCTGCTCATCGTAGTTTGCTGTATACCTTTCCGCATATCGATTCCAGCGTTGAATAGCTTGTTCTGTGTTCATTTACAGTCCCCATTTCAAAGTAAAATCGTAACGTTACGTCCTGTGTGCACTTGTCTATTTTTCCATATAAAGAAAAAAATATATAGACTTTTATTTTATTTTTTAATATCATGTAGATAGAGGCACGGCTTCTTTAAGTAAATGATAAAGCCAGAAATCCAAATAGGATCTCTGGCTTTTATGCGTTATATAGAAATTGTATGTTCAGCAACAGCTTCTTTTTTTACAGTTAGCCATCTACCAATTACCATAACGAGCAATGCAAGAAACACTATGACACCAGCAAATATAAGTGCTGCTTTATAGCTACTATAAACTTCAACCAGTTTTCCTGCGATAATCGGTCCGATAATTTGTCCAAAAGCATAAAAGGTTGTTAATAAAGAAACAACGAATCCGCTCTTTGTCGGGAATAGCTGTCGAGCATAGGAAGTAGTTAGCGTGACAATTCCTACAAAGGTTAGACCGAATAAAAAAGATGCTAATAAAACGCTCCATACCGTTTGTGCAAAAAMAGGTAACAGGATACCAACCACTTGCAGTATGTATGCCACAAACAAAATTTTTATAGCTGAAAACTTCTCTAATAAGACCGTCCAAACAGGAGCTGATGGAATAGBCGCGAGCCCCACAATGACCCAGCTATAGGAAGAGTAAGCTTGAAGAGAAGGAATATTATGAATAATATCGACTAAAAAAGTACCTGTAATAATATAGCCTAACCCCTCTAAACCATAGGATAAAATCAGCCATGGCATAAAACCCTTTGTCATTTTTGTATCAAGAGATTTCGTAACTTTTGTGATGTCCTGCACCACTAAACTTCTCCATAAATAAGAGGTAATAAATAAAAAAATCGCTGATAAAATTCCTAAGCCTAACCATGCACCCTGCCAAGCAAATCTTGCTTCTATAGCAGGTACACATAAACCTGAAATAGCAATCCCTAAGCCTATACCACTAAATACATAGCCAGACCATCGTGATAATGAATGCTTCGCCAAGTAATCCATAATAATACTCGATGTTAACACAAAAATAAGGCCCCCTGTAATGCCCGCAATTAAACGCAGAACTAGCCAAACACTATACACTTCTATTATGTCTCTTAATATAACAGATAGGACATTGGTAACAACACTTACCATTAAAACATTTTTACGTTGACGATAAATGAACCCTGCCCATAATGCGCCAATGAAATAACCAATATAATTGCTTGAAGCTAAAAAACCAGCCACTTCCAATGAAAACCCTACATCATGACGCATAAAGGGTAGAATCGGTGTGAAGGCAAATCGACTAATCCCCATAGCAACAACTAATAATAAAATTCCTCCAAAGACAATTCCTATATGTTGTCGATTCATGATGAACCCCCCTCTCATATATTCTACTGTAATTAAAAGGATACAGAGCGCAAATTAATAAATCTAATATATAATGTATATAAAAGCATAAAAAAAATTTATGAAAGGTGTAACGACATGAATTTACATGCTTTACGTTTATTTACAAAGGTGGCTGAACTCAATAGTGTTTCCAAAGCGGCACAGACACTTATGATAAGTCAGCCTGCTGTAACCATTCAAATTCGAAATTTAGAGAAAGAACTAGGCTTGACACTGCTAGAAGCCAAAGGTAGGGGCATTTCGCTAACACAAAATGGTACTTTTTTATACAAACAGGCACAGCGCTTATTTGATCTAGAAACTGATATTGAAAATAAAGTTGAACAGCTTAAAAATACGGGCAATGAAGAACTGCAAATTGCCTCCACGCATGTTCCCTCCCATTTTTTACTACCTAAATGGTTAGCTCAATTTAAACAAGTTTATCCAGCAACACATATTCATTTAAAGACCGCCAATTCCCAGCAAGTGATTGAGGATTTACTCCATTATAAAGCTGATTTAGCTTTTATCGTCAAAGAAGATGGACATCATGCTGATATTAATTATCAATTTCTAATGAATTTGGATTATTGGTTTATTGTGCCGTACAATCATCATCTGGCAGGTCAAACAGTATCGCTTGCAGAACTTATGCAGCAGCCCTTCGTCACAAGGGTACAAGGTAGTTCCACAAAAGAATACTTAAATGCMCTATGTAAAGTGCATAAAATTCCTCCACCGAAAGTAGGTTTACAACTAGACGGGATTAATGAATCCATACATGCCATTGCGGCAGGTTTTGGTACAATGCTAGCACCATCCATAGCAGCTTCTAGCTTTATTCTACAGCAGCAAGTTGCCCGCGTTTTTATTAAGGACATTGATATCCAACGACCGATTTACCTTTGTACAAGAAAAAATGAATTGCATCACTCCACATCCTTTAA
Organism: Lysinibacillus sp. S1; assembly: GCF_044986265.1. NCBI lineage: Bacteria > Bacillati > Bacillota > Bacilli > Caryophanales > Bacillaceae > Lysinibacillus > Lysinibacillus sp. S1. The sequence continues at coordinate 1,376,069 of NZ_CP173154.1, forward strand.
TAATTTTCTTCACATCATCAATGAATCGATCATATAGAAAGAAGGCACTCTCAAATAGATGCCTTCTTTTATTATCTATCAACGCTTGTCAAAGCTGTAAAAATGTAGTTAAAAAGGTGCATGCATTTCTTTAGTCATTATATTAATATTCGTTTTTTTGTAGACTTAATAGTTTTTATAGCCTATAATAATCCGTGTTATTATCAATAAACGAACATTAAGGTGGTTTTTATGTCTGAATATACGCGTATTTTCAAAGGAACAGCTTTTACTAGTAAATCTGCTACTGACGTTCACATTTTAAAGGATTATTTATTTTTCATTAATGCTGACGGTATGATTGTTAAAACTATCGCTCCCGAACAACCTGATTACCAACAACTATTAATTACATATCAAGATCAAAATAACTTCCATGCATTAGCTGAAGGCCAATATTTCCTACCGGGATTTGTCGATTTGCATGTACATGCACCTCAATGGGCACAATCTGGGACAGCTTTAGACATTCCTCTTTACGATTGGTTAAACACCTATACTTTCCCTATCGAATCAAAATTCTCCGATTTAGTATTTGCTCAAGAAGTTTATGAGGATTTAGTAAGCACACTACTTGCCAATGGTACAACTACATCATTATATTTTGCGACGGTCCATAAGGAGGCCAGTGTACTTTTAGCGAAAATCTGTGCTGAAAAGGGACAACGAGGATTAGTCGGAAAAGTGGTCATGGACGATCCTGAACAGAATCCTGATTTTTATCGAGATGAAAACACAAAAACCGCATTAGAGGATACGGAGGAATTTATTTTAGCTGTAAAAAATTTAGCCAAAACGACTAAACAGGGTGTTTACCCCGTTGTCACTCCTCGCTTTATTCCAAGCTGTACAGACGGTGCCTTAAAGGGCTTAGGTGAATTAGCTGCGAAGTATGATACACATATCCAATCACACTGTAGTGAAAGTGACTGGGAGCACAGCTACGTTAAAGAACGATTCAACAAAAATGATGCCGTCGCCTTACATAATTTTGGTTTGTTAGGTGAAAAATCTGTCATGGCTCATTGTAATTTCTTAAGCGATGAGGATGCCAGATTATTTGCTGAAACTGGCACTGCCATAGGTCATTGTCCAATCTCTAATGCCTATTTTGCTAACAGCGTGATTCCAATCGCCCGCTTTCATGCAATGGGCGTTGATATTGGACTAGGTTCAGATGTTTCAGGCGGATTTTCTCCAAGTCTTTTTGATAATGCAAGACAAGCTGTTATGTCATCGAGAATGCTAGAGGATGGTGTAGATACAACCATTTCCGCCGAAAAGCGTGGTATCCCAAATTCACGCATTACAATAAATGAGGCCTTCTATCTAGCGACAGCTGGTGGTGGAGAAAGCTTAAGTCTTCCAATTGGCCGTTTACAGGAAAACTATACATGGGATGTACAAATTATCGATACAAAAATTCCTACTGCTAGGCTTCCGATTTTTGATCCAAATGAAGATTTACACGATATATTCCAAAAAATCATGTATCTTGTACGCCCAGAAAATATCCGCGAGGTATGGGTGCAAGGAAATAAAGTTCATACGAGAGGCTAACCATTCTCTTATTCTCTAATAAAAATCTATCATTTTGAGGTGTACAACTTCGTGGAAACACAACATAGAAAACTAACTAATCAAACAAAACAAACACAATTAACCGTGTTACCAGATGAAAAAATTTCGTTCGGTCAGTCTGCTCTACTCGGTTTACAGCATGTTATGGCTATGGATGTTTATGTGGTGCCCTTTTTAATTGCCATGCTAATCGGTCTACAAACTGGTCAGGCAAGCGCCTTGATTCAATCAACCTTTATTGCAGCTGGGGTCGCGACGATTGTSCRAAMACATTKTTGTATGAAATTACCGATGGCACAAGGTCCATCCTATGTTCCACTTGGTGCCATTGTTGGGATCTATGCAGCAAGTGGTAGTGGTGATTTAGGTTGGAGTACTGTGCTAGGTGCTAGTTTAATTGGAGCCATTTTGGTTATTATTTTAGGCTATACAGGTATCTTCAATAAAATTGTCCAAACATTTATTCCACCAATTGTTGGTGGAACGATTATCTTTGTGGTTGGATTGTCCTTAATGCCTGTTGGTTTAAGTGATAATATTTTTAATGGTGCAGGCGCATCCATAAATCAAAACATTTATTTAGCACTTATCTCAGCATTCGTATTAATTATTTGTGTCATGTTAGGCACAGTCTTCCATCAAAAAGGACGTCTATTCCGAATTGCTTCTGTCATCATCGCCTTAATTGCTGGTAGTATTGCAGCAAATATCATGGGTGTTTTAGATTTATCTCCTGTATCGCAAGCCAAATGGTTTAGCATGCCACAAATTCCATTTGCAGATTTTAGTTTTAGCTTTAATTTTTCTGCTATTATCACAATGGTCATTATATATATTGTCTTAATGGCTGAAACAACAGGAACATGGTTTGCCATTAGCAATGTCATCGACCAACCTTTAACAAATAAACAAATTAACCGTGGTGTTGTTGGTGAAGGAATTGGCTGCTTTATTGCTTCTTTACTTGGCTCCACTCCTGTGACAGGTTATTCAACAAATGCAGGTGTTATCTCTATTACTGGGATTGCGAGCCGTCGTGTCTTTATAGCAGCAGGTATTTGGTTTATCGTCTTCGGCTTCTCTGGTAAATTAGCAGCACTCATCTCAGCAATTCCTTCAGCTGTTATTGGTGGTGTATTTGTGATCGTCTGCGGCATAATAGCCATTAGTGGTTTACAGGTCATGAAAAATGAACATATTGGTGAAAAGGAAATGTATGTCATCGCGATTCCTGTTATTTTAACGTTAGCATTGACATTATTGCCTAATGATTTCCTGTATTCCTTACCTACAACCGTGCAGTATTTATTTGGTTCGCCTATTGCAACCGCTGCGCTCGTAGCGATTTTCCTTAATAAAATTTTACCAAGCTCAAAATAGTAGCTATCTCAACGCACAGCATCTCTAGTCCATTCGGATTGCAGGTGCTGTGTCTATTTATTTTCTAAAATTCTGTTTCCTTTCCTATAAATCTGTTATACTAGAGTAAAAAAGTAGGGATTAAAATGGACTATGATGTCATAATAGTTGGTGCTGGCTCCATGGGGATGGCGGCTGGTTACTTTTTAGCAAAGGAAGGAAAAAATGTACTTATGCTAGATGCCTTTACTCCACCCCATGAAGAAGGTAGTCATCATGGGGATACAAGAATCATTCGCTTTGCCTATGGTGAAGGAGCTAGCTATGTACCTTTTGTAAAAAGAGCTGGCGAGCTTTGGCAAGAGCTAGAGTCTTTAGCAAATGAAAGCTTATTTTTACAAACTGGTGTAGTTAATATTGGAGAGCCAACATGTGCCTTCATTCAAAATGTGAAGGCTAGTGCTGCGCTCTATAATTTAGCGCTTGAACACTATTCACCTGCTGAAGCAATGAACAMATGGCCAGGGTTATTCTTGCCAAAAAATTTAGTTGCTTGCTTTGAACCTACAGCTGGTGTCCTTCGTGTTGAAGCATGTATCCAAGCCTATAAAAAATTAGCCTTGGAGGCGGGTGCAAGCCTCCGAACAAATGAAAAAGTATTGGCTATCCAAGCTGGTGTTATTGTACAGGTACAAACAGTACATAATAGCTATAAAGCAAAGCAATTAATAGTAACGGCGGGTGCATGGGCAACAGAATTATTACAAACAGTAGATGTGAGCATACCCGTCACACCAACGCGGAAAACCTTTGCATGGTTTGAGGCAGATAAGCAGCTGTATCGTGATGAAGTTTTTCCTGCCTATTGCTTTGAATTTGCCGATTCAACCTACTACGGCTTTCCAAGTATTGATGGAGCGGGGTTAAAACTTGGACGACACGATGGBGGTGABGTRDTTAAWCCMHACGACVCTCTACGTCCBDTTGATGCGTCTGATGMTGKTRACTTAMAAWACTTYAWTGATCAGTTTATGCCTCAGCATGGAACGCTTAAATACGGAAAAACATGTAAGTATTCGATGACACCAGATGAAGATTTCATCATCGACTTTTTACCTGAACATCAGAATATTGTGATTGCTGCAGGTTTTTCTGGTCATGGCTTTAAATTTAGTAGTGCCGTTGGAGAAGCTCTTGCAGATTTAATTATAGAAGGCAAAAGTAAACAAGATTTATCTACCTTTAAACTTAGTCGATTTTAGCAAAAAAGGATCGGTACAACGGTTAGTCGTTGCACCAATCCTTTATTTTGTTAACATCGTTTGAAACTCTTGCCAATCATATAAACGTGGAAGATTTACATGCTGGTTATAAGATTGATTCTTTAAGATTACCTTAGTTGTCACATCATGAAGTGTCTCAAGTACTGCTGGTTTATCATCTACATAAATATCTAAAGCAAGCTCTTTTATAATGGCTACCTTTTCTGCATCTTGCATGCCACAAAAAAAATGACCGTCTGTTATTGGAAAGCCCTGTGCCTCCATCCAAGCTTTTGTTTGCGCACAATATTGCTTTGGACGAGATGTAATATAGTAAATGTCATGTCCCTGCTCTGCTAAAGCTTGGAGGGCTTTTAAAGCACCATCAAAAGATGGACAGTCCGTAAAATAGATCTCTTCCAATGCGCTATTCCACAAGGCAGTTCCTTCCTCATCTGTTAATCCAAATGGTTCATGAATTTCTACTCGTTGTATCGCTTGAAAGGTTTCAAAGGAAACCTTTTTGCCAAGCTTTTTATTATAAAGTGAAAAGGCATGTGCTCGTAAATCAATTAATGTGTCATCTATATCAAAGCCAAACTTCATCTAGTTGTTCGTCCTTTCACGAAGCCTTGTTTATAAAGTTAGAAGCAAATGTCTGTTCTTTTTCAATTTGTTTTGCTAATACTTCCTCAATGGCTTGCTTACGCATTTGTTGAAAATATTGTACGTTAAATTGTGCTAGTGTGTCTTTATTTAGCAATGATGCAAGACAATCTGCATCTTTTAGTGCACTATTCAGCCCAAAAGCGCCTGTTGGTGTCATTGTATGAACAGCGTCYCCTAGCAAGACAAGGCCCTTTGTCCCCCAACTATTACAATGGCTACTAAAGACATCAAGCAAAACAAAATCCTGCCAGGAAGTTATCTGTGCCTGCACTGTCTTCGTTAATTCTGGAAATGCCTCCAYAAGCTGCTGGATAAAGGGTGTAAATGMTAGTTTTCGAAGCTGAGGGAAACTACCTTGCTCAATATTCCAGCCTATTTGAAGAAAACCACCAACTTGTGTAAACAATGACAGCTGCTTATCATCGATGAGTGCCATTTTTATGGATGGTTCCCAATCAGCTGGCGCAGGAATTTTAGCCCACAGTAAATCAAAGCCATGCTTCTGTTTCTGAACATCAATATGTGCTTGCTTACGAATAGTAGAATAACGACCATCCGCACCGATAATTAACTGACTATCGATTTGTATAGGGTCCCBGTTTTTTATCGCCATAACGCCTCTAWAATGACCAGTAGCATCCGCGATCAGCTTTGTTACCTTTGTATGTAGCAAGCATGTAAAGTTAGGGAACAGCTGTGCTTTTTGTAAAATTCCTTTTAATAAATTTGCCTGTGGTACATGAATGCCTAAATGTCCTATTGCTTCATCTGGAAGAATTGTTTTMAATGCTCTGCCACCAGCATAATACTCAAGTTTCTCCATTCGTAATATACCGAGTGCCTCGACTGCTTCGAAAAGATGGTGGCTTTTTAAAACAGCCTCCCCTTCCTCATTTAAATGCTCGCCACGAAATGCCTGACCAAGTGCTACATTTTGCTCTAATAAAATCACTGACAGCCCTTTTTTAGCAAGTAGGTAGGMTAACAATGCACCAGCAGGACCTGCCCCTACTATACAGACATCTGCTTGATAGTTCACTTTTTTTCACCCTGCTTTGGATAGGCAATAATACGCAAATCCTCGCCTATTTTATCAAATGATGCAAACTCAACATTCCATGCCTCATGCATGAGAGAGGGATTATAGCCAGCAAACGGCGTTAACGATAGATTTCCACCCAAAACTTTAGGTGCTATATATACTACATATTTATCGATTGCACCTTGCTGTAAAAAGGAAGCATTCATTTTACTTCCACCTTCTAGCAAAATATCTGTTATGCCGTGTATATAAAGCTTTTCAAGCATCTCATCAATCTGTAATCCATATTCATTTTTTTGTACGGGTAAAACTGTAACACCTTTTTCTGTAAATAAATGAATTTTTTCTTGGTTTACGTCGTCACTACAAACAAGAATCGTTGGTGCATCCTCTGTATTCAAGACATTTGCATTGTCAGGTGTACGTAGAGAACTATCCATAATAATACGTGTTGGSTTTTTTCCATATCCCTCTTTTAGTCTTGTTGTTAAAGAAGGATTATCAGCAATGACTGTACCCACGCCAACTAAAATTCCATCTACTTCATGACGAATATGGTGAACATCCTCACGTGCACCCTCTCCAGTTACCCATTTTGAATGTCCTGTATGCGTAGCAATTTTCCCATCTAGAGTCATAGCAAATTTTGAAATAACAAAAGGACGATGCGTAAGCATATTGTGAATAAAACGCTCATTTAAACGGCGCGCTTGTTGCTCTAAAACCCCCACTTCCACCATTATTCCAGCATCTTGTAGCAATTGGATGCCACGACCTGCTACTGCTGGATTTGGATCTTGCATAGCAATTACCACTCGACTGACACCAGATTCCTTCACTAAATTGGCACAAGGAGGTGTCTTACCATAATGTGAACAAGGCTCTAACGTTACATATAACGTAGCACCCAGTGCATGCTCTCCAGCCATTCGAAAAGCATGCACTTCAGCATGTGGTTCCCCTGCTTTTCTGTGTAAACCTGTACCTACAATCACACCGTTCTTCACGATTACAGCCCCAACAAGTGGATTAGGGTTCGTATTTCCTTTAGCACTAGCTGCTAAATCCAAAGCCAGTTGCATATACTTTTCATCTACATTCATCATCATCGCAACCTCCACCTATTGCTTTTCACGTATATGTCCAGATTTTTCAACTTTCGTTTCTAAATAAAAACGATTCGTCTCTGTCAAACCGCCCCATAAAGGAACATGCCCTTCCGCAGCCATGCCACGAGCCTGTAATGCAGCCAATTTCTTCGGATTATTTGTAATAAGTGTTACTGGTTTGGTACGCAGTGTAGCTAATACCGCAAGTGCTTCGTCATAAGAACGTGTATCATCTGGGAAGCCAAGTGCATGGTTTGCTTCAACTGTATCGAGCCCTTCCTCTTGCAATAAATAAGCAAGAGATTTAGAGAATAGTCCAATACCACGACCTTCATGATCAGCTAAATAAAATATAGCACCACAGCCATGCTCAACTATCATTTTCATAGACTCATGCAACTGGTATCCACAATCACAACGCTGGCTGCCAAATATGTCGCCTGTGTGACAAATACTATGCATTCGGATTAAAGCATCTTCTGAATGGGTAAAATCACCATATACAAGCACAGAGGATTGTTGTAAAAATGCTAAATTAGCAGCGGCTAATCCATCAATGATTTCTTCTTTAGTTAAATTCGCATCAATTTTAAGCCAGTTATACCATTGAAAAGTTGCAGAAAAATCGCCTTGTTTTACAGGCAATTTCACTGGTCCAACTAGGCAAATATTCTCTGTATTTGTATGCTTTACTAACGTCATTTTATCTTTTACTAAGTCCATCACTTTAGTTGTAATTGTCATATTAATCTCCAACCTTCTATAGAAACAGTTGGCTAAATTCACCAACTGAGCACATGTATTTTCACATCACTTACATAACGTAACTTAGTTTATAWYWMTAAMTMWMWWGYGTMWWTMGWSMGCTATTACTCTTTAATTATAATTATTAGGGATGATAATTTTATTATTACTTTTTCATCATATACTACTAGCTTATGGAGATGCTATTTTTTCTGTGCAGGCTAGTCTATAATAAGCTGTRRTACTGWAATGACGAAAGGAAGTTTAACATGAACTTAGAAAAAAATGTTCAACTAAAGCAACCAAAATATCAACAAATAGCCATTGATCTCGCCTCCAAGATTGTTGAAAGAAAATACAGCATTGGCGATAAAATATATGCAAGATCCTCTCTTGCCAGTCAATATAATGTTTCTGCTGAGACTGCAAGAAGAGCTATTGCCGTTTTGCAAGACTTAGAAATTGTTGAAGCTTCAAAAGGTAGTGGCGTAATTATAAAATCGTATGAAAAAGCGGCTCAATTCGTCAGACAGTTTCATGATGTACAATCGATTCATGAAATACAAAATGAACTTTTGACAAGTATTCAAAAGCAACATCATGAATTGATTAATTTACAAGACAAGGCAAAGCAACTAATTAGCCGCACAGAGCATTACCGGTCAGTCAATCCGTTCATCYCCTATCAATTAGAAATGACAGCTGATAGTCCATGCATTCATCAAACTGTACAAGCTTTAAATTTTTGGCAAAATACTTCTAGTACTATCGTTGGTATTCGACGTGGCAACGAATTATTACTATCCCCTGGTCCTTATGTCTCATTTGAAGAAGGGGACATTATTTATTTTGTTGGAAATGATGAAAGTTTCGCTAGAGTTCAAAGCTTTTTATACCCAAATTAAAATCCGTTTAAGCGCTGATATAACAGCGTTTAAGCGGGTTTTTTCTTATTTGTCGATTTGACAAAAGTAACAACCCTTTGCTACAGTAAGGTTGTTACTTGTTTATTTTTGGGTATCATTATCCTCACATAGTAATAATCTACGAAAGGAGTGCTTCTATGGAAAAAATTAAAATAGAACACGTATCGAAAGTGTTTGGCAAACATATTCCCCAAGCACTAGAACTCGTTAAGCAACAAAAAAGTAAGACTGATATCTTAAAAGAAACAGGTGCAACTGTTGGAGTATACGATGCAAGCTTTACTGTCAACGAAGGAGAAATCTTTGTTATTATGGGATTGTCAGGAAGTGGCAAATCTACGCTTATAAGGCTTTTAAACCGCCTAATTGAACCAACGAGCGGAAATATATATATCGATGGAGAAAATATTTCTACCATGGGAAAAGAAAGTCTACGGTCTGTACGAAGAAACAAAATGAGCATGGTTTTCCAAAACTTCGGTTTATTCCCCCATCGTACATTACTTCAAAATACCGAATATGGCCTTGAAATTCGAGGTATTTCAAAAGAAGAACGGCAAGCAAAAGCTGAACAGGCTTTAGAAAATGCTGGATTACTCGCTTATAAAGACCAGTATCCAAATCAGTTATCAGGTGGTATGCAGCAGCGTGTTGGTTTAGCACGAGCCCTTGCTAATGATCCTGAAATATTACTAATGGATGAAGCATTTTCAGCACTTGATCCATTGATTCGCAAGGAAATGCAAGATGAGCTACTCGATCTACAACAAACATTGAAAAAAACTATTTTATTTATCACACATGATTTAAATGAAGCATTACGCATTGGGGATCGCATTGCCATTATGAAGGATGGCTCTATCATTCAGATTGGTACGGGTGAAGAAATATTAACCAACCCAGCAAATGATTATGTCAAAACATTCGTGGAAGATGTGGATCGTTCTAAAGTATTGACAGCTGAAAATGTCATGGTACGTCCAGTTTATGTCAATACAGACCTAGATGGCCCTAAAGTGGCACTAAAGCGTATGCGTCAAGAGGCTGTAAGTTTATTAATGGCTGTTGATAAAAATAGACATTTAAAAGGCTATATCACTGCAGACGATGCACTAGCTGCAGCGAAGAAACAAGAGCAAACCGTCCATTCTATTGTGCAATCAGAAGTATTAACTGTTCCACCAGATATGCTACTACAGGATATTTTAGGGATGATTTATAATTCTCCTACTCCTATTGCCGTTGTGAAAGATGGTCGCTTGCTTGGTGTACTAATTAGAGGCGTTGTCATCCAAGCACTGTCAACTAGCGATGAGGAGGCCGAATCACATGAATAACTTTTTAGATAATATTCCAACATTACCACTAGCTCCGTGGGTAGAATCAGCTATGGACTGGTTGACGAGTAATTTTTCAGCGTTCTTTAACTCTATTCAGCAATTCGGAAAACTACTCATGAATCAGGTCACTGATTTATTAATTAGTATCCCAGCCATTATTCTTATACTTCTTGTCGTGATATTTGCCTTCTTCGTTTCAGGCAAAAAGTTAGGGCTTGCTGCATTCTCATTAATTGGCTTGTTGTTTATCTATAACCAAGGATTATGGACTCATCTTATGGAAACAACCACGCTTGTGATCTTTTCCAGTATTATATCCATCATCATCGGTATTCCACTAGGTATCTTAATGTCAAAATCAACGGTAGCTGAAAACATTATTAAACCAATACTAGATTTCATGCAAACAATGCCTGGCTTTGTCTATTTAATTCCAGCCGTTGCCTTTTTTGGTATTGGTATTGTACCTGGTGTCTTTGCATCCGTTATCTTTGCTTTACCCCCAACTGTACGTATGACAAACCTCGGTATTCGTCAAGTACCAAAAGAATTAGTGGAAGCTGCAGACTCCTATGGTAGTACAGCTAGCCAAAAATTATTTAAAGTAGAAATCCCCCTTGCTAAATCAACCATTATGGCAGGGATTAACCAAACCGTTATGCTGTCACTTTCTATGGTAGTTATTGCCTCTATGATTGGGGCTCCTGGTCTAGGACGTGAAGTATTAACAGCCCTTCAACGTACTCAAGTTGGGAATGGCTTCGTTGCAGGATTAGGCTTAGTTATTTTCGCGATCATTWTTGAMCGTTTAACACAAAGCCTCAATAAAAAGAAAGCATTATAAAAATGTCATCTTTCTTGCTACCATCCATCCTCCGGTGGATGTCGGCAGTTTGGATACAAAATGATGAAGAGAAAGGGAGATTCGATGAAACTGAAAACACTATCAAAGTTAGGAATGGCTCTAGGTCTAGGCTTCATGCTTGCTGCATGTAGTGGAGGCGACTCAGGCTCAAGTTCTGGAAAAAACAGTGATTCTAAGGAGGTAAACCTAGCCTATGTTGAGTGGGATACAGAAATTGCCTCAACGAATGTTGTTGGGCAGGTACTCGAAGATTTAGGTTATGATGTAACATTAACTCCTTTGGATAATGCGATCATGTGGGAGGCTGTCTCGAAAGGAGAGGCTGATGGAATGGTTGCTGCTTGGCTACCACATACACATGCTTCACAATATGAAAAATATAAAGCTGATTTAGATGAGCTAGGTGAAAACCTTGCTGGTGCAAAAATCGGTTTAGTTGTACCAAGCTATATGGATGTCAATTCTATTGAAGATTTATCTAATGAAGCAGATCATACAATCACKGGTATTGAGCCAGGTGCGGGCATTACTGCTGCTACAGAAAAAGCATTAGTGTTTTAGGGCAATTTAGYAGWTTGGAACTTTATTACTTCTTCTKYTGGTGCGATGACAACTGCATTATCAAAAGCGCTGAAAGATAAGGAAGAGATTATTGTCACAGGCTGGTCACCACACTGGAAATTTGCGAAATATGATCTTAAATACTTAGAAGATCCAAAGGGTGTATATGGTGGAGAAGAAACGATTAATACATTCRKACGTAAAGGCTTAAAAGAAGATTTWCCAGRTGTATATTCAGTACTCGATAACTTCCACTGGACAGCAGAAGATTTAGAAAGTGTTATGTTAGAAGTAATGGATGGTAAAGATCCAAAAGATGCTGCGAAAGAATGGGTTGATGCTAATCCAGATAAAGTGGCTGAAWGGACAAAAGACGTAAAAAAATAATATAAAAACAGGCACHCCTKCATAAGAGGAGTGCCTGATTAATTATGATAGCAATTTCAACATGATTGCTGCTCCTAATACAAGGACAATACAAACGATGCGTCGCCAGTCCTTAGATTCATTAAAAAACAGCATACCTAGCAGCGCTCCTCCAGCTGCACCAATCCCTGTCCAGATCGCATAGGCAGTACCCATTGGTAATGTTTCCATCGCATAGGCAAGGCCTGCAAAACTTAAGGTGAATGCACCAATCAACAGTCCTAAATTTTTCATACTCTTTGTCTTATTATATTTACTAATCATATATACGCCCAACATTTCACATAACCCTGCAACAACTAATGCCATCCATGCCATTATTCACTCACCTCTTGTTCCTTAGGCTCTCCTGTTACTAGCTTTAAGCCTACAACTCCTGCAAGTAACACAACAATACATATGATTTTTGCTAATTTCCACGGCTCTCCAAATAGCAAGCTATCCGCACATACAGTACCAGCTGTTCCTAATCCAACAAAGATTGCATAAACGGTCCCAACTGGTAGATGCTCACCTGCTTTAATGAGCAAATAAAAACTAATAAAAATGGCAATTGCTGTACCAATCCATTCTAGTACACTTGTTGCATGCTTTAACCCAATGACCCAGCCAACTTCAAAGCAAGCCGCTATAATGACGCTGATCCATTGTTTATTCATCATAAATCCCTCCATTTTATAAGACACGGCCGAATAATTGGATGATCCAACTACTTTTTCAGCATTCGCCAAATGACTTGATTTTAGCCAAACAAAAAAAGCCTGAAGAAACTGTCTTTAAACAGTATCTCCCAGGCTTTTATCCTTCCGTGTCACAAAATCAATTTGTGGTTTTCTCTCGGACCAGACTAGCAAGCGCTACGGAACCCTAGAAAACTTTTATTCGATTATTACTCTTAGTATAGCAAACTATTCAATGATTTTCCACTGGTACATAGCCAACCTTTKCTACCATTGCCTGCCCTTCCTCAGAAAGTATCCAATCAATCAGTTTCTGTACATTTTGATTTTCCGTTCCTGCTGTGATGGCATAAAATTCAGACACTAAAGGATATGTACCATTTTGAATATTTTCTTTTGTTGGTGCTACTCCGTCAATGGATAGTAATTTGATCTTTTTGTTACCAACCATCTCTGTAGAATAATATCWAAACGTAAAGCCCAAGGCATTTTTATAATTTCGATATTGCGACACTTCACGAATGATTCCGCCCATTCCTGATGCAACATCTTCAGTGGGTGCCTCCATGATTGGCGTATTGCCCATCAGCTTTTCTAGTGTCGTTTGGCTTCCACTATCTGCTGGGCGTTGGAAAGCACGAATGGCCTCATCCTCCCCACCCACTTCACGCCAATTAGTTATTTCTCCAGCATATATTTTTTTGACCTGCTCAAGTGTTAAATTATTGATTTTATTTTTACGATGCACAAAAAAGACAAATGCATCTCGACCAATTGGCGTCATATCAAATGTAAGTCCTTCCTTTTCTGCCTGCCATTCTTGTGAGGTGGACGGGGCTGCCACAAAGATCAAATCAACATCTCCAGCTATTAAATTTTGATAGGCCTCTGGTGTACGACTTACTTGAACTCTACTATTATATGGAGGATATTCCCCTTTGGGATACGTAGCCTCCACAAAAGCCGCATATAAAGGGTACATGGCTGTTGCACCATCTAGTCGGGGTAATGACTCTGTCAATTGTAAGGTAGCTTTATTTTTCACTATTTCATTGCCAGGGACAAATGGCTGATAGACTGTTACATCAATTTCCGCATCAACAGTGGGAATACTCATTTTATAATAATGTTGAATCGGTTTAATGGCTGCAATCAACAGGGCGATTCCCATGACACCAAATAGCAAGCCCCTTCGTTTTTTTGTGTTGGTCCATTTAAACATACTACAAACAATCCAGACAAATAAACAAACAGGTATAGTAAAGACCAAATTAATTAAATGCAGCCCACCAMWWAATGTGATCATGAATGCAACCATTAATGTCACAACGGATAAACCAATTAGTATCGATACTATTTGTAATAAACTAAGCATACAAAGACCTCCCTAGTGTAATTTTACACTCCTTATACCAATGGTACCCGAAAGATAAAGCATTCACAACTATATATTCTGAAAATTATGGTAAAATTAATTTTGTCTGGATTTAATGAATGCTTTTTGTATGAAGGTGGTATATCAACTATAGAAAAGGGATCTTTTCGAAAATCTCAAAAAATCTCGACAACCTATGCTAGGGCATAATTGATACAAGTAGKAGGGTGTACATATGGCAATTGAAAAAGTACGTCGCCATTTAGCACAATGGCATGTAGAACACAAAATACAAGAATTAKAAGAAAKCTCCGCAACAGTTGAGTTAGCAGCMCAGGCGCTTGGCTGTGAGCCAGAGCGCATAGCAAAMTCTTTATCTTTTCTTGTAAATGATGGAGCGATCTTAATTGTGGCTGCTGGTGACGCAAAMATCGATAATGCAAAATATAAAGCCGTATTTGGTACGAAGGCAAAGATGTTATCCAAAGATGATGTGGAGAMGATGATCGGCYATGATGTCGGAGGTGTATGCCCTTTTGGTGTGAATGAGGGCGTAGCCATTTATTTAGATGAATCTTTAAAACGTTTTACTACAGTATTTCCAGCGTGCGGTAGTAGTAATTCAGCCATTGAGGTAACCATTTCAGAACTTGAAACATATGCTCCCTATAAAGAATGGATTGATGTCTGTAAAGGCTGGAATGAATAAGGACCAAACGATTGGCGATACTTTAAAAAGTCTCGCCAATTCATGTTGTTGAAAAAAGATAATATCGCTAGGAGAAATAATACMTTTTGGCAGGGTAAGGGTTGATTTCCGTTCAGCAGCGTCCATTCCAGGGGGCGTCCAATGAGCCGCTTCTCTCACTTACGTGATCTGACCCCAAAAATATAAACTTTTTTACGAAGCTTTTCGATACTCAACGGGACTTTTTCCGTTGAGTTTTCTTTTAATCCGCTCATGATTGTAATAGTAAATATAATCTGCTAATGCTTTTGTAAATTCTACATAGTTTTTAAACGTAGTTGTGTACAGAAATTCTGATTTCAGAATACCAAAAAAGCTTTCTATTACGGCATTATCTAAACAATTTCCTTTCCGTGACATACTTTGCTTGATTTCATGCGTTGTCAATAACGCTTTAAAACGGGGTATTTGATATAACCATCCTTGATCAGAATGAATGATTAAGCCACTCTTTTTCGATAACTTTGTATACGTAAACGCCTTTTTAAAAGACTGTTGAACTAACTCAAAATTAGGTGATTTTGATACCTCATATCCAACGATTTCTCGATTGAATAAATCTAATACAGCCGATACATAGATTTTTTGACCGTTTATTTTAAACTCTGTGACATCGGTTACCCATTTCTGATTGGATGCAGTGGCTTCAAAATCACGTTGGATGACATTCTCTGCGACATAGCCGACTGTCCCTTTATACGAACGGTATTTTTTAGGGCGTACCGTCCCTTTTAAGCCCAATTCTTGCATCAATCGTTGTACCGTTTTATGGTTGATGAAAAAACCTTCATTTCGGAGGGCAAGACAAATACGACGATAGCCATAACGCCCCTTATGGTGATGAAAAAGTGTCTGGATTCGTTCTTTGATCGCCTGATATTTATCTGGTTTTACCCATTTTTGAAGATGATAATAATACGTACTTTTCTTGATTTTTGCCACTTTTAATAGAGCTTGAAGTGGAAATTCCAGCCTTAGCTCATACACAGCTCTCATTTTTTCTTCGGTTTGAATGCTTCCTTTTCTTGAACTAAGGCTTTCAACTTTTTTAAATAGGCATTTTCCATCCGTAAATACTCAATTTCCGCTTTTAACTCTTCCGTTGTTTTTTCATTTAAATCAGACGAAGGTGGTTGTTTTTTTGGCATTGATTGGTGCTCCTTTTCTATTTGATAGAGCACCTTTCCAGCCTTGGACATCCACTGTTTTTTCCATCTCCGAATGGTTTCACGAGAAGGAATATTAAACTTCGCAGCAGTCTGAAGGAGCGAATCGCCCGTCTCTATCAGGTGTTGAATTACTTTTATTTTAAAAGAATCTTCGTAATTCGTGAACCCTTGAGGACGAATAATTCCTTCAATGCCATGGTATCGATATAATTCAATCCATAATCGAACGTACTGTCGATCCCTCTGTAATCTATTGGCAATCTGATACGTACTTTCCTTTTCTTCAATGTAAGCTAGAACTGCGGCTAACTTTTGTTCATCAGAAATCACTAACTGCACCCCCTATATTAGATTTTTTAAGTCCAATATTTTGGGTGCAGTTCACTAAATCCCCTAGGWGTGACGCTGGCTCCTCTTCAATCAACCATTCTGCAAAGTGTCTTTACTTTTTTAATAGTAGCATAGTAATAAAATCGCCCATTATCTGTATTCATAGCGGGGATAAGCTCTTATTTTCAATGTGGAGAAGTGATGAGTGACAAGAAGTGAACACCTTCACTTTATTTGAAAACCTTTGCTAAAAAGATAACACTTTTGTAGGTTGGAGTGGAAGGCTACTTGACTCCCGTGGGATAGCGAGTCAGGCAAAACGCTGGACGGAGCGAAGGAAGCGGTTCTGCGCTCGCCCACAGGAAAGCAAGTAGCCTGCAACGGCAATCCATTTTCACCTTCTAAAAAATTTTATGGGTGGTTTTGTTTTTCAGCACTATAGATTTGCTATTCCTTGTAACCAACGGCTAACCAATGTGAATCCCATTCTGTAATTTGATTGCCTACCCGACAGCTTAAACCACATGCACGATTATCAGCAACAAATGAGCCAATTAGCCACTTCTTAGCACGATATCCTTCTTTTAACTGCACTGTTATACTAGGCATCTCCACATACTGTTGGTAAATAAACAAATTATCATCATAGTGTTTGGATGTAGAAGCATTTACTCTACGCCCACTTCCTGCGTAAATTTCTACTGTATTTCCCTCACGAGAATAAACTGGCTTCTTGACATAGGGTACATCATCGCGAATAAATGGTTCTGCTGTAAGGTATGTAGGAAGCATATATTGCAAAATAGCTGCTCGTTCCTCGGAAGTAAAGAGCAATGGATCATTTCTCCGCTCCCATATTAACCATAATAAGATTTTCGATTGTAATACATAGGCAGCAGGTGGATTAATAATTGCTAGCTGTCGTTTTTTGACAAGCTCTAAAAGATGCAAGCCAATGCGATCACCATCTGCTGCCACATCATCTWTTAAAAACTCTACAGGGTKTGCGGGTCTAAATAAAATATCAATTTTCTCMATTGTAGGTGTAKAAAGACCTTGTGCTACCTCAGACGTGTCACTAGAAAAGATGATAAGCTCTTGTATGGGCACATACTCAATKTCAAAAGGAATACARGACTTGATRARVTGTWYSTKGCMAKASTCWTCGTAGTCCTCTTTCGCTGTTTTTCCTGTGATGACAATCTTCGGCTTTTTGACATTATGTAAATATTGAATGGCAGCAAAAAGAGCGCCCGACAATGCTTTTTGTAAGGCTGTTACATCATTGGGATTTTTATAGCCAAAATGCTGACATAGTGCGTCATTCATCTTGAAGGTTTCTTGTACAAGAAAAGGGGTTTCTCCATTTAACTCTAAACATTTAATGTAGCCCTCCTCTGTACAAATAAAATCAAATCGTGCCAGAATTGATTGCTGCTGTAAATAATCTAATTGAATATATGGGATCATTTCTGGTCGAATACCTAAGGCTAAGAGCTGATCGACCGATAAATGTTTAAATTGTTTCCCGACTTTTAAAAAGATGCGCCAAAGCATTTGTGTTGCATAATGAAGTTGATCAATTTGTTGCTTTGGCAATTCTAAAACATCATATAATGCGTACTCTAAATCCTCAAAGTCAGGAAAGAAGTCAGGGAATTTTGAGTAAAATGCTTGTCGTTGCTGTGTGTGATTCATCATGTTCTTCACTCCCTATCCTAACCTTACGAGGAGGACGAGCCTCCACGAGATGCCCCACCTGAACCAAAGCCCGATTTTCCTGTGCTTGAGGAAGAGCTATTGGAGTAGGAATTGGAACTCTTAGATGAACTATCCGTCGAATAGGAGCGTTGTCCACTCGAATAAGAATTTGATCCACTTGAAGTTGAGCTACCTGAAGTTGAACTAGCCTTATTTTGCGTACTGTTTGTTATACCATTTGTATGTTTACTTTCATCCTTAGCGCTTGATGACGATCGTGGCACTGCTGAGCCGCCACCATTGCTTTGCTCATCTCGATCTGTACCATTTTTTAAATTGCGACTTTTATATATCGCACTTCCTATCATGGCTCCAGCCGTTGCATACATCAAACCATTAAAGAAATGCTGGGCATAGTAAGGTGAATTTTCATCGATACATTCAAAGGAACCATCATCACCTTCTTGCCATTCATCACAGGCATCAGCCATTTCACTATTGTAAACACTTTCTATTTCATCACTTGTATTTGCTTGATTTTGATCTTCAGTTATCTGATTAGAAGTAGTTAAAGGGTATTCTTCTGCTGTTTGTATTTCACTATTTCCACATGCTGCAAGCTGCACAGCCATCAAAGATGCCGTTGTCACAGCCATATATTTTTTTATTTGCTTAGCCATATTATAAACGCTCCTTTATTTCTGCTACCTAGTTTACGATTATCTCCTATTTTAGGTTTCATTTTTTACAAAAACATACAATTTATTTTAGCAGAAAAAATCCCAAACAGTAGGATTGTTTGGGATTTACAGTATTTTATGATTGTTTGGACACGACTTTTTTTCCATAAGTCATATATCGCCATAATTTTTCAAATGGTCCTATCGTAAAGAACTTAAACCAAATCACGCTAAAAATTATTTGAATGATAAACGTAATACTCGCTATCACTACAATATCTGATGGTGAAACTACTTCTAGCCCCATTAATGAAATGATGGCTGTTCCAATAAAGCTTTGCGCTAAATAGTTTGTAAAGGCCATTTGCCCCACACGTCCAATTGGCTGAAGTAGCTTCACTATTGTTTTATGTTCTAATAGAATAAACAAACAACTTAGATAAAAATAGGTTGTTGGAACAACCCCTAAGCCAATGATAGATTGAAGCTGTTGGTCATCTGCTTGTGAGGCAAACCAAATCCATAATGAGCATCCAATAAAGAACGGGAAAGTACTATAAAGCAACCATTTTATTTTTTGACTATGTGCTCCAATGTGCCCAATCCAATCAGCTTTTGCTACTAAAAATCCACTTAAAAACATAATAAAGATGGCTACGGCATCATTGCCTAAAAAGCCAAATATAGCTGACGAAACTGTATTAGACGGCATATACATTTGTCCTAATAATGCCAGAATATGCAGTGTGATAATCGTAAACAACCATTTAAAAATGGTTGAAACCTTCGCAGAGTAAAATGGTAGCAATAAAAAACCAATCACTGCGTAAATGGCTAGGATAGAGCCCCAAAAAATAAAAATATGAATAATACCTATAACCAATAGAGCCAATAAGCGTCTTGCAAAGCGCATTCTCGGTCTATCTCCCCGCGCTTCTGCACGTGTAGCAAAAATATAAAAACCAACCCCAAATAGGAATGAAAAGATAGAGAAAAATTTCTTTTCTATAAAAATATTAATAAGTGAATCAATAACTCCATTGATTCCGCTCATATCAGGCATTGGTGCACCCTCCATCAAGAGCTGATAGGCACCTACATTAATAAATAAAATACCAAATAACGCTAATCCTCGAATAATATCTAAGGCAATGATTCGTTCTTTTTGTGTAACGGATGGATTCATGTTGAAAAACTCCTTATCTTTTATGCTATAGCTAGCATAACTCCCCATCCTTACAAGTAATTATTTTTAAGCTTACGGGAACCTTACAAATCAAAAAGAATAGTCTTATAGTTTTTTATCCTCTTCTACGATGAAATATTACATATTTTATAGTAAAAACATCGAAAAGAGAGGTTTAGGAGATGAATAGAAATCGCAAGCTCGGTTTTTGTTATCCCGGCTACCGTTACTGTGGTCCTG
>NZ_CP173154.1:1396108-1570996 GCF_044986265.1 Lysinibacillus sp. S1
GGAYCAGGTACGRCTARAAATGKAGTGGATGCTTGCTGTAAACTGCATGATGAATGCTATGAACGCCACGGTAGCACAAAATACTGTGATGAATTGTTTCAACAATGCCTCCGTCCCCATATGAACGCTCCAAATAAAATGGCTAGAGACGCTAGACTATTCTATCGAGTTTTTGAATTACGCAATCGTTTCTTTTAAAAGCAGATAAAGCTCACGATGTTTTTAATAACCGCGTGGGCTACTTTTTGTATAGATAGTATATTTTTGTGGTGTCGTAAAACCAAGCTTTGTGCCTAGGTGAATGGATCCTGTATTCGAAATATCACAATCCCAACAAGGCTTTAGCTGGTTGACAAGACAATGATCTATAAATGCTTCTGCAATGCTACTTGCTAATCCTTGTCCTCTAAAATTCGAATCTGTCATAATATCAATTTCTGCATACTCATTTGATTTAAATATTGAGACGGCTTCGCTAATGATTTGTTCTTTATGTACGAAACAAAAACCAAAGCCATTTTTGAGGAAATTAGAGGTAGAATCCCAATATTCCTCATAATATGTCTGATCAAATTCCAGTGAATTTTTAATCAAGGGTTCAGTAATAAATTTGACTTCGTAATCACGTTCCCCATGCTTCTCTCTATGATTATAAATATTTTCATCAAATGTAAATGTATAGCGTTCTAGCTTTCTCAGCTGGTTATTTAACAATTGTTCGATTTTAGTATTCCACTGTTCATAATAAGAAAATAAGGTAAACCGTTTCTGTTGTTCTATAGCCTGTTGCAAACAATAGGCAAGCTGATAATCAATCGAAGTCTTATTTTCATCGCCATATACATAGTATATCCCTGATTTCGTGTGAAATAATAATGTTTGAAAAGCAGCTGTATCAGAATAGACAGCTCCTTCTATCATTCGATCTAGTATACTATACACAAATGTCGGGGCTCTTGAAATAAATTGTTTAATGATAGGATATTGCTCTTCCGAGACTTTTATCATGCTATTTCCTCCAGTATTTTGCAGTATGTATCATTTCTATTATAATAAACTTATATCCATATGAAGGGACTGAATTATGCGCAGATAGCAATATTTTTCATCCAACATCATCATAATTTTGGAGGTAAAAGTATTGATTGAAAATATCGACACGGAAAGATTGCGGTTACAAAAAATGGAGAAAGCTGATGCTAAAAGTTTATTAACCATTTGGTCTGATCCTGATGTAACCAAGTATATGAACATTACTCAGTTTACACAAGAAGAGCAAGCCTTGGAAATGATTGAACTTCTAGAACAATTAGCTAAGCAACACAAGGCAATCCGCTTCTCTATTTTTGAAAAGGCATCCAATCATATCATTGGGTCATGTGGCTTTAATATGCTTGATTATGACAATGCTCTAACAGAGATTGGCTATGATTTGGGCAAGGAATATTGGGGAAAAGGCTATGCAACAGAAGCTATAACTGCTTTAATTGATTATGCCTTTAAGCACTTAAAAATGGAAACAATTGTGGCAGAAGTTGACGCTGCCAATATCAATTCAATCAAGGTTTTAAAAAAATTGAATTTCATTTACCAAGAGAAGCACAATACTGAAGATACTCTACAACTTTACACTTTAACAAAATCGTAAGAAGAAAAGGCTAAGCATGGTAGAATCCAACCAATACTTAGCCTTTTTGATTAATGATACATGCCGTGATTAATTTTCCCTGTCAGCTTTTCTATTATTACTTCAAATAGTTCAATTTTCGGCATAATCGGATAGCCTTCTCTTTCAAATGTCCATTCAGGCTTGCCATACTTCTCCAGTAACGCATCAAAGAACCATTCTTTTTTCGTTTCCTCTTCAATTCTTTCGATATGTCCAAACMAAAMAAYRMWTKGMTAWWCWWKYRMKGRKWGANAKRMRKRKKWWTTGCCTGGATGTAAATCACCCATATCGCAAACTTCTATACAAATTTTAGGATTTTGTTTGATATTTGACCAAAAGTGACTTTCTCGAAGATTACCAATATGCAAGTATAGTTTGTCCTCCCCTTCATATACATAGACAAACGGAATAACATAAGGAAAACCTTCCTCATCAACTGTTGCAACATGCGCAACTTTTCCCAACTTTAAGTACTGCTGTGCGTCCTCTTGTGAAATTTCMACACGTTTGTTTTGAATCGTACCTCTCATCATTTCTTAACCCCCTCATGAAATTATGTAACGATTAATAAACGCCACTTAACCGTTTATTTTAAACATATATATATTTTACATCTTTAATAAAACTAAAAAAAGGGGAAATTTTTTTAATAGAATAATAAAAGCCAAGGATACACTAGTATAGCATCCTTGGCTTTCTTGTTATTTAATTGGAATCCAAATTTCTGAATACGAATCAGGGCTATAAGCATCCTCTTCAGGATAAACCTCTAACTCTGCTGTTCCTGCTGGTTCATATGGGTTGGATGGGAACCACTCAGAATAAATTTGTTTCCACGTATTTTGCATTGCATCAGGCATAGGTCCATGTACTTCAAAGATAACCCATTTGGATGCAGGTACTTCCATTGTTAAGAGATCTTCCCCTACTTCTCCTACATGATCAGTAGCAATCCAATAATCAATGAAGCCCTTTTGTCCCTGTTCAGTATTTGGTACACAAACACCTAATACGCCATTGACCGTGCCATTATTTAATTGGTATAGCTGGTGATCAAAGCCACTTTGGTTTACCTCTTGCCAAAATAGAGGTATTTCCGTTGTATTCTCCCCATTTTGACAGTTGTATGTTCTTTTTACACCCACAATTTGAAACTTGTCTTTTTCAATAATTTTATATTTCATTGGTTCTGCTCCCTTCAAGCTTACCTGTATGACCAGGCGATTATATGATTGTAATGGTCCTTGCTTCTTTCTTGCTTCACTAGGCGTAACATGGTGCTGTTTTCGAAACGCTTTAGTAAAGGCTTCAGGAGTTTCATAGCCGTATTTGTAGGCGAGATCGATTATTTTTTGTTCAGTACCCAGCAATTCTTGTGCAGCTAATGTTAATCTTCTTCGTCGCAGATAATCTGCAATAGACATATCTGTCAAAATGGCAAATGTTCGCTGAAAGTGAAAGACAGAAGAATTAACCTCCTGCGCAATCTGTTCAATCGTAATATCCTCTAATAAATGCTCCTCCATATAATTAATGGCCTTTTGTATCGACTCAATCCAACTCATTGCTTTCACTCCTTGATTCCATCTTAAAATAGATATCGCTGTATAACCTGTCTTTTTATGCTAACTTTGGACAGGTTTTAAGGGAAGTATTTTTTATGATCTACTCTCCTTGCTTAATTTCGTCCTTCATCTACACTTTTTTCTCTATCTCCTCAAAATTTCATTGTACTCGAAATCAAAATATATTGAAAAATAACAATAATGTATTTATAATAACGGACAAGACCTTKATTGTCCTTAAATAAAAATAAAGCGTCCTAAAAAGGAGGAAGAATTGAATGAGTGAGTTACATACGCAATTGAGTGTTGGCAAACGAAATTTTATCTTTTCATTATTATTTCTAGCATGGTTWGTCGATTCATTAACWTTGTTCGGTATGAATGTGGCCATTATCCCCATTAGCAAAGAATTACATTTAACACAGACACAAAGCGGGTTGGTCATCAGTAGCTTTTGGCTAAGCAGTGCACTGATGACATTGCTAGCAGGATGGGCCTCTGATAAGTTTGGCTCACGGAAAATAATTGTTATTGCTGTTTTCATGATTTCCCTCTTCTCCCTACTGACTGGGATGATTGGCTCTTTTATGGCAATCTTAGCTATTCGTTTTATTCTTGGTCTTGGTGATGGTGGTTTACCGACAGGCAGTGGCGTTGCCATTACGGAGATTTTCAAAAAAGATGTTCGTGCACGGGCTAAATCGATGCTTCTAGCTGCTCAATTAATTGGTGGTGTTCTTGCTTTGTATTTGGCTGGTTTAATTGCTGATACTTGGGGCTGGCGCACAATGTTTTACATTATTGGTGGTGTTGGTCTAATTGTCACTCTTTTATTGTTTAAGTTTTACAATCCCCCAAAGCTTATTAAACAACAGGTGGCAGAAACTTCAAATGGTCGTCCAATGAAAGAACTCTATAAAAGTTCATTTTTATGGATGCTTGTCGTGATGTACTTTTGCTCAAGTACAGTCCATTGGGGTTTCTCGTCATGGCTTCCCTCCTATTTGTAACAAACGCGGAATTTAAATTTACGAGAAGTCTGATCACTTGCTATGATTCCACAGGCTTGTGGATTAATCGCAGCTATTATCACAGGATTTTTAATTGAKAAAGGACTTGCTGGAAAAGAAAAAATAATTGTATTGATTGGTGCCATTGTTTCAGGCCTATGCCTTTATATGATGTTTAATGCATCGAGTATTCAGTTAGCGATTTCCTTTCAGAGTATCTTCTCTATAGGGGATTCAGCCATTTCAATGGCAATTTTGGCCATTCCGCTTAAGTATGTTTCTCAAAAAATTATAGGCTCTTTTTTAGGCATGATGTATTTCGCTAGTGGTATGGCTGGCTTTATTGCCCCAACAGCCATGGGTGCTCTTATTGATGGTTTTGGAGGCTCATTCCAAGCAGCCTTCTTCTTCCTAATCGGCGCCTTAGTCATCGTGGTAATCTGTGCGGTATTCTATAGAATTCCATCAAAGAATAGTAGTTTAATTGATCATGCATAAAAAGAAAGGTAAGGGTGAGTTTATTTGACCAAATATAGTAGACTATCACAAATTATTKAAGAAAAACGAKAAAAATTAATTGAAGTGAGTAATCAAATCTGGCRAWATSMTGAAACAGGATTTGAAGAATTTAAATCTGCTGAACTATTAAGCAAAGCACTAGAGGATGAAGGTTTTGAAGTGGAGAAAGGTGTTGCCCAAATTGAAACCGCCTTCATAGGAGAGAATGGTCATGGCAATCCTGTCATCGCATTTCTAGGAGAATTTGATGCGCTTACTGGTTTAAGTMAACATGGCGGTATAGCGCAGBCAAATCCACAAGAAGYAGKAGGTAACGGTCATGGGTGTGGACATAATTTATTAGGTACAGGTTCACTTGGTGCTGCTATTGCATTACGTGATTACATGCAAGAGAACAATATCGAAGGAACGGTCCGTTATTACGGTTGTCCTGGGGAAGAAATCGGTGGCGGTAAGACCTTTATGGCAAGAGAGGGTGTTTTTGATGATGTTGATATTGCTTTGACTTGGCATCCAGGAACAACGAATAATATAATGTCGGTTGCCACACTAGCTTGTTACGAAGTGTACTTTAAATTTAAAGGTAAAAGCGCCCATGCAGCTGCTAGCCCTYACTTAGGGAGAASTGCTYTTGATGCTGTGGTGTTGATGAATATAGGAGTAAATTATTTACGAGAGCATATCATTCCTGAAGCAAGAGTCCATTATGCCATTACAAATACAGGTGGTTTTTCTCCAAATGTTGTACAAGCAGAGGCAGAAGTTTTGTATTTTGTAAGAGCTCCAAGAGTTTCTCAAACGGAGGATATCTACCAACGTATTTGTKAAWTTGCAAGAGGTGCTGCTCTGATGACTGGTACTGAGGTAGAAATAGATCTAGCTTCAGCTCTTTCTAATGTGCTTCCAAATACAACATTAGAACAGGTTATGTATGAAAATTTCATTAAATTAGGTACACCTTCTTATTCAGATGAGGAAATACAATTTGCTAGTGCTATTCGTAAAACACTATCGGAAGAGGAAAAAAAGGTGGATGTGCAAAGAAATCGTCAATTAGCTGGAAAAGATATTGCGGATATTATTGATCCATTTAAGCCTGATGAATTTATGGCTGGATCTACTGATGTAGGTGATGTTAGCTGGCTTGTCCCAACTGCACAATGCATGACCGCATGTGAACCACTTGGAACCCCTCTTCATACATGGCAAATCGTAGCAACAGGGACAACTTCCTTAGCACATAAAGGCATGCTTCATGCAGGGAAAGTTATGGCTTCTACAGCACTGGATGTCCTTCTACAACCAGAATTAATTGAACAAGCGAAGGCAGAATTAATTGAACGTCGAGCTGGTGAGGTATACACTTCCCCTCTGCCATCAGATGTAAAGCAATACAAAATTCGCTCATAGCATAACAAGAGAGTCCATATATCTATGGACTCTCCTTAGAATGGAGAAATTTTATAAACCTTACGTGGACGTCCGCGTGTATGGGGTTTCTCCTCTGCAACGACTTCAGCAAATCCTTTTTCCTCAAGGGTTGTTAATATTCTGCGCGCACTTCGAGCTGGTATCTGCATATATTTTGCTAGCTCATTAGCATTCAGCTCATCACTTGCTAATTTTTTCAATGAGGACTTTAACTTATTTAATGTCATCACACTTAAGGTGGTTTTCTGACTTAAAGCCTCTAATTCTTCTGAGGTATAGGAGTATGTAAGTTGTTCAGGCTTTCCAAGCGGTCCTGCAATTTTTTTATCATCAAAACAAACCATCCATGAACCCTTACCGCATTCCTTTGCATGCAATAAGGCATTTCCAGCGTTTATTTCTGCGTCATATACCGTTTGACCAATCCCAATTCCACAAGTCATGGCCTCTTGATCTAGCGGTGTGAAATCTTCTATATCAGGCATTTGGTTAAAATTCTTCGTTATATCCTCCATTAAGCCTCTCGTAGTGAAAATCACATAACGCCCAAATCTTGTAGATTTAATGGAACCATGGATGCTTTTTGTGTACGTCAGCAAATGCTCCATTATCTTAAGTTCCATTCTAAACAGCTCATCTGTTGAGAAGTTATTTTTTGCGATTCCTAAAAATGGATCAATTTCGATTATTTGTACAGCAATTTGAGTCGCCTTATAGCGTAGCATTTCATATGTTCGTAGCATATTCGTAATAACAGCCTCTACAGCCATCGAGGATGGGAACAATCGATAGGTTGGAACACCTAGCAGTTGTAGTTCATGATGAATGGGATGACCAGTAATGGCAGCCTTTGTTTGGCCACTTTCCCAAAGCTTAAAATGATAGTGCACAAGCTCTTTTAATGAAATTGTCTCCGATTCCACAAATTTAGGCTTTACTTCAATCCCTGCCTCCACCAAGGCCTGCTCCCATGCATCACTATTACCAGCATCGTAGCTAATTTCATTCACGTCGATTTTGTGTTCGTACAATACCTTTAACACGGTTTTATATAAGGATGATCCTTTATACATAACATAAAAAACTGGTGTCTTTAGTTGGTTCCAACTTTGCACAATATTATAGGTGATGGGCCCTGTACACAGCCACATATCCATTTCTTCCATCAATAAAGGTGTCACTTTTTCATCTAAATCCTCTTGTGCTAGACATTCTATCGAGGTAAATATAAACTCTGGCCAATTTTTCAAGACAGCTTCGACAAATTCAATCGAGTCTGAAGGGCCAAGAAGACCTAACCGTATTTTCAACCAAACCCCTCCTTTGTTCGATGAACATGATAATTTTATTATAGCAAAAGTATATAAAATACATATAAATTTCCGACAACTATCGATTTTCATTTACCCACTGTAAATATAAGAGAGGAGGTATTTTTTGTAAAATACCAAGGTGCTTTGGATAAAAAAACAGGTGTTTCCATCAAGTGGTAAAATGGCAGTAGAAAACTTTGAGGCACGCTACATTCGGCAGGATAACAAGCTATTTCATTAAGATTATTAAAGAAGTTATTATAAGACTTAATGAAGTTGTGGATGTTCATTACTTTGAAACTTACTGGTTAGGGAGAAAAATAATGATCCGTGATCCAGATGAATTAATTTATGACAATCCAAGGAGGAAGAAACCCGATTACCATTAACCTTTCCAACAATCGAGTTTATCTTTTATTAAAAAAAGTCACGTCTCATCGACATGACCCCTCTTGTTAAATAGTGTAATTGTTTTGCTGATAAATAATTAAAGCAGAATGGATGACTGTCTGCTCTCCAATAAAGAGCGTATTGTATTTGATATCAAGTATGAAAAAGCCTTTTAAATCTACTAAAGCACGGTTAATATCAAGTTCAAATTGAACAATATCATTGTTTTGAATTGTCACAACTTGAGTTATCTGTGTCATCGTTCACACTCCTTTAATCTTATGATAGAGCAAAAAGAAGTACATGTCACATAAAAAAGTTGGAGCTAAAAAAGCCCCAACACCTTTAGTACATCGTTAAATATTCCTCACGCTCCCAGTTATGGACACGTGTGCGATATTTATTCCATTCAATTTCTTTGGCAGCTGTAAATTTATCATAAATATGGTCACCCAATGCATCACGAACAATGGTATCCATCTCTAATTCAATTAGCGCAAATTCTAATGAGGATGGTAAACTATCAATCCCGTTCAACTCCCGATCTGCTGCTGTCATTTTATAAATATTACGGTCTACCGCGGCTGGTGGTGTTAAATCTTTTCGTATACCATCCAGYCCAGATGCTAGAATTACAGCCATTGCTAAATAAGGGTTTGCTGCTGGATCAACTGAGCGCAATTCAATTCGTGTAGATAGCCCACGTGCTGCTGGAATGCGAATTAATGGTGAGCGGTTTTGAGCAGACCATGCTACATAGCAAGGGGCTTCATAGCCAGGTACTAATCGTTTATAGGAATTGACAAGTGGATTCGTGATAGCTGTAAAACCATGCACATGCTTCATAATTCCTGCCATAAAGCTACGTGCGGTTGCGCTTAATTGCAAGTCTGCATGTTCATCATAGAAGGCATTTTTATCACCTTCAAATAAGGAGAGATTAAAATGCATTCCTGAGCCATTGACCCCAAATAGTGGCTTTGGCATAAATGTTGCGTGGAGACCATGCTGTGCAGCAATGGTTTTTACCACCAGTTTAAATGTTTGGATATTGTCACATGCCTCAATAGCACTCGCATACTTAAAGTCGATTTCATGCTGGCCTGGTGCTACTTCATGATGAGACGCTTCAATTTCAAAGCCCATCCCCTCTAGCTCTAAAACAATATCACGACGACAGTTCTCTCCCAAATCAGTTGGCGCTAAATCAAAATAGCCTCCACTATCATTTAATTCCAGTGTCGGATGCCCTTTTTCATCCAACTTGAATAGGAAAAATTCAGGCTCTGGCCCTAAATTAAACGACGTAAAGCCCAGCTCCTCCATTTCCTTCAATACTCGTTTTAAATTGGAGCGTGGATCTCCTTCAAACGGTGTACCATCTGGTCTTGCAATATCACATATAAAGCGTGCTACTTTCCCCTTTTCAGCAGTCCAAGGAAAAATCACAAAGGTATTGATATCTGGCTTTAAATACATATCTGATTCTTCAATACGCACAAAACCTTCGATTGAAGAGCCGTCAAACATAACTTTATTATCTAGCGCTTTTTCTAATTGACTGACAGGAACTTCCACATTTTTGATTGTCCCTAAAATATCTGTAAATTGTAGGCGAATAAATTTCACATTTTCTTCCTTTACTCGGCGTATAATATCTTCTTTGGTATAATGTTTCATTCTTCACCACTCCAATGTAATTTTAATTAACACGTTTTTTATAACTGCTCTAAAAATACATTAATTTTGAAGAATAAGCAATATATATGTAAGGTTTTATGACATACCTTTTATCGAATATATTAATCCTTATTTTAGATTAATTTCTCTTACCCTATTTCCATCTCAAATAGCGATCTTTCATCTTTAAAAAAGGGCAAAATTACCATTTTCTACAAAAGGCCTTTAGTCTTATAAAAATTCTTCGTCATTCTAAAAATAAACAGTCTAGTATCAGGACTAGAGACGAAGCATTCACTACTTCCACATGCATCAAATGTAGATATATCAAGAACATCGTTAAAAAGATAACCCGTGAACCCTATCCAAGAACCAAGATGTCAAAAATCCTATTGATTAAGTTTTACTTTATA
Organism: Lysinibacillus sp. S1; assembly: GCF_044986265.1. Taxonomy (NCBI): domain Bacteria; kingdom Bacillati; phylum Bacillota; class Bacilli; order Caryophanales; family Bacillaceae; genus Lysinibacillus; species Lysinibacillus sp. S1. The sequence goes on from NZ_CP173154.1 coordinate 1,406,099, forward strand.
TCACAAAAGCCTTGTATAATGCGATATTTATTGGTAAATTTATAGCAAATTAGAATTTTAATTTATTCATATTATCAGTAAATACGGAGTATATAATTATGGTTAGAAATCATTATGTTGGCTTCCAGGAAATATTTAGTTATAGATACATAAGGCGGTGAATTAAGTAGGCATGTCAGTATTAATTATTGGCAGCGTAAGTAATGATGTGCTACGTCTGCAAAAGTATTTTCATCGTATCAGCATCCCCAATATATATTGCTTTTCAACAACGGAAGCAGCAATGAACTATTTAGTAGATTCAGCTTTGAAAGATGAGCTAGAATTAATCGTACTTGACACGAAAATGACACTCAGCAATTGCGAGGAAATTTGTCAGCACATTCATGTACTTAAAAATTGGATAGATGTCCCTATCCTTCTATCTACTACCTACGAAAAAAACATAACAATCGATAGGGTTTTTGAAGCAGGCATTTTCGACTTTATTTTAAAGCCGTTTGATTTTACTCATTTTAAGACTCGAATTCAAGTAGCCTTAAAATATCAGAGGGAAGCCAAGCTTCGAAAGCAGCAAGAAAGTATGATTCAAAAAGATTTATTTGTTGCAAAAAAATTCCAAAAGAACGCACTATCTCCTCCATTAAATCTTGAGCAAATACAGGTTGATGGTCTTTACGTAACATCCAATACACTAGGAGGTGACATGTACTGCTGGTTTAAGATTAATGACCATTTAACCGCCATTCTTCTGTACGATGCAATGGGGCATGGCATAGCTGCATCACTCGTTACTATGTCCATCAGATCATTATTAAAAGGAATGATTACTAAGTTAATTGATCCAGTAGCCGTAATCCAAGAACTTAACCGCCAAATTTACGAGCTATTTTCTGATGAGGATATGGACCGTTTTTTAATGACAGCAATCTACATACTTCTAGATACAAAAAACGGCACTTTGCACTATGTGAATGCGGCTCACCCTTCTGGTTTTTTATTTGGAAAATTTGGAGAAACAGTCTTCCTCCCAGCGAATACGCCTATCCTCGGACTATTCCCTACTATTCAAATAAATAAAAAAANNNNACCTTTATCAGGCTGGCATCGTATTATTCTTTATACGGATGGATTATTAACATTGAACGAGCAAAACTCAATTGATATGGACTTTTTCTACGCCTATGCTTCACAGGATAACAGCTATGCACTACAAAAGTTTTCTCAAAAGTACAATTTATTTGATAATGATTACAGCGATGACATCACAGTCGTTTCAATAACAATTACATTAAAGGGTAGGTGATTGAAGATGGAATTCACACYCAATGTAAATCCTGATACACAAGCTATAGCCTTTATTGATCAAGTAATGGAGAATTATACAGAGATATATAATCTACCTTATAAACGAGAGTTAAGATTTGTTGTTCATGAACTAGTCATCAATGCCGTAGAGGCTATGGGAAAAATTAATACACCCGCTCAAAAGAAGATTCAAATACAAGTAACTCAATCAAACGAAGAGATAAAAATAACAGTCACTGACGAAGCAAAAGGCATTGACGAAAAGGACTGGGACAAAGTTCTTCAATTCGATTTAGACAAATTTGATTATGCTGATCGTGGACGCGGTTTATTTTTTGTCAAAAATATGGTCGACCATATTTGGTTCGAAAATATTTCTGAAACAAAATTTTTAGTTGGTATTTCCAAAAAGATTCATCTATAAAGTAAACGTAAAATTGGGGGCGTTTTAATGAAGTTATCTATACGAAAGAAAATGAADCTGCTTATATTTGGTTGTATTATTTTACTTACTTCCCTTTTAGCAGGAGTCAATTTTTTTGTTGCCAAGAACAATCTATTAGAAAGTGCTGATACAAAGCTTTTATCAGATATACAGTTGAGCTATGAATATTTAGACGCTAAATATCCTGGTGAATGGTCCATTAAAAACAACCAACTCTATAAGGGCGATATCAATATGGTAGAAAACTTTGAGGTAGCTGATAAAGTTGGAGAACTCACAAACGGGAATGCTGTATCCATCTTTCAAAACGATACGCGTATAAGTACCAATATAGTGGATAATGGTGAACGCGCTTTAAATACAAAGGTTTCTGACGAGGTTGCTACTGTTGTACTAGGAGAAAAAAAGCGCTTTATCGGTTCTGCCAATGTCTTAGGAAGKTTGCATCAAGCAGCCTATGATCCGATTGTAAATAGTCAAGGCGAGGTTATCGGTGTATGGGCAACCGCTGTCCCTACCGCTCCTTATATAAGCATTGCCACAAAATCAGCACTGGAGAATGTAGCGATTTCCTTAGTGATCGCCATTGTAATGATTGGAGGAATTAGTTGGTTCTTACAAAAGCAAATTGTTAATCCTATTAACATTCTAAGTACCAATGCCAAGGAACTAGCAGAACTAAATTTAAATGTTAAACTGTTAAACCCTAAAGGCAAAGATGAAATCGCTGAATTAGCACGCGCATTTAGTAGTATGAAAAATCATTTAACAGAGACGATAAAGATTGTGGCTGGTAGTGCACATCAAATTGCAAAGTCATCACACACTTTGGCAGAATCATCACATCAAACAAGCGAAGCATCTAATCAGATCGCACTAACAATGAATGAAATCGCCGTTGGTACTACCACTCAATCTGATCAGGCTGAACGAATAGTTTCAATGATGCAAAAAACGCTTGAGGAAGTATCAAAGAGCTTACAAAAAGCTGAAATCACTTTAAATAGCGCTATCGAATCCACTCATATCGCACGTAAAGGAGAAGAAGCCATCAATGAAGCGATTATGCATCTAAGGGATGTTACGAAAACAKTGTCTTATGCAACAGATTCTATCCAAAAATTAGGCAAGCGCTCTGAAGAAATTGGTGGTATTATTACCGTTATCACTGGCATCGCAGAACAAACGAATCTGTTAGCACTAAATGCGGCCATCGAGGCAGCACGAGCAGGTGATCAAGGGAAAGGTTTTGCTGTCGTTGCATCAGAGGTTCGTCAATTAGCTGAACAGTCAAGTTTAGCAGCTGGACAAATTACTAATCTTATTAATGATATCCAAGCGGAAACATCTGTGACCGTACGAACAATGGAAAGTAATTTACTAGCTGTCGAGGAGCAAGTAACGATCATCAATAAAGGCGGAAGTGCCTTAAAAGAAATCGTGGAGAAAGTTGTCGAAACTGAAGAAGGTGTCGAACAAATGAAAGTGGCATTTACACATGTTAACGACAACTCCCTAGATGTGCAACAAGCCATTCAAGATATTTCTCGCATCATCGAGGACGCGGCAGCAGCTACAGAAGAGATTGCCGCAACCTCAGAAGAGCAATATGCGACTGTTGCCGAAATTACACAAAGCTCAGATGAGTTATCATCAATTGCTGATAAATTACAAAATGAAGTGAATAAATTTAAGTTTGAATAAATCCCCAAACAAGAAAAGAAAAATGGAGGCGCTATAGGATGAATCAGAAGAAAATTGCAATGAATATTGACACAAAGGCTGATTATATTGTGATTGCGTTTACAGGCGATTTAGAATACGGGATGATTGAAGAAATAAAGTCAGAGCTGCAAACACTTAGCTTAGACACAAAACACGGATACATTATCGATATGCAAAAGGTAACAAATATTGATAGTACTGGATTCGGGAKSMTCKKKWATTTTGCTAAGAAGGTGTCTGTAAAAGATAAGAAAATCGCCATTATTGTCGTCGATGATTTCATTCGCAACTTATTCGCTATTTCACAGGTTGATAAAGTATTCCCTATTGCCGAAAGTGAAGAACAAGCAAGGAAGATTATTAAAGAAGATTGGCTAGGTGAGCTATCACTTAACGATTATTAATCTCTATAATCATAATAAAAGGTGTATTCCTATTAGACGGAATACACCTTTTTATGTTGTTAAAAAAAGAAGATATCAACGGTAGAAATAGTAACTTTGCAAGGCGAGAGGTTGATTTTCGTTCCGCCAGCGTCCTTTCCAGGGGGGCGTCCGATGAGCCGCTAAATCCCATAGGAGTGACGCTATCAACCATTCTACAAAGTGTCTTTACCTCATAGTAGCATAGCGATCAAATCACCCATTATTTGTATTCTTAGAGGGGATAGGCTCTTATTTTCAATGTGGAGAAGTGATGAGTGACAACACCTCTTCATAAAGGGTAATGAACTCCTTTACTTTATTTGAAAACCTTTGCTAAAAAGATTGAGATTTTTTGGGTTGGTGCGGAAGGCTTCTTGACTCCCGTGGATTAACGAGACAGGTGAGCCCCTACACGGAGGAAGCTGCTGGCACTCGCCCACAGGAAAGCAAGTAGCCTTCAATAGAAATCCACTTCTACCTTTCTATTGACTGTTATGTTTTTAACACTAAGAGAAGGTATTTTTCCTATGGCGGAATATACCTTTTCTTTAATACTGCAGTAGCATATTAACAAACACAACTAGAATGATAATCGGTACAACAACTAGCATTAACATACGATATGTCGAATAATACCCTTGTCCCATTTGACTTCCCGTTAGCAATTCTCTCTTCACAAATTCTTTATCCACTACATAGGCAATAAAAATAGCAATGAATAAATTCCCTAGCGGAAGCATGATATTCGACACTAAAAAATCGGTTGCATCAAAGATACTTTTCTCAAAAATCATTATATCCGATAAAACACTCGAAGAAAGCGCTGCTGGAATGGCTGCAATAAACACGACTATACCAAGTAAAAGTGTCCACATTGGACGCGATTTCTGACTATGCTCCATAAATGCCGCGACGATAATCTCATATAAACTAAATGATGACGTTAATGTAGCAAATAAAAATAGCAATAAAAACATGGCTAAAAACACTTCACCAAATGGCATTTGACTAAATGCTGTTGGTAGCACCATAAATAGCAAACCTGGACCCGCTGCTGGCTCTAAATCAAAGGCGAACACAACAGGGAAAATCGCTAAACCTGCTAAAAATGAAACAAGCACGGTTAACAGCACTACAGAACCCGCTGAATTCGGAAGACTGACATCTTTTTTTAGATAAGAGCTATATGTAACTAGACAAGAAAAACCTACTGCTAACCCAAAGAACGATTGCCCTAAGGCTTCTAATAATGCCTTACCCGTAATATTCGAGAAATCAGGCCATAAGAAGAATTTTACCCCTTCCATTGCCCCATCTAATGTAACTGCACGCACAACAAGGACAATAAACATTATGAAAAGTAACGGCATCATCCATTTATTGGCCTTTTCAATCCCATTTTGTACACCTAATGAAATCACAAGTACGTTGGCTAATGTAAACAACACTAGACCAACTAGCGTAATCCAAGRCGTGCCTATAATTTTTCCAAATAATTCAGCAGGATCTACTGCTGGATCAATTACCGCGCCAGCTACACCTAGCCCGCTATAAATAAAGATCCAACCTCCAACAACGCTATAAAAAGTTAATAATAAAAAACAGCCTAGCACGCCCATTCGACCAATCCAGGCCCATCCTGGCTTAGTTGGAGCAATTTTTTTATACGCTGTTACAGCCTCGGATTGTGTACCACGTCCTAAAACATACTCGGACAATAACATCGGTAGTCCTATTAACAAGGTAAATAACACAAAGATAAGGAAAAATGCTCCTCCACCACTTTGTCCTGTTACATAGGGAAGTTTCCAAATTGCCCCTAGTCCGATCGCCGCACCAGCTGATGCTAAAATAAAACCTAATTTACTAGACCATTGTCCTTTTTTTCCACTCATCTCTTCAAACTCCTCAAACATTCTAAACTCTTCTCTATTTTACATGAAAATATAGCTTTCGACTAGKTTATAATTATAAAGTACTAGTTAGCTTTTTTACCCCATTACTTTTTTCTATATTTATCCGTTAGTTTTGCCTTTCTATTCTTTACACCTTTCCCTATCCATCATTCCTTCCAACAAAAAACCTCAGGTATGTTCACCCGAGGTTAGTAAAAATTATTTTGTTATATAGATAGAACGCTGGCGGTCGATCCACTTGCGCATAGTTGTAAATAAAAACGCCATAATAGCCGTTAATAAAATACCTTTCACAATGTTAAATGGTAAAATCCCAGCGATAATCATTTTATAAAGTGAGTCACCTACAACCGGTTCCATTCCTAAGAAGTATGTGTACATCGGTAAAAATACTGCGTAGTTTAAAATACTCATCCCTACTGCCATTACGACTGTTCCTGTCGCTAAACCTCCAACAAGACCAGCAATTGTTTTAAAGCGATTAAAANTAAGACTTACAGGCAAAATAAATAAAATACCTGTTGCAAAGTTGGCAATATGACCTACTGGCAMACCTGTTGGCGTTCCAGAGAAAATCCAATCCAATACATTTTTAAATAATTCTACTAAAATACCAGCTACAGGCCCCATTGTGATGGCTGCTATTAATGCAGGCATATCACTAAAGTCGACTTCCAAGAATGCTGGGAATGGTGGAATTGGGAAATTAAAAAGCATTAATAAAAACGAAATACTGCTCAGCATGCCAATCGTAATAAACGATTGAAGTTTAACATTTTTCTTCATAGAAAACTCTCTCCTCTTTGCTGATTCAATCTCGCAAGAAGAAAGGTGACGATCTTTCAATTGTTAGCACGAAAAAAACCCTTATGCATAAAGAGCACAAGGGAGAAAGGCATGACGAATAGGCGTCAATTTAAACTATTTTTGAGCACTGTTTAAAAAGCCATACAAAAAAAGCGCTCGGTCATAGTTTATTTCATAACAATGAATGACGATCGTACCTCCATCTTCTCCCATCCAGACTTTAACTGTCGGCCTCGGAATCACACCAAGTCAGCCATGCAAATAAATTTGCACAGGTCGCGGGCTGAAGAGCGAAGCATAAACCATTCGAGTTAATGGAAACATTAACGGTTCACCACTCTATTACCGCCGGTCGGGATTTTCACCCTGCCCCGAAGATGAATCATATTATTTTATACTACAACCTTACTATAATTAATTATTAAGAAAAAGTAAATAGTTCTGCTTAAAAAATTCCGATTAGATTTGTAAGTATTGTAAAAATGGAGCATTCCATGTTACAGGAATGCTCCATTTTTGATTTTGACTAAGGCATATATTGTTTATTTGGCCCCACAGGCTTTGGCAAATACGTTTTTAAATCGAATCCTTCCCAGCTTTCTTGGACCACATTATCCAAGCGTAATTGTTGGTCAAAGCTAGCAGCAGTTAACATCATAGCTTCAATCAATTGGGTAGCGCGAATTGGCTCCATCGATGCTAAATCTAAGGGAATATCGAATGTTACGACTACACCTTCTGCTTCCTCTTTCACGGTATATGTTACATTTTCAGGAACCACTGTTACATAAACATCATCATTTTTGTTTTTCATTAGTGTAAGTGCCTCTGTAACATTAGCAAATGTTTGACGGAAATCTGGTGACAGATATTCTGCCCCACTACCATCTTGGTATAAATAATAATTAAAATGCTTGGCGTTTGTTAATGACATAGCTTGACTTGGCTCACCCTCCTGAGAAAACTCATAAGGTGTGCCATCTTCATTTTGAATCTCAACTTCCGTATATTCAGAATCCGAGAAGGTATCCTCTAAAGTCCCTTTGTACTCATTAACGGTAGCTGATGCAACATCATAGTCATTGTCCTTTGGTAATACGTGGACAAGCTTGTCTTCCTTCTCCTTCAGTTCACCTTTAAAAGGATGATAATCCGTAAACCCTTTGGCTTCTTCATCTATTTGAGGAGCATATTTTTCATACATCTGTAGGGTAGAAGGCTTTTCAGTTCCAAAATCAGTTGCTACACGCTCATTTGGTATCACATATGTCATTGGAACACTTTCTGCATCGCGTCCTGCCAAACCAATACGGAAAACGACAGCATCTTTCACATCTTCCTCATAGACAGACGACCGTAAAGATAACATACGCTCATGCTCCGATACAATACTGGATTGAAGTGCCTCATCCTGGGTAGCTGCCTCTTTAGCAGAACGATCTTCCTGTAACGTAGAGTAATTAGCCGTTTCTGGCGTACTAGCTAGATCTTTTTGGCTAGCGTCATTATTCATGAACATGAAGCCAACGAGTACCGTTATCGCGAAAACTGCTGCTACACTCGTAAAAATCGGCATTTTTCGGAACTTAAATCGTGATGGTCGTTCATCTTGTATTAAAGATTTACTTTCTTGTTGTGCTTCTTCATTCTCTATAGGTTGTTGTATCGCTTCTTGTAGGTGACTATTATCCTGCAAGCGAGCATCTGCCATTAACCGATTTAATATTTCTTCTTTTGAACGGCGGTCAGAAAGCTTAGGGGCATTGTTCAAGACATGTTCAAGCTGTTCATCATCAAATGGCTTATGCGTCATTGCCGTTTCGCCTCCTGTTCTCTAATCGGCTGTAGCTGTTGCCTTAAAAATTTAATGGCTCGATGCTGGGTCGTTTTTACCTTAGCTTCTGTCCAATCTAGTATTTGCGCTGTTTCTGCAATCGATAAATCTTGAAAATAGCGCATAATAATGACCATTTTTTGGTCTCCTGTACAGTTTTCAAGTGCTGATTCTACCTGCATAAATTCATCACTGGCCTGTAGCATATCTTCCGGTGATGGCGTGGTTGAATGGAGCTGTTCCGTTTCCCAGTCAAAGAAATCATGTGAATGCTTTTGACGTACAGCTTGCTTTCTAAAATGATCAATTGCTACATTTTTAGCAATAGCAAATAGCCAAGTTTTCTCACTACTATTGCCTGCAAATTGATCGTATGAGCGCAACACTCGTACATAAACTTCATGTGCTAAATCTTCGGCAAGTGTACGGTTTTTTACTAAATATATTAAAAACTGAAACACGTCTTGGTGATATGCATCGTATAGTCGATGGAACACGGAGTCATTCAAAGCACTCCACCCCCGTTCTATAATATTTGTCGTCTTACATTCATAGAAGTTACAGCCAATTAATAGCAATACTTGTTATTAATCGAACGGTAAATAAAACGTGAAGGTCGTACCCTCTTTCAACACACTGTCTACCATAATATTACCTGAGTGTGCCTTCACAATATTTCTAGCAATGGCTAAGCCGAGACCAGTTCCACCCTTGGAACGAGTACGTGCCTTATCTGCTTTATAAAAACGTTCAAAGACATAGGGTAAGTCCTCTTGAGGAATGCCATGTCCTGTATCTTGAACAGATATTTTAGCAAATGTCGGCTCCTGCTCTACTTTTACAGTCACAGACCCTTCATCTGTATGTCTCAGGGCATTGTCAACTAAATTTGTAAGCACTTGTTCAATGCGATCCTCATCTATATTAATCATGGCCTCGTCATTAAATTCACTCTCAAACAGCAGACGAACGTGCTTTTCTTTTGCTACCTGTGCAAATTTTTGTGTAATACGTTCAAAAGTAGAATTAATTGGTAATTCATCTTTATAAAGAGTCATATGCCCTGATTCCATACGTGCCAAATCTAATAAATCTGTCACAAGGCGACCCATTCGCTTCGATTCATCATAAATAATTTTGGTAATCTCATTTCGCTCTTCCTGATCCTGAATAAAATCGTCATCCATTAATGCTTCTGAGTAACCTTGAAGCATGGCAATCGGTGTCCGAAGCTCATGAGAGACATTCGCAATAAAATCCGATCTTAGTTTTTCTAAGCGATGCTGTTCAGTCATATCACGAATAACAGCGACAGCACCACGTATCATTTCCCCACTATAAAGAGGACTAATGGTAAATGTATAATAGCTGCCATCCATTTCAATTTCCTCTTCTAGTTTATCCTCAAACATCAGTGCATGATCAAGCATATGATACAGCTCAGGTGGAATTGGTTTAGCACTTTGGGAGCCTTTGTTGACAAACCATTTTTGCATCAGACGTTCGGCTGGTGGATTACTTAATAATATTGTACGATCTCTATTAAACGTAATCACTGCATCTGTCATAGATGTCAAAATATTAGAAAGCTGTTCGTTTTCTTGATTGATAACCTCTAAATTATGCTTTAATTGACGGCCCATTTGGTTGAAGGCAACGGCAAGCTGACCAATTTCGTCATTTTGGGTAGTAGGCATTTTCGCTTCAAAATTCCCTTTTGCAATTTCAAAAGCTAATTCACGCATTTTTCTTAATGGCGAAGTTATACGTGAAGAAAGGAAGAATGCGAAGAATGTCGTCAACACAAATGCTATGAAGGCTGCTAAAAAGACAATTTTCGTAGTTTCCTTAGACGTTTTATGTAGCGCATCTGGGCTTTGGTAGATGAAGACAGCTCCATGTACTGCATTTTCAACATTTAGGGGAAAACCAAGTACGACATAAGATTCCATCTTTTCTTGATCAGTTGAAGAAGGCATCATCATTTCTTTAATAATCGGCTCATCTGATTGAAACACTTCATGAAAAGATTTATTGGCTAATATAGTATCTTGTATTTCTTTTTTGTTGACACCCTCTTGCATCGCAAAGGACACTTCAACATGACTGATAGCGATCAATGCATTGGTTCCTGTAGGTAAAATATCTTTTAATAATTCAGAGGTAGATTCGGCTGTTTCATTGTCATCTACTATACTTGCTACCGTTGCTGCTGTTTGTCGCAATGAAATTTCTGCTTGCTGCATATGGTAATTTTGAAGAAATTCAAGCATTAATACCGTGAAAACAAATAATACAAATGAAACGAGAAGCAATATGGTTACCCATAGCTTCCCGACAACACTATTCCATATTCTATTCATTGACAACCTCAAATTTGTATCCAACGCCCCAAACCGTCACAATCATTTTAGCAGCGTTTTCAGAAACTCGGTTGAGCTTTTCACGTAAACGTTTTACATGTGTGTCTACTGTGCGTAAATCACCAAAGAAGTCATAATGCCATACCTCTTTTAGTAGTTGTTCACGGTCAAATACTTTGTCTGGCGATTTCGCTAAAAAGTACAGCAATTCATACTCTTTCGGTGTTAAATTAACCTCAATGCCTTCTGCAGTCACACGATGTGCATCATGGTCAATCATTAAGTGTTGGAACACCACTAAATCTTTTGAAGAAGATGCATTAGTCGTTGGTGAGAAAGCCTGTGAACGACGTAAAATAGCCTTCACACGTAACACAACCTCACGAGGACTAAATGGTTTTACGATATAGTCATCTGCACCAAGCTCAAAGCCTTGTACACGGTTCGCTTCTTCGCCTTTGGCAGTTAATAAAATAATTGGTGTTGCTGCGCGCTCTCGAATTTCTGCACACACTTCTAGCCCATCTTTTTCAGGCATCATAATATCAAGTAAAATACAGTGATACTCTTTTTCTAAAGATTTCTCGATCGCTTGTTCTCCATTTTCGGCCTCGTCAACAAGGTATCCTTCTCGCTCAAGATACATTTTTAATAAGCGGCGAATACGATCCTCGTCATCTACTACTAATACTGAAATATTTTCTGACACTTTCACGATCCCTCTCTTCCATCTTTCTCTAACTTCTATTGTACATGGTGTGACACATATTGAAAAGAAAAGAAAGCCTCTTCGCTACAGCGAAAAGGCTTGTTGCTTCACAGGTTACGCGTAGGAGTGTAAACCTGCAAGAATTAAGTTAACAGCAATTAGGTTGAATAAAATAATCCCAAAACCAATTAGTGCTAACCAAGCAGATTTTCGACCTTCCCAGCCTTTTGATAGACGTAAATGCAGGAATGCTGCATAGAATAACCATGTAATAAGAGCCCATACTTCTTTTGGATCCCAACCCCAGAAACGACTCCAAGCAATTTGTGCCCAAATCATCGCAAAGATTAAAGCACCAAGGGAGAATACAGGGAAACCAATCAGCACTGAACGATAACCAATTTCATCAAGTAATTGTAAATTGACACGTTTAACAAGTGGTTGGAAAATGGCACTAATTCGACGGCGAGCAATTAAACGAATTAATAAATACAACACAGATCCTACCAATAATGACCAAACAACGGTTGTTAATTTTTTAGCATTAATTAACGCTGGCATTTCTACTAATGGCGACATGCCATGTTCTTCTATCACTTCATATTCATTCATACCGAATACTGGAGGTAAATTGTAAATAATTTTACGAGTAGTACCTTCTTTATCCACATAATTATAGCTAGACTCATAATCCATAGCACTAAATGTAGATGTTACCGCGACAAATCCAACAACTACTACAAGACAGTACATAACGGCTTCTAACCAAAAACGTTGTTTAGAGGGCTTTGTTAAATCTACTACTTTTAATAAGTAAATAAGTCCTGCCACAGCACTAATGGCTAAAATAGATTGCCCTAATGCTGCTGTAATAACGTGAATTGTTAACCAATGACTTTGTAATGAAGGCACTAATGGACTTACTTCTTTCGGGAACATTGCTGCATAAGCAATAATCAAAAGTGCAACAGGCAGTGCCACTAATCCAAGTGCAGTCAAACGATAAATAAAATAAATTAAGATAAACGCGCCGACAATGAACATACCAAAGGCAGTTGTAAATTCGAACATATTACTTACTGGCGCATGTCCTGTATAAATCCAACGCGTAATAAAATAGCCAAGCTGTGATAGGAAACCAATAATAGTAACCACAATGGCAAGCTTGCCCCATTTGCCAGTATTTTTACCAGTAGCATTACCTTGCTTAATTGAACCACCAAATAATAATGTCGCAACTAGATAAGCAATAAACGCTACAAATAGTAAGTTTCCACTTAAGTCAATCAAACTCATAAGGTGTTGTCACCTTCCTTTTCTTTAATGCCACCAGTAGTGGACTCTTCGCCAGCCTCATCTTTCTCTAACTGATCTTTATACGGAGGCAATGCAGCAAATGTTGTAACAGCATCTAAATCCTTTTTCATGCTGAACATATTTTTGTTGACATGGGCAGCCATTAACACACGGCCGTCTGGTTCCACTTGAAGCCATAAACGACGATGATTCCAGTAAGAGCCAATGGCAACACCGATCATAAAGATGACCCCACCAACAAACAGAATAGGGATGGTACTATCTTTTCGCACCGTAATACCTGACATATCACGCATCTCTGCACTAGCAAATTTCATTCTGTATTTATTTTCACCCAGTGGTTCTAAAGGAGGCTGCATAATTTCAACAAAGCTTACTTCTCCTTCAGGAGTTTCTGGTGTAGTCATTTTAAATAAAAATGCAGGATTATTTGGAATAGACGTTTTAGTCTGAGGTTCTCCATTTTCAAATCCATCAAAATCAGGTGTATAGACAAGAATTTGAACGGATGAACCATTCCCTAAATCATATTCTTTTTTAGGATTTGTTAAATCAATCTCTACCTTACCTAATGATTTCTCTGTCGTCTTATTAATTAATTCAAAATTCATCTGTTTTAATTCATTTAGACGATAATCCATCTGGTAAAGAGCAAAGCCATCTTCTTTCAAAGGATGGTTTACACGAATAGAATAGTCTTTTACTTTTTCTAGATTTTCCGTATCCCCAGGCAATGCGTCTTCAGGTTGCTTGTAAAGTGTAATATCGGTCTGGAAGTTTTTAGCCACTACATTCACACCCTGTTTAACTTGCTCACCTTGAGGTGTATTATCATGTGTTTCTAAAATAAAGTCACGGTTTTCAATGAAATAGCCTTCCATTCCAGTGATAGCTCGTGTTTCACCTTCACGCACCCATATCGATTCATCAACATAGAAGCCTGGAACTAGACGTAGCATGACCCCACCTAAAAAAATGATGAGACCTACATGGTTTATGTACGGACCGTAACGAGAAAAGCGTCCTTTTTCAGCTAAGAGAGCGCTACCATCTCGACGAACAGAATACTTCATCTCAGTCATTTTTTGAGCCACTTTATCAAGCGTTTCCTCCGCACTCGCTGACACTTGTCCTTCTGCAACAATGCGCTGACGCTTCATAAAGCTTTCATGTCTTTTAACACGTTGATTCTTTAATGATTTATAAAGTGGAATGCCTCGGTCAAGACTTGCCACTATAATTGATACTGCTAGCATACCAACTAAAATCTGGAACCACCATGAGCTATATAAATCCGAAAGCCCCAACGTATAATAGATTTTACCGAATGTACCATATACGTCTGCGTAATAAGCCCCCTTCTCCATATCAGAAGCTTTTACGTAAAACTCTTGCGGTAGTAATGTTCCGACTGAAGCAGCAATTAATGTGATAATAATTAAGGATATACCAACTTTAACACTTGAGAAGAAATTCCATATTTTATCAACAAATGATTTGTTATATGTTTTGGAACGAATGGCCATACCATCATAGCGCATATCAACAACTTTATTTTGTTTTTCTTCTTCGGTTAAAGGACGACCACATTTCTCACAAAGCTTCGTGCCGTATGGATTACTATGACCACAAGCACAAATGATTTTTTCCATCGTCATTTACTCCTTATTTGGCTTCACTAATTCCATGTACGAAGCAATATCTTTCTCCGTCATTTCACCTGTAATAATTTTGGCCACTTTGCCTTCTGGATCAATTAACACTGTTGCAGGTAATTGTCCTACATTATAAGCAGTCATAACACTTTTTGTTTTGTCGATAACTACTGGAAATGACAACCCATATCGATCGACAAAATTCTGTACTTCAAAATCTGTTTGAGCAATATTGACAGCTAATGTTTGTACACCGTGATCTTTAAATTCTTGATACTGATTGTCCATTGCGGGCATTTCCTTCTCACAAGGCTTACACCAAGTTCCCCAGAAATTTAAAAATACCCCTTGCCCTTTATAATCCGACAATTTATGTTTTTCACCGTTTAAATCTACTAACGTGAAGTCAGGTGCCTCAGAGCCTACTGCTACTAACTCTACTTTTTCCTTTGTTGCTGTTCCATATACTGTGTACCCGATTGCCAACGCTAACACAGCTAAAATGACAGTTCGCAGTACAAGACGTTTTTTCTTTTTCTCCAAGTTAATAAACCCCCTATCAATTACGGCTTGCGTTGCTTTTACATATTGAAGAAACAAATAGAACTTTTTCACTCTCTATACGTCTATAAATATGTAAAAGCTTCTTTCACATTGACGTCAACAATACCGGATTAAATGTGTTACAGCTTTTTTGAACAAACTGCTACTAGGTGTACTATTCTCACCTATTATAGCAAAATGATACAAAAACACTTAGCTATTAATTATGAATGATTTATGAACGATTTCACCACAAAGAAAGTGTAAACATCCAAATACCTCTATTGGTATCCACACTTTCTTCTGGCAAAATTGCATTAATCAAGCTTTCCTGTTTCTGCTAACACGCGTAGTTGCTTTACTTCATGCTTTGATAATTCACGGTATTCTCCTGGAGCAAGACCAAATAAATCTAAAAAAGCAAAGCGTTCGCGTTTTAATTTAACAACAGGTGTTCCAATCGCTTCAAACATACGACGAACTTGGCGATTGCGCCCTTCATGAATCGTAATTTCACAAATAGCTTTGCCCGCTTTTTCATCGAAAGATGTCATACTTACCTTAGCAGGTGCTGTCTTTCCATCCTCTAATTTGATCCCTCGTTGAAGCTTTTTAAGCCCTTCAATTGTTGGCACTCCTTTGACACGAGCGATATATGTTTTGTCAATTTTAAATTTCGGATGTGTCAACATATAGGAAAATTCTCCATCATTTGTCAATAGCAATAATCCAGATGTATCATAATCAAGACGACCAACTGGGAAAATACGTTGCGGAATATGATGAAATAAATCTGTGACAGTTTTGCGTCCTTTATCATCTGTAACTGCAGAAATTGTTCCACGTGGTTTGTAAAGTAAGAAATATACCTTATCTTCTTTTTCTAGTTTTACACCTTCTACTTCAATTGTATCGGAATTAGATACCTTTGTTCCTAACTCACGAACCACTACACCATTTACTTTAACTTTACCTTCTAAAATCAATTGCTCTGCCTTGCGCCTTGACGCAACACCTGCATAGGCAATGACCTTTTGTAATCTTTCCATTTTTTCACCTCTAGTTTTCTTTCACATTGACACGTTCGTCATCATTCGATTTCGATCCAATGAATAGGGTTATTTTTCCCGCTAATCTGTGAAAATTATGTCATACTTTTAGACATTATTAAAGAAAAACAAATTTCACATTTTTTAATTAAGTATTCCGACTAATTTCTCGTTCGTTAATTTCTTAACATTTGAACCGAGATTTTGTTTTGTTTACTAGCAGTATACTCATTTGATAATCATGCGAATCGATTGTAAAATGTTTATTTTGACACAAAAAAAGCTACCATTCGGCAGCTTTTATTTGTATACATTTTCAATTGTTAGGCCACGCTGCTTTAACTCATTGGCTATATAGTTTTTAGCCAGTACCATGTTGCCTGCCAAAGGTTCCTCAATTGTGGAACCATCTTGAAATGTAAAAACCAGATGATCAGGCTTTGTCACACCACTTTTTTCTAGATTAACCTGCTCAACTTTCACTATTTCTTCCCACTCGACAAAATTTACTTTTAAACTAAAAAATGGATTCATATGAATACCTCTTGAATCTATCCATTTATAAGTATTAAAGCTTAATGCGATGAAACCTAAGGCAATTAATAAGGAAGTAGATACTAGACCACGTTTTATATTCTTTCTTTTTTTCGTTTTAGGTATGATCAAATAATTGATTAGTAGTACGAGGGCCATGACAAATAAAGAGACCATAAAGATAATATAAGCATTAAAATAAGGTGCAAAATAATAAAATTCATTAGGTCGATATAGTATCTCTTGAATTGGATATAGAAGAATGACAGGCACAATTAAACTTGATAAGAATAAGATAATGATTAGCCCAAATTGAATTTGCCTACCATTACTTTCCATTGAAGCTTTCCTCAATTTCCTCACCCCTTTTTTCGAAAATTAAGAATTTTACATTCATTATCATTTTACCAAATTTAACATCAATTGATCAAATAATGTAAAAAATCAGCAAATCGTTTTTAACGATCCGCTGATTCAACTTTTACTGGCGTTGCATAAATCCGTTCTTCTCCTATAAAGATAGACAAGACTGCTTCTTGGCGTTTCCTTGAAACATGTAATACTTGCCTCACCTGTTCTTTTTCCTCTTTATTTAACTGTAGTCTAACGGGCTCTTGTAAACGAATAGCCAACTTTTTATTGACATTGTATTTACCCTTTTTCACTACTGTTTCAAGACTATAATCTTGCCATACTTTATTGGATAAGCCTCGATGTACATTCCAATCATCTGATTCATTTAATGTGACGACAACGCAGATTTGCCCGTCCTTTTGAAAGGCCGTTGCAAGTGTTCGTCCAGCAACCTTAGTAAAGCCCGTTTTTCCAGCGAAAGCAGTACCAGTGGCTGACTTTAAGGAACTAACAGGCTGTTCTGTCTCATCATCTATATCTGCTGCCATTCCTGAACCTTCTCTTAATAGACGGTGTTTATTTTCCCATAACATTCCGTTTACTGTATTTGCCCGATAAAGTACCGTTGAAGCAATTTTCTCAAATGTTTTATTTTGCAACGCAAGTCTTAACATCTCAGCAGTATCTCTTGCAGACGATAAATGCTCATCATGATGAAGACCAGAAGGATTCATAAAGACGGTATTGGTAAGACCTGCAATAACAGCTCTTTCATTCATTAATTTGACAAAACCCTCTACAGACCCTCCTACATGTTCGGCTAAAGCTGTTGCAGCATCATTGCCGGAACGTAGCATTAAGCCATACAATAACGTTTCAACTGTCACCGTTTCACCAGCCTGTAGGTAAATAGAGCTCCCCTCAGCCATAGCAGCCTTAGGTGATATAACGACTTCATCCTGCAAGTCACTATTTTCAATTGCCACAAGTGCTGTCCAAATTTTTGTGAGGCTAGCAATAGGTAATCGTTCATCGCTATTGGATCCAATTAAAAGTCGACCTGTATCGCCATCCAAGACAGCATAGCCGCTTCCTCCTCTTGCAAAGCTAGCCTGAGGAAGCATTACCATTAACACAATGATCATAAACAGTGTTAAACGAAATAACCGAAGCAACGAGCCACTCCTTATTCAATGTGATAGGAAATTATAGATTTAAATTTATGTTGAAGGCTACGCATTATACCTAACCATTATTTTGCTCCGCTAAAAGTCTCTTGGAACTTCGTCATAAATAAATCTGTTTCTTGTTCTGTATCAGCAAGGTCCTCTTCAGGTAGAGGAGGCATTTCTTCTATACTATTTAAGCCAAAATAATGTAAAAATTCTTTTGTTGTTCCATATAAGATGGCACGTCCAGTCCCTTCTGACCGTCCTACCTCTTTAATTAATCCTCGTGAAACTAATGTTTGGATTGGCCGTTCACACTTCACACCGCGCAAATCTTCTATTGCTACACGTGTAATGGGCTGTTTGTATGCCACGATCGCTAACACTTCAAGGGAGGCTTGAGATAAGGATTGTGCGGTTGGATTTTCTACTAATCTTTGAATCGTATCGGCAAAATCAGATTTTGTAATGAGCTGATAAACGCCTGCAATTTCTTTCACCGTGATTCCTCTTGTTAAATCTTCTTCGTAGGTTTCTCTCAATGTATTCATTGTTTGCAGAATCAGCTCTTCCTGCTCTCCTAAGAGTTGTGAAAGTTGTTTGATCGTTAAGCCATCATCTCCYACAACAAATAATAAGGCTTCAATTCTACTTTGTAACATCAATGTTTTCGTCATCTTCCCATTCCTCCTTCTGTAAGGTAACCGTTAATTCTTCAAAGTTACCATCTTGCTCTACGATGACGACCTGACGTTTCATCAGTTCAAGTAGGGATACAAACGTCAGAATAAGTGTTGGCTTATCTTCATAGGGAAAAAGCTCGAAAAATGATGCACGTCCACCTGTTAATCGTAAAGAATCCACAACAGAGCGCATTTGATCTTTTACTGATCGCTCCTGCCTTGCTACAGTTGTTTTTAATGGTTTCTTTAATTTTTTGCGACGCATCAATTTTTGAAATGCTCCAAGCATATCATAGATATTCACATTCAAATCAAATAAAGCCATCTGTTCTTCTGAGGCTAATCCTGTTAAATCAGCAGGTGGCCTCGTAAATACCTGTGCTCGGTCTGTTTCAAGCTCCTGCAAATTACTAGCTGCTTCCTTGTATTTTTTATATTCGATTAAGCGTTGCACGAGTTCTTCACGAGGGTCAGGGCCGTCCACTTCTAATTCTGCGTCCTCCATCTCTCCTTCGTGAATTGGCAATAACATGCGGCTTTTAATTGCCAGTAACGTTGCTGCCATTACTAAATATTCACTTGCTTCATTTAACTCTAGTACTTGCATTGCATGTATATGGTCGATATATTGTTGTGTAATTTCAGCCATTGGGATATCATAGATATCAATTTCCAATCTGTGAATTAAATGCAATAATAAATCAAGAGGCCCTGAAAAGGCTTCTAATTTTACTTCATAAGACATTATTTTACCACCCTGAGATTCTATGTTCTTTTAGTATAGTGGAAAGGAGTCCAAAATGCATCCACAGCATCATACTTTATTTATAGATTACTGTGCCTATTTTAATGGCAATCAAGATTTTTTTGAATGCCATGAAGTGCTAGAGGAATATTGGAAGGAAATTGCACCTGGTGATAAAATGCATCCGCTTGTCGGCTATGTGCAGCTGGCAACAGGTTTCTATCATTGGCGACGTGGTAACAATACTGGTGCTAAACGAATTTTAGAAAAAGCACTTCATAACTTTCAAGAAAATGAAGGGCATGTTTTTTTCCAAGAAATTGATTATCTTGAACTCCTAACACAAATAACAAAAGCTATCACTTCGATTAAAACGGGCAAGTCCTTTCAAACTTTCCAGCTCCCTCTTTCACCTCACTTGCTGGATTTAGCCCTAGCACGTATAAAGCTTTTGCCATCAAATAGCTCAAATTATCTTCTTCATAAACATATGCTTCGAGATCGCTCACATATTCTTGCAGAGCGACAAGAAAGCAAACAAAGAAAAAGCAGACGTTGTTAATCGTCTGCTTTTTCATCGATACAATGAATACATTTTTGAACAAAACTACGTGTTTCATCTGTAGCACGCACACTTTCATATTGGCCAAGTTCCGCCACTTCTTGAAGCATCTCCGTTGCTACTCCCTCTCCCCTATAGGAAGGGATCACCGACACGTGCTGGATTGTGGCTATATTATGCTCGTCAACAACAAGCCCTACAATGCCAACATATTCATCATTCTTTTTCCATAAGTATAAAACCCAATTATCGTCATTTTCATAGGAGTGGATGGTTTCTGTAAGCTTTTTTACGTCTTTTTCGTTAGGCATAAATGAAAGTAGCCCCATTGCTATTTTCTCTAAAGCTTTTTTATATCGAATTAACATATTTGTCTATTCCCTCTTTTTCTAGCTGTACATAATCTTTGACTATCCTACACGATTTGTACTTTTACCGCAAGCCAATTTCTGTCTTACGAACCAGGTCCGAGAATACCTTTCGACGCCAACACCCAATAGACTACGCCCCATAATAAAATAAATGTTGTAATGGACGCTAGTAATACCCACTTATTTTTCCTCAAATTTACTCACCCTTTTTTAAAGTTAGCGGGAGATCGTTTTGCACAATATCTTCATAACTTTCGCGGCGAATAGCTAGTTGATGCTGTCCATCCTCTACAAATACAACTGCAGGTCTTGGCACACGATTATAGTTACTAGCCATCGAATAACCATACGCACCTGTACAGAAGATGGCTAACACATCACCTGAAGCAGCATCTTGTAGTTTAGCATCAATAATTAATTTATCGCCAGATTCACATAATTTACCAGCAACTGTATAGAGCTCATCTTTCGGCTCATTCGCCTTACTTACGATGACTGCCTCATACTTAGCGTCGTATAATGCGGGACGGATATTATCGCTCATACCTCCATCGACAGCAATATATTTTCGCACATCTGGCACAGTTTTTTGTGAACCGATTGTATAAAGAGATGTTCCTGCATCACCTACAAGTGATCGACCTGGTTCAATCCAAATTTCCGGCATCTTCAGTCCAAGAACAGTTGCTTTATTTTTGACAACTGTAATCATATCCTCTACATATACTTGTGGTTCAAGCGGTGCATCTTCTTCAGTATAACGAATACCAAAGCCCCCACCTAAGTTTAACACAGTACATGTAAATCCGTGAGTCTTGTTCCAATCAGAAATTTTGTCAATCAATTTTTCTCCAGCCAATCCAAAACCGGCAGTGTCAAAAATTTGTGAGCCAATATGGCAATGTAAACCAAGTAGCTCTAGGAATTCATGGTTAAATGTTTGTTGGAATGCTTCATCTGCTTGACCATTGTTTAAGTCAAAGCCGAATTTTGAATCTGCTTGACCTGTCGTGATGAAATCATGCGTATGTGCTTCAACACCTGGTGTAACACGTAATAATATACGCATTTTTTGCTGACGGCGCTCCGAAATATCTTTTAAAAGCTGTATTTCATAGAAATTATCTACAACAATACATCCAATCTTGGAGTCAAAAGCTAGCTCTAATTCAGCAATGCTTTTATTGTTACCATGAAAATGAATGCGCTCTGCAGGGAAACCTGCCTTTAAGGCAGTAAATAATTCTCCACCAGATACAACATCCAATGATAAATTTTCTTCTGCTGCTAATTGATACACCGCTACACATGCAAATGCTTTTGAAGCATAAGCTACTTCTGCTTTTACACCTAGTTTTTTAAACGTATCGATAAAGCTGCGCGCACGCTTACGAATAAGTGCAGTATCATACACGAAAAGTGGTGTACCATACTCTTTTGCTAGCTCTAATGTGTCTACCTGTCCAATTGTTAAATGACCATCTTCAGAAATCGCTTGTGTTCCATATAAATGCATGTGCATCTCTCCCTTTTCACATCGTTCCATCTTGTTATTTTTACGGTTTGAAAGTGGAAGGGTTCTTTACTATATTAGAACCATTCCATCAAAAAATTATTTCCCTCACATATAAAAAAACAAATGTATAGTTCTTGCTTTTTCTTGAATGAAAATAATTTTTGCAAAAATCACAAAATACTATATGTGAACTTTATCACATGAAAAAAACGAGTGCAACGGCTCCTATGATCTTTTTCGCTGTTTGGAAGCGACTACATAAGGTCTGAGTGCATCTGCTGTCATTGGGAAGCGAATAATGACGCGAAGCATTGCTGTTGGAAAGAATGGAACAAGCGGCCATAAATAAGGTGCCTGCATTGGTCGCAATGAACATAAATACGTAAACAATAAAAATAAACCAATAAATAACCCATTGACACCCCAGAGACCCGTCATCAGAAGTAGCAGTAACCTAAAAATTTTAATGGAGATACTAAGCTCATAGGATGGAATAATGAAAATAAGAATGGCTGCCACCGCTGTATAGAGMACCACCTCTGAAGAGAATAATCCAACATCAAYCGCAATTTGACCAMTGATTACCCCCGCAACCMATCCCATCSCAGYGGAAAATGGATACGGAGTATGAATGGCGGCCATCCTCAAAAATTCTATTCCAATATCCGCAATCAAAATTTGTAGTAATAAAGGTACATGCGATTTCTCCTCCGTACCTAAAAAGGAGAGGGCATCTGGAAGTAGGGATTCATTCGTTGCAAATACATACCACAATGGCAATAAAAGTAAACCCATTACAGAGCCAAAATATCGCATAAAACGTACAAACGTCCCTACTGTGGGTGCCTGACGATATTCCTCTGCATGCTGCAATAAATGAAACACTGTAACAGGTACTAAAATAACGGATGGAGAAGTATCGACTAATATAGCTATATGCCCTTCAAGTAGATGAGCTGCAGCAATATCAGGTCTCTCCGTATAACGTACAAATGGAACTGGGTGGAACTTTTGTTTAAAGAGCCATTCTTCTAATGATTTATCGGCCATCGTCAAGCCATCATGATTTATTTGTCCAAGACGCTGTCGTAAACTTTCGAGCATATCTTCATTGGCAACATCCTTCATAAACGCGATCGCCACGTCGGTTTGACCGATTTTGGATATTTTATGTAGCTCGAAACGTAGATTACTATTACGAATTCGCCTACGTATTAAGGCTGTGTTTTGAGAAATCCCTTCTGTAAAGCCATCCCTTGATCCACGGATAACTTTTTCATTATCTGGCTCTTCTGGAGAGCGTCCTGGATAGTTTCTAAGCTCTGCAACATAGCAATAGCCACTTTTAGTAATAAAGGTGACTTGTCCACTTAAAATGGCTAGTAAATAGGCTTTACGCTCTGTTTCTTCTGAACGTCCATGGAAATTAAAGTAAGACTCAAAATATTCCTTCTCATCCTCTACATCAATTTCAATGTCCTCATCTGGAAGCATGCTAGACAGCAACTGTGTTAAAGCTTCTCCATCTACAAGCCCACTAATATATGCACAAAGGACCGGCAAATCTTTGACAAATAAGTGTTTAATACCAACGTCAAACGATTCGCCGTCACCAAATTGTTCGATAAGAAAATCTTCGGCTTCTTCTAAGCTGTTAAATAATTTATTTGTCATGCTGTCACCATTTTCTTAGATGTCTTTTTTTATTACTTCCTGCTCCACTGTTGCACTAGTTGCCATCCAACTTTTCAGCTGGGCAAGGATTTTTTTCTCTAATCGGGAAACCTGTACCTGCGATATACCTAATCTATTTGCAATTTCAGTTTGCGTGCAATCTKAAAAATAGCGAAGATATATGATAGACTGCTCTCTTGGCTCAAGTCTCGTTAGTACTTCTTTTAATGGGATGTAATCAAATGGTTGCTCCGATTTTTCATCCTTCATTTGATCCATTAGTGTAATGGAATCACCCTCACTCTCATACAATTGCTCATGAAGAGAGGCAGGGTCTCTCAATGCATCGGATGCTGTAACAATTTCCTCTGTTGTCACACCAAGCACCTGAGCAAGCTCTTGAATGGTTGGTGGATGTTCGTTCTTTTTAATAAATTCATCTGTAGCATGACGGATTTTAAAATTGAGCTCACGAATAGAGCGGCTCACCTTCACCATGCCATCATCCCTTAAAAAGCGCTGAATTTCTCCAATGATCATCGGTACTGCATAGGTTGAAAATTTCACATCATAGGTTAAATCAAATTTATCCACAGATTTCATGAGCCCTATGCAGCCAATCTGGAATAAATCCTCAAGCTCAACACCTCTCGTTGTAAAACGTTGAACAATGGACCACACAAGTCTCGTATTGCCTTCTACCATTCGTTTACGAGCCTCATGATCGCCCTGCTGTGCGCGTGCAATTAAATCACGCATTTCCTCCTGAGACAATAGCTTATCGGACGACTGTTCTAACGGCTTCACGGGTTTAACCTCACATTACCGCTGTGCGAACTGTGTAAAATTTCTTCGTGAATGTTACAGTTGTTCCTTCTTGCCATTTTGATATAACTGTCAGCTGATCTGAGAAGCTATCCATAATCGTGAAGCCCATACCCGAACGCTCCATCATACTTTTTGTTGTAAATAATGGCTCCATCGCTCGACTAACGTCTTCAATTCCTATCCCTTTATCCATGACAGATACTGTCACAATATCATCCTCACGTTTAGCATGAACTGTCACAACACCCTTACCATCTTCTTCATAGCCATGAATAATAGCATTGGAAACTGCTTCTGAGACAACTGTTTTAAATTCTGATAGCTCATCAATAGTTGGATCTAATTGAGCAATAAAKCCTKTAACAGCTACACSCGCTAAAGCTWMATTTTMAMTAATTGCCAAAAAAGTTAATGTCATTTCGTTATCCATTTACAATCCCCCTTACGCGATCAATCGCTTGTTCCTCTGTTGCATCCATCATCCACGGTCCTAAACCTGAAAATTGAAATACTTTTCGCATTGTTGGCGATGGATTCAATAATATAGTTCGCCCAGCAACTGCCTCTAACTCACGCATACGACCAAGCACTAATCCAACTCCCGAACTATCYATGAAAGATAGTCCTTCCAAGTTCCAAATGATGGTCGTCACAGTGCCTTGAAAAATTGCTGCAGAAATTTTCGCTCGAATTTGTTCAACGGCATGATGATCGAGCTCCCCAAACAAACGTATAACGACTGTCTCTCTTGTGACCATTTCTAATTGATAATGCATGAACATCGCCTCCTCCTCGTGCAATTCCACATTCAATAGGTTGAATCCTTGTGGCTGACAGAACTAGTGCAAAGTCTTCCGAAATAGTGTCTAATCGACATACTTATAGCTTTTTAGGTTAAGTGCAGTATGGGATAAATCTACAATTTCTAAACGCTATCGAGCTCTAAATTTTGGCGATTCATCGAACACACAAAAAAACGAGAACCCTCATAAGTGAGGGCTCTCGCTAATAATCTTTATGCAATTGTATAAGCTTGCTGAATTTTATTAATTGTCTCTTCGTCAATTGGCTGATTGGAATACAAATAAGCAATCGTATCGCCATTATTAACATGATCACCTTTTTTGGCGATTAGCTGAATTCCTGCATCATAATCAAGCTTTGATTCCTTCGTTAAACGTCCAGCGCCTAGACTAACACTTGCTTCTCCGACTAATAAAGCATTAATCGTCTCCACCGTGCCCTCTGAAACCGCTGTCACTGCTACTTTATGAGCTGTGTCATTTTGAACAATATCAGAGACTACTCCTCCTTGCGCCACAATAAACTCCTCGAATTTTGCAGCTGCAGAGCCATCTGCTAGCACTCGCTTAACAGCAGCTGTTGCTTCCGCTTCATTCACACCTGCCGCAATTTGGTACATCAAGGAAGAGATGACAACACATTCATCAACCAAATCTTCATGCGTTTCTTCCATACGTCCACTTAATAGGGCATAAGCCTCCACTACCTCAAGCTTATTACCAATCATTTTCCCTAAAGGATTATCCATATCACTGATGTGTGCGATGACTTTACGGCCAAGTTTTTCTCCAATAGCCGTCATTGTATCTGCTAAACGCTGTGCTTCTTCCTGCGTCTTCATAAACGCACCTGAGCCACATTTTACATCGAGGACTATACCATCGGCACCACTTGCAATTTTTTTACTCATAATCGACGCTGCGATTAATGGAATAGAATCGACAGTACCTGTCACATCACGCAATGCATATAATTTTTTGTCGGCTGGTACTAGATTACCTGTTTGTCCAGCAACGGCAATTTTATGCTGATTGACATTATCAATGAACTCCTGTGATGAAAGCTCTGTTTTAAAGCCCTGAATGGATTCAAGTTTATCAATTGTCCCCCCAGTAATCCCTAAGCCTTTACCACTAAATTTCGCAACAGGAATTCCTAGAGCAGCAATAATTGGCGTAACCACAAGTGTAACCTTGTCACCAACCCCTCCAGTTGAGTGTTTATCAATTTTAAAGCCTTCAATAGATGTTAAATCAATGACATCGCCTGATTCGATCATTGCCTTTGTTAAATAAAATGTCTCATCATCAGACATGCCTAGTAAACGTATCGCCATTAATAAAGAACTTGCTTGATAATCTGGGATAGAGCCTGTCVTATAKCCTTCAACAAAATACTGAATTTCAGCTTGAGAAAGCTCTAATCCTTGTTTTTTCTTTTCAAACAATTGAACCATATTCATACAAAAAACCCCCTTATTTCAAATCATGTAAGAAACTTTTACCGAATGGCGGTGCTTCTACATGAAAGTTTTCTGCAACTGTTGCTGCAATATCTGCAAAGGTTTCACGAAGTTCAAGTTCCGCACCACCTTTAAAACGTGGTGAATAGACAATTAGTGGTACATATTCGCGTGTATGATCTGTCCCTGGGAAGGTTGGATCATTGCCGTGATCTGCTGTAATAATTAATAGATCGTCTTCTGACATTACCTCTAGAATTTCTGGTAGACGTGCATCAAATTCTTGTAATGCCTGTCCATAGCCTAGAGGATCACGTCGATGGCCGAAATTGGCATCAAAGTCGACTAAATTTAAGAAGCTTAGACCACGGAAGTCACGACGTACAACTTCTGCAAATTGATCCATACCATCCATATTATTTTTTGTACGTACAGCATCTGTCACACCTTCACCATTGAAAATATCTGAGATTTTTCCAATTGCAATCACATCAAACCCCGCGTCCTTCAAAACATTCATTGTTGTACGACCAAATGGCTTTAACGCATAATCATGACGATTGGATGTACGAGTAAAGTTTCCAGGCGTACCCACAAATGGTCGTGCGATGACGCGACCTACTAAATATTCAGGCTGTAATGTTAATTCACGAGCAATTTCGCAAATTTTATATAACTCTTCTAGTGGAATGATTTCTTCATGAGCAGCAATTTGTAAAACAGGATCGGCTGATGTATAGACAATAATCGCACCTGTTTCCATATGCTCCTTCCCAAAATCTTCAATTACTTGTGTACCACTTGCTGGCTGATTGCATAACACTTTCCGACCTGTACGTTTCTCTAGCTCATCAATTAGCTCTGCTGGAAACCCATCTGGATACACTTTAAATGGTTTATCAATATTTAACCCCATGATTTCCCAATGGCCAGTCATCGTATCTTTACCAACTGATGCTTCTTGCATTTTACCGTAGTATGCTTTAGGGTCAGTAGTTGCATGCATTCCATGCAATGGTTCAATATTTGCTAAACCAAATGACTCCATTACTGGCATTGTAAGCCCATTCATTTTTTCAGCGATATGTCCTAGTGTATGTGCGCCAACATCCCCAAATTTAGCAGCGTCTGGCGCTTCACCAATACCTACGGAATCCATGACAACAACATGGATTTTGTTAAAAGGTTTATTCATAATGGTTGCCTCCTAATCTCATGACTCTATTTTACCAAAAAAATGCGAAAAATAAAGGTCAGACATCCGACTGAAAAATAATTTTTTACTATTATCTTTTAAGCACGTGGATGGAATTGCTTATAGACCTCAGATAATCTTGTTTTGCTAATATGTGTATAAATCTGGGTAGTAGAAATATCTGCATGACCAAGCATCTCCTGCACCGCTCGTAAATCGGCTCCATTTTCAACCAAATGAGTGGCAAAGGAATGACGCAATGTATGTGGTGTTAATTCATGTTGGATGCCTGCCTTTAACGCATGCTCCTTCATTAATTTCCAACAACCCTGCCTTGTTAAACGTTTCCCTCTTTGATTAATAAAAAACGCATCTGTTTTGGGGTACTTTCCCTGTAA
Source organism: Lysinibacillus sp. S1 (assembly GCF_044986265.1). Lineage (NCBI taxonomy): Bacteria > Bacillati > Bacillota > Bacilli > Caryophanales > Bacillaceae > Lysinibacillus > Lysinibacillus sp. S1. The sequence goes on from NZ_CP173154.1 coordinate 1,434,490, forward strand.
TTGACTACGAGCACCATTTAAATAGGCATTTATTGCCGAAAGTGCGCTTTTGCCGAGTGGAATGATTCGCTCCTTGCCACCCTTCCCAAATACACGTACAAAGCCCATGGTTAAATGAATATCAGCTAAATCCAGTGCAATAAGTTCACTGATGCGCATACCAGACCCATATAGTAACTCCAGCATGGCAAGATCACGTATACCTTGTGGCTTACTTTTATTTGGAGCTGTTAGTAAAGCTTCAATCTCTTGGATAGATAAAATATTAGGCAACTTTTGCTCAATTATCGGCATCTCCAAATGGACTGTCGGATCAGTTTCTGCGCGCTTTTCTCGTAGTAAAAATTGGTGGAAACTCCGAATCGATGAAATATGACGGGCAACGGTACGACTTGTCTTTCCCTGTGCCCGCAATTGCTCTAAATGGCGTAATATAGTTGTCCGTTCTACCACACTAAAATCAGACATACCTTCTGCTTCCTTTAAAAAATGTACATAGCTTTCTAAATCTCGGCGATAGGATGCTAATGTATTAACAGATAACTGCCTTTCCACCTGAATAAAATGGATATAGTCCTCTACTGCATATTGAAATTCATTCATCACAACGCCCCCTCACTGTCAATTATTCTCTATTTTAGCATGGCCTTAAGAAATGTGCTAAAGGACCCTCCATTCGACATAAACCACCAACCCTAATGGTGTCTATACTTCAATAAAAAAAACAAAAAACTGCCCGATTCAATCTATACCAAAGATTAAAACAGACAGTTTTTCGTTATTTTTCTTCATTCGATTCGTCGTTTTTATCATGACAGCGCCAGCATATGCCGTGGAAAGTTAGTCGGTGATCTTTTATAATAAAGTTCCAACGTTTTTCAACAACGGCTTCCACATCTTCAAGTAAATCTTCTTGAATTTCATCAACAGCACCACATTCGATACAAACAAGATGATGGTGGAAATGGGCAGCTCCCTCTTGGCGTAAATCATAGCGCGATACGCCATCGCCAAAGTTGATTTTGTCGACAATTTTGAGCTCAGTTAATAATTCTAACGTTCTATAAACAGTAGCTAGACCAATCTCAGGTGCTTTTTCTTTTACTAAAAGATAAACATCTTCAGCACTTAGGTGGTCCTCTTCGTGCTCAAGCAAAACAGCAACTGTCGCTTCTCGCTGCGGCGTCAGCTTGTAACTAGCACTATGCAACTGTTTTTTTATACGATCAATTCGGCTCTCCATGTGACGCCCCCCTAAACTCTTTCCATTATACCAAAGGAGTAAATCCTATTACAAGATAGTGAATAGATTTCTAACATGCTTCTACTTTTTTATCTGATCACAATTTTGGTCTATTCAATCCATCATTTTAACACATAAGAAATAACAATAAACTCAGCAACTATTATGATGAAAAATGCGATAAAATTCAACAAAATTGTCCGACCAGATACTTGTTTCCCGATTTTTCGCTTTGACCAAGCGGGTACAAGTAAATTGCATAGGACTAGCAACAATATACAATAGATGAGCTGAAATGGAAACCACCAAATCGTATAAAGCCAAAAAGCTTCAAGTTTTTGTAATAAAAAAACCGAACTAAAGCCAAAAAAAGTGGCACGCATGGCTACAGTCACACGCACTAACACCTTTAAGACGCTATGTGTTGCTAGTAATAATATAAGACCTATGGAAATAGCAACAGGCAGTACTAAACGAAAAATGGATTGCCTGTCCCCATCTGCTAAACGAGGCTCTATAAATAATATAAAGGGTTCCGCTTTCGGTCCACCAATAATATGAAAGAAAATAACGCCACAAACAAAACTTACTGCAATGATGGAAGCGTGATAAAAAATAGACACCGTACGAGACATAAACATGCTCCTTTTCTATCAAGGTTTGTACAGCTTATGCTCGTCCGTCTCTATTATGCTAAAAGATTATTTTCTAAATTTGCAGCTAGCCATAGCACTGCGAATGCTGTTTTAGCATCATATATACGCTGGTCAGCCACCATTACTTGTGCTTCTTCCAACGAAACTTCTAATAGTTCGACAAATTCATCCTCATCTAAATCTGCTTTATTGTCTATTGTATATAATCCCCTCGCCACAAACAAATGAAGAACTTCATCCGCAAAGCCTGGTGATGTTGCAAATGTTTGTAAAAAAGTAAGTTGATGCGCGCCATAACCTGTTTCTTCCTCTAATTCTCGACGTGCTGTCATCACTGGCTCCTCACCTGGCTCTAGCTTTCCAGCTGGAATTTCAATAATAGAACGCTCCAGCGCTTTACGATATTGTTCTACTAACACTAGTTTACCCTCGTCCGTAACAGCAATCACCGCTACGGCACCTGGATGCTTAATGATTTCACGTTTTGCAACCTGTCCATTTGGTAAAGTGACATCATCAATTTGTAGTTTTATTATTCTACCGTCATAGATCGGNNTCKTTTTCGTTGTTTTTTCCTCAAACTTTTTCATTGACGATAACCTCGCTTGKTCTTCAGATATGTTCATTGTACCATTACAAGTAGAGAAATCGAAGGAGGTCATTCGTATGAAAAAAAGACAGCTTGGTACAAGTGAATTGTTTATTTCAGAGATTAGTTTAGGGGGCATGTCTCTTTCGACAGATAAAACACAAGCAGCTGCCATTGTCGATATGGCATTAGATGCTGGCATTAACTATATAGATACAGCTGATTTATATGATTATGGTGCAAATGAAGAGATTATTGGCGCAACGTTAGGTAAGCGTCGTCATGATGTCATCCTAGCAACAAAGGTAGGTAATCGGTGGGCAGAAGGGGTAGATGGCTGGCATTGGGACGCATCACCATCCTATATAAAAGAAGCTGTCCATGCTAGCTKACGASGTTTAGGAMYAGACTACATTGATBTATATCAATTACACGGTGGCACAATCGAAGATGATTGGGACGAGATAATTGACACATTTGAAGGACTGAAAAAAGAAGGGCTCATTCGTGAATATGGTATATCCTCCATTCGTCCTAATGTATTGCAGCGATTTTTACCTGCAAGCTCCGCTAGAAGCGTCATGATGCAATACAGTGCCCTCGATCGCCGCCCTGAAGAATGGTTTAACTTTATTGCGAAACAGGGTGCTTCTGTTGTAACACGTGGCACAGTGGCAAAGGGCTTATTAACAAATAGCTGGCAACAACGTCTACAACAYRTKAATGGTTTTAACACCTATACTGCTGAGGAGTTAACAACAACGTTAACAGACTTAGCTTTACACTATAATAACTTGCATGCTTTGGCTATCGCTTTTAATCTAAAAGAGCCGACAATCGCTTCTACGGTCATTGGCGCAAGCTCTCAACAACAACTAGCACAAACGCTTGCTTCCTACGAAAAAATTAATTCAATAACAGATTTCAAGGTAGCTAATGAGCTAACAAAAAATGAGTACTATCAAGAACATCGATGAAAAAATGGCTAATTTTACTCATTTGTCTAGTTGTACTAGTAATCTCCTCTAGTATGACCTATGAGCAACAGAGTATACTACCAGAATTAGAAGATTTGCTCGCCAATAAACCTTTTGAAAAACAACTATCTATTTTAAAAATTCCCTATTGGGGAACCATCGTTTCAGTGGAAGAGCGAGGTTATTTTCCATTTGTAGAGTTTTTAATTCGTAAATTGACACACTTCATGGGATTTGGWTGCATCSCACTTGGCMTTTACTTCGCCTGGGGMAAAAGACGTTTTGCAGCAAGTATTGCTATCGGTGGAACGGCAACAATCGCGGTGCTTGATGAATTTCGTCAAAGCTTTACGCCAGGTCGTACTATGAGTGCTCAAGATGTGCTTGTCGATACAGCTGGAGCCATTGTTTTTGTTAGTCTCGTTGTTGCAGTAAGAAAAATACTCWAAAYTWMARGRCMAAAGGYTCAATTATAGCCTTTTGTCTTTTATTTTAAAGGTGGAACCGCCAAAAATAGAGGGACTTCGTTTCTTTAAACAAGACAGCCCCTGCTTTTTCCAAAACTCGATGGGAAGCCATATTTTCTTTTTCCGTGTCAGCGATAACGTATTTTGCATTTGGCTGATGGAGTAACCAGTCTTTAAGAGCTATGATTGATTCTGTCATATAGCCCTGCCCCATATAAGGAGGCAAAGTATAATACCCGATTACAACTTCCCCTTGCTCATTTGGCGTACCTTTTAGCATTATGCCACCAACAGCACAATTTTTTTCTTTTAATACAAGTAACCAATTCGTATGCCATAGATAATTTGGCTCATCTTCTAATACTTTGCAAAGTCTAAAATACAGCGCTTGTTTAAGCTCGCAATCTAAACTCCCTACACCTTTACTTAATGACAACTCCGCCGCCATTTGCTCCTCATGCTCTATTAGTAAATTAAGATACTTAGCGTTTAAAGGAATTAATCTTATTCTTTCTGTTTGTAATTCTACCATGTTGGTCTCCTAACATAATTTAATTGATACTAAACTCCAATTAGGTATATGTTATTGGCAGCGTCTCCCGTTCCATTAATTTCAAAAATCTCTCCTTATATATCGACCACAACCATATAAATGTTATGCTGTAAATATAAAACAGTGAACCCACCTATGTGAATTCACTGTTCTCTCTTAATATTTAGTACCTTTATCGCCGTATTCGTTTAAAAGTTCTTCAAACGATTTGTTTTTTTCTCGTTGTTTACGTTCAAAAGCTAATTTTGCCTGACGCTCTTCTTCTGCCGCCTGCTCTTTAGCAGTTAAATCTTGCTTCGCTGCTTTTAATTTTGCTAGCACATCTCCACCTAGCTGATCTGCTAATGTAACGGCCTCTTGCTTAGGTAGGCTAGCTGTTACGCTATTGTCAGTATGTTGTTGCTGTTTTCGTTTCTTTCCCATTTCTATTCACCTTCTTATTGACATCAAGGGCGCTTCACAACTGTTGCTACGCCTTGTCCACCACCGATACATAATGTGGCTAAGCCCGTTTTCACATCACGCTTTTCCATCTCATGTAATAGCGTTACCAAAATCCGAGCACCACTAGCACCGATTGGGTGACCAAGAGCAATGGCACCCCCGTTAACATTTAGTTTATCATGATTAAAGCTTAATTCACGATCTACAGCAATTGATTGTGCTGCAAATGCTTCATTTGCTTCAATTAAATCGATATCGTTTAAAGTAACCTCAGCCTTTGTCAGCGCTTTTTGTACTGCTTTTACAGGACCTGTACCCATAATTGCAGGATCTACACCAGCACTAGCATTCGCTGTAATGATCGCCATTGGTTGAATGCCTAGCTCTTGTGCTTTTTCCTTTGACATCACCACTACCGCTGCCGCACCATCATTAATTCCAGACGCGTTCGCTGCTGTGACAGAGCCATCCTTTTTAAATGCTGGTCGTAGCTTACCTAATGATTCTGCTGTCACACCTGCTCGTGGAAATTCATCTTTATTGAAAAGCAGTGGCTCTCCCTTGCGCTGTGGAATCTCAACAGCAACGATTTCATTTTCAAACTTGCCCGCTGCAATTGCTGCCTCTGCGCGTTGCTGAGAACGAGCTGCAAAAGCATCCTGCTCTTCTCGAGAAATTTGATACATATCACATAAATTTTCAGCTGTAATGCCCATATGATAATCGTTAAAAGCACACCATAGGCCATCCTGAATCATTGTATCTACTACCTTTTGGTCGCCCATTCGGAAGCCTTCTCGTGCATTTTTTAAGACATATGGAGCCTGGCTCATATTTTCAAATCCACCTGCAACAACAATCTCTGCATCTCCCGCTAAAATCGCCTGTGTTGCTAAATGAACAGCCTTTAAACCTGATCCACATACTTTATTAATTGTTAAAGCTGATACCTCTTGAGGTAACCCCGCTTTAATTGCCGCTTGACGCGCTGGATTTTGTCCAAGTCCAGCCGATAAAACATTCCCCATAATGACCTCATCGACCTGTTCTCCTGCTACGCCAGCACGCACTAATGCCTCTTTAATGACAATGCTACCTAACGTTGTCGCTGGTACGTCTTTTAATGTCCCCTGAAATGAGCCGATTGCTGTACGCACTGCACTCACGATTACTACCTCGTTTGTCATAATCATTCTCCCCTTTTCCCCGTTCAAGAATCAACACTGCATGCATATGCTACTAGCAGATATGTATATTTTAACAAATATTATGACGATTTTCGATAATAGAAATAATCGCAGTTTTGCCAAAGATATTGTAAAATGTTGACGTGTTTTAAACAATCTTAGTTGGGAACATTACAAATAAGAAACAGCATGTGGAGGTGTTTTATGATGAAAAAGAAGATGCTTTTATTCTCTGGTATTACAACAACGCTAGCCGCCGCTGCAACAGGTCTGTTCGGCTTCGCGCTTTCCAATAAATTAATGTATATCCAACAAAAAGACCCTGAATTTATACGGGAACGAGAAACGACCGCAAAGCGCTTTGATGAGGCTTGGTACAATAAAAACTTGAAATGTGAACTAAATATTGATTCTCCAAATGGCTATACAATTCGAGGCATTATGTTTCAACCATTGCAAACAAATAACACGATCATCATTTGCCACGGTGTTACCGAAAATAAAATAAATTCCGTGAAATATGCTCGCCTTTTTGAAAGACTTGGCTATAATTCCGTTATATTTGACCACCGCCGCCATGGTGAATCTGGTGGCAAGACAACAAGCTATGGCTACTATGAGAAAAACGATCTTGATGCCGTGGTGAAAACAGTAAAAGCCATGATTGGAGAGGATGCTATTCTTGGCATTCACGGTGAATCGATGGDTGCAGCAACCATGCTCCTCTATGCAGGAACAGTCGAGGATRGCGCTGATTTTTATAWCTCAGATTGTGCGTTCTCCGACTTTTCTATGTTGCTCAAACAAATTGCAAAAACTGAATTTAAATATGGCTCCATTATTCCTATTCGATTTGCTGACTTTTTTGTTCGTCTCAGAGATGGTTACTCATTTAAAAGTGTAACACCTGCCGAAGCCGTCACACATATTGAAAAACCTGTGCTCTTTATCCATAGTATTCCTGATACGTTTATTCCAGCTTCCATGTCACTCGATCTCTACAATAAAAAAACCGGTCCAAAAAAATTAAAACTTTTTGATACAGGGGCACATGCACAATCCTTTAATGAAAATATGGATGAATATGAGGATTTAATTCATGATTTTCTAGACAATTTTATTTATCAAAAAATCAATCGGGATTCTTCTTCTTCGAATGTCATTCCATTCCATTTTTAGGGCAATGAAAAACCTTGCGTCATTTTACTCGCAAGGTTTTTATTTTATTTAATCTTCAAAAATAATATGCCATTMATCAMGTTTCGCTAAAWACTCTTTCKCTAATGCTTGKGYCCCTTCTAAACTCTTCATAGCCGCACCTCCACATTGCACTTCATTTCAGGCAGGCACTACCGTTGCCTTTGTCACATCTGTAAATGTGTTCTCTAAAATAGCTAATAAATCCTCATAATCATTATGATTGATCAAGGACACATAGAAGCCTGTTTGACAACCCATTGGACTGAAATCAACAATATGATCAGAGTAATTACGGATAATGTCAGCAGATAAATGCTCTAAAGAATGTAATGCAGGCATTTCCATATGCTCCTTATTTGGCTGTTTAAAGCGAATATCGTATTTATATACCTCATCGCCATTTTTGCCAGTTTTCACACCTGCTAAACGAACATAAGGTGCCTTCACTTTTGTATGATCTAAATCAAAACTTTCTACATTTGTTTTTTCTTTTTGCAATATACACAACTCCCTTCCGTATAGTAACTCCATTATACATAGTTTCCCGATAGAGTTGTATGATTTTTAAGAATTATTTAAATACTATTAAAAATAAAAAAACAACTAGTTAAGCTTGAACTAGTTGCTCGGAACATTCCAAATTACTTCTGGAATTTATTCATTTGCGCCATCATTTGACGTACTTGCTTTTCAGACGGCGTACGACCCATTTGCGCCATCATCATACGAATCATTTGCTCATTAATAGGTGGGTTTTCTTTCAAATATTTCATCATAGCTTGACGAGCGAAATAGAAACCAAGTGCTGCGCCCGCTGCTAATGCGATAATTACGATAATAATCCAGCCCCATGTAGGCATACAACCAACCTCCTCCACTACAATATACCGAGAAAAACTCTCCACGCTCCATTATACACCAAATAATAGCGTGTTACTATATATTGTAGTGAATTTTCCTAGTGCATTGTATACTTCATCGGCTTTAACCACCCACACTCATTATCCTGTTTATTAAAAGCAATAAAACGTTCACTCATTTTAGCAAGCATTTGAAATAAATCTAAATCTAGCATTCGCGAACCTTCACAGTAAACACAAATTTTACGATCTACTAAATAAATAGCCATTTTACCTTTGATTGGATGTTCTAAAAACAAAGCATTACGAGCTCTTTCTAGGTGTGCATATTTGGAATCAAGTTGATGCTCTAACATGGCTGCAATCTCCTCAAAACGAACGGATTCACATATATATGCAAGCTCTTTTAAGGATTTCTCATTGGCATCTTCACAACCTTGCATCATCTCTAATAACTTTCGCTCTCTGCCAAAAATAAACGTTAAATGCTCTTCTTTTATCTTATATATAGAATAGGTTCTCACCAGAAATCCTCCTTCGCTCAGTTTCTTTTTCATAAGTATAGCTCATTCAATCTTGTTTATTTGTCAAACGAAGGAGGGATCTCTCTTCTATTTTTGTCGAAAAAATTCTAGTTTCGGGTCTATAAATGACTTTATGACAAATGGTATTTTCAACCAAAAATAATTAATATTTTTCCAAAAACAAGAAAAAGTCTTATTAAACACGGCTAAAAACCTTCTATTTTGGCTGCTTAGATGGATCTCAGCCTCAAGACCTAGTTCAAAATCAATTTCGAGTCCGTTTTAGACAATCTTGTAAATAGGTAACATAAAGGTACAAACGAAAGGAGCTAAAACAAATGAAAAAATTTCTTTTATTAACTGGAGGCGTCATTGCAGCATGTGTTGCACTAGCGTTAATTGGACCACTGGCGGGGTTATTATTCTCTGGATTATTTGTAGCACTGGGCATGCACTTCTACATTGCTAGTAAGTCATCTTTCGGTAAAATTTTCTGGTTTACAGTTGGTTTAATCGGTGTCCTATCAGCAGTGTCTAACATTCCAGCAATGGTTGGACTTGCTGCCATCGCCATTATCTATGTTATCTATAAAAAATGGAATGGCGAAGATGTAAAAATCCCTACAATTGAAGGAAAAAAAGAAGAAGATCCGTTTACAAACTTTGAAAAAGAATGGTCAAATTTAACAAAATAAAAGGAGCGATTTTAAATGAACTTATTTCAACGTTTTAGATATACAGTAGAGGCAGACTTACACCAATTATTTGATAAGAAGGAACAAAAAAATCCGATTGCGATGTTAAATCAATACATTCGTGAAGCAGAAAAGCAAACAGAACAAACAGGCAAATTATTAGAGCGACAAGGGCAATTAAAAGAAAAGCTAGAGCAAGAATATAAAGAAAACGCAGATTTACTAGCGAAACGTGAATCTCAATTAGCATTAGCAAAATCTAGCGGAGAGCAGGACTTAATTGATTTCGCTACGGATGAAGTAACAGCTTATTCAGCTCGTAACCTTACATTACAAGCTAGCATTGAAGCAAGTACTCGTGAATACTTCGAGCTCGAGCGTAAATTTGAAACAATGAAGCATAAAATTAAAGATATGAAAGTACGTCAATTACAGCTGATKGGGAAAGAAAATGTAACTCGTGCCCATCATCAAATGGATGGAATGATTGCCAAAAATAATAAAACAAACTTTGAAGATTTAGAAGCATATATCGATAAATTAGCTTATCAAATCGATAAAGACCATGAGCTTACAACTTTTGAGGCAAGACTGGCAGAATTAGAAAAAAAAGCAGTAGAAGAAAGCTCACCACTGCTAATTGAAAATAAATAACATGGTATAATGAAAGCAATGCGCCAACATTAAAAGGCGCATTCTTTCACGTTTAAGAATAGAGGGTCCCATTCCCTCTCTTATACTATTAGTAGAAGGAAGGGTGACCCTCATGCAAAATTTCACAACAAATAAGCTCACATTTTGGGTTCTTTGCTTCTTTTTACTCGTCTTTGTGGAGCTAACTATATTTAATAATGGTGGTGCCTTCTGTTTATTGATTGGGGCTGTACTTCTTTATTTAAGTTTTTCCAAAAAAGTTCGATTTTTTAAATGGACAGGAATTTTCTTTATTGCCATTGCTTTGTTCACGATGTGGAGCTTACGTTTATTTATCGTCATCATGCTCTTATATATGCTCTATCAATACTTGCAAAGAGAAAACGAGCCAAAAGTAGTTGGTGCAGAGCTATTTGAAAAGCTTCCTGCAATTAAAAATGACCTAATTGGCACAATGCCAGCGCCTATAGAAGCTTATAAATGGCAAGATGTACAAATTCAGCGCCTTGCAGGAGATATTACCATTGATACAACGCAAACGATTTTACCAGCTGGCACTAGTCTTATTACAATTCGACAAGGTATCGGTAAAGTTCAAATCTATGTTCCTTATGAAATTCCATTCCGTTTACAGTATACGACGTTATTTGGTGAGCTCTCCTGCTTACACGTAGGGCCGCAACGTATAGTAAATGAAAGTATTACTTTCTCAGACGGCAACCCTGAGGATGCTAAACGTGTACTGATTATTCATGTCGCAACCTGGCTTGGAGATTTGGAGGTGCTACGAAAATGATAGCCTTTATCTCAAGATTATTTACATTATTTTTTATTTTAATGAGTGCTGTTTTCGGTCTTCTTGTTGCACTATGGGGCAATCCTGATGAAAAAACATGGGAGCCCTTATGGCAGCAGAATTACGATAATATCCCTCTAGGTGGCATCATCATAGTTAGCCTGTTTATACTTAGCTTCCTGTTTGCCAGCTGGATCAGTATGACTGCAAGGGCACGAGAAGCGCAGGCAACACGAATAGTGAAACAACTGATCGAGCCTGATTTTGTTTTTCCTAAAAAACAAGCTCTTCCGAAATCGTTAAAAAAGGCACTTGTCCAAACGAGTGAATTAATTGATACGCAACGTAAAAGTTTACAGCGTTTGTCCAATGAACGGGCTGAGGCCAATGATAAAATTATTCAGGAGCGTATTATTGCTGAACGCCAACGACTAGCTAGAGAACTCCATGATTCTGTGTCACAGCAACTATTTGCTGCCTCTATGTTACTATCTGCATTAACTGAAAATGACGAACATGCTACTAGCTTAAAACAGGTGGAGAAAATCGTTCAGCAGGCACAGCTAGAAATGCGTGCATTACTGCTACACTTACGGCCTGTAGCTTTACACAATAAAACATTGGCACAAGGCTTAGAGGAATTGATTATTGAACTTCAGCAAAAAGTTTATTTCCATATAGAATATGAATTAGAAGAAATGGCCTTAACTAAAGCAGAGGAAGATCATTTAWTWMGTMWTGMACAGGAGGCACTCYCCAATACGCTGCGTCATGCCAAAGCAAGTGAGGTGGAATTACTTCTTGTGGCACGTGACGACTTAGCTATTTTACGAATTCAMGATAATGGTTTAGGCTTTGATGTGGAGGAAGATAAATCCACATCATACGGTTTACAAAATATAGCTGAACGAGCAGTTGAAATTGGCTGCACCTATAAAATTGTATCAGTGCCTGGTGAAGGAACAATTGTAGAGGTTAAAATTCCTTTACAAAAAGAGGAGGTCAATGTCGATGATACAAGTGCTCATAGTGGATGATCATGAAATGGTACGGATTGGTGTGTCAGCCTATCTTTCAGCACAGCCGGATATTACGGTTGTAGGTGAGGCTGAGAACGGTAAAGAGGCTGTGGAACGTGCCCTAGCGCTAAGGCCTGATATTATTTTAATGGATAATGTGATGCCTGTTATGACAGGAGCAGAGGCAACAGTGGAAATATTAGCAGCATGGCCTGAGGCAAAAATCATGATGGTGACTAGTTTTTTAGATGATGATAAAGTATATCCTGCCTTAGAGGCTGGCGCGGTAAGCTATATTTTAAAAACATCTAATGCCAAACAAATTGCAGATGCTATTCGAAAAACGATGGGTGGCGAAACGGTATTAGAGCCAGAGGTCACTTCCAAAATGATGCACCGCATGCGCCATGGCAATAGTACGCCACTATACGAACAATTGACTGAACGTGAAATGGAAGTATTATTGCTAATGGCCCAGGGTAAAGCCAATCAGKAAATMGCTKATGAGCTATATATTGCCTTGAAAACGGTAAAAACACATGTTAGTAATAKTTTAGCAAAGCTAGAAGTTCAAGATCGTACTCAAGCCGTCGTCTACGCCTTCCAAAACGGACTTGCTAAATAATCCTACATAAAAAAACTGCATGCTGACATGCAGTTTTTCGTGTTTTTAGAGGTATTTTAGGAGATCATTTACATGGTCCACAATATATGTAGGCTCTTCATTTTTTAATTCTTCTAGCGACCCAAAACCATATGTCACACCGATGGCATCGATTTGATTTTCACGAGCGCCGCTGAAAGCGTGAGGTCGATGGTCAATCGTAGTCMATTRSKCYYWYSRWTAKGAATCAAGTTGTTGAAGTACCTCTGCAATAATCTCACCTTTGGCAGAACGTGAACCATCTAAGTGACTTCCTACGACAAGATCGAAATAGGACTCTAGCTGAAAATACTTTATGATTTGTTCCGCAAAGACAGTTGGTTTTGAGGTGGCAATAGTTAGTATATATCCTTGTTGCTTTAAATGAGCTAACAATGCTGGAATATCTTCATATAGTTTATTTTCAAACATTCCCCTTTCCGTAAATCGTTCTCGGTAATCTCTAATTGCTCGCGTTATTTGTGTATCATTGAATCCATAGATTTCTTGAAAAGATACTTGTAATGGTGGTCCAATGAATGGTTCGAGTTCATCCAAATCATTCACCATGACGCCCGCCTTCTGTAAAGCATGTTGGACTGATTTAGTGATTCCTATTTTGGGATCAGATAACGTTCCATCTAGGTCAAATAACACAACGCTATAGTTCTTCATTCGCTCACCCTTTTTATGGAGTTTTCACATGACTGTGTTTGCCGCTAAAAAAAGTACCACAACACTCAGTTGATGTTTAAATCCCTGAGTATTGTGGTATTTGTTGTAAATTATAGTGCTTTCACTTTTGCTACTACGTTTTCAACAGTGAAGCCGTATTTTTCCATTACTAATTCACCCGGAGCAGATGCACCGAACTTATCAATTGCTAGAACATCGCCTTCAAAGCCAGTATATTTATGCCAACCGAATGATGCCCCCATTTCAATTGCAAGACGTTTTGTAACAGCTTTTGGTAGAACAGATTCTTTGTAAGCTGCGTCTTGTTTTTCGAAGCGATCCATAGATGGCATAGAAACAACTGCTACATCTATACCGTCTGCTTTTAATGCTTTTTGTGCTTCGACAGCAAGCGAAACCTCAGAGCCTGTTGCAATTAAAATAGCATCTGCCACTTCTTTTGCAGCTGGAGACACTGTGTAAGCACCCTTTGCTACGCCCTCACGTACTGTTTCAATAGAAGCGTCAAGAACAGGTAAGTTTTGACGAGATAATACAAGAACAGTTGGTGTTTTTTCTGCTGCTACTGCAAGCTCCCACGCAACTGCTGATTCATTTGCATCCGCAGGGCGAATAACAGATAGGTTTGGCATTGCACGTAATGATGCAAGGTGTTCGATTGGTTCATGTGTTGGACCATCTTCCCCTACTGCAATCGAATCATGTGTGAATACATATGTTACAGGAAGACCCATTAATGCAGATAGACGAATTGCAGGACGAACGTAATCAGAGAATACGAAGAATGTACCACCGAATACATTTAAACCACCGTGAAGAGCCATTCCGTTCATAGCAGCACCCATTGCAAATTCACGAACACCGAACCAGATGTTACGTCCAGCATAGTCGTCTGCTGAGAAATCTCCTGCACCCTTCATCGTTGTTTTATTGGAGCCAGCAAGGTCAGCTGAACCACCAAAGAATGAAGGTGTTTTCTTCGCAATAGCATTAATTGCATCGCCTGAAGAAGAACGAGTTGCTACAGATTTACCAGCTTCATATACAGGTAACTCAGAAGCAAAGTCTTCTGGTAATTCACCATTCATCGCTTTCTCGAATTGAGCTGCTAACGCTGGGAATTCTTCTTTGTATGCAGCAAATTTTGCATTCCAAGCTTCCTCTGGTTGTGCGCCTTGCACTTCAGCAGCCGCATTAAATGTATCGTAAACTTCTGCAGGAATTTGGAATGGTTCATGTGCCCACTCATAGGCAGCTTTCGTTAAGACAACTTCATCTGTACCAAGTGGTGCACCGTGAGAATCTGCTTTACCAGATTTATTTGGAGAACCAAAACCAATCACTGTTTTCACTTCAATTAATGTTGGCTTGCCAGTAGATTTTTTGGCTTCTTCAATGGCTGCATTAATAGCATCTACATCTGTACCATCTGCCACTTTTAAATAATTCCAACCATAAGATTCAAAGCGTTTTTGAACGTTTTCTGAAAATGACTTTTCTAAGTCACCATCTAAAGAAATATCATTAGAATCGTAAAGCACGATTAATTTTTCAAGTTTTAAGTGACCAGCTAATGAAATCGCCTCTGCTGCTACGCCTTCCATTAAGTCACCATCGCCACATAACGCAAATGTGTAGTGGTCAACAATGTCATGACCTGGTTTATTGTAAGTAGCCGCTAAATGGCGCTCAGCCATTGCCATACCAACAGTCATAGCGATTCCTTGCCCAAGAGGACCAGTTGTTGCCTCTACCCCTACTGTATGACCATATTCAGGATGTCCTGGTGTTAATGAATCCCATTGGCGGAAGTTTTGAATTTCTTCCATTGGTAAACCATAGCCTCCAAGGTGAAGTAAGCTGTATAAAAGCATTGAGCCATGACCTGCTGATAGTACAAAACGATCACGGTTAAACCATTTTGGATTTGCTGGATTATGGCTTAATTGTTTTGTCCAAAGCGTATAAGCCATTGGCGCTGCTCCCATTGGTAAACCTGGGTGACCAGAATTTGCTTTTTCAATAGCATCGATTGACAAAGTTCGGATAGCATTAATTGCTAAAAGATCCGCGTGTTGAGTCATTATATTGTGACATCCTTTCTCGTCCTATATATTATTCTTTTACAGTTTAGTCAACATTGCTTTAGAAAACAATGCTTTTGTTATACTATTTACGTTTTCATACATACTTTATTGAATTGTGTCACATTAATTTAGAAATTTATTTTTTTGTGCTTGTTTTACCTTCTCAGGAGTTACATCATTTCCTTCTGCATCTACCACTTTAACGTTTTCAATCGTATCTCGCATAGTTGCTCTAAACGTATCTAAATACTCCTTGCGAAGCGCTGTTCGCTCCTTTGCTTCTTCCTCTGTTAATTGTCCGCTTTTTGCCTTAGCAGATAATTCATTAATTCGGTTAATTTTTTCCTTTGATAACATGGTTACACACCTTTCAGTACCTAGCTTAATGACCTCAGTATGCAAAGTATAGCATGGTTTCCCTTAAAATGCAGTTATACCAACCCTTAAAAACACTTCTTAGCCATTATTTACATGACTTCCAGAAGTTAGAGGTGTATAACTAATAATAAAAGGAAAAATTTGATAGATAATAGGAGGAGCTATCATGAACATCACAACATCTAGACTACTTATTCGAACATTTGAAGCCCAAGATTGCCAGGCTGTTTATAGCTATATGTCCGACAAAACGGTCATGCACTATATGCCAGAGGGTGTGTTGAATGAAGATCAGGTTCAAAATTTCGTAACAGAGAATAGCAACGAGCAAGCAAAACATTTCGCCATTGTTTTACGTGAACAACAGCGAGTCATTGGTCATCTTGTTTTCCACAAATACTTTGGCGACCATACGTATGAAATTGGATGGGTTATGAATCCTGCCTATCATAATCATGGCTATGCTTCTGAAGCTGCTCTGGCCCTATTAGATCACGGCTTTAATAAAATGAAACTTCATCGAATTATTGCCACATGCCAGCCAGAAAATATCGCTTCTTACCGAGTCATGGAAAAAATCGGAATGCGCCAAGAAGGATTTTTCAAAAAATGCATTCCTCATGGAGAGACTTGGTGGGATGAATACTATTACGCTATTTTAGAGGAAGAATGGAACACTCTAAAGGTAAGAGGTGTATGAAATGAAGAAAACTGCGGTGTTATTATACCCACAATTTAGTGAATATGAATTGAGTGTTGCTTTGTCCATATTAATGCAAGGCGGTAAACCCATCATCACACTTGGATCGAATACCAAACCTATCAGAGGAGAATCTGGTTTAAATTGTATAGCTGATTTATCCGTGAATGAGGTAGAGCTTGACGATATTGATAGTCTACTATTACCAGGCTGCATGGATATTTCTACATTACAACTTGAAGAGAGCTTACTAGACTTCATTCGTCTTCTATCTGCAAAAGGAGGAATGATTGCAAGTATTTCTAGCTCCCCTTACCTATTAGCAAAAGCAGGGGTCTTAAAGAACAAAAAATATACAGTAGGACTACCTTTAGATGGCATGGAGCAGTTAGGGTGCTTTGAACTTCATAACTATTCAGATGAACTAGTGGTACAAGATGGAAATATCATTACAGCAAGAGGAAGAGGTTTTATTCCTTTCGGTATTTGTTTCGGGCATGCGTTAAAGCTAAATTTTGATGAAAATTGGTATTAAGTGATGATTTAAAATCCAAATCAATTAATCGGGCATTTCATGTTGAAGATGATGTCATTAGTAGAATGAGAACTTTTAACAAGGCTGTGGGGTGATTTCCGTTCCGTCAGCGTGCCACAGGAAAGCAAGCAGCCTGCACCGGAAATCAATTCTCCCCTTCAATTGASTRKWWNGTYWSRCACACAAAAAATGTCCAACTAGTTGGACATTTTTTAATTCTTATCTTACGATATATGTCTAATACTTTGGACAAAATGGAGGGATCTTTCTGAAGAACATCATCAAAATTTTAAGAAAAAAATTAGGCATAACACAAGCTGCTCTTGCAAAAGAATGTGGAGTTGTGAGACAGACGATTAATAATATTGAAAATGATAAATATGATCCGACCCTTGAATTAGCTTTTAAGATTGCTAAKGTTCTTAATAGCCATATTAYAAAATTCTTTATCTCCGACTAAATTCCCCCCCCACCATATGATTACAAKRRAGGATTTTGTGAAAGAACACTCGGCAATTTTAAGAAAACAAACTCAAGAAGTGTCGAGACCAGTGACCAATGAAGACCGAAATACCCTCCTAGCCATGCTGCAATATCTGAAAAATAGCCAAAATCAAACGCTAGCAAAAAAATATAAGCTTCGCCCTGGAAGTGGACTCTCTGCTAATCAAATTGGCGTAGATAAACGAATGTTTGCTGTACTCTTTGATGACGAAGAAATGATGCTGATTAACCCTAAAATAATGAGTCATTCCCTTAATATGATTTATCTACCGGAAGGAGAAGGCTGTCTATCTGTAAATCGACCTGTCCCTGGTTTTGTACCGAGATATGAGAGAATTAAAGTCAAAGCTTACGACATCGATGGACATGAACTCCTTATACAGTTACAGGGCTACGGGGCCATCGTTGTACAGCATGAAATCGATCATTTAAATGGCATCATGTTTTATGACCGAATAAATAAAGAGCACCCTTTCCAACTGCCAAATCATGTTATCATCGAAAGCTTTTCTTCCCTTCAGTAGTTTTTTACAAAAAAAATTAGCAGGAATATTATTTTCCTGCTAATCTTTCTTGGTGCTCTTGGAAACGACGATGTACTGTCGCCTTACTTACCTCAAAGCCTAACCCTCTAAGCGTTATAGAAATTTCTTCAAAGGTAAATCCACGTTTGCGTAGCTTCACAATTTCGTCTACAGGTAGATCKTTTTGCTCCTGCCCCTGCGGATTACCTCGATTCGATAAATTATTTTCTGGACGATAACCGTTTTCTACAGCACGTCGCATACCTCGTCGAATTTTAGCATTATGGATTCTACGTTGATATTCCTCTACAATCGCTAAAATTTCAAGCAGCATCGTATCCATTTCATTTAATTGGACTGGGCCTGCATCACGCATAGAAAAAACATCAGTTGCTGACTTTTGTAATAAATGTAATACAGCCATCCTTGCATTGCCTCGTCCTAAACGAGTTTCATCTTGGACAAAAAGAGCATTAATGTTCTTATCTTTTATAAAATCAAGCATTTCTAGCAAGCCTTCACGTTCTACATCATAGCCACTATGTTGATCTTTAAACACGCCCTTCACCGCATAGCCTTGCTCTTTAGCATAGCGCAGCAACTCTTCCTGCTGGCGCTCTAATGAGGAGCTTTGTGTTTCTTTTTCAGTACTTACGCGACAATAGACAACAGCCGATAGTTGATTATTTATCATTGTTCATTTCTYGCAATTTCGATAGTATTGATGGGACTGGCTTGATCACTCACTACAGGAATAACTAGAGATTTTCCCGCTACAATTTTAATATCTGCTAGTTCATTTTCAGTTTTTACAAGCTTTATCCAATCATCAGTACTCATCTTACCACGATATTGCTCGGCTAACGACCACAAGCTATCCCCATGTTCGATTTGAATTTCTGCGTAACTAACTTTTCCTGGATCAGTAATGTAAAGGTATGCTGCAAATAATAAACAAGCTCCTATTAAAATTGAGATATGTGTGTTTTTCTTAAACCATGTCATAATCATTACCCCTTTTTAAGAATGTTTGTTCGGAATGTATGTTCCCATAATAAAGCGAACAAACGTTTTTGTCAAACACTTTTCGAACCTATGTTTGCATACATGTTCGCATTCTGTTATACTATCAAATAAGAAGAATGATTTTAGAAAAAAGAGGTGAGCACTCATGAAAAAAGTTTCGAAAAGACAAGAGGACATTTTAGCTTTCATTAAGGAAGAGGTACGAGCTAAAGGATATCCACCATCAGTACGTGAAATTGGTGAAGCAGTTGGACTTGCTTCCAGTTCAACTGTTCATGGACATTTAGCTCGATTAGAACAAAAAGGCTTTATTCGTCGAGATCCAACAAAGCCACGCGCAATTGAAATTTTAGAGCCTGAAGAATCCATTCAAAAACAACAGGTGATCCATGTCCCACTTGTCGGGAAGGTTACAGCTGGTTCTCCAATTACAGCAATTGAAAATATTGAAGAATACTTCCCATTACCCGATACGTATGGCACAAGTGAAGATCAATTGTTCATGCTAGAAATCATGGGGGAATCAATGATTGAAGCTGGGATTTTAGATGGAGATTTAGTCATTGTAAAACAAAAGGCAACAGCTAATAATGGGGATATTGTTGTAGCTATGACAGCTGAGGATGAAGCAACTGTAAAACGTTTCTTTAAAGAGAAAAACCATTTCCGTTTACAGCCTGAAAATTCTTCTATGGAACCAATTATAGTCGATCAAGTTTCTATTTTAGGACAAGTTGTAGGTCTTTACAGACGTGTACATTAACGATTAAAGCAGATTTTGAGGATTATGTTCCTTCTAAGAGCATGTATCCTCTTTTTTACGCAAAAAAAGAATCCACATACGATTGGATTCTTTGTACAATGCCTCTTCTAAGCTTCCTTCTTAAATTTTAAGCTCGCTTCAATAAAGGCTGAAAATAGCTTTTGAGCACTCTCATCTCCTGCTATGGCTAGTTCCTCAGGATGCCACTGAACAGCTAAGCAAAATGGCATCTCCTCATGAACTACCGCTTCGATAATACCGTCGTTAGATTTTGCCGCTACTTTTAATTTTTCTGCTAAAACATTCACCGCTTGATGATGAAATGAATTCACTGCTATTTTCTCTTGTTCAACGATAGTCGCTAATAGATTGTCAGCAATAACCTGTACAGAATGGGTAGCTACAGCTCGACCTGATTGCTGCATATGTTGGAGTAACTTGGTACTAAAGTGATCACTATCAATATCCTGATATAAGGTACCACCTAATGCAACATTTAGTATTTGAATTCCTCGACAGATCCCGAAAATAGGCATCTTACGTTGGAATGCGGCTTCAATCAATGCTAACTCAATCGTATCTCGCGCTGGATGAATTTTTCCAAGCTTTAATGAAGGCTCAGCCCCGAATAGAAATGGGTGCACATCATGACCACCAGATAATAATAAACCGTCTGTAAGGGCTAAAATCTGGGCCGCCTCTTCTTCTACTCCAATTGGAATAATCAGTGGAATTCCACCTGCTTCAATGATGCTTTTACTGTAAGCAGCATTTAATCGAGAGGATAAATCATCCTCAACAAAGGCTGTAATACCAATAATCGGTTTCACTTGCTTCCCTCCAAATTCTTGAAAATTGCACAATTACCAAAAGCCTAGATACCAATTAATTAATACATCGCCATAGAAATAAACAATAACTGCGGCCAATGCAATAGATGGCCCAAACGGAATGGGTGTTTTTCTCCCCTGTTTGTTTTTCGATAACATGGTAATCCCGACAATCATACCAATAACTGCAGCTAAAAATAGCGTTAACAGTGTATCAATCGTACCCAGAACGAGACCAATTAAAAAGAATAATTTAATATCGCCTCCACCCATGCCACCGTTTGATAGCACAGCAATGATATATAATATGCCAAAACCAACCACAGCACCCACAAGAGAGTCCCACCACGGTGTTAATGGTGACAGCACTCGTCCAATAGCTAGCACAGGTAAAAAGAATACTAACACCTTATCTGGAATTAGCATATAGGCTAAATCTGATACAACGATAATAACTAATAAGGAGATAAAAAAGAGTGCTACTATCAATTCTATGCCCCAGCCTAACTGCCCATAAGCAAAGGSAAATAATACACCTGTCATTAATTCTATGACTGGGTAAACCCAAGAAATTTTATTGCCACAACCACGACATTTTCCTCCTAACAATACATAAGACAAAACTGGTACTAAATCAAGCGCCGTCAGTCGTCTCTGACATTTTGGACAATGTGAAGGAGGATGTACAATCGACTCCTTCTGTGGTACACGTAAGCCAACTACATTATAAAAAGAGCCAAAGACAAGTCCAAATAAAAAAATAAAGATCGTATAAGCCATTTCCAATTTTATGTCCTCCTAAACCAATAGGCGCCCATACAAATGCAGTATGGTGCGCCTATCAATAAAGTTATTGTTGTTCTTCGTAATAGAACGTTGTCACTTGCACTGTTGCCTTTAACGTAAGATCTGCATCTTTCTCAAGCTGTGCCTGCTCTCCAGGCAATTTAAATTCAATCTTATCGGTTTTCATGACACGCTCTAATTGTTCAACCTCCTGTAAAAAGCTTTCAAGAGAATTAAAATCAAGCGCACCCACCTCTAATATAAAAGTAACAAGCTTTAAATTAGTTGGTAAAGAGTCCTTCGAAAGAGATGCAATCGGTGTAGTAGTCTCCTTGTTCTCCTGATCACCATTGACCTCTGCTTCAGCCTGCTCCAACATATTAAGATCATTCGATACATCTGAAGGTGTCACAGTGCCGTCCTCACCTTGAACAGTTAAAGACAGTATACGAGTTCCTGTCACCTCTTCAATCTCAGCTAAATCAAGAATAATCTTTTCAACGGCTCTTGTTGCAGGTAGCTTTTGTCTTAAGGCTAATATATTGATAGTAGGCTGTCCCTGCTCTTTGTCTAATTGTGTTAGTTGTTHTTTGACVCTRGCKAAKTCDBKCTKHWCSTRSAMYWCWKTRSYMTCTKTKTMRYTCACWWMATCCAATTTTGGTGAAAGCAAATAATAATACAGCGCAAATAAAATAGCAGCTATCAGCGCCAGTAACAAGATCATAGATGAATTTTTACTACTCGTTAATTTATTCATGAACGTCGTCCTCCAGCTAAATACATAAAATCGATTGTCGCTGTAATGGACACTGAATATCGCGGTACTTCTTTAAATTTTTGTTGGGGTGTTAACACCCTTTGTTCACCTAGCTCTATTTCAAAGTTTGAGACAGTGTTAATTTGAGCATCTGTAAAATAGCTACTCATTAAAAGTCGCTCCACATATTTCGATATATCTGTCATCGTTTCAAAATCCACTTCAATATTCACCGAGTTCTCTCCGAAAACATAGCTACGTAAATAGGAATGAGTTGGTAATAAAGTTTTTGTTTCATCAATTAACGGTGTTACAGGATAAGAAACGCTTTGAATAAAAGTTACTGACTCTTCCAACGAACCCTGATCGACATTTTGTCGTGCGTCTAGCTCTTGCTGCAATTGATCAAGCTGTGTTGTTAATGCCTGTTCCTCTGCAGTCAATCGTGACAATTCACTTTTGGATGTAAAAAATAAAAAAAGTAAATAAGCTATAATAAGTCCCACAATGACAATCACCAAGCTATAAAAAAGCTTGGGAGAGGTTGTTCTTTTTTCAAGTTGTGGTAAGAGGTTTATATCTGGAACCATTAACGAACCTCCTTCAAAGCTAAGCCAAGCAACGTTGAAAATTCTCGCTTAAAGCGAGGAAACGATTYCTCAATTTTTTCCCCATCGACAACCCTTAGTGGTGGTTCTAAATTAGAAGCGAGTAAGTTCCCAATTGATTTCAATAGTGGGTTATCTCCAAGCATGATAATTTCATCCACTGTTTTTTCACCTTTATGTAAAGAAAACTTAAAGAAATTCATCATCCGATCAATCTCTAGAACCTGATCCATTACGACCATTTGATAATTCTCTGATTCGCCATTATAAATAAATTGATAGCTAAACTCATTCTCTTTCTTCCCCAGCCATTGCGTCATATCTACTTCAATGGTTTGATAGCGCAAAAACTCCACTTGGCCATTGGAAAAAATACTGATAGAGAGTTCATTAATCGACCATTCTGCAATTAAATATGTTTTATTAGGCATTAATAAGGACATGTGCTCTAATAAGCGTATATTACAAAGCGCACGAATATCGGCAGCTTCGGGTTCTAATGAAACATCTAACAGCATCCCTACCAGTTTCGTAATCTCTTCAGAAGGCGCAGCAAATAAGATAGCCTTGCCATCCTCGGCATCTGCATCATACACATCAATTAAAGGATCTTGAAATGGTAAATGAATAGAATGTCCCAATTCCATTTCAGCATATCCTCTTAATTCCTGAGGCTTTACATCTTTAGGGTGCTCAAAGTTTTTTAATAGAACCGTCGTATCAGGGACAAACATACGAACAGCCTGTTTTTTCCCTGTCCATTTCATTACTTGCTCTTTAATCACCTCAAAAAGAGCTACCTCATCGATTATAGTTCCATTTTCAACGATTCCAGCTGCTAAAGGGTATTCATAGCCCTGCCACTGATTAGGCTCTGGTCCTTTCGCCACAATCGCACGTAGCACATAATCCTTCAGTTCAATCGAAACATGCGACTTTCTTTTTCTCTTAAACATGTGAAAAGACCTCCTTATCCTATTCAGTATAAATGATTTTTTCAATTAGTCATCCATTTCCCAGCCAGAAACGCAAGAAAATTTGCGTTTCTGAGTGAGTGGGGAGGACTGATTAATCAGTCTCTTCTTTGTCTATTCCTGCACTTTTTAATTTTTTATTAAGTTCCGCTTCATCTATCGAAGTATTACTACTGCTTTCGGCAACTTTTAGACCCGCTGTTTTAATTTCAGAAAATCTAGCATATGATATTATCCATTTTTTATCAGTTTCATTATACTCTACTTCATCATTATCACCTAACTCAATGCCATCTACAAACTCTTCTAATTCTCCTTTGTCACACTTATTATCTGGAGTAGTCTTTCCACATGCACCATCAATATAAGCAATCTTTGCCCCAGCTAGAATATTTGATGCTTCTGCTAAAATTGCACGGTCCTTGGACTTATTAATAATATTACCAATTGCAGGTACAGCGATCGCTGCGATAATTGCTAGGATAACAATTACAGCTAATAGTTCAACTAATGTTAAACCTTTCTCATTTTTCAATAGTTTTTTATTTTTCCATTTTTTAAACATAATGAAATCCTCCTTAATAGTTTTATATGAAGTGTGTGTACACGAGCTTCTGAACATTATGGCGAAGCTGCACAATCTCGCCCAATACATTTGCCACCGCTTCCTGTACTGCCCTTGCGAATATCGTCTGCAATATGCTGTAAGGTGGCATTATCAAAATTAATATATTTTCCATTGCTGTAATAAATCGCATGCGCATTAAAATAGTAGGTGCCCTCGATAAATTGAATATTGGCATTCTGACCTTCTTTATCTGCCTCTAATATTTTACCCGCACTGTCTAAATAACCTCCTGATACTAGGTCACTCACGTTGACGATTTGCCATTTATCAGCGGTTGGATGCTCCATAAAATAAAACTGTGCGGCATGAATGACATTGATAGCATCTGCCTTTAATGCCTTATAACGTGAATTATCAATGACATTACCTATAGCAGGAACTGCAATGGCAGCAACGATAGCTAGAATAACAATGACTGCCAAAAGCTCGACTAAGGTCAAGCCCCTTTCGTTCTTTAGCCTATTTCCCATGTCCAGTCTCTCCTTTAATACTTAAACGTGAAGATACCTACTTTCCGCTTCCTTTTGTTAGCAAATCTAAGTAGATATTTTCCATTAAGCGGAACAAACGGGCATCCATATAAACATTGTAAATATTACATATTTTCATATAGTTGGAACATTGGTAAGAATATAGCCGCTACAATGACTCCTACAACTAAGGCCAATACCACAATCATTAAAGGCTCGATAAGTGACTTCATTGTATCGACGGCACGATTTACTTCTTCTTCATAAAAGTCAGCTATCTTTTCAAGCATGTAATCCAAGGACCCTGTTTTCTCACCAATTGATGTCATTTGTGTAACAAGCGGTGGAAATAGCCAGCTTTTTTCAAGTGGCTCTGATAATGTGCCACCCTTTTCTAAATTATCGCGGGCTTCCAGTACTACTTTACCCATTACTGGATTACCGCCAACCTTTTCGACAATTGTTAAGGCTTGTAGAATTGGCACGGAGCTGCTAAAGAGTGTTGACAAGGTTCTTGTCATTCTCGCGATAATATCCTTTTGCAACAACTGTCCAAAGATTGGCATACGCAGTAAAAATACATTGACGGCATAATGAAACTCTTTATTATTTTTATAGAAATAGTGTAAGCCCACTACTAACACCAATAGTCCCAAAATCACAAGGTACCAAAATTGAATGAGCCAATCACTAATACCTACTACAATGACCGTTATTAATGGCATTTCCAAATTCATTTCTTTAAATGCATCCATAAAGGTTGGCACAATGAACACCATTAAAAACATACCAACCACCAGTGTTAAAAGCGATAATATCGCTGGATAGGTCATAGCAGATTGAATTTTTTTCTTAATGTTATATTGCTTCTCTAGTGTGCTTGCAAGGCGATCTAATGTATCGTCGACGTTTCCTGTAGCCTCACCAGCACGCATCATATTGACAAATAGCAATGGAAACACTTTTGGATGTTTACCTGCTGCATCTGAAAATGCCATCCCATTTCGAATATCCTCTTCAACCTGCATCAATGCTCGCTTTAGTGGTTTACTCCGTGTTTGCTCACCCAAAATATGGGTCGCTTCAACAACGGGAACGCCAGCACGAATTAATGTCGCATATTGTCGACAATAAATAACAAATTCCTGGTGCTTTACTTTTGTCCCAAAAGCAATATCTTTATGTAAAATGCTATTTGACTCCTGAAGTTCTCGTGCATTAATTCCTTGTGCTCGAAGCTTTTCCATGGCTACCTTTTTATTCGGTGCCTCGATAATGCCCTTTTTAGGTGCTCCTGTTTTGGTCCGACCACTATAACGAAATATCGTCAACTATAATCACCAGCGTTCATATATGGTCTTGCATCCTCTAGTGAAATCTTACCTGTGGTAATTAGGTGTTGCATGGAATACTCCAATGTGTGCATACCCAATGCTTTACTTGTCTGCATCACACTTGGAATTTGGTGAATTTTTTCGTTACGAATTAAATTTGAAATAGCAGGTGCCTGTACTAAAATTTCTGTCGCAGCAATACGCCCTTTTACATCCTTACGTACAAATAAACGCTGAGAAACAATACCTTGTAGTACATTCGCAAGCTGCACACGAATTTGACTCTGCTGATGCGGTGGAAATACATCGATAATACGGTCGATCGTCGTTGGTGCACTACTTGTATGCAGTGTAGCCATAACTAAATGCCCTGTTTCAGCAGCCGTAATAGCCGTTGAAATGGTTTCATAATCTCGCATCTCCCCAACTAAAATAATATCTGGGTCTTGACGTAATGATGCACGTAAACCATTGGCAAAGCTCATTGTATCGACACCAATCTCACGTTGATTGATGACAGACTTCTTATGTGTATGCAAATATTCAATTGGATCCTCTAACGTAATAATATGTTTAGATCTTGTTTCATTGATGTGATCTATCATTGCTGCCAAGGTAGTTGATTTCCCTGAGCCTGTTGGGCCAGTTACTAAAATTAAGCCTTGTGGTTTTTCCGCAAGCTTATATAACACCTGTGGCATATTGAGTGCTTCAATAGAAGGAATTTTAGCCTCAATTAAACGAGCTGCAATCGTCACTTCATTTCGCTGATGGTATGCATTGACACGGAATCGACATTTCCCAGGCAATGAAAAGTTAAAGTCCGTTTCTCCCTTATCCTCAAATTCCTGTTGTTTATGGACAGGAAGAATGACCTTTACCATTGCCTTCAAATCCTCTGTTTCAAGTGGGATTGTGCCGTAATGCTCTAGTTGCCCATGGATACGATATACTGGTGGAATACCTTTTGTTAAATGAAGATCAGATGCTTTTTCTTCAAATGCACGTGTTAATAATTCAACGATTGAATATGCTGTCATTTTTTTCACCCCTAGTCTGCACTTGCAACACGTAATATTTCTGAAGTGGTTGTTTGGCCTGCTACAACCTTTTGTAATCCATCCACTAATAGGGTATGGTAGCCTTTTTCTTTCATATAATCACGGAGGACGCGATCACCAACACGATTTAAAATCATATCCTTTATTTGGCGATCAACAGGGAGGATTTCATGAATCGCCATACGTCCTCTGTAGCCTGTTTGATTGCAGGCAGGACATCCACGCCCTTTTTTACCATGTGATTTGCCTTCCACCCCCTGCTTCTCAAGTATTGATAGTGAACGAGAAGTGAATATATATGGTTCAGCACAATCACGACAAACTTTTCGTACAAGACGTTGCGCCATGATTCCTACAAGGGAAGAGGATAATAAAAATGGCTCGATCCCCATGTCATGGAGCCGTGAGATAGATTCGATGGCACTGTTAGTATGCAGTGTACTTAATACTAAATGGCCTGTTAGTGAAGCACGGATAGCAATTTGAGCTGTTTCAAGATCACGAATTTCCCCTACCATTACAATGTCGGGGTCCTGTCGTAAAATTGAGCGTAACCCTACCGCAAATGTTAAGCCGACTTCCTCTTTTACTTGAATCTGATTGATACCATCTAACTGATATTCCACTGGGTCCTCAACCGTAATTATGTTGACGCCTTCTTCATTTAAATGAGAAAGGGCCGCATATAACGTAGAGGACTTACCTGAGCCTGTTGGTCCAGTAATCAGCATCATACCGTTTGGATGGGCTATCATTTTCCTGAAAAGTGCTTCATTACTTGCACTAAAGCCTAATTTATCAATATCATTGGCTGAATTAGTTAAATCTAAAATACGCATAACTACCTTTTCACCATAAACTGTTGGTAGTGTAGCTAAACGGATATCGACAGGTCTAAAATTAACATTGGTTTTAATACGTCCATCCTGCGGAATACGATTTTCTGTAATATTTAAATTCCCCATAATTTTAATACGCGCCAATACGACGTTTTGCATGTGCTTTGGCAAGGATCGCTCAGTACGTAGCACACCATCTACCCGATAGCGGACACGAAGCTCTGTTTCTTGCGGATCAAAATGGATATCACTAGCGCGCTGTGCGACACCATTCGCAATAATTTGATTCACTAAACGAACAATAGGTGAATCCTCATTCTCTATTTCCTCTTGTGTTTCCGTACTTGTGGCAGCCAAATCCAACATTGCCGCATCCATTGATTCCTGTAAATCATAGTATTTTGTTATCGTCCGATATAAATCATCTTTTGCCGCAATACTTGTCTCGATTTGACAGCCTGTCGTCATACGAACTTCCTCAATGGCGAAATAATCCATCGGGTCTTCCATTGCAATAAACAATTTATTTTTCTCTTTGCGAATCGGCATAATATTTGTCCGCTTTGCCAGCTCCGCTGGAATTAGCTGTAATAATTCGGGACTAATTGAAAACTGATTCAGACTGATATGAGGGATACCAAGCTGGAATTCTAAGACTTCAATAAGCTGCTGCTCTGTTAAGAAATTTTCTTTGATAAGGAAATCTCCAAGCTTCTCATTTTTCATCTTAGTAGTTAATGCGTACTCAAGCTGGTCAGCTGTGATAACACCTGATTCCACCAGTAAATCCCCTAAACGTTTAMGCSYTRGCTTCATWGCCATAAACATACCTCCAATCGTTATGGACTTGTTTGTACAAAATTACCACCCTTATCATAGTAGCCATAGACAWTTTCTGGTCCATCTTCTTGCTTTGTTTCCBCTGATTTTGAAGGTTTCACATCAGGCAAACCATTACCATCTAAATCCACTTCTAAATCAGGATCTGATGCACCCGCCCCTACGTTCTGAGTAGGCGTTGTGATAATAACAGGCTCCTGCGAAGAACGCGTAACAATTCGATTTTGAGGTGCATAATAATCTCTACTAATGAATTGTTCTTCTGTTGCTCCGTTCTCTACAATGGAACGATATACTTCCACTCTTGAACCCTCTTTCCCCTCTTGCTCCACTCTTTCTTGTCCAGCCTTTAACTCCTTCGAATAGCGATAAATAATGCGTGGCTTTACAATTTTATCCTTACTAACACGTACTGTGATGTCCTTGTCTTTCGCGGCTGCAAAAACTTCTATCTTTAATTGATTACCCTCTATAGATGCTTTCAGTTTACCGAGCTGCTCAGACCGATTAATAAATTGTAAGTCTTTTGCTAATGCTGCATTGATATCTGCCTCAATTCCCTGTTGCAAATAGCTTGGATTTATTTCCTGAGAGTGTCTTTCTAAAATTTCGTAATCCGTTTGAAGAATTACACTATATAGCATTGATGCCACAAAATCTAAACCTGCATCATTGACAACCTCAGCCTGTTCACCTAAAAGTGTAAGCAACGAGATGGATTGATTTGGAACTAGATTTACATCATTTAATAACTGAATGATTTTTGCTACTCCTTGACTATTTGCTGGTAGCTCGGCAATCTGAAAGGCAATCCTTTCCCCGGTTTGCATGGAACCTTCATTGATAACGGCTTCGACCTTATGCTCCTTCAAATAGCTGGCTTGTAAGATTAGTTTCTGGAGTGTTTTATCTGTATCCCAAACACCTGCTTCATCTATTTGCTGCGTAATAGCTTCATTGACGGTAACAGGAATGGGAATATGAACTACTTTTTCTTTTTGCCAAAAAGCATACCAAGGCTTTTTTGTCAGCATTTCGTACTGAGCAATAGCTGCTGATGGATCAAAAACAAATTGTTTCGAGTCAATGGTTTTGGCTATACCATCACTAACAATTTCCATTTCGGCACCTTGCCATTCTGAAATTGCATTTTGTAGCGTAGTTGCTAAATCTACTGTTTTCACATCATGGATCTCAATACCCCCAATGGTTGAAGATTTAGGACCTTCTTTAGCAAAAACTGTGTCATTTAGCACAAATGATGGAACAAAAAATCCCACAATTAGAACAATTACCAAAAACAAGCTAATTATTTTTATGTATGTTTTCATCCACATCATCCTTTATTTAACTTAGTGGTTTTTCTATTTATATACAAATGATACTACAACTATGGTATTCTGGCACTACTAAAATGCAACTTTATTCCGTCATTTTGACTAGATATTTCACAGAAATTCAAAAATAATTCAACAATTAGTCACAAAGAACTATGCATAACCTTAAATTTCTTTCGATACATATTTAGAATTTGTTATAATAGCCTTGATAGTCATTTTTATCTAGTTTTAAATAATAAGTTTACTTTAATAAATCAAGAGCAAGAGAATGAAAAGAAACATTTAAATAAAAAAATTTGATTGAGCTTGCTGAATAAATCTAAGTTAAAAAATTATAAATTATGGCTAATTTAGGAGGAAATCATGAAAAAGACTAGTCTTATAAATCAAGATTGTGGCCTAACATTAATTGAAGTTATTGCCTCAATCGTATTAATCTCTGTTATCCTTTTAAGTTTTATGGGGATGTTTTTACAAACTAGCAAAACCACAGCAACCTCAGATGATATTGTAAATGCTACATATATTGCGCAAAAAGAGATGGAAAGTATTTATAAATATCGAACTGCACTTACACGTGAAGCTTTAATTGACGAGTTAAATAAGCAAAGTACAATTCCTTATGTAGCTACTAATGAGGATACTTGGTTAAAGCAAGACAACACTATACTCATCTATTTAACACTGAAAAAACCTGACGATTTAGGATTAACTCCTATTATTATAAAAGTATTAGAAAGTGGAAAAGAAAAAAGTAAAATAGAAAATAGATATAAATTAGGGGGCTAATAAAAATGCAAATAAAACAGCAACAGGGCTTTACTTTAGCTGAAGTATTAGCCGTCGTAGTTATTGTCAGCATTATCTCCGTTCTTCTATTTAGTATATTAAGTTCCAGTACATCAACACACCAAAAACAAGCTAAAAAAAATAAAAATTTACAGGATACCTCTTACGCCCTAAAATTAGTTACCAAGGATTTTAGGAAAGCAACGCAATTTGATGATGCTACTGATACATTCACTACTAGAGATGGACAACAAACATACACCCTTTTGAATAATACAATTACCCGAAATGGGGAGATTATTGCAAATAATATTAAAGAATTTAAACTAGAGGCTAAAAAAGATACTCCTGTTGTTCTAACCATAAAAATTGTAAATACATCTGATAAAGAAATAAATGCAGAATTAACTTCACGTGGTATCAAAATGCCTGATAAGGAAGAAAACTAGTTAAACAAGGTGGGAAGTTTTATGAGGAAAATTAAAATATTCGTATTGAAAAATGAAAATGGCTATACTTTTCTACTTGTTTTTTTTACCATTATTTTAATATCGGTATTAGGTTTAAGTATTCTAAAAGTTTCCAGTAATACTTTAAAAACCTCTGCTCATGAACGAGACGATCAATCAGTTTACTATATTGCAGAGGCTGGATTAAATTATGGGCGTGAGCATACACGTAAAAATTTTGAAATTGCTGAAAGTTTAGCGACTACAGAGTATCAAAAACAAAAAATTGCTTATAAGAAAAAGCAAGTTCCTAATCCTCAAGATTTTAAAGGTCTTTTAAAAATCGAATTAGAAAACTTGGGCTATCCTGTAAATGTTAATAATGTAGAAGAAACCATATTAATAAAGTCAGAGGACCCAGCAATCCAAGATATAGAAAGTAGAGTTAGAGACGAAGCAAAAGTAAACTATATACCATTTCTAATACCTACATTTGATGATCAATTTGGGCTTAAACCCAAAGTAAGTGTATCTATCACTCTAGAAGATGCAGATGACCTTCGTTATAGAATTGAGTCAACAGGTGAATTTGAGGATACATCCATAAAAAGAACCTTACAGCAAATTGTAACAATGAAATTAGACTACCCAGACAGTAGTAACAATCCTTCAGATGACGATGATGCTCCCACTGAAGGATCAGGTGGTGGTCATTTTGTTCCACATGAATATACCGTTCAAACAAAAGGCGATATTATACTAAATGGCGGTGGTAAAATTATTGGTAATGTAGCAAGTGCTGGTGGAAAGGTTAAATTAACAGGTGGCACAGAGATTACAGGTAACATAGGTGTTTCTCCTGACAACCTTGATGTTCCCGAATACCTTAATAAATTCAAAGATCAAGTAACTCAGGCTCAAGAATTTCCAGCTGGCAATGCACTTGCATCTTTTCCAGAAGATCGAATGAATGATTTAGCTCAACTAAATTATCCTCCAAATGAGGAACTTATAAAAAGTTCATCAAATAAAACCAATATTATTTATAACGGAAATTTCCAAGCAGATAACTGGATGGCATCGGATTACACACTTAATTTAAGTGGCGATACGCATTTTAAAGAATTTAAAGTCGGTCAAAATAATACCATTACCATCAATGTTGGTGATACGGATAAAGATCTTTATATTGAAGATCTAAATATTTTACAGGGACATATTAAAATCATTGGTACAGGAAAGCTAAATATTTATGTAAAAGACTCGCTCTACATTAAAGGCTCCTTTAACAACGGCGGTGATGTTAGTCAAATTAACTTTTTATATAGTGGCTCTAAACCGTTAACACTTTCAAATGAAACTCAGCTCCACGGCTCTCTTTATGCAAAGGAAGCAGATTTAACATTTTCAGGTGGCGTAGGTGTAAAGGGGAATATTTATTCAGGAGGAAATAATATTACATTTAATGGCGGCTTTAATTCAGCAGGACAACATATTATCGCACCAAATGCTGATGTGAAAGTAGTAGCAGGTGCACATATTAAAGGAGCAATTGTTGCTGATACAATTCTTGTAGATGGTGGTGCTTCCATCACCTTCAGTGAAAGTAATGCTTCAAATGGAAATGACGGTAGCGACAACAACAATCAACCAAACATTCCTCCATCCCCTCCTAAGGTAGATATCACTGAAGATATTATACTAGAAATATAAATTAGCACACGGGCAATAAAAATTTATTGCCTATGTGCTTTCAGATTTACTCCTTTTTCCTCAACAACCTACCCGACAATAGCATTCCAATACCACCAATGGTAATAAATAGAACAGCTCTAATCAGTAAATCAAGGGCAGATAAGTCAAAGAAAATTAGCTTAATAAATGCGATAACTAAAATAATAAAGCCTGTTGTGCGCAATGTTTTTAAATGATGTGTGGAACTAATCCATAGTGATACACTAGCAGTTAAGAATAATGTAATAGTTGTAAGAGCGATACTTAGCTTCCAATCAAGTGCGTTGTTAAATGTAAACTGATGGATCAGTCCCCATATCGAAATCATCGTGAGCACAATCCCCGTACTTACAATGGCGTCCACATATTTCCCCAGACGGTCCTCGTACAATCGATAAATAATTCCTTTTACAAGCACATCAGCGACAATCGCTACAATCACTGCTAAATAAATTAATCTAGTGATAGTGTTTAAGCTTTCCAACATTGACACTCTAGTGCTGATCATCAAGGAGACTAGTAGGAAAAATGCACCAAGTACTGGTGTTAATGCACGTCCTTTGTAAGTTTCCTCTACAAATAAAGAACCAGTAAATAAGACAGCTAGTACGATACACACCATATATGGAATGCCATTTGTGGCTGTAAAGTATACGGCATCTAGCTTGCTAATATAGGCTAAGAAATAGCCAGCTGTGACCACTGCTAAAATATCGATTACATACAAATCCTTCATGACCTTTTCAAAAGGTGAGAGTGTCTCTTTTGGACGTCTTGCATATAAATAAATAATGATGAAATAGATGATTGGCATAAATAAGCTTAGATGATCGATGCTGAAAAATGGATTTGGTTCATGGAAAACAAAGTTTAGTGTAAATGTCATCACAAGGGAAAGTGAAGTAACGACCTTCATCATACTTGCACGTATTCGTAAGCTCATCATCACGCCTGCAAATGCAATCAAAGGATACAATAAATCATCCACTTTATTCGGAATATTCAATAGAAGTATCATATTACAGAAGGTGATAAACACAAGTGTCACAGCACTATCCAGTACCTCCTGCCATTTTTGACGATAGCTATAAAACGCTACAGCGCCAAATAAAGCCATTAAAATGAGGAGTAGCATTTCTCCATTTTCAAGAGAACGAATGATTAAATTCAGCAGTAATAAACTAAATGAGCCTAAAGAAAATTGGAGTCCAATGTGAAGTGGCTTCCATTTGGATTGTGCGTTATACAGTAAACACCATATTGCATAAAAGATTGCTAGAATTACAAGTAAGCCAAGTGCAAAAACTACTTGTTGATCACTATTCATAAATGCTACAACACTCACTGCTAGCACTGAAAAGAATGTGGCAATATAAAGGGCTAGTTTTTGCTTGTGCTGGTAAATAACTAATTGCAATGCAGCAAACAATACGACCACAAATAATAAGATAATGACAGCACTAAAATCCATATATTCTAGTAAGTAAGGTAGTAATAATGATGTAAAGGCAACAAAAACAGTTAGTGCTTCATTTTTCTTCAAATAGCTAATGGCAATACCATAGCCAATATAAAGCAGCGTAATGCCTAGTGCTGGAATAAGACCAATGATTTCATATAATATGGCACTTGCTGCAGTTGTTAAAATACCGACAATAAATGCCCCACCATATAAAGAAATCGTTATAGCCGATGAGCCTACTTTCCTACGCTCTAGTACATAGGCAATAACCGCCAATCCCAACGATAGTACATAGGCAAGGATGATTTTCACGCCATCCGATAAATAGCCATAGTCACTGACAAGTTTTAGACCCCAAAGTACGCCCATTACTAAAATAACCATGAATACTTTTGGAAGTGCCCACATAACACGTTCCTCCATCGATGGCTGTGGTTGCACTTCTTTTTCCGCTACTTTAGTCGGGATAGGCTTCGACTCCAGTACTGGTTTTGGTTTAATTGGTTCTGATTGCTTGATCATCGACTGTCTGGCATCAAGAGTATTATTTTTTTCAGTGCTTTGCGAACCTTTTAATATTGACAACTCCTGACGTAAATCTGCCATTTCCTCCTCGAGCTTCGCAATTCTGCGCTCCAATTCAAGGGACATTCAATCATCCTCCCCACTTTATCAATTTTCTAACATTATAACATATTTATCCTTATTGTAAAATTACACTTTTTGTTCATTTTATCTCGGTCTCCGATACATTAAGGCACGTTCACTATCACTAGTGCCACGTGTGGTTGGATCGACAATGACCCCCATTAACACAAAAATGGATAAGACTGTATTTAAAATAGATGATATTTGCTCACTCATCACACCCGTAAAATCATAGCCAAAAATTGCAGCCACTTGTTGTGCGAGTAAGAGCAACAATGAAAATAGCCCTAGTAAAAATGGAATATGTTGAAGACGAACCTTCCAATTAATTCTCATAAAAGCTCACCTCCCCCCCTCTTGCCACAGTATATGCATAGTGGTTATGTGACACATATGCAAAAATGGAACTCTTGCCAAGTTACTAGGATTTTTTGATAATATTTTGTGATGCAAGCTATTTTCAAATATAGAAAGTGAAGGAATTTTTTTCATGAATAACATGTTCATATATTTAGTTTACTTAGAGCCCTCTCAAGAATGAGAAGGTTTTTTTCATGTAAAAATTTTTGTACATTTTTTTACCAAATCATTGACAATGGATACCATAAGCTATATGGTTAGTTACACAAGTAATTAACCAACTAACAAGTGAGGTGGATTGTGATTCATTCTTTAAATAACGAAAAGCCCATTTTCCAACAAATACGTGAAAGAATAGAAGATGCCATTCTAGATGGACAGCTACAGCCTGAAGATCGCATTCCATCTACAAATGAGTTTGCAAAAGAATACCAGATTAATCCTGCAACTGCTGGGAAAGGCGTGAATGAATTAGTGGATAAGGGCGTCATTTATAAAAAGAGAGGTGTCGGTATGTTTGTACATGCAGACGCCAAAAATATTTTAATTACTGAGCGTAAAGAAAGCTTTTTCCAGCAACATATTGAACCATTGAAAAAGGAAGCAAGTCGTCTAGGCATTTCAGATGAAGAGTTACAAAAATTGATACTAGGGGGATCATGAATGAAAATTAATGTGAGCAATGTCACGAAATCCTATAAACATAAAGCAGCTTTGAAAAATATCTCCTTCACCATGGAGGGACCAAAGATTATTGGCCTTTTAGGTCACAACGGAGCTGGTAAAACAACTTTTTTAAATTTATTATCAGGCCTCATCTCTACAACAAGCGGAGAAATTTTAGTTAACGGAGAAAATGTCTTCAATGCCCCTTCCACATTACGTGATATTTGCTTTGTCGCTGAAAGTGGCAACTTTCAAGAAGAAATGACCATTGCCCAAACATTAAAGGCCAATCACTTCTTTTATCCAAAATGGGATGAAGAGCTAGCTCAAGAACTGCTACAAGTATTTGCCCTGAATCCAAAAGATAAAGTGCGTAATCTTTCAAAAGGGATGGTCTCTGCACTTGGAATTATTACAGGCTTTGCGAGTTGTACAGCTATAACTATATTTGATGAACCTTATATCGGTTTAGATGTAGCAGCGCGTAATATGTTTTATGATTTGTTAATTGAGCAGCAAACAGAAAATCCGCGATTATTTATTCTATCTACACATTTAATCGATGAGGCAAGCGAGCTATTTGAGGAAATTTTCATTCTACATGAGGGCGAACTTTTGCTCCAAAAGACCACTGATGAATGGCGAGAGCATATTGTGGCTGTAAAAGGCAATGCCTCAGATGTTGAGAGAGCAATTGGGGATTTACAAGTAATCTATCAACATACATTTATGCAAGAGATGACAGCTATTGTCTTCGCAAATGGTCAATCCATTGAAGATCAGAACATTACGCTTGAATCTGTCTCTCTTCAAGATATGCTCGTCTATTTAAGTAAACAGAAAGTGAGGCTGGGGCGATGAACACGATGAAAGGCAGTTTTTATATCTTATTTCAAAGCTATAAGAAGCAAAATATTATTTTTTGGAGCATTTTATTTTCTATCGTGCTTTTGTCATTTTTCTTAGATGCATTTTTTGGTCAATATGTATCATTTGCTATGACTATTTCAATTCCTGTTTATATTTTTTACAGTATGATGGCAACAAAACTTCTCAATAAAACCTTACCCTATTTTTTAAAGCTAGGATTAAGTCGTCAGCAATATATGTTGTATGTCGGGCTATTTTTTATCAGCTGGAGTCTGGTCGGTGCCTTGATTATTGCGTGTGCTCATCAAATCATTTCTTATGTTTCTACCCTATTCAATATCAAAGATATTATTATCATCCACCCTATCTTATTTTTTGATATTACCCATTCATTTTTCCAAACAGTAGTATTGGATACGGTCTTGCTTTTATTTTGTCTAAGTTCTGGCCTTCTCCTTAACGTTGTTTTTTATCGTTTAGGCATACTAGGAGGCTATAGCTTAATTGGTTTCCTTGCATTAATACCTATATTAATGGTGATCTTTGAATGGTATTCTCCGTTGTATAAACTGTTAGCCAATTCATCTATATTAGCGATTTTAGGGAGCATGTTTGTTTTTAGTATTTTCCTCTATCTAGTTATTTCAGCTAGTATGCGAAAGGTTTCTGTAAATCCTGTATAAATAGAATAGGAGGAAGATAATAACATGAACCCAAAAATGTTGATAAAAATAATTGGTTTAGAGTCTCTACTCATATTTTTCTATGTTTTAAATGGTGCCTTTGTTTCTATCAAACAACCTTTAAGCCCTTTTCTACAGTTTGCGCTGTTAATCCCATTTGCATTAGGGCTCTTCATGTATATAGCGGCGAAAAAGAAATGGAGAGTATATTTCTTTTATCCTATTAAAAAGAATCATTTCTTCATCACCTTACCACTTCTTCTTATTTTAGGCATCATCTTAGTAAGCACAAAAGGATTGAATATGACATCTATTAGTGATTTAATTGTCATGTTTATCATGCAAATTTTCATAGTAGCGTTTATTGAGGAGTCTGTATTTAGAGGCATTATGCTACGCATGCTATTAGCAAAAGGGGCTTTTTCTGCTGTCTGGATTTCTAGTATATTGTTTGGCGTCACACATGCGTTACAATTACTAGGTGGCCAATCTCTAGAAGATACGATTCTTCAAATCATCTATGCTCTTTTAGTTGGCCTTGTTCTAGCTTTACTTGTATTGGAAGGTCAATCAATTATCGTAACAATTATTTTCCATGGACTGAATAATTTCTTCAACATTATGGGAAATACGGAAGGCTCCATGTTAAGTGCCTATCTTATCATTTTTGTACTCTTTATCTACATGCTTACGTTATGGAGACGTCTAAAGAAAATCGATCACAATCTGTTTATGAAAAATGCCAAGTCCATTTAAGACTTGGCATTTTATTTAGAAGAGTAGATGACCAACCAATGCTGCAATTGGAAGAGAAATAAGCGTACGTAGTATAAATAAGACGACTAAATCCAAAAACTTCAATGGAATTTTTGTACCTAAAATAAGTCCACCTACCTCAGACATATAGATCAGCTGTGACACAGAAACAACAGCGATAACAAATCTAGTAACATCCGATTCAATCCCTGCACCTAAAATAGAGGGTAGAAACATATCGGCAAAGCCTACGACCATTGTTTGCGCTGCTTCAGCCGCTTCAGGCAAGCCAAGGACAGTTAAAATTGGCTCGAACGGTTTTCCTAAAATCGCAAAAATACTTGTAAATTCAGCAAGCATTAAGGCAATTGTCCCAAAAGCCATAACAATAGGGGCCACACCCASCCATAAATCAATTACATTTCTAGAGCCATCTTTGAAAAATTGTCGAGRATCACGATTTGCATGTGCAACAGCAAGTGCATTTTCTAAACCATGTGAAACAGAATTATAGCCCTCTGGTAATTTCTCACGTGAATAATCCACTGGTGTCCCATCTATATACGTATCCTCCTTTTTCGCAAGTGGATWGATTCGASGCRTAATAWYGGCTAATACAATWCCACAAAGTACTACTGTCAAATAATAAGGAATAAAATAGCGTGCCAAATGTACAGTATCCAATACAACGATACAGAATGTGATGGACACTACTGAGAAACTTGTGGCAATAATCGCAGCTTCTTTTTTTGTGTAGTTCCCCATCTCATATTGTTTACTGGTCATTAACACACCTATTGTGCCATCACCTACCCATGACGTAAGAGCATCGATTGAAGAACGCCCTGGACTTTTAAACAGTGGCCGCATAATTTTCACCATCATTGTCCCGAAAAATTCAAGTAAAMCGAAGTTTGTTAAAAMTGGTAAAAGGAAACCCGCAAACAAAAAAATGGTAAATAAAAACGTCACAAGTCCCTCATTTGGATCCATGAGAAGTCCACCCGTATTTTCATTATTGATGGCAGAAGGTCCAAAATTGAAGACCACCATTGAAGCAAAGGCTAAACCGATAATACGAGTAATTGTCCAAAACCAATTAACATAAAACAATGTATCCAACATACTAGGTTCTTTAGCATTTTTACGAGKGATAAATTTCGCTATCAGTGCACCAATTGCAGAGATGGCAAACATTCCAATTGTAAAATAGCTAATGATCGGGGCCACAATCCCCGCTAAAATATTGGCTAATATGGCAATGGGTACTTTCCAGCCCTCTTCCGTTAAAATGGGGATCATAAATAGAAAGATACCAATTAAAGACGGAATAATGAAGTAAAAATATGTAGCAACAGAATACTTTTTCATTTTTTTATAAAACCTCATCTCTTTTAATCTCAATAATTTATGTATTTTGCATAACAACAATTAAAATAGTGTTTATAAGAAACATTTTTTTATCAATTGTTGTACAACTATATAAGCAAAAATATGTTGTTTTCATTCAACATCTCATCCCTCCTTCTGCTATAGAACGATTTTAAAAGCTTTGAAGTATTGAGCATTAAACAGAAAAACACTCAAATTATTCATGTTTTTATAACATAAACGTGATATAAAACTATTGTAAACGCTACAACGCAATTGGTTCAACCTCACAATATTCAGAATATTTATACATTCATAAAATAAAAGCCTAACTTCTTAATTAGAAATTAGACTCCTTTGAATTAGCTAGTAATTCTATGATGCATCAATGATTTTTTAATTGTTTTATTGGACCTTTCGTAACTTCAGTCAGTTTTGAATTGATAGCAAAGATTTTTGCGTTAATAGTAGTGATTCCAAATTCAGCTAGCCTTTTTGAATGCATTGCTATATATTGTTCAGCTGTGCGTTTCGATTCAAATAGATAGATGCCGCCCGCTTCGTTTGTTTCAGGGCTCTCTGTCCAAATTTTCCACAAAAGTCCTTCCTCTTCATAAATACTTTTTGCTAAGTCAGAAAACGCTTCTGCCATCTCATCACCAAATGGTCCATCCAATTTAAAATCTACTTGTAATACGTATGTCATTGCCATTCTCCTCATTATTTAGTAGTAATATAACACTCACCAAGTATTTCCTTCATTTCATATTGATCTGATGAAAGCTCTTTTTTCACATAAGATATAACCTCTGACTTTTCCAAATCATACATGACTTCAATTTCTTTCGAAAATAGAAGCTTTTCTTTTTCAAGCAAGCTTAAAAGAGATGGCAGTTGTTTTGGTTGCAGCTCTTCAAAATTGAGAACCTGTTTGAGTCCTTCCACATAATTTACAAATGGACGCCCACCAACAATTTTCAACCCTTTATTATCTTCATTCATCATAATAATAGTTGGAAATCCTCTTACGCCTAGATTTCTTGCAAGGTCAAAATCTTCATTTAATAACTGTTGCCCGCTTGTTTGTTCTGATTCGTTTACAATAGCCACTCCATCAAGCCCCAGTTTATTTACAATGTCAATCATAACGGATGTATCTGCAATATTTTGATTAAATACGAATAGCGCTTCTCTTGCTCTGCGCAAATATTCAAATGCTATAGCATCATGCTGATTTTTTTGAATCACTTTAAAAACACGAGATGGTGGATAGGATGATTGCACTGGATTGTTCATCATCACTGTTCCATCTATTGGCATGCGATAATATTCTCCAACTTCTCTCCAGTGTCCTACAACGTCGGCAGGTCCAGATATTCCATTAGCAGGGTCTACTGGACCATCACCCCATTTTTCTAGTAATCCTCCCATAATCGTATGAAAGTTAAAATAGTGTCCGTACTGCTCGATAAAACGTCGAAGAACGGGTTCGAGTGCCCAACAATGAGAACATATTGGATCAGTTACATAGTATACTTCAATGGATTTCTTTGGTTGATTAAAATCAATTATCCCTAATTCCTCCTCGCCAGCTACTCCACATACACCTGTCTCTAAATCACAAACCATTGGATGATTCTTCAATTGACTATCCCCTTTTCTTACTTTCATTAAATATAAATATATAACTCTCTTATTTGCCTTACAGTTGTATTTTATTCATAATAAAATCATCAATAAACCAATAATCTATTTGAATTGTTGTTTATACAACACTTTGAAGMAATTGTTTAAAAAGGAGTGTAAGTAATGACCTCATCTAAGACAGATCTTCGTGTTATACGGACTCGTAAATTAATCATGGATTCTTTCATTACACTTTCTAGTAATTTGTAGTAGAAGGTCCTATCAGTTAAGGATATTACGACAGAGGCTATGATTAATCGTGCGACTTTTTATTATCACTTTGAAGATATATATGATTTGTTAGAGAAGGTCCTATCAGAAGTATTATTAATTAATTTGAATGATGACTTTCTACAACATAACGAACTTAATGAAGGAGCTTTCATTATTCTCTTTAAAGCGATAACTAATTTTCAAAAGTCATTGTCTAATCGTTGTCATAGAGGCTATGAAGAGACAATTGCTCGCATTATTAGAGAGCAGCTTGAAATTATCTTTTACAAAATGTTATTGAAACAAAATGCAGCGACAGAGAACGAAGCGTTAAAAATGACTGCTGTAATATTAAGCTGGGGAATCTATGGCGCTTCTATAGAATGGAGAACTAGCAATCAGGAGATACAGCCCGAAGAATTTATCAAACCTGCAATTCCTTATTTAATGGCAGGTATTGATGGCAAAAATAAAAGTGAATAAACACCTATGAAATGCTATAAGTGTTTACTCACTTTTGGTGGTTTAGAGATTTTGTTGTTATGATTATCTTTTTATTTTTGGACAGGAGATACAATAATCATTTGCTTCATC
Organism: Lysinibacillus sp. S1; assembly: GCF_044986265.1. NCBI lineage: Bacteria > Bacillati > Bacillota > Bacilli > Caryophanales > Bacillaceae > Lysinibacillus > Lysinibacillus sp. S1. Next base: position 1,476,958 of record NZ_CP173154.1, read on the forward strand.
AGAGGTATGATAATAGAAACAACATGTTTTTCTCAAGCGTACAGGTTGCTCCGATTCCATAATTGTCACTTTAGGACCACAATAGTCCGTCAAAGGATTTTTTCTCTCTCCAAAAATGGAGCCTGGTGCTAGGTTTACAATATAGTGATAATCCTCTTGTATACGAGCCTTTTCTTGCTCACTGGCTCCTTCCCCTATTTTCGTTTCATAGAGCCAATTCACATAAATAGCTGTGTTTTCCCATAAGATTGTTTTTGGAATTTTACTTATTTTCGCTAATGACTGCCAAACCTTCGCTAAATTATTCGCAAAGATTTCTCTAAGAACCTCATCACGCCATTTTTCACGGTCTTCAGTAGGTATTGACACTGTGCGATCGATTAGCCGAATAGTAGGAAGCCAAGGTTTTGAATATTCCGCTTCTACCCACATATTTTCAATTCTGCAATGTAGTCCTTTATCGTATCTGGACATAGCATAGAAGGCTGAAGCTATCGTTAAGACGCTATAGCGCTTCGCAAACAACGATGCCGTAACTAGGATAGAAGGCGATTGAAAGAAATGGGCAATTTTTTGCAAATAATCTAGAGCTTGTTCATTGTCCAATAAATTTTTGGCATATAAAGAGTATGTAGCATCTACTGCAGGCTCTATCGACAATCGATACTCTCTTAGTAACACGGATGTTTCTTCAGCTGACAGTGATAGGCTCAACAGATCCCTACCTCCTCTAATTCCACTGTTTGAACTGTTCGCCCCTTGCCATGTGGCACACATAAAGGTGTACCAAAGAGCGGATCTTTAATAATGGTACAATCCATACGAAAAACAGCCTGGACCATCTCTGCTGTCACCACTTCCTCTGGCTTGCCTTGGGCATAAACCTGTTTATTACGTACCGCCACAATATGATGGGCATAGCGACAGGCTAAGTTTAAATCGTGTAATACCATAACGACGGTACGCCCTTCCTTGTCATTTAAATCAAATAGTAAATCTAAAATTTCTACTTGGTGTGCCATATCTAAATAAGTTGTAGGTTCATCTAGTAAAATAAGATCTGTTTTTTGCGCTAATGTCATAGCAATCCATACACGTTGCCGCTGACCACCTGATAATGCATCTACTGGACGATCGGCAAATTCAGTCATCTGCGTTACTGCAAGCGCATTGTTTACAATTTTTTCATCCTCCGTAGACCATTGCTTTAACCAACTTTGGTGTGGATAACGACCTTGCTTAATCAATTGCTGAACAGTTAATCCTTCTGGTGCAACAGGGCCCTGCGGCAGAATAGCTAAACGTTTCGCTACCTCTTTCGTTGAAATGGCATCTAGTTTATTCTCATCTAAAAAAATTTCACCCGACTTCGCTTTTTGTAATCGTGCAAATGTCCGAAGTAGTGTAGATTTTCCACAACCGTTGGCCCCAACTAGTACTGTAATTTTTCCTTTTGGTATTTGAAGATTCAAATCCTCTAAAATAAGATTTTCTCCATAGCTTACATGTAAATTTTGTGCTTCTAAAACATTATTCAAAATCCTGTCACCTTCTTCTACAGCTTTTAACTTTTTTATCATGAAGCTTTATTGATTGCGCGTTCTAAATAATAAATAAATAAAGAATGGTGCGCCAATTGCAGCAGTAAATACGCCTGTAGGTAAGTCCTTTGGTAAAAAGGCTGTGCGTGCCACCATATCAGCCAGAATGACAATGATTCCACCTATAATAGCTGTCACAGGAATTAATCCTGCAAAGGAACGCCCAACAAGCATTCTGCTCATATGAGGAGCCACTAATCCAACAAAGGCAATGCCACCAGCAAAAGCTACTGCAGAACCAGCTAGCATTACACTAATGAGTAGAAAAAGTACACGATACACTTGTACTTTTACGCCTAGCCCTATCGCTATTTCATCGCCTAATTCCTTCACATTCACCGTTCTTGCTAAAATAAATGTTAGTGGCACTAAAATGACTAGCCATGGTAATAGCAAATAGACATCCTGCATATTAGCCCCATACAAACTACCCGTCAGCCATAAATAGGCCTTCGTTGTAGCGGCTACATTACTGATCACCAGCAGCATCGTCACAACCGCCTTTGCTAAGGCTGAGATACCAATTCCAATTAGCACCATTCGAATTGGTGTGACTCCTTTTCTCCATGACAGTAGATAAATGATGAAGGAGACAATACCAGCACCTACTATAGCAGCTAACGGTAAAAATTGAATGCTGACTGACCCCATAAAGTACACGATAAAAATAATTGCACCCATCGATGCTCCGCTCGTTACACCAATAATATCTGGGGCAGCAAGAGGATTACGGATAATTCCTTGTAAAATTAAACCGGCAACTCCCAGCGCAGCACCAACTAATAAGGCCATTAAGACACGCGGGAGCCTTAATGTATGTAAGACAAAATCATACTCTCCATTCCCATAGCCCAACAATTCTTTCACCACTGTTACTGGATGGATAAACTCGCTACCCGCTGATAAACCAAGAATCGTTATGATGACTAATAATAAGCTTAATAGTAATAGTATCCAACCCGTTCTTTTAGCAATTTGAAAAGATATACGATTAGATTTCGTTCGAACTGTCACATAATTAGGCATTTTTTGCTAACCCCTTTCGAGCAATATAAATGAAGAAAGGAGCTCCGATTAAGGCAGTCATAACACCAATCGGCATTTCCAATGGCATAATCACATATCTTGCCGCAATATCAGCCAACAATAGCAATATTGCTCCCAACACGGCACTGTAGGGAATAATCCAACGATAATCCGTGCCAACAAGATGGATCGCTATATGAGGGACAATCAAGCCAATAAAACCTATTGAACCTGCAACAGCTACTGAACTGCCTGCAAGTATGATAATAATTATGCCTAGCGTGATTTTCGTGAACATTGTTCGTTGTCCTAATCCTTTGGCAATATCATCTCCTGATTGTAAAATATTGATTGAACGCCCCATAAATATTGCCACCACTGTCACTCCTAAAATAAACGGTAGGACAGGCACGAGCATTTCAATACTACGCCCCGATACAGAACCTGCTAACCAAAACAGGACACTTTGTAAACCTTGTTCATCGATGACTAAAAGCCCCTGCGTAAACGAGACAAATAGAGCTGTAATCGCTGCACCAGCTAATACTATTTTTATCGGTGTTAACCCATCCCTTCCTAATGAGCCTAGGAAAAAAACCATCGCCCCCGCTGCACCTGCCCCTAAAAAGGCAATCCACATATAGCTCATTAAAGATTGAACGGAAAAAAGAGTAATGGCACTGACAATAAAAAATATAGCCCCTGCATTAATACCTAAAATATCAGGAGCTGCTAAAGGATTTCTTGTTAATGCTCGCATTAATGCGCCCGCAATGGCAAGGCTTGCGCCAACTACTGTAGCGATCACAGCTCTTGTAAATCTAGATGTTCGAATAATGACATGCTCCTTATTAGCAGCATCAAAATGAAAAATAGCATCATAGATTGACGAAAAAGGTATGGACGTTTGACCAATAGCTATGCTGATTATAAATGCCAGCAAAAGAATCAAACAGCTGATGAATAAACCTATTTGTTTCATCGGTGTACTGGAAAGAATAATTCTCATGTTATGCCAACTTTCTTGATCCACAATTTATCTTATGTAGGTTTCAATTTTGCTCAAACACTACAATGAGAGGGCTGTTATTCAAGTATTCTCTAACACTTTTAACAGCCCATCCTTCATTCACTATTTTTCTAATTCAAACTTGTCATAAATATCATCTAGCATTAAATTAGCACTAGTAATACCACCTGCTAGATTCCAATTGATTTCATCTACCTGATAAACTTGATTCGCTTTCACTGCGTCAAGCTCTTTCCAAAGTGGATGGTTTGTCCAATCTTCATAAGTTTTTTTCACGGTCTCATCATTTTCCATAAACATATAAATAACATCAGCATTCATTTGTGTAATACTTTCCTTGTCAGTTAGCTTCACAATTTCTAAAGAATCATCTGTTAAATTTTTAGGACCTTGGAATCCAAGCTCAGATAAAATAGAACCCGCATAACCTGTCACATAAATACGAGCATGGTCTGCTCTGAAGTTGACAACAGAAACATGGAATGGCCATTTATCGCCAAGCTTCTCTTTGATTTTTGTTTGGAAATCAGCTACTCGTGTATCCCAATCGCCAAGTAATTCATTCACCGTATCTTCTTGATTCATTGCTTGACCCATCATTTCAGCTGTTCCTTTGAAATCGAAAACCGTTTCATGAGCAACTGTTGGTGCAATCTGCGATAACTGATCATAAATTTCTTCATGACGTACTTTAGAAGCAATAATTAAATCTGGTTTAAGCTTTGCAATTTCTTCAAGGTTTGGTTGTGTTTCTTGTCCCACAATTGCAACGCCATCAAGCTCATTCTTCATATAATTATAAACAGGCGCTTCAGCCCAAGATTCTACTACCCCAACTGGCTTAATGCCCATAGCTACTGCAACATCTGTTGCGCCTTGATATAGAGTAACGATTTTTGTAGGTGTGCCTTCAATCGTTGTAGTACCCATTGCATGTGTAATCTCACGACTAGAAGATTCTGATTCAGTGTTACTTTCTTCTGCTTTGTCGTTCTCTTGTGAACTACTGGAGTTCGATGTCTTCTCCCCACACCCAACTAATAATAACGCGAAGGTTAATAGTAGTGTGAAAAGTACAAAAAAGTTCTTTTTTTGCAGTGATAATTTTGGCATACATTTCCTCCTAAGAAATAATCGACAACGATAATCATTATCAATTAAAGAGTATACTGTACGATTCTTTTATTGACAATAACTATTTTTTCAAAAAACATACTTTTTTAATAAAAATTTATTTTACATTATGACGCTAGGAAGAACGTTATTTGAAAAACCTATTCATCGTGTTGAAAAACAAGCAAGTGGATGGTTGTTAGACTCATTATCTTCACTTCGAAAATATGTGCTATTTTGTTCACTACTGTTAGAGTGAAAGAAGTTTTGCAGCATGATCGAGGCGTTTTCCGTTCCATCATCTTTTTCAACAATATGTCATGCTTTCATTTCACTCAAAGACGTAGGCAAATTGATTATAGATTTTCTACTATTTTAGTTACTTGTTAGATTTACCTATGCATTAATAGGCAAATAAATAGACCCTATCGACGTATATCTCATATCTTAATAATGAACTACAACTTATCAAAACAGGAGGTAATAACATGTTTCAACGAAGACGCCATCCGGCAAAAGGTCCACACTGCTGTCCGCCACAAATGATGCCAATGCAATATGATCCACCACAATTTTTACCACCAGAGCAATATGTACGCACAAATTATATCCATACGGTTGTTCCACACGTACAACCTGCACATGTTACAACAGTGAACAAACATATGATTGATCATCAGTACTATTTCCCATGCACAGAATCTGTCGTGAATGAATGCTGTGAAACACATACTATGTGTGGTATGCCACCTAACCCTTGCCATATGCCACACCATCATAAACATATGCGCTAATGATAAAATAACGATGGGGTTGTCAGATGACCCCATCGTTCCTAATATGCTCAGAAAAAAACCGAGTACCCTTTATCAGGCACTCGGTATCTTTATGATTAATACATTTTTAAATATTGATCGCGTTCCCACTGATGAACAGTTGTACGGTACATATCGAACTCGATTTCTTTTGCTTCTTTAAAGTTTGCATAAATATGCTCACCTAATGCTTCCTGTGCTACTTGATCTTTAGCAAGTAATGTTAGTGCATCATCAAGTGCTGCAGGTAGGTTTTCAATACCATTTGCTTGACGCTCTTCTTCCGACATCACATAGATGTTGCGGTTAATTGCAGCAGGTGGTGTTAGGCTTTGACGAATACCTTCAAGACCTGCTTCTAAAATAACAGCCATCGCTAAATATGGGTTTGCAGAAGGGTCTACAGAGCGTACTTCAACACGAGTTGAAAGGCCACGTGCAGATGGAATACGAATTAATGGTGAACGGTTTTGTGCAGACCATGCTACATAACATGGTGCTTCATAACCTGGTACTAGACGTTTATAAGAGTTAACTGTTGGGTTTGTTACAGCTGTGAAACCTTGTACGTGTGCAAGAACACCCGCCATGAATTGCATAGCTGTTTCAGAAAGACCTAATTCTGTAGATTCATCATAGAACGCATTTTCTTTGCCTTTAAATAGTGACACGTTAAAGTGCATACCAGAGCCTGCTTCACCAAATAATGGTTTTGGCATAAATGTAGCATGTAAGCCATGTTTACGAGCGATTGTTTTAACAACTAATTTGAATGTTTGGATGTTATCACACGCAGTAACAGCATCCGCATATTTAAAGTCGATTTCGTGTTGTCCTGGAGCTACCTCATGGTGTGATGCTTCAATTTCAAAGCCCATTTCTTCTAGCTCTAACACGATATCACGACGGCAATTTTCACCAAGATCTGTTGGCGCTAAATCGAAATAACCACCATGGTCATTTACTTCTAATGTTGGTTCGCCTTTTGCATCTAATTTGAATAAGAAGAATTCTGGCTCAGGCCCTAAATTGAAGCTTGAGAAGCCCATTTCTTCCATTTTTTTAAGAATACGTTTTAGGTTGTTACGTGGGTCACCAGCAAACGGTTCGCCTTTCGCAGTGTAAACATCACAGATAAAACGTGCTACTTTCCCTTTTTCAGAAGTCCAAGGGAATACTACGAAAGTATCAAGATCAGGATATAAATACATATCAGATTCTTCGATTCGAACGAAACCTTCAATAGATGAGCCATCAAACATCATTTTATTTTCAAGTGCTTTGTCTAATTGACTTACAGGAATCTCAACATTTTTGATAGTGCCAAGAATATCTGTAAATTGTAAACGAATAAAGCTTACGTTTTTTTCTTCGATGAGACGTTTAATGTCCTCTTTTGTGTATTTACCCACAGTTTTCCACACTCCTATAATTTGTCTAGCTTTTATGTTTACCCTACCCTATTTATTAATAGAATCGAGATAAATCCCCTCTTCGGATGGACGATTTTTGCATGCGCTGTGCTTGACGCATTTCTTCGCGCATAATTTGACGTAATTCTGAATCACTTAAATCTTGCTCATCAGTTGTTGCAACAGGATTTTTCTTTTTAGCAAATATTTTTTTAATCTTCGCCATATTCATACCCTGTTCTAAGTAGTCTTTAACCTCAAGCAATGTATCGACGTCATTCAGTGAAAACATACGTCGATTGCCTTCTGTTCGGTGCGGCTCAATTAAATGGTGTTCTTCATAATAACGAATTTGTCTTGCCGAAAGCTCTGTTAATTGCATCACGATACTCATCGATAATAACGGCATAGTTCGTCTAATTTCACGACTCATTTAAGTCCTCCTCCAATACCCGCTTATCATATAACGAAATTTTTTTACTGTCAACCAACCATGTAAGGTTATCTAACATGGTTGGCACTATTTTTTTCAATCTGATTAAAAATTGTAAAAAACTATTCATATTTAGGCTTTATCTATTGTCTTGTTATGCTTTTTGAATGGCTTGAACTGCACTGCAAATAGCAAATTTAACGTGTTCATATGTTAGTCCGCCCTGGATAAATGCTGTATATGGCGGTCGTATCGGGCCATCCGCTGTTAGCTCAATGCTGGACCCCTGAATAAATGTTCCAGCCGCCATAATGACATCATCTTCATAGCCTGGCATATAGGCTGGCTCAGGAGCATAATGGGCATTTATCGGTGAGTTCGCTTGTATTTCGCGACAAAAGTCAATCATTTGCTGAGCTGTTTGGAACGATACTGATTGAATTAAATCTGTACGCTTCGCGTGATAGCTCGGAGAAGTGCTCATGCCGATTTCCTCAAGCATTGCAGCTGTAAATATCGCCCCTTTTAGTGCTTGCGATACAACATGTGGTGCCAGGAAAAATCCTTGATAAAAATCACCTAGTGTATTTAATGTGGCCCCCGCTTCGGCTCCAATACCTGGAGATGTCATACGATAGGCACATTTCTCCACTAAATCTGCTCGGCCAGCAATATAGCCACCAATTTTAGCCAAGCCTCCACCTGGATTTTTAATGAGCGATCCTGCCATTAAGTCAGCACCGACCTCTGTAGGTTCCTGCGCCTCTACAAACTCGCCATAGCAGTTATCTACAAATATAATAGCTTTCGGAGCTATTTTACGTACCTTTACACACATTTCTACAATTTCTTCAATTGTAAAGGATGGACGTGTTGCATAGCCTTTTGAACGCTGAATCGCAATCATTTTGGTTTGTGCTGTAATGGCCGCTTCTACACCTGCCCAATCAATGACCTGATTATCTAGTAAATCCACATGTCGATAACCGATTTTATAATCTTTCAGTGAACCTGTATCTTTATCACCACCATCGACAATGGATTGCAATGTATCATATGGCTGACCAGAAATATAAAGCAGCTCATCACCAGGACGCAAAACACCGAATAGACTAAGCGTGATTGCATGTGTCCCTGAAATAATTTGTGGTCGGACTATGGCTGCCTCTGCACCAAATACTTCCGCATAAACACGCTCTAGATTATCCCGTCCCTCATCATCATAGCCATAGCCGTTTGATGGATGTAAATGATAATCACTTACTTGATGCTTTCTGAAAGCTGCTAGCACCTTCTGCTGATTGTAGAACGCCATTTCTTCTACCTTGGCATGATAAGGCCGAACTTGCTCCTCTACTTTTGCCGCTAATGACAGCGTTTCTGTTGATAAATTTGATGTAAACGTCATTCTTTCTTCTCCATTTCACAATGTCTCGCATTTCAATCAGGAAGATTTATTGACTATCTAAATTGACTTCAATCACTCTAGAATTCCCTAACCAACTACTGGTATATGAACGCTTTTGACGAATGTTTTTCTTTATTTTAATCACATTTTATCAATTTGTATGTGCACCTGTAAAACTTGCCTATTGTTTCTAAGGGGATTTTACGCTAAGCTAATGTGCGGACTTATTTCAAGAAGCGTATTTAATGACCGATTTTGGCTATTAAATTCATAGATTCTGTTACGTAAAAAGTCTTTTAACTTTTAATAAAGTTTATTTATTGATAGAAGGGGTGAAAGGGATGGCTTGGGAGGTTTTTAGTATTATAGGAACAATTGCCTTTGCTATTTCTGGGGCAATTATTGCCATGGAAGAAGAATACGATTTATTCGGTGTATATATACTTGGTATTGTGACTGCTTTTGGTGGAGGAGCTATTCGAAATTTACTCATTGGACTACCTGTCACAACGCTTTGGGGACAGGATATGATGTTTCAAATAGCGCTTGCTGCGATTACGATATTCTTTATTTTTCCGCATCATCTGATTCAACATTGGCATCGTTGGGGTAACTTCACAGATGCGATTGGCTTATCAGCATTCGCTATTCAAGGCGCACTCTATGCTGTCAAGCTTGATATGCCAGTGAGCGCAGTCATTGTAGCTGCTGTTTTGACAGGTTCAGGTGGTGGTATTGTACGAGATTTATTAGCTAGAAGAAAACCATTAGTTCTCCGTGATGAAGTTTATGGTGTTTGGGCAGCTCTTGCTGGACTGCTAATCGGATTCGAGGTTTTTACAGGGGACATATTCCTTTATATTTTATTCGCAGTGATTACAGCTTTACGTATTCTTTCCTATATGATGAAGTGGCGCTTGCCATTACGAAAGTTAAATCGTGCATAACCATTCAGCCAATGACCAAAAATTAAGTCATTGGCTGTTTTATTGTTTAAGCTAATGTTTCATTCCTTATTTGATTAAAAAAGAGACATTTAACTTACCTTTTTAACAACTGCATTGATTCTTCTAAAGTCACCATGTTTTTCATCATCGAGCAAGCTGCATCTAAAAGAGGAAAGGCTAAGGCTGCTCCAGAACCTTCGCCTAAACGCATATTCATATGCAACATCGGTTCAATGCCCAGTAAGGCAGCGGCAATTTTTGCCCCTGGTTCCTCTGAAGCATGGGAAGGAATGATATAATCGATTACTTTTGGTTCGAGCTTATAAGCAATGAGGGCGGCTATAGTCGAAATAAATCCATCAATGACAACGGGTTTACGATGGGCAGCAGCGCCAAGAATAATACCTGTCATCGCCCCTATCTCTAACCCTCCAACCTTAGCCAGAACATCAATAACATCACTTGGATTAGGCTTATTTAAGGTAATTGCTTTTTCAATAACTGCCGCTTTATAGGCAATGCCTCCTTGGCCTACTCCTGCACCAAACCCCGTTACTTCGATAGGGTTGCATCCCGTCAAAACAGCTAATATCGCAGCACTTGGTGTTGTATTGCCGATGCCCATTTCTCCAGTCCCAAGTACATCAGCACCTTTTATGATTTCCTCAGTGGCCACACGGATTCCTACTTCTATCGATTGAATGGCTTCTTGTTTGGCCATAGCTGGACCGTGTGCCATGTTATCGGTACCGTATTTAATTTTATGAATAATGACACCTGCATCAAGTGAAATATCTTCTTTTACTCCCACATCTACTGTGACCACCTTTGCATTGGTAATCCCCGCAATCGCACAAACGCCTGTACCCCCCTTAGGAAAATTTAATGTTTGAAAGACCGTAACATCTTGTGGATTCGTGGTTACACCTTCCTCGCAAACACCATGATCTGCAGCACAGACAATCATCACCTTTTTGTCGACCGTCGGATATAATTGTCCTGTTATACCAGAGAGCTGTACGGCAATTGATTCTAGTTTACCCAAGCTACCCGGGGGCTTACAAAGCGCATCAATCCGCATTCTAGCTTGCTCCATACTTTTCATATCAACCCCTTGAATGTTTTGAATCGTGTCTTGTAATAATTGCATGATTATTTCTCCTCTCGTTCTCATTAAGACAAAATAAAAAGTCTGTAGTTTATTGTCATGACAAATAAACTACAGACTTTTCCATCATCTATATCTTCTAAAGCATGTAGGCAGGTCTCCTGGCTCAAGTTCAACACCTCATAGTACCTTCCCAGCTTTTCGCTAGTGGCATACACTATGAAACTCCCTTATACAGTGGCGGGTCCGCTAAAGCTTTTCACTTTATTCCCTATTCTCCCTAGTGGGCACCTATTGCTTTTATGTAATTATGTTAAATCTACTTTACAACTTTTTTAGTGTCAAGAGGAAAAAATTTTTTGAGTGTTAACTTAGTACATACTCCAATTCCCAATATAAGCTTATCAATAGCCTGTGAATCTTTCACTTGATTCCTAGTCTTCCTTAATTATTGCTTTTAAAGATTTCTCTATGCCTAACACTCAGCTTGTACAAGAACTAATTACTAAATCAATTGTCTTAACAAATAAACTACAGACTTTTCCATCATCTCTACCTTCCGTAGCATATGTTTTGCCAATTCACTGAGTAATGTTGAACATAAAAGTTGAAAACCTTAATAATCTGTTCAATGTAAACATAAATTATTTCTAAAAATTCAGTATTCAGTTGATTAAAATTAGGGTAAGTATCAAATAGTAAAACGATGAAAAGTTAGGAGTAGATACGATGAATGCAAAAGAATTAAGAAACGCTATTGCTGAAACCTGTGAAACGCACGATAGCCTCTATGCCAAACTCGTAAAACCGATCAATCAGTTATTAATCAATATCGACGCTTCGATCAGCGAAGAGACAGCAAATAAAATACTAGAAAATTTAAAATTATTTCATAGTGGTGATAAATACATTACGGAGTGTCATTTCGAGGAGAGTCAAAATTTCTTGAAAGATGGCATTGAGCTTCTCCAAAAAGGGGATTTGGCGAATGGAGCACTACAAATTTATGGAGCTGGTCTAAACTTTGCTAGTTATGCTTCAAAAGTGCAGGGACAAAAAAATGTTAATATCTACAAAAACTTTGAAGAGAATTTTAATTTTATCATGGACGCCGTGAAAAAATAATCATGAAAAAAGAAAGAGTATATGCTCTTTCTTTTTTTCATGATTTATTTAAATTCTAATTCTCCATCATAAGCCAGCATGCCGCCTTCAAGGTTTGTTACATCAAATCCTTGTGCCTCTAAGTAAGCACACGCATTGGCAGAACGAGCTCCAGCCTTACATACAATAATATATGGCTTTTCTACATCTAATTCCTCTAAACGTTCAGGGATAGTTCCGAGTGCAATATGTTTAGCACCTGGGATCATGCCATGTGCTACTTCATCCTCTTCACGAACATCGATAATATATAGGTCCTCATTTGCATCTAACAGATCTAATAATTGTGTTGTTTCCATTGTTTTCATAAACTTTGTCCTCCAAAATATCAAATTCCACTATCATTATAGCTTGTAGCAAAAAAAACAGCCAGTGTGAGAACACTAACTGTTTAACATACTTATTATACTTCTGTCTCTAAAAACTCTATTTGTTTTGCTGGTACGAATGTAGAAATGGCGTGCTTGTAGATTAGGTGCTGCTTATTTTCAGCATCAAGTAGTAATACTGTAAAATTATCATATGATTTCACAGTCCCTTTTAACTGAAATCCGTTTAACAGAAATACAGTTACAAAAACACTGTTTTTACGTAGTTGGTTCAAGAACGTATCTTGCAAATTGATTGATTTCATCAAATAGCCTCCCTACTAACTTTCTACCTCTTCATTCCTATAGTAGCATGTTCTACCAATTTATCAATTAGTAATTTTTAGAAATTCTTCTTTATTCTTATAATCGATCATCCGGCGTAATAAAATGGACATCCATTTTATTACGGAAATAAGTAAGCTGTCTTTTTGCATAGCGACGGGAATTTTGTGTTAAGCTATCAATGGCTTCCTCTAGGGTACATTTGCCATCTAAATAATCATATAATTCTTTATATCCGATGGCTTGTATAGACTGCACACCACGGATATTTTGCTGCCATAGTCCCTTCACCTCTTGCAGAAGACCATTTTCCATCATTAAATCAACACGACGATTAATACGGTCATATAGCACGTCACGGGACATGTTTTGACCTAACCCTAAAATAACATGATTGTAAAGGGGTACTTCCCCTCGATTTTGTGCTTCAGCTGCTTTTGATACACCGCTTAATTCCAGCATTTCTAATGCACGAATAACACGACGTGTATTGTTTGGATGGATTGTCTCCGCTGTTTGAGGGTCTAGTTGTTTTAGTTTGTCATGCATTGCCTCAGGGCCAAGCCTTGCTAATTCCTCATAGTAGGCTTTTCGTGCTTCTTCATCTACTTTTTCATCAGTAAATTGGAAATCATAGAGGACAGCTTGTACATATAAGCCAGAGCCTCCTACTATTATAGGTAATTTTTGACGAGCTTGTATTTCCGCGATCTTCGCACGTACTAATTTTTGATAATCTGCTACCGAAAAGGGTTCTGTAGGCTCTAAAAAGCTTAGTAAATGATGAGGAACGCCCTCCATCTCTTCTTCGGTAATTTTAGCTGTCCCAATATCGAGCCCTTTATAAACTTGCATGGAATCACCATTAATGACTTCACCGTGATATTTTTTTGCCAGTTCAATGCTTAATGCCGTTTTACCTGAGGCAGTCGGCCCCACTATTGCTACGACCTCTGCCTGCTGCAATTTAGTTTCTATCATATTTTTCTAACCACCGTAATAAAACTTGAAAGACCGCTTCTTGATTGTCTTCATTTAAAATTTCATGTCGTTTATCCTCGAATAAATAAACCGTTACATCCTCTACCCCCACCGCTGCTAATTGTTCAGCAACTTTGTAAACGCCTAGCCCCTGTTCACCAACTGGATCCTTACTGCCACTAATCAAGAGAATAGGAAGGTCTTTTCTTACTTTTGCTAATTCTTTTTTACGATTTAGTGTGGCAAAGCCAGTTGTCAAATCCACGAAAAATTGATTCGTTGGAATAAAGCCACAATAGGGATCATCGATATACTTTTGCACCTCTTGTTGTACTGAACATAACCAATCATAGGCAGTCTTCGGATTGGGAAATCGCTTATTAAAGCTACCAAAGCTCAATCGATTTAACAGCTTACTTTCAGTTTCTTTTCCTAGCCCCTTAGCTAAAGCCTTGGCTACTAGATTTCCTACAGCATGCAAGGCTGTCACATTTCCAGTGCCACAGAGAATAACATTGTCTACTTGCTCTCCATATAATTGAATATAGCGTCTAGTAATGAAAGAACCCATACTATGGCCAAAGAGAATAAATGGTACATTAGCGTATGGTGCGTGAAGTTGTGTAATCACTTCATGAGCATCTTTTACAACACGCTCAAAGCCGTTTTCTTCAGCAAAAAAGCCCAATGTCCCATTATATGCTGCCGTTTCACCATGCCCACGGTGATCGTGCATCGTCACAACATAGCCTGCTGTGTTGAGTGTTTTCGCAAATGTTAAATAGCGACCGCTGTGCTCTGCCATGCCATGCAAAATGTGAATATGTCCAATACATGGCGTTGAAGGCTCCAATGTTCGAGTGAAGACAAATTGTTCATCCGACATTTGAATATAACGCTCCATCCCTTACTCCCCTTCTTTCACAAAATTTGTTGCATCGTTAATGGCTTGCTCTAATTCAGCAATATACCTATTTTTTTGCTCCTCCGTATAATTCAAGCGTTGTTGCATCACCTGAATTACTTGCTGTTTATAAAGCTTTACTGCTTCAATATCGAAGTATAATAAACCAGTACGACGAATAAAGAAGTCGCTTGGTGTATAGACCATTTCAGCTTCAATGCCATACAGTAGCATAGCATGTAAGGCAAGAGGCATTGTACTACCATGTTCATGTAAAAATTTCACGCGATCAAATAAAGCATCTACATTCGTGCCATACTTTTGTACAAGCTGCTTGGCTTCATCATAATTTAAGCCATACTGTACGCCTTCTCGTGCTTTATAGGCAATATAGTCAGGGAAATTTATAGCGTTAATTCCCTTTGCACCGGAAAGTGCTAGCTCACGTGTTAAACAGGCACTTGCATGCTTGTAACGACGGGTCTTCACAATTTTATCGACAATCGTTTCAGCCATTTGGCGATAGCCCGTAAGCTTGCCACCAGCGATTGTCATTAAACCACTTGGCGCTGTCCAAATTTCATCTTTCCTTGAAATTTCTGATGGATCCTTGCCTTTTTCATAAATCAGTGGCCGTACGCCTGCCCAAGAGGATTCTATTGTGTCTCTTGTAATAGTAGCTGTTGGAAAGACCTTTTTTGCAGCCTCGATTAGATAATCCACATCTTGCTGTGTTGCCACTGGATGTACAGGATTACCTTCATAGACAGTATCCGTCGTCCCTACATAGGTTTTGCCATCTCGTGGAATGGCAAAGGCCATGCGACCATCAGCAATATCAAAATAAACAGCTTGCTTTAGTGGAAAATCCTTTTGTTTGATGACAATATGAACGCCCTTTGTTAGACGTAATTGCTTGTTATCTGCTACTTTATCTTTTTGTCGTACGTCATCAACCCATGGACCCGTTGCATTCACAATTTGGGCGGCATGGACATTGAGCATTTTCCCCGTCACATGATCCCTCACTTTAATGCCAACAAGCTTTTTCTTTTCATAAATAAATTCCGTCATTTCAGCATAGTTGAGGCAAAGCGCTCCATATTCAACAGCCTTTTTCAATACTTCAATTGTTAGACGGGCATCATCTGTACGGTATTCCACATAATAGCCACCGCCGACTAAGCCATCTTGATTGAGTAAAGGCTCTAATGCCAAGGTTTCCTGAGCATTTAACATCGTTCTACGTTCATGTTTTTTGACACCTGCCAAGCGGTCATAGACCTTTAATGCCATAGATGTTGTGAAGGGACCGAGTGAACCCTTTTTATATAAAGGTAATAGCATTTTTTCAGGCGTTGTGACATGTACAGCATTATCAAAGACAATTTCACGCTCTCGCCCTACCTCGGCTACAACTCCTACATCAAATTGCTTTAAATAACGCAGACCACCGTGAATCAATTTGGTTGAACGGCTCGACGTACCAGCTGAAAAATCCTGCATATCAATTAATGCGACAGAAAGGCCTCTTGATGCGGCATCTAATGCAATTCCTGCACCTGTAATACCACCCCCAATGACTAATACGTCAAAGCTATAGTGCTCTAGATAATATAAAATTTTTGGTCGCTGCTCAAATGAAAACATACCTTTCTCCCCCAATAGCTATGATTTAAAAATTCGTGTTGCCTCTACAGCCTTCTGCCATCCTGTGTACAGAGCTGTGGCTTGTTCTTCATCCATGTAAGGTTGATAGGTTTCCCCACTCACCCATAATGCAGATAAAGCCTCTTGGTTTGGCCAAAAGCTTGTCGCCAGCCCCGCTAAATAGGCTGCACCGAGTGCTGTTGACTCATTGAGTTTTGCTAGCTCTACTTGTAGCTGTAAAACATCACTTTGGAACTGCATTAAAAATTGATTTTTGACAGCTCCACCATCTACACGGAGTACTTCAATCGGAGTACCTGCTGCTTCTTCCATTGCGTCTAGTACATCTTTCGTTTGATAGGCTAATGATTCTAGTGTTGCTCGAATAAAATGTTCTTTTGATGTTCCACGTGTTAACCCAAAAATGGCGCCACGTGCATCTGTATCCCAGTAAGGTGTACCGAGTCCAACAAAGGCAGGGACAACATAGACCCCATCGGTATGATCTACTTTTCTAGCATAGGTTTCAGAATCCTCTGCAGTACGAATCATCCTTAGTCCATCTCGTAGCCATTGAATAGCTGATCCTGCTACAAATACACTACCTTCCAATGCATAGGTCACTGTCCCATCTATTCCCCACGCAATGGTTGTCAATAAACCATTTTCCGATGTCACTGCCTGCTCTCCTGTATTTAATAGCATAAAGCAGCCAGTGCCATACGTGTTTTTAGCCATTCCTTTGGTAAAACAAGTTTGTCCAAAAAGTGCGGCTTGCTGATCACCCGCAATCCCAGCTATCGGAATTTTTTCTCCAAAAAATATACTTGAAGCCGTTTCTGTATATATTTCTGATGAATTTCTCACTTCTGGAAGCATGGACATTGGGATAGCTAAAAGCTCGCAAAGTTCCTCATCCCACTTCAATTCATGAATATTATAGAGCATTGTTCGAGCTGCATTTGAGTAATCGGTCACATGAGCCGCTCCCTTTGATAATCGCCAAACAATCCATGAATCAATCGTCCCAAATAATAAATCGCCATTGTCTGCCTTTTCACGAGCGCCTTCAACATTATCTAAGATCCATTTAATTTTTGTCGCTGAAAAATAAGCATCTAAGCGAAGCCCTGTCTTTTGCTGAAAATGTTCTTCATGTCCTTGTTCTTTTAAGGCATTCACAATGTCCTGTGTTTGGCGTGATTGCCAGACAATCGCATTGTAAATCGGCTGACCTGTGTGTTTATCCCACACCACTGTTGTTTCGCGCTGATTGGTAATGCCGATCGCATGAACCTCACTTGCTTCATGGCCACTTTCGGTTAATACTGCCGCAATAACGGACAAGATAGAACCCCATATTTCATTGGCATTATGCTCTACCCAGCCAGCCTTTGGAAAAATTTGTTGAAATTCTTTTTGTGCTACATGAACAATTTGACCTTTTTTATCAAATAAAATGGCTCTTGAACTTGTCGTTCCTTGATCAATCGCTAAAATAAATTCACCCATCCATTTTCCCCCTCTCCCTTACATAACCCGTTTGAACATTTTTTCCACTTCATATGATGTAAAGTGAATAAGCACTGGACGTCCGTGTGGGCATGTAAATGGATTATCTGCATTGCGTAAATCTCGTAGCAATGTTTCCATTTGCTCTTTTGTTAAATAATGATTCGCTTTGATTGACTTTTTACAGCTCATCATAATCGAGGCTGCCTCACGTAGTTTTTTGATATCAGCCTTTTTAGTTGTCAGCACCTGTTCAATTAAATCCTCAATGATTTCCTGTTCCTCCCCTTGTGGGAACCAACTCGGATGCTCACGCACAACAAAAGATGACTGTCCAAATTCCTCTAAAAATACGCCTACCGCTTCTAATTCATGCCTGTGTTCTCGTAAGATCAGTGCTTCATCGGCTGCATAATGGAATGTTAGTGGTAACAATAATGCCTGACGTTCATGAGGATTAACTTGACCGACTTTTTCACGGAAGAATTCGTATTTAATGCGTTCCTGAGCAGCATGCTGATCAATTAAATAAAAACCATCCTCCATTTGCGCGACAATGTATGTGCCATGGATTTGACCCACTACTTCGAGCTCAGGAAAAGGTTCCTTCGTAGGCGTCTCTTCCAATATTTCCGACTGTGCAGCTATTGTTACTTCATCAAGTGTTTCAGCCTCTATTTGTGGTGTAGGCTGCCAACTTTCCTCTCGAACCGTAGAAATAGGCTTTGGCTCATCTATCTGTTCAAGATTGTTTTCTTGAATGGTTTGGACATCATATAATTTTTCTACGATGGCATTCATTTTCTCCACATCAATCTTCGGAGCAGGCTTCCAAATGTTTAATTGCTCAGTAGCTGGTTTAACTATTTTTTCTTTCTTTTCCATTTGTGGGACTCGAATAATGTTGCGTATTGTTTCACGAATGGTTTCCTCTATTAACTTCAAAAGCTCAGCCTCTTTACTTAAACGAATTTGATGTTTTGCAGGATGCACATTCACGTCTGTTAAGTAAGGATCACCCTCTATATAAAGAACAACTATTGGAAAGCGCTCGATAGGTAAATACGTATGGTAAGCATCCACAATAGCCTTTTGTACTAAATAATGCTTGACCCAACGACCATTAACAAATAGAGACATATAATTTTTAGAAGCACGTGTTACCTCTGGTAAGGATACAAAGCCAGAAATTCGATAATCATGTGACTCGCCTTGGAATGACACCATTTTCTTGGCATTATGTATACCATAAATAGCTGCAAGCACTTGTTGTACATCTCCTCGGCCATTTGTTTGCAGCAATTGTTGACCATTATGCAATAATCTGAATGCTATTTGT
The DNA here is from genome assembly GCF_044986265.1 of Lysinibacillus sp. S1. NCBI lineage: Bacteria > Bacillati > Bacillota > Bacilli > Caryophanales > Bacillaceae > Lysinibacillus > Lysinibacillus sp. S1. The sequence continues at coordinate 1,496,054 of NZ_CP173154.1, forward strand.
GGGTTACCAAGTGCGAGACGATTCATCAGGTCTATTGTATGCCCAAGTTCGGTTTGAATGGTTTTCATATATTTTAAACGGGCAGGTGTATTAAAGAATAGCTGGGAGACTGTTAAATCAGTCCCTTTACGTAACGGACCAGGTTTATGAGTGAGGATATGTCCACCTTCAAGTTCTAAATGTGTTCCAGATTCACCATTTGATGTAATCAATGTCATTTTAGAAACAGAGGCTATGGATGCTAACGCCTCACCACGGAAGCCAAGTGTTCGAATACGAAATAAATCATGTTCCTGATGAATTTTACTAGTAGCATGACGAGAGAATGACATTAGTGCATCCTCTTCATCCATACCGCTACCATTATCTATTACTTGAATAGAAGTGAGACCTGCTTCTAGTAAAAAAACATCAATGGACGAACTCCCAGCATCAATAGCATTTTCCACTAGCTCTTTGACAACAGAAGCTGGCCTTTCTACTACCTCTCCTGCTGCGATTTTATTGGATAGCCATTCGTCCATAATTTGTATGTTTCCCACTAACGTATCACTCCTTTATTTTTTAGCGTTCACTAGCTCTTGCTGTAGCTCATATAAAATATTCATTGCCTGCATCGGTGAAGTACCTAGAATATTTACCTTTTCTAATTTCTTTAGCACCTTTGTCTCGGCTGGGGAAATCGGTTCGTCTTCTGTAAATAAAGACATCTGTATTGGTTGTTCAGCTATCACCTGTGTTTCGGCAACTACTTCTTTCCCTGCCTCAAAGTTCTCAAGTAATACACGTGCTCTAGCTAAAATTTCCTCAGGTAATTGAGCAAGCTGTGCCACATGTATACCATAGGATTTATCAGCCGCTCCTTTTTTCACCTTATGCAGGAAAACGACCGTACCATTTTTTTCAGTGGCTGAAACATGCACATTTTGTAAGCGTGGCAAATCCTTTTCAAGTGCTGTCAATTCATGATAGTGCGTAGAAAATAACGTATTGGCTCCTATTTTGTCATGAATATATTCCATCATCGATTGTGCCAAGCTCATACCATCATAGGTCGATGTTCCACGTCCAATTTCATCAAATAGCATTAAGCTATTTTTTGTTGCATGCATAATAGCATGTTGCGATTCAAGCATCTCCACCATAAATGTAGATTGTCCTGCCGCTAAATCATCAGCCGCCCCAATCCGAGTAAAAATTTGATCGGTAATTGGTAGCTTCGCTTTTTCAGCAGGTACATAGCAGCCCATTTGAGCCATAACAACAATTAATGCTACTTGACGCATATAAGTACTTTTACCAGACATATTCGGCCCTGTAATAAGCATCATATTGTTCTGCTCTTCTAGCACACAATCGTTTGGTACATACATTTGCTTGTTCAGCATTTTTTCAACGACAGGATGGCGTCCTTCTATAATTTTAAGGGCACGTCCACCGTGAAATTCTGGTTTCGTAAATCGATATTTTTCTGAGACGCTTGCAAAGCTTAATAAGACATCCAATTCACTAATGTTTGCTGCTAGTGCTTGGACACGCGGAATATAAGTTTTTAATACATCACGAATTTTTACAAACAGGTTGTACTCTAATGTTAAGCTTTCTTCTTCAGCATTTAAAATCAATGCTTCTTTTTCTTTTAGTTCCTGTGTAATATAGCGTTCCGCATTCGCCAGTGTTTGTTTTCGCTCATAGCGTGTTAAATCTGCTAAATGAATATTTGATTTTGTAATTTCTATATAGTAACCAAAAATGCGATTATAGCCTATTTTTAAATTTTTAATACCCGTTTTCACACGCTCTTCTTGTTCAAGTTGGGCAATCCAATCCTTACCATTACGAGCGGCATAGCGAAGTTCGTCTAAGCGTTCATTATAGCCGTCACGGATAACATCCCCTTCTTTAATGGTAATAGGGGGATTATCTGTAATCGCTTTTGCTAATAATGCCTCGACATCTGAGCATGTATCAAGTTCCGCACCTAATTGCKGTAATGTTTCTTTATTTGACCCCATCAACTGTTGCTGAATAGTCGGCACTTGGCGTAAAGAATCACGCAATTGGGCTAAATCTCGTCCACCCACATTGCCAAAAGCAACACGACCAGCCAAACGCTCTAAATCATATACTTGTTTTAAGGATGCTTGAAGCTCTGTTCGTACAAAATATTCTTCCAATAAATCCGTAACAATCGCTAGTCTAGCCTCTATTGCTGAACGTGTGGCAAGCGGTTGGTGTAGCCATTGCTTTAATTTCCGTCCACCCATCGCTGTCACGGTGTCATCTAATAGCCATAAGAGTGTACCTTTTTGATCGCCACCACGAATCGATTGAATCAGCTCTAAATTGCGCTTTGAGCTAGAATCAATGCGTAAATAATTTTTAATTTCATTAAACGTGAATGCCTGAATATGTGATAAAGATCTCATTTGTGTTTGGTCAATATAAGCTAACAATCGAAGACACGCAATTTGTAACGGTTTTGGTACAGCTTCTAGATAACTTGCTGCTTTGTCCATTGGCATTTCATTCACTTCAATTGAAAGTACGATCCCAGCATTGACGGCATGCTCTGCTAATAATAGCTGCAAACTATCCGTGACAATCAGTTCTCGAATTCCGTAAGCCTGCATTTGCATTAATAAGGCTTTTCCATCGCCTTCAATAGAAGACGCTACGGCTTCACCTGTGGATAAATCTAAATAAGCATAGCCAAATGTTGTGTCATCTAATTGCTCTGCCGCTCCAATAAAATGATTAGATTTACCATCAAGAGCCTTTCCTTCCATAATTGTTCCTGGTGTGATAAGCTGAACAACTTCACGTTTGACCACACCTTTTGCTTGCTTTGGATCTTCTGTTTGTTCACAAATAGCCACTTTATAGCCTTTTTGCACAAGTGTTTCAATATAATTTTTAGCCGAATGATGCGGCACACCGCACATTGGTATTCGCTCTTTTGCGCTTGCATCTCGGCTTGTTAATGTAATTTCTAAAATTTGTGAGGCATTGATTGCGTCCTCAAAAAACATTTCATAAAAGTCACCTAATCTAAAAAATAAAAAGGCATCTTTGTAATCTTCCTTTACCTGTAGATACTGTTGCATCATTGGTGTATATGTTGTCATATCACTATTTACCTCGCTCTTGCCTTATAGATATATTTATTATAACAAAAGATACATGCGAAACGCTTTATTCACCTTTTTTAAGATGCTAGCATTTCGCATGTATCAAAAAATGATGTTTTTTAGACTTATCTTGGTCGTTCATCAGGAAACGATGAAGACTCTAACACATACCTGCCTTCTCCTTCAGGACTTGAAGAGGAGCTAGAACTAGAGCTTGATGAGGATGAAGATGAACTTTCATCATTAAGGCTCCAATCTTCTTCATAGTCTAGTGGATGGACACTAATACAAATTGTTGTTTCACCCATTACCTCAACAACTACTTCACGTTCCACTACAATTTCAAACTTTGTACCACATGGAGAGATAATCGCTTCAATACAATTTGGTTCTTGTATCACACGTACACGAACATCATCACCAACGCTAATTTCACCGTCTCGATAGTGAAGCTTCACTTTGTCTTTATAGTGAATCGTTTCAGAAAACACAGCTGTTTTCGAATGATTACTATAGGCATACCAAACATTGACATCAAATTTCCCTGTTACTTCTACAAATTTCCCGACTCTTTTTGCAGAGCAAGTGTGATTGATTACCCAGCACCCTAAAATACTTGTCGGTTTATTTGTTGGTGATAATGTTACACGTTCTTCCGTTCTCTTCTTCCCTTTGGCAACTACTGCTTTCGTCACGATTTGTCGTAAACGTTTCAGCGCAATTCCTCCTTCGACTCTTTTCACTCCATCATATGCAGGTAGCGCCCATTGGGTGAACATATATTTTTAGAGAATGAAATGGATCATTTAAAACTTTTCGATGAGAGGTCTATTATAGCAGCTGAATGCTTCAATAGAAGAAGACGTAAAAAAAGCTCGAATGACAGCATTCGAGCTTTGATTTCTATAATCTGTTAAGAGCAGCTACCTGGTTGACTATTTTCTACGTATGAACCCGTTTCACCACGAAGAACATCGCCACCAGTTGAGCGAATAATTTCATTTGTAACATTATTTGCGATCGTATTTGAAACAAGTTGCAATAAATCATTCACATCGCCTTGTGATTCTTTAAATTGTTGCACAACTGGGATGGCATTAATTTCTTCCTCGATTTTAGCAATTTTATCTTCAATCATTTTTAATGCTTTTTCTTTCCCTAGGTGTTGGAAATTAACCGCTTGTTTTTGTAAGCTTTTTAAGCTTGCAATACGTTCACGTACTTGTTGATTTTCGTTAATTTGCGCTTCTGCCTTTTTGAAAAATTCAACCTCTGGCGTATTTGCAATCATATGTGCAATTTCATGTGATTTTTTAATTAAATCTTCTTTTGTATATAAGACTTGTGTCATTTATGCTTCCACCTTTTCATTTTTTACGACTTCCACAAATTCACCAGTAAGTGAATAGGATGTAGTCTCTGTTATTTTTACTTTCACTAATTGACCAATTACTTCTGCTGGTGCTTTGAAGTTAACTAAACGATTTTTCCTCGTATAGCCCGCTAACACATCGTCGCGTCGTTTACTTGTGCCTTCAACTAATACTTCTACAACCTGACCATTTAAACGCTCTAATGCTTTGCGAGAGTATTCACCCACCACTTCATTTAAACGTTGAAGACGCTCTTTTTTCACCTCTTCAGGTACATTGTCAATCATTTTTGCAGCTGGTGTACCTTCACGCGGCGAATAAATATACGTAAAGGCTGCGTCAAAGCCAACTTCACGGTATAAGGACAATGTTTCCTCAAACTGTTCCTCTGTTTCATTCGGATAGCCAACGATAATATCTGTTGTTAAGGTTACTTCAGGTATTGCCGCTTTAATTCTATCCACTAAACCAAGGAAATGCTCGCGTGTGTATTTACGCGCCATAATTTTTAGCACGTCATTCGAGCCCGATTGTACTGGTAAATGGATATGCTCCACTAAGTTGCCACGCTTTGCAAGAACTTCGATTAAATGGTCATCAAAGTCACGTGGATGACTCGTTGTAAATCGAATCCGAGGAATATCGATCTTTCTTAATTCATCCATTAAATCGCCAAGACGATAATCAATATCCTCAAAATCTTTACCGTAAGCGTTGACATTTTGCCCCAATAACATAATCTCTTTGTAGCCCGCTGCCGCTAGCTCACGAACTTCAGCAATGATTTCCTCTGGTCGGCGACTGCGCTCTTTACCACGTGTATATGGAACGATACAATACGTACAGAATTTATCGCAACCATACATAATATTAACCCAAGCCTTAATGGAGCCAAGACGTTTCTTCGGCAGATTTTCAATGACATCGCCTTCTTTAGACCAAACCTCTATGACCATTTCTTTTGACATGTAGGCTTCTTTTAAAATGTTTGGCAGACGGTGAATATTGTGTGTACCAAACACCATATCAACATGTGGGTAGCTTCTTAAAATTTTATTAACCACAGATTCCTCTTGCGACATACAGCCACAAACCCCTATTAGCATCTCAGGGTTTTTTCGTTTATATTTCAGCAGGAAACCAAGTTCTCCAAATACTTTGTTTTCTGCATTTTCACGAATAGCACATGTATTTAGCAAGACAACGTCAGCCTCTTCAATCACCTCTGTTGGTGTGTAGCCTAGCTGCATAAAAATCCCGGCCATTACTTCTGTGTCATGCTCATTCATTTGGCAGCCATAAGTCATGATATGATAACTTTTTCCCTCGCCTATTCCACGGAAACCGTTTTCTAAAGCATATTGAATATGTTCAGCTACTGTTTTACGTTTTTTTCCATCAATCATTGATGGCCCTTGAAAATATGTTGAATAATCTTTTTCTGATTCTTTATTTTTATTTTTCGGTAATGTTTTTAGTTGTTCTTGCTCTAATTCAAAAACACTCTTACCTGTTCTCATTTCTTCACTCACTAAACGGACGCTCCTTCCTCACAAATGAATTATACAATTATTTTTATGTTTTATCATTAATAAGCAAAAAGTAATTGTTACAAAACTAAAACGTCACATTTCCTGTCCATACAAATAATTTTTACTAATCCTTTATAATAGATGAAACTTCACCTTTCTCAATAGTTATAACAATAATTAGAATAGTTTATAAATAATTCCAAACCTTTGTTATTATTGATTTATATAAAACAAAGGAGTTTAGGCGTTATAGGCTTTACTGTTGTAGCTGACAAATCAGTGGAATTACAAACGATCTTGAAGGAAAACCCGACATAAGTAATTTTGAGTACAAACCAGGGTATTTTTGAGTAGATAATGATATTACTTCAATTTATGACTTACATTCAACTGCAAAAGATGAATTGTTAGTTGTAAATGGAGGCACAGCTTTGGACAGATTGCATTATTATCAAAGGTTACAAGTGAAGAATTTAAACCTCTTTTAGCTAAAGAAGGTGGCGGTTCAAAATATATAATGGCTTTAGCTCAAACTGTTATTGTTGATGGTAAAACTGTGTCGAACAATTTGTTTTCAGATTATTTGTTCTACAATCAAAACAGGCTATACTAATATTATTTTGGAAGCAACACCCTCAAAGTTATAAAACTAAAGCTAATGAATACGAAAATGTACGAACATTGAAAGATTGAGATATTATTGATCAATAATAAATAACAAAAGACACCAGAGTAATGAACTGCTCCCTGTCAAGTAGACAGTGGAAATAATAAAAAATGTATTAAGCGGCTTGAGCCCTGAATTCTAAAGGACTCAAGCCGTTTAATCGTTTCTGATAACGATAGTAATTATAAAAATGAATATAATCATCAATCGCTAGTTTTAACCCTTCATATGAATCGAACTTATGCAAATAATACTTCTCACACTTCAATGTGCCCCAAAATGATTCAATTGGTCCGTTATCAATACATCGACCAACACGGGACATACTTTGTGTCATATTGGCTGTTTCCACAATTCGTTTAAATCCCTTCGATGTATATTGAAAACCTCGATCACTATGTATTAATGGCTGCTCGCCTGATTGTAATGATTGAATAGCTGATTTTATTGTTTTGAAAACAAGGGAATTATTATTCGAATGACCTAACACATAACTCATAATTGAACCATCATATAAATCGATAATTGCACTTAAATAAGGTTTTTTCCCGTTTCTATACTTAAACTCTGTGACATCTGTACACCATTTTTCATTTGGCTTTTCCGAGGTAAATGCCCGATTAATACGTTCTCCGCCACTGATGCGCTGGAGATTTACGATAAGGCTTTCTCTTTCGCCTAATAACGGACTTCAATCCACTCACCTGCATTAAACGATAAATACGCTTCTCGTTAACCGTCGCTTGATTATTCTTTATTCGCTGACGATTGATTGTCAATGTCATACGACAATAGCCGTAAATGCCATCTACTTGGTGGTAAAGGAGATCAATATCCTTTGAAATGGCTTCATTTTCAACTTCTCTGTTAGATGGCTTACGACTTAGCCACTTATAGTAAGCGGCGCGCGAAACACCCACGATTTCACATAATAAAAGAATCGAAAGTTTCTCCTCTTGGTGTAATTCTTGAATTGCTAAATAGCGTTGTTGTAAGCGAATTTGGCTTAGCGACGCCTCCTTTCGATTTCCTCTAACTTTTTTAAAAATAGATTTTCAGCACGTAAGCACTCATTTTCACGCTCGATTCGTTTGATTTCTAACCTTAAGTTTTTCTTCGGCTGTTAATTCAACTTCATTTTTTGTTCGACCGCGATGATCACGTAATCCCTCTTCATCAGTCGCTTCAAATTTCTTCACCCAATGGTATACCTGTTGATACGAAACATCATAGGCTTGTGCTGCTAATTGATAATTTTTCTGGCTCTTTAAACAGTAGTTGACAATTTGAATATGTTCCTCAAACGTTTTCTTTCTTCCTTATATAGAACTATTTACTTATGCAATATTTGCACAGATTTAATAAATTATTTAAATTTAAAATGTACAGATTTAATATTTCATAAATCGAATATTTAAATAAAGCACTACGTTAAATAAAGATTATGAAAAGCTATATAATTTTATCTTTGGTTAAAACCCTATTAATAATTCCACAATTGGATAATCATTATCAAAATTGTTAATATTTGTTTATTTTTGTAAATTATTATGTTATTGTATAAATAATCTACTAGAAGAGGTTACTAAATGGAAATAATATAGTTTACTAGATATTGGTTGTCACACAGTGTTGAGAATCATATTATTAAAAGGATGGGATAAAAAATGAAAAAAATTATTACAGGAATCGTTGCAATAATTTTTATGTTTTCAATAACAACGCAGTTTCCCGCAACCGCAGCACAAATAGAAAATGAAACAATAGATAATTTATCGACTATTCTTACAAGTGTATTAGAATTAGATAAAGAATTTGATAAAACAATAGGTTTCGATGGAGACTATATTGCTATAGATACTAATTTAGCAAAAAAACAAGGTGCAACAGATTCTGATATCAAGCTTGCAATATCAAAAGTAAATGAACATAATCAAATAATAAACGATACATTGGCTATACAGCCATTTGTAACATATGATGAAAATGGTTTTTATTTTGATGAAGAGTCAGCTAGAAAAGAAAATGTATCTGAAGACTTAATTGAGTCTACTACAAAAGACTTTGAATTAATGAATTCTGTCCAGCCGTTAGCTGCATGTAACGGTAAAAGTAAGTATGAAAAGACTTCAGTTGGATTCTATACTTACTTTGATAGTTGTCAAGCTTCCAAGATAATAACTTATATTCAAATTGGAGCAGGAATAGCTACACTTGGAGCTGCTATCGCTGCCTTTATTGCTCCTCCTCTTGGATTAGCTACTATTATTGCAATAGGATTAATTGATATTGGGGCAACTGCCTTAAACTTATCAAGCGTTAAGGACTGTGGATTATGGATTAAATGGACAGGTACAGTAAATCCAGATCCTTTCTGGATAGGTTCTCAATGTTAATTATTAAAAAAGGGGGATAGTTGTGTTATCTATAGTTCCTATTATTCTTTTTGGTATTTCACTCACCCTTTGTATTGTACTATTTCTTAGAATGAATCGAATCAAAGAACGTAAAGAGAAATTACCTCTAATAATTCTATTTAGTTTCACTCTACTTAGTTTTTTAGTGCTATTGTATTCTGCACTATTTCATTAAATAACATTGTTATTTTTTTGAAGTGGGAATGAGCAGAACCTCTGAATCAGACTACTATTCAGAACGATGAAAGCTGAAAAAACACTCATTTGTTTTAGAGTTAAAAACAAATGAGTGTTCTTTTTTATGCTATTCTAGGTCACGTGCGCACACGCCTTTTCTTATACTACACTATATTTACAATGTCATAAAATTACCATAAAATACACACTCATTTTCACTTATATATTTTGTCATTTAAACATAAATTGATATGATAATAGTGGGGATTAAAGAATAACTTAAAATAACAAATATACCTTTTTAAGAGGTGATAAGAGATTGAGCTATAAGTATGATTTGTCGATTCGGCAAATATAAATCGGTAAAATTTAAATATTCTCATCAAAATATGTTTGAATATTCCGAAACTGTTATTGCTATAAATAACCAAAAGAAAAAGCACAGTCTGTAAAGATAAGATTCTATCATTTCATTTTTAAAAATTATTTCTTTAAAAGACCAATAATTCTACTAATTTTATAGGAAACTAAATAATTCTCTACATTTCTCTCTATCTCCACTTCCTTCTAAAAGCGAATATATTTGAAGTAATTCAAAATAACCTTAGTGCTCCACTATTTTTATTTGATATCTAAGTGACTTTTTTTAAAAGCCGCAGCAACTATATAATGTATTGTATCAGATACATAATTGTTATATCTGTAATCTGAATAGCTACTTTCTCTTAGATAATCAATTAAGCGAATTAAGTCTCCATCGAAAAAATCTTTGAGATGTTTTCGTTGATATCATTTCAATATTAATAAGATTATTGGTTAAATCTTTTCCTACTGTTGGTTTAGTTTTTCTTCTAAAGTCAACAAATCAATCTTTATATCTTTAAATTCATTAGATAAACTTTAAATAATTTGATTTCTGATTTATACAATTTATGAAAATACTCTATAGCTTTTAATTGTTCGATATTATCCACAGCGCTCTCAAAAGAGTCTTTCCTAACCCTATTGTCATACACATGTGAACTCGCTATTAAAAGATTTTATAAGCATAATCAATATTATATTCACTAATTATTTTTAACAAATTGAAATACCCATCATTTTCAATTTTATTTTTGCGCAATTCATCCGTTATTTCCAATAAAGTACTACAATATTTTTTTACTATATTTGAAGGTACCAATTTTTATTTATCAGCTATTCGAAGCTTTCTAAAACAATTTCATCTAAAAGATAATCCTTTCTTTGATTCATTCTTATTAAAGCATTTTCTATACCTAAATTTAATGTCTCATAACGCTTTTCAATATCTAAATCACTTAACAAAATGAAATAATAAATACGAATCTTAAAGCCCTATCCTTCATTTCACATATGCTAACCATTGCTTTTGTTAAAATACTTGCTGTATTTTATCTGTAAATATGAATGATACAATTTCAGCTTTATCCAACGCTTGATATTCATATCTTCTTTATATAGTAATGCATCCGTGTATTGCCCTTCTTTCATTAATTGCTTTGCTTCTATTTTTAATTTTTCATTCTTCATGTATTTAAATAGTGTTTTTGAAGGAAGTAGTGACCATACATGCTTCGTCTGGACATATGTTCGTTCATGATTAACCTGGTATAAATAATCATCCACCACATATTGCATTAAATTATACCCGCTTGCGGTCACATAGTAGCTTGAAGCCCCTGCTCGCAAATTCATTTCAAATAGCTTGTATTTCCCGTCCCTTGCATCATATTTCATATCAAAATTAGCAAAGCCCGTATAGCCGATGTCCTCTAAAAAATGCCGAATGGATTCCATTAGCTGTTCATCATAATCGGTCATAACAGCTAAAGAAATACCTTTGTTTTGTGGAGATGGATCTTCGAGTAGCTTGTTGCTAAGACACATTAATTTTACTTTTCGATCTCTTCCTACATATACATCTAGAACACGGATATAGGAATCGTCGCCTGGAATAAATTCTTGAACGATTAAGGTGTCTTGATAGCTAGAACGATAAATACAGCCAATGATGTCCTGCATCTCATCTGCATCGTGCACTAGATATATTTTTTTCTTTTCAGGAAAGGAACAGTTCGTATAGGCCACGGTATTGGAGGGTTTAATAATAATGGGATACTGGATTGGAATTTCTCTATTTGAATGATGTTCCTTTGTTATAATGATGGTTTTGGGGTATTTTAACTGATATTTATCACAAAGCCTGTAGAACTTCTCCTTTGTTTGCACCCTATTTAGTAAAGCCTGATCAATGTAAGGTAAAATAAAGTACTTTTCAAGCTGCTCTTTATTTTCAATGATAAGCTCTGCATAGTAGCAGTCACAAACTAATAAAATCAATTTCTTTTGTTGGCACTGCATGGCCAATCCCACTAGCGCTTGTACAAAACGGGTAGGATCATCTAAATGTTCAACGTATTGAAAATCCAGAATACCGCTATTCTGCGTGGCAATTCCCTGTGAGCCTTTCAAAAGGAGTGAGCGCATCGTCCTCCCTTTTTTTGCTGGCTCAATGACAAGACTTTTCATGCGGTAGGCTGCATAAAATGAGCGTGCTACCCCGTATGCATGCTGACCCGATTGTATAATAATAGGTAAAAAGGGTTGTTCTTTAATAGATGTCAATCTGAATCGCCTCACATTATAAAAATGAATTTAATCATTTGTATGCGAGTAAAATTGTACTTATGTAATACGAATAAAAGGCACTACATTGAAGCTTTAGTGCCCTTTACTCAACCTATAACGTCATCATTTTTTTCACTCTCTGTTCAAAGGAGGCAATAGCTTGAACGCCATAACCCTTTAGCAGCTCTGTATTGGCAAATGTATATTTACCTAAATCATCTGGGAAATGTGCATCAGAGGATACAGTAAAAGCAACTCCATGCTCAAGTAAGGTTTGTAAAAAACGAGGACCCGGGCACATTTCCTGTACAGGGTAACGATAATACAGCCCGGCATTGATTTCAGTGGCGGTTTCAGTAGACGTTAGTGCCTTTGCAATACGTTTATACCAAACTTCAAGAAACGCACGATCCTCCACCTGATAATTAAATACTTTAAAATTATCTAAATGGGCAACAAAATCAAACATATTGGAAAGAATCATTTTCTCTACTACTTTAAAAAAACGCTCATAATTTTGTTGTAAAGAGTGTTGATCCATTTGCTCAAAAAGATACTTTGTTTGTGGATTATCAAAGCCCCACCCATCAACAAAATGAACAGAACCAATTACATAATCCCAAGGATAACCTGCTAGCAAAGCAGTTAATTCCTCCTCACCACCAACAAAATAATCTGCCTCTATACCAAGTCTCAGTGTAATGCCATGTTGACGCCATTTTTCCTTTGCCTGCTGAATGGTCGTCACAAAAGCATCCATATTTTCTGTCATCACACGATCCAGCCAATAGCGCTGAATTTGTCCAATTTTACTTTCATCCAGCCTCATAAATCGCTCAAAATAGGCACGCGTTTCTTGAAAACGATATAAGTGATCGACAATCCCCACCTCACGTAAGCCAAGCTGCTTTGCCTGTTCGAGATATAAATCCAACCATTCCTCACTATAACAGCCATTTTTCACACGCCTTGCTAGCCGCTGTAAATGACAAGTTATTTGTTGTTTGGAGCCTTTTTCCGTTTCATCATTCGAATGAAAAAACTCCAGTGCCTGCGATGTACGCTCTAGCCAGCGAAATGAATAAGGTCCCTCTTCTAAATGTACATGATAATCAATTGTCATCCACTCTTCCCTCCATTACATATCGTCCATTTTTCCTCATAAGCCTGCCATTCTAATGGACAAGTGCTTTCGCAAAGAATTTCTGTACATTCATCAAGATGACAGATTTGAAAAAATGATTTGCCATTAATTTTAGATGCATCGGCTAATAAATAACTCACTTTGCTATGCTTGAGCATTTTCTTTGAAATAAGAGATTCATCCAAATCGTAATCATAAACAATGCCCTCACTAATGCCACCACACGATAAAAAGGCCTTATCAAAATTCATATTATCTAGCATTTCTAACGTCATAGCACCTGCAACAGAAGATTGTTTTGGATTCGCCGTACCTCCTAGTAATATGACCTTGCCTGTCATGCGTCGTTCTTCTATGGCTAAATTAAATTGAATAGCTGCTGCAATTGAATTCGTTACAACCGTTATATCTTCCACAGCTAGTAAAAAATCGGCTATATGTACTGTTGTAGTACCTGTATCTACTGCAATAGTATCGCCGTCGCAAATGCGTTTTGCAGCAATACGAGCAATTTGTCTCTTTGCGTCCTTGTGCATTTGTAGCTTGCGTAAAAATACCGGTTCATTACGTACATTCGTATATTTAATAGCCCCGCCATGAACTCTTGATAATAAATGCTGTTGTTCTAATTCATCAAAGTCTCGGCGAATTGTTTCTGGTGCTACCTGAAGGGCATCGGCAATATTGGCAACAATAATTTTCCCTTCAGAATCTAATTGTTTTAAAATAAATTCAAATCTTTCCAGTTTAGCGTAAGTCATGATAGCGCAATCACATCTTCTTGTGCGACATAACACTTATAGGATTTTCCCATTTCAATCGAATACCCTTGTTGATGCAGTTGTTCCATTGTAAACGCCATTTCTCCTTCAAACGTAGTACGAATAATATTGCCGCTCATTAATGATTGTTTGGCAACCCCAAAGAGACATAAGTCCCCATCTCGTTGATCGAGATGTAACGCCTCAGGTCGTATAGCAAATTTCGTGGCTTGCTCTATTAAAGATGCTCCAAGCATTTTTTCTAAAGTTTGGCGAGGAAAAACATTATAATGACCGATAAAATTAGCAATAAATTCATTATTTGGTTTCGTATAGATTTCCGTTGGCGTACCATTTTGGGCAATGCTGCCATTATTCATGACAAATATTCTATCCGAAACAGCCATTGCCTCTTCCTGATCATGAGTAACTAGAATCATTGTCATATTTAATTTTCGCTGAATTGCTCGTAAATCTGCTTGAAGTTTTTTGCGAATTTGAGCATCAAGCGCACTAAGCGGCTCATCTAATAACAGTACTTTAGGTCGGACAATTAATGCACGGGCTAGAGCAACACGCTGCTGTTGACCTCCCGATAATTCTTTCGGGTACGCATTAGCTTTCTCACTTAGATGAACAAGCGCTAGCATTTCATGAACACGCTGCTCTATATCTGCCGTATTAACTTTTTGCATACGCAAACCAAAAGCAACATTTTCGAGCACAGTCATATTAGGAAAAAGTGCATAGGATTGAAAGACCATACCCACTTGACGATCCTTCGGTTGTACGCCACTCATATTTTTTCCTTCAATCAAAATCTTACCTGCCGATGCATCTGTTAAGCCTGCAACAATACGCAAAATCGTACTCTTTCCACAACCACTAGGACCTAATAGTGTGATAAATTCTCCTTTTTGAATTTCCATATGAATATTGGTTAAGACAGATACTTGTCCATATTTTTTATGAAGCCCTTCAATAACAAGATAATTCATAGATTTGTAGCACCTTTCGATCGTTTCGTTACGATAGCAATGACGAATGTTAAAAGACCCATTAGCACGAGATAGATGAAAACAACAGCACTAGCAATATGTCCACTTGTGCTAAGCTTTTTCATTAAATAAATTTGAACGGTTTCAAAGCGAGAACCTACAACAAGATTAATTAAGACAAACTCACCAAATAAGACAGAGAAGGATAACAATGCCCCTGCAAATAAGCCTGGATAAACGGTAGGCAGTAAAATTTTTGTGAATGCCTGCCTTTTGGATGCGCCTAGTAATTGAGCGGCATCAAGTAGCTGCCTCGCATCTATATTTCTTAAACTATTTCGTGTACCTTGATAGATATAAGGAAGAATTCCCACAACATAGGCACCTAAAACAACAAATATCATCGGTATACCTATTTGGCTATAAACGCGTATAAGCCCTACAGCTAAAATGATTCCTGGAAAAGAATACACCATCACCACTGCCATCTGTATCCATTTTTCATATCTTGGAAAGTATAGGACGATGACGAAAATGGCTGGCACAATGACAAGGAGTGCAATGCTAACTGCCCCCCCTGCTAAAAATACTGAACGACCAAATGCCTGAATAAAATCGGTATCCTGAAACAATGTGGAAAGCCATTTTAGTGTGAGTCCTTCTGGCAATATCGTTTTATTCCATTTTGTTGCAAACGCATAGAGCATTGTTGCTAACACAGGTAATAGTAAATATCCCACGAGCAGAAGGAAAAAGAAATCAGCCAAACCACGCTTTTTCATTTTACTTTCCTCCTTGTTTTAGAGATGCTCCACTCACTGATCAGCATGGCCGTTACCATTGTCACTGCTAATATAACTGCAATGGCACTGGCTAGCTCTGGCTGAGCAAAAATATCACCTTTTATTAAGGAGCCTATACGAATCGCCACTAAATTATAATTACTACTTGTTAATGCATAAGCAGAGGCATACGCGCCCATTGCATTGGCGAACAATACACTAAAGGTTCCCACAATTCCTGGGAGCATAACAGGGAGACCAATTTTCATCCAAAACTGCCAGCTAGATGCACCAAGAAGAGCTGCCGCCTCCTTCCACTGTTGCTGAATTCCATCATAAATGGGATATAGAAGCATTAGTGATAATGGCAGCTGAAAGTAAATGTAAATAAGTAACAAACCGCTMCAACTGTATAATGAAAAGGATGTCAACGCCTCAATATCCCATTTGTCAAATAACAATGTAAATAAACCACTATTGCCAAGTAAAACGATAAAAGCAAATGCTAGCGGAATACCTGAAAAATTGGAGGTTAAGTTCGTAAGTATTAAAATCTTCTCCCGTACTGGCTCTGAAAACTTCATCATGGCATAAACTGCAAACAAGGTGATAAGTAACGCAATCATAGCTGAGATMACAGATAAMGTAATACTMTTTTTMAAMCCTTGMMGAATGTAGWCGTTCGTAAAAATTGATTCATACTGCTTCAGAGTAAAGCCCTCACTATTTTRAAAGCTTGTAATGAGCATATATAGGAGCGGTACTAAGAAAAACAGTAATAGTAATACAAGAAAAGGCGAAAGCCAAGCAATGGATTGCCGCTTCGATATCAACACACTCACTTCTTTCTATAAATGACTTGCGGCTCATGGGGATAATAGCCGCTCCTTATAATAAGAGCGACTACTATTATTTAAACCTCTTTTGCTGTAAACACACCTTCTAACAGGAGTGGTACCATATCTTCAGCAGGCTTGATATTTAATAAATGACAGCACAGTGGTGCAACTTGTAATTGAGAAATAATGCCTTCTTTTATGCCAGCCTTTACAGCATCTGAAATGACAAATAGCGGGACATGACGATCCTCATGTGTGGTACCGCCATGATTACCATCTCTTGTCATGCCATGATCAGCCGTAACGATAACCTCATAGCCCAGCGCCATACACTTTGGAATAAACAAGGATAGTAAAGCATCCATCGCTAAAACTCGATTGCGATATTGAGCAGAATCTGCCGTAAATTTGTGACCATCATCATCMACATTCATTGGATGAATATACAGGAAATCARGYTRCTTWTGASCCMTTAASCATRCTRCATMRGYMAWTACATGACTATCTGGATAATGATCCTCAAAATAGAACATACCATTKTCAATTGGTAAATGTGTATCGAGTTGTAGCCTGTCCTCCATATGATTAAATGGCGCTCTATTATAAAGCTCACTCACCCAATAATAGGCGGAGGCTGCTGTAGTTAAASCATKCTCMTTTGCRATATGAAAGACACTWTKCCCTTTCGATAAACGMACTGTSAWATTGMTGGTAACGCMRTGTACAATAGGGGGTGTACCTGTTAAAATCGTCTCATACAATGGTCTTGATAAAGAAGGCACCTCTGAGCAAACCTTATAGCGAGCAGCTACCTGACGCTCGACTAAATGGTGCAAGAACCCCATATGTGTGCAGGCTGTGTCAAAGCGCAAGGCATCGATAACAATGAGAACCACTTTGTTATTTTGCATGGATTAACACCTGCTCTTGATAGAGTTGAGGGATTTGCTTTGTTGTATCTTCCCATTTCTTTTGGTCTTTAACAGGTTGTGCATTCGTATACATATCAGCAGGTAATAGTAAATCTTTTACATCCTGTGGTAATTTCACTCCGTCCCGAATTGGACGCGCATAGCCTTTTGCTAAATTTTCTTGACCTGCATCAGATAAAATATATTCACGTGCTAGCATGGCAGCATGTGGGTTTTTGGCATATTTATTAATTACCGTTGCATAACCAGAAGTGACAGATCCCTCCTTAGGTATCACTACATCAAAACGGTCCTCATCAATTTGATGACGATAACCTAATGCATTAAAGTCCCATARKWTYKYWWYATYTMWTTCASMWTWYKSYAKRYTTGCTACTGATGGATCTCCCTGTAGACGTCCTTGCTTCGCTAATTCAGCAAAGAAATCTATACCTGGCTGGATGTTGGACTCATCTCCACCAAATGCTATAGCCGCTGCTAAGATGGCAAACTGTGCTTGGTTAGCTGTTAATGCATCCCCAATACTTACTGTGTAATCTCCATTTTTTAGGTCTTCCCATGATGTTGGAGCATTCTTCACATTATTTTTATCTGTCAAAAAAGAAATGGTTCCTGTATAGCCAACAATCCAGTGTCCTTCATCATCTTTAGCCCAATCAGGTATTTCATCCCAATAAGACGTTTTGTATGGTAATGTTAAGCCCTTGTCCTTAGCGATTGGTCCAAAAGCAATCCCGACATCTCCAATATCTGCCGTAGCATCATCCTTCTCTGCTTCAAACTTCGCTAACTCCTCTGCACTCGACATGTCCGTATCCTTGTGTTTGATGCTATATTCGGTCCCGAGTTCCTCCCAGGTTTCTACCCAGTTCGCCCATGTATCTGGCATACCGACAGAATTAACAGTGCCCTCTTCCTTTGCTTTTTCTGTAATGTCCTCAAGCGATAAATCCTTGTTTACCTCATTTGCACTAGATGAACTGTCAGAACAAGCTGCCAACATGGAAATAGCTAATGCACCAATTAGACCTTTTTTCCACAGTTTTTGAATTGCCATGTGTTGGACCCTCCATTTGTTTTGCTTTATTTTTATTTGCTTACAAACGTTATGTTWTAAAMYWAAMMTTAASCAMSTMTGKAKGTRTTMAGMMTATTTWSTAAAWAYTWKTSAGGAMTTWTRAATATCTNTGWATTTAATGAATAAATGAAGAAGGCTTGTAAAGCTAGCGGGGGAAGATAAGAAAAATCTAAGTATGTGTACGTTTGCTTTACAGACGKASACNTACTTAGATTATGTGGAGAGACCTAAAAAATCAGCATATGTATGCGGCTCATTTTCCTTGAGAATTGTTAAAAATGTAAATGCCAATTGCACAACTGACCACCATCTCATATTGTAGGACATTTCAAAACGAGAGGGCTCTAATGAAAAGACATCTTGAAAAATATCTAACGGTTCTATTTGCTCATCCTTTAAAATGGATAGAAAGCCAAGAAATAACGTATGATCTTTAACCTCAATCAATTTGTCCTCTACAAGAGCATCAATATTTTCAGGGTGTTGAAAATTACATTGTGTAGCTACATAACGTTCTAAATCCTGAGCACGCTTTCKGTCTTCACGTTCCTTTTTTTTTGCAATAAAATCAATGACGTTATTCACGTACATCGCCTCTTTTTTTCTTTTATTGTAGCATTTTTTAAAGAATCATTGCCTGAAATAGCCCTTTATCCATTCCGTTTAAATGGTTTGTTTTTTATTAAATTCCTCTAAAAAAGTAGTCAATTTGTGAAATTCCACAGAGAAGACATCTTGCATTCCAAAATATCCTTCTTTTTCATCTATAATAGTGGCAAACTTTTTATAAAGACGGTGAATATAGCCATGATGGCGATAAGCATAAAATTGGACTTCCTTCACTTCTGGGTGTTCTTCTAAAATATGTTTTAGCATTTGTAGAAAACCCTTAACAAAGGATCGACTATTTTGATATTCTTTCTTTAAAAGTGCGCAATCAATAAAAACGATATGTTTATTTTTAAATTGATCTTCTCTTACACCCAATGTATAGCTTGCTGCAGCAAATACTTCCTGCTGTGTATTTTGAAAGAGAAGCAGATTTGTTTCCTCTATCATGACATATAAACTACCAAGTGTATCTAAAATCGGATACATATCGTCAAATATATTTCTATTTTGCAAAAAGAAAACAGCGAATTTTTCATAATCATTATCAGTCTTACACTGCACTATTTCCATTCATCTTCCCCCTTATTTAATTACCCACTCACCATTCACTAAAATCTCTTCGGCAGTACCGTCCTCTCGTATTCCATTCACCTGTAAGTTTTGTGAGCCTATCATAAAATCAATATGGATCATACTATTATTTATGTTTTCTAGGTTTGCACCATCTTCTTTCAAGCCTGAAGTATAGGCTTGCCCAATGGCTAAATGACTGGATGCATTTTCATCAAATAAATTATGATAAAATAGTAGATTGCTCGCAAAGATTGCAGAATCATGAGGAACCAATGCAACCTCACCTATATATCTAGCACCCTCGTCTTTTTGAAGAATACTTTGGAATGCATCCATCCCTTTTTCTGCAAAGAAATCAATAATTTCACCATCTTTAAATGTAAGTGTAAATTGATCAATGATCTGCCCTTCATAAACTAATGGCTTTGTATTTTTGACTATTCCATTTACTCCTTTTTTGAGTGGTGTCGTATAAATTTCTTCAGTCGGCATATTACAAATAAATGAGCTTCCCTTGTCATTCGTTTCCAAGCCATTAACCCAACGATGATTTTGTGGTAGCTCTATTTTTAGATTTGTGTCTTCGCTAATGAAATGTAAATAACGGAAATGCTTTTCATTCAATAACGTGGCCCTTTTATTTAATGTTTCAACATGCTTTTCCCAAGCTTGTAGTGGGCTCTCTTCATTTAATCTTAGTATTTCAAAAAACTTTTCCCATAATTCCTCAAGAGCATTTTTGGGCTCTAAGTCAGGGAAAATAGATGCTGCCCATTGCTCCGTCGGATAAACAATAACAGTCCAACTAACTTGCATTTTAATCAATTTTTCGGTAAAAGAACGAAAAGCAAGTGCAGAAGCATACTCTGCTTTTTCTACCTTAACAGGGTCTATTCCCTCCATATTTTGCAGGTGGGGTGAAATAATATAAAGAAAAGCGGCACCACTACTCGCCATTTCTTCATACCCCTTCACAAGCCAATCTGGTGTATAGGCTAAGCCTTGCTCTGTCATATATTCAAATTCAATTCGAGCAAGCTCTTCATCAATCCACTTTATATAAACATAATGTGCACCATTGAGATAGGCATGTCGGCAAACCCTCCGAACAAAATCAGCAGCAGCTATCGAGGCAGAAATCACTAAAGTCTGTCCTTGTTGAATATTAATACCTATTTTTATGACCAATTCAGCATACTGATCTATCTTAGTTTCAAAAGTTTTCATTATAAATTTAACTCCCTATTCAAATAATTTATTGAACACGCCAATGTATTTTTTTACTGATCAATAGATAAGAAAAACAGGAAAAAATAAGTAAGATAAGAACATCTATGAATGTAGAATTGGTCCATCCAACAGTTAACATACCGTGTAATACATTCGCTACATATGTTGTAGGTAACACGTAGGAAATCCACTGCAGAACGATGGGAAGGTCTTTCAGTTCAATCATAACTGGTGTTAAGAAAGTAACAAACATCAACAAAAATTGCGCTACAATATTTGTAAATTGAGGATTTGGAGATAAAAAACCCATTAATACACCAATGCCTACTACACTAAAAATCGCCAATAAAGCAACTGGTAGTAAAAGCCACTCAAAATGAAGATTCACCCCATAAATTTGCTGACCAAACGTAAATACAATAATAAACGAAGGTAAGGAAGTTAAAATACCATAAAACAACAAAGATAAAATAAAATTAACCTTTCGAATGGGAAGGGATGAGTAATATGTAAAATAGCCCCCAAATTTTTGATACGAGATATCCTGCCCTAGAATATTCATCCCCATTAATAGAATACTAAAAATCATATTACCGATAATTAATCGTGCCAATTGTTCAGAGCTAGATTCACCCAGTAAAAATTCTAGAAAAACTAAAGTAACTATTGGGAAAATGGAAGACATTGCAATAATCCATAATAATTGGTGCCTTACAATAGCTATTTGTATACGAAATAAAATAAGTAATTCAACAAAGAATTGACTAAAGGCATTCATTAACTATTCACTCCTTTGCTGTTCTTGAAGTAGTGAATAGACATCTTCTAGACTTGGTGGAAACAGAGAGTATTGGTTAATGTTCAATGTCTCATCCTGTATTATTTCAACAATAGTACGAACCATATTTTTCTCGATTAACATCGTGAGTTTTGTATCCTCTACTAATTCTGCTTGTCCAAAATCTTTCAGTCTGTCTTTGATATTGTGAATAGAGGCCTCCTGTGCATAAATTTCTAAACGCATTCTTTGGTCTACTCTTCTCTTTAGCTTTTCGACATGGTCAATGGCTAAAAGCTTTCCGTTATCTATAACAGCTACACGATGAACAACTTTTTCAGCTTCCAAAATATTGTGAGTGACTAAAATAATTGTTGTACCCTTTTGGTTAAGCTCACGAATGATGTCCCATACTAATTTCCGTTTTAATGGATCCAGCTCATTTGTAGGCTCATCCAAAATCATAACAGATGCCTGACCAATCAAAGTTGCTCCTAAACTAATGAGTCTTCTTTGACCACCCGAAAGCTTTGACAGTAGCTTATCTCGATAAGCTTCCATGTCTAACCTCAGCAAAATATTATCTGTCTGTTGCTTCGACTCTTTTTTGGAAAGCCCCTTTAATCTACCCGTAAAATAAATGGCTTCCCATGTTTTTAAAAATGATAAAGCAAAAGTCTCCTGTGAATAATAAGCAGTCTGTTTCAATACATACTTCGGATTCTTAGATACTTCTTGTTGATGAAATTTCACGGATCCCTCTGTTGGTGCTAGCTGTCCTATCATTTGCTTTATCAATGTCGTTTTTCCTGCACCATTCGGGCCTAATAATCCAATTATTTCACCTTTATATATAGTCAATGAAATGCCATTATTTGCTTTAAATTTACCTTTTTTATAGTAGAAAGTTACATTTTCTAATTCATATATTGGTTCAAGCATGGTAAACAGCCTTCCCTGATTAAATTTCAAAAGATGAGGTCTGACTAAAAAGTCAGACCTTGAGGTAATAATTATTTACCGAATGGCTTTGTATCGCCTTTTGGGAAACCCATTGGAGGAAACATCATTACTTTTCACCTCACTTTCTTTTCTCTATTGAGTGAACAACCATCAGATAAGCTAATGATAATCACTGCTTATTTTTGATTCTATATTACTTTAAAGTAATATACAACTAGAAAAATAGAAAAATCAGTTTTTTCTACTTCTAATAATAGACTAATTTAACTTATAATTTCTTCTATCTATTGGACTATTTACAAATAGAAAATATTTTTACCCTTTGTTGCTATACGTAATATCCATTACTTTTCTTCTTTAAATTAATGAGCTTTCAAATGTGATTATAAAAATATCTATTCATCGCTAATCTATATTACTTAAAGTAATATTCGACTTTACAGTGTTCATAACGATGTGAAGCTGTTAGATTACACAAAAGATAGTTAAAATTGGAGTGCCCTGAATAAAAAGGTCGCTAGCTCGGCACGTGTTACTGGCGTTTTGGGATAAAATTCACCATTACTCCCCAATGCAATCTCAACCTGTTCTAGTGCTGCAATATAATCCATGCTCCAATGATTACTAGAAACATCACTAAATGAACTTGTACCCTCAGAAGTTAGTTGTAATGTTTTTGCTAAAATTTTTGCTACTTGTGCACATGTAATAGCTTCTAATGGTCGGAATGTGTCACCCCACCCATCAATAATTCCCCCTTGCTGTAGCGTGTTGATCTCTTCATAGTAGATAGGTTTTGGTGCTATATCAGAAAAGACTTTTGCTGAGCGAATTGATTCAAACTCGAAGGTGCAAGCAAATAATACTGCTACATGCATTCGACTAATTGGTTCATTCGGACGGAAAGTCCCATGTTCATAACCTTGGATAATCTCTAGTGTCGCTAGTTCCTCGACTATCTCTTTTGCCCAATGGCTATCCATATCATCGAACCTTACCAGTGCTGCGGTGTGTCTGATTCGTACACTGGCAAAGGTATCCACTTTGCATATATTACTAAATTCTCTCGAATAACTGTATCTTCATCCCACTTAATTTTAAATGCTGCATCCTCATACCAGCCTCCAAAGCGAAAACCATCTTTGGTAGGCAAAGGTAAATCACTTATTTTTGTATTATAAGCAACCTCTAATGGCGGAAGTATTGTACCACCATTTGTATTTATTGTCACCTGATGATGGATTCTGTTGTAATTGTAAAATGAAGTGTCTCATTTATATTTGCAAATACGGTCACATTACCACACACAGGTTGTATAAGTAACAACCTGATGACAAATAACGAAACCACTTGTTGCCATGTTCTTCTCATAACATCCCCTTTATCCCATAATCACACATGTTGATTAACAAAATTATACAAATATGAACCATGTTGGATTTTATTATTGTTGTAAGGCTCTGTATAAAAATGCTACAAATTGGGCACGTGTTACTGAAGATTCTGGTTTAAAGTAACCGTTATCCCCTAACGCAATATCATTTGCCGCCAGAGCGATAATATAGTCATGTGCCCAATGTGTTGATGGAATATCTTTAAATGTATGTGTGCTCGTTGGTGATAAGTTTAATGCTATAGCTAATACTTTCGCTATTTGAGCACGTGTCATATTTTCATTTGGCTTAAAGTATCCGTTAATACCTTGATACAGACCAGCTTGTTGCACCAACTTGATGGTTTCATAATACCGATGATTTAGTGGAATATCCTTAAATGTTTGTGCTTCCTGTATGGGATTTAGTTTAAAAATACGGGAAAATATTAACGCAACATGCTGACGAGAAATCGGATCATTTGGTTTAAAAGTACCATCCACATACCCTGTAATATATCCACGTTTAGCAAAATCACCAATCATTGTGTAAGTCCAATGATGCACGGGCACGTCTGAAAAGATAATATCTGTAATGGGCTCTTGCGGTTGCTTAGGATCAGTCGGTACCAGCTGAGGAAGCTCTATTGGTGCTGGTGCTGCTGGCTCTACAGGCGCTGAGTTTCCTGGAATTTGTGGTGAATCTACGGGTGCTGGTAGCTGTTCACGATATATTTCAACTTTGTATTTCTTTTTCGTAACCCCGTCTGGTGCTGTTATTTCTAGTAAAATAGTATTTGCCCCGAAGTTTAGTGACACTGTCATTTTCTTTCCACTGCTGCTTGGTATTCCATTAATCATCAGCGTTGCATCATGGTCATCCAGTATTGGTGTTAAATCTATACTATTCACATTTACATCAACATTAACTGAATATTTTTCAATTTGAGAATCAAATGACGGCTTCAAATTTCCATAATTCAACGTTAGACTTTTTAAATTTGCGTTACTCGATGGGAATCTCGTTACCGTTACTGTATAGGTCTGCGTTGTGTTATCTTCTGCTGTTACTTCGATTGTTACCGTATTCTGTCCTACATTCAGCGGAATCGGATCTGATGCTGTGCCACTACTCACCGCATGCCCGTCCACCTTTATTTTAGCTGTGGCATCTGCTGCTGTTGGTGTTACTGTTAAACTAGTAATAGCATTCTCTACGCTTGCTGTATAGGTGAAATCTCCCCCATTAAATACAGGAAGGAATGACCCCGTGCTTAGAGTGAGATCACTCAGGTTAGCATTATTCGATGGGAATCTCGTTATCGTAATTGTATAGGTCCTCTGCGTTGTGTTATCTTCTGCTGTTACTTCGATTGTTACCGTATTCTGTCCTACATTCAGCGGAATCGGATTTGATGCTATGCCACTACTCACCGCATGCCCGTCCACCTTTATTTTAGCTGTAGCATCTGCTGTTGTTGGTGTTATTGTTAAACTAGTAATGGCATTCTCTACGCTTGCTGTATAATTGCTATCTCCTGAGCTAATTTCAGGAGATAGTATTCCTGAGCTTAAAGTAAGACTAATTAGATTAGCATTACTTGATAGCGCCCGCGTTACTTTCACTTGGTATGTCTTTTTTGTGCTATTTAAAGCTGTTACTTCTATTAATATTGTATTACTTCCAACATTAAGGGGAATTGTAGCTGATGTTGCACCACTACTGACTAGATTCCCATTAACCTTAACTGTTGCAGTTGAATCTATAGCATTTGGTATCACTGTAACGGTTGAAACTGTGTTCATTACATTGACATCATAAGAAAGTATTTTTTTAGAAAATTGTGGAGAAAGCGTTCCTTCATTTAAATGTAAGCCCTCTAAATCCGCTGAATATAAATGCACGGTGGAGATTGACTTATTTCCTGCATGATCTTCCGCAAACAATGTATATGTCCCAAAATTATCCACAACAATTTTATTCTCAGTGAACGGATTTCCTCCCGTCAAAAAATAAGATTCATTTTGATTTCCAAATGCCCATTTCTTCGTTTTCACTCCACTTTTACTATCAGTAATGGTAATTGGAACTTCTAATTTCTGATTGGTAATTATGGTCATATTGCCACTTGTAATGATTGGTGCATCTTTATCGATATTATCAATAGTAATCGTTTGAACAGTTGAATTTAATAAAATATCCCTTGCATACCACGTAATCGTTCGATTTTGATCTATACTAACAAAAGAATCTACTAATGAGTTTCCAGCTGTATTAAAATATGATTCATTTTGAATGCCATAATCCCACTTTTGAATCTTCAAATCACTTTCACTACTAATATTTGCCGTAACTGTAACATCACCATTTGTCCATCCTGTAGGGGACTTTGTTAAATTGATCACTGGTGGTGTTGGATTTAATTTTAATGTGTAATTCACTTTTTCATACCTTAAACGTTTATGTGTTCCATTAGAAATGGTTTCATAGTAGCTTAAATTAGCCCATAAAGCATTAGCAGGAACGGTAGCACTTTCCACAATATTTACACCATCTACACTATAGCGGTATTTTTGATTCGTTATTGGGTTTTTCCCACTCCCAATATCACCATCAAAATTACTTACTGTTATCCACTTAACATCAGAAGGAATATCAGTCCAATTGTGAACATACTGCTTTTCTACAGATTTTCCATCACGACTAAACATGTATTCTATACCATTATCTAATGGCAGAGTAATTGGAAAAAATGTTATCCATTTCGCATCTGTCGGTAAACTATCTCTATCGGTAAAATTTTTTGTTAAATAATCTCCACTATATATATGGAGAATCCCTGCAGAATCTCCTTCTAGGTATTGGATATAGGATAGAACCTCTCCATTAACTGTAATTTCTGCTGCCTTTGTTGCATTTGGTAACAAGCCCAAACTACATAAAATAATAACAACACTAGTGACTAACAATAGCTTCCACTTTTTTAACGGTTGTTGCATCGAATCCCTCCTTCTTCTTTATTTAGTGATTCATCAGAATTACCCTCACTATCTATTCACTACTTTATATTACTCAAAAGTAATATTCAACAAAAATATTACTCTTTCATAGTATAATGGCGCGAAGCTGTTAGATAGCCTCACGCCTAAAAAATCATTTTTATTGCTGCATTGCTCGGTATATAAAAACCGCCAATTGGGCTCTTGTCACAGAAGCTTCAGGGTGGAACTTGCCATTATCCCCTAATGTAATCTCTGCTCGCTCTAATGCCGCAATATAGCCAACACTCCAATGATTGCTATCTACATCCTTAAAAGAACTCTTACCTTCTGATTTCAGTTGTAGTGTATTTGCTAAAATTTTAGCTAATTGTGCCCGTGTAATATTGTCTGTTGGACGAAATGCTCCATCCGCTCCATCAATAATGCCTGCCTGCTGTAAGGTCATAATCGCATCATAGTACATATGGTTTGGTGCTACATCCGAAAAGGCTGCTGTTGGGCGAATCACCTCGAATTCAAAAGCACGTGTGAATAATGAGGCAACATGCTGGCGGCTAATTGATTCATTCGGTCGGAAAGTACCATCTTCATATCCTTTAATAATGCCCTGCGTTGCTAATGCCTCAATCATATCCTGTGCCCAATGGTTTTCGATATCTTCGAAAGTCACCACGGAAGGCTTTGACTGTGGGGATTGCTGTGGTTCTTTCGGTTCTTTTGTTGGCAATATTATCCATTTTGCATAGAGCGTTAAATTCTCCCTCATAAGCGTATCTTCAGCCCATTGTATCGTTAGCGCTTTATCTATATACCAACCGTCAAAACGAAAACCTTCCTTTGTTGGTACAGGTAAATCACTGACTCTTGTATTATAGGTAATCTCCATGTCCTCTAAAGATAGGCCACCATTTGTCTCGAAGGATATTTGAATAGACGTTGATGGATGAGAAGCACTACCTCCATGCGGCATTGAAGGACCATTGGCATTACCTCCACCAGGTGTTGAAGAATTCGCTATCCATTGAGCATACAAAATTATATCTGCCTCACCTATTATTAAAGGCGTATTTGCTATATAGGCTATACCCTTACCATCCTGTGCTGTATTCCAGCCCGCAAAAGTATAGCCTGTTCTTACTAGATTTCCACTATTTCCTTGTACCATTACTGTTTCATTTTCTTCATATAATGTACTATCCTTTGGCACTGTCCCACTTGTTGCACCATTTGCATTATATATGACTGTATAAGTTGGGTTCGCTGTCCACTGGGCATACAAGATGACATCGGCTTTTCCCATTTGAAAGGTTGCATTTTCGGCATAGGATATTCCCTTACCATCTGCTTGTGTATTCCAGCCTTTGAATGTGTAGCCTGTTCTTACTAGATTTCCACTATTTCCTTGTACCATCACTTTTTCATTTTCCTCATATAATGGACTATCCTGTGGCACTATACCACTTGTTGCGCCATTTGCATCATATTTGACTGTATATGTTTGGTTAGCTACCCACTCCGCATACAATATAATATTATCTGTACCCATTGGGAAGGTATCATCCACTGCATATGCTGTGCCTTTACCATCTGCTTGTGTATTCCAGCCTTTAAAGGTATAGCCTGTTTTCACAAGATTATCGCTATTAACCTTCACTGTCACAAGGGCATTTTCTTCATATTTCTGATCATCTTGTGGCACACTGCCTCCCGTTGCTCCATTTGCATCGTAGATAATGTTATAATAATTTGGCACTTCATACGCGCCTAAATCAATCGCCGCTCCTTGCACACGTTTTTTCCCAGCAAGGTCTGTTGTTATATCTGCTAATTCAGGATAACTAGCATTCCCTTGATCTATTACTGGAGAATCTGCTTTTAAGCGATAATCTTTCTTGCTTGAATCCATAAACACATCTGTTGGCAGATAAGTGGGCGTATCAACAGCCGTCCCAGTCGTATCAAATAGTTTCCCTCTTATGTTCTTTCCTACTTCCACATCGAGCAAGCTATTTTCAACTTTACCTTTATAATTATAAAAGGCAATTTTCTTGTTATTTCCGATAATAATACTATTTTGAATTTTACTAGCTGAGCCACCTCCAGAAATAGCACCCACTCCATATTTCGGAACATCGCCACTGATGGTCACATTCGTTAAGATGATATTACTAGTTGGAGAGTCAGTACTTATAGTAGCACCATCAAAATCTGCCTTGTTGCCAGTAAATAACGTATTTCTTAAATTGGGGCTGCTACTGCCATCATTGAACATACCGCCCCCAATATACGCTTCATTTCCAATGAATAGCATATTCGTTAAAATTGGATTACTGACACCATCATTAGACATAGCCCCTCCACCATAACCGGCCTTATTTTCACGAAATGTTACAGTTGTCATCATCGGGCTACTATTGGTATTGTGCATGCCGCCCCCATTGATTGCATTGTTTTGATCAAACGTTACATCAGTTAAGCTTGGGATACTATAGTTCGTATTAAACATCCCTCCTCCTAACTGACTTGCCTGATTTTTATTGAATAGCACATTTTTCAATAGTGGACTACTATTGCTACCAGTATTAAACATCCCTCCTCCATACTCCGCCTTATTCTCGCTAAATGTTACCTCCATTAAGTTGGGACTGCTAGCATCATTGTATAGAGCACCTCCATAAAAAGTAGCTTCATTTTCATTAAAGGTTACGTTTGTTAAAGTTGGATTATTGGCATAATTGTACATGCCACCACCATGTTGAGTTGCCTTATTTCTATTAAATTCAACTTCCGTTAAGATGGGATTACTCACGTTACCGTTGTATATACCACCTCCGTATACTGCTTCATTGCTAGTAAATGTTATATTTGTTAAAGTCGGACTACTGCTACCACCATTATAGATAGCGCCTCCATAGCCAGTCGCTTTATTTCCATCAAATTTGACACCACTTAATCTTGGACTACTACTAGCATTGTAGATAGCGCCACCTAGGTACGCTTCATTTCCATTAAATAGAACATTTGTTAAAATCGGGTTACTTCCTCTAGTATTATACATAGCACCTCCATAGCCTCCACCATCTCCCTGTGCCTTATTCCCGGTAAATAGGACATTTCTTAAGAGTGGGTTATTGCCATCGCTATTGTACATCCCACCACCATACATATGCGTCCCCTTATTAGCAAAACCTCCCGTAATGGTGACACCATCGAGAATGGCTGTTTCATTTAATACACTTACATCAGGGTCATATCGATGATAAAATACATGATAGGCATTTTCTCCACTAGGAAGTGCTCCACTTAGTATAGTTTTGTATGTGTTAAAATCTCGCTGCGCTAATGTCTCTTCATCACCTTTAAAACCGCCATAAATTTCCACACCATTTCTCATTCGGAATGCTACGCTGCGTGAATCATTTACATCCATTTTTCTAGTTGGTGTGTATGTTCCTTGGGCAATCCAGATTTGCTGTCCACTTAGTGCGCTATGTAAAGCGGATTGTAAATCTTGAAATGCATTGTCCCAACTTGTACCATCATTATTCCCAACAGTAGCAGTTGCGTCCACATAAATAATAGAGTTACCTGCTGACAATAACGATGGCTTTTGTTCTGCGATGCGAATTACATGCTTACTAATGGCGGATTGCCCAATGATTCTAAACCAAATATGATAGTCCCCTGCATCTGTTAAAACAAGTGGCGTTAAAGTATTGAATACTGTCCATGTATTTCCTTTGTCGTTAGAAGTCTCTATCTGTAGACTAGCACTATCAACTGTAGTTGTTGTCGCTTGAATAGTAACAGGACTTGAAGCAATGTCACCATCTATATAAGGCTCTCCATCTGTTGTGAGTGTGACAGTTAGTATGGGCTGTTCATGATCATTCGTTTCAGCATACACTGGGAAACTACCAACTACAATCTGTGCCATTAACAAATAGATGACAAATACCGATACTGCCTGCTGCCATTTTCTCATAGCATTCTCCTCTTTCTATACATTTTACTTCTACCAATATGTGATTGAAAAAGAATAGGAGCACTCTCTTACATCAATCATGTTCTAATGCATATACGAATAACAAACATATACGATAATTATATTATTTAAAAATTTTAAATTGCTATAAAAGCAAAATGCGACTCTATTTTGGATTAATTTTACATATTAAACATTAAACATCACTCCCATGTACAATCTTCCTTCTTCTTAATGGTGTCACTCATTCACTAAGTCTATTTAAAGCCCCATCGATTTTTACAGTAGTTTAGAAGGTTTGATTTGATCCTAAAAAATCTGGATGAACGTTAACAGAGATGTTATTTTGGTACTCATAGATCCTTCTTTCTACATCTTGATATAAAATAACAATAAGCAATTTTATATTACTCAAAAGTAATATTCAACTATATAAAAGAAAAATCATTTTCTTTTATATAGTTATTTCCTCTATTTTCTCTAGTAAATATCCTTTCTATTACTAAAGTTACAATTATCTATCTCTTGGCTTTTTACTTTGGCAACAATTGAATGAATGCTAATCATTCAATCAATTCACTAAAACACTCTGAAACCCATATGTGTAACTAAATCTTTCCAAAAACACCCCTTGTCCCCTGAAATTTCACTAATCCATCTACAGTTGCTAATTGACCAATCAATTGCTTTATACCTTCTTTTCTGTAGTAGAAAGTTACATTTTCTAACTTACTCTGTTCAAGCATATTAAACAGTCTCTTCATTTAAAAGATAAAGGTCTGACTAAATAAGCCAGACCCTTAAGTAATAATTACTTAACAGTAATACGGCCACCTTTATCTCCTACATATGGCATTGGTGGATACATCATTCCATTCACCTCCTCTTTTCTTCTTTAATTGAGTGAACCATTTGAAATACTAATGGTAATCACTACATATTCCTAATATTATATTACTCAAAAGTAATATTCAACTTTAAAAAAAGAAAAAATCAGTATTTTCTTTTTTTAAAATTATGAAGTGGTTGATTATTAGTCATGACTTCCCCTATCCAACATACCATCTATTAATAAATTCACAATATCAGTGGCTATCTCTTCTGGCTTTTTTTGCTTTGGCAGTAATTGAACAAATGTTAATCGCTCAATAATACCTATTAAGCTCTCTGCAACTATATGTGTATCTAAATCTTTCCGAAAATAGCCAGCATCTACTTCATAATCCAGATTCTCTTTAATTTGCTTGACGATTTGTGCCTTTATTTCATCAGCCTTTGTCGATAAATATAATCCAATTCTTGTTAAATTTGGGTTTTTAGCAAAAAACGCTAATAATTCCTTAACATTATGGATAATACGTGATTTTACTGTTGCTTGCTCTAATGCAGGCTGTAAGCGGCTTTTTTTGGCTAAATCCATCATTCGTAAACGAAAAAGATTCTCTAATTCTTCAAAAATGGACTCTTTATTTTTAAAATACAGGTAAAAAGTAGGCTGACTTAATGATGCACTTTTTACTATCGTACTCACCTTCGTTTCATGATATCCATGCTGCGCAAACTCTTTCGCTGCAATTTCAAGTAATAATGCGCGACTTTCTTCTCCACTTGCGCCTTTTGGTCTACCTCTTTCTGCCATAAAAAAAACTCCTCCATTTAAGTACCCTTAAAACTTTTTTCTATAAAAAAAGCCCTTTATAAGGATAGTTAGTTGTAAAACCTTACTTCCAATAAAAAGGACTAAATTTATTACTAGGGTAACATGAAGGACTTCATTAGAGCAATGACTTTGATTTCTACCCGCAGTAAATTGGAAAAAATAAACTGTTACTCCATCCTCATAACAGGAATAGTGACTGTCACTTTTCCTCCACCCGTTATCGAATCATTAGCGAGTGTTATTACCCCATCATGCTTTTTAATAACTGACTCTGCAATATAAAGGCCCATACCATGATGATCTGTTGTATTTCTACTTGGGTCTCCACGATAAAATTGTTTGGTAGCCTCTTTTAAATCTTTTGCTGAAAAACCAGTACCACTATCTTTCACAGTAAAATGAATAACATCCCCCTTTCCTTCAACAGATAAAGTGACTTTGCCGTTATTTGGTGTGTGCTCAACTGCATTGACAATCACATTTAATAGAGCCCGATAAAAAAGCTCTTCCTCTATCATAATGGAAGTAGGTAGCCTGACCATTTCTACACTAACTTCAAGATTTTTTTCTAAAGCAAGAGCTTTCATTTGTTGTTCGACCTGTTGAATAAAAGAATGCATGGCGACATTTGATTTTGAGGTGACAATACCTTGCTCCACATTCGAAAGATCCATTAATTGCTTTGTGAACTTTTCAATTTCAACCGTATTTTTTAATATATAATGGTTAAATTCTTTTTGCATTTCATCTTGGGCGGTGTCCAATAAAAGTTCGGCATTTCCCCGAATAATCGTCAATGGTGTTTTCAGGTCATGTGCCAGTGCTGATATTTGTTCTCTGCGCAATCTTTCTGCCCGCCATTGCTGTGTCAAAGAAGTATTTAATGCTTCCTTCATTTGTTCAAAAGAAAGAGCAATATCATCAATTTCTTGGATTCCAGACGGTTGTAAATGAAATGCCAAATTTTGATGTTGTATTTTTTCAATAGCTTCTTGTAAGCCCATCATTTTTTGTTTTAGTCTTCTGCCAAAATGAACAGCAAGTACCGCTGCTTGTACAACAACTCCAATAATAAAAACTAATAAAACTGTTAATTGCGGATTAGGTAAATAATTTCTTATGATAGCAGAGCGATACTCAGGTACTAAACTATAGCGTAAAATACATACTTCCTGTTCGCGCTCAATAAATGCATAAAATCGAGAACTTCCCTGCTTTTCTCCTTTTTGTTTTAACTGCCATGCATAGGAAGCCTCTTCTTTAGTTAAATTGCCTGAAATAAACTCTCCCTGGTTTGAAACCACTGCATATTCTACAAGGTCAGGGATCATCGCATCCGTTACCGAGCTGCTTGTAGCAATTCGATCTTTTGCTAACGTGATTTGTGCCTCTGCATAATTTGCAGGTAAAATAATATTAGCTGAAAAGGCAAACATAAATAGACCTATTAATAGTGCCACTAAAAGAATGATGCCAATGCACAGAAAAAATAAATATCTCAGAAAAAATGTATGCAGACGTGTTCCTTTCCTCGGTTTTACGGTTTCCACTTATAGCCAATCCCCCAAACCGTATCAATGACTTCTATATCAAATGCATGCAGCTTTGAACGAATATTTTTAATATGCTCTGTTATCGCTGTACTGTCACTTTTGCCATCAAATCCAAAAATCGTTTCGTATATTTGTTCTTTAGAAAAAACTTGCCCGCGATGACGCGCTAAAAATTCACATATTTCATACTCACTTTTGGTTAACGGAATCCTCTCATTTTGAACAAATAGTTCTTTACCAGAAAGATTAAAATGAACTTTACCATGATAAAGAACATTCCGTTTCTCTCTATTTTCACGTCGAATATGAGCATTTACCCTTGCCCGTAGTTCGCCAATACTAAAAGGTTTGATTAAATAGTCATCTGCACCTAAGCCAAGACCAAACATAATATCTTCCTCTAAGGTTTTAGCGGTAAGAAAAAGAATCGGACAATCTACCGCATGGCGAATTTGCCTACATAGCGTAAAGCCATCAATAGCAGGCATCATCACATCAAGTAAGATTAGATCAAAGAAGCCTAGATCCATCTTCTCTACCTCTGTCGAATTAAACACAATATTTACTAAATGATTATCTTTATGTAGTGCATTTTTAACCAGCATTAAAATATCAATTTCATCATCAACTACTAATATATTTGCCATAATTTATCCTCAACCATCCATTCCTACTATTCAGCTGCTCTACCTTCCCATCTCCAAAACCATAGGCAAGATAATGCAAAAGCCAGTATGCTTCCAGCTAAGCACCATATTATACTAGTTTGGATACTTCCTTCGAGCAATGTTAAATTTGTGCCCGCCGAAGTTAAAATCCATAAAGAAACAAAGTGACCGCTCCATCCATACGGTAAAAAGGGCCAAATAGCATCACCTAAACCAGTAAGCAACAAAGCGACCAGCAGGGCTTCTACAATGCCTAAACCAATCGAAGCACCTTTTCCAAATTGGAAGCTTACAAATAAATGTAAAATATAAAAAATAATATGACTGCTGAATAAAATACAGGCAGCAACACTATAAAATAAATAGTCAAAATCTACTTCATGTAATAATTCTCTAAAGCCCATACTAAAAATAGCTACAGACATAAAGATGGCTCCAAAGCTATACATCAATAATAATATAAGCTTACTCAAGTATGCCTTTATTTTTATTTTTGTTGAGACTAGCATGCTTTGATAATGACCTGCCTTCGCCTCCTGATCGGATGCCATTGCACATACTAATCCTATAATCATAGGTAGTCCACACGCTAGGCCTTGAAAATAGGCAGTTACTTTTCCGTGAAAATCCCATGGTGAATAGGAATAGTAAGCTAAAAACAATCCAGAAATAGCAATGGGGACAAGTAGATGTGTAAGTAGTAATGGAGTTCGTCTTGTTTTAAGACTTTCTGCTCTCAATAATCGTAACATGTCCATTTGCTATTTGGCCTCCCTTTTTTGAAACCACTTTGTCGTGAGTGAAGTGATTATGATAAACCAAGTGATCGTTATCAATAATCCAGGAAATATAACATCGTTATTGAGTAAAGAACTACCCTCAGGTACTGGTAGACCATTTGGTAATATACCGAGAGTTGAGCATAATAGACGTGCACCTATTGCAAAAGGATAGCAATACCATAGCTCTCCATCAGCAAATACTACAATCCCTACGATATTGGCAACTACATTGAGCAAAATAGCCAAATAGGTTCCTAATTTAGCTGCCAGAAAAAGACATAAGGGAATTTGCCACAAAAACGTTACGAAAATAATTAGAGAACTTAATAAGCTGCTTGTTATTGGTAAGCTATGATCAAATAGCCATCCCCCTACTGTAATTCCTCCAAAGAACATAATAGTGATAATGAAAAGCCATACACCTGATGAAAGTATTTTTCCCAACCAAACCTTTTTGAGGCCAAGTGGTAGTGCAAGTATACTATGGTATTTCAACTTCTTATCTTTTTCGATCACTAAGGCACAGCAAATCGTCAGTGCACCTGGCAGAAGCATCGTATACCACCAGTTATAAGCTCCTGTTTGAAAATATTCACCTCCCATCAGTACAGCGCCTATAAGTAAGGTTATAAGTGGCGTAAGCCACAGTAGTTTGGGAATAAAAGTTCGCTTCCATTTTAATTGTTCTGCTTTCATGATGGCTAACATACTAATGACCTACCTTTCTGTTGGCAGTAACAACCTGCATGAAGAGTGACTCTAATTCATGACCTTGTGGAGCTGGTCCCTGATAGCCAAGCTTGCCACCAGCAATAATGCCAATATCATCCACAACTTGTTCTACCTCATGCAAAATATGACTAGACAATATAACAGTGATACCTTGTTCTGGCAAGGAGCGAATGAGCTTACGAAGCTCTTGTATACCGATTGGATCCAAACCATTTGTCGGCTCATCTAAAATTAACAGTTTCGGTTTGTTTAACAGCGCAATTGCTATACCTAATCGTTGCTTCATCCCTAAAGAAAACTGACCTGCTCGTTTTTTCCCCGTATTCGTTAAATCTACAATCTCCAATACTTCGTCAATCCGACTTTGTGGTATGCCTAACGCTATCGTTCGAACTTTTAGATTCTCTTTAGCTGTTAAATTATCATACAAGGGTGGTGTTTCAATTAAGACCCCGATATCCTGCAAATCTTTTCTTGACCATAGATGTCCATTAAAAATGATATCTCCAGCATTAGGTCGTAGCATGCCCGTTATCATCTTTAAGGTTGTAGATTTTCCCGCTCCGTTAGGTCCAAGTAAGCCATAAACTGAATTACGTTTAATTTCTAACGATAAATTATCTACAATGTTTTGTCCTTTAAACGCTTTATTCAGATTGTTTGTTTTCAATATCAAATCTTTCATAATTAGGCATCATCCTTTCGATGACCTTAGTGTAAAAAATAAATATAAGGATTTTATAAGGATTCCATAACAATTACTTACTTGCGATCGATTACTAAAGCATAAAAAAAGCATTTGGAATGACTTCATTCCAAATGCTTCGATCTCATCAATTTTACATAAATTCTTTTACTAAATCATTAAAATCATTTTCGCTCATTTTGATATCGATATCTGTTAATGGTAACTCAGAGTAGCCAGGTACTTTTTCTTGATACGACGTTGTTTCCGTATCATGATAAATAATGCCTGTTACTAACCCCTCGTGTTCCATCACTGTACGCATTGCCATACCACGATTTGAGTGATCATAACCTTCAACATCTGCTAATTTTGTTAAATTTTCTTTAAACCAATCATATGTGTTCACTTTGTTATACGTTACACAAGGTGAAAAGACATTGATAAATGAGAAACCTTTATGGTTAATACCAGCTTCAATTAGTGCTGTTAATTCTTTAATATCTGTAGAGAAGCCCTGCGCCACAAATGTTGCACMACYTRYKAAYKSKNYSKSKAAKGGWYKMAAWGWYRSMKMRAYAGCTCCACCTGGTGTAGATTTTGTAATAAATCCAGCAGCTGAACGTGGAGATGTTTGACCTTTTGTTAAACCATAAATTTGGTTATCCATTACAATATAAGTTATATCAATATTACGGCGGATGGCATGAATTGTATGCCCCATACCAATAGCAAATCCATCACCATCACCACCAGAAGCGATAACATGTAAATCACGATTAGCCATTTTCAATCCCTGTGCAATCGGAAGTGCACGACCATGAATACCATGGAATCCATAAGAATTGATATACCCTGAAATTCGACCTGAACATCCAATTCCCGAAATGACAGCAAGTTCATTTGGTTCTATGCCGACATTTGCAGCAGCACGTTGAATAGCTGCTTGTACTGAGAAGTCTCCACAGCCTGGGCACCAGTTTGGTTTCACTGTATTACGAAAATCCTTAAATGTTGCCATTAGCGAGTCAACTCCTTCACACGATTTTCTAATTCACCAGGCAAGAATGGTGTACCATTATATTTAGTGATTGTCGCGATTTTATCGTGACCACCAACATTCATCTTCATAATATTAGCTAATTGACCTGTATAGTTATTTTCTACAACGATCACCTTTTTCGCTTGTGCAACAAGAGGTGCTATTTCTGCAGATGGGAATGGGTGAATTAAACGAATATGGGCATGATTCACTTTCATTCCTTGTGCATTCAGTCGTTCTTGCACTTCTTCAATAGCTCCTCTTGTTGAGTTAAAGCCTACTAATAAAATATCGGCTTCCTCATGTGGTGCATTAACAAAGACTGGGTTATCAAATTTCAAGCTCTCTAATTTGCGGAAGCGTTTATCCATTTGAGTTTGGCGATTACCCGTTGCCTCAGATGGCTTCCCTGTTTCATCATGTTCAGCACCTGTAACGTGATGAATACCATGCAATGTACCTGGTAAGACACGAGGTGAAATGCCATCTTCTGTATCTTCGTAACGCTTGAAGTAGGCTTTATCTGCCGCTTCCTCAAGATC
Source organism: Lysinibacillus sp. S1 (assembly GCF_044986265.1). Classification (NCBI taxonomy): domain Bacteria; kingdom Bacillati; phylum Bacillota; class Bacilli; order Caryophanales; family Bacillaceae; genus Lysinibacillus; species Lysinibacillus sp. S1. Next base: position 1,534,714 of record NZ_CP173154.1, read on the forward strand.
ATCCATCACAATTTTACCGCGACGAATTTCAATTTTATTATAATCAAATGGCTCAACAGATTGTTTACCTAGAGATAATTGTAGATCTGTCATTAAGATTACTGGTAATTGTAATTCCTCTGCAATGTTAAATGCTTGGATCGTATCAAAGAAAGCTTCCTCCATTGTAGAAGGTGCAATGACTACTTTAGGAATTTCTCCATGAGTACCGTAAAGCATAGCCATCAAGTCAGATTGTTCTTGCTTAGTTGGTAACCCAGTTGAAGGGCCTCCACGTTGTGTATCCACTACTACTAAAGGTTGCTCTGTCATACCTGAAAGACCAATTGCTTCCATCATTAATGAAAGACCAGGACCAGCAGAAGCTGTAAAGGAACGTACACCGCCAAAGTTAGCGCCAATAGCCATTGTTGCTGCTGCAATCTCATCTTCCGTTTGGATGACCGTTCCACCGAATTTCGGCAATTTTTTAATCAAGTATTCCATAATTTCAGACGCTGGTGTAATTGGGTATGCTGCCATAAAGCGTGTCCCAGCAGCTAATGCACCAAGTGCTATCGCATCGTTCCCAATCATAAACATACGACGTTTACCATCTGCAGGTGCAAGCTCCCATTCGCCTATACGATCAACTAACAGCTCATTCATAATTTGACGACCACGTGTAATGGCTTCCATATTTTTTTGTACGACTTCTTCGCCCTTTTTACCAAAAATATCATCGACAACATTTTGGAATACTGCGTCTTCTAGGTTTAGCAATGATGCAGTTGCGCCGATAGCCACCATGTTTTTCATTAACGAAGTACCAAGCTCTGCTGCTACTTCTGTAAACGGTACTGCAAATAATGGTGCTTTTGAATCCACTGGTTTAACAGGATCAAATTTTGCATCGGCTAAAATAATACCCTTTTCTGTAAGCTCTTTATAATTGACATCAATTGTTTCTTGATCGAATGCCACTAAAATATCTAAATCATCCGCAATTGAACGTACTTCTGTTGGACGAACTGTAATTTTATTATTCGTATGGCCACCTTTAATTCGAGAAGAGAAGTGACGATAACCGTATAGGAAATAACCTAGACGATTCATTGCCATTGAGAAAATCTCACCTGTACTCTCAATCCCTTCACCCTGTTGCCCACCGACTTTCCATGAAAGCTGATGTAACATGTCAACAACTCCTTAAATCCAATGTGTACTATTATTTTTCCTTCATAAGTTTAACACGAAGAAACCGTCTGGACTATTGTTTCTCCACGATTTAGGCGAAAATCAGACCTTTGACTGAAAATCCTGTTCATAAAGTTGTAATTTTCAAATCTAAGCAAAATCACGCCCCTATTTCAAGTGACATCTATCATATGTAAAACAGGAAAACGAAAAAATGCTCCGCCACCATATTATGTGACAGAGCATTTTACTTCATTACTTTTTTATCGAATACGTTTTTCCACTAGCAGCTTTAATGCTGTTCGTTCTTCTCCAGCAATCAAAATATCGGCAAACGCCGGCGCGCAAATTAAATCTGTGCCACTTGGCGCTACAAATCCGCGTGCAATGGCCACTGCTTTCACGGCTTGGTTAAGTGCACCTGCCCCAACTGCTTGCATTTCTGCCTGCCCTTTTTCTCTGATTACCGCGACTAATGCACCTGCAACTGAATTTGGATTAGAGCGTGATGATACTTTTAATGAATCCACAATTATTCCTCCCCGTTTCGCGAATAGTGTTTACGCTCAACAACTCATGTCCCCCTTTTTGGACCTCAAGTTATTGTCCGTAGCACATTTTATGCTCCGCAAAACGGAAATAGACTAGTTTGACAAAGAAACCTATATCCCCGTAAAAGAAACGTAAAAAAACATTCTTCGACTTATCTACCCTTGAAATGGATAGTCTTCATTTATATAAATGCGTTCACAGGCAATAGCTTTTCCTGTTCGATCATCCATCTCGACAAAGAAACCACTCAAAACCTCTCGCCCTTTTTTCGGAACTTCAAAACGAGATGGCATGTTTGTTTGGAATTTATAGATGACACTTTCCTTCGTCATACCTAAAATTTCATCGTACGGCCCTGTCATACCAACATCCGTGATATAAGCCGTACCTTGCGGGTAAATTCTTGCATCTGCTGTTTGCACATGTGTATGTGTCCCAACAACCGCTGAAGCCTTTCCATCTAAATGCCAACCAAGAGCGATTTTTTCACTAGTCGCTTCAGCATGAAAATCCACGAAGACAAGTGGAGATATTTGTCGAGCCTCTGCAATCAATTGATCTGCCATTGCAAACGGATCCTCATGTGGCGGTAAAAATACACGACCATGTAAATTAATGACAGATAATGTCACGCCATTTTTAGAAATCTGAACCATACCTTTACCAGGTGCTTCACTTGAAAAGTTTGCCGGACGGATTAAGTAATCCGCGTCATCAATAAAATCAAAAATATCTTTATTGTCCCATGTATGATTCCCCATCGTAATAACATCTACACCCATTTGTAGCAAGCTATTATAAATATTACGAGTAATCCCTCGTCCTGCCGCAGCATTTTCCCCATTTGCAATCACAACATCTGGATTATACTTCTTTTTTAAGCGAGGTAAATATTTTTCCACCGCATCTCGACCAATTGAACCAACAATATCACCAATAAATAGAACTTTCATTATGCAAGACCACACTTTCTCTAAATAACATCTTTTAGTTTACCATCTTTGCTTTGGCAATCGCAAAGTAAATCGCAAGCCTTACCCCATTTACACGTTTAAATGCCAGTTTATTTAGGATTTCTGGATGGGAAATTGTGCATCTTTTTTATTAGATGAGGCCCCATTGGTATTGAGTTGCCCTATAAAAAAAGCGCCTAATTTCCATCTACTCATTATATATGTTATACAAATGGAGCAACTGAGACTGACAATAAATGAAATGGCAATGACAGAAAATACACTTAATGTTTCGATAAAATTCGTTAAAAAAATTTTAAGTAGGCTATTAACTAGGGGATGTAATAAATATATACCGAAGGAATAACGACTAATAAAAATGATAAATTTCGGCATTTTTCTTCTGTTACTCGCGATGAAAAATAACAGAAAAGCTACACTGAATGTATAAAGGATAACGTCTATTCTCTTTGAATGAACTTCCGTAATAATACCTGATAATTGAGTGATTAGCAAAAGACTTACTGTGATTAGTAATACTGCTAGTAACAAATAACGAAAACGCTGTAACCACGATAGAAATTTATCATAATTTTTTCCACAGTAATAAGCTACTGCAAAATAAGCAATCCACGCAGGAAATGGCATCTTATTAAAAAAATCCCATTGTAAACTAGTATACGCTAAATCAGGAAAATACTTAAATGGATCCAAAAAATTAAAAAAGGCTAAGTAACCAAAATTAATGATAAAAGCAGTCATTATTACTTTATAGGCAGGGTATCTTGAGGCAATAAATTTCACAAAAAATGGATGAATGATATAAAACTGAAAAATGATCACGATAAAATAACCATGGAAATCACCTTCCAAATAATTTAGTAGTAGTTTTTTGGCAAATTCAATAGAAGGCAATTCAATTGATTTAAGAACGGCATCAAGTAGTCCAATAAAAAGAAATGGCGTTAACATATATTTATAACGTTTTACATAAAACTTTTTCGGCAAACGATCTGAATAGGAATAGGCAATGACAAACTCTGAGATAAATATAAAAAGAGGTGTCCCGAACATAAAGATCAGCTGAATAGATGTCAGGATTACGAATAGTGGACCTTCTTCTATGTCATACATGTTCAATGCCAACGTAACACTATGCATTAACACAATCCCTAAGCAAGCAACGTATCGTAGTAAATATATTTCTTTGACTTCTCGCTTCATCACCCTCACCTGCCATTTCAAAGGAATCAATTTGCCTTTCAATTATGCTACTTACCTTACTCAATGCAGGGATAAAATTATTTACTATTGGTAGTTGTTCTCTTTAATTGCACCAAAATATCTCGCATTGTTTGAGGCTCAATAATAAAATTACCTACTAATAAAATAAACATCGTCCACAAGGAAATACATATAGCGGCTACAAGCCATGAACCTGCAGATGTAATATGGAGCTCGATAAAAAATATAAATGGTATTGCTGCAGTAAGTGCAAAAATACTATTTTGCACAATTTTTTTGACAGTATCTTTAGGTGAATTTTGTAAAATCTTTTTAGAAGAATAAATGATTAAATCATAAGTACGATAGCCGTATGAACAAATTCCTCCCAGTAATATTCCTTCTGCGCCAAAAAACTGTACAAAAACAAGAGAAACTACAAGGTTGATTAATGCTTCCATAATGGCACGATTTTTCGTCTCTCTAAAATGGCCTGCAGCATTCACTAACGTATTGGCAGGAATCCGAATTGTATTCGCTACTCCTACAATGACAAACAATATTGCTAACCAGGGCCTTATGTAATTGGCATCTTCAATCCCTGCTGTATAAATCTTTATAAATGGCAATATTAAAATAGCTGTACATGTGTAGCTAAAAGCAATGATGCCATAAAAAATATATTCAAAGTGATTAAAATATTTCCGAAGAACGTCCTTATCCTCTTTGACAAGAATGTCTCCAAAAGCTGCTAATATCGCCCCTGAAAAAGTGGATATAAACAAAGTGACTGCATTAAACACCATACTATAAACTGTAAACACACTGACTTCTGTTAAGCCCAGAAAAATCGTTATTAAAATAAACGGCGTGTTAAACACCACTAACGAGGCAATTTGATGAATTAAAGCATCCCATTTATCTTTAATTGCTAACGTATTCGCTTGTTTTTTACTATTGAAATATGGATATTTCTTTTTAACATACAATCTTAAAAAAAGAACATCCAGTAGCAATATGGCACTTGAACTAGCAACAACAATGACGATGGAAAAACCAAATGCTATCAAAGTAACTGACAATAGTGCACTCGCAAAAAGCAACATTGTTTGAATGCGAAAAATAACATAGCTTTTTTGATCTGCCGACAGTAGAACTAAATATTTCCCTATAAAAAAATACTCCCACATGCCACTAATCCCCAAAATAAGTACCATGTAAAGAGCCGTTCGCGGATTCACTTCATCTCCTACTAATAACGGATAACAAATAGCCAAAATGGCGACTAATCCAACAAAGACATAACCCGAACGTCTATAAAAACGATTAGTCGCTGAAAGAATTCCATTTATTTGGTCTTTATCACCCTTGGCTAGTGGCTTATAAAGTGCCACTATAGATGCATTACCAACCCCAGCCTCTACTATTTTTAAATAACTTAAAAATTGCTTAATCGACGAAACAAGCCCGTTTGTAGCAGAGCCGTATGTTGTCATAAATAGTCGAGGTAAAATGAAATTAATAACCGCTGCAACAACTTGTAGTAATACATTAGACATTAAATTTAAAACTAGTCTCTTAGTTCTCATGCTGGTAAGCACCTTTTCTTTTAGTAAAAGTAAGAATTAAGCCTTTGCAATCACTGATCCGCTGTTTAAACCTATTCAACATGAAAAGTAAAAGAATTTGTTTTTTCTTTAATAACCAAGTATAGATCTTTGATTTGAGCGGCATATTTGTCATCCGAATCGCATGCAACGATCCATGAAACGCTTCATGAATCAACATTTTCTTAATAAAGGTACGCTTTTCATGTAAACGCTTATGGTTGAATCTATTCAATTCATTATTCACCGCTGCCATCACTAAATAAGTAAAATAATACTGAAGTTGTTCAGCAAAATTAGGAACCTGGTCTGCTTTCCTGTACTTTAAAACTTTCAATTGTTCATACAACACAAGTATTTTTTTAAAAAACATCTGATCATAACTAGCCGTCATGGAAGAAGAATGCTGACGGTAATGGTAGAGATACTGATTTTCTAATATATAAATACTTTCTGCATCAAGTAAGCTAGGATATGTACAAGCAGCATCGTCCCCCATGCAAATTTGATCATCCACATCAAAGAGATTTTTCTCTAATAGGTCTCTTTTAAATATTTTGTTAGATAAAGATGGATATAAGCCAAAACGGTAATACTCACCCGAATATAGCATAATTGGATATACTTCTTTTTCCATTCTATCCTTCCTGTACAAACCAGGCGAGACAAGCTGTGATCTCTTCACTTCTTGGAGTGGATAATTTTCTACAATGTCACAAATAACAATATCTACATCAAAAACACGTGCAGTATTACATAATGATTTATACATATCAACTTCAATCCAATCATCACTATCTACATAACCAATATACTGTCCTTTGGCGACCCTTAGCCCTGCTTTACGGGCACTGACAGCACCACTATTTGCTTGATGAATGACGGTAATTCTTGTATCAGATTCGGCATATTCATCGCAGATTACTGAGCAGCTATCAGTCGAGCCATCATTTACTAATATCAACTCAAAATCTACGAATTCCTGTCTCAGAATACTATCAAGACACATTTTTAAGTAAGGTTCCGTATTATAGACGGGGACAATAATGCTTAAATATGGCACTCACCTCACCTCTCATTCATAATAGCTCCCTTACTTTTACTCATAGTCAGTGCAAACATAATTAATAAAATATGATATGGAAAATAATCCATGACAAATGAATCAAGTCCTATATTCGCTATTMACATGATATAGAGAGGAATAGCRTTGATTGAAAGGATTTGAAAGCCTGGTYTATTCATAATTCCGACATTCTCTCTAAGTACTTTATAGAGGCTTGAAATGTATAGTACTGACAAGAHTATTCCGHTBAAACCTATATAATAGGGAGTTGATAAGTACATTGTATGTGCCATCTTTACCTTCGCAAAGCTTGTGCCAAAGCCTGCACCCAAAACAAATACTTTCGTGTTTTGAAGGATTTCATTTACAAATAGGCTCCAACTACTCACTCGACCAGTGGTAATGGCATCTGTCGATATTCCTGACCCAAAAAACCGAATCCAATAAATTTCGAATAACTTCTCGTAAAAAAAATAGAGGGCACCCCCACAAATAATCACGATAAAAGACGAAAATTTAATAGCAGTCTTCACATTATTTCTAATGAATACAACAAATGTCATCATAATGAAAACGATTAATGTAATAATAAACATTTTGGAATATGTCAGTATGCCAAAAAATGCTAATATCACGAGTAATACAATTKACTTTTTCWCMTYTTWYYCATCCWRATTAAAAAGCACTAATAAACAAGCCATAGCTATTAATACTTGCAAACTAAAGTAATTTGGATCTAAATCTAAACCCGTAAATCTTGTACTAATCGAGTTCATTGTCTTCACTGTATTCACAATGGTCATTGACTCTATGAAATGATCAATTTCTGGGATAGAATAACTAATCAATCGAACGATTGAAGCAGCTAGTAAACCCGATGCATAGATATACGTATACCTTCTGAAATATGCCTTATCATCGAGGGTCAATATTGCACAAAAGAGCACACTATAATTCAACACAAAGCCTAAAACTGCAATAAGATTACCACCACTAACTATCGTTACGGCCACCGTATAAAATGCAAATAAAAAATAGGTTAATAGGAGTCGTTTTGAAATACCTTGCTTTTGTAAAAAGAGCGTCAAAATACTTAACAAAATATAGAAAGAACTAAGTACAACAAGCAGTGAATATCCTGATATATCGAATTTAATGACGTACACCCACGAAATAAAAAACAATAAATAGTCAATTCGATGCTGCTGCTTATCTAGCAGCATCGCCAAACTAGTTAAAAGGAAGAAGAGCCAGAGAAATAGATTACTACCTGTATATATTTTGAATACGACAAAGATACTTGAAATTATACAAATGAGCACACTAAAATTCTTAGATTCTATCATGTAMATCAAACTCCAATACAAGTTGCTCTTGAGCTTTTTTGTTTGTGTAGTGATTTTCCTCTATGTAATTTTTCATATTGTGTAGTAATTCTGTATTTKTCATAACACTAGAAATGACTTGAAAGASGTCTTGRATGTTAAAGCCTGTTATCAATCCGTTATGACCATTACAAATTTGTTCACCTGCTGCGGCAAAGTCCGTTGTAATAACAGGCGTTTGTACAATTAATGCCTCCCCAATGACCATTGGATAGCCTTCGTAGGCAGATGTTAAAACGAATACATCACTACATTTTATAAATGGATAGGGATTTTTCATTTCTCCTACAAATTCAACTACATCCTCTACACCTAGTTGCAAAGCTAATTGCTGATTTGAAAGTAGGTCTGGTCCATCCCCTAAAATGCGCCAGCGAAAATTATTTATAGAAGCTTCCTTTAACAACTTACACAGATGTGGAATAAGGTCGAACCTTTTTGTACTATTTTCAATTCGCCCGACAGATATTAAATCCAACTCGCTTTTATGAAACGGTGTATATTGACATGCCAGTTCTTTAATCTCTTCGATTGGAAAAAAATTATAAACCACTTGAATTTTATGTTGATATTGTGGAAGAAAATTTATTAAATTTTCCTTACATGCTACTGAAACACATAACAATCGATCAAAATTTTTATAGGTTTTGACACAAGCCTCATAATTAAAATTCGCTTTAATGGGATCTGTATGAATCCATGCGAGCTTACGATCTGCTATCACAAACTGATCTACAAATAAATTGGTCCCCTTATTGAAGTATTGATTGGGTACATCATTAAAATAAGATATGGCGATATCATAATGACAATTATTGCGATGTTTTTTTAAAAGCATCGAATAGAAGTTATGGGAACCTATTAATCGAACAACTATCATACACACAATGCGTAAAATAATATGCCATACGTTATTTCTTTTTTTCACTTCAGCAAAAGGTGTAGCAATTAGTTGTAACAGTAAGTTCCCTGTAGTTACCTTCACATTGGAGGGAATATCGTTCATTAATTCCCCTCCACTAAATGTGAAAACATCTATCTCATATTTCTCGTAGAGGCTGATTTCTTTTAGCATATTAATTAACGCCTTTTGGATGCCACCCCTTTGAAAATTTTGTGCAACAAATAATATTTTCATATTAGCCCCCCTAAAAATACTACTGTAAATTTTCATATTGCTCTTACGTTTATAAAAATTGGATCGATAGCCGTTACGAGCTACTCCCTTTGCTACTCACACTCCGCATGGCTTTTATAAATTACTGTATAAATCAGTTATCCGTTTCTCCATTTTCGCCCAGCTGTAACCTTCTTCGTACAGTGCCTTCATTTCACGAGAAATTTCTGGCCATTCTTTTCTACGCTTTACCAAATTCTCAATTCCGTTTTGTAAACTCTCTCTATTGTAATCAATAAGTTCTCCAAAATTATTTGTYGCAACTACTTCTGACATTCCCGTAKTTTTCACCATAATCAAAGGCTTAYCAAGCATTAACGCTTCATAGAATTTATTAGGTKCAGCATAATAATGGTTAGAGATGGTAGGATCATAAATAGCCGTCATAATGTCACAACTATTTTCTAACTCTATTGTTTTTTCATAGGGTAACTTACCATAAAAGTGTATATTGTCATGCATTTTCGAAGCTTGCAGCAATGTATCAGCTAACTTACCAAATCCACCAATATGCAGCTCATAACTTGGCGTATTCTTTACTACTTCAACCAATTCACTAATCAATCGATTTTCAGTAAGTATACCTACATAGACTATTTTTACTTTTTTCGGGTTCAAATCTAAGCAATCATTGGAATCTATATAACGTGGAGTATTATATATGACCTCTATTTTTTTAGGTGAAGCCTTAGCAATCTGTTCTTTGCGCTTTTCTGTACATATAATGACTGCATCCACACTATTCATAAGGCGTATATCTAGACTAGCAATGACCTTTCCAATAATCTCTGGTCCATAAAATGGTGATGTATACGAATCAAATACGTCGTAGATTACTTTTTTACGAAGTAATTTCCCACATATTGTACCTATTAACGCTGTATMAAAATCACAAGCGTGAATCATATCGTACGTATTTTTATGGCGAAGTAACCATTGAAAAAGTTTAAGTTGAAATTTTATAAATGGGACTAAGTTCTTTTTCAAACCTCCTCCAAATGTTGCCGGAATACCAAACCTTGTAATACGAATTGCCTGTTCACCTTCTAACAGCTGGTTCTTTATTTTATATTTTTTATCTCTATCCCAAGCTAAAATGTGAACCTTCCAATTATTTTTCGCAAGGCAATGTGCTTCCTTTTCAACCCTTGGATCTGGAGAAACAGGGTTACTCCTCATAAAAACAACTCGCATCTCATATGCCCCCCTTAAACATAGAATGTCTCTAGTGCTTCAGCTACTTTTTCCTACCTTTTATGTCCTTACAACTTAAAGGTGCTTTCCCATTTTAAAAAAACTTCCACCATTTTTTTGTGAAAGTATCATCTGGTTCATATACAATTAATGTAAGATTGTTAATGATTCGTTCGTTATTTTCAAGCAAAAATTCTACCATATCCAAATCTTTTTGTTTTTCTAAAAATCTAAGTCCCTTTTCAAATAAGAAAGGACGTGTATTTAAGTTATGCACATCTGAACCGTATGTATGGACAAGATTCGAGCGCACTAAATTTAGCGAAAGTTTTTGGACGGTTTTTCCAAACAATCCTGCTAAACTCCCTGATGTAATTTGTGCAACTGCCCCCTCGCGTATAATTTGTTCCAAATGACTTGGATTTTCTGAAATGACTCTATTTCGCTCTGGGTGTGCAATAATTGGTGTTATGCCTGCTGTTAATAACGAGTAAATGATATCCTTTGTATATTTGGGAATATGATTAGAGGGAAGTTCCAACAGCAAATAATTGGAATTTGCTAATGTATGTAATTGTTTTTTTTCATACAATTCTAGAATGTTACCTGCCAAGCGTACCTCTTGTCCCGTGTAAAGTTTTAACGGCATTTTACGTTGGTCAATTGCCATTTGTAACTGTACAATTTGCTCATTCACGACATCAAAGGGGACATTATACAATGGATGTAAAGCATGCGAAGTGGAAACAATCGTTGAAATCCCCTCCAAAACTGCCTGCTCAAATAAACAAAGTGTCTCTTCAATCGTTTTCGGACCATCATCGACATCMAATAATATATGACTGTGCATATCAATCACTGTACTTCACTTCCCTGTATAGATACTTGAATCAACGATAATATTGCTCATAATATTGATGGAGTGGCATTTTATAGTTATTTAATACTACGCCTAAAATATTTGCTTTTGAGGCTTCAAGGCTTGACTTTGCTTTTAACACACTTTCATTTTCTGCAACTCCACTGTTCACAATTAATAATGTACCATCACATTTATTGGACAAAATTTGAGCATCTGTTACAGATAGTAGGGGTGGCGCATCAAAAATAATGATGTCAAACTCTTTCTTTAGTTCCTCAATTACACTCCCCATTAAGGTAGAAGCTAGTAACTCTGCTGGATTGGGGGGAATAGGCCCACTTGTCAAGACATATAGATTAGCAATATCTGTATTATTGACGACTTCGGAAATTGTAAAATGTCTTGTTAGTAAATTTGATAGTCCTCTAGCATTTTGCAATAGAAACGTATAATGCATTGTTGGTTTTCGTAAATCTGCATCTACGATGACGACCCGTTTTCCTTCTTGTGCGAAAACAACACCTATATTGGCTGCATTGGTTGACTTTCCTTCACCTGGTGTTGCAGATGTCACTAATATTGTTTTAATCTCTCTATCTGGCATTGAAAAAGTAATATTTGTTCGGATTGTTCGAAATTGTTCAGAAATAAAAGAATGGTCATTTGCAATCGTCACAAGTTTTCGTGCCATTTTCACTAACTTCTTCTTTTTCTTTTTTTTCCAAAACATTATGACCCTCTCCTCGTTTTACGAGATTTTATCCTAGTGCTTTTATTGTGAGCATCACTAATTTGACTAATCAAGCCAATAATCGGTAGTCCTACTAGCTCTTCAATATCTTGCTCAGTCTTGATTGTAGTATCTAAGCTCTCTATTATGATGATGAGAGCAGCACTTAAAACAAAACCAATAAACGAGGCTGCTAMTATATAAAGGGTTTTATTTGGCGCAATCGGTACAGGTTCCTTATCTAATTGTGCAACTGACAAAATATTAACATTATCAACCGTCATTAAAACTTGGATCTCCTCTTGAAACACATCTGCTATTGTATTGGCAATTTCGACAGCCAACCCTGCTTGCTTGTCTACAACATTAATATTGACAACTTGTGAGTTATTGGCACTAGATACAGTAATTTGATCCATTAAAACTTCAGGTGTGACATCCAAATCTAGCTTATTTATAACTTTAGATAAAATAGCAGAACTTGTTATGATAATGTTATACGTATTAATAAGTCGGAGATCTGTTTCAACCTGTTGTACACCTAAATGTGGTTGCTCTATATTTTTTTGATTAACTAAAATTTGCGTTTCTGCCTCATAGGTAGGTTTTAACACAAAGATACTAATAAAGGCCGTAACCAACGCTGCAAAAAGTGTAAAACTTATGATAAAAAGAAAGTTTTCTCGGACTATTTTCAATATATCTTGTAATGTGATTGTTTCTTTCAATGCTCTTCACTCCTTGTCAAAACATATACCAGTTGTAAAAATGGAGTATAACTAGGCTGGTTAATTTTTAAAAGGTATTCATGTTGAGGCTAGTTCACTATGCTTTATTCCATACTATATTGTTGGAATCATCCATTTATTCTTACTGGGTAGATCACATCGAATTTATTCACATACAAAAAGGCACCCCCTGACCTTGGTCAAGGGATGCCTATTATTTTAATATTTATTTCGCGTATTCCACAGCACGTGTTTCGCGAATAACTGTTACTTTAATATGACCTGGATAATCGAGTTCTTCCTCAATACGTTTGCGAATATCACGCGCAAGACGATGAGACGCTAAATCATCAATTTTTTCAGGTTGTACAATAATACGAATTTCACGTCCAGCTTGAATCGCATAAGATTTTTCTACGCCATCATAGCTTTCTGAAATTTCCTCTAACTTTTCAAGTCTGCGGATATAGTTTTCAAGTGTTTCACTACGTGCACCTGGACGAGCAGCTGATAATGCATCAGCTGCAGCGACTAATACCGCAATAACAGATGTTGCTTCAGTATCACCATGATGCGAAGCAATACTATTAATGACAACTGGGTGTTCCTTATACTTTGTTKSYWATTYCMCACCTATTTCAACSTGGCTTCCTTCAACKTCATGATCGATTGCTTTWCCAATATCATGTAATAAGCCTGCACGACGAGCMAATGCTACATCTTCACCAAGTTCAGCAGCAAGTAATCCTGCTAAATGWKCGACTTCAATTGAATGTTTTAGGACATTTTGTCCATAGCTTGTACGATATTTCATGCGGCCTAAAATTTTCATTAAATCTGGATGTAAGTTATGAATACCAATTTCAAATGTAGTTTGCTCACCTGTTTCGCGGATTTGTTCATCCACTTCACGTCGAGCTTTTTCCACCATTTCCTCAATACGAGCTGGGTGAATACGACCATCCTGTACAAGTTTTTCAAGTGCAAGTCGAGCTGTTTCACGGCGAATTGGATCAAAGCCTGATAATATAACCGCTTCTGGCGTATCATCAATAATTAAATCAATTCCTGTTAACGTTTCCAATGTACGGATATTACGGCCTTCGCGACCAATAATACGTCCCTTCATTTCATCATTTGGCAAGTTCACAACAGATACAGTTGTTTCTGCTACGTGATCTGCAGCAAAGCGTTGTAATGCTAATGATAAAATTTCACGTGCTTTTTTATCTGAGTCTTCTTTCGCACGTGTTTCAGCTTCTTTCGTCATCACAGCAATATCAGTTGATAACTCTTTTTCTACTTCATTGAGGATAATTGATTTAGCTTCATCCCTAGTTAAAGCAGAAATACGTTCTAACTCTGTTTTTTGTGATGCCATGAGCTCGTCCACTTTGCTCTCCATCTGTTCAATATGCTGTTGTCTTTCAGCTAGAGCTTGTTCTTTGCGCTCTAAGCCAGCTTCTCTCTTATTTAGAGCATCATCTTTGCGATCAAGATTCTCTTCTCTTTGCAATAAACGGTTCTCTTGTTTTTGAAGTTCTAAACGACGTTCACGAATGTCATTTTCAGCTTCAGTACGAAATTTGTGAGTTTCATCTTTGGCTTCAAGTAGTGCTTCTTTCTTCATTGCCTCCGCTTCTCGTTTTCCTTCTTCAACGATTGTTTCAGCGACATGTTTAGCACCAGTGATTTTTGAGTCATTCACTTTTTTCATGTAGATATAGCTAACAGCGGCACCAACGATGAGTCCAAGCAAAGCGGAGATGATAGTAATTCCATCCATATGAACACCTCCTCTTGCTATTTGGGTATTACAGTTTCAGTCGGCGCATACATCTATGTCGCCTTAGCTAAAATGCACCAGATTTTGTTAAAATTTATGCAAAACCCGTTTCATTGGCCAAAGGCATTATCTTCATCCAGTAGGCGTTTAGACATCCATTTTAAAGGATATTTCACTATAAAACATTTGCTAAATGAGGATAAAATGTACTGCCTATTTAAAGTCATAATTCAGAAATTATACATATTTAATTGTATAGCTAGCCTCATGCTCTGTCAAGGATAGTCAGGCGTATGTTCGCCACCTTAGCCAAAAAAAGTAAGTCCTATCCATTCAGTGAATTTTTTCCCTATTACTATTTCACTAGAAAATTTTTCATGTTAAATACAATTAATAAAAAAACAGTACATAAGAAATAAACACATAGMCTCTCTCTTATTATGTGTAAAAATTTAAGAATATAGACAAAAAAATGCATTGCCCCCTCAATAAAGTGGGAACAATGCAATCATTAATTATTCTTCTTCCAGAAGTAACATTAATTCTTCATCCATCTCTTCTTCATCATCATGGGCAGCAATTGTATAAGAAGAAGCTGCAATACCATAAGAAGCTCGGATTTTATTTGCTATGTCTTCTAGGACAGCAGTATTTTCTTTTAAATACTGTTTAGCATTTTCTCGTCCTTGACCTAAGCGCTCATCGCCATATGCATACCAAGAACCACTTTTTTGTACAATGTCTAATTCTACGCCTAAATCGACTGTTTCGCCTTCTTTAGAAATTCCTTCTCCATACATAATATCTACTTCAGCTGTACGGAAAGGTGGTGCTACTTTATTTTTTACAATTTTAATTTTAGTACGGTTACCAACAATATCATTACCTTGCTTAATAGCTTCTGCACGTCGCACTTCTAAACGGACAGAGCTGTAGAATTTAAGCGCACGTCCACCTGGTGTTGTTTCTGGATTACCGAACATGACACCGATTTTTTCACGAATTTGGTTAATGAAAATAGCAATCGTTTTTGATTTATTAATCGCACCTGAAAGTTTACGTAAAGCTTGAGACATTAGACGTGCTTGTAAGCCGACATGAGAGTCACCCATATCCCCTTCAATTTCAGCTTTTGGCACTAAGGCAGCAACAGAGTCAATAACGATAATATCAATAGCTCCACTACGCACTAATGCTWCTGYAATTTCAAGTGCTTGCTCACCTGTGTCGGGTTGTGATAACAATAGCTCATCAATATTGACACCTAATTTTTGTGCATAGATCGGGTCTAATGCATGCTCAGCGTCGATAAATGCTGCTTGTCCACCTGTTGCCTGTACTTCAGCAATGGCATGTAGAGCAACAGTTGTTTTACCAGATGATTCTGGACCGTATACTTCAATAATACGTCCACGTGGATATCCACCGACTCCTAATGCAGCATCAAGTGCAAGTGAACCACTTGAAGATGTCGCAATTTCTAAATCGGTTTTTTCACCGAGTTTCATGATGGAACCTTTACCAAAATTCTTTTCAATTTGTTTTAGAGCCTGTTCTAAGGCTGCTTTACGATCACTCATTCATTTTCCTCCTTCGAAAACTGTTCACTGTTTTTATCTATCTCTACTATACTTGTTTTTGAGAAAACACGCAAGAAAAAAGCGAACATTTATTCGATTTTTCTTCAAAATAAAAATTTGGATAGTTTTCCTCTACCCAAATTCCTATGTTCTACTCTATTTTAATATCGTTTTGTGTAGCCACGTTCTTCTAAAAGTTGCATTAAATAATGGCATGTAAATTTCACCGCACGGAGTCGATTCGTATTCCGCATGCCTGATAAATGAAGTAAATATGTAAGCGGCTCCTCGTCATTTATGGCAATACCAATCCAAACCGTACCTACTGGCTGATGATCATGTGCAGTGGGACCTGCTTCTCCTGTAAGACCAATCCCAATATTTGTAGCAAATTTCTCACGAACAGCACTTGCCATTGCCGCTGCACACTCAGCACTCACAACACCATGTGTATCAATTAATTCTTGTGAAATGCCTAGCTGTTTTACTTTCGCATCTGCTGCATAGGTAACAACGCCTCCTATAAGTGCATTGCCTACCCCTGGAATTTCCGCAAGTTCAGATTGAAATAAACCAGCAGTTAAACTTTCTGCAGCCGCAATTGTTAGCTCATTATCCAGTAGCATTTCTACCGTTTTTGAGGCAAGGGAATCATCATCTACACCATATTGATAATCACCAACAAGTGCTTGTATTTCTGCAACCTTTGCCTTAATAAGCTGGCCAGCTTGTTGCTCTGTTGCGGCTTTAGCTGTTACGCGTAACGTTACCTCACCATCAGAAGCAAGTGGAGCAACTGTTGGATTGGTTTGTGCATCTAAAATATTTTGAACTTGTACTTCAAGCTCGGCCTCACCAATTCCATAAAATCGCATAACATGTGATGCAATGATCCCTCCATCATTAAGCATCGCAGCAAGTTTAGGTTTAGCCTCAAATTGAAACATTGGTTCTAACTCTTTTGGAGGTCCTGGTAATAAAATATAAGTGCGATCATTTTTTGTGAAGATCATACCTGGAGCCATTCCATGGTGATTAGCTAATACTTCACTCCCAGCTAAAATTAATGCCTGTTTACGATTATTTTCCGTCATTGGACGTCCTCGTTTAGCAAAAAATTGCTCAATATACGTCAATGCTACTTCATCAAGCTCAAGAGAAACACCAAGATGACGTGCAATCGTTTCCTTCGTTAAATCATCTTTTGTTGGACCAAGTCCTCCCGAAAAAATAATGAGATCTGCACGAGACTCTGCCACTTCGATAGCTTGTTCTAAACGCTTTGCATTATCGCCTACTACGGTATGATAAAAAACGTTGATGCCAAGCTCGGATAGCTGGCTTGAGATAAATCTCGCATTTGTATTCGTAATTTGACCTAATAATAGTTCTGAGCCAACCGCAAGAATTTCAGCATTCATGATCCCAAGACCTTTCTTATTTAGACTCAAGTAATACACGTCGATTTAGATAGAAATAATCCCATCCTGACCAAAGTGTAAAGAACAATGCAACATAGAGCATGATTGTATCAAATGGAATACCAACCAATGTAAAGATTGTATTGTGTAAAAGAGCAGCAGCAATCGCTACAATTTGTGCCCAAGTTTTAATTTTACCAAGCTGATTGGCAGCTACGACTTCTCCWCCACCTGCCAAAATCAAACGTAAACCTGTTACAGCAAATTCACGACTAATAATAATGATAATTACCCAAGCAGGTGCCATCTTAAGCTCGACCATTAAAAWAAAGGCTGCTGAGACAAKTAAMTKKTCAGCTAAGGGATCTAAAAATTTCCCAAATGTCGTTACAAGATTATACTTACGTGCGTAATAACCATCCACCCAATCGGTTGTTGAAGCAAAGATAAAAATAAGTGCGCCTATAAAATGATGAATTGGCATCTCTGCACCAAAAAGTGATAATGTTCCCCAGCCAAAATCAAACATCATAACAATGACAAAGAATGGAATAAGTAAGATTCGAGAGATGGTAATTTTATTTGGAATGTTCATTTTTCTAACACCTTTCATGATGAAAGAAAGTAGTCATCATGTGATGACTACTGTTCTTTATTGAAATTDATGACGATATTTTGCGTTACAATTTGTTGTGCATACGTTAGADGTTBGWBATTAATATAGATTTTAGCTTGCGTTGAATTACCGAGACGAATACGAACATAGTTTTGTGTTGAGGCGTCAAATTCAACTACTTCCCCGGCATTATAGACACGCGTATCTGTTAAGATTTCTTGTTGCTGTTGATTGCGAATACCAACAAATGTAGGGCCTGATATTTCAATTTTCAGTTTCATTGTATCTGTCCCTGTTAACGTATAAGAAGTTGTCGCTCCATCTGCTTCAACAGTACCCGCGGAAATTGTTTGCTTCATCTCTTCAGTTTGATCAGTGTCATCTTCATCAGTTGGTGTTTCTTCTGTAGCTTTTGTATCTTCTTTATCATTTTTCTGTGCATCTTTATTTTCTTGTTCTTTTTTATCCTTCTCACTATCAATTGGCTTGACATTTGTGTCATATTCAATTTCAGGAGTTGGATTTACTTCTTCGCTTGTCCCTGGACTGTTTTTTGATTGCCATAGCACCCATATAGCCACAATAATGACTACAATAAATAAAGCAACAATGATTTTTGGCATAGCCTCCATCATTTTATTCGAAGGGCCTTTCGTTACTTTTCTTCTGCTGGGGCTATTCGTCATCGATTGACTTACTTGATCGTTTGGAGTGCTCGGTAGTTCATTTTTATATGTCTCTAAGATTTCTTCCGCATCCAACCCAACAGCTTCTGCATATTGTTTGATAAAAGCTCGTACATAAAACGAACCAGGCATAATGGAATAATTGCCCTCTTCAATTCCTACTAAATAACGTTTTTGGATTTTCGTTATTTCTTGTAAATCGTCTAAGCTGTAGCCTTTAGACAGTCTCGCCTCTTTCAGTCGAGTCCCTAATTCTGCCACTAATAACACCTACTTTAACATCAAATTAAAAATTAAATCCTCCAAAAGAATCGGATTCGGACATATGWYTTWTTTCCATTATTTCATAAGTAATTTCTTCATCAGTGTGATGACGTAGTTCAATAATATAATCAAAATCCTCTATTTTATATTCAGAATGCTGAACAAACATATCTGGATGCTCTACAACTTTGATACAAGGCATATTCATCATTTCACGCACTAATTGCAAATGTTTCTCATCAGATGAACGTCGAGTCACAATACCATCTAAAATAAAAATATTGTTACGACTAAATTCATCTCCCACAAGCTTATTACGAACTGTTTGCTTAATCATTGTAGATGATAAAAAGATCCATTTTTTATTGGCACAGACACTGGCGGCTACTATGGATTCAGTTTTTCCAACACGTGGCATGCCACGAATACCAATCAGCTTATGTCCCTCTTTTTTAAAGAGTTCTGCCATAAAGTCGACTAAAATACCTAATTCATCTCTTACGAAATGGAATGTGTTTTTTTCATCTGCATCTCGAGGAATATAACGACCATGCCTAATGGCTAAACGGTCACGAAGTTTTGGTTGTCGAAATTTGGTTACGTTAATATGTTCCATTGTCGAAACAATTGTACGAAAACGCTCAATTGCCTCATCATTGTCTGTATGCACTAACATACCACGTCGATCCTCATCTACACCATTTATTGATATAATATTGACACGAAGCATCCCTAAAAGTGAAGCAATATCTCCTAATAATCCAGGGCGATTCACCTGAATTTCATATTCAAAGTACCAATCGCTCAACACACTCGTTCCCTTCCTATTAGTTAACGTAAAAAATCCTTTATAAGTTCCATCATAGCTGATTTTTTATGTAATGGAAAGTTAGAATACATGGAATTACAGCGTTATTTACTAATTTTTTTTGAAGACTGTTAAATAGGCTTACATACGTTCCCGTTTTCACAGATAAAAAGTTTATTGTATAGCAAAAAGAGGAGATTGGCTCTCCTCTTTTATTTACTGCACATGCTTATTTTGTACAAGCTTAATGACACAATTCGCTAATGCATGTTTTTCATCTTCAGAGGCAACGCCCCATAAATCCGACAGCACTCGCTCTTGTTCGTTTTTAGGATCGACATTAGTCGCCAAATATTCCCCAATTTGGACAGCAGCCGTTTGAATCATTTTCTTCGGCATACCGCTTGATTCAGCTTGCATAACGTTTTGTCCTAAAAACGATGTCCATTTTTGCCAGTTTTCTAAAATGGTCATATTCTTCCTCCTCCTTTACACAAGTAGTATGTGCAAAAGAGATTATTATATGTACCAGCCTCCATTTAATCGTACGATTTGTCCTGTCACATAATTAGCTTTACCAGACAAATAAAAACGTACCATTTCAGCCACATCTTTTGTTTGTCCAATGGAGCCTAGTGGGATATCGTCCAAAATGTATTGAAGCTCTTCTTGATTTAGATGGCTGTTCATTGAGGTATTTATAAAACCAGGAGCAATAGCATTCACTCTAATCCGAGATAATGCCGCTTCTTTTGCATAGGATTTAACAAAAGCATGTTGCGCACCCTTAACARTWGCRTMAAKTKCCTCCCCYGYWGAGYCAGMTTCTCCCCAGATGGAACCTATAAATAGTACATAGCTCACTTCATGCTTGCGAAGTTTTCCAGAAAGTAAAGCTGTTAGTCTCATAGGATTTTGAACATGAACACGCCATAAAGCATCCATATCCTCAACTGTCGTATCTTCGAGCAATGAATAGTGGGCTTGTCCATTGGCAAAAACAATAGCCTGCACATTGAAAATTTGCGCGGCTACTAATTCTGCTCCATTAACAATTGAAAAATCCCCCTGTACAAGCATAAATTCTTGTGCAGGGAAATTTTCGGAAAGCATTTCACATAATCTCTGTGCCGCATTTTGATTGTTTGAATAATGTACATAGATAGACCAGCCGTCCTCAGCTAAGCTTTGACAAATGGCATGACCGATATCACCTGATGCACCTAAAACAAGGGCAAATTTTTTCACTGTGCATCCTGCTTACTTGGCAGAATTTTAAAGACCGTTTGCTGTGTTTCACCTTGGATAGAAGCAAATGCTTTTTGTAAATCATCCACAGTTAATGTCTCAAGTACTGGTACTACATCAAATAAATTCATGTCATTAAAGGAATATCGTGTGAATTGGTTTGCGATAAACTCGATCGAATTTAGTGCACGTAGGAAGAACCCAATTTTTTTGCGTTTTATACGATCCAAACCAGCACGATCAAACTGGCTATTTCCTTCATATTTTGCTAATTCGTCCATAATCGTTTTTGCCAATTTATCAGGCTCTGCTGAATCTGATCCGATCATGGCAAACCCGAAACCATTTTCTAAGGTAAAATCAAAAGCATATGTCTCATCAATTAAACCTTCCTCGTAAACACGTTCATAAAAATCAGAGGTACGTCCAAAAATAAGCTCAAGTGCAATTTGAACCGACAACTCATGCTTTAACATGTCCTGACCTGATAAATTAGTGTCTTTCGCTTTTAAACCTACATAAATTTTTGGTTTTTGAACATCCATATTTAATGTACGTTCTTTAATAGCTACTTCTGTTGGTTCTATATCAAAGAAGCGTTGAATAGGCGTTGGTTCTGGGAACTCTTTTTTACCTTGATTCTCACGAATAAACGTCATCATTTCTTCTGGTTCAACAGCACCAATCACAAATAACAACATATTCGAAGGATGATAAAACGTATTGTAGCACGTATATAAGTGCTCGGCTGTAATGCCATCAATCGATTCAATTGTACCAGCGATATCAATCTTTACAGGATGATGATGATACATATTTTCGATTGTGCCAAAGTATAGACGCCAGTCTGGTTGATCATCATACATTGTAATTTCTTGCCCGATAATTCCTTTTTCTTTATTGACAGTAGCTTCTGTAAAGTATGGTTCTTGGACAAAATTCAATAAAGTTTCTGTACTTTTATAAATATTGTCAGTAGATGAAAATAAATAAGCTGTACGCGTAAACGATGTAAAGGCATTCGCAGAAGCACCATATTCGCTAAATTTTTGGAAAACGTCTCCATCCTCTTTTTCGAACATTTTATGCTCTAAAAAGTGTGCAATACCATCTGGTACAGTAATACTTTCTGTTTCACCAATTGGCACGAACGTACGATCGACAGAGCCGTACTTTGTTGTAAATGTAACAAATGTTTTAGAAAAGCCTTTTTTCGGCAATATATAAACATCTAAGCCATTGTCTAGTTTTTCATAATAAAGTATTTCATCTAATTGTTTAAATTCTATTGTTTTCATTGTGCGGCTTGCTCCTTTCCACATAAGAAATAGACCGCTTCAAGCTGCACTTGCTTTGCCATTGCAACAACATCTTCTTTTGTCACAGCTTTCCACTTATTTGCCCAGGCTTGAACTGAGAATTCCTCAGGTAAATCCTTATATTGATCAAAAATTTCAATTTGACCTCGTGCCGAATCTAAGGATTCTTTTAGCTGATTCGTCAGCATAGCCTTTGTTTGCTCCAGCTCTAAATCTGTAATGTCGCCAGCCTGCATGACGGCAAGTTGTTCTTTAATTAAAGATAGCGCTTTTTCTTCATTTTTAGCTTCAATCCCAGATACAACAAATACAAGTCCATAATGCGAAGCATAGGAACTAGAAGCATAATAAGCAAGACTCTCTTTTTCACGAACATTCATAAACAACTTAGCATGTGGATATCCACCAAAAATCCCATTAAAAATTTGCATCTTAGAGAAATCTGCATCACCAAATCTAACAGGTGTGCTAAAGCCAATATGAAGTTTACCTTGTTTCATTTCATGCTGTTCTCTTACATAATCATTGTCTGGATGTTGTTGGGGGAGTACTGCTGGAACTTCCTCAGGAGTACGATCCTTAAATGGTAGCGCTTTTTTTAATTTCGCAACAATTTCCTCTTCATTAATGTCTCCAGCTACATAAATATCGATTTTGTCGTTAGCTAGCATCGATTGATAAGCCTCAAATAATGAGGCAGGGGTAATCTTTTGAATTTCTTCGACACTACCATTCGCTGAAATTGATGCTGGCTCATTTGGTCTCAGGATTTGTTGTAGACGGAATTGAGCAAAGCGAGATTTATCATCAAAAATAGATTCAATACGTTGAATAACTGTCTTTTTCTCACGCTCAACAACGGATTCCTTAAAGACACCATTTTCTAGATTAGGCTCAAAAATAGCTGTATGCAATAAACCAAGGACTTCGTTTAAGACACTTGTATTTGCTAGATAATGATCATTAACAGTCTCTACATTCATAAGAACCGTATGCTCATTTCCGCGCTTCGATGTATCAAAATACAAAACTGTACCATACAAGTCATCTAAAAAGCTTCGAAAAGCAGCAGTTGTCTTATATTTAGCATTACTGTGCTGCAGTACATTTGTTAATACTGTACGCTCTGATGCACTTTTAGCCGTTAATGCTCTTCTCCATTTAATTGAAAAATTTACGGTTTTAAATTGGGTCGTTTGTCGGATATGCAAATTGACACCTTTTGCAAAAGGTATTGTTTTAAACATATGAAACCCTCCTATCCTTCTTAATATAACGATGTACTACACATACTATACATGTCTATTGTCTATAATTGCAAAAGGAATCCAAAGTATGTATGGGAAAAATTAAAAATTACGCCAATTATAATAAAAAAAGGACCGAGCATAGTGCCCAGTCCTTAAAATGCTTTTCTTAGCGTTTACCTTTAATATAAGGTTGTCCACTCGCTTTTGGAGCGTTTGCTTTACCAATAAATCCTGCTAAAGCAAGAATTGTTAACACATACGGTAAAATTTGTAGATATACTGCTGGAACATTCTCGATTAGCGGAATTTGATTCCCTGCAATACTTAATGTTTGTGCTAAACCGAAGAATAAGGCTGCACCTAGTGCTCCAATTGGATGCCACTTCCCGAAAATCATTGCGGCAATAGCCATGAAACCTTGACCAGCAATTGTTGCATGTGAGAAGTCGTGTGTAATTGTTTGTGCATACACTGCACCACCAAGACCACCTAATGCCCCTGAAATCATCACGGCAATATAGCGCATTTTATTTACATTTATACCCATTGTATCTGCTGCCATTGGATGTTCACCCACGGCACGCAAACGCAAGCCGAATGGCGTTTTATAAATGATAAACCATGCCCCGAATGCTACAGCGAACGCTAAAATAGATGTGCTGTAAACATCATGGAACAGTAAACGACCGAAGAACGGAATATCCTCTAAGTAAGGGACACCGAAACGACGAATCGGTTGGTCAATCATATCTGTTTGACCTTTATCATAAATCATTTTTACTAAGAATACGGTTGCAGCTAAACCTAGTAAGTTAATAGCTACCCCTGATACCGTTTGATCGGCACGGAAAGAAATAGAAGCTACAGCATGGAAAAGTGAGAACACAGCACCAATCACAACAGCTGCTAGCATTGCCACCCAAACTGTTGCTGCCCCTAATGATGAAGCGAATTCTAAATTGACAAAAATACCAACAAACGCACCGACAATCATTAAGCCTTCTAGCCCGATGTTGACAACACCAGAGCGTTCAGAGAATACCCCACCGATGGCCGTAAAAATCAAAGGTGTTGCATAAAGAATCGCTGAAGGGATGATGAAATATAACATTTCTAAAAAGCTCATGTTATTGTCCCTCCTTTTTCTTGCTCAGCTTTTGTAAGCCTACTCGAATAATATAGCCTGATGCAACGAAGAAGATAATCAATGCAATAATAATGGATACGATTTCTTCTGGAATACCCGCAGCATTTGGCATATTTAATGCACCATATTTTAAAGAACCAAAAAGGGATGCCCCAAACACTACTCCAAGTGGTGTATTGGCTCCAAGAAGCGCAACGGCGATACCGTCAAACCCAATTCCCGTAAAGCCAGGTTTAATGGATGCGTTTTGGAATGTCCCTAAAGCTTCCATCGCACCACCAAGACCTGCAAACATACCAGAAATTGTCATAGCTAAAATGATATTTTTATTGACACTCATACCTGCATAGTCAGCAGCATTTTTGTTAAAACCTACTGCTTTTAGCTCGTAGCCACGTGTTGTTTTTTCTAAAATGAACCACATCACAACTACCATTAAAAGTGCAACAATGATCCCATAGTGAAGACTTGAATTGTCTGTAAGCTCTCTTAAAAACGGAGAACGTAAAGAAGCTGACTCATGGATACGTTCTGTTTTAAAGCTGCCATCGGACAATTTTTTAATCACTGCATTTGCAATATAAAGTGCAGTGTAGTTCAGCATAATTGTCGCAATAACTTCGTGAACTTTAAATTTCGCTTTTAAGAAACCTGCAATAAAGGCCCAAAATGCTCCTGCAGCTGCTGCTGCAAGCAATGCTAATGGTAAGTGAATGATTTTAGGAAGTTCAAACGCATAACCTACCCAAGCAGCGGCTAGCCAACCTAAAATTAGCTGACCTTCAACACCGATATTGAAGAGCCCTGTACGGAATGCAAATGCTACCGCAAGACCTGCTAAAATATATGGTGTAATTTGACGAATTGTGTTCCCGATTGAATATGAATCTCCAAAAATACCTGTCCAAAGAGCGATATAACCTTGCACTGGGTCATAGCCACTGACTACCATAACGATAGCCCCTACAATTAAACCGATAATGATAGAGATGATAGGAACGAGGATATTAATGACACGATTTGACATTAGTCGTTCCCCTCCTTCGCATCACGCTTTATATTTTTTTTACTTTGTCCTGCCATTAGTAAGCCTAGCTCTTGTTCAGTCGTTTCTTTCGGATTTAACTCATCAACAATTTGTCCATCATAGATAACAGCAATTCGATCCGAAACATTCATCACCTCATCTAATTCAAATGAGATTAACAAAACGGCTTTCCCTTTATCACGTTGCTCAATTAGACGAGAATGAATGAATTCAATAGCTCCTACGTCAAGTCCACGCGTTGGTAGAGCAGCAATTAGTAGATCGGGGTTACGGTCAATTTCACGACCAATAATTGCTTTTTGTTGGTTACCACCAGATAATGCACGAGCTGGTGTCATCTCTCCATTACCAGTACGCACATCATACTCTTTAATGATTTGGCGAGCTTTCTCTGACACCTTTTTATAGTCCATCACAAAGCCCTTCGCTATTGGAGATTGGTAATATGTTTGCAATGCAATATTATGACCAATTGGGAAATCTAAAACTAATCCATGCTTATGACGGTCTTGTGGAATATGTCCTACGCCTTCCTCTGTAATTTTACGAGGCTTCATGTTAGTAATATCTTTACCATTCAGCTTGACTTTACCACTTTTAATTTTGCGTAGACCTGTAATGGCTTCTATTAACTCGGATTGACCATTACCATCAATACCAGCAATACCTACGATTTCACCTTTACGAACATTTAAATTAAGACCTTTCACTTTATCAATATTTCGATAGTCTGTAACAACCAAGTTCTCAATCGCAAGCACTTCGTCAGTCGGTGTCGCATCCGTTTTTTCCGTTTTGAATTCAACCTGACGGCCAACCATCATTTCAGCAAGCTGATCAGGATTTGTGGCAGCGGTTACAACTGTGCCAATCCCTTCTCCCTTACGGATAATCGTCACACGGTCTGAAACTTCCATAATTTCTTTTAGCTTATGCGTAATTAAAATAATGGATTTACCCTCTGCGATAAGACGGCGCATTATTTGAATTAATTCGGTAATTTCTTGCGGTGTTAATGATGCAGTTGGTTCATCAAAAATTAAAATTTCGGCACCACGATACAATGTTTTTAATATTTCTACACGCTGTTGCATACCAACCGTGATATCCTCGATTTTGGCGTTCGGATCAACATCTAATCCATACTTTTCAGAAAGTGCTTGTACTTTCTTAGCCGCATCTTTTATATTCACAATTCCCATTTTAGTAGGCTCAGTGCCTAAAATGATATTTTCTGTTACCGTAAAGTTTTCTACCAACATAAAATGTTGATGCACCATGCCAATCCCTAAATCATTGGCAATATTCGGGTTTGTAATTTTTACAGCCTTCCCACGTACACGAATTTCGCCACCCTCTGGTTGATACAAACCAAAAAGGACGTTCATCAAAGTCGATTTACCTGCACCATTTTCACCTAGCAATGCATGAATCTCGCCTTGTTTCAGTTGGAGGGTGATATTATTATTCGCCACGAAATTACCGAATTCTTTACGGATTCCTAGCATTTCAATCACATAATCCAAATTTGTCACTCCCTTAATAGGCACTATTATTAAGTATTTTCATCTTAGCGTATAGTATCTGCTGCTACATGATGTATGGTACAAATGAGCCATACGTCCAGTAATAAATTTTCTACTAGAGGCTATATTTTATTACCGATTTAATATMCCACCTATAGAGGTAGATGTTTTGCTAAATTAATACAGGAAAGGTCATCRTTAGAAACCTTTCTTCTATTAMCTTGTTACCATCATTWTTCAAATCATAATTACTACCTCTATAAGGTTTCTATAAATCTAGTTAAATAGAGTATTGCGAATAATCTAAATATAACGATAGATTGAAAAATCATCATAAGGTCCTTCTAAGAGTCCCTTATGATGATCAAAAGATGAATTATTTTTCCACTTTTTCTGGAACTTTGATTTCACCCTTAGCAATTTTTTCTTTATATTCGTCGATTACTTTTTGTACATCTTCTGGAATCGCACCGCGAGAATCCGCAAGTTTAACGCCGTCTTCAGCTAAACCGTAAACAAGTGTTTCTCCACCTGGGAAATCACCATTTTTCGCTCTATTTGAAATATCTACTACTGCTGTATTAACACCTTTTAACATAGAAGTTAATGTAACGTTTGTTTTATCGTCTACTTTACCTTCGTCGTATTGGTCAGCATCTACACCGATAACCCATACATCAGCATTTGGATCTGTCGCTTTACGCTCTTTTGCTTCAGAGAATACACCGTTACCAGTTGCACCAGCAGCGTGGAAGATTACATCTACACCTGAMGAATACATGCTGTTCGCTGTAATTTTACCAAGATCTGCTTTATCAAAGGCACCAGTATATTTTACTTGAATATCGATATCTGGGTTTACTGCTTTAGCCCCTTCAACGAAACCAGCGTGGAAACGGTTAATAACTGGAATATCAACGCCGCCTACGAAGCCGATTTTACCTGTTTTAGATGTTTTCGCTGCAGCAACACCTGCTAAGAAAGCACCTTCTTGCTCTTTGAACAGTACGTTTACTACGTTGTCTGCTTCTACTTCAGCATCGATTAATGCAAAGTGGTTATCTGGATTTTCAGAAGCAACTGCATCAATTGCATCAGCCATCATGAATCCGATACCAAATACTAAGTTAAAGTCACGACGAACTAAGTTGTTTAAGTTTGTTTCATAGTCAGCATCTGAAGCTGATTGTAGGTAGTCAAAACCACCATCACCTTTTGATAAATCATGCTCTTTACCGTAAGCTTGTACACCTTCCCATGCAGATTGGTTGAATGATTTGTCATCAACGCCACCTACGTCAGTAACCATCGCTACTGAGAAAGCTTCTTCTGTGCTTTCGCCACCTGAAGCATTGTCATTTTCTTTCGCTGGCTTTTCGTCGTCTTTCGTACCACAAGCACCTAAAATAGCACTTGCCGCTAATACTGATGTTAATACTAAACCAAATTTACGTTTTTTCATTTAATTAACCCCCCAAAGGTATTGTAATTAGCAGGAAAAAATTTAGAAATGTTCTACACCCGTTTACGAACTACATGGAAGCTGAATTTATCAGCTCGGAAATAATTTTTTGAATAGAGCACTACTTGATCATGATCATCATAATGCAATTGCTTTAACACTAAAAGAGCTGTCTCACGTCCACAATTTAAAATCGGTGAGGCTTGTTCATGATACCCAACTGGATCAATATAGGTTACAGCATAAGCTACATGAATTTTGCCAGATTGCTCAAGTGCAGAGAACAGTGAAACTTCTTTTTTTTCGACAAAGTCAGTAGGCAGGAAGCTTGCAGGTAGCCTGTCTATGCAGTATACTACTGGCTCACCATCCGCTGTTCTGACACGTTCAATCGTGAGTATTTTATCGTCGCCATCACTTTGGAAGCGTTTTAAATCTTCCTCAGAAGGCACATGCTCAGTCGCTTTTAAAAATCGCGAACCTGGCTCCATACCTGCTGCCTCGATCATAGAAGAAATACTAGATAAATGCTCGATGCCTGATGTAAACAACGGCTTCGGGTTGACAAAAGTCCCAACCCCATGTCGGCGCACAATCACATTTTCCTCTTCCAACAGTCGAAGTGCTTCTCTAAGTGTTGCTCGACTGACTCCTAGTGATTTCGATAATTCAAATTCTGAAGGCAGCTTTTCATTTTCTTTAAAAACGCCAGCCTCGATGTCAGATTTTAAACGATCGATTACTTGAAGATAGAGATGACGATGATCTGCTTTAATAGTCACATATATCACCACCAAAATCAGAGATCAGACATCT
Source organism: Lysinibacillus sp. S1 (assembly GCF_044986265.1). Taxonomy (NCBI): domain Bacteria; kingdom Bacillati; phylum Bacillota; class Bacilli; order Caryophanales; family Bacillaceae; genus Lysinibacillus; species Lysinibacillus sp. S1. The sequence goes on from NZ_CP173154.1 coordinate 1,564,345, forward strand.
GATGTACAACATTCCTACTAATCGTTCATAAATATAACATTTTTGCAGAATGAAATAAACAGTTTTGAGTAAAATCTGTTATAGAATTCATTCTTTCTTTATTTTATCTGCAAATTTTTGGACAAAAATACAAATGCTCTCGCCATTTTCGTCTTCATTTTTTGCTTAGTTATCGTATTGGTGAACAAGTACTTGACGAGGTTTACTACCCTCTGGAGGCCCAACAATACCGCGTTGCTCCATCTGATCAACAATACGTGCAGCTCTTGAATAACCAATACGGAAGCGACGTTGAAGCATAGAGACAGATGCTGTTTGCATATTGACAACTAATTGGACTGCTTCATCATACAAATCATCTGTTTCCTCTAAAATGGTCTCTTCTTCAGTAGGAATCATCTCCTCCTGATACTGAGCTTTTTGCTGTTCTATAACAAAATGAACGACTGCCTCCACTTCTTGATCTGATAAAAAGGCACCCTGCACCCTTTTTGGTTTAGAAGCTCCAGCAGGTAAAAATAACATATCGCCTCGTCCTAATAATCGTTCAGCTCCACCCATGTCTAAAATTGTTCTTGAGTCAATCGCGGAAGAAACTGCAAAAGCAATTCTGGATGGAATATTTGCTTTAATGACACCTGTTAAAACATCTACACTTGGTCGTTGTGTGGCAATAATCAAATGAATGCCAGCTGCCCTTGCCATTTGCGCTAAACGTGTAATCGAATCCTCTACATCACTTGATGCGACCATCATCAAATCCGCTAACTCATCTACAATAACCACAATATAAGGTAGCTTTGGATGCTTTTCCTCTGTTTGATCATTAACCTTTTGGACATGTGCATTATAGCCCTCAATATTTCTTGTACCTGTATGAGAAAACAAATCATAGCGGCGTTCCATTTCAGATACCACTTTTTTCAGTGCTTGCGAAGCTTTACGTGCATCCGTTACGACAGGCGCTAATAAATGTGGAATCCCATTATAAACGTTTAATTCAACCATTTTTGGGTCTATCATCATGAGCTTCACTTCATGCGGTTTTGTACGCATTAGTATGGATACAACAATGCCATTTATGCAAACACTTTTCCCACTACCTGTAGAACCAGCTACAAGTAAATGTGGCATTTTATTGAGCTCTGCTAATACAGCTTGTCCTGTAATATCTCGACCAAATGCTACTTGTAATAATGCTTCAGGCTTAGCACCATCTTTCGATTCTAATACCTCACGAAGTGTTACAATGGCTACCTCACTATTAGGTACTTCTATACCAATCGCAGATTTCCCAGGAATTGGCGCTTCCATACGAATATCTTTAGCTGCCAATGCTAATGCAAGATCATCTTGCAAATTGACAATTTTGCTTACTTTCACACCGATATCTGGTAAAATCTCGTACTTCGTAACAGCAGGACCTAAATGCACCTGTGTCACCTNYSYSWYYAYNHCMANNMNTTGTAATGTCTGCTCAAGCTTTTTGGCATTTGCCTGAATCACTGAATATTCACCACTTTGATCATGTTGTGGAGGTAATTGTAATAAATTATATGATGGGAGCTGATAATCTGCATTTTCTACTGCATCTGTGCCCTGAATCTGGACATCATCCGATGCTTCTTCAAGTTCATTTTCCACCATGTGAGTTGTATCAATCACTTCTCTTTCCTGTGAAACATTCTGTGTAAAAGCAGAAATAATTGGTTCATGTGGTATTTCTTCTTCTTGTTCAGGCATATCTATAGATTGATTAACAGCTGCTACTTCATCCCCACTCTCTACTCTTGAACGACGATTATTTGGTTTTTTCGGTGTATTTTTTTTCTTATCATGATGCTTTTTTTTCCATTTACCAAATATATCTGGCGTTTTTTCTGCTAGATAAGGCACTAATGCTTTACCAGTGACAAGAATTAAACCAATAAAGAAAATAACCCAAGCAACAACTTTTGCCCCCGAGGCTTCAAACAGCACATGAAGCCCACTAAATAGTAGGGCACCAATCATGCCACCCCCTAAAGCATTACTACGATGAATGATACCATCTGTATTAATCAAAATTCGCCATGATTCACGTAGCACAGAATCAGATAGTAGACCACCTGATTTGGATAGTTGTTCAAATAATATGCCATGACTAAAAATCGTTAAGCTCATAACAATGAGGAACATGCCAAGTATTAATCGATCCTTTATCCCAACTTTTTTACGACCAATCATCATTAACAATGCAACAAATATAAGCATAAATGGAACAGCAAAATGTAAATTACCAAAAAGGAACATGGCGATTGTTTGTAGAATCCGCCCGATCATGCCGTATTCAAAAATCATAATGACTGCTAATGCAATTAAGAGCAACCCTAATATTTCGTACATAAGCGGATGCATTTCTTTTTTTTCTGTTGTCGTTTTACTTTTAGTAACTTTTTTTCTCTTACTAACTGCCATCAAATTCACCTTCTTCTGCAATCCATTCTATATATGTAGCGAATCATCACATGTAGAACTTGAATATTTCAAAAAAAGGATTTTCCACCGCAATTGGGAGAAAATCCTTTATCATTTATTTTTTCCTCAAAGCATATACGATGAGCTTGTTCAATTAATATTCCATAATAATAGGAATAATCATTGGGCGACGTTTTGTTTTTTGGAATAAATACGTATTTAGCGTATCTCTAATTTCTTGTTTTATGTTCGTCCATTCAAAGGTTTCTTTCCCAACGTACTTTTCAATCACATTCCTCGCAATGTCAGAAGCCTCAATCATTAATTCCTCTGATTCTCGTACATAGACAAAGCCTCGTGATAAAATTTCTGGCCCAGAGGCAATTTTCTTTTGTGCTCGATTTAATGTTACCACCACAATGAAAATACCATCCTGCGATAATAATTTACGGTCACGAAGTACAATGTTACCTACATCGCCTACACCAATACCGTCAATTAAGACATTACCAGCTTGTACACGACCACTCATGCGCATTTTATTATTTTTATATTCTACGATATCCCCTTTATCAGCGATAAAAATTTGGGATTTTTGCATACCTAGCTGTTGTGATAATTTAGAATGCGCAATTAGCATACGGTATTCTCCTTGTACGGGAATAAAGTACTTTGGTTGCATCAAGTTTAGCATCAGCTTTAAATCTTCTTGGCTACCATGTCCTGAAACATGGACATTTTTGCTAGAAGTCAAAATTTCAGCGCCTGCTTTTGACATAGAGTTCATTGTATTCGCCATTTGAACTTCCATGCCAGGAGAAGGTGTAAAAGTAATTAGTACCGTGTCACCTTGTTTAATTTTAATGTCACGATGGTGCTTACGGACAATTTTTTCTAAAGCATCGAGAGGTTCTCCTCTGTTGCCTGTTGCAATAATGATAATTTCATCATCTTGATATTTTTGCATTTCCGAGATCGGAATAATTGTATCTTCTTCGACTGTTAAATAACCAAGCTGTACGCCTAAATCAACTGCCTTTTCCAAAGGTTTGCCCACAATTACAACCTTACGGAATGATTTCTGTGCTTGAGCAAATACTTGTTGAATTCGAATAAAATTCGATGCGTAAACAGCTACTAAAATACGACCTGGTGCTGAGTGGAATGTTTTTGATAATTGTTCTTCAATGACAATCTCTGATGTCGTATATCCTGGTCGCTCAGCTTCGCAAGACTCAGATAGTAAAATGAAAACGCCGTCTTCTCCTAGCTGTGCCATTTTTGCTAAATCAGGTTTAAATTTACCTGTCGCTGACTGATCGAATTTAAACTCTCCTGTATGAACAATCGCGCCTTCAGATGTATGGAACACTACCCCTAACGAATCGGGAATACTATGTGTTGTGTGGAAGAATGTTACATACGTTGAGTTAAAATTCATACGACTACGGTTTGTTACTTCAAAAAACTTCACTTGATGTGGTGCAGGTAATTCTTTTAAATGTTCCTTTGCTAATGCAATAGTTAATTTCGATCCGTACACAGGTGCCTTTATTTTTTGTAATACATAGGCAATAGAGCCAATTGCATCTTCATGACCATGTGTTAAGAAAATACCTTTCACACGTTCTTTATTTTCTTCTAAGTAAGTAATGTCAGGAATCACGATATCTATACCTAGCATTTCATCTTCTGGGAACATTAAGCCGCTATCCACCACAAATAGCTCTTCATCAATTTCTACTACGTACATGGCTTTCCCAATTTCGCCTACACCACCAAGAGGGATGATGCGGATTAATTCATTTTTCTTTTTTGTCAATTTATTTCCTCCTAAAAAATATCCCGAACAGCAACCACTTAACATTTATTATACGGTTTGCAAAGCTTTTGCACAAATTAAAAATACATGTTTCACGTAGGAAATAGATTTTCCTGCTATTTGCTTATTACTAGCAGATGGAAAACAAATATTGGCTATCCTGTATAAATAGAGCTAAATAAGTATTTGTAAGGACGAGGAGTTACAAATTTTGTACATACTTTTTATTTAAAAAATATAAAAAACGAGGCTGTAATGCTATCAGCCTCGCTGCTATTTATCTAAAACTTTTCGCTTTTTCTTGATACGTATCCCAAATTCGGTCAAAATTAGCTTTCTCTTCATCTGTCATTTCCATCATCGGCAAACGAACATTGAGTGTATCAAATCCTAATTTTGTCATCGCATATTTAATCGGTGAAGGGTTGGGCTGAGCGAACAGCGCACGTACTAAAGGTAATAAGGCTCGGTGAATTTGGGCTGCTAGCTTATGATTTCCTTCTTCAAACGCTTTAATCATTAATTGCATATCATTGCCTACCACATGGGCAGCTACAGAAATAACACCTGCTCCACCAATGGCCATTAGTGGGAGTGTTAAACCATCGTCCCCACTATACACTAAGAAATCATCAGCTGGATCAACATTCTCAATAACATCACCCATCTGATCTAAGTTACCGCTCGCTTCCTTAATCCAAGCAATATTAGGAATCTTGCTTAATGCAACAGAAGTTTCATAGGCAACATTGACCCCAGTACGCCCTGGAACATTATAAAGCATAACAGGGAGACTAGTTTGTTTAGCAATGGTTTCAAAGTGAGCATAAATCCCACGTTGATTTGGCTTATTATAGTAAGGAGCTACAAGCATAATGCCGTCTGCTCCATTTTCTTCTGCCTTATGTGTCATCGCGATAGAGTAAGCTGTTTCATTATCCCCAGTACCTGCAATAACTGGTACGCGACCTGCTACTTTCTCTACGGTAAAGCGTACAACTTCAATTTTCTCTTCTGTAGACATAGTTGGGTTTTCAGAAGTCGTACCACAAGCAACAATACAATCAGTACCATTGTCTATTAAATGRTTAATAATACGTTCTAGTTCTGGATAATTAATCGTGCCATCATTTTTGAACGGCGTAATCATTGCCGTTCCAATTCGACCTAAATTCATCCTTACACCCCTCTTATAGTAAGTTATCCTCAAGCATTGCTTCTGCAATTTGGATAGAGTTTAATGCGGCGCCTTTTAATAAATTGTCAGAAACGATCCATAGATGGAACCCTTTGCTGTTGTCTAAATCTTGACGGATACGTCCTACAAAAGTAGCGTCTTCCCCTTCTGCATAAATAGGCATTGGGTAAGTTTGTGTTGCAATATCATCTTGTAATACCACACCTGGTGCGTTGCGTAATACTTCGAAAATCTCTTGGATTGACGCGTCTTTCTCTACCTCAATATAAACAGATTCAGAGTGACCTGAAACGACTGGCACACGAACACAAGTAGCAGCTACTTTTAGCTCTGGTGCATGCATGATTTTTTTCGTCTCATTAATCATTTTCATTTCTTCGTATGTAAATCCATTATCTGTGAATTTATCGATTTGTGGAATGACATTACGAGCAATTGGGTAATGACGTTTATCACTACCAGACGGTAAAATATTTGCTTCTACATCTTTACCTGCATCCCAGTTTTCGCTTTGTGCCTTTAATTCTTGGATCGCAGAAATCCCTGCACCTGATACTGCCTGATAAGTTGAAACAATTACTTTTGTTAAACCAAATGCATGACGAATTGGTTCAAGCGCAGCTACCATTTGAATTGTCGAGCAGTTTGGATTCGCAATAATTCCCTTATGCTTCGCTAAGTCGCCTCGATTCACTTCAGGCACGACAAGCGGTACCTCTGGATCCATACGAAAATGGCTCGTATTATCAATAACTACTGCACCACGCTTAGCTGCTTCTGGTGCAAGCACAGCTGATACTGAACCACCAGCTGAGAATAAAGCGACATTGACGCCTTCGAAAGCCTCAGGTGTCGCTTCTTCAATTGTATATGTTTCCCCATTAAATTCGATTGATTTTCCTGCTGAACGAGCAGAAGCTAGAAATTTAATATGTCCAATCGGAAATTTACGTTTAATCAACTGCTCCATCATTTTCGATCCTACTGCACCTGTTGCCCCAACAACCGCAACTGTTAACTGCTTTGTCATCTGTCATCTCTCCTTGAATACATGTTCCATAATGTGTGCTATTGTATCACAAAAATACTGAAAATTGTGTGTAATCTCTTATTTATTTGAAATATTGTATCAACAGCGGTTGTAATTGCTTTTTCTGCGTAATTGCTGCATGAAC
>NZ_CP173154.1:1571005-1690144 GCF_044986265.1 Lysinibacillus sp. S1
CATTTGCTCAAAATCAGCAATTAAAGAATTTGGTTTGGAGTGAGGGGCATCCTGACCAAAGGGAATAAAATATATATTTTTGGCATTTAACAGTTTCATAATATTTATGCCATTTAAGCCTAGTGCATCGTTTGTGGAAATACCTAAAACTACAGGCGAACCATTACGCAAAGTAGCCTTTGCTGCCATTAACACAGGACTATCTGTTGCCGCATTAGCAAATTTACTTATGCTATTGCCTGTCATGGGGGCTATGACCATTGCATCTAATGGATTGGATGGGCCAAATGGCTCCGCCTCTTTTATAGAAGAAATAACTTTTTCTCCTGTCAAAGCTTCTATTTTGGCAATCCACTCTTCACCTGTACCAAAGCGTGTAGCTGCATGTAAAACGSAATGGGTAATGATTGGAATAACTGTWGCTCCGACATCAATAAAATTTTGGATWTTARGTACTACATCTTCATACGTACAATGAGAAGCAGTAATACCTAAGCCAATTCGTTTCCCCGTTAACAATTTTCTTCCTCCTCTATTGCCTTGCACAATATTGTAGCAGCATCATGTGCAAAGTATTTCCCAGGCAATGATGGCAATAGTACATACGTTTGTAATTGATCAGAATCTATATCTAAACATCCTGGCTCTGAAGCCAAGTCATATAAAACAGTTGGAACATGCTCTATAAAAGACTCTGTAATCCATTTAGCAGGAATTGTATTAATAAAAATGCCATCTGTAATAGACCATTGGCGATCATCTAAATTCGTGGCTTTATAACCATAAGCTTTTGCTTCACTCACTTGTACAACTGAACGTGCAACAATATGAACATTTGCACCCATCTTAACTAGTAAAGAGGCGAGCATTTTTGCGATGCGACCAAAACCTGCGATTGTGAAATTTTGTCCGTAAATACATTTTTGCTCGAGTCCGTAAAACGTGGCGATAAATCCCTCCGCTGTTAATCGAGCATTTTGCCAAATAAATGATTCTTGTTGTAAATAGCAAATAGATTCATTTTTCTCTAGTAATTGCTTCCAATGCATTGTTAATCGACCTGTATAAAATTTCACTTGTGATATACCATAGAGCTGCTCAACTTCTATTTTTAATGGAAGAATAGGTAATACGATTTTATTAGGCTGGAATTCTAAAACAAGTTTATTTAACTCTTCGTTCCATACAGTTGTTCTTTTATAAAATACTGTTCTCGATGGACTTCTTAGCATTGTAGCTAGTTCCTTTAATCGGGAGTCCTCACCGATAACAAGCCATTTTTCGTTTTCCAAAAGCTCACCTCACTGTAAATATTCTGACTGTACTGTAGATGTCTTATTAAATAAAATACGATCTTCACCAATTAAAATAATTTCGTGCCAAGGTATCATTTCACTAACTTTCATTTTCTTTTTTTGGAATGGTAGTTTATCTTTCACAATTTCAAAACCATGTATTTTCCCTGTTTGCACATCTAATAGGCATTCTGTATGTGCCAGGATGCCAAAATGTACGCCACCCTCAATTTGAATTAACTCCTTATCCACCATCTCAGATAGTAGCATGCCTCATCTCCCTCCTTGAGCCGTTACCTCAATATATGCGGACTTTTTGCAAATCGTGACCCCTACCTAAAGTACGAATATGTTGCATTTTCATCGCTTTCTGTATATAGTGTATATATACAGTTATAAGAGGTGATGATTTGTGCATATCCATTTAAGTAATGCGAGTGAAAAACCTATTTATGAGMAAATCACCATACAGCTCAAAGAGGCTATTTTAGCTAATAAATTACAGRCTGGTGATGCACTACCGTCTATCCGCGCTTTAGCAAAGGATTTAAAAATAAGTGTGATGACCACTAAACGTGCCTATGCTGATTTAGAGCGAGATGGTTTCATTGAAACTGTCGCTGGTAAAGGGAGCTTTGTCACAGAACGAAATCAAGACTTTCTACGTGAGGAGCTATTACGGCAGGTAGAGGGGCATTTGCAAAAGGCAGCAAAAATAGCGAAAACCGCTGGACTTTCTGGTGAAGAATTACAAGAACTACTATCTTTAATGTTAGAGGAGGATAAGTAATATGAATGCCATTGAAATTCATGATCTACATAAGGGCTTTGAAGGCTTTTTTCTTAAATTCAGAACTATTTCTATTCCACAACGCACAGGACTGGGTTCTGTRGGARWARMMKGSKCTGGCAAATCAACAACGATAAAATGCATGCTGAATTTAATAAAAAAAGAATATGGCGAAATTTTGCTATTTGGCAAAGATCATGTCGAACACGAACTATCGATAAAAAACGACATCGGCGTTGTATTTGACGATTTACATGTACCAGAAACGCTAAATGCGACGCAACTCGACAAAATCATGAGAAAAGTATTTCAAACATGGGATTCAGACTATTATTTTGAAAGATTAGCTCAATTTAAGGTGCCAAAGAGGAAGAAGATAAAGGAACTATCACGAGGAATGAGGATGAAGCTATCAATTGCCTTAGCATTGGCACATCATCCAAAATTATTGAKTTTAGATGAGCCAACAAGTGGATTAGACCCTATTATTCGGGATGAAATTCTGGATTTATWTTTAGCATTTATGCAGGATGAAACGCACAGCATTTTATTTTCATCGCATATTACAAGCGATTTAGAAAAAATTGCTGACTATATTACGTTAAKTCATAATGGTGAGATTTTATTGAGCGAGAGTAAAGATGCTCTATTATATGAATATGGTATTTTCAAAGGTAACAGTGAGGAAGTAAACGACTTGCCAGAGCATGCTATTCTAAGAACCCGTCCTGGTGCGTTTGGAATAGAAGCATTAGTTCTGAAAAATGAAGTAAATGAGGCTTTCAGACTTGAAAGGCCTTCTATAGAAGATATCATGCTATTTTTCGTGAAAGGTAGTGTTTAAATATGGTAGGACTTATCCTAAAAGATTTAATGACCATTCAACGACAAATGAAAGCACAAGCATTTGTTCTTATATTTCTTCTTGTGATGGCGATTTTTATGCAGCAAAGCGCAATGCTTCTAGCTGTTATTGTTTTTATTGTTACGATACAAGCGATAACTGCGCTTAGCTACGATGAACAAAGTAAGTGGGATAAATACGCTAATACTTTTCCAATTTCTAAAGCGGATATCGTTTTTAGTAAATATATACTCAGTGTGATGTTAATGATTTTCGGACTTGTTATGGCATTACCTATCCTATTTTTTATCAATTTTTTTACCAATAACGAGATCACTTCAGAATTTTTCCTAACGTTTAATTTGATCATAACATCGGCGCTCTGTTTATTAGCCGTATTACTACCTATCCAKATTAAATTTGSCTCTATTAAAGGAAGAATAGTCCTCATTGCGTTTTGTTTTATTCCTGGCTTCTTAACGGGGATGTTTAAAGAATATATCCCTGATATGACTCAAACGTTTCTATATTTAAAGCAATATGTCTATTTAGCACCTTTGGGCGGGCTAATACTGCTCTGCCTCTCCTCTCTAGTTTCTACTGCTATTTATAAAAGAAAAGAGTTTTAGGAGGGATCTCATGCGAGCACTGTTGTTACAAAGAATTGTCATACAAAAATGGACTATTCTTTTTACAATGACATTATGTTTACTTCTTCATTTTGTACATTTACCTTTTGTAGATAGTCCTTCTATCGGATTATTTGTTGTCGTTATTTCTGCCAACATCGTAGATAATTTATATAGAGGCGACCGTCAAGTAAAGTGGACAATGTATGTCAATACGCTACCTCTATCAAAGAAAACACAATTGCAATCCGATTTTTTATTTTGCTATGGCCTTATTGCATTGCTCTTTATTATCCTTGCGCCTATGTATTTCTCACAACCTGATGCATCTGAAAATTTTATCGAGCATCTTGCTATGTACTTTGCTTATATAAGTAGCGCCTCTTTCCTTATCTGTAGTCAATTTTATATTCAGCATCTTGATGAAACAGAGAGAATGCGAACGGTTAGAATGCTTACAGCTATTGTGCTTATCATTCTGCTAAATTTTGTTATTCATTATTATTTATCACTAGTAGCTGCAAATTTAATTATCTTATTCATACCAACACTGGTTAGTATCCTCATCACTTTTCTTGTGTTTCACAAATGTCTTTATTTATATTTGGCAAAGGAAATTTGCTAAAGCTAAATATTCATCAAAAATAGGCTGCCTTATTTGGCAGCCTATTTTTAATCGTATTGAATAGCAAAACAGTCAATTAAAAGGAAATGGATTTCATTGCAGGCTACTTGCTTTCCTATGAGCATGTGCAGAGCGGCTTCCTTCGCTACCTCTCCATTTAGAGAGGGTGACATGTCTCGCTATCCCCTTGAATCAAGTACCTTCCTCGCCAGTTCATAAAAGTGTTACCTTTTGGGTAAAGGTTTTCACTACTCATTTTATGGAGGGCTGTTGTCACTTATCCACATTGAAAATAAATGCCAATCTCCTATCTAATAATAGCTTGAACAAATGCTATCTTATTAAAATATCTTTATTCGCTAGGACCTATGATTGAGATAGCTGGTTCTGCTTTTAAAATTTTAGCAATCAGCCGATCCACTGACTCCATCGATACGGCATCTATCGATTTAAGAACCTCGTCTACTGTTCGATGCTTGCGATGAACAAGTTCACTTGTTCCATTTCGATTCATACGAGCTCCCGTCCCTTCTAATCCAAGGACAAAGCTTCCTTTAAGCTGCTCTTTCGCATTATCAAGCTCCTCCTCTGTCACACCACCCGCTACAATATCTAATAAAGTGGCATCAATCGTGTGCTGAAGCTGTGCTAATTGCTGTCGACTAGTACTACCATAAATCGTAAAAGCACCTACATCTGCATAACACGATTGATAGGAGAAAATAGAATAGGCTAGCCCACGTTCTTCTCGTACTTCCTGAAACAATCGAGAACTCATATTGCCTCCAATTATATTGTTAAGCGCAATAAAGCTATACATATCTGGATCTTTTACACCAATTGCTGGATAGGAAATCGCGACATGTGCCTGCTCTGTATCGCGTATTTTTGTAATTTCCCCTGGATAAAATGAAGGATTTGTCAGGACAGGCGCAATAGCATGCGGTGAAGGTTGATAGTGACCAAATAAATCTTCAATCGTTTGCATAAGCTGAGATGAAATATTACCTGCAATAGAAATAACAACAGACTCTGGCCCATAATGTTTATCCATATATTRTCGTATARCATCTRCTGTAAATGTCTTTAATGTAGCAGCCGTACCTAGTATTGGACGACCGAGTGCATCATTCGGATACATGACACCCCACAGCTTCTCATGAACGTCATCATCAGRAGCATCTTCGCTCATTAAAATTTCTTCTAATACTACTTGTCGCTCTTTTTCTAATTCTTCTTCCGCAAAGGTAGAATTGAAAAACATATCTGCTAGTATTGTGACCGCAAGCTCCGCATGATGATCTAAAATCTTAGCATAGTAACATGTATTTTCTTTCGATGTGAAGGCATTTAGCTCTCCTCCGATTCGATCAAATTCTTCAGCAATTTGACGAGCTGAACGAGTTGTTGTGCCTTTAAACAACATATGCTCAATAAAATGTGTGATACCATTCTCTTCAGGTAGCTCATAGCGAGAGCCAGCGTTCACAAAGATACCTAATGCCACTGATCTTACATGATCAATTTGCTCTGATACAATTCGAACACCATTCTGACATGTATGTACTTGAACCAAACTATCTCCCCCAATTATAAAAATCCTCTACTTTTCTTCTTGCTACTATCGAAAAAGGCTGCGCAATTTACGCAGCCTTTTAACCAATATTATTTTTCTTGTTCAGCGCGCTCTTTTTCCTCTTGAATTACTACTTTGCGAGATAAATTCACACGACCTTGCTTGTCGATTTCAATCACTTTCACAAGTAATTGATCACCAAGTTTTAAGACATCCTCCACTTGCTTTGTACGTTCCTCTTGAATTTCAGAAATGTGAAGCAAGCCATCTTTCCCTGGGAAGATTTCGCAAAAGGCGCCGAATTTTTCAATACGTTTCACTGTTGATAAGTAGTATTCACCTACTTTTGCTTCACGTACGATATCTTCAATAATTTGTTTTGCACGTGCATTCATTGCTTCATCGGCAGAAGAAATATAGATTGTACCATCTTGCTCTGTATCAATCTTAACGCCCGTTTCTTCAATAATTTTATTAATTTGTTTACCACCTGGTCCAATTACATCGCGAATTTTATCAGGATTAATTTTTACAATAACAATTTTTGGTGCAAACGCAGATAATTGTTTACGTGGCTCTGGCAGTGTAGCAAGCATTGATTCTAGAATATGCATACGTCCAACTTTTGCTTGTGTCAGTGCTTCTTCTAAAATATTGCGAGATAAACCATCAATTTTAATGTCCATTTGTAGAGCTGTTACACCTTTAGCTGTACCAGCCACTTTAAAGTCCATATCGCCTAAATGGTCTTCCATTCCTTGAATATCCGTTAAAATAGAATAATGTTCACCTTTTTTAATAAGGCCCATTGCAATACCTGCAACTGGTGCTTTTAATGGAACACCTGCATCCATCATGGCTAATGTAGACGCACAAATAGAAGCTTGGGAAGTTGATCCGTTTGATTCAAGTACTTCTGATACACAACGAATTGTATAAGGGAAGACCGACTCATCAGGAATGACTGCTTCAAGTGCACGCTCACCTAACGCACCATGACCAATTTCACGACGACCTGGCCCACGGATTGGACCCGTTTCCCCTACAGAAAATTGTGGGAAGTTATAATGGTGCATAAAGCGTTTTGACTCTTCCACACCCAAACCGTCAATAATTTGTACATCACCAAGCGCACCTAATGTACAAATAGAAAGTGCTTGTGTTTGTCCACGTGTAAACAGACCTGAACCATGTGTACGTTGTAATAAGCCTGTTTCAGAAGAAAGTGGTCGGATTTCGTCGAGCTTACGACCATCTGGACGAATCTTATCTTCCGTGATTTGACGGCGTACTTCTTCTTTTACCATCTTGTCAAGAATTGTGTACACTTGTTTCATTGTTTCGTCGTCTGCTTCTTGCTCTTCATAGGAAGCGATAACTCGCTCTTTCACAGCTTGAATTGCCTCATCACGAGCATGTTTCTCTGCCGTTTGAATTGCATCATGCATATCAGTCTCACAAGCTGCTTTTATATCGGCTTGAATTGCTTCATCAATTTCAAATAGTGTCACTGGTAACTTTTCTTTACCAACCTCTGCCACAATTTGCTCTTGGAAAGCAATGATTTTTTTGATTTCTTCATGACCGAACATAATTGCTTCTAACATGATTTCCTCTGGTACCTCAAGTGCACCCGCTTCAACCATATTGATAGCATCTTTGTTCCCTGCTACAGACAAATGAATTGTTGAGCGATTCGATTGCTCTACTGTCGGGTTTACAATGAATTCTCCATCAATATAACCAACTTGTACACCTGCTATTGGCCCATCAAATGGAATATCAGAGATCGCTAATGCTAATGATGAACCAACCATTGCTGCCATTTCAGATGTACAGTCAGGATCATTTGACATAACCATAGAAATAACTTGTACTTCATTACGGAAACCATCCGGGAACATCGGACGAATCGGACGGTCGATTAAACGACTTGCTAAAATCGCCTTTTCAGATGGACGTCCTTCACGCTTAATAAAGCCGCCAGGAATTTTACCTGCAGCATATAGACGCTCTTCATAGTTTACTGTTAATGGGAAGAAATCAAGTGGTTTAGGTGATTTTGACATTGTTGCTGTAGCAAGTACAGAAGTATCGCCATAGCGTACTAATGCGGCTCCGTTTGCTTGTTTTGCTAACTGTCCTACTTCAATTACAAGTGGACGGCCAGCCCATTCATAGGAATAGACTTTCTTTTCGTTCATTCAATGAACCCCTCTCTATTATAAAAACACTTACTTCGTCTGTATGTACTAATAGTAAGTGTACCAAAAATGCTTGTTCTATGCTAAATAATATTTCATGAAATAATCATACATTTAAATTCAGTTATTGCCAATTTATTTAAGATTTATTTCATTATTTAATTGAAAAAGCATTTTTGGTATATGGTTTTTTCTATATTGATTCCTTCTTGACGAAAAGTAATGTATGTAAATGGAAATAACTGCTTCGCTAACATTAGTTTTTCAAATACAAGTTTAAACAATAGACTTATTATAACATGGAGCTTATCATACAACATCCTATAAGGTAAAAGAAAGTTGGATCATCTAGGAAAGTTAGTAAGTCAGGCAAATAATAGTCGGGATTTACATAGTGTTGAAAAGTAAAACCATCAATAGAATTTTTGTGAAAGTTGCGTAAGTGAGTAAAACTGGATCATCGGACGCCCAGTGGAACGGAAATCACCCCCTCACCTTGCAAAAAGGGCTTTTCTGCTAGTGACATTTCTTTTTTCAACAACTTAAATACCCCACCCATATGAATGAACTGCTCCCCAAATGTTAGACACATCTAACATTTGGAGGAGCAGTTTTTATATGGCTAAATTTACATCGGAAGAAAAACTACAAGCAGCCTTACGTTACATAAAAGGCAATGAAAGTTCACATGAAATTGCTAAATCTATCGGAACAGATCACAAAGCAATTCTTAATTGGGCGAAACAATATGAGTATAATGGCGTAGAAGCGTTTATAAAGCGATATACAAATTATTCGGCACAGTTTAAACTAGACGTACTAAACTTTATGATTGAAAATGGTACGTCCTTACTTGAAACAGCAGCTATCTTTAAGATAGCTACGCCTTCTACACTTCGTAGTTGGAAAAAGCAATTTAAAACAAAAGGATTCGATGCCCTTCAATCAAGGAAAAAGGGGCATCCATCCATGAAAAAAGAAACGAACAAACAACCAAAACAAGCACCAGTAGAAGGGACACCTGAAGCACTTCAAGCAGAAATCAATCGTCTACGTATGGAAAATGAGTACTTAAAAAAGTTGAACGCCTTAGTTCAAGCCAAGGAAAAATCACCAAAGAAGACAAAGTAAAGGTCATCTATGAATTAAGGCATAAATACTCGGTGAAGGCGCTTGCGAAATTCGCAGGCATTCCACGTAGCACGTACTATGATTTAGTGAAGAAGATGGATCGTCCAGATCCAGATGCCGAGTTAAAGGCCGAAATTCGAGCAATTTATAACGAACACGAAGGTCGTTATGGTTATCGTCGTATTCGTGATGAGCTAGCAAATCGTGGGAAAAAAGTGAATCATAAAAAGGTTCAACGTATCATGAAAGAATTAGGTTTAAAGTGCTTAGTGCGTATGAAGAAATACAAATCTTATAAAGGGACAATCGGTAAGATTGCGCCTAATAGATTGGATCGTAACTTCATAGCAGAAGCACCGAATGAAAAATGGGTTACAGATATTACGGAGTTTAAGCTGTTTGGTGAAAAGCTCTATTTATCACCTATTTTAGACTTATTTAACGGCGAAATTATTACGTACACAATTGGTCATAGACCAACATATTCGCTTGTATCAGAAATGTTGGAGAAGGCACTAGAGAGGTTGCCAGAGGAACATCAATTATTGATGCATTCAGATCAAGGTTGGCATTACCAAATGAAACAATATCGCCACGCCCTTGAATCAAGAGGCATTGTGCAAAGTATGTCACGTAAGGGAAACTGTTATGACAACTCTGTCATGGAGAATTTCTTCGGCATCATGAAGTCAGAATTCCTCTACTTAAAGGAATTTGATAGTGTCGAGCATTTTAAAAAGGAACTTGAAAAGTATATAACGTATTACAACACGAGACGTTTAAAGGCAAAATTAAAACTGAGTCCGGTAGAATACCGAACTCAGTTTACCCAAGCTGCCTAAACGAAATAACCGTGTCTAACTTATAGGGGTCACTTCAATATAATGGACGGGGTATATTCAGACTAATGAGTAGTCTCCTAATATAAGATATGTAAAAAGTTTATTATGTAATTTTAACAGGTTGAACAACTTCTTTTTTCTTATTTCTCGCCATCTTTTTACCTATGATTGGCATAATGAAGCGGTCAAGCCCGAATTTCCCAGCATTGTAACCAGCAACGGCTATAAAGATTGCAAGTAAAATATCCCAAGGATTGCTAGATATAGTACCTGCCATTAGGAAGGCAAAATTCATGACCATACCGAAAAATGCAGCATATGTCGTTAAGCATCCCAGAATTAATCCTAGCCCTACTAAGAATTCTCCCCAAGGCACAAGAATATTAATTAGCTCAGCATTTGGCAAAGCAAATGATTCAATAAACTTTACATACAGTGGGTATGCGAGCTCTTCTCCACTTGTCACTGGATTTGCAATAGCATTGGCTAAAAAGCCAGATGCATCAAAGCCATTAAACAATTTTCCCCAACCTGCTGTAAGCCAATGCCAGCCTAAATAAACACGAATAACTGTTAAAATACTTGCAACAATATTATTCTCTCTTAATAATTGGTTAAACATCCTACTCACCCTTCTAAATGATTTAGTTTACATTTCACCAACTATTAACATAGAAAGTTTTCTAACCCATAGCCATCGTTTACTAGTATTCAATGATAGCATTTAGATTGTATGATTGACGCTTATGTACCAATTTTGAGCCTCTATCCTATAATTTGCTGGATTGTATTTCATGAAATATAATAGCAATCTAGCCTTCAATTTATCTACTTCAATTACACTTGCAAATGATGAACGCAATGACTATAAATGGGCTGTGAAATGTGATTAGAATATATCACCCTTTTATCAAGTATCAAATCATTTTTATCTATCGTTCATCGTAGTGTAAAAAAGTTATGGCTTATTGTTGAACAAAATTAACAAGATTATCTCAAAAAAAGACTGTAGACAAA
Source organism: Lysinibacillus sp. S1 (assembly GCF_044986265.1). Classification (NCBI taxonomy): domain Bacteria; kingdom Bacillati; phylum Bacillota; class Bacilli; order Caryophanales; family Bacillaceae; genus Lysinibacillus; species Lysinibacillus sp. S1. The sequence continues at coordinate 1,581,959 of NZ_CP173154.1, forward strand.
CATCAGTTTGTCTACAGTCTAATATAGGATTACTTTTGCTATTAATTAGCGACGTAAGCCTAAACGGTTGATTAATTCACGGTAACGTTGTACGTCTGTTTCACGAAGGTATTTTAATAAGTGACGACGACGACCTACCATTTTAAGAAGACCACGCTCAGAGTGGAAATCTTTTTTGTGAGTACGTAAGTGAGTATTTAGAGCATTGATTTCCTCTGTTAATACTGCAACTTGTACTTCTGGTGAACCAGTGTCACTTTCGTGAGTACGGTACTCAGCGATAATTTCGTTTTTACGTTCTTTTGTAATAGCCATTTGTATGGACCTCCTAAATTATAATTAATCCCCATTAGCACAGTAAACGTTGGAGTCATCGATATACCGAGCTAAGGTTAAGCATTTTATGCACTTATGAATATTACCATAAATCACATAGTCAAGCAAGTAAAACGTCGACTTGGCTAATGTGACTACAGTAATGAAGTACTTCTTATAGCTGGTTAAAGTAACGGATTGCTTCTTGTTTATCCTTTTCAATTTGTGTTTTCAAGGCCTCAATACCATCGAATTTCCGTTCACTTCGTATACGTTTATACCATGCCACATGTACTTCTTCACCGTAGATATTTTTATCAAAGTTTAAAATATGGACTTCAATCGATAATTGCTTATCATTTGGATCTTTGAAAGTTGGCTTATAGCCCACGTTGCAAACACCATCATACCAGTTATTTTGTACAAGCAGACGAACAGCATAAACACCACTAGCTGGAATAAACGTTCCTTCTAATGCTTGGACATTTGCAGTAGGGAAACCAATAGTACGACCACGTTTATCACCATGGACAACAATCCCATTGATTTCAAACGGTCTCCCTAATAAAACTGTTGCTTCTTCCATATCGCCTTCTTGTAATAGCTTGCGTATACGGGTAGAGCTGATTTTCTCAACATCATCTGTTTTCTTCTCAACAATTGTAACGCCATAATCACCATTACTTAATAAACGCATATCTTCCATTGTTCCCTTACCAAATGCTCCAAACGAATAATCGAAGCCAGCTGTCACATGCTGAATATTTAACCCACGGATAAATGTATCAATAAATGCCGCTGGTGAAAGTTTGGCAAAATCTGAAGTGAAGTGGACAACGAATACCGTATCCACACCCTGTTCTTCAAACAGCTGTAATTTCTGTTGTAAGAGTGTAATATAAAAAACCTTTTCGTTACGTCCACCAAGGACTAATGAAGGATGTGGATCGAATGTCATCACTGCAGTTGGAATTTGTCGCTTGTTGCCCTCTTCCTTAGCTGCCTTGATAACTGCTTGATGCCCTCTATGTACACCATCGAAAAAGCCAAGAGCTAATGAATACGGCTGCATGCTTTCTCGTTGCTGTAATTGATGTGGGTATTTTAAATGAATGACCTCCATTGAAAAATCCTCCTACTCTATCGTCGGAAACATCTTATGTGGCTTCATCAAACCATCCTTTGTTGGGTGAGCTTGATAAACCGCAACTGCCTTTCCATTGATTCCATACACAATTTTATCATGACTATTTAATAATGCATCTGCTGGAAGCACTTGTCCATTGAAAATTTCTTTTTCATTGGCATTCGTAATCTCAATATATGGATAGTCTGCTAATGCATATTCGACAGGTAAAATGCAGGAAGCTACTTGCTCAGTCTCCATTAGCTCAGCAACCTGTGCTAACGTAAAACAGTTATCCTGTGTAAAAGTACCAGAAGCAGTACGTACAAGCTCCTTCATATGTGCTGGATAGCCAAGCGCCTCACCAATTTGCACAGCTAGTGTTCGAATATATGTCCCTTTACTACAGGCGATACGTACTGGAAATGTGATTTCTTGTCCCTCATAATGTGCTAGCTCATCAAGTAGCTCTAAATTATAAATTGTTACTTGGCGAGTTGGTCTTTCAACACTTTCACCTTTTCGCGCATATTCATAGAGGCGCTTCCCATTAACTTTTACTGCTGAAAACATGGGTGGTGTTTGTTCAATAACTCCAGTCAATGAAGCTAAAACCTCTAACAACTGTTCACGAGAAAATTTTTTTATCGTAAGATCTTCTTCAACGGTTTCACCTTCTGCATCCTCGGTTGTCGTGGTACGACCGATTGAAATGATTGCTTCATAGGTTTTCCCTGCGTCAGTTAAATATTCTGCTATTCGAGTTGCTTGGCCAATACAAATTGGTAGTACGCCCTCAACACCTGGATCCAGTGTACCTGTATGCCCAACTTTTTTTGTCCGCAAAATTTTGCGTAATTTAAAGACACAATCATGGCTTGTCATGCCTCTTTCTTTCCAAAGCGGTAAAATACCGTTCATATAGCTCCTCCCAAACTGCTTACTCTATCATTTATTTATTCATTGGCAATATAACTTTTTCCATGAAGCTAAAAAGTCTGCCTGCATAAACATGCATGTGGCAGACTTTTTTAGCTTATTCTTTGTGTAAATCTCTTAACAATGAATCAATACGGTTCCCATATTCAATCGATGAATCAAATTCAAAGATTAATTCTGGTGTACGTCGTAAACGAATGCGTGATCCGATTTCAGAGCGAATAAAGCCCGAAGCTTTTACTAAAGCTTTAAGCGTTTCCTCTCGTTCACGTTCGTTGCCTAAAGATGTAATATAGATTGTCGCTTGCTGTAAATCACCCGTTACTTCAACACCTGTAACAGTCACAAAACCAACACGCGGATCTTTTATTTTACGGCCAAGAATATCACCAAGCTCCTTTTTCATTTGCTCGGCAACACGGTTTGAACGTAGAGACATAATTTGTCACCTCTATTTCGATGTACAGATAGTTGTGTGTTCCATGCCTTCGTAAGCTAGACAACTATCTACTACTACTTATAAATAATCTCGCCACACATTAAGCTGTTCCCATGACGGATTTGACTCTAAATAGTGGAGCGCGTGATTAATTTCTCGTTCAGCTGCTTCTTTGGACGAAGAAACAGCAACAAGTGCTAATTTCGTACGCTGCCATACATTTTGATGGTCAATTTCCGCAATAGAAACGTTAAATTTCTGCTTTGTGCGGGTAATCATACGCTGTAAGACAGCACGCTTTTCCTTTAACGAATGGGCAGTTTGAATGATAAATTCAACCTCTGCATACACGATCATTAGGCGCGTTTAACCTCTTCCATAATATAGGCTTCAATAATGTCGCCTTCTTTAATATCATTGAAGTTTGTAATCGTAATACCACATTCGTATCCTTTTGCCACTTCTTTTACTTCATCTTTGAAGCGTTTAAGCGTATCTAGCTCACCTTCAAAAATAACGACGTTATCACGGATCACACGTACACCTGAATCACGTGTTACCTTTCCTTCTGTTACATATGAACCAGCAATTGTACCAACTTTTGATACTTTAATTGTTTGACGAACTTCTGCTTGACCAATAATTTTTTCTTCAAATTCAGGATCAAGCATACCTTTCATTGCTTGTTCAATTTCTTCAATTACTTTATAGATAATGCGGTGTAAGCGAATATCTACACCCTCTTCTTCTGCTGCACGTTTTGCGTTAACATCCGGACGTACATTAAATCCAATAACGATGGCATTAGAAGCTGCTGCAAGAGAAATATCAGATTCGGTAATAGCTCCAGCACCTGTATGAATAATTTTCACATTTACGCCTTCCACATCAATTTTCATTAGGGAGGCTGCCATAGCTTCAACAGTACCTTGAACGTCAGCTTTCACAATTAAGTTGAGCTCTTTCATTTCGCCTTGGCTCATTTGTTCAAATAAGTTATCAAGCGTTACACGTTGTTTTTCTGAACGTTGTGCTTGAATCGCTGACATTGCTCTTGTTTCTCCAACTTGACGTGCTGTTTTCTCGTCTTCAAAGACAACGAAACGGTCACCTGCTTGAGGTACATCATTTAAACCTGTAATTTCAACTGGAGTTGATGGGCCAGCTTCTTTTACTCGACGACCTTTGTCATTTACCATCGCACGTACACGACCATACGTATGACCTACAACGATTGGGTCACCTACTTTTAATGTTCCATCTTGTACTAAAAGCGTAGCAACAGAGCCACGACCTTTATCAAGCTGAGCTTCGATTACTGTTCCAAGTGCTAAACGTTCTGGATTTGCTTTAAGCTCGCCTACTTCAGCTACAAGTAAAATCATCTCTAACAATGTATCAATGCCTTCACCTTTTAAAGCTGAAATTGGAACGAAAATTGTATCTCCACCCCATGCTTCAGGAACTAAGCCATGTTCTGTTAATTCTTGCATCACACGATCTGGATTTGCCGATGGTTTATCCATTTTATTCACAGCCACAATTATTGGTACTTCAGCAGCCTTGGCATGATTGATCGCTTCTACTGTTTGTGGCATAACACCATCATCAGCAGCTACAACTAAAATTGTTAAATCCGTTACTTTTGCACCACGCGCACGCATTGTTGTGAAAGCCGCATGTCCTGGTGTATCAAGGAATGTAATTTTCTTGTCGCCTTCTGTAACTTGGTATGCACCAATATGTTGTGTAATACCACCAGCTTCTCCTGCTGTTACTTTTGTATGGCGAATAGAGTCTAATAAAGTTGTTTTACCATGGTCAACGTGACCCATAATTGTTACAACTGGCGGACGTTCTGATAAATCTGCCTCGTTTACTTCTTCTGTTTGCTCGAAGTGTGTTTCTAAATCCGTAATATCTACACGAATTTCTTCTTCCACTTCTACACCGTAGTCTGCGCAAATTAATTCAATTGCATCCTTATCTAATTCTTGGTTAATTGTTGCCATTACGCCAAGCATGAATAATTTTTTAATGATTTCAGATGGCTCACGGTGTAATTTTTTTGCTAATTCTGCAACTGATAATGATTCAACAAAAGTAATTTTTTCTGGAAGTTCCTTTTGTTTCACTGGAATTGATGGTTGATGCGTTTTTGGATGGCGACGTTTGCCTCCATGAATCCCTGGTTTTGGACGTTGGTTGTAACCACCGCCACCTCTACGATTATTATTGTTATTATTATTATTTTGTGTCATATTTCTATTTTGATTACCTTTTGTATTCTTAGATTTTTCGTTAGACGAATTTGAGTTTTGCTGTGCATGTTGCTGATTGTTTACTTTTGGCTTAGAAGTAGCAGATTGCTGCCTTTGTCCTTCTTGCTTTTTCACCGAATGCTGTGGTTTTTGCTGGCCATTTGATTGAGGTTTTTGTGCCATGTTTTGAGTTGATTGTTTTGCTACATTTTTCTCAGGTGTTGCTTTAAATGTTTGATTTAACTTTGCCACAGCGTCTTTTTCCAACATAGACATATGGTTTGTTACACTCACATTTAATTTACTTAGTGCTTCAATAACCTCTTTACTCGTTTTATTCACTTGCTTCGCATATTCATGAACTCTGATTTTGGTCATCTGCTCACCCCCGATTAGTTTTCGTTGAGTAGACTAGACAATTTACTTGCAAAACCTTTATCGGTAATAGCTAAAGCCACACGGGCCTCCTTACCTGTAGCATGTCCTAGATCATATCGATCTCCAATTACATGATACTCAACGTTGTAGTACGTGCACTTATCTTGAATTTTTTTACTAGAGTTTTTAGAAGCATCGTTTGCAAGCAGTACTAGTTTAGCATTGCCATTGCGGACTTCCTTTACTACTAACTCTTCTCCTGAAATCACCTTACGTGCTCTTGCTGCGATTCCAAGCAAATTAAATATTGCTTGATTTATCATAAAATTGACTCCCTACGAATCAGCAAAATAAGTTCCTCGTATATTTCTTCAGGAATTTTTACATCAAGTTGGTGCCCTAATACATTTTTCTTACGCGCGAGGTCAACTGCCTGCTCTGATTTAGAGACATAGGCACCACGCCCAGGCTTTTTCCCGGAGACATCTACACTTACTTCGCCCTCTTTCGAACGAACAACACGTATCATCTCTTTCTTTGGTAGCATTTCTCCAGTTGCTACACATTTACGAAGAGGTACTTTTTTGTTTACAGCCATAAGAATCACCATTCCTCTCTGAAGCTTGTCGTAAGAGGTGGACAAGTCATGCTCTACTTGACGCTCTGACAGTATTCAGTCGGCGTAGGGGGCCCACTGAATACTGTCAGCTAACTTGTCACACGGGCTTTCTTACTTATTCTTCGTCGTCTTGATATAAGTCAACTGCTACATCATCAAAATCACTTTCTTCATCATGAGCAGGGATGAAAGTGCTTGTAGCCGAAGGATAAATACCTAATTCACGAGCATCAGTCTCACTCTTAATATCAATTTTCCAGCCAGTAAGCTTCGCTGCTAGACGAGCATTTTGCCCACGTTTACCGATAGCTAGAGATAATTGATAGTCTGGTACAACGACTGTTGTCGACTTTTCTTCTTCATTCACTTGTACATCTAATACTTTTGATGGGCTTAATGCATTAGCTACAAATACAACTGGGTCTTCAGACCATTCTACGATATCAATTTTTTCACCATTTAGTTCATTGACAATTGTTTGTACACGAGCTCCCTTTGCCCCAACACATGAACCAACTGGATCCACTTCCTCATTATGAGCGAAAACAGAAATTTTAGAGCGATCTCCGGCTTCACGTGCAATTGATTTAATCTCTACAATACCCTCATAAATTTCAGGTACTTCCATCTCAAATAATCGACGTAATAAACCAGGATGTGTACGAGACACAATCACTTGAGGTCCACGAGTTGTACGTTCTACTTTTGTAATATACACTTTAATACGATCATGTGGATGATAAGATTCACCTTGGATTTGTTCATTAACAGGCAATGCCGCTTCTACTTTCCCTAAACCTACATAGATATTACGAGCATCTAAACGTTCAACAACGCCAGTTACGATATCATCTTCACGGTCTACGTACTGCTCATAAATTAAACCTCGTTCCGCTTCACGTACGCGTTGTGTAACTACTTGCTTTGCTGTTTGTGCAGCAATGCGTCCAAAGTTACGTGGTGTTACTTCCTGCTCCACGATATCCTCTAGCTGATAGGCTGGATTAATGACTTTTGCATCTTCTAAAGAAATTTGCAAACGATCATCTTCTACCTCTTCCACAACATCTTTACGTGAAAATACACGAATTGAGCCCTTATCTAAATTTAAGTCTACTCGAACATTTTGTGCTTGGTTAAAGTTGCGTTTGTAAGCTGTAACTAATGCCGCTTCAATGGCTTCGATTAACACATCTCTTGAAATTCCTTTTTGTTCTTCTAGCGCATTCAGCGCATCTAACAAATCACTACTCATTTTGTTTTCACTCCTAAATATGCTTTATGCAGAAAAATCGATGGCAAGTCGTGCCAATGCGATTTTTTCTTGTTCAATTGTTACTGTTATTTTACGTGTTTTAATACGCACTTCCATCACTAATGTATGTTCATCGTATGACGTTAAGTAGCCTTGGAATTCCTTCATGTCCTTGATGGGCTCATAGGTTTTTACATAAATAAACTTGCCAACTGCTTTGACAAAATCCGTATCTTTTTTTAATGGACGTTCCGCTCCAGGCGAAGAAACTTCTAAATAATAGTTTTGTGTAATTGGATCTTTTTCATCCAATAACAAGCTTAGTCGTTCACTCACTTGAGCACATTGATCTATGTCAATTCCACCCTCAGGTGTATCAACATAGACACGTAAAAACCAGTTTCGTCCTTCTTTTACGAACTCAATATCCACTAGCTCAAGATTTAACTCATCCACAATTGGTTTAGCGAGCTCTTCAATTAAAGATGGTACTTTGCTCATTATTTCCTCCTGTATTTATCAAATTCTAGCGTATGAATTGTTCATCACTATCAGGTTAACGCAGTAATGAACCATAATAAAACAGAAATTCCACCAGTTGCTTTGGTGAAATTTTACGGTCTTACCTGCTGTTAGTCAAAATTTGTTTTGCTACGGTTAAACAACAGAAAAGAGCGGGTATGCCCCACTCTTTTGCTGGAAAAATATCAACAAATTATTACCATTAGAATAGCACAGTTCTCGACACAATGCAAATTTCCTTCATTATAGATAACCATATTGTGTCAGGAATTTGAATTTACATTGTGACCTTTCTATGCAAAACAATTGTAATACTAGAATAGCGATAACTGATTAGCATCAGGCATGCCTTCTAAACAACCAAGCTGGTCCATGTATTCGATAAGCGTTTTGGAAACACGACCACGTTGCTGTAAATCTTCCTTGGATAAAAACTCTCCCTCTTCACGAGCAGCTACGATCGTTTTCGCCACGTTGGTTCCAAGACCCGGAATTGCATCGAACGGAGGGATTAGTGAATTGCCATCAATGACAAACTCACTAGCTTGGGAACGATATAGGTCAACCTTTTGGAAACTCATACCTCGCTCACACATTTCCAATGCAAGCTCCAGCACCGTTAATAAGTTTTTCTCTTTAGTGGATGCATCTAAGCCTTTCATATTGATTTCATCAATCCGTGCTCGAATCATTTGCGATCCTTGCACCATTGCAATTAAATCAAAATCATCTGCTCGAACTGTGAAATACGCTGCATAATAAAGGATTGGAAAATGGACCTTGAACCAGGCAATTCGTACTGCCATTAGCACGTATGCTGCGGCATGGGCTTTCGGGAACATGTATTTTATCTTTTTACAAGATTCAATATACCAACCTGGTACTTTATTGGCGAGCATCTCGGCTTCAAATTCTTCTGATAATCCCTTCCCTTTACGAACCGATTCCATAATTTTGAAGGCTAGTGACGGCTCTAGACCTTGATAAATTAAATACACCATAATGTCATCACGACAACCAATTACTTCTTTTAGCACACATGTACCGTTTTGAATTAATTCTTGTGCATTCCCTAGCCATACGTCTGTTCCATGGGAAAGTCCAGAAATTTGTACAAGCTCCGAGAATGTCGAAGGCTTCGTATCTTCTAGCATTTGACGTACAAAACGCGTACCGAATTCTGGTATACCTAGTGTCCCTGTCTTACAGCCAATTTGCTTTTCTGTAACACCTAAAGATTCAGGAGAACTAAAAATTTTCATGACGACAGGATCATCGGTCGGAATTGTTTTAGGATCAATTCCCGATAAATCCTGTAACATTCTGATCACCGTTGGATCATCGTGTCCAAGTATATCTAGCTTTAAAATATTGTCATGAATAGAGTGGAAATCAAAATGGGTTGTACGCCATTCTGCATCCTGCGCATCTGCAGGGAATTGCACTGGAGAAAAATCATAAATGTCCATATAATCTGGAACAACAATAATTCCTCCAGGGTGTTGCCCAGTTGTACGTTTTACTCCTGTACAGCCTTGAACTAAACGATCAACTTCTGCTCCACGAAAATGTAAATTATGATCATTTGCATAGCCTTTCACATAGCCATATGCTGTTTTCTCCGCAACTGTACCGATTGTTCCAGCACGGAATACATAATCCTCACCAAATAGCACCTTTGTATAGTTGTGCGCTTGAGGCTGATATTCACCAGAAAAATTTAAATCGATATCTGGTACCTTATCACCTTTGAATCCAAGGAAGGTTTCAAATGGTATGTCTTGTCCATCTTTTTTATAAGGTGTTCCACATTCCGTACAGTCTTTATTTGGTAAATCAAAGCCTGAGCTGACAGATCCATCATCGAAAAACTCGGAATGTTTACAACTAGGACAAATATAGTGAGGCGGTAATGGGTTAACCTCTGTGATTTCCATAAAAGTGGCTACTAATGAGGAACCCACCGAACCACGTGATCCAACTAAATAGCCATCAGCTAATGATTTTTTCACTAGCTTGGCAGAAATTAAATAAATTACACCAAAACCGTGTCCCAAAATCGATTTTAACTCTTTTTCAATTCGAGCTTTCACAATTTCCGGTAACTCCTCACCATAAATACGATGGGCCATTTCATAAGTTAAATTGGTTACTTCATCATCGGAGCCCTCAATTTTTGGTGTATATAGGTCATCCTTAATCGGTTTAACGTCCCCAATACTTGCTGCTACTTTTTGAGCATTCGTCACAACCACTTCTTTTGCAAGGTCCGGTCCTAAAAAATCAAATTCTTTCAGCATTTCATCAGTTGTTCTAAAATGGACCTCTGGCAGCTTAGAACGATTTAAAATATTTGCTCCACCTTGTGAACCAATAAGTATCTGCCTAAACATCCCATCTGTCGGATCTAAATAATGAACATTTCCAGTTGCAACAACAGGTTTATCTAGCTTCTTCCCGAGTTTAACAAGTTTACGGATAATATCTTCTAATGTCCATTCATCACGTACAACATTGCGTTCGATTAATGGTGCATATACAGCCTTCGGTTGCACCTCAATATAATCATAAAAACGAGCAACTTTCTCTGCTTCCTCTGGAGACTTATTCATCATTGTTTCGAATACTTCACCATTACTGCAACCTGATCCAACTAATAAACCCTCACGATATTGTTCAAGCACGGCACGTGTCACCCGAGGAACACGATAGAATGTTTTTGTATGAGAGTGTGAGACGATTTTAAATAAGTTTTTTAAGCCTGCATTATCAACTGCTAAAATTGTACAATGCATAGGTCTACCTTTTTTATAGGCATCCCCACCACCAATATGCTTATTGAAGTCATCATGGTATTTAATAGCTAGCTCATCAGCATCCTTTAATAGCTGCAGCAGTAGATATCCTGTCGCCTCTGTATCATAAATTGCTCGGTGATGCTGTGTTAATTCAATATTGAATTTTTTACACAGTGTATTCAAGCGATGGTTTTTCATTGTAGGGTAAAGCAATCTTGCTAGCTCTAATGTATCAATGACAGGATGGACTGTGTCTTCAAGACCAAATTTTTTATAGCCTGTATATAGGAAACCAATATCAAATGATGCGTTATGAGCGACAACGATTGCATCTCCAATAAAGGCATGAAATTCTTTAATGACCTGCTCTACCTCTGGTGCATTTCGAACCATATCATCCGTAATACCTGTTAATTCAATGGTAGTAGCCGAAAGTGGATGATGTGGATTTGCAAAACTTTCATATTTATCAATAACTTGTCCATCTTTAATTTTAACTGCAGCCAATTCAATAATGGTATCATATGCAGTTGATAGCCCTGTCGTTTCTACGTCAAAAACAACATACGTTGTGTCTGCCAATAAACGATGCTCTGGAGCATAGGCAATTGGTACACCATCATCAACTAAATTTGCTTCCAGACCATAAATAATCTTAATGCCATGTTTCTTGCCCGCTGCATATGCTTCAGGGAATGATTGTACCACCGCATGATCTGTAATAGCTATTGCTGGATGCCCCCACTTTGCAGCTTGAGCAACAAGCCGATCCACAGGTGTAACAGCGTCCATTTGGCTCATTGGTGTATGCAAATGTAACTCAACACGCTTTTCACCCTCTGGTGCTAAATCTTGTCGTGTTTCTTTTTTGATTTCATTAATATCATTCGCCATGACGATTAAATCACGAATAAACGTATCGGTTTGAACAGAGCCTCGAACTTTAACCCACATGCCCTTTTTCAGATGTTGCATTAATTCAGCATCATCATTGTCACGAGAAAACATTTTAACAATGATGGAATCTGTATAGTCGGTAATTTTGATTTGTAATAAGGAGCGTCCACTTTTTAATTCTTTTATTTCCGTATCAAAGACAAATCCTTCAATAATAACACGGCGTTCTTCTTCAACAATCCGTTTAATTTCCATGATTTCATCATCTTTAATATGCATCCCAAGTTGGAATGGACGGTCGCCAAGGTTGGCCAGTGCCGGATTGTCTTTCTTCTCTTGCTCACGCTTTTGGAAATCTTGCATCGCTTGCTGTGCCAGAGCCACTTCTTCCAGACGTTTCTGCTCCATAAATGCTTCCTGTGCCGCTATCATTTCTTCCGTTTCTTCTTGTAGCACAAAGTCGATTGCCATACGAGGGAAACCAAATTGACCATAGCTTTCTGCTAGTTTGTCCGCATACTTCGATTTGAGCATCATAAATTCCATTTCCTGCATACAGGATAAAGTCATTTTTTGGCCGTTCCACGTTGGTATTTGGGTAATGAGACAATTTTTAAGCGTTGGAGCCATCTCATCAATTTGTTCCACAACATTTAGCCAGTACGCTTGCACCAGTTCCTCTGTGACATTTTTTTCTAATGTTTCAAATGTCGTATTAACTTGTGCTATCGTTGAAAATTTCTCTGTCAAATGCGTACGGAAAAGCTGATATAACGGAAACGGTAATATATCCTTTAACTTAATTGTGAAATGCCAAAGTCTATCCTTTTTATGAACTGTCAGGCGTGATAGTTCACCTTCCTCAAAAAATGACATATATACATCATCTGTTAACTCTAGTTGTTGCAAGAGCATTCGAAGTCTCATTCTTGCCTCTTGTTGCTGTTCCAATCTAATGACACCTACTTTCAGAAAGAGGCAATTTCTTTAGCCTCATGTTCTAATTCGTCTCAAACGCATGATGAATTCAAGAAAAAAATTCGCTCCCACACTGCGGGCGCTCTTCAAGTTTAACAGATATTTTACCATCTGTTGTTGCTTGCTTGGCTCACTGTCCCGCAGAAGTGTCGCGAATTATTTATATCTATCTTATCAAAATTATACGAAAGCCTCTATTAAAAGCATCAAATTCTAATTATCACCAATTTTTAGCTCGTCATTAATTTTTACGGAAAAATTCATTCAGACGATCAATTACTTCTTCTTTTTTCCATTCAAATGTTTCACCCGTTTGACGGAATTTCACTTCTACAATACCTTCTGTTGCTTTTTTACCAACAGTTACTCGAACAGGTAAGCCAATTAAATCAGCATCAGCGAATTTTACACCCGCTCGTTCAGGACGATCATCTAGTAACACATCATAACGGTATGATTTTAATAAGCCATAAAGATCCTCCGCTAATGTCACTTGTGCCTCATCTTTTGTGTTTACTGGCACAACATGAATATCATATGGCGCTAATTGTGTTGGCCATGTAAAGCCATTGTCATCTTGGAAGTGCTCCGCTACAGCAGCTAGAATACRGGAAACACCAATACCATAGCACCCCATAATAAATGGTTGAGCCTTACCTTGCTCATCTAAGAAAGTACCATTCATTTTAGCAGAGTATGTAGTACCTAATTTGAAAATATGACCAACCTCGATACCTTCTGCAAACTTAATGTTACCTTGTCCATCAGGAGAAGGATCTCCCTCTTGAATAAAACGAATATCTAAATAGTCATTAACTGCAAAATCACGCTCAGGGTTAACATTGACTAAATGGAATCCATCTTCGTTGGCACCTGCAATACCATTACGGATAGATTTAATAGCATGGTCTGCTACTACTTTTACGTCTACCGGTAATTTCACTGGACCAATTGAGCCAACGCCACAACCTAATAATTCTTGAATCGCTGCTTCACTTGCAAGTTCCACAGACCCTGCATCAAGTGCATTTTTCAATTTGATATCATTAATTTCATGATCCCCACGTGAAAGCACTACTACAAGCTCTCCATCTACATCAAAAACTAGAGATTTGATGACATTAGCAGGTTCTACTTTTAAGAATGCTGAAACATCTTCAATTGTTTTTTGCTCTGGAGTTGCTACTTTTTCTACATCTTTTAAAGCTTCATCAGATGGTTGATAGTCAACAATTACTTCAGCCATTTCGATATTTGCTGCATAATCAGAAGTATCTGAGTACGCAATTGTATCTTCCCCAATTTCAGAAAGGACCATAAATTCATGTGTTCCTTTACCGCCAATCGAACCTGCATCTGCAATAACAGCACGGTCGTGTTAGCCTTTACCGCAGAACCTATCTGAATAAGCACGCTACGGATCTTCATATGTTTCATCTAAACTTTCACGTGACGCATGGAAAGAATAAGCATCTTTCATGATAAATTCCCTTCCTCGTAGTAAGCCAAAGCGAGGACGTTTTTCATCACGGAATTTGGTTTGAATTTGATACAATGTTAGCGGTAATTTTTTATATGATTTAATTTCATCACGGACTAAAGTTGTAATGACTTCTTCATGTGTTGGCCCTAATGCAAAATCACGGTCATGTCGGTCTTTTAAGCGCATTAATTCAGGTCCGTATTTTTCCCAGCGACCTGATTCCTGCCATAGCTCAGCAGATTGTAGAGATGGCATTAGTAGCTCAATGGAGTTGATAGCTTCCATTTCTTCTCGGATAATTGTTTCAATTTTTGTTAGCACACGTTTTGCAAGCGGTAAATACGAGTATACCCCACTTGTATTTTGACGAATAAACCCTGCACGTAGTAATTGCTTATGTGACTTTACCTCAGCATCAGCAGGTACTTCACGTAACGTTGGGATAAATGTTTTACTTTGCTTCATTCAGTGTTCCACCTTTTTCAATAGATAAGTTTATACTCTCAATAGCATAAACAAATTTAGCTTTGAGCGCAATGTTTCATCGAAATTGCGCTCAAAGCTAGGAAATCAAATTTCATTTAACTGTAAATGAATTAAAAGAAAAATCTTTGTATATCGTTCCATGTAACAACCACCATTAGAATCATGAGTAGGACGATTCCTACAAAATGTACAATACCTTCTTTTTGACGGTCAATTGGTTTACCACGTAAAGCTTCAAAGCCAAAGAATAATAAACGGCCTCCGTCAAGTGCTGGTAATGGAAGTAGGTTCATAATTCCTAAGTTAATACTTAGCATTGCTGCCCAATTCATTAGGTTCATAATACCATACTGGGCAACTTGCTCTGTTGCTTTATAAATACCTACAGGACCTGAAAGTGCGTCTATTGTGAACTTACCAGTAATTAGCATACCTAATAGTTCAAATATTTTCACTGTCATATTATAGGTTTCTTGAGCTCCATAAACAACTGCCTTTAATGGGTTAAATTCTCTGGGACTTTCATAGCGTACACCTATTTGACCATATTTCTCGCCATCCTGCTGGATTTCCTTAACGGTCATATTTAAGTTCACTGATTGTCCATTTCGTTCAACTGTCACAGCAATATCTTCGTTTGGATGATCTTGAACGATTGCAGCTAAATCTTGCCATTTTTCAACTGCTTGTCCGTTAATAGCTGTTACTCTATCTCCTGCCAGCATCCCTGCCTGTGCAGCTGGATCATTCTCTACTACTTCTGTGATAATTGGCTCGTATGTTGGTACACCATGGATCAATCCAATCACTAAATAAATCACAAATGCGAGAATAAAGTTAAACAAAGGGCCTGCAAAGATAGTCATTGCTCGTTGACCAACTGTCTTTGCATTAAATTGACGATCGTGTGGCGCAATGACAAGTTCACGACCATTTTCCACAAGCACACAGTCTCTAGCTACTTGATAACGAACTAGACGTTCTTCTTCATCATAACCCTCTACAAATAACTCCTTCTCTAAATCGGCGCGTTCAACTTCTAAAAATAATAAATCTGGTAACTGCTTATTATTTTGATTGAAAATAATTTTTTTAACAACATTATCTTCATTCACAATAAGCCCTATTCGGTAGCCTGGCTGTAATTCCGTGCCATCCATATCCTCGCCGGCCATACGTACGTATCCCCCGATTGGTAATAATCGAATAGTATACATTGTTTCACCATGCGTTTTTCCATAAATTTTGGGACCCATTCCGATCGCAAATTCACGTACTAAGATACCTGCACGTTTGGCGAATAAGAAATGTCCAAGTTCATGGAAGAAGACGAGCATACCAAATATTAATATAAATGCAATGGCTGTTTGCATAATACCCCACCTTTAATAGCGATTAGTTAACGATACAGTGCTTTCGTTATTTTACCATGTCTAACACTATTTTTCTTGTCTCACTATCCACATGTAATATGGTTTGTAAATCTGGTACTGCAATGTTTTGGTGTGCCTGCATCACACGTTCAATCGTCTCATCAATTTCAAGGAATGTGATTTTCCCTTGTAAAAAGGCTGCAACTGCCGCTTCGTTTGCTGCATTCATTGCTGTCAGAATCGTACCACCCATACGACCAGCCTCATACGCTAAACGCAAAGCAGGGTATCGCTCAAAGTCCATCTCTTGAAAATGTAGTTGACCAATTTGCGCTAAATTTAGTCGCTGACCATTTTGTAATGGTATACGGTCTGGGTAGCTTAAAGCATATTGGATTGGCACACGCATATCGGGTGTACCTAGCTGAGCAATAACACTAGTATCATGATACTCAACTAGAGAGTGAATAATACTTTCTCTATGCAAAAGTACATCTATTTTATCATAAGGCATATCAAATAAAACATGTGCTTCGATGACTTCTAATCCCTTATTCATCATTGTAGCGGAATCTATCGTAATCTTTGCACCCATAGACCAGTTTGGATGATTCAGTGCATCTGCGACCGTCACGTGTTTTAATTGTTCTCGTGTTTTATCACGGAAGCTACCACCAGAAGCGGTAATAATCAAACGTTCGATATTTTTCGGATTCTCACCATTCATCGATTGGAAGATGGCAGAGTGCTCACTATCTACAGGCAAGATGGCTACTTTGTATTTTTTGGCCTCTGCCATCACTAAATGACCAGCAGTTACAAGCGTTTCTTTATTAGCAATAGCAATCGTTTTGCCCATACGAATGGCTGCTAATGTTGATTCAAGGCCTACACTTCCAAGCACAGCATTGACAAGTACAGTCGAATCTGGATGTGTTGCGACCTCTACAAGTCCTTTTGCTCCAAACGTAAATTGGATATTTGGAAACTCTTTAGCTAGTGTTAGTGCGTCTTCTTCTAATTGCACAGAAACTAATTCGGGCTTTAATGTTTCAATCATTTCTCGCGTTTTCTCTAGGTTCTTTCCTGATGAAAAAGCTACTAATTGAAAAGCATCACGTTGTTCTTTTAAGATATCGTAGGTTTGCCAACCAATTGAACCAGTTGCACCTAATAAACTAATTTTTTTCACAACAAATTGTCCCCTTTTTCTATCTAAGCAAATGATTTAGCAAAATGTCTTTTCCTATACAATTAATTACCAAATAAATGTAAAAAATGAAGTAGAGGCACGACAAATAATAGACTATCAAAGCGATCTAAAATTCCTCCATGCCCTGGTAAAATATTGCCTGAATCTTTTACATCAAAGTGACGTTTAATAGCAGATTCTACCAAATCGCCCATTTGACCAATAATTGAGGCAAAAATCGTTACAAAAACAAGTGATATATAACCATTTGCGAATGGGTAAATGAGTTGCATACCTACTGCAAAAATAACAGCAATGACTATTCCACCTATAAAGCCTTCGATCGTTTTCTTAGGTGAAATTTCTGGCCATAACTTATTTTTCCCTAATTTTCTACCTACAAAATATGCACCTGAATCCGTTGTCCAAACAACTAATAAGCAATAGACAACATACTCTAATCCAACATTTCTAGTTTCAATTAGATAATGGAATCCTAATCCCACATAAAATGCGCCTAATAAAATAAAGCCAACTTCGTCAAAAGTAATTTTATTTTTTACTAAAACCACGTAAATAAGAAGTAGCATCATTAGACCATAGACTACCATTAGATTAGACGAATAGCCTATTAATTCTACAACCCTTTCACTCCAGTCTTTCGGGATAACCAGTAAAATTAAAGTGATCAGTCCTAAGAAGCCAGGCACAGATAAGATGGAAATCCCTTTCATCTTAAGTATTTCATAAAAACCGACAATAGCCATTGCTAGCACAAGTAAGGCAAATGGTACTTTTCCATAAATAACGAATGGGATAAAAAGTGCTGCTGCAATTATTGCGGTAATAATTCTTTGTTTCAAGTTGTTTCTTCTCCCTTCAACCCACCGTAACGGCGATTACGTTTCTGATAGTTTTCCACCGCTTCGAGTAAGTTTTCCTCACTAAAATCTGGCCACAATGTATCTGTAAACCAAAATTCTGTATAGGCGAGCTGCCATAGCATAAAGTTACTTAATCGCACTTCACCACTTGTACGAATTAAAAGATCTGGTTCAGGTAAATGGGCCGTCATTAAATGAGATGTTAAGCAATCTTCTGTTATGTCTTGCATCGTTAATTGACCGTCCTGCACTTTTTGAAGCATCATTTTCATGGCATTGACCATTTCAGAACGACTACCATAATTCAGTGCAAAATTTAAAATAAGCCCTGTATTATGCTTCGTTTCTTCCATTGCCTCATACAACGCTTTTTGTGTATGGGCAGGTAATAAAGATGGGTCTCCAATCATTTCGACACGTACATTACGCTCCATCATTTCTGGTAAAAAGGAACCTAAAAACTCAACAGGTAGCCGCATAAGAAAATCTACCTCAGGTTTTGGTCTCTTCCAATTTTCAGTGGAAAATGCATAGACAGTTAAGACTTTAATACCCAAGTCTGATGCAAATCTCGTCACCTTACGCACCGTCTTCATTCCTTCATGATGACCAGCCACACGTGGCATAGCTCTTTTCTTCGCCCAACGTCCATTTCCGTCCATAATAATCGCTACATGGGCAGGAATCGGCTCGCTTTTAGCTAGGGCCACACGCTCCTCCAATGATAGTGTATCCATATTTATTTGTTTACCTAATAGCTTTTTAAACATGCTAACTCCCCCACTACAACTAATCGGACGTATACTAACCTATCATAACAAACAAAAGCGCCTTTTGTCTTTTTTTTCCCTCTAAATTGACTATGTATGTACTAGCTTATTTTAGAACTATACACATATTAAAGAATGAGTTTGTTAAATAATAATGATTGTATCATTAATGACCTTTTCACATTCATACATGCTCTCTATTTGAGTAAGCAATTTGGCTATGAATAATAAAGAGAAAAGACGTCCTGTTAAGTATAGGACGCCTTCATCTCATCAAAAAGTTCCATCATAGACGTGTAAAAGGTTTATTTACACCTCTAAAATTTCTTTTTCTTTATCTTTCGCTACTTGATCTACTTTCACAATGAATTCATCTGTTAACTTTTGAATATCTTCTCCATAGCCACGTAGATCGTCTTCTGTGATTTCGCCAGCTTTTTCAAGTTTTTTCAAATCATCATTTGCATCACGACGAACATTACGTACAGCAATTTTTGCATCTTCCGCTTCTTTTTTCACTTGTTTTACTAGATCCTTACGACGCTCTTCTGTTAAAGCAGGAATCATAAGACGAATGACAGAACCATCATTTGTTGGTGTGATACCAATATCTGATTTCATAATTGCTTTTTCAATATCACCTAAAATAGATTTATCGTAAGGTGTAATTACTAATAAACGAGCTTCAGGTATAGAAACACCCGCAAGTTGGTTAATTGGTGTTGCTGCTCCATAGTAATCAACCGAAATACGATCTAATAGAGATGCGTTCGCACGACCTGCACGAATAGATGCTAGTTCGCGTGAGAAAGCTGCGATTGTTTTGTTCATTTTTTCTTTAGCTTGTTCTAAAACTTGTTTAGCCATTATACATTCCTCCTAACAACTGTTCCGATTTTTTCGCCTTGTACAGCACGTTTAATGTTACCCGGCTCCGTAATTGAGAAAACAATTAGCGGGATATCGTTATCCATACATAAAGTTGAAGCCGTTGAATCCATTACTTGTAAGCCTTGTTGGATAACGTCTAAGTATGTGAGTGTATCATATTTAATGGCTGTCTCATCCACTTTAGGATCCGCTGAATAAACGCCATCGACATTGTTTTTAGCCATTAAAATTGCATCAGCATCAATTTCTGCTGCTCGTAATGCGGCAGTCGTATCAGTAGAGAAGAATGGATTACCTGTCCCTGCTGCAAAGATAACGACACGCTTTTTCTCAAGATGTCTAACTGCTTTACGACGAATGTATGGCTCCGCTACTTGAGTCATCACAATAGAAGATTGAACACGTGTTTCAATGCCTAATTTTTCAAGTGCATCTTGTAAAGCTAGGGAGTTCATTACGGTTGCCAGCATGCCCATGTAGTCCGCAGCAGCACGATCCATTCCCATTTCACTACCTATTTTCCCACGCCATATATTACCGCCACCTACAACAACAGCAACTTCTACATCAAGATCTACTACTTCTTTTACTTCTTCTGCAACAGACTTGATTATTTTTGGTGATAAACCGAAGCCCGCTTCTCCAGCTAACGCTTCACCACTTAGTTTAATAACTACTCGTTTATATTGCGGTACACTCATTGTAAACCTCCGTAAGACTTTATTTAAAACATCCCTATTCCCTTTTCCATTATAGTATATCTAACAATAATTGCTAGTTGTGAATAAGGCAGAATAGAAAATTATCTTCATTTTTTCATTCACTTCGGAAAAATAGGGAACACGCTATGTTGTGTTCCCCATTTTTTTGTCTAGATAATCTAGATATTATTTGATTAGAATCAAATGCAAGCTAAATTAGTTACCTTTAACTTGGCTCATTACTTCTTCTGCAAAGTTATCTTCACGTTTTTCGATACCTTCACCAACAGCGTAACGTACAAAGCCGTTTACAGAACCACCAGTTGAAGCTACAAAATCACGTACTTTTTGATCTGAGTTTTTAACGAAAGTTTGGTCAAGTAAGCAAACATCTTCGAAGTATTTACCAAGACGGCCTTCAACCATTTTTGCAACGATGTTTTCTGGTTTACCTTCGTTAAGAGCTTGTTCAGTTAATACTTTACGCTCACGTTCAACTTCTTCAGCAGAAACTTCATCACGAGAAACATAAGTTGGGTTGATTGCTGCAATGTGCATAGCAACATCTTTAGCAGCTGCTGCATCAGTAGAGCCTTCTAAAGTTACTAATACACCGATACGGCCACCCATGTGTAAGTATGAACCGAATGCATCTGCATCAGATTTTGTTTTAATTTCGAAACGACGAAGTGTAATTTTTTCTCCAATTGTTGCAATAGCAGTTGAGATTTGATCTACAATTTTTACGCCTTCAGTATTTGCAAGCTCTAAAGCAGCTTCAACTGATGCAGGTTTAGCAGCAAGTAATTGCTCAGCTAAAGATGCAACTAATACTTGGAATTTGTCGTTTTTCGCAACAAAGTCAGTTTCAGCATTTACTTCAAGGATGATTGCTTCGTTACCTTGTTCTAAAATATAAGTTGTACCTTCTGCAGCGATGCGGTCAGCTTTTTTAGCAGCTGAAGAAAGACCTTTTTCACGTAGGAAGTCGATAGCTGCTTCTAAGTCGCCATCAGTTTGTACTAACGCTTTTTTACAATCCATCATTCCAGCGCCAGTTTTTTCGCGTAATTCTTTTACTAATTGTGCAGTAATGTTTGCCATTTAGTGTTTCCTCCTCAAATTGGTTGAACATAATTTAATGATAGGTTCTAAAAAAGGTGATAAGGGTTTTGAGCCACTTATCACCTTTTTGTAAACGTGAATTACTCAGCAGCAGCTTCTACAGCTGGAGCTTCTTCTTCACCTTGTTTTGACTCGATTAAAGCGTCAGCCATTTTAGCAGTTAAAAGTTTAACAGCGCGAATAGCATCATCATTAGCAGGGATTACGTAGTCGATTTCATCTGGATCACAGTTAGTATCAACAATACCTACTAGAGGGATGTTTAATTTACGAGCTTCTGCAACCGCAATACGTTCTTTACGTGGGTCAACCACGAACATTACGTCTGGAAGATCGTGCATATCACGGATACCGCCTAAGAATTTGATTAGACGTTCGTGTTCTTTTTTAAGTTGGATTACTTCTTTTTTAGGAAGAACTTCGAAAGTTCCTTCTTCTTCCATTTTTTCGATTTGTTTCATACGTGCAACACGTTTTTGAATTGTACCGAAGTTTGTAAGAGTACCACCTAACCAACGTTGGTTGATGTAGTAGTTGCCTGAACGTTCAGCTTCATCTTTGATCGCTTCTTGTGCTTGTTTTTTCGTACCAACGAAAAGAACTTTACCACCGTCTTGACCAACTTGACGCATGAAGTCATAAGCTTCCTCTAATTTTTTTACAGTTTTTTGTAAGTCGATGATGTAGATCCCGTTACGTTCAACGAAGATATATTTCTTCATTTTTGGGTTCCAACGACGAGTTTGGTGACCGAAATGTACACCAGCTTCAAGTAATTGTTTCATAGAAATTACTGACATGTGAATTTCCTCCTAATATGTTTGGTTTTTATCCTCCGCATTTATCATCTACAACAAGCTACCCTAATCTTAGAGCACCACTTACTGCATCAAAATGCGTGTGTAGTAATAACACCATTTGCAACTATATCATAGCTTTGAACGATTCGCAACAATTTAGTGATGGAATTTCAGTAAAAGCTCGATTTCTGTTTTACCCTTTTGCAGTTGTTTAGCTATTTCCTCTGGTGATTTTCCCTGTTTTGCTAATTCTAGAGCCTGTTGTTCCACTGTCAGCAATTTTTCAGCTTCTTTTTGCTCCTCCACTTTTAGAGGTGGAGCTGTTTTCACCATTTTCGAGCTTGTATGTTGCTGACGTGAATAAGCATTTGCGACAATATTTTTAGGTACATAGATACGTGCATCTTTCTCTAAAGATAGAGAACTATCACTTTTCACCTCGTGTACTACAGGCAAAGTTGGCTGCTCCTGAGGTGTCATATATTGTTCCGTTTGATGCAAGCTACTAGCAGCTATTTCCGACTGTGAGACACTTTGTAGCTCTTTAATAAGACGGTCATTTTCATCTTTCATTTCAGCTAAATACACACTAATGGTGTCGTCCATTTCTCTCATTAAACGTTCTTGCTTCTTTTCCAAATCTTTAAACTTTGCTAACTTTGTATTTAAAATGATAAGAAAGTAAAATGAAATTAGCTGTAAAAAGAATAGCACCGCTATTAGAATGGTTGTCATTGTAAACTCCTATCCACTAAAATCCACGAAATTCCCTTTAAACGGATGTTGTGCCTGTTTTTCTTGTTGATCCTTTTTTTTCTTTTTATGAATCCCTGTTAAATACTCACCACCTGCATCTTCATCCTCACTAATTTCATCCATACCTTCTGATGTGTTGACAATTTTTTGCTTGCGCTCTACTTCTTTTTTTAATGCTTCATTTGCATGTGCTTGCTGAGCCAATACTTGCTGCTGTGCCTGATCAACCATTTTTCCTGCTTCAAATGTTTTTGGAATAGCAATCTGTAACTCAACACCTTTTAAACTCATTGGAATCTCTCCCTCAAGGATATTTACGCATTAATCATTTCACTAGATAATAGCTTTCGTAGCTTTAATAGCGCTTTTGAATGAATTTGTGAAATACGAGAGGTTGATAGTTCAAGCATTTCACCAATTTCTGTCAAGGTTAACTCCTCCGTGTAAAATAAACTAAGGACAAGCTGTTCTTTTTCATTGAGTTTCTGAATATTTTCCGCAAGATCATCTAACAATTCTGATTTAATGATAGCTTGCTCAGGTGTTTTTGTTGTATCGTCTCGTATGACAAATGACTTGCCATCTGTTTCTTCTTGGTCCTGTTGTTCATTAATAGAAAGAACATTTGAAAAAAAATGCTCTTGTACAGTTTGATAAACATCTTCAACAGATACTTCCATATGCTCCGCAAGTTCCTCAGGTGTTACATGACGCATATATTTTTGTTCTAGTTGTTCAATTTGTGCATCTAATTTTTTGGCTTTTTCACGCGCTGACCGTGGTAACCAGTCTTCTTTTCGTAAACCATCGATGATGGCTCCTCTTACTCTAAACGAAGCATATGTATCAAATTTTAAATCTCTGTTAATGTCAAATTTATTTAATGCATCAAAAAGTCCTACCATCCCTAAGCTCGTTAAATCGTCTCGTGATACGCTTTTGGGCAGACCTGCACCAATACGTTGGACATGATAAGATACTAAAGAAATGTATTTTTTTATAAGTAAATCACCAGCATCGGGATCACGCTCATGTATCCAGCGATTCCACAGTTTTTGCTCATCGTTCAGAATTGGTTGTGTCATGAAATCCACCTCTCTAAAAAACGCTTTTTCACGCCTGTTTACTAACGACTACTTGCGCTCTTAAAATTTATCATTCAACAGGATTTCTTAGTTGTTTTTTATAAAAATCCACATTTAAGCTAATCTAGACGTGAGCCTGAATCGTTAAAGCCCGATAAGCAGTTGCCATCTTTCCTATATTATAACAAGAATCGACTATAATTTCATTTGTTTCTCTTAGTCTCTAATATATTCCTTTGTTTTTGAAAGACATAGAAAAACTGTATCCTAAT
Organism: Lysinibacillus sp. S1; assembly: GCF_044986265.1. Taxonomy (NCBI): domain Bacteria; kingdom Bacillati; phylum Bacillota; class Bacilli; order Caryophanales; family Bacillaceae; genus Lysinibacillus; species Lysinibacillus sp. S1. The sequence goes on from NZ_CP173154.1 coordinate 1,606,304, forward strand.
TGTGTAATGACACTTGGATACAGTTGGATATGATTAAGCTTTTACTAAGAAGCTACTGAATTCTTTTGATTTAGTTTTAGCACTACTGTAGAGCAAAGAACAAATTAAACAAAAGAGCAATAATACCCAATATAAAAAACCACTCTTTATCGATAAATTATGCTTTAAATCGAACTAAAGACAAAGTTTCCATTGAATATAGTTGCCTTACGTAGAGATCTTCGAGCAATTGCTTCAGCAGAGCAAGAAGCATCCACAAACACCATATTTGCACTATCTCCCACTTTTGGCCATGTTTGCTCACCCGCTTGATTGAGTGGGGTTTTTCCCCCTGTAATAAATTGAAGGGTTTGGGCTAATGAGCGTTCATCTTCCCAACCTGAGCTTTTTGCCAAACGACCAGCTCGTTCTAATAAATCTCCGTTACCAAATGGGGACCAAACATCAAAGATATTGTCACACCCAATTGCAACGGGTACTCCTTTACTGTGTAATAAACCAACAGGTGGAAACTTTCTACGCAGAGGGACACTCGTTACAATCGTAATACCTGCATCACGTAAGATGTCCGCCATTTCTTCTGCCTCAGAGTGTGAAACATCTCCTAGCCCAAAGGCATGGCTAATGGCTACTTTGCCTTGTAAACCAGCTTCCTTTGTTAATTTGGCTAATCTCTTCATTGTAAAAGTACCCAATTGATCTGGGTCATGCAAATGCAAGTCAATCCCTGCGTTTCCTTCAACAGCGAGTTCCACCATTTGTTGTAAGGAAGCCTCAATATCTCCATCCACAGTAGCTGGATCGACACCTCCTACAAATCCTGCCCCAAAACGTAGAGCCTCCCTTATTAAATTGGTTGCCTTTGTTCGTAATAGACCATGTTGAGGAAAGGCAACGATTTCATAAGACAACTTTCCTTCAAAATTTTGTAAAGCTTTTTGAACCTCTTCTAAATTTTTCAACCCTACCTCAGGATATAAATCCACATGCGTACGTACATGTGTAACTCCAAACTGGACATAACGACTAAGTAGTTTTTCAGCGCGTTGTTGCGTAGTTGTATGTAAGGTTGGAAGTACCTCTTTTTCAATTTCACAACGTTCAAAAATATTATTCACTGGTGTAACTGCCCGCCATTTGTCGCTCAACAGAGTTTTATCCAAATGACAATGTTTTTCTATAAATGAAGGTAGTGCTAATAGCTGTTTCATATCTTTTTTTGGATAATCATCATCTAATAGGCTATCAGCAGATACTATTTCTGCAATTTTCCCATCTTTAATGAATAGATGAGAACAAGCCGAGTTCGTTTTAGTAATCGTGTCGTTTTCAAAGTGATAATCTGTTTCAAGACGTACATTTGTTAACCAAAAAGTAGAATTCATTTCAGATTTATCCTTTCTTCTTCAAAAATTAAAGCTCACCCGCAACTATTTTCCCTGTAAAGAGCACCGCCACTCTTCTTGCTCTTCTTGCAACTGCTTCTGCTGAGCAAGTTGCATCTACAAACACGACATTCGCCATATCTCCAATTTTCGGCCATTGGGGCTGTCCATCCTTGTTTAAAGGTGTTATGCCGCCTGCAATATACTTTAGACTTTGACTAAGTGAATGTTCATCACTTAAGCCAAAGCGTTCAGCTAGCGTGCCTAGTTTTTCTAGGCTGTCACCTATACCAAACGGGGACCAGTGATCTGTAATACTATCTTCACCCAAAGAGATTTGAACACCTTTTTGATCTAATAACGGAATAGGAATGGTATGATCCAATGGAACAGACGAAGTAATGTCAATACCGTGATGAGCTAGTAACGCTGCCACTTCACTTGCTTCATTAGTTGAAACATCGGCTAAGGCCATGGCATGACTAATTGTCACTCGGCCATGCCAACCCGCTTCCTCCGTTAATGCAGCTAATCGTTTAAAGGTAAAAATACCAAGATGACCAGGATCATGGATATGCAAATCAACATTTGCATCAGCTTCTACCGCTAATTCCATCACCGTTTGTAAGGATTTTTCTATATTTTCATCAATCGATGCAGGGTCTACACCGCCTACTAGAGACGCTCCACTTCGCAAAGCTTCCCTTACTAAAGAAATGGATTTACTACGTAAGAGGCCATGTTGTGGGAAAGCGACAACCTCTAAATCAACTTTATCTTTGTAAGCCTCTTTAGCTCTTAAGACTGCTTCTAAATTTTTCAACCCAATAAATGGATCAATATTACAATGCGTACGAATATGTGTTGATCCTGCATGTATGAGCAAATCTAGTAACTTTTTTGCTCGTTCCTCTGCAACAGGCAATAACCCTGGCAGTAGAATCTCTTCTTCTTTTAATCTTGTAATAAGACCTTCTGTGGGAATCGAAGGAGCCTTCCATGGTCCACCAAAATAGGTTTTATCTATATGAATATGCATATCTCTAAAAGAAGGGAGCATTAAGTAACCATGTGCATCTCGCTTAGGCAAATCAGTTTTTAAAGGCTGATCTACGCTAAGAATTTGGTTTATTTCACCACTTTCTACTTGTACATTAAAAAGAGCAGTTTTTGTTCCTATAACGACCCCATTATCGTAATGATATCCTATTTCTAATCGTACATTTGTTAGCCAATACGCTGTTGGTATCATTGATTGAACCTCCCGAAATTTATTAAAGATTGATAGCTAGATGAACCATTTGAATGGCCCTCTCCTGATGGGGTAAAGAAAGTTCATGATAGATATAATCTTGACTAGGATTACTAGCATTAAAATAATAAACTGTAGAAATTTTAGAATAGTAAATGGCACTCAAACACATAGGACAAGGTTCTGTACTTGCATACATTTCACAACCTTCTAAATTGGTCGTTTTCAGTGCGTGACAAGCTTGACGGATTGCTTGAATCTCTGCATGATTCGTCAAATCATTAGTGATTGCAACCTCATTTACACCAGAGCCAATAATCTGTCCATTTTTAACTACAATTGCACCAAAAGGAGCACCATGTTTTGTTCTTTCATTTTCTTTAGCTAACTCAAGTGCTTGTTTCATAAAGTCATGAGATTTCATGTCGTTCCCCTCCTAGAAAAAGCGAAATTCTCTTTTCTTTTTATATATTGAAATGGACCATTTATTGGAAATATGCTACTGCCAATGCATGCTCCTGTGAAAAACTAAGCACTGCCGTCTGAGGTGTTTCTCTTACAAGACCAGTAAATGGTGCCATAATCACTATCTTTTCAGTTGATAAATTCCCCGGACAAGCTACATTTTTATATTTTGGAGTTTTTAGATTTAAAGCTATTTCCTTTGTATAAATATGCTAACATGAGGACTATATATATGAATAATATAAAAATAATTAATTTCACTTAAGTTTTTCGTATACTACAAACTCCAAAGCCAAAATAAAAAAGAGTCGTTAGTCACGACTCTTACTTTTACGCATTTACTTGTTGATCTTCTTCTCGATTCATCATCGTTCTTACTACTTGTGCAATTTCCTCGGAATTTTCATCTTGAAATTCAACCGTGGAATTAGCTATTGGCACTTCTTGTTTTACGCCTTCTATTGATTCAAGTTCCTTTTCTTCTATATCGACTTCAACTGCTTCCTCATCTTCCTCTGGTGTAAACAAGATGTAAGCAATTAAAAAACGTACAATAAACATTACAAAAAATGCGATGATTGCTACAATAAAAGAGCCAATCAGGATTCGCAGAGGCGTAAATGGTTTTTGAAATGTACTAAAAAAATAAATAGAAAAGGCAATTAATGCTCCCCATAGATTGTAAAATATAGAACCAAACATTAGATTTCACTCACTCCCTGGTTAACTGTTCGGATATGTAATATCGACGTTGCAGGATTAAATTCAATCGTTCTACCACTATTTCCACCAGTATCCTCGGCCACTAAAGGGATGCCCTGCCTCTTTAATTCATTTTTGACAGCTTCTACATTGCGGGGACCAATACGCATTGTATCTTTGTCGGAAGTAAATTGGAACATCTGCGCACCCCCTGCAATTTTTGCCTTGAGTTTAAATTTTTGAACGCCTTCTAACTTTAGTAAATCAATCATTGCAGCAATCCCTGAATCTGCAAATTTCGCGACATTGATTGACTCAGCTCTTCCTAAACTTGAATCTGGTAACATCACATGGATTAAACCAGCAATTTTTTTTGACTCATCATACAAAATAACACCAACACATGAACCAAGACCAGAAGTTCGAATCGTGTTAGGTAGCTTTACTACATCCATTTGTGCAATTCCCACTTTAATCACTTGTCCACTACTATTGGTTAACATATCACGAAACCCCTAATGCTTTAAAAATGGCATCAAACGAGTCAGGATCTGGTAGTAGGAAGAAATGGCCCCTCACCGTTTCATGGTCTTCCACACCTTCTTCAAAAATGGATGTATTTATCACAATAACATTATCACTGACATGAGATAATTCTATTAAACCAATGCTTATTATAGCTCCAAACATATCAACACTTAGACCTGGCACAGTTGGATAAATTTTTAAATTAGTAAAATCCGATAAGGCAGATAAATAGGAGCCCGATAAAATATTACCCATTTCTTGCATAGCTGATAAACCTAACTCTGAAACAGGTCGTTTTTTAAAGTCAAAAGAGTCATCGAAAATAAGCCGACGTATAAAGCGGTTTGCTTGTTCGATAGGTAAAATAAAGAACATACTTCCCTCTGCATCACCTTCAATACGAAGGTAAATGCCAACAACTACGTTTTCTGATCCGCCAGCCAACTCCATCATATCGTTAAAGGACACCATCTCTACCTTTGGAACACGCATATCAATTTTTTTCCCAAGTAAATTGGAAAGTGCTGTCGCGGCATGCGCAGCACCGATGTTTCCAATCTCCTTTAATACATCTAAATGTAGTGATGTAATTTTTTGATTAAATGTCATTATCGATCCCTACTTTAGTGGATTTAATACTTTTTCTAAATGTAATAAGATTAATAATCGCTTCTCTACTTTAGCAACGCCTGAAATAAATTCTTCTTCAAGTGAGCCAACGACTTCTGGTTGCGGTTCAATAGCACTTGCAGGAATATCGATAACGTCGTTAGCGGAATCCACTACAAAGCCTACTTCCATATCTTCTAATGAAATAATAATAATGCGTGTTGTTTCTTCATGTTCAGAAATAGGTAATTCAAAACGTTCACGTAAATCCACAATTGGTGTGACAACACCTCGTAGATTGATTACACCTTTTACGTATTTCGCTGTTTTCGGTACACGAGTAATATGCATTAATTTCTCAATTCCTTGAACATGGGACACTGGAATTGCATATTCTTTATCTGCTAACTGAAAAACTATTACTTTAATACTTTCTTGCTCCACTGCATTTGTCATACTTTACACCTCTCTTATTCATTCACCTTATTTAATTAGTGCGTTGCAATCTACAATTAAGGCTACTTTACCATTGCCTAAGATTGTTGCTCCTGAAATGGCAAAGATATTTGTTAAGTAATTTCCTAAAGACTTCAAGACAATTTCTTGTTGGCCAATGAATGAATCCACCACTAAACCAGCAAGTTTTTCACCTTTACGGACGATCACTACTGAGTGGAATTCTTCATCTTGATGCTCTTGACGAGGTACCTCAAAGATTTCCTCTAAGAATACCAACGGAACAACTTTGCCACGGAAGTCGATTACTTTTTGATTATGCGCATTCATAATCTCTGATGAACGGATAATAGATGTTTCAATAATAGAAGATAGTGGAATTGCATAAATTTCCTTTTCAATCTCCACAAGCATAACTGAAATAATTGATAATGTCAGTGGTAATTGAATCGAGAAGATGGATCCAACATCCTGTGTTGATTCAATTGAAATATTGCCACCTAGTGATTCAATGGTTGTTTTTACAACATCTAAACCTACTCCACGACCAGATACATCTGAAATAACATCTGCAGTGGAGAAGCCTGAAGCTAGAATAAGCTCATTAATTTGTTTATCAGACATTGAATAGGATTGTTCTTGTGTAACAATACCTTTTGAAATAGCTTTCGCTAATACTTTTTCTCGATTTATGCCCGCGCCATCGTCTTCAATTTCAATAAAGACGTAATTTCCGCTATGATAGGCACGCAATACGACCGTTCCTTCTTCAGGCTTGCCTTTTGCACGACGAGCAGTTGGATTCTCAATGCCATGATCCACAGAATTACGAATCAAGTGAACAAGCGGATCTCCAATTTCATCAATTACTGTACGATCTAGTTCGGTTTCAGCACCAATAATTTCAAGGTTGATTTTCTTATTTAAATCACGTGATAGCTGACGAATCATTTTCGGGAAACGATTGAAAACTGTTTCTACAGGTACCATTCGCATTGTTAAAATAATAGTTTGCAAATCACCCATCACACGACTCATACGCTCTACTGTTTCATTTAGTTCGCCATGATTTACTTCAGTAGAGATAGATTGCAATCGACCACGATCAATGACAAGCTCTTCAAACAAGTTCATTAAAATATCTAGACGTTCAATATTTACACGAATTGTTTTATTACCTACAGGTGCATGATTTTTGTCAGCCTTGGAAGGTGTAGCTTCTTTAGCAGGTTTTGCAACAGGCTCGGCTTTAGCAGCAGGCGTATTTGTTGGTATTGCGGCTACCTCAGCCACTGCTGTTGCAGTAGCTGCTACTTCTTGGTGCGCTTCAAATACTTTTTCACTAAATTTCCTTTGGTCAATTGTAGTCACAATAACCTCATCAACTTCAGAAACTTTCATTAGCTTTTTCTGCATATCCTCAGCTGTTGTTTTTGTGACAAAAGCTACATAAAATTGTTGATCAAACTGCTCATCTTCTAGCTTTTCAACAGATGGACTTGATTTAATGACATCCCCATCTTTTTCTAAAATCTCAAACACCATAAATACACGTGCTGCCTTAAGAAGGCAATCCTCACGTAATGTTACTGAAATTTCAAAAGCATTAAAGCCTTGTTCAGCCGATTGTGTAATGACTGTTTGTTCAAACGAATCATATTCTAATACACTTTCAACAACCGGTGCAGCAACCGTTGCTACCACCTCTGGTATTACTTCCTCACCTAGTTCTATACGCTTTAGTTGTGCGACAGTTGAGGAAACATCACGCTTACCATCTCCACCGTTAGCAATATCCATTACCATTTCTTCTAAATGATCAACAGATTCAAATACGACATCTAAAATTTCAGGTGTAACATGAATCTTCTCGTTACGGATGGCATCTAAAACATTCTCCATTTTATGGGTTAAATCTGCTAAATCTTCGAAGCCCATTGTGGCAGACATACCTTTTAATGTATGTGCAGAGCGGAATATTTCCCCAACAATTGCCAAATCATCTGGATTTTTTTCTAATTCTAATAAATGTTCAGTTTAAGCCTGTAGACGGGAGAAAATATCTAGAATAAACATCTATCAATATTGATTGACTTCCATAAGAGGACACCCCTTTTAAGGCAAATATTTCATTATTGTTTGTGCAATATCATCTACATCTGCAACTTCATCAACAAGTTGCGTTTCTACTGCTGCTTTTGGCATACCATATACAATGCAAGTTTCTGCTGATTCTGCAATAGCAATGACATTGCCAGTATTTTTTAATGCTTTTAGACCATTAGAGCCATCATGACCCATACCTGTCATAATCACTGCTACTTTATCAAAATCTTTATATTGACTAACATCTTCGAACATTACATCTACAGAAGGTCGGTGGCCAGATCTTGGTGCTTCTTGATTATCAAGAACAATGCCAAAAGTTGTCCCTACTTTTCTAAGTTTTAAATGATATCCACCTGGTGCAATATAAGCTACTCCATTTTGCAAAATATCGCCCTGTTCAGCTTCTTTAACAGAAATTTCACTTAGCTGATCAAGTCGGTTAGCAAGCGATTTAGTAAATCCAGCAGGCATATGCTGTACAATTAATATGGGAGCTTGAATAGACTTAGGAATTTTAGTAACAACCTCCTGAAGTGCGCGAGGTCCTCCTGTTGATGTGCCAATTAACACAATCTTCTTTCCTATTTTACTCCATTCTACCATTGGTTTAGTTACGGCTACCTTAGTAGAAACAACATTAATAGACGTATTTGTTCGTCCATGCTGTTGTGGTTCCTTTATTACGGTACTCACCCTTGTCACTTGTTCTTGTTGTCGTTTACTACCAGAAGGTTTTTTCAATTTGGAAATTGGCACCGTTGCAGCTTGTTCCACTTTGTGCACAAGTTCATTTTGAATTTTATGTAAATCAAGGGAGATGGTCCCACTCGGCTTGGCAACAAAATCTACTGCCCCGCCCTCAATTGCAGCAATTGCATTTTCTGTCCCACGTTGAGTGGTACTTGAGAGCATTACTACAGGAACTGGACATTGTATCATAATTTCTTTTAAAGCATCGAGCCCATTCATTTCAGGCATCTCAATATCCATTGTCACAACGTTTGGCTTCAACGATTGTATCTTTTTGATCGCATCTTTTCCATTTCGAGCTGTTCCAACTACTTCCACCTTCGAGTTGCCAACAAAAAAGTCACTAATTAGCTTTCTCATAAAAGCAGAATCATCCACAACTAAAAGCTTGCTTTTATGCAAAAAGTCCAATTAATCACGCCCTTTCGAGAAAATACTTCTAAGTTTCGTTAAAAATTTTTTCGTTGTTTGATCATGTGCATGTATTTCCCCCGCACGTTGCTCCATAAAACGAACGACTATAAGTTGCAATGTCTTTGATATTAATGCGTCTGGATAAGCAAGTGAGAATGGCACTTGCTCGCGCACTGCCTTACGCACAACAGGGTCTTCAGGTAATGAACCAAGAATGATCGTTTCTTTGTCTAAAAAACGTTTCATTGTTAACTGTAAACGTTCATTCGTTTCTATTCCTTCTTCTTTACTGAAAGCGCGGTTACAGAGAATATAAAACTGCTTATCTGGATCTCGAACATGAATATATTTCATCATGGAGTACGCATCTGTAATAGAAGTAGGTTCCGCTGTTGAAATGACGATAATTTCATCAATAGATGTGAGTAAATCTAACGACCAATTAGTAGCACCAGCGCCCATATCAAATAAAATATAATCATAGTTTTTTTGAAGTTCTTCAAATGCTTGAATAAGTCGTTCAAACATACTATGAGACCAATCAAGCACACTCGTCATACCTGACCCACCTGAAATATACCTTAAATCGTAAGGCCCTTCAAATATTACCTCATCTAGTAGCTTATTTCCTTCTAAGTAATCTTTTAAACTATAAGAAGCATTTTTCCCAATTAAGATATGGATATTCCCCATCCCAATATCCATGTCTACAATGACAACTCTTTTTCCCTTTTGGGCTAAAGTCATGGCAAAGTTCATTGTGAAGTTACTTTTACCTACTCCACCTTTGCCACTTACAACTGCAATCGCTCTACCTAGTTCGCCTTGCTGTTTCATCATTTTTAAGCGTAATGCTTCAGCTTGGTCTCTCATTTTTCTTCACCTTGAAAAAACAAATTAAGTACTGCTTCTAAATCAGCTTCTTCAATATCTTCTGGTACTTCTTGACCATTCGTATAGTAAGCAAGTCCTTTATTATATTTAATCATTAAATTGATCATTGTGCCAATAGAATTTGTTTCATCAATTTTTGTAAAAATAAATTTTTGAATTGGTAATTGCTTAAATTGATCTACAATATTCTCCATATCCCTTTCTTTCGTTGTCATTGCAAGCACTAAATAAGATTCTGCATGATCATCGAATTTTATAAGGCGTTGGAGATCATCAACATACTTGACTTCTTTATAATTTCGACCAGCTGTATCAATAAAAACCAAATCTAAATGTGATAATCTCTGGATTGCTTGTTCAAAATCTGTTGCATTGTAAGCAATTTCTACAGGAGCTTGTAAAAGACCAGCATATGTTTTAAGCTGCTCTATTGCCGCAATCCGATAAGTATCTGTCGTAATAAAGCCAATCTTTTTCTTTTTTTCTAACACAGCTCTAGCAGCCATTTTAGCAATAGTTGTAGTCTTACCAACCCCTGTTGGCCCTAAAATGTTTATATATTTTCTTTCGTAGGATAATCCTCCGACTGGAAGTACTTCTAGCTTCTTACGTAATAAATTTTTTGCTATCAATTTACATTGTGAAAAATTTATTTCGGATGCTTCTCTAAAATGCATAAAAAGCTCATCACCTATCGTTGTGATGAGCTCTTCACTTAGCTCTTGCTGTCTTAAGTATTCAATGAAGGGTAAGAGTTCATCGGGATATTGAGCTTGGGTAGTCTTTTTATGCATCGATTGCATTAATGATTTTAAATCAGCAATTTCTTTTCTCAATTCTTCTGACATGCTAGCGTCCTCATGTACTGCTGCTACATCAAGGGGTGGTTCCTGATGCATTTTTGCTTGAATAGCATTTGTAATCTCTTGTAACCTTGCATTCTCTTTTTTTACTACAGGCAGTACAGCTGGTGTTGGAACTGAAGCCACTTGCTGGGGCTCCATTGCATCAATACCCGCAACCACTTCAAAACTTTTCTTTTTTATCATGCCAAAAAATTTCTTTGTGATGACGACTTTTGAATTTAAAATGACTGCGTCCTCACCTAATTCTGCTCGCACTTGCTTCATCGCCTCTGGTATGGATGATGCATAATACTTTTTCATTTTCATTGAACATTCACCACCCCAACACTTTGAATTTCAACCGAAGCATCCAATTCATTATAAGATAGAACCGGAATTTGTGGGAAATAACGCTCCGTTAGTTGTCGTAAATACATCCGAACGGCTGGCGAGCATAATATAATAGCTGATTGCTCCATAAACGAAACACGCTCTACTTCCGCTGCAATAGTTTCTAATACTGTTTGAGAGTCTTGTGGGTCCATAGCTAAATAATTACCGTGATCCGTTTGTTGGATACTATCAGCAATCATTTTTTCTACTTTACCTGAAACCGTAATCACCTTTAATACTGAACTATCCCCAACATATTGCGCTGTAATTTGACGAGCTAATGCTTGACGCACATATTCAGCTAAGATATCTGTATCACTCGTTAATTTTGCATAGTCTGCAAGTGTCTCAAAAATAATAGGTAAGTTACGCACTGATACATTCTCCCGAAGAAGCTTACCCAGTACCTTTTGAATTTCTCCAGTAGATAAAGGTGCAGGTGTTAATTCTTCTACTAAAATTGGATGGGATTCGCGTAAGTGATCGATTAACTGCTTTGTCTCTTGACGGCCTAATAACTCATGAGCATTTGCTCGAATTATTTCAGTTAAATGTGTTGACACCACACTTGGTGGGTCCACAACTGTGTAACCATACATTTCTGCATCCTCTTTTACTTGCTCTGTAATCCATTTAGCTGGTAATCCAAAAGATGGCTCGACAGTATCAATACCCTCAATAGAATCATCGTCTCCAGGGCTCATCGCTAAATAATGATCTAGTAAAAGTTCGCCTCGTGCCATTTCGTTCCCCTTTATTTTAATTCGATATTCATTTGGTTGAAGCTGAATATTGTCTCGAATACGGACTACTGGGATCACGATACCTAACTCCAAAGCAAGCTGTCGACGAATCATGATCACACGGTCTAATAAATCTCCACCTTGAGCGGCATCTACTAAGGGAATTAATCCATAACCAAATTCGAATTCAATTGGGTCCACATTTAATAAATTCACAACATTCTCAGGGCTCTTCATGCCGTCAGTAGCCACTTCTTCTTCAATCTCCTGTAATTCTTCTTCATCCTCTGGCTTCTTACGTTCCATCATATAAGCTCCCGCAATTAATGAAAGACCTATTGGCAGCGTTACCCAGTTTGGTATTGGCGTAAATAGCCCTAGTAATACAATGGTACCTCCTGCTACATAAAGCAGCTTAGCTTGAGCAAATAATTGGCCTGTAATGTCTTGACCAAGACTACCTTTAGAAGAGGCTCGTGTTACGACAATCCCTGTAGCAGTCGAAATAAGCAAGGCAGGAATTTGGGATACAATACCGTCCCCAACTGTTAGTTTCGAAAAATGTGTTGCTGCTTCTGCAAATGGAAGCCCCATTTGTACAACGCCAATGATGATACCAAATAATAGATTGATAATAACCATTACCATTGAAGCGATGGCATCCCCTTTTACAAATTTCGTGGCACCATCCATTGCACCGTAAAAGTCCGCTTCCCCTGCAACTTTTTCACGTCGCTCGCGCGCTTCTTTTTCGGAAATAATCCCCGCATTTAAGTCAGCATCAATACTCATTTGTTTACCTGGCATCGCATCAAGTGTGAAACGTGCCGCTACTTCTGCTACTCGTTCTGCACCTTTTGTAATTACAATAAACTGAATTAACACTAAAATTAAGAAGACGACTAAACCAACAAGTATATTTCCTCCAACTACGAAATCACCAAAAGTTTCAACGACCGAACCTGCATCTCCATTTGCTAAGATGGCACGAGTAGTGGAAACACTTAGTCCTAATCGGAACAAAGTTAATAGTAAAATTACCGAAGGAAAAATGGAAAAATCCAATGCTTCTTTCATACTCATTGCTGTGAGCAGTACAATTAATCCTAATGTAATATTAATGACAATTAAAAAACTTAACATCCACGGAGGAAGAGGGATGATGAGCATCGCAACGATTAAAATAACCGCACCTAAAACCCCAATATCGCGAACTTTCATTTGTGTCCCTCCTACAAAAAGCCTTAAATTTTTCGCTTAATACGGTAAACATAAGCGAGTATCTCTGCTACTGCTTTGAAAAATTCTTCTGGTACCTGATCGCCTATTTCTACCTGGTCATACATAGCTCGTGCTAAAGGTCGATTTTCAACCATTATTACATCATGTTCTTTGGCGATCAGTTTAATTTTTTGAGCAATAAAGTCTGTCCCCTTTGCAATAACACGAGGAGCATCCATACTGTCCTCATTATATTTGAGGGCAATTGCATAGTGAGTAGGATTGGTAATAACTACATCCGCACTAGGAACCTCTGACATCATACGTCTCATCGCCATCTCACGTTGGCGTTGTTTGATTTTTGATTTGATTAGGGGGTCACCCTCACTATTTTTATATTCATCTTTAATATCTTGCTTAGACATTTTAAGATTTTTTTCATACTCATGTTTTTGATACATCCAGTCTAAAACGGATACACAAAGTAATACTAAAGAAGCTGCTATACCCATAATACCAACAAGCTTCCCGACCGTAATGAGAGTCATCCATGGACTTTTAAACGATAACGCCAAAACTTCTGGTAAGTTTGACCAAATAATAATTGTTGTAACACTTCCGATAAAACCAATCTTTAAAACAGACTTTATTAACTCCACAATGGCTTTGACAGAAAATATCTTTTTTAACCCTTTAATAGGGTCCATCTTTTTCAAATCAAACTTCATTGGCTCTAACGTAAAAAGAAAACCAAATTGCAAAAAGTTACCTGCAAGTGCTCCGACAAATGCAATTGCCATAATGGGCACAATGATAAAAGCCATTTGAATCAAAGTTTCTGTAAATAGGTGCATCACACTATCAATAGTCAGTGATTCGATGCGTATGTTATGAATAAAGGTTTGCCTGAAAAAAGCTAATAGCTCGTCACGCAAAGAGCCTGCAAAGAAAAACAAAAAGATAAATACCATTAACATTACAATGGCACTAGAAATATCTTGACTCTTGACAACTTGCCCTTTTTTCCGAGCATCCTGTCGTTTCTTAGGGGTTGCCTTTTCTGTTTTTTCACCCGCAAAAAATTGTAGCTCTAAATTCAGTAGTAGTCTCATATTATCCACCACCTAAAATGGCCATTAAATCACGCATCCCATAAATCATAATCGTAATAAGCTTTTGAATAACTTGAATCATAACGGCCATCATTGTAAATAACACTAAAAAACTAACACCAATTTTAATAGGAAAACCGACAACAAATATGTTTAATTGCGGTACTGTTTTTGCAGTGATCCCTAAAGCTAAATCGACCAAGAATAAGGTCGCTACAACAGGAGCAGCCATCTGGAATGCTATGGCAAAAACTGCTGTGAAAGTGGTGATAATAAATTGAGGAAAGTTTTCGTTCATAAAACTAGGGAACTGATCCATCGGGAAAAATTGATAGCTGTAGTAGATTCCATTAAGAATCATATGATGGCCATCAATCGCTAACAATAAAAGCAGTGCTAGCATATTAAAAAACTGACCGATTAATGGACTTTGAGCACCTGTTTGCGGGTCAATTATATTAGCAATGGCAAAACCCATTTGAAAATCGATAAAGCTTCCTGCAATTTGAATTGCGGACATGATGATATAGCCCATTAGACCGAGTAATAGTCCAACTAGTGCTTCTTTCACCACTAATAATATGTAATCATCATTGAATGCAAATGGCTCAACATCAATTGTATAGTACATCATCCAAGCTAAAACCAGTGCGAGAGTAATTTTGACTTGAGGTGGAATGGTTCTATAGGAAAAAAAAGGAACCGTAGCAAAAAAGGCTGAGACACGTACAAGTACTAATAAGAAAACCGTTAAATGCGGAATTAATTCATTCATGTACTCACCCTATATAACGCGTTAAATTCTCGAATATGTCTCTCGCATAGCTTGTAACTTGAGATAGCATCCAAGGGCCAAAGAATACGATGGCCACTAAGACAGCAATAATTTTTGGTACAAATGCTAACGTTTGCTCTTGTATCGAAGTTGTGGCTTGAAAGATACTTACCGCTAAACCCGAGATTAAAGCAACTAATAGTAGCGGACCGCTTGTTAGAAGGATAATCATTATAGCACGCTCTGCAATGGAAATAACCAACTCACCTGTCATACTGTATCATCCCCTAAAAACTTTGTAGTAACGATTTCATAACGAGATACCAGCCATCAACCAGTACAAATAATAATATTTTAAATGGCAATGAAATCATTACTGGCGGTAACATCATCATCCCCATCGACATTAATGTACTTGCAACAATCATATCGATCACTAGGAATGGAATAAAAATCATAAAACCAATTTGAAATGCTGTTTTAATTTCGCTTAAAGCAAAGGCAGGTACAAGCATAGTCAGTGGGATTTCCTCCACTGATGCTGGTTTTTCTGCTTGATTATATGTTAAAAATAAATCAAGATCTTTTTGCCTAGTATGCTTACTCATAAACTCTTTAAATGGCACACTAGCACGGTCATAGGCTTCTTCTATACCAATTTCTTCAGCAAACAATGGTTGTAATGCCTCTTTATTGACCTCTTGAAAGGTTGGTGCCATGATAAAAAATGTTAAAAATAGTGCCAGCCCAATGATCACCTGATTTGGTGGCATTTGCTGTGTTGCCAATGCTGTACGCACAAATGATAAGACTATGACTATACGAGCAAAGGATGTCATTAAAATTAAAATACTTGGTGCAAGTGATAAAACTGTTAGTAATAGTAAGAGCTTTACAGATGTAGAGACATTCGTTGGATCGCTGTTGGAAAAAATATTGATTAAATCATTCATTTACCATCCTTCTCCTTCTGCTTCCATCTCTCTATCTCATCACTACGCTCCTGTTTTATTTCTGATAGCTTTTTTTCGAATAGATTGCCAAATGAATCCTGCTTTTGCTGCTCATTTTGCACCTTCGCGCTATCTTTTCTCTTAAACTTAGAAAATACTTCTGCAATATACGGTGATGTTGCTGCAAATTCTTGTCTTTCGTTATATAGGGCTAAAAGAGCTTCAACTTCTTCAGGATCTGTAATTTCTCGTAAAAGTTGAACGTCTTCTCCGACCCCAACTAAATACAATGTTTTACCTACCTGTAAAAGCTGAACTGACTTTTGTGCACCTAACGATAAACCGCCTAAATTTTGTACCATTTGATTACGTTGGAAGTTTAAATTTCGTTTATTTAAAAACTTCATCAATCCATAAAATAAAGCTACAACAAAAATAAGCGCCAAAACCATTTTTATGTATTCCCATGCAGATATATCTCCAGCTGCTGTTACAGTTGTTTCTTGTTTAGCAGCTGGATCAGTCGTATCTCCATTACAAGCTTCTGGGTCTTTAATGCAATCCGTGACACTATTTGTATCAGCGTCTGCATAGACAGAAGTCGGTGTCGGGTACAAAAACAGGAAGGATACAAGAAATGCGAAAATCATCGTTAAACGAAATGATTTTAACATTTTCATGCAATCATCCTAGCGCTTTTTGAATCGCTTCAATTACACGATCTGCTTGGAAAGGTTTTACGATAAAGTCTTTCGCACCAGCTTGAATCGCATCGATTACCATTGCTTGTTGCCCCATTGCTGAACACATGATTACAGTTGCACTTGGATCTGTTCCCTTAATTGCTTTAAGAGCTGCAATACCGTCCATCTCTGGCATTGTGATATCCATTGTTACTAAATCTGGTTTTAGTTCATTGTACTTTTCGACAGCTTGTAAACCATCTGCTGCCTCTCCAACAACTTCAAATCCATTTTTTGATAAAATATCCTTGATCATCATGCGCATAAATGCAGCGTCGTCTACAATCAAAATTCTTTTAGACATGGTTAACTCCTCCAATTGAAACTATCTTAAATTATTTAAACGCTCTGCTTGACTTAAAACATCTGTAATACGGACACCAAAGTTTTCGTCAATAACAACGACTTCCCCTTTAGCAATTAAACGACTATTGACTAAAATATCAACCGGTTCTCCCGCTAATTTATCCAGTTCAATAATTGACCCACTTGATAGTTCTAAAATCTCTTTAACAGAACGTTTCGTACGTCCTAACTCTACAGTAACTTGCAATGGAATATCAAGTAGCATATTTAAATTTCTAGCTTCAGATTGAGAGATTACATTTGTATCGAAGCTAGCAAACTGCGCTTGTTGCACATTTACAGGTTGTGCTGGTCTTGCTGGTTGTGCAAATTGTTGTGGCTCCTGATAAATCGGTTGCTGCATCGGTGCTGACTGCTGTTGATAAACTGGTTGTTCAGATGGTGGTGCTACAGGTATTTGCTGTTGAACAGGCGGTGGTGTAACTGGTGGAGCCTCAGGTGCAATAGTTGCTGCCACAGGTTCCTCAAACACTCCTGTTTCACCTAATAATGATTTTACAATATTTTGACTAAATTTAAGCGGTAATAATTGCATTAAATTCGAATCAATTAAATTCCCAATTCTTAATCTAAATGAAACTTTCACCAGCAAATCGTCTTCTGGGATATTTTCTCGACCTTCATCTTGCGAGATGTTCATTAAATCAATTGTCGGTGGAGAAATATCTACTTTTTTGTTGAAGACCGTCGACATAGATGTAGCAGCTGAGCCCATCATTTGATTCATAGCCTCTTGAACAGCACTTAGCTGAATTTCACCTAAGTCTGGCTTCGGATTTAATCCATCGCCACCTAACATTAAATCTGCGATAATTGCTGCATCAGATTGTTTAATAACAAGTAAATTCATACCTGTCAAACCAATTGTATATTCAACTTGTACAGCTACATATGGATGAGGAAATTCCTCTTCTAATTTATTACGATTAATCATCGAAATACTTGGAGTTGTAATATCTACTTTTTGACCCAATAACGCTGAAAGAGCTGTGGCAGAGCTACCAAAGGATATATTGCCTACCTCTCCTAATGCATCTTGTGCAAACGAATCAAGGTAATCCTCCACTCGTATCTCATTTATTTCTTCATTTGTTGAAGCATCAGTGTCGTTGTTTTTATCTCCCAACGTCTCGCCCCTTAATAGCGCTTCAATTTCTTCTTGGGAGAGCATTTCATCACTCATCTTCGTCTCCTCCTTTCAAAGGGTCGATAATCTGGATTGCTAATTTTTTGCCCTTTTTACCTGGTTGAACAGTGAACTTCGGCAATGTACCTACTTTTAGTAGTAATGGCGCTTCAATTTTTTGATCTAACTGTATGACATCCCCAACTTGCATTGTTAGGAAATCTTCAATAGTGATGTCCGTTAATCCTAATTCAACTGAGAGTGGTAATTGGGCTTGTTTCACACGTGTTTCAAGCATTTTTGTTTGCTCTGGTGACATCTCTTTCGTATTGGTTTGCATCCAATAGCGAACCGAAAGATTTGGAACAATTGGCTCCAATACAACATGCGGAATACAAATATTAATCATACCGCTTGTCTCACCAATTATCGTATTTAATGAAATTACGACAACCGTTTCATTAGGTGAAATCATTTGTAAAAATTGTGGATTTACTTCAAGTTCCACTAATATAGGATCAATTTCCGCAACATTTTCCCATGCTTCGCGTAAATTGTCGAATGAGCGTTCAAAAAGGTTTGTCATAATTTTTGTTTCTATTTCCGTTAGGTTATCTACATTACTATGACTTGCCCCACTACCGCCCATTAGGCGATCTAACATCGAATAGGCAATATTCGGATTAATTTCCATTAATATATTACCATCTAATGGTGGCACTTCAAATACATTAATGAGTGTCATATTTGGAATGGAACGAACAAACTCTTCAAATGGTATTTGGTCTACTGATGCAACCGTAATTTGTACATAGCTTCTAAGCTGTGCAGAGAAAAAGGTTGTCAATAGTCGTGCGAAATTTTCATGTATTCGGGTCAAACTTCGGATTTGATCTTTTGAGAATCGAAGTGCTCGTTTAAAATCATAAACTTTAACCTTACGTCCCTCGTCCTCTTTTTTTATGTCATCCGCTGACATTTCCCCTGTCGATATAGCGGAAAGCAGCGCATCTATCTCGGATTGAGATAACACATCTCCTGCCATTTGCCCACCTCCAATTCAAGCAGTTTCTGTTTTATTGAGTAATGAAGGAGGTAAAATATACTTCCTGGACTTCTCCCTCTTGCATCAACTCATTTAATCTTGTTTTTAATGATTTTTGGAAAATTTGTTTCCCTTGCTTACCTTCTAAGTCCTTTTGCTCCATTTCAGAAAGCTCTTGAATGGCGATGTTTTGCACTTGGAAAACGCGCTTTGTTAATTCTGCAGCAGCATCTTTGCTTGTCGTTTGAATTTTCAATGACAAGCGAACAACTCTTTTATCTGCAAGATTTGTCGTGATCTCTGGTATCTCCACTGTTGCCTCTACAATCTCATCAATGGACGGCTCAACAGCTCCTGTGGGCTTATTAAATTGCGTAAGCAATACAAACAAAATAACCCCAATCAGAATGACTGCTACTAGTAAAATAATAATCATTGTTAGCATTTTATTATTCTTCATCTTCTTCACCTCGTAGATGCGGGTTGGATAGTATTTGTATATTGTTATAAAAGGCAGTAACCTTTTGTCGCACCTCATCTTCACTCTCTAAAACAATTAATTTTGTTCCAGTTGTTAATGTAATAGTCGTATCTGGAAATGATTCGACTGTTTCTATGTATAAAGCATTTAATGTAAATGCTTTGCCATTTAGACGTGTTAGTTCAATCATGAATTAGGGCCGGGTCTAGCATGAGAGCCGGCCCGACCCTCCCTCATATGAAAATATGTTTGTTAAAACGTCCGTTTTGAAAGGACTATTTTATTATCGTTTTAAGTTTACTAGTTCTTGTAATATTTCATCAGATGTTGTGATGATACGCGTATTTGCTTGGAAACCACGTTGTGCCACAATCATCTCAGTAAATTCCTCTGAAAGGTCTACGTTCGACATTTCAAGTGAACCTGCTATCGGTTTGCCTAAACCTGCTTGACCACCTGCTTGTAAATAGGGTTCTCCAGAGTTTGCTGAAACTGTATAGTAATTACCGCCAACTTTCTCAAGACCACCTGCGTTGGAGAATTTAGCCATTACCAATTGACCACCCCATTTCAAGTCTCCATTTGCATCAACAAAAGTAACTTGACCGTCTGGTGCAATACTCATCGATTTTGCATCAGTTGGAATACGGATACGTCCCCATTCTCCACTGTTTTCTGTGGCCGCTGTTGGTAAACCCCAAGTGCCATCAACATTTAAATCCTCACTTGTTACTTCATCCAACTCCGCTGGTGCATCGAAGTCAGTAGACATTGAATCTAAATTTTCAGAGTTAGCAGCCGCAGACCCCATTAGATATTTACCATCTGCATTAACTAGAAAACCTTGTTCATCCATATAAAAATTCCCTGCACGTGTATAGAGAGTATTTGTAAATGGCGTTTCACCAGTTCCTTCACCAGTTCCTGACACTAAATCACCTACTATGAAGAAACCTTCTCCCTCTATAGCTAAATCTAATCCGCGTCCAGTATATTGTCGTGATCCTGGATTATGAATAGTATCGATAGATGCAAGTTCTGCCCCTAACCCAACTTGTTTTGGGTTAATACCTCCTATAGTACCTGAAGGAGCTGAAGCACCCGCTGATGTTTGCGACATTAAATCTTTGAAAATTACTCGCCCTTTTTTAAAGCCATAAGTGTTCACGTTGGCAATATTATTACCAATCACATCTAGCTTTGTTTGGAAGTTTTTAAGACCTGAAATACCTGAATACATAGAACGTAACATATGTTTTCGTTCTCCCTTCGTTTTATATAGGTGAGCTTCTATCACTCAGCATCACCAAGGCTTCCTTACGTAAGAAGGTCCAGCCTTTAAAGCACAATCGTGCCATCAATATTTGTAAATAACTGCTGTTTTGCTTCCGTGCGATCCATTGCTGTAATGACAGTAGCATTTTTAGCACTGACAATTAAAGCTGCTTGATCCATCAAGACTAATGGTTGTTTGACACCTTTTGAGTGTGCTTCAAATACCTTATCCGATACAACCTGCCATTCATGTTCAGTGATATTAATTTTACGCTCAATAATACGTTCATTCGCATGCTTACTCACCTTTAGCTCTTGTTTAGAAGCTTCCTGTAAATGAGCCTTAAACGATTGTTGTGTATTAATTGGCTTAGGCTGTGTTGAGCGAATAGATGGATGCAAGGGTACACGATGAATTGAAAATTTATCCATCACTTTTCTCCACCTTTATTCGCTAATCACTGTAAAATCTTTATCTGTTAGTCTTTTATCATTATCTAATACATAATTAATGACCCCATCTTTATTGGAAACAGAGACGATTCGTCCTTTTAGTTCTTGGTCACCGTCTTTATACGTTACATTTTTACCAATCAATTGGCTAGCTTTCACTAATGGAGATTCAGGTACATTATTATTGCCATTGGAACTAGAATCGCTAGCTCCACCTAAAATACCAGATATATTACCAGGAGCAATCTCTTTCCCATCAGCTAATTTGAACACAACATTTCCATCTACAAATTTAAGGGATTCAATGACGCCTGTTCCTTCATTAACCACAGGATTACCTTTTTCATCTTTCTCCTCTGTAATCTCATGCCATTTGACTTCTTTGCCAATAAAAGTTGTATAACTCATCATCTGTGTTTGTTGCTGAGATGCTAGTAAAGATTCCATTGCCTTTGTCATATTTTGCATTTGCTCTAAAGAAGAGAACTGCGCCATTTGAGAAATAAATTCTCGATCATCCATTGGATTTGTTGGGTCCTGATGCTGTAATTGTGTAATTAACAATTGTAGAAAGGCATCCTTACCAAGCTCACTATTGCCTGTTTGCTTCACTGGCTTCTGATAATTTGAGTAATAAAAATCATCAGTTATAGCCGGATTTGTCACCTTCGTAGTAGTATCTGCCATTGTTACACCTCCTCACTTATTAAATAGTCACTAAAGGACATTCCTTCATCTTCATCATCACTTTTTTGATCCTGTTCTTCGTCCTGCTGTTGTTTAAAGAAATTATTGAAGAAGCTTTGATCACGTTGTTGACGATCGGCATCTTGCAGAGATTGTGCAATATCAAGACGATCTACTTGTATATTTTGCTGAGCAAAAGCCTGTTTTAGCTGGTGTGCTTGGTTATCAAGCAATTCACGTCCATGGGCTGTAGAAGCCAGTATACGGGCTGTAAGAACTCCATCATTTTGTACAAGTTCAATACGAACTGTCCCTAGATTTTCTGGATACAATTTTATGGTTAAGCGTGTAATGCCTTGAGCATTCGAAATCTGCGCTCGATTGATAATGGCTTGCATTTCTTTTAGTAAAGCTTCGGATTGAGCAGGCTTAGCCGTTGGTAACGTTACATGGAATGTGTCTGGTTTCGTTTGTACAGTTTGTGGTGTAACCATGTCATTTGTATTTGTTTCACTTTGTTTCGTCATTTGGACTTGCTGAACAACTTGCTGGAAGCCTTGTAATGGCAATGTAACAGTTGTTTTAGTTGTTGTTACCTGCAAAGTTTCTACCTGCGTTTGTAAAGTCGTTAATAGGCTTCTCACCGTTGTTAACAGGTCTTCTTGAGGTGCTGTTAAGTCTGTCTTTTGTCCTACCAATTGCGCTAATTTCAACACTTGAAGAAGTTGTGATGCCTCTTTTGGTGTCACTTGACCTTCGCCTTGTAAAGCAGTGCTTATATTCGCCTGTAGTACCGGCGCTTGGGCATCTACTAAAGTTAAGAGCTCCCAAACATCCCTTGCTTCCTTTTCTTCTCCTAGTAGCTGTTGGACGATTTTTTGAAGCTGCTCTTCATCAATCCCTAATGCATTTAATATATTTTCTAAATGAAGCATTTCATCCAGTGCCACTGCCTTACCGTCTTCTCCAAATTGAAGCAATAATAAACCATCATCGTGAGAAATCCCCAGTAAATCTAGTACTTCCTCCATTGATTCAGCATTTAATAACGCTTGTAAATCCCCGAGTTCATTTGTTGAAGTCGTCTGTGATGACTGGGTTGTTTGAGTTGAAGAAGTTAATACTTGCCCAAAAACAGAACCAAAATTTGATAAATTTTCTTTATTCGGTGTGCTGCCTATTTTTCCTTCAGCGTTTCCAACTGTTGTTGATTTTGTTGCTGCAGTTTTAGTAGGTACTGTTTTATTAATCATTTGCATCATTGCTACATCCACTATTTTTCACCTCCTTTCAATTATCCTACTGTTTAGCCATAAGCTCCGTATATTTTGCTGCATCTTTTGCATCCATTTTTTCTAAAATAGCTGCTAATTTATCTGGCTTTAAATTCGTTAAAATCCGCAGTGCTTCTGTATCACTCATATTGATTAACACAGGTGCCGCAGCTTTCGGCGACATCTTATCAAATGTTGATAAAATATCGTTAAAGTCACGCTTCACATCATCTTGTTCACGATTTAGTTTTTCAATTTCAAATTGAAGCTGTTCCTTTTCTGTCAGCAGCTTCTCTTTTTCAGTTATTGTTGAATCTAATTTTTTTTGAAGCTGGGTAATCTCTGCTTCTTTTTCTTGTACCTCTGCCTGTAAACTCACTATTTTAGAGTCGTTATTAACGACAGCATCCTTTGCTTGTTGCTCTTCTGAGGGAATAAAAGGTAAACTACCAATTGCCTTTTTTCCTAAATCAAAGACATTTGTATTCATTAATGTTGCCACAACAAGCAAAACCGCTACTACAAACATAATCGGCAGTACAATCCAAGTAAAAAACTTAAGAAAGCCCCCAGATTTTTTCTTTGGTTGCTCTTCTACTAACTCTGTTGCTAATCGATTGTCTTTCTTTGCCATGAAATCACCTGATTTCTTTCTTGTTATACGTTTGTAATGAAATTTCATCTAAAAAAAGGCTTTCTATACGATCTTGCTCTTGTTGGAAATGCTTAAAATCCTTTTCTCTCATTTTTTCAAATTTACGTACTTCCAAGTTTTTTTCTAATAGTTTTTCTTCGTGCCAATTCATCTTTGCACGAGCTTGTATCACTTTCTGTTGTACATCTGCAATTGTTTTTTCGAGACTATCAATGAAACGACTATAATGATGAATTTCATCTATGGATGAACCAACCATTAAACGCTCCTGCTGAAATGCAATTAAATCTTCTTTCTTTTTTAGCAAGTCATATAATTTTGTTGCTATTTCTTCAAAAGAACGGACAGATTCCTTATAAGCCATTTCGGTTTCGTTTTTTTCTTGTTCGCGAATAGTTAACACTTTTTCAAAACGATACACATAACTGACCATCTATTTCGCACCACCGTTCGATAATGTTATTAACTCATTGACACTTTCTTCTAGTGTCACTTTATCTAAGTAACCCTGTTTAAGATAAGCAGTAATGAGCGGTTCATAATGAATTGCTTCATCAATTTCTTTAGAGGTTCCTCTTTTATAAGCACCAATATTGATCAAATCCTCTGATTTGTCGTAAGTATAATAGAGTTCTCTTAATCGTTCAGCAGCTTTCTTATGAGTTGGCTCTGCAACATGATTCATCAAACGACTCACACTTTTCAAGACGTTTATGGCTGGATATTGCCCCTTGTTGGCAAGATTTCGATCCAATACAATATGACCATCTAATATCCCTCGCACAGTATCCGCAATTGGTTCATTCATATCGTCACCATCTACTAAAACAGTATAGAATGCTGTTATAGAACCCTTTTCATTGGTGCCTGTACGTTCTAGTAATTTAGGCAATATCGCAAAAACAGAAGGCGTATAACCTTTTTGTGCTGGTGGTTCTCCTGTGGCAAGTCCAATTTCACGTTGTGCCATAGCCACACGTGTCACGGAATCCATCATCAGCATGACATTTAAGCCTCGATTTCTAAAATATTCGGCGATTGCTGTAGCTGTAAATGCCCCTTTAATCCGCATTAATGCTGGTTGATCAGATGTGGCTGCAACAACAATCGATCGACTTAAGCCCTCAGCACCCAAATCACGTTCGATGAATTCCCGAACCTCACGACCACGCTCACCTATTAGCGCAATAACATTCAAATCTGCTTGTGTATTTCTTGCGATCATACCAAGTAAAGTACTTTTACCTACCCCAGAACCAGCGAAAATACCAACACGTTGTCCATTTCCAACTGTTAGCATACCGTCAATAGCCTTGACTCCCACTTCAAGCCTTTCATTAATTGGTGGACGAGTTAGTGGGTTTGGTGGATCTTGTTCTGTAGGGACTGTCATGAGACCTTTAGGTAATAGAGTGCCATCAATTGGATTCCCCATAGAATCCAATACTTTGCCGATTAACTCAGGACCCACTTTTACTTCCAGTGGAGCTCCCGTTCCTTCAACAAGGCAGCCAATAGATATTTCACGTAAGGAGGTAAAAGGCATCAAGACGACTATTTCATCTTTAAAACCAACGACCTCTGCTAAAATAATCTGGTGACCATGATTTACAGTTTCCACATGAATTTTACAGACATCACCTATAGAACTATCTGGACCTTGCGACTCAATCATTAAGCCAACAACTCTAGTAACCCTACCGAACTTTTTAAAAGTTGGGATATGCGGAATTTGTTCAATTAATTGAGCCGCTTTCATCAAGATCATTCCTTACTCTCTAATATTTCATGTAACTTTAATCTGAGAGCATTTAATTGCTCATCGATGCTAACCATAATTCTTCCATGATTTGTTTCAATATAGCAATCTGTCTCATTATCCAAATCTTCATTAACAAAAATCATTAATGGTACGTCTATTGGGAACATTTCTGCTAATTCATCTCGGTTGGTCGTAATTAAAGCATAATAAGCTGGCGAAACATAAATTTTAATTTCCTTCATTTCTCTTGCTTCTTTTAGCCCTCTACGCACAATCGATACAAATAGTTCGTTATCCTGTTCTAACGAAGTACCAATAATTCTTTCTGCAGCAGTTAAACCTAACTCTAAAATTACCGCTTCTTGATCTTCAATATATTTTTGAGCATTTTCTTTCGCTAACATCATTATTTCGTTCGCTGTTTGAAGTGACTGAGCCATTGCTTCAGTGGCCTTATTCATACCATCTTCATAGCCTTGTCCAAATCCCTCATCATAAGCTTCTTGAACACGATTGGGTCTCTCTTCCTCCCAATTTAGCTTTAAATGTTCAATTTCTTGAAAGTGCCTATGCTTTTCCTGTTCAAACATCTCTCGTTCAGCTTGCAAAGCAGTTCTAGCTTCAGTAAGTAAACGATCTCGCTCTGCCACGACTTCATCCAACGTTAATTGATGCTGAGGAGGTCCTTCTTCTTGGTATTCTTCCATCGCTTCAAACATATCACGGATTTGTATTTCTTTGACATTATCGCTATCAGACTTAGTGTAAATAGAACGGATGATTCTAGACAATGACGTCATCTCCTCCACCACGAGCAATAATAATCTCTCCAGCATCCTCTAGACGACGAATAACAGCAACAATTCGAGATTGTGCCTCCTCTACGTCACGTAAACGTACAGGTCCCATAATTTCCATTTCTTCTTTAAATGTTTCAGCCATACGTTGTGACATATTGCGGAATATAATATCTTTTACCTCTTCACTTGATACCTTCATTGAAAGCAGTAAGTCTTCGTTTTCACAATCACGAATAACACGCTGAATGGAACGATTGTCGAGTGTAACAATATCCTCGAACACAAACATACGTTTTTTGATTTCCTCTGCAAGTTCTGGGTCTTGTATTTCCAGTGCATCGAGTATTGTTTTTTCTGTTTGTCGATCTACTCCATTTAAAACTTCAACAACTGCATCAATACCACCAGTTTCTGTATAATCCTGCGTAACGGTTGATGATAATTTACGTTCTAACACAGATTCAATTTCGCTAATCACTTCTGGTGAAGTCGATTCCATGACCGCTATACGTTTAGCAATGTCAGCTTGTACTTCCTGTGGTAAAGAAGATAAAATAACCCCCGCTTGCCCTGCCTCTAAATAAGAGAGGATTAGGGCAATTGTTTGAGGATGTTCATTTTGGATAAAGTTAAAAATTTGCGCTGGATCAGCTCTTCTAGCAAAATCAAACGGGCGTACTTGTAATGAAGATGTTAGTCGATTAATGATTGTTTGTGCTTGTTCTACGCCAAGTGCTTTTTCTAATACTGTTTTTGCATAGCCAATACCACCTTGTGTGATATAGTCCTGCGCGAGTGCAATATTGTGAAATTCTTCAATAATCTCTTCTTTTACATTTGATTCTACTTTTTTAACACTTGAAATTTCTAATGTTAAACGTTCAATTTCTTCCTCTGTTAAGTGCTTATAGACAGAAGCTGAAACTTCAGGCCCTAATGAAATTAACAAGAGAGCGGCCTTTTGTTTTCCGGTTAATTCTTTATCTTTCTTGGACACAGCCGAACCTCCTAGTTAGTCTTCAGCAATCCAACTACGCAGTAACTTTGCAAAATCGTCTGGCTTTTCTTTGGCCATTTTTTCTAGCTGCTTACGACGCATTGTAGCTTCCGTTTCAATTTCTTCATTAATATCTTCAACCATTAATTCTTCTTGTTCTTCTAGGATACTTAACTCTTCCTCTTCCTTCGCACGTTTACGTGAACGGATAATGAAGAATGCTAGTAATAAGATAACAGCTAACAAAATACCTCCGATAACCCAAACCCACCATGGAATGATTGGTTTTTCATCAGCTACCTCTGTTGCCTTACCGTATAATGGTTGTACAGATACCGCCACTTTTTCATCGATCTGCTCTTGAGTAAGTTCTGCTGCTACGTCTTTGGAAATTGTTGTACGTACAATTGTACTTAAAATTTTCTCAATATCTTCTCGAACACCGTCTGGTAATGACGCTGCGTCAGTTGCTGTCGGTGGTTCAACAATTACTTGTATCCCAATATCCTGAATTTTATAAGGAGCTTCTTGAATATCCTTACGTATACGGTTCACATCATTATTAATCGTTTCTTCCGTACGTTCGTAATCACCATTTCCTGCTGTACCTTCATTATAAGTTGTGAAGTTATCAGTAGTTGTTTCAGCTTCAGGTGTTCCAGCAGCGGCAGCTGCTCCTGTACCAGAATATTGCTCTGTAATTCGCTGAGCACTTATGGCAATACCTTCCATATTTTCTTCATCAACAGGTGTCACAAGATTTTCTTCTCGATTTTCTTTCTTGAAATCAATATCCGTTGTGACAGAAACCATTACTTTATCTTGTCCCATCAACGTTCCAAGCATATTTTGTACTTGACGTTGTAGATCTCGTTCTACCAATTTCTTCATTTGTAATTGGCCTTCAGCTGTTGTTGTGGAAGTACCATCAGCTGTTGCTGCATTCAGATCAAAGTACTCTGAAAATTGGTTAGAGATCACGATATTTTCAGTTTTTAAATTCGGAATACTTTTTGACACTAAATTGTACATTGTAGTTATTTGCTGTTCCGTAAATTTATAGCCAGGATCAGTATTTAAAACGATAGATGCTGTTGCCTCTCCTTGAACATCCGTTACGAATACACCTTCCTCAGGAACAGTAATCATCACTTTTGCATCTTTTACACCTTCCAGATTTTTGAAAAGTTTAGCAATTTCAGTTTCAGTAGCTGCTTTTTTTAATAGGTTAAATTCATTATCAGTCATACCAAATCCTGAACTATTAGCAAATGAGTAATCGATTGATCCTGTTTGTGGATATCCCTCTGAAGCTAATTGCACTAATAAGGAGTCAACTTGCTCTTCTGGCACTAAAATAGATGTTCCACCTGGAGCAATTTGATAGGTCACACCTTGGGAATCTAGCGCTTCCTTTACCTGTCCAATTTCCCGTGTTGATAAATCTTTATAAAGTGGAACATATGTAGTTTTGGAAGCAAAAAATGTCACAATTGCTGCTAGTGCGATTACAACTACCACGGAGCCAATCATAACTATTTTTTGCTTTTTACTTCGACTTGTCCAAAATTGACTGGTGTCGTTTTTTATTTTTGTCAATCGTTCATTCATTATGAATCCTCCGGTTATAGTGAATAACCTAGCCATCAATAATTTGCGAACATAATGAGCCACTCTGATTTGTGGTTGTTAATTTATATTGAAAAGAGGTTTCTTATCTTTACAATAAAATTAAACACTCATGCGCATTATTTCTTGGTAAGCTTCAATCACCTTATTGCGAACTTCAATTGTTGCGTTTAGGGTAATGCTTGCCTTTTGCGAAGCAATCATCACTTCATGCAACTCCACATCTTCACCTTTAATTAGCTTCTGAGTAAATTTATCAGAAGTTATTTGTTGATCATTTACTTTTGCAATTGCTTCTTTTAACGAGTTCGCGAAGCTTTGTTGCGCTTCATAAGGTGTAGCATTCAGTTTATTCGTGTTATTTACAACCTGAGTAGGTGTCATTAGCGAAATGGACGAAATGGCCATGTATGTATCTTCCTTTCTACTTAAATTTATTTACCAATCTCTAAAGCCTTTGTAAGCATGGATTTATTCGCATTAAATACAGTTATATTCGCCTCATAAGAACGAGTAGCCGACATTAAATCAACCATTTCTTTTAATGGATCGACGTTAGGCATGTTTACATAACCATCTGCATTCGCATCTGGATGAGTTGGGTCATATACAAGTTTGAAAGGTGTTTCTTGATCTTCTGAGATTCGAGTAATTTTCACACCATTACCAACACCACTTTTTGCATTTTTACCTAGTGCTATATTCAAAAAATTAGAAAATTGTCCTTCTTGAGCTGACAGCGTCACGGACTTACGTCGATATGGTTCCCATTCCCCATTCACTTGACGAGCGCGAGTTGTATCCATGTTAGCCATATTAGAAGAAATAACGTCCATACGTAAACGCTGCGCTGTTAATGCGGAGGCAGTGGTATTCATCCCATGAAAAATAGACATCTATTACTTACCTCCTTTAATAACAGTATTCAATGTGTTTAATTTCCCATTAACACGATCGATTAGAGCATTATAATAAATTTGATTCTCTGCTAATTTCGCTTGCTCAGCATCCATATCTACAGCATTGCCATTGTTTCTATATCGCAAGTTCTCAACAATATTGACACCTGGTGTAGATTGTCGAAACGTGAAATCATAATGTCTATTATCAGTGCGGTATGCAGAAATAGCTATGCTCTTCTGCTCTTCCAACATATCCTTAAAACTAACATTTTTCGCCTTATAATTAGGTGTATCGACATTCGCGATATTATTTGCGATTGTTTTATGATTTAAAGTGGCATAGGAAAGTCCATTTTCCAGGCTACTAATAGTTCCTCCAAATAAATTCAAAACTGTTCACCTCATTTTATTTAAAATCTATGTACTTGTTAATTTATCCAATAATACAATTGTAATTAAGATGATACCTAGTGTCTATTGTCTTTTGTCACTTTTTAATAGTCTATACGCCCTATTTTTTCTCCCTCTCAACCATGACAAAACTTCCCCATCCTTTGCGTCTCTAGGCTTCAGTAAAGATTAATAATCATCTAGTTATTTTACACCATTTCGACAGTGTTTACGATTTTATTGTGAAAAATGCCTTTTTATGAGGTTTATCGCCTTTTTTAATCCTTTTAAATAAAGGTCCCTTTTTACTAGTTTAATCACTATGGGAGTATTTTTTATACAGTGACTATAAGTTTATTCACCATTATTCAAAAGTAACATATCAGCATTTTTTATATGCTAATTGTAGTGACAAATTATCGAACATTTTTAGGATAAAAGCAACGAAATCCATGTTTTTATATTAATTCTCTAAAAAACAAATGCCCTAAAATTTCGAAAATACACAAAAAAGCGTCTATATTTACCATAGACACCATCATTGTTTTGAAAAACAATACATTTTATGAAAGATGAAAACGGCTTTCATTCCACACTACCTGCTTGCCACTATACTTCTCTCTCACTCAGTTTAAAGTACAAAACTACCGCTCTGTTTAAGGTCTCCCCTTTCTCACAGGGGAATCAATTAGCCTTCTACTCCACCGTTCTACATTAAAAGCAAAAATTACAATCACTAGTCTTAAAAGTCACTTTTCCTCATGTTCGACTAACGGATTCATTGTACGCTCCTCTTGATTGGACGATGACGAAACCTAAAGCACCCCTCACCTTTCTAAAAGGTCTTTTTCAATATTATCTTTTTCAACAACATAAAAAGCGTCTATGTTTACCATAGACGCTCAGACTGTAGACAAAAGCCCATCGAGAAGTTCACTTTCGATGGGCTTTTGTCATTTTTCTTCCTATTTTATCTTTAACATTTGGTAATATACTACCAAATTCAACATACTCTTCGAGCATAGATACCTTCTTAAGCTGCCTGCCACGTCCAAGTAGCCAGTTTCTTTAAATTCATGGCAGCAAAAGTAAGCATCGCCTGCATGGACAATTTTTTCAGACCTCTTAAGGTTGTCCATCGCATACCATGCTTTTCTTTTGCATCGGCAAAGACACGCTCAATCGTTTCTTTGCGCTTTGCATAAATTTGTTTGATGTCATAGGAATGGCGTAAATGTTCAGCTTCCTCCACATACGACTCCCAGATATGGCGTTGAATGAGTTTTTGATGATGCTTACTTTCTGTACATTGGGAAAGGCTTGGACACTTCGCACAAATCAAAGGATTCGATTTATATTGCCGATATCCTTCTTTCGTCGTAGTTGCATACTTCAATATCTGCCCTTGTGGGCAAAGATAACAATTATAATGCTCGTCATATATATACTCATGCTTTCGGAAGAATCCATCTTTTGTTTTAGGTCGTGTATACGGAAGAACAGGCAACATTTGATTCTCTAATAAAAAGTTCGTAATCGCTGGTGTTTTATAGGCTGCATCTGCCGCAACAGCGATTGGTTTTTGAACGTTTTGAATGACTCTTTCAACAAGTGGCTGCAATACATGGCTATCGTGCACATTTCCCGGAGTCACAATGGCACCTAAGACAAAGCCCTTTTCATCTGTCGCTGCATGAAAAGAATACGCAAACTGTTTCGTACGTTCATCCTTCACGTAATATCCACTTTCAGGATCTGTCGTGCTTTCCTTTATTTCTTTCCATTCTTCTTTTTCAAATTTCTCCGGGGAAAAGGGCTTTTTTCCGTGTTCCTCACGATCAATATTTAACTCTAATTGAAGTTTCTCTTCATAAGCCCGTGTTTCTTTTCGCACAACTTTTTTATCATACTTTCGTTTATTCGCACTCGCTTTCACATGCGTAGAATCGATAAATAAATGGTCTGCATGGAGGAGTCCTTGATGCATAATCTCTTTTAATATACGATAGAATATCTGCTCAAATATATCAGTGTCTTGAAAGCGACGGACATAATTTTTACCGAAGGTAGAGAAATGCGGGACTTCTGTCTGGAAGCCAAATCCTAAAAACCAACGATACGCCATATTCGTTTCAATTTCTTTGATGGTTTGACGCATGGACCGTATACCAAAAACGTACTGAATAAACGTCATTTTAAAGAGAACAACAGGATCAATACTAGGGCGTCCTTTGGCAGAGTAGAGGTTTTCTACTAAAGGATAGATAAATGAAAAATCAATAGCCGCCTCTAGTTTTCGTACTAAATGATCTTGGGGAACTAATTGATCAATCGTTAGCATTTCTAATTGTTCACGTTCATTGATTTGATTTTTCGTCATCATGGTTGATCACCTCGAAAGTGTACTTTTTATCAATAGATGAATAAGGAATTATTTATGTAGAAGTTGATTGGAACGAAGGGTGGCGACTCCTGCGGGAAAAGCGGGAAAGTCGAGATCCTGGACTGAGCGAAGCGAGGGAAGCAGCTCGACCCCGCCCGCGGAAAGCGTCCGCCCGTAGTGGAAATCAACGGCTTTACTTTATTTTATTGTAAAAGAAAAAAGACTGTAGGCAAACTCAAAATTCATTGAGTTTGTCTACAGTCTGAGCGTCTATGTTTACCATAGACGCTTTCATTAGCTTATTAAAAGAAGTATTTATTTCATTTTAATTTCTGCTAAAGCATTTAAGAATTTATCGTTTAGTACTTTAATATAAGTACCTTTCATACCTAAAGAACGAGATTCAATGACACCTGCTGATTCAAGTTTACGTAATGCATTTACGATCACCGAGCGTGTAATACCCACTCGATCAGCAATTTTAGAAGCAACTAGTAAGCCTTCATTACCATCAAGTTCTTCGAAAATGTGTTCAATTGCCTCTAACTCACTGTACGAAAGTGAATTAATAGCCATTTGCACGACAGCTTTGCTACGAGCTTCTTCTTCAATTTCTTCCGACTTTTCACGTAAAATTTCCATACCAACCACTGTTGCACCATACTCAGCTAAAATTAGATCATCATCTTCAAATTGTGAAGATAAACGAGCAAGGATTAATGTTCCTAAACGCTCACCACCACCAACGATTGGTACAATTGTTGTTAAAGCATTTTGGAATAAATCTTTATTTTCTACCGGGAAAGCAGTATGTTCATTATTAATATCTAAATTTGATGATGTTTCAGAGATCGTAAATAAGCTATGTGTATATTCTTCTGGGAACTGTCTCTCTTCGAACATTTTTTTCATACGTTCATTTTCAATTTGTTGGTGAATTGAAATACCTAATAATTTACCTTTACGACTTAAAATATAGACATTACTATCGATAATATCGCCTAATGTATCGGCCATTTCCTTAAAGTTTACTGGCTTACCAGCAGAAGCTTGAAGCATCGAGTTAATTTTACGTGTTTTTTCTAATAAATTCATTATATGTTCCTCCTATAAATAATCCGAAGAGTATTTACTAAATATTCTAAAGGTTTTTATTATTGAATGATACTAATCAGCTTTATCTTACAGTATAAACTGTGACAAATCTTTGTTTTTTACTATTCCCGCAAGTTTTTGATCCACATACGCCGCATTGATTGGGATACTGGCAGGCGCAATTTCAGATGCCTCAAACGATAGTTCTTCCAGTAAACGTTCTAATATCGTGTGTAAACGACGAGCTCCGATATTGTCTGTTTCCTGATTCACTTCAGTTGCTATCTCAGCAATTCGTTCAATAGCATCTGTCGTGAAATGAATTTCTACGCCTTCTGTCTCTAAAAGTGCTTTATATTGCAAAATTAATGATTGATCTGGTTCTTGTAAAATACGAACAAAATCCTGTTTTGTTAATTTTTCTAGCTCTACTCGAATTGGGAAACGGCCTTGTAACTCGGGAATTAGGTCTGATGGTTTTGACATATGAAATGCCCCAGCAGCAACAAACAGCATATAATCCGTTTTCACTGCACCATACTTTGTTGTAACCGTAGAACCTTCTACAATTGGTAAAATGTCACGTTGAACTCCTTCACGGGAGACATTCGCCGAAGTATTTCCTTCTTTACTAGCAATTTTATCGATTTCGTCAATAAAAATGATACCCGTTTGCTCAGCTCTATTAATGGCTTCCTGTGCTACTTCATCAGCATCTATCAGCTTATTTGCTTCTTCTATTGTTAAAATACGACGCGCGTCTTTTACTTGCACACGGCGTTTTTTCTGTTTTTTAGGCATTAAACTAGAGAGCATATCCTGCATACCACCATTCGCAGACATATCCATCCCAGTTCCTTGTAACGCATCAAAAATGGATGGATTTTGTTCTGTTACCTCTACAGTAACCCACTCATTTTCTAACTTACCATTGCGTAAATCAATGGCAATTTGAGCACGCTTCGAGCGAACTTCTCCATCATCTGCTGATGAATCATCATTTGTTGGTTGTTCTTTCCCACCAAATAGCATTTCAAACGGATTTTGCATCGCCTGTTTTTTACGTAAAGAAGGCACCAAAAGTTTCACGATTGCTTCATTTGCTAATTCTTCTGCTTGTTCCTTGACAGACTCCATCATTTCTTCTTTAACTAGACGGTGAGAAGCTTCTACCAAGTCACGGACCATTGATTCAACATCTCTACCCACATAGCCTACTTCGGTAAACTTTGTCGCTTCAACTTTTACAAAAGGTGCATTGGTAAGCTTTGCAATCCTTCTGGCTATTTCTGTTTTGCCGACACCAGTTGGCCCAATCATCAAAATATTTTTTGGAATAACTTCAGCCTTCATATCTTCATTTAACAACGAACGACGATAGCGGTTTCGTAACGCAATTGCTACTGCTCGCTTAGCTTCATTCTGCCCAACAATGTAACGATCTAAATGCTCAGTAATTTGTCTTGGCGTTAAATTTTTTTGTGTCATTAGTTCAGCGCCTCCACGATAATATTATGATTTGTAAATACACAGATTTCAGCAGCTGTTTCTAATGCCGCTTCAGCTATTTCACGAGCAGTCATTGTTTCACCTGCATATTTTTTTAATGCTCTACCTGCAGACAATGCATAATTGCCTCCAGAGCCAATGGCCAAAATGCCATCATCAGGTTCAATCACTTCTCCTGTACCCGAAACGAGTAATAAAGTCGTTTTATCCATTACTAGTAGCATTGCTTCTAGCTGGCGCAGCATTTTATCACCACGCCATTGCTTCGCTACCTCAACGGCTGCCCGTTGCAAATTACCGTTATACTCATTTAATTTGCCTTCAAACATTTCAAAAAGTGTAAAGGCATCAGCAACTGAACCTGCAAAACCAGCGAGGACCTGCCCATTAAACAGACGTCTGACCTTCCTTGCTGTACCCTTCATCACAACTGCATTTCCCAATGTTACTTGACCATCACCAGCCATAGCACAGCCTCCGTTATGATGAACCGCAAATATCGTTGTTGCATGAATTTGTCCCATCTGCCTTCCTCCTTAGCTCTATTATGCCCTTGGATGAGCATTCATATATGTTTGACGAAGATGCTCTTTTGTTACATGTGTGTAAACTTGTGTAGAAGATAAATGTGAGTGACCTAATAACTCCTGCACCGTCCGTAAATCTGCGCCATTATTCAATAAATGAGTAGCAAAAGTATGGCGAAGCATGTGTGGGTAAATTTTCGTATGGAGTGAGGCCTTATCAATCATTTCGTTTAAAATATGACGTACCCCTCTAGGAGTAAGTTCCCCACCACGCATATTGACAAACAACTGCAGATGATTCGTTTTTTTCATCAATCGTGGACGAGCTTGCTCTATGTAGTCCTGCATTGCTAAACTCGCAAATTGACCAAATGGAATGATTCGTTCTTTTCGACCTTTTCCCATTACTCGTATAATCGAATAATGAAAATCTACATCCTCTACTTGAATTGAAGTCAGTTCACTCACACGAATACCTGTTGCATATAACAGCTCTAATATAGCTATATTTCTTAATGATTTCAAATCATCACCAGTATTCGCATCAAATAACTGTTTCAATTCCTCTTCGTAGAAAAAATTAGGTAAACGTGATTCTTTTTTTGGATGATAAAGCGAACGAAAGGCTCCGTCATCTAATCCGTACTGTCTATTTAGAAAGCGAAAAAAGGAGCGTATTGAGGAAATTTTCCTTGAAATAGAAGCCCTTGCCCTTTTCTCATCGTACAACTTTGTTACATAAAGACGTGCATGTATATATTCAACACTTGCTAAATCATCGATTCCCTCCGTTTGTAAAAAGGTTAAAAAATCTAGCAGGTCTGATTCATATTCTCGCACTGTATGAACAGAGAAGTTCTTTTCAACTTGGATGTAAAGCATGAACTGTTCGAGTGCATCTTGGGACGAAACTAACACAGAAAGATTCACCACCAATAATTTATTAATAATTTTCTTAAATGACTGACACTTGTAATATAACGGATATACAATCCTTTGTCATCTCTTACAAGTTTGTATCGTTTTCCTGATCATTAATAAACATACATATTGACACTAAACCTATCTTCATAATATAGCAAGTGTAAATAGTTATATTTTGAGAAAAACTCCATACAAAATAATAAAATACGTCTAATTAAGCATTTTGTCTACAAAAAGAAAAAGCCTCTAAGAGTATAACAACTTTTAGAGGCTTTTGGCAATTAAATTGTTTGTGAATTCACAAAATTTCGAATTGTGCTTATTGCGCGTGTTGCATGCATTTCCGCACGCTCTGGCTTAGAACGACGCCCAGGTGGTAAGTCAGGGAAGATGCCGAAGTTTACATTCATAGGCTGGAAGTTTTTCGACTGTGCTTCTGTTATATAACGCGCCATGCTTCCTAATGCCGTTTCGAATGGGAAAATAATTGGTTCTTGTCCTAATGCTAAACGAGCTGCATTTATTCCTGCAATTAATCCACTACCTGCTGATTCAACATAGCCTTCTACACCAGTCATCTGACCTGCAAAGAAAATATTCTTTTGCTCACGAAGTTGATATGTTTTTTCTAAAACTTTCGGTGAATTAATGAAGGTGTTTCTGTGCATGACGCCATAGCGAACAATTTCTACATTCTCTAACCCAGGAATGAGCTGTAGCACTTCCTTTTGTGGCCCCCATTTTAAATGCGTTTGGAAGCCTACAATGTTGTAAAGCGTGCCTGCTGCATCGTCTTGACGAAGTTGAACAACTGCATATGGACGTTTTCCTGTTTTTGGATCCTCAAGACCTACTGGCTTCATCGGACCAAATAACATAGTTTTCTCTCCACGAGCTGCCATGACTTCAATTGGCATACAACCTTCAAAGTAAATTTCTTTTTCAAATTCCTTCAATGGTACAACTTCAGCTTCGATTAATGCTTGGCGGAAACGATCGAATTCTTCCTTTGTCATAGGACAGTTTAAATAAGCCGCTTCCCCTTTATCATAACGAGATTTTAAATAAACTTTATTCATATCAATACTATCTTTTTCGATAATAGGTGCTGCTGCATCGTAAAAGTATAAATAATCTAAACCCGTTAAACCTTGAATTTTTTCAGCTAAAGCTTTTGAAGTTAATGGTCCTGTTGCAATAACTGTAATACCTTCTGGAATTTCTGTGACTTCTTCATGAATAACCTCCACTAGTGGATGGTTTTTCACAGTTTCAGTTACATACCCTGCAAATTCGTGACGATCTACTGCTAAGGCACCTCCAGCAGGTACTGAACATTGGTCTGCTGCCTTTAAGATAACAGAATCTAACATACGCATTTCTTCTTTTATAACGCCTACAGCATTTGTTAACCCGTTTGCCCGCAATGAGTTAGAACAAACAAGCTCAGCAAATTTATCAGTATGGTGCGCTGGTGTCTGCTTTACTGGACGCATTTCATAAAGTTTAACTTTTATACCCCGCTTAGCAATTTGCCAAGCTGCCTCACTACCTGCCAGCCCTGCTCCAATTACATTTACTACTTGTTCAGTCATGTTTCTTACCATCTTCCTATCATTGAGTTGGTGCTTCTTCATAGTCACACTTCGTACATTGAATTTGCACACCTTTTTTTATCTTTTTCTCTACTAATAATGCACTACATTTTGGACATGGTCTATTAATCGGCTTGTCCCATGAGACAAATTCACATTCAGGATACTGATTGCAACCATAGAATAGACGCTTTGTTTTACTTTTTCGCTCCACAATTTCGCCCGTTTCACAGGAAGGACATTTCACACCAATAGGCTTCATAATCGCTTTTGTATTTCTACAATCCGGGAAATTAGAACAAGCCATAAATTTGCCATATCGTCCAAGCTTAAAGACCATTGGAGATCCACAAAGCTCACAGTCTTCTCCTGCAGGCTCATCTTTAATGACAACCTTTTCCATAGCTTCATCCGCATGTTTTACATGGACTTCAAAGTCTTTGTAAAATTCCTCCACAACTTTTTTCCATTGTCGATTGCCTTCTTCAATATCATCTAAATCTTGTTCCATTTGTGCTGTGAATTCGATGTTTATGATATCTGGGAAAAATTCTAGTACGAGTTGGTGTACGATCTCTCCTAGCTCTGTTGGCATAAAGCGTTTAGCATCTAATACAACATAGCCACGGCGCTGAATTGTATCGAGGGTCGGTGCATATGTGGACGGGCGCCCAATTCCTAGTTCTTCCATTGTTTTAACAAGTCGCGCCTCAGAATAACGTGGTGGTGGCTGTGTAAAATGTTGTTTAGGCTCGATTTCAAGCGATTTTACTTGATCACCAATTTCCATCTCAGGTAAAAGTTTTGTCGTCTCTTCAGTTTGATCATCAGTACCTTCAATATATAGTTTCATAAAGCCTGCGAATTTAACTTGTGAGCCATTTGCACGGAATAAAACATCACCATTTTGAAGATCTACAGCTACAGTATCAAGTACTGCCGGTGCCATTTGACTCGCAATAAAGCGCTCCCAAATTAAGCGATATAAGCGTAACTGATCACGGCTAAGTACCGCCTTTAATTCATCTGGTGTCCGCATTGTACTTGTTGGACGTATTGCTTCGTGCGCATCCTGTGCATTTGAAGCTTTCTTTGTTTGTTTTATTTCTGTTGCAATGTATTCTTTTCCATATTTATCCTCAATGTACGTAACCGCTTCTGCTTTTGCCGTATCAGAAATACGTGTGGAATCGGTACGCATATAAGTAATTAACCCGACTGTCCCCTCTTTTTTTCCAATATCTATACCTTCGTATAATTGCTGAGCTAGCATCATGGTCTTCTTAGCACGGAAATTTAATTTTCGTGCAGCTTCTTGCTGTAAAGATGATGTTGTAAAGGCTGGTGCAGCATTACGCTTACGTTCCTTTTTCGTTACATTGACAACATCAAAGTTTGTTCCTTTAACATCTTTTAAGATTGCCTTTACTTGTGCTTCATTTGTTAATTTTATTTTGTCTTTACCATTTCCATAGTAAAGGGCATCAAATGATTTTTTTCCCTTTTCAAACGTTCCTTCAATTGTCCAATATTCTTCAGGTTGGAAGTTTTTAATTTCATTTTCACGATCAATGATCATGCGTAGTGCTACAGATTGTACCCGACCCGCTGATAAACCTTTTTTTACCTTTTTCCATAGAATTGGGCTAATGTTATAGCCAACAAGTCGATCCAATATACGTCTTGTTTGCTGCGCATCTACTAAATCCATGTTAATTGGACGTGGGTTTTTAAAAGACTCTATAATTGCATCTTTAGTAATTTCATTAAATACAACACGACAATCTGAGTGAATATCAATATTTAATGCAGTCGCAAGGTGCCAAGCAATTGCTTCTCCCTCGCGGTCTGGATCGGCCGCTAGATAAACTTTCTTTACTTTTTTAGCAGCAGACTTTAATTCCTGTAACACAGGTCCTTTACCACGTATCGTAATATATTTAGGCTCGAAATTATTTTCCGCGCTAACGCCCATCTGACTACGTGGAAGATCCCGTACGTGTCCAACCGACGCTTTCACTTTATATTTCTTTCCTAAATACCGTTCAATTGTTTTTGCTTTTGCTGGTGATTCTACAATCACTAAATAATCCGCCATCTATGTCTCCCCCTTAGCGAGGTCTATTACTAATTTTTTAAGTTACCTGTTGCAAAATGTATAACAGATTTTAAGATAATGCAACTTTTTTTCAATTTTTGTTAGAAAAGAGGTCTAATGTTTCAATGATTTGATGACCATTCACTATGGGAATTGCTCCTTCAAAAAGCAATTGATTTGTCCCTTTTGATTGCGTTGCGTCTATAGGTCCTGGCACCACAAACACATCTTTTCCTTGCTCTAATGCAAGCTCTGTTGTAATAAGCGTGCCACTTTTTAATGCCGCTTCTGTCACAACTAATGCTTGAGATAAACCACTAATGATTCGGTTACGCATTGGGAAATGCCATTTTTCAGGCTTCATATAAGGAGGATATTCTGTCATTAATAACTGGTGCTCTGCCATTTGCGTAGCAAGAATGCGGTTTTCTGATGGATAGAGATAATTAAAACCATGTCCAAGCACAGCTATTGTATGACCGCCCATATCGATAGTCGCCCTATGTGCCATTGTATCTGCACCTCTTGCAAGCCCACTAACAACCGTATAATCACGTTGAATAAGCGGCGGGACAATTAAGTCTATCGCTCTTTTTGAATACGCTGTCGCCTTCCTAGAGCCTATAATAGCTATCTGTTTTTTGTTTGTTAACAGGGAATATTGACCTTTCACATACAATACAGTAG
This sequence comes from Lysinibacillus sp. S1, assembly GCF_044986265.1. NCBI lineage: Bacteria > Bacillati > Bacillota > Bacilli > Caryophanales > Bacillaceae > Lysinibacillus > Lysinibacillus sp. S1. The sequence goes on from NZ_CP173154.1 coordinate 1,647,313, forward strand.
GTGGACTTGATATTTCAAATAATTGCGCCGGGAAATAGGGATGATAAAATGGGATGGGGAATATATTAGCCCGTGCATAGGCCTCTTCAAGTGGTGTTGTCATAATTTGTCGAAAGCGCTGAGAAAGTTGATGTGCTTTTTGTGCCGATATTTGTAAAACTTTTGCGAGGTCGTCATAATGAATGTCTTCAAAAGAGCTTAAAATATTCASAGGGGACAACAATTGCTGAAGTTTCTGTAGTGGTAATGGGTACACATAATGTAAGGCTAGTAATCTCTGCGTATCTACTGCGAGAATCATTCAATAAACCTCCTTTTATAATAGAMGAAATTAAATGACCGCATGATAATTTTCAACACAACATTGCATTATTATTTATAACATCTGCCACAAAATTGTTCATTTCTTCATAAGTAAGTAGGTAATTGTTGAATGAAGTATGATAAACAGTGTATAAATAATGAAAAAGATGTAGCCGTAATGGCTACATCTTCCATTTTAATGGGTTTTACACTTTTCGTATAGCCCTTTTTCTTTAATTACTTTAATCAATGTTTCACCAATTACAGAAGGTGTTTCTGCAACTTCAATACCAGCTTCGTTCATTGCTTTAATTTTCTCAGCTGCTGTTCCTTTACCACCAGAAATGATAGCACCAGCGTGACCCATACGTTTGCCAGGAGGTGCAGTTTGTCCACCAATAAAGCCTACAACAGGTTTTGTCATATTTGCCTTAATCCATGCCGCTGCTTCTTCCTCAGCTGTACCACCGATTTCACCAATCATAACAACTGCGTATGTTTCTGGATCATTATTAAAGGCTTCAAGTACATCAATGAAGTTTGTACCGTTGACAGGGTCTCCACCAATACCTACTGCAGTTGTTTGACCAATTCCAGCTTGTGTTAATTGGTGTACTGCTTCATATGTTAATGTACCAGAACGAGAAACAACTCCTACATGGCCTTTTGTATGAATATAACCAGGCATGATACCAATTTTACATTCATCAGCTGTAATAACACCTGGACAGTTTGGACCTACTAGGCGAGTGTTTTTGCCTTCCATATAACGTTTAACCTTAACCATATCAAGGACAGGAATATGCTCTGTGATACAGATTGTTAATTCTAATTCAGCATCAACAGCTTCTAAAATTGCATCTGCCGCAAATGGTGCAGGTACATAGATAACTGAAGTTGTAGCACCTGTTGCAGCTACAGCTTCTGCTACTGTATTGAAAACAGGAACTCCCTCGATTTCAAGTCCACCTTTACCTGGTGTTACACCTGCTACGATTTTAGTACCATACTCAAGCATTTGCTTCGTATGGAAAAGAGCTGTTTCGCCCGTAATCCCTTGTACAATTACCTTCGTATCTTTGTTAATAAATACAGCCATTGTTCTCCCTGCCTTCCTTAGCCTACTAGTCCCACAATTTTTTGTGCACCGTCAGCCATTGAATCCGCTGCAACGATGTTTAAACCAGATGCATTTAAAATTTCTTTTCCAAGTTCAACATTTGTACCTTCTAAGCGTACAACTAATGGCACAGCTAAACCAATCTCTTTAGCAGCCGTTACAACACCCTCAGCAATAATGTTACACTTCATAATTCCACCAAAGATGTTTACGAAAATGCCTTTTACGTTTGGATCAGAAAGGATAATTTTGAAAGCCTCTGTTACTTTTTCAGCTGTTGCACCGCCCCCTACATCTAGGAAGTTAGCAGGGCTTCCGCCGTAATAACTAATTGTATCCATCGTTGCCATTGCAAGACCAGCACCGTTAACCATACAGCCAATATTTCCATCTAATGAAATATAGCTTAGGTCATATTTTGAAGCTTCGATTTCTTTTGCATCTTCTTCGTCAAAATCGCGTAATTCGACAATATCCTTATGTCGATATAATGCATTGGCATCAAAATTGAATTTAGCATCTAATGCTACTACTTCGCCTTGCCCAGTTACAACAAGTGGATTAATTTCTACAATTGATGCATCTTTGTCGATAAATGCTTGATATAAGCCTAACATTAATTTAACAGCTTTCCCTACAAGGTTTGCTGGAATATTCATATTGAACGCCATACGACGTGCTTGGAAGCTTGTTAATCCAACTACAGGATCTACAACTTCTTTGAAGATTTTTTCCGGATTTGTTTCTGCTACTTCTTCAATATCCATACCGCCTTCTTCAGATCCCATCACTGTTACACGAGATGTGGCACGGTCTAATACTAGACTTAAATAGTATTCTTTTTGGATATCAGAACCCTCTTCAATATACAAACGTTTTACTTCTTTTCCTTCTGGACCTGTTTGATGAGTCACTAAAATTTTTCCTAATAACTCTTTTGCGTATGTGCGCACCTCGTCAAGGTTTTTAGCGATTTTGACACCGCCTGCTTTACCGCGTCCACCTGCATGGATTTGCGCCTTGACTACTGTTACGTTTGAGCCAAGTTCCTTCGCTACTTTTACTGCTTCATCAGGGGAAAAAGCAACTTTTCCGTTTGGTACAGCTACACCATATTTTCTCAGAATCTCTTTCCCTTGATATTCATGGATATTCATAATACATCCTCCCATCACACATTTGCATAGAATTGTTTTACTAACATAGACTATTCTAACGAAAGATTCTGATAAAGTCTACACTTTGTCTTTAGTTCGAATTTTCTCTCTTATTATGACGCTTTTTTCTATTTTGTGTACTAAAACAGCTTGTAAAAATAATCAGAATAATTCATTTTTTCTATATTTTTGCGCATGTTGCTGATCCAAACGATAAATAAATGCGAAAACTTCTGCTACTGCCTGMTATAATTCTTCAGGAATAGACTCATTTAMATCTAATTGACCAAGTAACTGCACAAGGTTAGGATCCTCATAAATCGGCACATTATGCTCATTTGCTCTTGCCAAAATGTTCTCGGCAATTTTCCCTTTTCCCTTTGCTACAACAGTGGGACTATCAAATTGACCAAGCTTATACGTAAGCGCAATTGCCTCTTTTCGAGTAAGTTTTTCTTCGCTCATACGCGGATATCCACCCCACTCTGCTCCTCTCGCTGTTCTACTACAGGATCTACTTTTTCCGTTTGCCCTTTGTCAAATTGTTTAATAAACACACCTGAAAGTTGATAATTTTTTTCAGCCAGGCCAATTTTTAAAGCAGCCTTTAACGGCTCAGCAAGTGATTGAATTTCCGAATTTTCATTAAAGACCGTTACTGTGACAACTCTATTTTGAACCTGCATATCAATCACTGTTTCTTGCATAGATGCCATTTGTAAATAAAATAATACGCGTGCATAGTTAGCATCAATTTTGCCATTATCTTTCATGCGACCATTCCATTGTAAGGTTGCATCCATCTTCTTGCCAAAAAATTCAAGTGGAACTTGCATGATGAGCTGATGTTGATGACCATTTTCTCCTGAAGATAGCTGCATTCCATTCATACGCGTCATAAGCATCTCTGCCGCTTCCTTCATTTGAGGTGGTATATTAGTTTCCTGCAATAATGTATGAAGCTGTGGCTTTAGCTGATGCGCAATCATGTGTAAATCAGCCGACTTGCTTCCGAGTGTAGCCTCGTAGCTAATTCCTAAATTTTTCAACACCGTTTTAAGTGCATGTTCCATCGCTTTACTATCCATTGAATTTTGTACTAGTGCTTCTGCTTGTGTCACAACTTGCTGTATAAATGGTTGCGAAGAATCAATACTATTTTTCACCAGATTGCGCATGAGTGCCTCATTCTGTGAAGGAGAATTGGCCTCTTGTTTAAATAAGGATAACAAATGATCTTTCATCGAAAGTGTGTGGGCATCCTGTGTAAATAAACGATCAGCTGTATTTTGAGTAAAAGCTTTTAATAACTGATCCTGCATTTGTTTAGCAAAAACATCTAGCGTTTGTTTTGATACTGGTAGCTGATTGAAACGATCCACCAGCTGATTGATTTGCTGTTTTTGCTCATTCGTTAATAAATTTTGACTTTCGGTCCATGATTTAAGCTGTTCCACCAGTTGTCTAGCATTTTCTGGCTTTGTAGCAAGAATGGTTTGAATAACTTGACCAGCTTGCTGTATTGGCTGAAAGGCTTTTGCTTCATTCATTTTTGACCAGTTTTGCAATGTAGCCTGCTGGGGGAGAATCCCCGACTCTTTTAGCATTGATAAAGCTTGCATTTTTTCATTCATTGTCGCAGAACTATTCGTTAAACTTTGTAAAAGCCTTGCAAGCACTGCACTACCTGTTTCTACTTCAAAGGGCTTGGCAATCGCTTGTACTTGTTGCATTAAATTTTGCCTCAATGACTCAGATAGGGTTGTATCCTTCGCTAAAAGCTGAGCAAAGTTATCCATGATAGCGGTCATACCAGATGTCTTTTGACCACTCATCAATGCTTGAAACACATCGTTCATCATAGGCATTTTAAGCTCTATCATTTTTTGAATGGTTTGTAGAGCATCTACTTTTGATATACCCTCTGGCAATGCCTTTAACCACATTTCAGCTTGCAGCATTTGTTCTTTAGAAATGGGTAGCTGCGCTTTCATAAAATGCCCTAATAATTGCTGCATCTCTGCAGATTTGGGCAAATTCATGGATTCTAATAACTGATTAATTTGCTGACTTGGTGTAGATGCCTGCGCCATCGGTCCAGTCACTATTTTCAATTCCGTTTGTGGATTTGTCCCTGTTACCTGAAAGAAATGGGCATCCCCAGCTTTTAACGGCACTTCTAATTTAGCTATAAATTTTTGATTACCTACTTGTATTTCTGCCATTTGATCTGGATATAATTGCTTAATTGTTCCATGAAATACTTGTCCTTGTTTTAAAGCAAGTGGTTGATTTGTCGAAGTCATTGCATTTTGCTGCATCTGAATTGGATTAAATGATGTGGCTGTCATATACATACTCCTTTCATCAATTACTCCTTCGTGTAATTGTCTACCGTTTTTTAGCTTTATGAAAACATAGATTTTATTGGTTCAAATGATTTACGATGGTGCATAGTCGGTCCAAATTCTTCTAACGCTTTTAAATGTTGCTTAGTCCCATACCCTGCATGTTGCGCAAAGCCATACATTGGAAATTCCTCGTCTAATTGCTCCATATACTCATCCCGTGCCGTTTTAGCTAAAATGGATGCAGCTGCTATCGCTAAGCTCTTAGCATCTCCTTTTATAATCGAATCTTGAGGAATTGTAATAGGTAATGTCATAGCATCTACTAAAACAACATCCGGCTTCGTTGACAATGATTCAACACTTACCTTCATAGATTGTTTTGTTGCCTCATATATATTCAGTTCATCAATTTGTTGGGCAGATTGAAAATGAATAAAATAGCTTATGGCATGCTCTTTAACTAATTTAGCAAAGCCGTTTCGTTTATCCTTCGATAATTGCTTTGAGTCATTCAGACCAACAAGTGCCTCACAATTTGTTGGTAAAATTACTGCTGCCGTTACGACTGGCCCTGCTAGTGGTCCTCTTCCTGCTTCATCTACACCCGCAATAAATGTATCTGTTCCCCCATAGCTTAAATCGAATGTAACTTTTTTTTGATGCTCTTGCAGTAATTGATGTTTTTTATCTTGTCTCTTTTGCCAAGTTAGCCATGCCTTTTGTACACCTGCTCTTTCATCGGCTGCAACTTCTTTCATCCAATCTTGCCATTCCTCAGCAGCTTTCAATGCAGTTGTAATTTCCTTAATCGTTTTCATTGTGTACTCCTTCTTGCTTCTATTCATTCAAACTATATCATGTTCAGTTATTATGTAGTCTCTTTAACTTGAAAACTATTTTCCTCTCTATAGTCATTATCGGTTAAAAAATGTATTCCTAAAAGAAAAACTGTCACAAAAGAACGTGTGACAGTTTTAAATACTTATAATTGTTCAGTTTCCTTTTCTAACTGTTCATCCACAAAATCAAAGGTAAGTTTACCTAATTGTAATCCACGGATATCTCGAACAATTAGTTGAGCTACTTGATCATAATCTATTTCTCCACCAGGACCAAACACACGACGCAGCTTACCAATATGGTCAAAAGTATCCACTAACTCCTCATGGATAAACTCAAGACCGTAACGCTCTTCCATACGCTTTGGATAATGATTAGATAAGAAGCGTAATCCATAGACAGCTAGGTCTTCCATATTTGTAATAGTATCCTTAATAGCACCGGTTAAAGCTAATTTAAAGCCTACTTCTTGATCCTCAAACTTTGGCCATAAAATACCTGGTGTATCCAATAGTTCAAGCTCTTTACCAACTTTGATCCATTGCTGTGCCTTTGTCACACCTGGTGTATTGCCTGTTTTAGCGATATTTTTTTTCGCTAATCGATTTATCAATGTTGATTTTCCCACGTTTGGAATACCCACAATCATGGCACGAATAGCTCTAGGCTTCATTCCTCTTGCTTTCATGCGATCAAATTTTTCTTTTAAAATATCTTGTGCCGCTTTTGTGACTTGCTGTAAGCCCTTGCCCTCAAGTGAGTTAATGGCTACTGCTTTATGGCCACGCTTTGCAAAATACTCTACCCATTTCCGTGTTTCTTGTTCATCTGCCATATCCGCTTTATTTAAGATCAAAAGACGAGGTTTTTGGTTAATGACTTCGTCAATCATCGGATTACGTGAGGATAGCGGTAAACGTGCATCTATTAATTCAAAGATAATATCGACAAGCTTTAATTTTTCAGTTACTTCACGTCGGGCTTTAGCCATATGCCCTGGAAACCATTGTATCGTCACAGCTATACCTCCTAAACTAAAAGAAAAAGGGAGTGATTATGCTCTCCCTTTCTTACATTACTTTACAATTTTTATATCACTAAATGGCCAGAAAATCAGACTGGTATTACCGATAATTTCTTTTTGGTTAACAAGACCAATATGTCGACTGTCTTTACTATATCGACGATTATCTCCCATAACAAAGATATACCCCTCAGGAATGGTATTGCTATCCAAGGAAACATCAATGTCATTTAAGGTGAAATCTTCTGTTAAAGTTCCCTCTGTGATTTGCGCTTTATAGGCATCTAAATAGGGTTCTTCAATTGGCTCACCATTTATATACAATTGATCATCCTTATACTCTAATGTATCTCCTGGCAATCCAATTACACGCTTTATGTAATTTTTTTGTTCGGGTGCATGAAATACAACGATATCAAAACGTTTAGGCTCACCTATTTTATAACCAATTTTATTCACAATCATTCGGTCGCCATCTTCAAGGGTTGGCATCATGGACTCTCCATCAACTGCAATGGGTGTAAATAAAAAATATCGAATAACTGCAGCTATCGCAAATGCAATTAATAGTGCTTTTGTCCATTCCCATAATTCATTTTTTTCTTTCACTTGTTTTTCCATTGAGAATTGCCCCCTTGTCTAACACCAKTTTAGATGATAGTGAATAAAGATGACAAGCAAAAAGAAAAGAGGCTTGAACACAAGCCCCTCACTTTTAAGTCATAATTATCGAATTTCTTTAATACGAGCAGCTTTACCACGTAGGTTACGTAGGTAGTAAAGTTTAGCACGACGTACTTTACCACGACGTACAACTTCTAAGTTAGCGATTTTTGGTGTGTGTACAGGGAATGTACGCTCAACACCTACACCGTAAGAAATTTTACGAACTGTGAAAGTTTCGCTAATTCCGCCACCACGACGTTTAATTACTACRCCTTCGAAAATTTGGATACGTTCACGMGTACCCTCTACTACTTTYAMSYGTWYMYWARCWGKWTYMCYWGGACGGAAAGTTGGTAGAWMASMGCGAAGCTGAGATTTTGTAATTTCTGCAATAATGTTTGACATTGTTTTCTCTCCTTAGACAGATGCTCTTGCACGCAATCTATGCCACAGCGGAACACCGTAATTCAGTACTCCACATAGAAGTACAGATTAGATGTTATCATAAATAGATTCGGCAATCAAGCATCTAGACGATTGTTTTTTAGTTTTTCTAGATACAATTTTTGCTTGTCTGTTAATGGGTATTGCTCCAGTAAGTCAGGACGGCGCTCAAAAGTTCTTTTCAGCGACTGTTCCTCTCGCCATTGCTCAATTTTAGCATGATTCCCCGATAATAAAACATCAGGTACCTTCATGCCACGGAACTCCGCAGGACGTGTATAATGTGGATGCTCAAGGAGACCTGTTGAAAAAGAATCCTGAATATGAGAATCCTCTTGTCCTAAGACACCAGGTAACAATCTAACTACGCTATCAATAACAGTCATAGCGCCTAATTCTCCACCTGTTAAGACAAAATCGCCAATGGAAATCTCGTCTGTCACAAGATGCTGACGTATACGCTCATCATAGCCTTCATAATGACCACATAAGAACACTAACTCTGTCTCCTGCGCTAGCTCCTCTGCTTTTTTCTGCGTAAATCGTTCGCCCTGAGGACACATTAATATGATACGCGGCTGTTTCCCTGCAGTTATAGCCTCTACTGCACTAAACATTGGTTCAGGCTTTAATACCATACCTGCACCACCACCATATGGATAGTCGTCAACCTGATTATGCTTGTTCCCTGAAAATGTACGAATATCCGTTACCTCTAAATTTACAGCTCCCTTTTCTTGTGCCTTCTTTAAAATAGATGCACCAAAAACACCTGAAAACATATCAGGAAACAGGCTCAATACATGAATATTCATCATAATAAGCCTTCCATAACATGAATGACTATTTTTTTGTCCCTAACATCAATATCTTTCACGATATCTTCTATATAAGGGATATAGTGTTCTTTCTTAGTCCCTTTCACTACCCATACATCGTTTGCCCCTGTTTGCAGGATATCTGCTACTATACCGATTGTCTCGCCCTCTTCAGAAATAACTGTGCAGCCTATTATTTCATGGAAAAAGAACTCATTTTCTTCAAGAAGATCATCAGTCATTTGATCTTTTGTCACTTTCAGCATGCCTTCTTTAAATGGCTCAACCAAGTTGATATTGTTCATGCCTTCAAAAGTTAATAAAATAAAGTTTTTATGACGACGCATAGAGTCAATCGTTACCCAGGTTGGCTTCTTATCATCTTTTTTAAAGGCAGCAAGCTTATTTCCTACTGCAAAACGCTCTTCTTCAAAGTCTGTTGTCGATAATACACGTACCTCACCACGAATACCGTGCGTATTGACAATTCGACCTACATTAAACCATTCCATTCTATTTCACCTCGTAAAAAAAATGCTTATCTTCACAATGCATCTGGCTCATCCAAAAAAGGTTCCGTTCTTGCAGATGTGCTTTGGAAGAATGTAGTTTTAGCTAAGACTCATTTGTCTTGTCAACAATAATATAAGCAATATCCTTTATCTATACTCCTTATTTAAGCTTTAATTTCCACTTAAATAGAAGTTATAGCGATATGCTGATGTTAAAAAAAGATAAAAAAAGGRAGGAACCTACAAGCTCCCTCCTTTTTCGTCCAGATTTTACGCTTTATACTAAAAGGCCACTTTGAACTCCTAAGCGACATGTAAACACACCTATCAGGACTCACTAGTACTTGTTGCAAGAGCGTGAAAATCTTTTCTATTAATCCAATATATCGACGTAGGTCTTCTTTTGATGGTGACTACCTGCCGCTGAATAAACAATTGTACGAATCGCTTTTGCTACTCGCCCTTGCTTGCCTATGACTTTCCCTCTATCCTCTGGATGAACAAAAAGTTTATAAACAATTCGATTTGCATTTTCATCCGTCTCAATACGAACTTCTTCTGGATAATCGACTAACGGTAAAACGATTGCTTCAATCAGCTGCTTCAAAGACGTCGCCCCCGATTATTTACTGAATTTTTGGTTATGGAATTTTTCCATGATACCTTGTTCTGAGAACAGGTTACGTACTGTATCTGATGGTTTTGCACCGTCAGCTAACCATTTAAGAGCTTTCTCTTCATCAATGTTTACAGTAGCTGGTTGAGTTAGTGGGTTGTAAGTACCAACTGTTTCGATTTGACGACCATCACGTGGTGAACGAGCGTCTGCAACTACGATACGATAGAAAGGAGATTTTTTAGCTCCCATACGTTTTAAGCGAATTTTAACTGCCATTTTAATAGCACCTCCGAATAAGTTTCACACAAGATAGTATATTATCAATGTTTAGGTTGTTTGTAAAGTGTTTTTTCTTAACACCTAAAAATTATTATTTAAACAATGAATCAAAGCCTGGTAATTTCATTTTTTTCTTCCCTTTACCACTTGCCATTCCAGTCATTTGTTTCATCATTTTTTTCATTTCATCGAATTGTTTAATGAGACGATTCACCTCTTGAATAGATGTCCCAGAGCCTTTCGCAATACGCTTTTTACGGCTACCATTAATGATTTCTGGGTTGGTCTTTTCAGCAGGCGTCATCGAGTAAATAATGGCCTCTACACGCCCCATTTGCTTATCATCAACTTTTACATTATCTAAGCCTTTGATTTTGTTAGCACCTGGTAGCATTTTTAAAATTTCATCAAGAGGGCCCATTTTCTTGACTTGCTGTAATTGCTCGACAAAATCATCAAAAGTAAATGTTTGAGATTTAAACTTTTCTTCTAATTCTTTTGCCTTGGCTTCATCTACATTTGCCTGAGCTTTCTCGATAAGGGACAGAACATCGCCCATACCTAATATACGAGACGCCATACGCTCTGGATGGAATGGTTCAAGCGCATCCATTTTTTCGCCCATCCCGACAAATTTAATTGGTTTTTGCGTCACAGAACGGATAGATAATGCAGCACCACCACGCGTATCACCGTCAAGTTTTGTTAAAACAACCCCAGTAATACCGATTGCTTCATTAAAGCTTTCTGCTACATTGACTGCATCTTGACCCGTCATGGCATCAACAACTAGGAAAACCTCATCTGGCTCTTTTAATGCACGAATATCCTTTAACTCTTGCATTAGGTCTTCATCGATATGAAGTCGACCAGCTGTATCAATAATCACTACATCATGATGCTCTTCCTTTGCCAATTCAATTGCCTGACGTGCAATTTCTACAGGAGATACCTCAGTACCTAGCGCAAAAACAGGTAGTGATAACTGTTTTCCTAATGTTTGTAATTGTTGGACAGCTGCTGGACGATAAACGTCAGCGGCAACTAATAATGGTTTACGATTATATTTTTTTCGTAGAACATTTGCCAATTTACCTGTAGTGGTCGTTTTACCCGCACCTTGTAGACCAACCATCATAATGACAGTGGGTGGCTTCGTATTAAAMWTAAWRGGACTTTGTTCGCCCCCCATTAATTCTGTTAGTTCATCCTGTACAATTTTAATAACTTGCTGACCTGGTGTTAAACTTTGCATAACATCAACACCGACAGCACGTTCACTTACCTTTTTCACGAATTCTTTGACTACTTTTAAGTTAACATCCGCCTCGATTAAAGCAAATCGGACTTCTCGCATCATTTCTTTAACGTCTTGCTCTGACACTTTTCCTTTGCCTTTAATCTTTTGGATCGTTCCTTGGAGTCGTTCCGCTAATCCTTCAAAAGCCATTGCTTTCGCCTCCTAATCCCATTCTTTCAGCTGCTCAATAAGTGCTAGCTGCTCTTCAGCTRTCATACTTTTTTCTRWRWYCSMMTGKKTWWGCTGTRMCWRCATTTGGGTWCSTTGTTGAAATTWCTCAAGTAAACATAATTTTTCTTCATATTCCTCAAGCATCGCTTCAGTTCGACGAATATTATCGTAAACAGCTTGGCGTGAAACACCATACGATTCAGMGATTTCTCCTAGAGAGTTATCATCCAAATAGTATAGCTCCATATAACTTCTTTGCTTATCTGTTAATAATGCTTGATAAAAGTCGAAGAGAAAGTTCATGCGTGTTGTTTTTTCAAGTAGCATCGAATGTTTCTCCTCCCGCTATTAGTCATTTGTATCATAACGAAAAGCGCCCGTCTGTGTCAAGGTAATCTCCTTGTCTAAAAGCCTAAATTACAGCTTTCAGGCATTTTTTGCCTTTGGCTAGTATTACTCTTTTAAACAAGTCAATTCACCTATACACAATCGAGCGTTTTTATCTATTATGTGTCAGTGTCACTTTATCCAATTTTGTTCAAAAGCTGAAGCAAACTAAGCATCCTGCTTTCTGAATAGAMAAGAGATATATGGCATTCAATATAAAACTATTCAGCCACTGTTAGCTGTTTTCATCATTATTTTGTAGTTCCTTATCCAAACCATCAGCAAATAGTCCATAGACATATCGTTCTGCATCAAATGGCTGTAAATCATCCATTTTCTCACCAAGACCCACAAATTTTACAGGAATGTGCAGCTTGTTACGAATAGCAAGAACAATACCCCCTTTAGCAGTACCGTCTAACTTTGTTAAAACAATCCCTGTCACATTCGTTGCCTCTTTAAATGTTTGTGCTTGAACAAGCGCATTTTGGCCAGTTGTTGCATCTAATGCTAATAATACTTCATGTGGAGCATTTGGAATTTCACGTGAAATAACACGATGAACTTTTTCAAGCTCATTCATTAGGTTCACTTTGTTCTGCAAGCGTCCCGCTGTATCACAAATCAACACATCCGCTTTTCTGTTTTTTGCTGCACGAATCGCATCATACATAACTGCTGCTGGGTCAGAGCCTTCTGATTGTTTAATAACCTCACAACCAACACGATCTCCCCATACTTGTAATTGATCAATAGCACCTGCACGGAACGTATCACCCGCAGCTAATACAACAGTTTTCCCTTGAGACTTTAAACGGTGTGCTAGCTTACCTATCGTTGTTGTTTTCCCAACACCATTTACACCAACAAATAGAATAACCGTTAGTTCACCATCTGGCTGCATAGTTAGTTCAATTAAATCTTCTTCACCTTGCTCGTAAATTTCTACAAGCTTCTCAGAAATCACAGCTTGAATGCCATTTGTATCTTTAATATTTTTACGTTGCACTTCATAACGCAGTTTATCCATGAGTTCCATGACTGTTTCAAATCCAACATCAGCCTGTAATAGTAAGTCCTCTAATTCTTCAAAGAAATCCTCATCCACTTTACGATAGCGTGCAACAAGGTCATTCACTTTTGATGTAAAAGAATTACGTGTTTTTTCAAGACCAGCCTTGAATTTTTGTGTTATTGACCAAGCAGAAGGCTTTTTCTCTTCCAGTGGTTCATCCTCTACTACTGCTAGCTCCTGAACATCTAGCTGTGCTTCTTCTATTTCAGGTGAGGGCTCGGCTTCCACGTCGACTTCTTTCACAATCGCCATTTCTGGTGACTCTTCATCTTGTTCAGACACTTTTAGATCAACGGTTTCAATGGCAGCAGGTTCGTTTGATTCTTTAAACTCTGGCTCCGAATGGTCAGATTCCTGTTCGTTGTCGGTTGCGTCTAGCTTCTCTTCCTCTGCTGGATTACCCATTAATTTATCTTTTAAACGTTTAAAAAAACTCATGCTTGTTCGCTCCTTTGCTCCGCAAGTACGGGTTCATCTTCTAGTTTTACTGATACAAGTTTCGACACACCTGATTCTTGCATTGTTATACCATACAAGACATCAGCTCCCTCCATTGTTCCTTTACGATGAGTAATCACAATGAATTGTGTGTCGAGACTAAACTTTTTCAAATATTGGCTATAACGCACAACATTCGCTTCATCTAAAGCCGCCTCTACTTCATCCAGAATACAAAATGGTACAGGTCGAATATTTAAGATGGAGAATAGTAAAGCAATGGCCGTAAGTGCACGCTCACCACCAGAAAGCAAACTTAAATTCTGTAATTTTTTTCCTGGAGGCTKTGCCACAATTTCAATACCTGTTTCCAATAAATTTTGAGGGTCAATTAAAACCAAATCAGCTTGCCCCCCGCCAAACAATTCACGGAAAACACGTTTAAATTGCTCTCTAATAGCGTAAAACGTTTCACTAAAGCGCAACGTCATTTCTTCATCCATTTCTTTGATTGCTTCATGTAATGTTTCCTGTGCAGCAAGCAAGTCCTCTCGTTGTTCAGTTAAGAAAGTATGACGTTCTAGTACTCTATCATATTCCTCAATCGCACTTAAATTAACAGGTCCTAGCTCTTCAATGGATCTTTTTAACAATTTAACACGTCTTCGCACAAACTCTTCATCTTCTATTGCCAGAGCTTCTTTCTCAGCCTCTTCGAATGTTAACTGATAATTTTCTTCGAGTTGTTCGATAAAATTATCCATTTCAAATTCTACACGATTACGTTTTAACTCATTGGCACGAATTGCTTCAAGGTATCCTTTATGAATACGCTGTAGTTCCTTGAGTTGTTCTTCTAATGTAGAGAGTTCTTGTTGTTGTCCTATTTTCTGCTCTTTCTTTTCAGAAATAGTCTCTTGTAAGGCATCTCTTCTTGCTTTCCATGTCACAACCTGTTCCTCGACCTCTTCATCACTTAAATGATTTGTCGATTCATCAGATTGAAGCCACATTATTTCCTGAGAAATATTTTTAACTTTTTGTTGTGCTTTGTTTAATTGTAGTGCCAGTTCAGCAGTTGTAATTTGAACTTGTGACATTTGTTCTTGCATAACCGCTAGCTGTGAACGTTTTTCGGCAAGCTGTTCTCGTAAGACATCTTTCTCTGTCTCCCCCTGTAACTTTACCTTACTTAATTGTTCGACAGTTTCATTGATTTCGACAAGCTCTACAGCAAGGGTATTTAAGCGCTCCTCTGCTGCTTGCTTTTGTGTTAACAATGCTTCCTCACGTGTTTTTACATCTTTTGTTTCAGTTGAAGCAAAGGTTACTCTAGCCGATAAGCTTTTTTCTACGACTTCTAGCTCACGAATACGACTTGACTGTTGCATCTCATCTTTTCGTAATTGCTCTCCTTCAAGCTTTAATTGCTCTACTTGATCTCGCAGTACTGCAAGCTTCTCTTTTTCGGCTGCAACAGCCTGTTCAGCACTATAAATGGAAGCCTGTAACGATTCTAGCTTAATGATTAAATCATCTAACTCTGCTTTTCTTGTAAAGAGTGAGGATTGCTGTTTCAGTGCACCACCTGTTAAGGAACCCCCTGCATTAACAATATCTCCTTCAAGTGTGACAACTCGGTATCGGAAACCACATAATCGGGCAATTTGACTTGCGCCTTCTAAATTTGATGCCACGATGACATTCCCTAATAGATTTTCAACAATTGTTCGATTGTCTTCATTAAAAGTGACGAGTGCATCTGCCATTTTAACAAAGGCAGGATGTTCAGTTGCTAGCTGAATAGTTCCTAGATTAATTTTGCGTGATTTCATGACTGTTTTCGGTAAAAAAGTAGCACGTCCAGCCCGTTTTTGTTTTAACCAGTGAATAGCCTGTTGCGCATGGCGCTCATTGGTTGTGACAATATGTTGAGAGGCAGCGCCTAAAGCTGTTTCAATCGCTTGTGAATACTTTCCTTCAACTTGGATTAACTCTGCTACAGCACCCTCAATACCTTGTAAATCACCTTTATCTCGAGCAAGCAAGACTTCTTTAACACCTTGGAAGAACCCAGAAAAATCAGCTTCGAGTTCAGCTAATGTATCTTTTCTAGCCTTTAGTTGTTGTTGGTGTTGATACGCTTTGTACAACATATCCTGTTTTTCGCTAAAAGAAATATTGACATTTTTCAACTGTATTTGTAAGGTTTCATATTGCTCTAATTGTTTCTGTAAATCATTGGTTGTCAAAGCATGTTCAACCACTAGCTTTTCTTTTTCAGCAATGATTTGCATAAGCTCTTGTCCAATTTCATCTGTTTGATCAGACATTTTTGCCGCCATTGCCTTTTGTTGAGCTAATTGCTGATCGATATTTTTTAATTCATTCTTGACTGTTGCTTCTTCATTTAATGAATCAATATATCGATTTTTATAGTCTTCTATTTCTTCCTCGATTTCTGTCACAGACCGATTTAATGATTGTTCTAACTGCTTGATGCTCTGCTTTAATACTGATACGGCTTGTTGCTTCTCGGAGAACACTTCTTTTTTCTCCTGTTCTTGAACCAGGAGTAATTCTACTTCCGCCTTAGCCTCTTGTAATGTTGTATTCAGTTGTAATAGTTGATTCGATGCATTTTGGCGTTTTTCAGCCATTAATGCCTTACGACCATCCCAACGCTCTACCTCCATAGTGGCATTGACAAGCTCAGCCTGCGAAACATCCAAATAATCATCTAGATCTTTTAATAGCTTACGTATATTGGCGGTCTGTTTATCAATCA
Source organism: Lysinibacillus sp. S1 (assembly GCF_044986265.1). Taxonomy (NCBI): domain Bacteria; kingdom Bacillati; phylum Bacillota; class Bacilli; order Caryophanales; family Bacillaceae; genus Lysinibacillus; species Lysinibacillus sp. S1. The sequence continues at coordinate 1,663,605 of NZ_CP173154.1, forward strand.
TTGAAATATTTTGAGCTTGTTCTAGCTCTGTTGCAGAAAGCTTCGTAAATTCCTCTTTAAGCGCATGCAAAGATTGTGCACAATTTTTAAAATCATGCACAAGAATTGCAATATCAAAATCCTTTAGCTCAGAAGACATTTGTACATAATCTCTTGCACTAGATGCCTGCATTTCAAGCGGCTCTAATCGGTTGTCTAATTCATGGAGAATGTCTAATACACGATACAAATTTTCATCTGTCTCAACAAGCTTATGCTCAGCTTTTTTCTTTCTTATTTTATACTTTAAAACGCCAGCTGCCTCTTCAAAAATAGAACGACGGTCATCAGGTCGACTATTTAAAATTTCATCAACACGACCTTGAGAGATAATTGAAAATGCCTCTTTCCCAAGTCCTGAATCCATAAACAAGTCCGTAATATCCTTCAGGCGACACTGTTGATTATTTAATAAATATTCACTATCACCTGAACGGTATACGCGTCTTGTTACACTGACTTCTGTATAAGAAAAAGCAAGTTGCTCATCAGTATTATCTAAAATAAGTGTTACTTCTGCAAAGTTGAGTGGCTTACGAGAGTCACTCCCAGCGAAAATAACATCTTCCATCTTTGCTCCACGTAACGACTTTGCCGATTGCTCCCCAAGTACCCAACGAATCGCATCTGTGACATTACTTTTTCCACTGCCATTTGGTCCAACAACGGCTGTAACACCAGGTACAAAATCAATTCCAATGCGTTCCGCAAAAGATTTAAAGCCAATCACTTCTAGTCGTTTTAGGAACATCTATTAAGCCTCCTCTTTTGCAGCTTCTTCACGCATCATCCGCATTGCACATTGTGCAGCTTGCTGCTCGGCTTCTTTTTTTGATTTTCCACGACCAATACCAAGCTCTTGTCCATTTAATAATACGCTTGATACAAAGGTACGATTATGTGCTGGGCCTTTTTCATCGATAATCTCATAATGAAGAAGTCCATTATTCGTTTGCTGTACCATTTCTTGCAATTGACTTTTAAAATCCATCACATGCGAAAAAGCACCGACTTCTACTTTTGGGAACACGATTCGTTCTAAAAATGACACGACCGTTTGTAAATCTTGATCTAAATAGAGTGCACCTACAAATGATTCAAAGACATCTGCAAGCAGCGCTGGACGTTCCCGACCACCTGTTAATTCCTCACCTTTTCCAAGTAATACAAAGCGTCCAAAGCCTAGCTCGTTAGCAAATATCACTAGTGATGGCTCACATACAATGGAAGCTCTTAGCTTTGTTAACTCACCCTCGCTCATATTTGGGTATTTCTCAAAAAGATATTTAGAAACAGACAGTTCAAGTACTGCGTCTCCTAAAAATTCAAGACGCTCATTATCCGTAAATAATTTACGGCGATGCWCATTMACATAAGATGAATGCGTGAATGCTTGATACAATAAATTTTTATTAATAAATGTGATATTTAATTCATGCTGTAACAGCTCAAATTGGTTGCGTACTTTTTCAGGAAGTACGCCAGATTTCTGCATAGTTCCTTTTCTTTTCATAGCCATTGAACAAATCTGCCTTCCTAATAGTTTCTACCGTTTTAGTGTACCTTTTTCAGGGCGTTTATGCAAAAGTATTTCGGCTTAAACACAATGTTTTGGAAATTTTTCCGAAAATTCCTCTTAATACAGCATGCATCTCCCATTAGAGAGAATTTTGAAGCTGACTGGTCATTAGATTTTTAACATAAAAAAGGGACGTTAATAGATCGAAAACCGATCCATTTCGTCCCCTTTAAATACATCTTCATTCATTGAATCTGCTCCTTCAAACAAGGAATGCAGAAAAARTAATTTCTACTTTATTCAAGCTACCATAAAACCATTGTATGATTACGATGACCATTACACCATTAGAGGTGATCTATTTTCACTAAATAAAGTTTTAACGAAATTAGTTTAATTTACTTTCGATGTATGAGATTGCAGTACCTACTGTTGAGATTTTTTCAGCATCTTCATCAGAAATTTCCATATCGAATTCGTCTTCAAGCTCCATTACAAGCTCAACTACGTCTAATGAGTCAGCACCTAAATCATCACGGAAAGAAGCTTCAAGCGTTACTTCGCTTTCTTCCACACCTAAACGGTCCACGATTACTTTTGTTACGCGTTCTAATACTGTAGACAAATGATTCACCTCCCCTCAAATGATTATACAAAAAATCAGCTTATATGCCTAATTGAAATTACATAACCGTACCGCCATCAATATGAAGCGTTTGTCCAGTCATATAATTTGCGTCCTCCGATGCTAGGAAAGCTACTGCTTTTGCGATATCCKCTGGCTGACCAAGTTTCGCAAGAGGAATCTGTGTTAGCATACCTTGTTTGATATCCTCTGGCAATTGTTCTGTCATTTCTGTTTCGATAAAACCTGGTGCAATAGCATTAACTAAAATATTACGAGAAGCTAATTCCTTTGCCGTCGTTTTCGTTAGTCCAATAACACCTGCTTTAGCCGCAACATAGTTGGCTTGACCAGCATTACCCGCTACACCAACGATGGAAGAAATGTTAATAATGCGACCTGCACGTTGCTTCATCATTTGACGTGTGACCGCTTTTGTACAAAGGAAAACACCTTTAAGGTTCGTATTTAATACATCGTCCCATTCGTCTTCTTTCATACGCATGATCAAGTTATCTCTTGTAATACCAGCATTATTCACTAAAATATCAAGGGAGCCGTATGTTTTCACAGCAGCATCCATTAATGCTGTCACTTCTTCTGTCTGAGAGACGCTAGCTTGTACAGCAATTGCTTCGCCACCGTTTTCTTGAATCATCGCTACTACTTCTTCTGCTTTTGCCTGAGAGCCGCTATAGTTCACAACAACCTTAGCACCTTCTTCTGCAAGCTTTAAAGCAATAGCACGTCCAATCCCTCTTGAAGCTCCTGTTACAACAGCTACTTTTCCTTCTAATTTACGCATTAATTGACCACTCCTTCGACGCTTCTAAAACTGCTTCTAACGAAGCTTCATCATAAACACAATAAGTTGCAACAGAGCGATCAATTTTTTTCAGGAGACCGCTTAATACTTTACCAGGTCCACATTCGATAAAGACGTCAACACCTTGCGCAAGCATTTCACGCATAGAAGCTTCCCATTGAACAGCACTGTATACCTGTTCAACTAGCTCTTGTTGTATTGCTGCTACATCTTTTAATTCCTTCGCCATCACATTGCCAATTACAGGAATTTCAGGTGCAGATAAAGAAATCTCTGCCAATGCTGCTTGCAGTTTCTCTGAAGATGGACGCATTAAATCAGAGTGGAAGGGACCACTTACAACTAAAGGTATTGCTCGTTTTGCACCAGCTTCTTTGGCAGCAACACTTGCTTTATCCACACCTTCTTTAGTGCCCGAAATAACAATTTGTCCTGGACAATTCACATTAGCCACCTGAACAGAGTCACCTGATGCTGATACCTGCTCTGTTACCTCGTTCAATGCCTCTAGTTCCATTCCTAAAATTGCTGCCATTGCGCCTTGACCTGCTGGCACAGCTTCATTCATATAAAGACCTCGTTTATGCACGATTGACACAGCATCATCAAATGACATAACACCTGCTAACACCAATGCACCATATTCTCCAAGTGAATGACCCGCTGCGTAGTGTGGTTGAATACCTGCTGCGCGTAACTTTTCAGCCACCATTACACCAGTAGTAAGTMGCGCTGGCTGTGCGTKATATGTCAGTGTTMACTCTTCTGCTGGACCTTCTAACMTTAATTTAGATAATTCAAATTGAAGAGCTTGATCTGCGCGATCATAAAATGCTTTACTTTCTGTAGCATTTTCAACAAACTCTTGACCCATTCCAACTACTTGTGAACCCTGTCCTGGAAAAATAAATGCTATTTTTGTCATTTGAATAATCCCCTTTGCTTAATCAATTTCTATGTGGCGTACTGTCTCCGTAATCGTCGAAATAACTGTATGCTCCACCATCGTATTGGCTTGTCGAATGGCACTGAAAATCGCTTTCGCATTTGATGATCCATGTGCCTTAATAACAGGTGCTTGTAAGCCAAACAATCCTGCGCCACCATACTCTGTATAGTCCATTTTATTTTTCAAGTCACGTAAATTATTTTTCATGAGCGCTGCTGAAATTTTCGTTTTCGTTGAAGACATAAAGGCCTCTTTTAACATAGAAAATAAAGCACCTGCTGTCCCTTCAATAGACTTCAACACCATATTTCCTGTAAAGCCATCTGTTACAACAACATCAGCTACTCCCTCAAGTAAATCACGTGCTTCTACATTTCCAATAAAATTCAAATCTGCTTCCTTCAATAATTCGAAGGCAGCTTTTGTTAATTCATTCCCTTTTTTATCCTCGGTACCGATATTTAATAAGCCAATTCGTGGTTTTTGCAAACCTCCAACCTTTTTAGCATAAATATCACCCATAATGGCATATTGCACTAAATGCTCTGGGCGAGCATCTGCATTTGCCCCTAAATCAAGCATTAAAAACCCTTTACCGTCTAATGTTGGTAGCGTTGTAGCTAATGCTGGTCTAGCTATTCCCTCAATGCGACCTACTTTAAATAGGCCACCCGCCATCAGGGCCCCTGTGTTCCCTGCAGAAAGGCAAGCATCTGCTTTACCCTCCTCTACTGCATCCATCATACGTGCCATGGAAGAATCCTTTTTTCTACGAACAGCACGGGCAGGATCATCAGTTCCTTCTACTGCTTCCTCACAATGTATAACCTTTAATCGATCATGTTGTTTTAAAAATGGTTCCAGCTTATCTTGATGACCATATAGTTGAATTTCTAAGTTTGGAATTTGCTCTAATGCTAAAAGTGCACCTTCAACAACTGACTTTGGTGCATTGTCTCYWCMCWTTCCATCAARCGCTAWTTTCATTGTTACTCACCTTTACCTTTCGTGCGGTACWTATCAAACTCACCAMCAAAMACGGTTTCACCATTAACGGTAGATGTTACCTCAACTTTTGTTCGATGTGTTTGTCCATCTCGTCCKATAMMAMYCGMTTTTRTWAYAACWCGATTTCVAGCTHGTACAGGTTTCACAAACGTAATATTGGAATGTACGGTTAATGCTAGTTCGTCATCAATTACTGCAACCGCTAATGAATTTGCTTGCGCAAACAAATGATGCCCACGTGCGATGCCATTACGCTGAAAAACATGTTCTTCTTGTACATCAAAAATCGAGAGTGCTCGATGATCTAATTCAATATCTACTATCTCCCCAATGACCTCATCAATCGGGAGAGATTTTACTTCATTTTCATAGTTTTTTGAAGCAACATCTTTAATTCGCTCGCGTAATTCTGGTATTGATAATTCCATACGGTCTAAACGAATTGTTTGGACACTTACCTGAAACTGTGTTGCTAGCTGTTCATCTGTGACGAATGGATTTTCAGCTATCGTTTCAGATAGTAGTCGCTGTCGCTCTTTTTTCGTTCGTCTCAACTTCATTCGCCACCTTTTGAGTTGTTATTAGCACTTGGTACTAATATCAGTATATAGAGTATAAAAAAAGAATGCAAGACTTGTTTTGAAATCAAGTACTTACATTCTTTCTGTGCTAACAAGCTTCTCAGATTAATCGAAGCGCTCTCCTTGTAAAACACCAGTATCTTCTAGCATTTTACGCAAGTATTGATAGTCGTCATCCTGCCAAAACTCTTTTGTTTCAAGCATCTCTGAGGCATCTTTTCTAGCGGTCTCCAATATACGATAATCATGTACTAAATCAGCTACTTTAAAATCAGGTAAACCACTTTGCTTTCTACCAAAAAAGTCTCCTGGTCCCCTTAATTCAAGATCTTTTTCAGCTAAACGGAAACCATCATTTGTTTCTGTCATCGATTGCATACGTTCTTTCCCCTCATCAGACTTAGGATCTGCAAGTAAAATACAGTATGATTGGTGCTCACCACGACCAACACGACCTCGAAGCTGATGCAGCTGCGCTAGGCCAAAGCGTTCAGCATCATAGACAAGCATAAAGGTAGCATTTGGTACATTTACACCTACCTCTACAACGGTTGTAGAAACTAAAACTTGAATAGTCCCTTCACTAAAAGCACGCATAACCGCATCTTTTTCATCTGCTGATAAACGCCCATGCATTAAACCAACATGATAACGATCTTTAAAATAAGTCGCTAGCTGCTCATAAATTTCCACAGCATTCTGAACATCAAGCTTATCGGATTCCTCGATAAGCGGACAAATCGCATAGGCTTGTCTTCCAGCCGCTAGCTCTAATTCTAGCTTAGATAAAACGGAGCCGAATTGTTCTTTCTTCATCCAATGCGTTTCAATCTGCTTACGCCCTGCTGGCATTTCATCAATCATCGATACGTCCATTTCCCCAAATGCAGTAATAGCTAATGTTCGTGGTATCGGGGTAGCTGTCATAAAAAGCACATCGGGATTCTCCCCTTTATCACGCAAAATACGTCGTTGCTCCACACCAAAGCGGTGCTGTTCATCCGTGATGACAAAGCCAAGTTTATGAAAAATAACATCTGGCTGGATTAGTGCATGTGTACCAATAACAATATCAAGATCTCCATTTGCCAAATCAGCTAATATCACACGTCGCTCTTTTGTTTTAGTGGACCCGGATAAGAGTGCAACACGAACACCAAATGGTTGGAACCATTCTTTCAAATTCTCTAAGTGCTGTTCTGCTAATATTTCAGTTGGTGCCATTAAGGCTCCTTGAAAACCTGCTGTTACGGCTGCATATAGCCCTATTGCTGCTACAACGGTTTTACCCGAACCTACATCCCCTTGTAGCAAGCGATTCATTCGATGCGGCTCCTTCAAATCCTTACAAATTTCATTCACCACGCGTTTTTGAGCATTCGTTAATTCATAGGGTAAGGAAGCGATAAAATCTCGTAACTTATGCACACAAAAAAGACCAAGAGGGCTTGGATCACTATCCTTCCTTATTTTCCGWAAAGCTTGAATACGCAATTGGAAGTTTAATAGCTCCTCATAGGCAAAGCGTCTCCTTGCTTGTTTAGCATGCCCAGCATCCAGTGGAAAATGAATACCCTCCAAGCCCTCTCTTATTGAAACAAGCTTATACGACTCTTGTAAATAATATGGAATGGTCTCTGGCAGTACTTCTCCACAATCATCTAACACTTGTCGCATATATTTTCGAAATCTTTTTTGGGGGATCAAGCCTTTCAGACTATAGACAGGCTCAAAGTCAACTTGATCTGTTTTAGGACCAAATGTAACTGAAGTGCCATTGATTACTTGTCTACCCCGATCCCATTTACCAGTCACAGTAATAATGGAACCAGGTACAAGCTTTTGCTTTAAATAGCCCTGATTGAAAAATACGACTTTTACTAAATGTCTTCCTGCTAAAACAGTTACTTGGAGTCTTGACTTATTACGACCTAAAAATAAAATCGTAGGCTCCCGCTCCACCTTACACTCAACTGTAACCCGTTCGTTATGTGGTGTTTGCGCTAAATCTTTTAAACGAAAATCTTCATGTCGATGTGGGAACGTCCATAATAAATCAGCTATTGTATTGATTCCTAGTGATTCAAGATGGGCTGCTGTTTCTTTCCCGACGCCTTTTAATTCATTGACGGGTCCATATAATTCAGTCATCTTATCCAACAACTCCATTCATTGATTGTTTATGTAGTGTTATTCTCTCTCTATCTAAATTACCATAAATGATTTCCCTAACCCTACACATAAGCAAAAACCCTACCAATGATTGATAGGGTTAAACTTTTGATTATTTAATTTCACAGGAGAAACATGTAATTTCTTTCACATATTGCTCATCAACTTCTATTCCTAATCCAGCTTTATCACTTAACTGCAGGATGTCTTTATAGTATGTAACATTTGCCACATCTTTTACAAACATTAATGGTCCGACCATCTCGTTTGTATGGATAATCGACTTACTGATGGCTAGGTGTGCCCCAGCCATTGTTCCGATTGCTGATTCAACCATAGAGCCAACTTGGCAAGGCATCTCTGCAGCCTCCGCAAGACTTGCAAGCGCTAAAGCTGGATAGATTCCACCTGATTTCATTAATTTTATATTTAGCATATCGGCAGCACGCATTTCTATGACATCGACTAAATCATAAATATTATGAACACCTTCGTCTACCATAATACTACAAGGTGAAAGGGCTCTGATTTCTTTTAACGCTCTTAAATCATGTGCTTTTACAGGTTGCTCGTACCAGTCTACATGACAAGCTGTAGTTTCTCTTATTACTTTTAGTGTCTCCATTCTATTCCAACCTTGATTGGCATCTACTCGCAGTTGCACCTCCTCACCTATTGCTTCTCTTACAGCACGAATACGAGCAATATCTAAATCAGCATTTGTACCAACCTTAATTTTAATATTACGGAAACCCGATTTTACAAATTCACTTGCATCTTTAGCCATTTCCTCAGGACTCTTAATGCTAATCACTCTTGGCACCTGTAATTCCTCATGTGCTTTTCCACCAATTAATTGATAAACTGGTTGACCAGTCATTTTCCCCATCAAATCGTAGAGTGCAATGTCCAATGCGGCTTTTGCTGAAGGGACTCCATCAATTTTTTCATTAAACTTTTTATGGATACGGTCTACTGCAAATGGATCTTCATCAATCAGTAATGGCGCTAGTTCATGTTTAATAACGTGATACGTGCTCTCCCAAGTTTCACCCGTCACATTTTGATCAGGCACAGCTTCGCCCCAGCCAACTACACCCTCATCCGTCTCGATTCTGGTAAGAATAGTTGGCATATCATCTAAATGAACATAAGAAATAACGAAGGGTTCCTTTAATTGTAAACGTGCTGCAAACACTTCAATCTTTTTTATCACGATGTAAAACTCCTTTTCGTATAAATAGTCTGATTATTTATGTTGCAAGATAATATTTATAAATAGTTGAATCGCATCAGGGAAAACATCTTCATCTAGATCAAATCGTGGATGATGATGTGGATATTGGCTTTTTTCACCACCCATACCTACAAAAACAAATGCTCCAGGCTTATGTTGTAAATAATAAGAAAAATCTTCTCCACCCATGACTGGTTCGACTACCTTAAATGCGGTATCTCCGAATTGTTCCCGTACAATCGATTCAATAAATCGTGATTGTGTTGGATCATTGACGAGCGGAGGTGTTCCTAAAATAAAATCGATTTTTCCTTCTGCTCCAAATGCTCGGCAAATCCCTTCTGTTAAACTTACCATTTTCGTTTTAATGATTTTTACAGTGTTCGGTGTCAATGCTCTGATCGTTCCAGTTAATTTTGCCGTATCAGGAATAATATTATAAGTGGTTCCCGCTTGTATATTACCAACTGTAATGACACCCGCATCGATAGGATTGACATTTCTACTTATGATACTTTGAAAAGCTTGCATTAAATGGCTAGCTATATAAATAGGATCAATTGTTTCATGTGGCATCGAACCATGACCACCATACCCTTGAATTATAATTTCAAAATCATCAATAGAAGCCATCATCGGTCCATGTGTTAAACCTATCTTCCCTTTCTCTAAACCTTGCCATAAGTGAATGCCAAAAATAGCATCTATATCTTCCAACACACCTTTTTGAATTAATAAATCAGCGCCACTTGGCGTGATTTCCTCTGCTGATTGAAATATAAGCTTGATATTCGGCTCGATTTTCTCTCTATTTAAGCTTATCCATGTTGCAACTGCTAATAAAATCGCTGTATGACCATCATGGCCACACATATGAGCAACACCTTGCCTGTCTGAAATGTACGGTTTGTCTCCCTCTTCTTTTATAGGTAAGGCATCTATATCGGCACGTAATGCAATAGTTTTTGTTCCCTTTGTCCCTTTTATAAACGCCACTACACCTGGAGGTTCATAATCTAGAATTTCTATATCTAACTCCTCTAGTCTTTTGCGAATAAACTCACTTGTTTCGTATTCTTCACCAGAAAGCTCTGGGTATTGGTGCAGATGACGGCGATCCTCTATTGCCTTTTCTGCTAATTTTTTTATATTCATTATTTCCATTGTTAAACTCCTTTAGAAAGGTCCGTATTGTATGACTTGTGCAATAATGAGCGATATTACCGCAACTGTTACTTGAATAAGCATAAACGGAAAAATCCACTTTATCCATTTACCCCAAGGAATACCCGCAATTGATAATCCCGCCATTAAAAAACCTACTGTTGGGAATATAATATTCGACATACCATCGCCAAATTGATAGGCAAGTACGGCTGTTTGTCTTGTAACACCGATCATATCTGATAAAGGTGCCATAATTGGCATCGTTAAGGCAGCCTGTCCACTTCCTGATGGTACTAAAAAATTTAAAAATAACTGGAAGATAAACATCCCTACAGCATTTAGTGCAGGTGGAACTGAATCAAGCAATGCAGATGTGTAAAAGAGAATTGTATCAATTAATCCTGAGTTATTGAAAATCACTAAAATAGACTGAGCTAACCCAATGATAAGAGCGCCACCAACTAAATCACCTGCGCCCTTCATAAATGAATTAGCAATATGCGAAGGTGATAATTTGCCAATAAGCCCCATTAAAATACCAAACAATAAAAATAAACCAGCTATTTCAGTAATGTACCAACCTAGTTTTACAACCCCGTACATCAATACGATAAAATTCAAAAGAAATGTAGCCATAACAAGCTTATGTCTTATTTCCATTTTCGAATTCCCCTGTACGAAATCACCCTCATCATTGCGAAAATTTCCATAAAAGCCGAGTTTAGGATTATTTTTCACTTTTCTTGCATAGCGATAAACATATATTGTTGCTACTGTGTATAAGACAATAAAAATGACAATTCGAAAAGCAATTCCTGAAAATAATGGCAAGCCCGCAATCTCTTGCGCTATTCCTACTGTAAACGGATTCATAACAGCTGCCGAAAATCCGACAGATGCACCAAGAATAACAATTGCAAAACCTGTAATTGCATCAAACCCTAGGGCAACAGCAAGCGGTGCAAGAATCCCTACATATACAATCGTTTCATCAGACATCCCCATTAATGACCCAGCACAGGCGAAAAACAACATTAATACTGGTATTATTAACATTTCGCGTTTTGCCATTTTTACAGATAGCATGGCGATAAAGGATTCTAATGCCCCTGTGGCTGATAGTATTCCAAAGGTACCTCCTACAATCAATACGAAGAAAATAATACTTGCTCCTTGCATCATGCCTGAATGTACACTGCTAAAAATATCCAAAAATCCAATGGGGTTCATATCTGTAAAACTAAATGTCCCAGGTTGAATCACTTGACGTCCATTAACTTCTTCCCGTTGAAATGAACCAGCTGGAATAAAATACGTTAAAATAGATGATATAACAATAAGGCAAAAGATTAACACATAAACATTAATTCCTTTTTGTTGCTCTATTTCTTTATTAGCTATAAATTTACTCATCCGCCATCCTCCTTAATTGAATCATTGAATAAAAACAAATTTTTATGTCCACTATCAATACGTAACATATCTCTCCAACATAAAAAGCCATCCCCTTTTTTTGAAATTTCCGTCTTATTCATTGTAATTGATAAAAAAATAAATAAAAAATTACTATTTTGAATAGTTACTATTGATAAATTTACATATAAATTCATCGGGATACATCAAAAAAATTACAAATAAAAAGAACGTTACATCCCTGCGATTTCACCAGGCAGCAACATTCTTTTCATTCTTTTCGATATACAAACCAATTAAATTGTTTTCCATGTGTCTTTAACTAAATCAATAAATGTACTTACATTACTAAATGTTTTAGCATTTTGAGGAAAAATTAAATAAGTAGGTAACTTTTTAGGGAATCGGTACAGAACTTGAAGACTCCCTTTTGTTACCTCTTTTTGAATAATAATATCACTCAACAAGGCTAGACCCACTTGTTCCATTACTGCTCTCTTAATTGCTTCCTCGCTTCCAAATTCCACTATTGTTTGTGGCTTACACTTAATTTCTTGCAGGCAACTGACAATACAGTCATCCATTCCATAGGTTATAAAGGGATAATCATCAAATATTTCCTGCACAGTGCGATCCTTTATAATAAGCGGATTTCCAACCAATACTAAATCCTCTTCCTCCAATAAAATCCCCTCTACACCAGCGTAACTAGGGGATCCAGCTACAAAACCTATATCTGCTTGGTTTGAACTCACAAGTTTGGCTGTTTCTTTACTATTGGCACAAAGAAGTTTTAGGTTTACCTGAGGGTACTGTTTTAAAAACGAACCGATAATATGTGATAAATAATAGCCGCAATAAAACTCTGGTGCAGCGATTGTCAAATGACCAAATGGCTTTTCGAAATTCTTCAAATCCTGTTCCATTTCCTCAATAATCCCAAATAATTGATCTGTATGTTCCTTTACTATTTTTCCTACTTGAGAAAGAAACATTTTCTTACCCATTCGATTAATTAAGATATGCCCTAACTCTTCCTCTAACGCTTTAATCTGTTGGCTAATTGTAGGCTGGCTATAATTAAGAATTTCAGCCGCTTTTGTAAAGTTGAGGTAAGTTGAAACAACATGAAATGTTTTCAAATTACGCAAATCCATCTCTATTCACGTCCCTGCTATATAATTAAGATAAATATATTTCCTTATTAAAATTTAATTATACTTAAATCGACAATGTACGTAAGAGGTTTTTTCTTTCCAGTAAGTTATCAACCAACATAAAAACATGCTACCTATTTAGATAGCATGTTTCTTATTTTTATTGAAGTGCTTTAATGCTTTGTAAGCCACCATTTTCAAGGATGGCTTTACTGATCGCCTTCCCTGTTGGTGTTGCTGCTAGACCGCCTCGTGCCGTCTCTTTAAGATTAGGACTCATAGATTGTCCAATGCGATACATAGCACCAATTACTTCATCACATGGAATACGACTTGTTACACCAGCAAGTGCCATATCCGCCGCTACTAGGGAGTTAGATGCACCCATTGCATTACGTTTGACACAAGGCACTTCAACCAAGCCTGCCACTGGATCACAAACAAGACCTAGCATGTTTTTTAATGTAATGGCAAATGCTTCTGAACATTGCTGTGGTGTACCTCCAGCCATTTCGACAATAGCAGCGGCAGCCATACCTGCAGCTGAACCAACCTCTGCCTGACAACCACCAGCAGCCCCAGAAATGGAAGCGTTATTGGCTACCACAAATCCAAATGCTCCTGACGTAAATAAATAACGAATCATTTGCTCACGAGTTGGATTTAGTTTGTTTTTTACTGCAAACAGTGTTCCTGGTACTACACCTGCTGAACCTGCTGTTGGTGTTGCACAGATTGTTCCCATTGCAGCATTTACTTCATTAGTTGCAACCGCTTTACTTACTGCATCTAATAATAAATCACCTGAAAGTGACTTTCCTTGTGCAATATAATTTTGAAGTAATACGGCATCCCCACCAGTTAAACCTGTTACTGATTGCACACCTTGTAATCCACGTTCAATTGCTTCTTCCATCACTGTTAAATTTCGATCCATTTGCTGGATGATTTCTTCACGCGTTCTACCAGTTATCAATATTTCTTGTTCAATCATAATTTCTGATATTAATTTATCTTCTTTCTCTGCTCGTTCAACAAGTTCACGAACATTATGAAATAAAACGTCCATCACGGGACACCTCCTTAGTTATTAATTTTTGAGACCTTTGTAATATATGGAATTAAAGATATTTGCTGTAGCACCTTATCCTCAATGTTTTGATCAACTTCAATCACCATCAAAGCAGTTAAACCTCGTTCGATACGTGATACCTCCATATGCCCAATGTTGACTTCATGCATCGCCAAGCAATTGGCTACATTGGCAATACAGCCAGCACGATCGTCATGAACAACAAGAATAGCTGGCATACCACCAGTTAAACGTAACTTAAAGCCATTGACTTCACTGACTTCAATTTTTCCGCCACCAATWGAAATACCGACTACTGACATTTCCCCTTCATCGTCTCCAATGACAAGTCGAGCCGTATTTGGATGCTCGGTATTAGCNNNNTCAGGAATGAATTCGTATTCTAATCCTGCTTTTTTGGCATCTTCAAATGCCGTTTTAATACGATCATCAAATGTATCGTAATTTAATAAGCCTCCTACAATCGCAACATCTGTACCATGCCCTCTATACGTTTCTGCAAACGATCCATATAAATGAATTTTTGCCCATTTAGGTTGTCTACCAAATAAATCCCTTGCAACACGCCCGATGCGAGCTGCTCCTGCCGTATGAGAGGAGGAAGGCCCAATCATGACTGGTCCAATAATATCAAATACTGAAGTAAACTTCATACAAACACYCCTCTATTCTATCCGTATAATAATATTTATKTTTATTTATATCATGCTTGATAGTTACTATAAAAGTAAAGCATTTAATTTATCAACTTTCAGAAAATTACCACTACTATAATTTATAGTAAATATTTATGCTTATTTATTGTCCGTACCATATATACACAACTACGAAAGCGGCGACATTCCAATATTTCCAAATTTTATATCCTGTGGGTACGTACATTGAATGATTCATATTTAGTACGTTTTTAATAAATTTAATCCAACATTCTCTTTGTAGCATAAACAAAAGCAGTACACGTTTTGTGCACTGCTTTCTTTACGGAATAGCAAAGTAGCATGTAATTATTCTACTGAAATAATATATGGATATAACCCTTGTTTACCATCAAATAATTCAACTTCTACATCCGGATAGTTCTCTTCTATGAAAGCTACCAACTCAGAGGCAGCTTGTTCAGTTGTATCTTCACCATAAATGACTGTAACAATCTCAGCATCTTCATTAACTAAATCCTTAATTACTTTTTCAGCTGCATCCTTTAGTGCTGGTGTAGAAAGGACAATTTTTCCTTCTGCCAATGCCATAAAATCATCTTTGTGAATTTCAACACCATCAATAGATGTATCACGCACTGCATAGGTAACTTGACCTGTCTTCACATTTGTAAATGCTTCTGACATTGTTTTTTTATTTACATCAACAGCTGCCTCTGGGTTAAACGCTAAAATCGCTGCCATTCCTTGAGGAATCGTCTTCGTAGGAACTACTGCTGCATCAATTTCTAATAGTTCAACCGCTTGCTCCGCTGCCATCACTATATTTTTATTATTCGGTAAGATTAATACTTTCTCTGCACCGATTTCTTGTACAGCCTTCACGATATCTTCAGTTGAAGGATTCATTGTTTGACCGCCTTCAATGACATAGGAAGCACCGATAGAGCGCAATAATTCTGCCACACCTTCACCCATAGCAATCGTTACAATAGCATATGGATGTTTTTCTACTTTTTTAGCAGGCGTAGGGGCTTTATGTTCCTCGCCAACGATTGCTGAATGCTGCTCACGCATATTATCAACTTTAATTTTTATAAGACTACCGTATTTTTGGCCAATTGATAGAACAGAACCTGGTTGCTCGGAATGGATATGAACCTTCGCAATTTCCTCATCTGAAATAACAAGTAAAGAATCACCTAAAGGGTTTAATTCATTACGGAATTGTTCTTCATTAAAAGGTTCTTTTCCTTCTTCTAAGCGTACCATTATTTCTGTACAGTAACCAAATTCAATATCAGCAGTGTTCATGAAATCTTGGGCTCTATGATGTTCTGCATTGATTAAATCATCTAGCGTCGCATCATTTTTCTCCGGAAGAGCCTCCCCCTTTAAGGAAGCTAAAAATCCTTCATACACAAATAGTAAGCCTTGACCACCACTATCTACCACACCAACTTCTTTTAAAACAGGCAGTAGGTCAGGTGTACGATCCAACGATGCCTTTGCCTCTGCTGTAAAAGCTTCCATTACGGCAATGATATCGTTTTCAGTTTCTGCTACTTCTACACCTTTTTTCGCAGCTTCACGTGCCACCGTTAAAATTGTTCCTTCTACTGGCTTCATAACAGCTTTATATGCCGTATCAACACCCGCTTGGAATGCTCCAGCAAAGCCCTTTGCATCAATTGTTGACTCCTTCTCAATAAACTTCCCAAAACCACGGAATAACTGAGATAGAATAACGCCTGAATTCCCACGCGCTCCCATTAACAAGCCTTTTGATAATGCCTGTGCTGTTTTACCAATCCGCCCATACCCCTTTTTCACAGTTTCCTTTGCACCAGATGTCATCGATAAGTTCATATTTGTACCTGTATCACCATCTGGAACGGGGAAAACATTTAATGAATCTACATAATTTGCATTTTGGTATAGGTGATGCGCCCCCATTTGTACCATTTCAGCAAACTTTATACCGTCTAAAGACTGCATTCGATTTAGTTCCTCCTCTTAATTCGCTACACGAACGCCCTGTACAAAGATACTGACAGATTTTACGCTCATACCTAATGTTTTATCTACTGTATATTTCACTTTCGATTGTACTTGATAAGCCACTTCCGAAATTTTTGTCCCGTAACTAACAATAATGTACATATCTATATGTAAATCGTCGTCCTGTTGTCGAATTACAACACCTTTTGCGAAGTTTTCTTTACGTAAAATATCAGTTAGACCATCACGAATTTGATGTTTAGATGCCATGCCAACAATACCGTAGCATTCTACAGCAGCTCCACCAGCAATTTGTGCAAGTACATCTGTTGAAATATCAATTTGGCCGAATTCATTGTTTAATTCAATTGACATAGAAATGCCCCCTTGKYTCTTTTTGACTAAACTATATTGTAACACTTTCGTTATAATTTAAGCAACCTAAGGGGGTATTGAAGGGCTTTGTAGCAACGTTTTCTGACTTCAAATAGACGCATTTGCTTCTTCATCAAAAATTGCCATTTTGCAGAAATAGTTATTTCGTCCGTTTTGCTTTGCCAAATATAGCGCTTGGTCAGCTAATTCACAACATGTTTGTAAATGCTCATATTTTGCGATTTTAGCTTGACACATTCCAATACTAACAGTAACTTGTTGGGCAATAGTAGATTGTAAATGCGGTATATTAAGTTGTCGAATTTCTTCTAAGATTTCTTCACATACAGGTTCAGCAACCTTATGAGTATGCTGGCTTATCATAACAAACTCCTCGCCACCCCAACGGGCAACAAATGCATTATACTTCCCTGCAATTTCCTCCAATAGAGATGCGACTTTGACAATTGCTGCATCTCCCTGCAAATGACCATAATAATCATTAAATTTTTTAAAGCAATCAATATCAATCATTATGACTGTTAAAGGTTGTGTGTGATAAAGTTGCTGTCCTATCTTATTCAATTTTTGGTTAAATGCACGTCGATTAGGTAGATTCGTTAAAGAATCTTTTAATGCTTGCTCTGCTAATTCATTATTTTTAATAGCCAACAATTCTGATAGTCGCTTCGTTTTAGTCATTTCCTCATTCAATAAAATATGCTGGGTATGGATTTGTTTACGAACCTTATAGGTCTGATATTGAATCATTACACCAATAGGTATTAATAATGACATGGGTAATATAATTTTTATATTTTCACTCGATATTCCAGCACTCATATATGCACTCACAATAATGGCTGATGCAGAAAGCAAAATAATCCAGACAATTTTTCGTAAAGGTAACGCGAATACTGTACAAATAATGATTAAAATAACCTCATAGAGTGCTGCATGACGGAAAAAGTAAACATCCAATACCGATATCGCAGTAATCAAAAGCATTATTGTGTAAATATAAACAACAACCAACCGTTCATACTTCTGTATATTAACAGGAGTAATATGAATTCGCTTTTCTCGGATAAACAATAATACTGCAACATCTATATAAAACATAGCGATATGAATGGCAATATAGACGGGAACCATGGCTCTTTCCGCCTTCACAAAAAATACCTCTCCATAATGTATTAACGAAATAATGACTGATACATACATGAGTGTCCAAGCAACTATTCTCATCCCTTTTAAATTCGACTGAACCATTTCTTCGCGAATAGAAAAAGCTAATTTTTCTTGATTTTCCATCATGCTCTCTCCTCATGCCCACTTTCAAATAATTATAATGTCCTATATGTATCGTCATGATCTCTCTCTATACAAGTCAATATGAACCTTTCAGACGACCTTCCTTGTTTGTTCCTTTTCATCTTTAACTKTTTACATTGTATTCAATTAAATATCGAAAAAAAAAATTTATTTGGCTAAAATAGACTTTTAATAAGCGTGTCAATCATAACAGGCATCTCTTTAAACGCACTATCCACATGCAATCGTTCTGTTTTTTGATGGGCATCCTTACCAAATGGACCGACATTTAAGACAGGACCTTGTAATGCCGCCATCTCTTTGAATGGAATATGATACGTATCGCCCCATACAGGTGTGTTCCGTTCAAATGCTAGCCACTCATTGGATGCATCTGAATAATTGACATAGCTTAAATCACAAATTCCGTTAAAGTAGTGGATCTGCTCCACCTCAATATCAAATGTTTGAGCTGTTTGCTTCATTAATTCAATCGACTGTTTCACTAATGGATGGTTGGATGAATTAATGGCTGGATAGTAAGGTGGTGCATATAACAGAACTGTGGCAGGTGCTAATTCCTGACAGCGAATCATGAGCTGATCCACAATACGAATGGATTTTTCACGATCATCCCATGCAGGATGCTGCTGAACCTGGTGCTTAATCGCTTGTACTTCCTCAGCTCCTAACTTATGGATCGCATGCTCCAATAATGCCTCATAGCGTAAGACCTTTACCTTGCCCACACCCTGAACATTTTCGCGTGTACAAATGTCCTGATAGTGCGCATTGCAAGCAGCCATTGCCTGTAACGCAACTTCCTCAAAAATAGCCATCACCTCAGCCGCTGTACGTTTTAACAAAAAGACATTGTAAAGTGCCGCCGCACGGTATGGTGTTTGTGTAGAATACTCCATTTTTAAATCTTTTAATTGTAGAGAGACGGGTAGTGGTGTGCTTTCGCCTAAATCTGTTTCACGGAAAAGGGGATTCCACTCCATATGCTGTGTCATATAGGAAGCGATAAAGGGAGCCGTCATCCCTTTTAATGGCTCACCAACATGTGTCTCTTTTCCGTAGAACAAAGCAGCAGGCATGATTTTACCAATTGTACCTGAATAAATATATTCATTCGTATCCGAAGGCCCTTGTGAAAACGATGGCTCACTATTTAAAAATAATTTATAGGTTAAGCCATGCTGTTCCCGCAGTCTCACCAGTTCCACAACAGCCGCTCTCATACCAGCAGCGTTGATTTCCTCMTCAGGMACCGTTKWTAAAATCMAMTTWATCSKNCAWWGCTYAARGCKTGCCTTTTCGWKCAACTGCATGTGTAAGGCAAGACCCATTTTCATATCCATTGTGCCGCGTCCAAATAAATAATTCCCAGACGCCAAATCAATGCGAGCTGCCTCTGGTAAATCTTTTAGGTATTTAGGTTCCATTAGCTTTTTCGTTAGTTCTTCTGGAGAAAAGGCTAACGGCTCTAGTTCACCATATTCTTCTGTATGCACGGTATCGAAGTGACTGATTAACACAACGGTTTCAGTTGCGGTTGGATGCTTATAGAAGGCTGTCACTGCATTTCTGCCAAGTCCTGCATCATGTAATTCAATCAAGTCTGGGTGCTTTTCAAAATATGGRWGCKKNANYWNTTTTTCTNTTCGTCGAAAGGCAAATTTATTTTCACCCTCCGTTAATGTTCGGCTTTCCCAGCTCACAAGTTCACATAATAGGGCACGTAGTTTTTCGGGTGTATCCCACATAAAAGTATTCATGATTTTTTCTCCTTTTACTCCCATTCGTTAGAGGTACGATTAACGAACTTCTAGTGTTTCTTCACTTTTGCTATCTGTAGCAGCAGTCGCCGCTTTCTTTAAKTTCAATTGATAAAAAATCATACAGGCAATAAAGAAGCCAATCCCGTATAGTAAACCAATCCTTTGCGTTGGATCAAACGCTAAAAATACTAAAATTAAAACACAAAAGATTATACAAAATACTGGAATCAACGGGAATAGTGGTGTTTTAAATTTTAGATCAGCCACATTTCCTCCCGACTTCACATAGCGATAACGGAACATTAACTGAGAAGCACATATCCCCATCCATGAAATTGTGACAGATATACCTGCTACCGACATTAGTAATACAAATACAGCATCAGCTTCCATTACACTAGTTAATAAAGATAAGAGTGAGAATACCATCGTAAAAACAAGCGCATTTAAAGGTACTTTATTTTTCGTTAATCGACCAAATAACTTGGGCGCCATCCCCTCTTGTGACATGGAAAATAATAAACGTGTTGATGCATATAAACATGAATTACCGACTGATAAAATAGCTGTCAAAATAACAAAGTTCATGATACCAGCTGCATATGGTACACCAGCTAAATTCATTAACGTGACAAATGGACTTTCCATAAGCCCAAGCTCTGATGCTGGGAATATTGCCBATMATACAATAAYGGAAGCAATATAGAAAACGATGATTCTAAATAGAATTGTACGAATCGCTCTAGGAATATTTTTTTCAGGGTTCTCGGTCTCCMCTRCTGCAATACCCACCAGCWCTGATCCCTGATAAGAAAAAATTACATTCATCATTGTGACAAAAATAATCGTAATACCTGCTGGGAATAAACCAGAAGGTGCTAAATTTGTGAGATGTGGAGTAGGACGATCTGCTAATGGAATTAAACCAAAGATTGCTGCTCCACCAATAATGATAAATGCAATCACTGCAACAACTTTTATACTAGCAAACCAGAACTCTGCTTCAGCAAAGCCCTTCGTTGTTAAAGCATTTAAGACAAATAAAAGAACCATAAACACAGCACACCATATCCAAATTGGTACACTTGGAAACCAATGCTGCATTAAAATACCTGCAGCCGTAAATTCAACGCCTGCTGTGGCAGCAGATCCGACAAAATACATCCAACCTAATGAAAAACCGGCTGAAGGACTAATGAAACGTGTTGCATATGTTTGGAAAGAACCTGTAACAGGCATGTAAACAGCCAATTCCCCAAGACAATTCATGACCATAAACAAAATTAAGCCACCAAATAAGTAACCAATCAGTGCACCGCCGGGTCCTGCCTGGTTAATGGTATAGCCTACATTTAAAAATAAGCCTGTTCCAATAACACCCCCAAGTGAAAGCATTAACAAGTGACGACTTTTCATCGAACGCTTTMATTGAWKRTWGKRWMGYYGRYSSCSTYWRWWSTGTATACAGAGATACTTCCCATATAATGTAAAAATATTAAATATTCAGATATTTTAAGAATGAAAGTACCCAATCAATTTTCTCTTTTAAATTGATTGGGTATTGTTAGATTTACTTAAAAACGTAATGATAAACAGCTTAAACCACCATCGTGTTTTCTAAATTCAGACATATCAAGTTCAATTGTTTGATAGCCAAGGTCCAGTAATTTACGATTTGTTTCTGGATAGCCAGCTGGAATAATAATATAATCATTTACTTGAATACAGTTAGCTGAATATTCATCCTCTTTAGGAATCACGATTTTTTCGTAAGATTCAAATGCAGGATGATCGACAAATTCACCAGCTAGCACCATACGATTCTCCCCAACATAGGCAATTCCAGTTTTTAAGTGGAAGAATTCTTTTAATGGAATAATAGTTGCTTCATAACCTTCTAGTTCAACAATCTCTTTAAATTGCTGAGCGCCTTCTTCATTTGTGCGCTCTGAGATCCCTACGTAAAACTTTTTCTCTGCTTGTAGTACATCTCCACCATCAAGTGTTCCAGAACCTTTAATATAGTAAATTTTTTCATAGAATTGCTTTACAGCTGGTTCGATTTCTTCAATTTCGCGGTTACGAGCTGCTGCTCCAGGATTCGATATAATAACAWATTCAKGCRWKAAWACAGCTGTATCCTCTACAAATGTTGAATCTGGAAATGCTTCATTTGCTGGTAATTGTGTWACTTCTHCWCCKCATTTTTHTAAAGCCTMTACATAATGTTCATGTTGTTCAAATAATTTTTCTAAAATCGGCTTTCCTAAATCACTAGTTGTTAAACCGTTTACAAAACTATTTCCTGGATTTTTAACAATAACATTTTTAAACATATTCATYTTCTCCTTTATCCTCTTACTACTGGGCAAGTTAGGCAAGTCGGCCCACCTGTTCCTTTAACAGTAATTTCATCGCCTTTATATTCGTACACAGTTGCTCCAGCATCAAGTAGCTGTTGCTTTGTTTCTTTGTTGCCTTGAGGAATCACACATACCCTTGGTGCAAGCGCTAAAACATTACAGCCTAACGAATCDTATTCATCTKTAGGTACTTCTACTAGCTGGATGCCACGCTCAATTADCAGTTGTCTGAAAAATACTGGCATTAAACGCGAATGCACAACAGCTAAATCTCGGTCTACCATACTTATGAAAGACATTAAATGTAAACATTCAGCTTCACCAAGATCATGTGGTAGTTGTACAACTATAAATTCATCTACCATATCGGCTGTCATTTCCTTTAACTGACGAATGGCTTCATCGTTTGTTCGATAACCTCTACCCACAACGAGCGTTCGATCATCTAGCCAAACAATATCTCCACCGTCTGAAACTGCCTCTCCAGTAAGTTCACCAATTATTGGTATACCTTTTTGCCGTAAAAAGTCCTTGTATACTGCTGCTTCTGGTTGTCTTAATTTTTTGCCTGATTTCAGTATTATGGCACCATTTGGAGTGAATTTAACTGGATCATGTGCATAAAGAGAATCTAATCCTACTTCATCTGCTATAGGCAGATATTCAATAGTCTCAACATACTTTCCAAGAATCCCAATAAATTCAGCGTATTCGCTTAGAGCTTCTTCATAATCAGGCTCAGATAAGTAGTTAAATGTTTTCCATTCCTCACTAAGATGTGTCTGGCTTCGGAAAGCATCTTTTGGATCTTTTACAATAACATGTTTCAAAGGCGCATACATTGATGAACAATAATGCATTCCWTWCACMTCAKWWCCGCATAGTDGAMDACGTTHYCNTTAAGARGWAWRTTDVWATGAAGAATATATTYGTTTTATGHTATACTGTCAATAKATTTADAAAACTTTTATTTTTCTTTTAATCTAGATTGCGTTCACGCTTGGAAAAAATGCTGTCGTTTATTAAAGAAGCCTTAAAGGATCCTTTTGTAGCTTTCGTGTATTAAAATAAGCATTTGTTTAGACTTCTGATTTGTACGGGAATATTGGAACTAGACGTAGATGGAGAATAAAAATAAAATAGGATGAAGGGAGGTGGGACAAATGCAATTATTAGAGCGGGCGATGACAATTGCCAAGGTTTTAGCTGCTGATGCAAACGACAGTAGCTTGTCCATTTCAGAGCTTTCTACAAAATGCGATTTACCGCTAAGTACTTTACATAGAATTTTAAAAGCCATGATTAAACAAGGGATGATTGAGCAAGATGAACAGACTAAATATTATCGGCTTGGAACCATATGGATGGAACTTGGCTTACAGGTATATGATACGATGGATTATATTAGCAAAATCAGACCTGAGTTAGAACGATTAGCCAGGGAGGTTGAAGAAAGCGTTTATTTAAGTAAACCAGCTGGATTAGATACGATTATTATAGAACGGATAGACAGTGCAGCTAATCCGATTCGTATTTATGATCAGTTGGGTATTCGCATACCTATGCATATCGGAGCGGCCAATAAGGCCATACTCGCCTCAATGTCAGCGCTACAATCCAAAGAAATTCTAGAGCAACTAGTAACTAAAGATGAAATGGCCGAATTAGAGGAGCAGCTTCACCAAATTCGACAACAAGGCTATGCAAKAAGTCATGGAGAWCGAACTGCAGGTACTTCCTCTATTGCTGTCWCTGTTTTAGATGGTTTTGGTGAAGTGATAGGAGCAGTCAGTATTGGTTTTGTAAACTTTAATGTCTCTCAAGATCATATTAATACATTGATTGAGCGATTAGTTGATACTGGTAGACGTGTATCGCTGAAACTTGGTTATCGAGGAAAAGGATAGGAGAACTATTCCCCATTAAACTTCTCTACTTTTCATAAATGTTTTATGTCTGTAAAGGTTTTTTTCTTGAAAGGTTATGTGAAAACTGTTGCACTGAACGCCATCGTATGTTAAATTATTATGGTATGTGAAATACCGAACTGAAATAATAATCTTTCAGCATCAACAGTAAGGAGGGAATACAACATGCCAAAACAATGTGTAATCACTGGACGTAAAGCTCGTACTGGTAACAACCGTTCCCACGCTATGAACGCTAACAAACGTACTTGGGGTGCTAACCTTCAAAAAGTTCGTATCTTAGTTGACGGTAAACCAAAACGTGTATGGGTTTCTGCTCGTGCATTAAAATCAGGTAAAATCGAGCGCGTTTAATCGCTGCTTCTAAAAAATCGATTTCGCATTGAGCGCAATCGATTTTTTTCTTGATTAGTATTCTAGAAGAAAGTAAAAAATCCGACTAACACTAGTCGGATTTTTTTACTTTCTTATCTWTTTTAAATRRGWWRRTACACGTACGYKTGATACTACTCACGAATTTCGGCAATTGGAACGTATATACTTTCAGGACTCTCTCCCCCTTACGCTAATCTATGCTTCTTATCATTAAACATATGCCTTGCGAGAAAGATATAGACCCTGAAGTTCCTATTATTTCATTACTTGTAAATCGAGATGTTCCTAAGGAAATTTCCTCATTCGTTGTTTCATATTTTACTTGTCGTAATGTTACACCTTGAATAGGCTCCTCGTGAGCAAAAAAAGACAAGTATCGGTATCGATCATCTGCATAAATTGTATGTGTACCTGGTAGTAAAAATTGCAACATATTAGTATGATTGATTATCTTTAACTCAATTTGAGGATGCTCTTTTTGTAACCGATAAATAGAACGAACAGCTGCCTCGTAATGATCTAAACGCCCACCCGTCACACCTGTCAAAATAATTTCTTGTGGTGCAAACGTATAGGCTTTAAGCAAAGCTAAATCCGTGTCTGTTTCATTTTTCTCTTCTTGAAAACGTTGTTGATCATTGGTTTGTGCCATTACTTGTCGATATTCTTCATCCGTTAAAGAATCAAAATCACCAACAATAGCATGGGGCGTAATTCCTTGCTCAATTAAATATAAAGCGCCACGATCAGCCCCGATAAACACAACATCCTGTTGTTGCTGAAACGATGAAAATGAACAAAGCTCATTTTTTGGACCACCTGCACAAACAACGACTGTCGTCATCCTTTAATCGCTGCCTCACCAGCTAGTAAAATCTCTTGAAGAGCAGCTGTTCGATCTTCTTTACTATAGATAGCTGACCCAGCTACAAAAATTGTCGCTCCAGCCTGTGCACATGGCACAATTGTTTCAGCAGTAATACCACCATCAATTTCAATGGCAATATCTAAGCCTCGCTCCTTAATTATTGTTGATAATGCTTCAATTTTAGGTACAACAGAATGAATAAATTTTTGTCCACCGAATCCAGGATTAACAGTCATTAATAATACCATATCAATATCTTCTAAAATGTGTTGAATTGATTCTATCGGTGTATGTGGATTTAATACGACACCCGCTTTTACACCAAAAGAACGGATTAATTGAATTGTTCGATGTAAATGACGGCATGCTTCTACATGTACTGTAATATAATCTGCTCCAGCTTTTGCGAACTGTTCAATATACTGATCTGGATTTTCTATCATTAAATGCACATCTAATGGTAACTTCGTTAATGGACGGATAGCATCCAATACAATAGAACCAAATGAAATATTCGGTACAAAGTGACCATCCATTACATCAATATGAATAAGTTGTGCACCTGCTTGCTCTACTTCCTTTACTTCTTCACCTAACTTTGCAAAATTTGCTGCTAAAATTGATGGTGCTATTTGTATCATCATTAATACCTCGGCTTTCGATCCATAATTTCTTGCATAAATTGTTCATAATGCTTGTAGCGGTAGTCTCGAATTTCCCCTGCTTCTACTGCTGCCTTTACTGCACATTTTGGCTCTTTCAAGTGTAAGCAACCTCTAAATTTACAATCATCCGCTACTCTAGCCATTTCAGGAAAACATACACCTAATTCTTCTTTCTCAATTTCGTCAAAATCAAAGGAACTAAATCCAGGCGTATCTGCTAATAAACCATCACAGACCTCTATCAGTTCAACATGTCGAGTAGTATGTTTACCCCGTCCTAAGCTTTGGGATATAATACCCGTTTTTAAGTTCAACTCTGGAATGAGCGTATTAAGCAAAGTTGATTTCCCAACGCCCGATTGGCCAGCTAAAACGGTGGTTTTTCCCTTTAAAATAGGACGTAACCGTTCTACTAATTCTTCTTC
>NZ_CP173154.1:1690160-2132221 GCF_044986265.1 Lysinibacillus sp. S1
AAGACTGTATAGCCCATGCTTTCATAATCTGCTATATAATTTTGTAATTCATCACGTTCATCATTTTCTAGCAAATCCATTTTTGTTAAACAAATAATAGGATGTACATGGAAGGATTCTAACACAACTAAAAAACGATCCAGTAAGATGGTATTGAAATTCGGTTCCTTTACAGAAAACACCAAAATACCTTGATCAATATTCGCAATTGGCGGACGTACTAATTCATTTTGGCGCTCAAAAATCTTTTGTATTGTCCCATCAGAGCCTTCAGTTTCCATTGTATACTCTACAATATCGCCTACGAGTGGGGATTCGCCACGATTACGAAATACCCCACGTCCTCGGCATTGAATCAGTTGATGTCCATCAAATACATAATAATAACCACTTAATGCTTTTCTTATTTGGCCTTGCGCCATCCAATTCCTCCTTAATCGACATCATTATAATTAACTTTGCCTTCTAAAATTATTTCTGAGTCACGAATTATTCTATAACTCGCATCTTTGCCATCTTCAATTGTAAGCTGAATGTTGTATGGCGTATCACTTAAAATTTCAAATACTTCAACAGGTTCAGACAATGTATGATTTTTATCTTGAATTTCAATTCGAATATTTTGAGCTATTCCCTCTTCTGTAGGTTTATACTCAATGACTACAGGTATGACACGTAGTTTATCGGGCTGTTTTGCTGGCCCTTTACTTATTACAACCGATATCATAGAACCTTCTTCTACCATAGTACCCGCTTTTGTCAATTGCGAAATTACACTGCCAGCTGGGATGGTTTCATGATGTTCTTCACGAGATATACGCCAATTGAGACCTGCTCTTTTCACATAGTCATCCATATCAGCTTTCGTATAATTTACAACATTTTCAACCCTTACCATTCTAACTCCTTGGCTAACTTTAAACGTGATTGTTTCTTCTTTCGCTACTACCTCAGAATTTGGTGGTATGCTTTGTTCAATAATTCTTCCTTCTGGCTCATTAGAAGGGACATCCTCTTTTATTACGTCTTTATACTTTCCTTTTATTAAAGCTTCAACTTGACTATAATTTTGTCCAACATAATTATCAACAGTCGTCATCTCTACACCTAAACTAACGATTAATTCTACCTCTGAACCTTTTTCACGTAATGAATTTTTTGATGGGTCCGTTTCTATAACTTTCCCCTTCTCTATTTCCTCATGATTTCGCTCCTGATGCTCTTCACCAACAACAAATCCATCTGCTTCTAATTTTTTTGTCGCTTCCTCTATTGTTAAATTTGCTACATCTGGTATAGCCACTTTTTTCGGGCTAAATAAATCTTTTGCAAAAATAAAGAATAAGAAAATGACAACCGCTGCAATGAATAGTCCTGCAACATATTTGGGCCAATTTTTCTTCTTTCCCTTTACAGGAACTGGCTTTTCTACAGGCTTTTTAGGTTGTGGTTGAGAAGGTGCTTTAGCTTCCATAATCGGTTCAATAACTCTTGTTTTAGTTAGATCTTCGTCTTTTTTATGCATCTGCTCTTTAATGATGGGAATASMTTTCGTYWCAWCATTAKCMAYWKGTATSACAAAWTTKGGATCGTTGATTCTAGATGGTGTTAGTACGGTTTCCAAATCTTCATACATTTCTTCCACTGTAGTATAACGATGGGATGAATCTTTGGCAGTAGCCTTTAATACTACATTTTCCAAGCTTTKGGGAATCGTTGCATCAAAAGCACGGACAGAAGGCGTTTCGGCTTGTAAATGCTTAAGTGCTATTGAAACAGCAGATTCACCAGAAAATGGAAGTTCACCTGTTAATAATTCATATAACACAATACCGAGTGCGTAAATMTMTRWTTTGTTTGWAGMTGTACMGSCGCGAGCTTGMWCTGGTGATAAATAATGGACTGTACCAAKCWCMKRMTTKRWKTGWGHAWATGATGTAGCAHTTAACGTCATGGCAATACCAAAATCCGTAATTTTCACATTACCTTCCGCATCCATTAATATATTTTGCGGTTTAATATCACGGTGGATAATATGGTTTTCGTGGGCATTAGCAATGGCAGACGTTAATTGCTTCATAATATGCACACTTCTAGCAGGAGAAATTGGTGCAAATTCTTGTATGTACTGCTTTAATGTTTTTCCTTGAACATATTCCATCACAATATAGTGTAGATCTCCATCGTCACCTACATCATAAACACTAACAATATTTGGATGTGTAAGACTTGTAGCAGACAGTGCCTCACGTTGGAAACGTCGATGTAATTCATCCTCATTGGAAAAATCATAGCGTAATATTTTAATGGCTACATCACGATTTAAAATCATATCGTGTGCTAAATAAACATTGGACATACCTCCGCCACCAATGAGTTCTAAAATTTTATAACGGTCACTAATTCTTTTACCTACAAGCATTCTTACACCTCCTCATCCTTTTTTGTTAATAGCACGAGGGAGATATTGTCTTCTCCCCCGCTGGCATTTGCTAATTCTACAAGTTTACGTCCCTTTTCCTTAATGGAGTCTGGATACGTAATTATCGATGCCATTTCATAAACAGTTAGTTTATTGCTTAATCCATCTGAACAAATGAGTAAATACGATTCTGATGCTAAATCTACTTCATAAAAGTCTGGTTCGATTGTGTCCTCTGTCCCAACCGCTTTTAAGATGAAATTTTTCTTTGGATGTGTCAAAGCCTCTTCTTCGCTTATCTCACCATTTTCGACCAAGACGTTCACATATGAATGATCTCTTGTTATTTGTTGTGCACCATCTTCAAAGAAATAATACACACGACTGTCTCCCACATGTGCAATGAAGCAATGTTGTTCTTCGATTAACACTGCAATAAATGTCGTGCCCATTCCTTTACAGTCTTCATGTGATAAAGAATAGTCATATATTGTTTTATTCAATTGCTTAACTGTTTGTAATAACCATTCTTTTTTTGATGTTGTGGATACAAAATGATGTGTGTCTGCCTGTAAAAAAAAGGATTCCATTTGTTTAATTGCCATATCACTTGCTACATCACCAGCATTATGACCACCCATGCCATCCGCTACAAGTGCTAGTGCAAGCCCATCTGGACGTTTAAAGAATGCAGCACGGTCCTCATTAATGGATCGTTTTAAACCAATATCACTTTCGACTGTGTATTCCAATACTGGTCACCTCGTTTCTTCAGATCTCTCTTGTGCACGTAATTGACCACACGCAGCAGCGATATCTGAACCTTGCTCTCGGCGGATCGTTACGTTAATACCATTTTTCTTTAATGTTTTTTCAAAAGCAAAAATTTGACTACGAGATGTACGAACATAATCACGTTCTGGTACATAGTTTACAGGAATTAAGTTGACATGACATTTAATTCCTTTAATTAAAGCAGATAGTTCCTCTGCTATTTCTACTGAATCATTTTCACCAGACATCAGCCCATACTCGAAACTCACTCGTCGACCTGTTTTTTTTGTATAGTATCGCACAGCTTCCATTAATTCTTCCAATTDATAAGCACGGGCAATTGGCATTAGCTTTTGACGTGCTTCTTGGTTTGGCGCATGCAGAGAAACGGCAAAGTTAATTTGTAATTGTTCATCCGCAAACTGGTAAATTTTAGGGACAATACCCGATGTTGAAACTGTGATATGACGTGCTCCGATATTTAAACCTTTTTCATGATTGATCACTTTTAAGAAGTTCATCATTGCATCATAGTTATCGAAAGGTTCACCAATACCCATAATGACAATATGAGATACTCGCTCGCCCAATTCATCTAATGTTTGCTGCACTTTGACAACTTGCTCCACAATTTCCCCTGCTAATAAATGTCGCTTCAAACCACCTAAAGTGGATGCACAAAACGTACAGCCAATTCGGCAGCCTACTTGTGTTGTTACACAGACAGAATTTCCATATTCATGGCGCATTAAAACAGTTTCTATTGAATAGCCATCTTGTAATTKGAATAAAAATTTAATGGTACCATCTTTAGATTCTTGTTTAATAATGGTTGATAGTGTGGATAATGCAAAATTTGCAGTTAGTTTTTCGCGTAATCCCTTTGAAAGGTTTGACATTTCTTCAAATGTCTTTACACGTTTATTATACAGCCAGTCAAAAATTTGAGCAGCACGGAAAGGCTTTTCGCCATTTTCCTTTAGCCATTCTTCTAATTGATGAGGTTGTAACGAATAAATGGATTCTTTTAAATTTGGCTTTTCTTTTTTTACACGTCGAACGGGCTTTTCTTCTGCTTCTTCGACTAAATCGTTAATACGTTCATTAAATTTCTCTTGATCCACCATTAGTTGGATTCTCCTTTTTTACGAAAGGCGGCGACAAAGAAACCGTCACTACCAAAGTCTTGTGGAAAGACTTGAAGCATGCCATTAGCTTGCTTTTCCGCTAATTTTGTTGGTAAAGATTCTAGTTGTATAGCTTCCATTTCTGGATGTGCTGTTAAAAAGGCTTTCACAGTGCCTTCGTTTTCTTGTATGTCTACTGTACACGTACTGTATACAAGCTTACCATTTGTTTTCAAAACTTTCGTTGCTGCATCAAGTAAAGCTAATTGGATTTTTTGAAGACTTTCTAAATCTTCTTCTCGCTTTGTATATTTAATATCTGGTTTACGTCGCATAACTCCTAGTCCACTACATGGTGCATCGACTAAGATAGCATCAAAAGACGCTGCTTGTAAAAATTCTGGTGCTTTCCGTCCGTCTATTGGGGCTGTTTCAACAATATCAAGCCCTAGACGCTCTGTATTATGGTCGATTAAATCTAATTTATGTGGATGAAGGTCTGTTGCTAAAATAGACMSWKYMTYYTTCATTADTTCGGCAATATGTGTTGTTTTTCCACCAGGTGCCGCACACATATCCAAGACACGCATACCTGGAGATGGATTTAGCACATTAGCAGGTATCATTGAACTTTCATCCTGAATAGTAATCATACCTTCTTTGAAGGCTTTTGTACGAGCTGGTTGACCGTTTGTAATGTATAAGCACTCTGGTATAACGTCGCTTTGATTAGCCGTTAATCCTTCTGCCTCTAACTTGGCAATTGCTTGCTGAACAGTTGCTTTTGTCGTATTAACACGCACAGTCTGCACAGGCGGTCTATTATTTTCATGCAACATTTCAGTCGCTACTTCAAGACCGTAGTTATCAACAAATCTTTGAACTAACCACATTGGATGACTTGTTTCTATTGAAAGGCGCTCAATTGGATCTGCTATGTCATCTGTTGAAGGGACTCCACTGCGTAACACGGATCTTAATATGCCATTGACCATAGAAGCGATTCCACGATGCCCTCGACGCTTGGCAATTTCTACTGCTTCGTTTACTGCAGCGTGTGGAGGGATACGTGTTAAATAATGGATTTGATACAACGAAATTCTTAATAACCAGCGAACCCAATGATCAATTGAACCACGAATAAATGGCTCTAAGTAATAATCAAGTGTCATTTTATGCTGTAAAGTTCCATACGTTATTTCAGTCAATAAAGCACGATCTTTTGCTTCAATTTTATGCCGTTTAATTGTTTCATTTAGCAATAAGTTGCTATAAGCCTGATTTTTATCAACTGCTAATAGAATTGACAATGCGGCATCTCGTACATTGCCATCCCAAATCACTACACTTTTTTTACTCATTTAAATTGGTCCCCAATCTGTAATTTAGAACCTGTCCCACGTAAATATTCCTCTGCGGTCATGCGCTTTTTACCAGCTGGTTGCACATCATATAATGCTAAAGTTGTCCCGTTGCCAGCTGCTACCTCAAAGTGATCTTTATCAATGGCAACCACTGTACCTGGATTAGCCTCATGCTTACTTTTGCCAATCGTTGCCCACCAAATTTTAAAATTACCATCCTCAAAAGTAGTATAAGCAACAGGCCATGGATGAAGACCGCGCACTTGATTGTATAAAGTAATAGCATCGTTGGTCCAATCAATCCGTTCTTGTTCCCTTGAAATATTACTTGCAAAGGTAACTTGTGCTTCATCTTGAACTGTACGGTTATTTGTACCATTTATAATAGAAGGAAGTGTTTCCTTAAGTAATTCACAGCCAACCATACTTAGCTTATCAAAAAGTCCACCAGTATGATCATCTTCTTCAATAGGGATCGCTTTTTGAGAGATAATATCTCCCGCATCAAGCTTTTCTGCCATATACATGATTGTTAMTCCTGTTTCTTTTTCACCATCCATGACGGCTTGGTGAATCGGAGCCCCTCCACGATATTTTGGTAATAGGGAGGCATGGACATTAATGCAGCCTAGAGCCGGTGCATCTAATAATTCTTTTGGTAGTATCTGTCCAAATGCTGCTGTTATTACTAGGTCAGGCTGTAAAGCAAGAATCTGCTGTAACTCCTCGGAGCCACGCAATTTTTCAGGTTGAATAATTGGCAAGCCAAGTTCCAAAGCCGTTGCCTTTACTGGCGGCGGTGTTAATACTCGCTTACGCCCAACTGGACGATCTGGTTGTGTTACAACTGCTTTAATAGTATATCCTTCATCATGTAGCATACGCAAAATAGGTGCGGAGAAGTCAGGTGTCCCCATAAAAACGATAGATGTCATTTTATTCCTCCTCTTCAGCGTACATTTCTTCTAGTTCTTCTGCTGTGACAATACGCTTGATTTTTGAATCGAAAAGCACACCATCTAAATGATCAATTTCATGTAAAATCGCACGGGCATCAAAGCCACCTGCCTCTAATTCATAAACACGTCCTTCACGATCACATGCTTCAATTTTGACATAACTAGGACGTTCCACTTCTCCATATAACCCTGGAAAGCTCAAGCATCCTTCAATATCTACTTCTGCTCCGTCCGTTTCAACGACAGTTGGATTAATCATTTCTAAAATATCACGTTCTTCACCTAGTTCAACAATTGCTACCCGTAACCCTACGTCTATTTGTGGTGCCGCAATTCCAACGCCATCATATTCCACCATAGTGTCATATAAATCATCAAGTAWTGTAATAATTTCATCATWARTTTCTRWCACWTCAGGACACGGTGTGGATAGTACTTTTGCAGGATTTTCAATTACTTTTTTTATAGCCATTATTATTTCCTCATTTCTGCTTTAAAGCTAGTGCACTAGCTAATTGATACTTTTATTAAAAATCGTGCTATTATTACACGCTAACTATATAGTAGACGGATCTAAATCTACCGTCATTAATATTCCTTGTTTAATCCACTCTGCTCTATACATAGCAAGTAAACGTTGTAACACGGGAATTAGATTTGGTKYAAWYWTATATTTTATCMWRYRKWKMTWWMGATRTYTATTTTGGAGACGAGCAATACTCGCAGTTGTTGGTCCTATTATTGCTACTTGATTCGATAAGTTCCCTCGTAACCAATCAGCCACTCGACCAGCATATTCAGCAGCCATCATGACATCTTCATGGGATAATTGAATAAGAGCTACAAAATAATAAGGTGGATAGTTTGATCTGCGACGTAAAAACATCTCACGTTCATAAAATGGTTCATACTCTTGTGTTTTAGCTAAATCAATTGCGTAATGCTCAGGTGTATACGTTTGAATGATGACTTCCCCTAGCTTGTCATGTCTCCCAGCTCGGCCACTTACCTGTGTTAATAGCTGAAATGTTCGCTCTGCTGCGCGGTAATCAGGTAAATGTAAGGATGTATCAGCACTAAGTACACCGACTAGCGTAATATTTGGAAAATCCAGACCCTTTGCGATCATTTGAGTACCCAGCAAAATATCTGCATGCCCTGCCCCAAATGTCTCTAATATTTCTTCATGTGCCCCTTTATGCTTCGTAGTATCTACATCCATACGTAATACTCTTGCCTCAGGAAACAACTTATACAGCTCCTCTTCCACCTTTTGTGTACCTGTACCAAAATAACGAATATGATCACTTTGACATTGTGGACATATTTGTGGAACATGTTCCTCGTAACCACAATAATGACATTTCAATTTTTCAGTTGTTCGATGATAGGTTAATGAAATATCACAATTTGGACATTGGACAACTGTTCCACAATCTCGACAAAGTACAAATGATGAATAGCCACGACGGTTTAAAAACAGCACCATTTGTTCTTTTTTCTCAAGTCTTAAACGGATTGCTTCTATCAGTGATTGGGAAAACATCGAACGATTACCTTGTCTCAGCTCTTCACGCATATCTGCAATAAAAACAGTCGGCAAAGCCTGATGTAAAGCACGGTGTTTTAAGGAGAGTAGCTTATATACTCCCTTTTTAGCTCTTGCAAATGATTCTAATGCTGGTGTTGCACTCCCTAAAATAATAGGACAGTTATAAAATTCGCTACGCCAGATGGCTACATCTCTTGCATGATAACGCGGTGAATCTTCTTGCTTATAAGTTGATTCATGTTCCTCATCCAATATAATAAGCCCTATATTCGTAAAAGGAGCAAAAATAGCTGAACGAGCTCCAACTACGACCTTCACTTTGCCTTGTTGGATTTTACGCCATTCATCATATTTCTCCCCTACAGATAATCCACTATGCATCACAGCAACCATCTCACCAAAGCGACTGCGGAATCGTTCGGTCATTTGTGGAGTTAAAGAGATTTCAGGTACCAACATAATGGCTTCTTTTCCTTCTTCTAATACCTTTTGAATAGCCTGCAAATAAACCTCTGTTTTACCACTTCCTGTTACACCATGTAATAAAAAGGTTTGCGCTATTTGCTGGTCCATAGCTGTAGTAATAGCTTGGAGAGCAACCTGCTGCTCACTCGTTAATTGTAAGGCATGTGTACGTGAAACTTCCTTCGTAAATGGATCACGAAATACTTCCTCTTGAATAAATTGAGCAGCTCCTTTATCAATTACTGCCTCTAAAACTGAAATAGAGACCCTTGCTTCGTCACAAATTTGTTGGGGAGTAAAAATCTCTCCTAAGTGTTGGCACATCCATTGCAGTAATAGCCGTTGTTTAGCTGCTCTGGATGATTGCTCTAAAGCACGTTCAATAAGTTGTTGGTCTGCTGTTATTTGAACCATTCGAATTTCTTTCACATTTCCCTGTTGCTTCACAACATTTTCGATTGAAACAATGTTTTCTGCAACCAATTGCTTCAAAAGGGGTAGTAAACCTGCTCGCTCAAATTCTTTAAAATTTGCTCGTTGACGCTTCCCGAATATAGCCTGTACCTCTAGTGGTAATTGTTGACCTTGTTGTAGCTTAATCATTTTTTCATACTTGGCTCGAAGTGCAGATGGTAACATCACTTGCAAGGCATCTATTTCATAGCAAATCGTATCGTTCTTCAACCACTTCGCCATTCGCAACATCTCTTCTGTCAGGACTGGCTCCATATCTAAAATTTGATTGATTGCCTTTAGTTTATTTAACGGTACATCTGTTTCTTTCTTCAATCCAACAACAAAACCCAGGACATTCCTTGGACCAAATGGCACTTTAACACGACTTCCTAACTCGATAACACTAATCCATTCTACAGGTACTTGATAATCAAATGGACGGTCTACATGGTAAGTAGAGACATCTACAATGACCTCTGCTATCAAGAAGCTCATTGTTCCTCACCCTTTATAATATATGACCATAATGTCTGAGCAAAAAGTTGTGGGTTAATTGTAGCCAAAAACTGTCCGTTAAGCTGCGCTTTTTCACTAAAATCAATCCATCTCTCAGAAAGTATATTAAGCATTGGAGTTCCTTGCACTTTTTGTCCGAAAGTGATCGCTTTTATGCCTTCTACCGAAATGATCGGCGTTTCCTTTATAGTCGGCACATTTGCTGCATGGATCAATATTGCCTGAGGATATTGGATTTTATAAGCCTCCAGTTGCTGTATAGCATCAAACAAATTAGAATTTTCTATTTCAATTACATGTGCGCCTAACATTCTTGCTTCATGTGCTAAAGCTCGGCCTATGGCTCCAGTTGCCTGTGGACTAATTACATGCTGTTCAGCCAATGGTACATGTAGGGCACCTGCAGTCACTATAATTGTTTTACCTGTTAGTGGTGTAGTTTTTCCCGAAAAAAAATCTTGAACAAGTGCAGTGATTTTTTCTGGCTCCTCTAGACGGCCCTTCCCGACATAGCCACATGCTAAAAAGCCTTCGGAAGGCTCAATAAATTTGTAGCCATCAGCTGATAGCCTATCCAAATTACGTTTTACCGCTGGATGGTCGTACATGTGTACATTCATGGCTGGTGCAATCCATACAGGTGCTGTCGTAGCAAGCAGGGTTGTTGTGATCATATCATCTGCTATACCATTGGCCATTTTTCCTATTATATTTGCTGTAGCGGGCGCTACTAAAATTAAATCAGCCCAGTCTGCTAAGTCTATATGAGCAATCACACTTGAATCTTTTTCATCAAACGTGTCAAAATAAACATCATTTTTGGACATCACTTGAAAACTTAATGGATTCACAAACTGTCTAGCAGAGGCTGTCATGATGACTTTTACATTGGCTCCTGCTTGTGATAGCTTGCTTACGAGTGCCACAGCTTTATATACGGCAATCCCGCCTGAAACACAAAGTAAAATATTTTTATTCATGCTAGGTGTCGTCCTTTCAAATGATAAGCTCCCAAAGAAGGATTCCCTGGGAGCTTTCGGCATTCTGTATAATCAAAATCTACTGCTAACTAGACTAGCATGCATGTAAACATAGTAAAGCTCTTTACATGATGTTAGATTTCGTCCTCATACACAGTTGACTCATCCTGTGATACTTTCGTAAGTACACCTGCCGCTACTTCTTCAAGTGCTTTCCCAACATATTTATGGGAAACATACTTGTGTAAGCGTTCTGTGTCTTGCTCTTCTTGCATTTGGCGAGCACGTTTAGAAGCAAGGCTCACTAATGAATATTTTGAATCGATTTCCTTTTTTAAAGCGTCTACTGATGGGTATAGCATTGTTTTATTCTCCTCTCAACATTGACAAATATCTTTTTTCAACACGTTCTCTACGACAATGCTCGGCTTTAATAATCGCATTTATACGATCACAGGCATTCGTCACTTCATCATTTTCCACAACATAATCATATAAGCTCATCATTTCAAGCTCTTCACTTGCAGTAGCGATTCGTTTGGCAATGATATCCTCCGTTTCTGTCCCACGTCCAACTAAACGATCTTTTAATTCCGTTAAACTTGGAGGGGCTAAGAAAATAAATAAGGCATCTGGTGCTTTTTTACGAATTTGTGCTGCACCCTGCACTTCGATTTCTAAAAATACATCACGACCTGCATCAAGTGTTTCATTTACATAAGCTAATGGTGTTCCATAATAGTTACCGACAAATTCAGCGTGCTCTAATAAGCCACCTTGTTCAATTAACACTTCAAATTCATGACGTGTCTTGAAAAAATAGTCTACACCATCTACTTCACCTTCGCGAGGATTTCGTGTTGTCATCGAGATGGAATACTCATAATTCGTATTCGGCTGAGAAAATAATTCTTTTCGCACTGTCCCTTTACCTACACCAGAGGGGCCAGACAGAACAATTAATAATCCACGTTCTTTTATCATTTATTCTCTATATCTCCCTTAATTTATAACAGACACGTGCAAGTTATTCGATGTTTTGCACTTGCTCACGCATCTTTTCTAAAATTGTTTTCGCCTGAACAACAGCAACCGCTGCTTCTGTAGATTGATTTTTTGAACCAATCGTATTAATCTCGCGATGTATTTCCTGCATTAAAAAGTCCAATTTACGCCCAACCGAAATCTTTTCAAGTAATGTTTCCTCCAGCTGGTTGAAGTGACTATCTAATCTGTCTAATTCTTCGGAGATGTCTACTCGTTCTGCAAAAATCGCTACTTCCGCTAGTAAACGATCTTCTAGCAATGTGCCGTTTGCAACTTCATTAATTCGCTCTATTAATCGTGTACGATATTTTTCAACAGCAAGTGAAGAACACAAACGAATCTGATTGACTTGCTCCATTAACTGTTCTTTATATTGTACAACAACCTCTTGTAATTCTTGCCCTTCACGCTCACGCATTTGTACGAGCTGTTCAATCGCTTGTGAAATTGCTTGTTCAACAGCGCTGAGTAAATCCTCTGGTGTAAGCTGAGGCTTTTGCTGCACAAGGGCCTGCTCTAACGATAAAAGCTCTTGCATCGTCCATTTTTCTTCAAGTGGTACTTTACTTGCTAATTGCTCTTTTGCCTTACGATACGCTTCAATTAATGACCAATTAATCTCAATAGATTGCTCTACGTTCTCTAAGTCCTTCACATATACCATCACATCAATTTTGCCGCGTGACAAAGCTTGAGAAATTAGTTTCTTTGCAAAAATTTCAGCTTCAAGCCATTCTTTCGGAAATTTTGCATTAATTTCTAAAAAACGATGGTTGACCGAGCGCATTTCCACGGTTAATTGAAAGTCTCTAGTTGTTGTGACACCTCTGCCAAAACCAGTCATACTACGCACCAAGGTTCGTCACACCTTTCTTTGCATACTGGGATTATTATAACATAAGCTTTGTCGATTATGACGACTCTCCAAAAAAATTTGGTTAAAGTAAAAGCTAATTCTACCACAATTGAAGCTATATTTTAATATTCACCTAAAAAATGCTATGATAAACATACCAAAAGAGTATTTGCGAGCTTAAAAATAGTGCATGCAGATACATAAAGAAAAAAATACGAAAGTACCAAGATGCTTGATATCGTTGGAAAGAGGAATTCATATGGCATTTGATGGCTTATTTACTTATTCAATAACTGCCGACCTACAACAGCTAGTCACTGGTCGGATTACCAAAATACATCAACCCAATGCACAAGAAGTTATTTTACATGTGCGAGCGAACGGAAAGAATCATAAATTACTGTTTTCCATCCACTCTTCTTATGCACGTGTACACCTTACTGAACAGGTGATTGAAAATCCAGCAGAGCCGCCAATGTTTTGTATGCTTTTGCGTAAGCATATAGAGGGTGGTTTTATTGCTTCTATAAAACAGCGTGATTTTGATCGCATTATAATAGTAGAAATTGAAAGTAAAAATGAAATTGGAGATCCAATTGTAAGAGAAATACATGCTGAAATTATGGGTAGACATAGTAATCTACTGTTGATTGATCAAGAGCAGGGAAAAATTATTGACAGCCTAAAACATCTACCGCCTTCAGTCAATAGCTTCCGTACTGTACTACCAGGGCAACCGTATTTTGCGCCACCCACACAAAACAAATGGAAT
The DNA here is from genome assembly GCF_044986265.1 of Lysinibacillus sp. S1. Classification (NCBI taxonomy): domain Bacteria; kingdom Bacillati; phylum Bacillota; class Bacilli; order Caryophanales; family Bacillaceae; genus Lysinibacillus; species Lysinibacillus sp. S1. The sequence goes on from NZ_CP173154.1 coordinate 1,703,451, forward strand.
CCTTTAACAGTGACAGATGAAGAGCTAACAGCATTTTTCGCTGAAGCAAAAACCTCTAAAGAGATCGTGCAACAATTAGCTGGTTTTTCACCTCTTCACGCGGAAGAATTATTGTATCGAATGAAGACGACTTCAAATACACTAGTATGTTTCAAGGATTTTATGGCCTCCTTTGCGAACGGTGGAATGAAGCCTATGTACGTACTCTTCAATCAGAAAGTATACTTTTCCCCTATCGAATTAACGCATTTGCATGATGGGGATATAACAATCTATCCTAATGTCCATGAGCTTCTTGATCGTGTATTCTTTGCCCGTGCAGAGCGAGATCGTGTAAAACAACAAGCAGGCGATTTAGAGCGCTGGCTACAAAATGAGATTGACAAATTAGCTTTAAAAACAAAAAAGTTAACAAAGGATTATGAACGTGCCTCCAAGCTCGATCAATTCCAACTATATGGTGAGCTATTAATGGCTAATATCTATGCCTTTGAAAAAGGAGTTAAGGAAGTTACTGTCACAAATTACTATAGTGAAACTGGCGAAGAAATAACGATTCCAGTAAGCGAACGTAAAACACCTATTGAAAATGCCCAAAGTTATTACACAAAATATACAAAGGCAAAAAATGCCTTGGTCATGGTTCAAGAGCAGCTAGAAAAAACTACTGATGAAATTTCTTACTTCGAAATGCTTGCACAGCAAGTTCAGCAGGCTTCTCCTGGAGATATTGAGGAAATTCGTGAAGAGCTAGCAGAGCAAGGTTACTTAAAACTACGTCATGCGAAGAAAAAGAAAAAACAAGCGAAACCTGAACCAGAACGCTATGTTTCTTCTACAGGTGTAACAATCTCTGTTGGAAAAAACAATAAACAAAATGATATGCTGACATTTAAACTAGCAAAGCGGACTGATATTTGGTTACACACAAAAGATATTCCTGGATCTCATGTTGTCATTCATTCAAGTGAACCCGATGAAACGACATTGCGAGAAGCTGCCACACTAGCCGCCTATTTTTCTAAGGCCAGAGAATCCTCTTCTGTGCCTGTAGATTATACCGAAATACGACAGGTCAAAAAACCAAATGGTGCCAAACCTGGTTTCGTCATCTATTTTGAACAAAAGACACTGTATATTGACCCGGATGAGGCAGTCATTTTACAGTTAAAGAAACAGTCATAAAGGAAGAAACCGATACAAATTGTATCGGTTTCTTCCTTCTTATAACGAGTACACGTAATCCGTACTATAAAACGATGAAAACAACCTTATCTTGATTKWKTTTTACAGACAATCTTCCTTACATTCAGGACAAGGGCGTATCATATGTCTAATCTGCACTGTTTCCTTCAACGTATATTGACTTCTACTACTGAGAAACGCTAAATTAAAGTATAAAAATTTTTATAGAGCATTCAGGAAAGGGCGTATCTATATGACTGTARGTAAAAAATTAAGCTTTGGTTTCTTTGCAATTATTCTCACATTAATCATTTCTTTGTTCATTATGTTCCTGTTATTTTCAAACATTGAAAAAAAGATTGAAAATGCATTAGAAGGACATGTTGCCCTTGTAGAATTAGCAGATGATATTCAATACGAAATGGCTATGCAAGGTCTTTTCATTCGTGCCATCATCATCGAAGACAAACCTGCTAACAAAGAGAGTTTCTCAAAATATGCAAGTATGCTCGACACACATGTAGAWGAAATCACTGAAAAATCGAATWCAGCTGAAATGGAAACATATGCACAGGAATTAAAAGTTCATAATGATTCTTTTAACAAGGCAGCAACTGAAGCAATAGCTTTATTTGAAGCTGGTAATCTAGAAGGTGCTTTGCAGAAGGTAAATGGTGAAGTCCAACAAGCTAATAAAGGTATACAAGATGTATCCGATCAAATTGGAAACTATCAAAAGGAACAACTAGATATTGTGACAAAAGAATCTAAACAGGCCGTGTTTAATTCACAAATTATTTCCATTATCGCAATCATTATTGGTATCGCTCTAGGTATTTTCCTTATTTTCTATATACAACGGACAATCTCACGCCCTTTAAAATCTGTCGTTCTGGCTGCAAACCATGTAGCTAATGGAGAATTAATTCATCCAGATATTACCCATCAATCAAAAGATGAAATTGGTCAGCTTTCAGCAGCTTTTAATGCCATGAAGGGTAATTTGAAAAATTTATTAACGCATATASAGGRYRAWGCRGRGSRTKYAACAGSWTMARWAGARGAAYKKTCKGMMKCRACTGARGWAATTASTGCCACNGCTGATGAAATTACAATACGGATTAACGAAACAGCTGAGGCTGCAGTGACAGCTACAGTTGCAGCTAACGAAAGCGCACACGCAATGGATGAAACGGCTGTAGGTGTTCAACGAATAGCTGAGGCAACTCAACAACTACATCAGAATGCTATAACAACTTCAGAATTAGCAACAAATGGAAATGAGACGGTAGAAGAAGCTCAGCAACAAATGAATGTCATCCATGAATCAACACAAACGATTAATAATCTTGTTCAAAAATTGAGTAAGCAATCAGATGAGATTAGTCAGATCACAGCTGTTATTACAGCTATTACAGATCAAACAAATTTATTGGCACTCAATGCAGCAATTGAAGCGGCTAGAGCTGGAGAGCATGGTAAAGGATTTGCGGTAGTAGCAGATGAGGTTCGTARGTTAGSTGAGGAATMCAAACAATCAGCCAACCMAATCGTTGCCTTAACGCTAGAAATTCAACAGGATACACATAATGTAGAAAAAGCAGTCTTTGATGGACTTCATTCTGTCACAGAGGGCGTTAAAATCATCGGACATGCAGGACAAGCCTTTGAAGGAATTGWGAAAGCAATTAATACGATGACAGATCAAATAGAAGATATATCAGCTACCTCTGAAGAAATYTCAGCTAGCGCTGAACAGGTTGCAGCGTCCGTTGCAGAAATCGCCCATGGTGCTTCAACTAGCGCGGATAATACAAAAATTGTAGCTTCAGCAACTAGAGAACAATCTATAACAGTACAACAAGTAAACCAAGTTGCCTCAGATCTAAGCGAAAAGTCCTTAGATTTACAGAATCAGATCAATCAATTTAAACTTTAAATAAAAAACAGTGCATTTTATAAATGGGATGCACTGTTTTTTATATTTTTTCATGGTATACCACTTAAAAAGTGGAAGAATATCCTTCTGAATAGCTATTGTTAACGTTTTCATTCGATGAATAAACAGATTTTTAGTAATTATTTGAATTATCAATCCTCTTCAGTAAGACAAATGACATCCTCAAAAAAACAATAAGATTTAAACAGTTCTCTTTGGAAGAATACAAGGCGAAATGAAGCATTCCTTTTATTTTTTAACGGATGAATAAAACAGTAACCAACTGCATATATGCATGTATATACAACTAGCTCCAAAATTATTTCAAAAAAACTTAATCTCGTAAACTAGCTTGTCACTAAATCCAAATTTTTCTTAGTATGGGTACCTTTTTTCATACAAATGCTCATTTTTTTCTTTTTCTTCCCCACAAATGGATAATCCTAGAAAAATACAAAACAAGTTTCTTATATAWCATTAATAGATAAAAATATTCATKTTWTGCGATAATAAAWTACAAGAAATTACCTGTAAAAGAATCTAATKCACTGAGTTTWACATAGATTTWCYACAAATCYAWACAAATTCCTCAAGGTATTACATCTATGWCTTTTGATTCATTTTTCAAATATCGATAATATTATCAAAAAAATAGGAATTTTCCGTATAGTAAATCATTTTTTTATTTTTACTTTATTTTTGATATTCAGAATAAGTAAATATCAAATTTTTAATATATATACACTTCGCCTCTTTAGCGTGATAAATCGGAAAAATTTATTATTCTCCTAAATGTCAGATAATACTATATAAATTCGAATATTTTTTATTTAGTACACAATGATTTTTTTGGTATATTAAATAGGAGCTTCACAAAAGGCTTAAAAATTGTATAAGGGGGATTCACATGAATAAAAACAAAAAGTTTTTATTACTAACAGTCCTTGCAGTATTTTCTTTAGTACTTGCTGCATGTGGCTTCGGTGGAGATTCGTCTGACAAATCTAAAGACGAAGGAAAAGATTCTGGCTCTTCAGAAACAACTTCATCAGGTGGCGAATTAAATGTAGTAGTAGCTTCTGAGCCGCCATCTCTTCATCCTGCATTAGCAACAGATACAACTTCTAGCGTGTTATTAACAAATACTTTTGAAGGATTAACAACTACTGATGCAGACGCTCGTCCAGTTGCAGCTGCTGCTGAAAGCTGGGAAGTTAGTGAAGATTTAAAAACATACACGTTCAAATTACGTGATGCTAAATGGTCAAACGGAGATCCAGTAGTAGCTGGTGACTTCGAATACGCTTGGAAATGGGCATTAAACCCAGACAATCTTTCTGAATATGCTTYAATCCTTTACCCAATTAAAGGTGCTGCAGCATACAACAATGGTGAAGGTTCTGCTGATGATGTAGGCGTTAAAGCACAAGACGAAAAAACATTAGTAGTAACTTTAGAAAACCCAACACCTTACTTCTTAGAATTAACAGCATTCAAAACATATGCACCATTAAACCAAAAAGTAGTTGAAGGTAATGATGAGTGGTATGCAGATGCTGGTGAAAACTATGTAACAAACGGTCCTTTCACATTAGCTGAATGGAGACACAATGATACAATCGTATTAAAGAAAAACCCAGAGTACTGGGATGCTGMTAAAGTTTACTTTGAAACTGTTAATATCGGTATGGTTGAGTCTGAAGCAACTGCAGCAACAAGCTTCAAAGCTGGAGAAATTGACTACTTAGGTGCACCATTCCAATCTGTGGCACTTGATTCAATCGACGCATTTAAAGCTGATGGTTCATTAAATATTAATGACCAAGCTTCTGTTTACTGGTACAAGCTAAATACAAAAGATAAAATCACTGGAAACGCTAACATCCGTAAAGCGTTAGCTTTAGCAGTTGATCGTCAAGGTTTAATTGACAACATTACTAAAGGTGAGCAAAAACCTGCATTAGGCATGGTTCCATCTGCAGTTCATGGCTTTGAAGAAGACCGTGGTTACTTCAAAGATAACGATATCGAAGGTGCTAAAGCAGCACTTGAAGCTGGTATGAAAGAACTTGGAATTACAAACCCAGCAGATATCAAAATTAACCTTTCTTACAACACAAGTGAAGCACACGCTGCTATCGCTCAATACGTTCAAGAGGGCTGGACTAAAAACCTAGGTATCACTGTAGGTCTAGATAACTCTGAATGGCAAGTATATTTAGAAAAACTTAACCAATTAGATTACCAAGTTGGCCGTATGGGCTGGGTTGGTGACTACAACGATGCTTATACATTCTTAGAAATGTATGACACTGCTGCAAACGGTAACAACGATACTGGTTGGGAAAGTGCAGAATACAAAAAATTATTAGATCAATCTAACGTTGAAGCAGATCCTGCTAAACGTCTTGAGCTTTTAAAACAAGCTGAAAAAGTTGCTGTAAATGATTTCCCAGTTATTCCAATCTACTACTACACGAACCTATCTGTTAAAGATTATAAAGTGAAAAACATGAAGGCAGACATCCTTGGTAACATTCTACTTAAAGAGGTTAAAGTAGAGAAATAATCCTATTGCTTAATTTAGCTCTACAGCGAAGAGCTGCCTCGTAGCCACTTCGGCGCGAGTCAGCTCTTTTTAAAATACGAAGGCATATATTTGTCTGAAAATTGACAAATAGAAGGAGGAGTTTTATGTGATTAAATATATTTTGAAAAGGCTGATGTATATACTTCTCGCGCTTTTCGTCATCGTAACGGTTACGTTTTTCTTAATGCGTCTCGCTCCTGGTAGTCCTTTCGCGAGTGAACGTAATTTCCCACCTCAAATTGMGGAGAAGTTAAACGAAACGTATGGATTAAATAACCCTTGGTATATTCAAKATAAAGATTATTTAATCGATACGGCCACATTCAATTTCGGTGAGTCAATGAAATATAAAGCGCGTTCTACAAATGATATGATTTCTGAAAGTTTCCCTGTTTCATTAACATTAGGGATTGAAGCTATGCTATTAGCAGTTGGATTCGGTGTATTAATTGGCGTAGTTTCCGCGCTATATCATAATAGGTTCCCGGATTATTTGGCAACGTCCTTTGCGGTGCTCGGTATATCAGTACCTTCATTTATATTAGCAGGTTTAATGCAGTATTTCTTAGCCTTTAAGCTAGGCTGGTTCCCTATTAGTGGGTGGAAGGGCTTTATTTATAGTATTTTACCAGCCCTTGCAATCGCTTTCTMTCATATGGGCTTTATCGCAAAATTAACACGTTCAAGTATGCTTGAACAAAACAATAGTGATTATGTAAAAATGGCTCGTGCAAAAGGTATTGGTAAATGGACAATCGTATTCCGTCATACATTACGAAATGCCCTTCTGCCAGTCGTAACATACCTTGGTCCATTAACAGCTGGTGTTGTAACAGGTAGTTTCATTGTTGAGCAAATTTTCGCTATTCCTGGACTTGGTAAGCACTTTGTTCAAAGTATTACAAACCGTGACTATACAGTAATTATGGGTACGACGGTGTTCTATTCCATCATCCTTTTATTTGCGGTATTAATCDTTGATRTTCTATATMKTKTGATTGATCCGCGTATTAAACTGAAAGGAGCGAAAAAATAATGACACAGCAACAAATTGAAAAAGATAAGTTTAAAATTGTTGGTGGAAATCATGAAGCAACGGAAAAATTAGCTGATAAATCAGTCTCCTTTTGGAAAGAAGTATTTCTCCGTTTCTCTCATAACAAATTAGCCATCATTGGGATAATCATTTTAATCATTGTTATTTTAATGGCTACATTCGTACCAATGTTTTCTCAATATAAAGCAAGTGATCAGCTAGGTGTTTACAACGCACCACCATCTGCACAATTTTGGTTTGGAACGGATGACCTTGGTCGTGATATTTTCGTTCGTATTTGGGAAGGCGCTCGTATTTCCCTATTTATCGGTATTGCTGCAGCGATTATTGATTTAATTATCGGTGTTTTATGGGGAAGTATTTCAGGCTTAGCAGGCGGTCGTGTTGATAACATCATGATGCGTATTGCCGACGTTTTAACAGCTGTGCCATACCTTCTAGTAGTAATCGTACTTTTAGTTGTTATGCAACCTGGTTTAATTCCTATGATTATTGCCCTGTCCATCACTGGATGGATTAACATGGCTCGTATCGTTCGTGGTGAAGTATTATCTATTAAAAATCAAGAATATGTTCTTGCTGCTCGTACATTAGGTGCTAGTACAGGCCATTTAATTATTAAACACTTAGTGCCGAATGCTCTTGGTGCAATCTTAGTAACGATGACGCTAACAATTCCATCTGCTATTTTCACCGAATCATTCCTAAGCTACCTTGGTCTTGGGGTGCCTGCTCCAACAGCTTCTTGGGGTACAATGGCCTCTGATGGTAATAAAGCTATTGCAAATGCTCCATGGCGCTTGATTTTCCCAGCAGTATTTATCTCACTGACAATCTTTGCGTTTAACGCAGTTGGTGACGGCTTACGTGACGCTCTAGATCCAAAACTACGTAAATAAGGAGGTGGCCGAAATGAGTAAAACAATTCTAGAAGTAAAAGATTTAAGAATTAACTTTAAAACTTATGCAGGGCTTGTCCATGCTGTACGTGGTGTTAACTTTGATTTAAAGGAGGGTGAAACACTCGCTATAGTAGGTGAATCAGGCTCTGGTAAAAGTGTTACGAGTAATGCATTAATGAAACTAATTCCCCAGCCACCTGGTATTTATGAGTCAGGACAAATTTTATTTAATGGCCGTGATTTAGTTCCATTAACTGATAAAGAAATGTCTAAAGTACGCGGAAATGAAATTGCAATGATTTTCCAAGATCCTATGACAAGTTTGAACCCAACAATGAAGGTCGGACGTCAAATAACTGAAGTAATKTTGCAACACAAAAAAGTTTCTAAAGACGAAGCGAAAAAACGTGCAATTGAGCTTTTAACACAGGTAGGTATCCCCTTCCCTGAAAAACGCTATAACCAATACCCACATGAATTTTCAGGTGGTATGCGTCAACGTGTTGTTATTGCCATTGCCCTTGCAGCTGATCCTAAGCTATTAATTGCAGATGAGCCGACAACAGCTCTAGACGTAACAATTCAAGCGCAAATTTTAGAATTAATGAAAGAAATTCAGAAAAACTCGCAAACATCTATCATTTTCATTACACACGATTTAGGTGTAGTGGCGAATATCGCTGACCGTGTAGCTGTAATGTACGCTGGACAAATCGTTGAATATGGTACTGTAAATGATATTTTCTATAATCCAAAGCATCCTTACACATGGGGTCTACTTGGTTCAATGCCAGATTTAGATAATGATACTGATGAGCTATTACGTACGATTCCAGGCTCACCACCAGWTCTGACGAATCCACCTAAGGGTGATGCAWTTGMAGCTCGTAACGAGTATGCTATGGCCATTGATTATGAACAAGAGCCACCARTGTTCCAAGTAAGTGAAACACATTTTGCAAAGACTTGGTTGTTGCATCCTGATGCACCAAAGATTCCTCTTCCAGATGCGGTTGCTAAMCGTATTGMAGGGTATTTAGCAAAGGAGGCACAAGAAAATGACTAAAACTGGTGCGAAAAAAATTCTTGAAATCAAAAATTTACAGCAGCATTTTGGTTCGCCAAGTAATCCTATCAAAGCTGTAGMTGGTATCAGCTTCGATGTTTACGAAGGTGAAACACTTGGTCTTGTGGGTGAATCAGGTTGTGGTAAGTCAACAACTGGTCGTTCAATTATTCGTTTATATGATATTACAGGTKGCGAGATTGTTTTCGATGGTGAAAATGTCCATGGAAAAAAATCTAAAAATGAGTTAGAGAAATTTAACCGTCAAATGCAAATGATTTTCCAAGATCCTTATGCTTCTTTAAACCCTCGTATGACGGCTGGTGAGATCATTGGTGAAGCCTTTGATATTCATGRCCTTTACAAGGACAAAAAAGAACGTCGTGCAAAAATTCAAGAGCTACTTGAAGCTGTTGGTTTAAACAAAGAGCACGCGAATCGTTACGCACACGAATTCTCTGGTGGTCAACGTCAACGTATTGGGATTGCCCGTGCACTAAGTTTAGATCCTAAGTTTATCATTGCGGATGAGCCAATCTCTGCGCTAGACGTATCTATCCAAGCGCAAGTTGTTAACTTACTAAAACAACTACAAAAAGAACGTGGCTTAACATATCTTTTCATTGCCCATGACTTATCTATGGTAAAATACATCAGTGACCGTATTGCTGTAATGTACCGTGGTAAAATCATGGAAATCGGTAAAGCAGATGATATCTACAATCACCCTGTTCATCCGTATACAAAATCTTTATTATCAGCTATCCCACTTCCTGATCCAATGTCAGAGAAGCGCCGTCAACGTATTCAGTACAAGCATACAGAGGTTGACGAAAGTGCAACCTACCATGAAGTAGGTGACCAGCATTATGTTTATGGTACTGCTGATCTAGTAAAAACTTGGGTTGGTAATCGCTAAAAGCTATAACTCCTATCGACAGTATAAAAACTGTGATGGGAGTTTTTTTAATTTACTTCTTTTATTACCCCATATCCCCATCAGACTAAACCTAAATAAACTTACTACCTTTTAGTAGACTATAATTCCCTTCATTCTTTTATTTTACATAAAATAATTAGTTAATAAATACCATTTATGTAAAATTAGTTTAAATGTTTTAAGGAATATATTATRATAGAGTTAATACGAATAAAGGGGTGTATTCAATGAAAAAAAGTATGAAACTTCTTCTTGCTACATGTTGTTTTACAATCGTATTAATTAGTGTTGGTTCTACCACAGCATCTGCCTATCCAGGTCCATGCCACAGTCCAAAGCCTTGTGTGATTAGACCATAATAGTTGGTCTCAAAACATTATTTCCAGGTCTCTATGGTCTCTGTAAGGACAATCAATATTACTATGTATTAAACTATTATCCTTTATAAAATTCGGCACCTTTAAATGTGATTACTTTTACATTTAAAGGTGCCCTATTTTCTTGTCACTTATTTAATATCCATTTTTTAATTACCTTCTAGATTTTGGATTTAATGCATCCTTTAACCCTTCTCCGATAAAATTAATGGACAAAATTACTAGCGTAATAGCTGTTGCAGGAGGCACCCACATCCAAAGCTTCTCCTTTAATACCTCTGAGTTTCTAGCTTCGGACAGCATATTCCCCCAACTTGGTGTATCTGCTGGTACGCCCAACCCTAAAAAGCTTAAACCAGATTCAGCGACGATTGTTACAGCCATCAGCAATGTTGCTTGTACAATAATCGTCGAAGCAACATTAGGTAGTAAATGCTTCATAATAATCTTTGATGATTTACATCCTATTGATTGAGCTGCTAATATATACTCATTTTCCTTTTCAGCAAGCACCCTACTTCGTACAATCCTTGCAACTGATCCCCACATTAACAGTGAGATAACAAAAATCAAAGTCCATAGACCAGATACTTTTCCAATTAGAATTTGATTTAAAACAATTACAAAAATCATAAATGGAAACATTAAGATAAAATCTGTAAATCTCATGAGTATTTGATCTATTTTTCCACCAAAGTACCCTGAAATGGCGCCGACAGTAGTTCCAATTAAAACAATAAAGAACATACAGCTTAATCCTACTGTTAAGGAGGATCTACCAGCATAGAGCATTCTTGTAAACACATCTCGTCCATTTGTATCTGTTCCTAACCAATTTTCACTAGAGGGTGGTTTACTTATTTGGGTAAAATCAACCCGGACAATATCTTTAGTTGTAATATATGGTGCTAGAAACGATAAGATAATAACGATCAGTAGAAATATAAGGCTAATCAAGGCTAGTTTATTTTTAAAGAACTTTCGTCTCGCAATTACCCATGGCGAGGGGCTTTTCTTTGGCGATTTTGGCGTTAAAACTTCTTGATCCGTTACCAATGTCATATTTCCCCCTCCTTAATCCAATCTAATACGTGGATCTACTACACCATATAATAAATCCGCTATTAAATTTCCAAAAAGTGTTAAAAACGAAAGTAACATTGTGATCGACATCATGACTGCATAATCCCTTCTTCCAACAGATTCAAGGAAGAGAGCACCTATTCCAGGATACGTAAAGATTGTTTCTGTTATTACTGCACCGCTAATTAATGTTGCGATATCAAACCCAAGGAACGTAATAAGAGGAATAATAGAATTTCGTAAAATATGTTTGTTATAAATTTTCGATTCTTTTGTTCCCTTTGCTCTCGCAGTTCTTACAAAATCTTTTCTACTATTTTCAATAATGTCATTCCGCAAAAATTGTGTATAGGATGCTGTTCCCATCAATCCTAATATAAGCGCAGGTAGTAAAACATGGTGGAATCTACTTATATAGTAGTCCAAATTTCCAGGCTCTAGCCCGACACCAACAGATCCGTTAAATGGGAACCAACCTAATTTGAACGAGAAAAAGTAAATGGCTACAATTCCCGCAACAAATGACGGAATGGCTAAAGCTAGATAATTATACGTTGCAATCAAATTATCCCCAAGTGTATAGGGTTTTCTACCAGCATACATGCCCATGATAAATGCAAATATGTAGGTAAAAATTAACGATGTTAGAGCTAAAAATATGGTATTAGGTATACGCTGCGCAATAATTTCTACTGCTGGTTTCTTATAAACAGTTGATTTACCAAAATCCCCTTGCATAAAATTAACAATCCATCTACCGTATTGCTGGATAATAGGATCGTTATAGCCTAATTTTTCTCTCATTTCTTCGATATATTGTGGATTCGTATTAGAAGGATCAATTTCACCAGCAAATGCATCTCCTGGCATCATTTTCGCTAAAAAGAATACCACCAACGAAATAAGGAGTAACAATGGGATCATGCCAAGTAGTCGTCGAAGTGTATATTGAAGCATGTAACGTCTCCTTATCTATAAATTTACTAACTAAGTCCTCTGTTCAAGGACTTAGTTAGCAAGAATTAAAGTACACAATAGCTTATTCTTTAATATGCCATTTATAAACATCCGTTTGGAAGCCAACAGCGTTGACATGAACACCTTGTAAACGGTTATTAATACCATATAAATCTAAGTTTTCCCATAAAGGAAGTGCAGGTAATTCTTCGTTGAAGTATTTTTGCCATTCAACATATGTTGCCATACGTTTTTCTTTGTCAAATGCTTCTTCACTTAAGCCTTTATCCAATAATTCTTGGTTTTTAGGATCTACCCAACGACCATAGTTCCACTCAGCGTCATTACCCCATAATCCTGATGGATCTGGATCAGCACCTGTACTCCACGCACCGAAGAATGCTTCTAAAGCTGCATCATCATTATCTTTCATATCATTATATAAGTTAAACTCAATTAAACTACCTGTCGCTAATTCTGTTTTTACACCAATATCATTCCAAGATTGAACAATTGCTTGTGCACGTCCTTCAAATGCTGCTGAACCTGCATAGTGACCAAATGAAATTTTAAATGGTTGTCCCTTTGGATCTTCTACGAAACCATCACCATCTTTATCTACATAACCTGCAGATGCTAATAGCTCTTTTGCTTTTTCTGGGTTGAATTCATATTGGTTTAGTTCTGACTCTGGTGCAGCAGTCCAGAAAGTAGTTGGAATCACAGTGTTGGCAACTGTTGCTTTTCCTTCTAAGAAAGCATCGATCATTGCTGGACGGTTAATTGCATATAATAATGCTTGACGTAATTCTTTTGCATTAAATTTATCAAAATCTGCCACATTTTTTAATGTAGCTTTATCACGATGACCAAAACGAAGTCCGATGTATGAATAGCCCACACCATTAGTTTCTTCAATACGTACATTGCCTAATGCTTCTAATTCTTTTACGGATTGTGGTCTAATATCCATAATGTCAATTTCTCCATTTTGGAATGCACCAGTTGCTAATGATGGGTCAATTACTTTTACAATAACACCATCAAGCTGTGGTTTGCCCTTCCAGTAATCATCAAAACGCTCTAATTCAGAATATTCTCCATCTACAACTTTTTTCACCTTAAATGGCCCTAAGCCAACAGGATTTTCACGAACTTGCTTTGACTCCTCTAAATCCTTAACAGCAATACCTTCATAATGTTTCTTCGGCATTGGATTTGACCATAGATTTTCTAAATTATTAATTTTCACTTGTTCAAAAGTGATTTTTACAGTGTATGGATCTACTACTTCAATACCTTCGATTTTGTCAGCCTTACCTTCTTTTTTAGCTTTGGCACCTTTAATTCCCTCAACATAATTGTAGCGAGGTCCAGCATAATCAGGATGCGCAAGAGTTTCTAAAGCAAAAACCCAGTCATCAGCTGTTAATTCCTCACCATTATGCCATTTTACACCCTTCTGGAATGTAAACGTATACGTTAATTTATCCTCACTAATTTCCCATGAAGCTAAGTTTGGAACATATTCTAAGTCATCATTTACATCATAAATACCTTCCATTGTGAAATTTTGAATATAGCTGTCTACAATACTACCTGAATAAGCAGGATCATATACGCCTTCAGGTGCAACATCCGTACCATATGTTACGATGCCACCCTCTGTAGAAGGTTCATCTGTTGTTGTCGTTGTATCCCCGCTTGTATCCTTTTCATTTTCCTTCTCTGTTTTTGATGAGTCATTATTACATGCAGCTAAAAATAATGCCATAACTAGCAATAGCATAAATGACCATAATGCTGATTTTTTCATTTTTTTCCCCCCGTAATTTTATTTTTGTCAATAACTATTTTCCGTTTTTAGTTTTTAATATAAATGACAAGCAACACTATGCCCCGACTTCACCTCCTTTAAAGCTGGCTTAGATAATGAACATTCTGCCATTGCCTTTGGACACCTTGGATGGAATGGACAGCCTGATGGTGGATTAGCAGGACTCGGTATATCTCCCTCTAAAACAATACGACTATTTTTCTTTCTCGGATCTGGCACAGGTATTGCAGAGATCAATGCTTGTGTATAAGGATGTAATGGCTCATCGTAAATATGTTCCTTATCAGCTATTTCTACAATATTTCCTAGATACATCACGCCAATTCGATCGCTCATATGCTTGACCACACTTAAATCATGTGCGATAAACAGGAATGTTAAATCAAACTCATCCTGAAGTTCTTTTAATAGATTAAGAACTTGTGATTGTACTGATACATCTAAGGCTGAAACAGGCTCGTCTGCAATAATAAGCTTTGGTCTAAGTGCTAGTGCCCGAGCAATACCAATACGCTGGCGCTGACCACCTGAGAACTCATGAGCATATTTATAATAGGCATCTTCAGGTAAGCCGACTTTTCTTAATAGCTCCATTACCTCGCCTTTTAATGATTTCAATGATTTGTTACTGAAATTCATAATTGGCTCTGCAACAATGCTTCCTACCATTTGCATAGGATTTAAAGATGCGTATGGATCCTGAAATACCATTTGAATATCTTTTCGTATATCTCTTAAAGATTTCCCTCTCAAGTTTGTAATATCTTTACCATCAAAGATAATTTTTCCATCCGTCGAGTCTAATAATCTTAAAATTGTCCGTCCAGTTGTCGATTTTCCGCAACCCGATTCTCCAACTAACCCTAATGTCTCGCCATTTTTAATAGAAAAAGAAATGTTATCCACTGCTTTTACATGACCAACAGTATGCCTTAAGAAGCCACCTTTGATTGGGTAATATGTTTTCAAATCAATTATTTCTAATAAGTTATCCTTTTTTTGTTTTACGATTGTTTCATTCATGTTGTCAGCTCACACCCTTTCTAGTATCGCAACTTTCATAAAGTAAACAAGATACCTCATGTCCATCATCTATAAAGGAAAGTTGCGGCGTAACCTTGCTACAATCAGGCATAGCTGAAGGACATCTATCCACAAAACGGCAACCTATTTGGGGCATATTTTTCAACGAAGGTACAATCCCTTGAATGGTCGTTAACTTTTCAACTTCCTCATCGATTCTTGGTATAGAAGCCATTAATAGCTTTGTATAAGGATGCTGCGGATTGTGGAACAAATTATCTACATTTGTTTTTTCTACAATTTTCCCCGCGTACATGATAATTACTTCATCACACATTTCGGCTACGACGCCTAAATCATGTGTAATAAGTACGATGGACATATCATTTTTTGCTTGAATTGTCTTTAATAGCTCTAAGATTTGAGCTTGCACCGTCACATCAAGTGCCGTAGTAGGCTCATCTGCAATTAATAGTTTAGGTTGACATGCAATGGCAATGGCAATCATAACCCTTTGTCTCATACCACCAGATAATTGGTGAGGATACTCATCTACAATTTGATCCGCTCTGGGTATGCCGACTTGCTTTAATAAGTCTATTGCTTTACTTTTAGCCTCAGCCTTTGAGATTTTAGAGTGATTTAAGATAATCTCTTGTATTTGTGAACCAATTGTAAAAACGGGATTTAATGATGTCATGGGTTCTTGGAAAATCATACTGATATCTTTTCCTCTAATCTTATTCATGTCATCGCTAGAATAATTTTCGATGTTTTTTCCTTCAAACTTAATTTCTCCGCCTGTAATTTTGCCAATCCCTTTTGGAAGAAGCTGCATAACTGAAAGTGACATGACACTTTTTCCACATCCAGATTCTCCAACTACCCCAATAATTTGACCTGATTTGACTGAAAAAGAAACATCATCAACAGCATGATAGATATCCCCATCTATCTCGAAACCAGTTTTAAGCTCATTTAATTCACACATGATTCCCATTTTGTGTACCACCTTTAATTTTTTTACTAAAAATCACTACATCCTTTATGTAAGCAACAGAAACATATGTCTAAAATGTATTCTTTAAGTAAAAGATGTAAAAAGAAATTAGCTTTTGACTTCCTTCATAAGATTCAATATTCCGAAAAATTAGATCCTAAGATGTTAAACCTATTTCAAAATTATATTAGCTAAAAAAAACATCAAATTTTAAAAAGAACATCTTCATTACATAAATTGATCCTATTTTCCAAATGTAATAGTAACTGGATCAGTATATAATATTCTGACAATTAGGCGTAATGCTATTTTATCTGGAAATAATACATTTAATCAAGTGAATTTTTACAATTCTCATAATATTACATACAAAATAATCCATACAACTATACCATTTCAAATTGGACACTTTAGGTTTAAGCATACTGAATATTAGTTCATTTTCAACTTTATTTGCCTAAAGTATCATTTTTTTATTTTATTAAAATAATAATAACCTACTCAATTGATCCACACATACTACGTCAAAATTTACTTTTATTTGGAAAACATGATTATAAAAGGATTTTTATTGTTTATTTAATTCAGAGAATGATACTAAATTTTCCTAATTATTATTAACGAATAATTTTATTTACTAAAGCACTAAACAAATGAAGTGTTTTATATTACATTAAAAAAATAAATTATTTTTATAATTTCTTTAATCTATAGGCCATACTTCTCTTAAAAGTTAATAAAGTTTATTTTCCTTTGACTACATCGAAAAAACACAAAAAAACAACTATCAACAAAAGTATCGATAGTTGTTTCTATGCATTTGCTCTCTTTTATATTCCAGTAACTCTATGTTTCACTACTACTTTTACAAGATTTCTAATTATAGCTCTCCAGCTTTTAATTTTCCATGCCACTCTTTTAAGAATGGAATATCTTCTTCTTTAATAGCGCCGGATTCATTTGCTGCTTCAATCAGATAATCAAAATTTGTTAATGATACGTATTGAATGCCAGCCTCATCAAATGCTTGTTCAGCGCGTGGAAGATTATATGTGTAAACACAAACAACTCCAAGCACCTCACAGCCTGCTGCACGCAATGCTTCTACTGCTGTAATGGAAGAACCACCTGTAGAAACGATATCCTCCACAACCACTACTTTTTGTCCTGCTACGTATTTTCCTTCAATTTGATTACCACGGCCATGCTCCTTCGCTTTAGAGCGTACATAAACCATTGGTAATTCTAAAATATCACTTACCCATGCCGCATGTGGGATACCTGCTGTAGCTGTTCCTGCTACAATTTCTGTCGCTCCGAAATTTTCTTTGATGACAGAGGCTAAACCATTTGCTAATTGTTTACGAATAACTGGATCGGAAATTGTTAAACGTGTATCACAGTAAATAGGTGATTTAATACCAGATGCCCATGTAAATAGCTCTGTAGGATTTAATTCTACTGCTCCAACTTTTAACATAGCGTGTGCAATTTCATTTTGTAATGTCATAATTTATGCCTCCCATAATTCACTTACGATTTTATATGCTGCTACTGGATCCTGTGCACCTGTTACAGCACGGCCAACAACGATGAGTGATGAACCATCACGCTTTGCCCCATCAGGTGTTGCTATACGTTTTTGATCGTGTGCAGCACCTCCAGCTAAACGAATCCCAGGTGTGACACGTAGAAATTCATCTCCACACACCTCAGCAATCGCCTTAGCCTCATGGACAGAGCAAACAACACCTTGTAAGCCTGCTTCCTTTGTCAGCCCTGCGTAGTGTAGGACAGACTCTTGCAATGAAAGAGCAATCTTTTGTTCTGCTTGCATTTGTTCTTCTGTTGTGGATGTTAATTGAGTAACAGCTATTAGTGCAGGACGTTCTTTGCCTGTTGGTGTTCCTGCTTCAAGTCCTTCTAGAGCTGCTTCCATCATAGCACGTCCGCCTGCAGCATGGACATTGACTAAATCTACCCCTAATTTTGCTAGCCCCTTCATCGCAGAGCCTACTGTATTTGGGATATCATGTAATTTTAAATCAAGGAAAATATCATGACCTAAATCCTTTACTTTGCGTACGATATCAGGTCCCTCTTGCATATATAATTCCATTCCAATTTTCACGAAAAGAGGCTCATCGAATTTTTTTAGAAAATCGAATACTTCTTTTTCTCCTGGAAAATCTAGAGCTAGTATAGGTTTCGTATTCATCAACGATGGCTCCTTCCAATAATCTCTGTTATATGTTCTACACCTAATGCATCCAGCTTTGCTGGTAATTCTTCAATAATGTTCGGGCAAACGAAATGGTCAACAAAGTTAGCTGTTCCTACTGCTACAGCTGAAGCACCTGCGGACATAAAATCAATGACATCCTGTGCTTCCGTTACACCGCCCATACCAATTATCGGAATATTGACAGCCTTGTACACCTCATAAACCATTCGTATTGCTACAGGTTTTACAGCAGGACCAGATAGTCCACCTGTGCCATTAGCTATGACTGGCTTACCTGTACGCTCATCTAAACGCCTACCAACCAATGTATTAATCATGGTAATACCATCTGCTCCACCTGCTTCAACAGCTAGGGCAATATCAACGATGTTCGTCACGTTTGGTGATAACTTCACATAGACTGGCACTTCTGACACAGCCTTGACAGCCTTGACAAGCTCACGTGCAGTAGCAGGATCTGTTCCAAATTGAATACCACCACATTTCACATTAGGGCACGAAATATTCAGCTCCAACGCTTTAACATTTGAAGCTGTTGAAATACGGCGTGCTACTTCTACATAGTCTGATGTCTCTGTTCCAGCAACATTGGCGATGATGGGCACATTATAATCCTCTAAAAATTTTAATTCCTCATTCATCACTTTTTCAATGCCCGGATTTTGTAGACCAATGGCATTTAACATCCCCGCTGCTGTTTCGGCAACACGTGGCGTAGGGTTACCTGCACGCGTTTCGACCGTTGTTGCCTTAATCATGATAGCCCCTAGTTTAGATAAATCATAAAGCTGTGCATATTCACGACCAAAGCCAAAGCAACCTGAGGCTGGCATAATAGGGTTTTTTAAATCTAAGCCTGGTATTTGAATTGTTAAACGACTCATAGTGCCACCGTTCCTTTCGGGAAAACTGGACCATCAGAGCAAACTTTAACATAGTCTTTTTCAACCTGATCAGTTGTTTTGCATACACATKCAAAGCAAGCTCCAATACCACAGCCCATACGTTCTTCAAATGATAAATAGCCTTCTTTTTCAGGATAAAAGCCTTCTAATGCTCTTAACATTGGTAAGGGTCCACAGGAATAAAAAACATCAAATTCAGGAGCATGCGACTCTAAAACCGTTGTTACAAAGCCTTTTGTACCTTTCGAGCCATCCACCGTAACATAATGCGTTTCACCAAGTGCACTAAATTCATCCTCATAAAAGCAGACATCTTTTGTTTGGAAGCCTAAGACGTGGATTGTTTTCACACCACGAGCATTCAATTGCTTGGCTAGCTCATGTAATGGAGGGACACCAATGCCACCACCAACTAGTAGTGCAGTACCTCCCTTTTGCACCGCTTCTACTGGGAAACCATTCCCAATTGGTCCAAGTACGTTGACCAGCTGACCTTCTCGATTTGTTGCCAGAACTTTCGTACCACGCCCCTCAGCACGATAGATCATTGTAAACTCATTGTTGTCTTTATCAATATTTGCAATACTAATTGGTCGACGTAAAAGCGGCTCCAGTGAATCCGACACCTTTACATGGACAAACTGGCCAGGAGTCATCTCCTGAACCAGTTCACCATGAAGTGTCAGTTCGAAAATGTTTGTCGCAATTTGCTTTTGAGAGACGACCGTCATTTTCTCTTGACGTATCATATTAGTGTACTACCTCCGCTTTTGGCATTTGTTCTGCTGTAAATGTCATAGATTCGATAACACGTACCATTGCTTCTGCTGTATCTAAAGATGTTAGACAAGGAACACCATTTTCTACAGACTCACGACGAATTCGGAAGCCGTCACGAGCTGGTTGCTTGCCTTTTGTTAAAGTGTTGACAACAAGCTGAGCTTCCCCATTTTGGATAAGATCAATCAATGTTTGTCCTTTCGCCCCAATCTTGCCTACTACATCAGTTCGTACGCCTGCTGCTTCAAATGCTTTTGCTGTACCTTCAGTTGCTACAATGCGATAGCCTACTGTTGAGAAGCGTTTTGCTAATGCAATCGCTTCTTCCTTATCTTTATCAGACACAGTGAATAATACTGTACCTTCTGTTCGTATTTCCATACCTGCTGCAACTAAGCCTTTATAAAGAGCTTTTTCTAATGTTGCATCTTTACCCATTACTTCACCAGTAGATTTCATTTCAGGTCCTAATGTAATGTCTACACGTCGTAATTTAGCGAATGAGAACACTGGTACTTTTACAAATACGCCTCTTTGCTCAGCTGCTAGGCCTGTTGGATAGCCTTGCTCTACAATGGATTTGCCAAGGATTGCTTTTGTTGCAATATTAGCCATTGGGATATTTGTAATCTTACTTAGGAACGGTACTGTACGTGATGAACGTGGGTTCACCTCGATAACAAATACTTCGTTTTGAGAAATGACATATTGGATGTTCATTAAGCCGATGATGCCTAGCCCCTTCGCAAGACGAGTTGTATAGTCAACTAATGTATCTTTTTGTGCCTGTGTTAATTTTTGCGGTGGGTAAACAGAGATTGAGTCACCAGAGTGAACTCCTGCACGCTCGATATGCTCCATAATTCCTGGTATTAACACATTCTCACCGTCACAGATAGCATCTACTTCAATTTCCTGTCCTGTTAAGTAACGGTCTACTAATACTGGATGATCTGGAGATGCCTCTACCGCGTTTTCCATATAGTGCTGTAATTCTKCTTGGTTATAAACAATTTCCATTGCACGTCCACCAAGTACATAAGAAGGGCGGACAAGCACTGGGAAGCCTAGACGCTCACCAATGGCAAGAGCTTCCTCTGTAGAAACCGCTGTTTCTCCTTGAGGTTGTGGAATATCTAATTCACGTAGCGCCTGCTCAAATTTATCGCGGTTTTCTGCACGGTCAATATCCTCAAGMGACGTACCTAAGATTTTCACACCATTAGCAGCTAATTTATCAGCAAGGTTAATAGCCGTTTGACCACCGAATTGAACAACAACACCAATTGGTTGTTCTAAGTCGATAATATGCATAACATCCTCAATTGTTAATGGTTCAAAATATAATTTATCAGAAATTGAGAAATCTGTTGACACTGTTTCTGGATTTGAGTTAATGATGATCGCTTCATAACCTGCTTCTTGAATCGCCCATACTGAGTGTRSCATAGCGTAGTCAGAGTCTACGCCTTGGCCAATGCGGAGTGGTGAAGAACAGAGTACCACCACAGAAGGTTTTTCTGACTTAATCGATTCATTTTCGTCTTCATATGTGCCATAGAAATATGGTGTTTCTGATTCAAATTCTGCTGCACATGTATCCACCATTTTATAGACTGGCATAATACCATGCTCTTTACGATAAGCATACAATTCTTCTGGTGTTGTTTCCCAAAGCTCAGCAATTTTCTTATCTGCAAAGCCTAAACGTTTAGCTGTTCGTAGTACGTCTTTATCATTCTTATTGTCAKCAAGCGTTTGTTCCATATTCACAATATTTTTAAATTTATTTAAGAAGAATAGATCGATTGCCGACCATTCATGAATTTGTTCAATTRTTMCACCTCGACDTHAWGCTTCAYHGATGAAGAATAGACGCTCATCCCCHGCCTTGCGAATACGTTTTTCAATCCAAGAATCTGAATTTTCTTCAGCATGTTTTAACTCTAAGTGTACTTGACCTGTCTCAAGAGAACGAACCGCTTTTAGCATAGCTTCCTCAAAAGTACGACCTAACGCCATTACTTCACCAGTAGCTTTCATTTGCGTACCAAGATTACGTTTAGCAGATTCGAATTTATCGAATGGCCAGCGAGGAATTTTTGCTACGATATAGTCCAGTGCAGGCTCAAAACAAGCATATGTTGAGCCTGTCACAGGATTTTTAATTTCATCTAACGTTAAGCCTACTGCAATTTTAGCGGCTAGCTTAGCAATTGGATAACCTGTTGCTTTTGATGCTAATGCAGATGATCGAGAGACACGTGGATTTAMTTCAATCACATAGTAATTAAAGCTATATGGATCAAGTGCAAGCTGTACGTTACAGCCACCTTCAATTTTTAATGCGCGAATAATATCGAGTGAAAKATTACGTAGCATTTGGTTTTCGCGATCAGATAATGTTTGCGTTGGTGCAACAACGATTGAGTCACCTGTATGAATCCCTACTGGGTCAACGTTTTCCATGTTACATACAACGATGGCATTGTCAGCTGCATCACGCATTACTTCGTATTCAATTTCTTTATAGCCTGCGATTGATTTCTCTAATAGACATTGCGTTACAGGTGAATATTTTAAACCCGATGTCACAATTTCTTCTAAGTCTTGATCGTTGTAGCAAATACCGCCCCCTGTACCGCCAAGTGTAAAGGCAGGTCGAACAATGACAGGATAGCCAATTTTCGCAACAAATCTTTTCGCTTCATCTAAGTTATGAATAATATCAGATTCAGGAACTGGAGCTCCTAGCTCATACATTAAATTACGGAATAAATCACGGTCCTCTGCTTTATGGATGGCATCTAATTTAGTACCAAGAATTTCAATCCCAAGCTCATCTAGAATACCTGATTTGTCTAATTCGATCGCCATATTTAGGCCCGTTTGACCACCAAGTGTTGGTAAAATCGCGTCTGGACGTTCTTTACGTAATATACGCGATACAAAATCAAGAGAAATTGGCTCAATATAGACTTTGTCTGCAATTTCTGTATCTGTCATGATTGTAGCAGGGTTTGAATTGATTAAAATAACGCGGTAGCCCTCTTCTTTTAATGAAAGACATGCTTGTGTTCCTGCATAGTCAAATTCTGCTGCTTGTCCGATAACAATTGGGCCTGAGCCGATTACTAAAATAGTTTCAATATCTGTACGTTTAGGCATGTTGTTTCCCCTTCCCTGCTTCTACTTCCATCATTTCGATGAATTCATCAAATAAGTGGTTTGAATCTTCTGGACCTGGTGATGCTTCTGGGTGATATTGCACTGTGAAAATTGGATATTTTTTATGACGCACACCTTCACATGTTCCATCATTTAACGCGATATGTGTTAATTCTAAATCTGTATCTTTTAATGATTCGATATCGATGGCATAGCCATGGTTCTGAGATGTTAAATCTGTACGACCTGTACGTAAATCTTTTACTGGATGGTTACCACCACGGTGTCCAAACGGTAATTTAAAGGCTTTTGCACCACTTGCTAAAGAAAAGATTTGATGGCCTAAACAAATACCGAACATTGGCACTTTTCCAATTAAGTTACGTACTGTTTCAATGCCTTCTTGAACATCTTCAGGATTTCCTGGTCCATTTGACAGCATGATGCCATCTGGATGCCAAGCTAAAATTTCCTCAGCTGACGTATTATAAGGTACTACTAGCACATCACAATCACGTTTGTTTAATTCTCGTAAAATCCCATGCTTCATTCCATAATCAATTAGGACAACTCGTTTACCACGCCCTGGAGATGGATAGGCCGCTTTTGGTGATACTTCACGAACATGGTGCGTAATGGCTGGCGTTGCTTGTAATTGTGCTACTATTTCATCCACATTTACTTCTTCATCAGCAGCTGTCAAAATCGCTTTTACGGAACCTTTACTACGAATAATACGTGTTAATTTTCGTGTATCAATTCCTTCAATTCCTGGGATATCCTTTGATGTCAAATAATCATCTAAAGTTAAATCACAGCGGAAATTTGAAGGATTTTTAGCTAATTCACGCACAACAAATCCACGAATGGCTGGCGTAATCGATTCAAAGTCATCACGGTTAATGCCGTAATTACCAACTAAAGGATAAGTTAAAGTGACAATTTGTCCATAGAATGAGGGATCTGAAATCGTTTCCTGATAACCCGTCATCCCTGTTGTGAATACAACCTCACCTTGTGAAGCGCGCTCGCTACCAAATGCTGTACCTGTAAATACTGTGCCATCTTCTAAAACTAGTAAACGTTTTTTCATTACTCTGCCTCCTGATATACGATATTGCCTTCAAAAATAGTTAGTACTGGCCAACCCTTTGCCACCCAGCCGTTGAATGGTGTATTACGACCTTTTGATACAAAGCCTTCTGCATCAATCGTTTGTTCTTTTTTAATATCAATTAAAATCATATCCGCTGAAGCACCCACTTCTAATGTGCCATATGGCAGATCAAAAATCTCAGCTGCTTTCACTGTCATCCAATCAACTAATTGTTTTAACGTCCACTTTCCTGTTTCTACAAACTGTGTATAAAGTAGTGGGAAAGCTGTTTCGAAACCTACAATACCAAATGGTGCGCCAACCATACCGCAGCATTTTTCTTCTACTGTGTGTGGCGCATGATCTGTTGCAATGCAGTCGATTGTGCCATCAAGTAGTGCTGCAAGTAGAGAATCTTTATCATCCGCTGCGCGTAATGGTGGATTCATTTTCCAATTAGCATCATCAGATGGAATATCCATCTCTTCTAGTAATAAATGATGTGGACAAACTTCTGCTGTGACACGGATTCCTGCAGCCTTTGCATCTCTTACCGCACGCACTGATTCCTTCGTCGATACGTGACAAACATGGTAACGAGCGCCTGCTGCTTCTGCAAGTAGTACATCTCGTGCAATTTGTACGGATTCACAAATGGAAGGTATTCCTGGGAGGCCTAGCTCTTTATTACGCTTTCCTTCATGCATCACACCATCATAGATTAATGAGTTGTCCTCACAATGTGCTACAACGACCATATCGTGCTGGGCCGCATCTTTCATTTGCTCATACATCGTTGAGGCTAGCTGGATACCAACACCATCATCTGAGAATGCCACTGCTCCATGTGCTTTTAATTCTTCAATATTTGTTCGAACCTCACCCGATATATCCTTTGTTAGGGAACCGTATGGGAGTACTCGAATAACCGCACTGTCCTTAATGAGCCCATTGATAAGTTGCATGTTTTCAACCGAATCAGGTACTGGCTTAGTATTAGGCATTGCGCAAATTGTCGTAAAGCCGCCTTTTGCTGCTGATGCTGAACCTGTTGCAATGGTTTCCTTATGCTCAAATCCTGGCTCTCGTAAATGTGTATGAACATCGATAAAGCCTGGTGCTACGATTAAACCTTGTCCTTCAATCAGTTCTGCACCTGCTACAGTCACATCTTGACCAATAGCCGTAATTTTTCCGTCTGCCATTGCAATATTGACTGTCTTCAATTCACCTTGTTCATCTAGCATTTGTACATTTTGAAGTACCTTTGTCATGTTATTCTCTCCCCTTTAAAATGGTTTCCATAATAGCCATCCGTGTGTAAACACCGTTCCGCACCTGTTCAAAAATTCGAGAGCGATCACACTCGACTAACTCAGAAGCAATTTCGACATCACGATTGACGGGTGCTGGATGCATAATAATGGCCGATTCTTTCATTTGCTTTTCTCGTTCAATTGTTAAACCAAACTCTTGATGGTAACCTTCCTTTGAGAAGCTTTTATTTACYTTATGACGTTCATGTTGYACACGTAGTAACATWWKGWYWKCWSTKWWTTYKRTYAGATYAWSCCATGAATGGTGCGCTTCAARACCGCCAGACCATTCTTCTGGGCAAAGGAAATGAACATTTGCCCCTAAATTTTGTAATGCTGTTGCATTTGATTTCGCTACTCGACTATGAGAGATATCTCCTGCAATTGTGACATTCAACCCTTCGAAATAGCCAAACTCTTTTTTGATGGTATAAAGATCCAATAAGGATTGTGAAGGGTGTTGCCCAGCACCATCTCCTGCATTAATAATCGCTACGTTGATACCATTCAGCAGCTCATTGTAATACTCATCTTCTGACGCTCGAATGATGACAGCATCTAAACCAATCATTTCCAATGTTTTGACAGTATCGTACATCGTTTCCCCTTTTGTAACACTCGAAAACCCTGCATCAAAAGGGATAACATGACAGCCAATTTTGTATTCTGCCATTTCAAAGCTTGTTTTTGTACGAGTACTTGGTTCAAAGAATAGGTTAGCCACTTTGTGTGTGCGAGATAACGATGATGTTTCACCATTTTCAAATGCTTGCGCAAGATCTAGGATTTGGTTAATCTCTTCTGTTGTTAAATGTTCCATCGATAATAAGTTCTTCATCATGTGACCTCCATTAGGTTGTGAATCGTGAACGTCTTTGTCTGACGTTCTCTGTATATAAAGTAAAAGCCCCGTTGATGTCATCAACGAGGCATGAGGAGGCGTGACAAACTACAGCAAGACATACATCCTACTTCAGCCTGTCCACAACTTCCCTTTTTTTGCCTCTCTGGACAATTCATTAAAAGGTACTACTATGAATCTTTATTTTGATTGTATTGTACGGGTATATCAGCTTCTTTTTTACCTGGTAGAATCGCATTCAATAGCACACCAATAATCGCTGCTAGGGCCATTCCTTCAACACTCAATGATTCTGAGATAACAAACTTGGCACCGCCAATACCAATGACTAAAATCACTGAAGCAATTACTAGGTTACGACTGTTACCGAAATCAATATGATTATCTACTAGCATACGTAAGCCACTTGCTGCGATAATTCCGAAGAGTAAGATGGAAACCCCACCAAGTACTGCGGTTGGAATCGTTGCAATTACGGCCATTGCTTTCCCGAAGAATGATAGTAAGATAGCAACCACTGCTGCACCTGCAATAACGTAGATACTGTATACTCGAGTAATGGCTAGTACACCAATATTCTCACCATACGTTGTTTTCGGAGGGCCTCCGATTAAAGCACTCACAAATGTGCCAAGTCCGTCACCTAGTAGCGAACGGTGTAGTCCTGGCTCTTTAATATAATCCCGATCTACTACTTTTCCTAAT
This sequence comes from Lysinibacillus sp. S1, assembly GCF_044986265.1. Lineage (NCBI taxonomy): Bacteria > Bacillati > Bacillota > Bacilli > Caryophanales > Bacillaceae > Lysinibacillus > Lysinibacillus sp. S1. Next base: position 1,730,484 of record NZ_CP173154.1, read on the forward strand.
ACCAGTTKATGAYCAATATGTTCTGAAATTGTTACAATAACGATTGGTACCATGATAAGTAGAATTTTTGTTGTTATTTCAAACTCATAATGCACACCCGGTATTAAGAAATCAGGCATAGCGAAGAATTTTGCTTTGGCAATCGGTGTATAGTCTACTATGTCAATTATCATGGAGTAAATGTAACCTACAATTAGGCCCATCAAAATTGGCATAGTGCTTAAAATTCCTTTAAAGAAAATCGTAAAGATGATAGCTGTAAAGACCGTAACTAAAGCAGCTGAGAAGTGTAAAAAGCTATACTCTCCATTAACGTTCATTGCCATATTCACAGCTGTACCAGAAAGTCCAAGCCCAATTACCATAATTACTGGACCTACCACAATCGGTGGCAAGATTTTCATAATCCACTTATAACCACTTTTMCAAAWRWTTAAGGATACAATTCCGTACGTAATGCCGACAGCCATAGCACCGATCATGGCATTGCCTGGGTTTACACTCGAACCGTCTTCATTTAAACCACCTGCAGCAAGTAGGATTGGTGCAATAAAGGCGAAGGATGAGCCTAAATAAGCTGGTACCTGGAATTTCGTAAYTAATAGGAAGAATAATGTAGCAATTCCGCTTGTTAAAAGGGCAATCGCTGGACTAAGACCTACTAACTKCGGTACTAAAATCRTTGAACCAAACATCGCAAACATATGCTKGAAACTTAATGTCACTAGCTGGAGCGRRGTCGGTTTATCCTTAATATCTAAAACTGCATTTGACATACTGTTTCCTCACTTTATTGTTCGTCTTCTTTGTAAATAATGACGCAATCTTCTCCGTCTACTTCTTGTAAATTGACAACAATGCGCTCAGAGCCAGAAGTTGGAACGTTTTTTCCCACATAGTCTGCTCTAATTGGTAGCTCTCGATGTCCTCTATCTACTAGAACAGCTAGTTGAATTTGTGCAGGTCTTCCTAAATCCATTACAGCATCTAGAGCTGCACGTACTGTCCGACCTGTATAAAGTACATCATCTACTAAGATGATTTTTTGATTTTTCACTTGATACTCGATATCAACTTGTTCTACATGTGCTTGTTCGTTTTCATGTTTCGTTGTTAAATCATCTCGGTAAAGTGTAATATCAAGTTCCCCTGTACGAATCGGTTTACCTTCAATTTTTTCAATTCGCTGCGCCAAACGTCTGGCTAGAAAGGCACCTCGTGTTTTAATGCCAACTAAAATACATTCATCGATTCCTTTATTACGTTCAATTATTTCATGGGCAATACGTGTTAATGCTCGTGTCATTGATGGGCCATCTAATAATTCATTTTGTGCCATATTCGTATCCTCCTCTCTTCAATCTATTATCGGCCATGTGTCCATAATCAGAACCACCAGTCTAACTGGTGGTTTGCTCTACGCGTGAAACGCTGGGGTACTGGCCCATGTCTAAAGACACACTGAAAGGTCCGCCAACCGCACTCCGTTTTCACGCTACCACTAAAGTGGTTTTATTATTTTCGCTTTTTTGCTTGTATTTCTTCTCCTGTAAATGGATCAATGAATTCTTTCATGGTCATTTGATCCTCAAGAATATCCTCTTGCAATTGATTTTTTATATATTCCTGTATGATTTTTCTGTTTCGTCCTACTGTATCTACATAATATCCGCGACACCAAAACTTCCTATTTCCATATTTGTATTTCAGGTTCGCATGCCGATCGAATATCATTAAACTACTCTTCCCTTTCAAATAACCCACAAACGATGAAACACTTATTTTTGGTGGAATACTCACCAACATATGAATGTGATCAGGACAGGCTGTGGCTTCAATGATTTCTACTCCTTTTCTTTCACATAACTGGCGAAGAATTCTACCTATATCTGCTTTGATTTGTCCATAAATAATCTGCCTTCTATATTTTGGCGCAAAGACGATGTGATACTTACAATTCCATGTCGTGTGTGCTAAACTTTTATTATCCATTTGGAGCCCCTTTCGTACGAAGTCGGTTGACCAGACCTGATTTCATTGTACGGCTGGGGTTTTTTTCTTGTCCATAGCTAGAAGCTCTTTGGAACCCCTCGCATAGCAAGGGGTTTTCAAAATATACAAAAAAACCTCTCGAGGCGAATAGCCTGAGAGGGTTGTATACGTGTTGAAAAAKYATGTTGGAAAAATTTGCAGCACAAATTTCMACAACACWATCACATGTCCCTTCTCAGCCTCTCTGGACTGCCATTAAAGGTGAATATTTAGTTATGTTGTTCATTCACTGTCGTTAGTATAGACTTTCTTTTCGTATACGTCAATGCCTATTTCGTAAATCATTTAATAATTGTTCATAATCAGCTGGAAGTGGTGTTTCAAACTCCAAGTATTCTCCAGATGAAGGATGATCGAATCCTAAAGTCGCTGCATGTAAAACTTGTCCCCCAAAGTCGATTGTCTTTTTCGGACCATATTTTGGATCTCCAACAAGTGGGAAGCCAATATAATTCATATGCACACGAATTTGGTGTGTACGTCCCGTTTCTAAACGACATTCCACAAGCGTATAGTCACCAAAACGTTCAACAACTTGGAAATGTGTGACAGCATGTTTACCATTATCGACAACTGCCTGTTTTTGGCGATCTTTTTGGTCACGTCCAATTGGTGCATCAATTGTCCCCTTATCATGTGCAATATGCCCGTGGACAAGAGCAATATATTTACGAGTAACTGTTTTATTCACTAATTGATTGACTAATGATTCATGAGCCGTATCGTTTTTAGCAACCATCAATAAGCCCGATGTATCTTTGTCGATACGATGGACAATCCCTGGTCGTAGTACACCATTAATCCCTGATAAGTCTTTACAATGATACATTAAGCCATTTACCAGTGTACCTCCCATATGGCCCGGTGCTGGATGTACCACCATACCCTTTGGTTTATTTACAACAAGAACATCTGCATCCTCATAAACAATATCTAAATCTAAATTTTCTGCGACAACATCCAATTCTTCCACTTCTGGTACATCAATAGCGATGATGTCACCAGCTTTAACCTTATATTTTGCCTTTACAGCATCACCGTTTACTTTAATGACTCCCTCACTAATCCAGTTCCCAATTTGCGTGCGTGACCACTCAGATTGTAAGCTAGAAAGTGCTTTATCAATGCGCTCTCCTTGCTGCTGTTCTTCGATTGTATATGTTACTTGCGTCATTGTTTCACCTGTTTCTTCTCTTTTTTTTCTTCCATAATTAAGCCAATCATCAGCACGACAACCGCTATTGTTAATGCAGCATCTGCCACATTAAAAATAGGAAAATCATAATTAATAATTGGAATTAAAACATCTACAAAATCGACCACTTCTCCTCTAAATAGACGGTCTATAAAGTTTCCTACTGCACCACCAAGCAAGARCATTAAGCCGACTTGAAAAACAGGCTTTCCCTTTGCTTCTTTATGATAAAAATAGACAATCGCACAGATAACAGCAACTGTGACAATACTAAACAACCACATTTGCCCCTCTAGCATCCCCCATGCTGCCCCTCTATTTCGATGAGACAAAATACCAAACCATGGGTCCCATWCAGCAATGCGTTCAGCATATTCCATATTTTTCACAATCAGCCATTTTGTCCATTGATCCAGTAAAACGACAAAAGCAGCTAATCCATAATATTTATACACAGACATTCCTCCGTTCACTCAACATCTTACCTATTCTACCATAACAGTACCATTCACAATAACTAATATCATATCTAAATATGGCTGATTCTAAATCTCTTCAAGAAATATAAAAAGGCTACCCCTATTACGTTTAAGCAATAGAAATAGCCATAACTTATTGGTTAGACAGTTTCAGATTCTTTTGAATGTACTCGCTTCATGAAGTCATTAACATCAGCAGGAACTTTGCGATCTATTAATGACACGATGATAACAGATAAGAAGCCCACAGGTACTGTCACAATACCTGGAATTTTAAACTGCAAGAAGCTTGGTAACGTTCCTGGTAAAAAGATCATCCACATAGACACGCCAAGTCCTATTAATAATCCTGCAATGGCTCCTTTTTCTGTCATGCCTCTCCACCAAATACCTAAAATGAATATTGGGGTAAATGTACTTGCAGCGACAGTAAAAGCGAGCGCCACTAAATGGCCAATGGATGCATCCTTTACAAGTAAACCCAATGCTCCATATAAAATACCTAATAATWCAATAGCCACTTTCCCAGCAATAACDCGTTGTTTTTGTGTAATAKCCTTTTTCATGATATTGGCATATAAATCATGAGCTAGTGCACCTGAGCTTGTAATAAACAATCCTGAAAGATTGGAGAAAATAGCTGCAAATGCTCCTGCTATAACTAATCCAAGTAGCCATTTGCCACCTAGTGCAAGGGCTGTAGTAGGAATGACCATATTATTCCCACCCAGCACTAAATCACGCATGACTTCCTCACTAGCTGTCCCAGAAATGAAAATAGATCGACCTACAACACCTAAATAAACAGCTAACAAGAAGAACGCGCTTGCAATTCCAATGGCCATGAGTGCAGATTTWYGRDMHGCTWWAGCACYTGGGTTTGTATAAAAGCGCAATAAAATATGAGGAAGACCAATTGTTCCTAGCGCTAATCCTATCGTCATACTAATTGTTTGCCAGAACGTGGGGAAATAAAAGCCCGTGCCTGTCCAAGCAGCACCATCAAAATTGATATCATTGCCATCTAAGGCATACGGTGAAGTGCCTGTAATTGGACCGCTAAATGAATGAATGGCTGCTAAAATTTTATCATAATGTAAACCGCCATAAACTGCTGCAATTAACATCACAATAAACGCACCAAGACGAATCCACAACTCTAATGCTTGGTTGATGGTTGTTCCTTTCATACCACCAATACCTACATAAAAAATCATAACAACACAAGTAAATATAATGCCGAATTCATAAGAAGTTCCGAAAAACATACTTAAAATCTGTGCAGCACCTAATAAKTGGGGAGCTGCATAAAAGCCTGAAATAGCTAACACCACTGCCACAGCTACAAGCCGTGCTCGTCTACTATGAAAACGATAGCCTAAAAAATCTGCAACGGTAAATGCACCAAAACGTCTTAAAGGACCTGCCACAAAAATCGCTAATAATGTTAACCCAATGGAGAAGCAAAAAGCATAATAAGCACCATCATATCCAAGTTGAAATGTTAACCCTGCGATACCCAGGAATGTTGCTGCACTTAAGTAATCCCCACCAATGGCAGACCCATTTGTAAACYRTCCRMAGMWKMSSYCMCCYMCRMMGWRATCCGAAGCTGTTGCATTTCTTTTTGTTAAATACGTAATGTATACAATTGTTCCCATTAAAGCAATGGTCATTAACATCTTTGGTTCTAATAGAGCTTCCATCATTCAACATTTCCCCCTTTGTTCCAACTACTTATTTGCTATATCATATTGCTTTAGACGTTTCTCGTACATGGCTGTGTGAACATATGCAATAATAAATGCCATAGCCATCATTACAATCGTTGTCACAAACCATGTGACTGTCATACCACCCCAGATCTTCTTAAACGCAAATGCTGGCGCAAACCAATTCATAACAGGGATACTAAAAATCAAAATAAAGTAAAATATCGATAAACCAAAACCTGTTGTAAATTCATCTTTCATAATTTTGTTTGTTGTTGCATCTAAAGGTGGTAGATCTTTCACATCAATTGTTCCTGCTTCTACATAGTCATAATCATGACTGCCTACTTCCGCCATAAGCCAACTCCCCCTTTTATGGTAAGTGAATAATTGTCTGAAATTTMAAATTATTMTTTWCTACAATTATTCTATTCTATTTCAACTTCAATATAGATATAAAATATTGCTGTATTAGTACAAAAAATTGCTATTTTAAGTTAAAATATTTTTATCTTTTTATTCGTAGGGGGCTGGTAGCATTTTAAAGGTGGTATGGTATATGGAAAGCTCATTTGACAAGCAGCAAATGAGTGAATGGTTAAAAGAGGTTTTACCAAACGCTTTAGAGGAATGTAAAGTGCCAAAGCCAGAAGATGAGGTCATTATTGTCTATGAAGTCAATCGGTTATTTGATTGGGTAAAGATTAATCGATTAAAAAGAAATTATCCTAATAGTATTATTGTCCCGTTTGTTACAGAACACCTTACCTACTCGACTGGTATAGCAATTGAATTAGCTTTACCTGCACTTCTCATAAAACCATTACAAAAATCAAAATTTTTACGAATCGTAAAAAAGCTGTATACGTCCTATCAGGAAAAAAAGGCAAGTACACTTACAATGCTTGAGCTATCACAACAAGTATCCCAACAACATACCTCTCCATTTAGGGAGGCATTTTTAAAACGCCTGATCCGTGGAGAAATTGACAATGAACAAGAAATAATACAATCTGCTTCATTTTTATCGACAAGCTGTATTCCTAATATTGTATTTTTAATTCAAGGCTATATTGATGGGGCTAATAAGAGAGCTGTCTCACACGATGCAAGTAGTAGTATTACAWCTGTTTTTCGTCAGCACKTKGCTGAGAAGGCCTCATTATCCTTTTTACATTTTGAACGCTATTTATTACTTCTCATGCGAATTCCTACTGACTACAACTCTTTCAAACATTGGACTGAGGGTGAAGCCTGTTTATTAGAGGTTATCGAGACCCTAAAAAGGGATTGTTCTATTCATBTTTTTATGGGGGKTGGAGGTGKATTTHAGGRTGCTATGCAAGTGAAGGAATCCTATAGCCAGGCTAGAAAAGCACGTAGAAAACCACCTATCCATAATATACACATCCGATATTACGAAGATTTAACAAAGCATGAGCAGCTGCAAAAAGCTATTCAGTATATTGAAGAACATTACGACGAACAACTGACCATTCGTGATGTTGCAAAATATATTAACTTTAGCCCAACTCATTTTAGTAGACTATTTAAAAAAGAAACAGGTCGTAATTTTGTTGACTATGTTGCTTATACACGCATTATCAAAACCTTACCTTTTTTACGCAAGTACGACTACACCATAGAAAAAATCTCCTCCACCTGTGGCTTCAATACACCAAATTACTATAGTTTAACTTTTAAAAAATATGTAGGGATCTCTCCAACAGACTATCGCAATACGACAGAAATTTTATTTAAATAATGGAAAAGAATCTGCAAAACTTCCATGAAAAAAGCAAGCCTCCATCAAGGAGACTTGCACATCCTCTACATTTAAATGCAGATTCTTGTTATTTATAGATTAAACGTAATACTTTTCTACAACTTCTGCACAGCGAGCACATACTGTAGGTTGTGCTTCATTTGAACCAACTGTTTCAGAAATTGACCAGCAACGCTCGCATTTCTCACCTGTAGCCTTCTCAACAACAATGGAAACATGCTCAAGTGTTAAAGCTTCAGCAGGTGCCTCTTCGATGGCAGCTACCTCAAAAGCTGAAACGATGGAAAGTTGTGCAAAGTCAATGTTGGCATCGTTCAATAATGCGACAACATCTTCTTTCGCGTAGACAGTGACTTTTGCTTCAAGTGATTTACCAATTGTTTTCGCATTACGTGCTTCCTCTAATGCTTTTAAAATATCATCGCGTACATCAATAATTTTTTCCCATTTTGTACGTATGCTGTCAAAATTCGCTTGAACATCTACCTCTGGGAAATCTGTTAATTGAACAGAAACTTCTTCTACAATACCTTGAGCATGTAGATAAGACCACATTTCATCTGTTGTATGTGGGATAATTGGTGTCATGATTTTTACTAATGTCATCAATGTATCATAAATAACTGTTTGCATCGCACGACGATCCTTATTGTCATGACCCTCGATATAGACTACGTCTTTGGCAATATCAAGATAGAATGAAGATAACTCTACAGCAACGAAATTATTGACTACATGATAGACAGCAGCAAAATCATAGCGATCATAGGCAGCACGCACAGTTTTTAAGACATCCTGTAAGCGCATATACACATATTGATCCATTTCACGAAGCTCAGCATAACTTACACGATCTTTCGTAGGATCGAAATCAGCAATATTGCCGTGTAAGAAACGGAAAGTATTACGAATTTTACGATACACTTCAGATACTTGCTTTAACATATCCATAGAGATGCGGACATCTGCTGTATAGTCAACAGAAGCAACCCATAAACGAAGTATGTCTGCTCCATACTGATCCATTACTTTTTGCGGAATAATCACATTCCCTAAAGATTTACTCATTTTACGTCCTTCACCATCAAGTACAAAACCATGTGTTAAAAGTCCTTTGTATGGTGCATAGCCGTTAATAGCTACAGATGTAATAAGAGAGGAATTAAACCAACCACGATGTTGGTCAGAGCCCTCTAAATAGAGATCAGCTGGATATTTCATACCACGTTCTACTAGTACACCTTGGTGTGATGAACCGGAATCAAACCATACATCCATAATATCATTTTCTTTTGTAAATTCGCCGTTCGGGCTACCTGGATGTGTAAAGCCTTCTGGTAATAACTCTTTTGCTGTTTTTTGGAACCAAATATTTGATCCATTCTCACGGAATAATGCTGAGACATGACTAATTGTTTCAGGTGTAATAATAGGTTCACCATTTTCAGCATAGAAAATCGGAATCGGCACACCCCACGCACGTTGACGTGAAATTACCCAGTCTCCACGATCACGAATCATATTATAAAGACGAGTTTCTCCCCAAGCTGGTGTAAATGCTGTTGCTTTTACAGCCTCTAATAACTCCCCACGGAATGCTTCAACAGATGCAAACCATTGTGGTGTCGCACGATAAATAACAGGCTTTTTCGTACGCCAGTCATGTGGATAGGAGTGCGTAAAGAAATCAAGCTTTTCTAACGCTCCTACTTCTTTTAGTTTTTCTGTGACGAGTTTATTCGCATCATTATAAAACACGCCTTCAAAGCCAGGTGCTTCATCTGTATAACAGCCACTATTATCAAGAGGGCTAAGAATACCTAAACCGTACTGTTTACCAATATGATAATCGTCTTCACCATGCCCTGGGGCTGTATGAACACAACCTGTACCCGCTTCAGCAGTTACGTGTTCACCTACCATAATAAGCGATTCACGATCGTAGAATGGATGTTGTGCTACAATACGATCTAATGCCTCTCCTTTTACTTCTTGTACAACCTCATAGTCTACCCATCCAAGCGTAGTTGCCACTGACTCTAATAACTCTTTGGCAATGATGAATTTTTTATTAGCCACTGCAACTACTACATAGATAVATTCAGGATTCAAAGAAATCCCTAAGTTTGCTGGTAATGTCCATGGTGTTGTTGTCCAAATGATAAATTTAGCATCTGCTGGAACAACACCCTTCGCATCCTTAATTGCAAAGCTTACATAAATGGATGGAGATTTGATGTCCTTATATTCAATTTCAGCTTCCGCCAAAGCAGATTCAGAAGAAGGAGACCAATAAACCGGCTTTAACCCTTTATAGATATAACCTTTTTCCGCCATTTTACCGAATACTTCAATTTGACGAGCTTCAAACTCAGGCTTTAATGTAATATATGGATTTTCCCAATCACCTCGAATGCCTAGACKGCGGAATWGKGCACGTTGATTKTMAMTTTGCYCATAAGCATACTCTTCACAAAGTTGGCGGAATGCTKCTACTGACATTTYTTTACGTTTTACACCTTTGTTAGTCAATGCTTGCTCAATTGGTAAACCATGTGTATCCCAACCTGGAATATAATTGACATGGTAGCCAGTCATGGAGCGATGACGTGTAATCATATCCTTCAATACTTTATTTAGAGCATGGCCTATATGGATATCACCATTTGCATAGGGAGGACCATCATGTAGAACAAATTCTGGTCGACCTTCCGTACGCTCCATCTGTAATTTGTTAATATCCATGCCATTCCATTTTTCTTGCATTTTTGGCTCATTTGCCGGTAAATTTCCACGCATTGGGAAATCTGTTTTTGGCATTAATAAAGTATCTTTGTATTCAACCATTAAAATTCCTCCTTTATTTTACACAAACAGGTAGACATTTTTCTCATAAGACAGTTATTGGCAAAATTATCTAAAACGATTCGGAAACAAACAAAAAAAGCCCTCAATCCCACTAAGGGACGAGAAGCTTCTACTCGCGGTACCACCCTAATTGTAGTACAAAAATTTGCACTACCTCTTAAAAGCACGTTTAACGTCGTGCATCACGAAATAACCTACTTTTTTCAGTTATTTAGCTCAGAAGTGATGTTCAATGCTAGTTGTATGTTTGGGCTCTCACTGTCCCCAAATCGCTYAACAACGCCTAACAAATACTGTCTTCGTCTCTGCTTTTATGCATATCTGTTCAAAATAATTACTATTACAAAGTATATGAAATTCAAACAATCGCGTCAAGTTTCATTTGTCAATTACAGCAATTAAAAAGAAAAGTTAAATATCCTCAGAATCCTGTGCTTCTTCAACAGATGCTTGAATTTCTGTTAAATCGATATCATATTGCAGCAAATGATCCCAGTCATCTGCATTAAGTAAATCCAGCTGTGCTTCTACAAGCATCTTGAAACGATTACGAAATACCTTAGATTGCTTTTTAAGCTCATCAATTTCAATCGTCACCTTACGAGCCTTCGTCAAAGCTTCATTGACAATTCGATCAGCATTTTTTTCAGCTTCTTTTACAATGAGCTTTGCCTCTTTTTGAGAATTTCTTCTCACTTCATCAGCCGCTTCTTGTGCAACGACAATAGACTTCTGCAAAGTTTCTTCTAAGGTGTTGAAATGTCTCGCTTGTTCTAAAGCCATCTCTAATTGCTTATCAACCTCTTTTTTTTCACGAAGCAGAATTTCATAGTCTTTAATAATCTGATCTAAAAATTCATTTACTTCAWCTTCAGCATAACCTCTGAAGGCTTTTGTAAACTCCTTATTATGTATATCAATAGGTGATAATGGCATACAATCCTTCTCTCCTTTACATGTACATTCGTAATTCCTATTATACAATTGTTCCGACAACTTAGCAGTAAAAATTAATGAAATTTACTTCACTTTCAGCTTTTTTGGGCCAATCGACCGACTTGAAGACGGATTTTATCTTTTTTTGTTCGRCCTTCAGTCATAATAATTTTCACCCTACCACTTCCACGTATCGATAAAATATCTCCCTCTTGTAATTCAAAAGCAACTGTATCTCTTTCTGTCCAATTTACACGAACTTTTTTCCCAGTAATTAAAGCTTGAGCTTTTTGGCGTGATACATTTAATACAGTCGCAATAATTACATCTAAGCGCATGGAAGATACTGTATGAGATTCCTCCAACCATTCTTCCTCATTTACAATAAGGGAATCCGCTTCTTTTAAAGACTCAATATGCACCTTAACTTTACCAATACCTGTTAAATGTAACCGAACATATTCTGCTACCTCTTGAGCTACAACGAATTGCACCTGCTGATCATTTACACGAATATCACCAAATTTGCCACGGTTTAAACCTAATGAAAGCAACGCACCTAAAACATCAGGATGTCGTAATTGGACAAATTTCACTGGATATTGAATCGTAAAGGCCACTAACTGAAAGTCTTCTTCTATTGCTTCATAGTAAGTAGGAAAAATAAGCATACGCTGCCTCTCCGCCTCTTCAAATAAACCTGTGCATGCAGTTTTTAGGGTATCATTTTGCCCGATAATCGATGTCACAATAAAACGTTGTCTTGGATCAAGAAAATCTGTCAGCTTAGGCGCATAACGATCTTCAACCTCACGCTGCCAGCTTATTACCTGTTCAATAAAGGGCTGTTCATCTTTTCGAAAATGCTGGATTAAGTGTTCCATCTTGTTGTCTCCTCTTTYAYTAGTTCCATTTTKCTTTGTTAGTTGGAAACTTAGTATTCCCAATTAATGACGTTTGGACGTCATTGTTTTAAAATTTTTTATTAGTCGCTTTAGTAGCATAGAAAATTAAAATAAATAAAAAATCCCCACCAAAACGTGAGGATTTACTTCTAAGCGAACATAAAATATATTTTCTGAATGACTATATAAAGCCCTCTTTCTATAAAATTCAGCATAAAGATGGCCACAATTGGCGAAATATCAATCATACCAAGAGGCGGAATGAATTTCCTAAAAATCCCTAAATATGGCTCACAAACTTTTTCAAGCATGCGACCAATTGCTGAATTTTGAGCGGCAGGCACCCAAGACATTAAGATATATGCAATTAGCATGAATGAGTAAATCTTAAATGCTAATGATACATAACCAAGTATAATAAAAAAAGTCATATAAACTACAATCCTCGCTATTAATTATCGTCTAAAATAAAGTTTGTAATTTCACCAGTCACTTCTACATTATCTGGCGTACAAAGGAAGATATCTTTACCGATACGTTGAATATCTCCAGCAAGAGCATAGACTGTGCCACTTAAAAAATCAATAATGCGTTTACCTTGTTCTCTTTCGATACGTTGCAAATTGACAATTGTTGCACGTTTATTTTTTAAATGCTCTGCGATATCTTGTGCTTCTGCATAAACTCTCGGTTCTATTAAAACAACTTTTGCTCCCTTAGAACTCATAGCTGCCTGCAAACTGACAATGTTATTAGGAGTTGCTGTGCTTTGTGGCATGATTTCATGAATAGGTGCTTTGCGTTCTTTCATCATTTTTTTTGGCTTAACTGAATGAATCGGTTGCTGTTGTTGTATGGGTTGTTGTTGCTGAATAGGAGCTTGCGTGATTTCTTCTTCTAATTCTTCTTCAAGGTAAAAGAAGTTTTTAATCTTATTTTTCATGCTCATCCTGTTCCCCTCTTTCATTTCCAACAAGAGCCGTTCCGACTCGAACAAAAGTAGCCCCTTCCTCTACCGCAATTTCAAAGTCATTAGACATGCCCRTTGATAACTCGGTACAAGGTGCGTGTGCGAATCCTTGCTCGGCTATTTGCTGTTGACATTGTTTTAATTGCTTGAAAACAGAGCGAATAATTGCTTCGKTTTCGGTGTTTGGTGCCATAGTCATTAAACCTACAACTTGAATCTTAGTAAAACCTTTTAATGCTTCTACAAAAGGCAAAACTTCTTCGATAGTTAAACCATGTTTTGATTCTTCACCAGAAATATTTACTTGTACAAAACATTTAACAGGTTGTTCGGCTCTTTTTTCAATTTCTTCTGCCAAACTCAAACGATCTAAGGAGTGTAAATAATCAATGCTGTTAATCACTTGTTTTACTTTACGTGTTTGAAGCGACCCAATGTAATGCCAATGAACATCAGCATGTATCTCAGTAATTTTACGATGTAAGCCCTCTGGTCTGTTTTCTCCTAAATGAGTGAGCCCTGCTTCAATTGCTTCTTGTGTTCTTTCAACAGAAACTTCCTTCGTCACGGCAATTATTTGGACTTTTTCGCCCTCACGATTCCCTTTTTTTTCTGCTGCTGTTATTAAATCATTTAGTTTGTTTAAATTTGTTAAGATTTTTGTCACTGTTTTTCCCAACTTTACAACAATAGTTTCTTTTATTGTAACAAGCAATGCTTGATTTATCAATGAATAGCCTGACCTATGTCAGCATACAATTCTCACAATTTTAATGTGCCTATGTCTTAGGAAAGGGCTTTGACTAAAATGACATCCTTACCAACAACAAGCACATCCTTCATATACACTTTTCTCACAGACTCTTCACCTTTAAAAAAACCAAGATATTTGCGAGGCTCTGCAATCAAAAATGCTGTCACATAGCCTGTTTCTTTTGATACTTCAGCATCTATGACAAAGCCTATAAATCGTCCATTTCCTGCTTCAATGACTTCTTTTTGTTGTAACATCGAAAAACGCAATGACATACCTCCTCTATTGTTTACTTTCGTATAAACATTTCTACTACCATCAAACTTTGCTGTTACTTTATATTTATGTATCATTTGTTCATTGAATGAAGATAAAATGCGCACCGAATTATACGATGCGCATTTTTTTATTTGTAATCTTTTTGCATTGTTTCAATTGCATTTTTTTCAAGACGTGAAATTTGTGCTTGAGAAATCCCAAGTTCTTTGGCAATCTCAGTTTGGGTCTCTCCATAATAAAATCGTTTGGCAACGATCATTTGCTGACGTTCATCTAGCTTTTGCAAGCTTTCCTTTACCGACACATAGGCAACCCATTGATCTTCTGATACATCATCATCACGTAATTGGTCCATCATATAAACAGCATCTCCGCCATCTGAATAAATGGGTTCCTGTAATGAAACTGGATCTTGAATGGCATCTAAAGCAAATAAAACGTCTTCCTTTTTCATGTCAATCATCTCGGCAATTTCTTCAATCGTTGGTTCTCGCAAATTATCGGTTATCCATTGCTCTTTTGCCTGCATTGCCTTATAAGCTATATCTCTTAGAGAGCGAGATACACGTAATGCATGATGATCACGCAGATGGCGACGAATTTCACCAATAATCATTGGTACAGCATATGTCGAAAATCGTACATTATGCTTTAAATCAAAATGATCAATGGCTTTCATGAGGCCAATACAGCCTACTTGAAATAAATCATCTGCCTGTTCACCTCTATAGGCAAATCTACCGACAATACTAAGCACTAACCTTAAATTGCACATCACAAGCTCTTCTCTAATCTCTGTTTCTCCAGCTTGTAATCGGATAAAGAGTTCCTTCATTTCCTCGTGCTTTAGAATTGGCAAAGTCGATGTATCTAAGCCGCAAAGATCTACTTTTGTTCGCATATTCGATTCCTCCGGATGTTATTCTCTGACTAAACCGTGACATCAGTTTGTCCGAGAGAAACAAGAATATGCACAAAAGCTGCGACCAATTTTAGGTAGGATAAATTTCCCTTTCTAAGAAATTGGTTGATTTAAATTTTCACGTAAATCTTGAATAATTTTCTTTTCTAAACGGGAAATATATGATTGCGATATGCCTAAATGATCTGCAACTTCTTTTTGTGTCATTTCAACTTTTCCATTGAGACCAAAGCGACATTCCATAATATAACGTTCACGCGCACCTAGTAAATTAATAGCGTGGAACATATGCTGACGTTCAATTTTTTTCTCCACAATATCTGACATAATATGCTCTTCTGTTCCTAAAATATCTGACAGTAATAATTCATTTCCATCTGCATCAGAATTTAGTGGCTCATCTAAGGATACTTCACCCTTCATACGACTTGTTTTTCGTAAATGCATTAAAATTTCATTTTCAATACAGCGTGATGCGTATGTTGCAAGCTTAATATTTTTATCCGTATTGAACGTCTCAATTGCTTTTATTAAACCAATGGAGCCAATACTGATTAAGTCTTCGATTGGCGTTCCCGTATTATCAAAACGTCTAGCAATATAAACAACAAGACGTAAATTACGTTCAATTAGTGTGTCTCTAGCTCGTAAATCACCATTCATAAAGGATGCAATGACTGTAACTTCTTCTTCTCGACTTAATGGCACTGGCAATGAATCATTTCCCCCTATATAGTACGTTTCACGACTCCGAAACTTACTCCATAATTTTTTCAAGCTAGCAAGTAGCCTAAGAAGCAATAGTTCTCCCCCTCTATGAGTTATTTGAAAGCGCTGAAAAATGTAAAATTGCTGCTGTGCTATGTGGAAAATTTTTAGCTTTTTTGGTTAATACGATATATTCATTCATTTTCACTTGCGAAGGCTCCCCCTTTATATGCCATTCATCAAAGCGAAAACCAAGGACAACGGTTTGCTGCTGTACTGTATTGACATKAATMWRTCGYWTATAACSCTGWTARWSYTCWGRAAACATAGATAVATTGTACGGATCTGTTTCTTGCCATTCCATTAATGATTCCCGGAACGCTGAAGGTAAATGTGGTCTCAAAGCAGTATAGGAAACAAAATGAACCGGCTTTCCTGATAATGGCTCAATGGCTTGATTTCCTGTATCTACAAAGGCAGAAAGTGGTATCTTTGCCCCAAAGATTGTTAAAGTTGTATCAAATACAAATTGACCACTTAAGCGTTCTAACTTTACAAAACCCCATTGCTTATAAAATGCAATAAGATTTAAAACTGCAAGCAAAAAGCAAATCATAATGAAACGGGTGGAAGAAAGATTTTTTAAAAAAGGTTGTAGTGCTGTTAACAATCCGCCAATAACGATCGTTGCTGTTAACACAATAGGTCCTTGCTTCTGAAAGCTTCGAATCTTAAAGTGAAACGCTATACCAATTAACAATATAAAACTAAGAATTGTCGTCCACAGCACTTGACCGCCAATGACAGCTACAAAACTACTACAAATAGAACTCATTAATAATCTTGAATTTTTTACAAGGACTCCTGTTACTCTTGCCGTAAACGTGAGTATCGCTAGATTAAAAAGCGTATTAATGAGCACCAGCCATTCTCCATACATAACAGCCGCCTCCTACTTACAAAGTTAGCACGTTACTCCCACAAATATTGTCAAACAATCGCATCATTTCCTAAAAATGTTTTGACAAAAAACATGGTTTCCTTACACATTTGAACATCATGGCAGACAATATAAAAAGCTCGTATTTTACATATGTWAAATACGAGCTTTTTAGAAGTTAATTAACCACGATTTTTGCGMTTAYGTAAAAMTGCCGGAACCTCAAGCATGTCATCCTGTGCATMWTTTTGCTGATTTTGACGTGGCTGCTCATKTTGAACATGCATTTCTTGTCGTTGTTCACGAMTAKGTGCTTGTTGCTGTGGAGCAGATTGTCTGTTCATATTAAGTGTCGGTTTTGATGTAGGTCGTTGTKGSWSWMAARMTWMYTMWGTGRRKYMWRWMSMAAYMACTGTAACAATGATTTCATCTTTAAGATTTTCATTAATTAMAGAACCGAAAATCATATTTACCTCTTCATCTGATGCAGAAGCTACGATATCTGCTGCTTCTTGTACTTCAAATAAGCTAAGATTTGAACCACCTGTAATGTTCATAAGGACACCTTTAGCACCATCAATGGATGATTCAAGCAATGGACTTGAAATAGCTTTCTTTGCAGCCTCAGAAGCTCTGTTTTCACCTGTTGCAATACCAATTCCCATTAAAGCTGAACCTTTGTTGGACATAATCGTTTTCACGTCTGCAAAGTCTAAGTTAATAAGACCAGGTGTAGCAATTAAATCTGAAATACCTTGTACACCTTGACGTAATACATTATCGGCTTCTCTAAAGGCTTCTAACATTGGTGTTGATTTATCAACTATTTGTAGTAGCTTGTCGTTTGGTATCACAATCAGTGTATCTACTGCTTCTTTCATACCGCCAATTCCAMCGATTGCTTGTGTTTGACGTTTACGACCTTCAAAAGTAAATGGACGTGTGACAACACCTACTGTTAGGGCTCCCAATTCACGTGCAATTTGTGCAATCACTGGAGCTGCCCCAGTACCCGTTCCGCCGCCCATACCAGCAGTCACGAATACCATATCGGCGCCTCTTAAAACCTCTTCTAGCTGTTCTCTGCTCTCTTCAGCAGCTTTTTTTCCTACTTCTGGATTTGCACCTGCACCTAATCCACGCGTTAATTTAGCACCAATTTGTAGCCTTACTTCCGCTTTGGATAAATTTAATGCCTGAGCATCCGTGTTAACTGCGATAAAGTCAACACCTTGTACACCATGKTCTATCATTCGATTGACAVCGTTGTTACCGCCKCCACCAACACCTATGACCTTTATTACTGCAAGTTCATCAACACTTGTATCAAATTCTAACATCTCTTTTTCCTCCCACGGTAACTCGACTCTGTATCATTCATTACGCATTCTAGTTAATCAAAAAACTTATCAAATAATTTTTTTGCTCTCCCAATTACGCTTTCTTTTGGTTCTGAAGKTKCAGAATACTCTTGCTTTTTGCTTATAGCTGGTTGAGCCCCTACAACTGCATATTCAACAGGCTGCGTATTCGTACTTTTACCGTAAAAATCATCTTCTAAATAGGCGTAACGAATAAGTCCAACTGCCGTCGCAAATGAAGGCTCTCTAACACCGATATAATCGGGTGTATAGATTCTAACACGCGTTTGTAGAATTTGACGTGCTAATTGGGCAATCCCCTCAAGCTTTGCAACACCACCAGTTAAAACTACACCGCCTGGTAAATCTCTAACACCTAAACGTGCTAATTCATCTATAACTAACTCTAGTAATTCTTCTAATCTAGCACCAATAATCTCCGATATATAACGTTGGCTGTACTGATCAGTAGAATCTGTACCCACGACAGGCACTTCAAAGAGTTCGTCATCTGATGCGTCATCATAAAAGGCATGTCCAAACTGGTGTTTAATTTGTTCTGCTTGTTCTGTTGGTGTTTTTAAAACGATTGAAATATCTTTCGTTATATGATCACCACCAACTGGTATGACACCCGTATGCGTTAATAATCCCTCTTCAAAAACTGCAATTGTTGTAGATCCGCCACCTAAGTCAATAAAGGCAGTTCCTTGGTTTTTTTCATCTTCTGTTAATGCAAAGTAGCCTGATGCTAATGGCTGCAAATATATTTCTCGTATACTTAAACCCGCTCGCTCAACACAGCGAAGAACATTGTGTAAAAGCGTTTTGGATGTCGTTATCATTGTTGCATCCATTTCAAGACGGATGCCAATCATACCACGAGGATCTTTAATTTCATCAAGGTTGTCCACAATAAACTGTCTTGGAATGATGTTAACTAATTCACGTTCAGGAKGTATTGACATGACTTGTGCAGATTCTACCACTCTGTMWMARTCAWCATCYGWRMTKTMTMTRTTKTCACTATTTACAGCRACAACACCTTTAACTAGCTGTAACATCGTCTGGTTAGCTGGAACGCCTAAAACGACTTCATGGATTTGATAACCAGTCATTCGTTCGGCCTGTTCTATTGCTTTTCGAATAGATTGTACTGTTGCATCAATATCAACAATTGCACCTTTTCGAACTCCATTCGACTTTACATTTCCGACGCCAATTACATGTAATTGCCCGTCACTCATTTCACCTATTAATACCTTGACAGAGGAGGACCCAATATCAAGGGAAATGTATAAATCTTGCTGATTCAATTCGCTGCACCTCCTTGAAAAATGCTCTTGTTTTCATTCTATTGTAAATTTGGCATAATGTCTAAGCAAATCGAGTATTTTGGTCAATTTTTCTCTCATTCTATGGAAGTTTTTTTCCGCTTGTGACGTTTCTCATCTAACCGAGTTAGTAATATACGCCTAATAATTGCTATATTTTGGAATAAACGTACTCCAAAAGCGAAAATCGCTGCTAAATACAAATCTATCCCCAAATTCACTCCTATAAAAGCTAATCCTGCTGCTAGAACTATATTAAAAAAGAATCCTGATACAAAAACTTTATCATCGTAAACTTGCTGTAATTGAGCACGAATACCTCCAAATAATGTATCTAAAGCTGCTAAAACAGCTATTGACAGATAATTTTCATACATAGAGGGGATTTGTATATTTGTTAACAAGCCAAGGGCAAGTCCAAATACCAAACCTAAAAATGGTAGCCACATATATTAATCTCCTTTTTTCACCTCTGCTAAATAATCATTTGTCAACGGCTGATCAAATGCTGGAATTTGTAACTGTTCAATTGGTTCTTCAATTACTAAATTAAAATTGTCTAAATAAAATGAGTCTATAAATGTTGAGGCCTGCAAGGAATTATACATTTTTTGTGCTGCTTTATAATCGCTTGTCCCAACAAATATCTCAAATGAAGGCGAAGACAGTGGTATACTGTTTACTGTTGTCTTACCATTAATATCCCGTATGGCTGTTGTTTGTACTACCCGATTACCATCAATTGAGACATTAGTAGCATTGTTCTTAAAAAGGGTATTCAATAATTGAGTTAACAAATCGGGTGAAATCTCTTTAATTTCATAGCCCATTTCTATCAGTTCAGGTGCAGGTTCAACTCGAAGTACAACACCTGGCCCTATAACTTCTGTTAATCCTGCTTGTAGCTTTAAACGATTTAATGTTTCATTTAAAGCTGCTTGCTGATTTACTTTTTCAGATTGCTCATAGCGATCCACTACTTCATGAAGTGAGCGAATTTCTGCCAGTAGTGCGGAATGTCTTTGTTTTTCTTGTGCTAATTCCTCTCTTATTGCCCAAATATCTCGTGTATCTCGCTCAGCTGGTTTTTGTATGGTATTGTATTGTACCGCTATCATCAAACCGATAATAAATAGCACGATCGTTATTCGGGTGTACATATTTCTTTTCAAAATAGCCCCTCCTAGACGTATCGTATGCCCCTCAGAATACGACTTTGAATTGTATAATTTTCTACAATCGACTATATAACTGAAGGCTAAATTAAACATGAAGTTTAAAGTATAGAACTTGTCCTAACTTTCTATTTTTACTTTTGGCATGGTAAGCTTCTGATTTTCTTCAAGTGACACCACAATATTGTCATTTAATAATTGATCCACCACGCCCCCGTTTAAGTTTAAAGAAGCTATTAATGTATCTGAATCACCAACCGCTTCGATTACAAACGGAGCTGGATGTTGTGTACCATCAATTGTTATTACTGGGCCATTACAGCGAATATAAGAACTCGCTAATACACGTTGTCCATTAATAGCAATAGCTTGCGCGCCTGAAATTTTTAGTTCATTTAACAATTTAAATACATGACTTTCATGGACAATATAGTCATTTGGATTTAAGGATTTTGGATCATAGTCTCCATCTTGAAGGGTTATGCGTATGCCCTTCCCCTCACTCTTTAGTTCACCGAGTAAAAGCCGTAAATCTTCTGCTTGCTCAACAAGCTTCTTGTAGTCCTTTTCGTTTGAAGCAAAGGATTTTTCATACTTCCGAATTTGTTCTTGTAAATGATTTAGTTCTTCCGTAAGTTCTTTATTGCGCTCTTGTTGAGTGATTAGCTCCTCACGATAAGAATCTTCTTGCTCAAAAAGCTCAGAATTAATAGTGCCTGCTTCTCGATTATCTTTCGCCTGGTTGTATGAATAGCCGATGATAAATCCTGTTGTTACACAAACAATTAGTAATTCGAATTGTTTTCTAGTAAAAAAACTACCTTTGCTATTCGTCTTCTTGTTGTTCATCTTCTGTCACTTCCTGGTTAACCATTTCACCATCTGCATTTACTTCCATGTCAATACTAATCTTGTTGTATTCCTCGTTAAAAGGACGATAGTATGAACCGACCTCTAAATCAATCACACCTTTTTCTAAGTTAGCAATTTGTGCGACGATAGAGGGGTAGTAATTTAACTTTTCCGCTAGTGTCTGAATAACAGCACGTACTTCGTAGCCATCATTCATATAAAGCTTGACTGCATTTGGATTTGCTTCATTACTATTTGTGTTAACCTGAGAAATTAAAGCTAATACTTCGGGCTTTAATTGTGCTAGCTGTTCAACAAGCTTATTAATTGTCTTTTCACCAGTTATCCCGATAAAAACAGGTGCATCAATGGGTGTATCATTTCCCGTTTGTTCAAAGCGCTTGCCGTTTTCTAGCAAAGGATAATAAGTCCCATCCCCAGCTAAGTACGCAACTTTTTTCCATTCTTTAATATCAATTGTTACGCCTTGTAACCAGTTACGGTTAACCTGTACTTCTTTTACCCATTTATCCTTTAATAAAATCTGTTCAATATCTTCCACTTTGAAACTCCACATTGATTTTCCTGGCGCAAGAGTACTTGCCTCCAAATAATATTGGTCATTCGCTAGCTTCGCACCATTGACAGTGATTTTATTGATGTTACTGTATGGAGATTGAAAATAAAGGAGTACTGCTAACACAATAAAGAAAAGTAATATTAGCACTATAAATTTCCGGTTTGTACGCTTTTTTCGTCGCTTTTTTAGCGTAGGTATGCGTTCTTCTATATCAATTACTTTCTCCATAAAAGTACTCCTCCTTTATATTTATTTCGCTAATTGATAAATAATACCTATTATTAACCACATTGTTACTAAAGATGTTCCACCATAGCTAATAAAAGGTAATGTGACACCCGTTACTGGCACTAAACCTATTACTACGGCTATATTTAGAAAAGCCTGCACCATAAGCATTGTGACTAGCCCGATAATCGCATAATAGGACGTTCGGTTTTTAGCCTGTACAGCAAATCTATAGCCTGCATAGATCGTTAGTACAAAAAGCACTAAAATAACGAGGCCACCAATCAATCCGACTTCTTCTAAAATAATGGCGTAAATAAAATCATTTTGAGGCTCTGGTAAATACAGAAACTTTTGTCGGCTTTGTCCAAAGCCATGCCCAAAAATCCCTGCTGGACCGATAGCCATTAAAGATTGCACCGCTTGGAACCCACTAACCAAGGGATCAGCCCATGGATCAAGAAATGCTTCTATACGCTTTAGACGATATGGCGCTGTCGCTATGAGACCTACTAATCCAGCGACACCAGCTAGCATAATCATGGCGTATAATTTTAGAGGATAGCCAGCGACAAAAAACAATAAAAACACAGATACAACGAGAATAAATACTGAGCCAAAATCCGGCTGCAACATGATAAGAACAACAGGAAGTAACAGGATAAAACCATGTCGCCAGTTAACAACAGGAGTGCCCGTTTTATGTTGGGCTAATATATGGCTCAAGTACACAATGACGGTAATTTTCGTTAGCTCTGCCGGCTGTATTGTTAATGGACCTACACCAATCCAGCTTTGCGAACCATTTCGCACTAATCCTATACCAGGAATCAGGACGAGAACGAGTAAAATTAACGAAAATATATAGGCCATTTTCCAAAAGGACTGCTCTCTCAAAATATTTAATCGAATCGTGATTAAAAATACGACAATGGCTACCACAAAGTATACGCTTTGCTTMATATAAAACKGCATTTTTCCACTATAATGAACGGCACTCCAATAGGTACCTGCAGAATAGACGAAAATAATGCCGATTATTGATAGCATCAAAGTTGTGACGAGCAATAAGTAGCTTTCTTTACMTCTCAGTAATGCCATCCTTCCAAGTCAAGTATATTCTAAAATAGTTACAGGCTCATTACAGCTTCATTACAGCATCAATAAAAACATCTCCACGTATTTCAAAGCTGTCATATTGATCCCAACTTGCACATGCTGGAGATAGTAAAATAACATCTCCTTCTGCAGACATCGGTGCTGCATATTGAACAGCGTCTTCTACATTTTGAGCAATGACGGTATGTTGGACACCACACGATTTTGCAAATTCTACAAATCGTAAGCCAGTTTCTCCAAACGCAACAACACCCTTTACATGACTCATACAAGGGCGAAGCTCTTCGAAAGAATGTCCACGATCTAAGCCACCTGCGAGTAAAATAACAGGAGCTTGGAAAGCATCTAAAGCACTCTTTGTCGCTAAGCAATTTGTTGCCTTAGAGTCGTTGTAAATCTTACGACCGTTCCATTCACGTACGAATTGTGTACGGTGTCTAACTCCACCAAATGTCGCTAAAACCTCTTCCATCTTCTCTTTGTCACAGCCAACTAAAATACAGGCTGCCACGGCTGCTAGGATATTTTCTAAATTATGCTTACCAGGCAAGGCAATGTTCGCACGATCCATGTATGGTTCACCTTGCCAATAAATTGTTGTATCATCTGCACTAATTCCATTTGCAGTACGCCCCTTCGAACTGAATGGAATCTTCTGTGCATGAGATTGTGCTGCATATCCAACCACTATCGGTTGGTCGGCATTATAAATAAAATAATCACTGTCATCTTGATTACGAGTTACGCCAAACTTCGCTTCAGCATAGTTATTAAATGTTCCATGATAGTCTAGATGCGCATCATAAAGATTCGTCAAAATAGCAATTTTAGGCTTAAACGTTTTAATCCCCATCAATTGGAAAGAAGACAATTCTGTTACAATGATGTCATCTTGATTAGCTTCTTTTGCGACGCCACAAGCAACTGTCCCAATATTTCCAGCAATTAAAGGATTTTTACTTCC
Source organism: Lysinibacillus sp. S1 (assembly GCF_044986265.1). Taxonomy (NCBI): domain Bacteria; kingdom Bacillati; phylum Bacillota; class Bacilli; order Caryophanales; family Bacillaceae; genus Lysinibacillus; species Lysinibacillus sp. S1. Next base: position 1,754,603 of record NZ_CP173154.1, read on the forward strand.
GTTACTTAACATGTCGAMTMTTAAMGTTGTTGTCGTTGTTTTGCCATTTGAGCCTGTTATACCAATAAATGGTGCATCACTAATTAAAAAAGCTAGCTCAATCTCTGTCCAGACTGGAATCTCTCGACTAAGGGCATCAGCCACAATTCGATTGCTATAAGGTATACCTGGATTTTTTACCACTAACTCAAAGCCTTCATCAAGTAAATCTTCAGGATGGCGACCACAGATAACTGTAATCCCCTTCTGTAAGAGCCCTTGTGCATCTGGACTTTCATCAAATGGTTTTGAATCATTTACTGTTACAAATGCACCAAGCTCATGTAAAATTTCAGCAGCGGCCACACCACTTTTTGCTAGACCTAACACAAGTACTTTTTTATGTTGTAAATCTGTATAGTTTTTCATTAGAACGCCTCCGATAAGACTGCAATTAATGCTACTGCTAAGGCAGTTGACCAGAAGACAAGCACTACTTTCCATTCTGACCAACCCGATAATTCAAAATGATGATGAATAGGGCTCATTTTAAAAATACGCTTTTTTCGAAGCTTAAAGCTACCTACCTGCAAAATAACGGAAAGTGTTTCGATCACAAACACTAAGCCAACTAGTAAAAGCAAGAATTCTTCTTTTACTAAGACAGATACCATAGCTAATGCTCCACCTAATGCTAATGACCCCGTATCCCCCATAAATACCTTTGCAGGATTTGCATTAAATAATAAAAAGCCTAATAAAGCACCTGTTACAGCAAACGAAAATAGTGCAATATCTGCCTGACTTTGGAATAGCGCAATAACACCAAATGCTGCAAAGGCAATGGAGGCAGTACCTGCCACTAGCCCGTCTAGTCCATCTGTCAAATTCACTGCATTGGAGAAGCCTACTAACCAAAAAATTAAAAAGGCTACATAGAATACATCTAGATCAATAGTCCACTCCGTAAATGGAATAGCTAACGTTGTATCAAACGATCCTACATGTAGAAGGAAATACGCAAGAATAGCAATAACAATTTGACCAATCAATTTTTGAAGAGAGGTTAAACCTAAATTTCTTTTAAATACAACCTTTAAACCATCATCTAATAAACCTATTAAGCCGAATCCTGCTAATACTAATAAAAGTACTACGGTCTGTGTCGTTAATAAATCTAAAAAGCTACCTACACCAACAGTTGTTACGAGGATGGATATTAAGAAAATGATTCCCCCCATTGTTGGTGTACCAGCTTTTTTCATATGTGATTTTGGTCCCTCTTCTCGAATACTTTGCCCAAACTTTAGACGACGAAGAAGTGGAATACTAATTGGTGCCAGGATAACTGTTACTATAAAAGCAAGAGCTAAAATGGTAAGTGTTGTTGCGAGTTTCATTGAAAAATCTCCTTTAAATCTTGTTTCACTTTCTTCTTTAAGAAAAAAGCATTAACTTTCATTTTATTATTACTACCCTTCATAATAATARKGGTTCTTTCCCATTTTTTAAAGGTAAAGTTATTTTAGTTCTCCAAATATAAATGAATGGTACCATCTTGTTTGATAACACTATCCACTTCAGGTAATTGATTACCAATTTTAGTCCCTTCTCCATGCCATTCAATACGGAATGGATAAAATTGCTTGGCAATAKCATCCTTTGTTTGACCAATAAAATTCGGTACCTTCACAGTAATTGGGTCACCATAACGATAATCCTTTTCCAGTTGTTCCTTCGATTTTTCAATACCTACAAAAGGCGCAACATCCTCAATAATTTGCCCCACTATAGGTGCTGCTACAACACCACCAAACTGGGTTGTCTTTTTCGGATTGTCAACAGCTACATAGACAACAATTTGCGGATTGTCTGCTGGTGCAAAGCCAATAAAGGATACGATGTATTCTCCACTTTTATAACGGCCATTTTCAACTTTTTGCGCTGTTCCAGTTTTACCACCAATTCGCAGTCCATCTCGAAAGGCTTGTCGACCTGAACCATTCGCTACTACTGATTCCAAAGCACCTCGAACCTTAGCAGAGGTTTCTTCACGAATTACCTGATTTTTAACAWCTGGTTGCGTTTCTTGTATGACTTCACCTGTATTTGGATTAAATACCTTYTTCACAACATATGGCGTATAAAGCTTGCCTCCATTTATGGCAGCAGCTACTGCTTGAACTTGTTGAATAGGTGTCACGGCTACCCCTTGCCCAAATGAAGTGGTGGCCTGCTCAACAGGACCAAAGGCATCCTTAGAAAATAAAATACCCGATGCTTCACCAGCTATATTAGACCCTGTCTTTTTTCCAAAACCAAAGTCTTTAATATATTGTAGTAATCGCTCATTGCCTAGACGCTGACCTAATTCTATAAAGCCTGGGTTACAGGAGTTCTCAACCACCTCTAAAAAGGTTTCATGCCCATGTCCTTCACGTTTCCAACAGCGAAGCTTTGCTCCCGCCACCATCGTATAACCTGGATCATAAAAGGTTTCATGCTCCAAATCCACTAAGTTTTCTTCCAACGCAGCACTAAGGGTAATAATTTTAAAAGTAGAACCGGGCTCATACGTCATCCATACAGGTAAATTTCGATTGTAGATGGCTGGCTCTACTAATTGATATTCCGMTGGGTGGAAAGTAGGATAAGAGGCTAATGCCAAAATTTMGCCAGTGTTTGGATTCATCGCAATCGCTAGTGCTTGGTCAGCTTCATAGCGCTTCATTGCTTGCGATATTTCGCGCTCTACGACTTGCTGTACATCAACGTCAATTGTTAGCTCGATCGTAGCACCATCTTCTCCTGCTTTCCAAGCACTTGAAACATTAGGTAAATTATTACCWTTGGCATCTGTAAAGAGACGGATAGCAGAAGAATTAGCCTGCAGAAATTTATCATATTCATATTCAATCCCAGCTAATCCTTGGGCATCATACCCCGTAAAACCTAAAAATCGAGATAATAGCGTGCCATAAGGATAATCCCTAGAATAATCAACACCACTATACAATCCTTCAATTTGCATACCTTGTAATTCTACTGCTTTTTCATAAGGTATATTTTTGCCTTCAGGTGCTAGTTTCACTAAGTACGCTTTTTTTTGCATTTTCTCTAATAGCTTCGCTTTATCCACTTCTAGAACCTGGGCAATTTTTTCAGCAGCTCCTTCAATATCATCACTTTGTGAAGGCATGAAATATAAAGTAGGCGCTAGCTTATTAGTTACAATACTCTCTCCATCTCGATCTGTTATATGCCCTCGTTCATTCGCAAATGGAATTTCCCTGTCCCAGTTCTCATCTGCCTTAGTAGTCAATTCTTTTTGATCTAACACTTGCAAAAAGAACAACCTAACAACAATTGCCACTGCTACACACATAAACAACACATATAAAATACGTAAACGCTTTTTAGAATGGATAGAAATCCACTTCATTCGACATCACACCTTGTTTTTTACAACGTATGAAATAAAGTGGACTTCTATTCAGTATTATTCATCCTCTACTTCTTCAACTTCACCCTCAGAGGCAGCTTCAACGTCTTGTACAAAGCTTTCAGCAGGTGTTTTGAGCTTAACAACAATCGGGGAACTATCAGTGATGACGGTTCCAGCTGAAACGCTTTGACTTGCTACAAAACCTTCGCCGAATATTTCCATCTCTAGTCCAGTCATAGATTTGAAGACTAGTAAATTACGTAATGACCAATTCGTAAAGTCTGGCAATGTTACCTCGCCATCTGTCTTTAAAAATATAAAACTACCTTTTACCAGTTTTTGAGTGTTCGATGGATATTGTTCAATAATTTTACCACCACTACCAACAACAATTGGTTGTAAACCATCATTGGCTAATTCTACTTCAACCGCTTCAGCACTTTGACCTGTAAAGTCCTGAATGCTGACTTTATTGACATGTTGAACATCGTCTGGGTTGATATTAAGGTGCTTTAAGCTATTTAACATAACTGGATTAAAGACTTTTGATACTGGAACAGATCCAAGCTCATTGTTCAGCTTAGGTTTTTTCACTGAGACATATACAATTAGCTGTGGATCATCTACAGGAGCCAAGCCTAAAAATGAATAAAGGTATTGGTTTGAAAGATATCCACCACTAGCTTTCGGAATTTGGGCAGTCCCCGTTTTCCCTGCAACCTCATAATCCTCCAATATAAAATCCTTCGCTGTCCCATGTTTTGATGTTAATGTTGAAGCTAGGATTTCTCGTACTTGTTTCGCTGTATCAGCTTTAATCGGCTGTCCTTTTTCAACTGGTTSATGATTTTGAATAATTTTCCCTRTAGAAGAATCAACAATACGGTCGATAACATASGGTTGSATCATCTTGCCATCATTCGCAATAGCAGTCATCGCTTGGATTAACTGAATAGRTGTTACTGTTGAACCTTGGCSGWAAGTTGTTGTWACKCGTTGAATAGGGTACTTCGATAAAATAGTACCCGCTGCTTCAKTCGGTAAATCAATTCCCGTTTTGTGCMCAAAACCAAAGCGATSCAGATAATCAATAAATACGTCATCGCCAATCTTAGTTAATAAATGGGCCATACCAGTATTGGCAGAGCGTTGAAAACCTTCTAAATAAGTAATTGGACCCCAACCATATYTATTGTGATCTCGAATCGTACGGTCAAATACTGTATATGAACCTGACATAAATGAATCATTCGGTGTCCATTTTCCCGTATCGATAGCTGAAGCAAGCGTGAAAGTTTTCATCGTCGAGCCAGGCTCAATTGTCTCCTCAATCACCTCATTCAGCCACTTCATGTTTTGACTTTCACGTGTTTCTGGGTTAAATGTAGGACGCTGTGACATTGCTAAAATCTTTCCAGTCTTCGGATCTGCTACTACCGCGGTCATGGACTCAGGATTATATTCCTGTTCAACCTTTGTCATTGCTTCCTCTAAGAAGCTTTGGATTGTTTTATCAAGTGTTAAATAAATGTCGTCCCCATTTTTTGCAGGTGTAATCATTTTCTCACTGTTTGGAAGCAAATAGCGGAAAGCATCTGTCTCATATTCCACTTTGCCATTAACGCCTGTTAATTCTTTATCATACGTATATTCTAGACCCATTTCTCCCTTGGTTGTAACCGTGCCATCTTCATTATCTTTTTTGAGAGCATAGCCAATTAAATGAGAGGCAAATACACCATTTGGATAATACCGTTTTAAGTCACTCACAAAGAGAATTCCTGGTAATTTTTCTTCCTTTATTTTACTCATGACCTCGTGACTAATGCCACGGCCTGCGCTACCAAACTCAACTTGATATAAAGGTTCACCATCACTTCTATATCGATTGTTCAATTTTTTAACAATCTCGTCTTCCTTTTCCTTCATCGCTGGAATATATTTCGCTAGTACTTTTGCCGTTTTCTCCGAATCCACTACATGTCGAGGATTCTTTGGATCTGTTGTAGCCTTTTCGCTTACAATGGCAATCATTCGATAACTCAATGTATCCTCTGCAATTACTTGTCCATTTTGATCATAAATCTTCCCACGATTAGCTGTAATTACACTTTCCTTACCATACTTAGCTGCTGCTCTCGCTGCAAGCTCTTGTCCTTCCACTTCACCTGTAGCCTGTAATGTCACCATTCTTGTGAATAATAGAAAAAAGAGCCCTCCATAAAAAATTAATAATAGAAAGGCTCCCCATTGGAATCGAAATCTCTTTTTTTTCATTCTCCCGGCACTACCTTTACATTTTTCTCATTTTGAGTTAAACCGAGTTCTTTGGCTTTTTTCCATATGTTTTCGTATGTAGAAAGTTCACTTACACGAACCGTTAAGTCAACATTCTGTTTCGCAATCTCTTCTGCTTCTGATTCGATTTTTTGAATGTCTATACTTGTTGTTTGAATCGCTGCTTGTTTATTTAATACAAGAATTCCTAGTACAGCAATAATGCCAATTAAAACAATTAGCATTGTCTTTTCAAACTTCTGGTTCGTTTTTTTACGACGWWTKATAGTGGGTTGTGGDCTAGGTGGTGTTATCGGTTGTTGCACTTGTTGATGTTGGTGCTGTTGCCTTACACGAACTGCTGCCATTTACTCACGCCCTTTGTCGTTAATTTTCTCCACCACTCTAAGCTTCGCTGAACGCGCACGATTATTAACTGCCAATTCTTCATCAGAAGGAATAATAGGCTTTCGTGTAATAAGCTTTAAAGTTGGCTTCATGTCATCAGGAATTACAGGTAAATTTGGCGGTAATTCCGGTAATGATGACGCTTCCTTAAAGATTGTCTTGCATAGGCGGTCCTCCAATGAATGGAACGTAATGACACTAATSCSCMCCCCTACGTTAATCATATCAATCGCATCGACTAATGAATCCTCTGCTGCGCCTAGCTCATCATTAACAGCAATTCTTATTGCTTGGAAAATGCGCTTTGCCGGATGTCCACCTTTTCGGCGTGCCGCTGCTGGAATACCCTCTTTAATTAATTCTACAAGTTGACCAGTTGTTTCAATCGGTGCTGTTTTTCGAGCCTCTTCAATTTTACGGGCAACTTGTTTAGAAAACTTTTCTTCTCCATAACGGAAAAATATACGAACAAGATCTTCGTATGCCCATTGATTAACAACATCTGATGCTGTCAGTGTTGCAGTTTGATCCATACGCATATCAAGTGGTGCATCGTGGTGATAACTAAAGCCTCTCTCAGGTGTATCTAATTGTGGAGAAGATACGCCTAAGTCATATAAAATACCATCAACCTGCTTAATGCCATGAGCTAATAGTTCTTCTTTTAAGTAACGGAAATTCGAATGTATAAATGTAACACGCTCTATATAAGGTGCTAATCGAATTTTCGCATTTTCAATAGCCGTCATATCTTGATCAAAACAAATTAAGCGGCCTTTATCTGATAATTGTTGTACTAGATATTCACTGTGTCCCGCACCACCTAGTGTACAGTCCACATATACACCATCAGGATCTATGTTCAACCCATCAACAGTTTCTTTTAATAACACGGTTGTATGATCGAACATACCACTCGCTCCTCTCAGGCCTTAACCTCATTCAACTATCACGTTGTAATGCCTATTACAAGTTAAAAATCAAAGCCAATCATATTTTCTGCAATTTCATTAAAAGATTGTTCAGATTCACTAAAGTAAGCTTCCCAAGCATCCTTGGCCCAAATCTCGATTCGATTTGAAACACCCAACACCACACATTCTTTTACTAGATGCGCATGCTGCATAAGGGTAGCTGGGATGTTGATACGCCCCTGCTTGTCTATCTCTACCTCTGTTGCTCCAGAAAAGAAAAACCTCGCAAATGCTCGTGTATCTTTTTTGGTCATTGGTAAACCTTTTAATTTCTCTTCGAGTTTTCGCCATTCATTCATAGGATAGCCAAATAGACAGTTATCGAGACCTCTTGTGACAACAAACGTTTCGCCTAAAGCTTCACGAAATTTTGCCGGTACGATTAATCGCCCTTTCGCATCAACGGAGTGTTGATATTCTCCCATGAACATACTACTCACCCCACTTTATTAAATAATGTACCACATCCCCCCACTTTCCTCCACTTTTTTTAAAAAAAACTTGACATTTTATCACTTAATATGCAATTAGACCTTTAGGAATTTTTTTGACATGTGCTAAATGATACAAAAAAAGAGCCACCCCTGGTAGGATAGCTCTTTAAATACTATTTATCTCGACATTATTCATCAAATTCACAGGATATCAAATTACTACTTAGGTAAAAAGTATCTGTTTATTAATTTTATAAATAAAGTAAATAGTGGTGTTTACCGATGCTATAATTTTGCTTTAGCATTTCAGTAATTAACATAGGTCCAAACTCATTGAAATATTGATACGGATTAAAGGATCTCTCTTGGAAACCATCATTCGGATATAATTCATTTTGCAATGTCATAAATTTACGAATCGTCGTTTCATGCTTACCTAATACAGTTTGTTCAATTTTTTGCTGTAGATAGTCAAATTGCTTCGCATGATTTTCTTGATTTTTCTCAAGAATCTTATCTAATTGCAGATGCTGTTTCTCTAAATAGGAGGCTAGCTCTTCATATTTTTCTACTAACAACTGCTGCATAGCTTGAATTTGGCGTTTGGCTTCACTGTCCTGTACATCTGCAATAAAACGTTCTTTCAGGTGTAATGCTTTCCCTTCCCATACGTCAGTAACAGTTAGTTGATGCTCGCGTAATAATTGCTCTACATGACGAGTGACAATAGTTATATGTAGGCGCGGAGCAAAAATCGGCATTTGTAAATCTAACACTGAAAATGCATTTTTCAGTGTCGCCCAATAAGCTAGCTCTCCTGGACCTCCAACAAACGCTAATACTGGCAATGTCATCTCCTGCATCAACGGGCGAGTTACTACGTTATTACTTAAACGTTCAGGATGATTATGCGCCACTTCTAATAGCTCTTCTTGTGTAAATTTAAGGTTTGCCGCTAAATTAACAAACAGATCATTTTTTCTTTCTAAAAGATGTCGCTCCCCATCTTCTACGTAAAATAAATTGGCTGCTTCATATGTTGCTAAAATAGGCTTACCATAGCCAGCACGTTCAAGCTCTTGCTCCTTTTCCGTTACTACTCTAGCAATTTCTTCATTGGATTGAATGATTTGAGCAAAATATTTATGTTCAAATTGACGGAATTCAAAGTTAGCGGCATCGATTAATAATAAGCCTTCCTCTTTGAATAATTGATTCATTAGACAGGCAAAGAAATCTGTAAATGTTTCACTATTGTTCAATGCGTCAATTAATTGCTTAATCAGTGTTTCTGTATACTCTGTTTCTCCAATATCACGAATAATAGTATTAATTAATTGCGTCATCGACTCTTTGTTGAGGGCTGTTGCAGAAGCCATCGTTTTACGTCTAGAGCGCTCCCCATAAGCTCTTTTTTTCAGCAATTCCCCATGTACCGTATAGGTGTGATTGATTTCTTCTAAGTCATGATCTTCTCCAGCTATCCAGAAAACAGGAATAACAGGCTGTTGAAGCTTCGTACTTTGCTCTTTCGCTAATGCAATAACTGAAATAGCTTTATGAACGGAGTAAAGAGGGCCTGTTAAGATACCTGCTTGTTGTCCACCAACTATTACCATAGCTCCTTGCTCTAGTTGTTCTAAATGTTCATTCGCTTTTTTGGATAACCCCAGCGGCTCCATAAATTGACGGATGATTGTTGTTAACTCTTTTTGATCACGGGAATTTCGCGCTAAATGCTCCGCTCTTTTCTCAAAAGCTTGATCATTGTATTCATACTCAAAAAATTGATGAATGGCAGTATTTGGCGACCAGTAATCTGCTAGTACATGATTTTTTATAGGTACTTGGATTGACTCCAGTTTCATTTAACATAAACTCCTCTACTCACTAAATCATTTCCTTACTCATAACAAGAAATTGAATTTCATTCATACTATGCACATGAGGCTTTCAATGTTGCCTTCACATTCAAATTGCTCAAAAAAATCCGCGGCATCTATTAGCGGCTTTTAGGCAACAATGTTGCAGCAGTCATTTCGATTTAAAGCCATCGTTCTTCCTCGAGAAGGATTTTCTATACCTAACTTTGCTTTCGGTACAAAAAAACATGCGCTGGTTCACTTCCTCATATCACTGAACTACGCTTCTAGTTACGAAGGTTTATGAATGCAATCCATATTCTCATCCCCATAGAATGATTTTTATAACTATTTTAATGCTATTATTTTAACGCTTAAAGCTTCAACATGAAAAGAAAATGCTTAGACAACCTGTAAATATTCCATAATGGATTGGATAACACCCACGATACATATCACTAGATAAGCTGTACTAAGTATTAAGAATAAAAAACGCCAAATTTTCTTTAATAACGGCTTTACTTCTATTTCCTTTTTAGTCCGCCAATCAATATATGTAAAAATCATGGCCATCATTATCGCGAGGATCACTAAAAGCGCCCCAACATTCACACGCCAAAGCACACCGATAGCTAACGGAACAGAAAAAAACAAGCACAATGTTGTAACATCAGAGGCTGCTCCAAAAGCATGTGTGCCTCGAATTTTAACTTTCCTGCCAACCAGATAAACAATTACGAAAAGAACAATTGGACAAAAAATAATGATACTAATAACTATATGTAAAAGGTCTTTCAACTTCTTTCACCGCTCTCCTCTATTGCAAGCACTTGATGATATAAAGTACGCAAAGTAGGTAAATTATGACCGTTTGCTAAAGCTTTATTTAGAATGACACCAACAATTGTTTCGATTTCACTTTTTCTCCCCTGCAGACGATCCGCTAGCATAGATGAAGTATTGTTGGCTGTTTTCCTACATAAGTCTATCACATCAATAAAAGATATGGTGTGTTCAATATCTTCAAAAGCTTCCGTAAGCTCTCGATAAATATTTTCTAGCAGTAAAAATGCTTGTTGATTAGTCACTAACTCTCCGTTCTTTACTTGCAATACAGCTGTCAATGGATTAATTAAGCTATTAAGTACCGCTTTTGCAAAAAGCATTTGCTCTGCATTACTAGCCAATTCAATAGGAAATAAGGAACGTTGTAATTGCAGTAGCTGTTGAAAAGCCTGGTGTTCTCCTCGTTCTATTGCTATTTTAAATAGCCCTACTCCTCTATGTTGAACCGTTGAATGGTCCAACAATTGAGCTCCAAAGGTCACTGAACCAAAGGCGATATTTTTTTGTGGCAAGAGTAGTGCCTCCTCAAAATGCGCTAAGCCGTTTTGCATAAAAAGCAACGGCATTTCACTTGAGAATAAGGCTAATTGATTGTAGAGCTTTTGCAAATGTCCGTATTTAACAGCAATCACTAGTAAATCTTGCTTTGGTAGATTAGCCAAATCTGTAGTAGCAACAATCCTTTGCACAGTTTTAGTCCCATCAACGTTGATACGTGTTAACTTCTTGGCATTTAGTTCAATTACTTGTTCCTGCCTTCTGGCAACCAACGTTACTGGTACACCAGACTCCGCTAAAAAACTTGCTGTTAATTGACCAACTGCCCCTGCTCCAATTATCGCTACTTTCATTGTCTACACCCTTTCCATCTTTACTGATCAATGTTCCTCGATGTCACCACATCCATATTATTCCAAAATACTCAAAACACTCTGTGATACTTTGAAGCAACACAATACTATTCACACCATCAAAAAGGGTGAGCACTTTTTGGCGTGCCTCCTATAACAGCAGACTTTAAAACCCCCATCTGATGCTTCACCTCTGAATAGTATACTTTCATAAAACTATAAGAATAAGGTGCCTTAGAATACATCTAAGGCACCTTTTACGCAGGTTCTTTTATTATACAGGATAGACTGATTATTGACGATATACAGAAAGGGTTTTATGTCCATAAAAGAAAAGCAATGTAATTCATGTTCCAAAAACCACGTAATCATAATTTTAATCTTTCATTAATGAATAACCTTGCTGAAGCCATTTCACTAGCTTCTCATGCTCATTTTGCAATTCCCGATGCTTCATTTCAAGCGTTTGATAAGCCTCCGTTAATTCGTCAAAACTTGTCAACGCTAATTTCAAATGACTTCGCATAGATTGTTGGGGCTGATTTCGCACAGCTAGTAGTGACTGACTATATTGACCACGCAATGTTTTATTCCATCGGAAGCCACACGCTTGTTTTGTACGACCTAGTTCTATGGCCGCCATTTCAAAGGCCTCTAGCTGTGTTTTGCCATTTTGCACATTATGCAATACGATTTCTGCTAGTCTTTCATCATCTTCCTTTGTCCATTGATCTTTTCTTTTTTTCAATTCCATAATCTATCACCCTCGCATTTTTTACTACTATATGCAAAAGCAAGCAAAATAGAATCATTGCATGAAAAAAGACAGTGATGATGTTTTTACTCTCAACACTGTCTTTATACATTACTTATTATTCTTCTTTGTCAAGAAATTATTAACCGCTTGATGGTGCGCTTCACTTTCCCACAACTTTGCACAGGTACGAACTTCTTCCATCACACGCTCATACATATTTCGTTCACGCCACTTTCTAAGCTCAATCTCCTTATAAGCTTTATGAACAGAAGGATGAATTTTTCGCATATGTTCAATAAAATCGTTCAAGGCATCTTCTTTTGAGCCTTCAAAAACACGCATAGCCCATCCTATCTCATATAATAATTGCGCAGGGTAAGGCTTCGCATCCACGAGCATCTTCATCGCACGATCATGACGCAAACCTCGTTCAAATAAATATGTACCACCACCCCAGCCACTTGTAATGGCTAGTGTTCCTTGGATAAATCCACATTTCGCATGGCTAGCCACTAAACGAAAATCACAAGCTGTTGCAATCTCACAGCCCCCTCCAACAGCAGTACCATTTATAAGTGCTATAGTTGGTACAGGAAGCGTAGCAAGGTCATATAATATTTTCCCCATCTTACTTAACATACCAAATGCCTCATCCTCTGTTTCCAAAGAATGAAACTCAGATAAATCCCCTCCTGAGCAAAACGATTTATCGCCAGCACCAGTCACTACTAAGAAACGCACATCTTCATGCCCACGAATATATGTAATGACTTCTTGAAGACCGTTCATCACCTCATCATTGACAGCATTCCGTTTCTCTTCACGGTTAATGGTAAACGTCATAATGCCATCATGATTGCCAATCGTATAAGACATATTACTACCCCCTTTGTCACAATGAATAAATTGTATCACACAATTATTTCACTATTGTAAAGAATTTCATAATCAACGAAATATTCCGTCTTTTTAAGCAAACAAAAAGGCTAGTAAAGAGCCATGGTCTCTCTACTAGCCTTTTAAGTGAGCAAACACTGTATTATTTGCTTACTACTTCTTTACCTTTGTATTGTCCGCAAGCTTTGCAAACACGGTGTGATAATTTAGCCTCACCACAGTTAGGGCAAGTTACCATACCAGGTACAGATAATTTGAAATGCGTACGACGCTTTCTTTTTGCAGTTTTAGAAGTTCTTCTAAATGGTACAGCCATTGATGGCACCTCCTTACAGATCGTCTATTCGTCTGTTTGATCAAAATACTTAGCTAAAGCAGCTAGTCTTGGATCCACTTTTTGTTCGTCAGCTTTTTTGTGTAGCTCTACGTCTTCATCTGTTGCATAAGACCAATTTTTACCACCATGCACTTGTCCTTCAGAATCTTCCTTGAACACTTGCATTGGTACCTCAAGCAAAACTAATTCCTCAAGAACCGGTTTCATGTCGATGACTTCACCGTCAATATAGTGAATGTCTCCGTCATCGTCTCCTCGTTTATCTTCGTCAATCCAGCTAAAAATTTCAACTGTCTCAACTTCAATTGGAAACTCAACATCCTCCCATGTGCGAGCACATGGTAGTGTTAACGTTGCTGTCACAGTTAACTGACATGTCATTTGCGATGCACCAAAAGTACATAGCCCTTTTACATGAACGGGCGAAATTGCTCGAATATCCTGGTTTCGCTCCATCACTTCATCCAGCTGGACAAAGGCATCGATTGGCATCCCGTTTTGGCGGTATTTAGATAATTGATGAATTGACCATTTCATTCGTTTAATCACCTCGAGACAACACTGTTGATTATATAATGTGTAAAAATAGATGTCAAGATAATTTCTTGTCACCACTTTAAAACCCACCTATAATTATATACTATGAGAAGTGTATTTACTCCTAACAGTTTAAAATAAAGACACAAATTATAAGGGGGAGAAGCHTGCAAGCAGTYVGAATTRTTGTTGAATATAATCCTTTTCACAACGGACATGCTTATCATTTAGAACAGGCTAAAAAAGCAGCACAGGCAGATCTCGTARWCKCTGTTATGWGCGGCACATTTTKACAACGTGGAGAACCTGCCATGGTAGATAAATGGACACGTACTAAAATGGCGMTTTCTGGCGGTGTAGATATTGTTWTTGAACTGCCTTATGTCTATAGTACAGCACCTGCTACAGATTTCGCAAAAGGTGCCATTTCCTTATTAAGTGCTATTGGTTGCAACTCTTTTGCCTTTGGAAGTGAAGACGGCTCTATACAGCCCTTTCTAAACACTTTCGAGCTGATTGACAGCCACCGTGCAGAATATGACCTGTTCATTAAAGACAGCCTTAAAACAGGTGCCAGCTACCCAAAAARCCTAYATTACGCCTATGAACAGCTTTCTCAGATGTACCCTGCTCCATACATCGATCTTGCACAACCAAATAATATATTGGGCTTTCATTATCTTGAAGCAGCGAGGGCACTTAACAGCAACATTAAACCATTAACAATTCCTCGCGTTACAGCAGGATATCATGATGCATTAAAGGAAGATGCATCGATCGCCAGTGCCACTGGCATACGTAAAGCCCTTGCCTCTACAAATTCTTTACAAAGTGTACAAAATGTTGTTCCTACAGCTACTTTTGATTATTTAACAGACTGGCATACAAAGTATAACCAATTTGCAAGCTGGGAAACATTTTGGCCGTTATTACAGTTCACCATTATAAGACATACCCCTTCAGAACTTACTCGTTATGCAGAAKTAACAGAGGGCATAGAAAACGCAATTGTCAAGGCAGCCAAAAGCAGCTCTACATTTTATAGCTTTATGGAAAAAATAAAATCTAAGCGTTATACTTGGACCCGCCTTCAACGGATGATAACACATATCTATACAGGGTTTACCAAAAAGCAGCTTCAAAGTTTTAACGCGCCCTCTTTTATTCGGTTATTGGGTATGAGTTCGATAGGACAAGCTTATTTAGGTCAGCAAAAAAAGAATATAGAATTACCCTTAATCAGTCGAGTTGCAGCTACAAATGATGCGATGTTAGCTATCGATATACATGCAGCAGAGCTTTATAATTTAAGTATCGAGCAAGGAACAAAGGATTTTACGCTGCCGAAGGATTATCAAACACCACCTATTCGTTGCTAAAGACATCAAAAGGGATGCTAAAGTCCTTTTAGCATCCCTTTATATTATTTTGGTTGAAGTTGCTTTAAATAATTGATAGCATCGTCAACGCTCTTCACTGGAACGATTTTCATTTTTGTTTTAATCTCTTTGGCCGTTTTGACAGCCGTTGCATAATTCGATTCTAGCTCTGGATACTTCGCTTTCATTTCTTGAGAGATTTCATCATCTGGTGCAAAAAAGATTTCCATGCCGTCACGATCAGCGGCAATAACCTTATAGTCTATTGCACCAATTCTTCCAACAGATCCATCTATTAGCATTTCACCTGTTCCAGCAATTGCATAGCCTTTTGTTAAATCTTCATCAAGTAATTGGTCTAATATTTCAAGTGTAAACATCAGTCCAGCAGAAGGTCCCCCTATATCCTCTGTTTTCATCGTCACTTTCGGATTAGTTTCAATCGATTTGCTTTCAGTATAAGAAATACCTAAACCCGCTCTATGTTCTTGGGCGTTGGGAATTTCCTGTAGTGTAATAGTCTCCTGGTGTTGTTCTTCATTACGTATAAATTGAATGGTTACCTTATCGCCAAGCTGCTTAGGTTTTAATAGATCCACAAGCATTTGCTGGCTAGTTATTCTTTGTCCATCAACCTCGACAATTTCATCACCAGCTTTTAAAATACCGTCCGAAGCTCCTCCATCTAAAACGTTTAATATGAATACACCATTAAAAAGAACCTTTGTCTCTAGCCCTGCTCTTTGGAAGGCTACATATTTGGCATTAAATTGTGAATCAGACATTAACTTTAATTGTCGAATATTATATTCCTCATCATCCTCTAAAGGATTTCGTACTTGTTCAATATCCATTAGCTTTTGATATTTTTGAACTTTCGCCCACAAATACGAAAAAGGTGTGGCTTGCTGCATAGCAACTGTCATTAAACTTAAAGACCCCTCACTATCTGCCTCTTTACTATCCACAGTAACAAATTTACTGACATCATAGGCACTTCCAGGTTTCATAATATACGCGTCTAGTCGGTATAACATCATAAAACAAATCACGACTATCAACACTGCATAAATACTAATTTTTTTCTTCACTTGAAAACACCTCCTAGGACGCTTGCAAAACCATACGTTCATGTTTTTGCCTTTCTCACATATATTGATTTTAGCATTTGCCTATGTGAATGACAAAAAGTTGAAACGAGATGATAACATGTTTGCTACAATTCAAATAGTGCTCTGCGTAATTCTAATTCTCTTACTCTTGTTATTCCCACAAACCGCTCACAGTGGTACTGATTTAGGCTTAAATCTTTTCATGGAAGCACTTTTTCCGTACTTATTGCCGTATCTTGTGTTAACACAATGGCTTCTGCGTTTAACAGCCCCTATGCGTACCAAAACAAAAAGGGCTTCTTTATACGTACAAGCCTATATTATTAGTGCTCTTGGAGGCTATCCAACTGGCGCAACCACTATTGTTTATTTGAAAAATAGTGGTCAATTACACCCTAAAGAGGCAAATTTCTTGCTAGCTGTTTGTCATGCACCTAGTCCACTTTTTGTATTAGGTTTTGTAAGCCTTGATTTACTACACAGTAATACGTTTGGATGGTTGTTTTTATGTTTACTACATACGTTTAATATTTGTTGCCTAGTAACTGGCTACTTTTTCTTTCGCAAAACTGATTCACCTAATATCTCCGTACACAACACACCACTCTATAGTGCTCCATTTTCGGAAAGTATTAAAGAAACAGCCCCAACCATTCTACTAGTTGGTACAACCATCATCTTTTTCACAACGATTCAAACCATTGTACAACAGGGCTTAGATCAGCTGATACCAAAGCTCCCCTATACGATTGAGCTTTCCATAGCAGCTGTTCTGGAGGTAACGAACGGTCTTAAAATGACAGTTACAGCATTTCCAGATCTCCCCTATATCCATTTACTTGTTGTGATTTTGTTAACGATGCAAAGTATAAGTATTCMMTTACAAATTTTTGTTATCGCCAAATCTGCAAAACTTTCTGTACGACCTTATATTAAATTCCGCCTCCTTAGCATAATCATTGTACCAACTATTTATGCTCTATTTTTTCTAAAATAACAATCGCTCTAAATATCAAAAAAGAGGATGTCATCGTTCTTTTGACATCCTCTGCATCCTTATTGTGTAAAACCATATTTTTCTTTTAAAGCCTTTACGACACATGTAGGGACTAGCTCGTTAACATCACTACCGTATTTCGCAACCTCTTTTACTATACTAGAACTAAGGAATGAATATTGATTTTTCGTCATGATGAAAAAGGTTTCGATTGTTTCATCAAGGAAACGGTTCATAGATGTAATTTGCATCTCATATTCAAAATCTGAAACTGCCCGTAAGCCACGAACAATTGCCTTCGCCTTTTTTTCCTTAGCATAATCAATCAATAAGCCTGAAGAACTCTCTATACGAACATTAGGTAAGGTTTTTGTCACTTCAGCCATCAAAGCCATACGTTCCTCTACAGAAAACAAAGGATTCTTTGCTGAATTGTTTAATACTGCTACATATACGATATCAAACACATCAGCCGCACGTTTAATTATATCTAAATRGCCGAATSTTASAGGSYCAMAACTWCYMKGAACTACMGCAATTTTTTCAGACAACTTATTCTCCCTCTTCCTCTGTACAGCGATAAACAGAAATAATTGTTCCGCCATAGGTTTCTTGTCTTGTTAAAACAAACTCCCCAAAATTTTGAGGTAATCCTATCTCTTTTGCATGTTCACATAAAATAATACCATCTTGTTGTATTTTACGGTTATCGACCAAAATCTGTACGAGGTCATAATATTCCTGCTGATGGTAAGGTGGATCTAAAAAAACGAGTTTAAATGTAATATCACGCTTTAATAGCGCTTTCACAGCGCGCTTTGCATCTATACGAAAAAGCTCTGTATATTCTTCATAACGGCATTTTTTTATATTTTCTTGTAGCACCTGGAATGCTTTAGGATCTTTCTCAATAAAAATAGCACGTTCTGCTCCTCTACTTAATGATTCAATCCCCAAGCCACCGCTTCCAGCAAACAGATCTAACGCTAAACCTCCATCAAAAAATGGACCAATTATATTAAAAATGGACTCCTTTACTTTGTCAGTTGTAGGCCTTGTCGTATTTCCTGCTATTGCTTTAAGCGGCATTCCTTTGCGCTCTCCTGCTACAACTCTCATATCAGCATCTCACCGTACTTTCGTCTATATAAAGTATTTTGCAGCGAAAGGTTGGCCCTCCGCTGCAAAAGTTATTGTTGCTCTTGTTTTAATACTTGAATACGCTCATCCTTTTTTTGTAGTTCAACTAGGAATAATCGCTGTAACCAAGCTTCTTCTACATAATAATGATCAGCAATCTTAATGATTGGTTCAGAGATAGTCGAATACCTACGCTGGTTGAATACATAAAATCCAGGCTCTTTAGGGAAACGGAATGTACGATGCTCACTATTTACATAATAGCCATTCTTTCCTTCCGCAGCTGAGTAGCCGAGGTAAGGCAATAATGTATCTGCCGTATACAATACCTGTCCCTCATAGAGAATAACTTGAACATCTTCCTTCAATGTATCATCCACATAGACATCACGTGCATCCTCAAATAAAAGTGGATAGGTTCCATTTTGCTGAGCTGCATTTAATGTAAAATAAGATGTCTTGGCATCTAATACCTGTGATAAGTACTTGTCCATTGTATCTGGTGAAATCGATTCATCTCCAAGCTTTTTCAATGTTTCCTGCCAAGCTTGTTGTTGAGCATCCGTCATGTAATCATTTAATGTCTTGATGATTTTCTTTGTTTTTTCTCCACCAATTGGATCGCTTATTAAATAGGATGCCACAACCTCAGGCAACCATTCTGGGGAATCTACAAAATTATATTGTGATTTGATTTGTGATAAAATTACTTCTTGCTCTACAGCTTGTGCAGTAAGTGTTGGTAAAAATAACAATCTTTCGTCATGAACTGCTACTGGACTTTTTTCTTGAATAATTGCAATATGCTCATCACTTAGAAGCTGTAAATTTTTTAATGACTTTAGAAAATCATTAGGGACTTCTTGCTGGGCATAAATTGATAACACCGGTGTCTGTTCTTGCGCTTTAAGCTCCCCGGCTTGCCAATATAAATCTTGAACAGTACCGTTTCCTCTAAACATTGTGTAATTGACAAGTACAAGTTGTTGTTGACCTACTAGGGGCAAACCCGTAACCCATTGTCCTTTCACCTTACTGTCTGTAGAAATTGAAACAATTGAATACGATGCTTCACCATTTATTAGTGTAGCAAAAACATTTTGAAGGAGCATCTTATTTTTTAAGCCACCCTCAATTGGAATTATGTATGACACAGATTGTGATTTTGTCTCCCCTTTTGCAAAGTAAGAAACTTCATCTGATAAACGATCACAGCTTTTTTCATTTTCAATAAAGCAACTAGCGTTTGTTGCTTTTTCAGGCCATTTAATTTTCACCTTTTGATTTGGTAGGTTTTTAAAATGTTGACGAATATCTAAGCTATTTTCGCGATAGACAATTTCTATTTCCTGAGAATAATGAAAATCCCCTATGCCTGTTTCTAAATCAGATGAATAAGCATGGTATTGGAAAAATACCGTTCCTGTAATGATTAGTGCTAAAATAGAAAAAAAGCTTAATGCAAATTTCATGTGCTTGACCTCCCGCAGCATGATACTATGAATATTGGAAAGGAAGTGCAATTATTATGCCACAACAATTTATAGAATTAGGTGAAGGCTATGGTGATGTTTACGAGCTACTCGAAATTATTAAAACCAACCAGGAACGTTTTCATCAAGCCTTTTTACTAACATCTACAAAAGAAGACAAGAAGGTGATTTCTTTAGCTGTCGCCCTTAAACCAGTCGGCGAAAGTAAGTTCATGCCTATTTATATTTGTCGAGAAGGCATCCCATACAATGAAGAACAGCCAACACAGCGACAGAAAATGTTTGAAGCACAAATAGAACAACTCGGTCGAAAAGCAGTAGTTGTAGAAATAAAGCACTCATCTATATTTTCGGAATCAAAACTATTTTATCAATACTTAATAGGTATATTAAGACTAAATAACTACATACCTGCATTAACATAAGTTTATAGACCTACTTTGTAGTCATATTCCTTTGCTTTATCTGGTTTTGCATTTTCATATTCAGTTTTTACAAAAGGACGATAAGACGCCACAACGTCTTTCACAAATGGAAGGCGTTGTAGTTTTGTTGTCATCATGTCAATATCCTCACGATCGCAGTAAAGCACTACGTATTTTTGCCTTCTAGAAATATAAAGAACATGACCATATTTCCGAAGTGACTTCGCATGTTTTAATTGATGGACGTAAACGATTAGCCCTTGTCGTTCGTTCATAGTGGATTCCCTCATTTCTTACATAAAAGAATACCATAGACCAGAAAATGATAGCAACAGAGTTTAGCTGACAGAACGCTCAATTTTCCGTTATAATGGAAAAGCATACGACGTTGAACATCGTGAAGATGAATCAGTTGTTTTAATTAAATTCAATTGTAGCATCATTACAGGAACAGAAGAATGCTGAAAGATGATCATGCCTCAAATAAACCCTTTACAAGACATTTGCACCTCCATAATGATTGTTTTTCAAATAGGATGGCAAAAATCGGCATAAAAAAATCATCATTCACTTATATAACTAATTTTAATAGTAGGCMCTSTACTTMMTACTATTSATTAAACAAWKAATTMACTACKACTTTTTATWTKAGSATAATTGTTAAGGAGGACGAATATGGGTAAGAAAACAAAAATTGCGCTTGCAATCGCAGCAGCAAGTGCAGCGGCTTGGGCAGGCAGTAAAGCTATTTCAAAACCACAGCAACGCGAAGGTAAACAAGCATTACAATTCGAACGCCCCATAATTCTTGCACATCGTGGCGGAGCTCTTTTAGCACCAGAACATACAATGGTTGCATTTGAAAAAGCTGCACAGCTAGGTGTCGATGGCTTTGAAATCGACATTCGCCTAACGAAAGATGAGGAAATTATTGTTTTCCATGACGAGACAGTTGAACGTACAACGGATGGCTATGGGCTCATTGCAGATATGACGTTGGCAGAAATCAATGCCTTGAACCACGGCTACCAATTTGAAGATTTAGAAGGAAATTTCCCATATCGAGAGGATAAATTAAAAGTCGTAACTTTACGAGAGTTGCTTGAAGCCTATCCAAATATGTTAATCAACATTGATATCAAAGATGCTCCTGATACGTACGAAGGGAGTCTDATGCCTTCTAAACTTTGGYGCTTAATTGAAGAACTTCAAGCTGAACATCGTGTTGTTGTGACAAGCTTTTATGGTGAGCAAATAGATCGTTTTAATTTATATGCTCAAAATCAAGTAGCACTTGGTGCAGGTGAATCAGATGTCAGAAAAGCATTTGCTTCCTTCTCAAGTCAGTTTGGACATTTATATCACCCTAAAGTGGATGTTTTTCAAATTCCTCCAAAGTCAGGGGTTATTGCATTAGATTCTCCTAAATTTATTCAGTTTTTAAACAACCTTAATATTCCTGTACACTATTGGACAATCAATGAACTAGATACGATGAAAAAATTACTCAATAATGGGGCAAAGGGCATTATTACAGATCGTCCAGATATTGCAGTTGAGTTATTACAAGCTCAAGAGTCTAAATAAGACCAGGAATGAAAGGGAAGCACACTGAACTGATGTGCTTCCCTTTCATGTAAATGTTAGATCCATTATTACTTCCCATTACAGTAATACTTAAGTTAAATAATCTATGATTGCATCAGTTACTTCTTGTAGTGTGGCAGCTCCACCCAAATCAGGCGTTTTTATACCCCGCGCTAATGTTTGCTCTATAGCATTCAATATCCTTGTTCCCACATCTTGATAACCAAGAAAATCGAGCATCATCTTACCTGTCCAAATTTGTCCAATAGGATTGGCAATTCCTTGACCAGCTATATCTGGTGCAGAACCATGGACAGGTTCAAACATTGATGGATATAGCCCTTCAATGTTTAAATTTGCTGCAGGTGCAATACCAATGCTTCCCATAATGGCACCGCCTAGATCTGTCAAAATATCCCCAAATAAATTCGATGCTACGATAACATCAAAATTTTCTGGCTTCATCACTAAAAATGCCGCTAGTGCATCAATATGATTAGATGCTTGACCTACCTCTTCATATTCTTTTCCTACTTGAGTAAACACTTCATCCCAAAAAGGCATGCTATATGTAATCCCATTTGATTTTGTAGCACTTGTCACATGTCCATTACGTGTTTTGGCTAATTCAAATGCATAGCGCATCGCCCGTTCTGTACCCTTTCTTGTAAAAACAGCATTTTGGATTGCCACCTCTTCTTGACCACTATGTATTCTTCCTCCGCTTTCAGCATACTCCCCTTCAGAATTTTCCCTTACAACAATAAAATCAAAATCATTTGGTTGTCGTAAAGGTGATGGTAACCCTTGAAGTAGCTTTGCAGGTCGTACATTAATAGATTGCTGTAGCTCACGTCGAATTTTAATGAGAAGGCCCCATAATGATACATGATCCGGAACCAAGTTAGGCATACCAACTGCACCTAAAAATATTTGGTCATACTGTTTTAACAGCTCTATGCCATTATCAGGCATCATTTTTCCTGTCTCTAAATAGTATTCACAGCCCCATGGAAAAATTGTCCATTCAAATTGAAAGCGTCCATCTAACAACGCTGCCTGATCAAGAACTTTTATTGCAGCTGGCACAACCTCTTTTCCTATTCCATCCCCAGGTATTACGGCAATTCGATAAGTTTTCATTAATGCTTCCTCCTTGAATTTAATTATAAAAAAGACTGTAAACTAACTCAGTTGCCTTCGAGTTGTCTACAGTCTAGAAGAGATATGATATATACACATCCTATTACGCTGAGCAAGAGCATGAACCGCCCGAGCCACATCCACCTCCGCAAGATGAACCAGATGCAAAGAATGGATTACTAACAGGAACTTTTACCGCTTCAGAGACCGTTTTTCCTATTAATAGGCTAATCTCATCCAGTAAATCCTGAAAATCGTTTTCAGCAATTTTCAAGGCTGAAACTTTCTCATTTAAGTCAAGTGCCCTTTTCTGTTGGCGAATCGACTTCATAATTGTATGGTAGTCCGGATGATATTTTCCGAAACGTTGTACATCTTCGTACTGCTCTTTCATGCGATTAAATGCATATATAGCCTCTACAATTTGTGCATCACTATATACAGCTTCATACGCTTGTTGTAGCGCCATCGCAGGTTCTGAGGAAAGAATCATCTCACAAAGCGCTTCCGCCTCATCCAAAATGATTACCCAGTCAGAGGTCATCATCATCTTTAATTCCCCCAATCTCTTTCCCATCATAACAGATTTTATGGTAATTTTACATTAATGATAATTTTAATGAAAGAGGTTTTCCAAATGATGACAACATCTAAGGAGCAGGTTGAACAGTTAGTGGCCGAGATTTTACAAGACAGTACCGAGGNAGATGAAGAAGTTTTATTACATCTTTTAAATGGCCTACGGGAGAAACAGCAAGGCATTCACCGTCGTTATATTAATGCTACTTTACATATGGTAGGTAAATTTGAGCCTGAGGTCAGTGAGGTCCGTATCCCTATTACACCGGTCATCCATAATACGATAAAGGTGCCACACGGAGGTATTGTTGCAACGATTGCCGATGCCGCTATGGGAGGGCTTGCTTCGCGCTCTGTGCCTGAGGGCTATAATGTAGTTACTACGAACATGAATATATCGTATATTGCTACCACTACAAATAAAGAATTGATTGCACGTGGTCGTTTTGTTCATAAGGGACGCCAAACGCTTGTCATGGAATGTGATATTGAAGATGAGACTGGTCGCAGGCTTGCCATTGCTACAGGATCTTTCTTCGTTATTCAGCGTCGTCCGTAATTAAACTCGCAAAATAGTCTTTAATACATTGTTGATCGGAAAAAGGGAACTTTTGATTTTTAATTTGCTGTGTTTGTTCATGCCCTTTTCCGGCAACAAGGACAATGTCTCCCTTTTCTGCCTTTGCTAATGCTTGATGGATAGCAAGTTTGCGATCTAAATAAATTTCATAATATTGTTGCTCTGTAAAACCAGCAATAATACTTTCATTAATCACAATAGGATCTTCATCACGAGGATTATCTGTTGTTAAATAAATAACATCAGCATATTTACTTGCTACTGCCCCCATTGCAAAGCGTTTCGCCTTGTCTCGATTTCCTCCACAACTGAAGACAAGGTAAATTGTTTTAGAGCGATCAAAGGTTTGCAATACTGCTTGCAATGCTTCTGCTGTATGGGCATAATCTACATAAACATCAATTCCTAATGGATTTTCAATCTTCTCTAGCCKGCCCTCTGGTAGCCTTAACGACCACATATGTCCAACTATATCTTCCATAGGGACACCTAAGCGCCATACAGCCATTAAGGATGCAACAGCATTTTGCACATGGTATTTACCGACAAAAGGAATTTCTACAATATGCTCACTCGCGGAAGTCTGTAAACAAAGTACGGTTTTTCCAACTGATTCACTGACGATTTGAATATGTAAATCATTGTGATTATCAAAACCAAATGAGCAAGATTTTTTCTTATCATAAATACCAACAGAACGGCAAAAATTATCATCTCCATTTAATACTAGCTTTTTTGATAAATCCGCTAAACGTTTCTTGGCACGTTTATAAGCTTCTAAACCTCCATGATCTTCTAAATGATCTTCTGATAAATTTAAAAATACACCACAGTCAATGTCACAATGATCGAGCCTATGCTGCTGCAACCCCATTGAAGAAGCTTYTAATACAACATGGGTCACACCTTTTCGCACACATTGCTTAAGAATGGGGTGTAATTCTTTAGCTTGCAATGTTGTTAATTGCTCATAAGCCGTTTGTTGTTTCTCACCATTGATGAAAAAGCCAACCGTTCCAATAACTGCTGCATGTTTATGTAGTGCATTTAGAAGCTGACTAACAAAATGGCTCACTGTCGTCTTTCCATTTGTACCTGTAATGGCGATAACAGTTAAAGCTTCTGCTGGAAAAGCAGCAAGCTTTGCACTTGCATACGATAAAAATAATGCTGTATTTGGAACCCATACAAAAGGAATTTCTTTATCTATAATTGGCAAAGAGATACTTTCTTCTGAAACGATGGCAGCAGCTCCACGTGCCAATGCCTCTTTGACAAACCGACTTCCCGATGTTTTTTTACCTTTTCGTACAATAAATATATCACCAGGTTGTACCGCCTKTKCAWAGTCCTCTACACCAGTAATTTCTGTCCGTATAGATCCTCCCGTCACGCTACTTGGCCAGTCTTTTAATAACTCTGCTAATTGCAAACCTCATTCACCCTTTCAGTTCTCTATCATATGACGGCGTGTGTAACGGTGTGACGAAAAATGTAGAAGCCTAAAAGAAGGAGAAACTCCACATAAAAAATGAAGACAAGCCCGTTTGTTGAAAGCTTGTCTTCATCTGAATATTCTTCTGTTATGGTAAGGTTTGATTTGATTTATCTGTAGATTCTTCGCTATCTTGTTTTTCATTTTTCGTCTCTTCATTATCTTGCTCTTCTCTACCCACTTCTTGTGTAGTAGGTTCAAGATATATTTGCGTATAATAATCTACAAAGGCGCCAGAACCAACGCGTGTATATCGATCATTCAAAAGAACTTTTCTATGTTCAGGAGAATTTGTCCAGCCATGCATGGCTTCAATCGCATCAAAATAAGCAGTTGCCAGGTTTTCGTTCGCTTCACTATACTCGATTTTTTGCGTCTGTAATCGTTTTTTTAGATCACCATAGGTTGGAGATTCATGCGCTAAAAAATTTTGCACCTTCATGTCCTCACTATGCATTCTTGCTGCTTCCTCCAATGATTCATCCATTTCTAAAGGAAGTAAATCATGGTGGACTCTTGTTACATTTAGCAAATCGTCTAATTGTTTAGCGCTAGCCACATCAATTTCTTGCTGTAAGAAAGAGGAAGGTGGAGCACGTCTAACAAGCTCCCCTTGATAGCTCATTTCATATGGCTGATGAAGGACAAGTGTTTCACTGTCTGTATATCGTATCCCTTGCAACTCACTTGTCTCCCTATCTATGTAAAGCTGTGCATAAAGACCATCAAATTTGATAAGCAGCCTTGTTTGCATATCTTCTTCACTCATTGAGAAAATGAAAATATTTTCGCCTACAGTGGCGGCTACCTCATAATCAATGATCGTCATTCTGTATATTTCATCACGTTTTTGGCCTACTTTAAAAGGAAATGCATCAATTTCTTGTCCTGCTATGTAAATTTGTGTCACAATATTATTATCAATACCAATCATAAAAAAAGTTGAAACGTCTTCATTGTAGACCCACCATTGATAACCGAATGAAGACGGCTCTTTTCTTGCAGGCTCCCCATATTGTTCTAAAACAGTTTGTGTGCCTTTTCCTATCAATGTGGATATACCCGTTTGTGGACGTGTCATTGCTCCTATTGCAGGTTCCTGCTTTAGCTGTGTTTGAGGTATGATATTCGAATTGGTATTTGGGCCTTCTAGTGGCTCATTTTCCTTAGGGGTATTAAAAAACATAAAACCAATTAATGCAACTGCACCACAAACCATTAAAATGCGGAATAAAGCTTTCATACAGGACTCCTTTTCATCACCATTATTGTAAGTTATTATATCAATTGTAATTGGGTTGACACAATGTTGTCATTGCAACAATGTCGAATATGCTCTATTATAAAAATGAGCGTATACTTTGTACGAGAACCTAAAGGAGGACTATACATGTATTTTGAAAATACTAACCTTGAAAATTTAACAGCTGATCAAGAGCTACTTGTCAGCATTATGAAAAAACATGGTTTAGAATGTGATGGCGGCTGGGATTACGAGCGTATGACATTTGATAAACGATTCGATACTCGTGAAGGTCGTTATTACCTACGCGTATTCGCATATGCTATTTCTGGTGACGTAGGTGCACACGATGCTATCCTTACATTAATGAAACCAGTCCTTGGTAAATACTATTATCCGCATGGTGTTGAATATGGCGATGACGAGGTTTATCCAGCACACCTTGTAAAAAAATGTGAAGAAATCTTAAAAAAGGTTAAATTAGAGTTAGATCAATTCTCAATCGAGCCTACAAATAAAAATAACTTTGAACCTGTTAACGCACGCTAATCTTTCGTACATTGAAGTGACGGCAAGTAAGCGTAAATAGCTTCATGGTTGTAAAAAGACTGGTGGTCCAGTCTTTTTTTATTTTGAGTAAAAAAAAATTTTTTTCTCATACTACCTATATCTATTACAAGATGTAGGTGAGAAAAATGTTATCATTTTTTAATCGTCCTTTTTTTCGTCATCCCATTATTGTTATTGCAATGGGTATACTGATCCTTTGGTCCATCTCCATATCATTACCAATTTTACTTGCCTACTTAACCGCGTTATTGTTAGAACCAATCATCGTTCGAATGAGCAAACGGTTTAGAAAAAAACGGAAAATCGTTGTCTTCTTCTTTTTTTTGTTTTTTCTAAGTATATCTTTATTATTATGTACRCTTATCCTTAATATAAGCTGGAAACAATTTTCTTCCTTTATTATTGATATACCTGATTATCTTAATCAATTGTCTGCCCTATGGATTCAAATGCAATCTAAGCTCAGCAATTACACCTATCATTTACCGGTAGAGCTAGTTTCACAAATTCAATTTATGATTGCAAAAGCTTTAGCATCCATCGAAAAATTTTCTTTATCCTTAACGAACGTCAATGTTTGGTCAACGTTATTAACATATATTCCCACACGTCTTTTTGATATATTTGTTTATTGGATTGTGTTGTATATGTTGCTTTTAGAATTACCAACAATTAATCGTAAATTATTATCGCCCGTTCCTTTTCATTACCATCAAAAAATTATCTTTATTGGCCAACGTGTTAAGCTAGCCTTATTTGGATTTCTGAAAGCTCAATTACTTGTAGGGATAGGGATCTTTGCTATATCATTCGCTGCATTTTATTTTTTAAAAACACCATTCCCTATATTGTTAGCACTTTTACTTGTTGTTTTAGACTTTATCCCTTTTCTTGATTCATTTATTTTATTAGTCCCATGGGCAATCTATCAGGTCTTTGCTGGCGATTATTTATATGCAGCTGTCTTAATTTTACTAACCATTGGACAATTTCTAGTCCGACGAATGATTGAGCCAAAAATTATTGGCGATAAAATTGGACTTTCTTCCTTGAATACCTTTATTGCCATGTTTATTGGTTTTAAAATCTTTGGATTTATTGGAATATTAATTGGTCCATTACTGGTTGTCGTAGTGCTTTCACTATTCCAACCAACTATAAAAAATCTCCCTCCTGCACAGAAATAAGGAGGGAGATATTTTTAACATCCTAAAATGGCTTTCATTACTGATGTTGTTTCACCAGGCTCAAATAAAATATACAATAATAAATAAACTAATACACCAGTTATGGCAACAAAGAACCAAATAATACTTGTAATTGGCCCAATTCGTCTGTGTAATTTAATGTTCATTTTCAAACCTGAAATAATACTAACGATACCAAACACAGCTCCAGATGTCGCTAAAATAATATGGAAAATCAAGAAGAACGTATAGTATGGTTTTAAATCTTCTCCACCGCCAAAAGCTGTATTTCCAATAAAGATTGTACGGGACGCATAGATGATAAAGAAAATAAGTGCTGCAACACCTGCAGCAAGCATCACTTTCTTATGTCCCTCTACATTTCTTTTTATAATTAAGCCCCACCCTATCGCTACAAGTACCGCACTAATAACGATAAACGATGTACTAATAGTAGGCAATATTTGCAATTCCATTGTCAAAACCCCTTACACAAAGTAAATTTCTATTCTTCAACTAATGTTGCTGTTGACTTTCCCACTTCTTTTGGTGGGCAGCTAAAGCGTCAGCAGTGATTTTATCCGGATCTTTTTGCTCAGATCGATACCATCTTGTGAAGATCGTACCAATTAGTACACCAAAAATAAGCTCTTGTAGGATTTTCATTAACACGCCACCTAATTGCTGATCTRCAACTGGTTTCATGTCTKTAAATAGCTCTGGTCCAGATAAAGATAATCCTGACAATGTAGAGGCTGGTACACAAAGCTCCATTGCCTTTAACCATGCATCACCGTTTGTGTATGTCTCATACATTGCATTTGGCGCAAAGATGATTAATCCACAAGCAGGTGTAATTAAAACAGCATTAGCAATAATATACGCCAATTTATGCAAAGGCTTCATTTGATTACTATTTGGCATATTTTGAATTAAAGGCCAGTACATAAACACTGCAGATAGAAATAATACAAATGTATAGGTACCATGTAATGTTTCATTTAATTTAATGTAATCCAATATGGACGGTAAATGATAGAAAGAAAATAGACCGATAAATACAAAGACAGCAACAACTGGTAATGTTAGCACTTTAAACAAAGTTCTAACKACAGGTGCCTCAATAGCCACCTTCCAAACCCACCAGGGAATCCCTTTAATTAAGAAAATAGGGACCAGCAATAACAGAATAGCCATTTGCACCATGTGCATSGTAAACATAATATGAGCCATTAAATCAATCGGAGATCCTTTGATAATATAGATGGTAATCATAGCTAAAACAAAGTAAATAGCTTCACTTTTTTTCAAAGGTTCACTTACTTTAAAATCTTTACGCCACTTTGTTGTGACTAAAAAATAGATGATTGTTATAAAAACAAGAACCCCTATTAAATACGGGCTCCACAATGCTTGGAAACCAAATATACTAAGTGGCATATGGAACGCACTCCTTTAAACTTCAGTACTCCTATTATAAAACGCTTACAGCTATACTGCAATGAACGAAAGGTGAACAAATGTTAAGTTTCAACAGTGTTTGCCTCTTTGGATACCTAAATAACCTCAAAACATAAGAAAAGCACGTTCGTACAAAATAACGAACGTGCTTTTTTGGTGATTACCACCAAATGATTGTTAAAAATGCTAAGAAGAATGTAAATGCGATTAAAATTCCCATCCACATGAAGAAACCAATAACACCACCAAAGTGAGTTTTTTTATCTTCTAAGTGCATGAAAGAATAAAGTTGAAGTACAACTTGAACGCCAGCCAATAATAATACGAATGGCATAATTAAGTATTTAGAAAAATCAGCTGCAACTACTGCGAATGCGATAAAAGTGAAGAAAATCATAATCGCAAAGTTGATTACTTGTTTACGCATATGAACGGCATTATGATGACGATCATACTCATACTGYDCYNRTGACKTASCAACTAKARGTSTATCGTGYGVAGACATWAKYCKATCACTCCCATCAAGTATACTACTGTAAAGATAAATACCCAAACTACGTCGMTAAAGTGCCAATATAAAGCAGCAACGAAGAATTTAGGTGCATTGTACAGGTTTAATCCACGTTTAGCATTACGGATCATTAAAGTACCAATCCATACAAGACCTAAAGTTACGTGGAAACCGTGTGTACCAACTAACGAATAAAACGCTGTTGCGAATGCAGATTGATTAAATGTAAAACCAAGGTGCACATAGTGGTTGAACTCATAGATTTCAAGTGCTAAGAATCCAAGACCTAAAGCTAATGTAATCGCTAACCAAGTTTGCATACCTTTAAAGTTAAAGTTACGCATATGGTAAATTGCATAAACAGATGTTAGTGATGATGTTAATAATAACATCGTCATAGCAAATGCTAATGGTAATTCAAATAAACCTTGAGTTGTGAACTCCATGCCAGCTRGCCCTTTGTTCTTAAGCGCTAAATAAGTAGCGAATAAACTTGCGAAAAGTACAACTTCACAGGCAAGGAAAATCCAGAAACCAACGACTTTATTTTTACCTTCCATCGTAGCTTGTTCAGGATGATCTGGCCAAGTATGAGGAGTAAATTTAGTATTGAAATCCATTATTTATTTCCTCCTTTGCCGTAAAGATGTTCTTCAATTTCAAGAATTTCTTCTTTGTGTAAATGGAAACCATGATCGTCTTTAACAGAACGAGCAATCATCGCACCAAATGTAATTGCTAAACCAATGATTAAAACATAAATAGACCATGGCTTATCTGCGTCTGGATTGTAAAGTGCACCAAATGCTGCAATAAACATACCTAATGAAATAACGAATGGAATCGCTGAGTTATTTGGCATATGGATATCACCTAGTGGCTCAGCAAATGTTACTTCTTTATTACCTTCTTGTTTTTCAATCCACCATGGATCTAAACCACGAACAAGTGGAGTTTGACGGAAATTATAGAATGGAATTGGTTGTGGAATTGACCATTCTAAAGTACGTCCATCGCCCCATGGGTCGCGTCCTGCTGGTTTGCCCTTAATAGACATTAAGCAGTTGATTACCATTAAGATAACCCCTACACCCATCATTAATGCACCGATTGTAGAGATATAGTTGAATTGATCCCAACCTTGACCTTCCATGTAAGTGAATACACGACGTGGCATACCCATCAAACCTAAGAAATGTTGAAGGAAGAATGTTAAATGGAATCCGATAAAGAATACCCAGAAAGTAATTTTACCAAGCGTTTCGTTTAACATACGGTTGAAGAAAATTGGCCAGTAGAAGTGCGCTGAACCGAATAATGCTGTAACGATACCACCAACGATTACGTAGTGGAAGTGAGCAACGATAAAGTAAGAATCATGTAATTGATAGTCAAGAGGTGCAGATGCTTGCATGACCCCTGTAACACCACCCGCAACGAATGACGGGATAAATCCAAGTGCATAAAGCATTGGTGTTGTAACTTTAATAGATCCACCCCAAATAGTTAGGATCCAGTTGAATACTTTCATACCTGTTGGAACCGCAATTGCCATTGTTGCAACAGCGAAGATTGCGTTTGCTGTTGGCCCAAGACCAACTGTAAACATATGGTGAGCCCAAACCATGAACCCTAAGAAACCAATTAAAATTGTAGCGAATACCATTGAAGAGTATCCGAATAGACGTTTACGAGAGAACGCTGGAATAATCTCAGAGAATAAACCGAATGCTGGTAATACTAAGATATAAACCTCTGGGTGTCCGAAGATCCAGAATAAGTGTTCCCAAATTACTGTGTTACCACCCATTGTATGGTCAAAGAAGTTACCACCGAACATACGGTCAAATAACATCATTAATAAACCAATTGTTAATGGAGGGAATGCGAATAAGATTAAGGCACTTGATACAAGAGCAGTCCAAGTGAATAATGGCATACGCATAAATGTCATACCTGGAGCACGCATTGTAATAATCGTAACGATAAAGTTAAGACCTGAAATTAATGTACCTGCCCCTGAAATTTGTAAACCAAGAACATAGAAATCAATACCATGTCCTGGAGAGTATAAAGATAATGATGCATAAGAAGTCCAGCCCGCATCAGGAGCGCCACCCATAAAGAATGACAGGTGAAGGAATACTGCACCTAGGAAGAATAACCAGAACCCTAATGAGTTAAGGAACGGGAATGCAACGTCACGCGCACCAATTTGTAATGGTACAAGCATGTTCATAAATGCGAATAGTAGTGGCGTAGCAGCTAGGAATAACATTGTTGTTCCATGCATTGTTAATAATTCATTGAAAAAACCAGCTGATACGAAATCATTATTTGGTTTCATTAATTGAATACGCATTAATAATGCTTCAAAACCAGCGATAGCGAAGAACAATGTACCGGCTAATAAATACATCACTGCTAACTTTTTATGGTCAACAGTAGTGATGTAATCCCAGACAGCTGCTCCAAAGCCCTTTTTCTGTGTGTATGAGCTCACAACTTTTACCTCCCTCAAAATTTGTTACATAGAACGAAAATTATTTTTCTACTGATAAGCCCATGATGTAAGTTGCAAGAGCTTCAATTTCTTCATCAGATAAATTACCGTAGATAGGCGCAGTGCCATCAGCATTCATCATTAAGTTACCTGGTTTAAATTCCTCAGGGTTTTTAATCCAAGCTTTTAAACTTTCTTCATTATGCTCTAAGAAACCAGCAACACGGTTACGGTCACCAAACGTAGTTAAGTTTGGACCTGGTGTACCGCCTGCTCCTGAACCAGAGATAGCATGACAGCCTAAGCAGCTATTTGCAAAAGTTGCTTCACCAAGATCTGTTGAAGCTTTGTCAGCAGTTTGTCCTTCAGTTGCTTTCATTGCATCAACCCATGCATCAAATGCGTCTGGGCTTAATGTTTTTACTTTAAAGTCCATTAATGCATGTGAAGGTCCACATAATTCAGCACATTTTCCATAAAATACGCCATCTTTAAGATCTTTTGATTCTTTATCGAATACTAAGTAGAATTTGTTTAAGTTTTCCACGTTTGTATCCATTTTACCGCCTACAGCAGGAATCCAGAATGAGTGCTTAACATCGGCAGCTTTTAAATTAAAGTAAACTTTTTCACCTGTTGGTACCACTAGCTCTTGAGCCGTTACGATACCTTGGTTAGGATATTCGAATTCCCACCAGTATAATTTTGCCGTTACATTGATTGTTAGGGCTGTTTTGTTCCCTTCTTCATCTACCTCATCCATTGCAGCAACATCTGCAAATTTATAAGTAGTTGTAACAACTGGTACAGCGATAATTAATAATAAAATAATCGGAATAACTGTCCAAATCACTTCTAAAGTATGACTACCCTCTACTTGCTTAGGGATAACATTTTCACCTACGCGTGCACGACGGTATTTTAGGAATGCAAGTAAATAGATAACAGATACTATTACTACTACTAGCGTCATAATTACAGTAGTTAACAGTAATAAATTTAATTGTTGTTTACCTACTTCTCCAGATGGTTTTAGTGTAGAAAGATAATCTTCACCACAACCTGAAAGGAAAACCATCATCACTGCTAGAAGTGAAAAAAGACGCCATTTTTTAAGCCCTTTCATCATAGCTTAATTAAACCCCTCTTTCTTTGTTGTATTTTCATGTGTACCTAGGACATCAGTTCTGTCTATATGAATTCTTATAAAAAGAAAGAATCCCTAACTTTAGCTAAACACCGCAAATATTATGATGGCTACAAATAGTATGGTCATATGATTCAACGAATAAATAAACATTTTATTTGCCCATTTCATATCATCTTTTGTTGTAAAGCCTTTCAGAGCTAGTATTAACCAACCCAAGTTCAATGCAGTAGCAAGAGTTAAAAAGCCAATTCCAAGCTCTGTTAAAAGGAAAGGTAACGGTAATAATAAAAGAATCCAGAGTAACATTGAGTACTTTGTACGTTTAAATCCCTTTACAACAGGTAGCATTGGTATTTTAGCTGCACGATATTCCTCAGTCCGTTTCATTGCAAGCGCATAGAAATGTGGTGGTTGCCATGCAAACATGATAAGGAATAAGGCTAGTGCTCCTGGACCTAAGGCAGGCTCAATCGCTGCGAATCCAATAACAGGAGGAATAGCCCCCGAAATACTACCTACAACCGTGTTACTAACATGCTTCCTCTTTGACCACATTGAATACAGAACGACATAAGCAAATATTCCTACTAGTCCCCACATGCCGGCTGCAAACGATGCCGCAAATAACAAAATTTCACCTACAATTAAAAATGAGAGGGCAATGGTCAACACAAAGTTTGGCTTAAATCTGCCTGTCACTGTCGGTCTTGCCTTAGTTCTTTTCATGATGGGATCTATATCCTGATCAATGAAGTTATTCATTGCACCTGAGCCACCAATGATTAATGCCGCACCCAGCATGGTGTAAAATATGACATCAAGCTCTTGCAAGAAATGTCTACTAGTAAACTGAAAAGCCAGCCACATCCCTGTAAACGTTGTGACAAGATTCGAGTTAACGATTCCAATTTTTATTAGTGCTAAGAAATCTTTTACAACAGATGTTGTTTCTGGACCAGGATTTCTAGTAGCCGCCAGTGTACGACCGTTTGACATAATACCTCTCCTTTCATTTTTKTAAGCATATTCCGCTAACAATAACTATAGCGAAATTTGCGATTGATTTCTAGACATTAAGTGAAATTTAGATGAAGTTGTAAAAATTAGTTTTGTCTAGAAATATAATTAAAAACAACATATCTATAGTAAAACATTTTCTAAAATGAATTGTGAAGGTTAAAGCACGAAATTATGAACAATTTGTGAAATGGAATCGACATCTAGTAGTCCCTTCTCTTTACAAGTTGTTTTTTATACGTATTTTCGATATTATCTAGTAGCAGAAACATTACGTTCTTGTAATGTTGATAGATAAAGTAGGTGACTCATTTTATGCAACACAACAGGTATTTGAAGTGGTTTGCTGTTGCCGCTACAGTAGGGATGCTCCTTATATTACTAGGTGGGGCTCTCGTTACCAAAACAGATAGTGGCCTAGGCTGTGGTCGAAACTGGCCTGATTGTAATGGATCTCTTATTCCAAAGGAGATTACACCAGAAGTCCTTATTGAATTCTCACACCGTCTCGTTACAGGAGTTGTATCTATTTCAATTCTTGTGTTAACCGTTTGGACATGGCGTAAGCTCGGACATATTCGCGAAGTAAAACTATTAGGTTTCCTAGCAATGTTTTTCTTAATTGCGCAAGCTCTTATTGGAGCAGCTCAAGTATTATGGGGGCAAGGTGATTTCATCTTAGCACTTCATTTTGGGATATCTCTGATTTCCTTTGCCGCTGTTCTTCTTCTCTCTATGATTGTATTTGAAGTCGATCGGAAATTTGATGCCGATAACGTATTTATCGGTAAAAAGTTACGTTGGCATACAATTGCTGTCACAATTTATTCTTATTTAGTCGTTTATACTGGGGCGCTAGTTCGACATACAGATTCGAGCTTAATTTGTCCCGATTGGCCATTTTGCTATAATGAAACACCTTTGGCACCCCCGAATAATATGTATGAATGGGTGCAAATGGGACATCGATTAGCTGTTCTTATTATTTTCATTTGGATAGCATACATAACTTGGCACGCTGTAAAGGAATATAAACATCAACGTGTTATATACTATGGATGGATAATTGCCTTTACTATAGTAGTTTTACAAGTTATTGCAGGTATGTTAGTAGTTCTTACTAAACTGAATTTAACGGTAGCTTTACTGCATTCATTATTTATTTCCCTTTTATTCGGTTTATTATGCTAWATGATCATGCTAGTTGCTCGAAGTAATTATAATGAGAAAAAGAAATAGCCCAGAAATAGCCCATTAAAAAAGATTCGCCACCAAAGATGTGTCGAATCTTTTTTCTATGACTATTTTTGTTTCTTCATAGCTTCAGTCCCTATAATTCCAACAATTAAAATAATCATGGATACCAGTGCATAATCTTTAAAAAATGTTGTAAAAGGAATGTCGAAATATCGACAAATTAGCGTTACGAGACGGCCTCCTAATAAAATTAHACCWATGACTHACATCCAGTTAAATAGCGCTCTAAGCATTTTTTGGCCCCTCTACTTTCATTGCTGTCCATATAATATTTGTTACTTCGAGACTGTAATCCTCTGCCGCTATCGCAAGCGGTCCCCCTATAAGCATATATTCACCAATCGCTCCTTGAATTACTTTTGCCATTACATTGACAGAGCGAACACTAAAAGTCACCTGTTTTTTACCATCTTCCAAAATATTACATAATGCCGTCAATAGTGGGTCTTCCTCTTCATTTGGCAGTTTATAGTAAGGGATGTCATGTGCAGTCCGAGCGTTGAAGACAATTTCTAATAATGCAGCATTTTCTTTTGGGTGTGTCGCTTGATAAGCAATGCTTGCCTCTATGAAGTTTGCTAATTGTGTGACAGGGTCACTGGCAGTATATGTTTTTGTCAAAATGAAAGTTGTGGATTGCTCAATTAGTGCTTGCAGACTTTGGTTGATTAAATCTTGTCGATCTACAAAGTGATAAGAAATTAATGCTGTGCTAATAGAAGCACGTTTAGCGATTTGTGCTAAACTTGCCTTTACATAGCCTATATCATCAAGTGTCGCTATCGTAGCTTCAATAATTTGCTGCTTTCTTGCTTCCTGAATAAAGGTATTTTTATTGTTATCCATAGAATTCTCCTGATTGATTAACCAAACATTTTTCTGATTAAGTAATCAGATTTTATATGATTTATCGCTTAAACACAATAAAAAAGGTTATGTAGATACTAATAAAAGCATCTAATAACCTTTTTTTCATGACCATTTATTCAATTTCAATTAATAGATCCCCTGTTGAAATAGCATCTCCTGCACTTGCATATACCTCTTTTACAATGCCGTCTTTAGGTGCTTGGACAGTTGTTTCCATTTTCATGGCTTCTGTAATTAACAGATGATCACCACGTTTAACAGGACTACCTTTAGAAACAACAACTTTCAACACAGTACCTGGCATTGTAGCACCGATTTGGTTTGGATTGCTTGGATCGGCTTTTAATGCTAAATTGCCATCAACCTCAACAGTCATATCTYKAATCACCAATWCMCGCGMTTRRCCATTAAGMYYAAAGTAAAGGACACGTGTTCCATTGTGTTGTGGTTCCCCGATTGAAACGAGTTTAATAATCAATGTTTTACCTTTTTCAATTTCGACCTCAATAATTTCACCAAGCTTTAAGCCATATAAGAATGTCGGTGTGTCAAGAACTGAAATATTGCCAAAGGATTCTGCTGTTTTCGCATATTCCTCAAAGACTTTTGGATAAAGTGCATAAGCCAGTACATCTTTTTTCGTAACTGGGCGATTTAACTTTTCCTCTAGCACAGCCTCTAATTGATCAAATTGAATAGGCTCTAATAATTCTCCTGGACGAACTGTAATTGCTTCTCGATCTTTTAACACTACTTGTTGTAATGCCTCTGGGAACCCGCCATGTGGCTGCCCAAGATAACCTTGGAAGAATTCAATCACAGAATCTGGGAAATCAATCGTTTTCCCTCTTGTTAAGACTGTATTTTCGTCTAGATCATTTTGCACCATAAATAAAGCCATATCACCCACTACCTTGGAGGATGGTGTAACTTTAACAATATCACCAAATAGTAGATTTACACGGGAATACATGCGTTTCACTTCTTCCCATCGATCACCAAGCCCTACAGCTTTTGCTTGTTGCTGTAAGTTACTATACTGACCACCAGGCATCTCATGTACGTAAATCTCAGAATGCGGGCTGATCATGCCACTTTCAAAATCTTTATAGTATTTACGAACATCTTCCCAGTAGTACGATAATTTTTCTAATGCATCGATATCCGCTCGTACCTCACGTTTGCCGCCCTTCATTGCATAGTACAAGGAGTTTGCACTTGGTTGAGATGTTAGACCTGCCATAGATCCAAGCGCTGTATCAATAATATCAACACCTGCTTCTATCGCTTTAGCATATAAGTAAATTCCATTGCCACTAGTATCATGTGTATGCAAGTGGATTGGCAGACTTGTCGTCTCTTTTAACTCGGAAATTAAACGGTACGCCGCTTCCGGTTTCAATAAACCAGCCATATCTTTAATCGCTAAAATATGGGCACCGGCTGCTTCAAGCTCTTTCGCCATATCCTTATAGTATTGCACTGAATATTTCGCACGACTGTCATCGAGGATATCCCCCGTATAACAGATGGCTGCTTCAGCAATTTTTCCTGATTGACGCACAGCATCTATCGCTACTTCCATGCCTTTAATCCAATTTAAGCTATCGAAAATACGGAATACATCAATTCCTGATGAAGCCGATTCAGCGATAAATTCTCGGATTAGATTGTCAGGATAGTTTGTATAACCAACWGYRTYRKSTYYRYKYMKTWRYWKYTKKAATAACACATTCGRCACYTGCTCACGCAGTTTCGCTAGCCGCTCYCRTGGRYYYKSKKWTRWGWAKMRRKRWSMKACATCGAATGTTGCACCGCCCCACATTKCCAGCGAGAATAACTGATGCATCATGCGAGCTGTTGCATCTGCAATTTGATACATATCCTGTGAACGAACACGTGTTGCAAGCAGGGATTGGTGAGCATCGCGGAATGTAGTATCTGTTAGTAGTACGTCTTCCTGTGCTAAAATCCACTGCACTAAGCCATCTGCTCCCTGTGTATCTAAAATCTGCTTTGTACCTGCTGGTGGTACAATTAAAGGATCAATTTTAGGTTGGTTTGGCTGGACAAAGATAGGTTTTGACTTCTTCTCTACACCAGGGAAGCCATTTAAGGTCACATTCCCAATATAGCTTAACAGCTTTGTTCCACGGTCTTTACGCACAGGGAACTCGAAAAGCTCTGGTGTTGTATCAATAAAGCTAGTATCAAAGGCCCCTGATAAAAACTTTTCATGAGTCACCACATTATTTAAAAACGGAATATTCGTTTTAACGCCACGAATACGGAATTCTTTTAAATTACGATCCATTTTCGCAGCAGCTTCTTTAAAGTTCATACCCGAAGTAGAAATTTTCACCAACAAAGAGTCATAGTATGGTGTAACGACAGCACCCTGGAATCCATTCCCAGCATCTAATCGCACGCCAAAACCACCACTTGAACGGTAAACCATTAACTTTCCTGTATCTGGCATAAAGTCATTTGCAGGGTCTTCTGTTGTCACACGTGCTTGAATGGCATAGCCAATCATTGGCATATCTTCTTGCTTTGGCATATGAATTTCTTCACTGTGAAGTCCATAGCCTGCCGCTACCTTAATTTGGGCATGGACGATATCAACACCTGTAATCATTTCTGTAATTGTATGTTCTACTTGAATGCGAGGGTTTACCTCGATGAAATAAAAATCGTCTCCTGCGACTAAAAATTCCACTGTCCCTGCATTTATGTACGAGACATTCTTCATTAATTTCACAGCAGCATCGCAAATACGATTTCTTAACTCTTGTGAAATCGAATGAGATGGCGCAATTTCTACCACTTTTTGATGTCGACGCTGAATTGAGCAATCACGCTCATATAAGTGCACAATATTGCCATGTTTATCGCCAATAATTTGTACTTCAATGTGTTTTGGTTTTATGATTGCTTTTTCTACATATACTTCATCGGAACCAAAAGCAGCCTTTGCCTCAGATTTTGCTCTTTCATAGGAGGAAGCAAGATCCTCTGGCGTATGGACTAGACGCATCCCTCGACCACCACCGCCAAGTGCTGCCTTAATCATAACTGGATAGCCATAATTGCTAGCAAACGTCTCTACCTCTGCTAGATCGGCTACTGGGCCATCTGTACCAGGAATAACAGGAATCTCAGCCGCAATGGCTTGAGAACGTGCTTTGACCTTATCTCCAAACATATCTAAATGCTGAGAAGTTGGTCCGATAAAGACAATGCCCTCTTCCTCACAGCGACGTGCAAATTCCACGTTTTCTGATAAAAAACCATACCCTGGATGAATCGCATCAACATCTGCATCTTTTGCGATGGCAATAATACCTTCAATATCTAAATAAGCATCGATTGGTTTCTTGCCAGCTCCCACTAAATAAGCTTCATCTGCTTTAAAGCGATGAAAAGCACCACTATCTTCTCTTGAATAGATGGCAACAGTTTGGATATTCAGCTCCGTACAAGCACGGAAAATACGAATTGCAATTTCTCCTCGATTGGCTACGAGAATTTTGTTGATTGATTCCATAGGTATCCCCCTTTATGATTGTGTTTTTTTCCTCTCTACCTTTTCAAACATADAAACATYGATCAATATTCCCATCGCTAAAGATAGAATGATTATAGATGTACCGCCATAGCTTATAAAAGGTAACGTTACACMGGTTAACGRGATTAACCCGGTTACACCCCCAAGATTAATAAATGATTGCCAGCCTATCCAGCTCGCAATACCAGCCGCAATCATGCGTGCCAATGGATCTTTTGTCCGCAATGCAATAGAAAAACCTTTATATACAATAAATCCCAAGCCACATAAGACAATCAAAACGCCCCATATCCCTAACTCTTCCATTATGATTGCCATAATAAAATCTGTTTGTGGTTCAGGCAAGTATCCTAATTTTTGAATGGATTGACCAAGGCCCCGCCCTTCTAAGCCGCCTCCGCCAATGGCATAATAACTATTCACCACTTGGTGACCACTACCATCCTCATACTCAAATGGATTTAAGTAAGACAATATCCGTCCTTTTCGATTTCCTGTTAGTAGCTCTCCCTTAAATATCCATAGAATACCAAGAATTGCTGTACCAAACGCACCTAATACACCGAAAAATTTCCAAAATGTTCTAAATGGAATACCACTTGAAGCTACAACTGAAACGGCAATACCACATAGAATAATCACTKYTCCYWAGTCTGTTTCAAAGRCTACMCCAGCAACCACTAAAATCCATAKAMAAWTTKSKTAAAAAATTTMAGTCGGYTGTAGCTTTTCAAACGTATATTTTTGCGCTTTTCGATAAAAAGCAGCTGCAAAATATAAAATTATAAATAGTTTCGCATACTCTGAAGGTTGAAAATTCCCTAAACCAGGGATAGCAATCCAACTTTGAGAGCCTACTTCTTCTGCCCCATTCCCTGCTACTTTTACCCATGTAAATAACACAACCAATACAACAGTTAGCAATAACATAATATTCTTATTCGCATAATGTTTATATGGGAAAAATGCTGTAATGATAAAGCCAAGAAATGCCACCATTAAATTGGTCACTTGCTTTTGATAAAAATAATCAGGTGCTTGACCTTTTTGAACAATAGCAACCATCATACTTGAACTGTAAATCATTATTAACCCAAATAAACTTAATAATAGGACCGTAAAAAATAAGGGATAATCAAAATTTTGTGCATAGCGTTTTAAGTATTGTCTCATTGGAAAACCTCGTTCTAGTAAAAAAACTCAAAGCGCAAAGAAGCGTTTGAGTTTTTCTTTTTATTTGTCTGTATACGCGTCGTGTAGTACAGAAAGTTCCTTCTCGAGTGAATCGAGAATTTCTTTGCCTTTTTCACGTTCAATCAATCCAAGCTTCACAGCAAAGTCAATTTCACGTGATAGACCGAACATTTGTGTATCTAATACTTCCTCATATAAAGGGCATTGTGGCATTGTTAAATGATCCATTTGTACTCGAATAAGGCGAGCAATCTTATCTGCATCAGCAACTAATAGCTCCAAAGCCTTCTCTTGAAAAGAAGTTTGTGATTTCGTATCCATGAGGACGCCCCCATTATCTGAT
The DNA here is from genome assembly GCF_044986265.1 of Lysinibacillus sp. S1. Taxonomy (NCBI): domain Bacteria; kingdom Bacillati; phylum Bacillota; class Bacilli; order Caryophanales; family Bacillaceae; genus Lysinibacillus; species Lysinibacillus sp. S1. Next base: position 1,797,011 of record NZ_CP173154.1, read on the forward strand.
ATTTCTTCGATTCTATCTTAATAAAGTTTATCTTTTAGTCGATAAAAATGCAAGTGTCTTCATTGGAAAATAGAGAATTCGAATTATATTTCTTTATTATCTCTAGGCATTAGCGTTATACTATGTCATGGATATACAAGATTTGAGGAGGATTTCTATTATGGAAACAATAATTCCTATCACAGGTGCAGTCACATACCAACTAACATTAGATCCTACTGTGTGGATTTTCGATGATCGTAAATTAGATTTAAACACTTACTTCACTACTCAAAATGTTGAGGAAGATGCTGACGTCAAATATATGCGTGAAGTAGGAGCACACTGGTCACGTGAAATTATGGAAGGAGCAACATTCCCACCTACATTAAAATCAGAAAGGAAATTTGACCGTAAAGGAATGGAGACAGGTACATTTGGTATCGAATTAAGTCACTTCTTGAAGAATGCTGAAATTAAACCAGAAGCGACAAAAATCGTCTTAACTTGCAAAGATGGCGAAGAATATCCTTTTACAATTGAAGAAGCTTATACACTTATTTTAAAATATAGCCAAGACGGTAAGCCTCTTTTAGAAGACGGTCCCATCCATGTATTACTAAGAGACGGTTCAAATATTGACAATCCTATTAAAAACGTATCAGCCATTCGCGCTGAATAGGAGGGAATGCAATGCGCGTTAAATGCGTTATTTGCGATACGATTCATAATTTAGATGATAATTTACCTTTAGCAAAAAAATTGCGTAATCGACCAATTCATACTTATATGTGCGATATTTGTCATGATCGCATTTCGGAAAATACTGTAGCACGAATGGAAACAGGCAATTTCCGTTTTTATCGTACTTCACCCCAGATGGATAAAGAATTTTAACTAAAGAACAGATTAAAAAGAGGTGCCTCTATTTTGAGACACCTCTTTTTTATACTATCCATTATTTTTAATAATCGTTTTTTCAACTAATTCTACAACTTGATACATAATGGTAGCAAAAAAGGCAATGATCAGAAGTGACATAAGGACAAGGTTAAAATTAAATACTTGGAAGCCATAGATAATTAAATAACCAAGTCCTTTTGAAGCTACTAAAAATTCCCCTACAATAACCCCTACCCATGATAAGCCAACATTCACTTTCAAGGTCGAAATGATTGTAGGAAATGAGGCTGGCAAAATGACCTCACGAAAGATTTGCCATCTTGTCGCTCCAAAGGTTTGTAAAACCTTACTATAATTCGGATCGACACCTTTAAATGCCGTATATACAACAATCGTTGTTATAATGATGGATATTAATGCACCCATAGCTATGATAGAAAAATAACCTGGGCCGAGTGCAACAATCAAAATCGGACCAAGTGCAACTTTTGGCATCGCGTTTAAAATTACTAGATAGGGATCGAGTACTTTTGATAGTAACGGGGACCACCACAAGACAACAGCTATCAATGTTCCTAATAAAGTCCCCGCTAAAAAGCCAATTACGGTCTCCATTAATGTAACACTCACATGCAATGTTAAAGAACCGTCAATGACTTTCTCAATAAATGTATGCCATACATGAGTTGGCGAGCTAAAAATTAACCGATCAATCCATTCTAATCTTGAAAGCAGCTCCCATCCACCAAAGAATAGCAGTAAAATAATAAGCTGATATATTCGAACATAGCGTTTTTCTTTTTTTAACAATTGCTGATATTGCTTAAATAATGTATTATCCAAGGCTCTCCAGCTCCTTCCAAATAGTTTGGAAAATATCTGCATAGGCTGGATGCTGTCTTACATCAAAAGGTGATAGTTCATTAAGGGCTTCAGGTATTTCAAACACTTTGTGAACTGCCCCTGGGTTTGCAGAAAATAGAACTACGCGCTCACTCATTGCGATTGCTTCACCAATATCATGTGTCACAAGAATAGCAGTCTTTTTATAAGTTTTTAATGTTTCCACCACTAAATCCTCAAGCTTTAATTTCGACTGATAATCTAACGCTGAAAATGGTTCATCTAATAATAAAATTTTAGGATTTACAGCTAAGGTACGAGCAAGGGCCACACGTTGCCGCATACCTCCTGATAATTCTCGAGGGTAATTGTTCCCCACATGCGGTAATCCTACTTCCTGTAATAACGCATTGGCCGTTACTTTATGTGTTTTATGACTTTTTTCCATTATTTTCAATCCTATTGTGACGTTTTCTTCAATGGTCTTCCAAGGAAATAAATAGTCCTGCTGAAGCATATAGCCAATGCTTGATTGATTACTTGCTGATAGCTTTTCACCATCTATATAAACATTGCCTTCAGTGGCAGGGAATAATCCTGCAATAATTGATAATAATGTGGTTTTACCGCAGCCACTCGGCCCAATAAACGAAACAAACTCTCCTTCATGAATGGCTAAACTGATATCACGTAATACTTCCTTTGCCTGTGTACTTGAAAAATAACTATGGTGAATATTCTCCAGCTGTAAAAATTCCATATTACTCAGCAGCCTTTTTGGCAAAAGTAGTGTTCACAAGTTTTTCATACTCCACTCGTTGAGGAAGTTCACCTGCTTCCTCCATAATTGTTTGCAAGTTATCCCACTCTCCTTCATCAAGGATTGGGTCAGTAGCATAAGAGCCTTGTGCTTTATATCGCTCAATTACCGTTTCAATTATCTCTATATCCACATTTTCAAAATACGGTTGAATAATTTTTGCTACTTCAGCAGCACTCTCATTTTGCACAAAATCCTGTGCTCGTTTCAATGCATTTGTAAAGGCTTGAACAGTTGAAGCTTCATCCTTTAAATAACTACTTTTGGCCATAAAGGACGTGTAAGGAAGATTACCAGACTCCGTTCCAAACGAAGCTACAATATAACCCTTTCCTTCTTTCTCAAAGACACTCGCAGTAGGTTCAAATAATTGAACATAGTCACCAGTACCTGATGCAAAAGCAGTAGCAATGTTGGCAAAATCAATATTTTGAATGAGCGTTAAATCATTTACAGGGTCGATGCCATGTTTTTTCAGCACGAATTCACCTGCCATTTGTGGCATTCCACCTTTACGTTGCCCCAAAAACGTTGAGCCCTTCAATTGATCCCACGAAAAATTATCTATCTTATCTCTTGCCACTAAAAAGGTACCATCCGTTTGTGTTAACTGTGCAAAATTTTGAATGGGATCATTTGCACCTTGTAAAGTGACATAAATAGACGTCTCAGACCCAACTAAAGCTATATCAATTCCATCTGACAGTAACGCCGTCATCGTTTTATCGCCACCTGCAATCGTTTGTAGCTCAACAGAAAGACCCTCCTCCTCGAAGAAACCTTTCTCAAGTGCTACATATTGAGGCGCATAGAAAATCGAACGAGTTACTTCTCCTACTTTGACTTTTTCTAGCTCTGCTTTATTACATGCCGTCAAAGAAAGGAGTAACAAAGCAATGACACCTAATAATAAACCTTTTGTAAGCCAACGCATTCCCTTTCCTCCTTGATGTGTTGAAAATAAGCCTATCGACATTAACTTATTCACATAAGAAGATTTCGGTGCCTATCATTTTTTAATTTGTGTAGAGTGTGGGTGTTTTCCTCAGCTTGACTACAGGGGGAAACATACAAAAAAACAGCCTTAGCATTAAAACCGCTAAGACTGTTTATAACAGATAAAAAGTTCTTATTATAAAGTACGTAATTGTTATTGATTGGTAGCTTGTTGCTCTTCTCTTTTTTCACGCCATAGTCTTGTTTTATAGACAATTAGAATTAAGGCCGCTACAATAAGACCTTCAATCATTGGTAAGAATAGGGCGAAGAATGTAAGCATGATACAACCTAAAAATAGGAACGCATAAATAATAATATTTTGAGATAACTTTAATTTCTTGGCAAAGCCTAGTTTATAGACAATGGCAGAAAGTACAAATACAAGAAGAAATACAACATAACCTGCTATTTCATAGCTTGGTAAATTTTCATATAAAAATCTAGTGATACCAGCCATTCTCCCATAAACTCGTGTTGTTTCATCTGTACCTGTCTGTGCAGCAACTTGAATAACATTTAGTTCACCCAATAAAGCGGACTTCAGATCCAAGACTCCTCTTCCTTTCGTGGAAGCAAAAAATTATTGTTCAGCGTTTTTTAGTTTTTTCGCTATTCTTTCACGTTCATTTTTATCTAGAATTTGTTTACGAAGGCGAATAGATTCTGGAGTGATTTCTAAATACTCATCATCATTTAAGAACTCTAATGCTTCTTCTAGTGTTAATAGACGCGGCTTTTTAATAACGTTTGTTGCATCTTTTGTCGCAGAACGAACATTCGTTTTTTGCTTCATTTTTGTTATGTTTACAGTGATATCATTATCACGTGTATTTTCACCAACAATCATACCTTCATAAATTTCAGTACCTGGCTCAACAAATAGTGTACCACGGTCCTCTACTTGCATCATACCATAAGTTGTCGATTTACCAGTTTCCATTGATACAAGAACACCTTGGTGACGTCCACCAATACGGCCTGGAATATATGGTTGGTAACAATCGAATGTATGGTTAATGATACCAAAACCTTTCGTCATAGACATGAATTCTGTTGTATATCCAATTAAACCACGGGCAGGAACAAGGAATGTTAAACGTACTTGGCCATTGCCATTGTTCACCATATCCAACATTTCACCTTTACGCGTACCAATCGATTCAATAACCGAACCTACMTTTTCTTCTGGAACATCGATTTGTACACGTTCAAATGGTTCACATTTTACACCATCAATTTCACGAATGATAACTTGAGGTTTTGATACTTGTAGTTCAAAGCCTTCACGGCGCATATTTTCAATAAGAATTGATAAATGTAGCTCACCACGTCCAGAAACCGTCCATGCATCTGGTGAATMTGTATCTTCTACACGTAGAGATACGTCCGTTTGAAGTTGTGAACGTAAACGCTCTTCTACTTTACGAGCAGTTACCCATTTCCCTTCACGACCTGCAAACGGTGAATTATTCACTAAGRAAGTCATTTGTAATGTTKGCTCGTCTATACGTAATGGTGTTAAAGCTTCTTGATGTTCCACCGGACATACTGTTTCCCCAAMGTTGATGTCTTCCATACCTGAAACAGCAATTAAGTCACCAGCTTTTGCTGATTGGATTTCTTCACGTTTTAAACCAAAGAAACCAAATAGTTTCGTTACACGGAATTKTTTCACAGTCCCATCTAACTTCATTAAAGCAACTTGTTGCCCTACTTCAATTGTTCCGCGGAATACGCGTCCAATCCCAATACGACCAACATAATCATTGTAGTCAAGTAATGCCACTTGGAATTGTAATGGATCTGCTGAGTTGTCTACTGGTGCAGGAATTGCTTCAATTACCTTTTCAAATAGACATTGCATATTTTCTTCTTGTTTTGCTGGATCAGCATCAAGAGAAGCTGTACCGTTTACACCTGATGCATACACAACTGGGAAATCTAATTGATCATCATCAGCGCCTAGCTCGATGAATAATTCTAATACTTCATCTACTACTTCTAAAGGACGAGCTGAATCTTTATCAACTTTGTTTACAACTACAATCGGTGTTAACTTTTGTTCCAACGCTTTTTTCAGTACAAAGCGTGTTTGCGGCATACAACCCTCATACGCATCGACAACTAGTAAAACGCCATCTACCATTTTTAAAATACGTTCTACCTCACCACCGAAGTCGGCGTGTCCAGGCGTATCAAGGATGTTAATACGAGTTCCGTTATAGTTTACTGCAGTATTTTTTGCTAAAATTGTAATACCACGTTCGCGTTCAATATCATTAGAGTCCATTGCACGTTCTTCAACATGTTCGTTTGAACGGAATGTACCTGATTGTTTTAATAATTGGTCGACTAAAGTAGTTTTACCATGGTCAACGTGGGCGATAATTGCGATATTGCGAAGATCTTGACGTAAGTTTGTCATTATTCCACTCCATATTCTTTTTTCGAATGTTTAACTGTGATATTATAGCACAAGAAGGATAGAAATGTCCTTATTAGAATTTCCATCATTCTAAAAAATATATTTGATCGACAAATTTTTTATATAGGAGGCTAGGCTATGAATCGTGCAAAAATCGTAATGGCCATCTATGCATTGGCAGCTGTATTAGCAATGTGTTCTATCGGCTACTCTGTTGCAGCTAGTAATGTATTTGGTGTAATAGCTGGTATTGTGGCTACTTGTGTCATTTTCATGACAGCCTTTAAAATGAAGCGTAAACKACGTGCGSAAGGATTACTTTAAAGAACATAAAAAGGAGCTGTCTAATAAATAGACGGCTCCTTTTTATTCATATGGCACTATATATTTTTCTAATAATTCTTTATGAATAGCGGGATTAGCAATAATAAATGTATCCTGATGAAGGAAATCAAAGCCTTCACCATGTAGATTTGTAGCAACTGCTCCAACTTCCTGAGCAATGATGGTCCCTCCTGCAATATCCCATGGTGCTAAACGCATAGAGACATAGGCATCTAATTTGCCACTTACAACAAATGCAATTTCCATTGCTGCGGAGCCATAGGACCGTGTACCGCGAACTTTACGAACCATATCTATCACCTTTTCATGGTGAATATGTCGATTAGGTGCGACCCAATGTGCATTTATGCCAATGACAGACTCCTCCATTGTAACAGACTGTAGTTTACGCAATGGTGAATCATTATACCATGCCCCTTGCCCCTTGATGGCACTAAATAAATCCTCCCGCATGACATCAAATATGTAACCTAACTTTCCTACGCCATTGACAAAAATACCGATTGAAATCATAAAATGGCGATGCTGTTTAACAAAATTCATCGTTCCATCAATTGGATCAATAATCCAAACTACACCATCTAGTGATTTAACCTGTTCGCCCATTCCTTCTTCCCCTAGAATTTTGTGGGTTGGATCAAAGGCTTTAATTTGCTCAATAAAGAATAACTCCGTCTCTCGATCAATATTGGTAACGAGGTCATTTGCACCTGATTTTGTCTCAATTACTAGATTATACGAAAAAGCCTCTCGAATACGTCGCCCAGCTTCAAAAATAATATCTTTTGCAAATTTATCAATTTGTTGTAAATCCACTCATAACCCACCCTTCGAATATAAGAAAAGGCCTTCTATATTAATCGCTCTCGTATGTTTATGATACCTTTTCCCACTACTTCACAACTTTTGCTATATAAAACCTAGTACTACCTTATGATATAATTTCTATTTTACCCTTTGTCACAATAAAAATCACCTGCTGTCGGAATATTCAGCAAGTGATTTTTTAAATGGGTATTAGATTTTGATTACGCATAGGCGTGCAAACTTTCAAGTTCCATCTGAATTTCTGCCAGACGTTTTTTACTTTTTTCAATTTCCATGTCATTTTTTTCATTCATTGCTGCAAAAAGTGAAGCTAATTCATAATCTAATTCTAATTGTAAAATGTGCTCATATTGCTTTTCAATGTTAACTTTACGTATAATTTTTACGAATGGTTTCATAAAAAACACTTCCTTTTTTTAATTTTTTCACAAAAACTTTACTCATTTGATAAAGTTCTTGTTATAAGATTTTTTCCCAAATTCAGCGTAAAATAAACCTTATAAAACGAAAGGAGTAAAATAAAATTGCCAAAAATAAAGTGGACAAACAAAGACTTTAAGGTTTTTACAATAGACGGTTTAGAACAAAGAATGGATGCTTTAAATTTACATGTACGTCCAAAATTCAATCAGCTAGGTGAAGATTTTTCTGCATTTTTCTCTAGCCAATTAGGTGAAGAATTCTTCCCGCATGTGGCTAAACATGCTCGAAGAACTGTTAACCCTCCAAAAGATAGTTGGGTTGCCTTCGCCCCTTATAAAAGAGGTTATAAATCATTGCCTCACTTTCAGATTGGTCTATGGCACACACATTTATTCATCGTCTTAGCTATTATTTATGAAGCGCCTCAAAAAAATGTTATGGCTGAGCGTTTACTAGCTCATAAATCTKTAATTGAGCAGMTTCCAKMTGATTTTATCGTGTCAGGAGAKCATATGTCACCTGAGGCCGTTTCTCTCGAAGTGGCAAAAGAAGACAAGCTTGAAGAAATGCTTATTCGCCTACGAGATGTCAAAAAGGGTGAGTTTTTAATTGGCCGTCATATTCCAAAAGAACAAGCAACCAAACTAACAGCAAGCGAATTACATCAAWTAACAGAAGACACATTTAACAGCTTACTTCCTCTTTACAACATTATTGTTGGAAAATAAGCTAACCTTATAAAGTTTTTTTATTGATGTAGTTTATGCAATATGTCGTTTTTTAACACAAAAAAATAAAGAGTGGATGTGAGTTGATCTCACATCCACTTTTTTAATGGCCATTTCTTGGGGTAACTTTTATAATCATCCCATCTTCGGCTTCCTTTGTTTGTTTTACAACTGGATAGCTAATGTAGCCACTCGCCTCTTCAAATTCGCGAAAAATTGATTTTTCCTCTGCTTGGGAAGGAACAATCTCTTTAAAGCGTCGATATTTAGCTAGCATAACTTCACGCTTGATGCCTTTTTCATAAGCTTTCTCAATTCCCTCAAAGAATTGAACAACATCCACAATCTCCTCTGTGGACCAATCAGTTGAAAACGGATAAGAGTATTCCATTCGACAAAACCACCTTTACGTTATTGCCCCCATTTTAACCGTATACTTTCAGCTTCTGCAACCATTCGCTTAATAAGGTCATCAACGGTTGGGATATCGTGAATCATTCCGGTCACTTGTCCAGCCCAGCCAAAACCCTGTTCCTTATCACCATCATAAATAAAGCGTTTATTTGCTGAACCACTTATATATTCTTTCAACGCCTCATATGTTGGTGTTTTTTCCTCAATTTCCAAAATCTTTGTAGTAAAGTCATTGCGTAATGCACGAGCCGGCGCACCAATTGAGCGCTTAATAATGGTTGTATCTGCTTCAGTACTTGCAACTAGTGCCTCTTTATAAGCCTCAGAAGCATCAACACACTCTCGTGTTGCTATAAAACGAGTGCCCATTTCAATGCCTTCAGCTCCCAATGYWTSAGCAGCCATCCAGCCGCGTCMATCACCMATYCCAYMTDMWGYAATGACAGGMAKACTWACACTATCAACCACCTGRGGAACAAGAACCAWTGTACYGACATCATCACGCMCARGATGACCGCCACCCTCTTGACCCACARCCATTACAGCATCTGCTCCAAGCTGTTCAGCCTTTTSAGCTTSTCTACGAGCAGCTACAAGGACTAATTTTTTTATAGCTGTGCCTGCCAGTAAATTAAATATAGGCGCTGGATTTCCCCCTGTCATTGTAACAACTGGAACTTCTTCTTCGATTGCAACGCGCACCATATCCTCATAGCCTGTACCATGCATGCCAATCGCAAAATTTACGCCAAATGGTTTATCTGTTAATGTTCGTACCTTATGGATCTCTGCTCGTAATAATTCAGGATCACGTAAACTCATAGCCGTTATTTGCCCTAAACCACCAGCATTCGACACAGCTGCGGCTAAATCAGCATATGCTAAATAGGCTAATCCCCCTTGAATAATTGGATATTTAACCTGTAAAAGATCCGTCACACGTGTATTCCAATTCATAGTACCTCCCCTTTCGTTCAATACTATTTTCTCGGTATCCTGAAAAAAATCCTTTTATTTTTTAGGAAAAGCCTATTTTTTCGTGTCGTTAGGTGCTATAATTCATTTGTTTTCTTAGATATTATAAAGTGAGGTGGTACCTGCGTTGTCACAATTAGAGAVTCCATTGTTCGACGTATTATTAAAACATCGGAACAGACATCCCATTCAGTNCCATATTCCAGGCCATAAGAAAGGGCAAGGAATGGATMCTGCTTTCCGAGAATTCGTCGGCGACAACBHWTDATSAATYSAHHTWATTAATATTGCTCCACTAGACGATTTACATTCACCAAAGGGTGCTATAAAAGAAGCGCAAAACTTAGCAGCTGAAGCCTTTGGTGCTGATCATACATTCTTTTCCGTTCAAGGTACTAGTGGCGCCATCATGACGATGATTCTGACCGTCGTCGGTCCAGGTGATAAAATTCTAGTGCCACGGAATGTTCATAAATCTATTATGTCGGCGATTGTATTCGCTGGTGCCATTCCAATTTTTATTCATCCTGAAGTTGACAGCGAATATGGGATTTCTCATGGCATATCCCCTGAAGCTGTTGAAAAAGCATTAAATGCTTACCCGGATACAAAGGCAGTACTTGTTATTAATCCAACATATTTTGGCTTTACAGCTGATTTAAAGCGTATTGTGGAGATTGCTCATGACCGTAATATTCCGGTAGTAGTAGATGAAGCGCATGGTGTACACATAAAATTCCATGATGACCTTCCATATTCAGCTATGGAAGCAGGTGCTGACATGGCAGCAACAAGCGTTCATAAGCTTGGTGGCTCCATGACACAAACGTCTATTTTAAATGTACGTGAGGGTCTTGTTTCTGCAAAACGTGTACAAGCTGTATTTTCTATGTTAACAACTACATCGACATCCTATCCATTACTTGCTTCACTTGACACAGCTCGACGTCAGTTAGCCATTCATGGATACGATTTAATTGACGATGCATTACGTTTAGCAAAGGATGCTCGTAAACGCATCAATCAAATACCACATTTAAAGTGCGCAGGTAAGGAAAAGTTACATTCTTCTGCAACTTATGATATGGATCCATTAAAACTTCTGATTAGTGTGAAAGATTTAGGTATTTCTGGTCATCGAGCTGAGGAATGGTTGCGTTATAATGCCAATATTGAAGTCGAATTGTCTGACCTTTATAATATCTTATGTTTAGTGACTTTAGGAGATACAAAAMAGGMWRTTMMTYWTWYAMYWMWYSSRKYAACTSGTATGTCAAAAGCATTTGATTCTGAAGCGGCTATAACAGAGGCTTTGGTAAACGTGCCAGAAATTCCAGCTCTCGCCATGTCTCCACGTGATGCTTTTTATGCAGATACAGAAGTCGTTCCCCTTGCAGAAGCAGATAACTGTATTTGTGCAGAATTTATTATGGTGTATCCTCCCGGGATTCCTATTTTTATTCCCGGGGAAATAATTACTCAAGAAAATATTCATTATATTCAAATGAATATTGAAGCAGGTTTACCCGTTCAAGGACCAGAGGATACRACATTAAAAACAATTCGTGTTATCAAAGAACGTAAGCCAATTTTCTAAAAAATATAAGCTAGCTCTTCAATATGAAGGGCTAGCTTTTATATTTATAAATACAGATGTGAGTATATTCTTCTTGTTGAACACAACCAGAAAACATTCTCTTCATTACAAAATAGMTATAATAGAATATTATCTGAAGTTTTTTTCATTTCATTTTCACAATGAATAATTGCTTCTAGAAATAACCATTTATTTAAAACAAAAGGGTTGTTTCCTATCTTTTTTGAGACAGCTCCTTTTTCTATAAAGCACCATTCTATTATAAAAATAAATACACAAATAAAGGGCAGAAGAAGGCTCCGATAACAGCCGTTAAGCCCATTGATAAGGAACCAACTGATAATTCCTGTTCCCCATATTCTCTTAATTTCAMAAGACCTACCCCATGTGAGGCACTTCCTACTGCCACTCCCCTACTCACGGCAGAGTCAATTTTGCCATACTTAATGACTAATGGTCCGATAATGGCCCCTACAAACCCTGCAATCATGACGAAAACAGCCGTTAAAGGAGGAATGCCCCCAATCGTTTCGCTCACCTGCATTCCAACAGGCGTTGTTAACGATTTAGGTAAGGCTGTCAGCATCCAGCTAGGTTCTACACCGATCCATTTTAGTAACACAAAAATTGTCACTAAGCCTGTTATCATGCCGATTAGTAGTCTTGATAAAACTGACTGCCGACATACCATAATAATTGCTCGTTGATTATAAAGAGGATATGCAAGTGCCACAACAGCTGGCCCAAGCATTTTCTGAAGCCATTCCCCACCTTGCATATAAGTTGAATATGGAATATCAAATACAAGTAAAATCACTGCACTGACAATCGTAGTCGTGACCAGGGGAATCATGATAGGATGGGGAAATCGTTGATAGAGCTTTGTAAATAAAATAAACATGATGATGGTGCTAAGGACAACCGTTACTTCAATCAACAGTTAATTCCCCCTTTCCTTCTTCCACATTAGGCTTTGAGCTTTCTTTTTTGGCCAGTTCTCTTTTTTCAATGAGTTGTGTCAGCAATCCTGTTACATAAATAGAGATTAATGTACTAGCAATAACTGCTAAAATGATGAGCAGACCAGTGAATGTCATGAGCTCTGGATAATCAATAACACCTACAGTTGCTGGAATGAAAAACAACGTTAAGATGCCAATTAAAAAACCTGCTCCATCTTGTATATATTCGACCTTAATAATTTTAAAATTGAGTGAAAGTGCTAATAAAAGTAAGCCAATGACGCTTCCTGGAAGAGGTATGTGCAGATAAGAAACAATGCCAACCCCCATGTAATAGAAAATAGTAAGTATACCGATTTGCACAATAATCCGAACAGCTCGTAACAACAACGTAGCAAAATTTTCGTTCAACATTTCGCCACTTTTCACCCCCTATATCGTTCATTCTACATCTATAGGAATTTTCTGTCTATTGTGATTTTAGAAAAATAATAATCAAATACCGAAATATCCAAGCAATTCTATGAAACAGTATTAAAAGTCCTATTCTACAAGAACTTCACTTTTTATCATTATGACTTATCAACTTTTTTATATTGTGCCTATCCACTTCAAATCACTTTTTTAATGATCATCTAGCAAATTTCGAAATTTTTTTATATAATCGAAAATTACAAAAGATTACTAGTATTATCAATGACTAAAATTTCTAGAATAAACACAAAGGTGGGATTCACTATTTTCTTTAAAACATTAACACTCCAAGCCCGCTTTGCCTATTACAGCAGTTTTTTAATTTTTATTATTGTTATTTTAGCAGGCATCCTCTTTTATATGACCATATCTGATGCATTGCAAACACAAATTGGAAACCGGGCACTATATTTGGCGGAAACAACGGCTAGCAGGGGTGATGTAATTGAAGCGTTTCATACAAATAACCCTTCCGAAAGCCTGCAAAAAATTAGCAAAGAGATTATGCTTGCTGCAAAAGCTACTTATGTTGTAATTGGAGATAAAAATGGCATACGCTACACCCATCCTATCGCAGACCGTATTGGTAAATCGATGGTCGGAGATGATAATGACCGAGCATTAATCAACGGTGAGTCTTATATTTCCATTGCAAATGGTTCAATGGGACAATCCATTCGTGGGAAAGCACCTATCTTAGACTCAAATGGATCGATTATTGGTGTTGTTTCAATTGGTTACTTAACAAGTGAATTAGATCGCTTATATTTTTTATACCTTGATAATATTTTTTATACGATTTTTATTGCACTAGGCATTGGTATTATCGTCTCTATTTWTTWAWCCCGAAACATTAAAAAGCAAATTTTTAATCTGGAGCCAAGTGAAATTGCCAGTCTATTAACAGAAAAAAATACTTTAATTGAATCAGTCCGTGAAGCTATTATTACGGTAAATCAGAAAGGTGAAATTACGACCCTAAACAATGCTGCCGCGAAAATCTTACATTTAACGGATTCAGCTTCTATCATGGGCGATAATATAGAAGAGCATATACCAAACACACATCTGCTAAACGTATTAATGAAGGGTGAAAAACAACTTGATAAATTGATGATTGTTAATGGTCATGAAATTATTGTTAACCGTGTACCTATGAAGGTGAATGATAAAGTTGTCGGCGCAGTTGCAAGTTTCCGATTACAATCAGAAATAGAACAAATGGCTATCGAATTATCACAAGTAAAGCAATATACGGAAGCTTTACGTGCTCAAACACATGAGTTTAATAATGTCCTTTACACAATATCAGGCCTTATTCAATTAAATGCATCTGATGAAGCACTATCTATTATTCATAAAGAGGTACAAGGACATTCTTCTCTAACCCAATTTATAACAAAGCGTGTAAAGGACCCATTTTTAAATGGTTTAATTATCGGATTTTTTAATCGTGCACGTGAATTAAAAATCAAGTTGATTTTTGATGAGGATAGTTATTTAGAAACATTCCCTGAAAGCATCGAAAAAAGCCTAATTATTTCTATTATTGGAAATTTATTAACCAATGCTTTTGAAGAGGTTGAAAAAAACAAAGAGCGACAACCAATTATTAGGCTTTTTATATTTGATAATGGAGAGGAAATCATCTTTGAGGTCGAGGACTCGGGACAAGGTTTTGCACAAGAAAAACTAGACGTGCTATTTTCAGAAAATATTTCTACGAAAGATAGTAAGCATCGAGGCTATGGATTAAGGAAAGTCATTTCCAGTATCCATGATTTAAACGGTACTCTTGCTCTTGAAGAAGGAGATTTAGGAGGTGCCCTATTTATCGTATCTATTAGCAAAAGGGGGACTATGATCCATGAACAATATTGAAGTGCTAGTAATTGAAGATGATGTACGTGTAGCAGATGTACATTGTCGTTTTTTAGAAAAAATTGAAGGCTTTACAGTAATTGCACGGGCAAGTACGGGAGAAGAAGCTTTAGATTGGCTTCAATCATTTTCACCACACCTTATATTACTCGATGTCTTTTTGCCAGATATACTGGGAGTAGATTTAATTGATAAAATCCAAGAAGTGAGCCCAACAAGTAGTATTATTTTGATTACCGCAGCTACAGAGGCACATATAGTACAGAAAGCTTATCAGAAAAATGTTACTGATTACATTTTAAAGCCATTTACATTCGAACAGCTAAAAGAGAGTATAGAAAAATTCCGTTACAAGTATCTATTGCTGAAAAATAATGAGAAATTTACACATGAAAAAATTCAATACCTTTGGCCAAAAGCAGGTTCATCCCCCCTTCAAGAAACACCGTTATTATTACCAAAAGGGATAGATCCAACAACAAWKAATCATGWTATCAACCATTTAAGTATAATGGAGAATGGTAGTACAGCTGAGCTGTTGGGAAAGAATATAGGTGTCAGCCGTTCCACCGCTCGTCGTTATTTAGAATTTTTAGTTACACAAAAGCAGGTCTATACCGAACTGACTTATGGTACAGTTGGGCGTCCTGAACGACGATACTTTATTTCCACATAAACTTTATGAACAAAATGATGTTAATCCACATTATTATCACAATATTTCCAAAATTGAGAAGTAAGTTATAGTATGGGTAGCGCTAAATTGATAGCGCTACCATTTTATTTTTAAGGGGGATTTTTATGTGGAGGAACATTTCTAAAATAATGGTAGCTGGCTTACTATTTACTAGTTTGGTTGGCTGTTCAGCATCAAATGGAGAAAAAACAGAGGGAAAGAATGCCAGTGATTATCCAAAAAGTAATATTACCATTGTTGCTCCATCAGGTGCTGGTGGTGGCTGGGATTTAACAGCTCGTGCAGTAGCAAAAACAATGAGTGATACTGGGTTGATTGATAAGGCGATTCAAGTTGAGAATAAGCCAGGTGGTGGTGGTGCTGCCTTCATGGCAACATTTGCTACAAAGGAAGCCAATAATGATTATATATTAATGGTTAAATCACCACCGATCCTTATAAATCATGAAAAGGCTGAAGGAAATAGTAAATTTGGCTATAAGGATACTACACCTTTAGCACAATTAACACGTGACTATGGCGCAATCGTTGTTAAAAAGGATTCTCCTTTCCAAACGCTTGCAGATGTTTTAAATGCCATGAAAACTTCACCAAAAGATGTCACATTAGCAGGTGGGTCTGCACCAGGTTCGATGGATCATCTAGTAGGAATTATCCCGGCTTATAAAGCGGGGATTGACTTAAAAACAATTAAATATGTTTCTTATGACGGTGGCGGTGAGGCAGTTACAGCATTATTAGGTGGCAATGCGGATGTAATTGCAACAGATGCCTCCACAATTGCTACTTATGTTAAATCCGGAGATGTTCGTGTATTAGCTGTCAGTTCCTCTGAACGCTTAGAAGGTGAGCTAGCAGAGGTTCCTACTTTTAAAGAAGCCGGTATTGATGAGGAGTTTACAATTTGGCGTGGTATCTTTGGTCCAAAAAATATGAGTGAAGATGCGATTGCCTATTGGTCTGAAAAATTACAGGCAATGTCTGAATCAAAAGAATGGCAAGCTGAGGTGACACGTAATGGCTGGCAAGCAGAATACCGTAATGCGGAAGAATTTACAGCTTATCTAGACAGTCAAAATAAAATAATCATTGAACTACTAACAGCTCTTGGTATGCAAAAATAACGAATCGTTTTTTTAAAAAAGGCACAAGTATTTCCATTAAATAWAGAACTACTTGTGTAACTTTATCTATTKTCAATGGAGGTGTAAAACGGTTGAGCTATACATTTGATAAAACATTTAGCATTACCCTCTTAGCACTTAGTATTTTGTTTATTTTTCAAGCAACACAGATTTCTGATAGTGCTTATGGGTCTACAGTTGGTCCCAAAATTTTTCCATTAGGTTTAGGTATTATTTTAGGTTTATTAAGTCTTCAATTATTTTATGAATCATGGAAAAAAGCTGTGAGAGAGCGAGTCACAGGAGGACCAACTACTTCTTCTAAAATATCTTCAACAGAGCTCAAAAAGTTCTTAATTATTTTAGGTAGCGCTCTTGCGTATGTATTTTTCCTTGAAAAAATTGGCTATATGATAACAACATTTTTATTTTTGTGTATTAGTTTCCAAACAATGGAACGTACTAAACTTATTTATTCAATTATTATTGCARCWGGWTYTYSWCYRGKYGWMWWTYMWAYATTNNCAARTTYACTAGGAGGGGCATTGCCTAGTTTCCCAATTTTTTAGTACAGGAGTGAACATATGTCGACATTGCAATTTTTAGCTGATGGATTTGCAGTTGCCCTTCAATGGCAAAACCTTTTATTCGCTCTTGTTGGTGTCATAATTGGTACAGCAGTTGGTGTACTTCCAGGTATAGGTCCCATGAGTGGAGTTGCATTATTAATCCCCGTTACAGCAACCATTACAGCTGGACTACCTACTGAGGCTGCCGCTACCAGCTCAATTATTTTACTTGCAGGGGTATACTATGGGGCCATGTATGGTGGATCAACAACTTCCATTCTATTAAACACGCCTGGTGAATCCTCATCAGTTGTGACAACATTGGATGGCTATCAAATGGCTAAACAAGGTCGTGCTGGAAGTGCTCTTTCTATCGCGGCCATTGGCTCATTTTGTGCAGGCGTTGTAGCTCTACTAGGTCTGATATTATTAGCTAATCCATTGTCAAAATTAGCACTTAAATTTGGACCCGCAGAATACTTTTCTTTGATGTTATTAGGACTTGCAGCAGTAAGTGGCCTAGCAGGACGTTCTATTACCAAAGCTTTRATTATGACTGTTTTAGGGCTTATGCTCGGAACAGTTGGTATTGATGCCGTATCAGGTATAGAACGTTTTACATTTGGTCAGCCAATGCTGTTCTCTGGCATTGAATTTTTAACTATCGCTGTTGGTTTATTTGCATTAGGCGAAGTATTTAAAACCATTCTTGAAAAAGAAGAAGAGGATGGTCAATTAGCCAAAATTAATCGTGTATTACCAACAAAGCAAGATTTAAAGGATAGTGCTGTTCCTATTGCTCGCGGCTCCTTATTAGGCTTTTTCATCGGCGTCTTACCCGGCGCAGGCGCAACACTTGCCTCATTCTTTTCTTATATTACCGAGAAAAAATTCAGTAAAACACCCGAGCAATTTGGAAAAGGTCATATTGCGGGTGTAGCTGGACCTGAATCAGCGAACAATGCTGCATCAGGCGGTGCAATGATCCCATTACTAACTTTAGGAATTCCCGGCTCAGGTACTACTGCTATTTTAATGGGTGCACTTATTATGTATAATATTCAGCCAKGTCCATTATTATTTGATGAACATCCTCAAGTTGCTTGGKGATTAATTGCCAGTATGTTTATTGGWAATTTAATKTTATTAKCATTAAATCTGCCTTTGGTCTGCATTTTTGCCAAAATCATCTAAACACCTAAAAAATATTTATTGCCTATTATTATTGCAATTTCAATTTTTGGAGTTTATGCCGTACAATTCGCCACGTTTGATTTATTTTTATTAGTAGCTTGTGGTGTACTTGGTTAGCTATTTGCTAAAAATGATTACCCAGTAGCTCCATTAGTACTTGCATTAGTACTAGGGCCGATGATTGAAAATAATATGCGCCGTGCATTAACCATTTCGAATGGAGACTTTTCTATTTTTATAACAAAGCCTTTATCATTACTATTTTTAGTGGTTGCCATTTCTTGGTTACTTATACCACTGTTTATGAAAATACGTGGTAAAAATGTACTTATTAATGAAGAAGGATAAATATTCTTAAAAATCCACTATACTTCTATTAGTATAGTGGATTTTTACTATTCTATAATGCGTGACCAGAGCCACCATCAATATTAACAGCTGTACCTGTAACATAGCTCGCCGCATCAGATACTAAAAAAGTGATAACGTTTGCTGCTTCTTGCGTATCACCTACACGACCCAGCGGAATTGCTTGCCCCACTTTACGAGAATATTCTTCCCACGATAAATTTGGTTCTTCCTTTTTCCATTTCTTTTCGATTTGATCACTACGAATAAGTCCTATACATACAGAATTTACTCGAATATTATCCTTCCCTAAATCCTTGCTCATCGCTTTTGTCAAGGCAAGCCCCGCAGCACGGCTTACAGTAGTTGGAAGTGAACTTGCAGGTGGAGTTTTAGCCATCACGGCAGTCACATTAACGATTGCACCGCCCCCAGCCTTTCGCATATATGGAGCAGCATATTTTGAACAATGAATAGCTCCAAATACCTTTAAATCTAAATCTGCCTGCCACAGCTCACTACTCACCGTTTCAAAGGAATTCGCTGAAGCTGTACCAGCATTATTAATAAGAATATCCACACGTCCAAAATGCTCTACAGTACGCTCAATGAGATACTTACAATCTTTTTCTTTTGTAATGTCAGTTGGAACAATTAATACATCTACGCCTGTTTCATTTTTTATGCATCCTGCAGCCACTTGCAGTTGTTTTTCACCACGAGCGCAAAGTACAACCTGTGCACCCTCTTTAACAAGCTGCATGGCTGTATAATAGCCAATTCCTTTACTCGATCCTGTTATAATTGCTACTTTCCCCGTTAAATTAAGCTCCATTATTAAATCCTCCTTACTTTCTACAATGCTATCATTATAGCATTTATCGATTATTCAGAATAATCAAAGGAGCTTGTAAAAGGTAGAAATACGATTTAAAAGCTATAATAATTGAATATTTTCCATGAGGAGCTACTTATTACTTATCATTATCATTCAAGCCTGTTACGGGAAAAAGCTAATAGAAAAATTAATTGTTCATATAAAACATTGGCTAAAAAAAGAGTGTAGATAAGCGAATGTCTCGCTTTATCTACACTCCTTTATTCAAATTATTTTTTCGCTACAATGTGGATTGGGTTGCCAAGTAATACTTCAGCAGTTTCCATTGTAATTTCACCTAATGTTGGGTKAGCGTGAATTGTTAATGCGATATCCTCAGCAGTCATGCCGCCTTCAATTGCTAAGCCCATTTCAGCGATCATATCAGATGCACCAGCACCTACGATTTGAGCACCAATTAATAAGCCGTCCTCTTTACGAGCAACAAGTTTCACGAAACCTTCTGATTGGTTTAATGCAAGAGCACGACCATTTGCTGCGAATGGGAATTTCGCTGCAGTGTATTCAATGCCTTCAGCTTTTGCTTGTTCTTCGTTGTAACCAACTGTCGCCATTTCTGGATCTGTGAAACATACAGCTGGCACAGCAAGATAATCAACTACTGATTTTTCACCCGCAATTGCTTCAGCAGCAACTTTACCTTCGTAAGATGCTTTATGTGCAAGTTGTGGACCTGCTACGATATCACCGATTGCATAGATATTTGGAATATTTGTACGACATTGTTTGTCAACATTGATTAGACCACGTTCACCGAATTCAACTCCGATTTCAGCAAGGCCCATTTCATCTGTATTTGGACGACGTCCTACAGTAACTAATACGTAATCAGCTTCAACTTTTTTCTCTTCTCCGCCTACTTCATAAGTTACTACTACGCCGTTTTCAGTTTCTTCTACGCCTTTTGCAGATGCGTTAACTTCAATTTCAACGCCTTTCTTTTTAAGGCCTTTTTTCACGATTTGCGTCATTTGCTTTTCGAAGCCAGCTAAAATATCTTTTCCGCCTTCAATAATTGTTACTTGAGAGCCAAGGTTCGCATAAGCTGATCCAAGCTCAGTACCAATATAACCGCCACCGATAACAACTAATTTACCAGGTACTTCTTGTAGAGAAAGTGCACCAGTAGAATTTAATACACGATCAGTGAATTTGAATGTTGGAATTTCAACTGGACGAGAACCTGTTGCAATAATGACATTGTTAAATGTGTAAGTTTGAGCAGATTCACCATTGATGATACGCACTGAATGAGCGTCAACGAAATAAGCTTCACCTTGTACAATTTCAACTTTGTTACCTTTAAGTAAGCCTTCAACACCGCCAGTTAATTTCTTAACAACGCTGTCTTTAAATGCTTGTGCTTTTGAGAAGTCTAATTTCACATCAGAAGCGATGATTCCCATGTCATCTGAATGTTTAGCTTGCTCAAAACGGTGACCTACTGAAATTAATGCTTTTGATGGGATACAACCTACGTTTAAGCACACTCCACCAAGTACATTTTTTTCAACGATTGTTACTTTTTGGCCAGTTTGAGCTGCACGAATTGCTGCTACATATCCTCCAGGACCTGAACCAATGACAAGAGTATCTGTTTCGATTGGGAAATCTCCTACTACCATTTTTGTTACGCCTCCATTAATAATAATTCTGGCTCACTTAACAAACGCTTTAAATGATTTAAAGCATTTTGCGCAGTGGCTCCATCGATCATACGATGATCAAAGCTCAATGATAATGCTAACACAGGTGCGGCTACAATTTCACCATTTTTTATTACAGGTTTTTCTGAAATTCGACCAATACCTAGAATTGCTACTTCAGGATGGTTAATAACTGGTGTAAACCATTGTCCTCCTGCAGAGCCAATATTCGTAATGGACATGGAAGCACCTTTCATTTCATGTGGTGCTAGCTTACCTTCACGGGCTTTTGTCGCTAATTCATTAATTTCATTAGACACTGCAAATACAGATTTACGATCTGCATGCTTAATAACTGGTACTAGTAAGCCTCTTTCAGTATCTGCTGCAATACCAATGTTATAGTAATGCTTTTGGATAATTTCTTGTGTTGCATCATCTAAAGAGCGATTAAATTCTGGGAACTCGCGTAAAGTTGAAATAAGTGCTTTCACTACATATGGTAAGTATGTTAATTTAACACCTTTTTCGGCAGCGATATCTTTGAATTTTTTACGATGTGCTACAAGAGCTGTTACATCGACTTCATCCATTAGTGTAACATGAGGAGCCGTTTGTTTCGAGTGTACCATTGCTTTTGCAATCGCTTTTCGAATACCTGACATTTTTTCACGAGTCTCTGGGAAATCCCCCTCAAGAACTACTGGTGCTGCTGGTGTAGACGTTTCTTGTTGAACTGTATCTTCTGATGTTTCKATHTWTGCAGTTTCAGCCTCTACAGTKCCGCCACCTTTTAAGAAGTTTTCAATATCTTCTTTAAGGATTCGACCGTTTTTGCCTGTACCCTTCACTTCACGAATATTTACATCGTTATCACGGGCAAATTTACGTACAGAAGGCATTGCGATCACACGTTTTGTTTCATCAACTACTGTCTCCACTTTTTCTGGAGCTTTTTCGGGAGCTTTTTCGGGAGCTTTTTCTGGTGCCTTTTCCTCTTTAGTAGGAGCTTTTTCTACGTTCTGACCAGATTCAGCAGTTGCTTGAACTTGTGCCTCTGTTTTTGCTTCGGCATGATCGTCACCTTTTAGCTTTAAGTCTTCATAGCCAGGTGCGTCTAATCGGATTAAAACATCGCCAACTACGGCAACTGTTCCTTCTCCTACTAAAACTTCCTCTACTGTTCCTTCAACTGGTGAAGGGATTTCTACTACTGCTTTATCATTTTGTACTTCACAAAGAATATCGTCTTCTTTTACTGTATCTCCAGCTTTAACGAACCATTTCACAATCTCGCCTTCGTGAATACCCTCGCCAATATCCGGTAATCTGAATTCAAATGCCATGTGTACCCATCCTTTCTATTTACTGTTGTTCAAGTTTAGAAGCTTTATTAGAATKTTAAAACKWYTBTCGYTGTTTMCATTACATCTTTGTAGTTTGGTAACCAAACACCTTCAGCTTGTGGGAATGGGTACACAGTATCTGGTGCAGCCACACGAAGAACAGGAGCCTCTAAGCTTAGAATTGCACGCTCTGTAATTTCTGCTACTACGTTCGCAGCGATACCTGCTTGTTTTTGAGCTTCTTGGACAACGATTGCACGACCTGTTTTTTCAACAGATGCGATAATTGTTTCCACATCGATTGGTTGAATTGTACGTAAGTCAATTACTTCTACAGAATGTCCTTCTTTTTCAAGTTCTTCTGCAGCCTTTAAGCTTTCATGAACCATTAAACCGTAAGCAACAATTGTTAAATCAGTACCTTCACGTTTTACATCCGCTTTTCCTAGTGGAATTTCGTATGCTTCCTCAGGCACTTCTTCACGGAATGAACGGTATAGTTTTAAATGCTCTAAGAAAATAACTGGGTTGTCATTACGAATAGAAGAAATAAGTAAACCTTTTGCATCATATGGTGTTGATGGAACAACAACTGTTAATCCTGGTTGTGCTGTCATTAAGCTTTCTAAGCTATCTGAGTGCATTTCAGGTGTGTGCACACCACCACCAAATGGTGAACGGATTGTTACTGGAGCATTGTAGACGCCACCACTACGGTAGCTCATACGTGCTAGCTGGCCACTAATTGAATCCATTACTTCATAAACGAAACCAAAGAATTGAATTTCAGGAACTGGACGGAATCCTTGAAGAGAAAGGCCAACTGCTAAGCCACCAATACCTGATTCTGCTAATGGTGTATCAAATACGCGGTCAACCCCAAATTCTTTTTGTAGGCCTTCTGTCGCGCGGAATACCCCACCGTTGACACCTACATCTTCCCCGAATACAAGAACGTTTTCATCATTCTTTAATTCTGTGCGAAGTGCATCTGTAATTGCTTGAATCATCGTCATTTGTGCCATAGGTTATTTCGACTCCTTCTCTTTATAGATTTCATACTGTTCTTTTAGATTAGATGGCATTTCGCCTTTATACATATTTTCCATTAATTCTGTTACTTTTTGTTTTGGAGCAGCATCTGCTTTTTTGATTGCTTCTTTAATTTCTTCTTTTGCTCGCTCAATAACTGCTTCTTCTTTTTTCTCATCCCATATACCTTTTGCTTCTAGGTATTTACGGAAGCGAACTAGAGGATCTTTTTGAGCCCATTCATTATCTGTATCAGAAGTACGGTAACGAGTTGGGTCATCCCCAGCCATTGTATGAGGTCCATAACGGTAACACATTGTTTCAATTAATGTTGGGCCTTCACCATTAACCGCGCGCTCACGAGCATCACGAGTTGCTACATAAACTGCAAGCGCATCCATTCCATCTACTAAAATACTTGGTAATCCTGCTGCTACACCTTTTTGTGCAATTGTTTTAGCAGCTGTTTGCAATTCACGAGGTGTTGAGATTGCATATTGGTTATTTTGTACGATGAAGATTGCTGGAGATTTAAATGCACCTGCAAAGTTAATGCCTTCATAGAAGTCTCCCTGAGAAGAACCACCGTCACCAGTATAAGTTACTGCAACAGCTTTTTTCCCGCGTTTTTTAATACCAAGTGCTACCCCAGCAGCTTGAATATATTGTGCTCCAATAATAATTTGTGGAGCTAAAACGTTTACACCTTCAGGAACCTGATTCCCCATGAAGTGACCACGTGAGAATAAAAATGCTTTTTCAAGAGGTAAGCCATGCCATACAATTTGAGGTACATCACGGTAACCTGGTAAAATCCAATCTTCTTGTTCTAATGCAAAGTGAGAAGCAAGTTGTGAAGCTTCTTGACCAGCAGTCGGTGCATAGAAGCCTAAACGTCCTTGACGATTTAATGAGATTGAACGTTGATCTAAAATACGTGTGTAAACCATACGTGTCATTAACTCAACTAGTTCCTCATCTGATAATTTCGGATCTGCCTCTTTATTTATAATTTCGCCTTCTTCATTCAAAATTTGAAACATTTCAAACTTATCTTCGATTTCAGTTAGCGTTTGTTTAGCATCAAAAATATTATTGTTTTTCTTGCTCATTTGTCACATCTCCCTTTCAGCTGTATTAAAATAAATCACCTTTTTAACTAGTACAACTTATTCTTGACACTCAGTATACTGAATAAAATACTGTCGGTCAATCATCTATTACTGCTATATACAAAGATTTTTTCTAGAATAACAATCAAACACCGCTGTCCTATACTGTATTACTAATATTCAAATTCTGTATTACAACACCTTACTCACACCATACAACTCTTACGTTTTCCAACAGGTTTTCCCCTAGTAGAATACCCCATTCTCGAAAATCTAATAGCATTAGAAAAATTTTTTGAGTATATTCAAATAAGGACTTTTTTCATGGGATTGTACGAAAACGTGATGTATACTTATKAKTWAKYWYWAYAMAGYTGAAAGGAAGATTACTATTATGATTTTAATGGATGATATTATCCGCGAAGGTCATCCGACTTTACGCACAAAAGCAGAGGAAGTTAAATTCCCTTTAACTGAAGAAACAAGAAAGCTTGCTGAGGATATGCTTCAATATTTAATCAACAGCCAAGATCCTGAAATGGCAGAAAAATATAATTTGCGTAGTGGCATTGGTTTGGCTGCCAATCAGGTAAATAGCTTACAGCGTATGTTTGCTCTTCATTTAAAAGATGAGGCTGGTGAACAATTAAGCTTTGTAGCCATAAATCCAAAGATCGTTAGCCATTCTGTTGAAAACACATACCTATCAGCAGGAGAAGGATGTCTTTCTGTTGACCGTAATATTCCTGGGTATGTACCTCGCCATGCACGCATCACAGTAAAATTTAAAACAATTGATGGTGAAGAGAAAAAAATGCGCCTTAAGGGCTTGCCAGCTATTGCCTTTCAGCATGAATTAGATCATCTAAATGGCATTATGTTTTATGACCGTATTAATGAAAAGAATCCATTTGCGGAAATACCAGATTCAATCCCATATGAGCGCGACTAAAAACAACCTCGGCAGTTTATTACTTCTGCCGAGGTTAATTATTATTTATATTCTAATTGTCTATCCATATTTAACCGAGCATTGATCGTTTCAATTAATGCTGGCAACTCCGCCATTGTTTCAATTGTATAATGAGCGCCAGATTCTTCAAAAACACATTTTGTTTTCTCTATGATTTGTTGCTGTTCTTCTGAAGATARGGCATTGAATTCTTCTTCGGATAGTCCCATTTCTGAGCTTCCAATAATAACGCCAACAGCCCAAACACCTGCATTCAAGGCTTCCTTTATATCTGATGTTGTATCGCCAACCTTCACAACTTGCTTCGTCGCTTGCGAACCTAATGCCTCCATATTTTTAAAAATCATATATGGATATGGTCGCCCTTTATCACCAACCTGTGTTGGTGTTACAAGAAAATCAGGTTGATAGCCCTTGTCAGCAGCATGCTTTGTCACTACTTCCATCATTGCATCTGTATAGCCAGTTGTAGAGCCTATTCGAATACCTGCATCTCTTAATTGCTGTACAGTTGTTTTCACGTGCTGGATAGGATCTGTATAGGTCGCCAAAGACTCCATTAATTTTGTTTCAAAATGATTATACAATACATGTACATCCTTTTCATTAAAGGATTGTCCATGTACACGATGCCATTCTTCTTTAATTCTTGGCATTTCTAGCATGGTGCGGATATGATCAATTTTCAGCATCCCCATTGGTTTACGAGCCTCTTCCAGTGTAACTATTACACCAGCATCCTCAAAAATTGTTAAAAAAACATTAACAGGGGCAAAACAACCAAAGTCAACTGCTGTGCCTGCCCAGTCCAAAATAACCGTCTCAATTTTCATTGTTTTTCACCACCATATAATTTTCAATGATTTCACATAATGCAAGAATATCTTCCTCATGAATATCACCAATATTGCCAATACGGAATGTATCGACATCCGTCAGCTTACCTGGATAGATAACAAAACCTGCATTTTTTATTTCTTGATAAAAATGCTCAAAAGAAAACTCTTTATACGGGAATAAAAATGTTGTGATAATTGGTGATTGAAGCTCCTCCGAAATATACGCTTTAAATCCCAGCACTGACAAGCGAGAGCGAAGTAGTTGATTATTATACGCATAGCGTTTGTAGCGGGCATGAATTCCGCCTTCTTCATTCAACTCTTCAAGCGCCTTCGCAAAAGCTGCCACTACATGTGTAGGCGATGTGAAACGCCATTTCCCATCTTGCTTCATTACTTCCCACTGACTATGCAAATCTAATGCAACACTTCGAGCTTGTCCCTTACATTTTTCCAGTGCTCTTGTATTCGCAATAACAAAACCAAAGCCTGGGACACCCTGAATACATTTATTGGCACTACTAATACAAAAATCAATATGCAAGCTTGATAAATCCATTGGTACGCCTCCAAAGCTACTCATGGCGTCCACAATAAACGTTTTGTTGAACGAATGAACAACTTCCCCAATTTCTTTAATAGGATTTAAAATACCAGTAGTCGTCTCACAATGTACGAGAGCTACATGAGTAATACTCCTATCTCTTTCAAGGAAGGATTGAACTTCTAACAAGGAGGGCTGTTCATCATAAGGTGCACTATAAACAACATGCTGTAA
The DNA here is from genome assembly GCF_044986265.1 of Lysinibacillus sp. S1. Lineage (NCBI taxonomy): Bacteria > Bacillati > Bacillota > Bacilli > Caryophanales > Bacillaceae > Lysinibacillus > Lysinibacillus sp. S1. The sequence goes on from NZ_CP173154.1 coordinate 1,824,163, forward strand.
CTTTAAGGCTTTGGCCATTTCAACAATTCTTTCACCATAAGCTCCATTTGTTAGTATCAGCACCTTATCATTTTCACCAATTGCAGTTGTTAGTACAGACTCTACTACAAAGCTTCCACTTCCTTGCATTAGTACCGTAGTGTAATCAGCTTCATCAACTTTTGCTAATTTTAAGAGTTGCTTACGAATCACTTGTGTCACATTTTTATAATCGTCATCCCATGTACAACGATCTTTTAACATTTCTCGTTTCACTGCTTTAGTTGTTGTCAATGGACCTGGCGTCAATAATTTATAGTTACTCATCTGCTMTAACTCCTTATCGCTKTGCTTCTTTAAAGAAGGCTTGGTGTTTTTCTAATAAATCTACKGTTAAGKTAKTATCCCATTTTTTCAAATAGGTAGGAACGTGCTCGTCCTTTACTTGTTCTCCTTCGTATAGAGCTACAGGATATTGCTCTAGAAGACCATCACGAGCCTCTGTTGCAATTACCTTCGCAATTTCTTTTGCTAATGCTTCCTCACCTTCTTTATCTACAACAGCTACAGATTCCGTTAAAGTGAAATTTCCTTCTGTCGGGTCAATATAATCAATCGGTAACCCTTCGTTTTTGGCATCAATAGCTTGGATACGTAAACCAAAGCCTGCAGCAACTTCTCCTGTTTTCACCTTTTTAATAGGGCCAGAGCCTGAACTTTCAATATGTGGTCCTGCATTTTTAATTAACTCTGCTAGAACTTTTTTCCCTTCCTCTTCACCATATTCCTTTATAATAGCTTGTACTAGAAGCCACCCTGTTGAGGAGTCCATAATGTTTGGGAATGACACTAAATCCTTATAAGCAGAGTCTGTCAAATCTTTAATGGATTTCGGAATAGATAGCCCCTTTTGTTGTAATACCTCTGTATTAATAAAGATAGAGCCTACATTGCCTAAAATCGGTAATGCATACGTAACACTCCCATCAAGAGGCTTTAAGTCTGAAGAAATATCCACAAACATGGATTTTGAGGTTTGTGCACTTTCTATAAAATAAGAAGCCATTGTTACAACATCTGCTTCAATATCTGTCCCTTCCGCCATCATTTTGCCACCTAACTCAGAAGTACCAAACGACTGGATTAAATACTTACCTTTATAGCCTTTATCATCTAATGTAGTTTCCATCACTTCAATAGCTTCATCATCAGCATTTGAATAAATGATGACTTGCTCTTTGGAATCTGCTGCTACTCCTCCACATGCAGCTAAAACGACTGCTGCTGCACTTACTGTCCCTAACATCATGCCTGTTGACTTCTTCATTTTGTAATCTCCTCCGTTTTTTCTTTATGTGCTGCTATATAATCACAACCTAATTTCACAATGAGGTTTGTACATAAAATGAATATCGATAAAACAAAAATATCGGTGTATTTTGCGAAATGCTGTAGCTCTTTTATCCTTGTCGATACAAGCATTGTCTTTGTGCTGACAAGAAAAATAACACCGCTGACTGTAACCATCGCATTTAAAAAATAGTAGCTAAACATTTGATAAATCGTTGGCCTAATATTCGGTATAATAATTCGTATCACGGTTTTTAACCACGAATCCTTTAACAGCTCAGCTGTCACTTCCCACGTAGGATCCATTTTTTGCAATGAATTTTTCGCCATTAAATAAGGTGTCGTAAAAAAATGCACGATATTACATGCGATAATGATAAGAAAAGTACCCTTTAAAGAACTTCCATTAAAGAAAAATAAGTAGGATAATCCAAGTACCATACCTGGAACTGTATTTGTCATCATAGAAGTTACATCTAAGCTTTTTCTTCCCTTTAATGGTGTCCTTGTATTAAGAAGCGCCGACATAAATGTTATGCCCACACCTAATATTGCTGTTAGAACCGCTACGATGAGAGAATTGATGTAAACCTTTGTTAAATCTTTCTCTGCAAGTACATTTTGAACATGCTCTAATGTAAAGCTGAAATCGTACGGATAGCCTTTGGTAAAAGGCACAATAAACATGGTTAAAAAAATAATACATACAGCTGTTACACAGAGAATTGAATAAATTGTAAATAGCGTGTCTCGTAAACGATGCTTTACAAGTTCACTTTGCCCAACCTGTTTATATTGAAAATTGAAGCGCTCTAAAATCGTTAGCATGACAACACCTAATACAGCAGGTATTAGCATTAACACTGAAATGACTGCTCCACGTTCAAAATGCACAATGGAACCTAACATAGCTTGGTAGAGTTCAGTAGCTATTACCCTGTAATTGCCACCAACCGATGCAGGGATTCCAAAGTCAGTKRAGCYWAAMAYAAATGTTAAAATAAATGCCCCGCCAATTGTCCCAACCATAGGACGGTATACGGTATGATAAAAACGACGCATTGGCTGATCATGCATTAATATTGAAACAAGTAAAAAACGTTTATCGATATATTGCATGGAGTTTTGCATTAATATAAAGGCAACTGGTAATGTGTATAAGACGTAACCGATCACCAAGCCGTTATACCCATAGATTGTAAAAAGAGGCTGCCCCACTAATTTTGTTAGAATTCCTTGATTCCCAAATGTATAAATCAATACAAAGCCATAGGTGATGGTTGGCAGTAGCATCGGCAAGGTAATTCCAATTTGAACTAGCTTTTTTGTATGGCGATGCATCGTAGTAAAATGAACAGCATAGGCCAACCAAAAGGCTAAAATGGTTGTAATCACTGATGCTACAAAAGAAACTTTAAAACTATTCGTAAAAGCTTCACGAATTTCGATATTCCGTAAAGCTTCTATATAATTTTGAGTGGTAACGACATTGCCTATTTTGAATGACTGCCAAAACATATAAAGCAATGGCACAATTAAAAAGAATAGAAAAAATAGTAGAATCGGTAGAAAAATTAATTTCATTATTTTATTCGTTTTAAGCATATGTTTCTCCAAACAATTGATAGATGTTATGTCGCTTAATATGAAGCTGCCTTAAGATAAAATCTTCTACAAATTGATTTTTTGGCGCTGTAACAATTTCATGAGGTGTGCCAAATTGAGCAACTGTACCTTCATTAATAATGATGACTTTATCCGATAAGGTAAGGGCTTCTTCCGGATCATGTGTCACGATAATCGTCGTCAAATTAAATTCACGGGCGATGGATTTAATACGTTCCTTTATAGATTCCTTTATAACGCCATCTAGTGCACTTAGTGGTTCGTCTAATAATAGAATTTTAGGTTGCATCACGAGTGTTCTTGCAATGGAAACGCGTTGTTTTTGCCCACCAGACAATTCATGAATCTTCTTATGCAAATGAGGAGCTAGCTCTAAAAAATCAATGTATTCTTGTATCTCCTCTTTGGACATTTTCACATTTTTATTTTTTAATCCATAAATGATATTGTCGTATGCATTTAAATGAGGAAATAACGCAAAATCCTGAAACACTATATTAAATCCTCTTTCTTGCATTGATTGCTTGGAAATATCTTGTCCATTGTAGACAAGCTGACCAGCAGTTGGATCTACAAGTCCTAAAATGATATTAAGCAAAGTAGTTTTACCGCAGCCACTCGGCCCTAGCAAAGAAATAATCTCACCTGATTCGACGGTTACATTGATATCTACTAAAACTTTTTTATTTTTATAGCTTTTTGAGATATTTTTTAGCTCTAACAAATTGGGTCACCTCACTCAGTTCTTAGCTTCAGTATAGAGACTATTTGTAAAGGAAAATGCTTATTTGTGTAAATGTTGAGTAAATTCTGACCAACTGTTGACAAAGTTATGGTTATTTTGAGTAAATATCTAGTAGAGGTGATGAAATGTATATGATAGAAAGGCAACACCAAATTTTGCAGTTTATACGTCAACATAAGGTAGTAAAATTAGTAACACTTACAAAAGAGTTTAACGTTTCAATGGAAACGATCCGTCGTGATGTCCAACAGTTGATGCAAGACAAAAAAATTGAAAAATTTTATGGGGGCGTTAAATATATTGAGCCAGTAGAAGGACTAATTGATCACCGACTTCACGAACAGTTAACAGAGAAAATCGCCATTGCCAAAGCATGTGCTTCGCTCGTTCAAGATGGGGAATGTATTTTTATTGATAGTGGAACAACCACCTATCAAATGACACCATTTTTATTGGACAAGGAAAAACTAACAGTGGTGACAAATTCACTACCTGTAGCATTTGATCTAATCGGCTCTAACATTGAGGTTATACTGCTTGGGGGTAAAGTACGCCATTCTGAAAAATCAGTGACATCAAATGAATTTTTATTTCGCTTCGAGCATCTTAATATCAATAAAGCTTTTATTTGCGCTAGTGGCGTTTCAATTGAAAAAGGCATATCTGATTTTAGCTTGGATGAAGCGATTACTAGAAAGCAAATTATTTCCATCTCTCAAAAAGTCTACGTAGCTACAGATTCCTCAAAATTTAATAAAGATGTAGCGATTCAAGTTTGTCCAGTGGATGACGTAGATGTCATTATCACAGATGACGCACTATCCAAAAAGACGATTCAACATTTTTCGGAAAAAGGTGTTCAAATAAAAACCGTCAATATGGCATAGACCATTAATCAATAAAAAACAACTAGTTGTAAATTTCACAACTAGTTGTTTTTCATTTTTATATAATGGAGAGCTTACGCATTATTTTTGAGAGACCATCCTCGTCTACATGGTCTGCAATATGATGAGCGACTGCCTTCACTCGCTCATGGCCATTCCCCATAGCAACACTTGTCCCAACTGCCTGTAGCATCTCAATATCATTTATGCCATCGCCAAAAGCAAAGGCATCTTGTAAAGTGATGCCCATTTTTTCAAGCACCTTTTCAATACCAGCAGCCTTCGAACCTCCCTTTGGCAAAATATCACAAGAATAACGATGCCAACGTACAAATTGAACATTTGGGAATGTTTCATTATATAAAGGTTCATCTTTTTCTTCCATAAAAATAAGTGTTTGATATACATTGTTCTGCATATAATAAGATGARTCTAATHCTGGATACGGATATTTAAGAGTATCTAAGCTTTCAGCTACCATACGATGATCGCCAACTGAGGCAATCATCCGTTTATCATCTAAAAACACTACCGGTTCGTTACGCGCCTCACCAAAGGCAATAATTTTAGCTAGTTCATCTTTCGCAATCCCATTTGTATAGACAACCTCACCTTTATAGACAACATATTGGCCATTGAAGGTAACATACGTATCGATCTCTAATTCTTCTAGCAATGACTCAATCATAAATGGTGCTCGACCAGTAGCAATCGCCAATTCATAACCATTACGTCGTGCTGTCAAAAGTGCCTCTTTTGCAGATGAAGGTAACTTTTTTTCACTGTTATAGAGAGTACCATCGACATCAAAAAATAAAATTTTGTTCATTCTATTAACCCTTTCCATAAATATTATCCTTTCAAGCTAAATGACTTTACATAGACAATAATTTTAATTATAATGATCCTAAGGAGTGATGTGCCATGCTGAAGAAACTCAAACGAAAATTATTGAAGCAACTTCGCGGCGTACTCGGAAAAAAATCAATTGCCTAACATTTGCCCTTCATTATTTGAAGGGCTTTTCTTTATTTTAGAGGAAGTGCGTGATAATATAAAGGAAATGCATTTATTTGGCTATACGCAACCACTGTCTCACTACTTCCTATACAATTTTATAACATAGTGCACATCTGAAGCATTGAGATACAAGTATTACAAACGTACATTTCTTCAATAAAAGAAATTCGTTGTTTTCTTGTAGCACGTGTGTGGTAGTAGTCAAAGGTGCAAGAAAATTGTACGCAATTAAAGGAGAGCAAACTATGATTTACAAAGTTTATTATCAAGAAAATGCAAATGAGATTCCAGTTCGCGAAAATACTAAAAGTCTATACCTAGAAGCTACTTCAGAACGTGAAGTACGTGAAAAGCTAAAAGACCGAAACTATAACATCGAGTTCATTCAACTGCTTGAGGGTAACTACTTAGAGTACGAACAAGCAAGCCCGAACTTCGTCTTGGAGGAAATTTAACAAACATGAAGTTTGTTAAAAATGACCAAGCAGCTGTTTTCGCGCTCGGCGGACTGGGCGAAATCGGCAAAAACACTTATGGCGTTCAATTTCAAGATGAAATTATCTTAATTGACGCCGGTATAAAATTTCCAGAAGACGACTTACTCGGCATTGACTATGTTATTCCTGATTACACGTACTTAGTACGTAATGTCGATAAAATCAAAGGACTGTTTATTACCCATGGGCATGAGGATCATATAGGGGGTATTCCATACCTTTTACGTCAAGTAAATATCCCTGTCTATGGCGGTAAGCTTGCACTTGGCTTATTACGTAATAAATTAGAAGAACATGGCTTGCTACGTACAACAAAACTCATTGAAATTAAAGAAGAGGATGTTATTAAATTCAGAAAAACATCTGTTAGCTTCTTTAGAACAACACATAGTATTCCTGATGCTTATGGAATTGTTGTTAAAACACCACCTGGTAATATCGTTCACACAGGTGACTTTAAATTTGACTTTACACCAGTGGGTGAACCAGCCAACCTAACAAAGATGGCTGAAATCGGACGTGATGGCGTGCTTTGCTTACTATCTGATAGTACTAACGCTGAAAAGCCTAATTTCACAATGTCAGAGCGCACAGTTGGAAAAAGTATCGACGAGATTTTCCGTAAGGTGGATAGCCGTATTATTTTTGCTACCTTTGCATCAAATATTCACCGTTTACAGCAAGCCACAGACGCAGCCGTAAAATACGGAAGAAAGATTGCTGTCTTTGGTCGCTCAATGGACAATGCTATTACGATTGGTCGTGAGCTAGGTTACATTACTGCTCCAAAGGATACATTTATTGATGCTCAAAGCATCAATCGACTTCCTGCAAACGAAGTGATGATTTTATGTACAGGCTCTCAAGGTGAACCAATGGCTGCCTTGTCACGTATTGCCAACGGGACACATCGTCAGATTCAAATACAGCCTGGCGATACAGTTATCTTTTCTTCTTCACCAGTACCAGGTAATACCGTGAGTGTTAATAAAATCATTAATTTATTGTTCCGTGCAGGTGCAGAAGTCATTCATGGTGCATTAAACAACATTCATACATCTGGTCACGGATCTCAAGAAGAACAAAAACTGATGCTTCGTTTAATGAAGCCTAAGTTCTTTATGCCTATCCATGGTGAATTCCGTATGTTAAAAATGCATACACATTTAGCTGAAGATTGCGATGTTCCACTAGACAATACATTTGTTATGGAAAATGGTGATGTTCTAGCACTAAGTGCCAATGAAGCACATGTAGCTGGCCGTATTCCTTCAGGAGATGTTTACATTGATGGCAATGGTATTGGCGATATCGGTAATATCGTGTTACGTGATCGCCGTATTCTTTCTGAAGAAGGTTTAGTGATTGTAGTTGTAAGTGTTGATATGGAAAACCAAAAAATTGTTTCTGGCCCTGACATCATCTCACGTGGATTTGTCTATATGCGTGAATCAGGTACGATGATCAACGAGGCACAAAAAATGCTAAACCGTCATCTGAATGAAACAATTCAAAGCAAAACTCCTCAATGGACAGAATTGAAGAATGAAATTACAGACGTATTGGGACCTTATCTATTCGAAAAAACAAAACGTCGTCCAATGATCTTACCGATTATTATGGAGGTTTAACCTCGTAAAAAGAAACTATGTAAAATTTACATAGTTTCTTTTTTATTTTTGAAACCTCCTTTTTATTTTTGCGTATATAGTAATAACAACATCAAAAAGGAGCGTTTTTATGCTAGATAAAATTCTTCATTCCTTACTCAATAGTAAATCCAAACGCCATTATTCTTCATCAAGTAGCCGTAGTAGATATTCAAAGCGACATAATTATTATGGTCACAAGCATTATAAGCGTAGCTCTCGTAAAAGCTCACGCAGTTTTTTCAGCTCTATGAGTTTCTTTAGTAGCTAATGTGGTGGAAACGAATTTCCGAAAAAAGTTTTGACCAGGCTGTAGAACTTTACATAGCCGAACATCCCGATTTTTCTTTTAAAAAATTCCTTGGCTATGGGTCATATGGTCGTACGTATTTAATTGAAGATTGCTCGTCAGCAAGTCTATTTGTTTTAAAATGCTTGCGACCCAAACATCGTCACCACCAGAAAACCATTCATAAATTTCAACAAGAAATTCACATACTCCAGCAACTTTCACTACCCTATGTTCCTACCATCCATTCAGCAGGAACAATTTCAGACAGCCCATTTTTTATCATGGACTATGTCAATGGGCAAACTTTTGAGGAGCTTATTTTTCAGAATGGTGCCAAATTTACAATTGCTCAATCCCTTGCTATTACAAAGCAATTATTAGAGCAAATTGTACAGTTACACAATTATGGTATTGTACATCGCGATTTACGGATTCCGAATATATTGTTAGTGGGTCAGCAATTGCATATTATTGACTTTGGTCTAGCTACCACTTATCAAAAGCAAATCGATATCTCTACGATTGAAAATCCAAAACGTGCCGAAAATCATATTAGTGATCTTTATTTTGTCGGCCATTTTTTATTATTTTTACTATACTCAGACTACAAGCCAAGCAAGAAAAAAGAGAAAGCTTGGCAGCAGGAATTAAAATTACCAATCAAAGTCCAAGATTTTCTTGAGCGCCTATTATGGATTCAAGAACCCTTTGCAAGTGCGTTAGAGGCCTTGCAATCTATGCCCCCATTCATAGATAAAAACCATTAAAAATAGAATTGTTCACCGCCAAACGTGAACAATTCTATCCTAGAGTTCAAATCTTAAAGTATTTTGCAGTTACATATGCAATCCAATGATACGCTGGGTCTAAACGTAGATTTTCAATTAGCCCCTTAATGATTGCTTTACCATAAGTAGGATTTTCTATTTCTTGCTTTAACAACTCAATGGATTCTTTTTCTATAGAATCCTCAGTATGATTTATATTTTGCTCCAATAATTGTAGTAAAGCATCTTTTGACACGTCTTCCTCACACGGCTTTGCAATAAACGGCACAAGATCTGCTGTAATAAATGGAATGGTTGTATGATGGGCAATAATATCTGTCTTTTCTGCTAAAGATTTAGCTAATTGCTCTAAATCAAGTGGCATATCTGAAAAAATAAAAAGCTCAGCATAGCTCTTCATAAATCCTTTTATGCAGTACATTACATCATATTTCATTTCTTTTAATTGATCCTGATAAAGCTGCTWAAGCATATAGAGAATTGATTTCGACATTTCTGCTTCATACGCTGTTATTTTATGAAATAGCTCTTTTTTTGTTAAAAAGACCTTTTCATTAAAGAATACACGTGCAGATGCAGAATGGTCTTTGAATGCTTGAAAAATACTTTTATAAAATTCAACCAAAACAGTTTCTTTGCTATACGTTCCTCTGACTACTTGGTCAACATCTGTAATAAACTGCTGTAAATAGTAATCAACCATAGATATAACAAGCTCATCTTTGGTTTTGAAGGATAAATAAAATGCACCTTTAGAAATCCCGCAGCGTTCTGTAATTTGTTGTACTGACGTAGCTTCAAAACCCTGTTCAGAAAACAGTTCTAACGCTTTCTCCATAATTAATTGCTTTTTTAACATATTTTTAACTCTCTCCTAATGCATTTCGTTGACAAATGACCGATTAGTCATTAGTATAAATAATTGAATTTAGATAGTCAATAAAGGGTAGGTGTGAAGGTGAAAGGTTTAGTTAATTTCGTATTAAAGAACAAATTGGCAGTGTGGTTATTAACAATTATCATCACTGTCTCTGGTATTTATTCGGGTACAAGGATGAAAATGGAATCGATACCTGATATTTCGATCCCGTATTTAATTGTCATGGGCGTATATCCTGGCGCAACGCCTGAACAAGTCATGAATGAACTTTCCATTCCGTTCGAAAAATCCATAGAAAGTTTAGAAGATGTGAAGGCTGTTTACTCAACTTCCTCTTCCAACGTAGCACAAGTTCAAGTGGAATACGACTATGGAATTGATATGGATGAGAAAAAACGTCAATTAGAAGCAGCTTTAGATAATCTTAAACTACCTGAAGGTGCTCAAGAGCCTACTATTATGGCAATCAGCATGAACATGATGCCCGTAGTCGCTTTATCTGTAAGTAGCTCTAAGGAAGATATTGTTGATTTAACTTCAACAGTAGAAGAAGTTTTACTGCCTAAAATCGAAAAGATTGATGGTGTTGCATCTGCTACCATCACAGGTCAGCATATTGAACAAGTATCGTTTAAATACGATGAAGAAAAAATGGCAGCACTTGGTTTAACAGAGGAAACTGTTAAACAAATGATTCAGGCAAGTGATATGTCACTGTCACTTGGTTTATATCAATTTACTGTCGGGGAACAAGCCGTTTCAGTAGATGGTAAGGTAAAATCAGTGGAGGAACTGAAAGACTTATTAATTCCAGTTACACCTTCAGCTACAAATCCTTCACCTTTCGTTCGTCTAGGTGATATTGCAAAAATTGAAGTAGAAGGTAAAGTGCAATCTGTTTCACGTACAAATGGTCAAGATGCCATTGCTATTCAAATCGTAAAAGGCCAAGATGCGAATACGGTAACAGTTGTTAATACAGTAAAAGACCTTATGAAGGATGAGGAAAAACGATTAGACGGCTTAAACGTAGAGATCTCTCTTGACCAAGGTGCCCCAATTGAAGATTCTGTATTTACAATGATCGAAAAAGCAGTCTTTGGCGGCGCAATTGCAGTATTAATCATTTTACTATTCTTACGTGATTTCAAATCAACGATTATTTCAATTATTTCTATCCCAGTTTCTATCTTCATGGCATTACTCCTATTAAACTGGATGGATATTACTTTAAACATCATGACCCTCGGCGCGATTACCGTCGCAATCGGTCGTGTTATCGATGACTCAATCGTAGTTGTAGAAAATATTTACCGACGAATTCACTTAAAACAAGAAAAACTTACAGGTCGTGCCCTAATTCGCGAAGCAACAATTGAAATGTTCAAACCAATTCTTTCTTCAACATTGGTAACGGTCGCTGTATTCGCTCCTCTTATTTTCGTAGGTGGTATGGTAGGCGAATTATTCATGCCATTTGCCCTTACAATGACATTTGCATTAGGTGCATCGTTATTAGTTGCGATCACAATCGTACCTGCTTTATCTCACTTCTTATTCCGTAAAAAGTTATACGGTGAGAAGACTGAAAGCCAACATAAAGAAGTTGGTAAACTTGCTACCTGGTACAAAGGTGTCTTAGAAAAAGTATTAAATCACAAAATTATTACATCTGTCCTTGCGATTCTTTTACTTGTTGGTTCTCTTGCATTAACACCACTTATTGGTTTTAGTTTTATGGGCTCACAAGAAGAAAAAGTTATGTACTTAACGTATACGCCTGCAACGGGAGAGCTGGCTGACGAAACGGCAGCAAATGTTGAAAAAGTAGAAAAAGAATTAATGAAACGTAAAGATGTTGATATTTTACAAGTTTCCATTACAGATGCGAAGAATGTCGATCCATCAGCAATGATGATGGGTGGGGGTGCTGGCGGTGCCTTAATGTACCTTATCTTTGATCCCGATATGGAAGACTTCCCTAAAGCTCGTGATGAGGTTGAAGACTATGTATTTAACATCGGGCAATCAGGAGAATGGAAGTCTCAAAACTTCACTTCTATGTCGATGTCATCAAACGAAGTCAGCTATACACTGTATAGTGATGATTTAGATAAACTTCGAGATGCTGTGAAACAAGTAGAGGGTGCTCTAAAAGAAGTGGATGGCTTAGAAGATATTAAATCTGATAATGAAGATCCATACGTAGAGCATGTGCTAAAAGTTGAACAAAAAAATGTCCTTCAATACGGGTTAACGACAGCTCAAATCGTGATGGCATTAAATTCAAATACATCACAAGAAGTATTAACTACCGTGAAAAACGATGGTAAAGATATCGATGTCATCGTTCAACGCGATGCTAAAGCAGCTGCGACTTCACTTGATGATGTCTTAGCCACTGAAATTAAAACAGCATTAGGTACAACAATGACTATCGGAGAATTAGTAGATGTTGAGGAAGGTACAACTCTTAACTCATTATCTCGTTCAAAAGGTGAATATTTTGCAACAGTATCTGGTACGATTATCGGTGACGATATTTCAAAAGCCACTACTGCTGCTGATAAAAAAATTGATAAATTAGATTTACAAAAAGGTGTAACACTTGGTGTTGCTGGTGTTGCTGCAGATATGCAAGAAACATTCACTAAGCTTGGTATTGCGATGTTAGCAGCCATTGCCATTGTTTACTTCATTCTAGTGGTAACATTCGGAGAAGGTTTAGCTCCATTCGCTATTCTTTTCTCACTACCATTCGCAGTAATTGGTGCATTTATTGGTTTATTCGTTACAGGGCAGACTATTTCTGTATCTGTCATGATGGGTCTATTGATGTTGATTGGTATCGTCGTAACAAATGCCATCGTATTAGTTGACCGTATCATTCATATGGAACATGATGGTCTTGCCATGCGTGAAGCGATCCTTGAAGCAGGAGCAACTCGTTTACGTCCTATCCTGATGACAGCCATCGCTACAATTGGTGCTATGATTCCAATGGCACTTGGTACTGGCGGTAGTGGGTTAATTTCCAAAGACTTAGCTATTACTGTAATTGGCGGTTTATTATCTTCTACCCTATTAACACTCGTTGTTGTACCAATTGTTTATGAAATGCTATCTAAAATGTTAAAGAAAAACCGTAAAGATATTGAAGAAAATTAATAAAAAAAAACAACCACTCATGCAATCTTTGCGTGAGTGGTTATTTTTTATCCTAAGCTTTTTATTGATTTTCTATTACTACAAAAACTTCCTTGCTTTCCACACCTGTATTTGATACAGCCTTAATGCCGTATGTATAGCTATGCTTAGCAAGAGCTGACTTGTCCACAAATTTAGTGAATCCATCCATATTATAAACAACATCCACTATATTTCGAGGGTCATCATAAGAGCCTTCTTTGTTTCCTGTAAAACGATAAATGACATACTTGCGTGGTTGTGTTTCATTTTCGTCTATAATCTCTATCTTACGACCTGCCGCTTCCTTTGTCACTTGCACAAAAGTCGGCACGTTCGGCACTGTGTCATCATCCCAAGTTGTTTCTGGTGTCAGTGCTGTGTAATTATATAATTGTTGACTAACAATCGTTGCATAGCCTAGTTTATTGTTTTGAAAGCTTCTTAAGGAGAAATGCATTTGCCCCTCAGCCGCTACCTTTTCCGAACGATTCGCTAGTATTTGACTAGGTAGCTCCATTTTATTTTTCCATGCTGCATCACTATCATTGCCAACTTTGTAATCAGCAAGCCCAATGTATAGATGCACAGGGTGTGTTGTTGCGTAGGTTTGCACTTCATGGCTCCACCAATCTAGCAGCGTTCCATATTTCGCAACAGATAATGTTCTTGACCAATAAATTTGTGGTGTAATGTAATCAATTGTGCCATTTTGAATCCATGTTCTGACGTCTGCATATAAATCATCGTAATTATTAACACCAGCCCTTGTATCGCTTCCTGTTTTATCTAGCGATTTATTGCGCCATACACCAAATGGTGAAATACCAAATTGAACATATGGCTTTGTGTCTTTAATGGCCGTGTAAAGATTTTCTACAAGACGGTTGACATTATCTCGTCGCCAATCCTCCACCTTTTTGAAGGAAGCACCATAGTATTTAAAAGCTGCTTGATCTGGAAAAACTTCATTAGCAACTTTATATGGATAAAAATAATCATCCATATGCACTGCGTCAATATCATAATTAGCTACTAGCTCTCTTACTACTTCAACTAAATAGTCTTGTACTTCTGGTAAACCAGGATTTAAATAATATTGCTTACCGTATTTGATAACCCAATTTGGATGTGTTCTAGCCACATTATCAGCAGCAAGGTCTGTCAGTTTTTGTCCAGACATTGTTACACGATAAGGATTCATCCATGCATGCAGCTCCATACCCCGTTTATGACTTTCCTCTATCATGATCGCAAGAGGATCGTAGCCTGGATTCGTGCCTTGCTTTTTGCCTGTTATGTAAGATGACCATGGCGCTAGATCAGAGGCATACATTGCATCATTTGTTGGTCTTACTTGATAAATAACAGTATTGAATTTATTGGCTTTTAGTTGATCCAAAGTTTGGCGTGTCCAAGCCGTGTACTGCTCCTTCGTCATACCTGCTTTCATATCAAGATTAAGAACGGTTGAAATCCAGACAGCCCTCATCTCCCTTTTTGGCTGTGTCGTGCTTGCCATGGCAGTCTTTGTAGGGATTGTCGATAGGCATAGAACAAAAATCATCGCGACTAAAGTTAAGATCTTCCATTTACTATTTTTCTTTCTCATATTTCCTCCATTTGCTATTTTTCTATTTTAGTATATGACAAGTACTCGCTATATGCACGTCTCCGAAGCAACTTTATTGGAATCAATGCAAGCAGATAATAAGTTTCATCTCTAACAAACGTTCCCGATAGTTTCAAAATATGTATAAAAAAACTACTGAAAAGACAATGAATAGTACTTTTCCTTTAAAGAAATCGATAAATATAGATGCATGGCGTTTCATTTTATGAGATTCATTTCACAATTTCCAAATTTTTAAATTCAACCTAGTTTTTGCTTAATTCATTCTTTACGCATCGATGAACTTTATGCTACAATCAACACAACTTATATAGAACGGAGGGTATTCCAAATGACAGCTTCAATTAGACTACGATTTCACCTTATTAATTAAATATGTGTACACTTTGCCTGCTGTGCAAGGGAAATGGAATTAGGTCTAGTCTGTTTTAGGAATACTGGAAAAGAGGGGACTTCTACTCCCCTCTTTTTTTGTGTTGTCTTTTACTTTCCACACAGGCACTACTGTTAGAAAGGGATGACGAAATTGGAACATTGGAAACGTAACACAATACTTTTTTTAAGTAGTCAAACGATTTCACTTTTTGGTTCTGCTCTTGTGCAATATGCCATTACATGGTATATCACACTTACAACACAATCAGGCAGCATGATGACCATCGCGATCATTTGCGGCTTTTTACCAACCTTCTTCTTAGCACCTATTGCTGGTGTCTGGGCAGATCGCTATAACCGTAAATGGCTTATTATTTTAGCAGATGGAATGATTGCCTTATCTACGCTAATTCTAGCTATTTTATTTTTAATCGGCTATGATGAGCTCTGGCTACTATTTGTTATATCAGCCGTACGCGCAGTTGGTGCAGGTATTCAAACACCAGCAGTGGGCGCAATTTTGCCACAATTTGTGCCTGAAGAGCATTTAATGAAGGTCAATGGTGCAAATAGTAGTATTCAAGCCTTCATCATGATTCTTGCACCTATGGCAAGTGGTGCATTATTAACGATGGCTTCTATTGAATCCATTTTCTTTATTGATGTGACAACAGCGGCTATTGCCATCGCTATCTTCTTATTATTTCTGCATATCCCTGCACATGCAAAAGCTAATCAGCCACAAACAACAGGCTATTTTAGTGATATGAAACAAGGCTTCATCTATATTAAAGAGCATGCTTTCTTGAAACAATTATTCTTGTTCTTTGCCTTTTTCATGCTGCTTGCTGCACCTGCTGCCTTTTTAACGCCTTTACAAGTTACACGAACTTTTGGCAATGATGTATGGCGTTTGACTGCCATCGAAATGGCCTTTGCCATTGGGATGTTAATCGGTGGTATCGCAATCGCAACATGGGGTGGCTTTAAAAATAAAGTGCATACGATGACATTATCTGCTTTGTTATTTGGTCTTTGTACAATGGCTCTCGGCGTCATTCCTATTTTTTGGTTGTACCTCGGAATCATGGCCATTACTGGCATAGCCATGCCAATCTTTAATACACCTGCAACGGTGTTATTACAAGAAAAAGTGGAAAGTGACTATATGGGAAGAGTATTTGGCATTCTTAGTATGATATCTACCTCTATGATGCCTTTAGGAATGCTAATTTTCGGGCCAATAGCTGATATTATTGCTATTGAGTGGCTACTCATCGGTACAGGATTATTACTCTTCATCCAAGGATTTTTCCTTCTGGGCAGTAAAGTCTTATTAAAAGCTGGTAAACCTACTGCTGAGCATGTTGACTCGCTAGAAAAAAAGTGAAGATTTTATTTCAAGAAAATTGTTAATAAAAAAAATAACATTTAAATTTAGCCTCTACACAATCTCAAACAACGTTGACGCTAAAAAAGCCTTGCTTTATGCAGGGCTTTTTTCGTCTTTATTTATGTCTTGGGAATAATTTTTTGTGCTTTAGCATCTTGCTTCCCACAATATCTGAATTATAATTATTTAAAATTTAAATGGTCATGAAGATCTCTTCCAATACGCAACAACTTTGGTATCCAAAAAATTTAGATGTTGTCCTTAAAGGAATTTAAAGATATGTATTAGGAAATAGGACGCTTAGAATTTATCTGTACATTTTTCACCATAACTTATTAAAATACGGACTTTAATCTAATTGAACTAAATATAATAACGATGAATAGGACGTCCTACGTTTCCATATTGTATATCTACTTTTAATAGTTTCTGCTTTTCTAAAAAGTCTAGATAGCGTCTAGCTGTAACACGTGCTGTACCTATATAAGCTGATACCTCCTCAGCTGATACTGCCTCGCCACTTTTTTTTATATATGCAAGTACCTTATCTAAGGTAGCTCGATTAAACCCTTTTGGGAGTTCTTCTATAAGAATGGCATCCATTCCTGTTGTTTCTACTACAATTTGTTCAGGAAGACGCTGTTGCATTAAATGATCGACATCATGCTGAGTTAAATCTTGCATACCGCTTATTTTCCTTCTATAGCTTTGATAATTTTTTAAAGTCTGCTCAATCCGCTCAAACGTAAAGGGCTTCATAATATAATCATAGACACCTAAGTGTAATATTCGCTGCACAGTGGGCATATCATTCGCAGCTGTTACAGCAATAACATCAACATGAAGATGCTCTTCTCGTATTTTCCCTAACGTAATAATGCCATCCTGCTCTGGCATAAAAATGTCCATAAAGACAAGCTCTGGGGTTAATTGTTTAATTTTTTGAATTCCCTCAATTCCATTGCTAGCATAGCCAACTAATGAAAAACCTTTGATTTGTTCAATAAATTGTCTGTTCACTTCTCGTACCATTGGATCATCTTCAATCAATAAGACATTTATTACATCCATCTATACTTCTCCTAACTCAAATAAAATTAAGAAACTTGTTCCTTTCATAAATTCACTTGTTACTTCAATATCTCCATTGCCTTTTCTAACAATTTCATAGACTAAATGCAAGCCAATGCCTCGATTTTCACTAGCCTTTGACGAAAATCCATTTTCAAACATACGATCCTGCACCTCTTTGGTCATGCCAATACCGTTATCGGTAACTGCAATCGCTAAGACGCCATCATGCTCGTCTACAGAGATGGCTACATATTTATCTTCCTTAGAAAGTACATTTAATGCCTCAAAAGCATTTTCAATTAAATTGCCAAACAACACAACAAAATCATGATGATCTAATAGAGGTGGAAAGCGTTTAAAATGACTTTTCCGATCAATTTCAACCTCGATACCCAGTTCTTTTCCATAACTTACTTTACTTAATAACAAACCTGAAATATTTTCATTATGAAAGCGTTCATTTAAAAACTTCGTCAATGAGGCTTCATTTTCAGTAGTAACAGTAACATATTCAAGTGCTTGCTTTGTATGTCCCAATTGCAGTAGTCCCGCAATCGTATGAATCTTATTTTTATGCTCATGGGTTTGTACACGTAATGCTTGAACAAAGGCCTTTACACCTGTTACTTCCTCCGCAAGCTTTTTCACAGCTGTTAAATCTTTAAACATAGCAACTGCACCAACTAGCTCTCCATTCACAATAATAGGTACACGATTACTTAAGATACTATGATGATTAATGTAAAGCTCTTGATCATAAACAGGTGTTGCTGTTTCAACAATTTCAGGCAGACGGGTATCAGGCAAAACGTCATAAATCTTTTGTCCAATACAGTCCTCTATTTTCCTAGTAACACCTAAAATATCGGCCGCTTTTTCATTAAAAATAGTGATATTCATTTCCTTATCTACCGCTATTATTCCCTCATGCATGGCATTAAAGGTTTCTGTTCTTTCCACATACATTTTTGCAATTTCATGAGGTTCAAGCCCAAACATTTGTTTTTTTATATGTCGTCCTAGTGTATAGGCACCGAAAATACTGAAAATCAGTGATATAACAATAGTTATCATAATTTCTCGCTCATAACTTTGTAACATTTCCAGAAAATCTGGTAATGAATAGCCAACGACTACAATGCCCACTTGTTCCCTTTTATCATTAATAATTGGCACGAAAGCCCGTATCATAACACCCGATTCTCCACGTGCCTTTGATACATAATAATGTTCACTAMATGMGGCGTTTAAATCCTKCGHCTCMCTGCGTTTTCCTVTTTCMTTACTTACTGGGTGTGATAGTTTAATACGCTCCATATTCATTACAACAATATACTCGGCCTTMTGAATCACTCTAATGCCATCTACAATTTTATTAATATTTTTTGCAGATTCTTTTATATTGGCATTTTCCAGATGTACACTAAGCTCTGGTACATTTGATACAGTTCTTGCCACAAGCATTGCTCGCTGTCCAAAATCTTTTTCCTGTTCAGATAATAGGTTACCGAGTAAAAAAATACCACCTAGTAAAAAGGAGAGTGCAATGATTAAAAATGTCACTAACAGTATTTTGCCGTTCACAGGCATTTTCATCATTAAAAAATTCCTTCCTTTCAAATTTGCATTCTCATAATCAGTGGCACACATATTTAGTTTTAAGATTATCTGCAAAAAAATCTTTTGACAACATATTTAGTCGATATAAGTAGCAGAAAATATTGAATTTAATGAACAATATTATAAACTGATAATTTAAAAAGAACTTAATTATCACTCTATGTTTTTGTATTATAACAATAATTAATTAACTATAGCGTACCATAACAGAGATAGTTATTGATATTACTATATTTATATGTAAATGTAAGTAAATGTACTTAATGAACGATATGATTCTTATTTTCTAAATCTCTTTTTTAAAGAAATATTCGCTATGATACTTTTAGTGAAAGCGATATCAAAGAGAAAATTTAGAAAAGAGGTAGCAAAAAATGAAGTTACTGAAAAATTTGACTATTCAGGTTATAGTGGCTATCATACTTGGGATTATTGTCGGAGCCATTTTCCCCGAGTTCGGTGCCAGCTTGAAAATCTTAGCAGATTTATTCATCAAATTAATTAAAATGTTAATTGCTCCTATTATTTTCCTAACAGTTGTTATTGGAATCGGCAGTATGGGAGATATGAAAAAGGTCGGGAAAATCGGAGGTAAGGCATTGCTTTACTTCGAAATAGTTTCCACAATTGCATTAGCAATCGGAATTGCTGTTGCTTTAATCGTAAGTCCTGGTACGGGCTTGGATACATCAGGTGCATCTGATGCTGATATTTCAAAATATACAACTGCTGCAGCTGAATCTGAGCAAGGCTTGGGTGCCTTCATTTCTAGTATTATTCCAGAAAATGTAGTTGGTGCATTGGCAACTGGTCAATTATTACCAGTCCTATTCTCTGCTGTTTTATTTGGCTTAGCAGCTGCCTCAATCGGTGCACCCGCAAAACCAGTCATCACATTCTTTGAGCAAGTAGCAGAGATATTCTTCAAGATTGTAAGTATGGTTATGAAAATATCACCAATCGGAGCTTTTGGTGCAATGGCCTATACAATTGGAAATTTTGGTTTAAAATCTTTAGGTAATCTAGGTTTATTAATGGCTGCCGTATATATAACAATGTTTTTATTTGTTGTCTTTATTTTAGGTGCCATTGCAAAGTTCTTTGGATTCAACATCTTTAAATTTATCGCTTATATCAAAGATGAGATTTTCTTAGTAATCGGGACTTCCTCTTCTGAATCAGCTCTGCCATCTATGATGCGAAAGCTTGAGAACTATGGTTGCTCGAAGCAGGTTGTAGGTTTAGTCGTTCCTACAGGGTACTCCTTCAATCTAGATGGGACTTCCATCTACCTGTCCATGGCTGCATTGTTTATCGCACAAGCATATGGAATGGAACTAACTTGGATTCAAATCATTACACTGCTCGGAATTTTAATGATTACTTCTAAAGGTGCAGCAGGTGTAACAGGCTCAGGATTTATTACATTAGCAGCAACTTTGGCTGCCTTCCCAATGATACCAGTGGAAGGAATAGCGCTGTTAATCGGTGTAGATCGCTTTATGTCTGAGGCTCGAGCTGTTACAAATTTAATTGGTAATGGCGTAGCTTGTGTTGTCGTGTCAAAATCTGAAAAAGAGTTTGACACAGCTATGGAAGAACGTGCACTTCAGGGAAAGACCACTATATCTTCCTAACAAAAATGGTAGAAATGATAGCCATCTCTTTTTCACTATACTCATTATCATTCGAGTAAAAGCTATGTCCTTATGGATTGACGCTGACAACAAACAATTAGCTTACACTATCACCCAAAATAAAATGTTTACACTCTAGTAAAAAAGTGAAAGTTAATAGTAAGAGGTGATAGTGAATGAATGATAAAAAACAGGCAAAAACACGTAATACGAATAACCCTGATGTATTGGATACAGATAAAGAAAGCATTTTTGATAAACACGAGGACATGAAAACAGTAGATCCAATACCTGTCGAAGAATTGAATGAAAAAGTGAAAGATGAACAACATAAAACCAAAACTAAGGATTCCTCTGCAACAGATAAGCGCTATCCTTAATGTGATCGCTGCAAAAATGAATAAATATAAAAAGTCGACCTAATTCATAATTATGGGTCGACTTTTTTATATACTATTTGTTAAAGGGGGTAAATCATGAGTAAAATACCAATTATGAAAACGGAAAGGTTACTATTAAGACCAATTACACATGGGGATTTAGAAGCAATGTATGACTACTCTTCCAGTGAAAATGTGGCGCGTTATGTGACATGGCAAGCACACACGAGCTTAGAGGATACAAAGGCTTTTATGGCATTAATTTTTAATGGCTATCAGCAAGGCAATTTGATGTTATGGGGTATTGAATATGCAGGCACAATTATTGGAACGATTGATTTTGTGACGATTAATGACACCCATAAATACGCGGAAATTGGCTATGTGCTTTCTGAGGATTTTTGGAATAAGGGGTACACAACAGAAGCAACAAAAAAACTCATTGACTTCGGTTTTAATGAATTAGATTTAGTACGTATCCAAGCACGATGCTTTGAAGAAAACATTGACTCACAAAAGGTTATGGAGAAGTCAGGTATGCAATTTGAAGGGTTATTACGGAAAAGTATGCTTGTTAAGGGACAATACCAAAATGTAAAAATGTACGCTATCACTGATGATGATTATAGGAACCTCTAGAAAATAAAGCCTTGCTACGATTTGCAAGGCTTTATCATTACAACCATCTTTCCAAACAGTATATCTTCTTAGCTGTGGCATCTATCCTTACTCGTTTGCCTATCGCAATTGGATGCATAGGATGTGTATGACAAATATCCACCTCTGCTAATAAAGGAATCTTTATTCCATCCAACTGTTCAAGTAGAATATGATATGGCTGTCGACCCGTTCCTAAATCATCGTAGCATTCATGTTTCCCCAAAATAATCCCACTAACTTTGTTAAAGACACCATGCAATTTTAGCATTGCAAAATTCTTTTCAACTACAGCAGCATTTTTTAAGCAGTCCTCCACTAATAAAATATCACCTTCCACAATTTTAGGGAAATACGGCGTACCAATAAATCCATACATGGCATTGGCATTCCCGCCAATTAACCTTCCTTCAACAACCCCACCCTGAATCGCTAACCATTCATTCTTCTTGAGTTTTTTATCCACTGTCTTCTCTAGCCAATTAACAGGTTCATCCGACCAATAAGAAGGCATTGGAATTTCGTATGGTAATGCTTGAGGCTTAAAGAAATAATGCTCAAAAAATTTGAAGGTATCATTTACCAATGGTTCAAACTCGCCAAAGGAAGGTACGAGGGCTGGACCATAAAAAGTTGAGATTCCCGTCTTTGCATAAAGTGCCAGTAGAACGGCCGTTGCATCTGAATAACCTACGACCAATTTGGGATGTTGACGAAAAGCCTCATAATCAATATAAGGTAGCATACTATTGGCATTGGTGCCCCCTATCGTAGACATAATCATATCCACATTTGGATTACGTAATAACTCATTCAATTCTTCTGCTCTTTCTTTTGGCGAACCTGAACGATAATAATCAGTTTTACCAGTTAGAGAACCTGTCACGATTTGAAAATTTTTATTCTCGAGAAATGCTTTAGCACGTTCATATCGTTCCAAAGCCGTCACCGTTGCTGGGGAGGACGGGGAATAAATGCCGATGTTTATTTTTGAAGTCATAAGGTAGTTCCTTTCCCAATCAATAGTTTTGACATGTAGTATTCATTAATATATTGTCCATCTACATACAGCGAAGCCCGCTTCGTTCCTTCGATATCAAAGCCCATTTTCTTATACAAAGCAACACCAGCCTCATTATTTTCCATGACGGTTAATTCTAGACGATGTACACCATTCACTATTGCCCAATTTTCTACGTGTTGAAATAAAGCTGTTCCAATTTTTCTTCCTCTATAGTCACTATGTATGCCTATGACAAGATAAGCACGGTGAGCAATTCTTGACGGCTCATTGCCTTGTACAATTAAGTACGCCACAACCTGCTCATCCATTTCAGCAATGAACAAAGCTGAGTGGTGACTATGATATAGCTTATCTATATACTCCCCAAATGGCTTAGGTGCTAAATTGCGCTCACCTGGTCCAAATAACATAAAATTTGATGCCTCTGCATTTGCCATAACAGCTATAATTCGTTCACTGTCATGTCGGGTTGCTTCTCGTATGATCATGTTAAACACGCTCTCCTTCTAAAATATAGTCACCTGAATCCTCAATTCTTTTGTATTTATATGGACCTTGCCACCAAAGTATCTCATCACCCAGTGTTAGTTTTGCTGGAATTCTCATACTTTTCTTCGTCCCTTCTAGTAGGTTTGAATTTTAGCTACTAGCTTTTCATCCCTAAAATGGAGTGTCTCAGTATCTATGAGTGTGTATTCTTGTAATGTGGGATGATTTTCTATCCAGCGATCAAATGCCCTCCTTCTCTCTTGATCATTATAATGGGGACAATAGGTACCTGATAATAGTCCTAAGCCATTCCATTCCTCAAAATCATCATATGTATTTTCACTATAGCATTTTTCAAACCAACACATTGCCCCAGCACTGATGCCAGCTAATATAATCCCTTTTTGATAAGCTTCCTTTAACAATTTATCAAAACCATATTCTCGCCACTTTTCAAGAAGATAACCTGTATTCCCTCCACCCACATAGATAATATGCTGCGCTAGTACTTTTTCTCGAATGCTTCTATCATGCATATCTTTTTGCAAGATATGGGTTGCATCACAATGATGGAATGCTGCATAAAACTTCTCGATATACCCTTGTGCATCATTACTTGCTGTGGGAATAAAACAAATTTTAACTCGTTCATTTTTCTGAGTTTGTCGTAAAATGTACTCATCGATAAATGAAGGGTTCTGCTGAGAAAACCCACCACCTGATAGGGCGATGATTTGTCTTATCGGTTCAATATTTTTACTTAATTCATAGACAGCTTGTTCCTGCCCAAATCTTTCTAAAATCTGTACATTCTTCATTCCTAATTTTTCGAGCAAGCGACATGATGCCTTGTTCGCTGTTTGTGTTTCTGCCACAATAGATTCTATATTCAGATAATTCAAACCATCCTGAATTACCTGCGTTAGCACTTCAAAAGCTAACCCCTTCCCCCAAAACTGAGGTAAAAATTGATAGGAAAGCTCATATAACTCCTGATCATGGTATTCATCGATCGAGACAAGACCTATAAATTCACCTGTCTCCTTTAAAGTAATATATAAATATGTATTAGGGAATGGCGCTTCTAGCATGCCTTTAAAAGATGCTTCTATATAGCTGTTTGATGGAACACCACCGAGATAAGTTCGAACTTGTTTATTAGAGTAGAGTTTTTGTATATCTGTAAAATGCTCTGGTTGTAATTGTTCGATTACACAATTAGTTGACATGATTTTCATTACATCTAGCCCCCTTCTTTATGTCAAAGTTTAATCTAACTCTCTCGATGAAATCAAATATTTTTTCCAATTTTTTCTTAAAAATAGAATAAAAAAGTAGTGACCAGCATGAATTGCTGTATCACTACCTGCATTATTGCCCGTATTGTTCAAGTAATCGTTGCGTGTTGGTCGATTGTTCGAGTACCTTTTTCTCTTTTGCCCAATAAACCAAATATTGTGCATCATCCACACGAAAAACCATTTGCTGTAACTCTTCATCAAGTTCAGAACTAATAGCCACTTTTAATATTTCTACCTCATAAAGAGGCTTATCCTTCATTTTATAAACGATATGATATACAGGCTTTTCTTCAAAAATAGTTCTTTCCTTTTTGGAAAGCTTCCTTACATGACTTAAAGGATATTTCTCAATAAAGTCTTGTGCTTCATCGCCTGTAGCATGAAATAGCGATTGATCTCCTTGGAATAATTCAATGTCGTCAATTTCTGTGGCATGATCTAGAACAAGAGAAATAGCTTCATCTTCACTTTTTTCTCTGTTTTGCATAATAAAAGCACCGACTAATAAAATACCAGCGAATATAACAAGTCTCCATCTGCGTTTCGTCATTTGCTCTTACCCATTCAAGGCCTTTTTAACAAAGCGATTTATATCAACATCAGCGCCTATAACAAGCATAATATCTCCTAATAAAATCTTGTCACTCGCCTGTGGAGATACGATAATATCAGCCCCACGCTTAATTCCTACAATATTGATGCCATATTTAGCGCGAATATCTAAATCCATAATGGAATAGCCAGCAATCGCATCATTAGCCTTTAATTCCATAATGGAGTGTTCATCTGATAGCTCTAAATAATCTAGAACAGTATTCGACAACATATTATTAGCAATACGAATACCCATATCTCGCTCAGGATGGACGACAAAATCTGCGCCAATTTTACGTAAAACCTTTTCATGGTAATCGTTTTGAGCTTTTACTGTAATTTGCTCAACACCAATTTCCTTTAAAATGATTGTTGTTAATATACTTGCTTGAATATCTTCCCCAATTGCTACAATCACGTGCTCAAAATTACGAATACCTAATGAATTCAACACCGATTCATCGGTTGAATCTGCAATAACAGCTTGTGTAGCAATGGAAGCAAACTCATCTACACGCTCTGAAGAATGATCAATTGCCATTACCTGTGCGCCCTGACTCATTAATTCACGAACAATACTGCCTCCAAAACGTCCAAGCCCTATGACTGCAAACTCTTTTTTCATCATAAAAATCCCTCCGAAAACTACTATACCACCATTGTAGCCTATTCTCTGCGATATGTATTGTCAAAACAAGAGCCAATTCGTCAATGGTGGACAACAAAAAAGACGAGGATCTTAATCCCCGTCTTCAACATATCGTTATTATTCAGCGTTACGCATCTCATCTAGCACGCGGTTTACACGCTTTTCTAGCATTTTCATACCACTACCACCAGCTTGCATATGACGCAGCTGACCATCTTTATCGAACACAAAATATGCTGGAACATATTGGTTTTCAAAAGCATCTGTTAGCTTCATTTCACTATCTACAAAGATTGGTTGCACAATATCATGCTCTGCTGCTACTGCTTTAATTGTGTCTAAATCAGTATCTGCCTCAGAACGTGGCATATGTACTGCTACAACGTTTAATTCATCTTTATATTGATCGCGGAAATTGTTCACATCTGGCATTGCTTCTTTACATAAATGACAGCTTACTGACCAGAAGTGGATTAATGTTGGTTTTTTGCCTACTAATTCTGCTTTAGTTACTTCACCATTTAACCAAGTCGTTGCGCCAACTAATTCAGGCATTTGTTCACGAAGTTTCATAAAAATCCTCCTCTAAAAGATCGTTTGTCTTCAAATATTTAGATAACGGTATAAAAACTCTTTTCCAAAACAAAAATTCAGTTAAAAGTCCCCACAAGCTTGTCGTGGGGACTTTTAATTTTTCGCATAATGATTCGACTCTATTTAGATTATAGAGTTGCTTGGCCTGGACGCCAGTTAGCTGGGCAAAGACCACCAGTTTGTAGTGCTTGAAGTACACGTAGTGTTTCATCAACATCACGGCCGATGTTGTTATCAAACACTGTTTGGTATTTTAATTCGCCTTCTGGGTTGATGATGAATAAACCACGTAATGCGATACCTTCTTCTTCAATTAATACACCATATTCTTTAGATACTTGATGGTTTGTATCAGCAGCTAATGGGTATTTTAATTCACCAAGACCATTTTGCGTACGGTCTGTGTTAATCCATGCTAAGTGTGTGTGGATTGTGTCAGTAGAAACACCGATTACTTCTGCATCTAAGTCTTCGAACTCGTCATAACGATCGCTCATTGCAGTGATTTCAGTTGGACATACAAATGTAAAGTCCATTGGATAGAAGAAAAGAACTGTCCATTTATCTTGTGCTTTAATATCTTCTAATGATACTTTACCAAACGATTTGTCTGAAAGTACTGCTTCCATTGTAAAGTCAGGTGCTTGTTTACCTACCATGCGTTCTGCCATAATAAATCCCTCCGAATAAATATGTAGTTTATATATTCCATTCGCACTAGCGAACTCGTCTTCTACGATAGCAGAGTAACCGCAGTTTTTCAAACAAGTAAACTCCGCCCGTTTGGATGATTAAAATGGATTGACAAAAATTCGTCAAATCCATAACTGGAATTATTGCTATTGTCTATCTACAAGCTATTTTTGACAATAATATTCTACTCTATTCAAAATTTTTCTCACTTTCATTTATACCCTATTTTTTAACTTTTTACAGCTATTTTTTTCACGAAAAACGATTGCAAATTTTTTATTATTATGTATAATTGTAATGGTTTTAGTAAACTAAAAGTTTCGTTAAAGTAAACTTCATATTTCGAAAGTTTATCATTGCTAAACTTCTCTTAGGAGGGAAAAGATGCAAATAGGAGCAAAAATTAAAGCGCTTCGTTTAAAAAAAGGTCTTACCCAAGAGGAACTTGGAGAACGTACAGATTTAAGCAAAGGTTATATTTCCCAATTAGAACGTGATCTAAACTCACCTTCAATTGAAACATTATTTTCAATCTTAGAAGTATTAGGGTCAAGACCCAAAGACTTTTTTGATGATGAATCACCTGAACAGAAGGTTGTTTATACAGAGGAAGACCAATCTACCTATACAGATGAAGAAAAAAAATATGAAATTCAATGGCTGATTCCTACTTCGAATGAAAAAGAGATGGAACCCATTTTCTTAACCTTTGCAGCAGATGGCGAGTTTAAACAGTTTGAGCCTTCGCTTTCTGAAACATTTATTTATGTTGTTAAAGGGCGTATTCGTCTCGTTTTAGGGAATGAACAGTATATCGCAAGTGAAGGTAACGCACTTTATTATGACGCGACAGACCATCATCAGATTTTTAATGCACATGATGATGAAACAAAAATTTTACTTGTCGCAACAGATTCTTATTTATAGCTTAAGGAGGCGCATCCATGACAACCAATTCAATTATCCGCTTTGAAAATGTTTCAAAGTCATATAGCGACGGTACCGTCGTTTTAAAAAATATCAATTTGGAGCTTGAAAAAGGGAAATTTTATACACTGCTTGGTCCATCAGGTTGTGGTAAAACAACCATTTTACGAATTATTGCAGGATTTACGGAACCTACAACAGGAAATATATTTTTCCATGATAAAAAGATTAATGCAGTTCCTGCCAATGAACGTCAAGTTAATACTGTTTTTCAGGATTATGCGCTGTTCCCTCATTTAAATGTGTTTGAAAATGTCGCATTTGGCCTACGTATTAAAAAGCTTCCTGAAAAGGACATAAAAGAGCGTGTAGCTGAAGCCTTAAAGTTTGTCAATTTGGCAGGCTATGGTAACCGCGAAATATCTGAAATGTCTGGTGGACAACGACAACGAGTCGCGATTGCACGTGCCATTGTCAATGACCCTGAAGTAATTTTACTGGATGAGCCACTTTCAGCTTTAGACTTAAAGCTACGTACAGAAATGCAATATGAGCTACGTGAATTACAGCAACGTCTTGGTAAAACATTTGTCTTTGTTACACATGATCAAGAAGAAGCACTTGCCATGAGTGATGAAATTTTTGTCTTAAGTGAAGGACAAATTCAGCAGTCAGGTACACCAGTGGATATTTATGATGAACCGATTAACCGCTTTGTTGCTGACTTTATTGGTGAATCCAATATTGTACCCGGCGTGATGATTGAGGATTTCAAGGTTGAATTTGCTGGCAAAGTTTTTGAATGTGTCGACCAAGGGATGAAGCCAAATGAAAAAATAGACATTGTCATTCGACCAGAAGATTTAGAAATGACAACGATCGATAAAGGCAAACTTGTGGTAAAAGTGGATACACAATTATTCCGAGGGGTACATTATGAATTATCCACATACGATAAAGATGGTAATGAGTGGCTAGTCCATTCATTGAAGAAAGCAGAAGTAGGGACTGAGATTGGCTTAGACTTTGATCCTGAGGCGATTCACGTAATGCGCTTAAACGAAACAGAGGAAGAGTTTGATAAACGATTAGAATCGTATGGAGACGATGAAGATGCAAACTAAAACATCAAAATCAGCGTTATTTCCATATGTGTTATGGATTGCCTTTTTCGTTATCGCGCCAATTGCACTCGTTGTCTATTATTCCCTGCTTGATTTACATGGCAACTTTACGCTCGATAACTATAAAGCGTTCTTTTCTTCTGTTTACTTAAAGATGACTTTGAGCTCGTTTTGGTATGCATTTTTAATTACATTCTTTACACTATTAATTTCATACCCAACTGCTTATTTTTTAACGAAGACTAAGCATAAACAACTTTGGCTTCTACTTATTATTATTCCTTCATGGATTAATCTTTTGTTAAAAACATATGCCTTTATCGGCATCTTTGGGTTATACGGGCCTATTAATGCATTTATCGAAGTATTTGGCTTCGATCCAAAGCAAATGCTCTTTACCGATATTAGCTTTGTCTTTGTGTCGGTCTATATTTTTATTCCATTTATGATTTTACCGATCTTCAATTCTTTAGATCGTTTAAACCCAACGCTCATTTATGCAGCACGGGATTTGGGTGCTTCGGCTTTTACAACCTTCCGTCGTGTTGTTTTACCATTGACAATGGATGGCGTTAAATCTGGTATTCAAGTTGTCTTTATCCCTGCCCTATCCCTGTTCATGATTACTCGCTTAATTGCAGGGAACCGTGTCATTACTCTAGGCACAGCGATTGAACAGCAATTCCTTGTGACGCAAAACTGGGGTATGGGTTCCACTATTGCTGTATTCTTAATTTTATTCATGGTGATTATCATGCTAATTACGGGACAAAAGGATAAAGGAGGTCGCGTACGATGAACAAACTATCTGCTTCAGCCAAAGTCTATTTAACAATTGTTTTTATCGTTCTCTATGCTCCAATTTTCTATTTAATCTTTTACTCGTTTAATAGTGGCGGCTCCATGAATAATTTTGAATCCTTTACTTTGGAGCATTATCAAGCTGTTTTTGAAGATTCGCGTCTTCTTGTTATATTAATAAATACGGTCATCGTGGCATTACTTTCTGCTCTCATTTCTACTATTATTGGTACGCTAGGAGCAATTGGAATTGTGACGGTTAAGGATTCTAAAATGCGTAATACTTTATTATCCTTAAACAATGTCTTAATCGTCAGCCCAGACGTAATTATCGGGGCTAGCTTCTTAATTTTATTTACAATGGTAGGCATTAAACTGGGCTTTGCATCTGTTTTACTAGCCCATGTTGCATTTAGTGTACCGATTGTTGTATTAATGGTTTTACCAAAGCTACTAGAAATGAATAACTCATTAATCGATGCAGCATTAGATTTAGGGGCAACGAAAAAGGACGTTATGATGCGTGTCATTCTTCCTTATATTCAGCCAGGTATTTTTGCAGGCTTCTTCCTTGCCCTTACGTATTCATTAGATGATTTTGCCGTGACATTCTTTGTAACAGGTAATGGCTTTAGTACTTTATCCGTAGAAATTTATTCAATGGCCCGCGCAGGAATTTCTCTAACGGTGAATGCAATTTCTGGATTAGTATTCTTTGTTACGGTTTTAGTTGTTGTTGGTTATTATTTCATGACAAGTCGTACGAGTAAAAGAATGGAGGGGCATCGATGAAGTCACTAATTCAAGCTACCATCGCCATCCTTGTCGTTTCAGCCCTTTTATTCTATGCGGCTGATGCCTTAAGTGCGGGAGGCGGTAAAAGTGGAAAAGACACGTTAACCATCTTTAACTGGGGAGAATATATTGATCCTGATTTGTTAAAAGAATTTGAAAAAGAAACAGGCATTCATGTCATCTATGAAACATTCGATTCCAATGAAGCTATGATGACAAAGATTCAGCAAGGCGGAACAGCTTACGATATTGCTGTCCCTTCTGAATATATGATTGAGAAGATGAAGGAAGAAAAATTATTAATTCCTTTAGATAAAACGAAAATCCCTAATTTAAAAAATATTGACCCTTACTTTTTAGATTTACCATTCGATGCTAACAATAAATATTCTGTCCCTTATTTTTGGGGAACAGTAGGTATTGTCTACAATCCAAGCCTTGTTGGAGACTTAGACTTCTCCTCTTGGGACGATTTATGGGACCCTTCTTTAAAGCGAAAAGTCTTTTTAGTAGATGGTGCGCGTGAAGTCATTGGGATGGGCTTAAACAGTCTTGGCTATTCTCTGAATTCACTAGATGATCAGGAACTTCGTGAAGCTACTGACAAATTAATTACACTTGCACCAAATGTTAAAGCGATCATTGGAGATGAAATCACACCGTTAATGATCAATAATGAGGCAACTGTTGCCCTTACATGGTCTGGCCAAGCAGCTGATATGATGTATGAAAATGAAGAGTTAGACTTTGCTGTACCTGAGGAAGGCTCAAACTTATGGTTTGATAATATGGTCATCCCAAAAACATCGAAAAATATTGATGGTGCCCACACCTTTATTAACTTCATGCTAAGTGCTGAATCAGGTGCTCAAAATGCTGATTTTGTAGGCTATTCTACTCCTAATATTGCCGCTATGGACTTAATGGACGAAGAAGTTGTTTCTGACGAACGCTACTATCCTTCTGAAGAACAACGTGATACATTAGAGGTCTACAAAAATTTAGGACCTGATTATTTAGGGAAATACAACGAATTATTTTTAGAATTTAAAATGAGTATCAGATAATTAAACTAGCGAATTGGTTTTCACACCAATTCGCTAGTTTTTTTCTCTGCTTGTCTAACTGTTTATTAAACTAAGAACATTTTCAATCACTATTTGCATTATTATATTTATAAAATATTTTATCTAAATTTTAATAGATTCTCACATTAGTGTACTTTTGATAGTCCATAACTTCTAACGCTCAACATCGCTACAATTTATAGCCATGCTTTATGCCATTACAGACAGACTCTCCAAATTTTTAATTCTCCCTTTATAAGAGAAGTCCCTCAATTGTTGTTGCTTTACTAATTTATCCTCCCATAGCTTCTTTTCCCTCAACTTTTATGACTAAAATGTATTATTTCATCATGCATAGGTGCGTGGATAAAAACTTTTGTGGAAAACCATTCTAAATATAGAACCAGTACTATAATCTTAACTATTAGCCAAGCAATAATTCTTTATGATAGACTGTACTATATTTGATTACAAAAAGGGGGTTCATTCGATGACCCAGCAGAAGTCCAATAAGGCGGCTTTGTATATTTTAATGTTTAATATGTTTATCGCAATGGGGAGTATTGGCATTATTATTCCTGTCATGCCAGAGTATTTAAAAATATTTGGTGCAGCAGGACAAGTTCTAGGTATGCTAATCGCAACGTTCGCCTTAGCTCAATTCGTATTTTCTCCTATTGCTGGGAATCTTTCAGATCAGTACGGACGAAAAAATTTAATTATTTTCGGTCTTATCGTAACAGGTCTTGCACAAATCGGATTTGGCCTTGCTACAGATGTATGGATGCTCTTTTTAGCACGATTTTTAGGTGGTCTAGGTTCCGCATTTGTTGCACCTCCTATTATGGCTTTTGTCGCTGACGTCACAACCTATGAAGAACGTGGGAAAGGTATGGGGATGTTGGGTGCCGCTATGTCTCTTGGCTTTATGATTGGACCTGGTATTGGTGGCTTTTTAGCAAAGGTAAGCTTACATTTCCCATTTTTCACAGCTGGAGCTGCAGCCATTGTAGCATCTATTTTATCTTACTTTTTATTACCTTCTACCAAACCAAACACTGCTCAACAGAAACAAAAGCAAGACAATCTGGCGAAGCAAATGGCTCGTTCCATACATATGCCTTATTTTGTTATGCTCATAATTATGCTGGTGTTCTCGTTTGGAATTGCAAATTTCCAAACGACATTGTCATTATTTGTGACAGAAAAGTTTAATTACACACCTGTAGATATAGCGATTATATTAGTTGTTGGTGGTGCTTTTGGAGTAGTAGTACAAATGTTTATTATTACACCACTGTTCAATCGTTATGGTGAAATGAAAGTAGTACTAGTAAATTTATTTATTGCATCCGTTGCTATTTTCTTAATATTATTTGTTTCTGGCTTTGCCCTTATTTTAGTTGTAGCAACAATTTTCTCTACAGCAACGACATTAATTCGTCCAGCTGTTAATACACTCATCTCAAAGCTTGCAGAGAAAGAGCAGGGATTTGCTGCGGGCTTGAATAATGCCTATATGAGCCTCGGAAATATGATTGGACCCGCTTTGGCAGGTTTATTATTTGACTGGAATATGAATAGCCCATATATTTTCGGTTCTATCATATTATTAGCCTGTTTCTTCCTTGCGCTCATCTGGACAGTGAAAAAAGCACCTCATTTAATGCATCCCGATACAAAATAGTCTGAAAAATCATTGACTATTTTTAGCAGTATGTTACATTATTGTTGATTCACAAAATTGAATGATTTTAACCACTAGGGGAGTCTTTAAAAGGCTGAGACGTATATGGTAATATACGGACCCTTTGAACCTGATCTAGTTCACACTAGCGGAGGGAAGTGGCGCTACTTGCTGTTGTCACTATATACACGCAAGGCCGCTTCCTATTGTTTAAAGGGGGTGGCCTTTTTATTTTTCCTCACGAACTTTACCAAAAGGAGTGAACTTTATGTCAATTCGTAAATTAACAGTCATGGCTTTATTAGTAGCCGTTGCTGTTGCAGGCTCTACTTTCGTATCCATCCCAACAGGAATCGCACGTGCTTACCCAGTTCAGCATGCTATTAATGTGATAGGAGCCATTATACTTGGACCCGTACCAACAGTTATAGTTGCCTTTGTCACTGCCATCATTCGTATCCTTACTGGAACAGGCTCTCTACTAGCTATCCCTGGTAGTATCATCGGTGCGTTCTGTGCTGCCCTTGCCTATAAATATAGCAATAAAATGTGGTTAGCTGGTATCGGAGAAGTTATCGGAACGGGCATTCTGGCTTCACTTATTGCCGTCCCTTATGCAAAATTATTCATGGGAACATCTGTAGCAGCATTCTTCTTCCTACCAGCCTTTTTAACATCAAGTACGATCGGTGCTATTTTAGGTGTAATGGTTGCGAGTAGCTTGCGTAAAACAGAGCTAGTAAAGAGGTTTAATTCTTCTCTTTATTGAGAGAGATTGAATTATGAGCATTCATTGAGCTGGGGTAGTCCAATTTGGATCGCTTTTCTTCTCATTTACCCTCTTTACAAAGGGGATAACTCTTTATTTCATGCAATATAAAAAGCAGTGCAAAACTATTCGAGTTTGCACTGCTTCCTCTATTTTAAGATCGTTTTTTCATGCCTTTTAACAACTGTGCTACATTTGTGTCTTCTGCTATAGTTTTTTCCTCAACCAGCGGCTCTTTTTTCTTCGCATTCGTTAGGAAATTCCAACCAAAACGTCTTATGGTAATATCAATAAAGAAAAGAAGCATACTCGCTAAGAGTAGCCATGTGGCAATATTTTGCCGATCTGCTCCTTTTGTCGTAAAGTCACGGAAGACATCTTGTGGTTCCTTTAAAACAGTGCCTCCTGTTCGTTGAGTTAACTCTTCTATCAGTTGGTTATTTACAGGGAGTAGTTCGTATTCAGCACTATAAGGAACACTTAGCCCTGCCTGATAAATGGCCTGCTTTTCATCTGCTATACGGAAGAAAATTAATCCAGGTTCAGCTTGTACTACAGCTCGAACTTGAGATGCGGAAATGGTTTCAAGTTGTGTTTCTAGCTCCTCCCCTGCTTCATTTACCGCTACAATATCTAAAAATGCGGCTTCATTTGTAGGGTCTGTAATCATAAAGGAACCATCTGCTTCCAATCTTACATCATAGGCTACATCATTGTAGCTTGGTAGCATTTGAGAAATAAGTGTTTGCCAAAATGCTCCCCAATTCTGCCATCTTGCCCAATCTCCAGTCCATTTACCCGTTGAATCAGATGTAAAGGCAAATGTTTTACCAAGACCATATTGCCACTGCGCTAACACAGGATCTTCTTTCTCGCTTTCTGCTACAACAGTAGCCCCCTGTTTTGCCGTTGTCCCAATATATGCATTCATTTGTGGGACACCATTAGCAAACAGTGAGTTCCATCCTGCTGCATTATAAATTGCCGGATAGAATGGATTGTCCTCAATATAGGTGCGGGAAATCATAGCTGTTTCCCGAGATAAAATAGAAGGAATGGTTTGCTCATCTATCACATCATAGAAACGTCCACTGCCCATGTCACTAAGCGCTTCTAATAAGTTCGCATCGGCATCTTGTCCAATCGCTACTGTCGATAAGGTTATACCCTCTTCTTTCCCTTCACCAATTAAATCCTCATAGTTCCCTGCCTGTGACTGCCCATCTGTTAAGAGGATAATATGCTTACGTTGGAGCTTTAAATCAGCAAGGTTCTCGTAGGCTTTAGCTAATGAACTATAGATTTCTGTTCCCCCACCAGGTGTTACTGATAAAATAGTATCCACAGCCTCTTCTTTACTGTTAAGAGGCCCTGTCTCTATAATCTCCCAAGGACGATCATCAAAGGCGATGAATCCTAATGTATCCTCATCTCGCAACATCTCAACAGAACGTGCCGCTGCTTCCTTAGCAAGCTCAAGCTTCGAGCCTTGCATACTGCCAGAACGGTCAAGTACAATCACTAATCCTAAGGAAGGTAATTGCTCTTTGCCCTTAATTTCCATTTCCACTGGCAATAAGGTTTCAATCGGTGTTTTAAAATAGCCGCCTAGACCAAAACTATTTTCTCCACCCACCATTGTAAAACCAACTCCAAAGTTTTTGACTGCTTGCTCAATAACACTCATTTTTGCTTCACCCACTAAATGACCTGGTACATTGTCGAAAACGATAGCATTATATTGCAAATAGCTGGATAGTTCATTTGGTAAACTTTTAGGTGCTACAACATCATAGGCAATGGATTGACTACCAAGTGCTGCTGCGATGGGTGATGCTGTTTCATAACCATTAACGATTAATAAATGTGGTTCACTTTGAACCATTGTGACACTAGTTAACTTATTGTTTTCAAAAATGGCATCCTGACCAACTTGAACAACGGCTTCATATTTTACAAGTCCTTCAGCTGTTGCTGCATGTTTATAGGTAAACACATTCGTGCCTTCAGTCAGCTCAACTGCCTCTCGATGAATAAGCTCATCATTTTCATATAGTAATAGCTCGCCTTGACCTGCTGATGTTGCATGTATGTCTGTCACTAATTGTTGTTGCTCTCCAACGTAAGCAACTTGAGGGGATACAAAGCTTTTTAGTGATACATCATTGACAACTGGTTGACTAAAAGGCTTAATATCCACACTAATATTAGAGCCTTTCAACTTCGTAGCAAATTCTAAAGCATCGCCCTTTGTCTCATTACCATCTGTTAGTAGCACAAGACGAGTTGCTTTTTTAGGATCTATAATCCCTGAAGCAAGCTGTAGACTTTGTTCTATATTTGTTTGATCGGTAGCTTTAATTTCAGTTAGTTTCGGTACTTCCTTTAATGTTTTAGATAAAATAGCTTCTGTTTGTAAAGTAGAGGAAAATGAATAAATGCCCGCAAGTTGTGGTTCTTTTTTTGATTGGAGGCTCTCCTGTATAAACTGAACCATCTCATCTTCCGTACCATTCATAGAAGCAGAACGGTCTACTAAATAAACAATTTGTTCTTCTTTTATTGGTAATAATAGATATGGACCTGCGAGTGCAAAAACTAAACAGCCTGCTGCCGCTATGCGAATAGTAAGTACAACAATATGACTTCTTTTAAGTCGCTGCCGCTCATGAAAGTATGTCCATCCAAAATACAAGAATAATGGAAGGAGTAACAACAATACTAACGGCATATCAATTCGTAAATCCACGACGTCGTTGCACCTCCCACTCTGAAACAAGCAATAGTAAAATAATTACAATTAGCCAAGGCACGAAAGAGGTCATCGACACTTCTTCCTTTCCATTGTCTGAAATATCACCTAATGTAAAACTTGTTCCTTGTTCAATGACACGTTCTTGTGCTTGCAATTGTACAATCAATTGTTTTTCCTCATTATTTGAGCGTACCATATAAATGCCTGGCTGTTTGGGCGCAGTTAGCATCCCCTTCGTAACAGACGAAAGAAACTCGTCTTCTTGCGAATAAACATTCCAGTCTCCTTGCGCTAAAGCAACTGCACGTTGTTCATTGGGTGAAAAAATCCCAAGTGACCCAACTGATTCTGTTAGCT
The DNA here is from genome assembly GCF_044986265.1 of Lysinibacillus sp. S1. Lineage (NCBI taxonomy): Bacteria > Bacillati > Bacillota > Bacilli > Caryophanales > Bacillaceae > Lysinibacillus > Lysinibacillus sp. S1. Next base: position 1,861,457 of record NZ_CP173154.1, read on the forward strand.
GCTGCTCTGTACTCCATAGAAATAGTGGGAATGATGGATGTAAAGGCCAATCTGTATCAGCAATATCGGCTAAAACAACGATATCTCCTTTTGGGGAGCGTTGGATGAACGGCTCTTCTCCAACAGAAGCAATCGTTTCATAGTCCGCAAAACCAGGATAAACAGCACTAACATAAACATCCTTTAGTTCACTAAAGGCAAATAATGCATCACTGCTAGTGCTTACCGTCCCATTCGCATCTACTTTTTCTGCATCATCACGACCAAATAATACGAGGGGATTGTCCATCTTTTCCAATAACGCTGATTGGTTTGTGATTATGGTAGCATCTTGATTGTCAGCGACTTGCAAGGAAGGGACGATTTTTACGCCACTACTAACTGTTTGAAAACCTTTTTGTATCAGTTGATGCAAGCCTTGATCAACAATAATTTTTGACGTAGTCGTTTGTAGTAAAACTGTTTGTTGATTGTCTATGTCATAATCATCTTTTGCATCAATAATAGCTGTCATGGATTTTGCTAAAGGCAAATCTTTAAATGTTTTCGTAATGGCTTCATTTGGAGGCACAACGACACTTTCTGCTACCAGCTCCTCACCCTCTGCATTATTCAATGCGAGCGTTACCTTTTGCTCGGTATTTGTATCATTATGGAGTTGTACAAGTGCCAGCGTAGCTTGCCCATCTGTCGTAGCAGCAAAGCGGGTGATAGCGATATTTGTTAAGTCTTTTGTAGCACCTCTTACTAGCCATTTCACAGAATCCTTGTCCATCGGTAATTGCTTTTTATCAAGTGTATCTGTAAAAACATAGATAGAAGTCGGTGTGTCGCCCACAAATGCCTGTGCTACATCCAGCGCCTTATTCATTTCAGCAGTTTCATAGGTTACTTGTAAATCTTGAATAGCTTTTTTTATTTCACTCGTGTTTGTTTCTTGCTGTAAAACAGCTTTTGGTGCAGCACCAGTTGTAATTAATGTGACAGGTCGACCATTCAATTCATTCATCAAGTTCAGCATTTCCTGTTTATGAGCGTCAAAGGTTGATTGCTCTTTACCTGCCAGCATTGTGGCTGAAGTATCTACAATAAATATGGTTTGTGCACCAACAATGGTTGATTTTTTTATATAAGGATTCATCAATGCCAAAACAAGTAGCAGTAAAGCAAGAAGCTGTAAATATAGTAGGGCATTTTTTTGTAAATGCTTTAAATAAGGCGATACTCGCGTTTCCTGCATAATCTCCGACCAAAAAAGCGTCGAAGAAACTGTTTGATCTGTATATTTTTTTCGAAAGAAATAATAAAGTAGGACAATGACCGGGATGATGGCCGTCCAGCTAAATATAATTTGACTAAAGCCCAATACGGCTCACCTCACCTAATCCAATGTGCTTTTAATAATTGCTGGAAAATCGCATGTTGCAATCCATCTTCCACTTTCAATTGTAATTTTCGAACACCAAAGCGACGGCAAATGGCTTCAAATTCTTCTTCATGTAGTATGCGTCTTGCATGGTAGGACTCTAATACTTTAGAGGACATCGTCACATTCACATCATTACCTGTTTCACGATCAAGGAGACGTACATCACCCGAATAATTTGGTGACAGTTCTTCTTGCGTTACAATTTGCAAAATGCGAACATCTCCAGCATAGCGTGGTATCCTTTTTAATAGCTGTTCCCATTCCTCAATTGGCTCTAATCCATCTGTAACAATGAATAATACGGTACTATCTTTAGGTAAAGCTTTAAGTGCATCCTTGGCAAAACGATTAGAGTAATTAGCTTCCTCTATATCTGTTACTAGCTGTAAAAAAGCTCGGCGATACATGGTACCCTTCCGTCGAAATGGTGGCTTCACTTCATCTTGGACAAAAGAAAAGGATAGACGATCATCTCGACCTAATACCATCAGACCGAGGGAGGCCACAATTTGACGAGCAAATAACCACTTAGCATGTTGCCCCATTGATTTGGTAGCATCTAGTAGAATATGTACACGCATCTCTTGCTCATCTAAAAACCTTTTAATAAAGTATTTATCTGTACGAGCAAAGACGTTCCAATCCACTTGGCGTACATCATCTCCTAAATGGTATTCTCGAAAATCCGAGAAATCAAGGGATGCCCCGAAGCGTTGAGAACGGTGCGAGCCCTTATGTTGCCCGCGTAGTTTGGAGGCCGTCGCTACTTGAAAGCGACTGATTTTCGCTAACCAGTCTTCGGGCAATAAGTATTTTGCTGTCACTTGCTAATACCTTGCTGAACTTTTTCTAAAATAACATCAATCACATCGTCTGCTGTTTTTCCTGAAGCCTCCCCTTCATAATTCAACAGCATGCGATGACGTAAAACAGGCTTAGCAACAGATTTAATATCCGCTACAGAAACATGAAAACGACCATTCATTAAAGCTCTTGCCTTTGCCAATTTGATTAAGCTCTGCAAACCACGTGGACCACTGCCATACATTGCATATTGTTTAACCTCATCAAGCGCATCTGTTCTCTCAGGATGCGTAGCCACTACTAGATCAGTTGCATACTCTAGCATTTCATCAGCAACCATCACTTCCTTTACCATTTGCTGAGCTTGAATGAGAGCATCCGTATCCATCTGTTTCTGTAAACCAATTTCCTGGGCACCTGTCGTTCGCTTCATAATTTCCATAAGTTCGCTTTTTTCTGGATAGGGTACAAGAATTTTACAAAGGAAACGGTCCATCTGTGCTTCTGGTAATGGGTATGTTCCTTCCATTTCAATAGGGTTTTGAGTTGCCAGCACGAAAAATGGTCTCGCCATTTTTTTTGTATCCCCTAATATGGTTACCGTTTTTTCTCCCATTGCTTCCAACAAGGCACTTTGGGTTTTGGGTGTTGCGCGATTTATCTCATCAGCCAATACCATTTGACTAAAGATTGGCCCAGGTTGAAAGGTAAATTGCTGCTTCCCATCGGGTGTACGTTCAATCATGCTCGTACCTGTTATATCTGCTGGCATAAGATCTGGTGTAAATTGAATACGTGAAAACGACAGATCCAGTACCTCTGAAATGGTACGAATTAACATCGTTTTTCCTAAACCAGGTAAACCTTCTAACAATGCATGACCATCCGCTAATACTGCATACAGGGTATAATCAATTGCTTCTTCCTGTCCAACAATGAAGCGATGGATTTCTTCTTTAACTTGTTGTAATTTCGTACTCATATCTACATACTGTTGCTCTGTAAAGGCCATTTCTTTTCCTCCTACTGCGACTCAATTGACGTGAAATAAGATTGCACGACATTTTGTAAATCCTTCGGTAATTGTAAGCGCTCTGAACTCTCTAAATAGCTGTCTTTATAAGAGCCAATTACTTCTTCATAAGGTCGAATAGAACCTTTTGTTATCGGACCATTTCCTTGTTGCTCAGATACATGGGAACCATCTCCTAATGCGCCACCATCTACTGATGTCTCACTTGCCCCACCTATTCGATTCGGTGTCGTTAGCAAATTCCGACCGCCTTGGCCACTTCCTGCTCCTTGACCACCTTGTCCCTGACCTTGACCTTGGCCCTGTCCTTGTCCTTGTCCCTGTCCTTGGCCCTGTCCTTGTCCTTGTCCTTGTCCCTGGCCTTGTCCCTGGCCTTGGCCTTGTCCCTGGCCTTGGCCTTGTCCTTGACCATTGCTCTGGCCACTACCATTTTGCTGTTGAGAACCACTTTGAGCATTATTTTGACTAGACTGGCTTTGTTGATTACTAGGTTGGGAATTACCAGATGACTGTTGACTGTTTTGATTGTGGCTGCTGGCATTATTGGCACTCGCAATTGCATTTTGTAAGGAGTTACTTGCTGGTTTACCAAGTTTACTCATAGCAGTTTGTGTGGCATTTGCATTTTCTGTGAGCCCTTGCTGCATTTGGGCAAGCTCTTTTAGCTGCTCAACCTCTTCCTTCGATAATCCTTGGCCTTCTGTTGTGCCATCTTGACTAGCCGTTTGTTTATCCTTTAATTGCTGCTCCTTTAATGCTAGCTCCTTTTGCTTTTTGACAACTTCTCGTAAAGCTTCTTCTGCTGTTTCAGCCTCTTTTAAAGTATTTTGAAGTTCTTGCAATTGCTCCTTTACTTCTTTTGTTTCCGCCTTCTTCTCTAATTCAGCAACTTCCTTCTTCATATCTTCGATAACTGCTTGCTCCTTTTCAACCTCTATTGCTTCAATTTGCGTAGCTGCTGGGAACATATAAAGAATGGCTAGTACAACTGTTGTAATAAATAAACCGATAAACGCCTTTGGACGAAATAGATTTTTCTTTCGAGCCTTAAAGTCTGCGAAAGCTTTTTCAGCATTTTGGATAGCTTTCGATAATAATGATTGAACAAGAGGATCCTGATCATCTTTAAATGATAAAGCTGTCACTAATTCATTATGTGAGAAATAATGATCCAGTTTATGCAATGCCTCTTTCTCTTTGACCCGTTTCCACCAAATATAAGCAATGGTTGAAATAATAACGGTAATAAAGGCTCCTAACGCTATTTGGCGATAATATGGCCAGACAAATAGTCGGGAAATAAGTACGAGAGAAGCACTCGAAAGCAATGCCAAAAACAAACCGTATTGTGCAATGGGAATGCTCCTTTCAAGAGTTAATCTCGATTTTGCACGCTGAATATATTTTCGTAATTGCTTACGACGCTCCATACCAATTCCTCCTCATCGGTTACTTTTCATGTTGGCACGCAATTTTTTAATCGCAATCGTTAAACAAAGCACAATGATGAATACATAAGCAATTAAATAAGTAATCCATACAGGTAGTTCTACACCCGAAAGCTCTGCTAATGCATCCCCCATCTCTGGAGAAATAAGTGTCAGCATCAAGGCACCTGGATTAATAGATGCCCAGAAATAGGTCATAAAGGAGGCACCTGTTCCAATGGCATTGCCCATTTGATGAAAGGCCATTGTTAAAAAGAAGAAGAATGCTGTAATACCTCCTAAGAAAATGATTGAGCCGTATGTGGCAATCATGGCAACAATAGTCCTCTTAGTAATCGTAGAAAACATCACGCCTATACTACCTATTGCTACTACAGTGACTAAATAAAATAAAAATATAGAAATAAGCTGTGAAGGCGACACACCACCGAATAGAAACACTAGACTGTAAAGTGGTAATCCCGCTACCAGCATCAATACTAGAAATGCTACGGAGGATAGTAATTTTCCAATAACAATTTGTGTAGAACTTTGTGTCGTTGTTAATAAAATATTTAATGTTTGCTTTTCGCGCTCACTACTGATAGCACCAGCAGTCAAACTTGGTGTAATGAAAAGAACTAATGCCATTTGCAAGATGGTTAGCACAGCAAACATCATAAAGCTTGTCTCTGGTCTAAAGAAGCCTCTGCCAGTAAATTCAGTTGTAAGCAATAAAAACCCTGCAATGAAAATACACAGTACAGCTAAATAAAACATTAAACCTGAAAAGCTTTTAAAAGAACGGAAGCGTAACTTCAATTCTTTAACAAGTACTGGATTATCAAATCTTTCCATCATTGATTGTCCGCTCCCTTCGTAATCGCCATAAAGACATCCTCTAAATCCTTCTCTTCTTCACTTAATGCATAGATTGGTAAATCTGTAAGCATAGCTTTTTTTAGCAATGCCACCTGCTCAGCATTTGTTCCTCGATAGTTAAAGGCTATTTCTAAACGATTTTCAATGACATCAATTGATGAAATATGAGGATCTTCCTCTAAAAACGCTCGTACTGCATCCAATTGATCTGTCACTTTCAACACAATACGCTTTTCTCCTTGTAGCTGGGCCTGAATCGCGGCTACATTTCCATGTGCAATTAATTTACCATTATCAATAACACCGATTTCATCACACATCTCAGCAAGTTCAGGTAAAATATGCGACGAAATTAAAATTGTTTTTCCCATAGACTTTAAATTCCGTAAAATATCTCGCATTTCCACACGAGCACGCGGATCTAGTCCTGATGCAGGTTCATCTAGAATCAGTACCTTTGGATCATGGATGAGTGCACGAGCTAAACATAAGCGTTGCTTCATACCACGTGATAATAAATCAACATATTCATAGCGTTTACTTGTTAAATTCACTAGTTCTAATAGTTGTGGAATTAACACTTGACGCTCTGCTAATTGGATACCGTAGCTCGCTCCATAAAAATCTAAATATTCATCTACTTTTAACTGATCATAAACACCAAAGAAATCGGGCATATAACCAATTTGCTTTCGAACTTCTTTTGGTTCCTTCACAACACTTTTGCCATTTATCAGAGCATCTCCTGAAGTCGGTGACAATAGTGTAGCTAAAATAGAGAATGTCGTTGATTTCCCTGCTCCATTTGCGCCAACAAATCCAAATACAACGCCTTCTTCTAAAGATAAGTTTAAATGATCTAATGCTGTAAAGGAGCCGTATCGTTTTGTTAAATCACGAATTTCAATCATTATTTTGCCACTCCTTTCAGCTCTATGTCTGGTAACTTCGTTTGTTCTCCTGATGGATCGGGACCATATTTGATTTCAATTCGAAGCTCTCCATCTTGATTAAAGTATGTGGAAATCTTGTCTGTAAACACTTGCTTTGTATCGACTAAAGGCTCATATATATTCGTTTCATTATTCCAAATGGATAGCTGCATACGTGAGACATCCTTATTAGAAATTGTCAGCTCATTAAGTGATTCAACGGCATCCATGAATTGATCTGGCATGGTCATCGTTACTTCGTACAAACCTTCAGATAGGTACCATTTATTCAATTCTTCCTCGATCTTTTCATAATAGCCATTTGCTGATAGTGGCTCTACTGAATACGAGAAGTTATTACGCTTCATTGTAAATGGCCCTGTTAGCTCAACTTTTCCTTTAAATGGTTGAACAAGCATCGTAATCGGTGACATATTGGCACTTGTTTCTAATTCAACACCTACCACAGCTTGATCTGTCCAAGCTGTAAGTATTGGCTGGTTATCCTTTTCGACAAGCGGCAATGCTAAAGTTTTCATTCGTTCAATCCGCATTGGGTTTACCTCATCCTTTTTCGATGGGTAACTATAATTATAATTATTGAAAATAGATGGTTTTTGAAGAACCGTTGTTTTCAGTTCCTTATTTACCTGTAATGTTCCATTTGCTTCAATATCACCTAGTTTTACTTCTTTCACACCAGAGATTAATGTGACATCTTTTAATGCAAACGGGAAATTATTTTTAACTGTTCCTGTTAGTTTTTCATTTTTCAGTGTTATATCTATATCCATCTTCCCGATATTTTGTGCTGATGTTTTTCCACCAAAGGATTGCACAGACCAGTAGCTTAAATCACGTAATGTTAGTGTTGAACCGCTAGCATTTTCTTTTATATAAGAAGATTCATGTAATGGTCCCATCGTGCCTGTGAAGTTATTATAATTTCTTAATGCAACAGCAGTTGTATTTTGGTCAGCATTGACCACAAAGTCCCCACTACGATTCGTTAGAATGGACTCTACATAATAGCCATTTACACTATTGTCTTCATTTACTTTATAGAATGCAGATTGTTGAACTTGTGGCTGAACAATACGATCCTTCGCTCCGACAATAAAGAGAACAATGGAAAGAACAACAGAGATGGACGGTATTATCCACCATGCATGTTCACGCTTGTCCGCTTTTTTCAAGACAAAATAAAGAATTGGCCCGATTATTAAAATATAAAGAATAATGACAATTAGCATATAGCTCACTGATACTTCGAATGATGGAAATAGTTCATTAATGTTACGAAGTTCATAAGATATTTGATCGAGAGGAGATTGTCCCTGTCTCATCATTCCTTGCTGTGAAATACTTTGAATATTTATCACTTTGGCTAAAAGTGCTCCGTAGCCGTCCATAGAAGCAAGTGGTTGATCACCTAAAGAGAAGGTTGTTTGAATCACTTCCCCGCTACCCACTTTTTTCTTTGCTGCTAACACTTCATTATTTTCTGTTAATACAGGTAAACTTCCTTCACTACTAGTAGCTGAGTATACTGAAATCGGCTGTGTAAAAATGCCGCCTCCTGACAATTTAGTTAAAGCTTCTGCAGAAATCGCAGTCATTTCTTGTGATAATGACAAAGGTAAATACTCTTTAAAAACCCCTGCTGTAGCATTAATTTGGTCAGCAGCACCTAGAAGTAAGGTACCACCATCCTGTACCCATTTTAGTAATGCTTCTTGTTGTTTCGGTGTTAAATCAGCAATAGCCACTTCATCTACAACAATGACATTGGCCATCGCAAGTCCCTGCGAATCTTCTGGAAGTGTATAATCTTTTAATTGATTGATATTAAATACTTCCACATTACTTTGAGCTACAAATGTTGATAAACGTAATAGTGCAGAAAGACGATCACTTTTATCTGTTAATGTATAAATGAATGTTGATGAGGGGTCTAAAAAATTTGATTGCAGACGTTTAGTTCCCTTATAGGCAATCTTTTTTCCTTTTTCAATGCTTCCCTCATAAAAAGCAAATAAATCGGTGTCCGAATAACTATAGTCAGCTAAACCATCAAGATAGAAAGTAAATGTCTTTTCCTCTCCTGCTGCTATATCAATTTGAACGACAAGTGCTGAAGCTGCCTCATAAGAATTTGATGAATTAATCGCCATATCTCCTGAGAAGTCAGCTCCATTATTTTTCACTGTAACTTGGAGTGGTACTACTGATTGATATTTCGCTTTACCAGAAACACCCGCTGTTGCTTTCACCTCTAGCGTAGCAGCAGCACTTGCCTGAGTTGTAGGCAAGATAAAGCTCATTACCAGCATGACTAGTAAGGTCAGTGCCGTCCATTTTGTCTTTTTCAAAAGCTCAACCCCTTTTTATGTAAATAGATGGTTACATAATTATACGATTTATATTGCATTTTGTTCCATTTCTTATGTTATCTTCATTAATATTCATAAACTCTTAAGAATTCTACAATGCAAAAAGGCAACTCCAAAACAACCTGGAGCTGCCTGATTTTCTATTTAGTATAATCAAACAAACACCGTGCATGATCCTGCACTACTTCCACAAACGCCTCTACTTGTCTTAATTCAAAAGAGGATTCATAACCAATTAACCAAGTATCGCGTGTAAGACCAAACTCTTTTTCATCATTTGATAGAGGGATTTTGTGAATGGCATCGTGGTCATTTAACGTAATAGAAGGCAAGATCGCATAACCGATACCATTTAATGCCATTTGCTTGCAAATTTCAATTTGATCCACTAAAATTTGTTTTCTTGGATTCGAGGCAAAATGCTGCTGCCACCATTGCTGAATTTCTTGATAATAGTTGGAATCACTCTTATATTGAATAAATGGACGGTCTGTCTTTAACACATCTTCAATTGTTTTAACCTCTTTGTCCACTAAATAAAGAGTATCTCTGAAAAGGTGGATCTTTTCTCCTTTCCAGTCAACTTGGCCTCGTACAATGCCTACATGGGCCTCGCCCTCGTAAAGAGCCTTCACAATTTCAGAACTCCAGCCCGTCATCAGTGATATTTTAGCCTCTGGATATTTTGACACAAACTCCTTCAAGATTTTTGGTAGCCAGTTCTGACCAACAATGGATGCACAAGCTATTTTCAATGTCCCGTTTACCTTTGTCGTTAAGGATTGAATCGTTTCAAATATTTCTTCCTTTTTGGCTAGCATTTCCTTTGCATATGCAATAACTTGTTCACCAGCAGGTGTTGCTGTTAAACCTTTTTGTGAACGAATAAATAATTGTGCACCCCAGTCTTTCTCAATCGTTTGCAATCGTTGTGAAAGGGCTGGTTGGGATAAAAATAGACGTTCTGCTGCTTTCCGCATATTGCGTTCTTCAGCTAAGATTTTTAAAATTTCTGCCTCTGTTGCCATCAATCTGTAAACCTCCAATACAAGCAAAGAGGGCCTCATGATTTTCATCTGAGTTCCCTCTTAAGCTACTACTCTTTTTGATAAATATATTTTTTCAATTGCTTTAAAATAACACGTCTTGTTAATATCCCTGCGAATGTACCATCTTCGTCCACTACACATAAAAAGGCGTGGTTAATAACTAAATCCAAAGCACGCTGGAAAGTATCCGTCAGCTTCAATACAGCGATCTCTTTTTCCATAATAGAGTCAACCTTAATATCAGGTAGCTTTTCATATTCAATATGCTCAAGTCCAAGAATCGATTCGGTAATCATTTTCATGCTAAGTAAACCTTGAAGTCGATATTTCAAATCTAATACAGGTATGGACGAGTACCCTGTACGTGTTAGTACAAGGAGTGCATGTTCCGCACTATTTCCACTTTGTACATGCGCAACTTTTTCAGAGGAAATGATAAAATCACTAATTGGCATTGCTAATAAGTCTTTGCTGTTAGTTGAAATCATGAACTTCTTCTCCTTTTCTGTCCTCACTGTGTAGAACAGTCCTTCCCTTTCATCATATCACAACTTTTCTATGTATGACCATGACCAGGCCGAGAAGAGTTTTCATGAACAATGAATTATTTTAGCCTTTACAGCAAAAACTTAGAATATCTTCATCCAGTCAAGTTTTTCGTGACCGAATGAAGATGGTTCTTAACTAATAGCCAGCCTTACTCCAGTAGTAAAAAATCATGATCCCTAAAAAAAGTAAAAAAATTGCATAGACCCAAACAATAGGGTTCAACATCGTTGCATATTCTTCAACTGTTTCTGAAATAGGGGTATCATTTTCAGATTTCCGTTCAGAGGTCATTTTAGCTATTTTTAACGTATAAACAAACGAAATAGCAGAAATGATCACAATGGCAATAATTGCTGGTATTAACCACATACCCATCGGCAAAACTCCTTTCTTTACCCTTAGTATGCGTCAACCCAGCTATTCGTTATGCAAAGATTTTTAGAATGGATATTGATTGAGCCACTGCCCACCATCCAAAGTTACACATTCTCCATTCATATAACTTGCTTTATTAGACATCATAAATGTAGCTAAATCAGCAATTTCTTCTGGTGTTCCTATACGGCCTAGTGGAACAGAATCTAGTGTACGAGCTGCCGCTGCTTCTGATTCCCAAAGCTTATCGGCTCCACCAGTACGCTCGATCGGACCTGGTGCAATAGCATTAACCCGAATCCCATACTGTTTCCCCCACTCAACAGCTAGCGTTCTCGTCAATGATAGTACCCCTGCTTTTGCTGCAGCTGAATGGATCACACCTGCTCCTGCATTCCAAGCATACGTCGCTACCATATTTAATATAGACCCTTTGATCTTATTCTCAATCCAATACTTGCCTACTGCTGAAGAGCAATAGAATGTACCATTTAATACAATATCTACGACAGCCTTCCAGCCATTCGGTGATAAATCCTCTGCACGTACAATAAAGTTACCTGCTGCATTATTCACAAGCCCATCCACTTGACCAAATTTTTCAATAGCAAATGCGAGCATAGCCTCAGCATGCTCAGGTACACGTACATCCATTTGGAATGTCTCAATAGAGGGACCAGCCTCAGCTATAAATTTCTTTGCCTCTGCTAATCGTTCTTCGTTACGACCTGTTATGACAACATTAGCTCCCTCAGTTACGAACTGCTTTGCCATATACAGCCCCATACCACTTGATCCACCCGTAATAATAATCGTTTTCCCTTGCAACATTCCATTTCCCCCTTTGTTAAAAATGAATGGTGATTCACTAAAAGTTTACTATATATTCTCGAATATGTCATATTAATTCTATAGAATGCGAGTTTATTTTCTGAAAAAATATAAAAGAGCCATTCATTCAATGAATAGCTCTCCAATATCATTAAAACTCATACGTATAGGCAATTTTATATAGCTCCATTAACTCTTCTAAAGTTGGTATCTTCGGATTGTTACCAGGACTCCCACTTGCAAGTGCATCCTCAGCCATTTTAGGAATGGCCTGATAATAAGCATGCTCCTCGATTCCCCACTGCTTTAAATTGCCAATTTTCATATACTTACACATATCTTTAATGGACGTAATAGCAAGCTGAGCAAGTTCCTCTTGCGATAGACGTTCTTTTGTTTTATTAAAAAATTGTCCTAAATCTGCCAATCGATTTATACAAGCGTCTTTTGAATAATCTAGTACAGCTGGTAAAAGCATCGCATTGGAGATGCCATGCGGTACGTGGAAAAGTGCCCCAATCGGACGAGACATTCCATGTACAAGGGCAACAGAAGCATTAGAAAATGACAGCCCTGCCTGCATCGAACCCAATGACATCGCTTCCCTAGCATCAACATCATCTCCATATTCATAAACCCTTATGATGTTATTCACAATTAATTCCATAGCAGATAAGGCGAGCACATTCGAATAAGGATGAGCTAAACGTGATAAATAGCTCTCAATGGCATGGCTCAATGCATCTATTCCAGTTGCTGCGGTAATTGCTGGAGGTGAGGTAATGGTTAAAATAGGATCAACAATCGCTATAGTGGGCATAAAAGCTGGTTGCTTAATCATCATTTTCACATCACTTTTTGTATTGGTAATAACAGTGGCATCTGTTGCTTCAGAGCCTGTACCTGCTGTTGTTGGTATCGCAATGTGTGGAATTGGTGCTTCAGCTGCAACCTTTGCCATTTTCATATAATCTCCTATGTAGCCGCCATTTGTAGCCACTACTGCAATCGCCTTCGCCGTATCAATACAGCTACCACCACCAACAGAAATAATGACATCACAGTTTTCTTTCTGCAAAAGCTGCAATCCCTCTGCAACATACGTATCATCTGGCTCAGTTGTCACCCCTATATATGAAACGACGTCTATCCCTTGGGTCTTTAACAGTGTATGGCATTTCTTGATAAAGCCTAAACTGTCCATAATTGGATCACTAATAATTAATGCCTTTGAACCTAGTTTTTTCGCATACTCTCCTACTTCTTCAAATGAATCTCGACCATATACAATCGTTCCTGGAGAATGAACAGTAAAGATGGTTTTTGTTTGAATCATATTTTCCCTCCTAAGCTATTGAGCTGTATAGCCACCATCTAATAGTATGGCCTGGCCGGTTAACCCCTTTGCTACATCACTTGCTAAATATAATGCAAGTCCTGTAATTTCTGAGACATCAAGTAAACGTTTTTGCGGTACAAGTGGATATAACACTTGTTCAAGAACTTCTTCCACTTGAATACCCCGTGTCTGTGCTAAATCCATAAACTGATTACGTACTAATTCCGTGTCAACATACCCTGGACAAATAGCATTTACCGTAATTCCCTCTGTCGCCACCTCTAGTGCCGTTACCTTAGTAAGCCCAATCACACCATGCTTTGCTGCATTATATCCCGCCTTCCCAGCAAACCCAATGACGCCATTGATGGAGGCCATATTGATAATACGACCAAATTGATTTTTCTTCATATGTGGTAACGCATACTTCATCGCCACAAAGGGAGCAACGACCATCACTTTTTGCATTGACTCAAAAATTTCTGTCTTAAAATCCTCAATAAGCGACACATGTTGAAATCCTGCATTATTGATTAAAATATCTAATGTTGAGAATTCATTAATCGTAAAATCAATGGCTTCTCTTATGGCTTGTTCTTCTGTCACATCACATATATAGGAAGTTAAAGAGGGGTATTGTGCGACGGCTTCCTCAAGAAGCTGTTCATTTTTATCTGATATCACAACATTAGCCCCTTGCTCAGCAAATGCTTGTGCCATAGCAAGACCAATACCACGAGCTGCCCCTGTAATAAAAACCGTTTTTCCTTGCATACTTCATCCCTCCTACATCCCTAATGAGAATAATATGATTGCAAGTATTGTACCTATGATAGGGATAATAACCGTCAAAGCTCCAAATGGCATATATGCATCCTTATGCTTTTCATTACATACTGAATTGATGGTTGTCACAACATATCCTCCGTGCGGCAATGAATCTAGGGAACCAGATGCTATAGCGATTGTCCGATGCAACGCCTCTGTATCTACACCCATCTCGATATAATGCGGTGCTAGTAAGGGCATAGCAATTGTTTGTCCCCCTGATGCTGAACCTGTTAAACCAGCAATAACCGCAATTGCTAAGGCTCCTCCAATCAGCGGACTGCCAGGGATATTGGTCATTACATCAACAGTTGCAACAAAGGATGGTGTTGCTTTTACTACCCCGCCAAAGCCGACAACAGCCGCCGTATTTGCAATGGCAATAATAGCACCCATTGCACCTGCTGCTAATGTTGCGCCAACTGACTTTGCATATTTGTAACTCACTAAATAAGCAACGATACAGCCACTAGTTAAGGCTACAATTAAAGCAGAGGTTCCAAGTGAATCATGGAAAATATAAGAAATGACTAAAACAACTAATAATGGTATGAGACTCAAAAGGGGACTCGGAAGCTTTCTTGTTTCATCAGCTACTGGATCGGTGGAGCGCTCAATGAAAATTTCCCCATTGTTAACAGCGCGTTTAATCATCCAATTCAGCCAAAGCGAGCCACCAACGGCCATAAAAATAGCCACGACAATACTAACTTGCCAACCTGCATATGGAGTTGTACCAAGATATGGAATTGGTATCCAATTTTGAATCTCAGGTGAGCCTGCTGATGTCATCGTAAATGTGACAGAACCTAGGCCCAGTGCAGCAGGAATAAAACGTCGTGGAAAGTTTGCTTGTTTAAATAAACTAATAGCCATTGGATAAACTGAAAAGGCTACGATAAAAACTGAAACACCACCATATGTGAGTACTGCTGCAGCTAAAACTACAGCATATGTGGCATATTTCACCCCTATTTTTTCTACAATCCATTTAGAGACACTATCTGCAGCGCCTGTGTCCTCCATGACTTTGCCGAAAATGGCGCCCGCCATGAACATTAAATACCATGAACCAACAAATCCGGTGAATCCATCCATATAGCTCGTTAGAAAGTTGGCCTGATCTTTATCAGCTGTTTGAGGAAAAAATGCAAGACCGTTTGTTAAGGCTGCTAACAGCGCAGTTAACGGTGCTGAAATAAGTAGATTTACACCCTTCATTGTTAAATAAACTAATAATGCTAAACTACCAAAAAGACCAATATACTCTAACATTTACACCCCACCCATCCCCTTTTTTAGAAAAAGAGCTGTATAACTCTACAGCTCTAGGTTTTATTAGTCGTTATTGCTTGGGAATGAAAACGTGGATGCTGAGGAGGCATTGCCAGCCATCCAACGCTCTGAAATTGTCTTAGTTTTTGTAAAGAATCGTGCTTGATCTGGGCCAAACATATGCCCCTCACCAAAACGAGATCCTTTAAAGCCTGCAAAGTTATGGTAGCCAACAGGAATTGGAATTGGTACATTGACACCAACCATGCCAACATCAATTTCTGTTGTAAATTTTCGAGCTGCTAATCCATCATTCGTAAAGATTGTGACACCATTACCTAGCTCATGCTTATTGATAAGTGTAATAGCTTCCTCTAAGGAATCTACACGAACAACATTGCGAGCTGGACCAAATATTTCTTGCTCGTAAACTTCCATGCCTGGCTTTACATGATCTAATAATGTAGGCCCTACATAGAACCCTTTAGACTCTTTGACAATATCAAGTTCTCGTCCGTCACAAATTACTGAAGCTCCTTCGGCTTCCCCTCGATTAATTGCAGTAAGAATTGCTTCTTTTGATTGCTGAGAAATAACAGGGCCAAAATCTGAATCAGGGTTTGTATATGGGCCTACTTTCAGATTAGAAATTTTTTCCTTAAGAATATCCACTAGGCGATCAGCAGTATCCTTTCCTACAGGCATGATAGTAGATATTGCCATGCAACGTTGGGATGCTGCTCCATAAGCTGCACCAATAAAGGCATTAGCAACCTGTTCAAGATCCGCATCTGGCATCACGACCATATTGTTTTTACCACCACCAAGAGCCGTGACACGTTTACCGTACTTTGATCCTGTTTCATAAATATATTTAGCTACTGGTGTTGATCCAACAAATGAAATCGCTTGCACAGCTGGGTTTTCTAAAAGTTCATTGACCGCATCTTTATCACCATTGATTACTGTCCAAATACCATCAGGCAATCCCGCCTTCTTCCAAAGCTCACTAACATATAATGAAGTCATTGGCACACGCTCAGATGCCTTTAAAATAACCGCATTTCCTACAGCAATGGCCATACTCGTTTGTGCTAGAGGCACCATGATGGGGAAATTAAATGGAGAAATTGCTGCCACAACCCCTAATGGATATTTTGCAGAATAAGCATTTATTTGACCTCCAACATTTACGGAGTATTCTCCTTTCATTAAATGTGGCGCACCAATGGCTAAGTCAACAGATTCAAGTCCTCGTGTAATCTCACCTTTGGCATCTTCAATCGTTTTACCGCTTTCAGTACAAATGATTTGTAATAGCTCTTCCATATTTTCAGTGATAAGGTTACGGAACTTTAATACAATTTCTGCACGCTTAGCCACTGATGTATCACGCCAAGCCGGAAATGCTGCTTGAGCTTGCTCGATTGCATCTTGTGTTTCCTCTACTGTTGCAAGGGGTACCTTAGCAATGACTTCACCTGTTGTTGGGTTAAATACCGAACCGAATCGGCCACTTTTTCCTTCAACCAATTTGCCACCAATAAAATGTGTTAATGTTTTAACCTCTTGTGTCGTTGTCATATCCATTTCCTCCTCTTAAAATTGTTCTAGTTTACATTTTTCTTTTAAACTTAAATAAGCTGCAGACATATCTTTTTCTCCATAGCCCTGCTGAGCAATTTCACTATAAAGATCCACTAACTTTTCGCCGATTCGCAGCGATACGCCTGCTTCATCCGCCATTTCCTTAGCTAACTTCAAATCTTTTAATAGTAGATTTGTCGAAAAGCCCGGCTCATAATTATCATTTTTCATATATTCCAAATAATTACGTTCATAAATACGGCTTTGTCCATAACTATTATTTAATACTTCATAGAGCGTGTCTGCCTGAATACCCATTTTTTCGCCAAGTACAATCGTTTCAGCGACTGCCTCTGTGTAAAAGCCAATCATTAAGTTATTGAGTAATTTAATTCGCGTTCCTATACTTGAAGATGTGCCTAAATGATAAATATTTTTACCGACTATTCTGAATATTTTGCTAGCACTTATATAATCATCTGTGCCACCACCAACCATAATAGTTAATGTAGCATTGATAGCCCCTATGACACCCCCACTGACAGGCGCTCCCAAATAACGTAATCCCAAAGCTATAGCTTCTGTATGTAACGTATCATTCAATTCGGGATTAACAGTACTAAAATCAATCAGCAGGCACCCTTTCTTTGCATGTTGTAAAATTCCTTGCTCTGATTGATAAACCAATTCTACAACCTGAGGGGTAGGCAAACTTGTCATAATAACATCACATTTTTTCGCAATATCCATAGCTGTCTCAAGGCCGAAACCACCTGCTGCTGCGAATTGTTCCATTGCTTCCGCATTCGTATCGAAACCATATACCTGATAATCTGCTCTTAATAAGTTAATAGCCATCGGTAAACCCATATTCCCTAAGCCAATAAAACCCAATTTTTTCTTCATTGTGACCTCCCCATTCCTTGAAAATACAACAGAAAACTTGATGATATACTAGCCAACTTTCATTTTTTAAAGTAACATTAGTAACGAGATAACATCATTGACCGCAGTCATTGACTTCGGTCATTTAAATCATAATCAATCGAAATCCATCTCGTCAATTAAAAAATTAATATTTTCAGAATCTTTTTTACAAAAGATATTTTACAATATTTAATATAGGAGGTATTAGCTACCAATGGAAACACTCACAAGCAGACAGAAAAAGGCATTAGAAACACGTGAAAAATTATTGAAAACTTCTTTAGATTTATTTAACAAGCATGGTTATGAACATGTTTCTGTTGAACAAATTACAAAGGCATGTAATGTTTCAAAGGGTACATTTTATACACATTTCCCATCTAAATATGATGTTATTTTAGAAAAATTTAAGGAGCTTGATAATTTTTATCGTACAGTTGAAAAAAATATTGATCCCACATTACCAGCAAGTGAAAAAATACTCTTAGTGTATCAAGAGCAAATGAGATATTTAACCAATATTGTGGGAAAGGATTTATTACGTACAGTATATACGGCTGCTATGACAAACCAAGTAGAACAGGATCATTATTTAATCAATCCACAACGTAAGATTTTTCAGATAATGAATACATATATCGAGGAAGGAATTCAACATGGGGAATTTAGACAAGATGTTTCTGCTGCTACCATACAAACACTTATTCAGCGCTGTATGCGTGCGAATGTCTATGATTGGTTGATACATAGTGAAGACTTTGACCTAGCCTCTGAAATGTCGCAATTCACAGCAATTGTCTTAAACGGTCTTAAAAACGGCAAATAAAAAAGTAGCACTTCATCTATTTTGTGATGAAAGTGCTACCCGTTTTCTAGCTTACAAAATATTGTTGTACAATCGTTTCAACTGGTAATGGTTTATTATACAAATAGCCTTGCCCTTTTTGACAACGATGGCGTTTGAGAAAATCAACTTGTATTGGTTCTTCAATTCCCTCAGCAATGACCTCTAATCCTAAATTATGAGACATCGAAATAATGGCTTTTATGATGGCTTCATTTTTGTCATCCTTTGCTATATCTGCAATAAATGACTGATCAATTTTAATAATATCAATCGGATAACGCTTGAGATAACTTAATGAGGAATAGCCTGTCCCAAAGTCATCCACAGACACATAAACACCTAATTGCTTCAGTTCTGTAAGAATCGAAAATGTTTCATGTACATTTGTCATGGAACTTTCAGTAATTTCTACTTCTAATAATTCAGGCGGTACACCATATTTCTTTAAAGCTGTTTTAATTTTTCGGGCAAAATTTTCTTTTCTAAACTGTTTTGGGGATATATTGACTGCAATCCGTACAGGACGATATCCTTTCGATTGCCATTCTTTTTGGTAACGACATACCTCATCAATAATCCAATCACCAATTTCAATAATCAACCCTGAGGCTTCCGCAATAGGTATAAATTGTGCTGGTGATACAAAACCAAATTTACGGTTATTCCATCGTAATAATGCTTCAAAGCTATTGATGCTATTATTTGCTAAATCCATTTGCGGTTGTAGATGAAGACTTAGCTCATTAAATTCAATTGCTCGACGTAAATGTGCCTCCATTAATGCTTCGTTTGGAAAAATGGCCGTCATATCTTCACGGTAGTAGCGATAATGTGAACGACCATGTTCTTTAACAGAAAATAAAGCTTTATCTGCTTTCCGTACAAGTGTCTCGATATCTTTACCATCTGCTGGGCTAAGTGAAATCCCAATCGATACGCTAATAAAATATTCCTGTCCATCTATCATAAATGGCTGTTTTAATACGTCCATAATCAAGTTTGCAGTTCGTTCAATTTTTTGGATGGTTGCATCTTTTAGCACAAAAATAAACTCATCACTATTATATCGATATAGCGAACACTTTGAGTAGCAAAGCTCCCGTAACCTATGACTAAACATACGCATCAAATCATCTCCCTTGCTCTCGCCAAGGGATTCATTAAACTTTTTAAAACGGTCAATGTCAACTAAAATAAGAGCGGCTTGCTTATGCTCTTGCTTTTTATCATTTAAATGCTGTAGCCAATGCTCCTTAAAAGCTTTTCGATTCCAAATACCTGTTAATTCATCCATTAGTGCTAGGTAATAGAATGCTTCATGATCATTCATAAATGAATTAGCATCTTTAACAAATAGGTGGACACCCACAACTTCACCATTATAATAGGTTGGATGCGTTCTTAAATAAAAGGGCTCTTTGCTTAGTAAATCACCTTTCAATAAGCATTTAGGCATGCCAAACGCTGAACCTTCGATTGTTTTGGTAAATAATAGTTTAAACTCATTGAGATATTTACTTTCGAGTAATGAAAAAATATCTAGTCCAATTAGACTGTGCTGCTCTCTCGATAGTGTAGCAGTAGCAGCAATATTTTGATGAATTATTCGACCTTGTAAATCTGTCGTTAACACTGGACTTATATGTTGTTCAATGAACTGTAAATAGGGATTTTCTTCAAATGGTGTCGCTCGAAGAATAATGGCAACTATTGATTCAGAAAAGTGCTGAACATGAAGCATAAATGTTTTCTCTTGATGACCGTTACCTAATTTTAGAGTATGCTGTTTATTGATTTCTTCAATTAGAAATCCCGACAATTGCAGCCAGCATTGCTTAGTAAAAAAGTTCTCAGCGTTTTTGGCTGTTATATCCTCCAGCTCAATCATTGACGATAGCTTTTCATTAAATTCAACGACCTCAAACACTGTCTTATCAACTTGTCTCAAACAAATGATTGCATCAAATGGATTCAGTTGCATGAGCTGTTGATATTCTGCAAATGGCGCTACATTTTCTCTACATTTTTTCATTCTATCCCTCACTAAGTAGCGTGTTTGCTCTATTCTTCGTCTAGCGTAGGCTTTAATGCATCCTTCAAGAAAATTTCCTGGCTATTTAATGGATCTTCGCTACGATCAAACTCTTTATAATGATACTTACCATTAGAGTCTTGAATACGGGCTTTGGCAGTATCCATTAATTGTGCATTCATTATGTCAATAATACGAGTTTTTGCTTCACTTGCATATACAGGGAATAAAATTTCCACACGTTTAATCATATTGCGTGTCATCATATCTGCAGAGGATAAATATACTTTATTTTCCCCATTATGATGGAACCAATAAATACGAGAATGTTCAAGGAAACGACCAACAATACTTGTTACGGTAATGTTCTCACTAATACCTGGGATTCCTGGTCTAATACAGCATATACCACGAATAATAAGCTCGACCTTTACACCCGCAATCGATGCCTCATAAAGCTTCATCATTAAATCTTTGTCTGTCAATGAATTCATTTTTGCACGAATAAAACCATTTCCAAATTTTTTATGACAGGCAATTTCCTCATCCATTAACCGAATAAACTCATCGCGTATATCAAATGGTGCAACGACTAAATGATTAAAGGTAGGCTTTTCTGTATAGCCACTTAAGTAGTTAAAGAAATTTGTCGCATCAATGCCAAACTCTTTATCTGTCGTTATTATGCCCATATCCGTATAAATTTTTGCAGTAGCATCATTATAATTTCCTGTACCCAAATGGACAAAACGTTCAATTTTGCCGTTACGACGACTAACGACTAGCGTGATTTTTGAGTGCGTTTTTAAATTATTCATCCCATAGATCACAAGACAACCTGCTTGTTCTAATTGTTTTGCCCAGTGCACATTGTTTTCTTCATCGAAGCGAGCCTTTAGCTCCACTAATACCGTTACTTGTTTACCGTTTTCAGCGGCAAGCTTTAACGCTTGAATAATCGGTGAATTCCCGCTTACTCGATATAATGTCTGTTTTATAGCCAACACATTTGGGTTGACAGCGGCCTCAGAAATAAAATCAACAATAGGGGCAAAAGATTCATATGGATGATGGAAAAATATATCCTGTTGAAGTGCTTTTTCAAAAATATTTTCGTCAGACTGTAAATCTAAAGGTGGCTGTGGGATAAAGCTTTCATATTCTAAATGCTCACGACCTACTGAAATACCTTTCACAAAAGAGAACATAAACGTTAAATCCAAAGGACCATCAATATGGAATACATCCGATTCTTCTATTTCGAATTCATCTAGTAAGTATTGCAGCACTTCCTCGTTCATTTCTCCAACTCGAACTTCTAAACGGCTTCCTACTCCCCACTTTCGCTTTTTCAGCTCTTTTTCGATCTCCACGAGAAGATCTCGAGCCCCTTCTTCATGGATAGTTAAATCTGCATTTCTTGTTAAGCGGAAGGCTTGTGCTGATTTTACGCTATAGCCATAAAACAGCTTTTCAATATGCGCTACTATCACATCCTCCAATAAAACTACAACTGTCTTACCTTCTTCGGACGGTACTTTTATATAGCGATCTAACACAGATGGAACTTGGACAATCGCCACTTTTTCACGACTTTCAAGATCTGACTCATCCTGCTCTAACAGCACTAGTAAATTCAAAGTTTTACCAAGCAAAGTTGGGAAAGGACGATATGCATCCACTGCAACAGGGGTTAAAACAGGGAAGATAGTTTCTGCAAACATTTCATTGATAAATGATTTTTGCTTGCTATTTAAATCTTTCATGTCCGCAATATGTACATTATGTTGAGGTAGTAAATCATAGATTAAATGTCTATACACCTCAGTTTGTCGACGCACTAATGCTTGTGTGCGTTCTGCTATTTTGGCCAACTGTTCCTTCGGCGTTAAGCCAGATTTGTTTTCGGGCTTATGAAAACCAGCACGTACCTGGTCCTGTAAGCCTGCAACACGAACCATAAAAAATTCATCTAGATTGGAACTAAATATAGCTAAAAATTTTAAACGCTCGAGCAGAGGATTATTAATATCCTCTGCTTCCTCTAGCACGCGTTCATTAAAGGCAAGCCAGCTTAACTCACGATTATTATAATATTGAGGCTTTGCAATTTCCTCTAACAATAGATTGTAGTTTTCGGAGAACTCTTCCCCATGTAGCTCGTTTTTCGTTACTTCAGTTGTCATCCATTGTTCCACCCTTCTTCAATAAAATTGATCTTCATTGGGATTTTTAATGCACGTTCTAAATGCTTTCTATGTCGATTGGCTTGATACTTTTCAGCCGCAGCATTCTTTTTTACATAAATATTAAGCTGAACATGATCTTCTTCGGTGTGCATTTCAATAGCATGTACTATATTGCGTTTTGAAACATTTAATGCATAGACAAATTTTAATAACGCTCCGAAATCTCTTATTTTACGATGTTCCTCCCGACTCATCCATGTAGCAAATGGAGCAGCAAATCGTTCGAAATAATCTTTATTTTTATAGGAGGCAAGAAGTGCTAGTTTTACTCGTTCTAAATGATTTAAACCATCAATGGATTGATTCGCAATTAAATAAAAAGTATGTTGGCTTGAAGAGCTTAATTCGATATACTCTCCTATATTAAAAACCTTCGCCGCTTTTGCTAATAAATGCAAATCTTCTGGATGATATTGCAAGTAGCCTAAATGACAACATTCACGATACAATTGGTCTGCTAAATGCATTAAATAATCTACTTCCACTTCACTCCGACCATACTGACGTGCTAATCTTCTAGCATTTCCTTCAAATACATTATATTTATCAAACGCCTTTGTATCTGTTTGCAAAATCCGTTGAATAATGAGTCCCTCACGTAAACCTCGCTTTGTCAGTTGGAAGGTCTCACTACCAACTACCTCCATCAACACTCTAAATACCTCTAATGCAGGTACAATGATATCTGCACGGTCAGATGAGAGACCATCCAATTGTTTCAATTCCTGAAAGCTTAATTGCCCTAAAAATAAGCTTAAATCATCCAAATTTTCCTTTGTCATTTCATAACCATGTACGCTGGCAATAGGATAATCATGCTTTTGTTGATGTATTTGAGCAATATTACGCGCACTACCACCAATTGCGATAATAGGTAGAGCAACATTTTTTATCCAAGGGAGTGTTTGGAACTGCTCTTTGACAAAGGCAAGAAGCTCTTTTTTCTCACTACTATTGATAATGTCACCTTTAACAAAACGTTGCTTTAAAGAAACTGTCCCAAAAGGGAAACTATGTGATTGCTGAATTTCTTTATTTTCAAACAGCGTAATTTCGGTACTACCACCACCGATATCGATTGTTACGGCCGATTTCGTACCCATGGAATAAGCAACAGCAACGTAGCCAAAATAGGCCTCTTCCTCTTCTGATAAAAGCTCTATTTGGATACCAGTCCGTTCTTTCATTTCCTCTATAATTTTGTCTCGATTAGTGGCTTGTCGAATAGCCGCAGTCGCAGCAGCTTTTACATCTGTTACTTCAAAATCCTCAAGCATGGCTTTAAATGTTAATAAAGTTTCTGATAACACTTGAATACCTTCATCAGACATCTCTCCTGAGGGCTGTAAATATGTACGCAAACGTGCTACCGTCTTAATATTTCCAAGCTCACGAAGTCCCTCTTCATTATCATATTGATATAATACTAATCGTATAGTATTGGAGCCGATATCAATAATAGCTGTTTTTAATTCATTCAAATAATCACATCCTTCAAGCATCTACCATTTATTTTGTTCATAATATTTGGACATATACAAAAAAATCGGACCCTCTTAATTAAGGCATCCGACTTTACTTTCATTTATTTATACTTGCAGGATACCCATTATTAAAATTGAGAAGTATCATGTAAGCCATGGTGATTACAGAATAAGTTGGTCAACACGTAAAATGAGCTCTGCAATTTCTGGCTTACTTATTTGATCCTCAGCCCCTACTTGATCACCTTTATGACGAAGGTCATCTGTAATTAGACTTGAAAAAATGATAACAGGAAGCTTTTGAAGATCGGGATGCTCTTTGATTTTTCGTGTTAAATGATGGCCATCCATTTGTGGCATTTCAATATCCGTTACCACCAATTGAATATGCTCTGCTATGTCACTACCACTCTTTGCAATTCCCTCTAAGTATTCATAAGCATCGCGGCCATTTTCAAAGAATTCAACATTGTCATAACCAGCTTCACTCATAGTATCAAACAGTAATTTACGTAATAACGGTGAATCTTCTGCAATTAAAATTCGCTTTCCAGATCGCTCACGTTTACCGAGCTTTTTAACAGATTCCACACTAATTCCTGATGCAGGATTGATATCCACCATAATTCTTTCGAAATCTAGTAATAGAATCATTTGCTCATTCTGTTTAATCACACCAATTACTTGTGATGTACCCCCTTGATACATATCTGAAGGCTTTTCGATTTGATTCCAAGAAATACGATGAATTTGTGTTACATTATCTACATGGAAAACGACACGTTGTTTATTAAATTCTGCGACAATATATTTTTGTTGTGGATTACGCTCAGCACCTTGAATTCCTAATACTCGTAGCATATCTACAACAGGTAATACCTCACCTCTTAATTGAATGATTCCTTCTACATGCGGGTGCGCGTGTGGG
Source organism: Lysinibacillus sp. S1 (assembly GCF_044986265.1). Classification (NCBI taxonomy): domain Bacteria; kingdom Bacillati; phylum Bacillota; class Bacilli; order Caryophanales; family Bacillaceae; genus Lysinibacillus; species Lysinibacillus sp. S1. The sequence goes on from NZ_CP173154.1 coordinate 1,886,657, forward strand.
ATAAACGTTACTGGGATCGGTTGAATAATTTCTTTTACTTTAATAACATTGATGCCAAACTTATTGTTTGCTACTTCAAATTCAACAATCTCTAGCTCATTTGTGCCACTTTCTAATAATATTCCTTTATGTTCCAATGCAACCCCGCTCCTTTCTCTACATCTGTTTATAATTCAATTGTATCATAGGCAATACATTTCTCCTACTTGCTATTTCCATTTTTATCATTAACTTTTAGATGTACCAATAGACCAACGACAGTCATAACGATCAACGTTGATAATGCTACACGACTAGCAATAGTACCATAATCCTTCATCCATAATGTAACAGTTCCATATATAGCTGGACCAATAATGGAGGATACTTTACCTGAAAAAGCAAACAACCCAAAAAATTGTCCACGTTTTTCGTTCGGTGATAATTCAATAATATATGTCCGAGATGTCACCCACATTGAGCCAAGTGATATACCAAATAGACTACCAGCAAGCCAGAACATCCATTGTGCTGAAGCAAAAACAGCGAATACCAAAGCAACAATCATAATAAGTGCAACAATTGTAATGGCACGTTTAGCGCCTATTGATTTCGTAATATACCCAAAGGCAAGTGACCCAATGATTGTTGAGACAGTAGAGACCAAATAAAGTACGATAAATTGTCCAGAACTAAAGCCAACAATCGTTGTCGCATAAACAGCCATCATAGCAATCGTTGTAGCAATGGCATCATTTAGAAAGAAATAAGCAATCATAAAGGTAAAGATTGCTTTATATTGCTTCATATCTTTAAATGTTTGAATGATTTCTTTATAACCATCTAAAAACTTTAAGGACTTTCGTTGGGACTTTGGGATCGGTGTATCTTTATTAATTAAGAATAATGGCAATGAAAAGAGTAGATACAGAATGGCTGTTGGGATAAACGCTCGATGAAAATCGCTGTTACCAACATACAAGTAAACAAGTAATCCAAAAAGTGTACCAAGATACCCGATTGCAACACCATACCCTGAAATGAGTGGCATCTCTTCTTTTGTCCCTAGATCACCCATCATAGAATCGTAAAATACTAAACTTGAATTAAAGAAAAATTTTGCTATGACAAAACTTGCAACTACCAAAAATAAACTAAGAGGCACACCAGAGTAATTGACAGTGGTTTGTACATTAGCAAATATTCCCATCATAAATGTAAATAGAATAGATATGGATGCAAACCATACAATAAATCTCTTTTTATAACCTGTGTTATCAATCCACACACCGAAAAGGGGTGAAAAGATAACGAGCAACAAGCTTGCAATGGCATTTGCATAAGATATAAAGGTGCTCGCAACTTGTTGCATGACTTCATTTGTTCCTAAAACCTCATCCATGTAAAAGGGAAAAAATATTGTATTTATATTTGAAGAAAAAATTGTATTCGCAAAATCATAAAATGCCCATGAAAGTATCGGTAATGATAAATAAATGGCTAATTGACTTCGATGTTGTACGTCTATAGCTGTACTCTTCTTCATAAAACCCTCCTCTCCATTCTCTATAATAAACAATTAATTTCTCTCTGAAATAAAAAATACCTTTTTTTAAAGAAAATTAATATTATTTACAATATAACAGTAAATTCACTGAAAAATAACTGCCAAATGGTCGATAATTGAACGCTTATTTTCTGTGTAAAACCAAAAAAGGTATTCAAGCCCCTCGCTTGAATACCTTTTTATCATTCTATATCTATGGTTACCCATTCAGAGGACCATTGCTCAATCGCTTTTAGCACAGGTGCAATAGCATAACCCTTTTCTGTAAGTTCATACTCAATGACAACTGGTGTTGATGGAATTACTGTACGTAGCACTATTTGCTCAGTCTCTAACTCCTTTAAACGTTCTGTTAATACACGACTACTAATATTCAACTGATTTTTAATGGTCGAATACCTTTGCGGACCATCTAATAGCTGATAAATAAGTAGCGTATTCCAACGATGATTTAATATCATGAGTGCTTTTTCAAATCGCGGACAAATATTTTTTTGATCCAAATGACTTCCCCCCTTTGTATATTAGTTCCTATTTAAGAGTATATCACTTTTTAAAAAAACTTGTTCTAAAAATACATTAAGTTACTTGACAAAAGTTGTTTTTAAAAATAAACTAAGTTACGAATTGTAAGCAAAAAAAGATAAGGAGTTACTTTATTATGCAAAATATTGGTTCAACAATTTTACGTATCGTTCTAGGCGTTATTTTTGCAGTGCATGGTTTTCAAAAATTTCAAGGTGGCATTAGCTATACAGCTGAATTCTTTGATAGCCTAGGTATACCAGGATTTATGGCGTATATCGTGGCAATTATTGAATTAGTTGGTGGAATTGCAATTATTTTAGGTTTAGCAACAAGAATATTTGGTGCTTTATTAACCATTACAATGATTGTGGCGATCTTTACAGCAAAACTTAGCATCGGCTTTATCGGGGCAGATGGATTGGCTGGTTATGAATTAGATTTAGCTTTAGGTGCAATAGCTCTTTACTTTACTCTCGCAGGCGCATCCAGCTTCTCACTGGATTCTCAACTTTTCGGGAAAGAGTAAAACAAAAAAACCTGAAGATCTCCCATTTAAGGAGCCTTCAGGTTTCCTATTCAGAATCCCATCGCGAATTATTTATAATACTTTAAGAGTGCTTGTGTACCATTATCACCATAGCCTGCTGCGATTAATTTCTCATACATTTCATAGGCTAATGCAAGTCCTGGTAATGTTATGCCCATTTTGTTTGACTCGTCTAAAGCTATTTTCATATCCTTTACAAAATGTTTAATATAAAAGCCTGGTGCAAAATCTTCTTTTATCATACGTGGGGCTAAATTGCTTAAAGACCATGAACCTGCTGCACCTGAAGAAATCGATTGTAATACGGTAGGTAAATCTAATCCTGCCTTTAGTCCATAAGCTAGTGATTCACACACGCCAATCATACCAGAGGCAATAACAATTTGATTGCACATCTTTGCATGCTGCCCAGCTCCTGCTTCACCCTGATAAATTATATTTTCTCCAAATTGCTTCATAATTGGCAATACCTTGTCGTATGTGACCTGATCGCCACCAATCATGATAGACAAAGTGCCATTTTGAGCACCAATATCCCCACCTGAAACAGGGGCATCTAAAGCCTCTACACCGATAGATTGAGAATACATATAAATTTTCTTTGCTAAAGATGGCTCTGAAGTCGTCATATCAATGACAATATTGCCTTGTTCTGCTGTTTGGAAGAGGCCATTTTCCCCAAAATATACTTCCTCTACATCTGAAGGATAGCCAACCATTGTAAAGGCAATTTCATGATTTTTAAATGCTTCAGCAGGTGAGCTTGCCCATGACGCCCCTAAGGCAACAAGAGGCTCTGCTTTTTCTTGCGTACGGGTATAGACGGTTACTTCATGACCATTTTTTAGTAAATGCTTAATAATACTAGCACCCATTACTCCAGTTCCAATAAATGCAATACGTTTCTTTGTCATATGTACATGCTCCTTTGTTCTAGAATTTCTGTACTCTCCGTGAGAGTCCAACTCTATATCTTTTCAGTTTAGGTGAAGGAATGAAATAATTCAAACTCTTCCCACAACTTGTACTAAAATTTATATGTAGGGCATATATACCGAATAAGCAAAAAAAAGAGAGCAAGTGATTGGGGGATCACTGCTCTAAAGGGGGAAATGAGAATGTTGCTGTGTTCATAGTAAGTTATTCCCCATTGAAATGCATTTTAAACATATATGTTAAAATGTTTTTTACTCTGAATACTGGAACAATCTTTTTTAGTCTTCTTGATCTTTTTCTTCTTCAAATGCCATCTGTCTATAATAAGTATTCATTAACTGATCTAATCTGCGACTCAGTTGAATGGTTTTTGCATTTTGTAACCCGTTTTCTACACCTGAGCGAATCATCATCTCACGAGTTTGTTCCATTTGTTTCAAGAGTAGATTGACCATTCATACAACCCTCCACACACAAATAATCATACCATTATTATACATTTATATTTCATTTCTTACAGCATTAACTTACGACAATGTTCGACAAATTAACTTCTAGGTGTTTCAGTATAAGTATAGATAATTCGCCCATTTTGCTTGGCCTCACCTCTATAATGTTTAAATAATGGGTGTTTTACAAGAATTTCACGAAATTCGTAAAATTCTTCCTTTTGAATTTCAATACTTTTTCTTTCCCCATTTTGTAATTGTTTAAGCATATTTTCGTATTTTTCCATGAACTTTATTCCTCTCTTTGCCTCATTTGTGTAATAAATTATGAATTATTTAAAAAAAGCTTTACGTTTACCAATTTTTCATGCAAACTGTATATTATTAGTCGATGAAGGAGCTGACTGTCTGTGAAAATAGCTGAAGTTGGAAATATTATCGAGTTTAAAAATGGTCTCCAAGGTATTGTAGAAAAGGTAAATGAAAATTCGGTGATCGTTAATTTAACATATATGGAGAATTTTGATTCCCTTGAAATTGAAGAAAAAACGGTCGTCAATCATAAACGATATAAAATTTTATATACTAATGAAGCTTAATAGTCTGAATAGTCCCTTTTTGTCTTAATAGATGATAAGGGACTATTTTTTTGATAAGATTAAGGTATGGAGGTCGAATATGCTAACAAATTCGAAACAAACAATACTATTTCTCCTTTCTTTATTATTCGTTTATGGTATGCTTGCTTTTACCTTTGCTAACCAAGCTGTATTTTGGTACATGTATGCATTCACTCTACTAGTATGTATTGCCATTGCCATCTTAGCTGGCTCCATTGAAGATCAATTACCTACATGGCAATTTTTACTCTTTGGTATTGGATACGGTACCATCACATATGGTATTATTCGCTTTGGTTACTGGCTCGCTCCATATATTAATAATAACTTAGTACAATCCGTTCAAAAATTTTTAGCAAGCTACGGACCACAAAATATTTGGCACTATGTTTTACTCGTATTTATCGTTGCCATAGGTGAAGAATTATTTTGGCGTGGTTATATCCAACAACAGTTAAAACGTTTTATGCGCCCACCGCTGGCTGTCATAGTTACCGCAGTATTATGTGCTGTATCAATTGCCCTTAGCGGATTTATGCTTGGTGTCATTGCTGCATTGGTAACAAGCATTATTTGGGGCTTCTTATATGAATGGCGTAAAAGTATGCCACTTGTTATTGTAGCTCATGTCGTTTTTGTACTATTATTATTTTTAGTGTTGCCGTTAACATCATAACATTAATATTTGGAAACATTTTATCTTTACTAACGTTTAATTTAGAAAAGGAGGGTTTTTTATGCAAAAAAAATTAGTTTCTATTCTTGCATTATTACTAACAGCCGTATTAGTTGTAGGTTGTAATACATCTGATAAAACAGGGGATTCAGATGCTCAACAAAATGAGCCATCAAATACTGCTGCCGATCAAAAACCATCTGGAGATGATACAGCAGGTGAATCAAATGAGGAAGAAGAAGATACACCTGCATCAAATGATACAAATACAGAGGATGCTTCTAAACAGCCTCAACAAGATGTAAAATACGTTCAAAATGGTGTAGATAAAACTGAAAAGGCAACTGAATCAGCAAGTGTTGATCAAAGCTATAAACTACAACAGCTTCCTGGTTTTACACTGACACAAGAAGAGCCTGGTAAAGACATGTTAGTGTCCAATGATGATGACGAAGTGTTTATGCGTATTGAAACAATTGAAGCTTCACAATCGAGCTTTGAAGAAGTAAAAACAACTATGCAAGATTATATGAACGCAGTTGGTGAAACAGTAGCTCTAACTGCTGAGGAATTAGCAGCATTTAAAGATGTTCAAAATATCGAGGGTTATGTTGTGGACTTCGACACTGAGAAAGTAATTGGGGTTGTCCTTGAGAAAGATGGTCTCATTACAAAATTAACTATTCATGATAATGATGAACAAGATTTAACAGATGCTATGCTTAATATGGCAGCAACTATATCTAAAAAATAATAAAATGCTAAGGACGATAGACATAGTCTATCGTCCTTCTATTTGATCACAAAAAAGTTGTCTCAAATCAATGAGACAACTTTTTTAATAAGATAGGTCCTTTATAGAAAGGCCAATTTTCTTCAATAACGTAATAGCTTGTTCTTTTTCTTCTGGGGATAGTACACTCATTAATTCATGCAAATGCTGTTCGTGTTTTGGGAACAGCTCTCCCATAAAAGCTTCACCTTCAGGGGTGATTTCTGCATACGTAACACGACGATCAGCAGGACAAGATACTCGTAATAAGTAACCTCTCTTCTCTAGCTTATCAATGACATACGTAATAGACCCACTGGCTAACAAAATTTTATTGCCAATTTGCTGTAATGGCTGTCTTCCTTTATGATAGAGAAGTTCTAGAACAGCAAATTCAGTTGGGTTTAAACCATTATCCTGAAATAATTGATGTGTTGTTTCATTAATTGCTTTTAGTGCACGTGATAATACAATATATAATTTTAAAGATTGTTTTAGATCTTCTGACGGCATATTCTTTTCCTCTCACTTCGCTCTTTATACATGACATTATAGCGACATTAGAAAAGCATTGTCAAAAGCAATATATGATTTAGAAGGTTTTGTTGTTCATTATGCAACCATTTTTACTTTCTTTATGTTACTAAATAAGCAGAATCTTTTGTGGATACTTCCATTGTATCCATCTGATTGAATGTGTAAATTGGAAACTGCAGATGGAAGCATGTCCCCTTCTGTAGTTCACTACTAACGCCAATTACTCCTTCATGTTCTTCAATCACCTTTTTCACGAAAGCAAGGCCCAGTCCTGTCCCTGTTGATTTTGTCGTGTAAAAAGGCTGGAATAGGTTTTGAAGTGTCGTGCTGTCCATGCCAACACCTTCATCTTTTATCATAAGTTCGACAATCGCACAGTCATTTGTTGCCATTTCGACGGTAATCGTACCACCATTATTCATGGATTCCATTGCATTTTTAATTAAATTCATCAGCACTTGCTTTAGTCGATTCTCGTTGCCGCCAATATAGACTTGATTAGAGGTTGAAATATACTGAATCATAATATTTTTCATGAGTGCATCTGGTAGCATAAACTCAATGACTTGCTTTACAATATGATCCAGTTCTAATAATTCCACTTTCATCGTTGTTGGCTTAGACAAAACTAATAATTCGGATAAGATTTGTTCCATCCGTTGAAGCTCACTGTCAATAACAGAGAGATACATGCGTGATTCATCATCAGCATTTAATTTTAGTAATTCAGTAAAACCCTTTAAAGAAGTTAATGGGTTACGAATTTCATGTGCAATACTCGCTGCCATCTGTCCCACAACGTTTAATGCTTGCTGATGCTCAACTTTATGTTGAAGTTGCTTTTTCTCTGTTTCATCATTAATCACAGTGACAATAATATTATTGTATTCATCAAAAATACTTGAAATTTCATAATAGCAAGTTCTGCTTACTTGTGTTTCATCGACTACATGAATGCTTGCATGTTTTTCACCCATTAACTTAGAAAGGTAGGTTGTAATTTGCCCTTTTTTCAATGTAAATGAATCAAATATATGCTGATGCGCTTTATGAAGAAGCTGCGAATTTTCAACTTTCAGAAACATTTCCGCATATTTATTTAGCCCAAGAATAATACCACTAGCGTCACTAACAATAACAGCATAAGGTAAGTAATCGTAGGCATTAAAAGATTGCGCTCTCTCATGTGCTTGGCTAACATATAATTTATGGGCAACATCATCATTTAATGTTGAAATTTGCGCAACAATTTCCTCTGTATTAGGATCATAAAAGCATTTGAAAGATAACATTTCGTAGTCATTTCCAACTGTGCGAATATTGAAAATTTCCTCTGAACGTAAATCATTTTGTAACTGTTTGACGAACTTAGTCCATTTAAAATTAGATGGCTCGTCCATAGCTAAATAGCCAATATAGGTTAAATTAAGATTGAAAAGATTGATAGCAGCCTCATTGACGTTTAAAATTTTCCCTGCTTTATTGAGTATAAGTGTTGGTGACGAAGTACTTTTCATAAGATTTCCAAAACATTGATTAATATCATTTTGCTTCAACTTTCTCACCGAACCTTTCAAAAGAGTAAAAAACCTCTAAAATCGAATTTTGAGCCTTTACTATACTTTATGACAGCACGATTCTATTATTACAAAATTTAGTAAATTTAAGTATTTTAAATTATTTCACGAACCGTTCACAAAATAAATAGGTAAAAAGAATTATATTGTATGTCAGATACTTGACTGATACAATAGGATGTTGAAAGGAAGATTATTGCATGAATACTATTTTAACTACTTTGAATGCAAAGTATATTCACACAAATTTAGCATTGCGCTATTTAAAAGGCGCAGCTTTACCGGAGTTTAATCCAATTATAGCAGAGTATACTATTAAAGACCCTGCTTTTAATATTGTATCAGATTTATTCCAAAAAAAACCTGATATCGTTGGATTTAGTTGCTATATCTGGAACATCGAAGAAACAATTCACGTTATCAAGATGTTAAAAACTGTCTGTCCAAATGTTAAAATTCTGCTCGGGGGACCTGAGGTTTCTTATGATTGTCACCATTGGTTACGTCGAATACCTGAGGTAGACTTCATTGTGATGGGTGAAGGAGAAACTTCATTTAAACAATTACTGCGCTATTTCCACGGTGAAATATTGTTAGAAGATGTTCCTGGTATTTGTTATTTAGAGGACGAGAAAGTCAAGATTCACGCTATGCCACCTAAAATTGATTTGCGCGAATTACCAAGTCCTTTTCGTTTTGAGGAGGATCTGCCCTATCTAGGTAAGCGAATTCAATATATCGAAACAAGCCGAGGCTGCCCATTTAGCTGCCAATTTTGTTTATCTTCTATTGAAGTTGGCGTCCGATACTTTAACCGTGAAAAAATAAAAGAGGATATTCGTTTCTTAATGGATAACGGAGCTCGAACAATTAAATTTGTAGATCGCACCTTCAACATCAGTCGTAGCTACGCAATGGAAATGTTCCAATTTTTAATTGATGAACACAAACCAGGTGTTGTATTCCAGTTTGAAATCACGGCTGATATAATGCGCCCTGAAGTCATTCAATTCTTAAATGATAATGCACCAAAAGGTTTGTTCCGATTCGAAATAGGTGTTCAATCTACGAACGATTTAACAAATACTCTTGTAAAACGTCGTCAAAACTTTGAAAAACTAAAGCGAACAGTTACTATGGTGAAAGATGGCGGAAAAATAGATCAACATTTAGATTTAATTGCAGGTTTACCAGAGGAAGATTACGCTAGTTTTCGTCAAACATTTAATGATGTCTTTGCAATGCGGCCAGAGGAATTACAGCTTGGATTTTTGAAACTTTTACGCGGCACAGGACTTCGATTAGAAGCCGAGAAGTTTGGCTATACCTATGTGGATCTATCTCCTTACGAAATCTTTTCAAATAATGTTCTAACATTTGATGATATCGTCCGTATTAAGCATGCAGAGGATGTTCTTGAAAAGTATTGGAATGATCACCGTATGGATCATACGATTGAATACTTGGTTACAGAGGTCTTTGATACACCATTTGATTTCTTCCAAAACTTCGGAACATATTGGGAAACAAAAGGTTGGTCTCGTATTGGTCATCAGCTAGAGGATTTATTCCGTCGTTTATTAATGTTTTTAGAAACGATTGATGATGTGAATTTAAACATTGTCCAGAGTTTAATGCAGTTTGATTACTTAATGGCTCAGCAGTTCCAACCACGGAAGCTATGGTGGAATGAGCGTCCTACAGAAGAGCAACAAAAAGCCCTTTATCACGCTTTACGAGAAGATCCAGCTATCGCAGGCGAGGAATTTGCTAACTTTAAGTTAACTGAAAAAGAGTTGTTTAAGCATACCTTGATTATCCCTCATGCTCTTGATTACCAAGAGTTTGCAAATGGCAAAATTGTACAAAAAAATGGCTATCTGTTAACCTATTTCCGACATGGTCAAGCACCTTACTTTGCAACAATCTACTCTAACTAATAAGAAACGCTAGTCCTGTCATAACTATCAGGACTAGCTTTTTTTATTACTTAAACGATTCTTAAATCCTCATAGTAACAATAAAGACTGCTAAATTTATTCCTTCTGCGCTTCATTGTTCGGTTAGTTAAGTACTCATAGCCAGCCTTACCAATATAGGTCAAATTCCTTAAATAAAGATTGATAAAACTTTGTAAAAAATGCCCAAAAAACAATCTATCTAATCAGGAAATAAAAGTTTAAATTTTTTGAATATTTTATGACAAGATAATATTTTTTACTTTTATATGAGGTTTACGATGGAATTACTCCTTACTTAATGCCTCACATACTTTAAAAATTTAACCAATAATTACTCGTTCCTTCGGATAGTGGAAGCCTGATTTCTTTCCTCTTCCGCCACCCCCAAGAGTATAAAGGAATGATATTAATCCAACTCGACCAATAAACATTAAAATAATGATAATGATTTTACCAACCACTGATAAATCAGATGTTATGCCTAACGACATACCACATGTACCGAACGCTGAAGTAATTTCAAAAATAATTTGAATAAGAGATGCGTGTGGCTCTGTTATAAGCAAGATAAGGGTTGCAACTAATACCATGAAAAAGGCTAATAAAATTACGACAAATGATCGGAAGACATCAATCAAATGAATTTCTCGTCCAAATACTTGGATATCCTCTCTTCCTCTAGCAAAGGTAATTAAGAATAAAATGGCCAAGGCAAAAGTTGTGGTGCGAATACCTCCACCAACTGAGCTTGGGGAAGAGCCAATGAACATCAGGAAGCTCATGAATATATCTGTAGCTTCACTAAAAGTCGTGACATCGTAAGTAGTCAGTCCAGCTGATCTCGTTGATACAGAATGGAACATTGCTGAAAATAATGCCTCATGCCAAGACATTTCCTTAAAAGAATGGAATGATTCAAGGAGTAAAATGACAAGTGCACCAACTATAAATAAAATAGCGTATGTTGAAGTAGTGATTTTAGTAAATAAACTAAAACGGAAATTCTCGCGTCGATTAAGCAAAAAAGTCTTCAATTCAATTAATACCGGAAATCCGATAGCACCTAATACAATCAGTACCATGGTAACCATCTGTACAAAATAATCATCATGGAATGGGAGTAAGCTCATTCCCGTTATATCGAATCCTCCATTTGTCGTAGCAGAAATAGAGGCAAAAATTCCATGTAAAAAGGCTTCTTCTAATGTATCAAAATAATTGGTAAAATGTAGCGTTAAAATAATGGTACCCGTTAATTCAATGCCAAATAAAATTTTTAAAATTTCGCGGATTAATTTAACAACACCAGAGACACTGTACTGGTTATGATCAATCATGATTAACTGTCGCTCACGCATGCCTATTTTTTTCCCAACAAGCAGCCACACAAAGGTACCAAGTGACATAATACCAATGGCGCCTAACTGTAAAATAACAAGAATCATTACAAGCCCAAAGGTAGTATAGGTTTCCGAAATATTAATGGTTGTTAACCCAGTAACACTTACTGCACTTACTGCTGTAAACAAGCTATCTAAAAAAGAGACTTTTACACCTTCTTGATGAACGCCTGGAAGCCGTAATAACAGGAAGGAAATCGCTATCGCTATAAAATAATAAGAAACAAGTACCTGAAATGGTGTGACTAGTTTATTTGATGATTTTTTCCAAGGCACTTTAACAACTCCTCCCACATATGATGCCCAACTAGATAGATTATAGTATAGAAAAAATACATAAAAAAAGAAAGAGGAATAGTGATAACTATTCCTCCAACGTTCATCTACTTATTTTTTCTTTCTTACACCGACTAAATAGCCGACAAAAGCAATACCTATTAGGACAATCCAGAATGTTAACTCCCATGCCGTGGAATGTGGAAATTCTTTAGGCAATATTCCCACCTTCTCATGAGCCAATGTTAAGACAACTAACTTCACACCTACCCAGCCAACGATTAGAAATGCCGCTGTTTCAAGTGAAGGGTAATCATTTAATATTTTTACAAACCATTGGGCAGCAAACCGCATCATAATGACACCAATAAATCCACCAAGGAGCATCACAATGAACTGACCGCCATTGATGCCACCAATATCAAATTCACCTAAGTGTGGCAAAGTTACAGCAATTGCAACGGCTGCTAGCATCGAATCAATAGCAAATGCTATATCGGCAGCCTCTACTTTTAGTACTGTTAACCAGAAACCCGAACCCTTTTTTCCACCATTTTCGGTTGCTGCTTCTTCTTCATCTTTATGTTTTCGTAAATCATATATATTTTTCGCAGACATAAATAATAGATAAGCTGCACCGACCGCTTGTATTTGCCAATAATTCACTAAAACAGTAATAACAAATAATGCGGAGAATCGGAATATCAATGCTCCAAATAGTCCATAAAATAACGCCTTTTTTTGCTGCTCTTGTGGTAAATGCTTCACCATAACAGCCATTACTACCGCGTTATCAGCTGCTAGTAATCCCTCTAATACAACAAGGACAATTAATACCCAGCCATATTGTAATAAAATCGCTTCCATTCTAGTGCCTCCTCTAAGCTCTCTATACCCTCAATGACCCTGTCATTCAAGTATAAAAGAAAAAAACCCCTGCCCTAATTCAGGCAAAGGTCTCGCTAAGTAAATTCGTACCCTTTCTATTTATGGTACTTCAATCTACACGTCATACGTATAGAGCCATTCACTATCACACCCGATGGTTGTACCATGTCTTGACGAATGTGAAACCAGGGAAAGTTAATTACCTGTTAGCTACTCCCCTTTGACAAATTGTCGAAGGTATCTTCTTTCAAATATTATAGCACTATCATTTACAACTGACAAAAATATCTATATGTTTTTTTCGTTACTTAATCTGAATTTGATAGCTCTTCTCTTCCTTATGTGCTAAATAAAACTCAATCATTTTTGGCATCGTCTGTATAAAATCAGGACATGTAATACCACCTTTTTGTAAGATATGATGTGCTTCAGTCGTATCAAATGAAGCATTCCATGTTAAATAATCTAATGTTTCTTGTTCGACACCTAATTTTTTTCGAATAAATGGAATCTGCAATGAAAGCTTAGCCAATGTAAATGGTAAACGTCCTTTTGGATAAGAATTTGTAACTAGTTTCACCATTGTACGGTATACCTCCTGTACAGGGTGAGGATTAGGATCAGTTAAATGAAGTGTCTTCCCTTCTGCACTCTGTTCACTAACCAGAAAAGTAGAAGCATTTATAATATAATCAACTGGCACTACATTAATTGTCGATGAAGTTTGACCAATGTACGGAATAAAAGGTAAACCCTTTAAACGTTCAACTAAGTTTAAGAAGAAATAAGGACCATCAAATTTAATGGTTTCACCAGTTTGGGAATGACCACGAACAATTCCAGGTCTAATTATTGTCAATGGTATTTCCGATTTTAAATCTTCTACTCGGTGCTCAGCCTCATATTTTGTTTCCTCATAGTTGTTTTTAAATGCTCTTGGTCGAATTAATTCATTTTCACGCAGTATGCCCTCACGTGTACCAGCCACATAGGCAGTGCTGAAATACATATAGCGCTGTAAATTTGGTAAGGTGCGAACAAAATCATTAACCATTGTTGTACCATGAACATTTACCTTCCAGGCAATATCACGTGGTACAGCTAAATCATAGATAGCAGCTAAATGCCAAAGCACTTCAATTTGCGGTACAATTTCTTTGATGATTTGATTTTCTAATCCAAGGTTTGGTAGTGTAATATCGCCTTCTACAATTCGAATCGAACAGTCAGGAAAATCCTCTAATATTTTGTTTTTTTCTTTATGTGCCTTTATGGTTTCACCTGCCAATACGATGGTAATTACTTGTTGTGCTTGTTTCTTTTGAAATAATGCTCGAATTAGTTGACTCGAAATGAAACCAGGAAAACCTGTAAAAAAATGAACCTTCATCTCCCATTCCCCCTTGAACCTAGTGCATCTTTCTTGTTTCTTTATCCATTAAACTGTAAATGATCGGTACAATATACAGCGTCAGTAAAGTTGAGGTCATAAGCCCTCCGATAACAGCAATCCCCATTGGCTGATTCATCTCGGTCCCTTCTCCAATGCCCAGTGCGAGTGGTAAAAGCCCTAAAATAGTTGTTAAGGCTGTCATTAAAATTGGACGAAGCCGATCTTGGGTAGCAAGTAAAATTGCCTCATAAGCTGGCATGCCCATTGCCTTTTGCTGATTAATATAATCTACCAGCACAATACCGTTATTTACGACTATTCCTACTAGTACTAGGATACCGATAACTGAGGTTACACCAATTAAAGTATTTGTTAGGAACATAGCTATCGCCACACCAATGATCATTAATGGAACAGTAAACATGATAACAAACGGATATTTAAATGACTCAAATTGAGCTGCCATCACAATATATACAAGCACGATGGCTAGCATCACAGCTAGTAACATATCATCAATTGCACTATCATAGAGCTCTCTGTCCCCACTGAACACAACTTGAGTAGTAGATGGTAAATTAACTTGTTCTAATGCTTTATCTACTTTTGCAGAGATTCCTCCCAACGATTCCTTTGTTTCATAATCTACAAAAAAGGCCACTGCTGCTGCTTGATCAGAACGACGAATGGATACTGGCCCCTCTTGTATAGAAACGGTAGCCACTTCCTCTAATTTTACAAATAATCCTGCTGGCGAACGCAGCTGCATGGCTTTTAAAGCATCTATATTCGTATTAAATGACTGCCCAAAACCTGTATAAACGGGTAATACTGCACCGTCATCAGTAATCAATTGGGACGTTAATTGACCTTTTGTCATTTGATTTACAGTTTGAGCGATTTGTGCTGGAGCAAAACCATAGTCTTTTGCTTTTTCACGATTAACCTCAATTTGAATCTCTTGAACAGTATTATCTAAATCCGTAGAGACATTTGTCACTTGCTGAATCGCTAGTAGTTCCTGCTGCACTTTCTTAACAGTTTGCTGTAGCCTCTGTTCATCGGAATCTGTTAAACGGAATGTTAAGGTGTGTGGTGACGATCCTGTAGCTGTCGATACATTAAATGTAATTTCAGCTTGCTCTTCAAGCTCTCCCTGTATATCTTGTTCTAGCTCTTCTACAAATTTAAAAATGGAACGTTGCCTTTCTGCTAATGGGACAAGCTTTACATATATCTCAGCTTGGTTGGCGCTAGTTTGTCCACGTGCTTGGGATTGTTGTGTACCGCCAATTAAACTAACATACACATCTACATCCTTTTCCTGCTTTAAACGTTCCTCAATTTGCTTAACAATCTTTTCTGTTTCTGATACAGCGACACCTTTTTCAAGATTGACACTTATAGAGGTGAATCCCTCATCTGTAGGCGGTAAAAATTCAGTACCTATTCTAGTCAGTCCAAACAAAGAAAGACTAAAGCAAACCACTGTAAAAAGCAGTATAAGCATTCGATGCTTTAGTACCCATACAATTGATGCCTTGTAATGCCTATAAAAACGTGATTTACTGCGTTGTACATAAAAATTATTGTTTTTCATTTTTAAAAGTCGACTTGCTAGCATCGGAACGACTGTAAGCGCAACTACTAAAGATGCAATTAAGCTGAATGAGATTGTTAAGGCAAACTCTGTAAATATTTGACCAATCAATCCTTCGATGAACATAACAGGAATGAATACTGCTATTGTGGTTAAAGTGGAAGCTGTAATGGCAAGGGCTACTTCCTTTGTTCCTTCCTTTGCTGCAGTTATCGGGTCCTTTTCTAGTCCTAGATGTCTTTCTATATTCTCAATAACGACTATGGCATTATCCACAAGCATACCAATTCCAAGTGCCAGAGCACCTAATGTCATAATATTGAGGGAAAAATCCGCAAAAAACATCAAAACAAACGTGACAATAACGGAGTAAGGAATCGCAATACCAATGATGATCGGACTCTTTACACTACGTAAAAAAACAAATAGGATGAACATCGCAAATAATCCACCTAAGAGTAAGGAAGAGCCAATATTACTAATCGCTAAATCCACATAATTACCTTGATCAATTAAAATATCTGCTGTGATACCTTTATACTGATCTTTCTTTAGTAATGTCTCTAAGGCCTTCTGAAAATCCTTAGAAACCTCTGCCGTATTTGCACCAGATTCCTGTAATACAGACATAAGAACTGCTGGATGCTCATTTGCTCGTGTTGTGGTAATAGATTGTTGTTCTGTCCTCTCAACGGTTGCAAGATCACCAATGGTTAATGATTTGCCCGTTAAAGGGTCCACCGAAACAATTAAATTGGCAATGCTTTCCGGAGAAGATAATGTGCTAACTATACGTGTTGTTAGCATTTTGCCATCATCTGTTGAAACAGGCTCACCAGGAAGAGACACATTATTCGCTTGAACTATTTGCATCACGTCTGTCTGAGTCAAGCCTTTTTCAACAAGCTTTGCTTCATCCAATACTATTTGGATTTCATCAATCAATTTGCCAGAAACATTCACACTGGCAACACCCTCTGTCCGTAGCAGTTCCTTCTCTAAGTGCTCTGCTAATACACGTACATCTACTTGATTATTTTCCGCACGTAAAGACAGCTGAATAATAGGAAATTGAGACGGATCAAATTTTAGGAAACTAGGCTTGCCAGCATCATTAGGCAATGGGGTCATATCAATTCGCTGTAAAATATCAAGTTGGACAACATCCATATTTGTGGACCAGTTGAACTCAAGCACAATTAAATTGGAGCCTTCCTGTGAGGTTGACTGGATTTTTTTGATACCAGGTAAGGTGGCAAGTGTAGCCTCTAATGGCTTCGTTATCTTTTCATTTACCTCCGTCGGGCTTGCCCCAGGATAAGAGGTGACAACCACTCCAATAGGAGGATTTAACTCTGGAATTAACGTAATCGGTATTTTTAATAAAGATACACCGCCTAGTATGATGACAAAAAGCATAGTAACAATCGTAAAGACAGGTCTTTTAATAGAAAAATGACTAATATTCATATAAACAAACTCCTTTTCTACCTCTTCCTTTCTATGATAGCCGAAAAGGAGATTATTTTATAAATAAGCTCCTGTTATTGAGATACTATCTCTAAGGAAACTTATATTTCCTAATAATGTATATATTCTACAAACAGTGTCATTTTTCCTTGCAAAAAAACACGAATCGCAAAATTGTCGATTCGTGTTTTATAATTATAAAAGGCTATAAAGTTTAATGTTTTCGTTTTTATCTGCAAACCAACGCATAGCGAACTCATTTTCAAATAGGAAAACAAGATTGTCAAAACGGTCTTTTACAAGCATTGATCGACCTGATGACATTGATTCTTTGACATCCTCTTCATTTTCAATCCAGCGTGCGATTTTCGAACCAATTGGCTCCATTTTTACTTCCACATTGTATTCATTTTTCATACGATGTTCAAATACTTCAAATTGTAATTGACCAACTGCTCCAAGTATAACTTCCTCTGTATGCAGCGTTTTATAGTATTGAATAGCACCCTCTTGCACTAATTGTAAAATCCCTTTATGGAATTGCTTTGATTTCATAACGTTCTTCGCCGTTACACGGACGAATAATTCTGGTGTAAACTGTGGTAATTTTTCAAATTGGAATGTTTTCTTGCCACCTACAACAGTGTCTCCAATTTGGTATGTTCCTGTATCGTATAAACCAATAATATCACCAGCAACTGCTTCATCTACTGTCTCACGATCGTCTGCAAGGAACTGTGTAGATTGTGTGACTTTAAATGACTTCCCTGTACGAGATAACGTCATATTCATTCCACGTTCAAATTTACCAGAAACAATACGTACAAAGGCAATACGATCACGGTGTGCTGGATTCATATTGGCCTGAATCTTGAAAATAAAACCTGAAAACTCATCATGCTCCACAGGATCAATAAACTGCTCATCTTCAGTAATTCTTGGCTGTGGCGTCGGTGCGAATTGTAAATAGGTTTCCAGGAAAGTTTGAACACCAAAGTTCGTTAATGCTGAACCAAAGAATACAGGTGTTAATTCCCCACGACGAATTTTTTCCTCAGAATACGCATTCCCCGCTTCATCTAAAAGTAAAATATCGTCCATTGCTTGTGAATAATAAGAAGTCACCTTCATTGGATGCTCCACAGCAAGCTCCCCATTGTCGTCAATTGGTAAGAAACGTTCCGCTTCATCTGTACGGAATTGCTCAATGCGTTTATTGTAACGATCATAAATACCAAGGAACTCTTTACCCATACCGATTGGCCAGTTCATAGGATATGCATTGATACCTAATACCTCTTCAAGCTCTTCGATCAATTCAAGCGGCTCTTTCCCTTGACGGTCTAACTTATTAATAAATGTAAAAATAGGAATACCACGCATTTTACAAACCTTAAATAGCTTTAAAGTCTGTGCCTCGATCCCTTTGGCAGCATCCACTACCATGACGGCACTATCTACAGCCATCAATGTACGATATGTGTCTTCCGAGAAATCTTGGTGACCAGGGGTATCCAAGATATTCACACGAGAGCCGTTATAATCGAATTGCATGACAGATGAAGTAACCGAAATCCCACGTTGTTTTTCGATCTCCATCCAGTCCGATGTTGCAAATTTACCTGTTTTTTTACCTTTTACTGTACCTGCATCACGAATAGCACCACCAAAAAGTAAAAGCTTTTCTGTAATCGTCGTTTTCCCAGCATCAGGGTGACTGATAATGGCAAAAGTACGACGCGATAGTATATCTTGTTCTAAATTTGAATTCATCTCGTCATTCTCCTTTTTTCATACTTAATAATAATAAAAGAAGACTTGCCTTTCGTACAACCTTTTTACATGAAATCTCAAAAAAGAAAACCCTTTAGTTACAACTAAAAGGGTTTCCTAAGAATTTAGCTTTCATCACACGAATTTTAATCGGCCTGCTTCTATCGCAATTTCTGCATCACTATGTGGAAATTTTGTATTTTCGATAATTTGATAATCCTCATGGCCTTTACCAGCAAAAATAATCATGTCACCCGGTTCAGCAATTTCAATCGCATGGCGCACTGCCTCTGCACGATCTCCAATACAAGCATAATTATCATGAAGCATACCTTTAGCAAGATCGCCTGTAATACTATCGAAGTCTTCATAGCGTGGATCATCTGTCGTTAAAATAACATATTCCGCAGCAGACGCTTTTTCAGCCATGGCAGGACGCTTTGATTTATCACGATTGCCACCTGTTCCAACTAAGAAAATCAACTTGCCCTTTTTATAAGGTTGCGCTGCTTGAATTGCCTTTTCAATTGCATCTGGAGTATGGGCATAATCAATAAAAATTTGCACAGGTAGATCTGAACATACTTTCTCCATACGACCCTTGACTGGCGGTAGTTGCTCGATTTGTTCAATAATGGACTCCATTGAATAGCCCCTACCATAAAACGCAATCATGGCTGCCAATACATTATAAATATTAAATTCCCCAAGCAAATTCATTTTTACACGATAAATTCCTTCAGGCATTTCCACGTCAAATGATGTCATATAGTCGTGATATTCACAGTTAATGGCGCGGAAATCAGCATTTTCATTTTTTAAACCATATGTCCACACTGGAAATGGTGTCATTGCAGCATATCTCTCTGACCAAGCATCGTCTGCATTCAACACAACAAATTTATTTTTTTCTAAATCTTGTCCAAGTTGGGAAAATAATAAGCCTTTTGCATGGCCATATTCCTCCATCGTACCATGGAAATCAAGATGATCGTGCGTTAGATTCGTAAAAATAGCGATATCATAATCAACACCTGCTAAACGTCCAAGTGCTAACCCGTGTGATGAAACTTCCATTGTCATTAATCGACAGCCTTCCATTTTTGCACGGAAAATCATTTGTTGTGTCGATAACGCATCACTCGTTGTATTAGCTGATTCATATAAAATTCCATTTAAATTAAAGCCAATTGTGCCTGATAAAGCCGATTTCTCGCCCATACCATGCATTATATTTTGAATAATTCCTGTTACGGATGTTTTACCATTCGTTCCCGTTACACCAATCATCGTTATGTCCTTTGAAGGATAATCAAAGAACTTTGCAGCTAGTAAACCTACTGCACGATCTGTATCTTTCACAATCACTTGTGCGATTGTCTCTCCTAACGGTAATTCTCGCTCCGTCACAACAATTGTTGCGCCACCATCTACAGCCTTTTGCGCATAATCATGCCCATCTACTGTATACCCTTTGATACAAACAAACATGCTATTTGGTTGCACACTTCTTGAATCTACTACGATATCGCTAACCTGATCTGGCAGCACGCCAATTATTTTTTTCAAAGGTAATGCGCTTAACAATTCCTCTGCATACATTTCATAATCCTCCAATCAATCTCTACACTCATGTCATCATTCTTAATAATCGACAAAAAACGACAATATGAAATCCCCCACGTTCTATTGAACTTATTTTACTACTTATTTCATGATAAATAAAATGCCTCTCTAGTGTTTTTTCAACGAAACCGCTTTCATTTGAGGAAAAAATCATGTTTTCTTCAAATTTTCATTTATAATCACCAATCGGCATTTTTCGACATAACGAGAAAAGGTTATTTAGAGAACACTTGTCTATGCATGGTAAGCTTATAGTTATAATGGAGGCATCAAGAAGATACCTCCATTGTTAAACTATTTCATAATTGAGCGCACAATTTTCACTTTCTGTTTATATGGCGGGAACAACACATTTGTCTCCAGCTTGGAAGATTTCTTCAAGATAGATTTCGGGTGAGTAAAGTTTTCAAAGCTCGCTTTGCCATGGTATGCTTTCACACCTGATGGACCTACACCACCAAATGGTAAATGTAAATTTCCAACATGTGTGATGGTGTCGTTAATACATCCCCCACCAAATGGTAATTCTTCTAAAAAGTATTGCATGGCTTTTTCATGTTCTGAGAAGAAGTATGCCGCTAAGGGCTTTGGTAATTGCCGGATTTGATGAATGGCAAGTGGCAAATCATTATACATCATAACAGGTAAGATAGGACCAAATAGTTCTTCCTGCATGGATGGACTTGTCCATTTTACATATTCAACTATTGTAGGTTCAATATATAAATCATCCCGATCTATTCGTCCACCATATGTAATGGCATCACGTTCCTCCACAATTATTTGCTGTAAACGATCAAATTGTTTTAAATTAACGATACGTCCATAATCAGGGCTTTTTAAAGGATTTTTACCATAAAACGAACGGATTGTTTCTTTTAATATTTTCATAAAACGGTCATAAACGTCTTTGTGTACAAGCAGATAATCAGGGGCCACACATGTCTGTCCAGTATTAGTAAATTTACCCCACACAATCCGCTTTGCTGCTACCTCTAGATTTGCTGTTTGATCGACAATTGCTGGACTTTTGCCACCAAGCTCTAACGCAACTGGTGTCAAACGTTCTGCAGCAGCTTTTGCTACTACTTTACCAACGGCTACACTACCTGTAAAAAAGATATAATCGAAGGAAGCATGAATAAGAGCCGTAACCTCTTCCTTTTCGCCTTCCACGACACGTACATATGAAGACGGGAATGTTTCCTCAATGATTTTTTTCACAATGACTGCTGTGTGTACAGAGGTTTCTGATGGTTTGACGATTGCTGTGTTTCCTCCAACTATGGCGCCAATCAGTGGCTCCATTACAAGTTGGAATGGATAATTAAATGGCCCAATAATTAACGTTACGCCATAGGGCTCACGAACAATAAAGCTCTTGCCCATTTGATATTGTATTGGTGTTTTGACTGCTTCTGGTTCCATCCATTCTTCTACATGTTTTACCATATATGAAATACTATCTAATACAATGCCAATTTCTGTTGCATACGCTTCAAATTCACTTTTACGAAGGTCTAAGTAACCTTCTTTTACTACTTCCATCTCCGATTACGACACCCTCCTTTTTAACATCGGCTCTTGCTCTTTTCTAAATTTCACACTTTTTGTAGCACGTGAAAAATAAAATTGACTTTGATCTTTAATCATATTTTCCACATCTTTTTACGTAAAATTCATCAAGAAAGCACCCCTTTTTTTAAAATGGCATACATAGTTTTTTCATTTTGAAACAAACTATCTTTGTCTATACGATACAACATCGAGAGGCAAAAATCCTCTTTCTACATCGAGGGGGTGAAATAGCAATATGTGAAATGAAATGTTTTAGTTTTTTCATCTCGGGAAATATACAACTACATATTAAAACCGAAACGGGGGCGTAGATGAATGACAACAACAACAGGAACATGGTGGGAGTCCATTTTTTCTGGACCATTATCGCATGGAATTTGTGAAGAAAAAATATTGCTATTGCAAGATGAGGCTTTCTTATATCTCTCTACAATACCTGTGGAGAATGAAGAAAATCCAGAAGGAAATTAAAAAATAACGCATTATAGGATGCCCCTATAATGCGTTTTTATTTATTCTAATTAACAATGAATGCTTGCTGCAACTGATTTAATTGTGCTTCAAGTCTACTGATAGCCTCTTCTTCTATCGCAAAGCCGCCCTCTTCCAAACGTATAATTTGTTTATCTACAATGTAAACAGAATTGGTAATGGAAGTGGCTCCTAGTACAGCTAATACTGGCTTTAATGCAGATGGGTATAAGAGCTGATGACTAATCGAACCTCCTACAGCAATGGGGAGTATAGCCTTATCGAGCAAGGCTTTTTGCGGTAGTAGATCCAAGTAAGTCTTCAAAATACCTGTATAGGATGCTTTATAAATTGGTGTAAGGATGACAATAAAATCTGCTTCCTTAACATGCTCATTTTCAGACTGTATTTGCTTACTAGAAAAATTCGCTGTTAATAAATCTGTAGCTGGGAGCTCATGTATATAATTTGAGTGAACCTCTACTCCTTGTGCAATAAAATGATTCTCCACCTTTTCATGAATGGCGGTAACTCTAGAATTTTTCGAATTACTTCCATTAATAATGACTGCTTTTGTCATCTTGCCCACTCCTTTTAGCAATGTTATAAAAAAGGCCCCTATTCTACAAATCGATGAAACACCGTTTTGTAAAATAGAAGCCTCTAGATGTCTAGTTAACTTAAATTCCTAGTATTCTTATAAAATTAATTTAACATAAATTTCTAGAATGTCAACAGCTTTTTATTGGTGTATTGCTTTCCCAAACACAGCTTTAGCCACATCTCCAATATGCTCCGATACAGTAGGATGTGGAAAAATCATATGTGCAAGTGTTCGAGCTGTACCACCAGCATTTTTTGTTGCTAATAGTGCATTAAGTATTTCTGTTGCACCATCAGCTACTACACAAGCCCCTAAAATTTGCCCATTATCCTTAGATGAAATTAGCTTGACAAAGCCTTCAGTATTCCCCTCCATTAATGCCTTTGGGTTTGTTTGTAGTGGCATTTTCGTTACAATGTACGGTGCCTTGACTTGCTCTTCTAGTAAACCAAATGTAGCAATTTCAGGGTTTGTATAAACACAACGTGGAATGCTTGTTTGATCAATTGGTATTGGTTGATTTCCTACAATATAATCGACAACGTAAATTCCTTCAGCACTGGCAGAATGTGCAAGTTGATAACCACCCACTAAGTCACCTATCGCATAAATATTCGGCAGGCTTGTTTCAAAATGCTCATTAACAGCGATTAATCGACCATCAAAAGCTAATCCTAGTTGCTCAGCAATTTCTATATTGGGACGACGTCCAGTAGCAAATAAAAGGTTTTCATATGTATAAGATCCTTTAGATGTATGAATGATATTACCTTCAAATTTTTCAAAATGAAAATCTGTCACAAGTTCAATACCAAATTTCTTCATCTTTTCTCGAATCAGCGGTCTTGCTTCCGCCTCTTCCGTTTGTAAAATATCCTCGCTATGATTAAGCACTGTTACCTTTGTACCAAGTGGTGCTAAACTAAACGCCATTTCAATGGCAATTACGCCCCCGCCAATGATTGTTAGCTGGGCTGGAAGCTTGTCTATCTCAAAAAATGTGTCCGTCGTATAGTAGGTGGATGTCTCTAACCCTTCGAATCGTGGAACAAAGGGTTTACTACCTGTCGCTAAAATTATATCTGATGCCATTATCGTCTCATTCCCGATAGTTATCGTTAAGTCCTTTACGATTGAAGCTTCACCACGATATAAAGTTATATGATTATCGATAATATATTGCTCAATGTTTGTTAGTAGTTCATGAATAATTGTATCTTTCCGTTGCATTAGTCGAGGAAAATTAATTTCCACTTTAGGCACTTCTATTCCCCAGCTATTCCCTCTTTTTATTTCCTGCACAAGTTTACTATGCTCCAATAAAATCTTTGATGGAATGCAGCCAACATTATAGCAGGCTCCTCCCAATTTATCTCGTTCGATGAGTGCTACTTTTTTGCCATTCTTGGCTGCATGTATGGCAGCCACATAGCCACCTGGTCCCGCCCCAATAATAGCAATATCAAAATTTTCCATAATTTTCACCTCATGTACCACCATATCATTTGCAAATTTTGAATGCAATGACAGACATAGTAAAAGCCTTTCATTACAATGAAAGGCCTTTTGACTTATTTATATACGTTTATGAGCATTCGTTTCTCTTTCGCAGGTATAAGGCTTTCTCTCCGCGGGTATTTGCTTCTCTTTCATGAGTATTCGACGCTCATTGATCTTTTTAATAAATATTTCGTTGCCAAAATCGTTGCTGGGCAATGGCAGCTACAAACTTTTTCGGAAAATCTTTATTACCTGTAGCTAAAACGATTCCTGGCCCTACATTGGCATTCGACATATTGAAGAAGGTTGTGCCAGTTGCAGCAAATCCTATAGGCTTAAAGTGACGATATGCTTCATTTATATAATTGACGATATAAGTATTGAATTTCGCCTGATTACTTGCCTTTACTCCAACAACATATAATGAGTCAAATAATACAGCATCGGTTGTAATAAATGTGTCAGTAGCCGTTAATTGCACACCATTATTCCCTATTACCACACCTAGTCGATCAGAGATTATGCTATAGCGCACACCTTGTCTTGTTAAATATTTCAATACTTCCCCTACTTCATTTGCATCAAAGCCATCACCAATTAAGACGCCTACTTTCAACGTATAAGGTAATTTAACGGTATTGGCTTGACTCAGTGCAGGTGAAGAGGCCGTTACTTTAGACTGCTCGCCATTAGGTCGATTAACACCAACGTTGTCTGCCACTGTGGTAGCCATTACTTTATCCACATGAACAAACATATCCACTACTTGCTGTCGAACAGATTTACTTTTCACTTTTCCTACTTCAAAGCTAAAGGCATCGATAATGTGTTGTTTTTCAGGTGGAGACATGCTGTTCCAAAATAGCCTTGCTTGTGAAAAGTGATCGTCAAAGGATTTACTACGCGCTCTCGTGATTCTTCCTTCAACCTTTTCTTCATAATGAACATATCCACCTTCTCTTGCAGTAGAGGTAGCTGGTGTATTATTTGCTAATGAATTTTTATGATAGCTTACCCTGCCTAAATTAATGGTCTGTCGACTAAAGCCATTACGTTGATTGTTATGCACTGGGCAAATCGGGCGATTAATAGGGATTTCTGCAAAATTTGGTCCACCTAATCGAATCAATTGTGTATCTAAATAGGAAAACAATCGACCTTGTAGTAGAGGATCATTCGTAAAATCTATGCCAGGTACAACATTACCTGGATGAAAGGCAACTTGCTCTGTTTCAGCAAAGACATTATCCACATTGCGATTTAAGGTCATCTTTCCAATTTTCTTCACAGGTACTAATTCCTCTGGCCAAAGCTTTGTCGCATCTAAAATATCAAAATCAAATTTAAATTCATCTTCAGGTTCTAGTATCTGTATGCCTAACTCAAACTCTGGATAATCTCCAATTTCGATGGCTTCCCATAAATCTCTCCGTTGAAAATCTGGATCCTTCCCTGCAATTATTTGTGCTTCATCCCAAACAAGAGAATGCACTCCTAACACAGGCTTCCAGTGGAATTTCACAAATCTTGATCTTCCCTTGTCATTGACGAAACGGAATGTATGCACACCGAAACCTTCCATCATACGAAAGCTTCGCGGAATGGCACGGTCAGACATTACCCACATTACCATATGTGCAATTTCCTGATTACTGGCTACAAAATCCCAAAAAGTATCGTGTGCGGAGGCTGCTTGTGGCATTTCATTATGAGGCTCAGGCTTTACGGCATGAATTAAATCAGGAAACTTAATAGCATCCTGAATAAAAAAGACAGGGATATTATTACCAACTAAATCATAATTCCCCTCATCCGTATAAAATTTTGTTGCAAATCCACGTACATCACGAGCTGTGTCCATTGAACCTAAGCTCCCTACCACTGTCGAAAATCTGACAAAAACAGGTGTCTTCTTTTTCGGATCCTGCAAAAATTTTGCCTTCGTATATTCCGACATGGATTCATATAATTCAAACTCGCCATGTGCTGCAAAACCTCTGGCATGTACAACACGCTCTGGAATACGTTCATGATCAAAATGGGTAATTTTTTCTCTAAGATGAAAATCCTCCATAATTGTCGGACCACGAACACCTGCCTTTAACGAATCCTCATCATTGGACACCCTTAGTCCCTGATTCGTTGTCATTTTCGTACCCTCATTCTCGACACGAAACGGCTCTAATTGATGATCTTTTGGGTTTCCTTCTCCATTTTTGGATTGATTCGACTTTGAGTTATCCACACAATCCCCTTTCATACATGTACTAATTTCGCTCCATATACACTATATGTTTCGGAAAAAGAAACATACCTTCATTCCGACAAAGCATTATGCAAAGATAAAAAACAGGCTTCTATTTGTTAATAGAAAACCTGCTAATTCTTAAAATATGTATCGTATCATTTCATGTATGTTACAGTATGGGTTGTCACGGCTCTCTGTCTCTCGAAGTGCCATCATATCTGTGCAATTTTTAATCGCTAACTCATGTCGTAATGCAATGGGGGCTATGAGGGATTCATCAGCCTTATGCCGGAAATAACGACTCACACCAAGGTGCTGTTCCATTTTGTCATTAAGGACAGCACGAGGGTACTTTTCTGTACTATCAACTTCCTCAAAATGCAAGAGTAACCACAATTCAAATGCTTCATTTGTATAGGCAATATGAATATTTTTTTCCTCACAAAATTGATTTACTTCCTCTAGTTGCTTTTCGGTTAGATCATCCTTATCAAAAACAATCCAAACTTCATCAAAGTATTGGTAGCTGGAATCTCGATAAGCATGTTGGGCAAGCTTAATCGCTGAACGTTTAACGTTTTTTATTTTGACGCTAACCATCTTAGAGCGCTTTAAAATACGCATTTGTTCAAAATAGATGCGTTCTGTTTCACCTTCACAATAAATTAAAATAGTTTTACGCAGTGTTCGGCTCCCTTGTTGACGTACTCTCACTGCTCAGATACCTCCGCTTCTTCTAAGTATTGTTCAGATAAATACTCATTAATGACAGGCGTTGCACCAAATTCCCCTTTCATATAGCGTTTCGCATAAGAAAGATCTCCACGTTTCCTTTGTAAATCTGCAAAATCAAATAAGGAGTATAGTTCCGATTCATTTTTAAAGCTTTTATTAACAAACCAAATTTGATCGGCGCGTAGTGGCTGATCAAGTAATTCTATTTCATGACTTGTCACGACAAATTGATTACTGCTATTGCGTTTTCTATTCATAATAGCCATTAAAAACTCACAAATCGATACATGGAAGGCTGTGTCGAATTCGTCTATAAAAATGGTTTTTCCTTTATTATAAGCATCCACCATCACACAGGCTAAATGTAGCATTCGCACTGTGCCCTTAGAATCCATTGTCCAATTAATTGTTTTTGTCCCTATCGGTGCACCTGCTTCATCAAATGATAAATAATGTAGATCAATATCTACTTCTTGAATCACCTCAGGCGAATCAAACTCATAGCCAATTGTATTTTTCTCTCTACGTTCCACACGTCTAGCCGTGACATCTTGAATGGAGAGGTCTGCAATTTTTAGCAGTTTGATCACTTCCTTTTTAAAGGGCTCCTCTTCAAGTTTACGAATAAGAGGATGACTTGATAACCGATTTGCTTCATCTAGGAAAAGAATTTTATGTAAAAACCAATCGAATATCTTTAAAGCGTCTGGATCATTAAAAACATGTAATACGGATAGAAAGGCTGTATTATTACGTGTATATTTTGTCAATTCCTGTGAAGCTGTTTGAAATGTCTCATAAGAATATTCTGTACCATCCCATTGTCTGACAAATAATTCTTCCTTCAGTGACTTGTTCGTTTTCACAAGACGTTCATAGAGAACTTGAGAAGCATTATACTGAATTTCATAATCATATAAAGCTCCGTCCAAAAAAAGCGATATCATAAACTCTGTTGGTTTGTCTTGCTGACTTCCTAACTTAAACGGTTGATAGGGTAGACGTAACTGCTTTACATTATTTAAKTTTTYAAAATTAAAAAGCAAGGAACGTAATACTTTAATAGCCGTAAACAGATTAGATTTTCCGCTTCCATTTGGACCAAAAATAAATGCGCTTTTTACAAGACGAAGTGTATCAAACTGAATTGTATGGGTATCCTTCCATTTTCGTAGGCGACTTCCAGCTACCATTGAAAACAACGTATCATCTTTATAACTTAAACAATTCTTTACTCTAAAATCTACAAGCATATGTAAGCCTCCGTCCACAACCATTTCTTTAATGAATTATTATACTATAGACATAGAAAAAGACATATTACTCAATGWAATATGTCTTTTTACTTTATCCACTTTTTTGTTGAATTTCTGCCAATGATTCATTTTGTAGCGCATGCAATGTACGTTCAATGCCTTCTGCAAAAGAAATTTTAGGCTTCCAACCAATTGCATTGGCTAATTTATCATTATTTAAAAATGAATGCTCAATATCTCCTTCTCGTGCTGGGGCATATTGAATTTCAAGTGGATGGTTTAAGTGTTGGAGCAGTAAGATGACCTGGTGGATTGACCAAGCCTCATTAGTGGATACATTATACGTGCCTTGTAAACGTGCAGATACACCTGCGTAAATAGCATCAGCAATATCGTCTACATAAATAAAATCACGTGTTTGTTCACCATCACCATAAATTGTAAATGGTTTACCTGCCATACTGCTTTTTAACATACTTGGAATCACAGCTGCTTCACCTTGCATTTGCTGTCTTGGCCCGAAAACATTGGCAAATCTATAGATAAGAACGGGCAAACGATAATCTTTTTGCCATTTCTCACAGTAGGTTTCGCCAATGCTCTTGTTTAATCCGTACATAGATATTGGTTCACAGACATCTGATTCCTCTAATGGAGGATAGTGACTATCCCCGTAAACAGCTGCTGAGGAGGCAAAGACAAAGTGCTGTACCTTATACTTGGATGATAAAAAAAGCATTTGGCTAAGCCCAACTATATTTGTCAAAATATCCTTTACTGGCTCCTGGATAGATTGCTGCACGCTCGTTTGCGCTGCACAATGGACGACCACATCAAAGTTTATTTCCTTAAAGAGATGCTCGCAAACCTCATCCTCAACATTTAAAAGATAGGATTTATGCTCGAAGTCAACATTCCGTAAATGCCCCGTACTTAAATTATCATTAATATAAACCGTTGCGCCTTCTTCAAAAAAGCGTCTACCTACTGCACTGCCAATAAAACCATAGCCACCTGTCACTAATACATTCATCCTATCGCCCCCAAAAACAATATGATGATTTATATGCAGTAATTACTAAAAATATGCAAGAAACTTATTTACTGGAAATTTTTCTCAAATTCTTTTTACTAGATTTCTTCATTCACAAGTATCTATTTTGAGCTATATAAAAAGCATGTTTGAAGATTACTTCAAACATGCCCTAGCTATCTATTTTTAAGCTGGATTAATTTCTAATTCAACCGTTACTTTAATATCTTTCCCAACAAGGACCCCACCAGTTTCTAATGCCGCATTCCAAGTTAGACCAAAGTCTTCACGATTAATTGTTGTTTCAGCTTCAAAGCCGTATACTTCTTGACCCCATGGATTTGTGCCTTTTCCATTAAATTCTGTATCAAATGTTACTGATTTTGTAACGTCTTTGATTGTTAAATCACCAGTTACTGCATATTCATCGCCTGCTTTTTTAGCAATATTTGTAGATTTAAACGTAATCGTTGGATATTTTTCGGCATCAAAGAAATCTGCTGCTTTTAAATGATTATCGCGATCTTCGCTACGTGTATTAATACTTGCTGGATCGATTGTAAAACTAATGTTAGCAGTTGTTAAATCTGCAAGATCTGCTGCCTCAATATCAGCTGAGTAACTGTCAAATACACCCTTAACTTTTGATACCATCATGTGTTTTACTTGAAAGTTAATTGCTGAGTGTCCTAAATCAATGTTCCATTTTGCCATTATAAATTCCTCCAATTGGTTGATTTTATCTCGATTTCGAGATATATTTTAAAATATGAAGCAACTACATCTTTTATGTTACCCAAAATTGGATAGGATAAACATTTGTAGTTACTTATTTGTTTACATCTTAGCTTATGAAAAGTTTTTAATTACTTTCTGTAACCTACTATATATTAATAATTTAGTTACGTCAAGTAATTAAAAATAAATTTTTAGAACATAAAAAAAGTCGAGTCATCGGTACATCCCTCTCTATGTAATAAAAAGAATATCACCAATATTTGGTGATATTTAGCCGCAGCAATATATTATTTTGCAAAAACCTCAAAAATACCAATCATGATAAGTAGCCATCCTGAGATTGCTGTAGAATGCTTGCCAATAAACGTTTTTGCTAGTAAAGAGCCACATCTACTTCCTACTCCAACTGTGATAAAGGAAAATACGCCGATGGAAATGACTGTCCAAAGGGCTGAGATGCCATTTGCGCCTATTGCAATCCCCCCTGCTAAACAGTTTGCTGACAAGACAAAGCCAAGTGCCATTGCTTCTCTTGTTGAGATTACTAGATTTTTATCTTCATCAAATAATTCGGGATTTCCTGCTATCCGCTGATTAGAAAAATTATTGGACATCAAAGTCCATATACCAATCACACACAGTAGTAAACTCCCTAGTAAATTGGCAGTATGCGGTGAAATATACTCAACAACTGTGCTACCAGCTGTTACTGCGACATATGTGACAATCATCGACATAACAGCAATCACAGCATTTGATAAAATTGGAATTTTAACTTGTTTAACTCCATAGGCTAGACCAATCCCCAAGTTATCTAAATTCGCAGCAATTCCTATTAGAATAATTGTAATCCAATGCATACTAAGCATCCTCAAATCTCCGTCTCCATTTTCACCTATCGTATGTCAACAATAAAAAAATAAATGGGCACAACGAAGTTAGTTGATTATGTTTCATCTTTTTAGCACGGTGTGACTAAACCATCAATTTGACAAAAGTAACAACTTGTTTATAAAATTAAGTTGTTACTTGTTAATATTTTTATTTTTATGTAAGAAATAATAGAAAGGAGATGTCATATGAAACTCATCAAGTTATTGAAAATAGGAATAGCATTTATATGCATTATTGTGTTAACTGCATGTGGTTCAGAAAATGAGGACACAAAGAATACTGATAAAGGTGAAATCAATTTAGCATATGTTGAGTGGGATACTGAAGTTGCATCTACACATGTAGTAGGACAAGTACTAGAAGATTTAGGATATAAGGTAACACTGACACCTTTAGACAATGGGATCATGTGGGAAGCACTTGCAAACGGAGAGGTCGATGGTATGGTATCTGCTTGGTTGCCACAAACACATGCTCCACAAGTAGAAAAATACAACAATAAGATAGAGAACTTAGGAGAAAACCTATCTGGTGCTAAGATTGGTTTGGTTGTACCAAGTTATATGGATGTCGATTCTATTGAAGATTTAACAAACCAAGCTAATCAAACCATTACAGGCATTGAACCAGGAGCTAATATGATGGCTACCACAGAAAATGCCTACAAGGAATATAAGAATCTGGAAGGTTGGAATGTATTGACCTCGTCTGCTGGTGCAATGACCGCAGCCCTCAGTCAAGCTATCTCTAATAATGAAGAAATCATCATCACAGGCTGGTCACCACACTGGATCTTTAATGCCTATGATTTAAAGTACTTAGATGACCCCAAAGGTTTATATGGAGACGAAGAATATATTGGCACTTTTGCGCGGAATGGTTTAAAAGAGGATGCCCCTGAAGCCTATAGCGTCCTTGACCGTTTCAACTGGAGTGCTGAAGATATAGAAAGTGTAATGTTTGATATAATGGAAGGCATGAGTGCCACAGATGCTGCGAAAAAATGGATTGCCAATAATCAAGATAAAGTAGCCGAATGGACGAAAGATGTACAAGCATAAAAAGAGAACCCATTTACTACTCATTAGTAAATAGATTCAGACTGTAGACGGCTCATTCTATAATAGAATGAGCCGTCTACAATTTTTAACGTTCCCAAAAATGAGGGGGGTTTCAGGAGCGTAATCATGAACTAGCAAACTTCTGGAGAAAAGTAGCTAAAGTTCATCCTCTCTACACTGTATTGTAGAACAAGGAATATTCTTTATATGATAATGATAATCATTATCATATTGATTGTCAACATTAATAAAAATGATTTTTTCATTTATCAGTAGCCGTCTTCCACTGTTAGGAAAACAAAACGTTGCTGGCATCTTGCTTTCCTTTGTGCGATCGCTTTCCGCTACCGTGTGCTGAACCTCTACAGTAGATTTTTACGACCAATATCATGAGTGCATTATATACAGAGAGACGACCCTAGAAAAGGGAAACACCGTCTCATGCCAAAAGCTTCTGCAAAGGGAATTTAAAATAGGAAGCTGCTACCAGTAAGATACTGGAAGCAGCTTCCTAGCTAAAATTAAACTTAAAAGCGTATAGTAATGGATTTATAGATTATTGAACTACTTCAGGGTGAAAACCATCTTTTTGGAAGTAATCCTCATGTGACCAAATATTTAATTTTGCATCCTGAGCTTTTTGTTGAATAGCTCTAAATGCATCTTCAAATGTATTGTTTGGTTTATGAATATAACGTACAACTGCAAGCCCTTCGTTTAATAAAGATTCCTGCAATAAGACATTATCTACAAACACGTAGGCTAGAAGGCGATCATAATTGTCTGTTTCTGGTCCAACATCATAGACCGCTTCAATTTTCTTAGCCTTTTCCAATAAATTGATCGTATACTCTTTTGCTTCTTCCGCATATGGCTGAGCGCCACCTTTATTGTAATTCATTTCAGGAGTATCCACCATTAATAGACGAATTTTTCGTTTCTCATCATTAATTGTCGCCTGAATCGTATCGCCATCATATCAACATAATTAAAAGTGTACAAAATTAAAATTTTTATCAAAACCCTTTATTTCCAAATATATCATCAAATAATTCACTATGTACATAAAAAATCGATGTACATATTAATTATTTAATATGTACATCTTTGATTCTAGCATCTAAATTTATTAAAAAAAGCCCATATGCATTAAGTTAATGCAAGTGAACTTTCAAAGTAATTTATATTTTTAATAGCCTCATTTAACCTAACTTCAACATCCCTGTTTTACAAAAGAACATTAATAGATCACTGAAGAATTTTTCGAACTTGATGTATAAAGTGACTTTGGTATCTATTTCTTCACCGTTACATTCAATTACTACTAGCCGATCTTTTATTATCGAGGTCATTTTCGAAGATTCACTGTATGTTAGAACTTCTATTATTGCACCTTTTCTTAAGTTGTCTAATTTTTCATCCCAATCATATCGATCACTATCATATTTTTGGTAATGCTTCACTAGGCGAATTGAAACTTCCCCACTCTTAATGTCATATTCAATTTCCCCATGATTTAAAAAATCAATTACAATATCCATTTCTTCATCTGATCCGTAAAAGTAATACTTATATACATCATTGCTCATTACAGAACAAAGCTCTGAAAACTTCTTATTAAAATTATCTGTATTAACCATCTTTTAATTTCTCTCCTTACATGGTCACCTCATGCTATTCGCACATTTAAATTAGGTATTCACATCTTAATACTAAAAGATAATATAAAGCAACCAAAAATAACTTATAAGTTATTTTTTTTATATTTAAGTGGTATTTTATGTTTCCCCTAGCTCAATTAGGCTTTAATTGAGGTGATTCAAATGAATTTAACAAAAAGAGTGGGTATGAACATTAGGGCAATAAGAAAGGCTCAAAAACTAACAATCGATGAATTAGCAGAGATGTGTGATTTTCAAGCCCCCTACTTATCAGACGTTGAACGTGGCGAAAGAAATATTACGTTACAAACATTAACGAAAATATTAGACGCTCTACAGGTTGATGCAGCAAGTGTGCTCATACCTGAAACAAGAGCACACGATGATTCACCGAGCAATAGAAATGAGATTCTAAACCTTTTAATAAATACACTTGAAGATAAAGATGTAGATGATATTCGTATGTTATTGAATGTATCTAATGAGATTTTTGGTCGATTTAAGGGGAATGAAAAGTGACTTTTATCAAAAAGGGAATCTCTTCAGAAAAATGATGATTTATAACACTAAGAATATACAAAATTCTATACAAAATGAGGAATACGTTTCATAAATTCAATCGTCTCAACGTTTTAAACACGCTGTATAAAATACTGCATAAATATTGTTCATAAGAAAAAGCACGAAACGCTCATGTGACGACATTCGTGCTTTTTTCATGCATTTTCAAACTTTTATTTGAGAACGTTATACAGTTTTATTTTGCATACTCTATAACCTTTAAATACTTTTGTATACAAATAAATGGTAGTGAATGCAGATGAAAACCATTTCCAAACTAGCCTATTTTTCAAAGGTAAATAACTTTGCCTTTCTTTTAAAAAACTAACTATCTTAAACCATTTATGGAACAAAGTTAACGATATAAAAATTTTAATCGTTTAACATTTCTTGATATCTACCCAATACTGAAACATCTAAATCATCTTCTTTTATTTCAGAAATATGTCTTTGTTCAATAACTGTTTTCTCCAACCTAAAATCTTTTAAAAGATTTATTTGTCCATTTTCCAAATAACCAAGTTCAACAAAATATTTACCATGCTTACTATAGTGGTCAAAAAATATCTGCTGATGTACAGAGCCTTGAATACGGTTCATATATTGAATTCGACTAACCATCATAAACAGTGATGTATCATAATCAACCTCTACACCTAAATCTTTATAACGCTTTAATAATCCATCAGGGTTAGTTCCGACTGTTATAAAATAACCTGCTTTTTCTCCCTCAAAGTCAGTATTGATTATAGAAATCCTTAATTCCTCATAAAAATCATTGGAAGAATGATTCTTGAATAATGCACTCTTCCACTGCTTCAAAATAACTTCAGCAGCCTTTTTGTTTTCAAATAACAAACCAATGGCTGGTGGTAATTCTCCATTCGGAGAATATAAATAAGCACAGCCTTTCCAACTAGCTTGATTCCAAACCTCAATATCAATCAAAGAAGTAACGAACATAGTTTTTCGTTCTTTTTCTTCTACAGGACGTAGTTTTCCTAAATCTGGTTTAACTGCCGCATTAGATACGCCACGTAATCGCCAATATAATCTATCAAAACTTCTTTCATTATTAGCAATATAGTGAGTAGAACCTTGTAATGGAGTAGGAATATCCATATATGAAGAAACATCTTCAAATAAAACCGGAATAAACTTATTATTAATTCCACCCTCATTGTATAAATGCTGGTAAATCAATCCTGATTCCCAAATTCCCCCCAATCCAACACCTTGTTTTTCTTCTCCCATAACTCTTTTAAAATACAAAGGCGTACAAATCATAATGACATAATCAGCTCTACGAATTTGTCTATCCATCCAACGAGGCCAGCCTTCAGGAGGTGATTCCTCATATTGGTCTAAAACAGCGTCTATACCTTCAGCACGAAGTTTATTGGAAAATTCTAGAACTCTATCTAAATGCTCATCAGAATCATGCGTATAACTAATAAAAACTACTGGATTTTTTTCAACCTCTTGCGTCACAAAAACTGCCCCCTACCACAAAAATTTCTCTATATAAAAAGTTTTTTTAACGGCTAACGCCACTGCTTCATAAGCAAATACAACATCAGGAGCTTCGACTACCCTCACCAAGGCGTCATCTTTGATGTCATCAGTATCGCCAAAATTTCGCACAAAGCATATGCTAAGCAAAATTCTACAAATATAACCCTATATTTTCATATTTTATACTATTAAAGAGAATTAAACCAGTTTGTGATGTTCATAACGCCCCCCTACTTAGTTTAATAGTTGAGGAGATTTAAAGTGCAAAAATGGGAGTGACAATTGTTTTAGGGTTATCGTTGTATTTCTAGTAAATCAAGGTATCAAATGATATCTTGTTTTTTTAGTGTCCCTTTACTTTTTTTAATAATAGATTCAAAAAAACTAAAGGTTAAATAACATAATTTTACATATATAATTACGTTAAAGGGAGTCAAAAATAATCTCTCAACTTACCAAGGAGGGCAAATTTAATGAATTTAAGACAAAGGGCTTTAACTAATTTTCAAGGTATGAAAACAAGTGTTTTTGTTAAATCAACTAGCAAATTTAAATCCATATCAAATCTAACATTAGCAAAATTGATTATCATTTCAGCGGATGATGAATTAGGAACAAATAATGAAGTAGAACCAACAAATTACAGAAATTTTTCATCACAGATTGTAAAAACCTCTAATAATTACAAAGATCTTCCAGATAGAGCGAGTGCATTGGAGCAAGCAATTAGTCGTGTGCTTAAAATTAATACTAATATTATTAGGTATTCAAAGGTTCATTTGGAGCACTTGGTAATTTGGGTAAGTTTCCTTGAACGATACGCAGATAATGAACAATTGTTGCAAAAAGCAAAAGAAATTTTAAATGTTGATTTAAAAATTTCATACACTAATTTTAATTTGGCTATAACTGAATTAAAAACGCTAATAAAAAAACATGAAGAATCGGAGGCGTTTAATATGATTACTACAAACGAGAATGTAAATGTAACTCTTGTATCAAATGAATCGAAAGACATTGAAGTAAATGAAGGCTGTCCTCAAAATGTAAATGTAGCTCTTGTATCAAATGAATATTTACATGAAACTATTTTATTACAAACAAAGGAATTAGTAGGGACGTATATTAATTTAGACGAACTGGATGAATTACTTCCTAACTTCGTATTCATTAAAGGTGATGTAGTGACGTTAAACGCAGTATATCAAGATGGAGATTATGAAACTGATATTGCTATGTCATTCTTTTTAACTTCAATTGATAATGATTTCGATATGGTGGTAGCTCTTATCACGGATTTTGATGACGAATTGGATGAATATGATACTTTATTGCATCTTATTTCTCCTACGAAATTAGTGAAGTTTGTACAAGATATTTTTAATGAGAAGGACATTAGCTTTTTCGAAGTTGAAAATGTAACTGATTTATTAAAGTTAGTATCGATTATGTAAAAAATCAATCATATTAAGGGGAGATAAGTATGATTTTATGTTCACATGAAACAAATGACGAAAATGTTCAGGTTAGTCTAGCTAATCAAGCAGTAGGATTTAGTCAAAAAACAGGGAAACCAGGAATGAATGTCTTATTAACCAAACAAATTGGCGAGCAAACTTACGTTTTTGCTACTGGACAACTAGAAATACGTATTGCACAAAAACTTTATGCTGATGATCGAGATTATGATGTATGGAAGCTAGATGGCTTTACGGTTTTAAATTCACCTTTAAGAATTGATCATTTAGCTACAAAATTTATGACTAAAAAGCGTTTTGCCTTATCTAAACGATCACCAAGAGTTCCGTTAAGAGATAATCGTTTGCTGGTTATACTGGAATCATTAATTTTCTACGATACCTTAAATGTAGCATAGCGAAAGCATTTTCAATATATAAGAAAAGGTCGTCTGAATTTTCAGATGACCTTTTCTTTATTTAATCAGAAGATTAGCAACATAAATCAGTAAAATATCAATCTCTCGAATATTCGATAACTAAGTATTGAAATAATATGTTCAATTTATTTATCAATCCATCATAAACTAAATCAATATTTTCAAAAGAATCTATACCTAATGATGTTTTTACATTAGCTTCAATATATTCTTTTTTATCCTTCGGTAATAAATGGTCGTAATATTGCCTCAAATCATTTATCAAATATAGTGGTGCAATAATTTCTTTCACTTTGTCTTGATCGGATATTATTTTTTCTAGCAACTTATGATAAAATTTTATAGATTTCCACTCTTTATACCCTTTTTCTGGATGTTCATACAATTGTACATATAATTCTCTAAAAGACTTTATATTTACGCCCTCAATTAGTACTTTATGTAACATATTAATTGCTGCTTCAATTGATTTTTTTGTGAAAATTACAGGTTTATCAAAGTCTCTCATCTGTTGTTCTATTTCATCTTCTAAATGAAATAAATTAATACCATATTTTTTCAATATTAAATCAAATAATTCTTGCTTTTTATAACATGCTTTTAACTCTTTATTAGGTTCACTCCAAATACAACACAGCTGTGCTGCATAAAATTCAGAATCGATAAGTTTATGATCTGAATCAACATTATGAGGTTTCATTATTTCTAAACTTGTTATATCCATTAAGTTCAGATCACCTAACCAAAAAATCACTTTACCATTCCTATTTATACCAAACGGAACATTCCATTCATCTTTATAACTTATTACTCCATATGATTCAGAAAATAAATTCATTTTATATTCTGGGTGATGCATAAAGTAAATTAATACATTTTTGGTGAAATATACAGGCGTAAGAAATCCCTCTTCTGAATTTTCTTCATCAAAGCATAATCCTGGAATATTATAATAATCTCTATGATCATAATTGAAGTTTTGTTGTGAACAATACATAAATTTTTTCTTGTACCCAGTATATTTTTGAATACCTTCCAAATGACCATCCCTAATCATGATTTTATAACAGCCATCGACCATTTGTTTAGAATGTTGAGGTACGCAATTTTCTCCGCATTTTAGACAAGTTAGTACTAAAAAATCCTTGAAGTGCATTTTTCTATTCTCAATCGTAATGTCTAAATCTTCAATACTTAATTCTCTAATACCATTACAAGTTTCGCACTCATGATATTTATAGGCTTGATTTCCTTCAACAAAATCAGCATAGGTTTCATACTTTAAATACATAATTTCCTCCTTTTAAAATAATTGTAACAAATTATACTGTACATATATTGTACGTCATTAGTTAGATAATAGGAATATATAACCATAAATAACCATAATACAAACATAATATACCTATTAGCGGTTGTATAGATTCTTATTGTTTCTGCTCTAATATGAGAGCTAACATCGGAAAGGATCTTCAACAATAAAAACTATTTAAGATGAATAATGTACTTGGCAAGTATAAACGATGACACATTAACTATTTATACTACTTTCAAAAATAATATATTTTAGTACTCATAAAGAAACCTCTATTTACAGTGCAGTTAACTTCATATTAATAAATTACTAATAAACACATAGATAAATTGAAGTGATTTTAATACAAATTAAGTATATAATTTGTATTAAAATAGGAGGTGTCTTATTTGGGAGCTTTTTTCGCATATAGTAGTCAAGATAAAGAATTAATGTCTCAAATTAATTATGCCATCAATGAAATCAACAAATCCCAAATTTTAGAAATTACTTCATGGGAGTCATTAGGTATTAACGGTAATTTCATCCCTGAAAAAATCTTTGCAACAATTGATGCAAACGATGTATTTATTTGTGATTTATCCTTATTAAATTATAACGTGCTATTTGAACTAGGTTACGCAATAGCTAAGAAAAAGAAAATTTGGATCGTATTAAATCAAAATATCGGAAATGGTAAAAGTTTATACGGTAAGCTCCCTATTAGTAGTATAGGGTACACCATTTATAAAGACGGTTATCATTTAAGAGATAACTTTTTTTCTGAACTTCCTCATGAATCTGAAAACAATATACATTCTTATCAAACATCTATTGATAAAAATCTAGTTTATTTAAAATGTGATAGAAATGAAGCTCCAACCGAGAAAGTTACAAGTATATTAGATAAAAGCGGTATTCCATTAAAAGTTGAAGATCCTTATGAAGGTAATCAATTATTAAACTGGTTTTTAGAATTTCTCCCTAATTCCTATGGAATAGTTATTCATTTTAATGCGAGAAATAATGATGAGTTCAATAGTATAGATGCAAAAAAAGCTTTCATTGCAGGACTAGCTTACGGATTTAATGTTAAGTCTCTTTTACTTTCTTATGATGATGCTGAAGATGCTCCAATGGATTATAAAGCATTAATCCAAACGCCTAAAAATATTGCTCATTGCGAAGAAATTGTAAGAGAATGGATTGCTCCACTTCAAGAAGAATTTAAAATTAATAACGAAAAATATACTGGGTATGTAAAAGATAAAAAAGCTTTAAGTGCTTTATCAAATTTAATTTTAGGCGATCATATTGCTGAAAATGAACAAATAGATTTAATTGATTATTTTATTGAAACATCTGAATATAAAGAAGCTCTAACCTCTAGACAAATATTATTTGTGGGAAGAAAAGGAACAGGAAAAACTGCAAATTTAATTAAATTAACTGATACTTTTAATCATGATAAAAGAAATTTTGTTGTTGTAATTCAACCATTTGGTCATGAATTTGAAGGAATATTGCACATTATGAAACAGGTTTTATCAAATTCTGAAAAAGGGCATTTAATCGAGAGTATATGGAAATACTTAATTTACACAGAAATTTCAAAACAATATTATGATTCTTTAATAAACCAACCTCAGCATTACGATTTCAGCGAAGACGAAAAAGAGTTTGTTGAATTTTACGAAAAAATTATAAATTCATTAATGCTGATTTTACATTGAGATTAGAAAATATCTTAGAAAATATCATTGAAAAAAAGGAAGGGTATTCGTTAGAAGATAAAAGAATAAAAATTAGTGAAATCTTACATGAAACTGTAATTAGTAACTTACGATTCCATCTAGGTAAAATTCTTAATAAAAAAGAAAAGGTAATAGTTCTTATTGATAACCTAGACAAGACCTGGAGTGATAATGAAGATTTAGAGCAATTAAGTTTATTATTATTTGGACTCTTGAATGTTACTCATAAAATTTCAGATGACTTTAAAAAACAGAATTATAAACACAATAGTGTTAATTTGGCTCTTATCGTTTTCTTGCGTAGCGATATATTTAGCAGAATCCTTTCTTTTGCACCTGAACAAGATAAAATTCCATTTAAACATATGTCTTGGAATGACACATCTCAATTATTCAGAGTCATAGAAAATAGAATCGAGTATAGCAGTCAATCTATCGCAAGTCCAGAAGAACTATGGAATCAATACTTTTGCAAAACAATAAATGGCGTTAGCCTTAAGGAATACGTTGAAAAATTAATTTTACCTAGACCTCGTGATATTGTTTTTTTATTTAAAGCAGCAATACAAGAATCTATTAATAGAGGACATACCATAGTAGAAGAAGCTGATTTTTTAGAAGCTGAGTACCTTTATTCCCAATATGCTTTACAATCTTTACTTCCTGAAAACGGAGGAAGAATAGAGAATTTTGAAAGCTTACTATATGACTTCGCTGGAGAAAAATCAATATTATCAAGATTAGAAATCGAAAAATGTTTGGGTGAAACGAACTCTGACACTTGTAATAATATAATTGAAATACTATGTGAATTAACTTTTTTAGGAAAAGAAATAAGAGAAAATGAATTTGAATTCTATAGTGAACGTAGAAATAAGGCAATCATAAATAAACTTGCTCTCAAATATACTGAACGTACTAATAATGAGCGATATATGATTAATAACGCTTTCCATAAATATTTAGAAATCGAGAAGGTTAATCATAATACCTTACAAAAACAAAATTAAAATTTCACAACCCTTACAGAAATTTCATCAAGGCTGTATGGGTTGTGAATCTGTCATATAACTCTAACCGTTCGCTCTTTCAAAATCTCCTTCTGAATTAAATCAAAATAAATTTTCAAATTTATCTTTAAGTTTCTCCATATTTATCGATTTTTTTTCTTCCTTCGTTTGCTGTGGTGCAGGGAAATAATCATGTAAATTATTTAAACCTAAATTTTGATTAACTGATTCATTAAAATCGATTAAGTTATTTTTCAGCCCCATTTGATTTCTTAAAGTTGAATCTACACTGGCTACTGTAATTTGCTCATATAATTGCCTGTAGTGCTCTTTTTCTAACTTCAGCTTAGCAATAAACTCTTCTTGTTCTTTAGCTCTTTCTGCGACCTTCTGGATCGTTTTAAATTTAGTCTTCAATTCATTTCTTTCTTTAAATAAAAGTTGAAATAATATTTCGAAATCCTGAAGTTCGTTAATAATTTTATCAGTGTTATCTCCATACAATTCGAAAATACTTTCAATATTCGGAAAATAAATTTCATCGCCATCTACATTATTGATTTCACGAACAATTGGAGTATTTAATTCTTGTATAAAACTCTCCAATCTTCGTTTCCAAGTATTTCTGCTAATCGCTGTTTCCTTTTCTAACAGTAAATAAGATAAAGCCTTATTTTTATATTTCCTTTTTACTTTCAAAGCCAGCTCTCTCATTTGAATATCCGTTAGCTTCTCTTTAGGACCCCTTTTCCCTTTAATAACATCAGTCATACAATTGTTCCTCCATCAATATTTGTTCGACTTTCAATTTGTGATCCATAAGCTGCTGCAAATATCTTGATTTTAATTTTAAAACTTCATTTAAATCGGGCTTATAATGAGCATGTAAAGCTTTACTAGAATTGATCATTGATTCAACAACTTTGCCAATATCCGCCGAACATTTTCCAGAATACTCCTCTAACCAATATAAAGCTTCTGTAGTATCATTTATTGTTGGCTTAAAGATAAAAAATGGACATATTCTACAATCTTCCCCACAGTTTTTCGGAAAATCAATTGTATCCTTACAATATCCATAATCTACTTTCAGAAATAAACTCTCAGCCTCACTGGTAGAATAAATCTTACCTCTATCAATTTTTTCACGCCTACCGCCAATAAAGCCATCACTAAAATTTTTATTTATATTATTGGTTAGATTAACCTTATTTAATAAATAAGTGTAAGACTCTACATAATTTTTTGCATGATTATAATAATTTGCAGGAGAATTCAAGTCATTATGCCCTGCAAGTTCTGCTATTGATACAAGATTGAATCCTTGTAAAAACAAATTAATAATTGCGAAATGCCGAGTATGGGATGGCACTATTGTTTTTGTCATATCTATTTTATATTTTTCCTCGACTACTTCTTTTTGAAATTTTTTTAAAATCGATCTAAATTGATCCAAATGTAACCTGTTTACTACGGTTTTTCTTGTTTTTCCATAATTCGATCGTAAATCATAATATTCTTGTGAAAATAGATACTCTGTAAATATTTCAGCTTGCAATAATTCATTCACAAACTTTTGGATTAACTTATAAATATGTTCATTAACTTGAATTTTTTGTACGGGATCAACATCATAAACAGATTCCTTCACTTTTTTGGATCTAATAACAGTTAACCAATAGATACCGTTTGAATCCCTTTCCACGCAATTAGTCTTTAATCTCAAAAATTCTGATGGTCTCATAGGTAAAATCGTAGTGATTTCCCACCATAATCTAATCGGCCAATATATTAAATCGAAAGTATTTTCATTCAATACAAAATAATCATTTAATACTTCATCAAATAATAATACTTCCTTTATAGGTGGCAACTCTTTGTTTCCTCTTTCACATTCACAAACTTCATCACAAATTAATTCGATTTTTTCCGAATTTGGTATATTTATATATTTTAAAAAAGCTATTACCGTTCTTGCTAAAATATATTTTTGACTATCTTTTTGAAGGAGCATTTCGAATGATTCAGCATCTTTAAAACCCTTAGAAACTATAATTGTTGCATTCAATT
This sequence comes from Lysinibacillus sp. S1, assembly GCF_044986265.1. Lineage (NCBI taxonomy): Bacteria > Bacillati > Bacillota > Bacilli > Caryophanales > Bacillaceae > Lysinibacillus > Lysinibacillus sp. S1. Next base: position 1,931,112 of record NZ_CP173154.1, read on the forward strand.
TAATAGCACTAAGCACTACATGAGCTCTAGATTTCCCTTTCCTTAATATTATTAGGCAAAAACATTTTAAAGCCTCTTTAAAATCAGGAAAAATATCCACTTCAAAGTTCAAATTATGATACTCATTTGATGCTTTACAGGGTAAAATCCATCTATTAGACTCATAAGATTCAGCTATAATATAGCCCTTCTCTTTAAGTTCATCAAATATCTTTATATATTCTCCTAGTTCTGATTTATTAAAAATCACCTTTTCTTTAACATATACTTTACTTACACCTCTAAAATTAATATCTTTTTGTACTTCCATAATTAATTACACCTCCCTCAATAAATTAACTTTCCGATTATTTTATGCAAATTTTCTTTTCTTTCTTCAATACTTATAAACGAATTAATTATTTCTATTCCAAATGTATTAACTGCCTCGTTTAAAACAACTAATAAATTCATCAATAATTTAGTATCCCTTTTAATTAGTAGTGAAGATGTATTCTTTTCTATAGCATCAATTAATCTAAAAAATTCTATCTTTATTTCAAATAAAAACTGATATAATTGGGGAATATGGAACTCACAACCCACACAAAGTTTTCGATTTGGATATTCACAGCTTGGGAAATTTAAACACTGTCCTGTAGTATCCCTTGCTGGCATTTCACCCTTAAAAACCTTTAGTATCAATTGCTTCAAATAGTCTTCATCAAGTTGATTTAATTTATAAATTACATTTCTCTGCTTTTCCGTTTGATTCAATAGTTCTTTTGACCAATCTTCTAATTCTAAGGGCATAAATTCTTTTTTTAAATCAATAATAGTATCTGTTCTTTGCTCAATAGTTTGAGTATAATTCAAATTTTTATATGCAAATTGAACCATATAATTATACAACCATCCAAAATGTCCTCGATCATATAAATTAATAGCTACTCTATCTAAAGTACCATCTTTATTTGTTAGCTTAATATACGTGGCAGTAGTCTCGATACTTTTGTGGCTTCTCATCCATGCAGGCATTTCTAAAGATAACTCTGCAGATTCTTGATTTTCACTAATCCCTAAAAATAAATAGGTTATTGTACTATTTTGCAGCTTTCTACTTTTAAAGTCCTTTAATTGAATATTCTTACCAAAAAACTTCTTATGTTTCCTATTACCAGAAGTATTGGTTTCTAATGTATTTTGATTAATAAAGCTACCTAATAATTTTTCCTCATATTTTCCTGAATTTTCAGCTTTCCTTGCATGTAATTCTGAAATAACACAGGCGTTTGCAAGAGCCTCAATCATCGTAGGAACCACCAAAAAATTTAATACTGTCGAAGTTTTACTAGCTTCTGCATTATTTAATTTTAAATACAATTGTTGAATTATGAGGTTACAATTTTCGAGAGTGAGTACATTAGATTGGAACCATACGAAGTCAGCTATTCCCACTACCTCTAAATCGATTCTTGGCATTTCATAAATTATATCGCTTGGTCTCCACGCATTAGTTAAAAGCATCGTTACAAAAACCCACATATTACTGTATTCCCTGGATGTGATAGCTGCCGAAATATGTTGAGTATTCTTCGTATGTAAATAATACACTTGATACGTTTCAGGGCTGTACCTTTCATCATTAATATCTTTATTCGTTAATTTCACTTTTCTAGAAAGCATATATTCTCTTGGTAACTCCATATTACTATTTGAAAATGCATATTTAATGAACTTCAAAAACAATTCTCTTAGCGGATTGGAATATTTTTGATTCTTTAAAACTAGTTCAATGCTTTCTTCACTAACAGAAAAAATTTCTCCTTTTAATTTAGTTAAGATATCTTCATATAGCCTTATTACATAGCTCAAAGTCCTTCTTATATTACTAATCCGACCTTCTGTAGCATTCAATTTTGCCAATCCAAATTTTTTATATAAATCAAAAGTCTTTTTGTGTACAGTTCTTACTGAAACCCCATTAATGAAAGAAGCATATTCAGCAATCAATTCTTCTTTAGTGCGTGATTTTACTCGATTCAACTCTCGTTCTTTTTTTAATGTATTTATTTCCTCCATACATATATATATATTTCTACCCACTTTATTAGATTTTTCAACTATACCTTTTTTTATATATTTTGATACTGTTTCAATGCACACATCTAAGATTTTTGCTGCTTCACTTATTTTTATAAAACCTTCTATTTTTTTTCTTTTTTCTTCGTCTTTCTGCTTTTGTACCTCTATTTTTTTTCTTTTTTCTTCGTATCTCTGTTTTTGTGCTTGTTGTTTCTGGAGTTTTTCATCTTCTTTTTCTTGAAGATAATTCAAAATTGTATCCTTTTTTAAATACAGTTTCCCATATACTTCAGCATAACTTAAGATACCCTCTGAACACATTTTACTTATTGTTTTATTCTGCTTTTTTAACATCTGAGCTGCTAAACCGAGAGAAATATATCTATTTTCTTCTATTTCTTTAAGTAAATCAAAATGATTCTGTAATAACTTAATTTGACTATTATGTAGAAAAATTTCTTTTTTAATATAATTACAATCTATAATCCCTTGTTTACAAGCCCTAACGACTTCTTTTTTATCAACCATTAATTTCTCTACAATTTCATCAATATGATAAAAACCTATAGTAACTAATCTTTTGATTTCATCTATAAATATAGTTTCTTTAATTCTACGACTTAATGTCTTTGCTATTTCATTAGTCAAAATCCCCCCTAAAGGATTAGATTTTTGTATTGAAACTTTCTTGATATTTGCCTTTTTTTCTATGGATATTTTATAATCATAGTAATCTGATAAAAAATTTTTATCATAATAATTATGTTTACCTATTTTTTCTCGTCTTAAGACCCCTTTTTTCACTAACCTCGATATAGTACTATTACTTTTTCCTATTATTTTTTTTAATTCTTGTTTTGTTATAAAATTCTTCGGTATTATTAAATTTACTTTCTCTCTAGATTCCCTCTCTTCTTTTTGTCTTTTTTGTTCTTCAATATATTCATAATAGTTTTTCAATTCTCCGATATTATAGCAATTCATCCCTCTTATCTTTGTTTCGTGTATTATTCCTTTTCTCACTAAAGCTTTAATCGCATAATTACTTATCTCTAATAAACTGCTTAAATCCCCCATTCTTACATATCCACTTGGTAGTTGTTTTTTTACTTTTGCTTGTTCTTCCTTCTCCTTTTTTAATTTTATTCGTTCTTCCCTCTCTTTTTGAATTTTTGCCTTTTCTTTTTCTTTCTCCTTTTTTAGATTTAAGTTCTTAATTACTTCTTCACCTAATTTTGATCGAATTGAGTTTTCATCTAAATAAATTTTACCTCTGTGCCCTTTTTTCATTGGTATATTAAATTCTTTTACAATTTGATGTATCCTTTCTCTTTTGATTTTATATTCATTGGATACCTTTGCCATACTTATAAATCCTTCAATTGATGAATGCTCAAAATATTCTTGAATATCTACAATTGAAATAAACCAATCACCGAGTATTTTTTTGGTATTCTTGAAATATTTAACACTATGCCTTTTTATGAACTTTTTATCAATACAATATTTACTTTCGATATCCTTTAAATTTATGTATCCTAAATCATTTTCTATTTTCTCTTTTTCTTTCTTTTTATTTTCAAAATCCTCTACATTCAAAAATAGAGATTTTTTTTCTACATCAATATTTAAACAACTCAATATCTTTTCATTTTTTTCTTTTTTTACCCTTAATAACTCATCTTTTTTATAAATATCCTTTTATAACCCTCCTGAATAATCAATTTAGATTGAATATCTTGATTCATTGCCCAAATTTTTATTGTTGCTTCAGAATTATTACTATATTCAGCAGCTTCATTTACAGAGCAATAGCCGTCTGGTATAGTCCTTTCATCTACAATTTTAGTAACCAATTCTAATAAATCTTGTTTTTTGATATATCTATATCCCATGTGGAGTATAGTTTTCACTTTCCCCACTCTAATCCAGTTTGAAATATCAGTTCTTTTTATATCTATAAAGTGAGATTGGAAATAATTTTTTGCCTCTGATGTTGAAATATACTCTCCAGTTAAAAACTCTTCATTAAACTTTACTATTGATTTTATTTTGCTCAATTCAGTACTCGGAATAAATACTTTATTATTCACATAAATTTTTTCAATATCTTCGTTATAAATCTTTTTAGTAAATGTACTATGCCCTAACCCTAACATTTTCGCTATTTCTGCCATTTTAAGTAGTCGCACTTCTTTATTATCCATATAAAAACCTACCTATTATTTTCAGTCTTCCTTAACACTAAAGTTGGCACATATTCTTCATGCATCTTTTGTAGACGATCTTCAATTTTTTTTCTCACTCTATCCGTTTTTGCTAAATAGGGTAATGACGATAATAAATCACTATCCCCTCTTAAAAACATTAATTCTGCTGGATTCTCAATTTCTTCTGCAATCAAGTTTGTAAAAGTACCTCGACCAATATGGGTTCCCCAGTTACTAATTCTTAAATCTGCCGCTATAATACGATCTTCAGCAGTCCCATAATCTCTTAAAAAATTCACAAACTTGTCCTTTACTTTATAAAAGTATTGACAGTAACTCTTGCCAGACATCGGAAGACCATCCCTATTTATAAATAGTGCCCCTGTATTTGTTATATCTTGGTCTTTATAAATTTCAAAATGTTCTTTATATAATATTTCACCCCAATCCTTTATTTGAAGAACCTGCTGTTTTCTATTTTTTTTCACATAACTTGCTCCAGAACTATCTTTAAGATCCATTCTGAAATTTTGCTCTTTAATATCCAGTAAGAAATCACCGCTATCTAACTTTTTTTTGATTTGTGTACGTTTTAAATTAACTACCTCTCCAGCTCTTAATCCCCCAAATATTTGTAGATAAATTCCTAATACAATTGGGTGTGCATACAATGTAGCTATCTCTAAAAGTAGAGGGATATATTTTGTTGGGATTAAGTGTTTTCTATTAGTTGCCATCTTTGGAGGCAAAATTGGACTAAATAATGATTCATAAAAACTTTTATACGTTTTCGGGTTAGTATATTTTTTGCTTTCTATAAAATTTTCATTAATTTCAGTTAAAAGCCCCTGTTTGGAAAGCCATACATAAAAAGCTGTAAGACTTCTCCCTGCATCCGTCACTGTATCTCTTCTACGTCCTTCACTTACCATACTATCTAGATATTCATTTCCAATTTCAATCGTTAAGTTCGATAAACTTTTAATAACCATCCCTTTGCTTAATAAATAATTTAAGAATCGAACAATATTTTTCGCTTGTTTACGTTGCGTATTATATGCTCGATCCTTCCACTTCCAATTAATAATAAAATTGCTAAGCGGGTGAATAACTTGTAGATTAGTAGCTGTTTCTCGTATACAAATTAAAGCCAATTGTTTCTTTGTTTTTTTAATAGCATCATTTGACCAAATTGTTGTTGTAATAAATTCGTATTTATTAGGAAAAATTTCGATTATCTTTCTATTATTCACATTAAAACACCTCTCTATCATTGATGAATACTAGGGTTATACAACTTACATATATTTAAAAATATTTTGCGTTTATACTATATGAAACGACAAAAAAAACATCCGCTACATATATTCAAGTTAATACTGTTTTTTTAAAAACAGATTTTCCTGATATATAAACGAATGTTCATTTCATCAATATTAATAATAAAAATTTTGTCGGATTTCTATATACAAAAATATATACCATCTGTACTTTATTAATCAAGTGAAATAGTTACAATAATTCAAAATAATCACTTTCTTCTATAATATTGTATAAATATTTCAATCGTATCCTTAACGAGCTGCTGGTCTAAATCCAGCGTCTTTTGCTTCTTCTTCTGTACAGAACATTTCTTCTGCTTCTGTATTATCATAATCTTGTTGCCCTGGCATATGATAAATTTTGTTTCCCTTAGAGTTAATATTACCTTTTATTGCACAGCTCCCATTATCTTCAGTTAAATCCACTTTATTTTCATCTACACTAGCGAAAGTATCCTTTTTGACAGAAGCATAATAAACTTCTTTATCATAGCCTCGTTTGGTTACATAGTCTTCAACTGACCAAATTCCAATTGCTTTATTTTGTGCAGTCTTTTGAACTTCCTTAAACCATTCTACATGCTTCGTATTAGGATCATAAATATATGCTACTCGTACTAAACCATTTTTTAAAAGTTGTTCTTGAATGCTTATTCCATCTTCTGTATAAAGGTAAGCTAATAACCTTTTATATTTGTCACGATACGAAACATCGAATTCTACATATACTGAATCCTGACCACCTAATAACTGTTTTAAAAACTCTTTAGCTTCAGGTCCATACGGCTGCTCACCTAATGTTTCATGATTTGTCTCTGGGGCATCGACAAGAAGCAGCCTAACTTTTTCAGAGCTACCATTGTATTTTATTCTTATTGTATCTCCATCAATGATTTCTTGTAATTCATACTTTTCAAAATTACTTACATCATACTTTTCAGCACTTTTTATAGTTGATGAAACAATCCCCAGAATGTCTTCTGTACCTACATTATCTGTCGTATTTTCTTCTACACATGCATTTAAAAGTAATGTAGAGAAAAATAATACATACAAAATTTTTTTCAATATTATTCCCCTTCTAACTTCAAACTTATCTACTCTCCTAGCTGCATGATTTAACTAAATATCAAATACAATACAACCGCTAAAATAATTGTACCACTCGTAATTAAAGTCTTTATGTCTTTATCACTCATTTTCCTTACTCCTTTTCCAACTCTTATTATCGCCACTCTACATTTTATTATCAATGTATGACCATAACAATAAATCAAGCTCATTTCATTAATTTTAATTTCGGGCATTCGTAATAAGTGGTTGACTGCCCATTAATTTTCCTTTTCTTACTAAACAATTTTCGAATTGTTTAGTATTACTTCATTCGGTATATTTATTTTCCGTAATAGAATAGTGGTAAATTTCAATATCTGAATCAATGAACCCTCTTCGTTTCGCTCCATGCAGTGTTTGATACATATTCTCTCTACCAACAGGGTTGTCAGTATGAATATATATTTTGTTTGCCCGTAACCCTTTTTCACAAATATATTTTACTAAGTCATAACCTGTTGGCAATAGATTACCTTGTAGATCTTCTCCTAAATCATGATCAAGAGAAAGTATATCTACTTCGTGATTTTCAAGTAAGTGAATTGCTTCTTGAAACGTTCTTGCCACGGCAAAACCAATAGGACAATCTCTTAAATCATCCACATATAAATTAATCATAATATTAATTCCTTTCTCCGCAATATGTTTAAAATGCGTAGTGAAATATAATTTTTAAAAATTAGTCTCCACTACTTGTTACGAATAGCCTTAATTTCTAACGGCTTTTATAACAAACAGAATAAAAAAAATCTCCAGTTCTCACAACTGAAGATCATACTATTTTATATTCTATCTTATTATTAGCAAAAATGTGTACAATATTTTATAGTGATAATCCGTCAATTATCTCTTGCAACTCATATTCTTCAAATTCACTTACTTTATGCTTTTCAGCATTTTCTTTTGTTGAATTTACAATAATTTGTACATCTTCTCTTTCAATAATATACGTACAAGTTTCTTCTGTACATGCACTTAGAAGCAATAAACAGAAGAATAAAACATAAACTATGTATCATTTTCTGGAACTCAAATAAAATGATTCTAAGTTAGATAATGCCTCTGTTATAAACCATTTAGATTCCTTTAATGCTTCAAACATTTTTGTCTGCCAAGAATTTCTTCCTGCTACTTTATAAGATTCAATATTATCTTCCAAAAATCGCGATACTTCCTCACTTTTCTTTGAATTGTATTCTTTAACTAACGACTTAACTCTTCTATTAAATTCCCTACCTGCATTGTCTCCATATAATTTACCTAGCCCTAATAAAATAAACTGATATTGGATTCGTGACTCCAGTTCTTTGTTCTGGATATTATTTGAGATACTATATTGAAATGTTATTGGCCAAACGTTTTCTTTAACTACACAATGCAGCCAATTAAAATCATCTACATTCTCAAAATAAGGATGAACTAGCATACTCTCTTTTTTCAAACTAAAAGTATCTAGTTTTTCTTTATTACAATCTGTACAGCAAGGTAATAAATTTATTGGAGTAATAGCAAAAGTAATAAATTGTGATTTTGGTAAATAATGATCTAAAGTATTAACCTCTCTATGAGAACAATAAGGACATAAATTATACTCTGCATTTGCTAAAATTGAATCATATATAACACGACCAATTTTTGTAGAGCCGGGTTTTTCTACAAAGTAATTTGAATATACTTTTTCAATGTCTTTAAAGGTGACTTTATTATTTTTAACTTGATCAATTCTTGAAGGTAGATTAATTTCACTTTCCTGAGTTATTTCATGTAACTTATTATTTTCTCCATTGTTAAAGTACTGTTCTTCAGCATTAATAAGCGTTTGTTTTAATGTATTTAACTTTGTAATCAAAAAATCATTTTTTTCGTTGTTGTGACGATTAATCAATAGCTCATCATAAAAATCATCTATCTTATAACTAGGCTTTTTTAATAAATACATTACATTAAATTAATCCTCTCTCAAATTTTTTTCATTAATATAAGTTCTTATAACGGACTTGGCTTCTATACCCAATTCATAATTAAATTTCTCTAAAACATCTTCATAAGAATTTGTTTCTTCTATGACTTTTTGTAAAAGGGTATGATATCCCGTTTTAGGAATATCTAAACCAAATACTTCTTCAGTAAGTACCCCAATATTTTCTCCAAAAGTTTCTAGTCTTGGTCTAAAAATTTTCATTTCTGACCCATGTTTTCTTATAATCCACGCACAAGATTTAGGTATCTCTTGTAAAACTACTGGTGAATGAGTAGCCATAATTGCAACAGCATTCTCAGCTATTATTATTTCAGAAATTGCACGAATAAATGCAGATAGCAAAGGTGGATGAAGATGTGTTTCAGGTTCATCAATTATTATTAAAGATTGCTCAACAACTAATTCTACAATTTTAGAAATTGTTAACAAAATAATTTTATGTCCCGAACTTAGCGTATCGAAAACTTGTGTCATTCTTAGGCTATGTTCCTTGATTAAGTCTTCCCCTTTTTTTTCCAAATCTATCTCTAAAAAATCTTCAACAATATTTAATAGCCCTAAATTTTTAATATTATTGTCAGTACTTAATATTTCAATCATTCGATGTAAATATAAAATTCGGTTTTTCTTTAATAGATTTTGAATAGAAACATTAAATTCAGTATTTAATGTTTCTAGAGATTTTATACTGGAATCTAATGAATTAACTACACCTACATAATAGTATTCTTTTGATTTATCAGTAAAATCATACTCAATACTTTTATCAAATAAGCTAAAAGAAACAAATATGGCATTTGAAAACTGTTCACTCAATGAATCTGATAAATAGCCCTTTATAATACCTTTCAATGTAGTAGTTTTCCCAGATCCATTTGTACCTATTAAAGCATGAATATTAGTTGGTGGAAATGATTCAGGTGTTACTACAAATTCAAAGTTTCCAGTTCCATTACCTGATTGAATTGGAAAATCAAGCTCGTATTTAGTTAAAACCGCTCCCCCATGTGCTACCCTCCTGTACTGCTTTTCCATGTTCCTTATATTCATTTCTCTCATTAAAGATTTTCTTACAATTTCTAAATGCTTGTACTTTTCATATTTATCTGTGTAATAAGCTAAATCATTTAATCCAATTAGGCAATTTAGTCTGACTGAATCTCCAAGCTTTCTTAAATTACTATAATAAGAAACACCTTGTCCTAAGGAAAATAAACCTTCCTGTAAATTCTCAAAAGGATAATATAATTGACTTGCTAATTCTTCATCAGTATAACCAATTTTCACATGTCCAATTTCATGCTCATTCATTTTTTCATCCACATAAAATAAGTTATACAATGTTCGATATCCATAATCATTCCAATTATCAGGTACCAAATGAAATCCTACTTTGTTCTTAGGTGATCTAAAACTCGTTATATAAAACATATATCCTCCTTATAATTTCAAATAAAATAGATAATGCTCGATTAACACCTTTACCTTCAATTATTAAATATCATTAATAATAAATGCTTTCCATTAACTGAAAATCAAATAGAATACAAATGCCAAAATAATAGTCCCACTTGTAATTAAGGTCTTAATATCTTTATCATTCATATCTATTAGTTCTTCTTTAAATTCAATAAACACTTTACTTTAGTCTATTATCTATATTGTAAAATCACAATGCATATGAATTAGCTTTCTTTTCAAAAGGCATGAAATAATTTTATTCAAACAAAAAATCTTCAGTCTTTAAACTGAAGATTAATAGTCCTTTATAATAAGTAATATCTATATAGTGATGCATTATTTTCTCTACATGGGATAAATACGTACAATTTCTTAGAAAACAATTAATCAAGATACAACTAAATTCTATAACTAAACATTTTTTAATGTGTACACCTGATTCTTAGAGTCCTACATGAAATTACAGTAATACCAACACTTTACGATTTTAATGTGTACAATAATTTAATATACAGTTTTATAGTGATAACCCATCATATGCTTTAATATAGTCTATCTCAAAGCGTTTATTACCTGTTTTTCCTTCCACTTGTTCAATGGTAATAGTACCTTGCTGATCTGTAACTGATTTAGTACTTTGATCTTCCGCAGGTGATCTGCCAAATATCATGTACAATGCTACAGCCAAAATAATCGTACCACTTGTTATTAATGTTTTTATATCTTGCATTTTCATGTAGTAGGCCCCTCACAACTAATCATCATTGCTTATACTTACGATTCGTATAAGTTGTGCACCTCATCATCAGAAAGACAACAAGTTTCACGATGTTTCTATTGTAAAATATCAAGCTACTACATTCAAGCTATCATATTGTCACTGCTACCCAGTGATTTGGTAAAACCTCTACTAACTGACTATTTTCTACCTCATAACGTATTTTCACGTCTTCTGCATGATCAGCATCAGTATATTTCTGCTTCTCAATTGCAGGATCTGGAATAGGAATAGAACGTAGTAATGCACGTGTATATGGATGTTGTGGGTTAGCGTATAGCTCTTCACTTTCTGCCAGTTCTACAATCTTTCCACCATACATCACGGCTACACGATCACTGATGTGCTTCACCATGGATAAATCATGGGCAATAAATAAATACGTCAGCCCAAGCTTTTGTTGTAATTCTTTTAATAAATCAACAATCTGCCTTTGAATGGAAACATCAAGTGCCGATAAGGGTTCATCACAAACAATAAAGTTTGGCTCAACCGCTAATGCTCTCGCAATACCAATTCGTTGACGCTGACCTCCCGAAAATTCATGAGGATAACGCATGGCATGCTCTTTTTTCAAACCAACAAGTTCAAGCAATTCCTCTACCCGTTGTCGCCTCTCCTCATGTGTCTTCACCAGACCATGAATATCAAGAGCCTCGCCAATAATATCTAAGATTTTTCTGCGAGGATTTAACGATGAATAGGGGTCTTGGAAAATAATTTGCATATGGCGACGCATTGCCTTTAGCTGTTTTTTCGATAGCCTCGTTACAGGTATTCCTTGATACAGAATCTCTCCATTTGTAGGCTGATGAAGTTGAAGAATCGTCCTACCTGTAGTCGATTTACCTGAACCAGATTCACCAACCAAGCCCAATGTTTCACCAGGATATATATAGAACGATAAATCATTCACTGCTTTCAACGTTTGACCACGACCTAATGGAAATTCTTTGGATAGATGGGTCACTTCGATTAACGGCTTATGTCGATCGATACCTGGCTGAATAGTAGCAATCTCTTTTGGCTGCTTTTTCTCATGCAGTTTTGGTAAGGCATTCAATAATTTCTGGGTATACGGATGCTGGGCATTTGCAAAAATTTCTTCTGTTGTGCCCTGTTCAACTATTTCTCCTTCTTTCATCACTATGATGCGATCACACATACCTGCAACAACGCCTAAATCGTGTGTAATTAAAATAATAGACGTTCCCATTTTCTTTTGCATATCGCGCATCAATTTTAGGATTTGAGCTTGAATAGTAACGTCCAGTGCTGTTGTTGGCTCATCTGCAATAAGCAGTGAGGGATTACAAGCAAGCGCCATAGCAATCATTACCCGTTGACGCATACCACCTGAAAATTCATGAGGGTATTGTCGATACCGTTCTTCGGCGTCTCTAATACCAACCAATTTTAATAATTCTATTGTTTGTTGATAGGCTTCGTTTTTTGACATTGACTGATGCTTGATTAAACTTTCAGCCACTTGATCACCTATTCGAATAGTAGGGTTTGTGGATGTCATCGGATCTTGGAAAATCATACTAATATCTTGTCCACGTATCCCTTCCATTTGTTTTTCACTAAATTCAGTGAGTTCTTGCCCTTTAAACACAATTGAGCCAGATTTCAAAAATGAAGGTGGCGATGGTAATAAACGCATAATGGAGCGAGCCGTTACACTTTTCCCGCTCCCAGACTCTCCCACAATTCCTAGTGTTTCACCTTTATTTAGATGGAAGTTAACGTCCTTAACGGCTTCAAATTCTGTCTCCCCTGTGATAAAGGATACGCGAAGATTATTGATTTCTAAAAGCTTTTCACTCATTCGACCCATCCTTTTTAAAATTTGTGATTGACTTACTTTCAAGTATAATCCATACTTTACAATACTGATAGGAATTATACAATATAATGCTGAATATTTTATTTACGTTTGGAGGAAATGCATGGTTACTTCAAAAAATCATTTAAAACCAGAGAAATTTATTTTCTTTTCTACGGTTTATCAAAAACTAATGCATCAAAAGCCTTATCATCTACTTCTTTTTCTTTTTAGTATTTTAGTTCACCCTTTTACATACTTTATCTATCGGAAAAGGAAACTTTCAAACACTTATGATCAGGCTTTTGCATTGCGTAGTCAGTACTATATAGAGCATGGATTGGTTGCCCAGTGGCAAAAGGAATTTGAGCAACAAGAAATAGCAAAAGCTACATTTTTTAAAGAGGCTGTATTGGAGTCACAAATTCAGCTCACAGCCAAGCACTTAGCTCAAAGGAAGCTTCAACAGCAAGTGGATCAGGATTTACAAAAAGAGGACATACAACAACTATCCTATGTCCAATTTTTTAATCAGCAACTAACTAACAAACGTTTTGTGGCTCTTACCTTTCTACCAGCTGTTTTATTTTATGTAGTACTTATCTTATTTGCGAATCCATTTCTGCAATTTATCATTGAACGTATTTTACAAAGCTTCATTGTAATTGTTGGAGTGGCTACATTAGTGTTTACCATTTTATATTTATCACCTTTTGATCCAGCAAGAAACCTACTCGGAGTTGAAGCAACACCTGTGCAAATAGAAAACTTTAATCGCATTCATGGTTTGGATCAACCTTATTTATCACAGCTATGGAACGCATTATCTGGTCTATTTACATTTGATTTAGGCACATCCTTTGCAGGTAAAGAAGATATCACACATAGCATTGCTACAAAATTTCCTGTCACTCTTGAAATTGCCGTATTGTCGTTGCTAATGGCTATTGCTATTGCCATACCAGTTGGAATTATTTCAGCTGTTCGTCCAAATTCATATTTGGATTATACATTTATGTTCATTGCTTTAATTGGTCTATCCATCCCAAGCTTGTGGCAAGGTTTAATTTTTATTTTGACATTTGCTCTAAAGCTACAGTGGTTTCCAGCTACCTATAACCCTCATAATTGGCTATCGCTTATCATGCCAATTGTCGTCTTAGGAACATCCATTACGGCTTCTATTGCTAGGATGACAAGGTCAAGTATGCTTGAGGTGATTCATGAGGATTACATTATTACAGCAAAAGCTAAGGGCTTAAATGAATTCAAAGTGATTTCAAAACATGCCATTCGCAATGCTATGATTCCGATTATTACGGTGATTGGACTTCTTTTTGGAGGTATGTTGGGAGGCGCATCTGTAACAGAAAAGGTATTCAACATTAGTGGTATAGGTAGTTATATCGTCGATAAACAATTTATCCCTGATATTCCGGCCATTCTTGGGGGCGTTGTTTATATTGCCATCACCATTTCGATTGTCAATTTATTCATTGATATCATGTATGCCTTTTTTGATCCACGCATTCGCTCGAAAATGAAGAAGTCTTAAAGGAGGATCACCTGTGAAAAACATCTTACATGTCAAACTACTCTTGAAGATTACACAGGAATATGTCAATTCTCATTTTACTTTTGTCTTTTCCTTACTGTTTTCTTTACTATTTCTAGCCTATAGCTATAATTTTTCCAGCAATAGCTGGCGACCAGTGGTTCTGCTTCTTTTTGTTATTTATGTCATCACTACGGCATATGTTGCCTTCGTCAATTTACGAATTAAAAAGGATTTAGCAACGTATGGTGACATTCAAAAAAATACTCGAATGTTTGGCTATCCTCTTTTAATAACGATACTGTCAGGCAATATTTTTTCGACATCCTTTGCATTTATGCTTGTGTCAAAAAGAAAGACTGCTGAATATACTTTTGCTGCCTATGCCTTTATAACACAGCTATTCATCTTAGGTATTGCAGCATTGAATTTATTTAAGCCATATGTCACAGATACCTTTGTACTGGCAATGGGCGTTTTCTTAGTACTCTCGCTTCTCTATATCGTGATGGCCATTTTATGTACGAAATATGTCACAGCAACTGAGGCACCTAACTGGATGCTCATTCCAGGTATTGTCCTATTATTGGCGACTTTCACTGGTAATCTATTTGCGACTTTACTAGGATATAGCCTTATCCAAAAGGCTAGAAGGGCAAATCCATCTTCTATTGAGAAATGGCAAAAAATATGGGAGAAGATTTTACGCAATACAATGGCTGTATTCGGCTTATTCTTCATTATTTTCATGTTCTCGTTATCCGTTACAAGTTCTTGGACTTTCGACTATGATTTCGCTACTGAAAATAATTATGGAGCATTGCTACAAACACCGGCATTAGAATATCCACTAGGTACAGATAACTATGGTCGAGATTTATTTTCTCGTATTGTGTTTGGGGCACAAATATCATTAATCGTCGGATTTTTCTCCACGATTATCCCCGCAGTTATTGGTGGCGCATTAGGAGCATTTTCAGGCTATTATGGTAAATCCACCGATAATATCATCATGCGAAGTCTCGATATTTTATATGCCATTCCTGGGATATTGTTAGCCATTGCTATTATCGCCGCATTTGGTGCTAATACTGTGAATCTTATTATTGCACTTAGTGTTGGAGCAATTCCAACCTATGCCCGTACAATGCGGGCAAATGTTATGCAGCTTGCTAATTATGAGTTTGTAGAATCGGCTAGAGCTTTAGGTGCATCTGATGCAGCTATTATTTTCAAGCACATTGTCCCCAATTCTTTAGCACCAATGATTGTGAAAGCAACATTAACGATTGGTGGAGCTGTTATTTCCACAAGTAGTTTAAGTTTTTTAGGGCTAGGTATTGAGCCACACATTCCTGAATGGGGCAATATTTTAAAAGTTGGTAGTACGTACCTGGAAACACATTCATATGTCGCGATTTTCCCAGGTCTTTGTATTATGCTTCTTGTCCTCTCCTTTAACTTCTTAGGAGATGGTTTACGAGATGCTTTAGATCCAAAAACAAATTAATCGGAGGTAACTATGAAGAAATTACTTGTATTTTTATTCGTTGCAGTACTAGCTTTGGCTGGCTGTGTACAAACAAAAACTGACGTAGAAGGCAGTAAAGATTCAAAAGATAGTGACAAGAGCAATGGCAAGGTTGCCATTGAAGTATTAGGGATGGCAGCTTCTGAAGAAGATATGAATATTGTGCGTGACCAATTAGTGAAAAATGGTTTTGATGTAAAGCTAAATATTCAACCTGATTACGGTTCTTTCTCTGCTCAAAAAGAAGCAGGTAATTATGATCTTGCTCTTTCAAGCTGGACGACAGTTACAGGGAACCCAGACTATGCTGTTCGTGGTTTATTTAAAACTGGCGGTGACTACAGTGTGGTGGCAGATTCAAAACTAGATGCATTGATTGATGAAGCGAGTACATTGACTGGTGAAGAAGCAGCAGCTAAATATAAAGATTTAGAACAATTATTAGTATTCGATCAAGCTTATATTGCGCCTTTATATATTTCCAATAAGTATCAAGGTATCTACTCTGAACTTGTAAACCCTAAAACAGTACTTTTACCAAAATCTCGAGCACAAGTTTGGGAAAAAATAGAATTTAATGATACATCTAAAAATACAACAGAACCTTTAATTTTACACCAAACAATCAATTCTCTTACTTCACTAGACCCAATCAAAGGGAATGATGGTTCAATCAACACATTAAACACGAATATGTATGTTCGTCTTGTTAACTTAACAGACACAGATGAAGTTGTGTCAGATGGTTCATTATCTTACAACCATGTAATGGCTGAAGGGAATCAAGAATATTACTTCATTTTACGAGATGATATCAATTTTGCAGCAGTGAAAGATGGTGCAGYTGTTGATTCAGGTGAATTAGTGTCAGCTGAAGATGTAGTCTTTTCATTAAACCGTGCGAAAGACGCTAATTCAGTACCAGATCATCGTACTTACAGCATTCATGAAAACATTGAAACAGTCGAAATCGTTTCAGATTTAACTGAATTACAAAATAAAAAAGTAGCAGGCTCTGAGCAATCCGTTTTAGAAGCATTATCACAAAACCTACCTGCTTCTGTAGCGCAATTAGCAAAAGATAAAGGTGCTGTTAATAATGCAGCAGGTGCATACCAAGTTGTTAAAATTACAACACCTACACCTTTCCCACAAGTATTAAACTATTTAGCACACCAATCTGGTGGTATCGTATCTGAAAAACAAGTAACAAGTATTAATACGTATGATGTGGCTAACTACAACCCTGACAAGGACATTGCCTATGGTGATCAAGCTACTGTAACGGAAGGTTCAGCTACATTCAATAACCAGTTATATGCAAGTGGTCCTTACATTTTAGTGAAGAAAAATGATTATGAAGCACAGTTTGTGAAAAATCCTGCTTATCGAGCTGGTAGCGAATATGAGCCAAAAATTGCTAAAATCAATGTCCGTTTTATCTCTGATGTTGATAGTGCCCTATCTGCATTACGTAATGGTGAAATTCATGTTCTGCAAACAGTACCAGAAACGAAACTGGATATTGTCAAATCAGATGCTAAATTAACATTAAATACGGCAGATAGTAATGCTGTGTCTTACCTACAAATGAATACATCTGGCCGTGCGGTTTCTGATTCAGCAGATTTACGTAAAGCAATTCTATACTCTATTAACCAAGATGAATTCATTAGCTATTATCAAGGCAATAAAAAACCAGCTGTATCCACAGTCTCTCCATTAATTGATACTGGTTTAAAACTTGAAGCAGATAGCGAAAAAGTAAAAGAATTGGTAAAAGCTTATAACGATAAAAAGTAATACAAATTAGAGCCTTCTCAAAATTTGAGAAGGCTCATTTTTATATAGAAGAAACTCATTTTAAATTTCATTATGTGATTTTGGTTTTGGTCCTAGCTCTTCAGGTTCGATATCAGCGAATGTTTCGCCTTCTTCTTCTAGGTCACGCATACGATGTGCAATACGGGAAGCTGCTGACGCTGCTATACTACCAACCAAATCATCTAAGAACGTGTTGACATGATGTCCGGGTTCTGTATCCAGTTTTTTAATAATCCCTATTTTCTGCTTGTCTAAGTGACCAAAAGTAGTAACGGCAATGCTGCCATATGTAAATACAGATCCTAGTGCGATTGTTTCGTCTACACCAAATAGACCTTCATCTGATTCGATAATTTGTTGTAGTGGTGAAGATAATAATTTTTTCTCTGCTAATTCATCTAATTCAATCCCTACTAATAAAGCATGTTGCACTTCTCGCTTACGTAATACACGTTCAACAGAATGAACACAATGCTCTAGTGTTAAACCTTCATTATAGGTTTTTTGCATTTCGTAAACAATTTGCGCGATATCCTCTATCGCTACACCTCTACGAATTAACGCGGCTTGAGCTGCCTTTGCTACTTCGTCAGAGTGCACACGAATACTTTTATTATGCATAATTAACCCTCATTTCGATTTTTATTGCTAGTATAATGCTAGCCCAACCTATTATACCTTTACTTACGTAATATGGTACAATTTTGTTACAAACACAAGAAGGAGTGTCATCATTGGATAAGGGAACAGTACAGGATTTAACATTTTACAGTGAGTCATTACAGGAAGAATTACAGCTCTATATTTATGTTCCTGCAAATTATTCTCCACTATATAAATACAACATTTTAATCGCATCAGACGGTAAAGATTATTTCCAACTTGGTGGTATTACAAAGCTAGCTGATGAACTGATTGATGACTATGAAATCGAAAATTTAATTATTGCATTTGTTCCTTACAAAGACATAAAAGATCGACGTCATAAATATATCCCGAGCGGTGAGCAACATGAAGCCTATCTTCGCTTTTTAGCACATGAGCTAGTGCCTTATTTAGATCAGGAGTATGCCACTTACCAAATGGGTATGAGTCGTGGAGTGATTGGTGACTCTATGGCTGCCACTGCTTCCTTAATGGCTGCTTTAAAATATCCAAGCATCTTTGGCAAAGTCATCCTACAATCACCTTATGTAGATGCTGATGTATTAAAGGCTGTGGAAAATTTTAAAGATCCAGGATCTATTTCTATCTACCATATCGTCGGCAAAGGCGAAGATCAGGTTGTGACAATGGATAAAACCATCAAAGATTTTTTAACACCTAATCGTCAATTGCATGATCTCATGATAAGTAAAGGGTTTACTACATTTTATGACGAGTTTGATGGCAATCATACATGGAAATATTGGAAACCAGACCTTCGACGTGCATTAATTGAAAATTTCAATTAATATGAAGCGATTCAAATTACGAAAACTGAAATTTCTGTTATACTTAATTAGAAAAATTGTTTATTTTCGGGAGGTAATGGACTATGAAGTACGGTATTGTGGCATTTCCATCAAAAAAATTGCAAGATTTAGCGAATACTTATCGCAAACGATACGATCCTCATTATGCAAAGATTACACCGCATATGACATTAAAGGACAGCTTCGATGCGTCTGAAGAAGAGATTCAAACCATCGTCAAGCAATTAGATGAACTTGCTGCTAAATATGCACCTTTAAACATTCATGCATCTCGCATTAGTTCGTTTTTCCCTACAACAAATGCGATTTACTTCCGCATTGAACCAACAGAACAATTAGCAGCATTCCAACATGAACTTCAAGAAAAAAACACTTATTGGGAAATGAAGCATGTATTTGTTCCACACATTACAATCGCTCAAAAAATGTCAGATTCAGAGCATGATGACATTTTTGGTCAATTACGCATGACAGGCGTTGATGAAAAAGATACAATTGATCGCATTCATCTTTTATATCAATTAGAAGATGGTTCATGGACAACTTACGAAACATTCCGTTTGTCTGGAGCTGAGTGATTGTTGTATACCGTTAAAATTGTTGAAACAAAGCAAGAACACGATGATGCCTTTGCTATTCGCAAAAAAGTATTTGTTGAAGAGCAAGGTGTTCCGCTTCATCTAGAATGTGATGCTGAGGATGCAACTGCAACACATTTCATTATGTATGATAACGATGAGCCTGTAGGAGCAGCACGTTTACGCAGTATTGACAACAATACAGCTAAAATTGAGCGTGTTTGTATTTTACAATCCCAA
Organism: Lysinibacillus sp. S1; assembly: GCF_044986265.1. Classification (NCBI taxonomy): domain Bacteria; kingdom Bacillati; phylum Bacillota; class Bacilli; order Caryophanales; family Bacillaceae; genus Lysinibacillus; species Lysinibacillus sp. S1. Next base: position 1,951,072 of record NZ_CP173154.1, read on the forward strand.
CGCGGCAAAAAATTAGGCGCTTTAATTATGAAGGAAATGGAGAAGCATGCCATTTCTATTAATAAAAAAACCTTAAAACTTCATGCACAAAGCTATGCAATTCCCTTTTACGAAAAGCTAGGCTTTACAGTTACCTCACCTGAGTTTATGGATGCAGGTATTCCACACCGTGCTATGGAGAAGAATATTTAATGAAAGGGTGTTACGATATTTATAATGTCGTAACACCCCTTTTTATGAGACGAATTCGCTTGCCACCATTTATCTACTCTATCGTAACAAGCTGCATTGCCAAGTAGATATGCCATGCGCTACTTCATCATTCTAGTGATTTTATCGAAATCTAGTGATGCGCCATCTTGAATAATAGATTGTACTAATTTATCTTCTAACTCTTGCGTAATTGATCTGTTAGATATTTTAGCAACACGTCGTACAATTTTTCTTACTTGTTTTTCACTGGTAAAATCCGCATGTTGAATGGCATTGGCTAATGCGAAGATTTCATCCATCGATACACCTGTTTTTTGCTCAATCGAATTAAAAAACGAGCGATGCATGTTTTCCCTCCTATCATTAAAACTCAATATGACCTTGCTTCTTGCACGAAACATTTCGCAAATGGTGGAGGCCTTAACTTTATTTAGAATTTCCTAAATAAAAGCTAAAGCCTTTATTATGTTCATCAAATTAGATGTAAGTAGCGCCAACAATAATTAATAGAATGAATAGTACAACAATTAGAACAAATGTAGAACCATAACCATAGTTGTTGCCTCCAGAGTATCCTCCGCAGTAGCTATTGTTCCACCCACCAACGTTATTTCCGTACGGTTGTGAGCCCCAGCCTTGGTATCCCATAAAAGCACCCCTCCCTTCTACAACCTATAATATGTTTCGGTCGTAAAAATGGGAGGGGTATTCGTCTAGTCAATATTTCCTTTTGGTCTAAATATTAAGGCACCAATAAAGCCGAACACAATAGCAGCACTGATTCCTGAGCTTGTTACTTCGAACATGCCTGTTAATACGCCAACAAGTCCATGTTTTTCTGCCTCCGCCAGAGCACCATGTGTTAATGAATTCCCGAAGGATGTAATGGGCACTGTCGCCCCTGCTCCAGCAAAATTAATTAATGGCTCATATAAGCCCATACCATCCAAAATCGCGCCTACAACCACTAACGTACTTAGTGTATGGCCCGGTGTTAAATTGCCAACATCCATTAATAATTGGCCAATGACGCAAATAATGCCTCCAACAATAAATGCAAATACAAAAGTCATAACCATGTTTTTTGCCTCATTTCATCGTAATTTCTATCGCATGTGCCGTACATGGAATCGTCTCGCCTTGCTGATAGGATAGCGGAGATAATAACGCACCCGTTGCTACTAGTAATACTCGCTTATAGCTCCCTGCACGCATTTGTTGATYAACATAACTAAAAAAAACAGCTGCCGAACAGCCTGCACCACTTGCACCAGATTGGAATGCTTCATCCTGTCCATAAAATTCAGCACCTGCATCACGTAATAACTTGATCACTTCATTTTTTACGCCATTTTCCACAAGCATTCCTTTCAATAGCTTTAAGCCAAGCTGGCCCAAATCGCCTGTTAAAATTAAATCGTAATGATAAATTTTTTGATTTCTCTGTTGTAAATGAGATTGAATCGTCTGAAAAGCAGCAGGTGCCATTGCAGCACCCATATGGAAAGGATCATCCATACCATAGTCAACAGACTTGCCAATTGTTGCCGCTTCTATAGAAGGATATTCCTCGCGATGCTTCCCAATTAACGCATAACCAGCAGCAGTTACAGTCCACTGGGCTGTTTGCGGTTTTTGTGCTCCATAATTGATGGGGTAACGAAACTGGCGTTCAATTGCATTATGTTGACTAGAGGCACCTGCTAATGAAAAATTAGCAGCACCTAACTCGGTTAACAGGCATGCAATAATGACTGAAGATACAGATGTGGCACATGCCGAAAAGAGTCCAATAAAAGGGATTTCTAAATCCCTAGCGGCAAAATTAGTTGGTGTCATTTGGTTGACTAAATCTCCACCCATTAAATAATTGATATCACCTTTTTGTACGCCCATTTTTTTCATAGCAAATTCACAGGCCTCTTCGATCATTTTACGATGTCCCTGTTCATTTGTTTTCATTTGCCAACGTTCATCATCATACACAGAGTCAAAATATTGACTAAAAATACTCCTATTTTCTAATGGACCCGCTACCACTCCACCTGCTAAAAGAGAGGGCTTCGATTGAAATACAATTACCATGAAACCACTCCTATCGTTACGAGGATATACTTAATGAGTGCTACAAAAAACGCAGACACTACACCAAATAATACAACCGATCCTGCTAATTTAAATAAATTTCCGCCGACTCCCAATACTAACCCTTCAGAACGATGCTCAATAGCTGCCGAAACAACAGCATTACCAAAGCCTGTTACTGGTACTGCCGATCCAGCCCCCGCAAATTGACCAATTCTTTTATAAAGGCCAAGACCTGTTAAAATCATGGAAAAAAACACCACTGTTGCAACAGTTGGATTTCCTGCTGTCGCCTCTGTAAAATTGAAGAAAATAATATAAAAAAGAGACACAGCTTGACCAATTGCACAAATAAAACCGCCAACGAAAAAGGCCTTTGCTACATTCTTTAAATAAGGGGGCTTTGGTGTAACATTTTGCTCTAACTGTTGATATTGCTCTTTTTCCATTTATGTCTCCTCCTTTGCAAGCTCTTTTAGTTCTGTAATTTTATCGCTTAATTTAGTATCTTCCATCTGATCCTTTTTTATTTTATTGGCTTCATAAAAAATTTTGTAATCAGCGGAGACAAACACATCCTTGTTTGGATATTTCTTTTCAAATTTCTTTTGCAACTTTTTCTCAAACKTAGTTTTTTTCCACTTCTCCCATGGTTTAATTTGTACTGCAACAAGCATACTATCGTCATAGTGGATAACCGTTGAACGATCAACATAGTCTTCTTCTTTTATAAGGGTTTCGACTTCACTTTCATTTTGTGGAGACCCATAGACGATAAATTTTTCCTTTTCAGCACAACCATTTAACAGCGATAAAACAACTAAGAGAGGTAACGTCATTCCTAGTAGCCTCAAGTTTTACCCTCCTTTTCTTTACAGTTTCTCCACACATAAAAAAACTATTCATTCAAAGAAATACACAAAAGCCCGAGTCCAGTTTTCAAAAGTACATATTGTAGAAGTAGTAACAAGGAAAGGGGGTGACAATATGGGTTGTGGTAAGCCAACAAATCCTATTGGACCAATCCATTCAGCAGGCTGCGTTTGTGACGTAGTTCGCGCTATTTTAGATATTCAAAATCAAGCGGTGCGAGATGAGTGTTCTCCATGTACAGCAAACTGTTTCTTAGAGCCACTAGGCGGGATTGTTAGTCCTGCACGCTCACAAGCAGATACACGTGTTTTCATGTTATTTACAACAGATGGTACTCCTTTCAAAGTATTCTTTAACTCTCCAACAGCAGATCCTTGTATTTGTACATCCGTATTCTTCCGCGTAGAAGATATGTTTGATGAATGCTGTGCTACTTCACGTGTTTTAGAGCCACTATGTACATTTGACTCTAGTGAAAGTACAGTAGACTTACTAAGCAAAGATGGTTGTTGTATCAACATGAAGAAAATCTGTAAAGTAGATGACTGGAGCTCAACAGATAGCTGTATTACTGTGGATTTATCTTGCTTCTGCGCTGTACAATGTATCGCTGATGTTGACTTAGGGATTTGTGACTAATTCTTTCACCTTTGACACACACACATAAAAAAAGTGTACAGCATCCTCTGCTGTACACTTTTTTTATAAAGTTGGCAATTTTCTTCCTCGCCAAAGTATTTGCTGTATATCTTCAAAATGAATAATTTCCTGTATTTTTAATTCTAATGATGTGAGCATTAAAGAATCATTCTGTACATCTGAAGCTGTCCCAGTTAATTTTCTACCATCCTTTAAACAAACTAATAATGGCTGATAGGCTCTCTGACGAAATGGTTTTTCTAAAAACTGGAGCTGTTTCAGTAAATAAGGATCTATTTGTACTTCATCCACTGCCTCATTTTTTTCTTCAACTATTTGCTCATCGAACATAGTGTCCTTTACATAGACAGATGTACTCTCATCCAAATCAAGTTCATGTAACACCTTAGAAATATTTAAAAAATATGATGGTGATTTTATAAACAAGCGTGGTTCTTGATCCACTTTACTCACTTCCCTTTTTTCCATACAATATGCGAAAGTAAGCAAATTGGTTCTTAGCCTATTTGGCTTAAGAAAACTGTCGCTAAGCCCAAATAAATTAAAATACTTGTAATATCATTTAATGTAGTAATAAAGGGTCCTGATGCAACGGCAGGGTCAATTTTTAGTCGATGCATTAACAATGGAATAAATGAACCAGCTAATGTTGCCACTAAAATAGAACCACAAAGCGCTGCCCCTACTAACATACCTAGGACAAGTTCATGTTTCCAAAAATAAACGATCCCAATAACAATTAATCCACAAACAATGCCTGACATTAAGCCAGTACCTGCTTCACGTAATAGTAACTTCAATTTACTATGTTCTTCTACATCACCTGTTGCAATCCCTCGAATGGCCACGGCCAATGCCTGTGTTCCGCTATTACCTGAAGTTCCTGAAATTAATGGAATAAAGACCGCTAGTAAGGCAACCTTATCTAAAGTATCCTCAAATTGCCCCATTAGGTTAGCTGTTAACATACCTAGAAACAGTAGAACTACTAGCCATGGCAAACGTTTTTTAGCTGCTTGGAATGGTGTTACATCAAATTTATCCATATCCGAAATACCAGCTAATTTAGAGTAATCCTCAGAAGCCTCTTCATCAATAACATCAATAATATCGTCAACCGTGATAATACCAAGTAATTCTCCTTTATCATCAATAACAGGTGTCGCTAAAAAATTATAATCCTTCATAATTTGCGCGACTTCTTCTTGGTCATCGCCTACATGTACCATTACGACACGTTCATTCATAATTGACCGAATAAGTGTATCCTCGTCAGCAATGATTAAGTCACGTAACGATATAACACCCGTTAGACGATGTTCTTCATCCACAACAAAAATATAATAAACGGTCTCTGCATCTGGTGCCTCTTTACGCAAAATAGCCATAGCTGAACGAACTGTTGAATTTTCTGGTATAGCGACATATTCAGTGGTCATGATAGAGCCAGCAGTATATTCATCGTAGCTTAGTAGCTCATTAATATCTTCTGCCGCTTCTTCATCCATCATTTCTAAATAGCTTTCGCGCTGTGCTGTATCCAGTTCATTTAAGACATCTGCCGCATCATCCGCATACATATGAGATAGCATTTCTGCACCGTATGATGGATCCATTTCAGCAAGATATGCTTTATACTCATCATCTTCAATATCGATTGCCTCAAAAATATCAGCCATTTCTGTCGGAGACAAGAACGAATAGATGATTTTCCTTATATCAGGTTCCACCTTTTCATAAAACGTTGCCTGATCATATGGATGAAGTTCTAAAAACTCATCACGGAATGCGTCAATATTATGTGCTTCCAGCATTTCTCGTAGATGTGCCTCATCAAATTGCACATCATCCTTTTCATTTCTTTCCTCTATCATGCTTGTCCCCTCCTTCCGAGCTTTCAATCATTTTACGGGCAATGCTGCCGTAAATCTACCTTCTATATAATAGAGTGTAATGTACCTTTTCTGCAAACTCTTTTTTAAGTTATATTTATGAGCAATTGGGCAGATTTTTATAAAATTCAATATTACGCCTAAAATCATGACGATTCTATTTTACTATACCTTACCTTTGTCACTTTGTTATGAATAAGGTGTAAAATAATCTACTTCTCTAAACTCCAAGATAGTTGTTGTTGACGCGCAGATAAACAATACATCCAATTTTCACCTACCATACAACCTGTGATATTAAGAATCTCCCTCGTGAAGAAATACGCAGTTTAACCTAATTCAAAAAATGATAAGGAGATGCTCGTTTGCGCGAACACCTCCTTTTATCAAAAATTTATGCTGAAGATTCCTTCAGTAATCTTTGCATGTCTTCATTTAGCATACTTGTAAAGTGTAATGGCACACTTGTTAAAGGATGCTCCATACTTAAAGATACACAATGTAATGCTTGTCGATCAATCTGAAGACGACTACCACCATAAAGGTCATCCCCCACAAGTGGGTGTCCAAGATGTGACATGTGCACGCGAATTTGATGTGTACGCCCTGTATGCAATTGAAGTCGTACATGTGTCATTGGTTCAGCACCCAGTGAAAAACGCTTCAGAACCTTTACATCCGTATGTGCATATTGTCCATCTTMTCGTACTTCTCTTTCAATAATACTAGCTTCTTTACGACCAATCGGAGCTATAATCGATTGAAAGTTTTGTTCGACATGCCCATGTACAATGGCTTCATATTGTCTTGAAATCTCTCTCTTACGCTGAGCAAGCCCTGTTAAATGATGAATATGAGCATGCTTAGCTATGCATAGTAAACCTGATGTATCTCGGTCTAGCCTTGTAACAATATGAGCCGTAGAGGCCAATCCTTGTTGCTGAAAATAGCCACAAACTAAATTTGCAATGCTGTTTGTTGGATGCTCTCGTGAGGGTATCGTACTTTGATGAGCTGGTTTGTTGAGCACTAAGATGGCATCATCTTCGTATACAATGGACAAATCTCCATGCTCGATAGCAAGCCCTTCACTTTTTTCTTCAGGAGGAAACGTTACTTTCACACAATCTCCAACTTGCAGGATATGTCTCACATTACGTTCGACATCATTCACAGTCAACATGCCACCATCAAACTTAATAGCTGTTAGAGCTCGCTTAGAAATACGCCACTCTTGAAGAGCCTCTCGTAATAATTGGCCATTTTTCTTTGCCTCAAATTGTAATGTAAATCTTGTATCCACGTTATTCATTTGCAACAAATGATTCATGCACTCGCTCCCAAAATGGGAATGGTCGGAAACGGGCAAAACGTACTCTTTCATTTGCTACATTAAACGCTATGGCTTTGACATCACCTTGAGTAATTTGCAAGTGATCAACAGTCATATTAAAATTTTGTTCATTTACAGGACGCAATACACAATGATGGTGTGCTGGTAAGATTAATGGCGATCCTACTGTCCTGAAAACGCGGTTATTAATTGAGGCAATTTCAGTGACTTGGAGTGCCGCTAGTGTAGGATGTATGATGGCTCCACCTAGAGCTTTATTATAAGCCGTACTACCCGAGGGAGTGGATACACAAAGACCATCACCACGGAAACGCTCAAATTGATTCCCATTTAACTCTACATCCATCACAAGTGTAACATCTGGCGATTTGACGGTTGCTTCGTTTAAAGCAAGATACGTATTTGATTCGGCATTATGATGCTCTACCCTTACTTCCAGCAGTGGATATTCCACAACATTAAAATCCTTCTTAGCAATGGACAAAACTAATTTTTCTAATTCAGATGGTTTCCAATCCGCATAAAATCCTAAATGCCCTGTATGGATACCAACGAAGGCTACCTGATCTAATAAATGGGAGTATCGATGAAAGGCATGCAATAGTGTGCCATCTCCTCCAATCGAAACAACAATTTCTGGCGTCTCTTCATCATAGGTCAAGCCAAAATCCTGTAAATAGGTTTTAGCAAGTTCCATCAGCTCGTTGGATTGTGCATCTCTACGTGATTGAATCGAAAATTTCATTGTGCGTCACGCTCCTTCTCCGTTAGTAAATTAGGATTCGATGCTTCTTTATATTCGCTAAAGTAGGCCTGTGCCTCTTGAATTTCACTACGAATGGATGACATTTCCTCATCCAACCGAAATGCTGCCTCGGCAGCACTTTGCAAGCGATTCTTAATCTCTTCTGGGAACATGCCTTTATATTTATAATTTAAAGAATGCTCTATTGAAGCCCAGAAATTCATGGCTAGTGTACGGATTTGTATTTCCGCTAATACTACTTTTTTTCCTTGAATTGTTTCAACAGGATACTCCACTATCATATGGTAGGAGCGATAACCACTAGGCTTATTATGTGTAATATAATCGCGTTCTTCCACTACACGCATATCTTTTCGCTGACGAATTAGCTCAGTTACCGTTGAAATATCATCAACAAATTGACACATAATCCGAAGGCCAGCAATATCACCAAGTTCATCACCAAGTTGTTTAGAAGGCTCAAAAGCTAGTCCTTTTTCTAACGTTTTGTCATATATACTTGCTAAAGGCTTGACACGTCCTGTAACAAATTCAATTGGCGAATTGGCATTAACAATACCAAATTGCGAACGCATGCCCTTTAATTTTACTTTTAATTCGTCTACTGCTTGTTTATAAGGACTTAAAAAAATTTCCCATTGTCCCATTGTAAAAACCTCCCGACAATCGGTATCGAACACCACCGTCTGTTCGTTTTGTCTTTCTATTCAGCAAGAATAGCCTTGAAGTGTTGTTCCACTGCCTGGACAAATTCTGCCCCATAATTGTAATTTCCTTCAATATTATACACGAGCATTTCCAATTCCTCGTAGAAATTTGTCAGCTCAATCACTTCTTCACCTATTCGTAGCAATGGATTTTTCCCTTTTTGTAAAATATGTACAAGATTCTCCCAACTACTCGGTGGAAAACGCAAGTAATGATAGTCTTCACCTGCATCAAGTAAATAAATGAATGCAAAATCATCTGAATCTGCAATGAGTTGTCCAGCAGGTTTTAACTGTAAATTTACTTCATTGTCGTTTAAACTAAAATGAAGTTGATCTTGTTCAAAATTCGATGTATCTATTGTATAAATTTTACGCACATGCGGTTCCCCTTTTCGTTGTACTCTTCCTCTTATTTTAGCACACAGGGTAAATAGTTGCAGTGTGTAAATATTAATTCGAGCGAAACAACGGATGAAAAATAAAAAATAAATAGGTGACTATAAATGACACAAGAAATTGAAATTGAATTTAAAAATCTATTAACAAAACAACAATACGAGCAATTATTACAAGAGTTCCACATTAGCCAAAATGCTATTCATCGTCAAACAAATCATTATTTTGACACACCTGATCAAGCAATTCGCAACCTACAAAGTGGTCTTCGTATTAGACAAATTGGTGATTATTACGAATGTACACTCAAAGAAAAAAACGCCGAGCACGCACACCTTGAAACGACGGATGAAATAACAGCAATAGAGGCGCAACAAATGTTAGATGGCAAAGGATTTTATGCTCAACAGGTAGCTAAAAGATTAGCTCTTTATCACATTCCTTTAGAACAATTGCATGTATTTGGTTCTCTCACTACAGATCGTGTCGAAATTCCCTACAAAGAGGGACTTCTCGTTTTTGATCATTCTTTCTATTTGCAGCGTGACGATTATGAGGTAGAATATGAAGCAAAAGATGCAATAAAAGGAAATATAATTTTCGACGAATTTTTACAACAATATGGTATTGATAAGCAACCAACTGATAAAAAAATTGCTCGTTTTATGAAGGCACTAAAAGCACAAAATTTATAAAAGTAGAAAAAAGGAAGGTGTCTGACTCCTTGGATATTCAATCATTCAAATCTTTACTAGAAATTCGGGCTTTGCAAACACTTGGATCAAGCGAAAGTTCACCCACAGACAATGAGTCTATTTTTTCTGATATGATTAACGAATTATTAGGAGAAACTTCGACAGCAAGTAATGCTAAATTATCAAGCTTGCTTGCTACAGGAACAGCAAATAATTCAAATTTCGTCAAAGAAATAGCTACTTTGGAGCAAAGTTCATTAGAATCATTACTTTACAAAGGGTCTAATGCTGTGTTTATACCTGAATCAGTCAAACAAGCTTTAGCAAACACATATGCTAATAACAAACTTGATTCCTATGTTTCAGACGATGTAATAGGCTCTACAGCATATGCTAATTCACTAGCAGGATCAAATGAGTATACTGCCATTATTGAAAAAGCAGCCGCTACTTATCAGATACCCGCGAAGCTTATTGCAGCGGTTATTAAACAAGAATCTAATTTTAATCCAACTGTAGTAAGCCATGCGGGTGCGCAAGGTTTAATGCAACTCATGCCCAAAACAGCACAATATTTGGGTGTGACTAACGCTTTTGATCCAGAGCAGAATATTATGGCTGGTGCAAAATATTTGCGTCAAATGCTAGATAAGTTTAATAATGACCCTTCACTAGCATTAGCAGCTTATAATGCTGGCGCATCTCGTGTTACGAAATATGGAGGAATCCCTCCTTTCAAAGAAACACAGAATTATGTCAAAAAAGTGATGAATTACTTTACAGTGTAATCGCATCTTTCCTGTTATCTATGTCATTTCCAACAAATTTCACCCATAGTGGTGAAATTTGTGCTTTTGTAGCGAACAGCAATTCGAAAGAGCTCTTTGTTTGTGTTAACGAAAAGACGTTGATAGAATGAAGGTAGTCACAAGAATTTCACAATTTGATGAGGATGAAGTATACAATATGGTACTTTACGATATAAAGAATTAAAGGAGCATATAACTTATGAGTCGAAAATACACTGTTCCTTATGAGGAGCTGGGAGCTGAAAAACTGTCAGAACTCATTCATGCGTTCTATAAAAGAGTTGCTCAGCATCCTGATCTTATTCCAATCTTTCCAAAGGATTTAACAGAAACAGCCCGTAAACAAATTCAATTCCAAACACAGTATTTAGGAGGGCCAAATCTTTTTACTGAGGAGCATGGTCATCCGATGATGCGTGCGCGTCACATGAATTTTCCTATTACACCTGACCGCGCTCAAGCTTGGCTAGAGTGTATGTCAGAAGCAATGGATGAGGTAGGTTTGGAAGGGAAGTTCCGTGAAACTTATTATCAACGTTTAGTATTAACAGCTCATCACATGGTTAATACGCCAAATGACGATGAGGGGGWRTTGTTACGTGAATAATATTCAAATGTTGCAAGAGACAACGCCAACGATTTCTACTGCAAACAAGCCAATTGAATTGTATATTTTCGTAGATCCACTTTGCCCTGAAGCTTTCAGTATGCAAGCAACTCTTCGTAAATTACAGCTTGAATACAACCATTACTTCACATGGCGCTTTGTTTTAAGTACAGAACTTACTTCTTTAAATTGCTTAAGTAAACGTGTCAAAGGCTGTATTTCAGGAATCGAACTTGATATTAATCACCCTGTTTTACCTTCTATCGCTATTAAAGCAGCTGAATTACAGGGGAAACGTGCAGGTGCGCGTTATTTGTCGAAACTACAAGAATACGTATTATTAAGTCATCAAGATGTAAACTCCTATGCAACGCTTTTAAAAATAGCTGAGGATGTTCAACTCGATATGAATGAGTTTACTGTTGACTTTGGTTCAAAAGAGGCAGCACGTGCTTTCCAATGCGATTTATATATTAAACGCGAAATGGAAGTAGATGAAGTACCAAGTATCGTATTTTTCAATGAATGTATTGAAGATGAGGGACTAAAAGTTAGTGGTAGCTATTCCTATGAAGTTTATGAACATATTTTACAAGAAATGCTGAACGAACAGCTTGTCCGTCAGCCTTTACCATCAATAGAGGACTTATTTTCTAAATTCCATACTCWTTCTACAAATGAAATAGCTTTTATCTATTCATTAACAGAGCAAGCAGCAGAGCGTGAACTAAAGAAACGCATGCTGCAACAAAAGATCGAACGAATCCAGACTACTCACGCTACGTTATGGCGTCTTAAATAATAAAATAAACAAAAGGGACTTCAATCATCATGATGGAGTCCCTTTTTCAAGATAACGCAAAATACAAAGAAGCGCCTCTATCCTCGACCGATAGAGACGCTTCTTTTTCACAAAGGGGATGGGAGAAATGTTCACGTTCAAACAAAGGGGTGTATGTTTGTTTTGTGATTTATTTCACAAGAATTACTCTATCATGGAATAATATATTTAGCAATGAAACCAATACTAGATTCACAAATTTGTCAAATAGAAAGCGATTACAAACAGTATTTTTCCAAGATGCACACTTTTAAACTATTTAGAAATCAAAAAAAAACATTATTCTTTCCTTTTAATTTATGCTGTTAATAAAAATAATTGGGCTATAGGAACACTCCTATAGCCCAATTAATTAGTTATTTAACAATAATTTTTCTAATTCATTTAAACGTTCTTCAAATACTTTACATGCATCTTCAATTGGCTTAGCTACGTTCATATCAACGCCTGCTGCCTTTAATACCTCAATAGGGAAATCAGAGCATCCCGCTTTTAAGAAGTTATTAATATAACGTTCTACAGCTGGTGCACCCTCCTCTAAAATTTGTTTACTCAATGCTGTAGCGGCTGATTTACCAGTCGCATACTGATAAACATAGTAATTATAGTAGAAGTGTGGAATACGAGCCCATTCTAAGCCTATTTCCTCATCAACCACCATATCATCACCGAAGTACTTTTTGTTTAATTCATAGTAAACTTCTGTTAAACGATCTGCTGTCAAGGATTCACCGTTCTTATCCATCAGATGAATAAGGTGTTCGAACTCTGCAAACATTGTTTGTCTGAATACCGTACTTCTGAAGCCATCTAGCCAATGGTTTAATAAGTATATTTTTTGTTGTGGATCATCAATTGTTTTCAGTAAATAGTCATTTAATAACTCTTCATTGCAAGTAGAAGCGACCTCTGCCACAAAAATAGAGTAGTCTCCATAAACAAAAGGCTGGTTGTTACGTGAATAATAACTATGAACACTATGGCCAAATTCATGTGCTAATGTAAATAGATTGTTCACATTATCCTGCCAATTCATTAAAATATACGGATTCGTACCATAGGCGCCTGAAGAATAGGCTCCACTACGCTTCCCTTTATTCTCTAAAACATCGACCCAGCGGTTATCCAGTCCATTTTGAACGATGCTTTGATATTCCTCCCCTAATGGAGCTAAAGCCTTTACTAAAATATCTTTCGCTTCATCATAAGAGACCTTCATTTCCACCTCTTTAACTAGTGGCGCAAATAAATCCCACATATGCAATTCGTCTACACCCAATAATTTCTTACGCAACGAAATATAACGTTGCATAGCTGGTAAATGCTTATGAATTGTTTCCACCAGCTGATCATAGACATTTTCAGGAATGAAGTTATTAGACATGGCAGCGTGGCGTGCAGATTCATAATGACGAATTCGAGCACTTACATTATGCTTCTTTACATTACCAGTTAGCGTAGCCGAGAACGTATTTTTAAACTTGCCGTATGTTTCGTACATAGCCTTAAATGCGCCTTCACGTACAGAGCGATCCTTGCTCTCTAAAAACTTGATATAATTACCATGCGTAAGTTGTACTTCTTCTCCCTCTTCATTTTTCACATGAGGGAATACCATATCGGCATTGTTTAACATGCTGAATGTATTCGAAGCTGTACCTGTCACCTCAGACATTTGCGCTAGCAATGCCTCCTGTTCGGCTGGTAATACATGTGGACGTGCCATTGTAATTTCTTTTAAAGATTGCTTATATAGTTCTAGGTCTTGATTTTCTGTTAAGTAGCGTTCAATCGTTTCTTCACTTAATGACAGAATTTCTGGCGTTAAATAGGAAAGGCCAGCTGAGATACTCGTTGCCAATGTTTGAATACGGCTGTTCATATCTTGATAAAAGCTATTTGTAGTATCTTGATCATAGCGCATATGAGCATATGTGTAGAGCTTCATTGCACGTTCATATATATGATCATGATACTGTAAAGCTGCTAATAATGCCTCTGCCCCATTATTTAAAGTACCTGCATAGCTAGGTGCTTGTTTAGCAAGCTCTGCAACCTCCTTCAATTCCTCTTCCCAAGCTGCATCTGTTGCAAAGATGTCTTCTAAGCGCCATGTTAATTCTTCTGGTACTTCTTTTCGAACCAAAACCTGATTACTGTTACTAGCCATATATGCCAGCCCCCTTTATATGTGCTTTTTTCCTTTTACTCTCATATTTTCTCAGTATATTGTGGCAATTGCAAATAAATGTACATAGACTTGCTCACAATTATCTAGTAAACCATCCTCATGATGCATACGCTTAAGAAGATACCCATAATTTTGAATAGCCCTGAGTGCTTGTTCGGTTACTTCCAGTTGATGCTTACATAAAAAGTTTTCCATCTGCCCCTTTGTTAATTCAAATGGAAGACGTCCTAATTGTTTACTAAAATAAAACAGCATTATTTGCCACTCGCTCGTAAACAAAGGGATAGCTGCTCCTTCTTTCACTGGAATACCAATGTATGGTGGCAGAGCAGTAAGAGAAAGATTTAATTCATAGCAATTACGTAAAAATGGATCTTGTGCCCCCTTCTTGCTATGTAAAAGACGACTATGCGCAAATTGCCTACAAGTCTGTTTATAGAGCTGCCAATAGCGTTGAAATTCTTCTGGGGTAATACGTTGAGGTCTATAAAAAGGGAAATGTTGTAGATCGACCGAAATTTTCTGTACTTTACCTATGAAAGTATGCCCATGAACATGAAGAAGATTCGTCCAATAAACAAACTGGGCTGTCACCGGGTTGTACGTCAATAAATATGGTAAATCCGTTGTCGTTATAAACGCCTTTTGCAAGAGTGGAGAGATTCTAATTTTTCTGATGCCGTTGACAGCTTCTTTGCCTTGTGGAGTTTGAAAAAGCCAAATTGCTTGTATATCGTTTCTTTCATAGCCCATTGTTCGTTGGTGCCATTTTTCATGAGAGATAGTACTACATTGAAATTCAACTGCAAACTGCTCCTTATCGAGTGTAACAAGCAAATCTGGGCGCTGAGAAACCTCCTTTAAATATGGTTCTAGTTTCACCTGATGTCCATGCTTTTGGAGCCACTCATATAATTGCACTTTACCTTGTAAATGTATTTTAGATTCACCTTCTGCGAACAGCTGTGAACATTGATTTTTTGTGAAGTGAGCAAAGTGGGGAATATTATAGTTACCTATTTTCAATTGAACTTGTTCTAAACATTGAGGGCAATAAAATTTCATTTGCCGCCTATATCGCTGTAAAGCTTTCCTCGTATATTGATATGGGAGAAATAGTTGCTGTTGATTGTTATAGGCAATCAGCATAGTATCAGCTCCTTTTTAGCCAACTATAATAGAATGGATTTTCACTAACAAAAATAAAGCACCTTTTTCTTGAAATTTTAAAAATGCGCTCTTATTCAAGCTCTTTGATGCTGAAAACATAAAAAAGGACTGTAGCGAAACTCGATTCATTTACGAGTTTCACTACAGTCTAAAATAATTAGTATTTCATTGCCTATGCAAAGTATTTTCGAACTGTTTCAAAGCAATTGAATTTCATAATCTTTTCACCGTACTCCTCTAGACGATGAATTGTAAAATTGGATGGTGTTAAAAATTCCTTGATAACTGCATTTCTATCATGACGATTTAAATCCTCATCTGCGTTTCCGAAATCAACAACTAGATAGTACCAATTTTCATATTTGAATAATGAGGAATCCACTAATTCGTCTGTCATTCGTTTTGCGACAGGGATTAACTCATCAATATCTTTAAATTTATAAACATAAATGTCTGTATCCATAAATAATTCTGACTCATCCATGTCACCAAATTGAGTTAGTTGGCTAAGAAGATCCTCTCCAACTTCATCGAATGGTGCAAACATATCTTTGTGTTCATCAAAATTCGAATGACCATCTAATGTTTCACCGTCTTTTAAAATATGTGCACGTGTGACAATGATTTCTAAGCCTACTTCAGATGCATTGATATGAATCCAAATCGGACCCTCTACATCAAAATAATCCTCCGTGTTTACTTCATCAATCATATCCCAAAAAAGTTGTTCACCCTTTGCTCGATTGTACCAAATTTCTTCACGACTATAGCCGCGATCCTCTATATCATTGTACGTAATAAAGAGCTTGAGTGTATTTTCATTTACACGTTCGATGTCCACTAGACCTCATCTCCCTTCACTGTCATATGTCGAAAAACAGTTTGTTTCATTAGTATGCTTTTATTCTTTGTTTTTAACCTTCATACTGCATTTGTTTTTCAACCTTTGACCACACTACAGTAAAACCATCGAGTAACCGTAAACATGAATTTTTGTGTTCACAGTTGTCTCTAACTCTATTGTATGCTGTTCTGTCATAAAATGAAAAGGATATACACCGTTTCACAGAAGATATTTGAATTATTGAAATTGTAGTAAACTATTTAACTTAAATCAAGTTTAACATACTTTTACGGAAATATATGACTTTTCCCTATTAATTATTATACTTCATATAGAAGGTTTTACAGAAGTAAAACATAAAAAAAAGATGTCACAACATGTATTCCACATCTGTAACATCTATTACATATATTATTCAGAATAGAAAGGTTTAATTCACCATTCGTTGCGCTTCTTGTAATTGATATGCTCGAACTTTTCGAGGTAAGAAACGACGAATTTCATCTTCATTGTAGCCAACCTGCAGACGTTTTTCATCTAAAATGATTGGTCTACGTASTAMGCCAGGATATTCCTGAATTAATTCATATAAACGTTGTAATGGTAAGCTTTCAACATCCACATTTAATTTTTGGAATATTTTAGAACGAGTGGAAATGATTTCATCAGTTYCATCTTCTGTCATTCGTAAAATTTTTTTTATTTCACTTATKCTAAGCGGTTCAGAAAATATATTACGTTCTGTATATGGAATTTCGTGCTCCTCTAACCAAGCTTTTGCTTTACGACAAGAGGTACAACTTGGTGATGTAAATAGGGTTACGATCATTCTGACACATCCTTTCATTTAAAAATCATTATCTATAAACCAGAACCAATGTGTTAAATTAGAATTAATGTAATGTAAAATACACAGTACCATTATACAGTACTCAGCTGTATTTGAATATAGTTCCAATAAAAAAATCTGAACCTATCCATAAATATTCTGTCTATTCATACAGCTTTCAAATATGATGTATTTTCTTCAAACTTATGTGCTACTACTACCATTCCCATTTTTAAAGCATTTTAAACATCTAAACAGATATCTCAGTTGTTCTCATTTAAGAAAAATAATCGAGAAAATTGTCAATCCCATGTGTACATCCAAACAATTTTTTAATAAAAAATTATAAATTTATAACAAAATTACATAACAAAAAAAGCATATAATTTTTTCTAGAAAAAAAACACCGTCAAAAGTCTGACTTTACACAAAGGAATCTTTATAATATAATTCTTTGCAATCAAATCAATTTGAACAATTTAAATTGAGAAAAACGCTGACGAAGAGTAGTACATATGCTAATTCACGTATAGAGAGTCTGTGGTTGCTGTAAACAGATCGTGGATGCATGTGGAATGGACTTCCGAGTTAGCTTTGTGAACGCTACTTGAAGCTATTAGCAAAGCTCGTCCCTTCACGTTACGAAGCTGAGTGGCCTTTTTAGGCAAGCTGGGTGGTACCGCGGATTCAAACATCATTCGTCCCTTCATTAGAAAAATCTAATGAGGACGCATGATGTTTTTTTGTCTTCATCACCAAGTTGAAAGGTGAAGACAACGCTGTGACACAAGTTACAGCAATTGAATTCGAGGAGGAATTTTTTAATGACAACTATTTTTTCTGGCGTACAGCCTACAGGTATCGTAACATTAGGGAACTATTTAGGAGCATTCAAGCAGTTCCCGGCACTACAAGATGAAGGAAACGCTATTTATTGTATCGTTGATCAACATGCCATCACTGTTGCACAAGATCCTAAAGAATTACGAGAAAGTATTCGTAAGCTTGCTGCTACCTACATTGCTACTGGCATTGACCCTAAAAAATCGACATTATTTATTCAATCAGAGGTGCCAGCGCATGCTCAGGCAGGATGGATGTTACAATGTGTTGCGTCTATCGGTGAGCTAGAACGTATGACACAATTCAAAGATAAATCACATGGTAAGGAAAGCGTATCTGCTGCTCTTTTAACATATCCACCGCTAATGGCTGCAGACATTCTACTTTATAATACAAATATTGTCCCTGTCGGCGATGATCAGAAGCAGCATATTGAGCTAACTCGTGACCTTGCAGAACGCTTTAACAAACGCTTTGGCGATGTTTTAACAATTCCTGAAATTCAATTACCTAAAGCTGGCGCACGCATTAAATCCTTACAAGAGCCAACAAAGAAAATGAGTAAATCAGATCCAAATACGAAAGCGACAATTCGCTTATTAGATACTGCGAAAGACATTGAGAAAAAAATTAAATCAGCTGTAACTGACTCTGACGGCATCGTTGCATTTGATGTGGAAAATAAACCAGGTGTTTCAAATTTATTGACAATCGAATCAGCTATTTCAGGGGTAGCCGTTGAAGATTTAGTCAAAAAATATGAGGGAATTGGTTATGGTGGATTCAAGCAGGGTGTAGCAACAGCAGTAATTGAACACCTAACACCTATTCAAGAGAAATTCTATCATCTAGTAGAATCATCAGAATTAGATGTCATTCTAGATGAAGGTGCTGAAAAGGCGAATGCGATTGCTAGTGCTACATTAAAACGTATGGAAGATGCTATGGGTCTTGGTCGCGCACGTCGCTAAACTTACGGCTTGTCTGAGGATCGATCAAAGCCCAAATCAAGCACAACTGCGCAGATGATGATACAGGCTCCTACCGCCATATAAAATTCTGTTGTTTGAAAAATAAATTTGAAAACAACCTTCCATGAATAACCTAGTGTGCGGTAATTTAAATACAATATGAGCTTCCCTACAGAGAGGATCATTAAGCCATAACTTACTAAAAATAAAAAGAGACGAAACATAGTAATGGCATCCTTTCTATTTCTTCTTACTTATCATTTATTCACAAAACTATAAAAAAAGACGTCAGCCATTTAAATTTGGCTGACGTTTTTTTATGTTTATCTATTATGCTTCATATTTTTTGAATAGGAGACTTGCATTATGACCACCAAAACCAAGAGAATTACTCATTGCATATTGAATATTTGCTTCTCTTGCTTCGTTTGGAACATAATCTAAATCACATTCAGGATCAGGATCTTTTAAATTGATTGTAGGTGGTAAAATCCCTTCTTTAAGGGCTAATGCTGTTAAAATAGCTTCCACACCACCTGCTCCTCCTAATAAGTGACCCGTCATAGATTTTGTTGAGCTCATTGCAAGGTTATACGCATGATCACCAAAAGCAGTTTTCACAGCTTGTGTTTCGAATAAATCGTTATATGGCGTACTTGTACCATGGGCATTAATATAATCAACTTGTGATGGCTCTACGCCACCATCTGTTAATGCTTGCGTCATCGCACGTGCTGCACCTTCACCCTCTGGAGCTGGAGCCGTAATGTGATGCGCATCCCCAGTTGCACCATAACCTAAAACTTCAGCATAGATTTTGGCACCACGAGCTTTTGCATGTTCATATTCTTCTAAAATGACAATACCCGCTCCTTCTCCGATAATAAAGCCATCTCGGTTTTTATCGAATGGGCGACATGCAGCTTGTGGATCTTGATTTAATGATAGTGCTGTATTGGCACAAAAACCTGCAACCGCCATTGTTACGATTGGTGATTCAGCACCACCAGAAATCATAACATCAGCATCTCCACGCTCAATTACTTTAAAGGCATCACCAATAGAGTTTGTGCCTGAAGCACATGCCGTTACAGAACAAGAATTTATCCCCTTTGCACCAAAGTGAATAGAGACTTGGCCCGATGCCATATCAGGAATCATCATTGGGATAAAGAAAGGACTAACACGTCTTGCGCCACGCTCTTGGAATGTTAAAAATTGTTGTTCATATGTTTCCATCCCACCGATACCAGAACCAATCCATACACCTGCACGTGGAGCTAGCTCTTCATCAATTGTTAGCTGTGCATCTTCCATTGCCATAATAGAAGCCGCTAATGCGTATTGTGTGAAGCGATCCATTTTACGTGCTTCTTTACGATCAATGTATTTTTCAATATCAAAGTCCTTTACTTCTGCGGCGATTTTTGCGGCAAAAAGATCTTTATTTAAACGTGTCAGCTCACCAATGCCAGATTTACCAGCTTTAATGTTTGCCCATGTTTCTTCGATGCTATTTCCTAGTGGTGTAACTGCGCCAATTCCTGTAATTACTACTCGTCTTTTACTCATTGTCTTACTCCCCTCAAGCATTTTTCCTACTTATTTTCCCCATCTCATGGCTACGGCACCCCATGTTAAGCCGCCACCAAAACCTACAAGGACTAATAAATCATCCTCTTTAATCTTACCTGCTTCGAGCTCATCTACCAAGGAAATACCAATAGATGCTGCTGAAGTATTTCCGTATTTATGAATCGTTTTTGACATTTTTTCTGGTGGTAGCTCTAAACGCTCACGTGCAGATTCCATAATACGTATATTTGCCTGATGTGGCACTAGGAAATCAACGTCTTCTTTTGTTAATCCCGCTTTCTCTAATACATTAACAGCCGATTCACCCATTTGTCGAACAGCAAATTTAAACACTTCACGACCATTCATCGCAATTGTATCTTGCTTCGTTAAATAAAGATTCTTTCCGCCTGTACCATCTGCACCAAGTTCAAAGGATAGAATACCTCTACCTTCAGAGACTTGCCCAATGATAGCTGCACTGGCACCATCGCCAAATAATACAGCTGTATTGCGATCTTCCCAATCAACGACTTTAGACAGCTTTTCAACACCTACTACTAAGACATATTTATAAGCATTTGCCTCAACAAAGTGCTTTGCTGTCACTAAACTATATATAAATCCTGCACATGCTGCTGCTTGATCCATTGCTGCAGCATTTACTGCTCCGATTTGTTCCTGAATCATACAAGCTACACTTGGAAAAGTTTGATCCTGTGTGACAGTTGCTACAAGAATTAAACCAATTTCCTCAGGCGTAATACCCGCATTTGCAATAGCTTCTTTTGCAGCAGCTACTGCCAAATCTGAAGTTTCCTGATCATCTGCCGCAAAATGACGTTCTTCAATGCCTGTTCGAGTACGAATCCATTCATCAGAAGTATCCATGATTTTTTCCAAATCAAAATTTGTAACGACCTTCTCAGGAACATATTTGCCTATTCCTATAATACCAGCGTTCATATAGCAACCCCTCAGCTTTCTTACTATCAATTATTAGTAACTGGTCATAATTATAACGCATATAAAAGGAATGACGCAAGATGATTTAAAATTTATGCGGCTGAGGGTAGTGTTCTTTGAATATAGAAGTGAAGAATTTTATGGAATGAGGTTATTCTGTTTAGAGCTTTATCTAACGTACTTTGTTGAGCTTGTTCATTATTTTTCAAAGCACCTTGCATCATGTATGAGCGGTGTTCTTCCCTTTTGGAGCACTTTTCACCCGCTTAGGAGCGCATTCCCCTATTTCAGAGCTGTTCCTAAATACTTTACATTACTAAACATAAAATACTAAATCGCATATTTGTTGTGACAAAATCGCCATGTTTCACATAAATGGTTCATTTTTTTTTGATTTATGTTATGATATGATAATGAATATGAGTAAAACCTTATGATGAAAAAAGTTCGGTTGAGGTGAAATTAATGCAATATATCGTAACGTTCATATGGTCATTCCTACTAGTTTCTATGTTAAACTACGTAGTCAGCTCTGTACTTGGTGTACCATTTGATTTCAAAACTGGGGCAATCGTTTCTGTTGTATTCTCCATCCTTATCTTTATTATTGGAGCAATCATTCCAAACGACCCTACACCAGAAGCTGCAGACCATCATTAATTCAGCTAGAAAAAGCCTGTTCAGCTTCATGCCGAACAGGTTTTTTCTGTTATTTTTCCACAACACATTGACCCTCATGCATTTTCACATGCAACGTCTCCCCTGGTAAAACTTCTCCGCGTAATAGTTCTTTAGCAACGGCTGTTTCGATATGTCGCTGTACAAAGCGTTTTAGTGGTCTTGCTCCAAATTGGGCATCTGCACCTTGCTCTACTACCCAATCAATGACTTCTTGCTCGACAGATAAAGTAATTTCTTGCTCTGCGACACGTTTAATCAATTGCTCCACATACTTCCAGGCAATCGCAGTAAAATGTTTAGTAGATAATGCATGGAAGAAGATGATATCATCCATTCTGTTTAATAGCTCAGGTTTAAAATGTTGTCGTAGGGCTGACATGACTAAGTCCTCCACAGCCGCATCATTTTCCTTTGCCTCCATTAAATAACTTGATCCAATATTCGAAGTTAAAATGACTACTGTATTTGTAAAATTCACCATTCGTCCCTGACTATCTGTAATGCGCCCATCATCTAAAATTTGCAATAAAATGTTCGCCACATCAGGATGAGCTTTTTCAATCTCGTCTAGTAGCACCACAGAATAAGGATTTCGGCGAACTGCTTCCGTTAGCTGTCCACCTTCCTCATAGCCCACATAGCCTGGAGGAGCCCCAACAAGTCGAGACACACTATGTTTCTCCATGTATTCACTCATATCAATCCGAATAAAGTGATCTTCTGAATCAAATAACTGTGCAGCAAGTGCCTTGGCAAGTTCTGTTTTACCTACACCAGTTGGACCTAAAAATAAAAAGCTACCAATAGGTCGGTGTGGATCTTTGATACCTGCACGTGCACGCCATACCGCTTCTGTCACTAATTGAACTGCTGTATCTTGTCCAACCACACGTTCATGTAATGTATCCTTTAAACGTAATAGTTTTTCACGCTCACCCTCTACTAATTTTGTTACAGGGATTCCTGTCCAACGTGAAACAATTGCAGCGATTTCATCTGCTGTTACCTCTTCACGTAAAATACGAGATTCTGCACCGTTCTCTAATTCCTTTTCAAGTACCTGAATGTCTTTTTCAAGTGTTGGAATTTTACCATGACGTAATTCAGCAGCTTTATTTAGATCATATTTACTTTCTGCCTCATCTAGATCACGACGATATTTATCCAATGTTTCACGTTTTTTCTGAATATCGTGTAGTTTTTCTTTTTCTGCTTCCCATTGTTGTCGCATGCCCTTAGATGATTCTTTTAACTTAGTTAATTCTTCGCGTAATTGCTCCAGACGTTTTTTACTTGMCTCGTCCTTTTCCTTACGCAATGCCTGTTCCTCAATTTCAAGCTGCATAATACGACGTGTGACTGCGTCTAATTCCTGTGGCATTGAATCAATTTCTGTACGAATCATTGCACAAGCCTCATCAATTAAATCAATGGCCTTATCAGGTAAAAATCGTTCTGTAATATAGCGATTGGATAGTTCTGCTGCCGCAACAATTGCTCTGTCATGAATACGTACTGCGTGATGTAATTCAAAGCGTTCCTTTAAACCACGTAAAATGGATACCGTATCCTCTATAGATGGCTCACGTACTAGTACTTGCTGGAATCGACGTTCTAAGGCAGGATCCTTTTCAATGTACATACGATATTCGTCTAAGGTAGTAGCACCAATACAGTGTAATTCACCACGTGCTAGCATAGGTTTTAGCATATTTCCTGCATCCATAGCGCCATCTGTTTTTCCTGCACCTACGATCGTATGAATTTCATCAATAAATAGAATGATTTGTCCTTCTGATTCTTTTACTTCTTTTAGCACACCTTTTAAGCGTTCTTCAAATTGTCCACGATAACTTGCACCAGCGATTAACGCACTCATATCTAATTCATATAATACACATTCTTTCAAGCCTTCTGGTACATCACCTTTAACAATACGCTGTGCTAAACCTTCCACAATTGCCGTTTTACCAACTCCTGGTTCACCGATTAATACAGGATTATTTTTTGTTTTACGTGTTAGAATACGAATTACATTTCGAATTTCTTCATCACGCCCGATAACAGGATCCATCTTGCCGTTTTTTACTTCTTCAATTAAATTGCGTCCAAATTGTTCTAATGGTTTTTTATTGTCTGTTTGTTGAAATTGCATAGCTAGCACTCCTTTTTTTCATATTTCTCATTATTTATATACCCATTCTTATTCATTAAAAAAGTTTGACCTTTTTTGACTAACTTTATTTTACATCACTCGACAATGCTTAGCAAAGAAATCGCCCTAAAATTTTTTCACTTATTATGGAAGTTTACGTTATAATAATGGTATGTTTCTATGTTTTAGTATCGAAATCCACTATCCTTTTGTAATAATCGCCATTTATTACAAAAAGAAAGCGATGTGTTGGAGATATGGTTTTAATGGATAATATGTTTGAAAAAATTAACGATCTTTTTCAAAACCACGGTGTTTTTATCAAAGTGAATAAAGGAAATAAAATTTTTCTAGAGGGCGAACGGGCAAAAGAAATTTATTACATCCAATCAGGTGTTATTTCGATTAGCCAAGAATCCGAGACGGGTAAGGAATTAACCATTCGTATTTGTGGCCCTGACAGCATAATAGGAGAAGGTTCGTTATTTTGTAATCTCGTCTATAATTCGATGACTGCCAAAGTTTTAGAACCCTCTACGTTGTATGTTTTGAGTCGTAAATCTTTGGAGCATTTACTAGAAGAGCAGCCGACAGTTATGGTGGAATACATGAAGTGGCTACAAACAGAAAACTTAAAGCATCAGAGTCGTTTGCGCGATTTAGTGTTAAACGGGAAAAAAGGTGCTCTATTTTCAACGCTCATTCGGCTGTCCAATACGTATGGTAAACCTGTAGAAAATGACTCGATTTTTATTGATTTTCAGCTAACAAATACAGAAATCGCAAATTTGTGTGCGACAAGTCGGGAAATGATTAATCGTATGCTGAATGATTTAAAAAAACATGAGATTATCACTTTTGATAAAGGATTTATTACCATTCATGATTTACAATTTTTAAAAAATGAAATTGCCTGTGAAAATTGTCCATTACAAATATGCCGTATCGATTAGTTTCGTTACAAGCAAAAACCCTGCTTATTTTTCAATAAGCAGGGTTTTAAATAAGCCATTTTAACGTACGCCCAATGCCATTTTGGCATAGCGTGACATTTTATCTTTCGACCAAGGTGGATTCCATACAATATTAACATTTGTACTTTTCACTTCTGGAAGTTCACCTAACGCCGTATTCACTTGATCCACAATGACTGGACCAAGTGGGCAGCCCATAGATGTTAGCGTCATCGTAACAGTTGCAACACCTTCATCATCTAATTCCACATCATATACTAAACCTAAGTTGACAATATCAATGCCAAGCTCAGGATCAATTACGTTTTCTAAAGCACCTAACATGCTATCTTTCATATCCTGATCCATTCGTATTTCTCCTTCCATCATAGTGTTAACCTTATCATAGCAGATGCACCCTATTATGCCAAATGCTGTGCAAGCCATGCTGTGGCTGCTAGCATACCGTCACGTGGTACAGCATGTCCAGCCCTTTTGTTAACCATGAACTTTAAATATTCAGGGTTTGCTTTATAGTATCCCCGTAATGTTTCATAAAATTTATACGTTTCGTGAAAAGGAACTGTTTTATCTAATTCTCCATGCCAAAAGAATACAGGGCGACCCGCGAATTTTTCTGGTGTTAAACTGACATCATATTTAGCAAGGGCTTCATTAATTTTTTCAACGTCTTCCTCTGACATCGGCCAGTTAACTCCGCTTTTTGCAAATTGTTGCAATTGGTATTCACCCAATTTTATAAAACCAGGTGCACCCATGCATATTGCAGCTGTTTGTATCCAATCATAAAGTTTCAGACAGCCTGATGTCACGATGCCACCCATTGAAGTGCCTCCTATGCCAATTTTATGACTAGCTAATAAATTTTTATTCTTTAATTCATCATATAATTGTTGTACTTCATGAATAGAATTTAAAACAATGTCCCAAAAATTTAAATTCATTTGCATTTCTGTTAGGCCTTCGCTACGCTCACCATGAAATTTTGCATCTGGCAATAGGACACGCACCCCTTTATGCACCAATTGGTATGCATAGTGTAAGTTATGTTCTTTTGCACTCATAAAGCCATGCAAAAAAATGACTACCGGGGTTTCTTCATTCATATTGTCTGTATGTATATGTAATAAAGGAATATTTCCCCACACTTCTTTTTCTACAAACATTATTGTCACTCCCAACTATTCTCTCATCTTTATGTTAGCAAACTTTTTTCACTGTGACAAAATTTTGACGAATGTAAGACAAAGAGATACTATTCAAACTATAGGAAAGGGGCAACGAGCTATGAAACCGCATTTAATCGTATTAGACTTAGATGGAACTTTATTAACAGATCAACAGCAAATTTCTGCAAAAACGAAAAAAACATTATTGCAGGCTAAGGAACAAGGGCATCAAGTGATGATTGCGACAGGACGTCCTTACCGAGCAAGTACTATTTATTATCAAGAACTTGGGCTCACTACACCCATTGTTAATTTTAATGGCGCATATGTGCATCATCCTAAAAATGTCTCTTGGCAACATATGCACACACCAATTGATTTAAGTGTCGTACATGATGTCGTTGATTCTATTAACAGTTATGAATACGAAAATATTATCGCTGAGGTAAAAGATGAAGTTTATGTTCACACAGAGGACGATCGTATCTTAAATATCTTTAATATGGGTAACCCAAAAATTACACTTGGCGATTTATACACACACCTCTTGGAAAATCCTACAAGTTTGCTGATTCAGGCAAATGAAGCCAATTCGGTTATTATACGTGATCATTTACAGGCAGTGCATGCTGAAGTCATTGAACATCGTCGATGGGGCGCGCCACTTCATATTATTGAAATTGTGCGTCGCGGCTTAAATAAAGCTGTGGGTATTGCACATGTGGCAAAAGATTTAGGTATTCCTCGTGAGCGCATCATCGCATTTGGTGATGAAGACAATGATTTAGAAATGATCGAATATGCTGGACTTGGTGTAGCGATGGGGAACGGTATTTCAAGTCTTAAAAACATTGCCAATGAAATTACGACAACGAATAATGATGATGGAATTGCAAAAATACTCATTGAACGCTTGAAATTATCATAGTTAAGTAGTAAGTTCAAGTTAACATTCCATTTTTACCAGTTTAACTTTATTCAGTGGTACCCCTTCCATTTATCTAAAGTGAGTATCTACTGAATAAAGTTAAAAAGCAAAAGTAAGTTGAAATTAGGGGGACAAGAGAATGAAGATTTTTACGGATAGTGGATGTGATCTACCAAAATCTTACTATGAAGAAAATGATGTCGTGCTACTCCCTTTACGAGTGCAATTGAACAACAAAGAATATGAAGATGTGATTTCAATTGATTCCAAAGAGATCTATGATGCAATACGCCAAGGTGCTCAGCCAAAAACATCACAAGTGTCACCTGAGCTCTTTTTGAAGCATTTTGAGGAGCTAGCCAAAAATGATGAAGAAGGTATTTATATCGCTTTTTCATCAGAATTATCAGGCACATATAGTACTGCTCAAATGATTCGCAATCAGGTACTTGAGCAGTATCCTTCCTTAAAACTAGTCATTATCGACTCTAAATGCGCATCACTAGGCCATGGCCTTGTCGTGGAAGAAGCTGTACGACTGCGAAATATAGGAGTATCCTTAGAAGACATGGCCTCTAAAATAAACACCCTTGCACCTCAGGTCGAGCATTTATTTACTGTAGAAGACTTAGATTACCTTGCAAAAGGTGGTCGTGTATCAAAAGCTAGTGCATTTTTAGGTGGCCTTCTTAGTATTAAGCCTATTTTAAATGTAGAAGATGGCAAACTTGTACCGATTGAAAAGTCACGCGGTCGAAAAAAAGCACTTAATCGTATGTTAGATTTAATGCAGGAGCGTGGTGGCAGCTTTACAAATAAAATCGTAGGTATTAGCCATAGTGACGACGCTGCCTTTGCGAATGAAGCAAAAGCCTCTATCCAGGAGCGTTTTTCACCTCAAGCTGTGCAAATTACCATGATAGGTTCCGCGATCGGCTCACATGTCGGACCTGGGACTATTGCAATTTTCTTCACAAATAAAAGCTTTGAAGGCTAATAAAAAGCATGCTAGGATGGCTCCTGGCATGCTTTTTTGTCGTGTTATTATTATTGGACGTCTTGCTCCTGACGACGAACTTTCCCTCGTTTAATGATGATGACTACAAAGCCAATAAAGATCACCCATACTAAGCCAAGAGCCACCATATAAGGAGTGTTTAAGCCTTCATCATTGCGAACTTGATAAATTTCAACCATTTCTCGGTCTAAAATAACAGGATAGACTTCTTTTTCATTTATGCGAACTTTTTCCTCATGTAAAATACCGTTCAGCATTTTCCCTTCACCAAGTTGTTCAGGTGTTAAGTCGACGCGTTGTGTTTTACCAGTATTATTAACCATGATTACCCACTTTTCTTCGTCAGAAGAACGTGTAAAGACAAGAAGGCCATTTTCATTTGTAATGACTTCAAAATCACCATTACGTAAAGTAGCTGATTGATTACGTAAAGATTGAACATTTTTAATATAATCTATCAGTTCCTCGTCTGTTTTAAAGTTATAAAGCTGGTGTGTATCTGGTTTTGCTTCCCCATTCATAGCTATTTCTGTCCCGTATTGTACGACAGGAATTCCTGGTAGCATAAATAAAGCACCCATCGCCATTTTTAAGCGGGTAGGTGGGAACATATTTTCATTAGCAGAGTCAAATGTAAAACGATGAGTTTCAAGTGAATCCACCATAATTTGTGTCGGTTTTTCTCCTGCGAAGGGTTCCATTAATTTAGAAGAATCCATATCCACGTTTTTAAATATATTACGATAGATATCTGCCGTTACAGGTGAGAAAGTTGCATCAAAGTCAGCATCGCTTTCTTCATTTGCTATCACATAAAGTGATGTTTTTGTCTCTTTTAATGCAGCTATTACTGCATTGATAAACGCTATATCAGCCCCTGCGATATTTGTTAAACGAATACCACCGATGTCATATGTAGAAACAAATTCAGTTACTGCTTGAATAAGTGCTTCTTGCACATCCTTATTCGATAAATCCCACTGTACTTGTCCATTATTGGTAGATGCAATCCAATCCGCTTTCGATGCATCCTTTGCCCACTCATGATTTGGACTCACATTTGTAAGTGGAAAATCCACCATAATGGACATATTTTTAGCTTTGTAGGCCTCTACAGTACTTTGGAATTCTTCCGTTGTTCCAAAATGACGTTCTATTGTAGTATAGCTTGTGGGCATTGATCCATCATACTTCTCTGTAGAAAAAATAGGCCCAATGGAAACAATTGTATAGCCCATCTCACCGATAAATTTCAGTTTATCCTGTAAACCTGTAAAATCGCCCCCCGCAAATTTCGAAGGGTCCTGCGTATTTGTATCAAAATCGTTTGTGCCCGAGCCATTAAAGAAACGGTCAACGATTAAATCATAGATGCTTTCTTCTGCTATTGTTCTAGTCGCTGATTCATCCGCATGTGCTACTGGTATAGTACTTACTAATGAAGTTGCTAATAAAAGTGATGCAGCCGTCGCACTTATCCACTTCTTAAATTTCACTGTTATTCCCTCTCTTTCAAACCAATCAACGTCATTTTACCAAATAACTCTGTCACGTCGCTATCTTTTCCAAAGATTTTGCGTAAAAGCGAAATGAATTACGACAAAAAGGTGTCAATTCCGTCTTCCGTTTTCGTTTACAAAATAAAAGCCGTGAAGCAACTACTTCACGACTTTTAAATCATTATGCTAAGAAATCTTGACCCATTGGCAGTTTAAATCCTAGGAACAAAGTGATTAATAGGAATACTGCAAATAAAATCCAAAACATAGCTGTTGGTTTATTTTTCTTTTGACGTACTAATACCATTTCCATCATGCCAATTACAAGTATGCCACCTAAGAACTTAAATCCGTAAAGCATACCTTTACCATAGTCCATTGCCTCGATAAATAATGCCCCACCTGTGATGATTATTAGTACATAAAACAGACGTAATGTCATATGTAAGCCTTTTGATTGCTTGCCCATTAGTGCCGCAATTAAAAAGATGACAATACCTACTACCCACGTAGTAATATGCAAATGCGTTTGGCTAGTTAAAAAACTCATGATTGTCCCCCTCATTCTTTTTCTATCAAACTCTATCCTACCATGCGATGGAAAGGGTTTCAAATATTACAATAGTGTTCACATAATTTACATCATTTAAAACTTGGAATCCTTGCATTTCATAGTTTTTACATCTGTTACTATGCCTTAAAGCAGTAAAAAATCCGCGGAGTATAGACTCACGCGGATTGATATCATCATTATTCAAAATGGTTGACTAAAGTACCAATTCCTTGAATAGACACTTTTACTGTATCTCCAGCTTTTAAGAATTGTGGCGGGTTCATCCCTTTGCYAAMACCAGCTTGCGTACCGGTTAAAATCACACATACTGGCTCTAATGTTACAATCTCAGATAAGATGGACACTATCTTTCCAACAGCGAACATCATATCTTTTGTAGAGCCATTTTGACGTTCTTCATCATTGACCTTTGTTACTCCTGTTAAGTCTTTTGGATTTTGGATCTCCTCCTTTGTCACCAGGTTTGGTTCAAGAAGGCAAGAACCGTCCAAGCTTTTACCCAAGAAGAATTGTTTATGTTTCTCTTGTAAATCACGAGCTGTTACATCATTGGCAATAGTATAACCAAATACATAATCAAACGCTAAGTTTTTAGGAATGTTTTTGCCACGTTTACCAATAACGATAGCTAGCTCACCTTCATAATCCATTTTTGAAGAAAGATCTGCATGTATGGAAATTGTTTGTCCATCTGCAGCAATTGCAGTTGGTGATTTTGTGAATACCATTAAATCCGTTGGTGCTGCCTCTGCACCCATTTCCTTTGCATGTTCATCATAGTTTATACCAATACACATAATATTTTTAAGTGTACGTGGAATTGGTGAAAGCCATTCGATCTCTGTAAATTCACGTTTAAAACTATTAGCATTATCTGATTTTTCTGCTGCTTCTACTAATTTACGAATCTGTTCCACAAAATCAAAGCCTAAAGCAATGCCATCCACGATTGAACTTGAAAAAGAAGGGAGAACTTGAAGTTCACTTTGAATAGCGAGTACATCCCATACCGCTTCTTCTTTTTTTACTTTTGGTCCAAAGCTTACATGTCCACCTAATTTGAATGATAAAATTTTCATGATTGAAAGAGCTCCTTCTTTTTTCTACATAATACAACAATATGATAGAAATTACCTCATTTTTGCGACAACATTTTTATAAGTTGTTATATCTTCATAAAATATGCATGTGAAGAGGAATATATTAACGCACTTCTACTTTTTGCTTATATGTTAATTTACGCCATATTGTTTCTAACGGTCCTTGTTTCCACTTAGATAACCAGATTTCTGCTATGATCATTTGCACAACAATAATGCCGACAGCAATTAATACCCCTGTTTCTACACTTACTTTACCATACCAGCCAAAGCCAAATTGGTAGAATAAACAAGTACCTATAATAGATTGAAGAATATACATCGTTAATGACATGCGTCCGATTTTAGCAAAAGGACTAAGTAGTTTTGGCATTATTGGCACTAAGCAAAGTAACACAATGACCCCAATATAGCCCACCGATAGAACTGGGCCCCCTATGTATACCTTTAAATAATCTAGTAAATATGTTCTTGTAAACATAATAGATAAGCTTTTTATACCAATACCGATGACCAATCCAGCAATTGCAAACGTCAGCCAGAGCCACTTCAATTCTTTAGCCCGTTCTACTAAATGCCATTTAGAGGCAGCGGCCCCTATTAACATATACGGTAAAATCGTGAACAGTGCGACAAACCACATCTCGATGCCTGCCTGCGTTGATAAATCTGTTAAGCGTTGCAAAAAGGCATCTACCCAGTTTCCTGTCCCATAAGCCGTGATGGCCTTCTCTACTGAAACGATATCTAAGTAATCATCTACTTTTGTATTAAAATTTACAATCCCTACTACAAAGAGCATAAAAGCTTGCATCAAGCCATTAATAATCAAAGCACTCGCTAATAGCCAGATGGGACTCAATCGTAGTAAAAGCACTAAGAAAACGCCACAAAATGCATACATCATTAATATGTCGCCCCACCAAATTAGCACAGCATGGATAAAACCAAAAGCAAACAGAATGGACAGTCTACGAAGCCCCAGCGTATAAAAGTTTTGTTGACGACTTTGAGCCTTTTGCCACTGCATGGCTAGCCCATAACCAAATAGCATGGCAAAAAGCGGGTAAAAGCTGCCTTGCACATAAATATCTATATTTTTCTGCCAAACAATATCTGATGGGGTTGTAAACCATGATGCCAAATCAATATGCGGCATTGGCAAATAAAAGGTATACATATTTACTAATAAGATACCTACTAAACTAATACCTCGTAAAATATCTAATGTTGCTATTCGTTCCTGCAACATTGTTGGTTTTAACTCCACAAAATAGCCTCCTCTTGACTAACAGCTATGGTGAAAGCAGGGCAAGAAAAAACTTTGCCCCACTTTGCCCGTAACAAGTTCTTTATGCGTGTATGGTCTGTTCATTATCGAATAAAAATAATACTTTATCGTTCACCTTAATGTGTAAGATGGATTCAATGGCTTCGCTATAAACACGAAGCTGTACGGCATAACGACCTAGTATTTCCTTTGACAAGGCTGGCTCCTGCGCAAAATGAGATTGTATACGATCCGTTTTATAATCCAACAAGACCCAATTACCGTATTCATCCTCAAATAGGCAGTCAATGATCCCTTGCACAATTTGAGCATCACCATCTTCATCGATTCTACTAATTGTAAACGGCATTTCTCTACGTATCTGCCTTGCGCGTTGAAAGCGTTGCCCTATTTCTGTCTCAAAAAAACGATAAATTTTCGCTTGCGGAACTACTTTGCCCTCCGCCTCTGTTAAAAGCTGTCTTGCCACTAAATCCTCCACAAAGTCCCTTACAGCATCGATATGACTAAAGCCATATTGAGGAAAATGCTGAATCACTGTGTGTACAGCTGTACCAATTTCAGCACCAGTTAGCTGTTGCTCCTGTAAAAAAGCGGGTCGAGGTGCAATGGACGAAGCCTTTTGCTTGATAGGAGAGGCAAAATAAAATTCAGGTTCCTCCTGGCGCTGTAAATTTTCTAATCGCTTTATATCACTAACAGATGTTTTGGAGCGCTTTCTTGTAGATTTTTGATAGACATACTGCGCTTGAAAGCGGGTAGTGATTTCAGCCAGCAAGTCCTCATCCTCTTGCATCGCAAGCACTTGCTGTACTTCATCGCCCATCGCCTCTATCTCATATGAATAATGCTTTGTATCGATGGCTTGAACCCACCAATGTGATTGATCCTCCACTTCTTTATAAGATGTGCTTGCTACTACTGCAAAATCTGCATGTCTTGCTACTGCTGGGCCAACCCAGTCCAAATAGCTATTAGCTCTTGCACGTAAATATTCTTGAAGCGGTGCATCCATTGGTAAACTTTGTGCGTCCTGCCAGTTGTCGCGTGTTTTCTCCCAGTTCTTCACTGAGCCTACTAAAATCAAACGCTCCTTCGCACGAGTCATCGCAACATATAAGACACGCATTTCTTCTGCACGCATCTCCAGTTCTTTTTTCTCCTTCAATGCTAAAAACGGTAACGATGTATAGGTGATACGATTTTCGGGATCAATGGCCTTAACAGCTAGTCCAAAATCTTGATCAAACAAATAGGGCTGATGAAAATCCATTTTATTAAACGGACGTCCCATTCCTGCAACAAAGACGACTGGATATTCTAACCCCTTGGAAGAGTGTATTGTCACCAGACGTACTACATCATCCTTTTCGCCAATTGATTTGGCCGTACCTAAATCATCGCCACGCGTACGCATACGATCAATAAAGCGTAAAAAACGGAATAGCCCACGAAATGCCGTTTTTTCATACATTAATGCACGATCATGTAATACGCGTAGATTTGCTTGACGCTGTTTGCCATTCGGCATTGCCCCAACCATTTCATAATAATGTGTATCTAAATAAATTTTCCAAATTAAATCTGATAATGATCCACGACGTGCTAAATCACGCCAATTTTCAAAGGCTAGCATAAAGCGTTGCAACTTCTCAAATGTAGTGGTTTGCACACCATGTCCTTCACTACGAATAAATTGTCGTAAAGCATCATAAAAAGGTACCTTTTGATCGGCTAAACGAATTTTCGCCAGCTCATTTTCCGTTAAACCAACAAACGGTGCGCGCAGTACAGAGGCTAAGGGGATATCCTGATAGGGATTATCGACTACCTTCAGGACATTTAACATAATCATTACTTCGAGTGCGTCAAAATAGCCTTTAGATGATTCTGCATAGAGTGGAATCCCTGCCATCTTAAATTCCTCTACTAAGTCTGTTGACCATGTCATCGAGCGCATTAAAATCACAATATCACTATACTTTAATGGTCGCTCTGTTTTTGTTTTCGTATCGTATACGGTTGTTCCATCTTCCATCATTTGACGTATACGATCGATAATAAATCGTGCCTCGTATTGTGATTTTTTTAATTCCTCTAGCTCCGTTGCCTCATTGCTTAGTTCTTCCAGTTCTTCTGGTGTTTCCTCTTCCTGTGGTGGATGCAATACGACCAGCTCAACAGGTATTTCTTTATCATCATAGGGCGCAGCAGGCTTTAGTGACGCATTGTCATCATACGAAATCTCACCGACACGCTCACCCATAATTTGTGCAAAAACATAGTTTGTAGCATTTAATACTTCTTTTCGACTTCGGAAGTTAGCGTTTAAATCAATTCGCATCCCCGTTACATCAGGTGATTCCAAATATTCACTATATTTTTTCATAAAAAGCTTTGGCTCAGCTAATCGGAAACGGTATATACTTTGTTTAACATCCCCAACCATAAAAAGGTTGCCATCTTGTTCTTCACCCGTTTTAACAAACTGTAAGATGGTTTCCTGTAGCATATTGGTATCCTGATATTCATCCACAAGTACTTCTTTAAAACGCTTTTTCATATCTAGTGCAACCGGTGATGGATGAAGTGCACCATCTATCTCTACCGTTAAAATTTGAAGTGCATAATGCTCTAAATCTGAAAAGTCAATGATTCCCCGTTCTAACTTGGCTAGTCGAAATTGTTCACTAAATGTAGTGGTCAATTCAACTAGCGTAGTAATGGTCGGTGCCATTAACCTCATTTCCTCAAGTAGCCGTGCAGGCGTACGAACAAAATATGTCTCCTTGATTTTATTCATCATTTTTTTGGCTGCTTCTCGTTTTTTCTTCGCAAGCTCCTGTAGCTCTACATTAACTAGTGCATCCTTCGATACCCGCTTTAAGGTAGACCATTTAACCGTTGCAAAATAATCAAATAGCTCCTGCCATGTCCCACTTTGACTAATGCGTATCCCTTCCTGAATCATAGCAAAATCTACCTCTGCCGTTTCTGCATAGGGTGCAGGTCCATCTGGCTGTAATGTAATTGTGCGCATTTCAGAAATTAGCATAAACGCCTCTTCCAGGCTATGACGTACGGTTAATTTGACGTATTGAGATAGCTCTAAATCATCGATTGTCACTTCCGCAGCTAATTCATATGCTTTCGGCAGGCTCCAAAGCCATTTTTGAGGCTCTGCATGGACACGAGACGTATCATAAAGTTTACTAATCAGCGTTTCGATGGCTTGATCATCACGATCTGAGGTAAAGCTATCGACAAGACGATAGATAGCTTGTACGTGAGCCTCATCCTCAGCATCGTAGGCATCTTCTAAAACTTCTGCTAAAACATCATCTCGCAATAATGCTATTTCTGCTTCATTGGCAATACGGAAGCCTGGGTCTATATCAAGTAAGTAGGCATATTGCTTCACAATTGCTAAACAGAATGAATGTAGCGTAGAAATTTGTGCTTTATTCACAAGACTTAGCTGCCGTCTTAAATGATTAGATGTTGGATTTTCTGCTATCGCCTTTTCTAATGCCTCAGACATACGATGGCGCATTTCAGCGGCTGAGGCATTTGTAAAGGTCACTACCAATAGTTCATCTACATTGATCGGGTTTTCAGTAGCAATGACTTTTTCAATCATACGATTGATYMRWRCYGMWGWYKTCCCCGACCCTGCTGCAGCCGAAACGAGTGTATCTTGACCGCTAGCATAAATGGCCTTCCACTGATCGTCTGTCCATGTGACATCTACTGGCTTAACAGGAATTGTTTGTACCATGCTATTCTATCTCCTTCCGAATTTTATCGACAATATCATTCGGCTTTGCTTGCATTAATTGACGATAGTTTTGTTTACCATCTGATGGATCAAATTGGCAAACCGCAGCAAATTGACAATAATCACATGCCGTTTTGGCTTTTAATTTATAGGGGCTAATGGCCGTATCACCAGATAAGATACCATTCCCTGCCTCCTGATGTTTACGACGAACAAAATGCTGCAACTTTTTCATATCATTGACAGGAACTATACGCGATTGTGACTCAGACGGTGTCCCATCTTTTTTCATATAGACAGGAATGATTTTTGAATGTCCGCTACTTTCTTCCAATTGCTCGTCCATCGATAAAATCGCTTCAGCATTTTCAGATAGCAAACCTTTCATTTTATACTGCTTTAAACGATCCTCTTCTATTTCACTGTCCGTCAAATCTTTATCCAGCTTCAGCATAGGATTATGGACATGGACATACAGTACCCCTGCTGGCTCTGCTTCACCTGAGAGCCAGTAAGAACTATTTTCCATTGCAACATCTAAATACGTTAGGACCTGTAAGGATAATCCGTAATAAACCTCATTTAAATCAAGGTCACGAGCTGAGGATTTATAGTCGACAATCCGCAAATAAGAGCGGTCATCTATCGTTGCACTATCCACTCTATCAATACGTCCACGCATAAACATTTTCTTACCACCAGTCAAATCAATCTCTAATGGTGGTAGCTGTTCATGTTGTCCAGGACCAAACGATGCCTCAATTGCAATTGGTTTGAAGTGTGATACATTTGCATGCTGTGTCAGTGCTGTCATTGTACGCTCAACAATTCGAATTAGCTTACGCTGAATATAGCGATAGCGGGCACTGGATAATAGGATTTGATGGGAAAAGACTGGAACAATTTGTTCTACTGCTTGACGTGCTAATTGTTTAATTTGCTTTGTTGTTAAACGAATCCAAGATAATTGCTGACGATGTGTTTCCTCTGTAATCCACTTTAATGCCTCATGGAATAAGTCACCCATTGCAAACGTTTCTAGCCGATACTCAGCTCGTTCTTCAAGACGTAGACCATACGTAGTGAAATGAGAAAAAGGACATCTGAAGTATTTCTCAATTCGCGACACACTGGATGTTAGCTTCTGACCATATAATTCCTGTGTAATATAGGTTTCAAGTGGCTCAGCCTCATTTTTATGGGTAATTGGATAAAGTACGCGGTCGAAAATGAGTGCCCAATACGGATCTTGTGTATAAAATCTTTGTAAAGCTAGCCATTCTGGCGCTAGTTCACGGCTATGTTCAGCTTGACGTAGCTGTACCATTAGATGTGCCAATGCAGTCCTTGGATGGCGTAAATATGGTAAAACATCCCCGTCTAGTAATTCAATTGGATCGACTACCACTCGTTCTATCGAAACACCACTTAATAAGCCAGCCTTTTTGTCATTTCCTATTATTTTCTTAATATAAAGTGAGGCTAGAAGTGCCTTGCCTTCCTCATCCGCCGTAGGATAGGTCATATACAATTTGTTAGATGGCGTTGTAATAGCGCGATAGAACAAGAAATTTTCCTGTAATAAACGATTAGTAGAGGTAGGAGCAAGCTCATAGCCAATTTGACTAAACCATTCACGTTCGATATCTGACAACAAGCCCTCATACTCYATYCGAKTTGGATAAACACCCTCATTTATTCCTCTTATAAAAGCGACTTTGATATTGGATAAACKAGCTAAATCAACAGTAGCCACCATTACTTCATCAAGGGTTGGCGGAATTCTTGAAAATTCTAATGTATCAAAGCCTTCATCAAGAATTTTGGCTGCTTGCTCTACAGACATCTCCTGCTCTCCAAACATATAAACGAATTGGTCAAGAACAGCAATCCATTCATTCCAAGCTTGTTCATGTTCACTTGCAGCTAATGCGTCACCTCGCTCTAGCTCACGATCTTTCATGGCTTGCAGTTTATCATATACCTGTAATGACTCTATAAGTTCAAATAAAGCAGTCGCAATATCTCTGCCATTTTTGGCGCTATCAAGCTTGTCTTGTAAAAGTTTTAGAGGTTGGCGTATTTCATCTCGAATGGCCTCGATTTCTGCCTGCATTGCACGCTCTTCATCTGTTTGTACACGCGAATGGAATTCTAGACCTCGATATTTTTTATAAAACCAACGTGCCTCCTCAAACCATCGTTCACCATAGATGCCTTGTGCCAAGCAATAATTTTCTAATCGATCTGCTCTCTCACGCCAAATTGTTAGCTCAGCTTGTAATGGGAAAAACAAATCGGTTTTGACACTACGGAAAACTGGCTCATATTTCCAATTCGAGGTCATAACCTCCAAGGCTGAACGACTTAGCTCTATTAATGGATGATGTAGCATTGTCTTTTTTGTATTTGTAAAAATAGGAATTTCATATTGTTGGAAAATACTTGTAATAAGTGGATCGTAGAGATCGGCTTGTCTATACAAAAGTACGATATCCTGATAGCGAAAACCGTCTTCTCTTGTCAGTTTTGTTATTTCCCGGGCAATCGCATGTATCTCTGCTCGACGATTTGATGCTTCAAGCACGGTTACATCTCCTGAAGTTTTTATCGTTTTGGGCTCCAAATCAGCAAACTTTGCCTCCACATGCTGTAAATCTTTAGAATGAAATCTTTGAGTCTTATAAAAATGTAATGGTAATTCAACATCAATGCCCTCTTCTTTTGCTATATCCTGAAGACGTTGATTCGTTAACGCTGCTTCATGGAATAATGCTTGTTCATCAAAGGCTTCATCCATATGATCAAATGGAAGGACGACAGTTACTTGCTTCGTTACCTTTAACAATTCACGAACCAGTTCTAACTCTCGCACAGTGAAGGCGGTGAAACCATCAATATAGATGGTCGCTTGCTTCATCGTTTCTGCATACTTCAGTTGCTCCGTTAAAATCGGATAATAGCCCTCGCTGTCAACATAGGTCGTACCAAGTCGTTCCTCCAATGCCTGCAAAACGACATGTAAATCATTCGCTTTCGCCTGCAATGTATTAGGTGCATCTATTGCCTTTAACGATTCCGTTACCTCTGCCAAGACTGAGCTATTGACGCTATAGCGACTAAATTCTCTTAAAAGGGTTTCAATTTCCTCCGTAAAGCCACGTTTTCCTGCTGCTTGTCGAAATAAGGAAAACTCGCTTTTTTGTTCCTCCAAAAGTTTACGTATAAGCATTCGATACCCATAGCCATTCACTTCTTTACGAGCAATACCTCCTGTTTCCTGTAAAACCAACCATGCTAAACGTTTAAACGTCATCACCTGTGCTCGAATCAAGCCTTGTAAACCATGCTTATTTGTCAGCTCATATTCCGTAGAATAAGACATTTGGTCAGGCACTATAATGAAAATTGGATGTCCCAATGGATCTGTCTTTAATTGCTCAACAATTTCCTGATGAATAAATGCTGATTTCCCTGTTCCCGAACGTCCTGAAACAATACGCAATGTCATTTACTTTCCCCCTCCTCATTAACTTGCTGTTGCGGGTGTCTCTCTTTTAATGAAATAAAAATTTGTACTTTTATTTGAGCGATTCTTTCGCTGAATTGATTACTTCTTATCTATTTTGGAGCGGCTTCTCCAGACTATTGATCGTTTCTCATCTATGGTGGAGCAGTTTTCCCAGCCTACTAAAAACAACATAAATCATCCATCTTAAATTCTATCGAAAAAAACTAGTAAATACTATCTATCAACCTTCACCTACCTATAAAAAGGTTTATTTATTACACAAAAAAGCAGCCTCTTCACATAATGAAAGAGGCTACAGTTTATTTACTTAACTGGCATGGTGGTCCTGCTTTTTCGTCAAATTTCGCGCTTGCTTTAAATCTCTTTCTACACGGGCATTCAAACGCTTCTCTATCAACTTACCGACCCACCACAAAATAACAATGGCCACAGCTGCAATTATCAATCTCACTGGGCTTGTCAAGAGCGATTTTAAATCATAGCCCAATACACTCATACCTAAAATCATGACAAACTTTCCTGCAAGCAAAACGATTAAGTAAAATTTTTTATGGATATGTGACAATCCCGCTACAATATTGACAATCACAGATGGTGTAAAAGGGAAGCAGAGGAGGACAAAAAGAGGGCTGATGCCATTCATATCCACCCATTTAATAAGCTTCTGTACTTTTTTACTACCTGTTAAAAATTGTAATCTTGGATGTTTGCCAAAATGACGCACAAGTAAGAAAACCGCATAGGAGCCAGCTACAGAGCCTAGCCAAGATAATAGAAATCCTAGCCATAAGCCGAATGCACTGGCATTCGCCACAACGAATACGACTAATGGTAGGAATGGTAAAAACGCCTCTAAAAACGGGAGCAGTAAACCAATGATTGGGCCGAACGTTCGATACTGTGCCGCAACCTGTTCAATATTTTCTACAGTAAACCATTCATTCAATATCGACACCTCTATTTATACTGTAAAATTAAATGAAAAATTGTTAACCCTTCTGAAGTATTGCGATATTCATGGGGTTGATGCCCTGAGAATACTAGTGTATCCCCTTCATCTAGTAATTCATGCATGTCTCCAGCAGAAATAACTGCTTGTCCTTTAATAACCATTACAGTTTCCTCTACCCCTTCTGTATGGGCTTCACTCCTACTAACTGCCCCTGGCTCCATTTCAACCTTATAAAACTCCCAGCCTCGCTCTGGATTATACGGAATTATGGAGTAAACACGATAGCGTCCCTCATCCTCATCTACATGTGGTACATCTTTACTGCTATAACGCATGTAATGGGCAGTTGGTGGCTGTAATAATGAAGAGAATGACATACGCATACCCGCTGCAATTTTCCAAATTGTTGAAACAGTTGGATTGGCCTCTCCTTTTTCGATTTGTGCAAGCTGTGCTTTACTGACACCTGTCGCTTTGGCCACATCATCGAGACTTAAATGACGTTGCTGTCTAATTTTCTTTAATTGAAATGCTAAATTTCGACTCATTTGTTCCATCTTTACTCACCAATTTCTATTGTTTATTTTATCAGACATATGTATACTTTAATAAACATCAAGAACTATCAAACAATTCCATCAATAGTATACATGGAAATTATCAAGAAAGGATGACCTATTTATGACAAGTACAACAGAGCTTCAACATGATGACACAACAAGCTCTTCCAATGACAGTTTTTTACAAGGCGTGAAAGATTGCGTGCCTACATTACTCGGTTATATTAGTATAGGACTTGCATTTGGGGTTGTAGGTTCCGCTTCAGGGTTATCTGTCCTTGAAATCGCGCTATTAACGATACTGATTTACGCAGGTTCTGCACAATTTATTTTTTGTGCACTTCTTTTAACAAGTAGCCCTGCCTCTGCTATCATTGTAACCATTTTCGTAGTGAATCTACGCCATTTATTAATGAGTTTAACATTAGCACCTCATTTTACGCGCTACTCCATGCTTAGAAATGTTGGCTTTGGTACATTATTAACGGATGAAACCTTTGGTGTAGCAGTCACAAAGCAAATGCAAACAGGTAAATTATATGGTAAATGGATGGATGGGTTAAATATAACAGCCTATATCTTCTGGATTCTTTCCTGTGTTACGGGTGCCTTTTTAGGACAGTGGGTAGCAAATCCTGAAAAATGGGGTTTAGATTTTGCCTTGGTTGCCATGTTTGTTGCACTTTTAGTTTTGCAATTGAGCAGTGTTGGTAAAAGTAAAATCATGCATTATATCAAGTTAATTGGCTATATGGCGGTTATTATGTACGGTCTTTCTTATGTAGTCCCTTCACATGTGGCTGTGCTACTGGCAACCGTGATTGTCGCAACAATTGGGGTGGTGACAGATAAATGACAACAACTTCTTATATGGTCTGGCTTATTATCGGCTGCGCACTTGTAACATGGCTACCGCGTGTCATTCCATTTATTTTTGTGCGTAGTGTAACACTACCTGATGTTGTGCTAAAATGGCTTAGTTTTATTCCTGTTTGTATATTAAGTGCTCTTGTCATTGAAAATTTAATAGATACTGAAAGCGGCAAAGTAGTGACACTTGATTGGCCAGTCTTTATTACATTTGTTCCTACTCTTATTATTGCCCTTGTCACAAAAAGCTTATCGATTACAGTAGTTGCAGGAGTAATCATTATGGCAGCAGTGCGATTTTTCATGTAAAAAGGTCAGTCCTATTGCCTGGACTGACCTTTCCTTATTTATTCATTTTACTTGCTAGCCAAAAGCCTACTGTTAATGAAAATGCATCGATAACGAAAATAATAGGTGGGGATGTATAGCCTGCATATACAGAGGCAGCAATAAGTGCAATGGCTAATAATAATGCAACATAGCGGTTATAGGTAATTCTAGTGAATAGTAATACCAATAAAGCTGGTATGAATAATGCTAGCATCATTTTCCCAAAAACGTCCATTATACTTCCCTCGGCTCAGCTAATAATAATCCAATACGGTAATGATCATTGCTATAAATCACATGTTGTGTTAAACGTAATTCATTGTTTCGGTCTAAAACCTCTAGACGACAATGAGCTGCGTTTAATTGCAGTGCTTCATATAACTCATTTTCTGTAAAAATTGACACACCATTTACTTTGCGGATACATTCTCCTGCAAGTAAGCCCATCTTCTCAGCAGGTGAATCAGGAAGAACAGCTGCAATAATAGCACCCTTCGTACTTGGCGCAACTGCATAATGATCTGTTTTTTCCTGTTGCGCAAAGTAGATAGCAATTATAATGCGGATAATTACACCAACAGCAAGTGTAATGAAGCCAATCACTGGCTCAAAATACGCAGCCAATCCTCCTATTAAAATAAGCTGTCCTAGTAAAAAGACAGGTCGGCCAATTTTTGGATACATGTAAGCTGGTAATTCCTTTCTTGTCAGTTTAGTAAAGCCAATGACAAGTGGAAATAACACAATTGCAAAGCTATTATGACCTATCGTAAACTGTGGCCAATATGGGAATATAGCCGAGATCGCATCACCAGGAATAACAAAGAAAATAGGTAATACCCATACATTTTTTGACCGATAGACAATTGCCTGCATACCCCGCTTCGTTTTCTCAATACAAGGTGTTGTAACCTTCATCGCCATACGTCGAATTAATAGCCCTTCTGCAATAACACAAAGGCCCGCAAGAATGGTAATTGTCACAATTGCGCCACTCTCTAAATGGACAGCCTCTACCGAAATTTCCCACCAGGAAAATGACCAATTGTAATAGGACATACCCCATATGGCAAGTGTGGCAATCCCCATTGTCAAAATAGGCGACATTGCATTCATGACAAACAAGATAAGTGCTACTATAGAAACTGCCGTTAAAATGATTAAAAATTCCTTTGGGACAGTTAGACCTGCTCCAATACTAATGATAGAAATAATTAGTGCATAGATCCACCCATCTTTCCATTGTCCGATTAGCTCCGTCCAGCCCCAAATAATACGTCTATTAAAATATTTACGCTCCTGTTTTACTCGACGATAACCTAAAATAATAGCAAATATTATGACTATATATAGTAATGGGTTGAGTAAAAAGCGGCCAATCGCTGTTACAATTTCTATTAATATCTCACTAACCATACGAACACCCMCC
This sequence comes from Lysinibacillus sp. S1, assembly GCF_044986265.1. Classification (NCBI taxonomy): domain Bacteria; kingdom Bacillati; phylum Bacillota; class Bacilli; order Caryophanales; family Bacillaceae; genus Lysinibacillus; species Lysinibacillus sp. S1. Next base: position 1,995,202 of record NZ_CP173154.1, read on the forward strand.
ATTTCTATCTTGAATACTATGAATTTATTGTATCAAAGAACTACACGCTTTCGTAGTACAAACTCATAGAAASMTWTRTATTAWGRTATTTTTGTTCTGTCTGCGAGTTTTATTGGTCAATCGTATGCAGTAAAAAACTAGTGGCCATTTGGAATTGTTGGTCATTTTGACGATCGGCTTTAAAATCCTTTAACGTTTCGTTTAAACTATTAAAGAAAGTCGTGTCCATATAAAATTCATCTTCTGCTAGTTTTAATTTTTTCTGTTTACGATAAAGATTAACGGCCTCTGCGGTCGTTTCATCCATATAGCCATCTAAACGATCGATTTGATAGCCTAGTTTCTGCAAGGCGTTTTGTGAATAGGAAATCTCTTCACTCATATCACCCACTTTAAACTTACCTGTTAGTGGATGAAGTTGAAAAGCAAATAATTCATTTTGCTCAATCATTAAACTAGCTTCAATGCCCTGCCCATGAATCCATTCACGTTTTGGTGTTAGCCATTTGTTGGTTGATAATTTAAGCTCGCCGCCATTGGAAAGCTCCCAAGATTCTTGTACAGTCCCTTTTCCAAAGCTCTTAACCCCAACAAGTGAAGCGCGTCCCCAGCCTTTTAAAGCACCGCTTAATACTTCACTAGCAGATGCACTACCTTGATTTTGCAAAACAACAATTGGAATTTTATTCATCGTTTCTATATATTTTTCATCAAAGCCTTTTGTTTGCGTTTTTAATGGTTCCATAGCACCTTCCGCATTTTGCATATATGCAAATACTTTGCCATTGTCCAATACTGTGCTCAGTAGCGCTGCGACGCTATGTAAATAACCACCTGGATTATCCCGTACATCGATCACAATTCCTTCCACATCTTTACGAAGTAATTTACTCGTTTCTGCCACCCATTCATTGGCGGTTTTTTCACCGAATAATGAGATCACTACATAGCCAATAGCTGTATCTTCTACCTTCACTACCTCACTAGTTACCGTTTTATTGGAAATTGCTGCACGCTCCATCGTCATCTTAATATGCTTATCTTCACTTGGACGATAGACAACAATGGTTACTTTCGTTCCCTTTTCACCTTGAATTAAATGCATTAATTCACTCATCGTTTTCCCATCAATCCGTACCCCATCAACTTGTACAATTTCATCGAGTGAACGCATGCCTGCTTTCTCTGCTGGTGATGAGCGAACAGGTGACACAACGATAAACTTCCCTTTATTTTCGGTTAGTTCAATACCGATGCCTACTCGTTCTTCAGCTAGCATTTGCCGATGTTGCTCAGCCTCTTCCTTGGAGTAATACGTACTATAAGGATCTTTAATGGCATCAGCCATCCCACGAAGAGCCCCTTCCACTAATTCATCCTTTTTTGTACTGTATACTGATTTTTCTTCAATGATTGTCATAGCCTCACCAATAGTATCAACCTCCGTAACAGGCTCCTTTTTATCGCCAATATTAAACCAATCAAAGTAAATACCACTGCCCACCACCAAACTACTAAGTAGGACTCCGACACCGGCTGTTAATTTGCGCAAATCTTCCCTCCTCCGTCTCTTTTACTGTATGACTCTATTTTTTCAAACATACAAAATTACCTTTCAAATTTGTTAAGAGAGAATATTTCACTTTACACATGGATGTTGGCTGTTGATTCGCACGGATATACCTTGGTTCCCGCGAGTATTCACCTTGATTTCATGAAAAATAAAAAAATCTGCTTGTTTCCACTCTAGAAAACGAGCAGATTTTTTATGAATCAATCTAGTGCATCTACATAATCATTTAACATATCCACGTCCATTGGTCCTCTGATGGCGCGTTGAATGAGGCCCTTGGAATCAATAAAATAAGTGGTTGGAATCGTGATGACTTGATAATTCAAGCCAGCTTCATTGTCAGGGTCCAATAAAATAGGGAACGTTAGCTCAAAGCTATCTCTAAATGTCATCACTGTGTCCACTTTGGCATCAGCGGTCACATCACGTTCGGCTTCTGTTAAATTGACCGCTATAATTTCAACGTTTTTCTCTTTTGCATACTCATCATAGAAGCTTTGCATATGAGGCATTTCCGCCTTACAAGGTGGGCACCATGTCGCCCAGAAATTTAAAACGACTTTTTTTCCACGAAGATCGCTTAACGTGATATCTTCCCCGTCTAAGCTTGTTAAGGTGAAATCAGGCGGTATATCGCCTTTGCTTAAGCCGGTTTCTAGCTCCTCCATATCCTTACCTAGGGCCGATTTATCAATAGCACGTTCTTCGTCAATTTGTTGTTTTACATATGTACCAATCATCGCAACCACTAATAGCACAACGATCAGCAGTCCAATATTTTTTTTCATTTCTTACCTCCCACATTGATTCGTTCATGCTGAATAGTTAAGCCCAAACAAAGTAGTATTACACTGACAGCCACAGCTGTTTGCCCTATACCAAGCGGCTGGAAGATAGCCACTATCAAATAGCTAATTGTATAGAGTATGAGAGCTTGTTTCACCGCTACTAATCTCCATAATATGACGAGCGTGACTACACTTAGCACAGCTAATGTTATAACTTCACTTGATGTGTTGTTGTCATTAAATAGCACAGCAAGCATTTGATAAATGGATTGCGTGAGAATAATAGCCCAGCTACCAGCTATCATCTCTTGTTCCTCAAGCTGTAGACTCTGTCGCTTTCTCCATATTTGCAAAGATGCTACAATGACACCGAGAAGAACACCCATTGTTCCGCCATTAAAATAAAGCAATGTAATTGGATTGTTTACTACCGTTTTGAAATCTGTTACAAGCAAACTTAACTTCCAAACAATAATAAAGGTGAAAATGGCATCACTATATAGCTCAGACCACTTTTTAGAAAATTGTAAGCGCAAGATAAGCCACACAATAAAAAAAGTAATAAGTAAAGCGACTGCAGTAGCTGGTAAAGTTAATGTACGGATTGAGTACCACTCTGTATTTATCAATTCAACGAATCCTCCTCCGAAAGCATAGCATAGAACCTTTTTAAAAAAAGACTATTTCACACTGTTTTACGAAAATCTTCAGAAATAACAACAATAAAAATACCCCACTAAGTATATATTCATCATAACATAATTTAGAATCTTATAATAGCGATGAAACTTTCAATGGAATATTTCGTAAAATGAGAAAAGGGGAGGAATTATGCTTTCAAAGCGACTTATACTATGGATTGCTGCTATTTGTCTTAGTAATAGTGTTCTGATGCTGTACTCAGAGTATTGAACAAAGAATTTACTACAAGATTTTTTCTTAATAAAGATCTTCTAGAAATAGTAAATAAGATAACGATTTGGAAGTTGACAATGGTACCAATAAAAGCTTTGCATTCTCAATCGTGAAAATCCACGATTAGATGTTTGCGTTTAGACTTACGTACTTTGGAATTAAAAAGAACCTTATTAAATAACAAAAAAGCTGATGTTGTCTATCAATTGGATCTTACTTATTTTGACCATACATTAAAAATACTGTTCTGCAAAAATGGCTTATTGGCTATTAATGGGCAAACCTATAAGTTGGTGAATGGTGAAACATTCGATGAAATATTAAAAGCTATACACTAGAAAACGCTAGTGTATAGCTTTTATGTTTACAATGGAATATATTTCAGTGGATTTACACTGCCGACTGCTTGTCCTTTCCAAGGACCAATATGCACTTCAAAGTGTAAGTGTGGGCCAGTAGAGCGACCTGTACTACCCATGGCTGCAATTTGCTGACCTTGTGTTACTTCTTGTCCTACACTAACATTAAATGCACTTAAATGTGCATAAACGGTTGTGTAAATTTGTCCATCGATAGAGTGCGTTACAATGACAACATTACCATACGAACTAAGTGGTGCTGCGTAAGAAACAACGCCATCTGCTGCTGCCCATATTGGTGTTCCCGTTGCATTTGCAAGATCGACACCATAATGGAATTCAGGACCTGCTCCAAGATTTCGCCAACCATATGGTGATGTTAAGCGACCATTCGTTGGTTTTATCCAAGTTCCGTTTGATTGAGGCGCATGGACTGTACCACCAGATGATCCGCCACCATTGTTAGCAGCAGCAGCTGCTGCCGCGGCCGCTGCTTTACGTTTTGCCTCTTGCTGACGTGCAATTTCAGCCAAACGATTTTGTTCAGCAATAATTTGATCTTGCAATTCCTGACTTACTTCCAAAGCCTCTGAGTATTCTTTTTCAAGTAATACCTTTTCTGATTTCAGCTTTTCTTGCTCTTTTTCTAATTGGTCTACTAGTTTATTTTTCTCAGTTTTTTGACTGTCTAATGATGCTTTTAATCGTTCAAGCTCGGCTTTTTTACCTTCTAAGTTTTTACGTTTCTCTTCTACACTTTGCTTTTGCTCTTCTAATTTTTGTTTATCATCTTTTTGATCTTGAATAATTTGACGATCCGCTTCCAATAATGCATTAACTGCAGAGAAACGATCAATAAAGTCTACAAAACTATTAGAGCCTAGCAAAACATCTAAATAACTTACAGAGCCCCCAGCTTGAATGGCACGTGCACGTTCTTGTAACAATAAATCGCGCTCTTCAATTTTATGCAAAAGCTCTTCAATAGAAGCTTCTAACTTTTTAATTTCCTCATTTGTTGCCCGAATATCTGCTTGTACTTTTTTAATATTACTATTAGTTTTGTCGATTTCAGCGTTCAATGCTTGAATTTGATCTAAGATTTGTTGTTGCTTTTCTTGATTAGCTGTAATTGCATTTGATTTATTGCTGATAGATGAATTTAACTGATTCTTCTTTGTTTCAACTTGTTTCTTTTCTTCTTTTAAATCCGATAAACTTGTTGCATATGCTGATGGAGTTTGGATAAAAAGAATTAGAGCAGATGCTGCTGCAAGTGTTTTTAATATGTTTTTCGCCTTACTTTTCACCGATTGAACTCCCCTTCGACTATTCTTTTCTTTTTCACAAATATCCGTTGTGACTAAATTTTTAAAAACTTACGTACTGACATGAAACTTCCCCAAATACCGATCAGTACACCAATGAGTAACAGAAGACCGCTTACCTGATACACAAGTGGAGAAAAATCTAGTAATTGAACAAGCTCTCCTTGTAAACGTGGTGCAATAATTTTATATATATTGTGGTAAAGGGTCGTGACAACCGCAATCGGAATAATTGAACCTAAAATTCCAAGCCACATACCTTCTAATAAGAATGGGATACGCACGAATGAATTTGTAGCCCCTACAAGTTTCATAATTTCTATTTCATCACGTCGAGCTATAATCGTTATACGAATTGTGTTCGAAATTAAGAAAATTGCCGTAAATAATAACCCTAAAATAAGTACGATTCCTACATTACGACTAATATTTAAGAAGTTAAATAGTTTTTCAACTTTTCCTTCGCCATACATTACATCATATGTATACTCATATTTATCAATGGTTTTCGCAACTTTTGCTGTTTGCTGTGGATCAGCAGCTTTTACATAAATAACGTTACGTAAAGGGTTACTTTGTTCAAATAGTTTAAAATCATCACCGAAGTCTTTTACTAGCTTGGTTAACTCATCTTCCTTAGTGGAATACGTCATCTCGGAGACACCAGGCAATTTTTTGACTTTTTCGATGAGTGCTTTTTCAGCAGCTTCATCTGCTGTTTCATCAATTAACACTTTAATTTCGACATCATTTTCTAAATCCGTTGCTACTTTATTTAAATTCATCATAATAAGCGCAAAAACACCTACTAGAATGAGCGTAACGGTAACGGCACTGACAGAGGCAATGGTCATCCAGCTATTTCGACCAAGTGATTTGATACTTTCCCGGAAGTGGCGCTTTACTGTACTAAATTTCATAGCCGTATTCACCTCCGTGTTCATCACGGACAATTAAGCCGCCTTCAATTGCAATAACACGACGTCGAATCGTATTTACAATTTCACGGTTGTGGGTTGCCATTACAATCGTTGTCCCACGTGCATTAATTTCCTCAAATAAATTCATAATTTCCCATGATGTTTCAGGGTCAAGATTCCCTGTAGGTTCATCTGCAATCACCACTTTTGGGACATTGACGATTGAACGAGCAATCGATACTCGTTGCTGCTCTCCTCCTGAAAGTTCATTTGGAAACATTCTTGCTTTATGCTTCAATCCAACTAGTTCTAGCACTTCCATAACCCGACGTCGGATTTCATCTGGCTTTTCCTCTATTACTTCAAGCGCAAACGCTACATTCTCATAGACATTCAAACGAGGTAGCAATTTGAAATCTTGGAAAACTACACCAAGTTGACGGCGCAAAAAAGGGACCTTCTTATTCTTTAAAGTTGCTAAATCAATACCATTTACAATTATTTGTCCTGATGTTGCTTTTTCTTCACGGTACATCAATTTAATAAATGTGGATTTCCCTGCTCCACTTGGGCCAACTACATACACAAATTCGCCTTGCTTTATATTAACTGAAATACCATTTGTCGCAACAACACCGTTTGGGTATTTCTTTGTCACATTTTTCATTTCTATCATGATTAAACCACCTAAAACTCTCATCTATGTAAGAGGTATTTCTTTTACTATTATAGCACTCTATTTCTGTTTTTTTATTACAGTTTCATTTCAATCCGTGGCAGTTCCTTCTATTTCATTCTTTCCTTGCCATTATCCTTAAGAATATGACAAAAATAAAACAAGATTCGCCTCTATGTGCTAGGTCGAATCCTGTTTGAAAAGAAAAGCATTCAAGCTTTAACTTGAATGCTCCTACTGTTAAATTTGTTGTTCATCTGTTGTTGTGTAACGCACTAAAACAGCACCAGTTTTCGATTCACCCTCGATAAATAGGCGATTCGCATTTTCAACTTCTTTGTCGAAACGGACTACTTTGGATAAGAATTGATCTTGTGACTCCATTTTAGAAACATCCTGGATCCCCACATCCACTTTACCGAAATTCGTTACGACTTTACCGCTCAATGAAATTGTTCTTGGGACATATAATTCCACTGCTCCAGCAACTGTTTGAGCTTTAATTTTAGAAGAATTTGTCGAGCATGTTGTTACGACTACATGTCCATTGACAGACTTAGCTTCAACTTCATCCAATGCACCATCCAAATAAACACGCCCATTCAATGTTTCAGCCTCTAAATCCTTACCTCGAACATTCGTTAATTCAATGGAACCATTAGAAGAATCCACTTCAGCTTTTCCAAAATTAAATTTCGTACCTTTAATGGCACCGTTTAACGTTTTCACTTTTAATTCTTCAAATTCTGTATCCTGTAATGAAACACTACCATTCATTAGACGAACAGATAATTTTTCAAGTTTATCCTTTGGTACTAGCACCTTCACATTGACTTGAACAAGCTTTAATTGGCTCAAAATACGAAGTGATTGCGCTTCCTCTTTCACAACAAATTGCTCTAAGAAGTGATTACGAGTTTCTTCTTCACTTTCGTTCATCAAAGGTGCCTTTACCTTGCAAATCACCTGAATAGTTTCCCCTTCACTGGATTCCAATGAGAAGTTACCATTCGGTAATTCAACAATAATATTGTCCACATTGGCAGCAGCCACTTCTTCTGTATGGGTAAATTCAATTTTATCTCCAAATGGAGAAGCTACATCAAATTCCTTTACCTTTTTAACAGCCGTATTCATCATATCCATAAAAAGAGAACCGATTTGCGTTAAATCCTTACGAAAATCCTGCATTTCATCTTGGAAGTATTTCATAAAATCATCTTTTTTCTTGTCACCATCTTTTGATTTTTCTTCAAATAATGGCTCTTTTTCATTTGAAAAGGATTGCGTCTCTTTCGACACATCATTCATAACATGTTGAGTAGACTTGCCAGGTTGCTCTAATGCTTCTAATAATGTAATCGCCTCTTGTGCCGAAATTGTTCCTTTTTCTACAAGTTCTAAAATTCGTTGACGTTCATTTTGCATAAATAAATAGCCTCCCTCAGTTCGTTATACTATTTATACGATTCATCATGTGAAAAGTTTCACTGCAAAATTGAATAAATTGGGTCTTTTCATTTCAACATCGACAGGCTTTTACCTCTGAAGATTTTATTGCTCGTTTTTTAGATTAGTTGGATCACTTCTGACCTCTGTTTTAGTGGGTTCTTCACATTTCGAATCATTTTCAATCTGGATTGAGCGACTTTCCCCAATTTAAGATCACCTTTCAATCCAGATTAATCATTTCCGTTCGAATGTAAAACCCTTAAGACTTAGTAGCTTCTGCTAGCAATGCATCCATTCTCATACGATCACGTTCCAGAATTGGTTTTAAGTATTTGCCTGTATAGGAGCCTGCTACTTCTACTACCTCTTCAGGTGTACCAGTTGCAACAATCGTACCACCTTTGTCTCCGCCTTCTGGACCTAAGTCAATGATATAATCAGCTGTTTTAATCACATCCAAGTTATGCTCAATAACTAATACCGAATCACCGTTTTCAACAAGACGCTGTAAAACGACAAGTAAACGAGCAATATCATCGGCATGTAATCCTGTCGTTGGTTCATCTAAAATATAGAAGGATTTCCCTGTTGAGCGTCGATGTAATTCAGAGGCTAGTTTTACACGCTGCGCCTCACCACCCGATAAGGTTGTGGCTGGTTGCCCTAATTTCATATAACCCAACCCCACATCAACAATCGTTTGTAGCTTACGCTGGATCTTTGGAATATTTTCAAAGAACACTACTGCATTTTCAATTGTCATATCGAGAATATCTGCAATACTCTTATCTTTATACTTCACTTCAAGTGTTTCACGGTTATAACGTTTGCCGAGACATACTTCACATGGTACATAAACATCTGGAAGGAAATGCATTTCAATTTTAATAATGCCGTCACCACGACATGCTTCACAGCGACCGCCCTTAACATTGAAGCTAAAGCGTCCTTTTTTATAGCCTCGTACCTTTGCTTCATTTGTTGCTGCGAAAACATCGCGAATATCATCAAAAACACCTGTATAAGTTGCTGGGTTTGAACGAGGTGTACGACCAATTGGCGATTGATCAATATCGATTACTTTTTCAAGCTCATCGATACCTGTCACTTCTTTATGCTCGCCAGGCTTAACCTTTGAACGATTAAGCTTCTGTGCCAAAGATTTATATAAAATTTCATTTATCAGTGTAGATTTCCCTGAACCAGACACACCTGTCACTGCTACAAATAAGCCTAATGGAACATCTACTTTAACATTGCGTAAATTATTTTCCTTGGCACCTTTAATGGAGAGCTTTCGACCATTTGGTTGGCGTCTTTCAATTGGTAAAGGAATAAACTTTCTACCACTTAAATATTGTCCAGTTAAGGATTTTTCATTATTCATAACTTCCTGTGGTGTACCTGCTGCCACAATTTGACCGCCATGGACGCCTGCTCCAGGTCCTACATCGATGAGATAATCTGCAGCAAGCATCGTATCTTCATCATGCTCTACCACAATCAGCGTATTTCCAATGTCACGCATATTTTGTAATGTGCTAATCAGTCGATCATTATCTCGCTGATGCAAACCAATCGAAGGCTCATCTAAAATATAGAGGACTCCTGTTAATCGTGAACCAATTTGCGTAGCAAGGCGAATACGTTGTGCCTCTCCACCAGATAATGTACCTGCTGCACGACTCAATGTTAAATAGTCTAAACCAACATTCACAAGGAAGCCCAATCGTTCTTCGATTTCTCGTAAAACTAATCGAGCAATTTGCATATCCTTTTCAGTGAGATCAAGCTCTTTAAAGAAAGTGTCTGCTTCCTGAATTGAATATTGTGTGACCTCACCGATATGTTTATCAGCTACTTTCACTGCTAGCGTCTCAGGCTTTAAACGATACCCTTTACATGAAGGGCAAGCCTGCTGTGCCATGTATTTTTCCATCTGCTCACGAACATAATCGGATGTCGTCTCTTTAAAACGACGCTCAACATTGCGCACCACCCCTTCAAATTCAATCATTTGATCTCGCACATTGCCAAACTCATTTTCATAATGAAAGTGTATCTTGTCTTTTCCAGAGCCATATAAAACTTTATCCATCTTTTCCTTTGGCAAATCCTTCACAGGCACGTCCATTGGAATATCGTAATGATCACATACAGCTTTTAGTAATTGTGGGTAGTACTGCGAACTTGTTGGTTCCCATGGTGCGATGGCATGCTCTAACAAGGAACGATCCCAATCAGGCACCACTAAATCTAAATCTACCTCTTGTGTTGAACCTAAGCCATCACAGCTTGGACAAGCACCAAACGGACTATTAAATGAAAACATACGAGGCTCTAACTCACCAATAGAAAAACCACATAATGGGCAGGCATGATGCTCACTAAATAATAACTCTTCATGTTCCATCACATCGACAAGCACACGTCCATCTGCCAGGCGTAAAGCCGTTTCTAAAGAATCACTCAGACGAGCAGCAATCCCTTCCTTCATAACAACACGGTCCACTACTACTTCAATGGAATGCTTTTTATTTTTATCAAGTTCGATAGCATCATCTAAATCACGCAATTCCCCATCAATTCGTACACGAACAAACCCCTGCTTTTTTAAATCTTCTAGCAGTTTAACATGGGTACCCTTACGTCCAGAAACCATTGGTGCAAGGAGCTGCATCTTAGTTCTCTCAGGATAGGTTAATAAACGATCCACCATTTGCTCAATCGTTTGGGAAGTGATTTCTATGCCATGATTTGGACAAATCGGTTTACCAATACGTGCATAAAGTAAACGTAGGTAATCATAGATTTCCGTTACCGTACCGACAGTAGATCGTGGGTTACGACTTGTCGTTTTTTGGTCAATGGAAATAGCAGGCGATAAACCTTCTATGGCATCGACATCTGGCTTATCCATTTGTCCAAGAAATTGACGGGCATAGGCGGAGAGGGACTCAACGTAACGACGCTGGCCCTCCGCATAAATTGTGTCAAATGCTAGAGAAGACTTTCCAGAGCCCGATAATCCTGTTAAAACGACTAATTGGTCACGTGGAATTGTGACATTAATATTTTTTAAATTATGAGCACGTGCACCTTGCACGACGATTTCAGTATTTTTCACAAGTCATTCACCCTTCTACCTTCAATTCAAATATTGTATCTCGTAACTCAGCCGCACGTTCAAAGTCAAGCGCTTTTGCTGCTTCCTTCATTTCTACTTCTAGAGAAGCCAAGAGCTGTTCTCTTTCCGCCTTTGTCAGCTTTTTGCCTTTTGTTGCCTTTGTTACATACGATTCCTCTTCTTCTGCTACTTGTGTTGCACGAATCACATCTGGGATTTTCTTAATGATCGTTTGAGGTGTTATGCCATGCTCCTCGTTATAAGCCATTTGTAACGCACGACGACGTTGCGTTTCATCAATCGCCTTTTTCATCGAGTCTGTTATATGATCCGCATACATAATGACATGACCATTCGCGTTACGAGCAGCACGACCAATGGTTTGAATCAATGAACGCTCTGAACGTAAAAATCCTTCTTTATCAGCATCTAAAATTGCCACAAGGGACACCTCAGGGATATCAAGACCTTCACGCAATAGATTAATACCTATTAGCACATCATACGTTCCTTTGCGTAGCTCACGGATAATTTCAATACGTTCTAGTGTCTTAATTTCTGAATGTAAGTATTCTACTTTTAAGCCCATTTCCTTCAGGTAAGCCGTTAAATCCTCAGACATTTTCTTCGTTAGCGTTGTCACTAAAACTCGCTCATCACGCGCAATTCGATCTTGTATTTCATCAATTAAATTATCAATTTGACCTTCAATAGGACGTACATCAATTAATGGATCTAATAATCCAGTTGGACGGATAATTTGCTCTACCATTTCTGGTGTATGCTCCAGTTCATAAGGACCTGGTGTGGCTGATACATAAATCGCTTGATGTACGCGGTTTTCATACTCTTCAAAACGTAATGGACGGTTATCTAGAGCAGATGGCAATCGGAAGCCATGTTCTACGAGCACTCCTTTACGTGCTTGGTCACCATTGTACATTCCTCGAACCTGTGGAAGTGTTACGTGACTTTCATCAACCACAAGTAAAAAGTCTTCGGGGAAATAATCTAACAAAGTATATGGAGTAGCACCTGCTTCACGCAATGTTAAATGACGTGAATAGTTTTCAATCCCAGAGCAAAAGCCCATTTCACGCATCATCTCTAAATCATAGCGTGTACGCTGTTCTAAACGCTGTGCCTCTAGTAATTTATCTTCTGCACGTAATAATGCAAGTCGTTCCTCTAATTCTTTTTCAATGTTTTCAATCGCTTTACGCATTTTCTCTTCTCGTGTAACGAAGTGAGATGCAGGGAAAATAGCAACATGCTCTCGATCCGATAAAATCTCTCCCGTTAGTGCATCTACCTCACGAATGCGATCGATTTCATCCCCAAAAAATTCCACACGAATACAATGCTCATCACGAGAGGCTGGGAAGATTTCCACTACATCTCCACGTACCCGAAATGTTCCGCGAGTAAAACTAACATCATTTCGCTCATACTGAACGTCTACAAGCTTGCGCAGTAGCTGATTACGTTCAATTTCCATACCCGTACGAATGGAAACAACCATTTCTCGATATTCTTCGGGAGAACCTAAACCATAGATACAGGACACAGATGCAATAATAATGACATCCTCACGCTCAAACAATGCAGAAGTAGCAGAGTGACGCAGCTTATCAATTTCATCGTTAATGCTAGAGTCTTTTTCTATATAGGTATCTGTCTGCGGTACATAAGCTTCTGGTTGGTAGTAATCATAGTAGCTGACAAAATATTCAACGGCGTTATTTGGGAAGAACTCTTTAAATTCACTATACAACTGGCCAGCTAGTGTTTTATTGTGTGCCATAATTAGTGTTGGTTTTTTGACTTGCTGGATGACATTCGAAATGGTAAACGTCTTACCTGTTCCAGTAGCACCAAGCAATGTTTGATGACGTTTGCCTGCTTTCACACCCTCCACTAATTCCGCAATGGCCTGTGGCTGATCCCCGTTAGGCTGATATGGCGCTTGTAAATCAAATGTTTGCACTCATGTCCCCGTCCTTTCTTCCAATTTGTACATATATTTTAGCATAGCAATATTAAAATTTCGAACATTTAACGAACGAATGTTTGTAATTTTTTTTTTCATCTCTAAAATTTTTATTACATAACAATACAGTCAATTTAACTTGTTACTCTTATAATAGCCGTTTTATTAGGTTTTCAAGCTTCATCGATGGATGGGATTTCCTGTTTTGCTTTATGTGCAGCTCACACTCTCTCAGGAGCCGGGGTCTGTACTTTTAGAGCGTCTCTCACTTTTTTTATAAACAGCGTCTCAAACTTTTTAAATGACTTTCCCCATTCTATAAGCAAGATCACTTCTTCTAACCAAAACATACAATCTTCACATCCTCTGCAACTATTTTCAAAGGCAAAAAAATCCCACTCTCCAATAGATATGGAGAGCGGGTTCGTCAATATGATTCATCTTCTGTTTGGTGTAAGGAAGTTAGTTCGGATGCGTATTGATAAAATGCGTTTTCATCTTTTTCATCGAGTGCTCTATCTATCAGAACCATGAGCTGCTCTTGCCGATGCATACGCTGGATACGATTTAAAAATAAATCTAAATAAATCTCGTTTAATAATTTCTCTGCCTCATCAACTTTTTTCGACTGACCAACGGCTTTCAGAAAATCTGTATACGAATAATATTTATCCAACGATCCCACCTCGATCCTTTTCTAAATTATATGAAAATTGAATTTAAAAAGCAATGCTTACGATTCGAAAATATCTTGGATTAGCTATTAATCATTTTATATTTAGAGCAAATTCTCTAGGCATTTCGTGCTTTTCTGAACGATTTTCAACTATTTCATTTAATTTAAGAAAGTCATATTCTGTTTTACACTACCGTTATCACTAGAAAAGAGGAGGCACTCCCTATATGACAACTAACTTTGTAAACGGCTACTTAATTTCATTCAATACTTATTTGCTGCAACCTATTCAGCATGACTCCAAAGTCTTCACGCATGTGATTGATAAGCATAATGAGCTGATTGTTACACGCAAACCGATGCATGTCCTTCGAAAATCCTGTCTCTCATTAGGATCAACTTATGAAGCCGCAAAACAATCGGCTAAACGTTTTTTCGGCAATCAACATAAGCTACCAATCGTCGTGGCCTTTGATTATGGTTATCCCTGTATTTTTCTGCCAACTTATTCACCCAGCTCCATTCACAATATATGGATAGGGCTTCATGCAATTATTAATATTACTCCTAGTGAATTGGGGTGTATTGTAACGTTAAAAAATGATAAACAAATCGAACTACCTATTCGTTATGCTTCCATTAGTAAACAATTTCTTAACGCTTCTATGCTGTATAAATATTACATGAATGAACGAAAACAGCTGAGCCAAGATGCACCCTATCATCCACCCTTTTAACAAAAATTCCCCAAGAGCATCTCACTCTTGGGGAATCTGGGTATTAATTTATTTTTGAACGTAAATAGGCATTAATAAATGGATCTAAGTCGCCATCCATCACAGCACCCACATTACCTGTTTCTTCATTTGTACGATGATCTTTCACCATCGAGTATGGGTGGAAGACATACGAACGAATTTGGGAGCCCCAGCCTATTTCTTTTTGCTCACCGCGTATTTCATCTAATTGTGCCTGCTGTTTATCAAGTTCTAATTGATATAGCTTCCCTTTTAACATCGTCATCGCTTTTTCACGGTTTTTAATCTGGGAGCGCTCAGCTTGACATTGTACGATAGTACCAGTAGGAATATGCGTAATACGGACTGCAGAATCTGTCGTATTAATATGCTGACCACCTGCACCTGTTGCACGATACGTATCAATTTTTAAATCCTCTGTACGAATATCGATTTCTATATTGTCGTCAAACTCTGGCATAACATCACAGGAAACGAAGGACGTATGACGGCGGCCAGACGAATCAAATGGAGAAATACGTACTAGACGATGCACACCCTTTTCCGCTTGTAAATAACCGAAAGCATTATGACCTTTAATCGACAATGTTACAGATTTAATCCCAGCTTCATCTCCTGGTAGATAGTCCACTGTTTCCACTTTAAATCCACGCTTCTCAGCCCATCGTGTATACATACGTAATAGCATTGAACCCCAGTCCTGTGACTCCGTACCACCAGCACCAGGATGCAGCTCTAAAATGGCATTGTTTTGATCGTATGGGCCACTTAGCAGTAATTGAAGCTCAAAATCAGCCATCTTTTGTTGGAATTCTGCTAGTTCTTTGCCTAGTTCTTCTTGTAATTCTTCGTCTGGTTCTTCACGCAAAAGTTCCAGTGTCATATCTAAATTTTCATGTGTTTCCACTAAATCTTTATATTCATTGACAATAGCTTTTAAGCCATTTCCTTCATTGATAATCACCTGAGCACCTTGCTGATCATCCCAAAAGCCTGGCTCTAGCATCATTTCATCTAGCTCCTGAATACGTGCCTCTTTGTTCTCTAAGTCAAAGAGACCCCCTAAAGTCCGCCAATTTTTTGGCTGTAGTGTCTAACACATTGCGTACATCTGCTAATTCAATCATCGTTAAATCCTCCGAACGTTAGTCATGGAGCTAACACTTTAATCATAAAGCTCCGTATCTTTTTATTATAACGTTTTTAGAAACGAAAACATACTATCTAGCAGATGTTTTGTGGAATTAAGTCAACTATCCTGCGTCTCGTCCTCAAACATATTCTTGGCAAGACGTTGAAATACTTTCACACGGTCATACTGAACAAGTAAATATTTTGTTCGTTTCTCTAGTCTATATTTTAATAAAAATGCTCTTTGAATCCGAGACTCTAACGCATTGACACTGACATCCACAATAAATTCCTTGCCATTCATAAAAGTAACCTTTGTCCTCTTTTTATCCACAGCGACATAGTCATCTATATGATGAACAGCGAACCAGATACAGTCAGGGTGTAAAGGAGACCTACTAGGAAACCATAAAATATTACAACGTTCGTGCACGACGATAGGATTTTTATTAAGCTTGCCTAGGATCATTTTCGAACCATCGAACGCTCCTCTTAAACTAGAACCAAAATAACGCAGATTAAAGTCCAATAATTTCGTTGGTGGTAACGTAGATATATACTCATTATTTTTCTCATACACCTGCGTACATAAATTTCCAAAGGAATCATACACAGGCATATACATCATTGTTTCACTATTCATAATATCTTTTTTATGCATCTATAGTCCCCCTTTATACATTTTATGTTGCTTCCAGTCAAAATAAAAAGGAATATACAAATATGCGTACATTCCCGCTATTTTCAATGAGTAAGATTGCTTGAAAATCCCGATCCTCCTTAAGACTTAGTATCACCATCAAAAATTCAGGATAATAATAGGATAAATAACTTGTACTATATACCTATTATTACAGCTATTGTATACCCATATTTTTCAATTGTCTATAAATTCTGACTTTTTATACTAAAATTTCTTCATTTTTAAGTAATTTTATAAAGAAAAAATCATTTCAACACGTAGTTAAAATGATTTTTTCACCTAGATATTATTGAGCTGTGCCATGACAGTTTTTAAATTTCTTGCCACTACCACATGGACATAAATCATTACGGCCAATGTTTTCAGCTTTACGTACTGGTTGCTTTTTCGGCGCAGCGCCACCTTCTTCTTTCGGATTAACAGCCTGCCCCTTTGCCACCTCTTCACGCTCCAGATTATTGCGGATTTCTGCTTTCATCGCATATTTCGCAACATCCTCGCGAATAGAGGCTACCATATCCTCAAACATCGCAAAGCCTTCTTGTTGATATTCACGAAGAGGATCGTTTTGACCATAAGCACGCAGATGGATACCTTGACGTAGTTGATCCATTGCATCAATATGATCAATCCATTTTGTATCGATTGATCGTAATAAAATAACCTTTTCAAACTCACGCATACGCTCTGGTGTCAGTTCTGCCTCTTTTTCATCATAACGAACATGAACAGCATCAGAGATTAGCTGATTAATATCTTCAGCAGACTTGCCTTGGAAATCAGATACTTTAAGTTGACCTTCCTCTAAAAGATTAGCCGCTACAAAGTCTTCAATAGCCTTTAGGTTCCAATCCTTCTGTTCACCTTGAGTATACAGGCTAACAACATTATCAATTGTTTCTTGAATCATAGACTCAACAAGCACACGCATATTTTCTGTTTCTAGTACATCATAACGCTCTTTATAAATAATCTCACGTTGCTGACGTAGTACATCGTCATATTGTAATAAGCGTTTACGCGCATCAAAGTTATTACCCTCGACACGTTTCTGCGCTGATTCTACAGCTCTCGACACTACTTTAGATTGCAATGGCTGGGAATCATCCATACCTAAGCGCATCATCATCGACTTCATATTATCAGAGCCAAAACGACGCATTAAATCATCCTCTAAGGATAGGTAGAATTGTGTAACCCCTGGATTCCCTTGACGACCAGAACGTCCACGAAGCTGATTATCAATACGACGTGATTCATGTCGCTCTGTACCGATTACCGCTAAACCGCCAATTTCGAGTACTCCTTCGCCAGGTTTAATATCTGTACCACGTCCAGCCATGTTAGTTGCAATTGTCACTGCACCCTTTGTACCAGCGTTCGCAATGATTTCAGCTTCACGTTCATGATTTTTCGCATTTAATACATTATGAGGAATTTTATGTTTATCCAATAGTTTAGAAATAATCTCAGACGTTTCAATAGCAACTGTACCAACAAGAACAGGTTGACCAGCTCTATGACGCTCTGCGATATCAGCAGCAACTGCTTTATATTTCCCTTCCATCGTTGCAAAAATCAAGTCAGCACGATCATCACGAGCAATCGGTTTATTCGTCGGAATAGCGACAACATTCATATTGTAAATATTACGGAATTCCTCTTCCTCTGTTTTCGCTGTACCTGTCATCCCTGCAAGCTTTTGATACATACGGAAGTAGTTTTGGAAGGTAATTGTCGCCATTGTCATCGATTCATTTTGAATCTCAACGCCTTCTTTAGCCTCAATCGCTTGGTGTAAGCCATCAGAATAACGACGACCCTTCATCAAACGACCAGTAAAGCCATCAACGATCACAATTTCGCCATCCTGCACAACATAATCGACATCATTATGCATACTAACATGCGCCTTTAATGATTGATTGATCGCATGATTTAAACGAACATGTGTCAAATCAAATAGATTATCGATGCCAAATGCTTTTTCTGCCTTTTCCACACCTGCATCTGTTAACGTAACACCTTTTGTTGACTCTTCATACGTATAGTCTGTCTCTGCATTTAACATACGCACAAACGCATTAGACTGTTTATAAAGCTGTGCTGATTTCCCAGCTTGACCCGAAATAATTAATGGCGTACGAGCTTCATCAATTAAGATCGAGTCCACCTCATCAATGACAGCATAGTGCAATGGACGTTGTACACGTTCCTCTTTGTAAAGCACCATGTTATCACGTAAGTAGTCAAATCCTAGCTCATTGTTTGTACTATACGTAATATCTGCCTCATAAGCAGTACGTTTTTCATCTTTTGAAAGGCTATTTAAATTAAGCCCAACAGATAAGCCTAAGAAATTATAAAGTTGTCCCATTTCAGCAGCATCACGACTCGCTAGGTATTCGTTGACTGTTACAACATGTACACCTTTACCAGTGATGGCATTTAAATAAACAGCCATTGTCGCTGTTAAAGTTTTACCTTCCCCGGTTTTCATCTCCGCAATATTCCCCTCATCAAGAGCGGCTGCCCCCATGATTTGAACGCGGAATGGGTACATCTCTAATACACGTTTTGCCGCTTCTCGACAAACAGCAAACGCTTCGGCACGAATCGACTCTAAATGCTCACCCTCAGCATAGCGCTTTTTAAATTCATCTGTTTTCGCTTGTAGTTGATCATCTGAAAGCTGTTCCATTTGAGAAGCGAATCTCTCAACTTGGTCAGCGATTTTTTCTAATTTTTTTAGCTCACGTTTATTGAAATCAAATAATTTATTTAATAGGTTTGCCATGAATGTTTTTCACTTCCTATATAGATTCAACTTTCATTTTACCATTGTGTAACAGTTTCATGCAAACTGTCACCCCGGCTACATATGATTGTCATACCAAAAAAAGGCCCTCGCCATCGCGAGAGCCTTTGTCATCATGAAGTTTTAAGTAGTTTCAATTAAGCCATATTTTCCATCTTTACGTTTATATACAATATTTGTGCCGTTCGATTCAGCATCTGTAAAGACATAGAAATCATGTCCAAGCATATTCATTTGTAGAACTGCCTCTTCTTGATCCATAGGTTTTAAATCAAATTGCTTTGTACGAACAATTGAGTATTCTTCTTCCTCTGACACAGCATCAGCGGCTGCTTGAGTAGTAGCAAAATAAAGGCCTGCACCTTCACGCTCGCGGAATTTACGGTTTACTTTTGTTTTATGCTTGCGGATCTGACGCTCTAATTTATCAACAATTAGATCAACAGCAGCATACATATCATTATGACGCTCTTCAGCACGAAGAGTTAGATTCTTCATTGGAATAGTAACTTCCACTTTAGTTTGTTTGTCATTGTAAACCTTTAAATTGACATTAGCGTTGGCATTAACATCTTCGTTAAAATAGCGTTCAACTTTATCGATTTTGTTCTCAACATACTCTCGAATAGCTGGAGTTACCTCAATATTTTCACCACGAATGTTAAAGTTTAACATGTAAACTCCTCCTTTATAACTGCTATACTATCTATTTCTACACAAGTGTGTGAAATTCCTCTAAAATCATTCTTTTTTTTACAAAAATTTTTATAAATTATTATTTTGTTTTTTCGCTTCTGCTGCTTCCTTTTTTCGTCGAAGCTTTAGTTCTTCAACAATCAAATCTTCCACGGGTCCTTGATTATTGAAATAGATGCCGTATTGCTTGCCGCTCCCAAATGGACGACTCCAAATCACTTCTCCATAAGCGCGAACTTCTTGTGTATCAAGCACAAAATGGATATCTAATGGAGGAGGGTTTATACCTAAATCCACTTCCGTAAACATCTTTAATCCACGTGGGCTTATATCCAACAAGTCAGCCATAGCCGTTTGTCCATGATTGACCTTCCCATTCTCATAAATAGCAAAAGTTATTTGAATAGGCTCCTTAAATTTAAATCGGAAACCTTCTTGACGCTTAAAGATCATATTCCCACCCCAGTACTCTTTTAAACATGTTTATTGCTTTGATTATGCCATGATGCCCAACTAACAGCCACAGGGAATAAGTAACATATTTTACCGTTGAATAGCCTAATTTATGACTATTTCATGATAATAACGGTTTAACAAAAAAGAGACCATCTCTTTCGATGGTCTCTAATTGTGTCTAAATTTGTCCGCTGTTTCCCTGACCAAATTGCTGTTGTCGATTAATGCGAATTACTTCCTTCCACGTATCGCGAAATTCCGTCACAAATCCTTCCACTTCCTCAATAATGGCTACATCATCTAGCATATTGGCTTCCATTAAACGTTGGTTCATATATTCATATAATGCTAACATATTTTTAGAAATAGCATAATCCATGTTTAATGTCACTATTAACTCTTGAATAATAGCTTGCGCTTTTTGAATATTGGTATTTTTAGCTTGAATCTTTTTTTCTCGAGTAGCTATCTTAGCCAGATGTAAAAACTTCAAGCAACCATTATAGAGCATCAGTGTTAGTTCTCCTGGAGAAGCAGTAGAAACAGTATTTTGTTTATAGGCATTTTGCGCCGATAAATTAGCTGACATAAAAGGTCAACCCCTTTTTTAGAATATATTCACATTTATTTTTTCGAATATTACCATATATAATATATATCACAAAGCTCTCCCATCAAATTTCTACTTTTTTGAGAAAAGTCGTAATATATAAATTCGTAAACATTGATTTGTACAATTTGCACTTATACCTATCTATATACATCAATTTCCTTATCTAAAGAATCAGTGATTATATGATTTTGGTTATCTAAATGTTATTTGTGATTATTCAATAGTAAGTCACATCACATCTTTAAATTTACTAATTTTTTTTATCATAATACATCCCATCCATTACTCGCACACTAGCAAAAGGATTATAATATTGAGATTCATTTTTTTTAGCTTTTTGTAGATTTGTTAAATCCTTCTTAATGGAATTTATTACAATCTCCAATCTTTCTTTAATTCCATTATCTAATTCTAGTAATTTACAATGAATACGATTTTGCTTGTCAAAGCGAAAACCACCTTCTTGTACTAACATATCTATAATAATTTTACGTTGATCCAGAAGCTCATGTATATGTGCAATATATTCATCACGTTCTTCACTAATTAGTGTATCGTCTAAAACTTTATATAAGTTCGTCGATACTTGTAATAGTTGTTCTACTAGTTGCATAGTACACCTCTATTTCACTTAATGACGACTCTTATTTACCTTTGCATAAAAATACTTGATTGTTCACTGGCTTTGTTCATTGCTTGCTCCATAGCTGTGAATTGTTTCCAATACATTTGCTCAATCGTTTCTAATCTTCTTTTTAAATTATCCATTCGCTCAGTTGTTGCTTTCAAATCTCGACCAATACTAAATTTTTCATCGGCCATATTTGCTCGTCCAGCTTTATCCTCAATAGCAAGTTTAAAACCTTCCAATGAATCACGTAGTTTTTTAACAAAACCACGTGTATCTGTTGTAATGGTCTCCTCTACACCAGTATCTGGGTTCACTTTTGTCACAGTACCATTTTTATTTCCAGTACTTGTAAGGAGTTGCTCAACAGCATCTGGATTTTCTGTTAAGGCTTGACGCAATTTCTCCTCATTAATCTCAATCATACCACCATCGTTATAATTTTGAGTTGTAGTAATACCAATTTTATAAAGGGTGTTATAGTTTGTATCCTCGACTGCGGGATTAGACTGGTAGAGTAAAGAACGCATATTAGATAAACCATCGCGCAAAATACTATCTCTACTTAGTAAACCACTTTTCGCTTTTTCATCCCAAAGTTTTACTTCACTCTCAGACAGCTCTTTCCTTTGTTCATCCGTTAGTGGTGGATAATCTCGGTATCTTGTTTCATTTGTTTGATCCATTAAGTCTTTGACAAACCCGTTATAGGTTTTCACAAAATCTTTCACCTTATCTACCATCTCATCTACATTGCTTGTCGCAGTGATTGTAACAGCAGGACCTTGGTCAAATTTCTCCTTTAATGTAATGTTATAACCAGAAATGGAGAAGGTGTTGGATGTACGTTCCGTTTCGATACCATTAACTGTGAAAACAGCATTTTGTCCCGCTGTTGCACTAGCTTTTTTACTTATATCTGGATTAGCAAAATCAGCTGCTGAAAATCCTAGAGCATCTGCACCGACAAGCTCGATTTCCTCCCCATTTGTTACATCACCTGTATTTTTAGCGGTAAAGGAGAATCGGCCATTTTCAAAAATGGCTGTCACACCAGCATTACTAGTATTAACTTTATTAATAAACTGATCCACTGTCATACCTTCTATAATGCTAATTTTTGTAGCTTCTTTTGCAAGTGTCCCATTATTTTGAATCGCTTTAATATCAATCGTTGAACTAGTTACACCCAAATCGCTTAATTTTGTTGAGCCAGTTGCTGTTTCAGTTTTTACTGTTTTTGCTCCTACTAGACGACCTGCAGTTGCTAATTGTTTTACTTCTTCAATACTTATTGTACCTGACGCACTTCCAGTTGCTTTAGCATCGACTAAATTAGAGTTAGAACTAGAAGCCGTCTTGCTATTAAGTTCCTTTAACACTAAATTGTCAGCCATATACGTATCAAATGCTCTGATTTTTGTATTAACAGCTCGGTAAGCATCACGTTGCCATTCCCCTATTTGCTTATTTTGAAATAGTCTGTCTAATGGTGCTCGTTGTGTTCTCATCATTTTTTGTACAAGTCCATCAATATCCATTCCCGAGACCAGACCGCCAATTCGATTTACCATAATCATTTTCCTCCTTAATATTGAATACGTTTAGATTTTTTCGTCTACTATCAACCCAAGCATCTTTTGCATTTCATAAAAGGCATCTAATAACTTTTTAGGTGGAATCTCTTTTACAACCTGATCCGTTTCCTTATTTACAACCGTTACATAAAAGCGATCTAACCCTTCATGATAAACAAATTTTGCCGTATTGCTGTTTGCCTCCAACACATTATTCATCGTATCAACTGCTTGTTGTAGTTTTTCTTTTGAAATTTCTTTTTCTTCTACAGTAACTAACGCTGTTTCTCCAATTGGTGTTGAACTTATATGAGTATAATCGGTAGATGTTATTTTCTCTGATGCTTTGGTTGGAGTTACGTTGCCTCCTTCTGTAGGCTGCCCTTGCGATGTAATACGCATTGAATTCACCTCACATAAATATTTTTTTACTTGCTTCTATTATCGGAAGTAATTTCTATAAGTTTCATGTTTTTTTGCGAAACGGCTAAATTCCCCACAATTTTCAGGAAGCGCCACTGGAATTATATTTTATTCAACGAGCGGTTGCATGATATTCTCACAAACAAAAAAATCTTTCTCCACATCAATATCAAAAGATCGCTCTTCTGGCATTTCATATGCAACTGTTTCTGAAGTAATAAAGCTTTCCGTTTTCTTTAATTCTTCCACTTTCGCCACATATACAGCGCCATTTAAAATATATGCTTTCGGTAATTCTTGCCTTCTTACTACTAATGGCGAATCTATTAATGGTTGCATAACATCATCTTTATTTAATGTGTACATCCAATATGGCGATTGTGCCGCCTCTGCAACAGAAACACAAAAATCCCCATCATTTTTAAACATTTTTTCGATAGTCCCATCAATATCTTCAGCTGTTCTTAATGGTGAAGTTGGTTGGAGCACTACTACATAATCGTAATCTGGACATTGTTCTAACGCATGCAAAATGGGCGCTACACCTGGTGTATCATCCTCAGCTAAATGGGCGGGTCTAATGAAAGGAACTTCTGCACCATATTCAATAGCGACTGTACTAATTTCTTCATCATCCGTCGAAACAATTGTTGTCGTAATATATTTCGATCTTTTAGCTGCTTCAATTGTCCAAGCAATGAGTGGCTTTCCTGCTAGTAGTCTTATATTTTTACCCGGTACTCCTTTTGATCCTCCACGCGCAGGAATTACAGCTAAACATCTTGCAGTCATATATCCAACCTCCCAAACTCTTCATTCGCCCGATAAAAATCATCCATCTGCCCAATATCCAACCAGTATTCATGAATTGGAAATGCTGCTGTTTTTTTACCTCTTGCCATCAATTGCTCAAACAATGTCGGCATATCATAAAACTCAGATTGTGGTATAAAATCTAATACCTCAGGACTTAAAACATAAATACCTGCGTTTATAAAACTACGATGTATAGGTTTCTCTTTTATATTGACAAGATTCGCGCCGTTCGTTTCAATCACACCGTACGGAATTTGAAACTCATACTCCCGCACACACATCGTCGCAATCGCTTCATGCTCCTTATGAAACTGCATGAGTTGATCAAAATTAATTTGTGTCAGCAAATCGCCATTCATGACAAAAAAAGGTGCTACCGGACGCTCTTTTAATAACGACAATGCCCCGGCTGTCCCCATCCTCTTTTGTTCTTCTATATATTCAATCGAAATTCCAAAAGGCTCACCATCTTGGAAATACTCTTGAATCATCTCTTTTTTATAATTAACCGAAAAAATAAAGTTCGTGTAGCCATGTTGCTTGAAGCTATCAACGATTGTTTCGACGATTGGCTTATTCCCCACTTTCAACATCGGTTTCGGTACGTCATTCGTTAATGGGCGTAGACGTGTGCCTAAACCACCCAACATTAAAATAACACTATTTTTATTTTCACCAATATTTTGCCACTTATCAAAAAATACTATATCGATTAATTGTTTTGCACTATCTACAATCGGTAGCTGCTTCAGCTTCTTTTTTTGCATCAACTGTTTATACTTATAAGGTTTTTGCCCAGCTAGAGCGGTAATAGGTGTTGTATTCATCACTTCATCAATCGATACATCTAGCCCTTCACCGCGCAAAATACCACGCCGAATATCCCCGTCCGTCACAGTACCAAGCAAATGCTGTTCGTCGTCTACAACAACTGCAAACTGAAGTGAAGATGCATCAATAACTTGCATTGTTTCTAGTAGTGTATAATTTTTTTTCACAATAATTTGTTGCCACTGTTTCATTATTTACACTTCCTTCGCTGGCACACCATACGCCGTCTTATTATCTTCTATGTTTTTCAAAACGACTGCTCCAGCTCCTATTAAACAGCCTTTTCCAATCGTTATATTTTGAATAACAGTAACGCCTGTACCGATATGCGTCCCTTCACCTATAGTCACTGCACCAGATAATACAGCCCCTGGTGCGATATGTATGTGCTCTCTAATCATGCAATCATGATCAATTTGAGCACCTGTATTAATAATAGTATTATCGGCAATTTTGACGTTTGTTTGAGCAATTGTACCTGCCATCATTTGTACACCTTCGCCTAAAGTAACAGAAGGGGCGATAATGGCAGTCTGGTGGATGACAGATTTAAAACTGTAACCTAACTGTGTAAAATGTTGATAAATTTTAGTGCGTAAACTGTTAGGTCCCACCATACCAATTCCTAACACTAAATCAATCTCTTTTGGATTATATTGCAGCACAATATCGTCTTGCCCTAAATAACGAAGGTTAAAAAAATTATCTTCTTCATTCAGTGCGGTAAAGCCAATAATTTTCTCATCTTGCGCTAGTAATGTTTCTGTTAAAACCGATGCATGTCCACCGTTGCCAATAATAATAAGCGGTTTATTCATCAATCATCGCATCCTCTGCATAATTTTTAGTAGCAGTTTTACCAATATATCCCCAGTACTTTGATGGCGCGATCCCATTACCGGGACGTTTAACGGTTAAGTTCATTTCTGAGAATACTTCTCCTACTTGTATCGCCTTTTTCGCGACTAAGCTTTTACGGGCTGACTGGCGATTTTGCAGCTCAACTGCTGTCGGCTCTTTTACACCATCGCCGAGTGCCTCTTCAATTTCACGTATTCCCTGTACCATCGTTTTCAATTCTTGTGGATTTAATGATGCGACATGGTCAGGTCCTTCCATTTTCTTATCTAAAGTAAAATGTTTTTCAATAACTGTTGCACCCATAACTACAGCTCCGATGGGTATAATAATGCCTTCCGAATGATCAGAAAAACCAATAGGCACTTGGAATGTTGTACGTATTGCATCCATAGCCTTTAAGTTAATAGAATGTACAGGTGCTGGGTATTGTGTTGTGCAGTGTAGCACTGTTACATATTTTTGTAGCAGTTCTTTCGCTATCAATGTTTTATAAAACGCTTTAACTTCAGTAGTATCAACACTCTGCTGTGGATAAGCTAGACCATACGCAATAAACGCTAGTGCTTCATGTATCTCATCCACCGTCGCCATACCCGTAGATAAAATAATTGGACGTTGCTTTGTCGCAATGTAATGGATGAAGGGCGAATTCGTTAGCTCACCAGATGGAATTTTCACAGTTTGCATCGCTAATTGGTCTAATAAAAAATCGACACTTTCAAAATCAAAAGGTGTCGATAAAAAAGCGATGTTTTGCTCACCACAAAATGCATGAAGTTCTACAAATTCGTCAAATGTTAGCTCAAGTTTTTTGAGCATCGCATATTGTGATGTAGCTTCACCTAGATTTTCAACTTGATAGTCTGCTTGTTGTGCTTCTTTCGTCACTATTGTTTCAGCCTTGAATGTCTGAAACTTTACAGCATCCGCGCCTGCATCTTTTGCGACAAGGACGAGCTCCTTTGCTAACTCTAGCGAACCATTATGATTTACACCGGCTTCTGCGATGATGTATGTTTTAGTCATAGATCATAAAACTCCTTTACTACTGTAAATGACGGTAACTCTTTTAAAATATTTATAATTTTTTTAGAAACCTGACCATCTCCAAATATTTGTTCATACGGCTCATTAAATGATAGGGCTTGTTCAATCGCATCCACGATATCTTTCGTTCTTAAAGCCACATCGAACACGGAATTTGGTCGCTCTCGTCCCTTTTGTCTTGTCCCACAATTAACTGTCGGTGTTTCCAAGTATGGAACCTCGATTAATGCGCTTGAAGAATTACCAATGACAACTTGTGCATGTTTTACAGCGCTTAAATAGCGCAATTGCCCTAATGAATCATATAATTGCGCATTTGGGTGGTCATTAACGAATTGCTGAATCACTTCATTGATCGCTCTGCCACCATTATCTGCATTTGATTTTGTAAATAATAAGTTAACTTCTGGATAATTTTCTAATGCTGCTAAAAGCTTAAAGATTCCACCCGTTTCCCCGTTCGTTTCTGGATGATATGTAATTAAAAACAATGGTTTATTTTCATCTACAGAAAGCTGCTCATATAACGAAGCTTTTGTTAATAAGTCAATAGTCATAACATTTTCTATGCCAATCGCTCCAACATTAAACACACGCTCTGGATTCTCACCAAGTTGGATAACACGCTTGCGATGAGATGCTGTGCTTGTAAAGTGCCATGTCGCCATTTTCGTAATTGAATGCCGTATCGCATCATCATATGCGCCGTACGTACACTCTCCCCCATGCAGATGTGCAATTGGGATTTGCATAATGAGAGCTGCCTGTGCAGCGGCTAACATTTCAAAGCGATCTCCTAATATGATGAGTAAATCTGGTCGTAATCGAGTGAAGGCATCCGCAAAGCCAATTGTCGCAAGCCCTATTGACTTTACAACGCTATTCGCACTATCCCCTGACAGCAGCATCTCCACTTTCTCATCAATCACAAAGCCATCACGTTCAATTTGTTCGTATGTATTGCCAAATTCAGGAGATAAATGCATCCCAGTTACGACTAACTGCAACTGGAATGCATCATCTTCTTTTATCTTCTTAATCAATGGATATAATAAACCATACTCTGCTCTTGTACCTGTCATAACGCATATTTTCATATCAAACAACTCCATTTAGAATTAATTGATTGCAATCAATTCGCTTATGCCAAAATCCATTTCTCATATCTGTAAAACCCTTTTCTGTAGTGAATCCTAAAATAAAACCATTCTCAATTAAAATCGGCAACAATTCCACTTGCATTTGAATTGACTGCTCACCACCACCAAAAGACGGTGTATACAGTTTCACATCTTTATTCAATAATTTTTCTAAGTAGTTTTTACAACCACGTATTTCTTTATCATAAAAACCCTGTGGATTCCTTTCATATGGTAAGTGATTCACACTATGAACACCTATAGACATACCACTCGCATCCATCTCAAGAATTTCTCTCTCTGATAAATAAAATTCTTCTATAAAGTTTTCAAGTGTGTGATAAATAGAAGTTACTTTCCTCTCTAAATAAGGACGACTTTGCTCTTCTGACCAATAAAAATTAAATAAATATTTGACATAACGTCTATATTCATTCATCTCATATGAATAAATATCACTCTTATTTTTAATTTCAGTTACATTGACTTGTTGAAAAACTTCTTCCCAAATTTGCTCTTCTTTGAAATGTGAGAGTACCGTATGCACTAAATGAAAAATTGGTACTTTTCTTTCTATAAGTGGACCTGACATAATTGTAAAATAACCAGGAACATTTAATTCTTTTAAAATTCGAAATGCATTGGTATACTGATCTTTTGTTGCATCATCAAATGAAATAATACATTTTGGTTTTTGCGTTTGCTTATGTATGTCCTCTGGCTTAATAATTTCATAATGCTCTTTAGCCCACTCCACTTGTTTTCTAAAATCACTTGGTGAGATTGGGACACTCCCCTTCCACTCTTCCGGCTCCATAACGTAGTGATACATAATAACTAAATCTTCCATTTCATACACCCTCTATATTGGAAAATAACTTTATAAATTACTTAATTTATCTTCTATCAACTGAATAAGTTTCCCTACAAATTGAAAGTCCTTAGACATCATTTCTTCATCAGAAAAAGTAATATTAAACTGTTCTTCTAAATCAAATACAAACTGCACAAGACCAAAAGAATCAACATAACCTTCTTCCACATAATTTAATTCATCTAAATTCTCATGTTTTTCAATTTCATGTTTTTCTTGTAGAGAGGTTAATACATATTCTCTAATATCCATCTAAACTTCACTCCGTTATATGGTTAATAATTTGTGTTCGTAATAATTTTCCCATTGCATTTTTCGGTAAATCTTTAACAAAAAAAATTTTTTGCGGTTGTTGATAGTCAGCTAACTTTTTTGAACAATAGCGCTGAATATCACGTGCAGATAGTTCGTTATCCTTCTTTAATACAATAGCTACTGCTACAACTTCTCCTAATTTCTCATCAGGATATGAGAAAGATGCACATTCCTCAATTTCAGGTAAACTACTTATTACTTTATCAACATCTGTTGGATAGACGTTAATTCCTCCTGTTATAATTAATTCCTTTTTTCGACCTGCAAAATACAGATAACCATCTTCATCTACATATCCCAAATCGCCCGTTTTAAAATAACCACCGGCAACGCTCTCTTCAAATAGGTCCATTTTCTTATAATATCCTTCACACATTAATAATGTACGACAGGCGATTTCACCAATTTCATATGTTTTAGTTTCTTTAAAATCATCGTTTATTATTTTAATAGTTGCGTCCTTCAAGGGTTTTCCAACAGAATTTTGCTTACTTAAACTTTCTTTAAAATTAATACTTGTCATAGTAGAAGTTTCCGATGTTCCATACATTTCATAAAAATCACACTGCAATCTCTCTATTAATTCTTTTCGTACATTTCCCTCCAATAGTGCCGATGAGGAAACAAGGCACCTTAAAGAATTCATATCGTCTTGTGGCACTTCCATCAAGTGGTGATTAATTTGTGTTAGCTGTGCTGACACAGCAATTGTAAACGTTACTTGTTGTTCCTTGACAATCTTTAACCATCTAGTTGGAGTAAAACGAGCCATTAGAATACACGTACCCCCTATTAACAAAGGCATTAAAACTAGCCTCTCAGCTAAAGAATGGTATAAAGGTGTTGCAGCTAATACTCTATCTTTTTTTGTCACTTTATATAAATCATAATGTGCTACAATACGTTTGTTTTTATTTTCTTGTGTCAATAAAATAGGTTTCGGAGTCCCTGTTGAACCAGAAGTAAGTGTAATAATAAAGGTTTCTTTTCCATTCACTTTTTCATTATATGGTCTCAAAGAAGATTGTTGGTCTACATTTAATAATGATGTTTTCCCTTCCATATATGCATCCAGACAAAAAGATCGACCTTGTAAGTATAAATTTTTATTTTTTTCAAAAAATCTAGCATTAGCAATAATGTGTTTTACATCTGATGCTTCAAAGGCCTGAATTATTGCTGCCTCTGGTAAAGTTGGATTAATTGGCACTAAAGTAATACCATTATTCGCAGCCGCCAACATTAAAGCGACAGATATTATGTTATTATACATAGGTATACCTATATGTTCACCATATACTACTTCGTTTTCTAACAAAAAATTAGCATATTGACTCGTTAATTTTGCTAATTCCTTATAAGTAATACTTTCACCCTCACACCAAATAGCAATTTTATCTCCATTTAACTGGGCTGTCTTATAAAATAAATCTGCTAACGTCATAATATTTTTTCTCCGATTATAAGTTTACTTTACGACCTATTTCGGCCGACATATATGCAGCATACGTGACTTTAATTGTATCATATGCTAATTTAAAGCCTGACTTCGGCTCTCGGTCATAGTAGATACATTCCATGAAATCTTGCATCTCATCAGTGTAGCCCCTGATTATTTCATCTGCGATAAATGGCTTATTCCAACCTTGTTTACTTGGAAGCATTTCAGATAAATATATATCATTTAACCCATCTTCATCCAAGAAGTATGTCTCCATTAAATCGTTCAGGGTAATCGTACAATTAATAGTAGCATCATTACAGTAGAGTTCAACATAATTTTTACTACCCCCTAAACAAACATCTGTCGCAATAACTACTGCCTTGGAACCATCCGAAAATGTAATAATCACTGTACCCATATCTTCTACATCTTGAGGTCTTGCCATAATATGGCGATGCTCGTACTCAGTCAAAGTAGGTGTAATTCTTCCCATATCCCCAAGAACACTTTCTATATGAATCTCAATTCCTCTTGCTTTGGCTTCTTGTTGTTTTAGCCATAAAACTGCAGATAAAGGATGTGAGCCTGTCCGAATAAAAGTGCCTCCTCCTGTTTTTGACCATTCCCCAGCCACTGGTGAACTAGATCCTTTTAAACTTTCTTCGCCTTTCATATACAATATTCGGCTTTTTTTTGCCTTAATAACTTCTGCAGCTTTAACCACAGCAGGAGCATAGACAAAATTTTCTGCATACATAAATTTCCTTCCCGACTTTTCAACAACCGCTTGTAGTTTATCTAATGATTGCAAAAGTTGGTTGTACATTTCGGCTTTTGAAACGTTATTACCAATTGGTAATACATCATTTTCACGTCCAAAAAATCCCGAGAGAGGCTTTTCACAAATTACATGCTTCCCTGCTTCCATTGCTCGTATTACCATATCTTCATGTACATATGGAGGTGTACATATATCAATTACATCAATTTCATCATCGTTAATTAAATCTTCAAAATTATAAGAAGCATATTCAAAACCATATAGATTCTTAGCCGGAATTAGTTGCTCTTCCCGTCTTGCAACGATTGTTTTAAATTTCAATGGGATTTTACTAACTCTTTCAAGAGCTTGCATATGTAATTCTGTTGCTCTCCCTGCACCTACCATGCCTATTACTATGGGTTTCATTATTCTATCCCCTTTACATTTTATATAAGATGATATATTGGTATTGGATAGTATATTATTCTATCTATATAACTCCATTTGGGTTATAGTGTTATACAAACCGTTCATATCGCGTATTTTTTAGTGATATTACATTTTTTTCACCATAGAATTAGGGCGATCTTGATCTCCATCAGCTTTAAAAAACTTAGTATTAGGCAATTTATGATGCACCCAAATGTCTACATTTGCCTGTAAAAAAGGCTCAAAGTAATTTGGTATCACATTTCTATCATCTTCTATACGTAATATAAACCCGGCATTTAATATATAATCATTATTAAAGCCATAAGCATAAAAATCTATATACTCAATATTTCTTTCTACAAATAACTTTTTAAAATCGTCATATAAACCTTCAAATAAGCTTTCGTTTCCTAAAAAGTCCATAATACGAATTATTTTAGTATCATTTTGTATTACTTCTCTCCAAACTAATAAAGCCCCTATTTTATTTTTATCTTTGATTCCGTAAACTTCATATTGATAAATTGGGTGTTTGAAATAACGTTTTTCTAAATACCAGGAGTCTTTATAAGGAATGGAATCTATATTGTCTAGATTAAAGTTTTTTGTAACCTCTTCTATAGAATTTAATCTAATTAAATTTGTTCGCTTCTTTGCTTTATTTTCAGAATGATTTATTCTTTCAATTTTTGCTATCTTAAAATTATCTATAGTATCATTTAAAAAATAAAAGTGTTGCATTTTTCCTACCGTTTCTTTAAAAAACATTTTTCTTAAAGGAATGGTTGTTCGTGGATTCGCTCCATTTCCAATTTGGGTTCTACATTTTGTTAATTCGACTACTCGCTTAGCTAGTTCTATTCCTAAAAAAGGCATGTTTTCTCGCGTGTCAACAACTTTCCACATACTTCCCCAAATATCCCTTTTATCAATATTATTTGGATGAGAGCAATTTAAAAATCCAAAAATCCCTTCTAACAACCCACTTACTTTATCAATTGCTATCACGAAATTCACAATTTCTCCGTTAACATATTCATACTCAAATAATTCTCGATTAATAGCCATAATATGGCCTTCACGCCAATGTTCATTTAAAAACGCCATAATCATCTCTATATCTGAATACTTCGCTAAACGAATTTCGTATCTTTCATCAAATTTATTCATAATTTCACCTCAATTGCTGTGCTAGGTATATTGATAACCTTTCTCTTTAATTTCTCCGTCACCATCAAATCCATCCTCGGACAACCTTTATACATCCCTAACTCATGCATCGGTGTCCAAATAGGTCGACTCATGATACCTTCATCATTTAATAGCTGTAAAACTTCATCTCGCTTATACGTTTCATCAAGCAATATCGTCTGTAACCAGTAATTGCTTGACGTATGAACCGGTTCTTTCATTAAGCGCACGCCATCTATAGTTGCGACAAGCTTATCATAAAAGTTTGTGAGCGAACGCTTTTGCTCAATAAATATTCGGAGCTTTTCTAACTGTGCACAACCCAGCGCAGCATTAATATTTGGCATACGATAGTTATAGCCGATTTCATCGTGGACAAATTCCCACTTGTGTGGCACTTTGGCAGTTGTTGTGAGGTGCTTCATATAATTAGCGAGCTCCTCGTCATCTGTCAAAATTGCACCGCCGCCACCTGTCGTCATAATTTTATTGCCATTAAAGCTCATCGCACTTACTTTACCAAATGTCCCTGTATGCTTCCCTTTATAATAGCTACCAAGTGATTCTGCCGCATCTTCTACGAGAACAATATGATACTTTTCACAAATAGCGACGAGCTCGTCCATCATACAAGGGTGACCGAACGTGTGCATTGGCACAAGTGCTATTATACGACGGTTCGTCTGTTTATTAAAAAGCACACCACCGCGCATTTCACCAATTTGTACTAAGTACTGCTCAAGTTTCACAGGGTCTACACCAAGTGTCTCTTCATTCACATCCACAAAGTGCGGCACCGCCTGCAAGTAGCTCACTGCATTCGCTGTCGCAATAAATGTTAAAGAAGGCATGAGTACTTCATCTTGAGCCTCAACTCCAACTGCCTTTAGGGCGATATGCAGTGACGCCGTACCGTTCACGACAGCTACCGCACGCTTCACACCGACAAATTTCGCCAAGTCTTCCTCAAAGCGTGTGACATATGCCCCGACAGACGACACCCAGCCAGTTTCTATACAGTCTGTTACGTATTCGACTTCTTTTTCATTGAATGTTGGTTCGTGTAATGGAACAAATTCTTTCCCGTATAACTGTTTAATGTTATGAGCAAATTCTATCCATTGTTTCGTCATATGTTATACACATCCGCCTTATATTGTGCTAAATTTTTAGGATTCGTAAACCATTCAATCGTTTCTTCTAATCCTTGTCGGAAGCCTTTTTTCCCGCCGTATTGTGGTGTCCAATTTAATAGCTCTCGCGCTTTTTGATTATCGGCCCAAAGACGCTCAACCTCGCTCTTTTCAGGACGTAGGCGTTGTTCATCTGTCTCAATCGTCAAATCTACATCCATAATGTCAGCAATCATTTCAGCTGTCTCACCAATCGATACTTCATAGTTCGAACCGATATTAATAACTTGCCCAATCGACTTTTCAGATTGCATAACAGAAATAAAGCCTTGCACAGTATCTTTCACATAGTTAAAATCACGAGTCGGACTCACTGCACCAAGCTTAATTGTCGTTTGACCACTCGCGAGCTGGCTAATAATTGTCGGTATTACCGCGCGTGCTGATTGACGTGGGCCATACGTATTGAAGGGACGAATAATAGAAACAGGTGTGTCAAATGAGCGATAAAATGATAACGCCATTTGATCTGCCCCAATTTTCGATGCTGAATACGGCGATTGTCCTTGTAGTGGATGATTCTCGTCAATTGGCACGTACATAGCTGTACCATATACTTCACTCGTAGATGTGTGGACAACCTTTTCTACATTTAATTCCTTTGCCGCTTGCACGATATTCAACGTCCCAGTTACATTAGTATCAACATACGTCGCTGGTGAGTGATATGAATAAGGTATTGCAATAAGTGCCGCTAAATTTAGCACATGTGTACAGCCTTTCATCGCTTCTTTTACACCGTAAGGATCGCGAATATCGCCTGAGAATACATCAAGTTGTGATTTAATATCTTGCGATACCTGGTCGAGCCATCCCCAAGAATTAAATGAATTGTAGTAAA
Organism: Lysinibacillus sp. S1; assembly: GCF_044986265.1. Classification (NCBI taxonomy): domain Bacteria; kingdom Bacillati; phylum Bacillota; class Bacilli; order Caryophanales; family Bacillaceae; genus Lysinibacillus; species Lysinibacillus sp. S1. The sequence continues at coordinate 2,030,556 of NZ_CP173154.1, forward strand.
CAAATGCTCGTACGTCGTGACCTTCACGTACGAGCTGCTCTGTTAAATGTGAGCCGATAAAACCGTCGGCGCCGGTGATTAATATTTTTGACATAGAAAATCCCCTGTTTATTATTGTATTATTTGTACTTGCTCTTCAAAGAACGGTTTGATTTCATATACGAATAAATCCGCAACTAATACCCAATCTTTCTTACTTAATCCTTCATTAATTTCCGTTAAAAACATTTGAATTTGCTCTATAGGAAAATTCAGCTCGATATTATGCTCCTTTAGCAATGGTTTTAATTCCATCAACCAAATCATACCTTCTGAAAAATCTTGTACAGCGAGTAGTGCATCATCATGCTTGCCATCTGCTAATTGTTCTGCAATATACTGTGCACCATGGGGGATATTGTAAATATACTCATTATAACTTGCAATCACTTCTTGTAAGTCTGTCATGAACGTGTACCTCTCTCTTCAATTTCTAATAATACTTCTTGTGTATAACGTCTAGCTTTCTGGAATACCACTAATAATTTTTCATATAATGCTTTACTTTGATTATAAACACGCTCATACGTCTGTTCTAGTGTTTCATTTTTTCCTTTTTTATAATCTTTACGCGTTTCTAAAATAATAAGGTATATGACACTATCTAGAAGTACTTGATCATACAATTCAATTAATTTCTCGTCAATTTTATCTAGCTTTTTGAGAACAGGTTTTGTAAATTGAATGTTAGATTTCTTTTCCCTTAGTATCGTCAGTGCTTTTTGAAGTTGGTGTTCCAATTGACGATATACATCCATTTCATCTTCAAAGAATTTTTTTAATTGCGTTAAAGTGACTGTTTGTTTCTCATAGCTGGCATCTTGCAATTCTTTCGTTTGTAAAAGGTCCGCATACTCCTGACAAAAATCTTGGAATGTTTTTTGCGGCATTCCTTCAATTTTACTGCCACCCTCTGTACAGTTATAAATGACATGGTTGTTTTTTAACACTTCATAAATTTCCTCGAATTGCTGGCGCATTGAATTAAACGTTAAATCTGTATAAACTTTATCTCCATTATACCCTTCTACTTCATAAGCATGATTTCTAATTAGCCAATTTTCATCAATTTCTACATACCCAGCATTGTCTGCTGCATGTGTTTGATTATTTGTAAATGCTAAATCTTGTCCAATTAATGCGACAGGACCACTTGAGATAAACGTAGCAACATGGAGCGCTGTATGTGCACAGCTCCCCCCATTGAGCATAATCGGTATTTTAATCCCTAACTTTTCCTCGCAATAATCTAAAATTGTATCTTCTATCCCCATACCATAAAAATACAAATTATTTTGATACTTCTCAGTTATTTTGTAATGGCTACTAAGCGCCGTAATTAATTTTGATTTTCCTATTTCTAGGTTTTTAAAATGCAAATCATAGTTAATTTGTGCACCGTCAATTGTCAAGACATAATCTGGTTCAATGCCTGCTGCAAGTAAGGATTTAGTCGTAGAACCTGCTGCGATAATGACAACTTGATCTGCAATTTTCTTTAGTAAAGGAAGCTGCTTTGTTAATGATGGTCCACCTGAAGCGACAATAACAGGCTGTGTATAGCGTTTATATAAACGATTCAAGCTTTCTGCACCATTCAAGTATTGGAGATTACGGCGAACATTTTGTTGCCAAATATCACTAAAGAAACTAATCGTATTTCTTCTCATTCGATCTGCTAAGTAGCTTTCTTTCACAATTAAATTGATATTGCGCTGCTCCATCGGAAACAATTTATCATAGTTAGGAGAACAAATTAATTTCATATTTGTATCATATTCATTGTGATAAGCTCTAACCTGCTCTTGGAACAGTTTTTTATTAGAAATGACTGTCACACCTTCAACAGTCATTGTTTTTTCAATGCCACTCATGGCAGGCTCGTAAACGAGTAATGGGGCATCCTTTAATTTCGCTTTTAACGCTTGTGCAACATAGCCATAGCCATAGCCGAATAATACATGTAAATAATCTTCTTCGATTTCCTTTTCAGCTATTTTTTCTGCCTCTTTTATAGGGTCATATTTACTATGTAATAAATAACCACCTAATGCAATCGTTGGAGAACCAATTTTTGTATCGATATATTCTATTGTTGGTTGTTGTTGTTTCATTTCAGCAATAATATTTTTCGATTTCAATGTATAGTCTTCCAAAGCCTTTGTATTTCGCTTCGTTTGTTTTGCCAACTCATCTAGTGCTACATCTATATTCACATGTCCATCTTCTAACTGAAAGAGTGGTAACCCATAACGATAATCTACATGGATTTTCGTATTAGCACTCGTAACTGTATAGCATAGTTGGCGTTCATTTATATTATGATGTTGGGGTTTCTTTTTTAATACATACTTTACAAGTTCAAGGAAATCAGCATCCATACCGTGATTTGTCGATTTAAAAATTACATTATCTACTTTTGTATTGTCAATAATTTCAAATTGAACGTGTTGTAACTCGCTTAAACTTTTTTTCTTATCCGCCGGATTCACTAAATTATCTGTTGTGCCTATAGCTGAATAAATAAATGCACCATTTTCAAAATTTTTATAAAGTTGGTGTAACGTTAATGCCTCTTGATCTTGAATAATATCCTTTGCTAAGTAATTGAAGTAAACACATAATTTTTGTGTATATAGACATCTCTCATACTTTAAATACACTGGGGAGACCCACGCTGCTAGATCAACAATATGAGAAAACAAATGCGGCACTAAGCGGTTGCTAAGATGCAGTAAATAGGCCCCTTGCGATTGTCCAAATCCGATAATTCGCTGTTCATTATATTGAAAACCATTTTTAGTTAAAACAACTTTAACAGCTTCAATAGCGGTTATAATGTCGATTGCCTGCATATAACTCATATCCGCAAATTCATCTAAAGTTTCGTCTAATTTTGCATAGACAGGAAATTCTGCATCTTTATTTTGCAATAATGGTATTAAATTTGATGAATCATTTTGGATTTGTGCGATTTCATGATCTAAAAATATTTTAGCTAAAAAAGCAGTTTCATCGTTAAATGTAAATCTGTCAACGCCTTGCATAAAACGATTCCCAAAATAATCACATTGTATTGTCACTACATTATATAAATCTGAAAATTGACTCCGCATTTTTTTATAAACATTAGAGTCGATATGTCCACCAAAACCAGGAGCAAAAATAAAGAATCCGGTTTCCTCGTTCGTCCCTTTTTCAGGTAGCGCAAATTCGATTCTTAACTCTCTTTTATTATAGCCATTCCATATTGTATGGTGTGCAGGAATAATGATTGATTCTAAATGTGCCACCTTTTCTCTTCTCCTTCACGTTCCTAATTTTTTATGTATTAATGAGTTAAATTCACCTTACTACCCTATGTATATCGGTTATTTCTTATAAATATAAAGAAAAAGCCTTCAAAAAGAAGGCTTTTTCTAAATTTCTTATTGTAATAATTGAAGAACACCTTGAGGTTGTTGGTTTGCTTGTGCAAGCATAGATTGTGCTGCTTGCATTAAGATGTTGTTCTTCGTGAAGCCCATCATCTCTTTCGCCATATCAGCATCACGGATACGAGATTCAGCATCTTGTAAGTTTTCAGCTGATGTACCTAAGTTTTTCACTGTATGTTCTAAACGGTTTTGTACTGCCCCTAAGCGAGAACGCTCAACAGATACTTTTGTCACAGCGTCATCGATTTTCTTGATTGCTGCATCCGCATCTGCACGAGAAGTAATTTCCATTAAATTTTTACCTTGATCATCTGTTAAATTAAGACCTTTAAGACCCATTTCAGCAATATTTACTTCAATGTTTTGACCTGTGTTTGCACCGATGTGGAATTTCTTACCTTGGTACGTACCATCTAATAACTTCATGTTATTGAACTCAGTTTGTTCAGCGATACGATCTACTTCATTACGTAATGCTGATAATTCTTCTTGAATTTTACCTACGTCTTTATTTGCTACAGTATCTTTATTCCCAGCACCTTTACCTGAAATAAGTGTTGCTGATGCTTTAAGTGCAGTTGCTGATGCATTGATGTTATCAGCTGAGCCTTTAAGTTCTGCTGCTGACTGTTGAAGTACAGCTGCTGAACCATTAATTGTCGCTGCTGAACCGTTAAGTGTTGCTGCTGATGCTTCTAAAGCTGCTGCTGATGCAAGGCTTCCCGCTGCTTTCATTGCGTCAGCTGATGCTTTTTTAACTGTTGCTGATGCTGTTTTTGATGCTGCTGATGCTGCTTTTTTCGAAGCAGATTGTGATTTAGTAGCTGCTGACGCTCCCTTACTTGCTGCTGATGCTGTTTTTGATGCTGCTGATGCTGTTTTTGCTGCTGCTGATGCTGATTTAGTAGCATCATCACCGCGCTCATTCGTTTGAGTAGATGCTTGAACAGCTAACTCACGCATACGTTGTAAAATTGCGTGTGTTTCTTCTAACGCACCCTCAGCAGTTTTGATTAATGAAATACCATCTTGTGCGTTTTTAGAAGCCATTTGTAGACCACGGATTTGTCCACGCATTTTTTCTGAAATCGCTAAACCTGCTGCATCGTCTCCAGCACGGTTAATACGGAAACCTGAAGATAATTTCTCAAGGTGTTTACTCGTATTTGTAGTATTGTTTGCTAAGTTACGGTGTGCGTTAAACGCTGCAATGTTATTTTGAATTCTCATTTGGAATTCCTCCTTGAATGTTTTTTATTTCCACGTCCTTGTGGTTGTTTGGAAACAAAGCGTTTTTCAACTTTTTATTTCCCACAATTTCTATATCGACATGCTTTTAAAATGTTTAATATATTTAATAAATTATTTTATTAATTTATTTCAAACTTCACTACTTCGTCAAACATAGACATTCATTTATATGGTGATCGAATGCTAGTCATTTTCTCTCTCCAATATACTTTTCATTAGTTTTCTAAAATCCTTATTATTTTCTAATGTCTTCGTAAAAGATTGGATGAATTTTAATACGATTTCCTCCGATAAGCCTTGATGATAACTTCCCAAACCTATTAACGTACCTTTAATAAATAAAAACCACATAAACAATTGCTCATATTCCTTCACAAAGCTCATTTGACTTTGTGGTAAGCTATTTTTAAACACATAATTCACTAAATAATTTTCTAAAATATAGTCTTTTTCTTCAAAGAAAGGTTTGTAATAGTTTTGTACGGACTGTTTGTACAAAGCAACTGACTGCTCTACTGTATCCCCACCATTTAATTGTAAACCTTCTTCTAACTGTGCGATACATTCATCGAAACGGCGATTAAATAGCTCATATTCTTTTTGGAATTCTAGAAGGCGGTATATAATATTAATCATTTCTTCATCGCTTGGTAAATATTTGTGTATACCAAAAGACGCTGCACGATTTAAAATATCGTTACATTCGCTTATATAAAGAGGTAACCGCTGTTCCCAGTCACTCTCTTCAGTAGTTTGCATTTTTCTCATGAATATTCCTAATACTAGTAAACGAGATTCAATGGAAGCTTGGCGATTTTGAAGTATTTGAATAACAAATATACGCATATCCCAAAAACGACTCGTCACATCCGGGTATGCAAATAGTGTATGTTTAGCAAATTCATCTTCCATCATCACAAAGTCAATGCCATCTGGATTTAACAATATTAATCTCGCAGCTTCAGGGCATGCTACACTCAAATCTCTTTCTACACGCTGCTCGATAGCTGAAATTTGTCTTGGAAAAAATGTACATGTATCACACAAAAAATTTTCTCCGAGCTCAATAAAAATGTTACATAATTTATCTTCATTTAAAAATGAACAGTTCATATGTTCGTCTACTTTTATTTTAGCGTAGTTACTATCTGATGGGTTTGCGCGCTCTCTTGTTACGTTCGTGCGTAAATCTTTAGCAATCGATCCACTTGTTACTTTTCGATACATTTGGAAAGTGCGTTTATCAACACTTAACTTCCATCCCGCACAGCAAGTATCCTCACACGCTGGACCTATACAAGAGAATTTTTCAAAATAAGTAGGCTGCAATACTTGTTTCTTCATTGTTAATCCTCTTTCATTTAGTATTTACCACACAAAGAAACACCCGAAAGAAATCTTTCAGGCTTCCTTTGTCCATATTATTTATATTTTTTTAATTGATCTAATAAATCAACATTTAATACTAATGCCTCTTTGTTTTGTCTTTGAATATCTTCGAATATTTCTTTACGATGGATGGTTACTGCTTTTGGAGCGATAATCCCAAGCTTTATTTGTTCTCCTTCAACAGCTAATATTTTTATTTCAATTTGATCACCAATCATAATAGATTCATTTTTTTTCCTTGATAATACGAGCATTATTTATCCCTACCTTTTAACACTGGGATTGGATAGCGCAGCGGATAATCTTTATCGTGTAGTACTATTTGTTTACCAAGCTTTTTGTTATTATTCATAACGATTGGTGCTAATAAATTCAATGTAGATTGTTCAAAGGGTTCTTTGAATGTAATGATTACATAAGCAACTACATCCTCTTCTTTTTCAATTTGTAGCTGCTTTTTATCCTCTTCACTTATATCAAAATGATAATCTATTTTAAAAGCATAAGGGAACGCAAGAATAAAACTAATTTCTGCACACTCTATTGATTGCAATAGGATTAATGGTAAATCAACATCCAGAGGGAGAAGAACAAATTTCTTATACTCCTCTAAGCCCATTAAGCCATGTTCAAAAACTAATATATCTTGTTCCGCAATTTCTATTTCCCCCAAAAAAATCGAATTTATTTTCATTATAGAAACCCTTCTTTTGTGTATTTTCTCTTTAACGAAGAACATCGATATCAACACGTGGTCTTTGTATCATTGTTCCTGTTATTTTACCAGGTGTGTAAGCATGTATTACTTTGTTTACTTGTACATTAATTTGTGGATAACGACGTGTAATATTTAGGTCTAGTTTGCCAGGGTGATAATTCGTTTTCACTGAACCGACAGAAGGAACAAATTCAATATTATATGGACCTGCTCTTTTTGGACCATGATTTTGTTTAGCGATTTGTTGAATAACAGTGCCTTCTTGACCTTTACCAGCACTTTCTCTCATTTGTCGTCCTTCTTGCATTCGGCGCACAAGACCTTTTGCAGCTTCGTTCTTCCCCTCCTGTGCATAGCGCTCTATCATTTCACCAGTTGGAAAAAAACCTAAATCTCTTCTTGCATCCGAAGAGTCAATTGTCAATTTACCTGGTGTTGTACTCATTTCAAGAATTGCAGCTGGCTGAGAAATAGATAATTCAGCTGAAGGTTGTTTAATATATTGGATAGGATCCTGTTTTTGCCAATCCATTTGAATATCTGTTGTGCGAATTTGAATTTGTGGCAATTTCATACGCATCACATCTTTCTTAAAATATCTAAATTCATCATTTGGATAATCGATTAATTCATCCTATATTACTTTTTAAAAGAGCTTTAGTCGATTTTATCTAATAAAATCGACTAAAGTCTGCTGAATAATTTTTGCTCCTACGGATAGAGCTGCCTGGTGAATAGATTCTTGTGTTACCATATTGGTAATCGTTTCAGGATATTCTGTATCCTCGTTTAGCGACATTTGCTTTGTGGCATGTTCTTCACCAATTTTCAAACGATTTCCCATCAGTTCAACTCGATTTTGACGTGCTCCAACATCAGCTTGTAGTTTCAATGTCTTTTCATGAATACTATCTAGTGCCGGGATTGTTGCCCCACCACCATCTGTTACTTGTAAGCCAAGTGCTGCGCTCACTTCATCACTTGTTTTAGTATCATCATCTAAAGTAGCTATCACATGAGCCATAAAGTCATCGAGTTCCCCGAATAACTCAGCACCTGGTGTATTCACTGACATTCTAATTCCGTCAAACACATCAATCTCAATATTTTTCTCTTTTCCCAATGTTGTAATAGCTGGATTTTGTGGACTTATTTTATCCGTATAGAGCGGCTGATCTACATGTGTACCTGAAAAAATATAATTCCCAGCAATTTGTGTGTTACCAACATCTCGGAGAGACTCCTTAATTTGTTTCATTTCTGCATTAATTTTTTGACGTTCCTTCCCATTTGTATCATTTGCAGCCTGGACAATCAGTTCCTTGACACGGGTTAATGCAGAACCAACTTCATTAAAAGCTGAGTCCGTTGAATCTAACCATGAATTCGCTGTACTTAGATTACGTTGGTATTGTTCGTTTTTACCGAGATCTACACGGTATCCCATGCCCACCACTGCTGCAACAGGATCCTCAGATGGTTTGTTGAATTTCCTACCAGAAGTCAACATATTTTGATAGTTGGACATTTTTCCATAGCTGCTATTTAAATTCCGTAACATGTTATTAGATAACATGGATTGTGTAACACGCATCGATAACTCTCCTTTCAGGTAGCGATTATAGTCCTACTCGTCCCATTCCATTAATAATTTTGTCTAGTGTTTCATCCACTACGGTAATCATACGTGCATTAGCGTTGTATGCTTGTTGAAATGTAATCATATTGGTCATCTCTTCATCTAAAGAAACCGAACTCATCGCAGCTCGATTATTAGCGATTTGTAAATGTAATGCCTGCGAGTTCTTAAAATTAGTTTCTGCCTCTTTTCCTTTGACAGCTAAGTCCCCTGTTATTCCTCTATAGAAGTTCTGGAATGTGGCTTGACCTAAATTGGCATTTGTCTTTGACTGTAACTCTGCTAATTTAAGCATATTTTTATTATTACCAGATTCACCTGCTGTATCAGACGCAGCCACTTCTTCTGGTTTTGTAATTACTATTTTAAAATCACGGGCTGTTGTACCACTGAAAAAATCACGATTGCCAACAGTGTCGTTTAGTCCAAAACCTGCTCGATGAATCGCATTAAATTCGGTAATAAATTCATTAGCTAACTTATCCAGATTAGCTATCATTTCGGAATAGAGTCCTTGTCCTGTGCCATTATTATAACTGTGACCATAAGCTTCGATTAACGCTCGAAAACCCCCACCTTCTTTATGCAGTTGACCAAAGCTAATAGTAGAAGGACCTACCATCGGATCAGTTGGTGGTTCCCCAATATCAGAAATTCTAAACTCCAAAAACTCTGCAAAACTTCCTGTTGCTGGATCGTCTTCTTCACCATCTATACGATTACCGTTTCTATCCACAGCAGCAAGTGTTGCATATTCCCTGCCGTTTACTAAGGTGATTGGTGGACTACCATCTGATGGTTCATAGGTAATTGTAATAGTACCTTCTGCTACATCGTTTGCTAACCCACCAGATTTTTCTCGTTGGATGGACACAGGCAATTTTTTATTTAATTCATCTACCAACAAGTCCCGTGCATCATATAAATCATTCGGCACATTGCCATTCGGTTCAACCTCTTCAATTTGCTTATTAATATGAGCAATTTGTTTAAGAAGTGAGTTGACGACGTCTGTTGTAACCTTTATTTCATTCCCGATATTCCCTTGAACCTTCTTTAATTGCCGATCCATATAATTGAAGGAGTCTGCAAGAGTTCTTCCTTCAGCAAGCAACACCTGACGCCCAGCCATTAATTGTGGATCTTTAGTGATATCTTCCATTGATTTCCAAAAATTGGTGAATGCCTGGTTAATTCCATATTGAGAGGGTTCATTCATTACATCTTCTATTTGCGAGATAGATTTTACTGTGGATTCCCAATAACCTAGTCGATTTGTTTCCTGACGATATTGCCGATCAATAAACTCATCGCGAATACGTTGGATAGATGTTGCTTCGACACCTGTCCCAAGATGACCAGGATATGAAGGCGAATTTAGTCCGGCAGTTGGAAATCCAGGTGTTGCCTGCATGTTCACTCGTTGACGAGAGTAGCCTAGTGTGTTGGCGTTGGAAATATTGTGACCTGTTGTATATAAAGCAGTTTGCTGTGTGAAGAGGCCACGTTTACTAGCTTCTAAGCCCATAAATGTTGAGCGCATTTTTCTTCCTCCCTTGTTATGCTTGTGAATCGAAATATGATTTTTTAGCTATGGTATTAGTTCCACGTACTTCGTTGCTGGAATAGTTCATTTGCTCTGTACGGGGTCTTACTGCATCTAATGTTAGGTTGACGATCTGTAATGATTGGAAAACGAGTTTTTGATTTAGATCATTTTGTTTTCGTAGGTCATTGATAATTTGCATTAAACGTTCGCGAACTGCTGATAGTGTTGCTTTGTCAGCTTGTTGTTCAGCAGCCTCGATGACATCCGCGACAGTTGTTTTGTCAGCTGAAGCAAGTCCCTTTGCTTCAAGGTAGTCCGTTACCTGTTTCTGACGCTGTTGCTCGAGCTTATCGATGGCTGCTACATGCGCCTGCTCATCCTTGAGCAATTGGTCTAGCGCTTCGATATCGCCAGCTTTAATAATTTCCGTTTTTTTAAAGGCTAGTTCGAGTAAGCTTTTATGCATTCTCTCTAGCATTATTAGTGTAGAACTAATTGCTTCTACAGACATATCGTTATACACCCTTTCTGCTATTCCCTAGAAACGATAATATTTCAGCATATCCTCTGCCACTTTACGCGCATCTACTTTGTATTCTCCAGAAGCAATATCCTTTTTCAACTGTTGAACATGATCTGCTCGCTCCGAACTGTATGTTGAAACACCTCGCATTTCTTGTGCAGCCTTTGAAATTTCAATTTTATCGGCGAAAGATGCCTTGTTTGTATTTGATTTCACATTGCGTACTTGGTTTTTATAGGCGTTTACTGCATTAACTCCATAAGATGTAATTTTCATTTCAATACCCCCCATCTCTAAATCCTATCTTACTATTATTTCGGATTGTCTCACATAATGTTAAGTTTTCACATAGAAAAAAGTGTGCTAATTTTGTTTAAAATTAACACACTTGGAGTAATTAACGTTTACGCTCTGAGTGATAGGTTACACGATCACGCTGCTCTACACTTTCGCGGAATTCCTTAGCTGCTTCAAATGTACGTAAGTCTGCCTTTAATTCATCCTGGCATTTTGCACAAAGTTTACCAGTTGTTGTCAGATGACCACAGTTATCACATGGATAGCCAAGGTTAGGGAACATGGCTGGCTGCAGGCGACCCTTCCGAACCCATTTATACAATAGCTCCTCTGCCGCTCCCGTTGCTTCCACAATACGTTCTACAGTTGCCGCACGGTTTTCACGTTTACGTAAGAAACGATAAACGATTTGATAAAGCTCCTCCTCTGATTGTGCACACTTATGACACACTTCTCGGACTCCTGTATAATTAAAAAACTCATTACATTTCGGACAATTACGAACCTCTGCCATTGGCCTTTCCTCCTCTTTCTAGCAATTTTATCTACGAATGCTGTCTCATTAACTATTATACATAATGCATTGGTATTTTCATCCTTCAATTAATGTGAAGTATTGGACATTTTTAGCACCCGCCTGCATTAAAGCAGTTGTAGCATGCTCTAGAGTTGTCCCTGTAGTTTTTATATCGTCAAAAAGAAGATAATTTTTATGTTCGATTTGTGCATCCTTCTTTAAGCGAAAAAGTGGAGCTACCTGTATTCGCTGCTCTCTATTTTTGGAGCTTTGTGTTTCTGTCGTTGTCTTTTCTAATAATTGAATAAAGGGAATATGAGCCGCTTTTAATAGTTCATCAGTATGAGAGAAAGTACGCTCCTGTTGCTTGAGAGGATGCATCGGAATGGGGAGAATAATCGCTTTTTCTTTATTGAAACGATCATAGAGCTCCTGCCGAAATACCTTTGCAAGAGCCACATCTTGAAGAAACTTTAACTGGTGTAAGTAATCCTTCATCGCCTCATTATATTGATAAAGGGATGTAGCAGATTGAGAAGGTACAAAACGAGCGGCACATCTTTCACATATAGTCGGCGAGAATTGCTTGGTTAGAATCATTTTCCAGGAAATAGTTATTTTTAATGGCTGTGTGCATATTAAACAATGAGATTCTATTTTATTCATTCAGAAAATCCCTTCTTATTATAAAATTGAATTTTTGCGCATGCCTCATCCATCTCTGCTGTGATGCCGTGATAAAAGAATAGGACGTCCCCATCAGGAAATTGAACATCTCGTCCAACTCGACCTGCAATCTGAATGAGGGCATTGGAGGTAAAAATCAATGATTCTGCCCCAATAACAGCCACCTGTACATTGCTGATTGTAATGCCTCTTTCTAATATCGTAGTGGTTAATAAGCCCGGAACTTCTTTATTTCGTAGCTTTAACACCTTCACCTTCCGCTCTGGGTCAGCTGCATGCACAGCCAATATGTCTTCATTTAACCCTTGAAAAAGAGGAGTTGCACGTTTCATTAAGTCAATTGTCGGGAAAAATAGTAAAAAGGGTTCCTTTTGGTGTAAGCGCTCCTCCACCCACTTTTTTAACCTTTTAGGGATTTTACCTCGCTTAAAGCATTTATTATAGCTCCATAAAGAACGAACTTGTGGGACTGGTAATGGATGATTATGATAGCGTTTTGGAATAAAAGAGTAGCTTTCTTGCTGGAAAGTATGGAGTAATGATGCTGATGGGGTTGCTGTCACAAATACCAGAGGAGCATTTTCCTTTTTAGCCTTATCTACTGCTCTTTGTAGAGTTTCATCAAATGTATAAGGAAAAGCATCTGCCTCATCTACAATAATGACATCAAATGCCTTATCAAATCGGTAGAGCTGATGGGTTGTTGCTATAACAAGCTGTGCATAGCAATTTTGGTGAGGTGCTCCACCGTATAAAGCATGAATAACTGTATCCGGAAAAGCATCTTGAAAGCGTGGATACAGTTCTAACACTACATCTGTCCGTGGTGTAGCAATACAAACACGTAGCCCTCTCTTTAATGCATCATAGACAGTAGGAAAAAGTAGCTCTGTTTTGCCTGCACCGCAAACTGCATGAATTAAATGGGAGCGTTTTGCTTTCACACTTGCCAAGGTTTCATTAGCAGCCTGTTGCTGGAGTTCGGTGTATTGCCCTGCCCATTTTAATGAATGCTTGTTAATTTTTATCGTCTTGGGACCTGTCCAAATCATCAATTTTGTACAGCTACTTACTCTCCCCATTTTAATACAGTGTCGGCAGTACACACATTGTTGCTGACATTTTGAGCAATGGAATTTTGTGAATAAGTGCGGGTCTGTATTGTGACAACGATTGCATTTCATAGCTGGCTTTATTTGAATTCCTTCTATTATACTGACGTATTTTCGCTTTATTGCTTTCTCAATATCTTCAGATGAAAATGGCGAATGTTCTTTTAACCAAATGCGCCCTTCATGAAAATCACGTAATGCTGGGGGCAACAACCAACCCCTATATCTCATTAAAACCTCCCCTTTCTATAGAAAAAAGCCTCTACTTTTGCAGTAGAGACTTCTCACAATTCGTTATTTTTTTGTCCATCCTAATCCCATTGACCCTTCACCCAAATGAGTACCAATAACAGGACCAAAATAGCTCAATTTAAAGTTTACGTTTGGGTACGTTGCGGCTAATTGCTCTAGCCATTCTTGGGCTTCAGCAGGGCAATTTCCGTGAATGACAACAGCGTCCATCGCTGCATACTTTTTTGCATCCTCTGCTAGCAATTCTTCCGCACGCTTTAATGCCTTTTTACGTGTTCGGATTTTTTCGAAAGGTACAATTACCTTATCCACAAAATGTAAAACAGGCTTTACTTGTAGTAAGCCACCGATTAATGCTGCGGCAGAAGATAAACGCCCACCACGCTGTAAATGTGCTAAGTCGTCTACAATGAAGTAAGCACGAATAAACTGCTGCATGTCCGCTAATGCTGCAAGTATGTCTTTTGCTGAATGGCCCTCTTTCGCCATTTCCGCTGCTCTTAATACGTAAAAGCCTTGAACAGCACAGGATATTTCACTGTCAAAGGCATAAACATTAATACCTTCCACCATTTCACCGGCCTGCACTGCACCTTGGTATGTTCCACTAATACCACTCGATAAATGGATGGAAATTATCTCATCGTAATCCTTTGCTAGCTCATCAAAAAGAGCAACAAATTCTCCAATTGGAGGTTGTGTTGTTTTAGGAAATTCTTTAGCTCCACGCACCTTATCATAAAATTCAGATGCTGTGATATCTACTTCTTCTGCAAATAATTGACCTGAGATATTAACACTTAAAGGTATCATGTGAATGTTTAAGCGTGCACGTTCCTCAGCTGTAATATATGCAGTACTATCTGTTACGATTGCCGTCCTCATCCATGTCCACTCTCCTATAATTTTTAGTTTACAATCTATTTCTACTTGGTGCAATTGTTGTTGTTGTTGTGTTGTTATTGCTGGCGCTTCGCTTTTGCATAAATGACGGAAAACAAAAAGAAATGAATGTGAAATGAATGACGAACGTCGGATTCCCGTTCTCGCCCTTCTAGAGTCGTGCTAGTAAGCTAGCTTCCATTTCACATTCATTGTCTATGTATAAATAGGCATATCTTCACTCAATTGATATGTTGAATGAAGATAGCTTCTGTTAATTTCCTGTACTTGACTGTGAGTCATCGCCAATATAAAAGACACTCGTCACTTTCCAATCATTGTCCTCTTTCACAAAGACTGTTACCTGACGTCCTGCACTTTCATGTTCGACATTTGTCTCAAGCTGAAGTGAGTGCATTTTCATGTTGGCAAATACTTGCGCCTCTTCTGATTCATACTTTGCAATTGTTACATTTTCTACTTCACGCTTAATATCAAATTGATCAAATACTTCTGATGCATATGTTTTTTCTTCATCGTATTTAAAACCCTTTGGATTTTTCGAGATTGTATTCATATAACGATCAATTTCTTCAGCATTTAATGCAGCAATATACTCATCAAAAGATGCTAAAATCGCCTTTTCATCTTCCGCTGGTACATTATCAGCCTTTTCTACGTTTCCACCCATCATTTCAAAGCCAACTGTACCATCCTCTATTACTTTATCTCGTTCTTCATCACTCATCTTTTCATCTTTATTACCACAGGCAGTTAACACTAATAAGATTAGAACTGCTAGAAAACTTTTCTTTAACATCAAAAAACCTCCCGCGCATATTGTAGCATATAAATGCTTTCGTAGGAATTTTGTTGTGCATTTTCAACATTTAAGTGCTACATCTTCCTTATGACGCATTAGGTTGTAAAATGTTGCATGAATTGCTAGTTATCATATTCATACTAATGATTAGTAATGTTACAAAATTGTGAATGACCTGTTCTTCATCATGTAAGCCCAATACAAATTATTACCAAAAAACAATAAAAAACTGTTTTAAAAACTACTTCAATAAAAAGTAGCTTTTAAAAACAGTTTTAGCAATTAACGTACTTCAACCCAGCCATTTTTAATGGCTGTTACAACTGCTTGTGTACGGTCATTAACATTCATTTTTTGTAGAATACTTGATACGTGGTTTTTAACTGTTTTTTCAGAGATAAACAGTGTCTCACCGATTGTACGGTTTGATTGACCATCTGTTAATAATTGTAATACTTCGCATTCACGCTTAGTTAGCAAATGGAATGGACGACGAATTTCAGTTTGATGGAAGTTTCCTTTATTTTCATGTTCTGAAAGTCGTTTAAATTCTGCTACTAGGTTTTTCGTTACTTTTGGGTGTAAATAAGAACCGCCGTTGGCAACAACTTTAATCGCCTCAACGATTTCATCTGCATCCATCTCTTTTAACATATAGCCAAGAGCACCTGATTTTAATGCATGCGTAACATATGTTTCATCGTCATGTATAGACAACATAATCACTTTTGCATCTGGAAATTCAGTAATTAACTCTGCCGTTGCTTCTACTCCGTTTTTACCTGGCATGTTAATATCCATAAGCACTACATCTGGTTCGTTTTCAGCGTATAACGTAACCACATCTGTACCATCGTCACCTTCTGCTACTACATCAAACGTATCTTCAAAATCTAAAATGCGTTTTACTCCTTCGCGGAATAGCTGGTGATCGTCTACAATAATAATCTTTGTCATTTGTCTTTACCCCCTAGATTTCTGCGACAGTTACATCATTCTACTTCTAACGGTATTTTAAATAACACCGTTGTCCCTCGATTGATTTCACTCGTAATGGTGATTGTACCATTTAAAATTTCAATACGTTCTTTCATTCCTAAAATCCCAAAGGAATGATCTTTTACTACTTGTGGGTCAAAGCCTATACCATCATCTTTTACAACAATGTTGACGGCATCTTTTAACCATTCAAGCTTTACCCAAATGTCTTTACACTTTCCATGCTTCATGGCGTTGGTTACACATTCTTGTACTAATCGGAAAATGGATACTTCATAATTTGAAGGTATACGTTTTTCTGTACTTCTCGATTGGAAATGAATTTCAACACCTGGATTATATTCAGTCACTGTCGATAAATACTTCTTTAATGTCGGAATAATTCCCAAATCATCAAGTGCCATTGGTCGTAGATCATAAATAATACGTCGCACCTCAGATAAAGCATTACGTACCGTTTTCTTTAAATCGGCAATTTCAGCCAAAGCCTTTTCAATACCTTTTTCACGATACGTTCTATCTATTAAATCAGTGCGCATAAGGACATTTGCAAGCATTTGAGCAGGTCCATCGTGAATCTCTCTTGATAAACGCTTACGCTCTTCCTCTTGAGCTGCAATAATGCGTATCCCAAAATCCTGTTTCATTTTTGCTTGTTCAAGGGCTAAACCAACATTTCTTAAATCTGAAGTTAAGTAATTCAAAACGACATTTACCTGATTAACAATATGATCAGCACGTTCAATCGTATCGAGTAATCCTCTTAATCTTCTCTCTAGATCATCTCTTTTATCCCGTAGCTGTTTTTCTTGTGTTCTAATAACGGAGAGCTTTACTTGAAAATCATGTGCAGTTTCATATGCTTCTCTAACTTGTTCTTCGGTATAATTATCAAAAGCTTTACTCACTAGCACAAGTCGTTGCTTAGCAAGCTGCGTACTTTTTTCCAATGCATCGCCATCATCAATTACGATTGATATTTGTTTTCGAACAATTTCCAGCTCTTTTTGCATATCTTCAAAGCTTCTGCGGCTTTGTTCACTTATAATAAAGATATCATCCTTTGAGCTCATGATTGTATCTAACATTCGATTAAAAATGTCATCAAGCGACTTTAAATCGAAGGTATCATTTGAAAACATAGTATACTCCCCAGTCTAATGTCTTATGATTACTTACTAATTTAATAGACTAAAATCACATATTCCATAGTCTACACCTATTATAGCATTACCATGCTAAAATTTAATGCTTTTTCTTCATGAAAATTATAGAATAGAACTCTAGTTAAAAGGAGATTGATACGAATGAGAGAAAACTATTTAACAGTAAAAGGATATGGTGAAAGCGAAATTGTCATTTCCAAATCTCGCTTTCTCACTTATATAGAACGTGCAGAAACGGAAGAGGATGCAATTTCTTTTATAGATGGTATAAAAAAATTGCATCATAATGCAACACATAACTGCTCCGCTTATATTATTGGAGAGCATGATCATATTCAAAAGGCAAATGATGATGGGGAACCTAGTGGTACTGCAGGCGTCCCTATGTTAGAGGTCTTAAAAAAACAAGGGTTAAAAGATACGGTCGTTGTTGTGACCCGCTATTTTGGAGGCATTAAGCTCGGTGGTGGTGGTCTTATTCGTGCTTATGGAAAAGCAACTACAGAGGGATTAATTGCTGCACAGATAGTTGAACGTAAATTGCATCATTTCATGAAAGTAGCTATTGATTATACATGGCTAGGAAAAGTCGAAAATGAAATAAGAAGTTCATCATATTCTTTAGAGGAAATACGTTATTTGGAGGGTGTTGAAATCATTGTTTCTGTGCTAAAAGAGGATGAGGAACAGTTCCGAAGTTGGATAACAGAAATGACTAATGGACAAGCTTCCATCACTTTCGAAGATGCTCAATTTGTAGAATTTATTGTCAATTAAATAGTTTTAATTGTCGAAACTAAATATGCATAGTATAATTTTTTTGTTAAGCTATTTTATTGTCCACACAATTACTTAGTTAAAATTGAATAAAATTTAGCTTTATCGCATTATTATTCCCAATAATTAGAGGAGAATATATCTATTATGAAAAAAAGATCTGTTAGTCCAAATAAAAAGAGGTCTTCTAAAGCTTCCTTAATTATAAAAGTTACACTACTCCTTGTTGCAAGCTTGGTGATTTGTGTAACGGCTTATGCTGTTTACCTTACAAAACAGGTAGAGCATGCTGCAGACTCAGCATATGAGGAGTTAGAAGGTCGAGAGGTTTCAACGAAACGTGTAGAGAAAGTAGAGCCTGTACAAGACAATGTCTCTATTTTATTTGTAGGTGTTGATGATAGTGACAATCGAGGGCAAGGTTCGGATCATTCACGCTCCGATGCACTCGTTTTAGCTACATTAAATAACAAAACTCATACAATTAAAATGCTAAGCATTCCTCGTGATTCTTACGTTTATATTCCTAAAGTAGGTTATAAAGATAAAATTACTCATGCACATGCTATGGGTGGAACACTTACTACTATTGAAACAGTAGAGGAACTATTTGATATTCCAATCAATTACTATGTACGTATGAATTTCAATGCCTTTATTGATGTAGTCGATGCTTTAGGTGGTATTGAAGCTGAAGTACCTTATGCTTTACATGAATTAGATGAATTTGATAAGTTTACAATTAACTTACAGCCAGGCTTACAACATTTAAATGGTAGTGAGGCACTTGCACTCGCAAGAACACGTAAACAAGATAATGATATTGAGCGTGGTAAACGTCAACAGGAAATTCTATCTGCGATTATTAAAAAAGTCGCTTCTGTTAAGTCCGTTACGAAATATGATGATGTCATTAAAGCTCTTGGTGATAATATGAAAACAGATATGACATTCACTGAAATGAAGTCCTTCTTATCTTATTTATCAAAAGGCGCACCACGTATCGATTCCTTAACATTAGATGGCACGGATGATACATCTACTGGTATTTATTATTACCAGTTAAATCAAGATTCTGTTGAAGAAACAAAGGAGATTTTCAAAAACCATCTTGGCCTAAATGAACAATCATCAAGTCTAACAAGTGGCAATACAGGAACAGATAGTGCTGCTAGTAGCGATGACAATTCAGTTACTGAATAAGAGCTTTCAGACCATAGACAAACAACTTGTCTATGGTCTTTTTATATGGCTTCTCTATTGATTGACTACCCTTTTCATTTACCCCTCCTAGTAATCGATAAACAAGCTTATTTAAGTTTACCTTCTATTCCCTATATATAATCGGTTTAAAAGAGTTTCTCAGTGTCTAACTTTAATAGTAACCCTATTTAACAACAAAAAAGCAATCATACAAATTGTATGATTGCTTATATTTTATTTACTAAATATCCGTACAAAATTTAATAATGGTTTATAGTTTTTACCAGCCAGTCCGATGACCTCTACAAAGATTTCAATAGCTGTTAGGATGACCGCTACAAGTAATATAGCTCCCCAAACCTTTGCCATAGAGAAAATGATAGCCGCTAATCCAAACATTACTGCAATTCCGTAAATAATTAGGACTGTTTGTCGATGTGTAAAGCCCATATCGAGTAATCGATGGTGTAAATGTGATTTATCTGGGTCAGACCATTTCTTCTTCATGCGAACACGACGAACAATGGCAAAGAATGTATCAGAAATCGGAACACCAAGGATAATAATTGGGATGATTAAAGCTACGAATGTAATATTTTTAAAACCAAGTAACGCTAACACAGAGATCATAAATCCTAGGAACAATGCCCCTGTATCACCCATAAAGATTTTTGCTGGGTGGAAATTATAAAATAAGAAACCAAGTGAAGCTACAGCTAAAATGGCCGCTAACGCTAAAACAAACACATTGCTCAAAATAAACGCCATGACAGCTATTGTAATCAGTGCAATCGTAGAAACACCTGCAGCTAGACCATCTAGACCGTCAATTAAATTAATGGCATTCGTAATACCGATGATCCAAATAATTGTTAATGGAATACTCAGTAACCCAAAGTCTAATGTACCTAAGAACGGTAGATTAACCATTTCGATTTCAATACCGCCTACAAAAACAACAATCAGTGCAGCAACTAGCTGACCAAGCATTTTTGCTTTCGCAGAAATCTCACGCATATCATCAATAACACCCGTGATGACGATTATACAAGCACCAAAAATGATAGCTAATAAAGCCTCATTACTACCATGTTTTGTATGAACTAAGAATGAGTATAAAATCGTCACGCCAATAATAAAGGCAAGGAAAATGGCTAAACCGCCAAGTCTTGGCATAATTCGAGCATGTACTTTTCGATAGTTTGGTGCATCAACTGCACCTATTCTAAACGCTAAACGTTTCACTAATGGAGTTAACAAAATGGATGCAACGAACGCTGCTATTAAAGACACGTAAAGCATGTCTCTCCTCCTCAAATATATAATCTACATTGAAATCCAAATTGATTATAGCATGAACAAGCATTGAAATATACTTTTTCTAAACATTTTCCACGATTTCACAAATATTTTGTACATTTTAGCATTAATAGATTCCTATACAGTCAATTGTAGTCACCATAAGTAAAATTTGATAGAATAATGGTGTGTCTAGCATGTAGACAACATTAAAGGAGCGTATATTTCATGTTCTCAATTTTCAAAAGTAACAAAGAGCAAACAAGTGCTCGTCAATTAAAACGCTACTACAAAATAGTAGATCAAATTAATAATCTTGAAGAAAAGTATGTTGATAAGTCAGATGCTGAATTAAGAGAAATGACTTTTATTTTCAAAAATCAATTAGAACAAGGTGAGCCTATTACATCAATCATCCCAGACGCATTTGCTGTTGTACGCGAAGCCTCAAAGCGTGTATTAGGAATGCGTCATTTTGATGTGCAGCTTATCGGTGGTCTAGTATTAACAGAAGGTAATATTGCTGAAATGCCAACAGGTGAAGGTAAAACGTTAGTTGCATCTCTTCCCTCTTATGTACGTGCATTAGAAGGTAAAGGCGTTCATGTCATTACTGTAAATGATTATCTAGCAAAGCGTGACTTTGAGCTTGTTGGTCAAATTCATCGTTTCCTTGGCCTAACTGTTGGTCTAAATATCCCGATGATGGAAGCTGATGAGAAAAAAGAAGCCTATAATGCAGATATTACATACGGTGTGGGTACTGAATTTGGCTTCGACTATCTACGTGACAATATGGCCTATAGCTTAGCAGATAAAGTACAACGTCCTTATCACTTCGCAATTATAGATGAAGTAGATAGTGTATTAATCGACGAAGCGAAAACACCTTTAATTATCGCAGGTAAAATGCCTTCCAACGAAGAATTACACCGCATTGCTGCTATGTTAGCGAAACGATTCAAGAAAGATGAAGATTATGACTTTGACGATGAAACAAAGGCTACTTCTCTAACGGATAAAGGTATTGAAAAGGTTGAGGCTGCCTTCAATATCGATAATTTATATGACTTAGAACACCAAACACTCTTCCATTACGTAATCCAAGCAGTACGTGCACATGTTATGTTTAAGCGCGATGTTGATTACATTGTCAAAGAAGACAAAATCGAGCTTGTTGATATGTTTACAGGTCGTATTTTAGAAGGTCGTTCACTTTCTGATGGCTTACATCAAGCGATTGAGGCTAAAGAAGGCGTAACGATTACAGATGAAAATAAATCAATGGCCCAGGTCACAATTCAAAACTATTTCCGTATGTATCCAAAGCTTTCCGGGATGACGGGTACAGCGAAAACACAGGAAAAAGAAATTCGCGAAGTATATGGCATGGAAGTTGTGCAAATCCCAACAAACCGTCCGCGTCAGCGTATTGATCAGCCTGATCTTATTTTTAGCACACAGGAAGCAAAATATAAGTATGTTGCAGCTGAGGTTAAAAAACGTCATGAAAAAGGCCAGCCAATTTTAATTGGGACAACATCGATTTTACAGTCTGAAACTGTAGCTGACTATCTAAAAAGGGAAAAATTAACRTTCCAATTACTTAATGCAAAAACAGTTGAACAAGAAGTTGAACTTATTTCACAGGCAGGTCAAAAAGGTCGTATTACAGTAGCGACAAACATGGCTGGTCGTGGTACGGATATCATGTTAGGTGATGATGTACACGAGSTTGGTGGTTTATATGTAATTGGGACAGAAAAGCATGAAAGCCGTCGTGTAGACAATCAGCTACGTGGGCGTTCAGGCCGTCAAGGTGATGTAGGCGAAAGCCGCTTCATTCTCTCTATTGAAGATGATATGTTCCGCCGTTACGCAAAAGAAGAAGTAGAAAAATTCTCTGCAAAAATGATTGTAGATGATCAGGGTATTATTCAAAATAAAGAGGTTCAAGAGCTTATTGACCGAACACAACGTATTGTTGAAGGTTCCCAATATGGCATGAGGGAATATAACCTAAAATTAGATGATGTTATCAATGACCAACGTACCGTTCTTTATGGACTTCGTGACAAAATTTTAGCTGGTGAAGATTTATTAGATCAATTAAAGCAAATGTTATATGAAACAGTAGACTTTGCAGTTCGTGACGCCGCGCCAGAAGATGTATCTCCAATTGAATGGGATTACGAACAAATGGAGAATGCGCTTAACTCATTATTCATCACACCTGTTTCAATCAACCGAGAAATAGGAAAAACAAAACAAATTCTTGCTGAAATTCAACCTTCTGAACAAGAACTGCTTGATCGCATGGAGACATTCGCTGAAAACGAAAGAGTCATAGAAGTACTTCCTCAAATTATGCTTAGCCATATTGATAGCGGCTGGATTAAGCATTTAGAGGCCATGACGCATTTAAAAGAAGGAATCGGTCTACGTCATTATCAGCAAGAAGATCCAATGCGAATTTACCAACGTGAAGGGCTAGAATTATTCGGTAAAAATTTCCAAGAATTACGTCGTTCTATTATTATAGAAATTACAGGCTTCATGAAAACAGTTGAGGCACAACAGGAGGAACAATAATGGGCTTATTTTCATTTTTTAAAAAATCAGATAAAGTTGTTCAGGAAAACACAATTGACTCAAAAGATTTACTAGGGAATACAACGAAAAATACAGGTGATAATCGCGATGTGGAAACAAAATTATCATTCCATCCTGAATGGGATGTCCCACAAGAGCAAAAATACATTTTTAACTTCTTAGCGAATGAGCTAGAGCCGTTGAAACCAAATCAATTATCGCTTTCTTCAATTAGTATTGAAGAAGGTCGAGGTGGAAAATGGTTAGTTCGTGCATTTTTCCGTTCCTCTCTACCTCAAGCTATTGAGCTAGGTGAAATTGAGCTTTTCATTATGGATAAAAATGATGAGCTTGTTGCATCTAAAAAATTCGATTTTAAAGCACTTGGTACAATCCCAGCAGAAAGTGCTCGTCCATGGGTATTTGAATTTGAAGAGTCTACAATTAAAGTAGATGAAGTTCCTGAAGATGGCTGGAAAATTGCCTTTAATCTTGTTTCCCTTCGCGGTCATCAATTAGAATTAGATCCGTCATGGGAAAAACAGTTACCAGCAGAACAAAAAGAAGAACTTGAGAAAATCGTTAAAACATTACCAAAGCTAGGTGAGACAGAAGTGAATTTCACAGGTTTACAGGCCAAACTAGCTGACAATGGTAATTTAAACGTATCTATCTTTATTCGTAATGGACATAATAAAGCAATCAATCTAGAACAATTACCATTAGAAATTGTCGATGCTACAGGTAAACAAATTGCCAAAGGTTCCTTTAAGATGGATCCAATCTTAACTGTCCAACCAAACTCCACAAAGCCTTGGACATTTATTTTCCCAGCAGAGCTTGTTGATGCTAAAAACGCTGACCTTTCTCGTTGGACAGCTCGTGTAACACAATAACCTAACCCCCCTTTCTCTTTTAGTAGAAAGGGGGGTTTGTTAAAACAAAAAGCGATTTTTGCCTAGGCAAAAATCGCTACTTTTTATTTCACACTATCAAAACGTTTATAGGCTACTAATTTAGAAGACCAGTAGGAGTACGTAACATCCGAAACTTCTACACCATCTGTACCCGCATGAATGAATTTATTATCTCCGAGATAAATTCCCATATGAGAAATACCTTCTTTATACGTATTCTCAAAGAACACTAAATCGCCGGGTACTGGATTTTCTACATGGGTAGTATTACCGTAAAAATAGCCCTCACTGCTTGCTCTTCCTATTTTTAAACCACCTTGATTAAAGGCATAAAAAATAAAGCCACTGCAATCAAGCCCTACAGGTGTATTTCCACCGTATAGATAGGGTGTTCCAACCAATGTATTGGCAACTTCAACGGTTTTGTTATAAATCGCTTGTCCATTAGCTGTAGGATCTTTCGCAATTACTTTTGATGGAGTGCCCGTACCTGAAGTCACATTATTATGTATAGTATCACCATCGGGTATCACTGCAGCTGAAGAAAGCTTCAGTACTTGTCCAACAAAAATCATGTCTTTTTCAAGCTTATTCCAATCCATTATATCCTTAATTGTCACATTATATAGCTTTGCAATTTTTGATAAGGTGTCACCCTTTGCTACTGTATGAGAACTAAATGCTGGTTTTCCAGAAGTTGATGGAGTTGTGGGCTTTACTCCCTCATTCGTTGATTGTTTTTGAATCTCAAGCTTTTGAGCTACAAAAATCGTATCTTTCGATAGATTATTCCACTTCATAATATCCCCAATCGTGACTTGATGATTTTGGGCGATTTTCGTTAAAGTATCTCCTTTTTGTACAGTATATGTTGCTGCTTCCGCTGTTTGTAATGCTAAAAATGAAGTTGCTAAAGTACTTAGAACAAGAATTCTCCATTTTTTTGTCTTTTGCATACCAAAGTGCCTCCGTTCGTGCTAGAATATTCCCTTGTGTGTCTATCATACTAGATAACTATCGCATGAAAAATCGGAAAAACTGACTATTTTTCAAACATTATAGGAAACTTATAGAATACGACGAAATCCGACTATATTGAAATACTATTTTCATTGCAAGATTAGTGTTCCTATGATAACATACACTTCTGTATTTAAAATTTTTAGAAAGTTTTAGCTTTTCAATCTTAAAGGAGTTATTATACTTATGAAAAACATCTTGCATTTCATCAAAGGAAATTTAGCAGTAGGATTACTACTATTTGCCTTGTTCTTGGGTGCTGGTAATATTATTTTCCCACCATTATTAGGCCAACAAGCAGGTGAAAACATCACTGTAGCCATGATTGGTTTCCTTATAACAGGTGTTGGTCTTCCACTATTAGCGATTGTTGCTGTTGCCAAAGCAGGAGGCGATTTACAACTGCTTGCTAACCGTGTTAGTCCTGCTTTTGGGGTGATTTTCACCTCCATTGTCTACTTAGCAATTGGACCGTTCTTTGCTGTACCACGTACTGGATCTGTGTCCTATGAAATAGGCATTGCGCCATTTCTCTCTGAAGCGATGAGGGATCATTGGGCGCCACTTTTTATCACATCTATCTTGTTTTTCACGTTAATTCTATATTTATCTATTAACCCTTCGAAGCTCGTTGATCGAGTAGGTAAAATTTTAACACCTGCCCTGCTTTTTGTTATTTTATTGCTTGCTGTTAAAAGTTTTATCTCTCCTATGGGAGAACCAGGAGAAGCCGTAGGAAACTATAAAGTGTCACCTTTAGCTGAAGGCTTTGTACAAGGTTACTTAACGATGGACGTTCTAAGTGCTCTTGTTTTTGGTATCGTCATTTTACAAGCCTTGCGTGATATGGGTATGAAAGATACAAGAAAACAAGTAAAAACAACGATTTTTGCGGGGGTCGTTGCTGCAATAGGTTTATCCTTTGTCTATATCTCTCTAGGGCATATTGGTAATACAAGTATCAATGCAATCGGTATTTCTGATAATGGCGGAAATATTATTGCAAAATCAGCTGAGGTGCTCTTTGGAAGCCTTGGAAGTATTATTTTGTCTGCGACTATTTTACTAGCTTGTATATCCACAGCTGTTGGTTTATTGACTGCTAATGCACAATTTTTCCATAAGCTATTCCCTCAAATTTCATATAAAACGTTTTTAGTTGTCTTCACTATTTTTAGTACAGCTATTACAAATGTGGGACTTTCAACAATAATTAGTGCATCACTACCTGTACTATTAATCATTTATCCTTTAGCTATGGTATTGATGGTCTTGTCACTAGCTGATCATTTCTTTAAAGGTGGACAAATTGTTTATATTTTAGCGCTCGTTCCAACTTTCCTTGTCAGTCTATATGATGGCTTAAAACAAATGAAAGTTGAAATTACACCTTATGAAACTATCCTGAAAGCATTGCCAATGTATGAGCAAAATTTAGGATGGCTTTTACCAGCAATTGTTGGCGCATCAATTGGTTTTATTATTCATAAATTGATAAAAAAATAATTTACAAGAATCTACTTGCCCATAGCGACAAGTAGATTCTTTTTCTACCTCATATAAGTCCACCACTATAGCGATTGCTTCATGTATAATAAAAATCAGATACTCAATTGCATAATGTAACCATCCATTTAATACCTAATAATGATACATTCTATTTTGAGTTCTAGAAAAGAGGTGTCCAATGAAAAAGTTAATATGGTCATTCGTATTTGTTCTAGGCTTCTTCCTTCTCCCTTTTACAACTACTCACGCTGCTGAAAATGATCAACAGCTTATTAAGGAAATTAAGGAGATTGTGAAAGATACTTACGTTGGAACAATTAATGGAAATTTAGAGAAGGCTACATCCATCTCAGAAATCATGAGTATGCTTGATCCTTACTCAACCTACTTCACTAAGCAAGAATTTGAAAATTATATGAATAGCATCAACCTATCTACTATAGGTATAGGTGTGGTGATTGAAGAACACGAAGATGGAATTCATATTTTACAAGTAATCGAAGGCAGTGGTGCTTTTGAGGCTGGTGTTCAGGCTGGAGATATCATCATTGGGGTTAATGGTGAATCCATTATCGGGCGTTCTACTCAAGAGGCCTCTTCCCTTTTAATCGGTAATGAAGGGACTAAGGTGGAAGTTACATTAAAGAATAGTGACAGTTCAAAAACTACCAAAACTATTACACGTAAAAAATTCACATTACCAAATGTACAAACTGACCTACTATTTGGAAATGTGGGCTATATTTCGTTGGCTTCCTTTTCAGAGGATGGTGCACAGCTTGTTAAAAATGCGCTGATTGACTTAAAAAAACGTGGTGCAACATCGTTCATCTTAGATTTACAAAATAATGGTGGAGGTTATGTGACAACAGCTGAAGAACTAACAGGATTATTCCAATCTGCTAAAGTAGCGTATTTATTAGAAGAAGCACATAACTCTTATACCATCCCAGCAGTTCAACAAGATACAAAGTTTCCTAAAGATACCCGTATTCTTGTAAACCGCTATAGTGCCAGTGCTTCTGAAATGCTTTCCGCATCATTGAAAGACCAGAAGGCTGCTATTTTATACGGTGAAACAACCTATGGGAAAGGCGCTATGCAAGGCTTTTACACATTACAGGATGGAAGCTATTTAAAGCTTACAGTTGGTAAATTTACAGGTCCTGCGGGTTATACTATTCATGAAGTAGGCGTTAAGCCAAATGTTCAAACCACAACAGCACCTATTTTCCAGGCACATTATGATGCATTGAAGGAGAAATATCCTAAATATAAACAACTTTCCACGGTAAAAAATATAGCTGATACACAAAAATTTACAGTAAAAATTCCTGCTGGGCTTACTGCTCAAAGTGCTAAAAGTAACATTCAACTGGCTGCGTTAGGAGCTAAGGAAGTACCCGTAGCAGTTAAAATTGAAGGTCGTACATTAACTGTTACACCTAAGAGTGCTTTATCACCAAATCAGGAATATATGCTACTTATTCACCCGAAGAGCAAAGATCAAAAAGGCTACTATCAGCATATAAGAATAAGCAATTAAAAAAACTGTCATCGATAATAAGTATCGATGGCAGTTTTTTATATCACTTCTTTGGTTTTCCAAAAATATAATTGTACAATATCATTTGCAAGTTCTGCAGGTAACCTTTTTTCTTCTAATAAATTCGTAATGATGAGTCTTTCTATTGAGCCTACTAAACTATCTATCATGATTTTTATATCCACACTATACAGTTGTAGATCTTTGTCACAATCATGCAGATAAATAAGGTGGATCAATTGCTGTGTCATTTGGTTTTTCACCAAATGTGCTTGCTTGGATTCAATAAAACCTATTTTTGTTAATTCAGGATTTTCAATTATGTATACAAACAAGTTCAATAACTTTTGCTCTAAGAGCGTGATAAAACCCTGTAATCCATATTCAATAATGTCAGTTGATTTACTATTCATTACTGCCAAGAATCCGCTTTGAAATTGCGCATTCAAATCGTTATAAAGGGCATCCTTGCTTTTAAAATAGAGATAAAAAGTAGGCTGAGTTACATTGGCAGCCTTTACAATGTCACTAATTTTTGTGTGATGATAACCTTTATCAGAAAATAGCTCTATCGCTTTTTCAAGTAATAGTTGTTTACTTTGTTCGCCATTTGAATTAAATTTTCTGCCTCTTGCCATACTTTCCACCTTATCTTAGTTTAGAGTAGTCATATTCCCTTTTGTATTGCTTATATAGACACACTATTCTAAATCAAAAGTAACTACAAATTCACAAAACGTACATAATTTAATCTTGATTATATACCATTTTATTATAATACACCCTGTTTTTTTTTACTATAAACTACTATTAATATGATATTTAAATTGAAAAATGAAAAAGCGGATATCTAAGAATCACTTCTAAGAATACCCACTAATAAATTATATTAAAATATAAATAATTCTGAAATACTATCATGCCATTCAAGTAAATCACTCTCGAAAAGTCCAATATTATACATATTCGCAAATTTAGACATATACTAATTAACATAAAGCAAATCTTTTATTTTGAAAAGTCCTTTTTTTTTGAAAAAATTTTTTAATTTAAATTTTTATCATGAAAAAGTCAATGACTGCAATAGTTTTATCTCACTAACTGGCTTTGAAAAAATTTTTTCTGAAAATCAAACCATTTTACTTTTCAAAAAAAGTGTTATAATCGCCAAGAATTTAAAATTTTCATTTTTGGAGGCATATAATGGTATTACGTGACTTTTTCATTTACTTATCAGAGAACAAATTATTAAACAGCGCTGCACAAAAATATGGTTTGAAAATGGGTGCCCAAAGTGTTGTTGCTGGCACAAGTTTACCAGAAGTTGTGCAATCGATTAAAGAATTAAACAAGGCCAATATTTCTTGTACCGTTGATAATCTAGGCGAGTTCGTCTACGAAAAATCAGAGGCAACTGCTGCCAAAAATAACATTTTAGCTGTTGTACAAGCTATTCATGATGAACAGCTTGATGCACACATCTCTCTTAAACCTTCACAATTAGGTTTAGATATTGATTACGCATTTTGCTATGAAAACTTAAAAGAAATCGTAGCTCTTGCACATCAATATAATATTTTCGTAAATTTCGATATGGAAAACTACGAGCGTTTACATAGCTCTTTTGAATTATTAGAGGAATTACACAAAGAGTATGATAACGTAGGGACAGTTATTCAAGCTTACTTCTTCGAATCAGAGGAAAATATTGAGAAATATAAAAACTTCCGCTTACGTATTGTAAAAGGTGCTTATAAAGAACCTGAAAATGTGGCTTATCAATCTAAAACTGATATTGACCATAATTACTTAAAACTAATTGAATATCATTTGCTACATGGTAAATTTACTTCGATTGCGACACACGATCATAATGTGATCAACCATGTAAAACAATTTGTGAAACAACATAATATTCCAAATGAAAAATTCGAATTCCAAATGCTATATGGTTTCCGTAAAGAAATGCAGCTAGACCTTGCTCGTGAAGGTTATAATTTCTGCACATACCTACCATTCGGTAATGACTGGTACGGTTACTTTATGCGTCGTTTAGCTGAGCGTCCACAAAATGTTGCACTTGTGACAAAACAAGTGTTTAACAAAAAAACGAACATGGCAATTGGCTTAGGAGCAGCAGCATTTGCACTTGGTCGCCTTTCGAAA
Organism: Lysinibacillus sp. S1; assembly: GCF_044986265.1. Taxonomy (NCBI): domain Bacteria; kingdom Bacillati; phylum Bacillota; class Bacilli; order Caryophanales; family Bacillaceae; genus Lysinibacillus; species Lysinibacillus sp. S1. The sequence goes on from NZ_CP173154.1 coordinate 2,060,865, forward strand.
AAAGGAAAATAATTATACAAACTTGAAGCTATCCATCAGTTTCGTGTTTTTATACTTCAGTTAGATCGTTCTATCCTTCACTTTCGGGAAACTATCCAAAAAAGCGAAAACATTGTTAATCAATGTTTTCGCTTTTTTTATTGAGCTTATAGTTTTTAACTCGATACTGTAAACTTTGTCGACGAATCCCCAACGCAGCAGCCGTTTTGGAGATATTGCCTTGATGAAAGTCCAACGCCTTCGAAATATAGTACTCCTCTACCTCTTTCATATAGACATCTAATGGTCGAATATCCTGTTGATTTTTAATGACAAACAAGTCACTCGTAGAAACCTCTTTTTCCGTCTCCTCACAAGAGCTTTGGATTTTCCATTTGAAATGCACTGGTAGCATATGTGATTCAACTATCGTTTCATTGGTGATTAATGAGGTTATTTCATCCAGCAGGACTTCTAATTCCTTTAAATTTCCTGGCCAATCATATTTTAAAAAGGTATCTCGTACTTCTTCTGAAAGCCCGTGAATAGATGAGCCAAAGCTATCACGATGTCTTTTGAAATAATCATCGATAAAGGGCATAATATCTTCTTTTCTTTCTCGTAAAGGAGGTACATAAATCGTAATACCTGAAAAAAGTCTGTAAAGCTTTTTGGATAGCTCATGCTTTTGAATCAAATCAATTGGATCTTTGCCAACACTAGCAATTAAAACATGCTGATGATTAGGATGATTATTAAAAAGTTCAACAATCTTTTCTTGTGCTTCTAAAGATAAATATTCAATGCGCTCAGCAAAGAAGGTTATTTTCTCCTTTTCCACAATATATTTTTCAAATTGTTTTAATACCGTTTTCTCATCTCGACGGCAAATTAAAGCAATAAACATATCATTTTKTACCTTTAGATCATGATGTATTCCCTCTGCAACCATATCAATCCCAGTACCTRATTCCCCTATTAACACAACASRCATTCTACTTAGTGCCACAATTTTTGCTTTTTCAATGACATCCTTCATGACTGGTGATACAGCCGTGATGATGTCAAATGTCAATGGAGCGCCATACCTTCTCAATGGCTGATACATCATGTATTCAAGCTGTGTAATATCTCGGGCAAATTCCACAGCGCCTATTAAAGAGCCTTCATAGTGCAACGGATAAATATTGCTTATGTAGGTCACTTCTTGATTTTTTTTATTCCAATACGTTTTTTTTATATTGTGCACTGGCGTTTCAGAGCTGAGGACCTTATAAATATCGCTTTTTTCGATTTCAAAATCAATAATCTCTAAGGCTCGCCTCTCCTCAAATTCATCCTCATTAACGCCTTCTAATTCTCTCATTTTTTTATTGTATATAAGCAATTTGCCCTCTGTGTCTACAACGCAAATTCCCATATCGCCTTTTTCAATGACGTATTTATAAATACTTAGTAGTACATTGTTATCCATTTTGTCCTCCTGTAGTCCATTAAGCTTATTCTAACACCAATATGAAAAGCAGATGCAAAAATTAAAAAAGTTTTAAAATTTGAGTTGATTAATGCCAAATTATATTGCATTATATAATTAACACAAACTTAAAAGGTGCATAATCATTTGGCACTACTTATACCTGGGAGGAAACTGACATGATTCCATACAAACACGAACCATTCACAGATTTTTCACAAGAGGCAAACTACAATGCTTATGTAGAGGCTTTAAATAAAGTTGAAGGTTACTTAGGTCAAGACTACCCACTAATTATTGGTGGCGAGCGCATTACAACAGAAGATAAAATCGTTTCGTACAATCCTGCAAAGAAAACAGAAGTCATTGGTCGCGTTTCGAAAGCAAGCAAAGATTTAGCTGAAAAAGCGATGCAAGCGGCAGATGAAACATTCAAAACATGGAAAAAAGTTGATCCAGCCATTCGTGCGGACGTTCTTTTCAAAGCGGCAGCAATCGTTCGTCGTCGTAAACATGAATTCTCAGCTTTATTAACAAAAGAAGCCGGGAAACCATGGGCAGAGGCTGATGCAGATACAGCGGAAGCAATCGACTTCATGGAATACTATGGTCGCCAAATGCTACGCATTAAAAACGGTCAGCCAGTCGAAAGCCGTCCAGGTGAATAYAATCGTTATGACTACATTCCATTAGGAATCGGTATTGTCATTTCTCCTTGGAACTTCCCATTTGCAATCATGGCTGGGACAACAGTAGCTGCTTTAGTAACAGGGAACACAGTGTTATTAAAACCAGCTTCTACAACGCCAGTTGTAGCGTATAAATTTATCGAAGTATTAGAAGAAGCTGGTCTTCCAGCAGGTGCGGTGAACTTCGTACCAGGTTCTGGTGCTGAAGTAGGTGACTACTTAGTCGATCATCCAAAAACACGCTTCATCAGCTTCACAGGTTCACGTGATGTTGGCTTACGTATCAACCAACGTGCATCTGTATTAAACGAAGGCCAAATTTGGATTAAACGTGTCATCGCTGAAATGGGCGGTAAAGATACAATCGTAGTGGATAAAGAAGCAGATTTAGAATTAGCTGCACAATCCATCGTAAAATCAGCATTTGGTTTCTCAGGTCAAAAATGTTCAGCATGTTCTCGTGCTGTCATCGTAGAAGATGTATATGAGCAAGTGGTAAATCGCGTAGAAGAGTTAACAAACGCTTTAACAGTGGGTGACCCAACTGATTACAGCAACTTCATGGCAACAGTTATTGACCAAGCAGCATTCAATAAAATTACAGAGTACATCGAAATCGGTAAAGGCGAAGGTCGTTTAGTAGCTGGTGGTACAGCAGACGATTCAGTCGGCTACTTCGTACAACCAACTGTATTCGCGGACGTAGATCCTTCTGCTCGTATTATGAAGGAAGAAATCTTCGGACCAGTGGTAGCCATTGCAAAAGCAAAAGATTTCGACCATGCGATTGAAATTGCAAACGATACAGAATACGGTTTAACAGGCGCTGTTATCACAACAAAYCGTATGAACCTAGAAAAAGCACGTGAAGAATTCCATGTAGGAAACCTTTACTTCAACCGTGGCTGTACAGGTGCWATCGTAGGTTACCAACCATTTGGTGGCTTCAACATGTCAGGTACAGATTCAAAAGCAGGTGGCCCAGACTACCTACAGCTGCATATGCAAGCAAAAACAACTTCAGAAATGCTTTAATAATTACTTCAATAAAATGCCGTACATTGTTTCTTAGTAAGCAATGTACGGCATTATTTTTTTGGGGTAACACAAATGACATATATAATAGAAGAAACTCATGTGAATTTCGCTTCACTTTCCTTCCCCTATTTAAAACTAACTTTCACACCAAATTATAAAAGCATACTTATTGCCTATAAAACGTTGGTATATTTTATGGCATTTCTAACATTTGACCCTTATCTTGATTGTATAACTTTGTTAAAATGATATCAGTTTAGGAGGGTAAAACTATGAAAAAACTATCAATTTTTATGTTGCTCATGATGCTTGTTAGTCTAGTCATTTGGCAGCCTCAATCTGTCTATGCAGACGAGCTATCAGGACATATGCATGAAAGTGGTCTACGCTATTTAATTCAGAAAGATGCATTACTAAAGGATGCAAATGGAAGCTATCGTCCAAATGCTACGGTTACACGCGGTGAATTCGCCACATACATAGCAAAAGCATTAAATTTGGACACAAAGAACGAGATAACGTTTACAGATGTGTCAGACACATATTTATTTGCAAATGAAATTAAGCTTGCCGCAACTGCTGGAATTATTACTGGTTATACGGATGGCTCATTTAAGCCAGATGACCGTATTTCAAGAGAGCATATGGCAGTGATGCTAATCAGAGCAGTTGATTATTTAAAAATACCAAAAGGTACTTCTTCTATTACCTTCAAAGACAATACAACTATTTTTAAAGATTTCCGTGAGGATGTTGCAATCGGTGCACAATTAGGACTTATTAAAGGAAGCTCCAATGGCATGTTTTTACCAAGAGACAATGCCACAATTGGTGAGGCATCGACATTTATTCTACGATTAATGCTTCTTGCTGATCAGCTTGACGCTGGTAAAAATGAAAACAATGGTAACTCCGAAAATAACGGTAATACTAATAATGGGAACAACAATAATACTGGTAATAACGGTAATACTACTGCATATATCGTCAAAGAAGTTTCCAATGGTAACTTGGTAGACAAACAAACCTTTACTAGCTTTGAAGCAGCTGAAAAGGCGATGACGACTAATTCCTTAGTGATTACTCAAAATGATAAAATTATTAAAATGACTTCAGGTTATGTTGTAACGAATAATTATGTTGCTCTAAATTCTGAAACGATTAAGGATCAAADCGCAGTTGCGGGTAATACAGAAATGGAGTATCTAGGTAGTGATGCCACACAAGTAAAAGTACGCTTAGCTGGTCATACTGGCTATTTAAAGCAGGCTGACGTTACCTTAATTCCTWSTGCTTTAGTGAAAGGCCGTTSTTATTACACAAATGAGTACGGTGAAATAAAACATACTTTATATGATTATAAAACTAATAAATATTCTGCTAGTTACGTGTATGGCAAGGCAGCTAGCTTTATGAAGCAGGGTGAGAAATACTTTAGCTGGGATGGCATCAACTTTACCAATGCTGATGGTTCTTCAAAGGGAGAAGCCTATAACTACTATCAGTTCTTACCAGCTCGTGCAGCAACTCAATATACAGCAGATGAGCTAGATCAATATATTGTGGGAAAATTAGCAGAGGTTGAAAGCTCAGGTGCTTCGATTTATAAAAATGCCACAACTAAAAGTAAACTACTTGGTTTAGGCTCTGTATTAAAAGAAGTGGAAGCCAATTCTCATATCAATGCTATGCTAATTTTATCCTTAGCACAGCATGAGAGTGCCTATGGTATGAGTGATCACGCTCAAAATCTAAACAATCTATTTGGCTTATATGTCTATGATACAAATCCACTAAACAAGAAGTTTGATAGTGTGGAAGCCAATATTAATGAGCTAGTTGAAAAATTCCTTCAGCCAAATTATATTACGCCAGGTGGACGTTATACAAATGGCGCAGTTGTTGGTTCCAAGGCTATCGGCTTCAACGTAAAATACGCTTCAGATCCATTCTGGGGGGCAAAAATTGCAGGACATTACTATCGTGCAGAAAAAGCTTTAGGCTTTAAGGATGCAAATAATCCCTATAAAATCGCTCTCACAACAACTGCTGGACTAAATGTTCGTGCAGATGCATCAACTAGTCAAAGTCCACTTTTCACATTTAGTAAAAGTAATATGCCTGTCATCGTTACAGATACAAGCGCAAATGGTTGGTATCAAATTGTTTCAGATAAACTAAACACTGAACCTGGATATATAAGTAAGGATTATATTAAATTCATCAATACCGTGAAATAACGTAAATGGCTGTCTCTTAATAAATGAGACAGCCATTTACTGTTGTTGAAAAAAGATAAAGTCACTGGGAAAGAGGCCTTTTCATAAGGCAGGAGGTTGATTTCCGTTTCGCCAGCGACCTTTCCAGGGGCCGTCCGATGAGCACTTCACTTACTTATGTTCGCTCTAGGCTCTCCTCTGTGACGCTCAATCAGGAGTGATGTTGGCTCCTCTCCAATCACCCATGTGCAAAAGTGTCTTTTCCTTATCTTTCATACTAGCTAGCAAGCAATCTAATTAGCTTTTATTTGTATGATTAGAGAAAATTTTATGGCCATTTTATCAATTAGTTTGTATTTTTCTTATATGGGTATATAGAGAATAAGAAAAACGATCCCAAAGGCTAGTACATCTTTGGAATCGTCTCTTAATCAATTATTGTTTTTTATAATATTGCAAAATACCATTATAAATAGATTCTGCAAATAATTTAACGTATTGATCATTTGTCATTTTACTGTTATCCTCTGCATTCGTTAAGAAACCAAGTTCTACTAGAATAGAAGGGATCACCATATTACGAATTACGTAGTATTGCTCTTGCTTGACACCACGATTTTTCATATTTAAATTGTTGACAATTTGATTATTAACATATGTCGCTAAATCAATGTCTTCCTGATACATATCTCCTGTAGATATTGCATAATATGTTTCAGTACCAGACGCTGACGTATTAGCAGCAGAGTTGACATGAACACTTACAAAAATTTCACCATAGTTTGCTTGAGTAAAGTCTACGCGATCTTGTAAGGATGGATACGTATCACCAGTACGTGTCATATAAACTTTTGCACCAGCATTCTCTAGTAATTGTTTCACTTGTGTGCTGACTTTTAATGTAATGTTCTTTTCAGAAGCAGAGCCCTTTACTGTACCTGGATCTTTACCACCATGACCTGGGTCTAGGATGATAATACGATTTTGTAAAGGTTTAGCTGTTTGATTTAATAGTTTCAAATAAGACTTGTGAACATAGCCTGATTGGCCATTATAGGTGATTTCTGCCCAGTAACCATTGATGTTATTAACTTGGACATACTCTCCTTTATTCAGCTTAAATAACACGGCTGATGTAGAGTTACTTTGACTGCGAACATTTAAATTAGCAACCGTTACTCTTCCTAGCACATCACCAGAAGCTGGTGGTGTTGGATCTGGATTTGGATTAGGATTTGGCTTTTCTTCCTCCACAATATCCGTAGTGCTATTCGCTACAATATAACCTGGTAAACCATTTACTTGTGTTAAGTAGTAGCCACCAGTTGTTTTGTAAACGGGAAGCTTTTCGTTCGCTTTAATCGATGAAATTACTTTTGCTGAAGATGTAGGCTTCACATATAAATTGACAGCATTTTTTGTCGTTACTTCTTTTTCGACTGTTCCTAACGCATTACCATCTGCATCTACAAATTCTGCATATTGCTTATAGATGTAGGCATATGCGCCTTTATAAGTAACCTTTAGCCAATTACTTTCAACAGCGTAGACTGATAATTTACCGCCTGTATTGACTTTGCCTACAATGTTCGTGCTTGAAGTAGAATCTTTTGTCTTACGGATGTTTAACCCATCTGTAGTGACCTTCACTAAGCCAATGACTTGTGATGTATCTGGAACTTGTACACCTTTTACAGGAAGCTCTAATCGATATTTTTCACTGTTTGCACGTGCAACGAATAATGAAAATTGAGAACGTGTTACAGTGCTATTCGGTAAATACGTATTACCTGTTCCGTTGGTAATGCCATTATAATAGATTGTATTGATGTATTTCACATATTCATGTGTAATTCCTACATCAGTAAAAGGTGAGTCGATCCCCTCATACTCACTAGTATTTAAATTAAAAGCCTTTGTTAATACATAACTCATTTCTCCACGAGTTAGAGGCTTATTTGGTAAGAATTGACCTTTTATATTTTTGTCGAAAAATCCTAGCTGTACAGCACGTTCTATATAACCTGACATTTCAGTGCCGACTGTAACATCTGAAAAGCTAGATTTATTTACAACTAATGGTTTATTACCAGAGGCAACAACAACCATTTTAGCTGCTTGTCCTCTTGTAACACTATTATTTGGGCCAAAGACTCTCTTACCATTCACATAGTAACCTTGAATTACCCCCAAATTTACTAAATAATTGATTTCTTCATAGGCTGGGTGATTTTTAGTAACATCTTCAAATGTTATATTTGAATTGTTAGCTGCACTGACACTTGCACTATGTATCGTAAACATAGAAGCCGAAATGAATAAGACGCACAAGATAAGACTAATTTTTTTGATGTTCAATGTCTTATTTCCTCCCTTCTTGTTCTCTTAACGTGTCCATTTTAACAAAATTAGCTAAATAAAGCATCATACAATAGAACTGTTAAAATTTAATTTTCCAATTCACATCCTTTCCTACAAAATTATCATAAAAATAGAAGAGTCTGCTATTGCAAACCCTTCTTCCATTATACGCTATTCAAAAGATCATTTCTTGCAATCTATGACACAATTAAAGTGTTAACTTTATGAACTTATTGTTGAATTCTTTCAATAAATACTTTTAATTGTTCGATTTTTAGTAATTCATCAGAACCGAAGCTACCGTCTCCGTCACCATTTGTAATGCCATTTGAAGCTAGAGTAGAAACATATTCATTAGCCCAGCTCTTTTGAGGCACATCACTAAAAGCTACACTTCCACCATTATTTTCAAGACCAAATGCTAGCACTAATACTTTAGCAATTTGTGCACGCGTAATTGGTGAAGACGGGTTGAATTTACCATTTGCATCGCCTTCAAAGATACCTAATTTTGCTACAGCTGCAATAGCACCTGCATGAGCATATGTAGGTTTTACATCTACGAAACTAGTAGTAGTATCAGATGTATCTAAGTTTAAAGCTTTTGCAATTTGTACTGCTACCTCTGCACGAGAAGCATATACGGAAAAGTCAATAGCTGCTTGTTTTACTTCAGCCTGTTGTTGAGCATCAAATGTTGCTACACGTTTAGCACCTACATAACGATCGCCCCAATAATATGGGTCATTAACATTTGAGTAGCTTACACCTTGACCAGTTTGAGAGTGGATCATTTTACCATCACCTATGTATATCCCCACATGTGAAATACCACTACCACTTGTATTGAAAAATACTAAATCGCCAACTTGAAGATCACTCTTGGCAACTGCAGTACCTTGTTGATATTGAGATCCTGACGTACGGTTTAATTGAATGCCTAAGTCTGAAAATACTTTAGAAGTAAAGCCAGAGCAATCAAAACCGCTTGTTGTTGTACCGCCGTATTTATATGGAACACCTAAATATTTAGAAGCTGTATCAGTTAAATCTGCTTTAGACGCTGCTTCAGCAGTATTAATATTAGTAGTTGAAAATAACATAAATGATGCAAAAATCGGTAATAACCATTTCTTATTCATACTTTTGTTATACCCCTCTCAAAACTTTTTTGCCTATACATAGACTATCACAAAAGAGGCGAATGTTATTTTTCAATTGTGTAACGGTTTTAGACAGCAAAAAAACGCTGTAATACCAACGTTTGGTGGTATTTCCAGCGTTAAAAAGGGGATTTTTTTATCGTAATTTGGAACTTTCGTAACATTTCTGTAATATTAGCGATTCTTTGTTACACAACAACTTATTGACTAGAGAACATTTGGACCCAATAGTAATTTCCTTTGCTATCCTGTGCTATTGCAACACCTGTGTTCGTATAGTGCTCTTTTAAAATATTATCTCGATGGCTAGGTGAAGCCATCCATGCCTTAACAGCAATTTCAGGTGTTTTAATATTTCTAGCAATATTCTCTCCAAAACTTGTATAGTTGTAATCAAATAATGTCGCTAAATCCCAAGGTGCCCCATAATATGGGGAAACGTGTTCAAAATAATGGCGATTTACCATGTCCTGTGCTTTGATAATTGCAATTTGTGTCAGTTTCGAATCATAAGCAACAGGTTCTAGCTTATTCTTCTGTCTTTCAACATTTATTAATTCAATCACCTTTTTAGACCACTCAGAAGAAAGGTTTACAGTTGGGATATAATCCTTTGCTAGATAGTCATAGGCTACTTCCAATGCCTTAATTTTTTGTTGAAAAATCATGCTTCGCTCAACAAAAACAGCAAACTGTGCACGTGTTACCAATTGGTCAGGAGCAAAATGCTTAGCATCCACTCCACCAATAATGCCGATATCTGCTAAGGATTCAATATAGTCTTTTGCCCAATGCGTACGCGTAATATCCGCAAACTGGCTATTATTTTTGCCATCTACTTTAATTTGGTAAGCTAGTGCTAGCATTTTTGCCACCTGCATACGCTTTAAAGGCTCTTCTGGATGAAAGGCATCACTTTTTTGAATAACTCCCAGTTTAACAAGCTGGCAAATTTCCTTGTAATATGGATGAGTTGTAGGAACATCCTTGAATTTTACAGGGTTCTCAATGTCAATGTTTGTTTGAAGAGAGCGAGCAATGGCAGCAGCAGCCTCTGCCCTTGTAATAGCTTGCTCTGGCTTAAAAGTGTTGTCGTTGTATGTAGTCATATATTGTTTTGTGAGCATATGTTGAATCGAGGCATTTGCCCAGTATGAATTTGTCACATCTACTGCCTTAGCAGACGCTGCTTCTACTTGACTAAAACCAGTTAAACTTCCTACGGTTGCAGCTATTGAAAGTACCATTATACTCAATAATTTTTTCAACAGGGCGACCTCCTCACGTTGGCAAAATGAAAATGTATCAAATGGTACCTCCCCAGTCAAAGCGACCATTTATACTATAAGATACGAATTTCAGATGATATAGTTTCACTTTTTTGGAAATTAATATTAGGATTCATTTTTTCTTACTTATAAAAGGAGTTTTCCCGTTATATTGATTGGGAAAACTCCTTTTTTATCATACTATTGAATCATTTTAAGATAGTCTTCTAGAATGCGGTAATTATACACTAAGCCCTGTTGCTCAATTGACAAATTACTATAATCTTTTTGAGCAGCTAACACTTTTTTCTCGAATGAGGAGCTGTCTGGATCAATATTTCCAATCGCTTGAACAACTTTGAGAACGGCAGCCACATCTTTTTCTGCCTGCTTTAAGACATCCTCATTAATGACCTGTCCTTTAATTTTAGAGTCCAATGCCTTATAGGCAGCAACGGCATTCGCCACATCTTCAATATACGTTGAAGAGCTTGGAGACAGTCCCGCTATGATCTCCACAACCTTCTTCACATCAGCTAAACTTTTCTCTGCTTCGAGTAAAAGAGCATAATTGGAGATACGTTGTTTATCTGTCGTATTCAAACTATCATATTCTTTACGCGCCGCTTCCACCATGCCAAAGTAATATTTATCCTTTGGATTCAATTTAGCAATATTATTATAAACCTTTATAACATTATCTAGCGAAAGCAATAGCTGGTCGTTATAAACATAGCGACGTTGATCCGCATTGAGCTTATCATAGGCTTTTAAAATCTTTTGGTATTGGCTATTCATATCTTTTGCCGTTAGCAATCGGTCTATATCTTCTACAATACTCATTACAGGCTTTATTAGCTTTTCCTGATCTTGTAGCACTTTATAATTTTGAACAGCCCTTTGCTGATCCTTTGGTAAAGCATTGTAAGCAGCACGGATTTCTTGAATACGTTTCACATATTGCTTTGGATCAACGGATGGTAATTCATCAATCATTTGCATGACATTACCAGCCCCTAAAATACTAGACTCCGCTGCTTGCAATAAGTAGTAGTTTGTCACATATTGCTTCATATCGTCAGGTAGTGCATCGTAAAGTGAGCGTGCTCGTGATGTATCTTGAAGGAATGTGTTACTTGAAGATTTAAGTTTACTAATCAATTCCATCACATTAGAGACAGGCTCAAATTTCAAGAGAATATTAATATTATCGATGTATTTTTTTTGATCTTTCGATAATTTATCATACGCTTTACGTGCTGAGTTTACCTTACTAACAAAGCTTGTTGATTCTGGATCTAGTTCATTAATTTGAACCATCACACTTAAAATTGGTTTCACTGCTTTTTCACGTGTTGTTAAATCTTTAATATTCGTCACTAATTTCTTTTGGTCCGATGACAGCTTATCGTATGCTACACGCGCATTCATCAGCTTCGTTAAATAGTCAGCATCTTGCACTTCTGTTAATTTAATTAGCTCGACTACACTCTGTGCTAATCCCTGTTCATTCTCTGCTGCTACCAGTGCATCATAGTTTACGATCGCTTGCTGCTTCTCTGCTGGCAAGGCATCATAAAGCTCACGCGCTGTTTTCATATCTTGATAGAAAGTTTTACTTGTTGGCTTTAACGACGCAATGAGACCAATCAAGGAAGCAACATCCTCTACAGCAGTGAGATTMGCATAGTTTGTCACTCGCTTTTGGGAAACTTGATCAAGTGCATTATAGGCTTTACGTGCATCAAGAACCTTTTTTGTATAATCCTTATTTGTTGGGTTTAAGGCATCGATCATTTGAATCACCTTGATTACTGCCTTATTATCCTTTTCATAGGAGCTTAACATTTTGGCTTGCTCCACTAGCTTCTGTGCGTTCTTATCCATTGCTTTATATTCTAATGTAAGTTCTGCTACCTTTTTGACAAATGTGTCAGGGCCTTCATTTGCTAAGGCTATAATACGGTCATCAAATGCTTTAGCCGTATTGATATAGCCTTGTGCGTTTGTTAGGTGTACATAATTGATGACCTCGTCTTGAAGTTTTGGCTCTATATTATTTAATGCGTTATAAGCACCCGTTGCCTTTTGCACATCATCTTTATAGGTCTTTTTTGAAGTATTTAAAGCATCAATTTGAACAATAACATCTATAACAGGTACTTTTTTACTCAAGCCCTTATAATTTAAAACAAACTCCTGATTAGCATTATCTAGTTTGGAGTAAGCCGTATAAGCTGATTTTGCTTTAGAAATATAGCTTTTAGAGGAAGGATCCAATTTTTCAAATTGAGAGATGACATTAACAACCGATTTATAGGATTTCTCTAAATCTGTTAACACTTTAATATTTGTCACGCGCTTTTTAGCAGTTGCTGATAACGCATCATAATTTGCTCGTGCAGCCAATATTTTTTCAACCGCTATATTTTTATCTAGCAGACCAATTTCCTTTATAACGGCCTGTACCGCTTCTTCCTCTTTAACCAAAGCCTCTACTTTGTTTTGCAGCTGTGTTTTCAAATTAGTAAGAGCTGTTTCATATCCTTGCAATGTCGTATCTAATTTCTCCACTGTCTCTTTCAACTTGCTAAGCTGTGTGCCATAGTCAGCTGTAGGCTTTAATGTACTAATTGTTTTCGATGCTTCTGCGTATTTTTGAAACAGCGTTAGCTTTGTCGCTCCCTGCACCAGAATTTGATCATTAACACTCAACTTATTAAAGGCAGTCCATGCAGATAAAGTTTTACTTTCAAATGTTTTGGCGGCTGGATCTAAGCTATCAATTAACTTATCTACCTTTAATGTTGCACTTAACTTTTTCTCCCACGTTGTTAACTCTGCTAAATTATTGACGATTTTTTTAACATTTGCTGGGTTAATATCTGTTCCCAGAGGCGTATTATAGGCTTCACGTGCAGATTTAATAGCAGAAACTTTATTTTCTGCATCTTTTATAGCATTGATCAGTTCCTCAATCTTTTCTGCAGATTTAATATTTGCATCCGCAGTTTCTAAGTCTACTCCGTTTTTTACATACCCTTTTATTTTATCTAAATTATCATACAATGCTTTCAATGTAGTGACAGAAGCACGATAAGCCTTATCACTTGAAATTCGTAGGGATGAGATTCGCTTGGAAACATCTGCCGCTTGTATAAATGGTTTAAATTCATCATAGTTTGACACTAAATTTTTCTGGGTTGCATCTAGGCTATTATAGGATTTTTCAATAGCAGCTACAGCACTAATAAAACTTGTTGCTGATGAGAAATCAGTAGGTTGTTTCGTTATTAGCTGAGCAATACTTGAAGAAACTTTATCCGCTGCTGATAGGCCTGTTAAAGCATCTTTATATTTTTTAAAAGGTGTTAATGCTTCATTTTTCGGATTATAGGCCTCAACTACTTTCTTTTGATCTGCTGTTAGTGAATTATAGGTAGTTGTAAAGTTATTTATTGCAGTAGGATTTTGTAAATCTAAATCGTCTAATTGATCTGTAGCAGATTTCGCTGCTTTTGAGTCACTAATCAATTTATTCAGTTTGTCGATATCTGCTCCTTTGCCTTTAAAGTAAGCATTACGGTCAGACTTTTCATAATCATATTGTAAAACTGTACTCCTCATGGTAGAAGCTACACTATTTGCATTAATAAGTGCTTCCTCAAGGGAATTTTTAAATTGAAGTTGTACGTATAAATAAGACGGCGCTTTTGGTTCTTCTTCATTCCCTAAAAATAGATCATAGTCATCTTTTGCACTTTTAACATCTTCAAAGAATGTTTTACTTAAATATGATATTTCTCCAATTCTAGTACCAATTTCTTTAAGCCTCGTTAATAGCTTACGTTGTTCTACTACATAATCATACTTCGCTTGTATAATAGCCTTCTCTTCCGGAAAAAAATCAGCTGATTTTTGTACAACTATTATATCCCCTTTTGCTAACGACATCTCATCTCCCGTAGAGTTCTCCGACAACTTACCAAATTGAGCAATAAGCTGTTCTCTTGTCGTTGCAGCTGCTACCTCATTCGTATAGGCAACCTGCTCTGATTGTGTTGTAACGCGAGATTGGGCATCATTTTCTTGTGCATTTGCTATAGCTGTAGGTGCTAATAATAGACTTGTTAAGACACCTGCTGTCAATTTTCGATTCAATCGAACCACCCTTTCATAGTTTATCTATAGTAAAAATGATTGTGCTCATTTTCATTTAGAAATCATGACTTTAGTATCGGTGTAAATCAAATGTTTTCAAGCCTTTCTACTACATTTACAAATTTTTGAGCATGAAAAGAATTTTTTCTAAATTACTAGCTAGAAAAACAGGAAGTTATTTCAATTATACTATACAATAGATTTATGTAGATTCAGCAAAAGGTTTGAACATTTACTGAATTAAGAAAAAGTCTTCGGGAGTTGTCACTGATTTTCGACAAGCACGAAAAAAATCAGGACATAGTATGCCGAGACGTAATGGATGTGGGTTCTTCACCAATTGACATATAATAACGAATTATGCTTTTTTTAATGAATTTATTGGAAAAAAACAGCTATTTTCATATGTCATAATATCTTTACAAGGTGTATACTACAACTTTGATATCCTATTTTGGAAGAAAGGACGCTGTTTATGTTTTACCATTATAAGTTCTGGCATAGCTTAAAAAATCCTACCTACTTTACTAGCATCGTAGAGGAAGGCGAGGTCATCGGATATAAAAAACGAGTCCTAACGGTGTTCATTCTTTTCATCCTGTTGTTTGCTGCTCGCGAATATTGGGGAATGGGGACAGAAAATTTAACGTCCTTATTCGCAATGGATTTACAAAATGAATACTATGTAGCACGTATCCTTTCGATGCTTGGTGCCGTTTTATGGGGAATCGTCTATTTTTGCTTCCATTATTATGGTGTTACCTATCTTTTACATCTATTAACGGACATTCCTTATACTTGGATAAAAAAAGTCCAGCTTTATGTTGTAGCCTTTCTATTAATTGAAAAAGCAATCCTCTTTGCTGTTTTCTATGCTGTAGGCTATACAACCATGTTTTCTTTCTTCTCCTTAGCTCCTGCTGCCTTACAGGTGATTGAAACAGATTTCGTATTATTTACCCTCAATCAATTGACGGTAACAACTGTTTTAATCATTATTGTACAGTACCTCTTCCTATCAAAATGGGAGGAAGAGGCTAGTAGAAAAATGTTAGTAGTCAAATTGATTGGTGTACAGCTATTTATGGCCATATTTGTTGGTTTGATTAGTGTACTACCAATTAAAGAATGGATTGCTAGGGGGTTAGGATGATGGCATTTATCAAAACAAGACCATGGACAACTACGACCATCGTGTTAGCAATGCTAGTAATCGGTATCAATGCTTATTTCGTATTCAAAGATGATAGCAGCGTGACACGATCCTACTTTATCGACGAATTTCAAAAGGCTCACATCGGAACAAATAAAGAACGTGTTAACAAGGAAACGATTGTAGCACCTGCTGAAATATATACTATTACCGCTGATGCAACAAGCTTATCAGCAGTAAATGTAAAGCGTGGCCAGAAAGTCATGATGAATGATTTACTTGCTACCTATCAAACGGATGAAGTGGACGAGGAGCTAACAAAGCTTGAATCGGAACGTACAGCCTATGAAACTGAATTAAGCGATTTACAGGATGCACTTGATCAAATTGAGGATGAATACGGCGATGGCTCTGATCCAAAAAGCTCGATTAATACAGATCAAATGAATGATAAGCTTTCTGTTACGCTAAAATTAGAGCTTGCTCAGCAAAATTCACCATCAACAGCAGTTGCCCTGTTAAATCGACATATTGCTGAAACCAATCGTCAAATTGCGCTAATTGAGGCACAGATTACACAAATACAGTCCCGTCAAGGTATTGTCAGTCCAATCGATGGTGTTGTGTCAGCGATTAAAGAAGATGCAGGTGCACTGACGTTTGAAATCTATTCAAATGAAAAAGCTATGTATGCTTATTTATCCGAAAGAGAATGGCAAAAGGTTGAAGAAGGCCAAACTGTTGATTTTAAGGTGAAGCATGTCAAAGATGCATTATCTGGCGTCGTATTAGAAAAACAAATGATTGCGACTGATGATGATACATTTTGGGCAAATGAACTAGCCAAAACAGCAGCATTGCCACAACCAACAAATTATGAAGTCAAACTACAACAAGACGCTCCTTTAGAGGACATCCCATTTTCAACAACGGGCAAGGCCTCTATTATTGTCAATGAAGCGTTCGATTCCTATAAAGTTGATAAATCGTGGCTAGCAACGACTAAAAAGGGCAATAAAAAGCTGTATATTATCAATAAGGATGGCAAAATTCAGCTGATCGATATCAATGTACAATTTAATACTGCTAAGTCAGCTATTTTTATGGACTATATAGATGAAGGAACGCCAATGCTCACTAATGAGAAACGTAATATTGAAGCCTATACCTTCAGAACATTACCCGTTGAAAAAATACAATGGAACCACTTTAAAGATTTAACGTGGAAACAATATGTGAAATACATCGTTTTCTAATCTAAATCCGCTTCGCCTTTTTTTGGGGCTAGGCGGATTTTTTATTATTAAAAACAAAATTAAAGATCTTTTTGGAAAAGCGAGCAAGGGATTGATTTCCGTTCCGCCAGCGTCCTTTCCAGGGGGCGTCCGATGAGCCGCTTCACTCACTACGTTCGCTCCAGGGTCTCATCTGTGACGCTATGAACTGCACCCAAAATATTGGACTTAAAAAATCTAATATAGGGGGTGCAGTTAGTGATTTCTGATGAACAAAAGTTAGCCGCAGTTCTAGCTTACATTGAAGAAAAGGAAAGTACGTATCAGATTGCCAATAGATTACAGAGGGATCGACAGTACGTTCGATTATGGATTGAATTATATCGATACCATGGCATTGAAGGAATTATTCGTCCTCAAGGGTTCACGAATTACGAAGATTCTTTTAAAATAAAAGTAATTCAACACCTGATAGAGACGGGCGATTCGCTCCTTCAGACTGCTGCGAAGTTTAATATTCCTTCTCGTGAAACCATTCGGAGATGGAAAAAACAGTGGATGTCCAAGGCTGGAAAGGTGCTCTATCAAATAGAAAAGGAGCACCAATCAATGCCAAAAAAACAACCACCTTCGTCTGATTTAAATGAAAAAACAACGGAAGAGTTAAAAGCGGAAATTGAGTATTTACGGATGGAAAATGCCTATTTAAAAAAGTTGAAAGCCTTAGTTCAAGAAAAGGAAGCATTCAAACCGAAGAAAAAATGAGAGCTGTGTATGAGCTAAGGCTGGAATTTCCACTTCAAGCTCTATTAAAAGTGGCAAAAATCAAGAAAAGTACGTATTATTATCATCTTCAAAAATGGGTAAAACCAGATAAATATCAGGCGATCAAAGAACGAATCCAGACACTTTTTCATCACCATAAGGGGCGTTATGGCTATCGTCGTATTTGTCTTGCCCTCCGAAATGAAGGTTTTTTCATCAACCATAAAACGGTACAACGATTGATGCAAGAATTGGGCTTAAAAGGGACGGTACGCCCTAAAAAATACCGTTCGTATAAAGGGACAGTCGGCTATGTCGCAGAGAATGTCATCCAACGTGATTTTGAAGCCACTGCATCCAATCAGAAATGGGTAACCGATGTCACAGAGTTTAAAATAAACGGTCAAAAAATCTATGTATCGGCTGTATTAGATTTATTCAATCGAGAAATCGTTGGATATGAGGTATCAAAATCACCTAATTTTGAGTTAGTTCAACAGTCTTTTAAAAAGGCGTTTACGTATACAAAGTTATCGAAAAAGAGTGGCTTAATCATTCATTCTGATCAAGGATGGTTATATCAAATACCCCGTTTTAAAGCGTTATTGACAACGCATGAAATCAAGCAAAGTATGTCACGGAAAGGAAATTGTTTAGATAATGCCGTAATAGAAAGCTTTTTTGGTATTCTGAAATCAGAATTTCTGTACACAACTACGTTTAAAAACTATGTAGAATTTACAAAAGCATTAGCAGATTATATTTACTATTACAATCATGAGCGGATTAAAAGAAAACTCAACGGAAAAAGTCCCGTTGAGTATCGAAAAGCTTCGTAAAAAAGTTTATATTTTTGGGGTCAGATCACTAATCCCCTAGGAGTTACGCTGGCTCCACTCCAATCAACCATTCTGCAAAAAAGTGGCATTTACTTATCTTTCCTACTAGCCGTAGCAATCAAAATAAAATGAGTAGTGTACACCTTCACATTATTTAAAAACCTTTGCTAAATTGTACGTTGGAGTGGAATGCTACTTGACTCAGTGTGATAGCAAGACTGGCAAGACCCTGCACGAAGGCTCGAAGCTCGCCCACAATGAAGCAAGTAGCCCTGGAACGGAAATCAACTCTCGCTTTAACGCAAACATTCCTTTTTAAACAACACAAAAAATCCTCTGTAGAAGCTACAGAGGATTCATGTTTATTTTAAAGATAAGCATCTATTTAAGAAGCTTGCGAATTGAGCACGCGTAATTTGTGCGTCAGGTCTAAACGTATTATCTGGGAAGCCTCCTGTTAAATCATTCGCCACAAGCGCTTGGATATTGCTGTACGCCCAGTGTGTTGATTTAATATCTGTGAAGTTTACCTTGCTTGTACCAGTTAATTTGTACGCTCTTGTTAAAATCGCTGCCATTTCTGCACGTGAAAGCTGTCCGTTTGGATTAAACTTCCCTGCCTCTTGCCCTTTAATAATGCCAGCCTGCTCAACTGCGGCAATGGCACTGTATGCATAATGGCTCTTACTCACATCTTTAAAGCTAGAATCCTTCGTTGTAGTTAGATTTAAAGCTCTGGCAATGATCGTAGCTGCCTCAGCACGTGTAATGGATGCCTCTGGTTTGAACGTTCCATTTGAGTATCCTTTAATAAGGGATTGCTCGTATAGACTTTGAATTTCGGAAAATGCCCAATGTCCTTTTGTTACATCTGTATAAACTAATTCCTCATGATTATCTTTATAAACGGCTTGTAATTGATCGAAATACAGCTGTCCTTTCTTCTGAAGAGATGCTGTTGGCTGAGCAACATACAAACGCTCGAATTTCAATGGCTGTGGTAAGTCACTCGGAATATTCGCCGTCACGTACTTCCAACCACTCCAGTCTAAACCACCCTGGCTTGTAAAATCAATTGTATGCTTAGCTCCAGCACCATCAATGACAACACCTCTTAGCCAATGCTTACCAGCATCGCCAAATACCCAAAGACCGATATTTTTAGGCTGCCCTGAAATAGCAATTGGTGTTTTCGCAACCATATAGGCTGCTTTTGTACCTGTACCGCTAGTTGTGAAATCATAGTTTAATTGTAAGCTAGCCGTTCCCTGTCTTGCATACTCTTTAGAGCTTGCTAATGAAGCATTAGCTTTCGCCACTTCTGTTGTCCAAGATGACGTATTATCAAAGCTATCTAGTACAATAGGTTTTTCTGCTAGATCTACTACTTTCACAGCTGTAGACGTACGAATTCCTTCATACTCGCCAATAATTTTTCCTTCACCCTTTTGTGTTGCTGTGAAGGTTGCACCGTCCATTTTGCCGATATTGCCTTCAACTGTCCAGTTCATATTTGCTGGGTTGATGGTCATTGGATTCAAGTATTGATCATAGGCACTTGCAACTTGCATATCTACAGAAGATCCTTTCATTACCTGACCAACACTACTTAACGTAATTGATTTTACTTTCCCTGGTGGCGCTGTATTCACTACCTGTAAAATGGCAGATACACGACGTTCACTACCCTCTGACGGTCTATTCACTAGGTTGGCGAAATAACCTCCTGGGTTACGCGCCACCATTGCTGTAGAGCCGCCTCCATCTAGGTTAATAGCCGAAGAAGCACCCACTGAAATTAAATGAGCAGCTAAATCTGATAAATTAACACCATTACTATGACCACTTATGCGTCCATCAATCGTTACAAGAGATACCTTTGTACCTGTAGCATCTATAGCTACTGCTGTACGTGGACTACGTGTAGAAGCAAACCCTGAATTCGTTGGCATAGAAATATCCACTTTGCCGTTACGCACAAGCATTGGTCCAGCAGCTAAGATGAACTGTGCATCCATCCATTTTTGATCGATTGATAAGCTGACATCCACGCTTGTACCTGCTGTAATGCTACTTAATTCAGCGGCTAACTCTTTATTTTGGACAGAGATAACAAAGCCATCTGCTGGTACAGAAGAGTTACCTTCTGCTCCGTAAGCTGTTACATGAGATACTGTACCTGAGAACTGATCACCAAAATGCAAGGTACTTGTATCTTGGCTAGCGCCCGACACAACGAGTTCTACCCCCCATGTATTTGTCCCTGTTGATTTTTTTTCAGGTGTATATAAAACGTTTTTATTTGTTCCTCGTTCACTATTAATAAGATCAATAGGATAGCTTTTGCCATTCACTTGGAAAGTTAGATTCGTAGAATAATAATCTGCAATAGCTTTCCCTGATTTTGATAAACCAAATGCAACTGGCTTTTGTGTTGGGCTATCATATGTATCCCCCAAAATACCATAGTTCACAATTTCATTGTTTTCTGCTAACAAGTTCGCAGGCATACCATTTCCTAAAAAGTAAGAGGCATTGACAGCCCCAACCACACGATGCCCATCATATGTGTTTTGCTTGGCCATCGCTGATGTTGTTTTTAATGAATTAATAGGATTTGGCATACCTATTTCTAGTTTTGTATATGTATTATTTAAATTGACATCTAAAACATTTACAAACTGACGTATCGAACCTGACGTATAGTTTTGCTGTGAATGTATTACCTGTGGTGAAACTTCTGTTTTAACTTCACTGACTTTATTGCCTAAACCAGCAGCTTGTCCATTGATGGGGCTAACTGTTAGTGTAAGCATGAAAAGGACTACAATAATCGTTATTAGTTTTCTTGCCATTTTTCACTCCGAATTAATTCAAAGTATGGCACGTACCATGTCACGTGACCCGTGCCAGTGACTTTTTTATTTTGTTTCTACATAGATTGCTACTGGAAGGTTGACACCACCAGCATGCATTAGTTCTAATTCAATCGTATCTTTTGAACCCTTCATTTTGAAATCTGGTAATTCAACATACTCTGCCCCTACTCTTAAAGAAGGCACTAAATACACTTTGCCATTCACCTTAATCGCTCCGCTGTATAATCCTCCTCGACCAGCTAACTTCAGCTTAATCGTTTTTGTAGAGCCTGTTGGATTGACAACAGGAATGGATACTTTATAGTTCATACCGAAGTGACCTGGGTTTCCTACAGCACCATTGATTTGAGAAAATGAATTTTCAGCTGTTTGTAAATGGTCTGTACGGCCATTGGAAATGTTATAGCCTACCTCTGGAGTATCTACTGTATAGGCTGGTAGCTCTGCTAGAATGGTAGCACTTGGCCACGCACCCCTTGGATGCTTCGCATACTCATCCACGGCAACCTGTTCTGATTGGATTGTTGTTAAATCTGTATTATCTTTTGAAAGCACAGTACGAATCGTATACTCTGGCTTTCCACCATTGACTGCTTGAATATCTAAATCATGTAAAAAGCCGATAATATAATCATAGTGTAAATCGTATGTTTCAATGATCTTTGTTTCCCCTGGTGCAATGACAATACCACTACTTTCTGATTTTTGAAGCTTGTTATTTAAAGTAGCGTCCGCAATTGACAAACCTAGGTCATGACCTACCCAGCTATTACCCGTTTTTTGGCTAATGCCCTTCGAGTCAGTCACTTTAATGCTCTCTGTCGTAGACTTGTTTTGAACGGTAATGCCAAGAGTGACATCCGTACCTAATGTGTTGTAATGCCAGCCAAAAACACGATGCTTATTCGTTGCCGCAGTTGGTTTGACATCATATTGGGCAAGCGTCGCATTATTCATTGGCACAAGCTTACGTGTTAACGTTTCGGGATTATCACTAATAAATAAATCACGATCCCCCTCTAAACGAGCAGAAGGAACAGCCTCTGGTGATGACGTCGTGCCATATGATTTATCTAGGAAGGGGCTTGTAAACATATAACGGTAAACATAAATATACATTTCTTTTTTCTCTGTGATATAGCGTAAATTTCCGCCTAATGCATCCACAAGAAACTTGGTAGGAATATACATTTTGCCTTTTTGTATAAATGGCTTTTCGATCATTGTCACTGCTTCATTGTTAACCAAAGCCTGATTGCTGTTATCATTAAAAATAAAGCTCATCCCACCAATTAACAATTCAAAGGAACCATCAGGTTGCCAAGTACCAGATGAATCATCTAAATAATCATAAATATAGCTAGCAGGTAAATAGGTTCTTCCATCTTTTGAAACAATCGGATCTTTCATGACAATACGTTTGTTATTGATATGTAAGATATATGGATCTTCCTGCGGTGGTGCTGTTGTTTCATCTGATAATGTAATATCTACCGATTGGGTAGCCTCATCCCAATTAACAATACCATCAAAGTTTTCGCTGACGAAACGTAATGGCATATAAGTACGATCCTTATACATAAATGGCGCAACATCCATTGCAACCTCTTCTCCGTCTATTAAAGCAGTCATCGAATCGATCGTTAAATCAACCATCTTACCATTGCGAATCGCCGATGCAGTCAATGTTTCCTTATCCCAATCCACACTTGCGCCAACCGCTTCATATAATGCACGCATTGGTAATAATAAGAAATCCGATTTATTTAAAATAGGATCATTAACTTGAATCGTCTCTCCATTAATCGTAATCGAAACATTGTTTTTTATCTGAATTCCATTGTTACTAGTCGCTAATGCAGACGCTTGTCCTGGCAAAATCGTAGCCAACGCAACTGCTGATACAATACATGTAGTCCTAAGTTTCTTAAACATCTTAATCTCCTTTTTCCTCTTACAATAGTCTTTATCATCTTAACACGAAAAACCCCTAAAATGTGGGATTTATATCGAAAAGAGTAGAATTCGGTACTAGAGTGCTAGCCTTTCTCCTTCGAAAGCTTCATATAATGTAAAAGATTTTTCCAATTTGCACGATCATTTTCTATAAAACTTCTTTTGGTTGCTTTCACACTATTAGTACATCAAACTTCTCTATAAGGTAGACTAGTAATAGCCTCAAAAAGTTACATAATTATCAATTTCTTTTTGAGAAATTGAACGATTGAGTCGCATTATTGGGGTAAACTATATGAATAATGTATTATGCTAGAAATAACAATCTATCTAAAAGAGTATTAGATGTGTCACACGATAAGTTGCACACCGACGCTTACCTGCTAAACTAAGGCGTTTTAAGACAATCCGTTCAACGTTTAAGCCAGCGTCCTCAAAATTCATTCTTTAGGAGTTTGCTTATGTCATTCCCTTCAATAAAATGGCATTTAAATTCCTCTATAAGTAATTGCTTTATCACTAAAAGAGCCTAGATATTTAGGATTACAGTTTAGTTGTTCTTTTTCTTTTTTAGTAAATAATATTTTGTCGCTTATCCCCATTATCTTTTTCTCATTTTAAACAAAAGTACCCTATAAGATAGATTTTCTCAAAGTTTCTATCTTATAGGGTATAGTATAGTCGTTATACAGACTCAATCATAACCAAATCCGGAGTAAATATGTTGCTGGAGGATGTCCGCTCCCCATTCACCTAATAAAAACTAAAATACCACGTATCCGATGGGTGCCAAGCAATCCCCAATATTCCTCAGTTCCTCTAACACAAATACAGAGAGATAAAAAATAAACCGTTTTGTCCAACCAACTATATCTTGAGCTTGCATATATATAAATCATTGTTTTTTACGTTAACCAGTTAGTTTGTCGGGATTTTCCACTAAGAAATATAGTTTACCTAATGTATTATCTGCTTGCTGAAACATCCACTTTTTCTCGTCTTCCATGATAAGTTTCCATAATAATTGACCATAGAAGAATGCTGATGTTTGTTTATCTTGTATCAGTTCATAAATAGGATAGAACACACTGCCCTTCCAATGCTTTGGAGGTAAGTAACTCGAATTAAAAACTTCCTCATTCTCAATTATAGTTGCTAAGTGGTAAATGATTTGGTCCAACTTTCCCTTATCCATTTTGTCATAGTAAAACAGGAACTTATCATAATGGGGTACTTTTGCCATTCTCTTTCCTTCAATTGAATACAACATAAGAATTCCTCCATTAACACGTAATTGGTAATACTTGCAATTTAAAGATAACATAGTTATTATAATATGTAAACAGATGTGATTACATATTGAAGGAGTGTTTAAGATAATTATTGAAAAAAATGTTTGGATACTACGACCTATGCCACATAGCATTAACAGAATGAAACAATTCTTGGATGATGGATTCATTGCAATTGGTTATCCAGCAGGAAAGTCGTTTACAGGGAAAAGCTATGATGAATTAAAGGGTATATTAGACCAAGAAGATTGGTCTGAAGGAATTGGAAATGTTAATTTGTTTGTATTAATGATGAATGTTGGAGATTATGTCATTGTTCCTGATGATAATAAAAAGGATGTATATATTGGAGAAATCACTAGTGATTATTATCATGAACCAGCTGTCGATAAGCCAAATGATGGATTCTATCCCCATCAACGAAAAGTAACATGGTTCTTTGATAAGAAGCCACTATTGAGAAGTCAATTACCTGAAGAACTCAGAGGCTCATTGAGATATCCAGGAACCATTGCTAATATCACAAAACATCGTTCCATTGTTGAAGGCCTTATAAATAATGAATCCAATACCAAGAATGAGGAAAACAGCAATCCCATTCTAGATAAAGCCATACATGTATTGGAGGTATTACTAGACGATCATAATACAGAAATTCGCCTTAAAGCCGCAGAAGCACTTACTAGGTATTATTCAGAAAAAAAATAGACCCATAATCCAAATAGACAACTGAAGGAGAATACTAATAAAAAAAGCGAGTATTGTCCATCTAGTGCTTAGTATTTCTTCTTTTCTGAGCGTGAGCCATAAATATCATTTTCGTTAGCTGACAAACTTACTCTGTTAGTACTTCAATTTGACTTGTAGACTTTTTATTTTGTTCTTTTGTCAAAGCTAATTGTGCTTCTATTGAATAAATACTGAATTCGTGCTTATTCTACGTTTCTCATAACGAATAGCAATGAGCTGTAAAAATAGTTTCGCATCCTCTTGTTAAAAGGTTTTTTAATTCTATATAATTGAAACTTTTTTTGATCATTAATCCGTATAGCAAGGGATATTTAAAAGAAAGGATGTTATGTAATGATTACTAATCATTTGAAATCAAATGAAGAAAGTATCCAAAGTACCGTTTACTTAGATTATAATGTCTTTATCAATTACAGAAATCATCAAGATGTTAGGGAAATACTTCATAATAAAAAAACACAGTATAATTATTGTTATGGTCCCCCGTACTTAGAGGAAGTTGCGAACATTCCATCTGAAAAGTTCGAGCATATTCAATCACATAAAAATGATATCGATACATTGTTTGAATTTCATACTTTCAGACCCACGGATACAAACAAACTAGTTAAGGTACAAGAGTCTGCTGCAACTGTTTTAAAACGCGTAACAGAATCACTAGATCTAAGTAAAAAAGCTGAAGAACATGAAAAATCTCAATTCTCCCTATTCAAATCACAATGTAAAGAGTTAAATTTTGACCCTAAAAAAATGAGTAATATCCCTTTTGATGAAATATTTAATCATGCTGATGTGTTTTTATTTGTAGAAGAACTAGCAATAAACAATCCAGTATTTTTACAGTCTTTAAGAAAAACATTAAATTCCGCAACTAAAAAAAATTTTACTGAATTACAGCATTCTATTGCTGTTTTGTTTAATGTTCTTGAAATAGTTGGCTTTAGACCAGAAGCCGCGAAAAAGGCGCGTTCTAGAATGCATGATGTTTCACATGCAATTTATGCTAGTCAATGTGATTTTTTTATTGTTGAGGACAACAAATTTAGAGAGAAATGTAAAGCTGTTTATCATTTTTTAAAAATAAATACAAAAGTACTTTCTTACAACGAATTTATTGAAAATTTCTAGTAGACTTGTTGACTTATAAAAAGATTACAGGCTTTTAACCCCTCTCGTAAGTTTTTTTCCTATGACAAGTGTGAGTCATATAGACCATTTAATCATTCTTTTAGAGAATTTATTATGAATTTTTAAAAAATGATTTTTAAACAAAATCAGTTAAATATTCTATATATCTTTGGAACCTTTATTAATATTTTATATAAATTGATAGAAAATCCTTTGTCACCATTTATGAGCATTTGTTGAGATAGTAAGTTGACTTTATTAGGTAATCAAATAGTGCTGTTTTTGTAACGGACTGTTTTCTTACGGATTAACTTAAACAACACAATATCAAGCTTGCAGTTACATGATATTTCTCTGCTTTGAATTTAAAACATAAATAGCTTCTAATTCTATTAATAAAATAAAGACTTCATTCTATTAAACTATTTGTTCAATAAAATATTTTTTGTTTAAAAAATCTGGTAAAATCCTTTCAATACTATGATATGAGTTAAAGGAATTTTATGTTCTTTTAAAAAAAGTAGTAGAGAGTTAAGAGTGTGACTTCTTACTTCAAGATTTATTTGAAGTAAGAGGGATTTACTAAGACGTCTTCTGAATTCAAAGAATTATTCTTTTTTCATTTAAAAAACCCAATCGAAAATATCGATTGGGTTTTAGAATTATTTGAAATTAAATTAGACTAGTAACTAACAGGAATGTGGATTATTTAACTACCACTACCCAGTAAGTACCATTGTATTTAACTTCAACAATTACGTCTTTAGCAAAGAAGTCTGTTTTAGTTACTGTTGCAGTGAATGTATAAGTTGCACCTTGGTTAGCTGCAGCACCTAAATCGATTCCAGTAGCTCCATCAGTTACTGTTAATACAACAGTCTTCGGAGGTTAGCGAGTCCAACTCAACTAAACACTCGCTACAAAATCGCTCTAAGAACGAACGATATTTTGAAATCGTTGCTTCCGCTTTATTCGCTAATTTTAAACTTAGTAAATATTCATTTATTATCTTTCTCGTTTGTTTGGGAATTCCCTCATGAGTGCTAATCCAATATTTCCTTGTAATATCGGTCATATGTTACCATCCTTTCTTTCATTCTTACATCTCCAGCATGTGTTAACATTATTGTTAACTGTTATATTAAGTTTATCTTTCCTATTAACCTACTCATGCCTTCTATAAATTGTTGTAATGATTCGATCCTCTAAACTTCCTTTTACTTACAAATGCATATTGTTTCTCTACTATATGAATTACTCCTCAGACATAAAAAGCCTTCACTCCTAAAAAAGGAATAAAGGCTCTTAAATTTCTCTATCAATAATATATTAACTGTTAGATGTGTGTGTTATTACGGATATGACTTAACTTGAAAAATTTTTAAATTTTAAATTCCCTAAGTATTCTAATCTCTTTTTTCTACTTAAAATACTGTCTACCTTCCTTGCAAAAAACTGAAATGCCTAATTTCAAATATTATGTATATTATATTTAAGGAATATCTACATCAAGTTATCGATTAAAAAATTAAAACACTGAGTTTAATTATAAATGTATATTTTCAGACTTGATAATCAGGAATAGATAAATACTCTCATTATTTACAATTTATTAAAATAAAAAAAGAAGTTGTCGAAAATCGACAACTTCTTTAAAGAATTAATTTTATTTAGCTACTGTAGTAATGTTTAAACCAGTAAACGTAACTGTATTTGGTGTTAATGCAGTATCAGTTACTGTTAATCCAGTAATTCCATTAACTGTTACACCACTTACAAAGTTAGTTGGAGCACCAGTTAAAGTAAATGTTACTGTGTTACCTGAAGCAGTTGCAGCACCAGTTGCTACTACTGTAGCTTGTGTAGCACCAGCTACGAAATCAATAGTAGCAGTACCTGTTACATTTACATTCTCACTGAATGTAATTACAACATCAGATCCATCAGTTGCAATAGATTGAATTGTTGGAGCTGTAACATCATTAGCAGAAGCAACCAAGTTATTAATTGCAGTTTGTAATCCTTGTGCAGTTGTATAGTTATTTGCAAGAGCATCAACTACAAGTGCTTTCTTAGTAGCATCTAAGCTATTGAAAGAAGTTAAAGTAAGCTGTAGTGTAGCAGCATTATCATTTAACGCTTGAATAGCAGCAGTAACTGTTGGTGCATCAGTTGCTGAAACAACATTGCCTAAAGCAGTATTTACAGCAGCTAGAGCAGCAGTAACTTTACCTGCATCTACTGAAGCTTTTGCAGCAGCAATTTCAGCAGTAACAGAAGTGTTGAATGTAGTTGAATCAGTACCAACAAATGTAGAAGTTCCAACTAAATAAGCTTGAACGTTAACATCAGTAATTGCT
Organism: Lysinibacillus sp. S1; assembly: GCF_044986265.1. NCBI lineage: Bacteria > Bacillati > Bacillota > Bacilli > Caryophanales > Bacillaceae > Lysinibacillus > Lysinibacillus sp. S1. The sequence continues at coordinate 2,089,574 of NZ_CP173154.1, forward strand.
TCTAATGCTGTTACGCTTGAAGCTGCACCTGGTACTTCTTTAACAGCAGCGATTAAAGCTGCATAAGTTGCAGCACCATTTACAGCAGCTACTTTTGGTGCAAATACTTGTGTGCTAATTGCAGTGTTGAATGCAGTAGTTAAAGTATCAACAGTATATAAAGTACCTGGAGCTGGTGTAAGAGCAGTTGCTACAGCATTTTGATCTGCATCAGATAATGCTTTGAACGCATTAACTGTTTTCAATGCTTCTTTCACTTGACCAGTGTTAGACGCACTATTTACTGCGTTAACAACAGCTTGAGTAATTCCAGTACCAACAACACTTGTATCATTACCTTTTGCTTGGCTATCTTTGTTAGAAGCATCAACATTAATTAGACGAACTTCTGAATTTTTAATGTTCAGACGGTCTTCTAATGAAATTGCTTTTTCGAAACCATTAGCATCAGTAGAAGTTAGACGGTTGAAGTCTGTTTGTGTACCTGTGAAGTAAGTGTTAGATTGACCGTATTTCACGATTTGGTATGAAGAAGTACCATCAACTAATACTAGAGCGTAACCCCATTCACCAGCACCTAAATCTACAGTTTGGAAACCTTTAACTAGACCAGTTACTTCAGTACCTGCTACTGTAGCATCTACCCACTCAGAAGTTGTTGTTCCAGCAGAATAGTAAGAATTGCTAGTTGTCCAAGTACCGTTAGAAGCTTTAACACTTGTAGTAACACTTCCAGTTACTTCTACTTTACCGGCTTTTGCATTTTGTACTTTTAATGCAACATTTTTAGGGTTAGTTGTAGTGTGACCAGTTACTGTTACTGATTGACCTGCAGCAATGTGTACATTTAAGTTAGCAGAACCATTGTTGTTAGAAATACTATCAACATTGAAGTTTGTAGGAGCTAATGTTAAATCTACAGCACTGTTACCAGTGTTAGAAAGAGTATAAGTTACACGGTTAACCGCATAATCGTTTTTAGAATACTCACTACCAGCTTGGTCTAATAATTGAATATTGTATGTTGGTTGTTGTAAACCAGTACCTGATACGCCAAAGACACCAGTTACATCAGATTTATCTTCAAGTTTTGCACTTCCAATAACTTCTGAGCGGAATACTACTGAACCTGCAAGTTTGAATGATTCTTCTTTTTCAAGAGTACCTTGAACGTTTGATGCTGAGTTAATGTCAATCCATACTACTGGAGTTGCACTTACTTCAGTTTTGTCTGCTTTAACGTCAAACTTAGCTTTGCCATCTTTATCAAGAGTTAAAGTGTAAACTCCAGTTTTACCAGAAACAGGTTTAACCTTTGAGTTATTTACAATGTAAGCTTCAGTATTAGTTGTTAAGCTAGAGTCGATTAATTCGTTTAATGCAACTGTTGCTGTACCACCTGCATATGGTTTACCGTCAGCTTTTAATACTTCTACTTCATAAGTAAATGCTTTACCAGCTACTGCTTCAAATTGCTCTTCTTTGTTGAATTTGAATGTATAAGCTCCACCAACAAATTTAGTTTCTTCAGCTTTAACTTGTAAATCGCGAACATCTAAACGATTCCAACCTGAAGTATTTAAAGCATCGCTATCTTTGTAAACGATTGGAGTTACAGCAGTGTTTGCACCAGTAACTGTGAATGTAGCTTCACCTTTATCATTTGTTTTAACTGATAATACGCGTTGGTCAGTTTTTGATTCAAATGGTTTAGCTGTTGCACCAGTTGCTACATCTGTAGCTACTGCATTTGTATCGTTAGTTACAGACTCATCAATGTTTTCTTTGAATGTAACTTTTAATTCTTGGTTTTTAACTGGAGTACCAGTTACAGGATCTAAATAAGTAGCTGTATAAGTTTTTGCTTTACCGTTATCTAAAGTATTACCTTCTTTAGAAGTAAGAGATAAAATTGGTTTAACTCCCCAGTAAACTTTTGCAAAGCTACGGTTAGCAGGGTTGCCAGTTGCGTATGCTACAACTTGGTCAGCACCAGCATTGTATTGAGTATACGTGTAAGTAGCAACACCATTTTCATCAGTTGTTACTTCAACAACTTGTGCTTTGTTTAATGAACTTACTTTTTCTGAGTTAGAATCGTATGGGTCAACGTTAAATGTTACTGGGATACCAGCTTTAGATTGACCTTCTGCAACTTTAACTTCAGCTTTAAGAGATACTTGTTGACCAACAACACCTTGTACAGATGTAGTAGTTAAGTTGATAGCAGTTGGTACTACTGCTGCGATACCTTTAAATTTACCTATTTCTTCGCCATCAAGAGTTACAACGTACTCTTTGTCAGCAGTTTGAGCTTCAGTAGTTAATACAACAACATTTTTGTTAGTTTGTTTAACAGCAGCGTTTTTAACTTCTAAGCCATCGATTTTGAATTTAAGAGCTTCTACGTTATCAACTTCTTCGTCGAATGTTACTTCAACAGTTGTAGCGTTGATAGCTTTTACAGAAGCATCAACTGTTTCAACAGCTAGATCAAGCGTACGAGCGAATACTACTGCGAAGTCTTGGCGAGTGATCGCTGCGTTTGGTTTAAGGTTTAATTTACCGTTTTCTTCAGAACCAGTGAAGATTCCGTTTGCTACAGCAGTTTCTAGAGCATCTTTAGCCCATGGTTTAACTTGAGAAGCGTCAGCGAATTGGCTTAGGCTTTCGCTACCTTCTAAACCGAAAGCATCTACAAGAACTTTAGCTGCTTCAGAACGAGTTAAAGATTTGTTTGGAGCGAATTCGTTTGCACTTACGCCTTCAAAAATGCCGTTTGCTACTACTGCTGCGATTGAGTTGTAGTACCAAGCACCTTTTTTAACGTCTGAGAAGTTTACATCGCCGTCAGCTTCTAATTCTAGAGCTTTCGTGAAGATTTCTGCAGCTTGTGCACGAGTTACTGTGTTAAGTGGGTTGAAGTTCCCGTTAGTGTCACCTTGGATTACACCAGCGTCAACTAAAGATTGAACTGCTTCTTTAGCGTATCCAGAGATTTTGTTATAGTCGTTTACTTGCGCAGCAGATGCTACAGGTACGATTGCCGATGCAACTAATGCAGCTGTTGCTGATGCCGCGAAGAACTTACGGCCTTTGTTTTGCTTTGCCATTAATGTATTCCTCCCTAAAATTCCTTAAATTGATATTAATCCAACGAAAACTATAGTACCGCCTAGTTACCTAAATGTATGTATTATAGCTTTCTTGAATAATACAAAACTAAAGCAAATTTGTTAGTAAATTTACTAGAAAAAGCGTAGTAGAATACCATTCTAGTAAGTTTATTCACTTTCTACAATAATATAACACTATCTTTTCCGAAATTCAAGCATTGGGACATAAATTTAGTTATAGAAGATTTTTTTACCATACCTAATATGGTATTTAATAGAAACCATTAAACTTACAACTAATTATATCCTCATTTGGATTGGTAACATATAGTTCCGTTACCTATTATACMTTACTCTCAATAATAACCAAGCATTTTCTGGAATGGTTACTAAATTGTCAAAAATTAAAGACTCCCGTAATATTTTAGTTATAATTGTAAAGAAACCGAAATATAGAAGGCGTTTCTTAGCGAATTCTGCCTCTTCCCCAACAACTTTATGAGTTTCTTCTTTATTAAATAAAAAGCTTAATCTATCTGTTCCCATGTTGTAATAATAGATTGCCACTTTTTATGCTACACTTTTGATAGTTTGATAGAACATATCAGCTATTGAAGGGAGCTTAAAAAATGAAACGTAAATTTCCTCTTTACGGGGCCGTGCTAGCAGGCATGTTATATCTTGCGCCAACTACCGCTTCAGCAGAAGATATTTCGAAGCACTGGGCCTACCATGAAATGAACTATCTTATTACCAACGATTTAATGAAGGGTGATGAATTCGGCCAATATCGTCCGAATGATGCTGTCACTCGTGCTGAATTTGCAGCCTTTCTTGTTAGAACACTGAACTTACCAGCAGCTTCTAGTCAGGCAACCTTTACAGATGTTAAAAAAGGTGACTGGTATTACGGAGTAGTCGAGCAAGCAAGCTATCACGGGTTAATTAAAGGTGACGAGCAAGGTAAGTTCCATCCGAATAATCACATTAATCGTCAGGAAATGGCGGCTATGTTAAAAAGAGCTCTTACTTATCAAAACATCAATACATCTTCCTCCCCTATTGCTTTTAGTGATAATGCGCGCATTGCCAAATGGGCCTATGCAGATGTACAAGCTGTCGTCACAACAGGACTACTTGTTGGGAAGCCAAATAATCAATTTGCACCTCTTGCTCAAACAACTCGTGCTGAGGCAGCTACCGTGCTTTATCGTTTAATCCATTTAGAGGCGCCTGGGACAGGCGGTAAGCAATATATGACGACGAATTACTCATATGATTACTCCTCTGTAGTAACTAAACAAACAATGAATAATCCAAAGGTCGATGGTGCGGGCATTTTCACGGCTAGCGAGGCACTAGTGTCATACTATGTACACCCAAAANGCTTTATGCAGGATAGCCCATCTTATTATCAATTCCTAAAATTATCTACTGTCGTCAATAATCTGAGTGCAAAAGAGCTAAATGATAAAGTACTTGCCAATAAAGGAAGCTTAGTAGGTACAGCAGATGCYTTCATTCAAGCTGGTGTAGACAATAAAATCAATGCTATTTATTTAGTCTCCCATGCMTTGCATGAAACAGCCAATGGTGGTTCTGCACTGATTAAAGGGATCGAGGTTGGCTTAGATACAAATGGCAAGCCGATGGTAGCAACACCAGAAAATCGCGATAAATTAACTGCTATTAAGACAACCTACAATGCTTACGGTATTGGCGCTATAGATGCCGATGCTAATAAGTATGGTGCGGAGCGCGCTTATACAAATGGCTGGTTTACTGTTCAGGATGCCATTATCGGCGGTGCCCAATTTGTAAAGGATCAGTATATTAGCAGGGGGCAGGATACGCTCTATAAAATGCGTTGGAATCCTGATAATCCGACAGTCCACCAGTATGCAACACATGTGATGTGGGCTGTCATTCAAGCGAAAAAGATCTATGATATTTATGAATTAATTGGTGCTCATACGACAACAAACCTAGTGTTTGATGTGCCTGCCTATCAAAGTCAATCTTCCGCTCCATCATTACCGAGTCCATCGAAGCAATACGCATTGGATTTAGGGTTAGCTGGAGCAACTGGTAAAACGACGATTAATCTCAATATGAGAACGTATCCAAATACAGCAGATAATGCTTCGATTATTACGAATTTGCCAAAGGATACCTCCTTTAAAGTTCTTGGTGAAAATGGTGGTTGGTTGAAAGTAAGTGTCAATGGACAAGAAGGCTGGGTGATTGATGATTATGTGAGTCTTGAAAATGGCTTACAAATTGTTAATATGAACATTACACTTAATGTTCGAAGTGAACCATCTACGACAAGTGCTATTTTAGGTACTGTTAAACCGAATGGCTTTATTATCGGTGTTGTAGACGATAAAGGTGAGTTTATAAAAAATGGTGCCTGGTATCAGGTGCTTTACAACGGAAAAACGGGTTGGGTACATGGCGATTATATTGTAAAAAAATGATTTTAATAGGATGCGCAAAAGAAGAGTGCGAAGATAATTCGCACTCTTTTTGTTAGTCATTTTTTATCACCGAGATGAAAGCGCTATATAATAGAAGAAACTCGAAATTTTAGGATATAATTTTCATACTATCCCCCTAAAATTTAGTAAATTCTACGTCAAAATAGTGTCCTAAAAAAGCTTAATAGGACAATCGCTATACCATGTAAAAATCGTTACTAATAAGAGCTATACTTTAGGTAATCATCGTTAAACCCATTATCGAAAATTTCCTGTCAATATTGCTTTTGTGGTATGATAGATTGCAGTGAAAATGGAATTACAGAAAGGTTTGAACACTATATGAGGCATGTAACSAKTATGGGCGTACCCTTTTTACATATTAGTCAACAAGGGTTTGTTGATKTACTCGTTAATCGTATTGAACAGCAAGAAAAAACTTTCGTTGTGACAGCCAATCCTGAAGTTGTCATGCAGGCAAATGAAAATCCAAATGTCATGAATTACTTAAAGCAGGCAACATACATTTGTGCAGATGGCATTGGTGTCGTTAAGGCTGCACAAATCCTTGGAGATTCACTTCCAGAGCGAGTAACTGGCTATGATACSATGGTACGTCTGTTAGAGGTWGGTCAGCAAAAGCATTTTAAAATCTATTTACTAGGTGCTCAAAAGGAAACTATCGAAAAGACGGTTGCTAATATTCATAAGAACTATCCAAACGTTGATGTCGTTGGCTATCATGATGGCTACTTCGACTGGAATAATAATGATTTTGCAAAAGAAATTGCAACTTTACAGCCTGATCTTGTATTTGTGGCATTAGGTGTACCAAGACAGGAAAAATGGATAACAGAAAATCTTGATAAATTTTCAAAGGGTGTATTTATCGGTGTAGGTGGCTCCTTCGATGTCATCGCTGGTACTGTAAAACGTGCACCAGTAATTTGGCAAAAGTTAAATCTTGAATGGCTCTATCGACTGTTACGCCAGCCGAGTCGGTTTGGAAGAATGCTTGTGCTCCCTCGCTTTGCTTTAAAGGTATTTGCATTAAAGTTTAAAGGTCAGGGCAAAACAAAATGAGTCAGTCAACATTTGTTAAAAGCACACTCATCCTGACGATTGCCACCTTACTTTCCAAAGTAATCGGAAGTATCTTCCGTATACCACTTCAAAATATTGCTGGTGATGAAGTACTTGGTATTTTTAGTCTTGTCTATCCTGTTTATATGGTAGCACTTTATTTATCCGTTGCGGGTATCCCTATCGCTATTTCTAAGCTAATAGCCGAAGCTAGGACGAGTCATGATACTGCTAAAATTAAGAAAATTTATGTGACTGCAAGAATCCTTGCATTATCCTTTGGCGTCATTAGTTTTACAATCATTTACGGCTTTTCAGAGCAGATAGCGAATGCACTTGGTGGACCTTCAACAGAGATTGCCTTAATTATTGTTGCCCTTACATTACTGGTAGCCCCCTATATGGCTGTCTATCGTGGATTTTTCCAAGGATTTGGGGATATGCGACYTACTGCCATTTCTCAAGTGATTGAGCAGTTAGTACGTGTTGCATTAATTTTAATTGTTGCGTATTTCCTAGTAGCAATGGATTATTCAAATGATATCGTARCTGGTGGAATTATGGCAGGCTCTGTATTAGGAGCCCTCGGTTCACTTTTCTATTTACTCTTTAAATATTTCCGTTCTTCGGTAAAAGTGACGAGTAAGGAAAAATATTCTGGTAAGGATTTCTCTAAATACAGTAAAACCATTTTAAAGATTTCTATTCCCATTGCGATCGGTTCTKTGACAATGGCACTCTTTAACTTTGTMGATTCCTTTACGGTTACATATGGCTTAAKAAGTGCTGGTGCAGATGCAAGTGAAATTAGCTACCTTTATGGTATTTATGGTCGAGGACTTACATTAGTTCAAATTACGACTGTTTTTGCTTCTTCAATTATCTTGCCGCTTGTGCCGTTGATTACAACGAAGCTAGCTGAGCGTAAATTGGATGAAACACGCACTATTATTGAGCAAACTCATCGTATGACACATCTTATTTCATGGCCAGCTGCGATTGGGCTACTAGCCTTAACCTTGCCTTTAAATCTAGCTCTTTTTAAAGACTTAGAGGGGAGCTTAATGTTAGCCATCATCAATCTAAGCTCTGTCTTTACATCACTAACTTTGCTAGGAACAGGTATTCTACAGGGCATGAATGCTGCCAAAACAGGAGCTCTCATTATTTTGAGCGGTGTTGTCCTTAAGGTGTTTTCTAACATCTTCCTTATTCAAGCATTTGGTTTAGATGGAGCTGCCTATGCAACCTTGCTCGTGTATTTTGTGTTATTTATTGTGAATTCTGTCTTTATTTATCGTACGATTCGCTTTACTGTCCTTGGAAAAAATACGGTGAAAATGATTGTGTCTTCAATTGTAATGGGAGCAGCAGTTGGATTACCAACACTTTGGCTTGACTTTACACATTGGTCAAGAATGTCGGCAATGGGCTATCTAACTGTCGCAATCGTAGTTGGTGGAGCTCTTTACTTCCTTCTACTATGGCTGATGAAAGCTATTCATAAACAAGATTTAAAGAAAATCCCTGTTATCGGAAAAAGATTTTCATAAATAAGAGAGGTAGGACACTTATGTCAAAACAGAAATGGCTTTGGGGAATCATTGTTCTTTTACTCGTCGTTTCCTCTACAGGTATCATGAAGAGGTGGAATGCGGAGCAATCGAATGATGCTTATGAGATTGTTATTCCCTATGATGAAATACAAACTGCAGAAAAAAATAGCGACCTAACAATGGATGAAATTCTTTCCTCCTTAAAGGATGCTGGGCTGAATACTGTGAGTCTAGAGCCCTTAACATTAAAGGAAATGGAAAAGCAAAACTTAATTACTGTTTATAAAGAAAGTGAGTTAGCAGCACAATTATTGTTTACACCTTATAAAGATGCTGTTGATACCACTAATAGTGGCTATTATATTCGAGTGCCTGAAAACGAAAGCTACCAAAAACTGATCATAGAGAGCGTTGAACCAGAGGAAGTACAAATAGGAGAAGAAGCTTTCTATTTCCTTCCTGCTTCTAACCACAATTTTGATTTAAAAACTCCAATTGGCTATGATCAGCCTGCTATTGACATGATTAGTAAGCATGGACTAGCTCACATCTTTAAGGTGGAAAATGCAGATAATGAAGTAGCTAATGAAAAGTTGGTCAATCAATTAGTCGATTTAAAAGAGGCTTCAGCAGGCCGCTTACTTGGTCAAGGTGATGAAGCTATTGGTTTTGGACAAGAAGACGGCAATCAATTAGTTGAAAAATTAAATGATGCTGGCTATTACTTCTACACAATTGAAAGTAACCCACTTAAAGGCGAAAGTAAAATCGCTCAAATGACGGATTACAAGATGATTCGTTTGCATAGCATCAATGTCAATAGAGAGACTAAATTAAAGCTAAATGCAAGTATTGACCGTACAACACGCGCTGTCAAAGAGCGTAATATTCGCTCTATTTTCTATCATATTAAAACATCAGGTAATGCCAAAGAAAATGTAGAAGAAACGATTGATTATCTAAATGGTGTGCATGACACAATGCCAGATCATTTCAAAGCAGGTGAACCAAAGCTATTTGATAAAGTAATAGTGCCAGCTTGGGTCACAGCAACCGTATTAGTAGCAGGTATTTTATTTACCTTTATCATTTCAGAATTAGTAAAATGGATGCCTCTTCGTATCGCAGCTGCTGGCTTTATGGCTATACTAGCGATTGCGTACTTTATCCTGAAAAGTACTCTATTTTTACAAGCATTTGCACTCATTATTGCAGTCCTTGCCCCAACCTATGCAGTCATTAAATCAGCGCAAGGTTCTACGAAGGTGTCTAACATATTGGTCCAATACTTAAAGGCAGTAGCAATTAGCGTTATTGGCATTGTAATTGTTATTGGCTTATTGAATGGTAATGCCTTTATGACAGGCTTTGCTGTATTTAAAGGGGTTAAGCTTGTTTATCTTATTCCAATTATGGGTGTTTTACTATTTACAGTGATTGAGATAAACCGACTAGCTGAACAAAACATTAAGAACTCTTTATCAAATACGGTAACATTGTTAAATAAAGAATTAAAATATTGGCATGTGCTACTACTCGTTGTGTTGGCAGGTGTCGGATTATTTTACATTAGCCGAACAGGTAACTCTGGCTCTGTAAGTGATATGGAATTAGCCTTTAGACAATGGCTAGAAAATACATTGTATGTTCGACCAAGAACAAAGGAATTTTTAATTGGTTTCCCATTCTTCATATTAGCGCTTTATGTAATGGGGATTAATCGCAAATGGGGAAGTATTCTCCTAGTACCAGGTGTTATCGGTTTCTTATCCATCATGAATACATTTACTCATCTACACATCCCAGTAGCTGTTTCTGTATTACGTACACTATACAGTGTATCTCTAGGTCTTGTAGTAGGACTTTTGTTTATCCTAATCTTCAAAATCGGTTATCGTTGGGTTTCTAAGGCAATCGCGAGGTGGTCATAATGCACGTTGTTTTATCTGGCTATTATGGATTTGATAATGTCGGAGATGATGCCATTCTACTGTCCATTATCCAATCTTTAAAAAAGTGGCAAAGTGATATAGAAATCACGGTATTATCTAATAATCCAGCAGCTACTGAGCAAACATATGGTGTCAAAGCCATTAACCGTTGGAAAATGAAAGAAATTCGTCAATTACTTAAAACAGCAGATGGACTGATTAGTGGTGGCGGTAGTCTCATGCAGGATCAAACAGGCATGAAAACGATTCCTTACTATGCGGGCGTTATTCAAATCGCAAAATGGTTGAAGAAGCCAGTATTTGTTTACGCCCAAGGTATGGGCCCGATTAATCACCCACTTAGTAAATTTATTGTTCGTACAGTTTTTAATAAGGTCGAACAAATAACAGTCAGAGATAGAGCCTCTCTAGCTCTTTTAACAGAGATCGGTGTGCGAAAAGAAACAAAGATCGTACCAGATCCTGTTATGGGACTTAACRGTMWYGWSKKYYMKKRTRWGTGKMTARRAAAYRKCTCTTTGTCAGCCGATAGCTATATCTCTGTAAGCGTTCGAGATTGGCCATCCGCTGTTGCCTACAAGGAAAAAATTGCACAMAGCCTAGATGAATTAGTACGTCAGGGTGAGCAAATCGTTTTCCKGCCTATGCATGGTGAGCATGATTTTATTACTTCACAGGAAGTAGCAGCACTTATGAAGGAAAAGAGCTTGATTGCTCCTGCTGATTTATCTATTGAAGAAAAAATCGCAGTGATTGGTCAATCTCAACTATTAATAGGTATGCGACTGCACTCCTTAATTTTCTCGGCAATCTATGCGACACCGTTTATTGCCATTTCGTATGATCCGAAAATTGATGCGTTTGCTGATATCGTTGATCAGCCTGTCATCGGTCATGTCGAGGTTGATGATTGGAATGGTGTAACATTTTTTGAACACGCTGTAGMMATTCYTKAATCCTATMCAACAGTTCWAGMMAAMATGCGCCARSCCSTCATCCCATTKCAMRMTGAMRCMAMTSCMMCTGCTAAATTAGCAATTGATGCTTTGTCAAAATAAACATTAAAAAATGATGAATTTCAATGTTAATTGAAATTCATCATTTTTTTCCTACTTCTAATAATTTTAAAATGGACTGGGCCTGTTGCATATGCATCGCTAAAACATATTGACCTGCTTGCATTAAAATTTGCGCCTTCACCATATTCATCATCTCTTTTGCGATATCTGCATCTCGAATACGAGACTCTGCTGCTTGTAAATTCTCTGCCGTGTTCACATTAGCATTATAGGCATGTTCCAAGCGGTTCTGATAGGCACCAAGACGTGAGCGCTCATTGGAAACACGTTTTAAGGCTTCATCCATCGAAGACATGGCTTTTTCCGCTTCCTCACGAGTAGCAATAGAAGTATCCTTCAACCCAAGTGCCTCGGACCCCATCCCATTGATAAATAATTCTATACTCTGTCCTGCATTGGCGCCTGCTTGAATCTTGATGCCATTTGTTTCATAATCCCCATTAAGTAATGTCTTTGTATTAAATTCTGTATCGGTTGATGTGCGCTGGATTTCCTTTTTTAATTCTTGAAATTCCAAATCTAATTTTTTACGATCATCATCTGTTAATGTATCATTGGCTGCCTCCACTGCTAGCTCACGCATACGCTGAATCATGGCATGTGTCTCATTCAGTGCCCCCTCTGCCGTCTGCACAAGCGAAATACCATCCTGTATATTCTTAGCTGCCATATTCAAGCCACGAATTTGAGCACGCATTTTTTCAGAAATCGCCAGTCCAGCTGGATCGTCTGCTGCACTATTAATTCGATATCCGGAAGAAATTCGTAGCATGGCTTTACTCATCGCCCCATAATGACGATTCATATTATTCAGGATTGCCATCCCTGTTGCTGACCACTTACCAAGCATGATTTCACCACCTTCTTGTTTTTATATCGGTCCAACATCTCATCTATTGACCTTAATACTGGAAATGGTTTCTAATTTTTTATGTGTTTTTAACATTTTATAGTTGATTAACTACATAATAAAAGCACCTGCTTGTCATTTATGATAAGTAGGTGCTTACTGGACATTCCATCTATTCAATTTTGAAACCCCCAAGTTGATGGCTCTTTTGCTGTAGCAATTCGAAAAAGAGTTCTTTATCATTCTCTAGTAATGCCTGATCAATCAAATGATCCAAATTTTTCTCCTCTAACTCTGCAATAAGCTGATCGATTTCACCAACCGTCACAGTAGAAACCATCGGAATTTGTTGCTTTGGTGTAGCGCTTTCAAGTATTGGTGCTAGATGCTCATGAACATTAGTAATAAGCAATAGTTGATAAAGTGGTAACCGAATAAAGCGATTTCCTTTTTGGAAAACAAAAACCTCAGATAAATTTTCAATCTGCTGTGTCTTCATGTTGATGATCATCTCTTTACCTTCTATGGGAATGAAATGGAAAATCTCATTCTCTTTTAAAATAGAGAAATATTGATAAGCAAATACGAGACGTAATTTATCTCCAGTAACTTTTGTGTAAAACGGCTTCATGTATTGAACTTGCATCATCCTTCATCCCTCCCTAGTTATCTGATTATTCAGATTTTAACACAAATCAAAAGCCTTGTTAACTATCTTTACCTCATTTTTTTCTTTCTGATCATTCAGCTTATCATTACTGCATTTTAATCGTATAATGGAAGGACAGTCTTTTTTTCCTTTTTACAATTAACAATGTTAACTATAGCCATACATGATGAAAGGAGTGAGGTTATGGCATTGTCTATATCGCAATTAGCTAAGGAACATCAAGCATTTGTGCTGACTAAATTAAAAGAAGCTGAACAAGGGTTACATCCTTCCTCTACCGAAGATGAGGAACTAGTGCGCCGTGCTGTCTTTTCAGTAAGGAATAAGTCCATTGTTTTTGAACGATTTAATGGAGCAAGTTCTATATTATATGCAAGTGTTCAAGATGTCAGACCCGCTTCTGTTGAAATTGATTTTTCAAAGGAAGAGCTACATTGTAGCTGTCCTCAAGCAAAATGGTGTCGACATCAAATAGGTGCTTTACTCGCTCTCTACCAATATTTTGATTCGGTTCAAAATTGGTCGAGTGCTTGGCGTGCACAAAAATCTGTTCAATTAAAATCTTTAGCAGATGAACGCAGCCCGCAAAGCTGGTCGATGATGGTGGATGAGGTGATGAAACGATTATTACCACCTGGGCGCATACTAGAAGGCTATGGGCTTTCCGCTGTAAGAAYCGATGCTTTKGAGCGTCKTCGTCKACATATACCCGTTGAGCGTGAATGGCAACCTCTTTATAAGCTCTATATGGAGCTAGCCATTTTTAATTCGATATGGCTACATTTAAATGAAACACCTGGACATTCGTTAGATTCACCTTATATGATATATTTTATCGAACAAAGCACGCAATCTTTTGAGAGCATTCTTACAGAGCTTTCTAATCGATCACGACTATTTGCAACAGATCCATTTTATGATGCCATCCAAGAGCTAGTAAGAGAATTTTTATTAGAAAGACAAGGACTTTTTGCCAATMGCCTTCGTCTATATATGCTACTATGGGCACTAGTTTCCTATGAACAGCATCTCCGAGCCCAGGACTTGGCATTCGTAAATAATCTTGTTCACTCTTCAGCAGAAATTTCTCTACAATCACTAAAATTATTATTTTATGTGCTATTACAGAAAGAGGATTTACTGCTTGAAAAGTTGGCACAGGTTGATTTACCACAAATGCAGGATTTGTTTGAACTAGCTACTTTTGCACAACGTGCTGGAGAGTCCAATTCATTAGCAGTCATTTTACGAGCAATTTTACCTTTGACTGAAGTGTTTCTACAGGAGGTCGTTCCAGTCGTTCAGCGTGCCCAATASGTAAGGCAATTCCAACTTTTATTTGACGAGATTCAGCTTTCGGAGGAAGAGGAAGCAACGCTGTATAGTGCCTTTGGTGTGTATGGACTACAGCCGTTCTCAAGTTTTTTAATTAAAAAAGGTCGCTATCGGGAATGGGCAGCTTTGCATCAACTAAACCCATCATCCCTCTCTTACTTAGAAATGTGTGGATTAAAGGATGTATTACAGGTTGAACCTGCAACTGTTTTACCTTTATATCATGTCTATGCAATGGCTGAAATTACGCAAAAATCACGCTTAAATTATAAACAGGCTGTGCGTATTTGGAAAAGTATGCGTAGCGCTGCAAAGCGAGCTGGTAAAGCAGCTTATTTTGAAACATATATGCAAACCATTCGTGCAGAATATAAACGACTACGTGCGTTACAAGAAGAAATTGAGAAAGGAAACTTAGTATGATGACAATAAATGCTCCTTCCCCTTTTTCCAAAACACAACAGCTCCGTATTGAAGTAGCTCGGGAAGGATATTTTACGTTGCAGGGTTTTACTGCAAATGGTACAACAATCGATGTTGATACATTAATTTCTTCGCTATTCTTTACTTATGAGGCAAACGTTTATGGATTATTAACAAATCGAGCTGATTTTACAATTGAAGTTTCTACAGCTGAGTTACTCGATATTTTTTCAACAAGCTTCCAGCACCCTTTCATCAATTGGAGTGGTGCAAATGAAGAAAGTATAGAATGGTTAAAAAAAGTTTACGCATTACAAGCATACTGGCAAGAGCCAGCACTTTGGTCACATGCTGTGATTGCAGATGATTTTTCATCATTAACTTTCCCTATTGATCATATAGATTCAGCATTATTGGAAACAGCTGTACAGCAGAAGCTTTCACAGGTTGGGCTAATACTAGCTGATTTACCAAAGTTATTACCCTTTTTCCTACGTGGAGGCTGGCCATTGGATCAAGCTCGTCAAGCTGGAGCTGTTTCCGTTTCTTTACGGTTAAGTGAGCMAGAAGAAGATGCCGATGTATGGTTATTAGAAACGGTGCTAAGCACTGCTACAACGAAAAACTACTGGACACCTGCTATTCGTAAACAATCCTTACCTATTGAAGAGACACTACCTACAAAGTGGCGAATGTTTGCGACTGAAATTACACAGCAACAACAGCAAATTGTAGAACTTCTATCCATCGATACGATCAATAGTGATATCTTTATTCGTGTGACACTGGAAGATTTAGAAGTTCGCTCTTTTTTACGGGAGGATCTTGCTAGATTGCAGGCACTTGGTTTTGATGTTGTACTGCCAGCATGGCTAAAGGATTTAAAACAATCCAAAATCCGAGTACGTGTTACAACTAGTAATGTTTCCACAAGGAAGGTAGCAGGTTTAGATGATATTTTAACGTTTAAATGGCAGTTTTCTATGAACGGACAAACGATTTCAGCTGAGCAGTTTAAAAAACTTGTGGATGAGAAACGTGAATTTATTCGTATTGGTACTGAATGGTTCCGAGTAGATGCCAATTGGATGCAAGAAATGCGTGAATTGATGCAACAGGCAGAAGATGAAAGTTGGACTGTTCGAGAATTATTATTTAGGGAGTTACCAGAAGACCTGTCTGCACCTCTTGAGGAAGAAGATGCAGATGATGCACTGAGAGATGATCCAATCTTTGCATTGGAAATACAACAATCATTAAAAGCATACATGGAGCAACTTTTGGAGAAGAAAGGCTTACCTGCCGTCTCGATTCCATTGTCCCTACAAACCGAATTACGCCCTTATCAATTAGAAGGCTTTGAATGGTTAGTCTTTATGCGCCAACAAGGTTTCGGTGCATGTCTAGCTGATGATATGGGACTTGGAAAAACGGTTCAATTGATTACCTATTTGCTTCATATTTATGAGTCATCAACTTACACAAAGCCATCCATCATTATTTGTCCCACTTCAGTACTTGGGAACTGGCAAAAAGAACTTGCTCGATTTGCCCCGTCCCTGATTGTGCATACACATTATCAAGCAAATCGAGCAAAGGATGAAGAGTTTAAACAGCTAGTGACAGCAGAAAAGCCACATGTCATTTTATCAACCTATGGTACTGTGTCACAGGATACTGAATTTTTACAGGATATCGAATGGGCAACGGTAGTACTTGATGAAGCACAAAACATAAAAAATATGCAAACATTACAATCGAAAGCCATTCGTAAATTGCTAGGTGACCATCACATAGCTCTTACTGGGACACCTGTAGAAAATCGTTTATCTGAGTTATGGGCTATTTTTGATTTCATTCATAAGGGCTATCTAGGTAGTTTTGGTCGCTTCAATGAAGAATTTATTTTGCCTATTGAACGAGACGAATCAGAGTCGCATAAGCAGAAGCTTCGAGCTAAAATTCAGCCATTCTTATTGCGTCGTACAAAGCGAGATCCACATTTACAGCTTAACTTACCAGATAAGCTAGAATCGAATGAATATTGTCCATTAACAAHADAGCAAGCTTCACTCTATGAGGGCTATATTTTAGAGACGCTTGATCAGTTGGAGCAGTTAACAGGCTTTCAAAAAAAGGGTCGCGTCTTAAAGATGCTCAGTAAATTAAAGCAACTATGTAATCATCCTGCCTTATATTTAAAGGAACCTTTCGAGGATGCCGAAACAATGCTTGCACGTTCGACTAAGCTAGAGCGCATTGTACAAATGGCAGCTGAGATTGTGGACAATKGCGAGCAATGTCTCATCTTTACACAATATATTGGAATGGGACAATTGCTACAACATTGCTTTAGTGAAATATATAATGTAGATGCACCGTTTTTAACTGGTGCCATGCCTAAGCAGCAGCGAGACCGCTTAGTAGAGGCTTTCCAGGCAGGAGATTTCCCTATATTTATCCTTTCTTTGAAAGCTGGTGGAACAGGACTTAATTTAACAGCAGCTAATCATGTTTTACATGCAGATCGCTGGTGGAATCCTGCTGTTGAAAACCAAGCAACAGATCGAGCATATCGCATCGGACAGACACAATTTGTGCAGGTCCATAAATTTGTGACAATTGGCACGATCGAGGAAAAAATTGATAAGATGCTGGTGCAGAAATCTGCATTATCCGAAGAGCTTATTCAATCAAGCCAGTGGTTGACCGAGTTAGAAGATCAAGAACTCCGCGATTTAATAACATTAGATATATAATAATGAGATGCGCCAAGAGCAAATAGTTCTTGGCGCTCTTTKAGWGGAACTTGCTACTTCTTTTCCCTACTTACTTCMTNWTTCGTATTTAGTTGTTTGAAAATTCCATTGCTGTGCGGTCTTCAGCAATGTTTATTATTAGTGTTACACATCATTCCTTTCTGTTTGTTACGGTGCAAGAAATATAAGGAGAATGGCGGATCAGACAATGAAAGTACTCTTGCCCCGTATGTAAACTATACTTGCTAAGGTAAAACAAAATCCTTTAAGTGTTCCTGTTCATTCGGTGGCTGTGCCGGTACAGTAACTGCTTCGTCACTATCTCTTTGTTTAAGTTGATAAAATCTAACATCCTCAACCACTATCTCTGTCATAAAAATCTTTGTGCTTTCCTCATTTACAAATGACCTTGTTTGAATACGGCCAGTGGCACCGATTAATGAACCTTTTCCACAATATTTAACGATATTCTCTGCAAGCCTTCCCCAAGCTGTACAGAAAACAAAATCTGTATCTACTTCCCCTTGATTGTTTTTAAAATTACGATTAATGGCTAGTGAGAAATGGGTCTGCATACGATTTCCAGATAAGTAACGTAACACNSGGNHTTKNNNNAMNNNTCCAACCAATCCGACTTGATTCATTCATTCACCTCCTTTGCTTTTGATTGCTCTCATCTTACAAAATGATTCCGGTATTCGCAAAAATCAATATTGTTAATTTCCTTCAGTTTTTGTGCATAAATTGGGTAAATCGGCATTTTTATTTTTCTATTTTTTATTAATTTTCTAGCTGAATGCTTTAGGYTGTAATGGCAAATGCTATTCCATGAAATCTGCAATCTCGCAGTTTTTGAAAAACCGTCACAGGTGCGCATCACAAACAACAACTGTCTCATGTGTTATACTAAAAGAATGACAGACTTAGGAGGAATATACATATTGAAAACCTTTAAAATGCTTTCCTTTGACCTTGTCACGAAAGATGGCGTGCAACCATTCCCTTTAATCGATGGCATCATTATTAATCAGGAAAATAGCCATCAATCTTGGGTACTTGAATTGTTTATGGAAAAACAATATCGCTCAACCTTTGATGAGCTCTTAGCGAATGCTACAGTCTTCAATGTACGTGCAGTTATTTCATTCCCAGATAATGAACCCGCTCCTTTTCAGGTGATCGTACATACTGTTGAAGAAATCGGTAATCATGTTTCAGTCCTATTAAAAGGTACGCTTAAAATTAAACGATCAAAATATGCAGAACAATTACTTTCCGAGCTACTTGCTGAGGGTGTTTCTTTAGAGGATTTACTGGATCGCTTTACACAAGATATGAAAAAGCGACCAAAATTAAAAAATGACTGACGATGCGAATTTTTGCATCGTTTTTTTTATTGGACAAGCAGTAATTTTTTTGTACAATACAATTTGAAAAAGGAGGGTTTCATTTGGTGGTTGCTATAAGGAAGAAGCCTTTAAAACAGTTATAGCGTTTTTTTAAATTAATTCCAACGATGTAGCTACTCGATTGCTCCGGAAGTTTCAGTTTCCATATACCGGTACCTATAAGAATCGTGTTTACAGAAAATATACTGGAGCATATGAAGAATTTTTTTGATGGGAGTTTTGCTTAGCTTGCAGGTATTCACTCTGTTTTCGCGGGTACTTACTCTGCTTCCACCGGTATTCGCTTTGCTTTCCTCTAAATTGAAAAAAGAGTGTTTTCCGCAGAGGAAACACTCTTTTTATGTTATCGGTTATTCATAMCATCACGGTATTTTTCAGTGTTGTTTACTTTATCGTCGACAACATCATTATTATTGTTACCGTTCATGTTGTCATTACGTTCAACACCATTTACACCGTTTGCATTTGGTGTGTTGTCATAGCCGTTTGTGCTGTTGATATCGGCATTTGAACCAGGTGTTGTTGCTTCAGGTAATGTTGTATTATCGTTAACAGTACCTCGATCTACACCATTCCCATTTACATTAGATCAATCGTATGCATCGTCACGATTATTCGGATCTAATGCGTCCTCGACATCGTCGACTCCTCGACGTACGTCATTCTCGACTTCTCGAACAGGGTGATCTTCTACTGCATTATTTCCCCAGTTACAACCTCCAAGGAATGCAGTTGCAAGAATGATGGTTAAAAATGACATTTTCCACATAGTAAAAAACCTCCTTTCTTGGGTACTATGTCATCAAATACATCTACTGTATTTGTGATCCTACATAGATTGCCCGAGAAAGGAGGGAACTATCCGATTTTTGTACAAACTATTTTTGTTTTTCTTTTAATAACTGTTCAATATATGCTGCCTCTGCTTTACAGTCGTAGCTATAGTTTGTGCCTAGCTCTTTTTGCAATGCCTCGATTGTTTCGACTTGCTGTGCTGTTGGTTCTTCATTTAAAATTTTGGCAATAACCTCATCGATTTTTTGTGCCATTTCTTCATGAAACTGTGCGCTCATCAATGTATCAGCAGGGATTTTTTCGATCCACGCGGCMTTCTCCTGAAMATAAGWCTGCCAGTTTGCAATGAAGTYTTCCATGGAAAAGCGCTCTTCATCCCAACCAATACTTGCTAAGTATGTTTCAAAAGATGTTGAAATCGAACGAGTAATGCTAATTTTAATACCTGAAGACAATTCCTTATACATCTTAATAATCCTCCTACGTTTGTAAAACCTAAAAATTACATCTATTTCAATTCACAATCGCTTATTTACCATCGCAATTTAAGAACCTACTAATCAATTTTTGACTTGACTTTATCTATTTTATATCTTTTGGTCTACAAATGCAAATTAAGCTTGTTTAGGCTGTTCAGGCCCAATTGCAAATAGAATATCGGCTTCACATACAAGTTCTCCATCTACAGTTGCTACACCATGACCTTTACCCATTGCGCCACGAAGTTTTACAAATTCTACTTCCAATTTAAGTTGGTCGCCAGGTACGACTTGACGCTTGAAACGACAATTATCAACACCCGTTAAAAACGCTAAACGACCCTTAAATTCTTCAGCATTTAATAAAGCCACTCCACCTACTTGAGCTAAAGCTTCCACAATTAACACACCTGGCATAACTGGATAACCTGGGAAGTGCCCATTAAAAAAATCTTCGTTAATTGAAACGTTTTTTAATCCTACTGCACGCTTCCCTTCTTCTAATTCAATGATGCGATCGACGAATAAAAAAGGATAGCGGTGTGGTAAAATTGCTTGAATTTGTTCTGCAGTTAACATGTCATTTCCCCCTCAAAAATAAAGTATGTATACACAAAGTAAGGTAAAKAATAATGTTATTCTTTACCATTCATAATATCAAATATATGCTGCCATGTTTCTCGTTTAAAAATATCCATAGCATTGCCTTCTCCAATAACGCTAAAGCCAAACATTGCGCCTAATGCTGCGGCAACAACGACTAAAATGAGAACAATTACAATGCGTAACCAAATCGGAATCAGTCGGATTTGCACCCATCGAACCTCGCGTTGCTCTCCAGTCGAGCGGCGTTCTTTCTTTCTTGGTTGCGGTTGCGTATCGGTTTCTTGTGTCGGCACAGAACGTCGACGTGAATCGTTTGTCATAGATTGTACTCCTCTTCATTCCTTACTATGCGTTTTTGGATAACTTCCTATCGAATGCCATTAATAAGTCCTAGCATTTGATCTGCTAATGTCACMGCTCTTGCGTTGAATTGATAAGAACGTTGTDTTTGAATGAGTTCTGTCATTTCTTTCGAGAGGTTAACATTGGACATTTCTAGTGTACCACTTTGCATGCCAATTTGCTGACGGTTGGCTCCCACAAGCTCTGTCAAAACTTCTGCCTGCGTATAGCCAAGTTCAGCTAAATTATTAGGTAATCCCATATAAGAACCGGCAACATGCTCCATTAATTGCGGTTTTTGGAATTCTGTTACAGCTAAATCCGTACGAATAATATCCCCATTTGGATAAGATGCTTCTAATACGCCACCATCTCGAACAGCAAACTTTTGAACCGTGTCTGGTAATGTAATAGCTTGTCCTGCAGCGTTAGCTACTGGATAACCCTCTGCTGTTACAAGCATAACTGTTCCATTATTCAATGGAGATAAATAAAAGTCACCTTGTCGAGTATACACTGTTTCAGTTCCATTTTCACCATCTGGCATCAAAATATTGAAATATTGTTTCGCTTTTGTGAAAGCTAAGTCTAAATCACGATTAGTTGTTTGTAATGAACCTTGCTTTTCATTGGATTTAATTTGTCCAATCATTGCGCCTGATCCATAGCGAATACCAACAGGTGTTTGTCGTTCTGCACGATCCTGCTTATCATTATTAAATTGCTGATAAAGTAATTCATTAAAGGATGCTTCCTTTGTTTTATAGCCTGTTGTATTACTGTTAGCAATGTTATTACTAATGGTATCCAGTTTGTTTTGTAATTGCCCCATTGTGTTTGTAGCTGTAATCATTGTACGTAGCATTGATAAAAGCCTCCTGTTCGCCCATTAAATTTTTCCGATTTCATTCACAGCCTTYTCCATGCTACGATCATAAGCTTGTAATACTTTTTGATTTGCTTCAAATGCACGGTAGGCAGTCATTAAATCTGTCATTGTGCGACCAGAATCTACGTTTGACCCTTCTAAAAAGTTTTGACGTAGTGTAAAGGAAACACCATTCGCTCCATAAGCTGTTGGCAAGTTCTCACCATTTTCTGTACGAATAAGGCCATTATCTTGTTTTTGTAGCATGTTCGGGTTAGCAGCAAATGATACACCAACACGAGTTACTTGTTGATTATTTACAAAGATAGCGCCACTTTCATCTAATCGGAAATCATCATTTGGTAGCTGGATACGTTGCCCAGCATCATTTAGTACATATAATCCTTGACCATTAACTAAATAGCCTTGCCCATCTAACGTGAAATTACCATTACGTGTGTAAGCCTCACCACCAGCAGGATGCTCTAGTCGGAAGAAAATTGAACCCGTCACACCATCTTCATTTTGTGGTAAGTTTCCATTAATCAATGCCATATCTGTTGTAAAATCAGTGTTATAGATTTGGCCTTGTATGTAATTTGGCAATGTTTCTTGTAAATATGTCCCTGTATTTAAAGCTCCTACTTGACTCATATATTCAGCGCCGGCTTGTTGGTGAGCAGGAGCATTTGTTTTTCCAATGCTAGACATTAGCATATCTGGAAATGAGCGAATCGTAGATTGATCTGCCTTAAATCCTGGTGTATTCGCATTTGATAAATTATTGGTAAGTAATTCTGTTCTTCTTTGTTGCGTGATCATACCTGTTGCAACTGTATAAAATCCTTTAAACAAAGAAATCACCTCATTTTATTTTTATAAGGATGCTGGCACACGATCAATATTTTCAAGCATGATACCTGTACCAATGGCTACACAATCCATAGGTCTCTCTGCAATGAAAACAGGTACCTTCAACTCTTCTATTAATAGCTGGTCCATTCCATGTAACAATGCACCACCACCAGTTATAATCACTCCACGATCAATGATATCGGCTGATAGTTCAGGTGGTGTTTTTTCTAAGACATTTTTAGCTGACTGGACAATCATGGCTACTGACTCATGTAGAGCACGTTCAATTTCTTCAGACACAATTGTAATTGTACGTGGTAAACCTGTTACCATATCACGGCCACGAATATCCATTGTATCATTGCGACTACCTTTGAAAACTGTACCAATTGTCATTTTGATTGCCTCTGCAGTACGTTCTCCAATCAGCAATTTATATTCTTTTTTAATATATTGCAAAATATCGTTATCAAACACATCGCCTGCTACTTTAATGGATTCACTTGTTACGATATCACCCATTGATAGAACTGCGATATCTGTCGTTCCGCCCCCGATATCGACTACCATATTTCCACTTGGTTGGAAAATATCCATTCCAGCACCTATTGCTGCAACTTTTGGCTCTTCCTCTAAATATACTTTTTTACCACCGGATTTTTCAGCAGCTTCACGAATTGCCTTTTGTTCAACACTTGTAATATTCGTTGGACAACAAATTAATATGCGTGGCTTCGCCAAAAATCCTTTTACGTTTAATTTATTGATGAAATGTCTTAACATCGCCTCTGTCACATCAAAATCTGCAATGACTCCGTCTCTTAGTGGACGAATAGCTGTGATATTACCTGGCGTTCTCCCTACCATTTGGCGGGCTTCTTCCCCAACCGCTAATACTTTATTTGTSTYYTYAWYGAWCSMYMYRWYRKRKSGWTCATTGAGGACGATCCCTTTCCCCTTAACGTGGATTAATACGTTCGCAGTCCCTAAGTCAATGCCAATATCTTTCGAAAACATTTTATAATTTCTCCTTCCCGCCAGTTCCAACTACATAACGTTMATTTTATYTCTTTMTCTAGAATATTTTATCATATTCTATTGGTAATTTCACCTAAATTTAGTGAATAAGACTGTTTTCTTTTTAGGCAGTGAACGGCTATAATATAGAATTACTATTCTTAGAAAATCATCACTTATGCTTGTCCAACACAACAAAAAAGAACGAATCATTCTTGACTCGCTCTTTCTTTCCACTTGTTTTTCGTTGCTTCTCCTCCGCGAATATGACGTACGGCCTTATGGTAGGCGAGTATTTCTTTCACTTGGKCAGCTAATCCTTCATGAATTGTTGGTAATCGCTCTGTTAAATCCTTGTGCACCGTACTTTTTGAATAACCAGTCATTTTCGCGAGGACACGCACAGTCTCACGCGTCTCAATCAGTAATTCACCGAGGCGTATGCAGCGCTTCCGAATGTGCTCATGCACGTTCTTCGTCCTTTCCACACAATTTCACAAAATGCTTTGGCAATCAGATGCACATTTGCGCATTTCTTCACCTTATGTGAGGACAAAGCTATTCAGAACACGTTTTGCATTTTCTTGATAMAATGCTGACTTTTTATGCGTTACTAGCTTTTCTCATTAAAAAGCTAGTAATTTTTTCGGATTGATATATTTTCCGTTTTCAAGAATTTCGAAATGCATGTGGACGCCAGCAGCTTGATTCCACTCGTTGTCAGTCGCTTTTCCTAATGCTTGACCTTGTGTAACCTCATCGCCTTCTTTAACAGCGATATCCTTCACAGAGCTATAATGTGTCTGCATACCATTTGGATGCTCGATCACGATCTTATTGCCTGTAAATGCGTCTAGTTTTACCTCTAGTACTTTACCACTCATAGCAGCTAGTACTTCAAACTCTTCACCATTCATAGCAATAGAGATTCCTGAAGATGTAGTAAATGTTTGATTAAATACCATTAGTGCATTTTCACGAGACTCTTCATTTGCCTCTAACTCGTAAAATTCTTGTAAGACTTGTACTTTACTAAAATTCTCTTCTTTGAATGGATACTTCATGTTTTCAGTTCGTGCATTAGTTTCCACTACAGGACCTGGATCTACTTCAGCTAAATCTGGTAAAGGAGCCTCTTCTACTTTTGATACGAGACTATTGTAACCAAATAACAATCCTGCTAGAACAAGTGCACCACCTGTGTAAACTACTGGCCAAAACCACGGTTTCTTTTGTAATTGGCCATTTTCCTTTTGATTTGGATCTTGGTTTTGAGAAGCTTTGTTATTTTTATCCTCTCTCATTTTCATCACCTCTAGTTGCAGTGTGAACAACTAGAAGTTATTTTAAACATGCATCTATTTTTTTTATTTCAATATCTTGATAATAATAGTGTAAAATTTCGGCAGCTGTTTTTCCTTCATTTGCCATTGCCTCAGCTCCATATTGACTCATGCCCACTCCATGCCCATAACCTTGAGTTTTCACTTGAACTTTTCTTTTATTGGCATTAAAGATGATTGTGAAATCAGTTGATGGTATACCAAGGAGCGTTCTTACCTCTCTCCCTGTCCAGACGTTATTCCCTAGCTGTAAACGTTCTACTCGTCCAGAATCATTATAAAATAACTGGATACGATTAAAATCACTAGGTTGCCATTGTATAGGCCAGAGCTTATTCCATTGAGCTAAAGTCCATTCTTGCTCAGCCTCAAACTTAGGAGATGTTTGATCAGATATACTTGCAACACTTTGCAAATATGGAATATCATTTCCACCATATCCATAAGCACTTTCTGTTTTACCATTGCTTGTTGAATGAAACATKGCTGTAATCAATTCATTATTATAAAGAATAACTTGTCCTTGTGTTTCATTGATAGCTTCGACAATTTTCTTTTCATTTCCCAGGAAATTGCTAGCCCAATTCGCCTTTCTTTGTTCTTCATCATAGAAGACTTGTTTTGCCACAGTTGGGGCGATCGCAATTTTTCCGTAATTTGTCGTTTTCAACGCATATGTGCGTGCTGCAATAGCTTGTGCCTTCAGTGCCTCTTTTTTAAAAGAAACGGGCATTTCTGCAGCGACTACCCCTGTAATATACGTTTCCAAAGGGATTTTTTCTTCTTGCCCCTCCACTTCTATAAATATTTCACAAGCATTCTTATCACTAGTTTGAGGTATGATAGCCTCTTGTCTTTCACTAAACCCTACTATAGGAAGCATATATAATGCCCCACCTAAGCAAATGACACCTATACTAATCATCCATTTTTTCATAAGGAATAATATGCTAGATTTCTTGTAGTTATGAGAAAACAAAAACCCTCTGCATAAAAAGCAAAGGGTTTTAAAATCTATTTAGTTTGTAGGCAATTCAACTGTTACATCTTCAATTGTCACTACTTCTTCTGTAATACGTTCAATATTAGCACCAAGAGATGCTAATTTTCCATGGAAATCAACATAACCACGATCTAAATGATGAAGTTTTGTGACACGTGTCATTCCTTCTGATACAAGACCTGCTAAAATTAATGCAGCCGCAGCTCGTAAATCCGTTGCCATTACCTCAGCTCCCTGAAGATCCACAGGCCCCTNNNNCNNCNCTGAACGTCGGACTATTTTAGCACCAGCATTCATGCGACGGAATTCCTCAACATGCATAAAACGATTTTCGAATACCGTTTCTGTAATAATACTCGTACCTTCAGCAGTAAGCATTAACGCCATCATTTGTGATTGCATATCTGTTGGGAAACCAGGATGTGGCATTGTTTTGATATCAACTGCTTTTAGTGTTTTAGGAACTCGTACACGGATTCCTTCATCCAACTCAGTAATTTCTACGCCCATCTCACGCATTTTAGCTATTAAAGCAGTCATATGCTCAGGAACTGCGTTTTCAATCACCACATCTCCTCTCGTAATAGCTGCTGCCACCATAAATGTACCAGCTTCAATACGGTCAGGAATAATATGATGCTCTACTCCATATAATGTATCGACTCCTTCGATACGAATTGTATTTGTCCCCGCACCGATTACACGGCCACCCATACTATTAATAAAGTTTGCAAGATCCACGATTTCAGGCTCTTTCVCTGCATTTTCAATTACAGTTGTCCCTTCAGCTAAAGATGCAGCTGTCATGATATTTTCAGTTGCCCCAACACTTGGGAAATCCAAATACACATTAGCCCCTTTTAAGCGACCCTCTGTCTTCGCCTCAACATAGCCATGGCCAAATGAAATTTTTGCACCCATTGCTTCAAAGCCTTTTAAGTGTAATTCAATTGGACGTGATCCAATTGCACAGCCTCCAGGAAGTGCTACACGAGCATAACCATTACGAGCAAGTAGAGATCCCATTACTAAAATAGATGCACGCATTTTACTAACAAATTCAAATTGAGCTTCACTTGAAAGTTCTTTTGTTGCATCTATATATACGGCATTATCTTCAGGTATATATGTAACTGCTGCGTTTAAACTTTTAAGTACTTCATTTATTGTAAAGACGTCTGCTAAATTAGGGACTTCTTTAATTACATTTTCTCCTTTTGAAGCAAGTAAAGCTGCTGCAAGGATTGGTAACACTGCATTTTTTGCGCCCTCTACACGTACTTTTCCCTGTAGTTTTTGGCCGCCAGTCACTATTATTTTATCCACCCTATGTCCCTCCGAATTCAATCTATTAACCTACCAAATTTTTATTTTAATAAAGAAGTATAATGTCATAATCAGTAAACAAACAACTCTATAGTACAACTTTTCTAACGCTCGTTCAAGCGTCCAAATCACTATTTTAAGCCATTATTAGATTTTTTGCTATTTATTTATTGTACGCTGCTAAATTTTTTTTGTGAATGACCAATAACCCGTTCGCTTCTAATACATACCCAAAGATATATGAATAAAAAACAACTTTTCACTTTTTTCTATAAAAAATTAAGTGGCAGGCCCTATTATCGTACATTTATCAATGGGTATCTTGGTAGCTAATAGCGTAAAATTCATAAGAATTTAATGTATTAGCGTCTTTTTACATAGTTCAAAGGGCCACACAAATGGTATTATAAAGTCCTTTGAAGTATGTAGACCTATAAATTTATGAAAGAAAGCAACGAATTCTTTAAAATAAATAAGGAAGTTTACCTGACCAGCTAGATATTTGAAGAAAGAAATTAGATACTGCTGAGCCTATCGCAATACTAAGTAAAATATAAATGAGCTGAATTTGAAAAACTCGATTCTTTTTAAATAGTTTTTCGATCATAAAAGCTTGTAATGCGTAAAAAGTAATAGCAATAAAAAATAGGTGAGACAAAATACCCAATAAAGCTTCTTGTCCGATCGCTTCATATATTTCCATGTAGCATCCTCCATTTCTCCTTCAATATGTTTATTCACCTTAAAAAACGGGCAGATGCGATATCTGCCCGTTAAAAATGAATTAGATATTACCCTCATGAACGTTGATACGATTCAACGCACGTTTTAATGCTAGGTCAGCACGTTTGAAATCAATGTTGTCTTGTTTACTTTGAAGACGTCCTTCAGCACGTTTAACGGCTTCTTTAGCACGTTGAACATCGATGCTTTCAGCAATTTCAGCAGACGGCGCTAAAATTGAGATTTTTTCTGGACGAACTTCAATGAAACCACCGCTTACTGCAACAATATCAGTCGAACCGTTTTCTTTTTTAAGCTTCACTGCACCAATTGCAAGTGGAGCAACCATTGGAATATGGCCTGCAAGAACACCGATTTCTCCTGAAGTTGTTTTAGCGATTACCATTGATACTTCAGAATCGTATACTGGGCCGTCGGGAGTGACAATATTGACTAGAACTGTCTTCATATTTTTTCCTCCTCGTCCCTAGTATTAAACCTCTACGCCCATGCTTTTCGCTTTTTCAACTACTTCATCAATTGAACCAACTAGACGGAAAGCATCTTCTGGTAGGTGATCCCATTTGCCATCAAGGATTTCCTTGAATGAACGAACAGTTTCTTTTACAGGTACATAAGAACCTTTTTGACCAGTGAATTGTTCCGCTACGTGGAAGTTTTGTGATAAGAAGAATTGAATACGACGAGCACGTTCTACTGTTTGTTTATCTTCATCAGATAACTCATCCATACCTAAGATTGCAATGATATCTTGTAATTCACGGTAACGTTGGATTGTACGTTGTACACCAGTAGCAATTGCGTAGTGCTCAGCGCCTACGATTTCAGGTGATAATGCACGAGAAGTCGAAGCTAATGGGTCAACCGCAGGGTAGATACCCATTTCAGATAATTTACGCTCAAGGTTAGTTGTTGCATCTAAGTGGGCGAAAGTTGTAGCTGGAGCCGGGTCAGTATAGTCATCGGCTGGTACATAAATCGCTTGAATAGAAGTTACAGATCCTTTGTTCGTAGATGTGATACGCTCTTGTAGTTTACCCATTTCAGTTGCAAGTGTTGGTTGGTAACCTACCGCAGAAGGCATACGACCTAATAGGGCAGAAACCTCAGAACCTGCTTGTGTGAAACGGAAGATATTGTCGATGAATAAAAGTACGTCTTGACCTTGCTCATCACGGAAGTATTCCGCCATTGTAAGACCAGTTAAAGCAACACGCATACGTGCGCCAGGTGGCTCGTTCATTTGACCGAATACCATCGCTGTTTGCTTGATAACGCCTGAATCGCTCATTTCGAAGAATAAGTCGTTCCCTTCACGAGTACGCTCACCTACACCAGCGAATACAGAGATACCAGAGTGCTCTTGTGCGATATTGTTGATTAATTCTTGGATTAATACAGTTTTACCTACACCGGCACCACCGAATAGACCGATTTTACCACCTTTGATATATGGTGCAAGTAAGTCTACTACTTTGATACCTGTTTCAAGAATTTCAACTGTAGTTGAAAGATTCTCGAAAGTTGGTGCTTCACGGTGAATTGAATCACGACGTGCGTCTGCTGGAATCTCTTCACCTAAGTCAATTACTTCTCCAAGTACGTTGAATACACGACCTAGTGTAACTTCACCCACTGGTACTGAGATAGCTTTTCCTAAGTCTGTTACTTCTGCTCCACGTTGTAAGCCATCAGTAGATGACATCGCAATTGTACGAACAGAATCATCACCTAAATGAAGCGCAACTTCTAATGCAAGAATTGTTGGTTCTTCATTAGGACGTTCAATCTTAACTGTTAAAGCGTTATAGATTGCTGGTAATTGGCCATTGTCGAATTTAACGTCAACAACTGGACCCATTACTTGAATAACATGTCCTTTATTCATTACTGTGTACCCTCCTATCGTATTCTTATACGACATTGGGAAGCTGCTTGCCTATTCTAAGGCTGCAGCTCCACCAACGATTTCTGTAATTTCTTGTGTAATCGCCGCTTGACGTGCACGGTTATATTGCAAAGAAAGGTCTGAGATAAGATCAGTTGCATTATCTGTTGCATTTTTCATAGCCGTCATACGAGAAGCATGTTCACTTGCTTTTCCATCTAATAATGCGCCATAAACTAAGCTTTCCGCATATTGTGGAAGTAACACTTCTAGAATTGCTTCACCAGATGGCTCGAATTCATAAGAAKCAGTACCGCTTGCARGGGCAATATCTRTTAATSGAAGAAGTTWTTTCTCTGTCACTTCGCTAGCAATAGCGCTGACAAAGTGAWTATAGTACATATAAAGTTCGTCATACGTACCATCAATGAACATACCAACAGCATTACGAGCGATTTCTTTAATATCAGCAAATGTTGGTTGGTCAGGTAGACCGACAACATTACTGATGACATTATGATCACGTTTCACAAAGTAGTCACGMMYAACACGACCTACTKCTAWAATAACGTATTCGTCTTTTGATTTATGACGCTCGTTAATCGTACGTTGTACTTGACGTAGGATACTTGAATTGTAAGCACCTGCAAGACCACGGTCAGAACCAATGACTAAGTAAGCCGTTTTCTTAACAGGACGAGCAGTTAACATTGGATGTCCGCTGTCTTTTGTCCCTGAAGCGATCGCGCCTACTACGTCCTGAATTTTTTCCATGTAAGGAACGTAAGCTTTAGCATTTTGCTCTGCACGACGTAACTTAGAAGAAGAAACCATCTGCATTGCTTTTGTAATTTGCTTCGTACTCTTTGTTGAAGTAATACGACCTTTAATTTCGCGTAAGTTTACCACTGGTATTTCACCACCTTCTGTTTTTTAATCAAGTGACTAGCTAAGACTTATTCTGATTTAGCGAAAGTTTTTTTGMATGCATTGATTGCTGCTTCATAATCCGCATCAGGAGCAAGCTCTTTAGTAGTACGAACATGATCTAAAACGTTTGTGTGGTTTGAATCTAACCAGCTTAAGAATTCTGATTCGAAGCGAACGATATCTTGTACTGGAATATCATCTAAATGACCTTTAGTTAATGCGTAAAGGATTGCAACTTGTTTTTCAACTTTTAGTGGTTTGTTAAGGTCTTGTTTAAGAACTTCAACCGTACGTTTACCACGCTCAAGTTTAGCAAGTGTTACTTTATCTAAATCTGAACCAAATTGAGCAARTGWTTCAAGCTCACGGAATGCAGCTAAGTCAWGACGAASWGTACCCGCAACCTTTTTCATCGCTTTAATTTGAGCAGATCCACCTACACGTGATACAGAAAGMCCGGCGTTAATCGCTGGACGTACACCTGAGTTGAATAAGTCAGATTGTAAGAAGATTTGTCCATCAGTGATTGAGATTACGTTAGTTGGGATGTATGCAGAGATATCCCCAGCTTGAGTCTCAACGAATGGAAGAGCTGTAATTGAACCATTTTGATATGTTTCATTTAACTTCGCAGCACGTTCAAGTAAGCGGCTGTGTAAGTAGAAAACGTCACCAGGATATGCTTCACGACCTGGAGGACGGCGAAGAAGAAGTGAAAGTTCACGGTAAGCTGATGCTTGTTTAGAAAGATCATCATACACGATTAATACGTGTTTACCTTGTAACATGAATTCTTCAGCCATAGATACACCAGCAAATGGTGCTAAGAATAATAATGGAGCTGGTTGAGAAGCAGAAGTTGTCACAACGATTGTGTAATCTAMAGCGCCATGTTTACGAAGAGTTTCTACAACACCACGTACAGTAGATTCTTTTTGACCGATTGCTACGTAGATACAAATCATATTTTGGTCATTTTGGTTAAGAATTGTATCGATAGCTACAGATGTTYTWCMRGTTTGACGGTYASYSATGATTWAMTSRCGTTGACYASGACCGRTTGGTASTRATGCGTCAATCGCTTTAATACCAGTTTGTAGTGGTTCGTGTACTGATTTACGAGCCATTACACCGAAAGCTGGACTTTCGATAGGACGAGATTTTGTAGTGTTGATAGGACCTTGTCCATCCACTGGTTGTCCAAGTGGGTTTACAACACGACCAATTAGTTCTTCACCAACTGGTACTTCCATGATACGACCTGTACGACGAACTTCATCGCCTTCTTTGATGTCAGTGTATGGACCTAAGATTACGATACCAACGTTACCTTCTTCTAGGTTTTGAGCCATACCCATAACACCATTAGAGAACTCTAGTAGTTCTCCAGCCATGGCGTTGTCGAGGCCATGAGCAAGAGCAATACCGTCACCAATACGGATAACTGTACCAACTTCGCTTACTTTAAGTTCAGATTCATAATTCTCAATCTGTTGTTTAATCAGACTGCTGATTTCTTCAGCCTTGATGCCCATGTATGTCACCTCTCACATTTCTAAATTATTAACYGATTAATTCACGTTTTAGACGCTCAAGTTTATTAGCTACTGAGMTATCATAAATATGGTTACCGATTTGAACACGAATACCACCAAGTAAAGATGGATCAACTTCGTTTGTAATATTTAATGATTGTTTTCCAACAAGTTTCGCGAACGCTGCTGAAATATTAGCGCTTTCTTCTGCAGAAAGTGCACGTGTTGAAAATACTGTTGCATCTGCAGTGCCTTGTGCTTGCGCAGCAAGTTCAGCATATGCCTTAGCAATTTGTGTCATCTCGTTGACACGTTTTTTCTCAACTAGAAGTTGAACAGTGTGTAAAACTTCTGGTGTTGCACCATTAAAGATATCAGCTACCATTTGTTTTTTTCGTTCAACGGAGAACTTAGGTGCATTTAAAAGCGTTAAAAAATCAGGCGATTCTTTTACTACTTTTGTTAGTTCACTTAAGTCTGCTCCTACTTCAGTAAGAATATTTTTTTGTTGCGCCAATTCAAAAAGCGCTTGAGCGTAACGTTTTGCTACAGTTGAATTACTCATCGAGCTTCCCCTGCCTTCGCAATCGTCTCTTCAATTAGAGCACGGTTGTCTGCCTCAGAAATCTCTTTGCTAAGGACTTTAGATGCTGCAAGTACAGATAATGAAACGACTTCATCACGTACAGCTGCAATAGCTTTTTCTTTTTCAGACTCAATTTCACGTAAAGCCGATTCTTTTAAGCGATTTGCTTCATTACGAGCTACAGTAAGAATTTCTTCTTTTTGTAATTCGCCTTGCTTCTTAGCGCCTTCAACAATCGATTGTGCTTCTGTACGAGCTTCCTTAAGAAGGCTCTTTTGTTCTTCTAAAAATTGGTGCGATTCTTTGCGCGCTTTTTCAGCTGCTTCGATTTCACTCGCTACTAATTCTTCACGTTGTTGCATAATGCCCATAAGTGGACCCCAAGCGAATTTCTTAAGTAGTAACATTAATACGATGAAAATAACTAATGTTGCGATGATATCTCCACTATTATAACCTGAAGCACCGCCTGCACCTAGTACAAGATTATCTAAAAACACGATTGTTTCACTCCCTTCAAGAGCTTTAACTTCAACATAATTTAATGACTAAAAAACTACCTATTTTAAAAAGCTATATTTACACATAGCTTTTATCAGTTCCAAAATGAAGGGCGAAGTTTCATCTGGAGAATCCTGCTTCGCCACTAGTAAAATTCAGTGTTCAACTGAATTATTTGTTCATTACGATGAATGCTACTACTACTGCGATGATCGGTAGGGCCTCAACTAATGCAACCCCGATGAACATTGTAGTTTGAAGAACGCCACGAGCTTCTGGTTGACGAGCGATACCTTCTACTGTTTTTGATACAATAAGACCGTTACCAATACCTGCACCAAGTGCACCTAAACCGATTGCGATTGCTGCTGCTAATAAACCTAATGAACCTGTCATTTGAAAATTTCCTCCTTGGAATTGTTTGTTTTTGTTGTTCAAGCATAGGGTATATGCTTTATATTAATGGTCATCGCTCACTTTATGAGCCATGTAAACCATTGTTAACATTGTGAAGATAAAGGCTTGGATAAAGCCGATGAAAATTGAGAAACCTTGCCATGCCATCATAGGAACGATTGCCCCGATGAATCCCACAGCACCTGATGATGCTAAACCTGCAAGTAAGCCAAGTAAAATCTCACCCGCGTAAATGTTACCGTAAAGACGTAAACCTAATGTTAATGTGTTTGCAAATTCTTCTACTATTTTAAGTGGGAACATGAATGACATTGGTTTGAAGAATGTACCAACATAATGACCTGTACCCTTCATTTTTACACCATAGAAATGCGTTAAGACTAATATCATTGCTGCTAATGTCATYGTTACTGTAGGGTCAGCTGTTGGTGATTTCCACCATAGCTCATGCCCATAGACAATTGAGAAAGGAAGACCTAGTAAGTTAGATACTGCGATAAACATAATTAGTGTGATACCTAGAACGTGGAATCGACCACCAGTTTTCCAATCCATGTTGCTTTTAATGATATTCTTAACGAAATCCATAATCCATTCCATAAAGTTTTGCATACCAGTAGGTTTTAACTTTAGGCTTCTAGTTGAAATAAAGGCAATTAAAAATACGATAATTGCTGCAACTAGTAACATCATAACTGTCGATAAGTTAAATGTTAAAAAACCGACTTCTAGTAACGGAGCTTCATGATTCATTGTTATTTTTCACCTCTCTTTCTAATTTAAAGCACATTAGCGGTTCCTTACATGTGACACAATTCTCTCGACAAAGAGAAAAACGTACGGAATCATTAGCCCTATAACCGTGCTAATTAAGTGAAAATAGTTTGGCAACGAAATGGCTATTGCGACTGCCGCAACACCTGATCCAAAGCGAAGCGCTGTACCAAGTGAGCCTATTTTCTTCCCTTCACTAATGGATCTGTCAAACTTCTCCATACGCCGAACTAAAATCCAAAAATTATACGTACCAAAGAATGCACCGACTGCGATGCCCGCAAAAACAGTTTGATAGGGGGTAAATCCCCAGCCTAATGCGCAGAGTGCAAGCAAAAAAAATAACGCCCTCTTCTGCACAGCAAAAATGTGATGCAAATCTAGCATTGGTTGTAATCTCCTGAATCATTTTTTCGAGTAATGAAAACGTTTGCTGACCACTATGTGAAATCAGAAAAGAGCAGTGAAAAGCACTACTCACAGCGGAATAGTAATGGGAGAGTCATTTCAATTACAGGTGTAAATGCCCAAAAAAATAACTTACACCCCTTACCGACTCGGTAAAAACCGAAACGCACAAAACGTTGCAAATCGACAGTCTTATTTTGAACTGTCAATTTAGTAGAAAGTTGATATAACAAGTGTTTCAACGTCCTATTTATGAACAGAAACCCTTATCATTCTTACCCTTTGTAAGCATACAATAGGTGATATTTGAAGTCAATTGGTAAAGGAGAAAAACTTCACAGCCTCTATACTCTTGTCAAATTGTTGACAAATTTGTGTATGAAATTTCATAGTTTCAAAATTTCTCAACCTTCTCACGCATAAAAAAAGCTAATTTACGACAAGATTATGCTCGTAAATTAGCTTACCCATTTCAACAGGTACATTAGACTTATTTTTAATATAAAATATAGTATTTTAATTAGTTTTTTGCAMAAATCCTAGCAATGCTTCAACAATACGCTTAGATGCATGTCCATCTCCATATGGATTCGATGCTTTAGCCATTGCTTCATAGGCATTATTATCTGTTAGTAATTCCTTTGCTAAGGCGTAAATTGTTTCCTCTTCTGTTCCTGCTAGCTTTAATGTTCCTGCTGCAATCCCCTCTGGACGTTCTGTCGTATCTCTAAGAACAAGCACTGGCTTTCCTAATGAAGGTGCCTCTTCTTGTACACCGCCTGAATCCGTTAAGATCATATATGAATTAGCCGCAAAGTTATGGAAATCAAATACTTCAAGAGGCTCAATTAAATGCACTCGTTTATTATTCCCTAAAATTTCATTAGCAATTTCTCTTACAGCCGGATTCATATGAACTGGATAAACAACTTGAACATCCTCATGTTCTGCGAGTATTCTAGTAATCGCTTTAAACATATGGCGCATTGGTTCACCAAGATTTTCACGACGATGTGCCGTTAATAAAATCATGCGATCCTCGCCAATTTTATCTAATACAGGATGCGTGTAGTGTTCACTGACTGTTGTTGCTAATGCGTCTATTGCTGTATTACCTGTAACAAAAATCGTCGCTGGATTTTTGTTCTCATCTAAAAGATTCTTTTTAGATACTTCAGTTGGCGCAAAATGTAAATCTGCCATCACGCCTGTTAGTTGGCGATTCATTTCCTCTGGATATGGTGAATATTTGTTCCATGTTCGAAGTCCCGCTTCTACATGTCCTATAGCAATTTGGTTATAGAACGCAGCGAGGCTTGCAATGAAAGTCGTTGCTGTATCACCATGTACCAAAACGATATCTGGTTGTGCTTCCTTCATTACTTTATCTAAACCCTGTAATGCGTTTGTCGTTACATCAATTAATGTTTGGCGATCCTTCATTATATTTAAGTCATAGTTTGGTGTAATACTAAACGTTTCTAATACTTGATCGAGCATTTGGCGATGCTGTGCTGTTACAGTTACAATAGATTCTATTTGCTTAGGATACTTTTGTAACTCCAAAACAAGAGGAGCCATTTTAATTGCTTCTGGTCTTGTACCAAAAATCGTCATTACTTTCCATTTCTTTGTCAAAACGATCTGCACCGTCCTTTTTGTTATTGTATGGTAAGATCAATCTCCTGTTGATGAGGGATTACTTACCTACACATACTATGAAACGCCCTTCAATTTGAAGGACGCTTTCACAAATTATTAGTTKCCTAAATGAGGAAATTTCATGTATGGATTTTTATTTTGTACCGAATAGACGGTCTCCTGCATCACCTAAGCCTGGTACAATATAACCATGGTCGTTTAATTTTTCATCAAGTGCAGCAATGTAAATATCTACATCCGAATGTTCTTCTTGAATAGCTTTCACACCCTCTGGTGCAGCGATTAAGCACATGAATTTAATGTTTTTAGCTCCACGTTTTTTCAGTGAATGAATTGCCTCCACTGCAGAACCACCAGTTGCAAGCATTGGATCTACAATGATGAAATCACGTTCTTCAACATCTGCAGGAAGTTTTGCGTAATATTCAACTGGTTTTAATGTTTCTGGATCAMGGTAAAGACCAATATGACCAACTTTTGCAGCAGGGATAAGCTTTAATACGCCATCTACCATACCGATACCTGCACGTAAAATCGGTACGATTGCAAGTTTTTTACCAGAAAGTACTTTTGTTTTTGCAATTGTTACAGGTGTTTCAATTTCAATTTCCTCTACTGGCATATCACGTGTAATTTCAAATGCCATTAGTGTTGCCACTTCGTCTACTAGCTCACGAAATTCTTTTGTTCCTGTATTCTTGTCGCGAATATAAGTTAATTTGTGTTGGATTAGTGGATGATCAAATACATAGACTTTGCTCAAAGGGATTCTCTCCTCACCGTTCGGATTCATTTTTATCTCAACTAGTATAACAGAAAAAAGGAGTCGCCTCAAAAATAAATTTAGGACAACTCCATTTATCATCTATTCTTTTGTCAAAACTAAGTTATTGATCAAGGATTATATCTAATTGTTCAATTGGCATTGGCTTGAAATAGAAGTATCCTTGTCCTACTGTGCATCCTAGCGCACGTAGAATCTCAACCTGTTCCTCTGTCTCTATACCCTCTGCCACTGAAATCATCCCTAAATTTAATGCTAACTGAATGATAGAGCGAACAATAGCAAGTGTTGCTGGATCTTCAATAGCATTGATGAAGCTACGATCAATCTTTAGTTCAGCAAACGGTAGTTGTTGTAAATAGCTTAATGAAGAAAAGCCTGTTCCAAAATCATCTACGGATGTTTTAAAGCCATAGCTCTTCAGCTCCTGAATGATCTTATAGGCTGATTGGAAATCTACTAAACCAATATTTTCTGTCACCTCTAAGATAATATAGCTAGGGTCAATATTGTACTTCCGCACAAGTTTCAGTGTATCCTGAACAAAGTGCGTGTAGTAAAAATGGTCAGGTGAAATATTGACAGCTATTTTCACTAATTTCCTTCCCAGGCGTTGTCGTTCTGAAAGCCATGAGAGTACCGTCTCTAAAATAAGCACATCAATTTCTCGAACCTTACCAGCACTCTCAGCTACTGGAATAAAGACTGCCGGCGAAACAAAACCCAATTTTGGAGAAATCCATCTTGCAAGTGCTTCAATACTTTGAATTTCCCCATTGCGTAAATCTACTTTAGGCTGTAAGTGGACTGTTATTTCTTTATTTTTGATGGCTTCTGACAAATGATTTAAAACCGTCATCTTCTGTACAAGCACATCATTTTTCTCTGTTGTAAATATTTCAGTATGTGTGCCTGGCCTATCGATTGCAAAGGATAACGCATTATCTGCAAAACGAATCGCATCATTAATATTTATGTCATCATTATAGGAAGCAATGCCTGTTTTTAATGTAATATAGATTTGCTTTCCTCCTATAATAAAAGGCTGGCGAATCGTTTCTTTTATTCTCATCTCATAATCATTCAAATCTTCATGAAGTGACATTGTAGTCATAATCAAACTAGAGCTAGTGAATCTAGCAACATACTCATTACTTTCTGACTTGTCTTGCTCAAGACGTTTGGCAAGTTGTCTTAAAAGTTCATCACCAATTTCACGGCCATATAATTCAACTACTTGATGAAATTCACTAGGTTTTAATATTTTAATAAAGCCGCTTTGCCCCTGCTGGACTTCCCTTTCAATCGTATTAACAAAGCTGTGACGATTAGGCAGACCTGTTGTAATGTCTGTATAGGCTAAATCCCAAATTTTTTTCTGCGTCCTTGCATATKAATAAGCCAATGCAACAAGASCACCCATTTTTCGRAACATATTTTTAAGCATCTGGTCACTTTGTGTTTTTTGGCTAAATATCGAGAAAACACCTATTACTTGCCGCTGTTGATTACGTATAGGGATAAACCATCCATGCGGCTTTTTAGCTAGCGAAGCATATTGCTTATGTTCTTTAGGAATATTCACTTCATCTAAATTTTCTATGAAAGTAGACGTTTCTGATTGCATGACCTTATTAAAGAAATCATTGTTTGTACAACATTTTGGTACGCTCTCTGTTTGATTATCTCCTATGAAAACTTGTAATTGGTTTACTTCTGTTTTTATAAGCACCATACTTGCAVTATTTGGCATGAAAAATTCATCGAGKCCTTGACAAATAAGCTTCATCTTTTGCTCAAAAGTAAACTCCTTCTCAATTGCCCTGTACATATCATTTTCTAAACGCATTAAGAAGTCTTCCGTATRATAATATGTAACATCCTTCACAAATACTAAAACAAATTGGGTTACATTTGCCTCATTGCAAAAAGGTAATGCTTGTATTTCTGCCCAAAAGGGAGGTTTATCGATGCCATTATGATATAGCTTCGCCTGCACCATTATGCCGTTATGTATTTTTTCTTTTATCATTTCAATGGTTGTCATTTTTTCGTCCATTGATAGCCATGAAAAATAATCAGTATTTAGTATTTGTGAACGTGCAGCATTAGTAAGCATACAAAAAGAATCATTACACTCTACTATGTAATGATGCTTCGTCGCATCAAAAATAACGTAGCTTTCTTTCGAATTATTACCTAATTTGCGAATGCTGTTTAATAATACATCATAATCTGTGTTTAACGATTTAGTGACCATCCAACCCCTCCTTTTCTATCACTTCATCTCATTTCCATTGTACATAAAATTTAATTAAATTTTCACTTTTATTAAAAAAAACTTCTTTTCTAGGACACTATCTGTCCTCTGCCTACTATAATATATCCCTTTATACCGTTTTTATGTAAATTTATTCAAAAATAAGGGTATTATTCTACTTTATTAGAAAAAAGATGTTTTTTACAGTTTAATCCTCCATTTCCAAAATAAAAAGCTGTATTTAAAGTAAATTTTGTACTTTAAATACAGCTATTATTCTATTGATTATACATATAGTGGATGCTTATCAGTTAATGCCTTCACACGATCTTTTGCATCTGCTTTAACTGCCTCATCTTCAGGGCTTTTAAGCACAGCTGCTATACTTGCTCCTACTTCTTTCATATCTTCCTCTTTAAAGCCACGAGAAGTGACCGCTGGAGTACCAATACGAATTCCAGAAGTGACAAATGGAGATTCAGTATCGTAAGGGATTGTATTTTTATTTGTTGTAATCCCTACTTCATCTAGTGCGTGCTCTGCTACTTTACCTGTTAAACCAAGAKATTTAACATTTAGCAGTAATAAATGGTTATCTGTACCACCAGAAACAATTTCAACACCCTCAGCAATTAATACTTCTGCTAATGCCTTTGCATTGGCTTTAATTTGTTTTGCATAGTCTTTAAATTCTGGTTGTAAAGCTTCTCCAAATGCTACAGCTTTTGCAGCGATAACATGCATTAATGGGCCACCTTGAATGCCTGGGAATACAGATTTATTTAGTTTTTGCTCCCATTCTTTTGAAGCAAGAATTAATCCACCACGTGGTCCACGTAATGTTTTATGTGTAGTTGATGTAACAAAATCAGCATATGGCACTGGTGATTGATGTTCGCCAGCAGCTACAAGGCCAGCAATGTGTGCCATATCCACCATGAAAKAGGCTCCGACTTCGTCTGCAATTTCACGGAATTTAGAGAAGTCAATTTCACGTGGATAAGCAGATGCACCAGCAACAATCAGTTTCGGTTTATGCTCTAAAGCCTTTTGTCGTACATCTTCATAATCAATCACTTGTGTATCTTGTGTTACACCATACTCTACAAAATTATATAGAATACCAGAGAAGTTTACTGGAGAACCATGTGTTAAGTGACCACCATGTGAAAGGTTCATACCCAGAACTGTGTCACCTGGTTCTAGAATCGTATGATAAACAGCCATGTTTGCTTGTGCACCTGAGTGTGGTTGCACATTTGCATATTCTGCTCCGAAGAGTTCTTTTACACGATCACGTGCAATGTCTTCTACTACGTCTACATGCTCACAGCCACCATAATAGCGTTTACCAGGATAACCTTCAGCGTATTTATTTGTCAGTACTGATCCTTGCGCTTCCATCACTGCTTCGGATACAAAGTTTTCTGATGCAATCAATTCAATATTTGCTTGCTGACGTGTTTTTTCTGCAAGAATTCCATCTAGTACTGCTTTGTCTTGTACTGCTAATTTTTCATATGCCATGTTTGAAAAAGCCTCCTAAAGTATCGTTATTCATCTCTACCACTAAATAGGGTGGTAATTATTTATATACTGCACGTTCTCCGCCAATTAGCTTAGGACGTGTTGTTGCAATCGTCACAACAGCTTCTCCTACCATTTTTACCGATGTTCGAACAGGTACAGCTACTGCTTTCAAATGCATACCGATTAATGTTTGTCCAATATCAATACCTGCATGTGCCTGTATTGTTTCAACAATCACTGGATTATCAAATTGCGTATAGGCATATGCTGACATTGAGCCGCCTGCCGTACGTACTGGGACAACCGCTACTGGATCATAGCCAAATTTTTCAGCTGTTGATGCTTCCATAGTAATGGCGCGATTTATATGCTCACAACCTTGGAATGCTAAAAGCAATTGATGCTTTGCTGCAAATTCTTGTAACGGCTCAAAAATGGCTTCTGCTATCTCCAATGCTCCCGCTGTGCCAATTTTCTGACCAATCACTTCAGATGTAGAGCACCCTACTACAAAAATTGTATGGGGTCGTAATGTTACTTGCTCTTCAAATTCACTGAGTAACTGAGTCAAATGTGTTCGTATTTGTTTTACAACCATTAAGCTCAGCTCCTTCATCTATATCCATTAAAATCATGCCATATATGACATCCTATACGAATGCCATATATGGAATAACAAAACTATTATTGCTCTAGTTCAGTAATTTTTTCAATACGGCGTACATGGCGGCCACCTTCAAAATCGGTTTCTAGCCATGCTTGTACGATTTCACGTGCAAGGCCAGGGCCAATTACACGTTCGCCCATTGCTAAAATATTTGAATCATTATGGCAACGCGTTGCCTTGGCACTAAATACATCATGTACTAATGCACAACGTATGCCCTTGACCTTATTAGCGGCAATGGACATACCGATTCCTGTGCCACAAATTAAAATGCCTTTATCAAATTCTCCGTTAGCAACACCCTCAGATACAGGTTTTGCATAGTCTGGATAGTCTACTGAATCCGCAGATTGTGGACCAAAATCTTCGTAGCTAATTTGAAGTTCATCTAATAGCTGCATAATCTCACGACGTAAGTTATTGCCTCCGTGATCAGAAGAAATTGCTATTCTCACTGGGTTCCCTCTTTTCGAMTTATAGTCAACCTTAGTGTACCACTTCTTTCTGAAGAATAACACGATTTTTCTTATGTTTTTACGTTKATTTTTCCTGMAAGACGAACATTAATTGTATGTTAACACAAAATTATTCACTTTTAAACTTATTTTTTTGTGGA
>NZ_CP173154.1:2132236-2143690 GCF_044986265.1 Lysinibacillus sp. S1
GTTAATAAGTTCGGATAATGGTCTTTTGTTGTAATATTCCATCTACTGAAGTTTTTTTAGCTTTTTACTTACAGTGGACATAAATTGTCCTTTAATAAAAAAGGTTATACATAAATCCGATTTTTCATGGGATTTATGTATAACCTTCAGGACTATGCTTGTCTATCAAATTGTTGGATCATTTTATGCAATGCTTCCGATTGCTTTTTCAAACTTTGAGCCAGATGCTCGACTTGTTCAATTGCATAGGCTTGCTCTTCAGCAGCACTACGAACTTCCTGTGCACCTGCTGACGTTTGTTCCGCAATGGCAGCAACTTCCTGTGATTGTCGAGCTGTCGTTTCAATATTATGCATTTGCTGTTCAATTAAAGAAGAAATCTCAACAATTGATGTTGCCATTTCATGTACATTAGAAGCCATATTTTCTACTGCTGTCGTTGTTTCAGACACTCGATCGGCTTCCTTTGTTGCAAAGGCAACTTGTTCGTTCATTTGTTTCACAACTACCTCTACGTTTTGCTGCATGGTTTGAATTAAAGCTGTAATTCCTTGCACTGCTTTTGCACTTTCATCAGCCAAACCACGGACTTCTTCAGCTACTACTGCAAAGCCTTTTCCATGTTCTCCTGCACGAGCAGCTTCTATAGAGGCGTTTAGTGCCAACAGATTGGTTTGTGCTGCAATGTCACCAACTAAGCTAATTATTCGTTCTACCTGTCCAGCATTCTCTTCTAGCGCATGAATGCTTTTTAATGCCTCATTATTGCCTGTCGCAATTTGTTGRATACTATTCACTAATGTTTCAATGGCTTTTGTTGTTGTCGATAAATTATGTAGAATCTCTTTAGTTTGTGATGCTGATGCTTCTGCCCTACTATTTACCTCTGTTGCAAGCGTTCTTACATCTTCAATCGCTTCAGCAGTATCTTGTACAGCAGTTGCAGATGCTTCTGCTCCTGTAGAAATATGCTTTACGGTAGATGCAATGCCTTCTGCCTTTCTTGTTGCCACTCCTGCTTCATCTGAAAGCTGGATAATCGATTGATTCGTTTGTTGGAAGTTATGATCAATACTTTCCACCATTTGACGTAAGTTTAACACCATTTGTTGGAATGCCTCTGCAACAGATCGAATCTCATCATTTGTATTAGGCATTTGTACATCCTGTCCTATTTTTCCTTCTGCCACAAGTGTTGCTGAGTGTTCAAGCTGCTGCAACGGCTTGATGAGGATTACACTTAAAAAGGCAGCTAATATCCCTGACCAAGTTATGCCTAACGCATACGTAATCACTTCAAAAACTTTTCGATTTGTGTCAGGGAAGAAGGTAGGTTGTAWAAACTCAATGAATATAAAACTKACACTGTAGGTGATTAGTGCAAGAACACTAACAAATAACACCAACTTTAGGCGTAAACCAAATTGTTTTTTCATAGGACCCCTCAATTCTTTTCTAGTTTTTGTATTAATTGATCAACCAGTTCTTTTAATTCTGCAAATGTTGCTTCATAAATTGCTCTATTACCACCATAAGGATCCACTACATTTTCTAAACTGCATTCATTTGTATACTCTTTCAATGTAAATACTTTATGCTCAGCTTCTGGATAATTGGAAATGACGGTATCTTTGTGAGCAGTCGTCATCGTTAAAACTAAGTCTGCCCATGCCATTTCAGCTTGTGATAATTGCGTCGCAAAATGTTGATGGGACATTTGGGCTTCATTTAACACTTGTTGTGCATGTGCTGACATTTGTGCATTAGGCATCGCATAAATACCCGCTGAGCGCACTTCTACATTKTTTATTTGTTTATGTTTTAAMATAGCTTCTGCCATCSGACTGCGAMAAGTATTGMSTKTACAAACAAATAWKATKKTCACMCYTATCACTCTCCAMWTTTATCTAGTGTTGAATAGCTAGAATACTCATGATTATAAATATAATGCCAGCAATGATTTGAATTTTATTGCCAAAAAAGACTTGGCTCCTACGTGCTATAACTAATGACCCATAAGCACAAATTAATGCACTTAAGCCTGCACTCATAATAAAAATCGTTTTTTCTAAGTTAAGCATACCAAAAGAAACACTAACTGAAAAGGTGTCTAGGCTTGCAGTCACTGCTAAAAGTACAGGTGAAATCGTTACTTTTTCATCTCTGTGCGAAAATAATAATAAATGCATCCCGATACAAAATAATAAAATACTTGAAATCCATTGTCCCCATTCTAATAGAAATCGAACTAAATAGCTTCCTAATT
This sequence comes from Lysinibacillus sp. S1, assembly GCF_044986265.1. Lineage (NCBI taxonomy): Bacteria > Bacillati > Bacillota > Bacilli > Caryophanales > Bacillaceae > Lysinibacillus > Lysinibacillus sp. S1. Next base: position 2,134,503 of record NZ_CP173154.1, read on the forward strand.
CAAACCCTAATAAAGGAAAAAGCATATGTAATGCAGCCGTCCATAATGATAAAAATAATCGATATCTAACATTTGGCAGCAAAACATATAGACCAATCACATCAACAGACGTTAATATACCTGCAAGAATTCCCTGCAAGAACGCACTCCTTCGCTCCCTAATATTTTATCATTTTATGCTCGAAAATACATTATTATCATAACTGTTTACTATTGTTTTTCATTTTTAACATATAATAATTGGACAAAAAAAGACAAAAAACATGTGGTTTTTCAATGTCTTTTGCCTATAATTGTTCTATTATTATTTACAATGAATACCATTTACCTCCAGAGGCTTTTTCAAGTCTATTCATAATAGCTGCACCTACTCCTTCTATTGAAGTAGTTGTTGCTAATATTACGGTAGCGGTAGTTTTATCACATGCTCTAAGTGCATTATATAAGGCCGCACCCATTTCTTCTTTACTTCCTGCTTCACCAATAGAGAAGTAAAAATCCACTTTAATTTCTTCAAAGTTCTCAGGTGCAAGTAGTGCTACACTATGTCCTTGTCTCTGTAAATGCAGAACAGCTTCGTTGACTTTCTCAACATCACAGTCTATTAAATACACGGGAGCATTTGGTGCATAATGCGTATATTTCATTCCCGGTGCCTTAGGCGTTGCGTCTAGCTTCTGTTCTATTTTAGTTGGTTGAATCACTGGACCAATCTTAGCCTCAAGCATTTCCTTCGTAATGCCACSTGGACGTAAAATTACTGGAGGTTCATGTGTCAAATCTRBTACAGBWGACWMAARCVMTATGHVTGTAGAAMCTCCATCTAAAATATAAGGTATGTACCCTTCTAAATCATCTAATACATGAACGGCTTCTGTAGGACTTGGCTTTCCACTACGATTAGCGCTCGGTGCAGCAAGCGGTTTTTGGAGCTGTTGTAGTAAGGCGAGCGCTACTGGATGATCAGGCATTCGAATCCCAACTGTTGATAACCCAGCTGTGACACTTTTAGCTAATACATCTGGCTTCGCTGGCATCACCAGTGTTAATGGTCCTGGCCAAAATAAATCCATGCATTGTTTAGCTATGTCAGAAATATGTTCGATATAGATCGCTACTTCCTCTTTTGTACCAACATGGACAATTAAAGGATTATCTGAAGGTCGACCTTTTGCTTCAAATATCTTTTTAACTGCCAGATCATTTGTGGCAATCGCTCCTAAGCCATAAACCGTCTCTGTTGGAAATGCGACTACCTCTCCTGCATTTAAGATATCCACAGCTTGTGTATAATTAATCTGACTATTCACATTACTGTCCACAACCTTACAAACAGTTTTCATGATTAATACCTACCTTCAATTATTCGTTTTTACTGAATTATCCACATATTGTTTATAACTTAATAAAAAATGTGTATAAGTTGTCTGAATTTGTGCACAATTCATTCAAAAAGTCCTTTAATCCATTCCCATATAAAGAATGTAACTTGTTCTTTTTCTTCTACTTCTACTTCTTCTTTTACCTCTTCTTTATCAGGCTCACATATCGATGGGAAAATACTGCACCACCAGTTATCTCCACGGGCATCACCAATCTTTACAACAATTGATTGATAGACATTTTGTGGATAAAGTACAGCACCTTGTCTTTTTGGTGGGAATAAATTATCCCCAACAACAACCTGTGCATCCAATTGTGGATAATTTTCGCTCAGTTTAGCTTCAATTTGTTGTTTTAAAGAAAGAATTTGCTCATTCACAGCAAATCCAGCCGTACCCAGTTGTAGAAAGTATGGCTTTAAATCTTGGACAAGCTGCTGTTTCTCTAGCTGATCTTGTGCAGTATTACTGTTTGCGATAACACGTATACGAAAATCTTTTTCTTGCACATCACCGGAAGATTCCTTCGCCAAACCTACTAATGTTGGAATATATAAAACACATAACTGTAAAACAATCGCAATTAATACTAGTCTAGCAAAAGCTAGAAAGATATTTTGTTTAGGTAATCTAATAATCTTGTATTCGTTCAACATAAAAATCCCTCCTTGCTCAACATTGTTGGCAAGAATAAGAAACTTTATACATGTRGCTSACAAAAAATCATTCGAGGTTTACCGTTAATATCTTTTTCTACTGAAACTGTCGCCTGTGGAAAACTATCTTGAAAGAATTTGGCTACTTTCTCCCCCTGTGTATAACCGATTTCTAATCCAATCAACGCTGGCCTATTCATATAAGCTGGTAATTGTTCGGCTAATTTTCTATATAAAATAAGACCATCTTCCTCGGCAAAGAGGGCACTATGCGGCTCATGCTCTAGCACAACGCTTGACATTGCTTGTGCCTCATCAAATGCGATATACGGTGGGTTCGATAAAACAATATCAAATTTTTCTCCTGCAAGTGGAGCAGCTAAATCTCCCAATCTAAAATCAATATCTGCCTCTAATTGCTTTGCATTTTTTTGAGCAGTTGCTAGTGCAGCTTCTGATAAATCGSTAGCTATGACCGTTAATGCTGGGCATTCCAGCTTCATTGAAATAGCAATGGCTCCACTACCTGTACCGATATCAGCCAGCTTCAATGTTTGCTTTGTAAATAATTTAGGTAGTCGATTAATTGTTCCAAGCACCAATTCCTCTGTTTCAGGTCGTGGTATTAAGACAGATTCATCGACTAAGAATGAACGGCCATAAAACTCCTCATACCCAACACAGTATTGGACAGGGCGTCCATTGACATGTTCTTCTAAGAGCTCATTAAATCTCATTTGCTGCGCTGCTGTTAATTCATCTTGCAAATGCAACATAACTTCTCCATAACTAGTACCAAGCACATGTTGCATAACAATCCGCGCTGCWGTTTGWTSACRACCATYATCMAYWRHAAAAGVABAAGMCCACYCAARGGHMTCCATCACATTTTTATAAGTCATCATTTAAACGCTCTAACTTCGATGCTTGTTCTTCTAAAATAAGAGCATCGATAATCTCGTCTAGTCTGCCTTCAACGATTTGATCTAGCTTTTGAATCGTTAAGCCGATACGGTGGTCGGTTACGCGGTTTTGTGGATAATTGTATGTGCGAATTCGCTCAGAGCGGTCACCAGATCCGACAGCTGATTTACGTGTAGCATCAATCTCTTTTTGCGCTTCCTGCATATACATATCTGCAACACGAGCACGAAGAATTTTCATTGCTTTTTCACGGTTTTTAATTTGTGAACGTTCATCCTGCATCGAAACCACAACACCTGTCGGTAAATGGGTCATACGAACAGCAGACATTGTTGTATTTACAGATTGACCACCCGCACCAGAAGATGCGAATGTATCTACACGGATATCTTTTTCATGGATTTCAACATCTACTTCCTCAACCTCAGGTAAGCAAGCAACTGTTGCTGTTGATGTATGAATTCGGCCTTGTGATTCTGTAGCAGGGACACGTTGTACACGGTGTGCGCCATTTTCAAATTTGAATTTTGAATAGGCTCCTTGTCCATTAATCATAAAGATTACCTCTTTATAGCCGCCCATTGGGTTTGGTGTAGCTTCCATAATATCAATTTTCCAGCCTTGCGTTTCTGCATAGCGAGAATACATACGGAACAAGTCACCTGCAAAAATATTAGCCTCGTCACCACCAGCTGCCCCACGGATTTCCATAATAACGTTTTTATTATCATTCGGATCTTTTGGAATTAATAAAATACGTAATCGCTCTTCTAGCTCTTCCTGCTGTGCTTTTAATAGGTTAAATTCTTCCTTTACCATTTCGTGCATATCAGGATCTTTTTCGCTATCTAACATTTCTCGTGTATCTACTAGCTGTTCTTTAACACTTTTATATTCACGATAAGTATCTACTGTCTCTTGGATATCTGATTKTTCCTTAGAATATTCGCGTAATTTCTTACTATCATTAACAATATCCGGATCGCTCAAAAGCTCAGTAAGCCTTTCATAACGATCTTCCACTGCTTGTAATCGATCAAACATGGATTTCACCTCTATTTAGTTTTTTAAATTGCTCCTTTTTTACAGAGAAGCCGCTTTCATCAAAATTACGCTAAGGCGTAATGGTTTTTTCATTTCTTATTTCCACTACTTAGTATAAGGAAATTTTCACATGTATGCTACTTTTTCTTAGCGCTTTAACAAGCTACTTAGCTTTAAAGCGGTGGATTTGCATGACATTTTCGGCAAACAGGATAATACGAATCATTGCCACCGATTTGAATTTGATCTCCTGTGTAAACTGGCTTTCCACTTTCATCTACTCGCAAATTCATTGTTGCTTTTTTATGACAGAACCAGCAAATTGTTTTCATTTCCTCAATTTTATCTGCATATGTAAGCATGTACTGGCTACCTTCAAATAGCTCATTTTGAAAATCATTTTTTAAACCAAAGCCCATTACGGGAATGTCCAATTTATCCACAATGTTAGCTAGCTGTAAAACATGTGCTTTTTTTAGAAATTGAACTTCATCCACAAGCACACAATAAGGTTTGACAGCATTAGTTTTCACTATTTCAAAAATATTTGTATCTTCATAAACAGGAATGGCTTGTTGTCGTAAACCTACTCGACTGGAAACGAAGCCCACCTCATCACGCGTATCTAGACCTGAAGTAAACATCATTACAGGTTTTTGTTGTTCTTCATAATTATGGGCAACTTTTAGAATTTCTATTGACTTTCCACTATTCATTGCACCATGTTTAAAATATAGCTGTGCCATTTTGTCTTCTCCCTTTCTTTGTGTCAATCTGGATTTTGAAAAGACTTGCATCAACGTGTATTATTTACTGAAAAAAATACCTGCCAAGCGCATGCTTGGCAGGTATTAAACTAACATTAGTTTTTAAGACCGTATTTTTTGTTGAAACGATCCACGCGACCATCAGCAGACGCGAATTTTTGACGGCCAGTGTAGAATGGGTGACATTCGTTGCAGAACTCGACAACGATGTTTTCTTTTACTGAACCAGTTTTGAAAGTGTTCCCACAAGAGCAAGTTACTGTTGCTTCTTTGTAGTCTGGATGAATTCCTTGTTTCATATTCGTTTTCTCCTCTCGCCCTGAACCATCTGGAACAGAGTATTATCGAACTGTACCTTACATAGCCCGAATATGTCGACTACAAAAGTTGTGTCGAAGTGGAACGTCAGCTACATATGTACACGKTGCATACTTTTGAAGTATAGCATAGACATTTTATCATTTTCAAGTAAAAAATATTAAAAGCAAACCATCCCTAATACCTAACCGCGAACTTCACGATAATCATTGTCTACTAACCCAATTTTCTCATTTCGTTCTTTAAAGCGAATATTATGTGAAGATACATWGGCTACTTTCGGTGCATCTGGCTCCAAGTATAGTTTTGCACTATTTAATGCTAGTATTCCATCAGTAAATGCACCAGATATTAATCTAACTTTACTAGGATGATCAATAAAATCACCAGCTCCATAGATACCGGCTACGTTCGTTTCCCGATTCTCATTAACAATTGCTACGCCATCCTGAATATTTAATCCCCATTCTTCAAGCGCACCGTAATCGCATTTTAAACCATGATTTACAATGACAGCATCTACCTTTACTCGTTCCAATTCATCGGTATCTTTATTGACAATSSMYACMYMYTSAATTAAATCACCGTCCCCATGCAAWTGAAYCACTTCAKAGGGCGTTTTTACATGAACTAAGGATTCTTTCATACGTAAGACATTTTTTTCATGTCCACCAAAATCATCTCGCCGATGAACAATCGTGACGCTTGCGGCAATTGACTCTAGCTCATTAGCCCAATCAACCGCAGAATTACCACCACCTGAAATCAACACATGCTTGTCTCGGAAGATTTCTAATTCCTGAACTGTATAATGTAAATTCGTTACTTCGTAGCGATCCGCTCCTTCAATTTCAAGCTTTTGCATAGAAAGGACGCCATAGCCTACTGCTAAAATAACCGTTTTGGAATAATGCTTTTCTCCTGTAGAGGATGTTAAAATAAATGTTCCATCCTGTTGCTTATCTAACTTTTCCACTTTTTGATTTAAGACAATCGTTGGATCAAAGGTTTCAGCTTGCTCCACAAGTTGTTTAATAAGCTGACCACCTAAAATAGGTGTTACTCCACCTACATCCCAAATCATTTTTTCAGGATATATTAACATACGACCACCTAGTTGTGAGCTATACTCGATAATTTTCGTTTTTAGATCTCGCATTCCACTATAAAAGGCAGTATAAAGCCCTGCTGGACCACCACCAACAATCGTTACATCATATAGTTCCTCTGACATTTCCTCTTCTCCATCCCCTTCTAATCTATTCAAACGTAAATTGTTTGACAAGAATTAATCTAATAACCGTCTATTCTTTCCCCTCATGGCAATACTATTCACACACAAAGGAAAGAGTGCTATTTACNTTTTTATACTTTCTANTAAATACAARAAATAATGTGCTCCTAAAACTGCTACCACAATCCCTGCTGGAATTTCTGAAGGTTCTAAAATGGAACGACCGATTGTATCAGCCATTAACACTAAAAAACCTCCTAATAAAGCTGCGGTTGGCAATAAAAACTGGTGTTTAGCCCCAACTAGCTGTCGAGCTAAGTGTGGCGCAACAAGGCCAACGAAACCAATTCCACCACTTACTGAAACACTAGCTCCAGCCAAACCAACAGCAGCAGCCAACAACCAGCGTCGCTCTTTTTCTATCGAGGCACCTAGTCCTACTGCTGTTAATTCGCCTAAATTCAATATGTTTAATACACGTGATTTTGAATAGACGAATGGCAATAAGATAACTAACCATGGTAATAACGACAGAACAAATCTCCAATTTGAGCCCCAAATGCTACCCGCTAGCCATGTTGCTACAAATTGATAATTCTCTGGCGATAGACGTAGTGTTAGCACAATCATAGCCGAGCTAATCCCTGCTGCCACAGCTACCCCAGTTAAGATTAAACGCATTGGTGTAATCCCCTCATGGCGTCGATAAGAAAGTGAATAAATCAGTACAGCTGTCAAACCTGCTCCTACAAAAGCCAGTATAGGCAGTAAATAAACAGGTGCTGCTTTCGTAGTTGGAAAAAATGACACATAGAGCATAACCGCTAGTCCTGCTCCTGCATTAATCCCTAAGATTCCTGGGTCTGCTAAGGCATTTTTAGAAATGCCCTGTAAAATAGCGCCTGATATAGCTAACCCCATACCTACTAATACAGCAATCACAATTCTTGGAAGTCTGAATTCATATAAGATAAGCTGCTGTTGTGCATCACCTTGACCAAAAAGAGTCCGAAGAACCTCCATTGGTGTCAGTTTAATGACACCTGTATTCATACTTATGACAAAGGTAATAACAATTAACACAATGAGCGTAGCAAGGATGGAAAAATGTTTCCTTTTCGCCTTTAGCTGACTTGGTGTTAAATAGCTGTTACTCATAGTTCTTTCCCTCCTTTTCGAGCTAAATAAAGGAAGAATGGTACTCCAATAAAGGCTATGAGCGCACCAATGGGTGTTTCATAAGGTGGATTAATAACACGTGCTACTAAATCAGCTAACACAACAAGCAATGCTCCATATACCAAGGAACAAGCAATGATCCAGCGATAATCATGACCAACTATGTATCTGGTTAAATGAGGGATAATTAACCCTACAAAACCAACCGCACCGACAACAGAAACTGCTGCACCCGCTAAAACTAAAACAATGATCATTCCCCATACTTTTACCATAGCAGTACGTTGCCCTAGCCCGACTGCAATTTCTTCACCTAAGCTCAGTACGGTGATGGAGCGTGATAGGATAAGGGCTCCTATCATCGCAACAAGTATCCATGGAGATAAGATTTGTAGATGGCTCCATTTTGTGCCTGAAACCCCACCCGCATACCAAAATGCGAGGTCTTGTCCAATACGAAAATAAAGAGCAATTCCTTCTCCGAGCGCCCCAAGTAACGCACTAACAGCAGCTCCTGCTAAAACTAGTCGCATAGGTGTTAAGCCACCTTTAGAAAGCGAGCCAATACCATAAACGATGGCCACACCAAGACCTGCACCTACAAAGGACCATAAAATTAAATACATATAAGGCAACCCAGGGAAGAAGGCAAAACATACGGCTAACATAAAGGCAGCTCCTGAGTTCAAGCCTAATAACCCTGAGTCTGCTAAAGGGTTACGTGTCATCCCCTGCATAATCGCACCCGCTACCGCAAAGCTTGCACCGACTAATGCTGCTCCAAGTACCCGTGGTAAGCGAATATCATGGATAATTTGATGTGTTGTTAATTCTGGTGAAAAATGGGTAACAGCTGTCCAAACAGTACCCAATGAAATATCTGCTGCACCAAAAGAAATTGATAAGCCAATGGCAACTATTAATCCAATTACTCCTACGATTAAAGCCACTACTCCACGGATCGGATGAGATCGCTTCTGTAGCTCTTCTAAATCGTGGAGCTCTCCTACTCCTGTCGACGTAGTCATTTTATTTCCTCCTCATAACTTCCAACTAGCTTTTATTTTTTCATATCGTACAACTGATAAGATAGGCAGATTGGATTTTCACTATAGGGACATACAGCCATTTCTGCATCGATATTAAATACCCTTTGTAAATTTTCTTTTGTCATCACTTCTTTTGGACTGCCATTCACCATTAAATTGCCGTCTCTCATGGCCATCATAAAATGAGAGAACCGTGATGCATGGTTTAAATCATGTAAAACCATGATAATTGTTCGTCCTTCTTCCTTATTTAATTTTTGTAGCAACAATAAAATATCGAGCTGATGTGCTAAATCTAAATAAGTTGTTGGTTCATCCAGTACTAAAATATCCGTGCCTTGCGCCAATGCCATAGCAATCCATACTCTCTGACGCTGACCACCTGATAATGCTTCGATTGGTCGATCACTAAATTCTCTTAGCCCCGTAACATCAATAGCCCAATGGATATATTCATAGTCTTCCTTTTGCAATGTACCAAACCCTACTTGATGAGGAAAACGACCATAGGATACCAGTTCAAAAACCGTTAATCCTCCTGGTGCTGTTGCTGTTTGAGGTAAAATAGCCATTCTTTTGGCCACTTCTTTTGTTTTTAATTGATGTATAGCTTTGCCATCTAAATCCACAANACA
>NZ_CP173154.1:2143697-2246366 GCF_044986265.1 Lysinibacillus sp. S1
GTGCGTAATACACGTGCTACAGCCTTTAATAAAGTAGACTTGCCACAACCATTTGGACCAATAATCGTGGAGATCTCCCCTTTTGGAATCTCCACACTTAAATCATTGACGATGAGCGCTGAAGAGTAACCAATCGCAACATGATCTATTTCAAGTACTGACATCTTTAACTTCCTTTCACTTTTGAGAATGCTTTTACTTTTAAATTTGTAAACCAAATTGGGCTGTATACAAGCCATAGTAAGCATTTTGACGTTCCATTAATTGCTCATGTGTGCCTTCTTCAATAATGCCCTTTTTCGATACSACAACAATTCTGTCTGCATCCTTAATCGTTGCTAAWCKWTTRGYRAYCACTAATGTAGTACGACCGATAGAAAGCTCGTTTAAGGCTTGCTGGATAGCTTGTTCTGTTTCTGTATCCAATGCAGATGTTGCTTCATCTAGTATTAAGATTTTTGGATTTTTCAAGAAAATACGCGCAATTGATAATCTTTGTTTTTGTCCACCTGATAATTTGACACCACGTTCACCTATGAGAGTATCCATGCCTTCTGGTAAAGCATTGATTACATCCGTCAGTTGTGCTCGTTGTGCGGCATACCAAATATCTTCTTCACTGGCATTTAAATCACCATAGGCTATGTTTTCACGAATGGTACCATCGAATAAAAAGACATCTTGCTGGACAATCCCGATATGCGAACGTAAAGATTGCAGTTTAAAGTCTCGTATATCAACACCATCAATCTTAATGGAACCCTCATTCACCTCATAAAAACGTGGCAATAGGCTACAGATCGTAGATTTCCHTGCACCAGAAGGGCCTACTAAGGCAACCGTTTCACCAGGACGTACCTTTAAATTAATTTGATGTAAGGCACGATTATTGGCAGCGTAGCCAAACGATACATTAGAAAAAGTAATTTCACCATCAATTTCATCGATTGTTTTCGCTTCTGGACGGTCCGCAATTTCGGGCTCCGTTTCGAGGAATTCAATATAGCGCCTAAATCCTGCCATGCCCTTAGGATAGCTTTCTATAAACATATTGATTTTGTTAATTGGGCCTAAGAGAATACCTGAAAGTAAAATAAATGCGATAAAATCGCCATTTGTTAAATGCCCATTTAATACAAAATAAGCCCCAACAAATAAAGTAAAGAGTGATAATACCTTCGTGAGTATGCCTGAAATAGCTTCATTCCAAGCCATTACTTTATAGGAAAACAGCTTTGTCATACGGAATCTTTCATTATTTACTTTAAAGCGTTTAATCTCATGATCTTCATTTGTAAAAGCTTGTACAACACGAATACCACTTACATTGTTTTCAACACGTGCATTAAAATCTGCAATATCTCCAAACATTTGACGGAATGCCTTGGACATTAATTTCCCGAAAATAATGGTTAAGATTAAGATAATCGGAACAAGTAAGAAAATAAGAATCGTAAAGGTTGGATCAATATAGTACATGACACCAAATGTTCCAATAATCGTCATCGCTGCAATAAAGATATCCTCTGGACCATGGTGAGCAAGTTCACCAATATCCATCAAATCATTTGTTAAACGAGAAACAAGATGCCCTGTTTTGTTGTTATCAAAATATCTAAAGGATAGCTTTTGTACATGGCTGAAGGATTCTTTTCTCATATCCGTCTCAATATTAATGCCCAGCATATGTCCCCAATATGAAACGATAAAATGAAGAATGGAGTTAAAAATATATAATCCAAACAGCAATAAACTCGCCATAATAATCCATTTCAATTCCCCATCTGGCAGAATATCAWCAATTACTTTATTTAAAACAATTGGAAACGCAAGCTCTATTAGTGCCACTAATATGGCACAGCTAAAATCTAAAATAAATAAGCCTTTATAGGGCTTATAATATGAAAAAAATCGCCGTAATAACATGGTGTAGCCTCCTATCGTGATCTCGTTTTACGTATCTATAAATGAGCTATCTACAATAGCTCTCCTGTTATCTAGTTATTGTTGATGAGCCTTTGTAAATTCAACTATTTTGTCAGCTAGTTCTTCAGCTTGGTGTAAGCCAGAAAGCGGATCAGAAGCAAAATAATATTCAGATGGAAGCTCTAATACTTGATTACTTTTAACGACATCTAAGTTTGTCCATGTTGCTGGCAACTGGCCATCTTTGTTAAAGAAATTAATCATGAAGTTATAGTCACCTACATAGTTACCTACTACCTCATAGGAAATCTCATAGCGTCCATTACTTGCTTCCTTTGTAACAAAAATCTCCTGCACCTTTTCTTGAGGTTTCATGCCCAAAATTTGATAGAGCGCTCTACCGCCCGATACACTTGATTGCCCTACAATCGTTGCATTTTTTTCAAACATTTCATAAATAGTAAATGTGGCTCCCTCTGGAATCACATCCATGATTTTTTCTTTAGCTTTTACGATCCGATCTTCAAATTCTTTTGTAAAGGCCTTAGCCTCTTCTTGTCTTCCTAAGTAATTCCCCATTGCCTTAATCTCCTCAATCGCTGATTGATGTGCATCTTCAGCGAAGACAATTGTCGGGGCAATTTTTTCATATTTCGCTACATCTTCAATATTCCAAGTAATAATCAAGTCTGGCTTTAACTCTAAAACTTTTTCTAATGACACCTTACCATCTGTACCAATATTCGTAATTTCACCATCCTTATAGTGTTGCTTTAAGAAAGCAGCATAATCAAGGTTAGCCGTTACGCCTCCAACTGGTACAACATCTAACGCTAAAATTTGCCCCAGATACCAATCAGTTACGACTCTCTCTGCCTGCATTGGAATTTCTACTTCGCGTCCACTATCATCTGTTACGGTTCTAGTCTCTGCCTTCTCGGGCGAAGTTGGTTCATCAACCTTAGATTGGCTTGTCTCTTCATTACACGCTGCCAGTAAAACGAACAGGCTTAATAAAAAAGGTAGCTTTATATGGTGAATCATCTTCTTCATCATGATYYCATTTTMTSCATTCTCMAATCGTTTTGCTTGCGCGWGCTGATTATTATTGTAKTGAAAATGATKCTCATTTGTAATGGCAATWTCGGACATATTAGATGCATATTTCAGCCTAAAGCTACTTGGAGCCAGTTTTGTTGCTTTTTTAAAAGCACGGCTAAAATAATATTCATCTTCAAACCCAAGAGATATGGCAATTTCTTTTATGCCATATTGATTGGTTAATAAATACTGCTTAGCCTGCTCTATTCTCAATTGTTGTAAATATATTTGTGGACCTATTTCATAGCGAGCTTTAAAAATGCGTAATAAATGTCGTGTACTAATCTGAAGCATATCTGCTAATGTCTGGATAGATAATGGTTGATGAATGTGTTGCTTTATAAATAATCGTGCGGCTTCTGCCTTATCAATTTCATGTGGTTTCCCTTGTCCTTCTGCTAATTCTCGAAAGACATGATAGATAAGCTCATAGAAGGATGCCCTTACAGATAAATGCTCCTGTATAGAGCCAGATTGCCATTTGCTATACATATCCTGAAGGATGCTGTGAATGACTATCGGATTTGCGGGTACACAAGAGAAATGTGTTTGGAATGGTTGATAGTGCATGTGCAAATGCTGCATAAAGGCATCTTTGTACATGACATCTCCTTTATAGCTAATGAGAAAATAGCTAACACTCTGCTGTGCCCTAATGTGAAGAGATTGAGATTTACCTAGATGAAAAATACTGAAGCGCTGCACATGATAAGATTGATCATCAATGACAATCTGTGCACCGCCTGCTGTGACAATAAGAAACGAGCTATATGTTAAAACCTTTGACACATGAATGTCTGATTTATTTATGTAATCGATTTGCTTCAACTGGATAAATGCATTTTGCCAAAGAAGCATATAGGCATCATAATTCATCTTCGTCTCCTTCAGAACACATATTTACTTACCATTATATTGATAATGWWTATCAATTTMAATATACATTTATAAAATAAACATATACAAAAAAAATCACCACTGACAATTTGATTGTCAATGGTGATGCCCTTTATAAAAGTCCCTTACCCTTTGTTGCTTTTTTCATATCTTCGTTTAGCTTTTCAAAAAATTCTTCATTTGATTTTGTTGTACGTATTTTTTTCAGGAAGCGCTCTGCAAAATCAGGTGCATCAGAAAACGTTTTACGAATTGCCCATAGCTTTTCAAGTTGTTCTGGTTCCAGAAGAAGCTCTTCTTTACGTGTACCCGAACGACGAATGTCAAGCGCAGGGAATATACGGCGTTCCGCTAACTGACGATCAAGATGAAGCTCTAAGTTCCCTGTTCCCTTAAATTCTTCATAGATAACTTCATCCATACGAGAACCTGTATCTACTAAAGCCGTCGCTAAAATTGTTAAACTACCGCCTTCTTCAATATTACGAGCCGAACCAAAGAAACGTTTCGGTCTATGGAATGCAGCAGGATCAATACCACCAGATAGTGTACGTCCACTTGGTGGAATTACTAAGTTATAAGCACGAGCTAAACGTGTAATAGAGTCCATTAAAATAATTACATCACGTTTATGTTCCACTAAACGTCGTGCGCGCTCTAATACTATTTCAGCCACTTTGACGTGGTTMTCAGGTACTTCATCAAATGTTGAGCTGACAACATCTGCATTGACAGAACGTTCAATATCTGTCACTTCCTCAGGTCGTTCATCAATCAATAGGACAATTAACTCCGCTTGCGGATGATTGGTTGTAATAGCGTTCGCAATCTCTTTTAATAAAGACGTTTTCCCTGCCTTTGGCGGAGCTACAATTAATCCACGTTGTCCAAAGCCTACTGGTGCCACTAAATCCATTATACGTGTGGATAAATTGCGTTGTGTTGTTTCTAGTTTAATTTGTCGATTTGGATATAAAGGTGTTAGTGCTGGGAAATGAACTCGTTCTTTCGCTACTTCAGGATCTTCGCCATTGACAGCATCTACTTGTAATAGGCCATAATAGCGCTCATTTTCCTTCGGTGGACGCACCTTTCCTGACACCTTGTCCCCATTACGCAAATCAAAGCGACGGATTTGGGATGCAGAAATATAAATATCTTCTTTACTTGGTGAGTAGTTGATTGGTCGAAGGAAGCCGAAGCCCTCTTGCGAAACAATTTCTAGTACGCCTTCCATAAAGAAATAGCCCTCTTGCTCTGAACGCGTTTTCAAAATAGCAAATATCAATTCTTTTTTCGTTAGCTTGCTATAATAAGAAATTTTATATTGGCGTGCAAGGGCGTAAAGCTCTTTTAACGTCATGTTTTCTAATTGAGCGATTGTCAATGCAGACATATGCACAACTCYADTCTTTTTYAAAAKHTAATTCAATTTWATGGGGTTATCATTGAAGTTTACGATTGGCTCTGCTAACGCTTATATGGTTGCCTTTAATAATATCTATTGAAATATTTCCACCATATAACTAAACATTGCCTTAAAAATATGGGATGGTTATTTAAAGAAGAAGGTACCTAGCACAATAGATGTACTAGGTATATTTTAGAAGAAAATAACATTAATATCTAGGTTTTTTCTCAAGAGCGTGACGGCCTTCAACAAAGCGAACCGTACCAGATTTAGCACGCATAACTACTGAATGAGTTAAGGCATAAGCACCTTTATATTGAACACCCTTTAAAAGCTCGCAATCTGTTACTGCTGTCGCTGCAAAAATAGCATCGTCACCTTTTACTAGGTCATCTAAATAAAGAACTTTTTCAACATCCACACCCATTTTTGTGCAGCGTTCTAATTGCTCTTCATCTTCTGGTACTAGTTTTGCTTGGAAGTCACCACCAAGGCATTTTAAAGCTACTGCTGCTATAACACCCTCAGGTGCACCACCTGTTCCAAACATAATATCAATGCCTGTTTCATCAAAAGCGGTATTGATTGCTGCACCAACATCGCCATCTTGGATAAATTTAATACGTGCACCAGCCTCACGAATTTCATCAACAATCGCTTGGTGACGTGGTCGATCTAAAAGAGTAGCTACAACATCAGAAATATCTTTATTTTTAGCTTTTGCTACTTGTAATAAGTTATAAGTGACGGAAGCATTGATATCCACTTTGCCCGCCGCTTCTGGTCCTACAGCAATTTTCTCCATGTACATATCTGGTGCATTTAACAGATTCCCTTTATCTGCAATAGCAAGAACTGTCATAGCACCATTTGTACCTTTTGCTACAATGTTTGTACCTTCTAAAGGATCTACTGCAATATCTACTTTAGGACCACCATTTCGTAAACCAAGTTCTTCACCAATATAAAGCATTGGTGCTTCATCCATTTCGCCTTCACCAATTACTACTGTAGCATGCATTGGAATTGTATCGAACATTTTGCGCATCGCTGTTGTTGCTGCATCGTCTGCCTCAATTTTCAAACCGCGCCCCATCCATTTCCCGGATGCGATTGCTGCTGCTTCTGTTACTCGTACTACTTCCATCGATAAACTACGTTCCATTGTTGCTTTGCCTCCCGTTATGGGCACCTTTTCGTGCCAAAACATTCAAATTACCTCTATTGTAACATAATTGGTTGAAAACTTTTAGCTCTCATTATTCCTTTGTCTCAGCTACACGTGCCACAATTGTTTCACGTCGAATATCAGCGCCTAAATCACGTAATTTCTCAATAAGTGAGCTATAACCACGTTCGATATGATAGATGTTCTGAATCTCAGTTTCTCCTTCTGCTAAGAGTCCAGCTAACACTACAGCTGCTCCAGCACGAAGATCTGTTGCTGTGACAGTTGAGCCAAGTAATCKACTTTGCCCTTTAATAATTGCTGTGTTTCCTTCTACACGAGCATCTGCATTCATACGACGAAGCTCAWCAATATGCTTGAAACGAGCTGTGTAAATAGTATCTGTTACTTTTGAGGAACCGAATGCTTGTGACATTAACACGGCAAGCGGTTGTTGAATATCCGTTGGGAATCCAGGGTATACCAATGTTTTGACATCCACTGCCTGTAATGTTGAGAGGTCTGTTTTTGGTACATAAATACTTTCTTCACCAATCTCAATTTTCACACCCATTTCACGAAGCTTGGCGATAATTGCTTCTAAGTGAAGTGGAATAACGTTATCGATTGTTATACCATCACCAACTGCTGCAGCCATAATCAAAAATGTAGAGGCCTCAATGCGATCAGGTATAATCGTATGTTCAGTACCATGTAGCTCTTCTACGCCTTCGATACGAATGACACTTGTACCTGCACCTTTAATATTGGCACCCATATTTGTTAGAAGTSTCGCCACATCAATTATCTCAGGTTCTTTTGCAGCATTTTCAATGACAGTACGTCCCTTAGCAAGGACAGCAGCAAGCATGATATTAATCGTAGCCCCAACACTTGCCACATCTAAATAAATTTTTGCCCCTATCAATTCATCTGCACGTAAATAAATGGCTCCGTGTTCATTAGTAATTTTAGCTCCTAAAGCCTCAAAGCCCTTTATATGTTGATCAATAGGTCGAGGTCCTAAAAAACAGCCTCCAGGTAAACCAATAACTGCTTTTTTGAAACGTCCAAGCATAGCCCCCATTAAATAATAAGAAGCACGTAACTTTTTAACGTTGCCGTTTGGTAAGGGCAATGCAATCATCTCTGTTGGATCGATTGTCATTTTCCCATTCTCAAATGAAACTTCTCCACCAATTTCCTCTAATAGAGCCTTTAACGTCCAAGCATCTGAAATTTCGGGTATCCCTCCAATAGTCACTGGAGAGTTCGCCAAAATTGATGCAGGAATTAAGGCGACTGCACTATTTTTTGCGCCACTAACTTTAATTGTACCTTGTAGACGATTTTCGCCAGTAATTTTATAAACATCCATTTTGCGTTCTCCCTCATGATTGGAAAGTAGTATTTTTGCAATTTGCACACTTTATAATCTTATTATTCGCCTTTTCTCTTATTCCAATCCGCTAAAAATCCTTCAATTCCTTTTTCAGTTAATGGATGGTGGAAAAGCTGCTKTAATACTTTAAACGGAGTAGTTGAAATATGTGCACCTGCTAAAGCCGCTGCTGTAACGTGTTGCGGGTGACGGACAGAGGCAGCGATAATTTGTGTATCGATATTATGGATTGTAAAAATATCTGCAATTGTTTCAATTAACTCAACACCATTTTGACCAATGTCATCTAAACGGCCGATAAATGGTGATACGTATGTAGCACCTGCACGCGCAGCCATTAATGCTTGGTTAGCACTAAAAATTAATGTCACGTTTGTTTTAATTCCTTTGTTTGCAAAGAATCGACATGCCTCTAATCCAGCTGGTKTCATAGGAAGCTTTACTGTGATGTTTGGCGCAATCGCAGCTAATTCCAAACCTTCTTTAATCATACCTTCTGCATCAAGTGCAATAACTTCCCCACTTACAGAGCCATCAACAAGCTCAGCGATTTCGCGAAGACGATCATGGAAAGAAACATTCTCTTCTTTAGCCACTAACGATGGGTTTGTCGTTACTCCTGATAAAATACCCCATGCATGTGCCTCTTTAATCTCTTCAAAGTTTGCTGTATCAATGAAAAATTTCATAATTATTTCCTCCTGATCATTTTTCTTATATTATTAAATATTTTCCAAAATTTCTTTATTTCAAAAACAAGAGAAGGTCGATTGAAAGCATCAACACTTCTCTTATTATGTGTATTTATCTATGCTTTTGTAACATATTAAATGCAAAAATTATGCTTTTTGTGCACTTCCAAATTCACGAATTTTACCAATAACCGTAGCTTTGATGGCTTCACGTGCTGGACCAAGGAATTTACGTGGGTCGTAAACAACTTTGTCGTTGTCCAGAATTTCACGAATTACTTTTGTTGCTTCAATTTGATTTTCAGTATTGACGTTAATTTTAGCCGTACCTAACGAAATAGAACGTTGGATATCTTTTGTTGGGATACCTGTACCACCATGTAAAACAAGTGGAAGGTTTGCCAATTTAGAGATTTCCTCCATTTCTTTAAAGCCTAAGTTTGGCTCTCCTTTGTAAGGACCATGTACAGAGCCAAGTGCTGGCGCTAAGCAGTCAATGTCAGTTAGTTCAACCATTTTGCGACATTCTTCTGGATCAGCGTAAATAATACCACCGATTACGCCATCTTCATCTCCACCAACTGTCCCTAATTCTGCTTCCACAGAAACGCCTTTAGCATGTGCGTATTCTACTACTTCTGAAGTAATTTTCACATTTTCCTCAAATGGGTGATGTGATGCATCAATCATCACGGAAGTAAAGCCTGCATCAATTGCTTCTTTACATTTTGCAAAGCTAGAACCATGGTCAAGGTGAATTGCTACAGGAACTGTAGTACCGTAAGATTCCATTAAACCTTTTACCATATGAACAACAGAAATAAATCCGCCCATATATTTACCTGCACCTTCAGAAACACCAAGAATCACTGGAGACTTTTCTTCTTCAGCTGCTTGTAAAATTGCTTGAGTCCATTCAAGGTTATTAATGTTGAATTGACCAACAGCATAACCTTCTGCTTTTGCTTTAATTAACATCTCTTTCATAGATACTAATGCCATACTAAAAATCCTCCTCATAGGACTWTTCTTTCTACATAAACATGCTCCTCAATCATAGCAAAAATAATAGCCCCTGAAAAGCAGGGGCTATTATTTTCTACCCGAAAGCGAAGTGTAACGTAGCGGCAGGGGTGACGAAGTGGAGTGTTACGTAACGAAGTCATAGCCCCTGAAAAGCAGGGGCTATTATTTTCTACCCGAAAGCGRAGTGTAACGTAGCGGCAGGGGTGACGAAGTGRAGTGTWACGYAACGAAGTCMTCGCMCCTGAAAAGCAGGGGCTATTATTTTCTACCCGAAAGCGGAGTGTAACGTAGCGGCAGGGGTGACGAAGTGAAGTGTWACGTAACGAAGTCMTMGCMCCTGAAAAGCAGGGGCTATTATTTTCTACCCGAAAGCGRAGTGTAACGTAGCGGCAGGGGTGACGAAGTGAAGWGTWVCGTAACGAAGTCCTCGCACCTGAAAAGCAGGGGCTATTATTTTCTACCCGAAAGCGGAGTGTAACGTAGCGGCAGGGGTGACGAAGTGAAGTGTTACGTAACGAAGTCCTCGCACCTGAAAAGCAGGAGCTATTAATCAACATAAAAAAACAGGCCGTGTGTCCACTGCCTGCTTTTTAAACTTGTAAAGCTTTATTTACTTCATCACGCACTTCGAAAATATCAAACGGTTTTGTAAAGTAACGAATGGCTCCTAATTCTAACGCTTCTTGCACAACATCCAATTCTCCGTATGCTGTCATCATAAAAACAGGCAGCHTCGKAAACTTCTTTTWTAAACSTCTCAAAWTTTCAATACCMTCCATTCCTGGAATTTTCATGTCCAGTAAAACACAATCCATCTCTTGTTCGTCTGCATACTTTAATGCCTCTGAACCATTCGCTGCTAAATATGTAATATATCCTTCCTTTTTCAGCACTTCATTTAAAAGTAAACGAATTCCCTGCTGATCATCGACAATTAGTAATCGTTTCACATCGCATTCCGCCCTTTTTAGTTTTATTCTTACACAAAAACTTTCTTTATTATGTATAATTCTCCTTTTTCAGCTTAATACCTTCTAGTATTATAAATTATCTGCTTTTGCTTTCTACCTTTTACCCCCTATAATATGAATAGAGGTGGGAACATGTCAAAAATTCTAACAACACAATTAAGTGGATTATTACAAAGAATTATACAAAATGAAGAAGATGCTATCGAGGAAACAGCAAGGTTATTAGCACAAGCCGCAATCGGCGAAGGAAATGTCTATTTTGCTTGCTTTGGAGAAATGCAGGTTGTGGCATTAAATGCACTTCAAGCAGTCGAACCCTTTAGCAAGTTAGCACCTTGGACTACAGACACAAGCTTAACAGAAGCTGATCGGGTTTGCATTTTTACTCGTAGTGCATATGATGAAGAAGCACTCGTCTTAGCACAAAAATTAAATACGCAATTTATTCCCTTTGCTGCTATAGCTAGTGAAGCAGCTAGTGTAGATAACCCTCTTGCTGATTTAGCCTATACGTATGTTTCTACACGCATTAAAGGCGGTTTAATACCAAATGATCTAGGTCAACGTATTGTTGCACCACATGCACTTGCAGGACTCTTTGTATATGAAGCTGTCAAAATTGCTTATGATGAAATGCTTGGGTTGGATGAAGAAGAATTGTAGTCATCAAATTAAAAAGAGTTGTCTCGTATATCACGAGACAACTCTTTTTGATTATTTAAATGTTGAGCCGATAAAATCGCGGAACAATGGTTGTGGACGATTTGGACGTGACACTAGCTCTGGGTGGAATTGACATGCTACAAAGAAGTTGTTTTCTGGTAGCTCAATAATTTCAACCAATTTGCCATCAGGACTTGTACCTGAGAAGACAAGGCCAGCTGCTTCCATTGCCTCACGATATTCATTGTTAAATTCATAGCGGTGACGATGACGCTCATAAACAAGCTCTTTACCATAGGCTTGGCTAGCTTTTGAACCATCCTTTAATTTACATGGGTATAAACCTAAACGTAAAGTACCACCGATATCTACAGTATCATTTTGATCTGGTAGGAAGTCGATAATTGGATACTCCGTATTTGCATCAAGCTCTGTAGAATGAGCACCTTTTAGGCCAAGTACATTACGTGCAAATTCTACTGTTGCTAATTGCATACCTAAACAAATGCCTAGGAAAGGAACATTATTTTCACGTGCATATTGTGTTGCTAAGATTTTACCTTCAACACCACGATCACCAAAGCCGCCTGGTACTAAAATAGCGTCAGCACCTTTTAATAGCGAGGCCACATTGTTAGCATCAACGTGTTCTGCATTAATCCAGTCAATTTCAATATCAGAATTAAATGCATATCCAGCATGCTTTAATGCCTCAACTACAGAAATGTAAGCATCTTGTAGTTCTACGTATTTCCCTACTAATGCTACCTTTCTTTTATTTGGTAAGTTCTTCACTTTTTCTACAAGGTCACGCCATTCTTCCATATCTGCTTCTGGAGCTTCCATACCAAAATGATCCAAAACGATATCATCTATATCTTGCGCATGTAGGTTTAATGGTACTTCATATAAATGCTCAGCATCACGAGATTCAATAATTTCATGTGGTTGAACATCACAGAATAATGCTAATTTCTCTTTCATCTCTTGTGGTACTTCTTGTTCAGTACGAACTACGATAATATTTGGCTGAATACCTAAAGAGCGTAATTCTTTAACAGAATGCTGTGTAGGTTTTGTTTTAAGTTCACCAGCTGCTTTAATATAAGGAATAAGTGTACAGTGAATATACATTACATTGTTATGCCCTAAATTTGTTTTCATTTGGCGAATGGCTTCTAGGAATGGCAATGATTCAATATCACCTACTGTTCCACCAACCTCTGTGATCACAACATCTGCATTTGTTTCACGACCAGCACGTTGGATACGATCTTTGATTTCGTTTGTAATATGAGGAATTACTTGGACTGTTCCACCATTATAATCTCCACGACGTTCTTTCTGTAATACAGATTGGTAAACACGACCTGAAGTTACTGTAGAATGTTTCCCTAGGTTAATATCAATAAAACGTTCATAGTGTCCTAAGTCTAAATCAGCCTCAGCACCATCATCTGTTACAAAAACCTCACCATGTTGATAAGGACTCATCGTACCTGGGTCAATATTGATATATGGGTCAAATTTTTGAATCGTCACTTCTAACCCACGATTTTTTAATAAACGGCCTAAAGATGCTGCAACAATCCCTTTTCCAAGTGATGATACAACCCCACCTGTTACAAAAATATACTTCGTCATGAATAAATTCCTCCTTATGATGTTCTAAAATATTAGTGCGTTTAGGGGGGATCAGAACCATTTACATTCTAATACCCTAAAAAAAGAAAAGCCGAGAATGTCTACAAAATGTAGTCGATTCGAAGCTGTAATCGGTTCTATCTCTTTTCCACTTTCCTTTAAACCATAAAACTCTAATAACTTTTCAGTCACCGTTTACTATACATCATGAATAATTAAAAACATTTATATTCATATCGGTATTAAAAGTATGGGAGAACTAAAATGATTAAAGTTAAAAACAAAAAAACGCTCCTCCTGCATAGGTTTGCAGGGGGAGCGTATTATATACACGGTCTTTCTCCTTCTTTTAAGGAGCCCAAGTAAAAGATTAAACGTAACCGTGATAGAAGTCAAGATTTTTTGCTTCTAGCTTAAAAGAAAGAAAATTCTAAGTGTACTGTATTAGATCTCTTCCTCTTCTTCCTCAAATTCTTCTTCCTCTTCATCAATAAACTCTTCATCGATTTCTTCATCAATTTCTTCTAGTTCTTCATCGTCAAAGTCGATATCTTCTTTTTCATCATCTTCTTCATCAAGTTCTTCTTCATCAATGAACTCTTCAAAGTCTTCATCAAAGTCGATATCTTCTTCATCTAAGTCTACATCTTCATCAAGATCTTCATCATCAAAGGCAGCTTTAGATTTTTTCTTTTGAGTCTTAACAGAAGGAGCTGTTTCTTCTTCGATTTGCTCAACTTTAAACCATTCACGTAAGCCCCAGCCTGCTTCTTGATTATATAAGAAGCGACCATCAATATTGATATCTGTATAAAATTGTAACAGACGGGATTTCATTTCTGCATCACTATAGCCCACAAGCTCTTGAATTAATTTTAATAAATCATTAAAAGACACTGAGGCACGTTTTTCATTTAAAATTGCATAAGCTAAGTTAATTAACGATTCTTCTGTTAATTGTTCCTTTGTCATTTCACGAAAATTCAATTCGTGCACTTCCTTTCCCTCATCACAATGGACGTTTTAAAATTACATGGTGCTTTATTCTCCAAGCGCAGCAAAAAAGGCCACGCAAAAGGTTCTTTCCATACAATAAGCATAATACCCATTATATACAAAGTTTTAGCCCCTTTGCTAGCTTCAATTACTGTTTTTTATATTACGCATTTTTTTTATTCCAAGATAAAACAAATAGACAGATAATAGTAGTAAAGGAATAGCGCCAATTTGCTTATTATACAGGAAAAAGGCTCCCAATACTAAAGCTAATATAATTATGTAGTGAATAGCTGATTTCATCCTCTACTGCGCCTCCCCTTTTTTTACATTTCTATTATAACGAAAATAAAAAGAAGTGCCTAATCTTAAGACTAGACACTAGAAATTAGAGAAGCATGATACTTGAATAGAAAACAAGAAGTTTTGATCAACCTTGCTTACATATTACGACGATATTGTCCGCCAACTTCATATAAAGCTTTTGTAATTTGTCCTAAACTTGCTACTTTTACTGACTCCATCAGCTCAGCAAAAATATTACCATTATTGACAGCCACTTCTTGTAGACGTGCAATCGCAGCTTCACTTTCCTCTTCATGGGCTTTCCAAAAAGCTTGTAAATTACGAATTTGTGTCTCTTTTTCTTCTGTCGATGCACGTGCGATTTCCATATTATCTATATCAGCATCTGAAGGTGGATTTGGGTTCAAGTAAGTATTAACACCAATGATTGGTAACTCCCCTGAATGTTTTAACATTTCGTAGTACATAGATTCTTCTTGAATTTTACCACGTTGGTATTGTGTTTCCATAGCACCTAACACACCGCCACGATCATTAATACGATCAAACTCTTCAAGAACCGCTTCTTCCACAAGATCTGTTAATTCTTCAACAATAAACGCGCCTTGTAGTGGGTTTTCATTTTTTGCTAAACCATGCTCTTTTGTAATAATCATTTGAATTGCCATAGCACGTCTTACAGATTCCTCCGTAGGTGTAGTAATGGCCTCATCGTAGGCGTTTGTATGCAATGAATTACAGTTATCTTGTAATGCCATTAAAGCCTGTAATGTTGTACGAATATCATTAAAATCAATCTCTTGTGCGTGTAAACTACGCCCAGACGTTTGAATGTGATACTTTAGCTTTTGAGCGCGCTCATTAGCACCGTATTTATCACGCATTACAATAGCCCAAATACGTCGTGCCACACGGCCGATTACTGTATACTCTGGATCTAGTCCATTTGAGAAGAAGAATGATAAATTTGGTGCAAAGTCATTGATATTCATGCCACGACTTAAATAATACTCTACATACGTAAAGCCATTAGCTAAGGTGAAGGCTAATTGGGAAATAGGGTTTGCTCCAGCTTCCGCAATATGATAACCAGAAATGGAAACAGAATAATAGTTACGTACTTTATGGTCTATAAAGTATTGCTGAATATCGCCCATCATACGCAAAGCAAACTCTGTTGAGAAAATGCATGTATTCTGGCCCTGATCTTCTTTTAAAATATCAGCTTGTACTGTTCCACGTACGACTTGCAATGTTTTTTCACGTGTCTCGGTAAACTCTTCAACTGTCAAAGTTCGTCCTAGCTCTTGCTCACGTAATTGAACTTGTTGATCGATTGCTGTATTCATAAACATTGCTAAAATAATAGGTGCTGGTCCATTAATAGTCATTGATACAGATGTAGACGGTGCACATAAATCAAAGCCTGCGTAAAGTTTTTTCATATCTTCTAGTGTACAGATCGATACACCTGATTCTCCAACCTTACCGTAAATATCTGGACGGTAATCTGGGTCTTCCCCATACAAGGTTACAGAATCAAAAGCTGTAGATAAACGTTTTGCATCATCATCTTTTGATAAATAATGGAATCGTTTATTTGTACGTTCTGGTGTTCCCTCGCCAGCAAATTGACGCTTCGGATCTTCACCCTCACGTTTGAATTGGAATACACCCGCCGTATATGGGAATTCGCCAGGAACATTTTCTTTATAAACCCAACGCAAGATTTCCCCATAGTCTTCAAACTTCGGTAATGCTACTTTTGGAATTTTCGTGCCAGAAAGACTAGTTGTTTTTAAGATGGTACGAATTTCTTTATCGCGAACTTTAGTCACAAACTCATCGCCAGCATACGCTTCTTTTAATGCCTGCCAATTATCCAATATACGCTTGGATTCTGCTGTTAATTCATCTCTAACACCTTCTGCTAAAGAAGTAAGCGATGCCACAAGCACATCATCTGGAGCTTTTTCTTGGACAGCTGCAATAGCACCTTCTAATTGGAATAGTCGACGAGCAAATGCCACCTGCTGCTCAGTTTTTTTATGATAGCCACGGACAGTGTCCGTAATCTCACGTAAATAATAACGGCGATCGTTTGGAATGATAACATCTTGCTTTTGCGTTTTCGCAAATTGCTCATAGCTTGTTTCCCAATTAAAACCTGTTTTTTCGTTAATTATTTTAACGAGGGCGGCGAATAACGCATTTGTGCCTTTGTCATTAAACTGGCTAGCTATTGTACCGTAGACTGGCATGTTATCAAGTGATTCATCCCAAAGCTCGCGGGAACGTTGATATTGTTTTTGTACTTGTCGAAGGGCGTCCTCTGAGCCTTTTCGCTCAAATTTATTGATCGCAATAACATCTGCAAAGTCAATCATATCAATTTTCTCAAGTTGTGTAGGTGCACCGAATTCGCTTGTCATGACATACATAGATAGATCCGTGTATTTAGTAATTTCGGCATCACCTTGACCGATTCCACTTGTTTCTACGATGATTAAGTCATAACCTGCTACACGTACTACATCTAGCACATCACCAATTGATGCAGATAATTCTGTACGTGAGCCACGTGTTGCTAAACTACGCATATAAACACGGTTATTAAAAATAGCGTTCATGCGAATACGATCCCCAAGCAATGCTCCACCCGTTTTTTGCTTTGTTGGATCGACTGATAGAATGGCTACACGTTTATCTGGGAATTCTTTTAGGAAGCGGCGAATCAGTTCATCCGTTAAGGATGATTTCCCTGCACCACCTGTTCCCGTAATCCCCATTACTGGCGTACCTTTTGAAAGCTTTCTTGCCTCTGCTAGCATTTCTTTCGTAGCTTCATCGTCATTTGACTCAGCTGCTGTTATTAGATTGGCTAAAATTTCAGGCGTCTCTGTCGTTAAAGACTTTAATTTCTCTAAATAATTACCTGTTGCAGTAGGAAAATCTGTACCTTTAATTTGTTCATTAATCATTCCCTGTAGCCCTAAAACACGGCCATCCTCTGGTGAGAATATCCCTGCAATGCCATACGTATGAAGCTCTTTAATTTCACGAGGTAAAATAACTCCTCCACCACCGCCATAAATTTTAATATGTGGTGCTCCTTTTTCACGCAGTAAATCATACATATATTTAAAGTATTCCATATGTCCGCCTTGATAAGAAGAAACCGCAATCCCTTGTGCATCTTCTTGTATCGCAGCATTCACGACTTCTTCAACAGAACGATTATGACCTAAATGGATTACTTCTACACCGCTCGATTGTAAAATGCGTCGCATAATATTGACTGAAGCATCATGTCCATCAAAAAGACTCGATGCTGTCACAAAACGTACGTGATTTTTTGGACGATATACTTCTACCTTTGTCATATGAAATCCCCACTTTCTCCCCTTATTGAATAAAAAAAGCCGGCATTGCAATATCGCTATATGCAATTGCCGACAAACCCCTTACAAATATTAAAACCCCTTTATGCCTGAAATGAACAAGGTGATTTGCATGTCAATGAATTCGTCTATTGAATGCTGACGATGTAAAGCCCATTTGCGAAACGCCCAGCTTTGTCCTGAAACAACTAAGTTATTGGCTGCTAAATGGATTTGCTTCTCTGTCATAGTTAGTTCGCCAGACTGGACACATCGCTGTAACAAGCGTTCAAATGTGGCAACCATTTCAAACTCTTTACTAAAAACATAGCGTTGTGCTTCTTTTGACAATGATTTTGTTTCTTGATACATGATTGTTAGCTCATCAACCATACTATCGATTTGCAGGAAGTATTCCCGAATCATTTCTTTTAACTCATCAATAGTTCCTGCTTTAATCTCATAACTTGAAAGACGCTCCATTGCATGGTGATAGATACTGTCACAAACAAGGTATAGAACATCTTCCTTCGTTCGGATGTATTCATACAAAGTACCGATACTAAAGCCAGCAGCTTTTGCAATTTCTCTCGTCGTGGCACGGTGAAAGCCTTTTTCTTTAAATAGCTTAATAGCTCCTTGAATCATTTGTTCACGACGAATGGCGATTAGATTTTCATCTTTTACGGTTGACTGTACTTGGGGCCTTTTATCTTTATCAGTCATCAATTATTTCGTTAGCATACGCGAGATAACAAGACGTTGAATCTCCTGCGTACCTTCGTAAATTTGTGTAATTTTAGCATCACGCATAAAGCGCTCTACAGGGTAATCTTTTGTATAACCATAGCCACCAAAAACTTGAACCGCCTCTGTCGTTACACTCATTGCTGTATCGCCAGCCATTAATTTCGCCATTGCAGATGCCTTACCATATGGTAGGTTATTAGATTCTAACCATGCCGCTTGGTATGTAAGAAGTCGAGAAGCCTCAATTTGAGTTGCCATATCGGCTAATTTAAAGGAAATGCCTTGATTTGCAGTGATCGGTTTACCAAATTGCACACGTTCTTTGGCATAGTCAACTGCTGCATCGAGTGCTCCTTGTGCAATTCCTACTGCTTGAGCCGCAATACCATTACGTCCACCATCTAGTGTCGTCATGGCAATCTTAAAGCCTTCCCCTTCAGCCCCTAATAGATTTTCCTTTGGAACACGACAGTTATCAAAAATAATCTCTGTTGTTGGAGATGAACGAATTCCTAATTTCTTTTCTTTCTTCCCTACAGAGAAACCTTCAAATCCAGCTTCCACGATAAATGCGGATGTGCCATGTTTTGCTTCTGGGTCTGTTACTGCAAATACAATATATGTATCTGCTACTCCACCGTTCGTAATAAAGATTTTTGAGCCATTTAAAATATAATCATCGCCATCACGTTTTGCATAAGTTTTCATGCCACCCGCATCAGAGCCAGAGCCAGGTTCTGTTAAACCATATGCACCAATATGTTTGCCTTCAGCCATTGGACGAAGGTATTTTTGTTTTTGTTCTTCTGTACCGAACTTGTAAAGTGGCCAACCTGCCAGTGAAGTATGTGCAGATAAAGTTACACCAGTCGAAGCACAAACACGTGAAAGTTCCTCAACAGCTATGACATATGCAAGGTAATCAAATCCTGCACCACCATATTCCTCAGGCCATGGAATACCAGTAAGCCCAAGCTCCGCCATTTTGTCGAAAATCGCACGGTCAAATTCTTCATTTTCGTCACGTTCAGCAGCTGTTGGCGCCACTTCATTTATAGCAAAATCACGAATCATTTCACGTAATTGTTCATGCTCTTCTGTTAACTGAAAGTTCATTGTCCATTTCCCCTTTTTAGTTAGACTCTGTTTTGTGTTACCTGATTATTGTTAGGTTGGATTGAGCGGGTTTGCCTTATTTCAGAGCAGTTCACACCCTTAATAAACGTTTTCCCCTCACTCTTGAACGGTTTCCATCACTTTGTACCATTCGCAATATCAGGCTTTATTTCAGTAAATGTTTACTAATGACTAGTCGTTGAATTTCACTTGTACCTTCATAGATTTCTGTCACCTTTGCATCGCGGAAATAGCGCTCTACTGGATAATCTTCCGTATAGCCGTAGCCGCCAAATATTTGAACAGCCTCTATTGCCGTTTGTACCGCTGTTCGTGATGAGAAAAGTTTAGCCATTGAAGCTTCTGCTCCACATGGTAAACCTTTTGCACGTAAATCGGCTGCACGATAGACTAACAGTTTTGCAGATTCAACAGCCGTTGCCATATCCGCAAGCTTAAAGCCAACACCTTGTTGTGCGGCGATCGGCTTACCAAATTGAATGCGTTCTTTAGCATAAGCAGTAGACGCCTCTAGTGCCGCCTCAGCAATTCCTAACGCCTGTGCCGCAATGCCGATTCGTCCAACATCTAAATTGGCCATCGCAATTTTAAAGCCTTCTCCCTCTTCCCCAAGTAGGTTGTCGGCTGGAATGCGACAATTATCGAATGTCAGCTGAACTGTACGTGAGCCGTGTAAGCCCATCTTATGCTCATCTTTTCCGATGATTAAACCAGGTGTTCCCTTTTCAACAATAAATGCTGAGATACCCTTTGTTTTTTCAGCTGGGTTAGTAGATGCGAATACAATATAGACATCAGCTTCTCCACCATTTGTAATAAATACTTTGGAGCCGTTAATCACATATTCATCGCCATCACGCACTGCCTTTGACTGTAAAGAGCCAGCGTCTGAGCCTGCACTTGGTTCTGTTAAACAAAATGCACCTAAATATTCGCCTGTTGCAAGCTTTGGTACATACCGTTTCTTTTGTTCTCCATTCCCAAAGTAAATAATTGGATTCGTTCCAACTGAAGTATGGACGGATAAAATAACACCCATTACAGCGCTTACTTTTGATAGTTCATTAATCGCAATAATATAAGATGTAAAATCCATACCAGAGCCACCTAAGTCTTCTGGAGTCGTAATCCCCATTAAGCCAAGTTCACCCATTTGCTGTAGAAGCTCACGTGGAAATTCTCCCGCTTCCATTCGCTCCACCCATGGTTGAATTTTTTCCTGAGCAAATTGACGAACCATATCGCGCATCATAATTTGCTCATCTGTAAATTGCAAATGCATCTATAATGTCACCCCTCTAAGTTGTCCCGAAACATCTAAATAACCCCATCCCCATAGGATTATTCGTAAACGTAAAAACCTCTTCCTGATTTCTTACCTAACCAGCCAGCTGCAACGTATTTACGTAGCAGTGGGCAAGGGCGATATTTACTGTCTCCAAGACCCTCATGTAAAATTTCCATGATGTAAAGACAAGTATCTAAACCAATGAAGTCTGCCAATGTTAATGGCCCCATCGGATGATTCATACCAAGCTTCATCACATCATCAATTGCTTCTTTTGTTGCCACACCTTCGTAAAGTGCGTAAATCGCTTCATTAATCATCGGTAGTAGGATTCGGTTTGAAATAAATCCTGGGAAATCATTCACTTCTACTGGTGTTTTCGATAATTTAACCGTCATCTCTTCGACAGCTTTGTACACTTCATCTGTTGTTGCTAAACCTCGAATGATTTCAACAAGTTTCATAACTGGTACAGGGTTCATAAAATGCATACCAATTACTTGCTCTGGACGCTTTGTTACTGCTGCAATTTCTGTAATAGGCAGTGAAGATGTATTCGTAGCTAAAATAGCATGTGCTGGCGCAATGCCATCAAGTTGCTTAAAGATGGATTGCTTAATTTCCATATTTTCCACAGCTGCTTCAATGATAATATCTACATCACTAGCATCTTGTAAATCTAGCGACATACTAATTCGACTTAGAACAGCAGCCTTCTCATCTTCAGTTTTACGACCCTTTTCTACATCACGTGATAAATTTTTCGTAATAACCCCTAATCCACGCTCGAAAAATTCTTGTTTGATATCGTTCAATTTCACATCAAAGCCTGCTTGTGCACAAACTTGGGCAATACCAGAGCCCATTTGCCCTGCACCAATGACCATTACCTTTTGAATTCCCATTAGTTCAGTCCCCCTGTTTTTGGTACTTCAATCATAATTGCATCACCTTGGCCGCCGCCTGAACAAATTGCGGCAATGCCAATGCCACCGCCACGACGCTTCAATTCCTGTGCAAGTGTTAATATTATACGTGCACCAGATGCCCCAATCGGATGACCTAAAGCAACTGCACCGCCATTAACATTCACTTTTTCTGCATCTAAATCTGCCAACTGCTTGCTGACTAAAGCTACCGCTGCAAAGGCTTCATTGATTTCAATTAAATCAATATCTGCTAATGATTTGTTAGTCTTTTTCAGTAATTTATTAATAACAAGACCTGGTGTTTGCGGGAAGTTTTCTGGCTCAAGCGCAAGTTCTTCGTGACCAATGATTACTGCCAATGGTTCTCTACCTTCACGTTTTGCACGTTCTTCACTCATAACGACAAGTGCACATGCACCGTCGTTAACCCCAGGTGCATTACCTGCTGTAATCGTGCCATCCTTGTCAAAAGCTGGTTTTAGCTTCGCCAGTACTTCCAAAGACGTCCCTGCTCTTGGTGCCTCATCTGTATCAACAATAAGTGGTGCACCTTTTCGTTGAGGAATCTCCACTGGTACGATTTCTTCAGCGAAGTAACCTTTTTCAATTGCGGCTAACGCGCGTTCATGACTGCGTACTGACCAAGTGTCCTGTTCTTCCCGGCTTAGCGAGAACTCTTTAGCTGTTGCATTACCATAGCTACCCATATGTGGTCTTGCTTTATCGAAAGCACATGTTAAGCCGTCATATAGCATGCCATCTACCATTGTAGAATCTCCCATACGCAAACCATTTCGACCATTCAGAAGATAATATGGTGCATTGGACATAGATTCCATGCCACCCGCAATAATCACTTCTTCGTCCCCTAAACGAATCAATTGATCTGCTAATGTCACCGCACGCATCCCTGAAGCACAAACTTTATTGATTGTTTCTGTTTTTACTGCTGTTGGTAAATTGGCCTTCAGCGCAGCCTGTCGAGAAGGAATTTGCCCCTGTCCCCCTTGTAAAACAGAACCTAAAATTACCTCATCCACTTGCTCAGGTGCAAGATTTGCCTTCTCTAATGCCCCTTTAATGGCAATCGCACCTAAATCACTTGCATGTAATGCTGATAATGAACCTCCAAATTTACCAAACACAGTTCTTGCTCCTGCTAAAATTACAGCTCTATTCAAGTAAAACACCCCTTTTGTTTTACGTTCTCGATGAAGATGCAAAGCATTATTGACTGAACGCTCGCTCGACTTCTATCGAGGAAAAATGGGAGTTTACTATCTCAACTCCCATTCCCATTTAATCTTATTCTACAAAACAATTTTTTATTGTGCAATTTATATTTTTCAGATAACTAAAATATTTCTGCAATAGCAATCATTTTTCTGCGTTCGCTTCCGTATTCTCGTCTTGTTGAACATTTTCTATAGACGCTACCACTTCTTCGTATGTTTCTTCTGTTTCTTCGGAAGAAGGATTAACTGCCTTTACTTTTTCACCGAACACAGAACGTTCTAGTAATTCTGCAACATCAAATGTTCCAATAGAGTCTTCAACCTCTTTAGCCTTTGTACCATCCTCTAGCATTGTTAGGCAGTAAGGACAGCCTGATGAAATAACTGATGCATTTGTTGCAAGAGCCTGTTCTGTTCGCGCTACGTTTATGCGATTTCCTACATGCTCTTCCATCCACATTAATCCACCACCAGCTCCACAGCACATCGCTGTTTCGCGATTACGTTCCATTTCAACAAGCTTCACGCCAGGGATTCCTCGAAGGATCTCACGTGGGGCATCGTACACATCATTGTAGCGGCCTAAATAACAGGAATCATGGAAAACAATCGTTTCATGAACCTCATAGTTTAGAGCTAGACGATTTTCCTCAATCAACTGATTTAATAACTCAGTGTGATGATACACTTCACCTTTCCAGCCAAAGTCTTGATATTCATTTTTAAAGATATTGTAGGCATGAGGATCGATTGTTACAATTTTCTTCACGTCATTTTTCTCAAACTCATCAATATTTGCTGTAGCTAGCTCTTGGAATAAGAATTCATTCCCTAAACGACGAGGTGTATCCCCAGAGTTTTTCTCTTTATTACCTAAGATTGCAAACTTCACACCAGCCTCGTTTAATA
Organism: Lysinibacillus sp. S1; assembly: GCF_044986265.1. Taxonomy (NCBI): domain Bacteria; kingdom Bacillati; phylum Bacillota; class Bacilli; order Caryophanales; family Bacillaceae; genus Lysinibacillus; species Lysinibacillus sp. S1. Next base: position 2,167,529 of record NZ_CP173154.1, read on the forward strand.
GACGACAGAATGCTAAAGCGATTTTTTGAGAGCGGTTGTCGAAAGCTCCCATCGAACCAACCCAGAATAAATACTCCATTTCCTCGCCAGATTTTTTCAGCTCTTTTACAGTTGGAATTTGGATTGTTGGATCTAGATCACGCCAATTTTCTTTTTCCTTGCGGTTTAGGCCCCAAGGATTACCTTGTCGTTCGATATTCGTCATTGCACGTTGAGCATCAGGATTTACTTTCCCTTCAGTCATTGTTAGATAACGACGTAGATCAATAATTTTATCAACATGCTCATTCATTACAGGGCATTGATCCTCACAGTTACGACATGTCGTACAAGCCCAAATTTCCTCTTCTGTAATGACATCGCCAATTAAAGATGGACTGTAGATATTCTCAATTACAGCACCTTCAGCACCAGCTGCAATTGCAAGCTGGTTACCCTTTGTATTGGCAAAGAATTGATAAGGCACCCATGGTTTTTGTTTTGTTACGACTGCGCCCGTAAATGTTAAATGGTCACGCAATTTTACGATTAAATCCATAGGAGACAGCATTTTTCCTGTTCCTGTTGCTGGACACATGTTTGTACAACGTCCACATTCTACACAAGAATATAGATCAAGCATTTGCTTTTGTGTGAAGTCCTGTATGCGTCCTACCCCAATAGAAGGCATATCCTCTTCGCTTTCAGCATTTTCTCCAGCTTCTTCCAAGGCCTCAAAATCAATTGGTGTTAATGTACCCGTACGATCTAAACGATTCATGTAAACATTAAGTGGACTGACAATTAAGTGGAAATGTTTAGACTGCGGTACGTATACAAGGAATGTTAATAGAATTAAAAGGTGTGCCCACCACATTACATAAAACACACCAGCGGCAACTGATGTAGGTAGGAAGCCAAAAATAGCAGCAATACTTGAAGCAACTGGCTCCGTATAAGTTAATCCCTCACCATGCCAAATTAATCCCATACCATTAGCGATTAATGTAGATACCATTAACCCACCAATGAAAATTAATACAAGGCCGTTTTTCCATCCTCGTTTTAGACGCACTAGCTTTTCAACATAGCGGCGGTAAAATGCCCACACTACCGCGACTAAAATCATTAAAACCACCAATTCTTGGAAGAATATAAAGACACCATAGAAAATGCCTAGTGGCAGATGTGACTCTGGTGCTAGTCCTTTCCAAATTAAATCAATGGCCCCTAACTGTACCATCAAAAATCCATAGAAAAACATAACATGTATTAAACCACTCTTTGGATCCTTTAATAGCTTATTTTGACCAAATACATTGACCATAATATAACGAAGTCGTTCTTTAACACTTTCATCAAACTCAACCTTTTTCCCCAATTGCACATACTTATAGCGTGTTTTCAACAGGTAGAAGAACAATCCTACTGCATAAAGCACAACCACGACTGTTAAGACAATGTTAGCAATTAATAATGGACTCATGGTTGGTCCCCCCTTTAGTTTGTCGTAATTTTCTCTCTTTGTGACGAATTTGCTAGTTCAAACAGAAATGTACTTCACTTTATCATTATATTCCTATTCTAATAAATGAGTGAGCATTCAGTCAACATAAAACGGAAATATTTCTGATAATTTTATATTCTTACATTTTACAAGAAAAAAAGCCACCCTGAATTTTTCAAAGTAGCAATTTTTACTTTCCTTAACTATTATACTTAGGGGGATGTCGCATATTCAGTAGACTTTTTGAACATCTGCTAAATTGCATACAAACCTATACCGCCCCGTAGCTTAACATCTGGAAATTCATTTTTTGTACAAAAACATTTTTTAAATCAAACTTTATTTTTTAAAAACATTCCCACTGCGAATATATTCAACATCTGCTACGTTTAAGCGAGCATTTACAACACGTGCAGCTGCAAATAAATAATCCGATAAGCGATTTAAATATTTTTGTACAACCTTTGGTACATCTTCAACTTCTTTCATAAGTGTCACCATTTCACGCTCTGCTCGGCGTGCAACCGTGCGTGCAATGTGTAAAGTTGCCGCTGCTGGTGCACCTCCTGGTAAAATAAAACGTTGTAAAGGTGGCGCTTCGTCTGATAAAGCATCTATACGAGCTTCAAGTACTTCAATCGGTTGCTCTGTTAATTTATAATGACGTTCTTTCATCACATTAGCAAGGTCTCCACCAGCATCGAACAACTCATGCTGAATTGTCTCTAGGTCTGTTAAAATATCCTTGAAAAGCGCTTGATCTAATTCACTTACGGCCTTCCCAATAAAGGAATTTAATTCATCAATTGCCCCATATGTTTCCACACGTAAACTATCTTTATCAACCCGTCCTCCAATAAGACTTGTTTTCCCCGTATCGCCTGTTTTCGTGTAAAGCTTCATTTYTCTCATCTCCTAAAACTGGTTTTTATAATTCCTAATCGCATGAACTGTTGTTTCATAGACACCCTTTGCAATCATTTTACCAACTTCCGTAATTGGGCCACCATACAGCATTTCTTCTCCTTTTTGAGTTGCAGCAATTAACAGACTATCTGTAGCAGTACCTGTTGCAATTGTTCCACTCCGCTCATCACGAATATTTTCTGATTGCAACGCCTTTGTTTTTGCCTCAGTTGCTGTCATCAATGCCTGAAAAAATGCCTCTTCCGATAAACAACCATTAACGATAACCCATGTATTAATAGTACCAATATATGGATCATCTTGTCTTTCATGTACTCGAGATACATCAACTGCATTGCCTACGCCAGCTGTTACAGCTACGATTATACTGCCAAAAGGTGCTGAAAATTCATTGATGGCCACTAGAGCTGTTGGTACTGCTGTTAGCATAACAACAGTATTTGTAGATGAAAAATTTTCCCTTTTCAAAAATTCTTTAACTTCTCGTTTCACATCACTAATGACATAATCACCAGGAACTGAGCGATTTAATAAGCAATTATGCCAGCCAATACCTGGGTTATGAACTGCAGAAGATACGGTCTTCAGAGGAAGCTCTGATTGAAGTTGGATATATTGTTCAGTTATCGTAAAGTGCTCTTTTTTGATGACAGCTCGCTGCTGATAGTCTGTAGCTGCGGGCATCATTGTAATTTGAGGTTTTGGTATTTCAGGGTGAGCATATGTAGTCACCCGTGCTTGATAAACTTCTTCAATTTGGGAGGCAATTAATACTTCATGTGGTGCACCAAGTGCTCTCATTTGTCCGCTTTCCATCAGCAATAATTCATCACAATAAAGAGAGGCTAAATTCATATCGTGTAGTACCATAACGACTGTTAAACCACACTCCATGGCTTCCTTCCGAACCATATCTAAAATTTGACGTTGGTGTGCAATATCAAGATGATTCGTTKGTTCATCCAGMAGTAAGATTTCAGCTGTTTGAGCTAATGACTGTGCAACAAAAACTCTTTGTTGTTCACCGCCAGATAAAAATTCCATCGGTGTATGCTCATATCGCTTTACACCTGTTTGAAGCATTGCATGTTGAACTGCCTTCTCATCTTGTGCAGACCAACTCGAGAAAAAGCCTGTTTGATGCGGGTAGCGCCCCAGTGAAACTGCCTCTCTCACACTGTTCGAGAAAGCATTTGCATGAAGCTGTGGTAATACAGCCATTTTTTTCGCCAAAGCACGAGCATTATAAGAAAGAATATTTTGTCCATCAATCGAAACGGTTCCAGCAGTAGCTGGTAAAATACCACTCATTACTTTTAATAATGTGGATTTCCCGCTACCATTCGGCCCTAGAATGCCAAGAATTTTTCCTTTTTCAACAGTAAAACTAATGTCCCTGACGATTGGTACATCTTCATAGCCACCTGATAGATGTTCAACAACAATCATGCCCGTACCCCCTTGCTTCTTCGCTGCTTATAAAAAATATAGGAGAAAACAGGTGCTCCAATAAATGCCGTAATAACACCAATTGGTAGCTCTCTTGGCACAATGATTGTTCGTGCTACTAAGTCGCAAATAATGAGTAATGTTGCACCATTGAAAAAAGATAATGGTAATAAGTGGCGATGATCAGAACCCCAAATCATCCTTGTCATATGCGGCACTACTAATCCTACAAAGCCAATTGTGCCAGAAACTGCTACAGCTGCTCCAGTTAGCATGGAGCCACCTGTTAATATCAAATATTTACTGCGCTTTACATTAACACCTAAATGTTTTGCTCGCTCTTCACCATACAACAAAACATTTAATTCTCGTCTTTGTGTCCATAGCATAATTGAACCAACAATCACAAAAGGAATGATCATTTGGACATATGGCCAACCACGCATCGAAACAGAACCAAGTAGCCAGMCTATTACCTGACGTAATTCTTCACCAGATAAGGCAATCATTAATGAAATAAGGGAACCTAAAAAAGAACTAAAAATAACACCTGTTAATATCAACGTTTCCATTTTTAATGAGCGGTCTACGAGTCTAGCAAAGCTCATAACAACTACCATCGTAATGATAGCACCAATCATACKGAAGATTGGCAGCGCATACAAACCGACAACAGGTATAGAAATACTAAAAAAGATCGTTAAAACAGCACCAACAGAAGCCCCTGATGAAACCCCTAGTGTATATGGATCTGCTAATGGATTTTTTAATAAACCTTGGAAAGCTGCTCCAGCAATAGCTAGAGATGCGCCTACTAGTCCCGCTAATAACACGCGAGGCAAACGAATTTTCCAAAAGATATTGGCGGCTGTTTCATCAACCGCCTTATTCCACAATACTTCTAATGGAATATGAACCGAGCCTATCGCTACGCCACACCAGATGCTAATAAGAAGAAGCGTACATGTTAATGTATAGGCTAGTGCTATTTTTTTCACTTAAATACCTCAGGATAGATTGCTTTTGCTAATTCTTCTAGACCTTCAGCTAAACGTGGCCCTTGACGACTTGTCGTACTTTCATCTACCTGCACAATCGCATTATTTTTTACGGCATTAATCGTATMAAAGCCCGCACGTTTTGKTATTTTCGTTAAAWTATCTGGTAMATAATGATATGTCACCACGATGACATCTGGATTTTTTGCGATAATTTGTTCTGCATCAATTTTATACCAATTATCGCCATCTACAGCTACATTCTCTGCATTGATCATTTCAAGCATAGCGTTCATAAATGTACCATTGCCAGCTGTATAAATATCTGGCTCATCTGATGCTTCAACTAACACTTTTTTGGGTTCAACATCCTTGACTTTAGACAAAACTTCTTCTACTTTTGCCTTCATATTAGCGACAATTTTTTCTGCCTCTGGTAATTTCCCTGTAGCACGTCCAAGTTGCTCAATTGTTGTATATGTTTCATTAAAGTCTTGTGCATTTTTTACAACAAATACTTTCAAACCTGCTGATTCAAGCTGTGCAATAGCCTCTTCTGAAAGAGACATGCTAGATTCGTGTGAAAAAACGATATCTGGTTTTAAGGCAATAATTTTTTCAATATCGTATTCCATACCGCCAACCTTATCCTTCTCAGCTGCCTCTGGCGGATAATCGTCGTTGTCCGTAACACCAACTATTTCATCATTTAAACCTAGTCCAAAAAGGATTTCAGTATTACTTGGAATAAGTGAAACAATTTTCTCAGGAGGTGCTTCAAGTGTAATGTCCTTACCAAGGGCATCTGTTATCGTCATTGGGAATGTTGCTTCATCCACYTGTGCTGTTTCTTGCTGTGTTTGCTGCTCGTTAGATGGCTTGTTATCTTTTGCTTCCTGCCCACAAGCAGCTAGCAAGCCTACTGCTAAAAATGCTGATAATCCTATTTTCCAAAATTTCTTCATGTGAATCCTCCTTCGTTGATCCGTGCGACATTTCGCTTTATTCTACATCAAAATAAAACCCCTCATCTTTGATCGATGAGGGGGCAAAATCGCACCAAAAAAACTGATACAAAATCCACCACCCTATCCTCGTAGGTTGTCATGTCGTTATAAAGGCAGGTCTCCTGGCTAGTGCTACTTGCGATTTTTCAAGCCTTCCCGAAATCTTCAGTGGCATCATTTGAAAAAACTCACACTTACAGTGGCGGGACCGCATCGGAATTACACCGATTTCCCTTTTCACTTTACTTAAGTAAAGAACCTTKATAATATTCAGTTGATTTCATTATACATGAAAATGAAAAAAGTCGCCTCCATTCAAGACGACTCCCCGGCCATTATACAATTTCAGAAAAGTATTGGACTGTTTTCATTTGAGCACCCATTTCTCTTAATGACCATGTCTGTTCTAAATAAACGTCCGCTAGTTTTTCATATTTCCCACCAAATTTATGTGCCCACTCAACCGCTATGACACTTTCATAAAGGTGAGCCATTTTTTCCGCCATACCCTTAGCTTCAAAAGTTTTCGTTGCCTCGTCTAAAGCGCTAAAAATTTGCAGTTTCACAGACATATTCGCCAATTGTTCTTTAACGATTTGTACTAGTGAGCTGTCAGCTAATTTGTCTAATCGTTCCTCCATCTCCTGTACAAACAGTTCATGAGCATGAAACTTATCTACTAAACGAATGAGTTCTAAGGCCAAAATATTAGCCGTACCCTCCCACACCGTTAACACTTGGGCGTCTCTTAATAAGCGGGGCGTTACAAAGTCTTCTATATAGCCATTACCTCCGTGTAATTCAATTGCCTCACTAGCATAATGAACAGCTTGCTCTGCTGTTTCCTTTTTCATAATGGCAATATATAAACGATTCATAATAAGATCTTGCTGAGTTCCCTGTCCACTTGTCACTTTATCGTATAATTGGATAAGATCAAAAACTGTCGCTACTTCCACGTGCAACTTAGCTGCAAATTTCCCTAAAGTATCCTGAATCATAGGGTACTGTGTTAAGGGCTTGCCAAATGCATGTCGATTGCTTACATAATGTTTTGCCTCTAAGAAGCCGCGACGCATAATACCAATTGAAGCGACTGCATTACAAATTCTAGAGAGATTTAGTGCTTCTAGCATATAATAAATCCCTTTATTTTGCTCCCCTACAACATAGGCAAGTGCACCATCAAATTCTACCTCACCAGAGGGAACTGCCCGAACGCCTAGCTTATCTTTCAGTCGGCGAATACGTAGATGATTTGTTGTTCCATCTTCTTTGCGCCAAGGAACTGCAAACAATGTTAAGCCTCTGGAACCTGCTGGCGCACCTTCTAGKCGTGCTAATACCATCGCTACACCACACATGCCCGCATTGGATGCAAAATATTTTTCACCATATAGACGATAAGCAGTGCCATCCTTTCTCGCCTCCACCACATTTGCACCTACGTCAGAGCCCCCTTGACGTTCTGTTAAAAAGGTCGCACCTTCATATAAATCTGTGTCACCTGTTGCACACACATGTGGTAAAAAACGCTGCTTTACCTCTTCATCTGCATAATGATCTAATAGATAGGCAGTTGCCATTGTCAATGTTACTGGACAATAAAAACCGGGCTCTGCATGTGATAGCAAATAACCTTGTGYAAAGCTATAAACATAATTCCCCTTGTGTCCTAGCTGCGGAATATGCTTGTGTACATAACCTACAATCCCAGTATTATATGTCTCTTCAAYMRYTYTKWYRWWGCCATCATTAACCCAAACCTCTGATATCTCTTCACCATAGGCATCATATCTTTGAAGGCGAGGCTCACCCTGTCGATCTGTATGCTTTGCCCTCGCATCAATATCACCTGCACATAGCTCACCAAAATCTGTTAACTCTCGTTGGGCATAGGATAAAAACTCTTTATCTAACATCATTTCCACTATTTTTTGAAGCGTGTCATCTTCAGTAAAAAAGTTCGTAGTACGCATTGCTTCTTGTTGTAATACTTTCATGCTATCTCACCTCTTGCCCCTTTAAATTTTGTTTTAATATTTTGCCTGATGCATTGCGTGGTAGCGCTTCTACTTTTTCAAAAATACGTGGTATTTTAAACTTTGCAAGATGCTCCTCTAAATAAGCTTTCAAAGCTTCCTCATGGATGTCTTGTTTAGCAGAATACACCGCCTTTACAGTTTCCCCCCATTGCGGATGTGGTACACCAATTACCGCAACCTCGAATATACCTTCAAAGCTCAATAAACAATCTTCAATTTCTTTCGGATAAATGTTGACACCTCCCGAAATAATGACATCCTTTTTACGATCTACGATCCAAATAAAACCATCTTCATCCTTGCGAGCTAGATCTCCGGTTTTTAACCAACCATCAATAAAGGCTTCATTAGTAGCTACTTCATCCTTATAGTAGCCAAGCATGTTGCCCTCACCCAACAAGACAATTTCCCCCACTTCGCCTACATTTACATTTTCTCCACTGTCATTCACAATACGCAACTCTGTACCAAGTGGCGCCCGCTGACCAATACTTCCTGCCTTTGCTTCATGCTCCTTGCCAAATAATAATGAGCCACTTGGACCTGCCTCTGTTAATCCATATACACAAGTCAAATTATTTGTGCGGAATGCCTGCTGAATGAACCGAACCTCACTTTGAGATAACGGTGCCCCACCATAGACCCACCATTTCATAGAAGACAAATCTGCCGAATGTAGCCTTGGCAGTTGTGCCGTTAATAAATAAGCAACAGGTGCACCAAAGAAATGTGTTGTTTTCTCCTTTTCAATGGAATCAATGAATAAATCGGGTGTAAAAGTTGGTGTTAATACATTTGTTGAGCCTACCAATACACCCGCCATTAAAAATAAATGTAATGGTGCAGAGTGTGTTAATGGCATCATAAGCAAAATACGGCTCTCAGGCTTTACCTCCATTTCAACAGCTATCATTTGCGCCACTGTTAAAATATTACGGTAGCTAAATAACACACCCTTTGGTTTTCCTGTCGTGCCAGATGTATATAAAATCGTGGAAGGGTCATCCTCTTGTAACTGACAATCAATTGTTTGTGTACTAGCATTTTGAAGCATTGATTCATACTGATGCCATCCCACTTTTTCTTGACCTGTTTTAATTTTTAACGGAATACCGGCTAGCTGTTCAACTGCTGCAAAAATAGCCTCATGTACGACAATTGCCTTCGCCTCGGCATGCTGCGCCACGTACTCTACTTCTTGCAATGTAAACTTCGCATTGACTGGCACAACGATCGCTCCAATACGCTGAATAGCAAAGTAACTGACAACAAACTCTAAAACGTTTGGCATAAAAATTAAAACCTTATCCCCCTGCTTTACTCCCTGCTCTAGTAAAGCATTACTAAAACATGTCACCTGCTTATCTAAATCTTGGTAGGTTACTCTTCTGCCATGACAAATAACGGCTTCATTTTTCGGATACTTACGGGCATTACGTGCTAATAAATTGGAACTATTCATCTTGCATCTCTCCCTTTAAAGTCGCTAATTTTTCGCTAAACATGCCATGCATTTGTTGTAACTCATGCTTCATCTGCGTCAGCTCAGCTATTTTACTGTCAATCTCTTGAATTTTTTGTTCCCCGTATTCAACCGTTCGCTCTAATTGCTGAATTCCTGAGCGATCAAAATCAAATAGTAAAACCATCTCTTTGATTTCCTCTAAAGAAAATCCGTACCGCTTGCCTCTGAAAATAAGCTTGAGTTTCGCCAATTCTTTTTTGGAAAAGGTTCGTTGGTTGGTAGATGAACGATGGGGGCAAAGAAGCCCAAGTTCCTCATAATAACGTATTGTCCGCGTAGACACATTAAACTCCTTTGCNNCCTCCTGAATCGTCTTCAAAACCATSTCCCCTTTCCTAATTGGCAACAGTATACCATTRACGTTAACGTARACTTCAACAAAATTTTCGGAATTAACAGAAAAATAAAGTTTGGGACAGCTAATHTCCCACGTTTTATCCGTTTCTTTTGTCTTTCTATCCAACACATTCGGAACTTTATCTCTCATATTCAGCCTTCTATCCATTAAAAAAAGCCCCTAACACTTTTCATGTTAGGAGCCTAAAGTTTTATTACATTTTTTCAGGTGCAGATACGCCGATTAAACGTAATGCGTTCGCAATTGTTGTGCGGACAGCCGTAATTAATGCTAAACGAGCCTCTGTTAACTCTTTATTTGAAGCATCTAATACKYKTTCTGCATTATAGAAGCTGTGGAATGCAGCTGCTGTTTCTTGAATATAGTTTGCGATACGGTGCGGTGTGCGGTGTTTCGCTGCTTCCGCTACCACTTTCGGGAAATCACCAATCTTTTTCAGTAAATCAATTTCCTTTTCTGCTGTTAATAAATTGAGATGTTCTGTTGTAGCAGCAAAGCCTTGTTCATTTGCTGAACGTAAAATAGATGAAATACGTGCATGCGCATATTGTGCATAGTACACAGGGTTTTCATTAGATTGTGATACTGCAAGGTCAAGATCAAAGTCCATATGAGAATCGCCAGCTGTTTTTACAAAGAAGTAACGAACTGCGTCAAGACCAACCTCTTCTACAAGCTCACGCATAGTTACTGCATTCCCTGTACGCTTAGACATTTTGAATTTTTCTCCGTTTTTATAAAGCTGAACCATTTGAATAACTTCCACTTCTAACGTATCTCGATCATAACCAAGTGCTTGAATCGCTGCTTTCATACGTGGAATATATCCGTGATGATCAGCTCCCCAAATATTGATTAATTTATCGAAGCCACGGACAATTTTGTCTTCGTGATAAGCAATATCTGGTGTTAAATATGTGAATGACCCATCATTTTTAATTAGCACACGATCTTTATCATCACCAAATGTTGTAGAGCGGAACCAAGTAGCACCATCCTCTTCAAACACATGTCCATTAGCTTTTAATTTATCTAAAGCTACTTCGATTTTCCCGTTTTCATATAGAGACGTTTCAGAATACCAGACATCAAAATTTACACGGAAGTTTGCTAGGTCTGTTTTTAATTTATCTAATTCTAAAGCTAAACCGTGCTGACGGAAGAAGGCAAAACGCTCATCATCTGATTTTGCTAAAATTGCATCACCATGCTCTTTTGCTAATTTACCCGCAATATCAATAATATCTTGCCCATGATAGCCGTCTTCTGGCATTTCAGCTTCCATTCCTAATGCTTGTTTATAACGAGCTTCTAATGAATAAGCTAAGTTATTAATTTGATTACCTGCATCATTAATATAATATTCACGAGAGACACTGTAACCAGCCATATCCAACACATTACATAAGGAATCACCAACAGAAGCACCACGAGCATGTCCTAGGTGAAGATCTCCAGTAGGATTTGCTGAAACGAACTCCACTTGAATCTTTTCCCCAGCACCAGCATTTGAGCGGCCATAGTCCGTACCTTGCTCAAGCACCTGTGTCACTACCTCTGTTAGGAAATCTTTACGCACTGTGATATTCATGAAGCCTGGGCCAGCAATATCAATCTTTTCAATATCAGTGCCTGATGGATCAAGATTTTCTAAAATAGCTTCGGCGATAGCACGTGGTGGCTTTTTAGCTAACTTCGTTAATTGCATCGCAATGTTTGTTGCATAGTCACCATTTGCTTTATCCTTTGGTGTTTCTAGGTGAATCGATAATTCTGTGCCAGCCTYAACTAGACCAGCTTTTTCAACAGCCTGCACGATCGCTGCTTTAATAGCCTGTTGTACTTGTTCTACTGCGTTCATCATTGTACCTCCGTAAATGTAATATCTAATGTATAGTTGCCAACGGATTGCCCACCCATTAGTAAATCGTACTGTACATGGAAATCTCCGCTTGTTGCCAGTTTTGTAAACGTCATATTTTTCGTATCAATCACGAGGGGCATAGAACCGAACTCACTTTCATAATGCCCTTTTTGTTGTTCGATTATGTTCAGCGGTAATCGCATATTAACCGCTCCAGCACGCATAATTAGTGCCTTCTCATGACCTAACTTCATCGTTGTGCGGACGATTTTATCCTCCTGCACCTCATCATATTTCAAATACAAGCTTCCTGCCTTTTCAAGTAGCTGCCCTTTGAGCCACATTTCATAACTTTCGGACTCCCCATCACTTGGACGAATGGTAGAAATGAGCTTTATGTTCACATGCGATCTTACTTCGTTCGCCATAACGGATGCCCCTTTTTAGTCTTTTACTATAACCTTTTTATTATAGGATGAATACTTATGGTTTTTCAAGATAGAAGTGATGTAAAGCTCCTCAACAAGTTTATTCGAGAAAATAAAAACCCTCTCCTTCCATAACGGAAAGAGAGGATTTCATTTTATCTATACCATTTTTTTATAATCAATTGTTGAACTATTAACAATAAAGCACTAACAGTCCAATAGATCGGGATAATCGCTGGATTGAACAGACTAAAACTGAGGATCATGAGAGGATTAATAAATACCATTATCTTCATATTTAATGGTTGACTTTTCTCTAGGGCTATACAACTTTGAATGAAATAAATCAAACAAGCAATCATCGAAATCCCAATATCAATCGTCCCTAAATTCATCCAAAGGAAATTTTCACTGGCAATCACTGAATCTAGCTTAATCGCGTAGTACAGTGAAAATAATATCGGTAATTGAATAATGATTGGTAAACAACCTAGTAAAGAGCTTTTCAATGAATCTGAAGTTAGCTCTTGGATTTGTTGCTGTACCATTCTTTTTTCAGATTCGCTTTGACTATTCTTATATTTATCTGTAAGCGCATCTAATTCAGGCTTAATGGTAGTCATTAATTCTTTTGAGTGCTTTTGGTGTTTTGCCGATCGAATAAATAACGGCATAAGAATTAATCTGACTGCAATCGTAATACCAATGACACTAAGTGCGTAGCTACCTGTAAAAGAATGGATGAAATGAATGAGGGTAATAATAGGTTGTGCTAAAAATGTTAACAATGGTTGTCCTCCTAGTTTTAAAGTTTAAATCAAACTAGGAGATACACTTTCTTCCTCATTGTCTTCGGACATTCTAATACACAGAACAAACCACGTTAGCATAGGTGGAGTCCAAGTATTCGTGATAGTATAGTCAACTTCAAACTCCTCGTCCTTCACATCTTGAACGGTTATTTTATTGACGAGATACAGATGCAAATGAACACTTAATACAGTTAAAACCAAAGATGCTAATAGCCAAAAGTATTCCATTRTACTRACAAAAATGAATAAATCATTCATGAGAMGTGACCAAATCATAATACTCCTCCTCCCTTTATTAAAATTGAAGAAACATACATTTTACCTAACTTATCTACGCTACAAAGTAAAATAAGTTTCAATTTTATGCWAAGGCTCAKTCTTCATTTCAAAAATAWAAAATGGGGCTAGCTCATAGCTAAACCCCATTCAACCAATCTTATTTATTTTACCCAGCCTAAAATCATTTCCCGTAATAATTTTGAAGCTGTGTTTGCTGTCATTTCTGAAGAATCGTAGATCGGTGCTACTTCAACTAGGTCGAAACCTACTACATTTACACCACTTGCTGCAATAGCATGGATGGAAGCGAGTAATTCTTTCGAAGTAATACCACCACAGTCTACTGTACCAGTGCCTGGTGCGTGTGCTGGATCTAAAACATCGATATCAATTGTTACATACACATTGCGTCCAGCTAGTGTTGGTAGGACCTCTTTTAACGGTTCAAGTACTTCAAATTTTGAAATGTGCATGCCGTTTTCCTTTGCCCATTCAAATTCCTCTTTCATACCTGAACGAATTCCAAATGAATAGACATTTTTAGGTCCTATATGTTCCGCAATTTTACGGATTGGTGTAGAGTGCGAAAGTGGCTCTCCCTCATATTCCACACGTAAATCTGTATGTGCATCAAAGTGAATAATAGCAAGATCATCATATTTAGCTGATACAGCCTTCATTACTGGCCAAGACACTAGATGCTCGCCACCCATGCCGACAGGAATTTTGCCATCCGCTAATAATTTCTCTATAAATTTCTCAATTTCATCTAAAGAACGCTGTGCATTACCGAATGGTAGTGGAATATCCCCTGCATCAAAGTACTTTACTTCCTCAAGCTCACGATCTAGATATGGACTGTACTCTTCAAGACCAATGGATACCTCACGGATACGCTGTGGACCGAAACGTGATCCTGGACGGTAACTTACTGTCCAATCCATTGGCATACCATAAATTACTGCCTGTGCGTCGTCATATGTAGGATGACTTTTTATAAAAACATTTCCTGAATAAGCTTCATCAAATCTCATTGCTAGCCCTCCATATAATTAATCATCATTTTTCGTCTTCTTCTATTATGGCTTACAGGATTGTAATGAAACCTGTATCCTTTTATCCTCGTATACATTATTGGAACGTCTAGCAAATTTCGATTAAAATCTACAAGGTGCGATTTTTTGTCGAATGCCAGCATTTCAAGTAGTACAAAAAAAGTATAGATGTTTTTGAATAAAGTGCAATAGTTTTTAGTTAGAATTTCGATTAAAGATGAATGTTCGAACACATACTAAAGCTAAGTTCGAAGTTGTGAGAAAACGAGGTGAAGTCGGATGAAACGAAAAAGCTATCATCGAAAGCAACAACGTGTAAAGCGCACACGCAAAAGCCTTACGTTATTCGTGGCCTTTACATCTGCAATTGTCGTAGCGTTTGTCGCACTCCGCATCTATGTTCAAGTGGCTGGTGCACCGCCTTTAACCGTACCAAAGGCTTCTATTTTCTTAGATGAAAATGAGAACCAAATTGGGGATCACTTTACAAATCAACGMCGATATTGGGTCGGCCTCGATGAGATGTCACCTTATTTAAAGGAAGCAGTTGTTGCTGTTGAAGATAAAGATTTCTWTCAACATGGCGGTTTCGACTATTCACGTATTGCTGGTGCCATTTTAGTGGACATTAAGGCTGGCGGTAAGGTTCAAGGAGCTAGTACCATTACGCAACAATATGCTCGTAACCTTTATCTATCCCATGAAAAGTCTTGGACACGTAAATTAAACGAAGCCCTGTATGCTTATAGATTAGAAGTTTTTTATGACAAGGACGAAATACTAGAGGGCTATTTGAATACGGTATATTACGGTCATGGCATGTATGGAGTAGAAGCTGCAAGTCGTTTTTATTTCGGAAAATCTGCCAGTGATTTAACGCTTGCTGAAGCAGCAATGCTAACAGGCGTACCAAAAGGACCAAGTATTTACTCACCAATTGCCAATTTAGATAAGGCTACCAATCGTCAACACGTTATTTTAAMACTTATGGCAGACCAAGGTGCCATTACACAAGAAGAAAAAACGCGTGCTGAAAATGAACAGCTCGTCTTAAAAAATGATAGCTGGGTTGCAACCAAATCTGTTGCCCCTTATTTCTTGGATGTGGCTTGGCAAGAAGCCAGTGAAATCTTAAAATCAAAAAACCTTGATATTAGTGAAGGTGGCTGGACGATTCAAACAACGCTTAATCTGGAGCATCAAAAAGCAGCTGAAGAAGCAGTAGCCAAAAATATGCCTGCCAATGATCTGCAATCTGCGTTTGTAAGTATGGAATCTAAAACAGGAGCTGTCACTGCACTAGTCGGTGGTCGTGATTATTCAGTAAGCTCATTTAACCGAGTTACACAAGCCAAACGTCAACCAGGCTCTACTATTAAGCCGATCTTATATGCAGCGGCGCTAGAAAATGGTTACACGCCACTAACTTTTTTAGATGTTGGTGAAACAACTTTTACGTATGATAATGGGCGTGGCACTTATGCACCTAAAAACGTCAACGGTCAATTTGCAGATCATGATATGACAATGGCACAAGCTATTGCTATCTCAGATAATATTTACGCAGTAAAAACCTTAGAGGACATTGGCTTCAAAGAGTTTCATGATATGGCAAACCGTTTTAATGTAGGAATTGGTGCGAAGGATAATTTATCCATTGCACTAGGAACGATTGAAACGACATTATACGAAATGACAAATGCATATAATATTTTGGCGTCGCAAGGACAGCAAACAACACCAACAACCATTGTATCCATTAAAAATGCACATGGAGATGTTATTTATGAAAACAAAGATGTAGCAAGCAAAGCTGAAACAGCCATTTCTAAAGAAAATGCATACATCTTAACAGAAATGATGACAGGTATTTTTGATCCTGTTTTCAGTGACTATTCACCCGCTACAGGAATCAGTATTCGTTCACGTATGACACACACATATGCTGCTAAATCAGGTTCTACGAATAGTGATCAATGGTTAATTGGTTTTAHTMCAAAABTAACTGVTGGTGTATGGAATGBMTATGATCAGGDTAAAAACCTTACCACGAAGGAAGATACTGCTGCAACAAAGCAAATCTGGATTGACTTTATGGAAACTGTCAACAAAGGTACAAAAAATGAGGATTTCAAAAAACCTAAAGGTGTAGAGGGCGTTGTCATTGATATTGAAACAGGTAAATTAGCGACTGACGCTTGTCCTAAACAACGTCTAGTCTATGTAGAGTCGAAGGATGTACCTACTGAAAAATGTACAAACTTCGATATTCTCGACAGTAATACATGGGGAGAATTTTGGAATATGATACCATTCTCTATATTTAAGGACTAAAAACAAGATAATTTCGGAAACCTTTTTAATCCTAATACGTTTTTAGCTATGAAGGCTCTCGACAAAGTAACTGATATACTAAAAATAAGAAAAGCTTTCTCTTCCCCGGAGACGTGTCCGTGGGAACAGAAAGCTTTTCTTTTTTTATGGTCCGCGAAGTATGAGCATCATGGGGCATTTGGCTTGGGTTTGGGTTGTTCAAATGCCGCATAGCGCTCATCACATTCGCGATACCAAGTGTCCTAGCTTACTAAAATGTAAGCTCTGCATCAAGTGTACTTTGTTTCAAACACACTTTCAACCTAATATCGAAAGCGATTGCAAAATGTCACAGATTGTTCAATCATTACAAGTCTATTCGACAAATAAGTCTTGACGCAATTGCTCCTCACTACGTTCCCACAATTCTGGATTAAGTTGTTTAAGGAAAGAAGCTAACACTTTTTTAGACGGTGCATCCATATGCTCTACAATAATATGACGTTTCATGGATTTATCCATTTTATTTACATGATCAGCTAGAATTTTATAGCCACGTCGTTTTTCACGATTTACAACCATCTCACAGGCTGTAACTCCTGCATAATATGGCCCATTTTCTTTATGGTCTATCGTCACCCACACGAGCCAATACGGTTTCCCGCCCTCTGAATCAGCACGGTCCATTGTAAATTTAATACCACGCTCTACGTCACTTCTTGCATGCATGGCACCAATTTCAACAGAAGCCGTCCCCTCTTCTACGTCCACTATTACAGGCGATACATTCTCTAATGAAAGTGAACCGATACCAAACCCTTTATGTCCATCTGTTGGATCGTTTTTTATAATGGTAAAACCCATTTTTTGTTTTGGTTTTTCTTCATTTGTCATACTTAAATATCCTCCATTCTGCTATTATAAAGGAAAGCATATCAACGCATATTTTATCGAAACAATCACTATTTTCGCCATTGCGTATATGCCTCAACGCAAGTAAGAAGTTTATACTTTCTTATAAACTAACTATACAACATTATTCTATAAAGGAGGCAATATTATGCCATACGTAACAGTGAAAATGCTTGAAGGTCGTACAGAGGAACAAAAACGTGCTCTTGTAAAAGAAGTAACAGAAGCAGTATCTCGCACAGTTAATGCACCTGCAGAAAATGTAACAGTTTTTATTGAAGAAATGTCTAAAAACCATTACGGCGTTGCAGGCGTTCGTTTTAGCGACAAATAGTAGTAAGATGGATAGAGCAAGCATCTTAACGCTCTATCCATTTTTTTAAAATGGTCATAAGTTAACCATCTTTTGCTGGAATAAAACCTTCTATTTCAAAAACAAGGATGTGATCTACGACATGAATAAACTGAAGATAATATTGCTCATCACTATGCTCGTCCTTGGCCTAATACTTGTATTTATCAGCCCCATTCAAAATGCGATCATTGCCCATTTAAGCCATCAATTAAATACTACTGAAATCAGTGTAGAAGAGATTGAAAAGAATAATCAGGTTAATGCAGATTATGTATTTGAGGATGTACAATCGCTGTCCATAGCGGAGGTATTAAAGGCTCAAACAAAGGCCAATAAAATGCCCATAATTGGTAGTATCGCCATACCAAGTGTTGACATGCAACTTCCGATTGTCAAAGGTGTTGGAAATGCTGCACTTGCCGTAGGGGCAGGTACCATGAAACCAAATCAAAGCCTCGGGCAGGGAAATTACGCCTTAGCAGGACATTATTTTGAAGAAAAGGATATCTTATTTAGTCCTCTATATAAAGCAAGTATAGGAGATACAGTCTATGTAACGGATTTAACCAATATTTATGAATATCAATTAGCTTCTAAAAAAGTCATCGCGGCAACAGATATTTATGTAATCGATGATATTCCAAATAAAACTGTTTTAACACTCATTACATGTGCTGATAATGGATCAAAGCGTCTTGCCATACAAGCTGATTTTGTTCAACAATATCCATTTGATAAAGCACCTGAAAAGCTATCAGAAGCATTTTAGAAATAGGTGAAGCCCCTAAGATTTAAGAGTCTTAGGGGCTTCTTCTTTTAAGTAATTATTTAACTTCAGCGTTGCGGCGACGTAAGAAGTATAATGCACCAAGAATAAGTGCTACTCCAATCAGCATTAGTGCTGTTTGATCGGCACCATCTGTCTGAGGTAATTTACCTTGTGCTTTTAATTGAGCTTCTAATCGTTTTGCATCCGATTTAATTTTGTTAATATCAAGTGATTCTGCAACAGCTTCCTGTTCCTCTTTAGTTAATTGACTATATTTATTCAAGAAATCCTTATAAGCATCTAATGTATCTTTTGTAGCTTTAGTTGGATTATAAGGCGGTAAGTTTTTCCCTTGATCAATGACACCTTGAACAGAAGGTTTAGATCCCTCAGTTTTTCCAGGATTGGCCGAATTATTTGAATCTGTATTTGGTTTGTTTGGTTCTACAGGATTCTCTGGATCTGGATTTGGTTTATTCGGATCCACCGGTTTTTCTGGATCTGGATTTGGTTTGTTCGGATCCACCGGTTTTTCTGGATCTGGATTTGGTTTGTTCGGATCCACTGGTTTCTCTGGATCTGGATTTGGTTTGTTGGGATCCACTGGTTTCTCTGGATCTGGATTCGGTTTGTTCGGATCCACTGGTTTCTCTGGATCTGGATTCGGTTTGTTCGGATCCACTGGTTTTTCTGGGTCTGGATCTGGATTTCCTGGATTAGTTGTAGGAGGTGTTACTGGTAGACTTGGCTGAATTTTAGCCTCGCATGTATTACCCACGATAACTGTACCAATAATTGTCTTACCATTCTCCCTTACAATATACTTACCTGGCTTAATAATTGAATTATTGATCGTAATTTGACCCTTACTATCTGTTATAAACTCTGTTGAACCATTATCTTCAACCTGTATACCATCTTCACCTGTTATTGTTACTTTTACGCCTACACGTGGTTGACCAAACATATTGTTAATTGTCAATGTAAAGGCTGGACAAACTGGTGCAATTGATAATGTAATTTCACAAGGAACACTCGCATAAGAAACTTCTATCTCACCTAAGTAAATATTTTTATCATATACATCATATTTACCCGCAGGAGTTGTTTTAGATACAAATGTTAAATTTCCATCTTTATCCTTATTTGTTGAGATTACTTTTCCAGATTTATCTTTAATAATGACATCGTTACCTGGCTTGATGAT
The DNA here is from genome assembly GCF_044986265.1 of Lysinibacillus sp. S1. NCBI lineage: Bacteria > Bacillati > Bacillota > Bacilli > Caryophanales > Bacillaceae > Lysinibacillus > Lysinibacillus sp. S1. Next base: position 2,187,318 of record NZ_CP173154.1, read on the forward strand.
GCCAGTATTATCTTTGATTATTACTGTGAAGTTTTCACATTTTGGTGTTGGTTGAACGCTCGCTTTACAATCGATATTGCTTTCAAACTCATCAATTTCTTCTCCATCAACTACAACTGTGTAAACACCTGGCTCTAAATCACTTAATTCAATTACACCGTCTTTTGTAGTTTTTGTAGCTATAATGTTACCTGTATCTTTATTTTTAACCGTTACTGAAGTACCATCTGCAACTAAATTACCATCAACATCATAGACAGTTAATTCAAACGTTTCACATTTTGGTGCTAACTGTACTTCACTTTGGCAATTATCATTGTGATACGTAACATTTACTTCACCTAAATACTGGGTACCCTCATATAGCTTATATTTTCCTGCTGGAGTTGTTTTATCAATGATGAATTGACCATCACTATTTGTTGTGCCAGTAGCTATAACAGTATTACTTAGATCTTTAAGTGTAACTGATACATTTGGACGTGGATTTCCATTCTCATTTTTTACAGTAATTTTAAAGTTAGGACATGAATTTGTAGGTTGGACTGTATCTTGACATTCTCCAGTACCATATTTAACGGTAACAGTACCTAAAGGAATGTCATTTTCGTCCACTAATGTATACACGCCTGCTTGGACTTCTTTACCACCTGTACCAGGTCGCTTAATATCTGATACTTGCCCCGCAGCATTTGTTGTGCCCGTGTATTTTGCATTGCCGTTGCTATCAATTAATTTAATATTTTTATTAGCAATAGCATTACCATCAATATCTTTCACTGTTAATGTGAATGCTGGACAGGCATTTGTTAAATTAACATCCTCAATGTTATCAATAACATATGCTTTCCCATCCACACCTGGAGTAATATCTATATTTGCTCCCATTGTAATCGTGATTGGCGCAATCGCAATATAGCCCCCTGGTGATTCCTCTCTTAACGTATACTTTCCGTAACGCACTTGTTCAAATGTCAATGTACCATCTGCATCTGTTGTTCCTTCATCAAGTTTGATTGTGTTATTTTTATTCCATAATTCAAACTTAACACCAGCAAACTGTTCACGTTTACCTGTTAAAGGATTTACTTTATATTTTTTTAATTGCAATGTACCCTTAACACCTGATGCACTTGTATCAGATGAGCTATATTTAAATGTTTTGCTATCGCCACCGTGGTCACTTGTACCTGCAGCTGTTGCTCCAGCGTAACCAATAGAGGCACTATTAGAAATTGTTTCACCCGCGTTACCATCCCCCATAAAGAATGTGGAATACGTAACAACATAACCTTTGCCATTTAATTCTCCCAAATTAAGACTAAAACTACCATCTTGATTTAGGACAATTTCGCTAGCATCCACAGTAATAGGGGATCCTATATTTTGAGAAGTCCCATTTGCATTTAGTTTAATCTCTTGTTTCTTGAACGTATTTGTTAATATTTTTTGGTTACTTGATGGTTTGTCTGTTAATGTAATATTTCCTAATTTTGAATTAGAAGCATTTACTGTAACTGCCCAATTAATAATATCGCTGGCTGGAACAGGTGTCGCTGTTTTTTTAATTAACTCATTTGCAAGATTACTAATTTTTGCTGTTGCATTATAATTATAGCTTCCATTGTGTGGAGTATCTAGAGTCGCTGTATTTGTGTAATCTCTTGGAGCATTAGTTGAGTTTTGACCATAAATATCGTCAGCATCTTTTGTTTTGTATTCAATTAAATACGCTTCGTTGTTATCAGTAATTGGATCTAGGTTAATAAACGTAATTTCAAAACCTGTAACCTTGTTATCTGTTAGTGTTTCTGTAACAGTCCATTTAGCAGGATCTAATGTACCATTTTTTGTTCCCTCTTCTGTTGTTAAGTTTAGCTTAGATATGGTAATTTGATCTTTTAATGTTTGACCATCTGGAACAGGAATATAATGACCCGCACCTAATGTATCTGTTAAGGTAGCACTGTTTATATCTTGTTTATTGATATTAACCCCAATACGCCAAGAAAACTCTTGTGTCTGGTTATCTACGACAACTTTTTTGTAGCCATTATTGTTTGTTGGAGAAGTAGAATCTGGCGTATAATTAGCAGTTCTATCTAATGCTTGGTTATGAGAATCTATTGCGCCATCCCATGTTGCATCAGCCGTATTAATATACGCGGTTGCTACACCTCCGTTTGGCTTAATATCGTACTTTGTTTTGTATCGAATAGTAACTGTGCGGTCTTTTGGAATGTCACTTGAAAATTCCATTTTAAAACCTTCGTTGCCTATAGTTGGGGCACTCCCCCCCTTATCTGTAATCGTGTACGTTAAACCATTTGCACCAGTAACCTCATAGAAGTCAGTACCGTTCCATGGTGTTAAAGTGTGTTTTAACGTTTCTCCAGCTTTATTTGTGGTTGTAAAGTCATCTTCTATTACAAAGTTTTTCAAATCTTTCTCAGCATTAATGGTTAAAGTCCATGTAATTGTTTTGTTTACATAGTCAATTGCCCCGCGTGCTTTATTAAAGATGTTTGAAGCCAGGTCTAGAGTTGCTGTGTCTGAACCACTATCTCCTCTTGTTACAGTATTTGTAATCGTGCCCGTATTTGCATCTGTAACAAATTCATCTTCCAGCTCTGTATCATAGACAACTTTAAACGCTGATGTCACCTCACCAGCTGGACCTGTAGTATTTGTTGAATGATCAAAGTTGATTATAAAATTATAATTATTTTGTGAATCGAAGCTATAATCTTGACCTTCACTTAACAGAATTGAAGATTGCTCCGTTTGACCGTCATTCGATAAAGTTACACGATATACTTCAAAACTACTGTAATCAATTTTATGCTTACCAGTTGTTGGCGACGAGCCTGTTAGTGTATCTGTTAGTTTCGCTTTATCAGCAGGTATTTTTTGACCTAGCCAGTTATACTTGATTGTCCATGTCGAATTATATTTATCGCCACTTCTTGTTTTATCTAAGCTCGGTCCATATTGTACAGTTTGTGTTCCATTGGCTGTTGTGTTAGCAGGAATATTTGTCCCTGTCAAAGTAGCTACGTTTGTATAGGACATACTTGATGCAGTTGGATCTGCTGTTACAACAGTGTTATATGTTACTTTGTATGCATAGTATCCATCTGTCAATGAAATAGGGAATGAGGTTTCAATGTTTGTATCGTCTACAGCACCTGGGCTATTTGAATTAAACCCATTCAATCCTATTTTGTATCGCTCAACTGTAATATTTCCAGCCAGCTCATGCTTTATATCTGGTACATCATTCAAACTTGCACTTTCAAGTTTTTGCCCACCAGTATTCACCCAAACTGTCCAGGGAATCGTTACTTCACCACTTGCGTCTCGTGTAATAGAACCAGCATTTTTAGTTAGTAATTCCCCACTATCTGTAGGTGCAAATTCAAAGTCTAGTTGAACATCTGCTCCTCCAAGCACAGGGATTATTAATGATTGTTCAAGTTCACTTTCATCAGCAAAGTTATCAAATTTCGCCATAAACTCAAAGTTCATACTACCTGATTGTCCTTGTTCTAATTCACTATCTATTGTGACTGTTACTGTTTTTGTAGCACTGTTATAGCTTGACGAATAGGCTAACCAATCACCAGTCTCTGTTAATGTTCTTGATTGATTAAAAGAACCTGCTGTGTACTCTTCAATCATATTGGCAGGTAATTGGAATGTGAACGTAGAACCTATTCCATAATCAATTGTTGGATCCAAAGAGAATGTGTAGTTTAGATATACTACATCACCCTTTTTAGGTTTTGGCCCTGAATAATTTGCTAAATCTGTAGCATTTGTAATTAATGCTCCACCTTGTGAAAAGAGCTTTAAGCCACTAAATGACATCATCACATCTGCTTGCATATTTTCAACAGGGTAACCTACTGGCGCACCTAATGGCATTATTAACTGTGGCTGGTTTTCTAGCTGCTCTTCTTGTTGTTCTTCTGGCTGTCCTTCTTGCTGTTCTTCTGGTTGCTCTTCTTGTTGTTCTTCTGGCTGCTCTTCTTGCTGTCCTTCTGTTTGCTCTTCTGATTTTGTTTCATCTTCTGGAGTTGTCACTTCAGCAGCATCTTCACTTGGTATTTCACTTGTAGTATTTTGGTTTCCTACTTCTCCATCAGAATCAATCACAGTATTTTCGCTAGATTCATTTTGAGGAGTCACAGGTGGTTGACTCTCGTCGGCAAACACTGAAATTGGTGAAAGTACTGTTTGAAATACAAGTAGCAATATAATTATCGCTATGTTTAATTTTTTCATGTTTCTCTCCTTTTTTAGTTAGAGAGATACCTGATACTGTTTGCTACAAAGATTGATCCTTTCAGTTTTAGGAAAGGAATGAACAAACAATAGGTCACTCTCTCTTTCCTTTAATTTTTATGGAAACATCTCAAATAAAAATCAACCATTATCTTAATATAGGTCATTAGAATCACTCAAATATGTTTCCACATATCTTCACGGCACTTTTGTATCACAACAATCAATTTGCACCACCTCCATTTCAAAATTATTGATTAATTATATCTAATTCAACTTAACAGTTTCTAAACAATTATCTAAAAATAATAAAGCAGTAAACAACATCCCATTGGAACGTGTTTACTGCTTTATTATTTTTAAAATTTATATTTATTTATTGTCTTTCCTTAATAACATTAATATTTGTTTTTTTACAGTTGAGTTTGTTGAATCGTCCTCTAAGAAATCTAATGGGAAATAGATTTTATGATCTCGTTTCATACGCCCTGAGATAGCATCCACAATAATGGATTCACGTGAAAGCTCCCGTAGCTCACCATTTTTCATTTCTAAAAAAATTGGTACACGCACTTCTTCCTCTCCTGGTCTATAAAAATCATATGGCAGATCTGCTGTTGTATCATGTACAAGATAATAATCGGGGTCTAATCCYGCCTTTTTGAAAAGCTCTTGGAGTTTTTGATATTTATTGAGCTCTACTCCAGGGTCTAAATCAATGTATTGAAATAGCTTACGATTCACAAAGCGGCGGCTTAAATCACTTAGAATGGCATCCTCCTCTTGCATCCATAACTGAAAATATGTAAAAAGTATACTCTCGTCTAACGCAAGATAATCCTCTAATGTAATAACATTTCGGAAAAATGCTAGGAAATGAGTAGGCTCATGCTTAAATGTATAGCCCGCTAAGCTTAATTGTTTTACTCTTTTTAATATATTATTTAAAATTACCTCTGCACTTCGTGAAACAGGATGGAAATAAATTTGTAAGTACATTTGATAGCGACTCATTATATAGTCTTCCACCGCATGCATGCCTGTTGCTTTGATTACTACTTGGTTTTTTCTTGGACGCMTTACTCTTAAAATCCGTTCCATATCAAAATGACCGTAGCTTACACCTGTAAAATAAGCATCACGTTGTAAGTAATCCATACGATCTGCATCAATTTGGCTCGAAATTAAACTAATTACTTGCTTATTTGGATATGTCTTTTCAATTACTTGGGATACCTTTTCAGGAAAATCAGCTGCCACTTTTTTTAAGATCGCATTTACTTCCGTATCTCCCAACAAAATTTGCCTTGTAAAATATTCATGATCAAGCTCAAATACATTTTCAAAGGCATGGGAAAATGGGCCATGACCTAAATCATGTAAAAGGGCTGCACATAACACTAATAATCTTTCACTTTCATCCCAATCTGGACGCCCTACAAAGATATCATCTACTATGCGACGTACAATTTCGTAAACCCCCAGAGAATGACTAAAGCGACTATGCTCTGCTCCATGAAATACTAAAAATGTGGTACCTAGTTGACGAATTCTACGTAAACGCTGAAATTCTCTTGTACCCACTAAATCCCATATCACTTGATCTCGAACATGTACATAACGGTGTACTGGATCTTTAAATACCTTTTCTTCTTCTAATTTAGCGTTTGCATATGTCATTTGGATAGCACCCCCATTTTGTTATAGTTCTATTATATGCGATAAATCTAGGACTAGCATACTTATTGCCATTTTTCTATAGATATTAACAACCTATTTCGATWACCTTTATCATTATTTTTATMTTTATAWTGGKYWTATTTCTCAACATATAAAAAAAGCAAAACAAAAACTATCCCCCAAGTAGAGATAGCTTTTAGTTTTACTTTTTTAATTTTGCTAAAACCTTTTCCATTAGTTCATCTTCTGTTAATGCAGCAACAGGTCGGCTATTTACAAAGGTAAATGTCTTTTTGCGTCCTGGACCACAGTAAGAATGACAGCCAATTTCGATGGTTGCATCAGGATCGATTTCCTTTAATTTTGGAATTAACGTTTTTAAGTTAACGGCCTGACATTCATCGCAAACTTTAAATTCGTTTGCCATTTTGTCAACAACCCTTTCTATATAGTATTTTTCAAACATAATCTCGCTCTATTGCACACATGACCTTCACATATTTAAGTATGCAGTATGTGCGCAAACCTACATCGGGTATTGTATCGTACTTTTCCCCTTCTATTCAAGCATAATTCCTTCTACATAGATGAATAAAAGGTTAAAAGATTGGTCATGCTAGTCTTAAATAACAAGTTCCAGATAAAGGTGGGAGGATTTTAATATGAGTAAAGTAAGACAAGATGCTTGGTTAAAAGAAAACGATGAATTACTAGCAGAGGCTGTAATCCGTCATGTAACAGAAGGAAGCACACAGCTTAATGCCTTTGAGGAAGCAGGCGATGCATTAAATCGTACTGCGGCAGCCTGTGGTTTTCGTTGGAATGCCGTTGTTCGTAAAGAATACGAGGAACAATTAGCAGAAGCTAAAAAGGAAAGAAAAGAGAGAATGCGAGTGTTGGGAGCGCCAGCAAGACGCCGTGCTTCTAGTATGTTTACCGTAAATAATAGTGCTGCAGAAGGAAAATCAATTCCACTATCTGCCCTTTCTCTTGATATTGTCATAGCTTATTTACTACGTTTACAGCATTCTGGTGAAGTAGGAAATGAATCTTCAAAATGGCGACAACTTGTACATGTAACATCTGAGAAAAATAAAAAACTAGAGAAAACCATTACAAAACTAGAAGAGGAAAATCGAGCGATTCGCAAAGATTACGAGCAATTTGTACAAATTATGAATCGTGCTAGACGTCTTGTTACGCTTGATGAAGAGGAAGAGCGAATTGCACCTGTTTTTAAAATGGAGAAGAACGGAAATCTTGTAACTAGCAGTTCTATTTATCAACCAGAAAATGGCGATGCGCTAAATTAGCCGCATCGCTTTTTCCGTTTCATATAATCAACCAGCTTACTTACGTTCAAGCATTTTGGTGTTGCGCTCAAAAACGCGCTGTAAATAAAAACCATACAACGTTAATTCTTCGTCGCAAAAGGACTGTGGACGTACTTCCTCGGCCCACTGATTAAGTAGTTGCTGAAGACGAATAACAACCGCTTCTACTGTTAAATAGGGGTCCACAAGCTCCGATAGCGAAGCCATGACTTCTGGTACGATTTGAGGGTATGCGAATTTTGTTTCCTCTTGTTGCAAGCTTTCTTCATAAAAGTCACGGATAAGTGCCGCGCGCTGTGAGCCACTCCCCTCAATACATAAATAAATTTGCACTGCCACCCCTTGACGTAAGCGTCTTTGTGAAATACCAGCAAATTTTTTCCCATCAATACTTAAATCATAAGAACCTGGGCAATAAGAGCCCACTATTTCATAAGCCTCAATTTTTTCAGCTACTTCTGGGAACAATCCCTTCACAAGGTCCACCATCACATCGTAGCCATCATTTATACTGAGCGACTCTTTTTGTTCAGACAATACCACGGAAATATTGAGAACTCCTTCATCTAGCACAACAGCTAGTCCACCAGAATTACGAACAATAGGATGATAGCCTCTAGATTCTAGTAATTCCATACCTTGCTGAACATAAGGTAACCGATGGTCTTGAATACCTAGCACAACAGATGCCTCATGAACCCATGTACGAATTGTAGGAGGAGACATCAATTGGCCAACTAATTGGCACAATGTATCGTCCGTCGCAAAAGATTCAAGCGGTGATCTTTGCTTAGCACTAATGGATTGATCATAATAACGCCAAATTGGCTGTTGTAAAATATGTTTCATTTTGGTACTCCTCTTATTACATCTCTTCTCTTTAGAATACATGATCTTTAGATGGTGTCAAATTCGTGAATTACTATCATGAACTTAGGGTTTTTGTACAAACTATGATAAACTAATTTTTGAATGGTATTCACTTATAAAGGAGTGTTTTCAATAATGAATGAAGCAGCAATTACGTTAGATGGTTGGTACGCTTTACATGATTTCCGCTCAATTGATTGGGCATCTTGGAAACTTGTATCTGCTGAGGAACGTCAAGCAGCAGTAGAGGAATTTATTGCTTATTTAGAAAAACTGAACGAAGCAGACGTAGCTAAAACAGGTGCTCATGCTTTCTATGCAATCGTTGGTCAAAAAGCTGACTTTATGATTATGACATTGCGTGAAACAATGGATGAGTTACAAGAGCTTGAAGCAGAATTCAATAAATTAGCTATTGCAGATTTTACAATTCCTACATATTCCTATGTATCTGTGGTAGAGCTTTCAAACTATTTAGCTGGCGAATCAAATGAAGATCCTTATCAAAATCCACATGTACGTGCGCGTCTATATCCTGAACTTCCACGGGCTAAATATGTATGCTTCTATCCAATGGATAAACGCCGTCAAGGGAACGACAATTGGTACATGCTATCAATGGATGAGCGTAAATCATTAATGCGCTCACATGGAATGATTGGTCGCGGCTATGCTGGTAAAGTAAAACAAATTATCACTGGCTCTGTAGGCTTCGATGATCACGAATGGGGCGTAACTTTATTTGCTGATGACGTACTGCAATTCAAAAAATTAGTATATGAAATGCGCTTTGACGAAGTGTCAGCACGCTATGGCGAATTCGGGGAATTTTTCGTCGGAAACCTTCTTGATAAAGATAAATTGGTTAAATTCTTAACTGTTTAATATCTAATTAAAAATGCGAGTCCGTAATGATKGACTCGCATTTTTAAATTTCGTTTTCTTCTGCATTCTCGGATTCGAATATTAAAATAATAATATGAATAAAAATCCCAGTTAGAATCATAAGAAAAACTAAATACCAATTATATGGTTGATGACAATATTCTGCTATTCCAACTGCCAGAAAAGCGCTGATGATGATCGCTACAAACATACTTAAAATACGCATGGAAACGCTCCTTCATAAAAGCAAAAATAAAGTCAATTTTAGTATGTCACGCTATATTTTTAATATACTTACTAGGCAAGAATAATTATGTCTTATTGGATAGCAGCTAAAACAAGCATTGTAAAGGCATTTTTCCTGATGCTCTGCTTTCCACACTATTACTCACAATATAAAAAAGTGCCATCTTTTAGCGATGACACTTTCTTAACCTCAACACGTTTCTTCTATATACCTCATTAAGAGCTCTCGTTCTTTACTTTTAAAATTAAGATAACCGTTTGAATAAAAAAACCAATCACTATAATAACAATAAAGAGATACCAGTGGAGCGGCTGTCCATAAAACTCCCCTAATAGAAAAGCCAGTACTGCACTTAATAAGATCCCAAACCAAACGCCAATTTCCATAAGCCATCACCTCACATGTATTAGATACACATGCAATTCATTGATCTCACGTTCCCCTAAATCTATTTTTTTCTATTTACCCTTTTTGCTATAAAAACTATCGGGCCTTGCAGGATTTGAAGTATTTTCTACGTACTTGTCGTTATTACTACTATATGCATAGTAACTTTAATATGTGATTGTCTTTCTTAACAAAATTGAACATGACTACTATACCTTCGTGCATATACTGTCTGCGAGGAGGTATGAAAATCGCTGTTATTAAGACGAATGATGCACAGACAGCCCTACTTGCAAGACTAATGCGTGCCGAAGCAGAAGGCGAAGGAGAGTTAGGCATGCTGATGGTTGGGAATGTTGGCGTTAATCGTGTAAGAGGTGATTGTTTAGATTTTGGTGATATTCGAACAATTGAACAAATGGTTTATCAGCGTCCGGGAGGCTTTGAGGCAACACAAAAGGGTTATTTTTATCAAAGAGCACGTGATCAAGATATCCGGTTAGCTAAAAGGGTGATTCAGGGTGAAAGATTTCATCCAGCTACCCGCTCTTTGTGGTTTTTCATGCCAGCAGGTGATTGTCCTGCACAATGGTATGGCCAATGGAATACTGGCAGGTTCAAATCCCATTGTTTTTTCTCGCCAACTGAACAAGATTGTCCTCAAATTTAAAAAGAAAGTAGGTTGATAATTGATGATGCCTTATTATTGGACACCAACAACGCAACAACAAATGACTCCTCCTCCAGTCACACTTCCGAGCGGACGACCACCTGGCCGTGAGGAGTCCTATATAGAAAATATTTTGCGTTTGAACCGTGGAAAACCAGCTACCTTCCATTTTTCTTTTGAGCACGCAGTAGAGCAGGGAAAAAACACAAAAACTGTTCGTGGTGTGGTAGAAGCAGCTGGTCGAGATCATGTCATTATTCGTGAGCTTAAGTCTAATCAWCGTTTKCTTTTCCCTATGATTTATTTCGATTTTGCTGAGTATGATGAGGAAATGGCTTACTTTAATCAAAATCCATAATTCYWKCYCTMAGTAAWAATCCGCWATACACWMACTGMCMMAAAGTCGWTGGGCGTATGCGGATTYTTATCAYTCGCTWTRTKCAATTTTCTTTKAARTACGTTRAGGTTGCTTTACCTAASGTTTTTGCTGCAATTAGCATRGCACGTTCATCAAAATCAAAGCGTGCATGATGATGCGGATAAGCCGTTTCCCATTCTGGCTTTTTAGCTCCTGTGAAGAAAAATGTGCCTGGTACTTTTTCTAAATAATACGCAAAATCTTCCCCAATCATAAATGGCGGACATGTTATTACTTGATCTACCCCTGGTACAGTCGACGCCAATTGTTCCAAAAACTCGGTTTCTCTCTGATGGTTATAAACAGGTGGATAACCCCTTGTGTAACGATATTCGTAACTTGCCCCAAATGCCAGACAAGTCGCATTTAATACTGCTTCTAACTCTTGTTCCATTTGTATGCGTACTTCTTCTTCAAATGTACGAATTGTCCCCGCTAAAACTACCCGATCAGCTATAACGTTAAATGGATTAATTGCCTCAAAATGACCGATTGTTAAAACAGCTGATTTCAATGGGTCTATTCGTCTTGAAACAAGCTGTTGAGCATTAACGACAAATTGGGAGGCTAGGGTAACTGCATCAATAGAATGATGAGGCTCTGCGCCATGACCACCCTTTCCTTGTACCGTTATTTCTACTTTATCCGCGGCAGCCATGATGGCCCCATCTTTCACTAATATTTCTCCTAATGGTGTAGGTGCCCATAAATGTGTACCAAAAATAACATCTACACCTTCTAAACAACCATCCTCAATCATCGGCTTAGCTCCACCTGGAGCCACTTCCTCTGCATGCTGATGAATAAATACGACATTGCCTTCAATTTGGTCCCTCATCGCATTCAATGCCTTAGCTAGCCCAAGCAATGTAGCTGTATGTCCATCATGTCCACATGCATGCATTTTTCCAGCTATTTTAGATTTGTAAGGTACATCATTTTCTTCTTGAATCGCTAATGCATCAAAGTCAGCTCGTAAAGCCACCGTTTTGCCCGGCTTTCCGCCACGTAATATCGCTACGACGCCACGTCCTCCCACTCCTTCTCGAACCACATGACCCAATTCTCTATGAAAAGTAGCTATATAGGATGGCGTTTCGACTTCTTCAAAGGATAATTCAGGGTATTCATGTAAATGGCGACGAATCCCTACCATCTCATTATAGTTAGCATCCAGTAATGTAAATAGTTTTTCCATACTACGTAACCTCACTTTTGATATTTTCGAAATATTGCAAGTAATATTAGTAGTGTACTATAAATTCTTACAAAATGGATAGGATTTAAATCCCTATCTTTGAAAGATGACTCATAACAAAGAAAAACCCCCCTACAAATAATGTAAGAGAGTCAGCTTAAAATTAGCGAGCATGCTTGATAGCAGTTAAAATAATAAGTAGCCATCCAGCTAAAAATAGTACGCCACCAATTGGTGTAATAGCTCCTAATACTTTAATACCACTTATCGCCAGAACATATAAGCTCCCAGAAAAGAAAACAATACCAAGGTTAAAGAAAATACCTGCTAGATTTAATTGTTTCACTTCACCTAATAGTTTAGAGCTCATTAACAGACCAATGATTAGTAATCCTGTAGCGTGAAACATTTGATATTGAACAGCTGTTTCCCAAATACCTTGACTATATTCATCTAAAATTTCCTTTAAAGCATGTGCACCAAATGCACCGAATGCTACTGCTAATAGGCCATGAAGAGCACCTGTCACGATAAATCTTTTCATTTTCGTTACCCTACCTTTAAAATGGATTAAAAATCAAAAATGGAATCGCCATTGGCTCCATCTTCTTCAATCTTTGCTGTATATAAAGTGGATGGTTTTGACTCTGATACAAGCATTTGCGGTACATGCTTATGAGGAGTGATAGATGGTGCATCACTTGAAGAATCTAACACCACATCACATAATGCTCGAATGGCTGTAAGTGTCTCACGAATTTGCTGATCATTTCCCGCATTTTTTGCGTAAGATAATTGTTTTTCAAGTTGCTGTATAACGGCTTGATAAGAAATCATTACATTCTCCCACTTTCTACTTTTGGTACGAATTTTAAACAATCTACACCCGAGGATTGCTTCACAACAACGGATGGTATTTGCTTTGTTTTAAAGCCATAAGCTGCACATGCTCGTGGRTTTTGAGGGTCCCAGGTTACTTTAAAAAATTGACACTTAAAACAATTCAYCTTCATCAATGTCCCTCACTTTCTTCTATATTAAATGTAACATGATTGCTAAAGCGTATAAAGCAAACGATTTGTGCCAATCTATTCTAAACACCAATCAATCGGCTGCTTGCCCCACTCAACTAATTGTTGATTTATCTTTGAATAAGGTTTACTACCAAAGAATCCTCGATAAGCACTTAATGGACTTGGGTGTGGCGCTTCGAGTATGACATGTGGTGTTTTATATTTTCGAATTAATTGCTTTTTGCGTTGCGCTGGTTTGCCCCACAATACAAAAACNNGGNSNNNKKCCCTTGCAGCTAATAGATCGATAACCGCATCGGTAAATTGCTMCCAMCCTTGTTCTTTATGGGAATTCGCTTGTMCTGCTCGAACTGTAAGCACCGTAKTTAATAGCATAACACCCTGTTCAGCCCACTTTGTTAGCGTTCCATTTTGAGGAATTGGACAGCCTAAATCATCCTGTAGCTCTTGAAACATATTCCGTAAGCTAGGAGGATGTGGAATACCTGGTTTAACAGAAAAGCTTAGCCCATGCGCTTGATTAGGCCCATGATAAGGGTCTTGTCCCAAAATAACAACCTTCACATCATGATATGCTGTTGTATAGAATGCGTTCATCACATCATTGATTGGTGGATAAATAGTTTGTGTCGAATATTCATTTGCGACAAATTGACGTAGTTTTTGATAATATGGTTTTTCTAATTCTTCTTTGAGTACTTCTTGCCAATCATTCGGGAATACTTGTTTCATCGTTCATTAAGCCCCTTTCTCTTCTTACAACGGTACAAAAAATTAAAGATGAATTCAAGCATCAGTTGAAACTGACCATATAAAAATATAGTATTHTBGCTATTTTTATAGAATCAGAATCGGACTATACTAGATGTTAATTTTATAACTCTTAACGATAAAGGAGATCCTTTACATGACTCTAAAAAAAACATTAACAATTGCTGGTTCAGATACATCAGGCGGTGCAGGAATGCAAGCTGACCTTAAAACATTCCAAGAGCACGGTACATATGGGATGGTGGCATTAACAGTTGTCGTAACAATGGACCCTAACGGCTGGACACATAACGTCACACCTTTGCCAACTGATTTACTACAAAAACAAATTGACACAGCACTTTCCACAGGAATTGATGCCATTAAGACAGGAATGCTCTCAACAGAAGAAATTATTCGTATTGCTGGAAAGGCTATTGCAAATTCAGGGACTACAAATGTGGTCATCGATCCTGTTATGGTATGTAAAGGTGACGATGAAGTACTGAATCCAGGTAACACAGATGCCATGATTCAGCATCTTTTACCACTAGCAGCGGTAACAACACCAAACCTGTTTGAAGCTGGACAATTAGCTGGCACAGGTACACCAAAAAACATTGACGACATGAAGATTGCTGCTCGTAAAATCCATGAACTAGGAGCTAAAGCTGTTGTCATAAAAGGTKGAAAMGMCCTAGCTACTGAAAAAGCAATAGACTTATTCTTTGATRGTGAAACATTCTACTTATTAGAATCTGAAAAAGTTGCATCTACAAATAACCACGGTGCAGGCTGTACTTTTGCTGCCTCTGTCACAGCGAATCTTGCGAATGGACTTACTATTAAAGATTCTGTCATTGAAGCAAAAGAGTTTGTATCGGCAGCTATTGCACATGGCTGGGCGCTAAATGAATATGTAGGTCCTGTCATGCATGGAGCGAAATCACGCTTTGGTGCTCCACACGTAACAGTAACAGAAATATAAGGATGAAAGGGATGTCTCAAAGTCATTTGAGACATCCCTCTTTTTTTACATATAATTCTCCATCATTTCTAGCCGATAATCCCATGGATCATTCATAGATATAAATTGCGCTAATGCTTTACTTTCCTTTTTACGTTCAGCACGGGCCTTCGCTCGTTCTGAAGCTGTTTCATGCAATTTTGTCTCTTCTACTGTTTCAGGTATTACTCGTGGGACCAGTGCTGGTTTGTTATTTTCATCCAATGCCACGAAAGTTAATAATGCAGTCGCTGCCACCTTTCTCTCCCCAGTTTTCAAGTTTTCAGAAATGACTTTAACAAAAACCTCCATAGAAGACCTTCCCGTCCAAGTTACATAGGATTCGAAATAAACCGAATCTGTTGGGCGAATGGGATGTAGGAAATCGACTGAATCAGTTGAGGCTGTAACACAATCTCTTCTGCTATGCTTTGCAGCTGAAATGGAAGCAACTTGATCAATATCGCTCATCAATCGTCCGCCAAATAATGTATTATGATTATTTACATCGTTTGGAAATACACGACTTGTACGCATCACTCTTGATTCCTTACAATATTTAAAGTCCTTATTCACTCTAATTCCCCCTCTAAACGTCTTGTTTATTCCTACTATAATGCTATATTTAAATGGAAAAATCAATGTAATTATTAGAAAATTACAAATACTAAACAATTATTTAATGATGAGTATTTATCCGATAAAGATTAAAATTGGACAAGATACGTTAATGCCTCATACCCCATATATTAGCTGTATGGGAGGGGAAAAAATGAAAAAAAACAAGGTAGAAGACTTAACGGAAGAATCAGGTTTACTAGCTGGAGAAATCACCTCTTCAAAAGTTGAAGTAATTGCCTCCATCATATTAACACTTGGTTACTCATTATCCACCCTTGCCACAATATTGGCTCTGCAGGAGGAGGAAGAATTGGCACAAGCCAAAACTACTGAAACCCAAGATCAAAATCTTTATATGAAGCAAATGTTTAAACAATTACAAAATGTTAATAATCGTTTAGATACAATAGAACGAAAGCTCAATCGATACTAACAAATACATAGCCTACATTAATTTTCAATAAAAAAAACCGCGACTCTCCGTCATAAAGAGAGTCGCGGTTTTTATTATACTATGATAATGAGCTTCATTTTTCTTCCCTTTTTCACAGCTACCTTGCATAACCTGTTCAAGGAACGTCATCTATTGTACCAAGATAGAATTCATTATTTCTGAAATAATACTACCTTCAACAGGTGGAGCTGTCTACACACACAAATTAGGAAGAAGTCATGGTTGCAATATCTTTTCAGATGTGAAAACGGATACAATGCGAAACGACACAGTTTGTACATATTTATTTTCACACTCCCTATATTGATACATTACAATAATTTTTTCAAGAATATTGCTTAAGAACTTGTCATAGGTTTAGAGATGATGATTTATTTCTCTCGATGCTAGGATTCATTTTCACACTCTCAAAAATTTGGACAAAATTGCGCTAAGGTTTGTAAATATAAATCATCACTTTTTTTATCAAAGCAATCAATTTCCCTTTGCGAATTTTTTTTACTATACTTAAAGGAGAAATGATCGAGAGGAGTGTTAAGATGCAAGAAGTACAAGTAGAGACGTTGCAAAAATTGCTGAATTCTTTCGCCAACAAAGACGTTTATATTCATCTTGAGACGACAAACGGATCTTATGCAGCACACTATGATGAACAGTTTTTTAATGCAGGTGCTTTTATTCGCAATGCTAAAATTAACTATGAGCTTGCTAAGGTTGTAGATAATGCACCTCATCGTGTGGGTTTAAAATTACCTCATGGCTGGGTTTATGCTCAAGGCATTACACATTTTGAATTAGATGATTTAGGCCGTTTATTAATGGCTGGACTAGACTACTCTGGAAAATTGGCGATTGCGCTTGAAATTAGTGAAACGCCATTTACTTACTAAGGGGGAMGACTATTTGAATTTACAACCACAACGTCATATTTTAATTGTGTACCCTCACCCAGATGATGAGGCTTTCTCAGTTGCGGGGACCATCGCCTACTATACAAAGAAAATGAATACACCTGTTACATATGCCTGTTTAACATTAGGCGAAATGGGACGTAATTTAGGTAATCCACCCTTTGCTACACGCGAGTCTTTACCTGAAATCCGTCGTAAGGAATTGGTTGCAGCGGCAGAGGCGATGGGTATTCAAGATTTACGCATGCTTGGTCTACGTGATAAAACAATTGAATTTGAAGATGATGAGAAAATGGTAAAATTAATGGAAGGGCTAATCGAAGAACTAATGCCTTCTTTAATTTTCACATTTTTACCTGGCTTTGCTGTCCACCCAGACCATGAAGCAACAGCACGTGCTGTAATTGAAGCTGTACGTCGTATGCCAAAGGCTGCTCGTCCACAAATATTCGGTTGTGCCTTCGCCAATGATACGATTGAAAAAAATGGTGAACCACATGTGGTCTATGATATTCGGGAAATGCGAATGGACAAATTAAAAGCATTACAAGCCCATGCGTCTCAGACTGGTTGGATGATGCAGGAGACTGAAAAACGTATTGATGACGGCGAACCAATGAGCGAGAGCTGGCTTAATGTTGAAAAGTTCTATATTGTTGACSCAGATAAATVTGTAAAATANATAAAGTACTGTTCTCATTTTTGGAGAACAGTACTTTTTAATTAGGCAGATCTTACTCTCTTCATCATATGCACAATGATTGTGATGGAAAAAGCAATCACTAAGAAAAGGAAGAATAAATAATGAGGGATGTGGATATTGAAAACACTTACTAACATTTTTAAGCCGATGACACCTATAATTATGAAGGCTGTTGCTTCAAGTTCTGGTATTTTTTCAATGATGATTAAAAATACACCTGCAATCGTCCTCATCATTAATATTCCTAACATCCCTCCAATTAAAAGCACCCAGACCTGATCTGATATCGCAAACGCAGCAAAGATTGAATCAATTGAAAAAGCAATATCCATTAGCTCAACAGAAATGACAGTTGCCCAAAACGTGCCGAAAAGACGCACCATCCATCCTGACCTCTTTACCTCTTTTACACTATCCTCATTCCCTATGTGAAGGAAATGAGCTACACAAAGCCAACCTAAATACAAAGCACCTAATACTTTAATAAACCAAAATTCTACTAGATAAACACCTATGCCAATAAATAAAAATCTAAAAAAATAGGCACCTAGCATACCATACATTAATGCCCGTTTTCGTTGTTTATCTGGTAAATGTTTCACTAGTACCGCTAATACCAGTGCATTATCTGCCGACAGCAAACCTTCTATAATAATTAATGAGGATATTAGTCCCCAGGAGACAGGGTCCATTAGTACTTCTTGCCACATCGCCAAATCAAAAAACTTCCAATATGTTGATAAAATTCCTTGAATGATTTCCACTACATACCCTCCTACTTGTCCTAAGCTAATCTAGTATATGCTTGACCATTTTTGTTATGAGAGTAGTATTTTGTAGAGTTGAAACAACAGATTTTCTCCCCTTAAATTGAGCTAATTCTAGGTCTGAGACATTGCTTCTTTATAAAATAATTAGCTATATCAAGATAAAACGCTTACATCATAAAATAGACACGGAAAATTTAGAATTTACTAAAAATTAATCACAAAAAGCAAATAAAGTGTGCTATCATAGATAAATGTTTTAAACGTATAACGGAGGATGAATACTATGGAAGTTGCTGATACTAGAACCGTGCAAGTGGAGAATGTCCTGATTGCACATCATTTTTTAAAAGATGTAGTTGTGCACACACCACTACAAAAAAACGACTATTTATCCGAGAAATACGGAGCTAATATTTATATTAAACGCGAAGATTTACAGCATGTACGCTCATTCAAGCTTCGTGGTGCCTATTATAAAATTAAAAAAATCGAGGATGAAGCGCGCGATGCTGGGGTTGTCTGTGCAAGTGCAGGCAATCATGCACAAGGTGTAGCTTATGCCTGTGCCCAATTAAAAATTCAAGCAAGCATTTTTATGCCACAAACAACGCCGAAGCAAAAAATAGACCAAGTACGTATGTTTGGACGTGAATATGTGGAAATTATTTTAGCAGGAGATACATTCGATGATTCTGCTGAAAGCGCGTTGAGCTATTGTGAAGAGCATGGTAAAATCTTCATTCATCCATTTGATGATTTTGATGTCATTGCTGGTCAAGGAACGGTAGCGGTAGAAATTATGAATGATATGGAGGAGCCAATCGACTACGTATTCGGAAGTATTGGCGGTGGTGGCTTAATGTCAGGCGTGTCTGCCTACATTAAAAATCTCTCTCCTGCTAGTAAAATTATTGGTGTGGAGCCTGCTGGTGCTGGTAGTATGAAGGCTGCCTTTGCTGAAGGTGGCGCAGTTGCTCTTGATTGGATTGATAAATTCGTTGATGGTGCTGCAGTAAAATGCGTCGGTCACCACACTTATGATGTTTGTCGTCGCTATTTAGATGATATTGTTCTTGTACCTGAAGGCAAGGTATGTACAACCATTCTAGATCTATATAATAAACATGCGATTATCGCTGAGCCTGCAGGAGCATTATCAGTGGCAGCTCTTGATTTTTATAAAGAAGAAATTAAAGGTAAGTCAGTCGTTGTCATCATCAGTGGTGGGAATAATGACATTGGACGAATGCAGGAGATTAAAGAAAAGTCACTTATACACGAAGGATTACTTTACTACTTCATCGTCAGCTTCCCTCAGCGTGCCGGAGCATTACGTCAATTCCTCACTAGTGTACTTGGACCAAACGATGACATTACTACCTTTGAATATACCAAGAAAAATAATAAAGAAAGTGGCCCTGCACTAGTCGGCATTGAGTTAGGTGATCGTGCTGAATATGAAGGACTACTTGCCCGAATGGATGAATTCGGCTTCAAATACAAAGAAGTAAACAACGATATTCAACTATTTGGCTTACTCGTTTAAAATGAAGAGCCTCACTTCTCTGAAAGTGAGGCTTTTTTATGTGATAAAGTTTATCGATCGTTTAATTTCCCTATATAAAATTATTCAAACTAGTGCATGAGCGTTTTATATGATGTTGAAAAAACAATATTGTCTGCGGAAAGAGACATTCTGGCTAGGCGAGAGATTGATATCTGTTCCGCCAGCGTCCAGGTGGCGTCTGATGAGCCGCTAAATCCCCTAAGGGGCAACTCCTCTCCAATCAACCCTTTTAAAACTGTGCCCTTTCATTTTCTATCATACTAACAATGCGGAAAAACGATGTGTGACAACGCCCTCCATAAAGAGTAGTGAGGACCTTTGCTAAATTAATGAGCTGGATTGGAAGGCTACTAGACTCCCATAAGATAGATCGGCACCCCCCACACATGAAATTAGGGAACCTGCAACGGTCATTCATTTACACCATTCATAAAAACACTATGGATGAAATTTTTTACACTATGGAAAACGCCCATACAAGTGTATGAGCGTTTCGATATTAACCTAATAGAGCACGGTCTGAATTCATTTTTTCCCCACGAATACGTTCAAACTCGGACATTAAATCAGGAATTGTTAATTCATGTTTGCGATCTTCACCAACTTCTAAAATGATTTGGCCTTTGTCCATCATAATAAGACGATTCCCTAAATCTAATGCTTGCTGCATATTGTGCGTTACCATTAATGTCGTTAAATTATCTTTTTCCACTAAATACTTCGTAATACGGGTAATTAATTCTGCACGTGATGGATCAAGTGCAGCTGTATGTTCATCTAGCAATAAAATAGATGGCTTTGTGAAGGTAGCCATTAAGAGCGACAAAGCTTGACGTTCCCCACCTGAAAGTAAACCTACCTTAGCAGAAAGACGATTCTCAAGATTCAAACCAAGCATCGCTAGCGATTCTTTAAAAAATTCACGACGCTTTTTGTCCACACCATTGCGTAGTCCTCTATGCTTATTTCGAGAGTATGCTAATGCTAGATTTTCTTCAATTGTCATCGTAGGTGCAGTTCCTGCCATTGGGTCCTGGAAGACACGCCCAATGTATTGAGAGCGTTTAAATTCAGGCAAACTTGTCACATCATTACCATCAATCAATACTGTACCGAAATCGGGTGTTAAAGCACCTGAAATCATATTCATCATCGTTGATTTACCTGCACCATTACTACCTATAATTGTCACAAAATCACCGGGCTTTAAATGTAGGTTTATCTCCGCAAGTGCAATCTTCTCATCAGGTGTTCCTTCATTAAATACCTTATTAATACCATGTAATTTAAGCAAGGCCATTACCTCCCTGCTCTACTTTTTTTACTTGTGAAAGTTCTGCAGCACGTTTAGCTTTACGTTTACGTTCTTTACTCTTATTAATAAATTGCGGTAAGATCAGCGCCAAAATAACGATAATCGCTGTAATTAATTTCATGTCTCCTGAATCAAGGAAATCTACACGTAATGCTAAAGCTAATATAATACGATAAATGATGGCTCCTGCAATAACTGCAAACGTTGTACGGATAATAGTTTTAGTCCCAAAAATAGCTTCACCAATAATAACGGATGCGAGACCGATCACAATCATACCAATCCCCATACTAACATCAGAGAACTTCGAGTATTGTGCGATTAAAGCTCCAGAAAATGCGACAAGCGCATTGGAAAGACCTAGCCCCAAAATGATAAGTGTGTCTGTATTTGCAGAGAAGCTGCGAATCATTCGTTTATTATCACCAGTTGCTCGGATAGCTAGCCCAACCTCTGTCTTTAAGAACCAGTCTGCTATTAACTTAATTAAAATCGTGATGATTAATACAACAATCAGCACACTCCATGTACCTGGTACATGCTGAAAGCCTATGCTTTTTAATAGGTTATTGATAGCATCATCGATCCCTAAATTACTCCAAAAAGATTGAAACTTTGAAAAGATTGTTTCAGAGTTTAGTAGTGGAATATTCGGGCGACCTATCGTATTTTCTGCAGTTAACCCCATGATACGTAGATTAATCGAATATAAAGCAATCATCATTAAAATTCCTGATAATAACGGATTAATCTTTCCTTTCGTGTGAAGAATTCCTGTCATACATCCAGCAATAAATCCAGCAACAATTGCCACTAAAGTCGCTAAGATTGGGTGGTAGCCAAGCAAAACCATTGTTGCTGCAGTTGCCGCCCCTGTTACAAAGCTTCCATCAACCGTTAAATCCGGAAAATCTAACACCCGAAATGTTAAATATACACCAAGTGCCATAATTGCATAGATGATTCCTTGCTCCACTGCGCCAAATAATGCTAAAAACATCGTTGAATCATCTCCTAAATCTCTTTATTATTTATATCACTTGTAAAATGAAGATAAAGCGGGGATAATGCACCCCGCTTCGTTTTACTGTTCTAGAATTTCGGCACCCCAAGAATCTTTAATTTCGATGCCTAAATCATCTGCAACTTTTTTATTGATTAATAATTTCAGATTTTGTGGGTATTGTGCTGGTGTATCGGCAGGTGTCGCTTCACCTTTTAAAATTTTCACAGCCATTTGACCTGCTTCATAACCGATATCGAAATATTCAAAACCATAAGCGGCTAAACCGCCACGTGCTACAGAATCTAGTTCTCCTACAATTAATGGTAATTTATTCGTATTGGCAACATCAATTACCGATTCTAATGCAGAAACAACTGTGTTATCAGTAATAATATAGAAAGCGTCTACTTTACCAATTAGAGACTCTGTCGCTTGTTTTACATCCGCTGAAGTAGATGCTGATGCTTCTACCACCACTAAACCTTGTTCGTCCATAACCTTTTTCACTTCTGAAACTTGTGCAACTGAGTTTTGCTCACCCGCATTGTAGACCATCCCTACTTTTTTCGCACCAAGTTCTTTTAGGAATGCTACAGTTTTAGAAATCGTTTCTGGATGTAAATCGATTGTGCCTGTAATATTTTTCCCTGGCTTCTCCATTGAGTCAATTAGCTGTGCACCAACAGCATCTGTAACAGATGTAAAAATAATTGGAATATCACTTGTTGCTGTTGCAGCGGCTTGTGCAGAAGGTGTAGAGTTTGCAAAAATTAAATCTACGTTTGCACTTACTAGATTGTTAGCAATCGTTGTGTTAAGGCTATTATCTCCCTGTGCAATTTGTGGATCGTAGTCAACTTTTAAACCAGCATCTTCAATTGCTTTTTTAAAGCCTTCCGTTGCTGCGTTTAACGATGGATGCTCAACAATTTGAGTAATCCCGATTTTATATGTTTTATCATCTGCATTTCCGCTCTCACTTGCATTGTTTTTTTCATTTCCTTTTGAATCTGCTGTACCTGAGCCACCGCTACCACAAGCAGCAAGAAGCAACACTAATCCAAAAAGAAGGAATGACAACTTCTTTACATTGCTTTTCACAAATAATCCCCCCGATTATATTCTTTATATTCTCGAATATCTATCGCACTTTATCCAAACAAAGTGTGAATGTATCGCTATATTATCGTTATTATCGAGCTCCGTCAACAACATTATGAATGTTCTGACTTTTAAAAGTGACAAAATATTTTAGTTTTTCATTTAATTTGGCGCTTTAAACCGCTAAACTACGCTGTTTTAGTTAATCGATTTCTTTTTTCAACATAGTAAAAATTATTTATGACAATTTTGCGACGATAGGACATAATAGACAAAGTCTGACATTTGACTTCTACTAGATATCTATAATAGAATATTTACTTGTGTGAAAGCACCGTGGTTCGTAACCATCCCACGAAAAAAAACTAAGGAGAAATGAATATGAAGATAAAATTTTTAGCAGCAAGTGGTATCATTGCGGCTCTATATATAGCTGTAACCATGCTTGTTGCCCCATTTGGTTTTACAGAGGTACAGTTCCGAGTATCTGAGATGTTTAACCATTTAGTGGCCTTTAATCCACGCTTTGCCGTAGGGATTATTATTGGTGTATTGATCTCTAATCTCTTTTCACCACTTGGCATTTACGATTTAGTTTTTGGTGTAGGTCATTCAATGATTACACTTGGCCTGTTTATTTTAATCTGTAAATTTGTCAAAAATATTTGGGCACGTTTAATTATTAATACATTGCTCTTTACATGTACTATGTTTATCATTGCCTTTGAGCTGAACTTGGCTTTAGAGTTGCCATTTTTCTGGACTTGGCTAACAGTCGCGGCGGGTGAATTTGTTGTATTAGCTGTAGGTGCACCGATTATGTATGTATTAAACAAACGCCTTCACTTTAAAAATTTGATTTAACTGACGGATCTTTTTAGATTCGTCTTTTTTCTTGACACTATTCTGAAAATACTCTACAATTCTTTCTAATAAATGCAAGGAAGAAGAGTAGTAGCAAGCATTGTTACTTTTAGAGAGCTGGTGGTTGGTGCAAACCAGTAGTACAGACTTGTGAATGGACTTCAGAGCAGCCTTATCAAATGTAAGGCCGTTTCGCTCCCCGTTACCGGAGCAGGAAAGCGCGCAAAAATTGCGAATGAAGGTGGCACCACGGTTACTCGTCCTTTTTATGAGGGATTGGAGTGGCTTTTTTTTTGGAAAAATTAGCATAGAGGAGTCGAGTTAAGATGAGTACAGTAGTAGAAAAAAAGGGATATTTCGGTGAATTTGGTGGAAGCTTTGTTCCAAAGGAGCTTCAAAATGTTTTAAATAGACTAGATGAGAATTTTCAAAAGTATAAAGAGGATGATGATTTTAAGCAAGAATTAGATTACTATTTCCGTGAATATGTCGGTCGTAAATCCCCTCTTTATTTTGCAGAGAATTTAACAAAGCAATTAGGTGGCGCAAAAATTTATTTAAAACGTGAAGACCTTAACCACACAGGCTCCCATAAAATCAATAATGTATTAGGACAAATTTTACTAGCTAAACGTATGGGAGCAAATCGCGTGATTGCCGAAACAGGGGCAGGTCAACATGGTGTAGCAACAGCTACAGCGTGTGCCATGTTTGGAATGGATTGCACGATTTATATGGGCTTGGAAGATACAAAACGTCAGGCATTGAACGTATTTCGCATGGAACTTCTCGGAGCGAAAGTTGTAGCTGTCGATAAAGGGCAAGGACGCTTAAAGGATGCAGTAGATGAGGCATTCGCTGACTTAGTAGAAAACTATGAAACAACCTTCTATTTATTAGGCTCAGCAGTTGGACCACACCCCTTCCCATCAATGGTTAAACATTTTCAATCAGTGATTAGCCGCGAAAGTCGTGAACAGATTTTAGAAAAGGAAGGAAAGCTGCCGACAGCTGTTCTTGCCTGTGTAGGAGGCGGTAGTAATGCCATTGGGGCATTTGCTGATTATATTGCAGACGAAGATGTTCGTCTTATTGGAATAGAGCCAGACAAAGCTGCTACCTTAAACGAAGGAACACCAGGAGAGCTACACGGCTTCAAATGTTTAGTACTTCAGGACGCAGAAGGCAACCCACTACCTACCTATTCAATAGCAGCTGGTTTAGATTATCCAGGTGCGGGGCCTGAGCATAGCCATTTGAAAACAATCGGTCGTGCTGAATATGTGACCGTGACAAATGAAGAAGTTTTAGATGCCTTCCAAGTACTTTCTAAGGTTGAAGGTATTATTCCTGCTCTTGAAAGCTCACATGCAGTCGCACATGCTCTAAAATTAGCACCAACTTTATCATCTGAGGAAAGCATTATTATTAATATCTCTGGTCGTGGCGATAAAGACGTTGAACAAGTCTTCCACATGCTAACTAAATAACTCAAAAAAGAGCGACTTCCATTTACGGAAATCGCTCTTTTACCTATACCAATGATTTAGGATAAATTTCTGCTACATTATCTCGCAGCTTCGCTTTCAGGAATTTTCCGACAGATGTCTTTGGAATTTCTTCTAGAAAGACGACTGCATCTGGTACCCACCACTTGGCAAATTGATTTTCTAAAAAAGCAAGAAGCTCTGGTTCAGTTACTGATTGTCCCTCTTTCAATACAACACAAGCTAATGGACGCTCCTGCCATTTAGCATGGGGCATGGCAATGACAGCCGCTTCTAAAACGGCATCATGAGTCATCAGCGCATTTTCCAAATCAACAGAGGAAATCCATTCCCCACCTGATTTAATAAGATCTTTCGTACGGTCCGTAATTTTAATAAAGCCATCTGCTGTTCGTACAGCAATATCACCAGTATATAACCAACCATCTCGATAGGCATCTGCTGTTCGCTCATCACGATAGTATTCGTTGGAAATCCATGGGCCTTTTAAACGTAATTCCCCCATTGTTTCGCCATCCCAAGGTACCTCACCCGCCTCATTAATAATACTAGATTCGATACCTGCCATTGTCATCCCTTGCATCGCTCGAGCTTCAATACGTTTTTCAATCGGCCAATCTTCCATCCATGACATATAATTAGACAATGCCACGATTGGTGTAGTTTCCGTCATGCCGTAGACAACAATATAAGGAATCCCATATTTTTCTTCAAATGTCCGAATGAGTCGAGTTGGTGAAGCCGATCCACCACAGCATATCGCTCTTAAAGAACTAATATCTCGTTCTTTCTTTTCCTGCTCCTGCAGGGCACCTATCCAAATGGTTGGAACACCAGCAGTTAATGTAACCTTTTCTTGTTCGATTAAATCCATTATTAATGCTGAAGTAAATTGCGGACCTGGTAGAACTTGTGTAGCACCCACATTGACACTAGCAAAAGGCAAGCCCCATGCATTTGCATGAAACATGGGTACAATCGGCATCACGACATCTCTTTCCGCAATTCCCATAGAGTCAGACATACTCAGCATGATACTGTGTAATACTAAACCCCGATGGGAATAGACAACCCCCTTTGGATTCCCTGTTGTGGCGCTTGTATAGCACATACCGGCAGGTGCTTCTTCATCAATATCCTCTGGAAATTGAAATTCTTCATCAGCAGTAGCTAATATGTCCTCATAGGATAAAACATTTTGTAATGTAGTCTTTGGCAAAGCTGGTTCATCCGTCATAATGATATAATGTTTCACTGTCTCAAGTTTTGGCGCAATATTTTCAATGATCGGTAATAAATCTACATCTACCATTAAAATCTCATCTTCTGCATGATTAATAATATAGATCAAATGCTCTTCTGATAAACGAATATTTACCATGTGTAAGATTGCCCCTGAGCAAGGCACAGCAAAATAAGCTTCTAAATGTCGATGCTGATTCCACGCAAAGGAGCCGACTTTTGTTCCTCTTGTCATCCCAAGCTTCGTAAGGGCATCTGCTAAACGACGCGTTCTTTTTGCCCACTGCCCATATGTTAAACGATGTATTTTGTGTGGGCTTGTCCGTGAAATAATTGATTTTCTTGCAAAATAGCTCTCTGCTCGTTTAAAAAAACTAGTTAAAACTAATGGTGCTTGCATCATAAAACCCATCATCCCTTCATTTGTGAATTTCCCCTTGTGAAATTATCATAGCATCAATTTAACTGAATACTATTAATATTCCGAATATTATTATATTTTAATTTCATAATTTAATCTATATATTCCAATAATTTTCTTTTATATATAAAAAAACGGATGAAGTCTAGTCTTCACCCGTTGCCTATCTATTATGAAATTGCTTTTTTATGCAGTTTAATTTTCAATTTTTCTAACATATCTACCGTCATTTTAGCTAAATCATATTCTGCTTTGAAGCCCCACTCTTTTTGAGCCGCTTCAATATTTAAAGAGTTTGGCCAGCTATCTGCAATGGCTTGACGAACAGGATCTACCTGATAGCTCATTGTGAAATTTGGTAAGTGTTTCTTGATTTCAGCCGCGATTTGCGAAGGTTCGAAGCTCATGGCTGTAATATTAAAAGCATTGCGATGAACAAGCTTACTACCGTCTGCTTCCATTAAATCTACAATAGCTTGTAAGGCATCTGGCATGTACATCATATCCATAAATGTACCTTCCTGAATATACGATGTATATTTGCCTTGTTCGATGGCTTCATAGAAAATTTCTACAGCATAATCTGTTGTACCACCACCTGGAGGTGTTACATAAGAAATTAGCCCCGGGAAGCGTACTCCGCGTGTATCAACACCAAAACGATTGAAGTAATAATCGCATAATAACTCACCCGCTACCTTATTTACCCCATACATAGTTGTTGGTCTTTGCAAAGTATCCTGTGGTGTATCTTCCTTAGGTGTAGACGGACCAAACGCACCAATTGAGCTTGGCGTGAAAAATTGCATATTTAACTCACGTGAAACTTCTAACGCATTCATTAATCCACCCATATTTAAATTCCAAGCTAACAATGGATTTCTCTCTGCTGTAGCTGATAATAGTGCTGCTAAATGCATCATCGTATCTGCACCGAAGTCCTTTGCTAAATCATGCATTCTTTGTCCATCTGTCACGTCCAATATTTCAAATGGGCCCTTAGTATGTTCAAGCTTTCTAATGTCTGTAGCAAGTATATTGTCCTCTCCATAAATACCACGAAGTTTTTCTACTAGCTCAGAACCAATTTGACCAAGTGCTCCAGTAACAATAACCTTTTTCATTTCCCAAAACCTCCACATGTGAACAATTGTACTTTCTGAAAGTACAAAAATACATTAATAAACATTGATTTAATAACACTTTCAATGAAATTCATTATAATGTGTTCGTTTTGAAAATACAACAATTATATTAATAATATTCCTTACAAAGAACATACAATCCCTTATTCACAGTATATGAGAACAAGAAAAATATTGTGCTACAAAAATATACAAAACACATTTGTACATCTCAAAAACACAAATCATTTACACTTTCATAAGCTAGTTTTGTAACCATGCAAAAAAAGAATCTTCTTTGCTATTTTTTGCAAAGAAGACCCTTTTTGAATATTATTCTTTAATATTAAATTATATCGAAAAACGTTTGACAGCTATTTGCAAAACTTTTGATACTTTGCGCAATTCCTTAATATAATTATGGAACTGTTGCTGAGCTGTTAATTGATCAGCTGTTAACGTAGCAACATGCTTAGTAGACACGGCATTCGTATCGGATAAGGCTGTCAGCATACCCGCATCCTCACTTACCTTCTTCGTGTGATTGGCAATCTCTTGAACCGTAGCAGATACTTCCATAATATATGGCTTAATAGTATGTACTTTTTCTAAAATTTGATCAAAACTTGACGCAGTTTGTCCTGTAACAGCTACACCTTTTTCAGTCGCTACTAAAACCCCTTCCATCATTTGTACCGCATAACTCGAATCTAGATGGATGTTCTGTACAATGGATGTAATCGTTTGTGTCGATTGAACAGTTTGCTCTGCAAGCTTACGAACCTCATTAGCCACTACTGCAAAGCCTTTACCATGCTCTCCTGCTCTAGCGGCTTCAATTGAAGCGTTTAAAGCCAGTAAGTTAGTTTGCGCTGTTATTCTTTCTATTACTTCAATCATTTGATCAATCGATGCAGCCCGCTCTACTAAATTAAAGATAGCTGTATTAGATTTTTCAACCGCCTGCTTAATAGCTTGCATTTGTGTTAAATTAGCCTGTACAATTTCAGTTCCACTTTCTGCATCTCTGGCCGTTTTTTGTGCAAAACTTTCTACAACCTGAACCTTTTCTAAAATAACCTGTACATCATTTAAAACCTCCTCTAAGGAAGCAGTATTCGAAGCTAGTTTACTAGAAGAAGCAGACGTTGACTCTGAAATAGATTGTACATCCTTCGCTATTTTTAATGTCGTTGTTGATGATTGCTCAGAGGATTTCTGCAATTTCCCTGTCATTTCTTCTACTTCATAGGCACTGTCTGTGACAGTATGGAGTAGTCGTTTCACCTCTGTTACCATTTGATTGTATGACAGAACTACTTCACCAAGCTCATCATGAGCTACATAACTTGCATTGGCAGTGAAATCACCTTGTTCTGCTCGTTTTAATAATGACTTTAGTTGACGGGTTGGCACATTGACTGCCTTCGTTGCAATAAAGCCGATAAGGATAACAAGCAAGACAACCGCTAAGCATACGCCACCTAGTAACCAGTAGCCAAATTGTACATCTTTTTGATAAGCCTGCTGTTGGTCTTTTGCTCGTTGAACCAAATAATTTTGCGTGTCTTCTAATAATGCATGACTCTCCTGACTAATTGGTAAAAATGTTTGCACATAAAACTGATCTAGCTCACCATGGTTCAATTGCTTAAAGTTCTCAATGGCTTCTTCCTGCTTCTTAAGCAATGACTTATACTTCTTAATTTGATGACTCATCTTCTTGTCAATTTCTTGGCTATCTAGATGATCTAAAGGCTGCGCCATGTTTTGTAAAATGGCTGTCATTTCTTTATCGTCACCCTTCGAATCTACTATAAAATCTAATCGACGCTGTGATTCTTCTAGCTCATTTAGCCATCCAATTGGGACCAGTCCCTGTGTGTAACTCTCACTTGCATGCCACGACATTTTCCTTAAATAATCTACACTGAATACACCTAGCAATACATTCGATAATACACAAACAATCATGAGTACAAGTAACTTGTCCTTCACCTTAATGAAACGGAAAAAATGCATGATCCTTGGCTCCTCCTCCAACTCTTACCAATAATGATAGTATAGAGATATAAAGCCAGTGTTATATTTTTGTAAATTTTAATCGAAATAGTAAGAATTTCTACCCATCATTTAGTTTTATTTAGGTAATTTAACTCGCTAAATTAGCCAGATTATTGCTACTTATTCATACTATTTTTAGAAAAACATTCGCAACCTTCCATACATTGTAAGCGTTCATACTAGAGAATGGAGGTGTTACATTTGACGCAATTCAAGAAGTTAGATTGGAGTTTAGTAATAAGTCTTCTTTTACTCGGCGCTATTAGTTGCCTTTTTGTCCATTCTAGTAGTGTAAATTTTGAACAGTATGCAAGCTCCTTTATTATCAAACAGTTTTTATTTTATGTCATCGGATTAACCATCATGCTTGGAATATCCTTGCTTGATATTGAACAGTTGAAGAAGATTGGATGGCCATTTTACTTCCTAATAGTTGCTTTAACGGCTGGTCTTATTGTTGCTCCTGAAAGCATTGCTCGAACGATCAATCAGGCAAAATCATGGTATCAAATCCCGTTTTTAGGTTCTCTCCAACCCTCGGAATTTTTAAAGTTCGCTTTTTTAATAGTTGTGAGTAAGGTCATTATTGCTCATCAAGAGAAAAATGTCCGCCCCTCCTATCTAGCAGATTTTTGGTTACTTATAAAAATCGGGCTAATTGTCCTTCCTCCTACGCTACTTGTTTATAGACAACCCGATACAGGTATGGTCATGTTGTATATGGCAATGATTTTACCGATGATTTTCTTTTCAGGTATTCATAGAAAGCTTCTTGTCGTATTTACGGCTGTTCCTCTAGTTATCATCAGTACGCTGGTAGTGCTCTATGTCAGATTTAATGAATTTTTTACAGAGAAGGTTTTAGGTGCTCTATCAGGACATCAGATTTCTAGAATTTATGGATGGCTTCAGCCTTATGAATATACAGATTCTTCTTTTCAAGTACGCCAAGGCTTTATGGCTATCGGGTCAGGAGAATTTGTGGGCAAGGGCTATCTACATAACAATGTCTATGTACCAGAAAAACATACCGATTTTATATTCTCTGCTATTGCAGAAGAGCTAGGTTTTATTGGAGGAGCATTTGTAATCGCGCTACTTTTTTTTGTTATCTATCGTATTGTCGTTATTACGGTAGTAGCGCGAGACCCCTTTATGACTTTAATGGGGGCAGGTATTTCAAGCTTACTAGCCTTTCAAATTACTCAAAATATCGGCATGACCATTGGGCTTTTACCTGTCACAGGTGTCACCCTACCCTTTTTAAGCTATGGTGGAAGTTCGTTATTATCCAMTTTTATGCTTWTCGGAATCGTCATGATCATTCATAATTCATATAAGGGGTATATGTTTAAAGTAGGAGACTGACAAAATGCAAGTAGAGACATGTATATGCTATTCTCTACTTGCTAAGTTAAGGGGGATTAATTCGTTAAAAACTTCTTCATACTTGCATTATATTGATCGATAAATAGCTTTGCCTCATTATATGGTAATCTTAAAGCAGCTAAAGCGGCACCACCTACCGGTAAGCTATAAGCACCCACGAAGTCATACTGATTACTATTCTTTTTATCAATAGCGATTAATTTTTTAGTAAATAGCTCCAATTCATTAAAAACGCCACCAGCTAGCACTACTTTGACTTGCTTATGTGCAAACGGGTTTTTTTTGTAACAAGCGTCTATACTTTGATAAAAAACATGGCACACTTGATCAATAATTGTATTGGCTTCTCCATCACCACGTTTAGCGCATTCAATTGCAACCTTACTTAAAGGTGATATGGTATCCCGCGGATGTCCTTCGCCATATACCACTTCAATTATCTGCGGAACGGATTGTAATCGAAAATATTCTAATACCGCTGCTGTTAGAAGCGTTTCAGGACCTCTTTTGTCGAATGCTTTAAATACCGCTTTTAATGTGCGAATGCCAATATCATAGCCACTGCCCTCATCATCAAAAATATAACCCCATCCTGCTGTACGCTCAATTCTTCCAGATGCATCTATACTGAGTGTAATCGCACCCGTACCAGAAATTTGTACAATGCCTGGCTGCCCCAAGGTTCCCGCATACAGCGCGTTCATTCCATCATTCGATAGTGATAGTTGACAGTCTTTCGGTAAAAGCGAGGTTAATAATGCATAGGTAATTTTCCCATTATTATTTTCTGTTACACCAGACAGGCCAGCATGGCACTTTGTAATGTGTTGAAATTCGTGAGGCTGTTGTCTTTTTAAATTATTTATTAATTCTGTTATCGTCTCTGTAAAATGCTCGAAGCTCATGGATGTGGGATTACTTTTGCCTGTTTCTGCTAGCGCCATAATTTGCCCATGACATGTTGAGATTGTTGCAATCGTTTTCGTTCCACCGCCATCTATTGCCAAAACATGCAAGTACCTTCACCTCTATACAATTTTAATTGTAGATACAATTTCTCCTACCTCTACCCCTGCATCATTACGCACAAATGCAGGAGACAATGCTTTAATACGCTCAATTGTTTCTTGATTTGTATACTGCATTTGTTCCAATACAGAAGCAATTACATTGGGCCACGGACTTTCGGAGCCATTCATAATTTTCAAGGCAAAACTTACTCCTTCATTTCTTAGAGCAAAACAGTATACACCCTGTGCTCCGCCCTTCGCCACAATATTAGGGTCCTTTAATAATGCTGTACAAATAAAGTTTTGCGCTGCAATGATATGACTCTCTTGATTCATTACTGCTGTAAGTTTTATTACTGCTTCACGAATTAGTTCATCATCAATCAATTCTGGTCGTGCTAACTTTAAATAGGCAATGGCCATGTTTTTTAGCGGAATCGCAAAGACAGGCGCACCACAGCCATCAATCCCTGTACGAATTCTCTCTATTTCATATTCACTTAAATAAGCAATATATTTTTTTATCATCTGTTGCAGTGGATGTTCTGGATGACAATATTGCTTGACATCATAGCCATTTGCTAAACATGCAGTTAAAAATCCTAAATGCTTGCCCGCGCAATTATGAAAGAGTTTCCTCTTTTCAAATCCCTGTTGAATATACTGTGTTTTAGGTTCCTCATTTAATGGATAGGATGCTGCACAAATTAAATCATTTTCATTAATAGGGAGTTTTTCCAGCAAAGAGACTAATGCCTCTTGATGATAAATTTCACCTCTTTGCGAAGCCAGAAATAATGCACTTTCATTTGAAGTAATCCCGTATTTTTCTATAAAATCAGTCATAAAAATGGGAATGGCTTGAAATGGTTTTGCTGCAGAACGAAAATACACAGGCTCATAGTCTTGACCTACAGAGACGAATTCTTCCTTCGTTAGATTCACAGCACTCATTTGTCCATAATGCACATTTTCCATTAATCCTGAACGATACTCCTTTAAAAATTCTGAGTAAGCCACGAATCAACCAACCTTTCTTTAAACAGACAGCAACTGCTTTTGTGCTTGTAATGCCGCTCCTTTAACAACCCCTTCTTTTAATTGATTGGAAAACTGCAAATCAAAGTAGGGTTGTAATTCCTTCCATATATACTGTTTACACTTTTCACTAAGTAGTTTTTGAAATGTCACATTGTGCTCAATAATTTCTCCACTGACGATGACAGCCTCTGGTTCGTATAAACAAACTAGATTATTGATGGCTACAGCTAGAAAAGTAGCTACATCTTGTTGAATATCGATTGCCCATTGCTCACCTTGATCAACACACTGCAAAACCTCTTCTATTGATTGAATATTAAGATTTTTAGGTGTTCTTTTTAACAGCGTAACTTCAGAAACATACATCGATAAGCATCCTCTTTTACCACAGTGACACATTTCACCAAAGGGATTAATCGTTATATGACTTATTTCTCCAGCTTTATTTTGAATGCCACGATACACTTCTCCATTTAATAATATGGATGCTCCTATTCCCGTTCCAATTCCGACTAAAATACAATTTGAATACTGTGGCGTATAGATATCACCAATTTCAGCAATGATTTGCATTTTTAATTCATTATCTACGATGACTTCACAACCAAAAACACCATTTAAATCTTCTCTTATATGGCAGTTTTCCCACTTCAATTGCTCAGAGGAAACGATAATTCCTTCCTCGTTATTGATTACTCCTGGAATTCCTATCCCAATGCCTAGTAATTTATCCTGAGCAATCTGATATTCTGTCATGATATTTTCTATAGATCGTTTAAGTAGATATATAGCTTCTTCGTATTGATGCTTGATGCTACATTTGACTTCCTGAAAGGCAATAAGCTTCCCTAAGAAATCTAGTATACCTATTCGAATAGTAAAGCAGTCAATTTCTATCCCAATCGTATATAAAGCATCTTCTCGCATATGAATTAACGTAGGACGTCTACCAATGGCTGTTTCTTCCGATACCCCTTCAAGAATAAAGCCTTCCGCTTCTAGCTCCTGCACAATACGAGTAATGGTCGTAGGGCTCATTTTTGTATATTTTGATAATTGAATTCTTGAAATTGGCGCCATCTGCCTTATTGCGTCAAGCACAATATATTTATTTTGTCTTCGCATTTGTACTTGATCTTGCTTTTTCAAATTAGATTCAACCCCTATTTAAACTTTTCTATGAATTGTACAGCTTCTTTGATGTCTTTTTCGGGATTTGATCTCACTTCTCGTTCAATAGTTAAATAGCCATTGTATCCGATTTCTTGTAAAGCTGAAAAATAAAGCTCGAAATTGACATCTCCATGACCTAATGGAAGTTCTCTGAAAAACTCTCCATTTTCCACCATTTCTTCTATTTTATCATGAGATGTTCCAGAATCGTATCCTAAGTACCCGTACACATCTTTAGGATTCGTTGACTGCAGTTGAATACCATCCTTTACATGTGTATGTACAATATATTTCTTTAATAGTTTGACTCCAGCTACAGGATCATCTTTTGTTACCATCACCATATTGGCTGGATCAAAATTAACCGATACACCATTCGTTGATAGCTTATCTAAAAACCCTTTTAATGTTTTACTCGTTTCTGGCCCTGTTTCAATCGCAAAATAAGCATCTAATGATGTAGCATATTGTCCTAATTCTTCACAAGCTTCCAGCATTGTTTGATAGATTGGGTCATTTTCATCTTCAGGAATAATACCGATATGGGTTGTAACAATGGATGTTCCTAGGTCCTTGGCTAATTGCAGTATTTCTTTTGATTTTTTTATTTTTCTGGCATTTTCTGCTTTATCTTGGAAGCCATGTCCTCCTAAATCTCCACATAAGGCGGAGATTTCTAGACCTAACCCTAAAATATACGCCTTCAATTCTGCTCTTTGTTCAGCATTTAGGTTATCGGGGTCCAGCTCACCTGAAACGGCATACATTTGTACCCCCTGTGCCCCAACTTCTTTCGCCTTTAACAAACCTTCACGAATAGGTAAACGAAAGCTGTCTACTATCACACCGATTTTATTATCCAATTTCACCATTTTAATAAACAACCTCCTTTCCTTCAGTTGCAGAAATATAAATACCTTCTAAGATTTTCATAATTTCTACCCCATCCTCCACAGGTGCAACTGAATCATAATGATGAAGGCAACAATCAACAAATGAATTAATTTCATTTTGAAAGGCAGTTGCAAAATCAAAAGTTAGATCGTTAATTTGAGGATGAATATTTAAAATTGTATTATGCTCTTCACTTACAATTTTTAATTCAGGCTCTAGCTCTGCTCCACCGTTCGTGCCATATAGCTTAATACTTATTTCATCTTTTAAAGCATGTAGTGTATAGGAAACGTCTACCATTAGCGATGCTCCATTCTCAAATGTAATGAGGGCATTTGCTAAGTCTTCTACTGTGTTTTTAGTTGCATCATAGTCTGCAGCCTTGTAGAAGGATAAATTTTCTATATGATTTCGATTTCCTAATTGATTGTAAGTATGACCTGTTATACGTTTCACCTTTGGTCTACCCATTAAGTACCAGCATATATCAATTACATGTACCCCTAGATCAATTAAAGGTCCGCCGCCAGACTTATCAATTTCGGCAAACCAGCCTCCTGGATTCCCTAATCTTCTTAGGCAGGAAGCCTTAGCATAATAAATATCGCCCAATTTGTTATCGTCGATGAAGCTTTTCAGTACTTTGGTATTTGTTGCAAATCGTCTTACATAGCCCACTTGAAATACTTTCTGATGCTTTTCTGCAACCTTTTGGATATTTAGAGCCTCTGCATAAGTCATAGATAGCGGCTTTTCTATTAGAACATGTAAGTCATTTTCCAAAGCAAAAATCGCCAATTCTGCATGCGTATTATTCCATGTACAAATACTGACAGCATCCACATTTTTATCTGCGAATAGCTCTTCTTTTGAAGAAAAAACATGTGTTGCTCCAAATTGGGCTGCTTTTGCTTTGCCTCGTTCAATGGAAGMATCATACACGCCATATAATTCAACGTATGGATTATTCGTATAGGAACCTAAGTGAAAATCTGAAATAGAACCTGTGCCAATGACACAAACTTTTAATTTATCCATGTGCTTTCCTCCTTTAGAGCTTGCATTCATTCCATAAACGACGTACATTATCCATCCCTATTTTTGAACCAACTTGGCAATCTTCCATCCCTTCAAACTCAATAGTAAGATAGCCATCATATCCACTGCCTTTTACGAGTTTAATAATTTCTCGAATATTTATATCACCATGCCCGACAATAGCACCTCTGATGTAGTTGTTATGAACTGTACGGAACCACTCGCCCTCACCTGGATTTTCATAATAAGGACGAATATAAAAATCTTTGAAATGCACTGTAGCAGCATAAGGAATGTTTTTCATAACACCAATGAGAGGCTCTTCATCAATACATAAAAAATTACCGATATCTAAAGTTGTTTTAAAGTTGTCTCTGTTTACCGCATGAATTAATTGTTGTACACGATCACTTGTTTGAACATTAAAGCCATGATTTTCAATCGTTGTCGTAATATTAAATTGTTTCGCGTAATCTGCAATTAACTGACAGCCTCTAACCATTTCTTCAAAATGCTCGTTGTAATAATGAATGGATGTTTGCTCCTTTGGTAAGGTAAAGAGAGTAACGTCATGGCGCATAATGTGAATACCCATATGATGAACTACATCAATATGTTTCTTTAAACGTTCAACCTCTTCTAAAAAAGCTTCCTCCGTATCCTGAATAAAGTTAGCTGGTAACGAATAGGCGGATAACTCTAATCCTAGCTCTGCTGCTTTATCTTTAATTTCAGTTGCAAGTTCATAGTTATCTACAACCGTAAATTCATAGGGCACTAATTCTACATGCTGACCACCGTTGTCTGCTACCCATTGTAAAACATCTAGAACATCCATCTCTCCCTGTCTCATTTTTTTAACCATGCTGTATGTGCTTAACCCTATTTTCATTTATAAACATCCTCTCCATTAGTTAACAAAGTGACATGCAACACTTTGCTCTTCGTTAATTTTCCTCATTTCTGGTATAGCTTGCTTACATATATCTGATGCAAAGGGGCACCTTGTGTGGAAGGTACAACCACTCGGCGGATTTTTAGGATTTGGAATATCACCAGTTAAAACGATCTTCTTTTTTCGTAATGTTGGGTCTGCAATCGGTACGGAAGCAATGAGCGCTTGTGTATAGGGATGCTTTGGTTCATTAAATATGGTTTCTTTACGCCCAATTTCTACAATGGATCCTAAATACATAACCCCAATATAATGGCTAATATGTTCTACAACACTTAAATCGTGAGAAATAAAGAGATAAGATATTTTATATTCTTGCTGCAATTGCTTTAATAGATTCAATATTTGTGACTGTATAGATACATCCAACGCAGACACAGGCTCATCAGCAATAATTAATTTTGGCTTTGTTATTAAAGCACGGGCAATACCCAAACGCTGTCTTTGTCCACCACTGAACTCATGTGCATAGCGATCAGCATGTTCAGCATTTAATCCAACGACTTCCAGCATTTCAAGCACTAGTTTTTCACGCTCTGCTTTCGAAAGTTTTGTATGAATTTCTAAAGGCTCTCCAACAAGCTCCTTGACCTTCATTCTTGGATTCAATGAGGCATATGGATCTTGAAAAATCATTTGAACAGTTTGCCTTAAGTGCCTTAATTCAGATGGCTTTGCAGTAGCTACTTCTTTCCCATCCACAACGATACTTCCATTCGTTGGTGCTATCAATCTAGTAATTAATCTGCCCGTAGTAGATTTCCCACAACCACTTTCCCCAACTAAACTAAATGTCGTACCTTCTTCTATTTCAAAGGAGACATCTATAACTGCGTTAACATATTGCTTTTTTTGAAATAACCCTCCGGCTATTTGAAAGCTCTTTTTTAAATTCTCCACTTTTAATATACTGTTAGGCATTTACTTCCACATCCTTTTTCACATATAGCCAGCAGCTACATTGGCGTGTAGCCGAAATTTTTACTGTCGGTGGACTCTCCTGATGGCATATAGACATCGCTTGATTACAACGTGGAGCAAATTTACAACCATTCGGCATATTTTGTGGGGATGGTACTTGACCATTGATAGAATCTAATACTTCTTTGTTATCACCAATTTTCGGTACAGATGCAATTAAACCTTTTGTATAGGGATGCTTGGGGCTAGCAAATAATTCAAAGACATCTGCTTCCTCTACAACCTGCCCTGCATACATGACCACTACCCTATCGCACATTTCCGCCACAACACCTAAATCATGTGTAATTAATAAAATAGCTGTCTCATTTTCTTCCTTTAGCTTTTTCATTAGCTCTAAAATTTGAGCTTGTATCGTGACATCAAGCGCAGTGGTTGGTTCGTCGGCAATAAGTAAATTAGGGTGGCAGGCCATAGCCATTGCAATCATTACCCGTTGGCGCATTCCTCCTGAGAGCTGATGTGGATATTCATAAATGATTTCCTCGGCTCTTCCTATGCCCACGCTTTTTAACATTTGGATTGCATGATGCTTACTTTCGTTTTTCGGCAGCTTCAAATGCATCTCAATTGCTTCCATTAACTGCTTGCCGATTTTTAAGACAGGATTTAAAGAAGTCATGGGCTCTTGCAAAATCATGGCCCTTTGCTTGCCACGAATCTTCCGAATTTCTGATTCGGACATTTTCGTCAAGTCATGTCCATTAAAATGAATAGAGCCATTGACGATTTTGCCTGTAGTACCGTGAAATAATTGCATGATGGATAACGATGTTAAGCTTTTTCCACTGCCCGATTCTCCCACTAAGCCTACTATCTCTCCTTTACGGATGGAAAAATTGACACCTCTTAAAATTTTGATTTCCTTATTATCACGCGTAAAGGACGTTTCTAAGTCAATTACTCGCAATACATGTTCTGGCATAGGCATTCTCCTTAATTATTTTTTATTTTTGGATCTAACACATCTCGTAATCCATCACCTATTAAGTTAAATGCTAGTACGGTTAAAAATATGGCAATACCTGGCATGATGACTACATGCGAAGATGTCCCTAAATAGTCGCGCCCACTACTTAGCATTACTCCCCACTCAGGCATTTCAGGGCTTGCACCTAAGCCTAAAAAACTTAAACCAGAAGCTGCTAAAATGGCTGTCCCTATACGCATTGTGACAAAAATGATTAACTCACTAATTGTTTCAGGGAAAATATGTTTCCACAGCACTCTAACATGCGATGCTCCCATAGATTGTGCTGCTTCTACATAGACATTCTCCTTCGCATTCAATGTAGCACCTCTGACTAAACGAGCAAAAGATGGCACACTAAAGATCATCACAGCAATGATGACATTATTAATACCAGGGCCCAATAAGGCTACAATGGCAATCGCTAATAATAAATCAGGGAATGAAAACAACACATCACAGCTACGCATGATGATTTTGTCAACCCACCCACCGAAGTAACCGCTAATTAAACCTAAAATAGTTCCTAGTATTAAGCCTAAAAATACGGCACTGAAACTCACCATTAAGGATATTTTTGCGCCTACTATTAAACGACTAAAAATATCTCKACCATACTCGTCCGTTCCTGCCAAATGACTTGCACTTGGTCCCTCTAATAAAGCATTATAATTCGGTTCAAAAGGATCGTAAGGTGCGATATAAGGGCCAATAATAGCGATTACAATTAACAATCCTATAAAGATACTTGCTACCAAAGCAGCCTTTTGTTTTTTAAAAGACTTCCAAAATTCTTTAAGAGGAGAGTATTTTCTTTGTGTATTTTGCACTTGGCTATTTTGCACAGTAGTTGGTGAAGTCATTTTGTTCCCTCCCTTAAGAATTTAATTGGATTTTTGGATTTAACACGGTATAAAGCACATCAACTATTAAATTGACTAAAATAAATTCAAATGCAAATAACAGCAGTGCAGACTGAATGACGGGATAATCTCGAAAGGCAATCGAATCAATTAAAAGTCGTCCCATTCCTGGAAAACTAAAGACTGTCTCCACTACCACCGATCCTCCTAAGAGAAATCCGAATTGCAGACCTGCTACTGTTACCACAGAAATCAAGGAATTTCTTAAAGCATGGGTAACAATAACGGAGTGTTCTTTCAATCCTTTTGCTCTCCCTGTTCTTATAAAATCTGCTTGTAACGTTTCAAGCATGGAAGAACGAGTAAATCGCGCAATCATTGACATAATGCCAGCCCCTAAAGTCAAGGAGGGCAAAATATAACTAGAAAAGCCATCTAATCCACCTGTCGGAAATAGCCCTAGCTGCACTGAAAATAATTGAATTAATAATAAGCCCAACCAAAATCCTGGAATTGAGATGCCAGAAACAGCCGTTACCATACCAAAATAATCAGGCCATTTGTTTTTATTGATGGCAGAAAGAACACCAATCACCAAACCCATTAATGTAGCCCAAAACATGGAAAGGAAAGTAAGATGAAGAGAAGGCATAAACCTTGTTTTAAACATATCTATGACAGGTAGTCCTGTTGTTAAAGATGTTCCAAGCTCACCCGTCACAAGATTTTTCATATAATCCATGTATTGTTTAAGAATGGGTTTATCTAAACCTAACTCATGGCGTACATTTTCAACATCTTCTAGCSTGGCATCCTTACCAGCTACTAATCTTGCAGGGTCACCTGGTATGAAATGAATAAATAAGAATGTTAATATAGAAATGACAATTAATWKCRGTAWSRKTTMAACAGTTCTTCTTGCTATATACTTCCACATGTGGCCTTCCTCCTTTCTATTTTTATGGAAAAGGAATTGACGAGCATCAATTCCTTTTACTGTTCATTACTCCACTTTGGCATTCTTCACATCAAGCCCACCTGTAGGGTTTACTAGCACACCGCTCACATTTGAACGTACACCATATACAACTTCATCTACCCCTAAGAAAATCCAAGGTGTATCTTGATAAACGATTTCCTGTAATTTTTCATATAATTCAGCTTGGCGATCTACATCTGAAATGGAGTTAGCTTCATCCATTAATTGATCTGCCTCCGTGTTATGATAGTAAGCTGTATTTGCACCATTCGGTGGGAATGATACGCTATGGAAAAGAGGCTTTGTTGCATTCGTTATATCCGAAGCATACGCTGACCAACTCACATACCACATTTGTAATTTCGCATCATCTGGTGTTTGTGCACCATAGATTTCGTCTGATAAAGTTCCTTCTTCCATCGATTTAATTTCTACTTTTACACCTATTTGACCTAACTGTTGTTGAATAAACTGCATACCCTTCATCGTATCCGAGTTCGTGTTCCCCCAGATTTCAATATCGAAACCATCTGGATAGCCTGCCTCAGCCAATAATTCTTTTGCCTTTTCAATATTGTGTTCATACATTTTTTGCTGCTTATAATAAACGGTTTTGGAAGGAATAATAGAGTCTAATGGTAAACCAAGCCCTGCATTCACCACTTTTAAATAAGCATCCTTGTCCACGGCGTAGTTAAAGGCTTGTCGAACTTTAATATCATCCAAAGGTTTTTTATAGGTATTTAATGAAACGTAATGTGCAATTGTAGAAGGAACCTTATTTACCTCTACATCTTTACTATTAGAAAGCTCATCAATATTTTGTGCTGGCACTGGATAGATAACCTGAGCATCGCCCGCTTTTAGCATCGCTACGCGCGAGCCGTTTTCTGGCACTGGTTTATAGGTGATTTTAGCAACACGTTCTCCACCTTCCCAATAGCCATCAAAGTTTTCAATTGTTAAATGGTCTCCTTGTACCCATTCAACAAATTTATATGGTCCTGTACCAACAGGTTTTTTAGGTATATCTGCTGAATTTTCTTTAATCATTTTTGGACTAATCATTTTGGCAACTCCGAAACGCGTAATCATTGGTCCATATGGTTCTTTTAAAGTAACTTTAATTTCATAGTCGCCTAGGATTTCAACATCGCTGATTAAGCTAAAACCACGAGAATATAAACGTAAGCTTTCATCATTCATGATTCGTTCAATGTTGACCTTTACAGCTTCAGCATTAAACTGCTCCCCGTCATGGAAAGTAACCCCTTCTTTAAGTTTGAATGTATAGACTAGCGCGTCTTCACTAATTGAATAGTCATCTGCTAGAACCTTAATAATTTGACCATCTGCATTAAAGCCTAACAATCCTTCTAGCATTGTCTCCTGTACAGAACTCGAATTCGTATCCCCTGTGTTATGTGGATCCATTGAAATAAAGTTTTCATTTACAGCGATAACAAGTTCATTTTTTGAACTAGCTGTACCTGAATCTGTAGTAGACTTGTCCCCAGTATTTGATGCGTTAGAATTGTCTTTCTCTGCGCATGCTGCTAAAAGCAACGTACATAGAATTACAAAAACCAATTTTTTAACATAATTCATCTCATCTACTCCCTTTGTAAAAATCTATAAGAATATTTCTTATAACTTAAATTAAGAAATATAATTACCAAAAAACATTTATTTTCTCCACTGATGAAAATAAGTAGGCAAAAAATAAACTATATTTTCTTACGATTAGACAATTCAATTCAGGAAAAATTGCTCCCTCAACTATCACAATTGCTTTTAATCAGAAAGTATAGTTCAAAATACAAGGTGTATTTATTCCACTGCTGAAAATAAATGAGTAAAAAAATATTCCCTCTCAGGACATTTTTATTATCAGAAAATTAATTATTTTTTAACAACTATAAACTATGAAATCTATTATTTCCACTATTTTTTTAATAAATTTCAGAATTTTATAATTGTTTTTATTGAACTATAATAATTATCCCTAGAGTTTTTGTTGCCCCAAAGGCCAATAATAAAAGTTCTAAAAGCCCTTATTACATGGCTTTTAGAACCTACATGAATAGTTGCTATAGCGTATTTATACTATTCACAACCACATTTAGT
This sequence comes from Lysinibacillus sp. S1, assembly GCF_044986265.1. Taxonomy (NCBI): domain Bacteria; kingdom Bacillati; phylum Bacillota; class Bacilli; order Caryophanales; family Bacillaceae; genus Lysinibacillus; species Lysinibacillus sp. S1. The sequence goes on from NZ_CP173154.1 coordinate 2,231,175, forward strand.
ATGCGGTCAAGATCTTCTTGTGAAATATTAAGTGGTGGTGATAACGTTAAGACATTATTAAACCCTGCTACAGTAGCTCCATTTTTCCCAATGATGACCCCTTGCCCTTTACATGCTGCAATGACAGCATTCACTTTCTCCACAGGTAAAGGTTCTTTCGAAACTTTATCTACCACTAATTCAATTCCAATCAATAAGCCTTTGCCTCGTACATCTCCTACATTTGGGTGAGGCTGTAATTCTTGTTGCAGTGTTTTTAGTGTTACTGCACCAATTTCCTTGGAACGGTCAAATAAAGCCTCTTGCTCAAGAATCTCAATATTTTTTAATGCGACTGCACATGCCACCGGTGAGCCACCGAATGTATTTACATGGCGGAAATAGCCGTATGCATCTGATCCAGTAAACGCCTCATATATTTCACGCTTTACCGCTGTAGCTGATAATGGTAAATAGGCACTTGTAATTCCTTTGGCCATTGTAATAATATCAGGCTTTACACCATAATTCATAAATCCAAATGGCTTCCCTGTACGACCAAAGCCACAAATAACCTCATCCACAATCATTAAAGCGCCGTGTTTTTTGCATACTTCTTCAATACCTTTTAAATAGTTTTCTGGAGGCATAATGACACCACCACCTGTAATAATAGGCTCTAAGATCATTGCTGCAATTGTATCGCCCAGCTCCCAGGTCATCGTTTTGTCTACGGCCTTTACACTCGCTAAATCTAATGGTGCAATAGTCTCACTTTCATGCTCACGATATTGATCAGGTGGTGCAACATGGATAAAGCCAGGTGATAGAGGCTCATATTTATATTTACGCTCCGCCTGCCCTGTTGCCGCTAATGCACCAAAGGAGTTCCCATGATAAGCACGGTAGCGAGAGACGATTTTATAGCGCGAGCTTTGTCCTTTTTGCTGATGGTATTGTCGAGCTATTTTAAAAGCTGTTTCATTCGCTTCTGAACCACTGTTAGAGAAGAAAATAACATAATCTCCACCAAGCATTTCATTAAGTTTTTCGGCTAGTTCCACGGCTGGTAAATGTCCCTGAGATAAAGGTGCATAAGCATTTTTCATCATTTGTTCATGGGCTGCATCCGCTAATTCTTTACGACCATAGCCAACATTGACACACCATAGCCCAGCCATCGCATCAATATATTCCACACCATCTGTATCAGTAATTCTTGCACCATCAGATTTCTCTACTACATACGTGGCTTGTGGATTATAGGGTTTCATCGAATGCCATACATATTGCTCATCCTTTGCTAATACATCACTTTTAAGATTGATCTGCGTCATCGCCAAACACCCCTCATTATTATTTTAGTTTTTCGCATCGTTATTACTTGGGAACGCAAAGGAGCTTGCTGTATCCTCTGTCTCATCGGGCCAACGTTCAGAAATCGTTTTTGCCTTTGTAAAGAACCTCGCCTGATCTGGACCAAACATATGCCCTTCACCAAACTTAGAGCGTTTCCACCCACCAAAGTTATGATAGCCAACTGGGATTGGGATTGGCACATTTACCCCTACCATACCCACCTCTATTTCTTCTTGGAATTTACGCGCTGCCGCACCACTGCTTGTAAACATTGTGACACCATTGCCAAGCTCATGATCATTTATTAAATCAATAGCCTCTTGTAGTGAATCAACCCCTACTACAATACGTGCTGGACCAAAGACCTCCTCTTTGAAGATCGTCATTTCTGGTGTGACATGATTAAGTAAAGTAGGACCAAGATAAAAACCATTTGACGATTCACATACTTTTGGATTTCTTCCGTCGATGACAAGATTCGCTCCTTCACTGACCGCCCCATCGATATAACGTATAATCGTTTCCTTTGATTGTTTAGTGATAACAGGACCAAAATCGACGTCTTGCTCTGTATAAGGCCCTACCTTTAGTTCGGAAATTTTATTTTTCAATATTTCCGTAAATCGTTGCTCCGTATCCTTCCCTACAACGAGTGCACCAGAAATAGCCATGCAACGCTGAGATGCTGCGCCATATGCTGCTCCTAAAAAGGCATTTGCTGTCTGTTCTAAATTGGCATCAGGCATAACAATCATAAAGTTCTTTCCACCACCAAATGCAGCGACTCGTTTATTGTGCTTTGTCCCAGTTTGATAGATATATTCAGCAACAGGCGTTGAGCCAACAAATGAAATTGCTTGAATCTCTTTATTTTCTAATAGTTCATCGACTGCCTCTTTATCTCCATTAACCACTGTCCAAATACCGTCTGGTAGACCTGCCTCTTTCCATAATTGGCACAAATATAATGCTGAAATAGGTACACGTTCAGATGGCTTTAGAATAACTGCATTTCCTACCGCAACAGCCATACTTGTAATAGCCAGTGGTACCATAACAGGGAAATTAAATGGTGCAATGGTTGCTACTACACCAAGAGGCGATTTGGCAGAAAAAGCATTAATATTTCCACCTACATTGACGGAATACTCTCCTTTTAGCAATTGGGGGGCACTGATCGCCATATCCACAGATTCAATACCACGAACAATTTCACCTTTCGCATCTTCCTTAGTTTTTCCACTTTCTTGGCAAATCACATTGATAAGTTCTTCCTGTCTTTCTACTAACAGCTGACGGAAACGATGTAGCACTTCTACCCGCTTCCCAATTGATGTTTTTTTCCATGCTGGAAAGGCTTCCTTAGCTAACTGAATAGCATGCTTTACCTCGGCTCTTGAAGCAAGGGGTACTCTTGCAATAACCTCACCTGTTGACGGATTATATACTTCAGAGAATCTGTTACTTGTACCTGCTACCTCTTCTCCTTTGATAAAATGTGTTAGCGTTTTCATTTCTTGTTGAACTGTCATAATTGACCACTCCTTTTTTTCGTCTTATTGTTCAAAATCAAACTTGTCTTTTGTGAAAAGGGAACTTGATTCATCGGCTTGTTTGATCACCTTTTTCTTTTGAGTCAGCATATAGAAAAGCATCACAATGGCCACAATAACGCATGTAAATAAAATTTGTGAGCGCATAGACTCTATAAAGAACATCGCAATGAGTAATGCTGTTGTTGCTACTATTGTTAAATATGTTAAATATGGAAATAGCCACATTTTCACCTTTAATAGCTCTGGATTTTCTTGCTCAATCTTCCGTCGCATTCTTAACTGTGAAAAGGCAATGATTAAATAAAGAATCAACGTAATAGCACTACAAGAACTTAATAAAAACATAAATACTTTATCTGGCGACACATAGTTCATAATGACCGCAATATATGAGAAAAATGTTGCGGCAAGTATGGCATTAACAGGTGCACCATTTTTATTTAATTTTAAAAATGCCTTTGGTGCTTCTCCTTTTTCCGCTAAAGAAAATACCATTCTTGATGTAGCATATAGTGCTGAATTTAGGCATGATAATACAGCAGTTAAAACAACAAAATTCATAATTTGTGCGGCTGCAGGAATACCAATATAATCAAGTACCGCTACATAAGGACTTGTTAAAATATCTGAGGAATGCCAAGGCAATAGCGTCACTACAACTGCAATAGAGCCTACATAGAAAATTAAAATACGCCAAGTAATAGAATTGGTAGCTTTTGTGACAGCGGCTAACGGTTCATCCGATTCACCAGCAGCAATCGCAACGATTTCTGTCCCCATAAATGAAAAAATAACGATAACGACACCCATTAGAACAGCGCCAAAACCATTTGGCAAAAAACCACCCTGTTCAACTAAATTGGTCATACCAACAGCATTAAAGTTTGGAGCAATACCAAAGATAATAAAAGCACCAAGACCTAGAAAAACGACTATACTTGCAACCTTAATAAGAGAGAACCAATACTCAAACTCACCAAAAGCTTTGACAGAAAGAACATTTGTTAATGTAAGTGCTACAGTTAATAACAGACTTAAAAGCCATAAAGGAATCCCATCGTACCAATATTGAATAATGGCAGCTGCTGCTGTTGCCTCTAAAGCAATGGCAATCACCCAGAAAAACCAGTACAACCATCCAATCATAAAACCTGCCCACGGACCAATGGCTTCATGTGCATAGTGAGCAAACGATCCACTCGTTGGATTGACTGCCGCCATCTCACCTAGCATACGCATAACTAATACAACGATAATTCCTGCAAATATATACGATAAAATTGCCCCTGGACCAGCTAGATTAATGACCGAGCCACTCCCCATAAATAGTCCAGCACCGATTACACCGGCAATCGCAATCATCGTCATATGCCGCTTCTTTAATCCTCTTTGTAAATGCGTTTGTCGCCCCATATCTGTCACCTCTTTTAGTAGATTGCTTGATCGCTTACAAAAATCTTACATCTTTCATAACGTTGAAGTAATAGACAAACTGTAAAATTCTATACTTTTGTTTTATACATAATGTAAAATAGACTAAATATTCTTAAAATAATTTTTAAACGATTTTATGAGTAAATTCTCTGCACCAAGCAGAAATTTTTGAATTCTAACCGCTGACACGCATGTCAAAAGGAGGGGCAAAAATGAGCCCATTTCAACTAAAAGTACTAGACGTTTTACAGAATAAATATTTTCAAAATGCAGAGGTAGTTGCAGGTCATGAGGGATTAACAAGGAGCGTTAAATGGGCACATGTACTAGAAATCATACATGTTGATAATTTTTTAGTTGGTGAAGAGTTAGTATTAACTACAGGGCTTAGTCTCCAACATAGTATTGAGGACTTTGTGTCCTTTATAGAAGCCATCATTCAAAAAAATTGTGCAGCACTTTGTATTGAATATGGCACCTCTATTCAAGCAGTACCCGAAGCGATTTTAACACTTGCCAACCGCCACCAGTTTCCTATTATTGTTTTCCATGAAGCAGTTCCTTTTGTTCGTATTACACAGGATTTACATAGTCAAATTATCAATCAGCAATATCTATTGATTTCTTCACTAGAAGCTTACTCACAAACATTGAACAAAAATGCAGTATTGGGACAAAACACGGACGATATTTTACAAAATATGTATAATGAATTAAAAATACAAATTATGTTTTCCATTAAGGGAAGAGAACCTGTCTTTTTCCCGAATATGGCTCATAAAAAGCGGCAGCAATTCCTAACATTGAATACATCGTCTCAGCAATTTAAACATGAGCCTATTTTTCTATTTGATCAACATTATGCCGATTTATCAATTTATCGAGAAGATGGGCTTTTCTCCGAATTTGAATTATTAATATTAGATCGCACGGCAACAGCGTTGGCACAGCTTTTAATGCGAGAGTTCTATATTGAGGAAAAAAAGAATATTGAGGATGCTTCGATTTTAGCTGATTGGATTGATCAAAAACTATCTAAGGAGGAAATCTATAAATTTATCGTTACACATTATACTAACTATACACAATCCAGTGGCACTGTCTTTATTTTGGCTTCTCCTAATACGTTGACAAAGGCACAGGAGGATGTAGTCTATAGTAAGCTTTATTATCGTAATCTCTTTGAGCAACATGGCTTTATTCCATTTTTATTTGAAAGAAAAAGCTATGTTATTTTTATTTTACTGCATACAAAAGATAGTAAAGCCATTCGTGATATGCTAAACAACATGTTTTCCTCTTTGGTCAAAACTGAATTTTATAAAAAGCAGCAGGCACAAGGTTATCAGATAGCTATTGGGAAGGTTGTTTGTGATGTAGATGAAATTCCTAAAAGCTATCAAACTGCACTAGAAACCTTATATATTTGTCGAAAAGTACAAACGTCCTCGTTCTTTTACGATGATCTGCATTTATATCATTTAATCTATAAATTACAAATGCAGGTGGATTTACAGGAAGTGATTTATGACTATTTACAGCCCGTTATTGAATACGATGAAAAATATAATAGTAAGCTTCTCGAAACATTGCAGGTGTATTTACAAACAAATGGCTCTAAACAGCAAACAGCGAATCAATTGTTTATTGTTCGTCAAACACTCTATCACCGCCTAAAAAAGCTTGAAAGTTTACTTGGTAAAAATTTTATGAACGGGCATAACCGCATTACACTTGAATTTATGCTACTAGCCAATTCATTAATCGAGGATAAGAGCTAGAAAAAAGTTGGCACGCTTAAAAGGTTAACTCCCCTCCTAAGCGTGCCCTTTATTACCCTTTCACAACTACATCGTGATACAGTCCTGGTCTACGATCATCGTAAACAGGAATTCTTCCACGTACTTCATCGACAATAGAAAAGTCTACATCGATCACTGCTACTTCCTCGTCCTCAGCACCTACCCATAATACTTCTCCCCAAGGCTGAATAATCATAGACTGCCCATTAAAATTTTCTACCTTTTTCGAAATACGATTTACTGCAATGACAAAGCATTGATTTTCAATTGCACGAGCCTGTAGCAACGTTTTCCAATGGTCAATCCTTGGAGTTGGCCACTGCGCTGGTACAAATAATACCTTTGCTCCTTGTAATGCWTGTGCACGTAACCATTCTGGGAAGCGAATATCATAGCAAATGACACCAGCAGCTTCAATATCATCTAAAGCAAAACGATTCATTTCATCCCCTGCTTCCAAGTAAAGATGCTCGWCCATTAAACGGAAAAGATGTGCCTTGCTATATTCCCCAACAAGTTCTCCATTACGATCAAAGGTATACATCGTATTATAAAATTTATCGCCTTTCTTTGTTGAAACAGAGCCCCCTACAATATGTACATCAAGTTCCTTAGCAAGTTTAGCCAAAAAGGCCTTTGTCCGCTCACCATTGATATCTGCTAGCTCAGGCAGTTTCTCTAAAGCATAGCCTGTATTCCACATTTCAGGTAACACTATGATTTCTGCCCCATTTTTTGCAGCTTCACGAATCTTATCCTCGGCACGTTCAAAATTTTCTTCAACTTTGCCAAAGCCAACATTTAATTGAATACAACCGATTTTCATCTCTATTCCTCCTCTAGACAATTAACAGAAAAAGTAATACTATTTGCTTCATATTCTTCAATAATAATTATTATATTCTGAAAAAGGTGATCATGCATGGAATTCTCTAAAAAACTACAGCAACTACCCACTCAATTTTTTGCAGCACTCGTTCAAAAAGTAAACTTGGCTCTAGAAGAAGGGCGTGATGTCATTAACCTTGGGCAAGGAAATCCCGATCAGCCAACGCCTATTCACATCATTCAAGCATTACAGGAAGCAGCTGAAAATCCTCAAAACCACAAATATTCACCATTTAGAGGACTCGCTGAATTACGCCCAGCTGCTGCGCACTTTTATCAACGTGAATATCAGGTTGAACTAAATCCAGATACAGAGGCAGCGATTCTTAGTGGAACAAAAATTGGTCTAGTTCAGCTACCTTTAGCTGTGTTAAACCCTGGTGACACGATGCTCTTACCAGATCCTGGCTATCCAGATTACCTATCAGGTGTTGTACTAGGAGACGTCAATTTTGAAGTAATGCCCCTTTTTGCTGAAAATGATTTCTTACCTGATTATCATGCATTACCTGATGAAGTGAAAGAAAAAGCAAAGCTTCTTTACTTAAATTACCCGAACAACCCTACAGGTGGTACAGCATCACTTGCGTTTTTTGAAGAGACCGTTCGCTTTGCGAAGGAGCACAATATTATCKTATCACATGATTTTGCTTATGGGGCAATAGGATTTGACGGTAATAAACCAGTTAGCTTCCTTCAAGCAAAGGGTGCAAAAGAAGTAGGAGTTGAAATGTATACATTATCGAAAACCTATAATATGGCTGGCTGGCGTATAGGCTTCGCTGTAGGGAATGCCGAGATTATTGCTGCTATTAATCTAATTCAGGATCATCTGTTTTGTAGTCAATTCCCTGCCATTCAACAAGCCGCAGCAGTAGCACTGACGGCTTCCCAGCAATGTGCGGATGAACTACGAGCTACTTATGAGCGTCGCCGCAATGTACTCATTGAAGAAGCTCGAAGAATTGGCTGGCATGTTACGGCTCCAAGTGGCTCCTTCTTCGCATGGCTCCCTGTACCACTAGGCTATACAAGTGAACAGTTTGCTGATCTTTTGCTCGAAAAAGCTGATATCGCTGTAGCAGCAGGTAATGGCTTCGGTCAATATGGTGAAGGCTATGTTCGCGTAGGATTGCTGGTTAGTGAGGAGCGCTTACGTGAAGCAATCCATAGAATCGAGCAATTACAATTGTTTATAAGATAATGACGCCATATCCTGTAGCTATCCCTAGCTACAGGATTATTACTATTTTTCAATTTTCCTTGGTTGCCCTAAACCATTTTCTAATGGATAAAATTGAACATGACCTGTTTCATCATCCCATTTTCGAATATGTTGAATCCCTTGTACCTCTGCCAACACGATGTCAGCAGTAATAACAGGGTTGCCCCCTTTTATTAAATGCCCACCTGATACAACACCCCATTGATCGCTCATAGAACCATGGAAATGTGTCTCATATCCACCATCTCGCTTACACACCACACCTGAACCTTGAATAAATTCTAATGGTCCCTCTTTTTCAATCACATCACTAAAACGAACTTGAATTTGAACTGTTGCATCTGGCACTAAATAAACAAAGCTACTTTTTTGAAAGCTGCCAATACAGCTTACAATTGTTGCTGACTCTATACTATTCTCTTCGCAAAGCGCTTCAATTCCTTCAATGATATCTGTTCCCGTTAGAAAACGAGCACTAATAACCTTACCAAATGAACCTATACCATAATTAACTCTTACAGACATTGTTATCCCTCTTTTGCGTCGAAATATTATAATTATATAAAAAATTTAAAAATTATTTATTGACTTACTATACCCTATAAATTATATTAGTTCTATCGGAATTACAAAAAAATATTATAAATCTCTTATCAAGAGTAGCTGAGGKACTGGCCCTATGAAGCTCGGCAACCTCCTTTTTATAGGAAGGTGCTAAATCCTGCAAACGATCTTCGTTTGATAGATAAGAGAGGACATCTTTTCATGAGCCTCTCTTAATTTGTAAGAGAGTTTTTTTATTTTCAAAAAACCGATAAAAACAATCTTKRAGRTATTWTCATGAAAAAGAAAAATAWAYTWTTARKAGGTTTARCAAGTTTAACATTAGTAGCAGCTTTAGCAGGCTGTGGCTCTAAAGAAGATAGTAAAAGCCAAGCTGAAGGAATTGATGAAAAGAAAATCGTTGTAGGCGTCACTTCTGGTCCACACGAACAAATTGCAGAAGTAGCCGCTAAAGTAGCAAAAGAGAACGGGCTAGAAGTAGAACTAAAATCATTTTCTGACTATGTTTTACCTAATACATCCTTAGCTGAAGGTGATCTTGATGCGAACAGCTATCAACACGAGCCTTTCCTAGATACATTTAATAAAGACCATGATACAGATTTAGTACCAGTGGGCAAGACGATTTTAAATCCAATGGGTATCTACTCAGAAAAATATAAATCCTTTGATGVCHTTCCTGACGGTGCAACGTTTGGCCTACCAAATGACCCAACGAATGGAGCACGTGCCCTCTTTGTTTTACAGGAAGCTGGCTATATTAAGTTAAAAGAGGGTGCAGACTTAACAGCCTCGATCCGTGATGTAGAAGAAAACAAAAAGAATTTAAAATTCATTGAATTAGAGGCAGCTCAAATTCCTAAACAACTTAGTGAAGTAGATGTAGCAGCTATTAATACAAACTTTGCACTAGAAGCTGGCATTAACCCTAAAGATGACTCTATTTTATTGGAATCTACTGATTCTCCATACGTGAACTATATTGTTGTACGTGCTGAAAATGAAAATGATCCAACAATTAAAAAGTTCGTTGAGGCTTACCAATCTGACGAAGTGCGTCAATTCATCGAAGAGGAATTCAAAGGTTCTGTAATCCCTAGCTGGTAATATGTTCAGAAAGCTTCTATAAAGCCGAAGAATCTGCTGAAATTCCCCAATGGGAAGACGAGCAGATTCTTGCTTTTTAGAAGGTTGAGAAAGGAGCAAACAATCGCATGATTCAATTACAAAATATCTCAAAAGAATTTAAGTCGAAAAAAGGCATCATAAAAGCTGTGGATGGCATCAATCTTCACGTAAAAAAGGGACAAATTCATGGTGTAATCGGCTATAGTGGTGCTGGTAAAAGTACACTCATTCGTTGCGTTAATCTACTAGAACGTCCTACAGCAGGAAAAGTAGTGATAGACAATGTAGACATTACGACCCTTTCTCTTCACGAATTACGTCAAACACGCCAAAAAATCGGGATGATCTTCCAGCACTTTAATCTCTTAAAAACAGCAACAGTTTACAATAATATTGCAGTTCCCTTAAAGCTACTAGGCTATAAAGAGGCGGAAGTAAAAAACCGAGTAGCTAAGTATGCTGAAATTGTCGGTTTAACAGATAAACTAGATAGTTACCCAAATCAACTTTCAGGTGGTCAAAAACAGCGTGTGGCTATTGCACGTGCCTTAGCACAGGAACCAGAGATTTTACTTAGTGACGAAGCAACAAGTGCACTTGATCCTGAGACAACGGAAGCCATTCTTGAATTGTTGTTAAAAATTAATCGTGAATTAGGCATTACGATTCTGCTCATCACACATGAAATGAATGTAATTCAAAAAATTTGCGATGAGGTTTCTGTTCTAGAATCAGGGAAAGTTGTGGAATTTGGCACAGCGATTGAACTTTTTGCGAAACCGAAGCACCCTACAACGCGAAAGTTTTTGAATACAATTTCACAACGTAATTTATCCCCTTCTCTTATTGAGCAATTAAATGTTTCAGGAAGTGTAATCCGTTTAACATTCCTTGGTGAAAGTACTGGTAAGCCATTATTAGCAGAAGTCACTAAGGTATATGATGTGCAACCAAATATTTTAACAGCTAATATTATTGAATTAAAAAACGGTATTGTCGGCAATATTGTGGTGCATTTACATGGCGAAACGCAGATTGTCCAAAAGGCGTTAACGTATTTTTCAGAAAATGGCGTGGCAGTGGAAGAATTAGGAGGTGCGTTCAATGAGTAGTATCCAAAGCTTCTTTACAGATTGGTCAGATGTTATTGGCAAAGCAATTATCGAAACATTTCAAATGGTCGGAATTTCATTATTTTTCTCCATTCTGATTGGCATTCCATTAGGGCTATTAATCGTTTTAACACGACCAGGACAATCCTTTGAAAATAAATTTTTCTATCAGTTTTTTAATCTATTTATCAATATTGTTCGCTCTGTTCCATTTATCATTTTACTATTCTTCATCTTACCTTTTACCAAGTTAATTGTAGGTACAACAATTGGTGTTAAAGGTGTAATCGTTCCACTAGTTGTTTACACAGCTCCTTATATTGCACGACTGATGGAGTCTGCGCTTTTAGAAGTGGATTCCGGAGTAGTAGAAGCCTACACAGCCATGGGTATTAAACGTCGCCATATCATTTGGCATGTCCTATTACGTGAAGCGCGACCATCTATTATTTTAGGCTTAACAATTGCCACAATAGGATTAATTGGTGCAACAGCAATGGCAGGAATGGTTGGTGCTGGCGGTTTAGGTGACCTTGCCTATCGTTATGGTCATTTGCGCTATGAGGTTGATGTGATGTATGCAACTGTCTTTATCTTAATCATCCTTGTGCAGAGCATTCAATCCATTGGTAACCGCTTCGCCGCGAAGTTGAAAAAAGATTAAGAGGAGAATGAAGATGACAAACGAAATTTATGTAGAGAAAAATGGCTATATTGCAACGTTAGTATTAAACCGCCCGGATAAACGGAATTCTTTATCAAGGGCAATGTTTCAAGCCATAGTAGACCAACTAGAGCTGCTCCGTATAGATTCTTCCATCAAACTTTTAATTGTTCGCGGTGTCAATGAAGTAGCCTTTTCTTCCGGTGCAGATATTAGCGAGTTTTTAGATGTTCGTTATGCTACAGACAATGCTAAAGCCTATAATGAATTGGCTCTAAAGGCGATCGATGCTCTCTATAAATTTCCACACCCGACAATTGCTATGATTCAGGGCTTAGCAATTGGTGGTGGCTTAGAGTTAGCAAATGCTTGTGATTTTAGAATAGCAACGCCTAAGAGTAAGCTAGGCATTACCGCTGCAAACATAGGTATTGTATATAATTTAGAAAGCACGAAACGTCTCATAAATATTGTTGGTGTCGCTARGGCAAAGGAAATTTTGTACACAGCTACTATTTTTACAGCTGAAGAGGGAAAAAATATTGGTTTAATCACGGCCCTACACGAACCAGAGGAAATTGATGAGGCGACATTGCAATTCGCTGAACATTTATTAAGTAAATCATCCATTGCAAACGCAGGCATCAAAAAAATTATCCAAGCAATTGTTGATGGTGAAATTGAAGAAAACGATGAGCTGGCACAGTTAGTTTTGGATTCATTTAGTTCAGACGATTATAACGAAGGTATTCAAGCCTTTTTAAATAAAAGAAAGCCTATTTTCAATAAATAAGTGAGGTAGTAACGATGACAAACATAACTGATGGCGATCTACTCTTAAAAAATATAACTGCACAAGCCCCCTTCCCCATTTGCTTTGCAGATTTAGAAAAGGCCGTAGCGGAAAAAATCGAAGCTGGCCCTTTTGGCTACATCCGTTCAGGTGCTGGCGGTGAACAAACACTGCGCAATAATCGTGCAGCTTTTGAGAAGTATTCCATTGTTCCCCGATWTWTAAATGATGTGTCAAACGTTRATACWTMGSTTCWYTTRTTTSGTMAWACRTATCCAACWMMWYWGMTTWWWSYYMMTRWKSKCWWRRAYSSAATGGTTCAMGWTGAAGGTGAGCTTGCCGTTGCACGTGCCGCCCAGTTTTTAAATATCCCTTATATACAAAGCACTGTGTCCACTTTTGCTCTTGAAGAAGTTGCTCAAGCTGCGCCTTCTGCAACAAAATGGTTTCAATTATATTGGTCTACTAATGAAGAAATTGCTTTTAGCATGGCTGCACGTGCGGAGGAAGCTGGATTTGAAGCGATCGTTTTAACTGTCGACACCGTAATGCTAGGCTGGCGTGAAGAAGATGTACGCAATCAATTTTCACCATTGAAGCTAGGCTATGCAAGAGGAAATTATATGAATGATCCCGTTTTTACAGCCACTTTACCTGATGATTCATTCGAGTCCTACGTACAAGGTGTCTTGCAAAATGTCTTCCACCCAACACTTAATTGGGAGCATGTTCGAGAGCTAAAAAAACATACCAACCTTCCTATATTATTGAAGGGAATTTTACATCCTGAAGATGCAAAGCATGCTATCGACAATGGTATTGATGGCATTATTGTATCAAACCATGGTGGCCGTCAATTAGATGGTGTAATTGGTTCACTTGATGCCCTTCCTGCTATTGTGAAAGTTGTGAATGGACAAATTCCTATTATATTAGATAGTGGTGTATATCGTGGCATGGATGCCTTAAAAGCACTTGCTTTAGGAGCGAATGCAGTTGCAATTGGACGTCCTTTCGTCTATGGACTAGCCCTTGAGGGACAACAAGGTGTCGAAAAGGTGATGACCAATCTTTATGATGAATTAAAGGTTTCTATCGCATTAGCCGGTGCTACCTCTGTCAAAGGATTACGCAACATCACATTAGTCAAACAGGATGGGACTGAGGGTAAATGAAACAAGCATTACAAGGATTAAAGGTTATCGATTTATCACAAGTCTTAGCAGGTCCCTATTGCACCATGGTATTAGCAGATATGGGTGCAGAAGTTATCAAAATTGAAAAATACCCAAATGGAGACGATACCCGTACAATGGGTCCATTCGTTAATGAAGAAAGTCATATGTATATGATGGTTAATCGTAATAAAAAAGGTGTCTGCATCAATTTAAAAACGACTGAAGGACTGACTTTATTTAAAGAATTGATTCAATCTGTTGATGTACTTGTGGAAAATTATCGACCAGGTGTCACGAAAAAGCTTGGTATTGATTATGACACATTAAAAGCCATCAATCCTGGCCTAATTTACTGCTCTATTTCCGGTTATGGTCAAACAGGTCCTTATAGTCAAAAGGGTGGCTATGATATTATGGCTCAGGGTCTGAGTGGCTTAATGCATATGACAGGTGAAGCAGATGGACGACCTGTAAAGGTTGGCTTTGCGGTGAATGATATTGCTGCTGCACAAACAGCCTTACAATCGATTTTAATGGCCTATATTTATAAGCTTCGTAGTGGTGAAGGTCAAWATRTTGRTGYGKMSWTWKTKRWRWSAGRYMKTGCGTGGACTGTTTGGGAGGCCGCTGCTTACTTCGGAAAGGGTGAGTTACCTGAGCGAACAGGAACCGCCCATCGTGTGTCTGCGCCCTATCAAGGTTTCAAAACACTGGATGACTATATKSTAGTAGKWGCTRGMAATCAAAAGCTATGGGAGATTTTTGCGGCAAAGGTTGTCAATCGACCTGATTGGTTAGACAATCCTCTCTTTGCTACCAACTATTCACGTGCCCAACATGTGAGGGAGCTGGAAGCAGAAATTGAAAGCGAGCTAATTAAGCATAAGGCTATCTACTGGCTCGAACTATTAGATAAGCATGGTGTACCATCTAGTCCAATCTATTCTTATGACCAAACATTGAATGACCCTCATATACTAGAGCGTGGCATGGTACTGTCCTATGAGCATCCGACTGCTGGACCAATGAGAACATTGGGCTTCCCAGCTAAGTTTTCACAAACACCTGGACAGCTAACAAGTGCAGCACCCACTTTAGGACAACATAATGAAGAAATTTTACAGGCATTAAATATTTCTGATCAAGCTATTCAACAGCTCAAGGCAGGCAAAATAATTGGGTCAAAATAAAGTGATTGTCTATTTTTAGATCGCCCTATCAGTTAGATTTAAGCTTCTATCGGTCACTTTTTTGATTCTATCCTTCACTTTTTTGATTCTATCCTTCACTTTTTTGATTCTATCCTTCACTTTTTCTTTTCTATCATGCAAAAAAGGCTTCCCCATTCATGAGGAAGCCTTTTTCTTATTGAATAACGCCTAATTCACGACCAACCTTCTCGTAAATCGCAATTGCATCATCAAGCATTTCTTTTGTATGTGCCGCTGTTGGCATATTCCGAACGCGHCCTGTACCTTTTKGAACTGYTGGGHAGACAATTGATYTKKCW
>NZ_CP173154.1:2246373-2298335 GCF_044986265.1 Lysinibacillus sp. S1
CTTCTTCAMATMWRMSTTTTGAAAATTCCTGTGTTAATTTTTCAKCCCCAATGATGCATGGTGTAATTGGTGTCTCAGACGCACCAATATTAAAGCCAAGCTTCTCAAGCCCCGCTTTTAAATAATTACCATTATCCCACAGCTTATCGTGTAGCTCTGTTGAATCAATCAGCATTTGCACGGCTGCTGTAATAGCGGCTACATCACCTGGTGGTAATGCTGTTGAGAATAGGAATGGGCGTGAGCGAACTTTTAGCCAATCAATTAAATTTTTCTTACCTGCTACATAGCCACCTACTACACCAATGGCTTTTGATAATGTACCAATTTGGAAATCAATTTCTTTTTCTAATCCAAAATGCTTCACAGTTCCTTTTCCTTTACCTGTTACACCCGAACCATGTGCATCATCCACATACGTGATTAAATCAAACTCTTTAGCTATTTCCACAATTTCAGGTAATTTAGCAATATCACCATCCATTGAGAAGACACCATCTGTGATAACCATGATTTTATTGTATAAACCTGATTCCTTTGCTGCCTTTGCCTTTGCACGTAAATCCTCCATATCAGAGTGATTAAACGCGATGATTTTTGCCTTTGATAAGCGACATCCATCAATAATAGAGGCATGGTTTAATTGATCAGATAGAATGGCATCATTTTTATCCATTACAGCCGAAATAGCTGCCATATTACAATTAAATCCAGATTGATAAGAAATAGCCGCTTCTGTTCCTTTAAATTCAGCAAGCTTTTCTTCTAATTTTACGTGCAAGTCAAGTGTCCCGTTGATTGTGCGAACAGCACCTGCTCCAACACCGTATTTATCAATTGTCTCTTTGGCAATACGCTTTAATTCTTCATTTGTTGCTAAACCAAGATAGTTGTTAGAGGATAAGTTAACAAGATTTTTGCCACGGACCTGAATAATTGGGCCATTTGCTCCCTCTACTGGATCGATTTCATTGTATAAGCCTTGTTCATGTAAGGCTTGTAGGTTTTCATCTAAAAATGCATTCAATACTTTTGACAAGCGTATCATCCTTTCCTAGGAAAACTGTTCTCGCTCCTAGTTTAGCACATGCAAGCCATTAGCTACATTACTTTGTTAATCTTTCGAATAGTGGCGCTGTTTTTTCGCGCCATAAAGAAGCCGATAGACAATTATCTAATAAACGACGAACGGTATATTCAGCTTCTGCATATCGTTTGGAATGGCCCATCGCATCCTGTATAGCTTCTTTGTATTGTGCTCGCACTGCCTCGATCGCAGTTTCTGCTTCCTCTGACAGCTCACAATGTTGACCAATATCAAATATCTTATCCCCTAACCTACCATCCTCT
The DNA here is from genome assembly GCF_044986265.1 of Lysinibacillus sp. S1. NCBI lineage: Bacteria > Bacillati > Bacillota > Bacilli > Caryophanales > Bacillaceae > Lysinibacillus > Lysinibacillus sp. S1. The sequence goes on from NZ_CP173154.1 coordinate 2,247,724, forward strand.
GGATCAAAGATATGAGGCTCTGTGCTATCAAAAATACAGAAATTAAGCTCTGGGATAATGACCATATCTACAGATCCCGCATCTAAGCCACACCAAACAATTTGTGCATCAAGCCCTCTTGCATTTGCTTCATCGGCTAAGCTTTTCATTAGTGAAGATTTGCCTGTACCTGGCTTACCTTTAATCATGAAGCGAGTCGTGATACTTTTGGTGATACTATCCACTGTATTTTCCGCACCTCTAGGAGTTAGCGTTCCCAGTAAACGATGTGTCCGCATACCTGTTTTATTCAGAATAATAGATTGGAACACTTCCGACTTTAAATTTTCCACCTGTTCATTTAATGCCTGCCAGTTCATACAGCTTTGTGTGATAACCTCCCAGTCATCATGTAGCTTGATTGCTTGATCCAGTTTCGCTATGCATTTTTCACGCCATGTTGCACGCTCTTGCATCGCCTCTGCAAGCTGTTCTCCAACCTTTTTAAGCTGTATGTCTTCTAAGCATTCATAGAAAGACATGACACGATGCTTTGTACCGAGTAAAGTTGGCTCGATATTCCACTCAGATGCCCATACAAAAAGTCTGTTACAGCCTTTTATATAAACGGCCTCAACAACCTCCTCTAATAAAGCATGCTTAAACCACTCGACAGCAAAGCCCTGTTTCACATAGAAGTATCCTAGTTCTTTTAACAGTTCTGAACCTTTAAATGTGGCAGGCCCTTGCAAAAAATAAACGAGAGACGCCTCTTCCATCATTTCTTTATATAAATGCTTCACACCTTGGCCAGTCAATGCGTGTCCAAAATAATACGTTACATTTCCGTTCAAATGTCGTTCCTCCTTTAGCTTATGCCCTGCATTATATGAAAGAACGCTAAAAAAAATGAGAAGCTACTTCTATCCTTTATAGATCTAAGTAGCTTCTTGGTTTAATAGAATGGCTTCATGCCCTCCATATTTCCAATACATTTCATCAATATTTTACGACAATACGGTAATGAATATTGCACAATATAGCCTGAAGTTAAGGCAATCAATACCGTCCCTACTCCAACTGGTCCTCCTAGAAGCCAGCCAATAATGGTTACAAGTACTTCAATTCCCATTCTTGCTGTTTTAATAGATCCACCAAACTTTTCGACAAGTATCATCATTAAGGTATCCCTTGGTCCTGCGCCCATATTCGGTGCAATATACATTCCACAGCCAAAGCTCAAAACAAATAAGCCAATAATAAAATATGTAATTTGTAAGCCATATACATCCGTTGAGGGCAACATCCAATTAAATACATCAATAAAAGAGCCAATTAACAGCATATTGAGCCAAGTACCTAACTTTGGCCATTGACGCAATACGATGGATGTTGAAGCAACTATAAAGAGTCCTGTTACAATAGACCATGTGCCAATACTTAACCCAAAATTTTGAAATAGACCTATATGTAAAACATCCCATGGGCTTGTGCCAACAATTTTCCCCTTTATCGACATCGTGATGCCAAGTGACATCACCATTAAGCCACCAATAAAAAAGGTCCAACGCCACCCCATTATTCTACGCATTCCTTATCCTTCTCTCTATGAATAATATTGCTAATACTGTATCATACTTTCAACCAAAATTAAGCTATAGTGCTTAAACTAAACCGTTTATCTTACCACATAAAAAACTACCCATTCTCTCACTCATGGGTAGTTGTAATTGTGGCAAGTTGTGCCTTTGTTATATTCTTCAAATCTTCTATTTGTACATGAATTTGCATACCAATTTTCCCAGCACTAACGATTATACTACCTTGTCCTTGAGCAGATGCATCGATGACCGTTGGATATAACTTCTTCATCCCTACTGGTGAACATCCACCACGAACATAACCAGTATGGCTAAGTAGATCTTTTACCGCTAACATTTCAATTTTCTTTTCCCCAACTACCTTCGCGGCTGCTTTTAAGTCCAGCTCTTCAGCTACTGGAATAACAAATACAAATAACCTTTGTGCACTTGCTTTTGCTACTAATGTTTTAAATACCCGAGCAACAGGCTGTCCTATTTTCTCAGCTACAGAAACACCATCAACTTGACCGTCCCCTGTTTCATATTCTATCACATCAAAATGAATTTTTTGTTGTTCTAATAAACGCATCGCATTCGTTTTCGCGTGCTTTGCCTTTGCCATGTCAACAATCTCHTATCTACAGCATCAGGCTATCAAAGAGAACATAGAATCCTTSTCTGKACGHTAGCCATTTTTCGTCATTTGAACGTGAGCCGCATATCTTTCCGATGCCTGTTTAAATGCTCTTAACTTGAATGCAGTCTCATAGTTCTTACCGAAAATTGTATCTGCAAATGGGTCCAATTTCAATTCCTTCGAGTAACGTTCAGGAACCTTCACTTCAATGATGTCACGTACAAAAGATGGTTCGCTTTCATTTGTGGCAACCTCGTCAACATTTGAATTATTTAACATATGCTGTATTTGAGCATCAACGCTTTGCGCCACACGTAAATCTTGAGGAGAAGGCTCTGCTGATGACAATGCTGCATTACGTACCTGCTCTAAAATGTGCAGTGTGTCMCCTAGTTCYKAATCGGAWATATTCGASSSATSARCGTTATCATTCATTCCTACTTTATAGGTTTGCTCATGTGCMCGTACATTCWTTTCWGTTTGCTGTAAATCTTCCATAATGGCTTTCTGCTGAGGAGTTACTTCTTTTGACTCTTCTTGCTGCTGGTCATACAAATCTTGGTCAGTACGTCCTAATAATAAATTTTCAAGTTCAATCAATAATGGGTTTTTCTTTGGCTGAAAATACATCGCATTTTTTCTATAGGCATCTCCTGCCTCTTTACGCTGAAGTATTTTTTTACGATTATGCTGGGATGAAATTCTTTCTTGTTCCATTAAATTTGATATTTTCATAGTTTTCACCTCGCCCTTCTATCTACATATGCTAATAAGTKAATAGATATGAACATTCTTCCTCACACTCTATCTATACCATTTTATAAGTTTCTGTACACTCAGTCCCTTATACCCCACTTTTCCCGTCAAGCCTTACCCACTCGTAANGACCTAAAGAGATACTAATTATTTTTTTAAATAGGTATAAAGAATCTCATACAACTAATATTTTCATATTCATTTATTAGCTTCATACCCTTTTCAATAAAATTCATTACCATATACACTACACAAATAGTGTTAATCAACGTAAAAAAACAGCCCTTCATACTGGACTGCTTTTCTTAATTTTTGGGTCTAATCAATATCCCTTTATAGGCTAAGTAACCAAGCCATGCACCAATTGTATTCAAAATTAAATCATCAATATCCGCAGAACCAACGGTAAAAATAAATTGAACGGTTTCAACAGCAAGACTAGAAATAAAGCCTAAACAAATAATAACCCATGCTTTTCGGAATTTCTTCGATAGTAATGGCAGTAAAAAGCCCATTGGAGTAAAAATTAATAAGTTGCCAAGTAAGTTAACGATTATAATTTCCCAATTAAAATATTGAGAGTAGTTTATATAACGGAGAATCGTTTCGAAGGGAATAAAATTAGTAGTTAATCGCCAGCTACTATAATCAAACAATCCTAAGTCACCTATAGAATAATCTCCCCTTAATAAAATGACGACTACATCTACTAAGCGATCAATAACCAATTTATAAAAAGCCATAAATGAATAGATACTAAATAAAATCCAACCTGCGATCTTTAGCGGCAAATGATATGTATCAATGACATCCCGATATGGTAATGGGAGCTTGGCATTATTTTGAACATCCGCTATGTTGTTTTTAGACAAGCTTAACACCCACTTCCCTTTTATTCCTTCCCATATTTTAATATGCTCAACTATAGCTTGCAAGTAGCTGAAAAAATTATCATCCAAAAAGGCTGTCTCCTACCAGCAGAGACAGCCTTATAATAAGTATGTTTAARCTGGGTTTACCCCATGCTTACGTTGTGAGAATAATAAGTATTTTGACATATAAAGTTCTAAGCGATTTTCTAGTACCTTACGCAGCTCATTAGGCTCAATCACATCATCAATGATAAGCTCTGAAGCTAAGCGATACACATCAATTTCCTCTTGATATTCTTTACGTTTCTCGGCAATGAAGCTTGCTTGCTCTTCTTTTGGAAGTTCTGCAATTTTATTGGCATAGACGGCATTGACAGCAGCTTCTGGTCCCATTACGGCAATTTGTGCATTTGATAAGGCAATACAGCAGTCTGGTTCAAACGCAGGGCCAGCCATTGCATATAATCCTGCACCATACGCTTTACGCACAATGACCGTTAGCTTAGGAACAGTTGCCTCACTCATGGCAAAAATCATTTTAGCACCATGACGGATGATTCCTGCTTTTTCTACCTGAGTACCAATCATAAAGCCTGGAACGTCTGCTAGGAATAACAGTGGGATATTGAATGCATCACAAAGTGAAATAAATTTCGCCGCTTTATCAGCAGAATCGTGGAATAGCACGCCTCCCTTAACACGTGGTTGGTTAGCGATGATCCCAACGGATTGTCCATTAATTCGTGCAAGGCCTGTAATTAATTCTGGTGCAAATAATTTCTTAACCTCACAAAACGAATCTTCATCAATAATACGATCAATTAGCTTATACATATCAAATGGTACATTTTGATTTTGAGGAATTAATTCTTCAATAGATTTATCAAATGAAGCTGGTGGTTTAGGAGCCTCTACCTTGCTACGCTCTGCATAGTTATTCGGGAAATATCCTAAATATTTGCGCGCATAAGTAATAGCCTCCTGTTCGGATTTAACAAGCACATCTCCACAACCAGAAACGGAACAGTGCATTTTTGCGCCACCCATTGTTTCTAAATCTACTTTTTCACCGATAACCATTTCGGCCATTCGAGGAGATCCTAAATACATAGAAGCATTCCCTTCTACCATCACCACGATATCGCAAAATGCAGGAATATAGGCGCCACCCGCTGCGGAAGGACCAAATAATAAGCAAATTTGCGGAACTTTTCCTGACAGTTTGACTTGATTGTAGAAAATGCGTCCTGCACCTCGGCGTCCCGGGAACATTTCAAGCTGATCTGTAATACGCGCACCCGCAGAATCCACTAAATAAAGTAATGGACAATTCAACTTTTCAGCGGTTTCTTGAATGCGAATCATTTTTTCAACCGTGCGTTTTCCCCAAGAACCAGCTTTAATCGTTGAATCGTTCGCTAGCACACAAACTGTGCGACCATGGATTTTACCAATACCAGTGATAACGCCATCTGCTGGTAAATCCCCTGCTAAACAGTTCGCATAGAGTCCATCCTCTGATTGAAGACCATCATCAAGTAATAGTTCAAGACGCTCACGTACAAATAGCTTGCCTTGTTGTGCATTTTTGTCATGATATTTTGGTAATCCACCTGCTAAAATTTTATCTTTCATTGTAGGTGGTGTATTTTCTGTCGAGATATTGCTCATGTTTATTTCCTCCCTTTGCCCAATCGATTACACCAAAATTATTTCTTGGCGTTTTATTTCCCTGAWTATTGTGGCGCTCGCTTCTCTTGBAAVBYHADHAAGCCCTCTAATCGGTCTTCTGTTGGGATCAGTGCACTATATGCAAGTGATTCAATTTTTAAACCGGTAGCTAAATCTACCTCAACACCTTGATTGATCGCAACTTTGGCCTGCACTAGAGAGAGTGGTGCATTTTTTGCCATTTCCAGTGCAAGCTGTTGTGCCTTATCTAATACCTCATGTCCTTCATAAACATACTCGATAATGCCATAATTTTCAGCTTCTTTAGCACTGAGCCTACGTGCTGTATAAATTAATTCCTTTGCTTTACCAAGACCAATTAGACGTGGAAGCCGCTGTGTTCCCCCAGCTCCTGGAATAATACCGAGTGATGTTTCTGTTAAGCCAAGCTTTACATGTGTAGCCGCAATTCGTAAATCACAAGCTAGTGCCAACTCCAAGCCTCCACCAAAGGCAACACCATTTAAGACAGCAATGACAGGCTGTGCAAGCGTTTCAACTTTTGCCACAGTGGCACCAATCAGCTGCACGATCTGCTTCACTTGTCGATCAGACATTCCTTTACGTTCCTTTAAATCAGCACCTGCACAAAATGCCTTTTCGCCTGCACCTGTTAGAAGGACTACACGCACTGCTGGATCACCATTGATTTGATCAAGTGTGGCAGACAGCTCATGCAGTAATTGAACCGACATAGCGTTAGCAGCTTCTGGTCTTGAAAGAGTAATAAGTCCAATACTACCCTCTAGTAATTCAAATCGAACGAGTTGTGTCATCCTTGATTTGCACTCCTTTCATTGCGGACAATAGCCATTTGCTTTGATGCAACCGCTTTGCCTAACTTCTCTTCAATAAAGAGTGCTGCCTCTAGCACCTTTTGTCGATCTACGCCTGTTTCAATGCCCATCTCATCGAATAAATACAATAAATCTTCTGTGGCTACATTACCTGAGGCACCTTTCGCATATGGGCAGCCCCCTAGCCCACCAAGCGCACTATCAAACTTGGTAATACCCATCTCTAAGGATTTCATAATATTGGCTAATGCTGTCCCACGTGTATCATGAAAATGCATGGCAAATTTTTCAGCAGGATACCTTTTTAGCAATTCCTCTAAAAGAAACTCAACCTGCGTCGGTACACCAACACCAATTGTGTCACCAAGCGATATTTCAGTCACACCCATCTCCAATAATTTTTCCGTTACTCGTAATACCTTGTCAGGGTGTATATACCCCTCATAGGGACAACCAATAACCGTTGAGATATAACCTCGAACATGTTTTTTTGCAGCCTGAGCTCCTACTACAACTANCNCAAACCCTTCACACGTWRRMRWTATGGTTTTATTAATATTACTTTGGTTATGGCTTTCACTAGCAGACATAAAAATACTTACTTCATCTACTTCAGCCTGTAATGCGCGTTCTAAGCCCCTCATATTGGGTACAAGTGCCGCATAGGTAATATCCTTATGTCTTTTAATGGCTTGCAGAACCTCGACTGCATCTGCCAATTGAGGAATCCATTTGGGATGCACAAAAGATGTCACTTCAATATAATTTAATCCTGTTTGACCTAATAAATTTACTAATTGCACTTTATCAGCTGTTGAAATATGCGTTTTTTCATTTTGTAAGCCATCACGGGGACCAACTTCTTTGATTGCGACTTGCTTAGGTAGCTGCATAAACAAGCCTCCTCTTATTCAATTTCTAAAATATCATCATCAACGTTAATGAAGTCTCCCTCATTGGCAATGATTTTCGTCACTACGCCATCCTCTTCTGCTGCAATTGGAATTTCCATTTTCATCGATTCTAAAATAGCTACATCTTGACCTGCTGTCACTTTCTCGCCCTCTGTTACGACGATTTTCCATACTGTCCCTGCCATGCTTGCTTTTACTGTTGCCATAATCATTCACTCCTATTTTTTTATCATGTATTCGTCCCTCTATAGAAGCACGAATACATGATAATTGTTATTTTGTTTCTGCTAATTGCGGTAAATAATATTGCTCTACAAATTTTGTCGTCGTATAGCCTTTTAAAAATTGCTCATGTGTGACGGTTTTTAACAGCATCGGGATATTCGTTTGAATCCCCTCCACTTTATACGCCTTTAGCGCTTGTGCTAATCTTTCACAGGCAATTTCTCTTGTTTCCCCCCACACCACCAATTTACTAATCATTGGATCATAGAATGGTGTTACCACTGAACCAGACTCTACACCACACTCATGTCGAATGCCTTCACCTGTCGGTAATTCAAGAGTCGTAATGGTACCTGGAGACGGGAAAAATGTCGAAGGATTTTCAGCGTATATGCGTACTTCAATTGCGTGCCCTTCTTTAGTAATACTTTCTCTAGTAAACGTAAGAGGTTGTTTTGCCGCAATTTTTAATTGCTCTTCTACTAAATCAAGCTTCGTAATTTCCTCCGTAACGGGATGCTCTACCTGTAGTCTTGTATTCATTTCTAAAAAATAAAAGTTTTGATCTTCATCAACCAAGTATTCGATTGTTCCAGCATTGACATAACCAATATGCTTCGCCGCCTTAACTGACGCTTCTAGCATTTTTTCTCTTGTCTCTTGTGAGATAAACGGTGATGGTGCTTCTTCTACTACTTTTTGATTTCTTCGTTGAATAGAGCATTCTCGTTCAAATAATGGAACGACATTACCTTGATGATCAGCAATAATTTGCACTTCGACATGGTGAGGGTTAGCAATGAATCGCTCCATATACATCGTGCCATCACCAAAGAATGATTGTGCACGCTTTTGATTGCCCTCGAAAGCTTTGGCTAGTTCCTCAGCATTTTCAACTAGCTGCATACCGATACCGCCTCCGCCTGCCGATGCCTTTAACATAATTGGATAGCCTAAACGCTCCGCTATGGCAGTGGCTTCTTCTACATCCTTCACTGGCGCTTCTACACCCTCTACAATCGGTACACTAGCAGCTTTCATTGTTTTACGAGCCTCTAATTTACTGCCCATTGAAGCGATCACATCAGCACTTGGCCCGATAAACACTAAACCTGCCTCTGTACAACGTTTCGCAAAATTTGCATTCTCTGATAGTAAACCATAGCCAGGATGAATAGCCTCTGCCCCACTTTCTAGTGCAATTTCAAGAATGCGGTCGATGTTTAAATAGCTCTGTGCAACAGGTGACTTCCCTACACAGAAAGCCTCATCTGCATCTTTCACATGTAAGCTTTCAGCATCTGCCTCTGAATAGATAGCAACCGTATGAATATTTAGGCGCTTGCATGTTCTGATCACACGTCTAGCAATCTCCCCACGATTTGCAATTAATACCTTGTTGAACATATTCACTGCCCCTCCTTACTTTACGGTCATAACGAAATCTTCTCGTAATTTATATTTTTGAACTTTTCCAGATGCAGTCATTGGATAGTTATCAATAAAGAAAATATGTCGTGGAATTTTATGTCTTGAAATTTTATCCCGACAATAATCTCGGATTTCTTCCGTTGTGGCCTGCTCTCCTTCTTTTAAAACAATCCAAGCTGCCGCCTCCTCGCCATAAACAGGATCAGGGACACCTGCAACCTGAACATCTGAAATTTTCGGATGTGTATAAAGGAACTCCTCAATTTCACGAGGATATAGGTTTTCGCCACCACGGATAATCATATCCTTTAAACGACCTGTTACACGAACATAACCTGCTTCATCCATCGTTGCTAAATCACCTGTATGCAACCAACCATCCTCGTCAATCGCCAGATCTGTTTCCTCCTGGTTTTTATAATAGCCCTTCATCACATGATAGCCCCTTGTACACAGCTCTCCCTGTTCATTTGTCGGAGCTTCCTCGGTAGTTCCAGGAACAACAATCTTTACTTCTAGGTTAGGTAAAGCGCGGCCAACCGTCTCCACCTTTAACACTAGCGGGTCATCCGTTCTTGTCTGTGTAATAACAGGTGATGATTCTGTTTGACCGTAGCATATTGTTATATCTTTCATGCCCATCTTCTCAATGACCGCTTTCATAACCTCAATTGGACAGTTTGATCCTGCCATGACTCCTGTACGTAAAGTTGAAAGATCGAAAGATGCAAAATTCGATAAATTCAGTTCACTAATGAACATCGTTGGCACGCCATGTAATGCAGTGCATTTCTCTTGTTGAACGGTTCTTAGTACCTCTTCAGGTGAGAACTCCTGTACTGGTACCATTGTTCCACCACTTGTTGTAATGGCTAATGTTCCTATGACACAACCAAAGCAATGGAAGAAAGGGACTGGGATACATAGACGATCCTCTGCCGTTAAACGCATACATTCTGCAATGTTAACAGCATTGTTGACTAAGTTAAAATGCGTTAGCATGACTCCCTTAGGAAAGCCTGTTGTACCAGAAGTATATTGAATATTAATGACATCATCATAATGAAGAGACTGCTCTCTCTGATCTAACTGTTCCTCGGTTACTTGCTCGGCAGCAGTTAAAACGTCTGACCAATTAAGTACGCCGGGGTATTTGGTTTCACCGATTAAAATAACATTTTTTAATAAAGGTAGTCGCTTTGATTGCAAATTACCTGGTTCACAATGTTCAAGCTCTGGACATAACTCTTGCAGTGTATTGATAAAAGAATGGTCTCGATAWTTWTCWMTKAWAYWRMKCGTTTTAGCATCAGATTGCTTCAATAAATACTCCAACTCACTCGCACGGTAATTCGTATTTACCGTTACAATTGGAGCACCCATCTTCCCTGTACCAAATTGAAGCTGTACCCACTCAGGAACATTCGTCGTCCATACTGCGATATGGTCTCCCTTTTCAATTCCTAGAGCCATTAAACCTCTCGCTACGTATCGTGCTTGACGATTTADCTGTTCATAAGTCATGCGTAAATTTCTGTCAGCATAGACTAATGCTTCATTCTGCGGGTACTTTTTTGATTGTTCATCTAGCAATTGACCAATAGTTTGATACACAAGTTCTGCCATGAAGATCCCCCTTATTTATGCTATTTAACTTAACTGATGATGATTAACAGCCAATTAGACGAGAAATAACAAGACGTTGAATTTCAGATGTTCCTTCACCGATTTCCATTAATTTAATGTCACGTAAATGACGTTCTACATCATATTCTTTCATATATCCAGAACCACCATGAATTTGGATTGCTTGATTACATGTACGGAAGCCCATTTCAGAAGCAAATAGTTTAGCCATCGCAGCTTCTTTGCCAAATGGCTTCTTTTGATCTTTTAACCATGCCGCTTTATGTACTARCGTACGAGCAAGCTCTATTTCCATCGCCATATCCGCTAATTTAAATTGGATCGCTTGTAGCTTCGAAATAGGTGCACCAAATTGCTCACGTTCCTTCGCGAATTTTAGTGCCTTTTCATAAGSWSCCKGGGCAATTCCAACAGAAAGAGCAGCGATGGAAATACGACCACCATCCAATGTATTTAAAAACTGGCTAAAGCCACGTTTTTCATCCCCTAATAGATTTGTTCTTGGGACACGGACATTTTCTAACACAATTTCACATGTATTGGAGCCACGTACACCCATTTTGTCATAATTACAGTTGATTGTTACGCCTGGTGTGTTTGTTGGCACAATAATAGAAGAAATAATCTTTTTACCATCCTCACGTTTACCTGTTACCGCCGTTACAATAATTTGTCGAGCATATCCTGCATTAGTGATCCAGCATTTCTCTCCATTAATAATGTAGTCATCACCATCAATAACAGCTGTAGTACGTGTGCCCCCTGCATCTGAACCTGCATTTGGCTCTGTTAAACCGAATGATCCTWATGTCTCACCCTTAGCTAAYGGAACTAGCCACTCTTGCTTTTGCTCCTCTGTGCCGAAGTTKTAAATTGGTGAGGCTCCTAAGCTAACAGCAGCTGCATAGCTTAACMCTGTGCCCCCACATGCTCGACCAATCTCCTCTACAGCTAAAGCGTAGGACACCGTATCACCACCTGATCCACCATATTCCTCAGGAAACGGGATACCCAATAAGCCTAGTTCTGCCATTTTCTTAAAGCTCTCTATTCTCATTGTTGATGTCTCATCAACCTCACGAGCATACGGTTTAATCTCCTTCTCAGCAAAATCACGCACCATGTCTCGAATCATTTCTTGCTCTTTTGTTAATTCAAAATTCATCCCTAATCCCCCTATTGTTGAATTTGCCATAGTAGATGTAGCTCAAGAACAATTGCTTACAGTGAAATACCGACTAGTCGGTTTGTAAAAACAAATAATAAAACCAGTGTTTCCTACTGGCTACCCCTTTATTATAAATTGCTTCGCTTCTCCCATGGCTTGCTCTGTCACAATTGCCCGTAATACCATATCGGTAAAAACATCTGTGATTTGCTCCATCGTTAATGGTCCTGATTGCTTAAACCATTTGTACGTCCAGTTAATCATCCCGACAATTGCCATTGTTACAATTGTACAAGGTAATTCGGTACGAAAAACCTTTGCTTCCTGACCCTCTGCTATCACTCTTTGTAAAATATCACGATAGTGATCTCGCTTTTTATGGATGATGTCACTATATTCATCTGAGAGTGAACGACTTTCTTCATAAAAAATCGTAATATGTGCTTGATACATATCAAATACTTGTGTCAGTGTTTGCAGCATGGCACACAAACGTGTGATAGGTGTATCGAATTTGTCATATGCAGCTTGCGATTGTTGAATGACATATGAAATAAAGACATCATGAATTTCATACAACAGTTCATCTTTTGATTTAAAATTATGATAAAATCCACCCTTTGATGCCCCAATATATTCCACAATACGATCCACGGTTACATTGTGATAACCATCTTGTTGAAATAATTCAACTGAAGCGTCTACAATTCTTTGTTTTAACGTTTTCTTTACCATAGGCCCTATCATCCTTCATCTAGCTCTATACTTCATCACTCCTTATAATCAGGAAAAACCCCTCAACCCTTAGAGTATTCTATTTTTTCCTAATTATAAAAATACTATGACAATACAAATATAACATTCTCAAAAATTGGTGTCTAGCACCGAATAGCTTTTTTCTATAGTTTCGAGCATAATTTTTACTTAAAACAGCATGGATAGATTTTGCAAACACAAATTAACTGTATGATATATATCTTGCTTTCATCACAAAAAAAACAAAAAATTTCCCTCACGTTCATAAAAGGGAAATTTTTACTTTATAAAGTTTTTGGTAGTTTACGTAGCCACGAAATAATAACAGCAACAATTAAGGCGAAACCTAAGTAGCCCATTGTTGAATAGACTTTACCAACTAATGTAGTAAATCCTACTAGGCTTGCAGCAAAACCTATTAATCCTATAACTACAATAGCTACTTTAAAATATTGATGGTCTGGCGCAATAAATCGAACTGTAAATGAATAGAACATCCCCACCGCAGTATTGTACATCATGCCTAATAAAGCAATAGACATTAAGACACCTACTATAGGGTGAATTTGTTTTGCTAATTCTAATGTTGGCATTGCTACTCCATCAATAACATTTATTTTAGCAAACATGGCTATATTGATTAATACAATTAAGATACCAAGCATTAAACCGCCAAGTAGTCCACCTCTGCCAGCAACTTTGCGGTCCTTTACTGTTCCACCCATTACAATTAACATTGCTGCACCAGCAGCGATATTATAGGAAACATAAAGTAATGCTCCCATTAACCAATTAGATGCTGCAGATGATTGTGCTTTCGTTAAAGTATTTTGCTCTGCAATGGATATATCCATCGTAAAGATAGAATAAATCAAAATAATAAAAATGATACCCATTAAATAAGGGGTAACCAATGCTATTAAATTAATAGTATTATTAACATTTAATAGTAAGGTTAGTAWAGTTATAACAACCATAAAAATACTACCAACTACTGGATTGATGCCAAACATCTGATGAAATGTTGAGCCTGATCCAGCAAACATGACAACAGCAACGCCAAATAAGAAAAACGTGATAACGATATCTAAAATAATCCCAACATATCGCCCTCCTATATGATAGATCACCTCTTTATGTGATGTTGTTTGTAAATCTGTTCCTAATTGAGCTAAACTCATTCCTAAAAATGCGAAGGCAAGGGTAGCAACAATGGCACCTACCATACTGTACAAGCCAAAGCTAGTAAAGTACTGCATTATTTCCTGACCCGATGCAAACCCTGCTCCAACAATTAAGCCTACAAATGCTCCACCTATCTGCCAACTTTTTTTCATAGCCCACCTACTATTCTAATATAAGAAATTTAAGTCTATTTATTGATATGTTTTCTGTGCGACTGTGAAGGAATTAACCGTTTCCCTATTTATTTCATAACCAATTCCTACTTGTTGTGGTACTTCAATATAACCATCTTTTACAACTACTTCTGGTTCGATAATATCCTTTTCCCAATATCGATTAGAGCCAGCAGTATCTCCCGGTAATATAAAATTTGACAACGTTGTTAAAGCTACATTGTGCGCACGACCAATACCAGATTCTAACATGCCGCCACACCATACTGGGATGTTATGTGTCTCACAATAATCATGTATTTTTTTTGCTTCTGTTAGGCCACCAACACGACCAATTTTTATGTTTATAATTTTGGTGCTCCCTAGTTCTATAGCCTTTCGTGCATCTTCTAACGAATGGATACTTTCGTCCAAACAAATTGGTGTTTCCATTAATTTTTGTAATGAAGCATGGTCGATAATGTCATCTGAAGCCAATGGTTGCTCAATCATTGTTAAGTTAAATGCATCAAGTTGTTTCAATGTTTCAGTATCCTCTAGACGATAGGCTGAATTAGCATCAGCCATAAAGGCTACATCAGGAAATGTTTCCCTTAATGTACGCATAACCTCTATATCCCAGCCCGGTTTTATTTTGATTTTCATGCGCTTATAGCCTTCCTTTACATAGCCGTCAACTAATGTAACTAACTCCTCGATTGAATTTTGTATGCCGATACTAATACCTACTTCAATTTTATCCTTTTTACCACCAAGTGCTGTTGCTAGGGATTGACCAGTTTGCTGTGCATATATATCCCAAATAGCTCCTTCTATTGTCGATTTCGCCATATTATTTTTGCGAATCGGCTCAAATAATTGACTCACTTCAGCTGGGTGATGAATCTCTTTATTTAAAACAAGAGGAATGAGGAAGTCTTCAAGCATATGCCAGTTTGTTTGAAGTGTTTCTTCATTGTACCAAGGTGAATGAAAGGCAACTGATTCTCCCCAACCGATTAAGCCTGTCTCATCTTTTGCCTCGAGGACTAAAAAGTTCCTCTCATCAAACGTGCCAAAGCTTGTTGTAAACGGTGCTTTTAATTTCATCTTCAATTGTCGTATTGTGATTTCTGTAATTTTCATATTAAAATGCCCCTTCCAAATTTAAAGCTGCTTTTTTCACTAAAACATATTCGTTATAGCATTCTCGTTGTTGCAGTGAAATTGCTGCATACCCTGCTGAAAATAGTTGCTTTAGTATAGTTCTTGTTTTGAAACGCCAATCCAATGCTAAGCTAGGATTTTGTGCTTTTAAGGCTTGAAAGTCCTTAGGAACAGGTAGCGTATACAACTCTTCTACAAATTCAAAATTTTCAGTCATTTTTAAGCATAATAAGCCCTGCTTTGTAAGTTCACAGCTTGCCACTGGTTTTGCATCCGCTACTTCTATTGTAATGTCGTTCACCACATAATCTGAAGTTAAATGCCAGCTCACCTCAAATCGATCAGAGGGTAGCCCTTTATTGAAATCATCCTGCATTTCACCGTAGCAATTTTCTATATAGGTATAGCAAATACCCTTTAATTTAGATAAATTAAGATAAGCATTTCGGGTTTCAAGAGGGTCAAATGTCCATACCATTAAGTCATAGCCACGTTCAATAGCAATAGCTCGCTGTTCGTACTTTAACTTTTCTCCTATGCCTAGTGATCGATATTTTTCATCAATCCCTAGCATATGAGAGCATAGATAGCTTTTTCCTTCTCGAAAACCCGCAAAACCATAACTAAATCCGACTAATTTATCTTCTTGATAGGCACCTACAACGATGCCCCCATTTTTCACTGCTGTCAGCGTTTGATGGAGAGGAATAGCAGACATTCCCCATACATTCAACTCTAATTGCTGAACCTGCTCAAGTTGTTCTATTGTTTTGATTTCTCTTATCTCTATCATAGCTATCTCTTCTTTCTATATCTTTATAATGCTCTCAAAATAGCCCTTGTAATAATATTTACTCCTACTAACAGCCGGTCTTGATTAAAGGTCATTTGCGGATGATGTAAGCCAGGAGTAACCCCACAGCCTAATCCAAGCATTGTAGCTTTAAGCTTCGGACGTTCATAGGTATAAAAATGAAAATCCTCCCCTCCTGGTGTAACAACTGATGGAGCGCAAGCCTTTTCCCCAACTACATCAATAATAGCTGCCTTCATATGTTGTAAGGCTTCATCATTCACCAATGCTGCCACTACATGAGCATCTACCTGTAAGGTAATCTTGGCACCATACATCGCTTCAACAGAGGCTTTTACACGCTCCACCCCCTCTGTGATTACCTGCATCACTTCATTTGTTTGGGCCCTTGCATCAATGCTAAAGGTTGCTTTACCAGGAATAATATTTGTAGAGGTGCCTCCCGCATTAAACTGTGTCATTTTGACAGAGGCAGAGATAGTTGGATCAGTCCAAATTTTTTGAAGACCTTCGACAATAGCTGCTCCAACCTCAATTGCATTAACGCCAAGTTCTGGTCGTGAGCCATGTGCCTCTTCCCCAATAATGGTCCCTGTAAAAAGCTTTGCTGCTCCGTGGTATAACGCTGGCGCATATGACSCATCCTGTAATTCCTTTAATGGGCGAACATGAACACCAAATAAATAATCTAAATCATCTATAATACCTTTTTCGACAAATGCGCGTGCTCCTTGGGCCTTTTCCTCAGCAGGCTGAAATAGTATGCGTACAGCACCTGACAGTAAATGCTCCATGTCCTTTAACAGCAATGCAGTTCCAATAGCCATCGTCATATGACCATCATGTCCACAAGAATGGTTAGCTTGAAAGACACCATTAACCTCCTGCCAAAGTGCATCTATATCAGTGCGGAACCCTACTCTAGGTGTTCCCTCCCCTATATCAACATAAAGTCCTGTCATATCTTCAAAAAGGTGTGGCTCCATTTGGGCCTCTCTTAATAAATTTGCTATATATTGAGTTGTATTGTGCTCTTGCCAACTAACTTCTGGATGTTCATGTAAATGTTTAAAAATATCTGTAAGAAGTGGCTGTAACTCTTGTAAAATTTGGTTCATATTAGTCAACTCCATCGGTTTGCTAAAAAGCTATTTTGAAAATCGTCATATTTTACGCGCTGATTTTCATAATAGTCATGATCTTGAGCAGTCATTCCTGCTATTAGTGTATTTAAAAATGCTATGAGTGCTGGCATAGCATCAATTGTTGAAACTTCTTGTTGTTGTTCATTCACAAAGGTGATAGTTGCATATTGAGTAATAGGTGCAATTTGAGAATCGGTTATGCCAATAATCTCACATTTTTTTTCTTGTAATTCGGCTGCAAATTGGATCGGCTCTTTAAAGTAACGGTGGAATGATAAAATAATTACTACACTATTTTCAYCAATCWCKKGAATAGCACGTATGACCTCACTTGTTTCAAAATTTAATAAAACAACATTCGGTCGCAAAAGATTTAATGTAAAATGAAGCCACTGTGCAGCTAAATGGGAAGAGCCATTCCCTGCAATATATATTTTTTTCTTCTCATGTAGCAATACTGAAGCTCGATTAAAGTCTTCCTCGTTAATGTTTTTAGCCATATTTAAAATGCGAGATGCATCCTTTTCCATCGTCTTTACATAAAAACGTGGATTTTCAAAAAGAGCTTGCTTCGATTGCAAATAATTCTGCAAACTACTTGCATTCCCTTCATTAAATAAATGCATGGTTACCTGACGTTGCAATTGTGCATAACCAGATAAGCCTAATGCGTAACAAAAACGGATAACTGTCGTTTCACTTACTCCGGCCTTTTCCCCTACATATGAAGCAGAGTGGATTCCTACTGTCTGTAAATTTTTTAATATGAATGTAGCTACCTTTTGTTGACTTTTAGACAACTCTTGATATTTCTCTTGAATCATTTGCTGAATTGTTTGATCTCTCATAAAAGAAGCTCATCCTTTTTTTATTTATACTATGAAGCCATTACTTCATTTTCATGTACCCTAGACTAACATAATAATTTTCGGAATTCAATATTTTTTCTGAATTTTATACTTTCTTAACTGTTACCTGCCTAAATCATCCTCCGACATTTAATAAATTCGCTTCAGTTAAACTGCGAACCCACTCAACCTATGCTATATTTAAAACCATGGAACTATGAAAGGGTGTTAACAATGGCAAAGAGCTTAGTAATTGCTGAAAAACCTTCTGTAGCACGTGATATTGCACGTGTGCTGAAGTGTAATAAAAAAGGAAATGGCTTCCTTGAAGGAGATAAATATATTGTGACTTGGGCGCTTGGACATCTTGTAACACTGGCTGACCCAGAAAGCTATGATGTGAAATATAAAACATGGAATCTTGAAGATCTCCCCATGTTACCTGAACGCTTAAAATTAACGGTTATAAAGCAAACTGGAAAGCAATTTAATGCGGTCAAAAGTCAGCTTACACGTAATGATGTTAATGAAATCATCATTGCTACAGATGCTGGACGTGAAGGTGAATTAGTAGCACGCTGGATACTTGATAAAGTGAAAATAAAAAAACCTTTGAAACGCTTATGGATTTCCTCTGTTACAGATAAGGCAATAAAAGATGGGTTTGCCAATCTAAAGCCAGGCAATGCATATGATAATCTCTATGCCTCTGCTGTAGCTCGCTCAGAGGCAGATTGGTATATCGGGCTTAATGCTACTCGTGCTTTAACTACCCGCTTTAACGCACAGTTGAATTGCGGACGTGTACAAACACCAACAGTAGCAATAATTGCTGCACGTGAAGATGAAATTAAAAACTTTAAGGCACAAACTTATTATGGTATTGAAGCGCAAACAACTGATAACTTAAAGCTTACATGGCAAGACCAAAATGGTAATAGTCGTAGCTTTGATAAAGATAAAATCAATACACTGGTGAAAAAAATAGGAAATAACAATGCCATCGTTGCGGACATTGAAAAGAAACCTAAAAAATCATTTGCACCTGGTCTTTATGATTTAACTGAATTGCAGCGAGATGCCAATAAAATCTTCGGCTACTCAGCGAAAGAAACATTGAATATCATGCAAAAACTCTATGAGCAATATAAAGTGTTAACTTATCCACGTACGGATTCTCGCTTTATTTCACAGGATATCGTTGCTACACTACCAGAACGCTTAAAGGCCTGTGGTATTGGTGAATATCGCTCCATCGCCAATAAACTGCTTACTAAACCAATCAAGCCAACAAAGGCCTTTGTCGATGATAGTAAAGTATCAGATCATCATGCGATTATTCCAACAGAGGGCTATGTAAATTATTCAGCTTTCACAGATAAGGAACGTAAAATTTATGATCTTGTTKTAAAGCGTTTCCTAGCTGTTHTACTGCCKGCTTTTGAATATVAACAACTAACACTGCGTGCAAAAATTGGCGATGAAAGCTTTATTGCTCGTGGAAAAACGATTTTATMATCTGGCTGGAAGGAAGTTTATGAGCATCGCTTTGATGATGAGGACACAGCAGATGACGTAAAGGAACAAATACTACCACGCATTGATAAGGGCGATATATTAAAAGTAAAGCTTATTGCCCAAACTTCTGGTCAAACAAAGCCACCTGCTCGATTTAATGAAGCTACTCTTTTATCAGCCATGGAAAACCCAACAAAATATATGGCAACGAATGATAAAAAATTAGCCGATACATTAAAATCTACGGGCGGTCTTGGCACAGTCGCTACACGTGCAGATATTATTGAAAAGCTTTTCAATTCCTTCTTAATAGAAAAGCGTGGTGGCAAAGATATTTATATTACCTCTAAAGGTCGTCAACTACTCGACCTAGTGCCAGAGGAATTAAAATCCCCTGCCCTGACAGCAGATTGGGAGCAAAAGCTTGAACTTATTGCAAAGGGCAAGCTAAAAAAAGATGTATTTATTAGCGAGATGAAAAATTACACAAAGGAAATTGTTACAGAGATTAAGGGTAGTGACAAAAAGTATAAGCATGATAATATCTCTACCAAATCATGTCCTGATTGCGGTAAACCAATGCTTGAAGTGAATGGCAAGAAAGGAAAAATGCTTGTCTGCCAAGATCGCGAATGTGGTCATCGGAAAAATGTCTCACGTACCACAAATGCACGTTGTCCACAATGTCATAAAAAATTAGAGCTTCGCGGAGAAGGTGATGGTCAAATTTTCGTTTGTAAATGTGGCTATCGCGAAAAATTATCAGCCTTTGAAGCAAGACGCAAAAAAGAAGGCGGAGGCAAGGTCGACAAGCGCTCCGTACAAAAGTACTTAAAGCAGCAAAACAACGAAGCTGAGCCTGTGAACAATGCACTTGCTGAAGCATTGAAGGGGTTAAAGTTCGATTAATTAAATATCCTGTCTTAAACAAAAGCACACAATTGATCGAATATCTACAAAATGATCAATTGTGTGTGTTTGAATAATGTGTAATCACAAAAACAGTATATGTATGTAAAAAGTTGTAGCCTCTTAATTAAAAACATTATAAGGTAAATCTAAAAACTTCCTCGAATAAGAAAAAATAGAGTGAACAGCCTAAGCATTCACTCTTATATTTTTACTTTATTAGCCTAATTATTCGTGGAAACTAATCAGATATTATTTAGCATATATTTTTCCCATTTTGATTAATGGAGCTGTATAAAACCAAGCTATAATTAAGTTCGGGACCCAGCATAACCATGAAATTACTACATAATAGGATGCATATGCTTCACCACCAAATATGAGAGCAAATAAACCAAGCCATAAACGTAATGTAACAGCTACAAATGTTAAACTATAACTTCTAATTGCCCAAGCTCTGTGCAAGTATTTCTCACCTTTGATAGCAAAGTAAGTTACCATCAAACCTGTGTAAATCCATAAAATTGCGAGGATACCAAAACCAAAATGCGAAATAATCCCTCCTGTTGAATATAAAGCTGTATAGAAACCTGATATTCCTCCAATTAGAATTCCCGCTACATACGTGTAACCCAAGTATCTATGGACAGTCACTTTTTTTCTCCGTAGCTTTTTAATAAATAAAAAGGGACCAATCAGTAACGAAATAGAAGACCCAATAATATGAATAAGAATCATTGTATCCCATATATAAGAAAGTTTCTCCTTATAATAAAACACTTTAACAAAATAAAATCCAGAGTTAACCAAACCTATAATCCCATACTGAATAATAGCATATATGACGATGCTAAAACCTAATACAAACACAAGCCACTTAAAAAGTATTTTTATTTTACTAGGTTCTGTCAAAAATTAAGACCACCTTCCTCTTTTAGGATAACCCAAATAATGTTTATTACTTCTAACGATTTGTATGTACTATTAGTAAAAATAAACTTTTAGAGTTGCACATTTAACTTTATTTATATTTTTCCTCTTTTTTAATCAAATCCTTTAGTAATTTTTTAGCATCTAATGTCTCTATTTGTATATTTCCCCCTTCTCTTACGCATAGAGAAATTTGATAACTACTTTCAATTTGAAAGGTTTGAATATTTACATTTTGTTGTTTTCCATCTAACATAATCGTTGGTTTTTTAGCATAAACATTTGTTTGTAAACGATTAGGTGATAAACTTAGACCTTTGCCAATCATTTTTAAATAACTTTCCTTTATGGTCCAAATCATATAAAAATACTTTATTGCTTCATGATTAGAAAGAGATTTTAATTTCTCATACTCTTTCTTTGTGAGAGCACCTTCCATTGTTTCTAAACAAACAGGCTTTACATATTCAACATCTACACCTACCTCTTCTTTAGAAACTGCTAATACTACCCAATTTCTCGAATGAGAAATATTAAAATGAAAGTATTCTTGATCCCTAATAAACGGTTTTCCATATTTCGTAAAACTAATAGCATTGGAATACTGATCATATTTTAGAATTTTTTTTAACATCATATACCCTAGTAAGCTTCTGACCTTATCTTCTTTATGATAGAATGATTTTATTTTCTCTTTTATGGCAAAAGGAAGAAAACACGTAGCTCTATTTAATGTTTTATCATCTAAGGAATCCAATACTTTTACTAGATATAAATCAATACTCATTGTTTATACCAAAGATAATTCTAATTTCTCTACTATTTGTTGCACAATTAATTGTTCAAACTGATGGATAAAGAAGTGATTCCCTTCCATCTTAATTATTTCAAAGCTTCTATTTGTCAGTGAACCCCATTCCTCAATGGACTGAACTGTAACATTTTTATCATTAATCCCTGAAAAAGCTGTAATAGGAACAGGAATTATATCATTATCATTAGAAAATTGGTAAGTTTCACAAATTTGAAGATCAGCTCTCATAATTGGGAGTACTAAATTTAATAATTCTTTATTATTCAGTATCGTCTCTGGCGTTCCATCTAGTTCTCTTAATCTATGAATAAGTTCTTTATCTGATAAATCATACGTCTTTTTATTAGTACTTCTATTAAGATGGGGTGCTCGATGAGCTGAAGGGAAGAAGTACTTTGGCAACAGTCCTTCATCTTTATTTAAAGACTGAATCAATTCATAGGCAATTAAAGCCCCCATACTATGACCAAAGAAACAAAACGGTTTTTCCTCTAAATAAGGAATAATCGCTTTTTTTAACGATCCCACCAAAATATCTTTTTGACGAATAGATGGTTCGTTGATTCGTCTCCCTCTTCCTGGCAATTCTATACAAGCCAATTCAATATCATCCGGTAAATATTCATTCCATCTTTTATAAATATTAGATCCACCACCAGCATAAGGAAAACAAAACAACCTCAATCGTGCCTCTGTTTTTTTCTCATCTATTATTACCCATTTATTTTGCAATTGGTTCACTCCTTACTCTGATAGGAGTACTGCTCTTAAAACTACGAAAAGAGCAGTACCTTATTTCAAATCTTTATTTCTAATTTTGAAAGTCGTTTGATTTTATACATGTATTAATTTAGGTTCGATATAATCAGCTAAAGAACGAACGCTTGGATCTTGATAAAAATCCCTTAATGATAGTTCAATGGACAATTCTTTTTGCAGTTTGGTCATCATTCGTATTGCCTGCATCGAATCCCCACCTATTTCAAAGAAAGTGTTATTTATCCCTATTTTCCCCACTTCAACTTTTAAAATTTCAGACCATAATTTAGCAATTAGTCGTTGCATTTCTGTAACTGGAGGCTCCCACTTTTGCACCAAATGAGTTGTCTCATTTATAAGTGAATTCAATACTTTATAATCTACTTTTCCATTAGGTGTTAGTGGAATTGACTTAATACGGATAAATTGAGACGGAATCATATAACTTGCTATCTTGTTTTCAAGGAAACGGTATAAGTCCTCAGTTTCAATATCGTACTCGGTTATATAGAATGCAATAAGGCTTTTATTATCCTCCTTATTGCAAGCTAATATAGTACATTTATCAATCTTTGAATGTTTGATCAAGTTTGCTTCAATTTCTCCAAGCTCTACTCTATGACCTTGGATTTTTACTTGATTATCTTCGCGACCTAGCAGTTCAATATTACCGTCCGGTAGATATCGCCCGATATCTCCTGTTTTATAAATCCGTTCTCCAGTTCGTGGATGAATAATAAAACTATTTCGGGTTTTCTCTTCATCTTTCCAATAACCTTTCGCAACCCCTAGACCGCTGATATAAATATCTCCATACCCCCAAATAGGACAATGCTCTAAAAATTTATTTAAAACATATACCTTCTGGTTTTTCATCGGCTTACCATAAGGAATACTCTTCCAATCTGTCTCAATAGTTTCTATAGGGTACAGAATAGACCAAATTGACGCTTCTGTAGCACCACCTAATGAAATAACTTGTAGATTAGTATTTTTCGATAAATCCTTTATTTGATCTGGTAAAGATAGTGGGATCCAATCTCCACTTAACATAATTAATCGAAGAGTTTTTGGAAGACTCAATGTATTACTATAGACATACTCTACTAATAACGACATAAACTGTGGTACTGAATTCCAAATAGTAATTTGTTTTTCATTTATTAATTCAAACCAATGGATAGGATCTAAAACTTTCTCCTTGTCCGGAATTACAATTGTCCCCCCTGTTGCTAACATTCCAAAGAAATCATATACAGATAGATCAAATGTAAAACTAGATAACGCTAAAACTTTATCTTGTGCACCTATAGAAAAACGGTCATTAATATCTAAAATTGTATTCATTGCTGACTGATGAGAAATCATAACGCCCTTTGGATCACCAGTAGAACCAGATGTAAAAATTACATAGGCTAAATCATCAGGATTAACTCTTGCTGGAATCGTATCCTCACTATACGAAGAGAAATCAAAGGTATCCACTTCAACTAAATGTATTGAATGATTTTCTTCAATGTTTAAATCCAACCATGATTGAGTTAGAACAATCTTAACATCTGCCTTTTGAATTAAATAATCGATCCTTTCTTTAGGTAATTCTGGATTTATCGGTAAATAGGCGGCATTTGCTTTAAGTATGGATAATCCACCAATGGCCTGTTCCCATCCTTTATCCATGAAAATACCGATAACCTGATTTTTCTTTGCTCCTAAATCAATTAAATAATTACCAAGAGAATTTGATTTTTTATTTAACTCATGATACGTAAAGTTACGATTAGTGGTCTCAACTGCAATTGCATTTGGGTACTGTAATGCTTGCCTCTCAAAGCTTGTATGCAGGAGTTCCTTTTCCCAATCTTGTTCTGTATCATTTATTAGGGCTCTTAATTCTTTCTGATTATTCGGAATTAAAGAAATTACAGTTTGTTCCCAGATTTCATCTTCTATAGCTAACTTCTCAACAAACGACCAATAAGATTCAAACATTTCTTTAATAAACCCATCAGGATATACTTCTTCTACAACATCCCAATTGCACAGCAATCGTTTAGTATCTTCCCAAACACCACAATCGAGCCATACTTGGGATGTTTGTGTAATTCCATCTTCACTTACAGGCTTAAATGGAATCGGTGTATCTTCTTGATCAGGCACTGGGACCACAAGTGCCGAGGTAAATACAACAGGCATCTTTGCTTGGGTTGCTTCTCCTTGGACACTTGTCATAGCTCTAAGTACTTCCACTCCAGAAATATAATTATGCTCTAAATCTATCCATAAATCTTTTTGAATTTTTCGAGCCCTTTCAATAAATGTAATATCCATTTGTTGATTAATTGCTAATAGCGTTAATGAAGTGAATTCTCCTACAATGTCTGTAACTTGCGGATGAACGGCATGCCTGCTTAAAAACGTCAAATTCAATGAAAATGCAGATTCCTTACTCCAAGCAGCAAATACTTCTGCATGTATGGCTAATAATAAAGCAGTAACAGTAATTCCATAACTACTCGCTTTTTTCTTTAATACTTCCCACCGTTCCCTTTCTAAGACTCGATGATATCGAGTAAACTTTGGATTATGAATTGAACGTGGATTTCTTGCTATTGGGAAATCAGGAGCAGGAGGCAATGATTTGACTTTTTTGTACCAATACTCTCTTGCTTCTTTATATTTTGGGGAATTCTTAATAATTTCTTGTTCGGCAAATACATAATCTCTAAATGAAAAATCTAATACAGGTAGCATCTCTGACTTACCTTCGTATAGAACAACCAACTCTCTAACTAAATTGACAAAGCTCCAGACATCCCAAAAAAGGGCATCTGTTGAAAAATGAATTCGTGCTTTATTTTGAGGTAACTTTGTGATCCGAAGGTCGAAGGTTGGCCATTCAGTCACACATAATTGTTGATGAGACATTTCATTTCTTACCTCTTGTAAACCACTAGCACACTGTTCCTCATTTAAATTCTCTAAATCTTGTACTTTAATATTATAATACGGAACCTCTTTTAAAGTTTGTTGGTACCCATCTTCTGTAATAATCGTCCGCAGCATTTCATGACGGTTAATTAATTGATTCCATGCTTGCTCAAAAGCCTCAATCCTTAAATCTTCAGCTTCTAACTCATCATAGCTATGTGTTGTAACATTTCCTAACTCAAATATTTCCTGTCTGCCTACCCAATACGCTTGCTGTACATCAGTTAATGGGAAAGGCTTATACTTATCTTCCTTTCTAGGTTGATATTCAGGAAGATCATATTCTTCATTCTGCTCCTCCCCCTCAAGCTTTGAAATGTATTTAGCTAATTTTGATATAGTTGCATTTTCAAATATTGCCTTTAGTGGGACATTTATATGAAAAGCTTTACGAATTTGACTAGTGATTTGCATCGCCATAAGCGAGTGGCCGCCTAACTCAAAGAAATTATCATTAACTCCAATTCTTGGTTGTTTAAATGTTTGTTCCCAAATGTCTTGTAACATACTTTCAACTAAGGTTCTTCCCGAGATATAGGAGGATATATACTTTTCTAAATCAGGAAGTGGTAACAATTTGCGATTAACTTTTCCATTAGCATTGAGTGGAATATGATCGATTTTAATAAATTGATTTGGAACCATATAATCAGGTACATACTTTTTCATATGGGCTCTTATTTCTTTTGTTGAAACTTCTTTTTCACTTTCTACATAATAGGCGATTAGTTGTTTTTCATCATTTTCACCAACATCAACTACAATACCTTCTTTTAAATGAGCAAGCTTTAGAAGAACAGAGCTCACCTCATTGAGCTCAACACGAAAACCTCTAATTTTTACTTGACTGTCCATTCTACCAACAAGTTCAACATTCCCATCAGGTAAAAATCTAGCTAAATCTCCTGTTTTATAAATAAATGAGTTCTCTTTCCCTAGTGAATGATAGATAAATCTTTCGTTTGATAATTCTTTTCGATTCTTATAACCTTTAGCGACTCCTCTCCCACCGACGTATAGTTCCCCAACTACACCATAGGGTACGATGTGTCGCTTAGAGTCTAAAATAAACATTTGTTTATTAGCAAGGGGCTTTCCAATGGGAACAGTAGATACTTCAGGTAAATACTCCCCATTCCATTCAAAATAAGATGTATCGATTGTATCTTCCGTTAAGCCATATGAGTTGATTAATCTTGTTTCTGCATTCAAATATAATCGAAAATATTTATATTCGTTCATATACCAAATATCAGAGCCAAGAACTATAATTTTTATTTGGTCTAGTTTTTGTTTGCTATCCTCGCAATACTGAATAAGATGACGGAAAACTGCTGGGACAAATTCTGCAAAATCAATTTTTTCCTTTACAATTAATTCATATAATTCTCTTGAGTTTGTCAAATACTCTGGAGGACATAAAACAAGTTTTGCACCAGATAAAAGCGCACGAATGATATCTCCAGTGCAAACATCAAAGGAAAAGCTCGCCATTTGTAAATGATTTTTTATTCCATTATTCAAAGCATATGCTTTTTCCCAGCCATAGTAAGCATTAAGAAGATTTCCATGAGAAATAATCGCTCCTTTAGGCTGTCCAGTAGTCCCCGAAGTATAGATGATATAAGCAGTGTCATCTAAATCGATTTCTTCCCCTTGATAATTTTCATTCATTTCGCTCAATTTTTCTTTAATTGTGTTGTTTAGAACAATAACTTCATTTAAACCCAGAGATACATCTGGATTGAAGTTATAAGAAGTAATAAGGACTTTGATACCGCTATCTTTTATAATAAATTCTTGCCTTTCAATAGGATACTGAGGATCTATAGGAATATAAGTCGCCCCTAATTTTAATACTGCCAAAATACTAGTAACCATTTCGATTGATTTATCAACTGATATTCCAACCAAAACATTTTTTTTGACACCCTTTATATTCAAATAGTTAGATAAACGGTTTACTTCCTTATTTAATTCATCGTATGTTACTGAACGATCTTTGTAAGAAAGAGCAATATGATCCTTGTTTTCTTGAACAACCTTCTCAAACAATGTCATTACAGTATTAGAAGCGTTAAAAGGTATTTTTGGACCACTTCCTAATGCAACTAGTTCTTCTTTTTCTTTTTCTGACATTAAATTTAAATGAAAGATATTCTGTTCTGGATTTTCCGAGATTTGACCCAATAAATGTAAATAATGAGATGCCATCCTTTCGATTGTATCTCTTTCGAATAATTCTGTATTATACTCAAATACAATTTTAGGTAGAACATCCCCACTTCCTTCGAAAATATCTAATGATAAATCAAATTTGGATGTTCCTGGATTTACATGTTCGAAATCAACAGTTAGATTTTCTAATTGTATGGAAGGAATGGCATTTTGATAAGAGAATAGCACTTGAAATATTGGATTGTAACTTAGCTCTCTAGTCGGTCGTATACATTCTACGACGGAATCAAATGAAACATATTTATTTTCAAAAACCTTTAAGGAATTAGATTTTACTTGCTTTAATAAATCTGTAAAAGTTAATTGGTCTGATAATTTTGTTCTAATAGGTAAAGTGTTCACAAATAAACCAATCAAGTCTTCTATCTCTGATTGATCCCGGCATGAGATGGGGAATCCTACAGTTATATCGTTCTGGTTTGTATAACGACTAAGCAGGACTTTAAATGCTGCAAGAGTTATCATAAATAATGTTGTATCGTTCTTTTTACATACACCGGCTAACTGATTGTAGATATCTCTAGGCATCTCTAACGAGTATAAATCTCCCTTATGATGCTGTTCCCTTGGCCGTTTATAATCTAAAGGCAGATTAAGTAATTCTGTACACCCTTCTAATTCCTTCCGCCAAAATACTAACTGCTTTTCCCTTTTTTCTTCCGTCATATAGGATTTTTCCCACTCAACATAATCAGTATATTGAAGTACCTTACTATCAACGGCTTGTATTATATTTCCTTCCTCTAACTGTTTATAAGTTGTTAATAGCTGTTTGATAAAGTTTTCAAGTGACCAACCATCAAAAATAATATGATGGAAGGATAAAATAAGTAGAAATTCCTGTTCTTCTATTTGTAAAAGAGTAGTGCTCCATAAGGGACCCTGTTCTAAATAAAATGGCTGTTGAAGAATATCAGTAATACGTTGTTGAATCTGATCATTAGAAAAGCCTTGTACGTTGTTCAACTCTAAATTTATCCGATTTAATTGATTATTAATTTTTTGGTATCCTTCTCCATTTTCGTCGGCCCAAAAATGCATACGTAGAATATCATGTCTCTGGTTTATTAGATTAAGTGCTTCTTCCAAAACTTTTGGATTTAATGAGCCTTTGAATCTTAAGCAACCAGGAATATTATAAAAAGGATTTCCATAATCAAGATTTTCTAGAAAATATAGCCTTTGTTGACTTGAAGATAGAGGGAAAGAAGTTTTCTCTCTTTCCCCCGGAACAATCTTTTTCTTTTCTTTATTTAGTTTTTTTTGTAACTCTTTTTTTATTAACTCTTTTTTCTCTTCTGATAACTTAGATATATTATCCAATAATCTATTCGTCACACCTATTCTCCTTCTTCACCTGCTGAAATTTCTTTTAAGACTGCCTCTATTTCCGTTTGTGAATACGATTCCATCTCACTTATAAGCTCAGAAAGTTCAACATCCTCTTTTAACTGAATTGATTCAAAGATGGTTATAAGAATCTGTTCGGATAAATCTAAAATATTAATTCCTTTTAATAAATCTACAACAGCCATTTCTACATTTAAGTCGCGTTCGATAAAATTCTTTAATTCAATGGATATCATAGAGTCTAACCCCCAACTTGTTAAAGATTGCGAAAGGTTTAATTTCTTTTTACTCATCCTTAAAACAGTCGATACAGTGTCTAGCAAATATTCTTGAATGGCACTTAACTTATCACTATCTTCTTCTAAACTGTGAATTTTTGCTAAAATACTCTCTGTCTGTTTCGAATCCATTGTTTTTGTAGTTGAGGCTGAATCGATTAAATTAGAAATCATCAGTGGTGTATACTCGACTGGATAATTTCTTTTTGCGATTTTATCCCAATCTGCACCTAACACTGCTAATTGAGATTTTGATTGACTTAGAATCATTTCTAAGCACTTTAATCCCTCGTCTGGAATCATTGGATATAAACCTCTGTCAGTAAAGAAGGTATTTAAATCCAATTTTGTAGCCATCCCTACTTCTTTCCAAGGTCCCCAGTTGACACTAATAGTACGTTTTCCAATAGAATTTCTATAATAAGATAGTGCATCGAGAAAGGCATTGGCTGCTGAATAATTACTTTGACCTGGAGAAACAACAAGTGAAGCAACTGAAGAATACAATATTAAAAATTCTAATTCCTTATCATTAAAATACTCGTGTATATTCCATGCACCCCAGATTTTCGGTCGTAGAATACTATTAAATTCCTCCACTCCCATGTCTTTCATTAACTGCGGCTTTGCAGTACCTGCTGAATGAATTACACCTTTGACCTCTGGTAGGCCCATTTTATAGAATTTATCCATATATTCAGTCAATTGTTCTTTATTAGTAATATCAACAGATGATACATGAATAGTTGCCCCTAATCGTTCCAACTCAATAATAGAATTAATTTTTGTATAATGAGGATTATTACTGTCTATCTCCCCCCAACTTTCTCTATTCGGAAGTTGAGTTCTCCCCATAAGAATAAAGTGGCGTGCCCCCTTCGAAATCATCCATTTTGCTGTAACGATTCCTAAAGAACCAAGTCCTCCTGTAATTAAATACGTTACTGATGGATTAAAAACAACAGGGAAAGGCTTTGGGTGACTTTCACTAAAAAGATTCTTTTCCAATCTAGCTACAAACCTTTTCCCATCTCTGTAAGCAATTTGATCCTCGTTATCTTCATATAAGATTTCATTTAAAATGTTTTTTGAATCCTCATCATAATCATGAATATCTATATCTATTATTCCTCCAAAGAGATGGTAGAATTCTTGGTGACCAATAACTCGCGCCATACCCCATATACTGGATTGGGAAACGTTTACTAAATCATTATCTACTATCTGTTGCGCCCCCCTAGTAATCAGCCAGATTAGTCCTTCTTTGTTGGTTACTTTACTATCTGAGAGAGCTCTTAATAACAATAAAACTGAGTTTGTCGTTAATGTCTCTGCTCTTTCTAAAAGATTCAAATCTAATGCTTCATTGTCTAATAAATCAAGACTCCATAAATGAAGGATCCGTTTACAATTATATGTATCCAATAATTTTTTATATGAATCTTGATCTTTAGCATCAATAACTGTAGTGGATTGTGCGTTTTCTAAAGAATAATGTACTAGTTTAACCTTCTCACCTACCTTTTCTAGTAAAGAAGCTATTCTATATCCAACTCCCCCTTTATCAGCAAAAATAAGCCAATATTCTTCACCTATAGCTACTTTCTTCTCTTCTTTCTTCAGTTTCGATTCCTTCCACTGTAATTCATAAATTCTTTGTTGATCGGATGATGAATGATTTGCATCTCGTAAAGAAACTGCTTTACATTGATTAATTTCTAAAATTACTTCACCCTGTTCATTTACTAAATAAATATCACCAATTAGATTACCTTCAGATTTTTCACTTATTTTTGCGTATATCCACATATCTTTAGTTAGAGAGTGATATACTTTACCTTTCCCGATTTCAATAGGCATATATACGGTAGGGGTTTGCTCGAATGGCAAGGCTGCAGCCATTACTTGAAAGCACAAATCCAACACTGCAGGATGAATAGTATAATCGTTAATATCTTTTAAAAGTTCTGCTTTTATTTGAATGCGACCGAAAGATTCATTTTCACTTTGATTTCTCCATAACTGTTCTATTCCTTGGAATTGTTCACCATACTCTAAGCCTAATGTTTTAAAATGTTGATAACATGCTTGTTTGCTAACTGCATCTGTAATTCGTTTTTTTAAAGCCTCAATTTCTATCTTCCTTGTTGTTGTAGAAATTGGATAAACAACCCCTGTAGCGTTAAGATCCCAAGGAGTTTCTTCTTCATAACCACGACTAAAGATTTGAAACTCACCTTTTTTGTCATTGTATGTGAGATTCATTTCAACATCCTTTTCGTGTGTTAAAAATAGCGCTTTTTTGAATTGAACATTCTCCACACTTAATGTCACATCATCCTTTCCATATATCTCTCTTACAGCGGATAAAGCCATATCTACATACCCAGCACCTGGGAAAACAATTGTACCTTGAATCTTATGATCACCAATAAATGGTGAATTATTAATATTTAACTCGTTTTTCCAGATATAATTTAAGGTATCTATCCGTTCACCTAATATTGGATGTGTTTCACTATTTCCTAATCTATCTCGCATCGCTGGTTCTGTTTCTGCCCAATAATACTCTTTTTGCCAAGGATACGATGGGACCTTAGTAGAAAAAGCATTAGAACCATCCATTATTCCCCAATCTAATTCAATTCCGTTGACATACAGTTGCATATAGGTTTGATTAACATATTGAGTTTCTGATTCTTTCCTTCTAAGAGAAGAATGAACATGCCCATCAACTCCACATTGTTTTAAACATTCATAAATGGACGAAGTCAGAACAGGATGAGGACCTATTTCAAGGAACGAGCAGAAATCATTTTTAATAAGTTCTATACAGCCTTCAGCAAACCGAACTGGTAATCTAATATTTTTCCACCAGTATTCAGCATCGAAATATGTTTCATTACATTTTCCCCCATCAACAGTAGAATAGATTGGAATTACTGGTTTATGAGTGCGGATGTCTTTTAAAGAATGTAATAATTCTTCTTTAATACTCTCCATGTAATGACTATGATAAGGTACATCTACTTGTAAATATTTACTGAAAACTTTATTAGCATCTAATAATTCAAAAATCTCACCTAGCGCACTCTCATCTCCTACAAGTGTTATTGAAGTGGGACTATTAATAGCAGCGACAGATACAACATCCTCATAATTTTTAATATAGGGTTGGATAGTCTCTTCTGACATGCCAACCGCTAACATTTTCCCTTCTCCAGTTAATAGCTGTTGCAACCTACTTCTTGTGTAGATAACTTTAACAGCATCTTCTAGGCTTAAGATGCCTGATACAAATGCAGCAGCTGCCTCTCCAGCACTATGGCCAATAATTGCAGCAGGTAGAACCCCTTTTGATTTCCATAATTCATAAAGGGCCACTTGAATGGCAAAATTTGCGGGTTGAGAAATCTTTGTTTGTGACATTAATGAATCTCTTTCATTTTTCATCATTTCATCGCGTAAAGACCAACCAGATAAGTTTTGAAAAATTTGATCAATATTATCAATTGTGTTTTTAAATATTTCTTCTTTCTGATACAACTCATGGCCCATCCCCCACCATTGTGGTCCCATACCTGTAAATACAAATACTAATGGAGATTTATTAGTTACAACCCCTTCATATATACAGGAATCTGATTCATCGGATATATAGGCATTAAGTTTATTTTTTAAATCTTTAATCGATTTAGCAATAATTGACAACCTATGCGAATAATGATCCCTTCTACAAGCTAATGTATATCTTAAACTTTTCAATGAAGTTTGATTGCTATCAAGAGATGCTTTTAATTGACTTGCAAAATCATGCAATGCATTTTTATTTTTAGCGGATAACGGTATTAATAAATTTTTCTCAAGTTGATCATTTTCATAGAGATTATTTTGTTCAGGGATATATTCTTCAATTAATACATGTGCATTCGTTCCACCAAATCCAAAAGAATTTACTGCTGCTCTTTTAGGACCTTTTGTTTCTGGCCAAGGTGTGTTTTCTTTTGGAATGGTTAAGCCTAATTTTTCAAAATCAATATCTGGATTGACTTTATTTAAATGGAGATGTTTTGGAATTAAGTTATTTTTCATACTCATAACAGTCTTAATAACACCTGCTATGCCAGCTGCTGCTTCTGTATGGCCTATATTTGTTTTGACAGAACCTATTAACATTTTTTCACCATCTATACGTCCTTTTGAAAAGACATTTCCAATTGCTTTGGCCTCGATTGGATCCCCAACTGGTGTTCCTGTACCATGGGCTTCAATATACTGAATGCTAGAAGGTGAAATATTGTTTTTTTCATATGTATTTCTCATTAAATCTTCTTGGGCTTGACCATTAGGTACTGTAATACTCGATGTATGACCGTCTTGATTACTTCCTGATGCACGAATAAGTGAATGTATATGATCTCCATCTGCAATAGCTTGAGAAAGTGGTTTCAAAATAATTACTCCTGCGCCTTCCCCACGAACATACCCATTTGCACGACTATCATAGGTTTTTGAACGACCATCTGGTGAAAGCATTCCTGCTTTTGATTCAGCGATAAAATATTCTGGCTTTAACATAACATTTACACCGCCGACTATAGCCATTGAAGATTCATTTTGCAATATGCTTTGACAAGCAAGATGTAAAGCTACTAAGGAAGCGGAACATGCTGTGTCAACAGAAAGTGAGGGTCCTTTCAAATCAAATGCGTAGGATATGCGGTTAGATAATAATGTCATCATTGAACCTGTGGCAGAATGTGAATCAATTCCGCGTCGGTTACTTTCTGTAAATTGCAACAATTTCCAATCTAGAGTAAATGCTCCTATAAAAACGCCTACGTTTCTTCCGGCTAAATTTTCAGTTGGTAACCCAGCATCCTCAATTGCTTCATGTGTCACTTCTAACAACAAACGTTGTTGGGGGTCTAATAAGCTAGCCTCTCTTGGCGATATTCCAAAAAACTCAGCATCAAACTCTGCAACTTTATCGAGAAATCCTCCCCATTTAGCTCTAGTTTTACCTCTTTTTTTGTTATAAGTATCATAATAACGATTAATACTCCATCTATCCTTTGGAATCTCCGTAATAGAGTCCTTCCCATTTTTGATGTTATTCCAAAACTGCTCTGGATTATTACTGCCTCCGGGAAATCTACATCCCATCCCAATAATAGCAATTGGTTCATTTTTTTCGCTCATGCACCCATCTCCTTTGTAATTTTATAGAAAAAATATAACATATTGTAAATTTTATTTTTCCTGATTATTCATTTTTCAATAATTTGTAATATTTTACTTATTTAAAACTTAGTTATAAGAAGAAAGTTATTGATAAAATTCAATTTAAGGGATAAAATATTTAATTTACAACTTATGGTATTTTTAGAATTTTTTCTATAATATAACATATTTACAAAAAATATTTTAGAATTTTTATATATTTCATCTTATTGTAATAATTAGTTAAATTATAATTAGGTATAAATAGGAAAACATTGATAAAATTACAAATTAAGAATAAAATTCTTATTATTGCTATTTAGTTAATAATTTATTGAAGCAAATATATTTTTGGAGGTAATTTAATGAGCGAAGAGTATCATGCGATTTTTGGGACGGGTCCACTGGGACTAGCAATTATGGATCAACTTATTCAAGAAAACAAAAAAGTGCTCTTAGTAAACAGGAGTGGAAAAGCAAATGCTCCACAATCTGTAAAAATCATAAAAGGAGATGCTACTAAACTTGAAAGTGTAATAGATATTTGTAATTCTTACAAAATTTCAGTCATTTATCATTGCCTAGGTCTTCCCTATTCATCTTGGTCTGACTTATTCCCACTTATGATGAGTAATATCATTGAGGCAGCGTCAATCCATAATATCAAAATAGTCTATGCAGATAATCTCTATGCATACGGTCCACAAAACAAATCTCTACATGAAAATGATCCATATAATACTATTGGTAAAAAAACTAAAGTAAGAGCTGAGGTAGCAACAAAATTAATGAATGCTCATAAAGCGGGTAAAGTAAAAGCAACTATTGGAAGAGGTACGGATTTTTTTGGACCACGTGTCAAAACATCTGCCTTAGGTGAGCAGGTAATAAAAAATTTAATGCTCGGCAAGCCAGCAGATGTTTTAGGTAATCCTGATGCAAAACACTCTTATATTTTTATACGAGATTTTGCTAAAGGACTTATAATATTGGGGGAAAATGAAGAAGCATTTGGTGAAATTTGGCATATACCAACCAATGAACCTACTACAACAAGATTAATAGTACAAAAAATTGCAGAAGAGCTGGGAACTACAGCTAAGTTTAGGGTTGCTGGAAAATTCATTGTTAATATAGCAGGAATATTTAACTCAGACATGAGAGAACTTAAAGAATTAATGTATCAACATTTACATGATTTTGTTGTAGATTCAGAAAAATTTCAGAGAAAATTTTCGTTTTCTAATACACCTCAGGAGGAGGCAATTTACCAAACTGTCGAGTGGTATAAAACAAAGTATGAGTAATTTTCAGCAGAACTAGCGGTTTTCATCCGCTAGTTTTTTTATTGACTAATTCTTCAAAAAAATATTTACGTAGGATTCATACTCAAACTTCTTTTACATATCTTGAATTGACTGAATATTCTATATCGAGGGAGGTTTTTAATGGAAGCAAAAAATTTTAGGCCACGTAATGTAATTTTTATGACGGTTGTTGTAGGTGTCTCTGTGTTAATTGGCCAAGCTATTTATGTCTTGTTTATTGATGTACCTTTTCCATAAGAAAGATTTATATCTTTAATTGACTAAGTAAATATTTCCCATTATTGATTATTTCCTGATGATTCGGTTTCCATTTTTGTGCCTCTAGATTATGCTGATAGGCATTTTCAAATAACCGTAACTCCCTGTATAAAAGGCTTAATTGTAAATGAGGAATCCATGTTGAATAAGCACGCTTTTGGATAGTCATTGTATCGGCAGGAGCTTGTTGCAAGGCTTGAGAGTACCAGTAAATAGCCTCTTTATGTTTTAATTGCTCCATAAAAAATTGGCCCATTCGGCAACATGCTTCTGGCTTTGGTCGATCATATAAGAAAGATTGCAAAACAGCTTGCTGTGCTTGTTGATCATCATGTAAACGTCGATAGCATTCCCCTACATGTAAACAAGCCTCAATGCGATTATCTGTAGTGCCTAAGTTGCTATCCAAAAATAGGTTGTATTGATTAATAGCTTCTAGGTAACGGTGATGCAATTTTAGTTCATTGGCATAATGAAAATTCTCAATTGCTGAAAGAGAATGTCCATTCTTTATTAATCCCTCATAAATATTTATATTGCGATGAATATCTTTCGTTAACGGTAAATGTGTGACAGCGATATCACTATGAAAGAGCTGCCCTGACACCTTTAAATTCTCATGAACAGCACCCTCCCATTGAAAATGATTCGCCCTTTTTACTAGACGAAACTTTCGTTCACTACACTCCACTTCCCCATCACAATCAAGCGTCAAATAATAATCCATTGTTACAGCATCAATAGAAGGAAATAATGTTTGCTTTAGTTGGCTGAACTTGTGCTGATTTTCCTTTGTCATAATATCATCAGCATCAAGCCATAAAATATAGTCTTTTGTTGCCTGCTGAAAGGAAAAATTTCGTGCTTTGGCAAAATGATTACACCAGGAAAAGTCATAAATTCGAGAGGTAAAATTTTGAACAATCTCTTTTGTACGATCAGTTGAACCAGTATCAATAATATTAATCTCATCCACGAGGTGCTGAACCGAATCTAAGCATCTTTCAATCGTACATTGTGCATTTCTAACAATCATACATAAACTAATCGTTAACATCTGTCCCCTCCTTAGCAATGGTTTAATTTATGCTAATGTAGTATTTTATCGAAAAAATTTTTCGATTATCACCTAACTCTGTAAATTTATAATGTAAAACAAAAAAAACGAACGCGATTTACGTTCGTTTTTTCTAGCAATTGAAATCCTATTGAATCAAGATAAATATTGCTCACGCCATGTTAATTGTTCTTTGTCTGTAAGCTGTTGCTCTAAATGATGATCCCATTGATTGAGTAATGTATTCCATACTCGTACAAATACTATATCCTGTTCCTTATCATAAAGAACAAACTCTAAACATGGGCTATCATTAATTTGTTGAGCTTCTGTTTGAACAATTTTTGCGATGACTTTCTGAGAGCTACCTTCCTCTTCTTCATCCGCTTCCTGTAAAGCTGCAATCACCATGGACTCCTCAAATTGTTCCTGTTGTTCTGCCTCTTTGTCAATATAACGATAAAGCTCTGGCAATTCATCATATTCATCATTATTCGTATCGACTGTGAGAAACGATTGATGGCAAGGACTAAAGTAAAGCGTGGAGGTTTCTTTCTCTAGTTCTTCTTCAAAAATACCTCTTTCTAGCTGCCTCTGTCCTTTTTCAGTTAGCCTATAGAAATCATCTTCATTCCTCACAAGGTTTACTCGAATCATTAAAGAAACCAAGTCTTCAATAAATAACGGGTCTACAAGCAATAACTCGCTCAATTCCTGTGCGTTGCTAAAATCCGCCTCTTGAATACTAAGCAGAAGCATTGTCATTAAGACATCCATTGTTGAACGACGAACAGGCTCATAGGTCACATCAACTGTTCGAATGGGAATACACCATTCAGCCGTTTTGACAATCTTAATATTACGATTCTGCTGAAGCTCACGCATTAGTCGTTGTTGTAATTTTGACAATCTATATCACCAATCCTTCATGATTACGTAAGCCATCGTAGGATTTTACTGTTTTTAACAAATTCGCATACATCTCTCTTGTCTCTTGATGTTTTGCACGTTTTGCAAACATTTCTGCACTTCCAACAAGCAGTAGTAACTCACGGGCACGAGATAGCGCGACATTTAATCGACGATAATCTCTGGCAAAGCCAATATCCCCGCCTTTAGGTGTATTACGAACCATGCTCACTAAAATGACATCCATTTCCATCCCTTGGAATTTATCAACAGTCCCTGTTCTAAATTGCAGATGTGGTAGCTGTAATTCTTGCTGAAGAAGGCGATTAATTTTCTTTACCTGCTCACCATAGAAACTGATGACACCAACGCTTTTTTGAGCATCCTGCGGCATACGGCCTGCTTCTTTTGCTGCCTTCACAGCTTCATTGAGATCTAGTAAAATACGTCTAATTGTGAGCAATTCTCCTTCATTAAAACGACTCGTTCCCCCTTTTACTTGCTCCTCTAAATAAGGTTTTTCTGTTGGAATATCAATCCACAGTAAATGGTCATCACGTTTTATAAACTGCCCTTCTAAGCCATGATCTCTTGCTGCATCCGAATCTGGTAAACCACATTGCAAGCCATTTTCTTCTTCCGCATAAAACGGTGTGATACTTTGCATGATTTTCTCATGCATGCGGTATTGCAATGCTAGCATTTGCTTATGTGTTGGTGGCAAATTATTAAATAAACGCTCAAATAATGATTCACGCAACAGATTTTTTAATTCCTGTGCGCCTTCAAAGTTTGGATTTTCTTCTAGCATTGCCTTTAATGTTTCCTCCAGCGTATCATCCCCAAGTAATGGTGGTAGCTGATGATGATCACCTACTAAAATAACTTTCTTCCCCTTTAGCATTGGTAAGAGCAATTCTGGTGGTGTTGCCTTTGAAACTTCATCAATAATAACCACATCAAAGGTCGGATAATTTTCCATAAACTCCTTACTGGCAGAAGCTACGCATGTTGTACCAATAACGTTCGCATGACGCACATACAATTTTCGAATTTCATCTAAATCATATTCTGTTGCGTTTTGTAATTTTTCACGCCATTGTTCTTGTAGTTTTTTGTGAAGAGGTAGCTGTTTTTCCTGACGTTGGAATGCTTCGATTGCTTGCTTTGCAGTTTGAATAGCTTCTTTCACCTCTTCAGCCGTTCGTTCTGGCATAGATTGTAAGAGCTTTGTATAGGTAGCTAGTTGCTTTTCTTTCTTCAATCCTGCTATATTAATATCTTTTATTTGTTCTTCTATAAGCGTTAGCTGCTGTTCTACTTCCTGCAAGTTTGTTTGGACAGTCTGTAAAGAGGCTTGTTTAGGAATGAGTTGTACTTTAGCCTGTTCCACTGCCTCCAGTTGCTGCTTTGCTTGTAGAAGAGACTCTCTAGCTTGTGAGGCAAGAATTTTTAAATATTCTACAGATTCTTCTGGTTCTTCAGTAATTTGAAAGGCGTTTGCTAATTGTTGTAACCGCTCAGTATGCTGTATAAATGGTTGGAGCTGCCGCTGGTAACTTTGCACATCGAAGCTAGTTATTGCACACTCCTGATGAATTAAAGTTACTAGATTTTTACGAAAAGTTTCGTATTCCTGATCTTTATGCTCTTGCTGTTGCTTTAGTGCTATTCCCTTTTGCCAAACAAAATCACGACGCATATATAGCCCGAGCAAATAACTTTCAATAACATCACTTGCTGGTGCTTGACCATCTTGAAAAGCCGTGTTTAATTGTGCAAATACACCAGTAAGGTTTTGCAAAGAAAACGATTGTACTGGTTGTAGTCTACTTTTAGCAAGGGCACGCTCCTTGACTTCATGCGTAACCAAAGCCTCTAGCTTCACAATTGCCTTTTGTAAACGAGCATTAATCGTTGACCATGCCTCTAAATCTTTCGCATCCTCTAAATGCTGCAAGCGACCTATTTGTTGCGAAAGTACATGAGAAGGGCGAATTTGATAATGTTGTAAAAAACGCTGAATAAGCTCAAATGAGGTTAAGGTGTATATATATTTTTGCGCTTCCTTCATGATTACTAGACGATTACTTTCGATTTCATATTTCTGCTGTATCTCTTCAAATTGCTGTGTTAACTGGTGCTTTTGTTCTTGTAGTTCTTTATATTGAGCAGCAGCCTCTAGATGTTTCACTTTTTCAGTAGTTTCCTCAATCGTACGCTGTAGTTGCTCGACTGAAGGGTAATCAGCAAGTGTCTGTTCAAGCTGCTGTACAATTGGCTCAATTTGTGCGAGCTGTTTTTCATAATGCTCTTTTTGAGTCTCACATGTTTGTTGCTCTGTTTTAACAGCCTTCAATTCTTTTTTTAATGCTTGAATCTCTTGCTGTAAAATGGGTTCTTCCATAGCTGCCTGCTCTTTTGCAGCAATTTCCTGTGTTAATTGCTCTAGCCATAGCTCTAATTTCTCTAGCTCATCTTTTGCTTTTACAAGGTTTGCTTCTAGCTCTTGCTGAAGTTCTGGAAATATTGTAATTGCTTCTTCAATCGCAGCAAGTGTCTGCTCACGCCATTGAAGCGCAACATTTTCCTCTATGAATTTTTTACCCTCTTCCTCAATACTTTCCGTTCTACCATAGCGTAAAATTCGAATTTCTTGATTGGACAGTAAGCGTCCTAATGCATTATCTWMAGCTAAATTAGACTGTGAGGCAACAAGTGTTTTTAAGCCTGCTTTAACATTTTGCTGACAAATCTCTGAAATGACAGTTGTTTTCCCCGTACCAGGTGGACCCTGAATGACATACAAATCCTCWAMAGATAGTGCACCTAAAACGGCTCGTCGTTGATATTCATTTAAATTATTATGAAACTCAATATCTTCGCGTAGCTTAGATGCCCGAACTACAGGACGCCGCTCAAACAGTATGGTTTCTAAATTAGGGTTTACTGCCTCACCCTTTTCTAGCTTTGTAAAACCATTACGTAGTCGTCGAATTTGGCTTAATGTTGCAAAATTACTAAAGCTCGCTTGTTTGGAACGAAGATTCAGCTGGTCCTTGCGAGCCAAATCCTGTATAAAAGGCTTTACATCAATTTCTACCGTTTGCTTTCCTGCATTAGCCTTAATAACCTGTCCTATCTCGCCTCGAATTCCTTGAATGCTAACACTTAACCCCTCTAGCTTTTTCCATTTTTTACTCTTTATGTAGGGACATACAATGGTTAAGCGTGTAAAATCTTCATTGAAATAGCTTTGCTTAAATTCTGTATGAATATCATCAAAGGTTGCATCTCGTTCTTGTATTTTTAAATAGCCTTCCCAGCTGGCTATACGTTTTTTTACATACTCTGTACGTTCCTCTGCAATCGGTAGCTGTCTTATTTTGGTGTGAAGCTCAAGTGGAATACCTGCTCCATTATTAGGCTTCGTCACAAATTGTAATGCGGCTGCTAAGCGACGATTTGTGTTAATAGGTCCACGCATATGGACAAATCGAATATTGGTTGCCAGCAATCCTTCCACCTTTAGCACACAATCCATAATAACCGTTTTCTCAGTAAGAATATCGCTTAATTTTTCATTGTCCTCCGCATTAAAATAGATGGATAAAAAGGTTTCACCAACTGTTTTTGCTTTTCGTTTTTCAATATAGACGGTAAAAGATCTTTGTAACGCAAAAAAGGCATGCTCGTTTGCTGAGCATTCCTCTACCGCTTCCTTCGCCTTATTGGTCAAAATAAGATTACAGCGTTGTTTTTCTAGTAAAGCGATGTCCTGCATGAGCAGCCMTCCTTCCTGAGTCACTAAAGTTTTATTTTATCACATACTAAAACAATACTTACAAAGAAAAATCCCCTGCACAGTGATTTCTTACCACCGTACAAGGGCTATCTTAATGTTGGTCAATTGTTTCTTTGGGCAAGTTCTTGCTCATTTCACAGTATTGAACAAATACACGAGCTAATTCACGTAAACGACTATGAACGTCTGCATCTACAATAGTATTATTTGCATCGAAATGTGATGTATGTGTATACACATAATTTGGCGTAACAAGCGCTCGGAAGTAGTCTAAAATAGGTTTTAGCTGATTTTCGACTACAAGGTGATGCTGATATGTGCCTCCATTTGCAACAATGGATACGGGCTTATAGCGCATTGTTTTAGGGTGTAAGAAGTCAAAGGCATTTTTCAAAACGCCTGGAATAGACGCTTGGAAAATAGGCGTTGCAATAATGTAAGCATCTGCCTCCTCAAATTGTTGAATCATTTTTTTCATATCATCATTTAATGGAGAACCATCCACAATTTGATGCTTATATTGACTAAAATGCATCATTTCTAACTCGAAACTAGCATCTAATTCTTTAATATATTGCTCTACTTGCTCTAAAATAGCACCAGTTTTACGACCAAACATCGTGCCATCTACGAGTAAAATTTTCATCTTTACTTTGCCTCCACATTCATCTTCTACAATAATATTGTAACAAATGAAAAGTGGCTCGGAAAGGATTGTCATGACAATTGATATAAATTCAGTCTTTAGACGGAACGACAAATTTAATCCCTAAATTAATTATCC
The DNA here is from genome assembly GCF_044986265.1 of Lysinibacillus sp. S1. Taxonomy (NCBI): domain Bacteria; kingdom Bacillati; phylum Bacillota; class Bacilli; order Caryophanales; family Bacillaceae; genus Lysinibacillus; species Lysinibacillus sp. S1. The sequence continues at coordinate 2,290,682 of NZ_CP173154.1, forward strand.
TGATCACGTTGTCGGAAATGGACTTCCTTATCAATGACCGTTTCCTCAAGCTTATATTTATCTCGATTAATGACAACCTCACGATTAACTTTCTCGCCTTCATTCAGCTTATCCCAATTAAATAATATCTCTCTTGAAATGTCCTCTTCTGGTACTTCCGGATACTCTAATGTTGCTAACTCATCTGATGGATAAATAGTGACTGGCTGTTGTTTACCATATAGGGCAATGATAATCATAGCCTTTGCCACTTGTGTGGCTTCAATTGCTCTAGAACGTTTTAAAGGTCCAATTAATAAAGGCTGTGCAAGCTTTAATAATTTTTCTCCTGCCTTTTCTCCTAATCGAAATTCATCACGGTTCCCTACTAAGAGTGATGGGCGAATAATGGAAAGCCTTTGTAAGCCTAGTTCCTCTAAATCACGCTCAAGTTTACCTTTAACTCGATTATAGTAAAATGGAGAATTTTCATTAGCTCCCATTGCAGTAATCACAAGAAAATGAGGGATTCCCCGTTTTTTTGCTAAAGAGGCAATTGCTAACGGGTATTCAAAATCTACCTTTTCAAACATTTCACGAGAGCCTGCCTTTTTAATGGTTGTACCTAAGCAACAATACAATTCATGAGCAAATCCTATATCGTTTTCTTCTATTCTATCAAAATCACGAATTTTCACTTCTAACTTTGGATGCGTATAAGTTAGCTTTCTTCGTGCAATAACTGTTACTGAAATATACTCATCATGTTCACATAATTGTTCAACTAGAGCGGAGCCGGTTAAACCAGTCGCCCCTACAACAATCGCTGCACGCATACTCATTTTTTCTCCCGTCCTTCTACTTATTGATAGTATATCAATTACGCTTATCTTGACACATCGGAGTTAAACAAAACATCCCATCATCTCCATTTGTAGAGGGATTTTTCGAACCAAGATAAAGAACTTCCAATTGTTATGTATATTCCTACAATTCGCCTTACTATATATATCGACCATTTTTTTGATGATTAAAACTGATTAAAGATAGCTATTTTAGAAGATACCGCTAGAGACAATCATGATCAAATCCTAAATTTTACACATACTTGCTCTTTCTTCGCCATAATTTAAAGAGACAGAGGAAAGGATGGGATACATTTGCAAAACGAAACACACGCAATTGAACCAAAAAAAACGATTGTTTTCATTATTGAAAGCTGTATTGATAAAGGGCTGTATCCTTTTGAACGGGTTTCAACATTAGCTAAACTACTTTCGAATGAGAAGGTTTTTATCTTTGTAAAGACTCCTTCAAATGACGGAATCCAAATTTTAATGAATGAAGGAGTTACTCCTATTCTATTTGATCACTTTAACGAATTACCTAAGCAAATCAAAGGACTTCAACCTGATTTAATTGTTAGAGATGGGCGAAATTCTGAAGGCTGGCAAGTAGAGGAATTACGACMTTTCTGCAAAACAATTATTCATTTTGATGATTTTGGTGAAGGTGGCCAAGCCTGTGATTGTGTATTACTAGCACTCTATCAAGAAGTGAAAGATTATTTACCATCGCATTATATTGGTGGAAGCTTTGTTTTTGCCTTGCCAGATGCCTATCAACATTTCGATAATATACCTGATAGTAAAACACCTGAAAATCCGCCTCATATCGTTGTCGCTTTCGAGGATGGGGACGAGCATAATTTAACGTATCGAACACTTCGACACCTAACTCAGCTACAAATACCACTACAAATTACAGTTATGATTGACGACAGCTATCGCCATGCAACGGATGACTTGCAAATGATGGTACTTAGTCGTCGCAATACTGCTATTCTTCGAGATAAAGATGCACTCCTCAAACTACTACCTAAAGCAGATGTCATTATTTGTAATGCTAACTATACACCTTATAAAATTGCCTCTTATGGCGTGCCATGCATTACACTTGCGCAAACTGAAGCTGAGCTTTTACATGCTTTTCCTCGTGAGCATAATGGCTTTATCCATCTAGGACTTGGTCGTAAAATGAAGCAATCACAAATCCAAAATGCTGTCATGGAATTTCTTTTACACGAAGCTCGCAGTGAACGAGCAGTGAGAAAACAGCGACAACTCAATCTTGCTGGTAATAATGAAACACTTCAAGCTTTACTCTTAGATTTTGCTTACGCTCGTCATAATATCGCTTCTACTGAGTGCTACGTCGAAGATGATTATGATACAATATATAAGAATTTTTCACTCCAACAGCTCTTACAGTAGTTGGGACATAAATAAATTCAACAAGTACCCGATTGATTTTAAAGAATAAGCGGTGGGGGATTCTTAAAACCTCCATCGCTTTTACACGCATTCACTATAAAAATATTCTCAAAAGGAGTAGTCTTCATGCCAACAAAAAGTGATATTGAATACCAAATTAGAGAGTTAAAAATGGACTATATGAATTTACAAGGTGATATAGAAAAGTTGGAGTCTACTGGACACAACGATCAGGTAGCTAAGGCAGAGCAACGTCTTGCGAATATGGAAGCTCAATTAGCAGAACTTAACAAGCAGCTTGCAGAACTATAAAATGTAAACAAGAAAGATAGTTGGAGGAACAGATATGGCAATATTAACAGTAGATAATTTAGGTCATTCTTTCGGTGATCGTACACTCTTTAAAGATGTATCGTTTCGCTTAGTGGAAGGTGATCATATTGGACTTGTAGGGGCTAATGGTGTCGGTAAGTCTACATTAATGGGCATCATTACAGGTCAAACGATCCACGATACAGGAAAAGTTGAGTGGCTGCCTGGTACACACTATGGTTATCTAGACCAGCATACCGTACTAACGGCTGGTAGAACAATGCGTGAAGTGTTACGCGATGCCTTTTTACCATTATATAAAAAAGAAGAAGAACTGAATGAAATTACGGGCAAGATGGCAGACGCAACGCCTGAAGAATTAGAAGTACTTTTAGAACAAATGGCAGAAGTGCAGGATGCATTAGATGCAGGAGATTTTTATTCATTAGATATGAAAATTGAAGAGGTGGCACGTGGACTTGGCTTGGATGCCATTGGCTTAGAACGTGATGTAGCTGCTCTTTCTGGTGGACAACGCACAAAAGTACTACTCGCTAAGCTTTTATTAGAAAAGCCAAAAGTACTTTTATTAGATGAGCCGACGAACTATCTTGATGAGGAACATATTACTTGGTTGAAAATTTATTTAAAGAACTATCCATATGCTTTCCTTCTAATCTCACATGATACAGAATTTATGAACGAAACAGTGGATGTCATCTTCCAATTGGAATTTTCTAAATTAACTCGTTATACTGCAACATACGAAAAATTCCTTGAACTTGCTGAAATCAATAAACGTCAGCATATTGAAGCCTATGAAAAGCAACAGGAGTTCATCAAGAAGCAAGAAGATTTTATAGCCAAAAACAAGGCTCGTTACTCCACTACTGGTCGTGCAAAATCACGCGCTAAGCAACTTGATCGTTTAGAGCGAATTGATCGCCCAGAAACAGCTGTAAAACCAGAATTCGGTTTTAAAGAAGCCCGTTCATCTAGCCGCTATGTTGTAGAGGCTGAGAACTTAGTGATTGGTTACGATAAAGACAAGCCATTACTTCATCCACTTTCTTTTGCGATTGAACGAGGAGAAAAAATTGCTTTAGTCGGTATGAATGGTGTTGTTAAATCCACATTATTAAAAACAATGTTAGGWAAAATTAATGCGCTTGGTGGGAAAGTAGTCCGTGGTGACTACCTATATCCTTCCTATTTTGAACAGGAAGTAAAAGCTGAGAAAATCACGCCAATTGATGATGTTTGGAATGCATTCCCTTCTATGGAACAAGCCCAAGTACGTGCAGCTTTAGCAAGAGCTGGCCTAAAAACTGACCATATTACACGTCCGCTTAATTCTTTATCTGGTGGCGAGCAAGCTAAAGTGCGTTTATGTAAATTAATGATGGAGGAAGCTAACTGGCTTCTCTTCGATGAACCGACAAACCATTTAGATGTAGATGCAAAAAATGAATTAAAACGTGCCATGAAAGAATTTAAAGGTACCATTGTGCTAGTAAGTCACGAACCTGATTTCTATGAAGGACTCGTAACAAAAGTCTGGAATGTTCAAGATTGGTTTACTTCTGGACAACAAGGCCAAGACTAATTATTTCAAGGGCAGCTCCAACATGTTATGGGGCTGCTCTTTTAAATTTTTTTAAGTTCTATGTATAAATAGCCTCATTTAAACATACTATAATCAGTGGACTAACAATTTTACCCCTACTTCCATCTAACTCTCTCCTACGAGACAACTTAGAATTCTAGTAGTCCCTATCAATTCAACATCGATTTTATAGCTTAAAAAGACATTTTCTATAGAGTTAACATAACTTACATCATTGTAAGCTGAATAAACGAAACTTTTTACGCTTATCTTCGTATATTTGCAGATAACTGAAAAAATAATAATTCGATTGAGAAATTTTTTCAATTAACTATTGATTTATATATAGCTTACTAGTAAGATATATATGTAAACTATTAACTTACTAATATGCTATTTGTAAAATATAATCTAAAAAAGAAAGCGAGGAATGAAGAATGACAGTTACAATTTACTCACAAGCGAGCTGTTCTTCATCCAGAAAAGCACTTAAATGGTTAAAAGATCACAACATAGAATATAAAGAAAAACGTATTACATCTCACCCACTTACACTTGCAGAATTCAAAGAAATTCTAAGTATGACTGAAGATGGCACAGATGAAATCATTGCAACAAACTCAAATGACTTTAAAAACTTAAATATCGACATCGACCAACTTTCTATTCAAGAGCTATTTGCTATCATTCAGGCACACCCAAGAATGTTGCGTAGCCCTATTATAATAGATGAAAAACGTATTCAAGTTGGTTACAATGAGATGGACATCCGTCGTTTTATCCCACGTAAAGTACGTGCTTACGAATTAAATGCGATGACAAGATTGGCACAAGAAAGTTAAAACAGTTTTGGAGATGACCTTCTATGGACCAAGAAAAACAAAAAGCCATTACCTCGTTGTTTGAAGTCGTTTCATCTATTGAGCGTAAGTGGGCAAACGAGTGGAATAATCATAATGTACTCGGCTTTTCAAAATCCCATATTTTAATTTTAGACTACTTATCGCAGGAGGGCCCAAAACGCCCTTCTGCTATTGCTGAGCGGTTAAAAGTAACTACTGGTGGTGTCACTGTTTTAACAACCAAGCTGATAAATGGTGGCTTTATTGAAAAAACACAGCATGCCACAGACCGCCGTGCTTCTCAACTAGTCATTACGGCTGACGGTGAAAACATATTAAAAGAATCTCGTCAACAAGTGAGCGAAATCATTAATAATATGTTTGGTATGCTAACAGCGGAGGAACTGCAAACCTTACGAACTATTTTCTCTAAATGTTTATTGGATGTGGAGACAAATCGACCAGATTAAAGCACAATAAAAAGATGCATTTGCAACTGTTTGCGAATGCATCTTTTTTGATTAGTCGACCAAATACTTCCGTCTAAGTACTGTGATGTGCRACCMWTYTGCWTTATTACGCTGGTAGBACAKATTCCAMAATAGCTGTAKCTGACATGAGCATTTCTWTTAATCGAGCCWTTGSACGGAATAAACGAGATTTCACAGTACCAATGGAAACTTTCATAATTGTAGAGATTTCTGCAAGTGAGTATTGGTCTATGTAGAAATACCATAAAGTCTTTCTATAAATAGCATCTAATTGCTCCATTTTATCCTGGACTAGTTTTGTTACAATGTCCTTTTCAATTTTTTCTTCTGTAGAAATATCGTTATTGGGAACCAAATCTAGAATCGGCACGTCTAATGTTTCAGGTTGGTTCATCATATATTTGCTACGTCGTACTTTTTTACGATAGCGATCTCTAAATGTATTCATTGTAATAGTTGTCAGCCAAGCTTTAATATGCTCTACTTCGGCCACGCTATCTTCATAGCGTACAACCTTAACCCAAACTTCTTGCATTAAATCTTCAGCTTCTATATTATTGCGAGTTAGTTTTAAACATAAATGATATATATAACGATTGTATTCCTCGTATACGCCTTCTAATTTTTCATTCATTGTGTATGCCTCCGCTTCTTGTTCTTGCTTCTATACACATTCTCGCAAAATAATGTATTACACTCTATCGCATTGGCTTTCAATTTCATTACAATCGTGTAAGCTTAATCGCTTTCACTTGTAATATTCGTAAAAATTGTTTTACTACTATACTGCTTTCCCTCCAAAAAAGCTTTTGATGACAATAGTTACCTATTATTTAAACTATATTTTTAATAGTATTTATTGTCAGAATATTAATTAGTAATTTATTGTCATTTGAAGAAACAAAAAATGCACTCCTAATAGAAGTGCATTGGTGTTTTAGCTTAACAGTCCTAGACGAAAGGCTGAGGCAACGACCTGTGTTCGATTCTTTGCTTTGAGCTTTGTCATAAGACTGCTTACATAATCCCTGACAGTATGCTCACTTAAAAATAATAAACCAGCAATTTTTTTATTATCATATCCTTCGGCAAGCAGGCCAAGTATCATCGATTCCCTTTCAGTTAAATGAAGCACTGTATTCTTTTCTACCTTCTCGCCCTTACGTGATAAAAATAAACCTAAACGCTTCCCTACTTCCTCAAGGAGTGTTAATTCTTCCTTTGTACAATCAAACTCCTCCCCTAGCTGATCAAATGTTAGCCATCCAAATAATTGCTCTTGACGCAAAATGGGAATAAAAATAATCGAGGATAAATTAAATAATTGGATATGCTCTTCTTTCACGTAATTTTTAGGATTTTTTAAATAAATGGGCTTTCTTGAACTAAGTATCGTGTTTTCCCCAGTCAACTCCCCTTTCATGCTTTGCACCTTAGGCAGCTCTGCGCCAATAACTCCATAAAATTGATTGGACCATGGGACATATGCGTAAAATACACATCTTTTATAACTAAAATACTCTTCACATTTTTTTAAAATCAGCGCTAAATCCTGATAACCTGAGGAACTAATAAGCAATTTATCAAGCCTATCTAATAATTGTAAGTGCCTAATTTTCTGATTTTCGCTAGCTATGTTACTAGTTTGGTTATCTCCCTCACAGTCATAATAAAGCTCTACAAGTAACGTAAATGTCGATAATACATACATGAAGATGGCGTTCGTTCGACTACTCTTCTGTTGAATCATAAAAGTAATCAACGATTTCTCAAATATTAATTGAAATAAATTAAAGCTCTTCCTATCAATAATGGACAACTGTGATTGAAGCCATGTGTTGAAAAAACTCTTCTCATCATTATTTAATTCATCGATATTTGCATGTGTCATTAAACGCAAAAATGAATCTAATAGCATTGCTGTTCTTTTTCGATCTGCCCCAGTTATAGAAGGTTCTAGATTAAGGTAAATAATTGTATTCTCTTCAATTTGCTGATGATGGATTTTAATAAACAACACAAACTCTTGAAGTGTTACTTCTTCAATTGATTGAAATGGATGCGTCATAGGAAATTCTTCTCCTTCACACTAAAAATACCCCTATAAATGGAGGATATTCACTCACTATATTATACAGCATCTTATAGGAT